>CBDANA010000008.1:0-957500 GCA_965197385.1 Vicinamibacterales bacterium
GACCCCACGGCGTCTCGGATACGGCGCTTAACCTGGTGCGCCACAGCCGCGGGTGACTCTCGACTCGACGCACGGCCGCTCGTCGGGTACGGTGTCTGCGGAACGCCCCTGAATGCAGAGACTTCAGCGGGTCGCACGGCCGCACGAACTGAACTGACGGCCTTTAAAGCGGGACGATGCTGTAACGAACAAGAGTTTCGTGCGCTGCGTTGCCTTTGGATGTATAAGGGGGTCATCCGGGGTCGGCAAATCGGAAATTCCGGCTATACTACGATTTGCAATTGGGTGCCACCCGTGTGGGCCTTGGGTGCCCGAGTAGGGATCGACACCGGCCATCGCGAGAGGGTACCATCCGGTGGATCGTACATGCCGACGACGAATCGGTGCCCCGAGCGCGTGCAGCGCAAATGCCGGTTCCCCTCCCCACCCCGATTCTGCGCTTCCTGCATATCGACAACTTGCCGGTGTACCTCACCCGAGAAGCGTGCCACGCGCCCAACTTCACCCCAGACGATGGGCTGGGCTACAGAAAAATTCACAACGCCGAGATCCAGGCAAGACGGAACGTGCGCCCTGTTCCCTGTGGGTCCGGTGGTGTGATTCATGACTATCTTGCCTTCTACTTCGGCCCCCTCTCGCCGATGATGTTTCAGCTAAAAACAGGGAGAGTTGCAGGGTACACGGAAGGACAGGAACCGCTCGTCTATCTGGTATCAACGGCTCAGGCTGTCGAAGCTAGCGGAATACCCTTCGTGTTCTCTGATGGACACGGCATCGCTAGATTCACGAGTTGGTTCGACGACTTGGTATTCCTTGACCGCGTGGACTGGGAAATGGTCAACCAGCGGTACTGGGCTGACGAGCCAACCGGCGACAACGACCGACAGAGGCGTAAGCAAGCCGAGTTCTTGGTGTACGAGCGGTTGGACTGGAGCCTTGTCGAGGAGATTGTTGTGATCAACGCGGCAATGGCCGCGAGGGTATCGGCAGCGCTCGCTGAGTTCCCGGACTTGCCCCACCCGGAAGTGGTTCTGCGCCCAGACTGGTACTATTAGAGTGATCTATGGTTAAAGACGCCACAGGCAACCTGCTCAAGGCTGACGTCGAGGCATTAGTCAACACCGTGAACTGCGTGGGCTTCATGGGTAAGGGCATCGCCCTCCAGTTCAGGCGAGCTTGGCCGGAGAACTTCAGTGCTTACCGGCGCGCCGTGACGGCTGGTCAGGTAGTTCCTGGGCACATGCACGTCTTCGACACTGGGCGCCTCGTGAATCCACGCTACATCGTCAACTTCCCCACCAAACGACACTGGCGTGGCCGTACACGTCTTGAGGACATTCGACTTGGCTTGACCGCCTTGATTGACGAGATCCACCGCCTCAAGATCCGATCGATAGCGATCCCACCTCTGGGCTGTGGCAATGGAGGGCTCGATTGGAGGGTGGTTAAGCCGCTCATTCTCTCGGCCTTCGAATCGGTTCCAGATGTTCAAGTGGCTCTGTATTCTCCAACGGGTGTGCCTGATGCGAGGTCAATGCCGGTCGGCACCTCGCGGCCGAAATTGACCGGCCCCCGTGCTCTCCTGCTAAGTCTGATGGACAGCTACCTGACTGAGTCCTACACCCTCACGCTGCTTGAGATCCAAAAACTCGCCTACTTCCTGCAAGTTGGCGGTGAAAGGCTCAAGCTTCGGTACGAACAAGGCCACTACGGTCCATACGCACCTAATCTCAGCAAGGTCTTGGAGATTCTAGAGGGACATTACATTCGCGGTCTTGGCGACAGCGACAGGCCCGATCAAGCCATTGATCTGTTGCCTGGAGCAATTGACGAGGCCGAGCGGTTTCTCGCCGACAACGAGGTCTTTGTCGGTCGGCTTGAATGGGTATCCCGCCTGATCAGCGGGTTTGAAACCCCCTACGGCCTTGAACTGCTTTCATCTGTTCATTGGCTTGCTCACAATCCGACCCCACGGACCAATATCCGCGACATCGTCATTGCGATGCGCGCCTGGAATGAACGCAAGCGTTCACTATTTCGAGACGGTCACGTTCATGTGGCTTGGGAGCAACTCGCTGAGCATCATGTGCTGGCCAGCCATGATCCTGGCGTTCACGCGCCACAGGACTAGGTGACCAGAATCGCGGCCAGCAAGAGTGCGGTCGAAGTCCGATTTAGACCGTACAGGAACGGCCGAATCAACACGAAATGCCCCGGCGAAACCAAATCGAACAACTCGCTCGTCTTCCCGTTGGCGCGCCTGTGCTTCCAGAGAAAGGCTTGGTAGGTTCCGCGTCCGTGTCCAGGACAGGCTAGCTCCGCGCCGGAATTCCGGAGCGAGTAGCAATGCGGCTGACCGGACACAAGACTCGCTTCTGTCGGCAACGTTCAGCCAAGACTTTCGTATAGATCCACCAAGTGCTGACCACTATCGATCCTCAGCACCCGTTTGCGAACCTGCTCATCCTTAAGGTCAAGGCGCCTCAGCTTGTCCCCTGCGAGACTAATGAGCTCTACCCGACCGAAGAAGTGTCCATGCTTCTCCACGAACGCCGCAAGTCCTACTGCCTTGCGGGGCGCATCGCTGATGCTGGGCACATGTGGGTCCAGAATATCGACGACGATCTGCGAACCTGCAGACCTGAAGAACAGGAAGTCTGGATAGAACGGAGCCGGACGTCCGTCCACTCCCCGATAGGGCACCGCCAGAGACCATGGCTTCCGAGCCAGGTTGCGAAGCCAGCCAACTACATCCTCTAGAGGTGGACCCCGAAATTCGGACAGGTTGCTAAGGTGGATTCCGACCTCAGAATGGAGAGATCGGAATCATGCAGAAACGGAAAAAATACCCCGCTGAGCTGAAGGCCCGCGTGGCCCTGCAGGCGCTGCGCGGCGAGCAGACGATGGCGGAGCTGTCGTCGCGCTACAAGATCCACCCGAACCTGATCGCGAACTGGAAGAAGAAAGCCCAGGAGGCGCTTGTGGACGTCTTCTCGGACCACCAGCAGCGCCGAGAGGCGTCTCGCGATGCGGAGATTCAGGAGCTGCGAGCGAAGGTCGGCGAGCTCGTCATCGAGAAGGATTTTTTGTCCAAGGCCTTCGGCCGTTGAGTCACGGTCGAAGGCGAATGCTGATCGACTCGAACCACTCCGAACTGAGCATCTCGCGACAGTGTGGCTTGGTGTCGATCTCGCGCTCGACGTTCTACTACGATGGTCTCGGGGAGAGTGAGTTGACTCTCGAGCTCATGCGCCGGATCGACGAGCAATTTCTGGAAACCCCGTTCTACGGATCGCGGCAGATGGCGCGTTGGCTGCGCCGGGAGGGCTTCGCCGTCAGTCGGAAGCGGGTGCGTCGTCTGATGCGAAAGATGGGCCTCCAGGCGCTGTACCAGCGCCCGAGCACGTCGGTTCCGCACCCGGAGCACCGGGTCTACCCCTATTTGCTGCGCGACCGAGCGGTCGAACGTGCGAACGAGGCCTGGTGCGCCGACGTGACGTACATTCCGCTGCACCGCGGCTTCCTGTACCTGGTCGCGATCCAGGATTGGGCCAGCCGGAAGGTGCTGTCGTGGCGCTTGTCCAACACGATGGATGCCTCGTTCTGTGTGGAGGCCCTCGCGGAAGCCCTCGCGCAGTACGGACCGCCAGCGATCTTCAACACCGACCAAGGCAGCCAGTTCACCAGCCTGGAGTTCACTCAGACGCTCAAAGACGCAGGCGTGCAGATCTCGATGGACGGCAAGGGCCGCTGGATGGACAACGTCTTCATCGAGCGGCTGTGGCGCTCGCTCAAGTACGAGTGCGTCTACCTGCACGACTTCGAGGTTGGCTCCGAGGCGCGGGCCAGCATCGGCCGGTGGATCGACTTCTACAATGCCGAGCGACCGCACTCGTCGCTCGATGATCGCACGCCTGATGAGGCGTACTCGGATTTGGGAGGTGCGCCGACCTCGTCGCTGCGCTCCTCGTCAGCGCAGTCGGAAGCGGCTTAGAAACATGAACCTGGAATCCACCTTAACTTGGCCGCTGAGCTGTCCAAAGGATGGGGTCCACCTCTTCTCGCTCCAGCTCAGCACGGACCACGCGAGACTCCCACGAGTTCAAGGAATGGGCGAACTCTCCGTTGTCATCGACATAGATGTGATGGGCCCACTTCTGATCTGACTCAGGCACATCGATCTGCTCCCGTAGAACTAGAGTCTCGAGCACCGTTTCGGCGCTGATTCGGCGTACCTCCCGATAGCGCTGACTCGCTGCTTCACCCAGACCGTTAATCGCTTCCTGGTGCTTCTCTAGCCACTTGCCGACCGAGCTTTCAGCGGCCGCTTCAATGTTCGCGTACGCCTCTGGGTCTGCCAGAATTATGGCAGCTTCAATCTTGGTCCGACGACGAAGAGCCGGATCATTCCCACAGCGCTTTCGCCAGTACGCGAGGTGCATCCCGTCCCCAATACGACGACCTGCAGCCGCAAACAAGTCATCGATATTCTCCTCAGACACAGTACGACTACGACTTCTGGCGGTACTGCCCTTCTCATATCCGAAGTCGACGATCCGAATGTCAAGTTGCCCGTGTTTCTCCAGCGCCCTCCGAAACGCAGCACCCGATTGCAGCCGTGCTCTCTCCGCCGCGATCGCACGAACCACTTCTCGAGTAGCCACGTCGGGAGCATCTCGGTCAAGCTCGTCGGCAGCGAGCAGACTCGCCAGACGAACAAGGCGCCTTATATGACTCATTTTCCGAGGGCGCCCTACGTAGTAAGTGGGCAACTTCGCGGCCGCCTCAAAGACCGCTTCCGCATCTGGTCGGCGACGAAGGGTTACGGAACGACCGGTCTGCACGGACACCGGCGGCACGTACTCCCCAGAGTCCTTCGTCAGCAACTCAACAACTGTCCCAAGAGTCCGCTTGTCATACTCTGGCAGGAACAGCGCGACTGAGTTTAGGTGTTCATTCGCATCTACGCGTCTGGCCAGCGGCGTCCGCACCATCCTTCCTACTAGCTGAGCAATGAGAGTCGCGTCCTTTGCTGTGCGAAATGACACCATGACTTCCGCTCGCGGACAGTCCCAGCCGGTATTGAGGGCTGTCTTGAAGAACACGACTCTGATATCCGCGTCATCTACGATGTCTGATGGGCTCACGTACCTGAGTGAACGATCACCCACCTCTTCTAGACTCTCGGTGTCGAATGTGTGGGCGTAGCTCCGTTCTGGCAGTCCACCGGCGACTCGATCGATTGTGCTGACCACCTTAGCTAAGTTCGTCGCAGAAACTCTTCGGCCGATCTTGTCCTGCACCTGGACCACAAGAATCGGCTCAACCACAGCCAGTCCTTCAGCCTGGCAGTACTCCGACCATTGACTGCGGTACCGAAGCCACTCCTCAACCGCCTCCTCCAGCATCGTGATGTCGCCGGGTTGGTCATCGTCCGGATGTAGGAGACTCACCACCTCCTTTAGGAGTCCCGATCGCCGCACGTCGGATGGCTCAACCACCACCTTACGTTGTGATCTACTAGTTTCACCGACCAAAGCATCAAAGCGCTCTGGTGTCGCGGACATGCCGAACACAAGTGGAACTGGAGGCATCTTTCCGTTGAGCCCCATGATGAAGCGCTGAACGATAGACTGAGCCTCATCGTGGGCCGCCTTCGAAGTCTTCATTCCCTTGTGGGCCTCATCGATGACCACCCACAACGACGTTGGCCGCTCCGACACCATCCTCGCAACGACGGACCAAAAGCTATTTGTCTTTCGATCGCCCGCTTCACGGACAAGCGTCCCTCTCTTTCCGAGCTTCTGCGTATTGAGAAACGACACGCAACCAGACGTAAGGAGTTCCTCATCAAACGTGCTGGGCAGAATCCGCAGCCGGTCAGAACTGAACTCCGACGACGCTGCCTCCAATTGCTTGCGAGACTGTTCATTCAGAGCTGGATCGTCTGTGATCCACAGGACTGTGAGATCCTCAATCGGTTCTGGATGTTCTTGGTCGCCCACCGCCAGTCGGTCAAGCGCAGCGGCCAACATGAGTGTCTTGCCTGATCCCGTGGGGGCGGAGAATCCGACAACCTGGGGGTCTGACACGCTGGCGTCTCGGATAGCCTGTCGCATCTTATTGACGAGCTCATCAACCGCGACCTCTTGAAACTCCTTCAGCGGAACTCTCATACGACTCTTCCAGAGTTGATTTCGAAGTTCTTCAGAAAATCCCGATACAACATCGACGCTCTCACGCCCGTCGGAAGTTGCGCTCGCAGCTCAGCGAACACCTCCGGAGAGTCAGTAACGATCCACACGAACCGGACATCATCCCGTTTGGCCAGTTCTCGCAAGAACGCCGCCGACCTATTCGGACCGAATAAGATGGCGTACGGAGAGGATCGTGGAATGAAATACCCGCGTGGATTCACTCGCTTTCTGGGCGCACCCACAGCGCCGGCCGCCATCCACAACGCCGAGTGAATCGAGTTGAACTGAGAGCCCAGCTGCAGATCGTCAGGATCAAAATACTGCAGCCGAAAAAACGACACGTTCTCGGGGAACCCCTCTGACAATGGTCGGCCCTCAAGGTACGTCGCCTCCAAGGGGGCTCCATTCGAACCAACACCAGTCACCGCCGCCTCGATTCGCGGTCGAGCCACATTCTCGAAGATTCCCGCCGCCTCATAGGCCATGTCTCCCGGCTGGTGCCCGTCCCTCAATAGCTGTACGTGAGTCTTCTCCCCAACCTCGTTGTTAGTGACCAAGATTATTCTTCGAGCTCCACCATCTTCAGCATTGAGGAGACAAGTAGCGTGCAGCGTTGTCGCTGAGCCTGCGAAGAAGTCGAGTACTACGGCATCAGGCTTATCCCCTATTACCGCCTTGAGAGTGTCGCGTACCGCGTACACGGACTTGGGGTAGTCGAAGCGCTTGTCCCCAAGCATGGTTTTCAACAGCCCAGACCCGTGAGTGCCGGCGTTGTGGGAGGGCCTATTCCATACTGTCTTGGGCCGTAGCCGCGTCACTTCTTGTTCAACGGTCACAGACCCATCGGCCTCTTCGCGACCAATGACACGAATTTCCCCAGATTCAATCTTCGCCCGATAGCCCGAGCTCACGTACATGACAGTAGCCACACCGCGCCCCGCGTCGTACTTGCCAAGACGGAGAAATCCTTCTCTCGCTAACCTCGCGCAGGTGTTTCGACCCACCTGCCAGTTACCAAGCGAGCCATCTTTCTTAATCGGCCATACAACGTGTCGACCAAATCGGTCATCTGACGCGCGTGGCGCCCACGAACCCGCCTCGTCCTTATCTCCAAACTCACCGGCATGCATCCTCTCTTCGAGACTCGGACCGGTTCCAACCACTCGCTTTGCTCTTCCGTCTAGGAGCAGCGGATAGCACATGTTCAGTCGATCGATCGACCTGGCGTTGGTCCCACTTCGAAGCAGATAGTCCCAAACTCTATCCTTGCGTCGCTGCGCAGCCCTGTCGTCAGACAACAGGTCGTCATCTAGGAACGCCGCACCGGAGTTGCCAAAGAACGTAAAGAGTACGAACTCCTCAACGCGCGAGAAGCCGCTCTGCTGGACCCCGGCGGAGTTGATGACTACCGTGACCATTTGGGTGCGCGCCTGCGGGAACATGTCCTCCAGCAACATCCCGAGGTGGTGTACCTCATGCTCGTCGATCGTAACGATCAGGACACCGTCTGGCTTAAGAAGACGCGCAGCCAACTTGAGCCGCTTCTCCATCATCGAGAGCCACTTCGAGTGACGCCACACATCACTGTCATCCACGTAGCGATTGTTGTACTTCCAGTCGCGCGCGCCTGTGTTGTAAGGGGGATCGATATAGATGCAATCCACCTGACCTTTATGCAGGTACTGCATCAGCTGAAGGGCGTGGAAGTTTTCCCCGCTGATAACGACATGGTCAGCACGGGTAGCACCGCCGTTGGCCACCCGGCCCAGTGACTCAAGAGATGGGTAGATCGGATCGCCAAACTGTCTTACTGCCGCAAGATGCCCGACCGCAGCCTTCGTCACGGCTCCCTCGGCATCCGCCATGAGCGCTACGCCGCGCTTGATCTCCCTCACGGTGAAGACTGTCCCGGCAGTGTCGCGACGCAGCTGAACTGTCATTCCTGCCCGGATCGGGTGCCCTGGGAGAAAGGCGTTCTCGGGAACGTGCTCTTCAAACACCAAACCGAAGTTGCGATTCCTTCTCAGCCGGCTGACAGCGATGCGCAAGTCCGACTGGAGGATCGGATCGGTGATCTGACCGATCAGTTCATCAAGGCGAGCCATGTTGGAAGTTGCTCCGAAGGAACGAGAGACAGGGCCGTCGGTGTCTCATCCGCGTAGTCGTGGGCCGCAGCCAACGAGCAATGGTTTTGTCGATCGCCCATCAGCCTTTGTCACGACTCGGCTCACAGCGTGGAGGACCGAAGATACGTCAAGCGCCCCGCCCGCTCGACTTAAGTAGCATTCGAATCATTGCGAACAATCTGTGAAACAGATAATCAACTTGCTCAGCCTCAGCGATCTGAACTCTGTCCGTCTCACAGTGTCGGATCATGAAGGTGTTGCCAATGTCCGTCAACTCACGGGCTTCGCGTTCGAGACGGGACCGAAACTCTGGTTCCGCTGCCGGGTCTGCCCCGCGCCGGCACGCGAGGATCATGCGAATGGGGATCTCGCGCGCCTTCCCCCGTTCTCGCGGAACCGTATCACGGGGTCAGCCTCGGCCATCCGCCGGGCCTGGAGCTGGAGCCGGGCGAGCGCGTCTACCCGCGCCCGCCGCCGGCGCGTTGCCGCGAGCCTCCTCATCGGTGGGGCTGGCCGGGTTCGCCCGATGTGGTGAGCGAACTACACCCAACCTCCTCGGCGCAACGGTGACGCCGGATGGGGGCGGGCCGTCAGCGCTAAAGCGCTTTTCAGATAGCCCTTGTACTGCTTGGGCTCGTCGTGGTACTTCTGCATGCACCAATGCAGGAGGACCGATGCAAGCCTATTCGATGGATCTCCGAGAACGGGCCCTGCTCGACAGTGATGCCGGGATGAAGGCCGCGGACGTTGCGGTGAAGTACCGCGTGAGCGGGTCGTGGGTGCGGCTGTTGAAGCAGCGTCGGCGGGAGACGGGCGAAGTCGCGCCGCGCGTCCAGCGGCACGGGCGGCGCCGGATGTTGGAGCCGCACCTGCACACCCTGGCCGCGCTGATCGCGGAGCAACCGGATCGCACCTTAGCCGAGCTGAAGGACGCGCTCGGCACGCCGGCCAGTTTGGCGACGATCTGGCGCGCGGTGGCGGCTCTGGACGTGACCGTCAAAAAAAACGGTCCGGCCCTCCGAACACGATCGACCTGACGTCGCGGCCGCGCGGGTCGTGTGGCACGCCGCCGCGCCGACCTGGGATCCGACACGCCTGGTTTTTCTCGATGAAACCGGCATTACGAACAATCTCCTGCGGCGGTATGGTCGGGCCCTCCGCGGGGCCCGCGTCCACGACCACGCGCCGTGCGCCCGGTGGCAGACCAGTACGTTTCTCGCAGCACTGCGGGTGACTGGCCTGACCGCGCCCGGGGTCTTCGACGGCGCCATCGACGGGGCGAGCTTCCTCGCCTATATCGAACAGATCCTCGTGCCCACCCTGCATCCCGGGGACATCGTCATCGCCGATAACCTCAGCGCACACAAAGTGGCCGGCGTCCGCCAGGCGATCGAGCGCGTCGGCGCCACGCTCTGCTATCTGCCGCCCTACAGTCCGGACCTCAATCCCATTGAACTCTGCTTCGCGAAGCTCAAAGCCCTCGTGCGCGCCGCCCGCTGTCGATCCACCGAAACCCTCTGGCCTTTCCTCGGCGCCTGTCTGCCGCACTTCAGCCCCGAGGAATGCCGCAATTACTTTCGACACTGCGGCTATCCGGGCACCACACGGTCATGAAAAGCGCTTTAGTGATGGTGATCGTCGCCGCTGGAATGGCCCCGGCGCTGACCCCGGCTGGCAGCCTGTCCGTACCGAGGGTGACCGAGAAGGTTTCGCCCAGTGCCCCCATCCACGGCTCCCGGGGGCTTCGCCAGGCTGTTGACGTCCGCCAGTGATACGGTTCGGACGTGAACATGCTGAACTGCGCGCCTGGAGCGCAGCCCGTTGCCCACGTCGGCTCTATCTGGAGGTTAGCCAGTCCCTTACTTTTCCCAGTACTCCGCTGCGAATTGCAGCGTTCGAAGGAGCGGGAGCCTCTCCGGAATTGCTGCGCGGGCGACCTTTCGGTGCCGGATACCCTTCCGGATTTCCTCCATGAAATCTCGGATAAGGATCACCCGACCCCCAGCAATGCTTTCTCGCGACTTGGCGCCGTAAACGAACAGCGCGATCTGATCGATGTCCTTGGGAATCGCCATACCTGGAAACAACCCAGGAATGTACTCGCGGCCCGCCTCAAATTTCTTCTTGTACCGAGCATCCCGTAAGGTGCGTTTAATCGGCCGACCGCGCATGCGGCCTCCCGGTGGTAGAAATTGAGCCATCCGCCCAGACGCTCCCGCCGCTGAACGTCGGCGGCCAGGCTCACCGGCGGTGGCGGTCGTGGCAGGAGCTGGTTGTCGAGTCCCTGGTGGTTTCGCTCGCGCTGGTAGTGGTCGACGTACTCGCCCACGAGGAGACGCAGGTGCCCTTCGCCGAGGGGGACGACGCGACTGAGACACTCCTCTTGAATAGAGCGGACGAACCGCTCGGCATACGCGTTGAGATTGGGACTCTTCGGCGGGAGACGGATCGGCTGGACACCCCCGCCCTCCAGGATCTCGCCAAAACCCCGCGTGTCGAGCGGGTCGCGGTCGTGAATCAGATAGCGGGCGCGTCGCAAGCAGCCATCGACCGGGTCCGTCAAATTGCGGGCCATCTGCTCCATCCACGTGCCGTACGGCTGCGGATGAATCCCGGCGATGGTCACGCGGCGGGACTGCAGCGCGATCACGAAGAAGACCAGGTACCGCTGGAGCCCGGCCAGCGTGAGCACCTCGACGGTGAACAGATCGCAGGCCGTGAGGCCCTCCCAGTGCGCCTGCAGGAACGTCTTCCCGGGCATGCGCCGGCTCCGCTCGGGAGCCGGGTCGATCCCGTGGTCGTGCAGGATCCGCTTCACCGTGGTCCGAGCGATCTCGTGGCCGAGGTTCGAGAGCGCCCCGCGGATCCGTGTGTACCCCCACTGGGGATTCTCGACCGCCATCCGGACCACGAGCGCGGCCACGTCACGTCGCGTCATCGGCCGGCCTCGACCGCGGCGGGCGCTGCCGTCGTATGTCTGGGCGATCAATATCCGGTACCAGCGGAGAATCGTGTCAGGCGTGACGATGCCGGCGACCTGCATCCAGACGCGCCGTCCGAGTTTCTGGCCGCGCACGGTGAGTCGACGGCGTTGGGCATCGGTCCGGCGAAGCGGCCGAGGGCCCAGGTGCTCCCGGAGGACCCGATTCTCCTCCCGGAGATACGCGATCAGATCGTCTTGGTGGCGGTTCACCCAGCCAGCGAACGTGAGAACGAGGAACTGTAGCGCAGGCGGCATGGCCTGAGATGACTTGGGAGACTCGACCAGCACTGACCGGACCTCGGCCCATTAAACGCACCTTACGGGACTGAGGCCCCGATGTGGCAAGACACGCGTTCATGCCGCCTGGGTGACGGCTTCGATGCCGGACTCGTATAATTTGAGTAACTGGCGTCACGGGTCAGGCCCACGCATCCAGGGAGTCATCGAGCAATGTTCTTCTTCGATCCGACGTATTTGCTGTTCATCCTGCCGGGAGTGGGGCTGTCGCTCTGGGCGAGCTTCCGCACCAAGTCGGCCTTCCGCACCTACTCGAAGGTGCCGTGCGCGCGCCAGCTCACGGGCGCCCAGGCCGCCCGCCTGATGCTCGACCGCGCTGGGCTGCGCCACGTGGGCATCAGCCGGTCACACGGCCTGCTCTCGGACCATTACAACCCGGCGACACGCCGCTTGGCCCTGTCGAAAGACGTGCACGATGCCACCTCGATTGCAGCAATTGGCGTGGCGACGCACGAGGCGGGCCACGCCATCCAGCATGCAGCCCACTACGCCCCGCTCTGGCTGCGGAGCACCCTCGTGCCCACGGCTAACATCGGCTCGTCGATCGGCTACGTCGTGATGATGATCGGGCTGTTCATGGCGTCGCAGTCGCTGGTGGGCATCGGCGCGCTCCTGTTCTCCGCGGTTCTCCTCTTCCAGGTCGTGACGCTCCCCGTGGAGTTTGATGCCACGGCCCGCGCCAAGAAACTCGTGGTGGCGTACGGGATTATCAGTGAGCGCGAGCGGGAGGGCATGGACCGCGTGTTGAACGCCGCCGCGCTCACCTACGTGGCCGCTGTGGTCAGTACGCTCCTGACCCTGCTCTACTTTTTGATGCGGGCTGGCTTCCTGGGGGGCCGGGACGATTAGGACGTGTTTCACGATACGGTGGTGACTACGTACCAGCTGTTGAAGCGTTGCATGTGAGCGTCCATGATCTATCGACCGACGATCAACGGATGAGCCACGTCGTCCGCAAGCATCTGCGCCTTGAAATAGATGCGTACGATGCAGCCATCCGCACGTTCATCCCAGGCTACGAAGAGGCCTTGACCAAAGCCGCGAGCGAAATCGCCGGTGTCCGTCCAACCCTGGTGCTGGACCTCGGCACGGGAACGGGTGCCTTAGCCGAAGCGCTGCTGGCACATGACCGCGTCGAGGCCGTTGAAGCCCTCGAAATTGATCCAGAGATGCTGGCCCAGGCGCGCCTCCGGCTCACACGATTTGGAACCCGCGCGCGGGTCCGCCGCGGGTCATTCGAGGCGCCGCTCCCTCGGTGTGACGCCGTGGGCACGTCCCTAGCCCTGCACCACGTGCCTACCATGGCCCGCAAACGCCGGCTCTATGCACGCATTTACCGGGCGCTCCGCCCCGGCGGCGTCTTCGTTAACGCCGACGTGGCCATCAGTGCGCATCCGGTGGCGCGCGAGGAGACGTACCGTCGATGGGTCACCCATCTGGGGTCGTGCGGTATTGATGAACAGCGGGCCTATGCACACTTCGACACATGGGCGACGGAGGACACCTACTTTCCAGTCGACGACGAACTCGCGGCGATGCGCGACGCCACATTCCAGGCGGAATGTATCTGGCAGGATCCCCCACACACGCTCCTGGTCGGACGCAAGACCTGAGGCCCGGTCTACGGGCATTGCAATGCCTCATCGTATGGCGTCCGTCCCGCGGTGGGCACTGACGCCCCTATATGTCAAGACACTCGTTCAGGCGGCCGGGATGATCTCTTGGCGAGCGCGGGAATCGGTCATGACGCGCTGGTAAATCTCGCGAGCGAGGAAACGTTTCAGGCACCGGATGATCTCTCGCTTGGTTCGGCCGTCCGCCGTGCGGTGTGCGACGTAATCACCGGTCGGCTGATGGTACCGCATGCGGACGATGACGGCTCGATCGAGGGCGGCGGTGGCGTGGCGGTGGCCGCCTCGAGTGAGGCGGTGCCGGCCGGTGGTCCTCCCGGACGAGGCCGGGATCGGACACGCGCCGCAGAGCGTCGCGAAGGTGGCCTCCGAACGAATCCGGTCGGGATGATCGCCGAAGATGATCAACAGTTGGGCCGCGGTGTGGGCGCCCACACCGAAGCCCTCACGGAGGGTCGGCGATGTCTCGGTCGTGAGGCGCGCGAGATGCTGGTCGTGTATCGCAATCTCCTCGGTGAGAGCCATCCAGCGGCGGGCGAGCGCCCGGAGGGTATGCTTGGCGGACGCGGTGGGCGTGTCGAGGGGGCCCGGTCGGAGTCTGGCGCATCGCGTGAGCAGGCCGTGATCGGTGAGGTTGTGGAGGGCTTCTCGCAGGACCGGCGAGGCGTGCACGACGATCTGCTTCAGCGTGTGCATCGCCGTGGTGCGCGCCTTCACCGCGGTATCCCGCGTGATCGTCAGCTGGCGCATCATCTCGACGGCGCCGTCCGCGGTCTTGGGGATGGCCGTCGACTGCCCCGGAGGTTGGCGGCGCGGCCATCTGTGCTGAACGACCTGCTTGGGACGTGACCCGGCCGTCTGACACGCGGTGCGCCACGTCGTGCGCCCGCGCCGGATCGAGATGTCGTCGCGGTGGAAGACCAGCAGGCTCTCAAGGTCGCGACGCGCCCACCGTCGCGCCAGGGCCTCGGCAAGGGGTGGTGAGATGGGGAGGATCTGCGCTCACCACCGTCTTCGAGCACGCTGGCGTGAGCCGGATCACGCCGCCGATTACATCATTACATCAATGTCCTCCCAGGTGCGGTCGAGGATCTCGTGCTTGCGCCAGCCTGCCGCCCGACGCGTGCGCAGACGGTGGTGGGGCCGCAGGTTCCCGACGAGGGCAGTGCGGCGCGGACCGGATGAGAGGCGGGTGGGCGGCCGGTGCCAAGGACGTGGCCCGTGTGAAGCTTGGCTCGGCGTCCATCGACGGGCGGCTATGCCTCGGACTTCGTTTTCAACTCCGCGTCATGTTCCGTCAGAAACGCTCGAATGTCATCGGTCATGGCCAGCAATGTGATCCACTGCTCCTTATAGAGCGTGACGGGAAAGCGACCGAGGCCATACACCGACACGCCCCCCTTCGCGCTGACCTTGAGGCTGACGGTGCGGCCACGGTCGTGCTTCAGGCGCGCATTTTCTGCTCTGAGTCGCTCGAGTTCTGCTTCCAGGTTGTCGTCCACTATGGGGGGCTCCTCTATTCGAGTCATCGTACGCGGCGTCACGTCTGGACATTGGACACGACTGTATCCGGGACGAGCCCCGGACCCGTATGGTGCAACAAAGCGACCGAGGCGAGTGTAGCGAATCGCCGAGGCCGGGTCGGTTGCTGGCCGAGGGTGCTCAACGTCGCCTCAGGACATGCCTGACGCGCTGCACTTTCTCGTACTCACCGTCGCTGGCTGGGTGAACCGCCCCCAAGACGATCAGATTGCATATCTCCGAGAAGAGCATCGGGGCCTCCTGGCCTGGAGGCTCGGTCGGGTCCGGCGCGTGTCCGTGTTCGGCCGCGTCGGCCCGCCCCGTTGCCACGTGTGCCACGATCGCTGGCCGGCCCGGGGTGGGGCCTGGGCGCGAGCCGCGGCGCACAGACGGGCGGTGTCCGGTCCGTGCAGCCCTCTTACGCGGTGCCGCGTCGTACGAGGCGGAGGGGTGATGCGGTACGCGGGGCGGCGGGACTGGCCGTGTGGGACCGCTGGCGGGCTGGCACCGCCTGCGCCTGCAGCGCCAGATAGGCGACCAGCTGGTCCCCGGCGTCGAGCAGTTCCTCCTCGTTGATGGTGTTGTAGCGATCGAAGATGGCGCGGCTCTTGTGTCCGGTCAGGAGCATGGCAACCAGCTCGGGGACGTTCGCGCGGATCAGGTTGCGGGCGGCGGTGCGCCGGCAATCGTGGAGGAAGCGGGTCGGCACCCCGGCCGACTGGCAGGCGGTGCGCCACGCCGTACGCCAGCGGCGGACGGGGATCCCGTCGCGGTGGAAGACGAGCGGACTGGGACAAGACCGCGAGATCAAAACTTAAGGTCGGAGGCAGCGGCGGCGCGCCGTGACGGCCGGCAGGCCGCCATCCTGGCGCGGCGCCCGGATCATGCAGCGCACGTTGCAGACACCTGCCGCCTCACGCGGCCATTCGCTCGGAAGTATCTCTTTAGAACGGCGCGGCTCGGGATCCCGCGCTTGTTGTAGACCTGAACGATGGTGCGATTCGGGAGTTGGAGATTCGTCACGATGAAGCCGACGCGCAGGAACAGTTCACCTCCGTGATGCTCGACTTTCGCCATGACCCGTCGGGCCGTCGTCCAGCTGTCCACTTGATACTGGAAGCTTTTGTCGCGGACGAGCGGCGTGCGGATAGGCCGTTCTGGTGGCCGGAACAGCTTTGAATGGTTATCGGGACGTGGGTTGCAGGGTTGGCAACACTTCTGGCCGTGACGCCCGGTTTCCGTCGTCATACCACACTTGCCCGTGTGCCCCACTGAGGTAGTTGGCCCAGTCGTCCATCAGGCGGCGCCGACGCTCGAAGAGATCACTGCGGGCGTAGGCTGCCTCCGTTGGGTTGCGCACCGTATGGGCGAGCGCCGCTTCGACTACCTCGCGGGGTGTGTTTGTCCGCTCCGCGGCCCAGTCCCGGAAGCTCGACCGGAACCCATGCGGCACGGCGGGGATGCCGAGTTCCTTGATCAATTTCGGTAGCGTCATGTCGGAGAGTGGCTTCCCGCGCGGACTGCGGAACACGAGGCCGGTGCCATCGCTCAGTCTCCGTACGTCGTGCAGGATCGCGAGCGCCCGCCCCGAGAGCGGGACGCGGTGACCCCGCTTCGCCTTCATGCGCGCGGCGGGGATGCTCCAGACGCCCGCGTCCAGGTCCATTTCGTCCCACGTCGCCAGGCGCACTTCGCCGGACCGCGCCGCCGTCAGCACCAGGAACTCGAACGCCCGCTTGGTGGTGACCGCGGCCTGGGAGGCTCGCACGGTCGCGAGGGCGTCCGCCACCGCGCCGTGGGGCAGCGCCCGCATGTGCTGGACGACGTCCTGTTGCCGCCCGAGCGCCTGCCCGACGGCATCGCCCGCCGGGTTGTCCGGCCGGTAGCCCATGGCGATCGCCCACTTCATCACGGCACCGATCCGCTGCCGCACGCGCCGTGCGGTCTCGGGCTTCTCGTGCCAGATCGGGGTGAGGATTGCCAGTATGTCGGCCGTGGTCACCTCGGACACGGGCATCGCCCCGATGCGCGGGAACGCATAGGCGCGCAGACTGCGCGGCCAGTCCCGCGCGTGCTTGACACTTCGCCAGCCGGGGCGCTGCTGCTCCAACACCTCGGCGGCGGCCTCCTCGACCGTGGGCGCGCCCTGGCCGTGGCGCTTCTCGGCCCGCGGGTCTCCGCCCGCCCGAGCCCGCTGGCGGTTCGCGAACGCCGCGTTGCGCGCTTCGGCCAGTGACACCAGCGGGTAGCCGCCGAGCCCGAGCATCCGGGGCCGGCCCCGAATGACCAGCCGTTGCACCCACTGCCGCGCCCCGGACGGATCCACACGCAAGTTCAGCCCGTGGCCGTCGCAATAGAATCCGGGCTCGGCGGTCCGCACAAAGGCGGCGCTCAAGCGCTGCGTGAGGCGGCGCGGCGGCCGTGTGGGCGTGGTCGTCATCGATCGATTCTCGCGCTTTTCGCTCTACAGTTAGCTATACATATTATTCTAGGAATATACTGGATGTCGTGGCACCACGTCAAGACGCCAGACCGTGATCAACATGTTTTATTAACGTTTTTTACATGAACATGGTTGGACACCATGGGAAGACGTAGGACCATGATAGATGGTGGACGCCTCCTCCACAGGACCATAAGGTGTTGTTGCCTGAAAACCCGCTGCGGCGAGTGCCCTCCGTCTTCTGACGAGATGACACGTGGCCGTTGCAGCATGAGATCTGCACCACTTCAGACCGACGGCTGCGGCTGGTATCGCTCGACGTTGATCCGGTCTTCGTCCTTGCGTGCCTGGACGAGATCCCAAGTGGTCTGTCGGCGCAGCCAGAACTCGGCATTGGACCAGCCCGCCTTCTCAAGCCGAATGGCCATCTCCGAGGAGATGGCCGCGTGGCCGTTCAGAACCCGCGAGAGGGTGTGACGAGCAACACCCAGCACCTTCGCCGCTTCGGTCACGTTCAAACCGAGCGGGTCCAGGCAGTTCTCGCGGATACTGCGGCCGGGATGCGGCGGATTGCTCATCGCCATGTTGCTGCCTCCTGCTAGTGGTAGTCGATCAGGTCAACGTCGTAGGCATCGCCATCTTCGAAGCGGAAGATCACCCGCCAGTTGCCGGAAATTGAAATGCTCCAGTACCCTTTCAGTCTGCCTTTCAGCCGGTGAAGCCGGTAGCCGGGCAGGTCGAGGTCCGAGGGCTTGCGGGCATCGTCAATGTCCGCCAGCGCGAGCGCGACACGATCCGCCAAGTCGGGATCCACTCGGCTCGGATCGCTGCGCTCGTACATGCGCTTCAGGCCGCGATGACGAAACCTGCGGATCATGAGGGAATGTACCGCGTGCCGGTACGCATGTCAATTGGAAATCCTGTCGGACCGCAGCACGAGTTTTCGCCTCATACGCCTTCTTCCAGACGTAGAATTTCCTCGACCGGTCGCGATAGAGGTCCACCGCGCCCAGGCCGCGGCGGCCGGGGCGGTTGATTCACCTAACAGCGCATGTACCAGCCGGCGCAACATGAGTTGAAGAGATTGGTTCCAGCAGGACTTGCTCGCAAGAGCCACTACGTCCCACAAGCCATGCTCCGGAGATGGTCGGACGATGACACCCATCTGTATGCATACCGCATCTTGGTCTCGTCGCCGAAGGTTCCGGAATGGCCGCGAAAGTCGATCCGCGGCCTCGCACGTCAGCGCGACCTGTATACCGTCTTCGGAGGTGGGGAAGAACTCGATGATTTCGAACGGTGGCTGTCAAGCAACTACGAACAACCAGGCCTGGAGGCCATCGACAAACTGGTGCGTCGTGCCCGACTCACGCCGGGTGACTGGCGTAGTATGGCCCGCTTTGTGGCTGCTCAGGACGTTCGTACTCCCTTGAGCTTCATCGAGTCGATGCGCCGATGGCACCAGCAGATACCAGAGCTACTCGACCGGACCCTTCAGGAGTCGATCAAACGACTTGAGGAGGAAAATGCGAAGGATGTTACTCTCCACCAGACATCCGAACACAATGAGCTCTCCAATCTTCTAGAAATCACTATTAAGCCTCCGGCCGTTCCGGGTTCGGATCTGGCCTCGGTGCAGGCAACGGTGCCAATCGGCCGCCGCTTCTGGGTCGCGAGTATGCGCTATCTCTTGACCGGCGCGGCAGAGACGCTGTGTCGCCATCGCTGGAGCGTGATTGAACCCGCAGGCGACCAAGAATGGCCGCTCACGGATCATCCGGCGCTCAAGTTGAACTATTACAGGCCTGGTCAGTACGACTTCGACGGGGGCTGGGGAAATCCTGGGACAGAGATCATGATGCCAGTCTCGCCCAGGCATCTCTTGTATGTTCAGGTTGGTAAGAAGATCGCGAATAGGCTTTCGTTCCCGCCCCGCCACACCAGCCTCGTACAGCAGTTGCTGGTCAAGCGTGCTCATCGGTGGGTGTTCGGCAGGCGGCCGTTTCATTGGGTAGCCGACGTACGGCCCCGTACCGTTGACCGCGACCAACTGGCGGAAGAAGCCAAGGCCTGGAAAAGGGTGGCATCGGGACCAACTGCAGTCCGAGATAGCGTCCACTCGTTGACCTGCCGGCGATTTTCGGACCAGCTGACGCTTCAGGGCGGCGGCACAAATGAGGGGAGAGCCCAGGCCGGTGTACGGTTACGGCCTGGAATCCTGGGACGTGGCGGCGCTGTGGGTGTTGCCGCGGTGGGCGCGGCGGGTGTTGGCGCTGACCGAGGCGTCGGCGGCGGTCGTGCTCGGCGGACCGATCGCACTCTCGGTCGGGGCGATCACGGCGAGCGACACGTCCGATGAGCGCGGTTAGGTTAACTTCCCGCCCGACCGGGGAGCGGCTGCCCCCTTCGGCCCGACCGGATCGCCCCTCACCCCCGGTCACCGGAGGAACGCGCCCACTCCTTCGCGAACATACCGCTGCACGTCTGCGGCAGCGCCTCGCCCTCGGATTGACTTGCAGTAATAGCAATCCGGGGCCGGCGGCTCTGTGGATTTCGTAAACCGTCCCATGTGACCGTAATACTTGAGCACCTTCTTCGGTGCCCGGATGCCGGTAACGGCCACCATGAACTCCGTCACAGCCGCTGATGCAACCACGCCGTTGATGGACACGACCGATGGCCCAGAGCGCCCGAGGGCGTCGCGATGGATGCCGTATATCGCGTCATGGTCCCGGCGCGCCTCGAGCCCAGCCAGGTCCGCTTGGGCCTCGGCCACGTCCAACAGGTCGTAGCAGATCAGGCAGCCATCGCCATTCCACGTGACGCATACCCGACCGCCATACGCTGGTGGGTCGCCAGGAATTACTTCGGAAGCAAGGTCCAAGTACGGCCTGCTATACGCGGCGCATAGCTCGTTCAGAATGAGCCTCGCCCCTTCGGAATCGAGGCAGCCGAACACGCAGTCGGCCCCGATCACGCCGGCGAAGGCTTCCTCGCTCACGAGCGAGTCCTGGACCTTGTCGACGTGGACTCCAGGATCAATGAGCTTCACCGAGCGCTCGCCGACGTCCACCTTGGGAGTGCCCGGGCAGGAGTCGTCATGCCGCATGGTGACGTACCGGTTCCCGTTGGTCGGGTCGAGCTCTTCGCTGTCGATGAGGATTAGGCCACCGACGCCTAAGAGCGCCAGTTGCTGCACGACATGTGTGCCGAGGCCACCTACTCCGACCACCGCTACCCGCGATGCGCCGATCTTCTTCTGGCCCTCGCCGCCGAAGAGCGCCATCTGTCGGTCAAATCGTTCCTTTTTCATCGAACTTGTACCCGTCTCGCTGCAGGGGCGACCGCCGCGTCGGCTCTAGGCGCTGACCATCCACGATGATCGCCTCCAGCCGCGCCGGTGCGTGCGCTGCGTCGGACCAGACGAAGGCGTCGAAACCGGTCAGCGTCACGACGACCGCCGCGTACGGCCGGCCCCGCAGCCGCCAGCGCACGTGTGGCACGAACTCCTCGAAACCGGCCCAATCGCTTGCGGAGAATTCAGCCGGCCACGGACCATGGTGCGAATGGAACTCGATGAGCGACGCACGGAGGTCGTGCGCACGCTTGATCACTGCGGCCCGCGTTGCATCACTGAGCTCGAAATGGAAGCGAGAGCGCGACGCGAACCCCTCAGGCGGTACCGGAGACCATTCGACGTGCTCGAGGGTGCGCCTCCCTGTGGTCTCGGCTGGGCGGGCGAACACGAACGCCGCCTCCTCTGCTCGATTCTGCATCGGCAGGAGGTGCGTCAAGAGCGTCTCATGAGCCTCACGCGGAAGGTGAAGAAGCATTGTCATCATGTGCCCTCTCGAAACCGCTCCGAGAAACCTTTCACCCACGACAAGAGGCTGTAACCGCGGGCGGGGTCCGGCTCCACCGTGGCGCGCCAGCGGCCATCAACCGTCGTCCAAGACAGGACCCCCCACGTCCCGCCGAACGGCGGCTGCTTGGACGAGGGTTCCGCATAGTTCTCGGGGCGCTGCCCGTTGAACGTGAGCCCTGCCGGTACGTGGATGCCGTACGGTGGCCCACCGGGGAACTCGGACGGGATATCGAAGGCGACGTCAGTTGTCCCGCGGTTCCAGCCTGGTGGCAGCGGGTACGCGGAAACCCGAACCCAACGACCCTCGGGGTGGTATTCCAGATCTGGGTACGCCTGGCGGAGCAAGGCCAGTTCCTTGTCGATTCGTTCCTGCATCGCGCTCACCCGCGCTTGAACCGGATCCTTTTCGAGAAGCCCATCCCGGGCTTCAAATGCACCACTTCCTTGGGCGCGAGCGCCCGTTCGTTGTTGTCCGCGTCGATCAAGAGCACTCCCAGCGACGGATCCCAGCCCCCGAGTGCGATGATCTGCTCAGTGGTGATGGTCGACTCATACCAGGGCTTCTCCGCGCCCTCGATGTCGAGGAAGTACTTCGGTTCCTGTTCGCCGTCGGGGGGGCGTGGCTTCCTGGGCTGTTCTTCTGCAGTGGCTGTGGCGGCAACGGGGTTCCCGTTCATCTTGCTCTCTCCCTGGGTGCCCGGAATCGGGCTCCCCTGATGCCCGTCGGCGGTGCGAGCCGGCAGGCTAGATTTCCGGCCCCGACCGGTCCTCCTGTCGTGCTAGTCTTGCTTCCGTCATGAACGACAGCACGAATCCGTCTAGAGGCCCTCATCAGGGGACGACGCCGTGCCGTATACGTTGTCGTCATGTTACATGATACGATTTCGTCTCCATGAAGTCAAGCAGCCCATCCAAGGCTTTCCCTGGACGCCTCCGCGCCGCTCGTGAAAAACGCGAGCTTAGCCAGGGAGAGCTCGCCGATCGCGCCAACTTCCAAACCTCAGCGGTCTCCCATTTCGAGACCGGAACCCGCAAGCCTTCCTTCGACAACCTCCGCCGGCTGGCGGACGCTCTCGAGGTGACCACTGACTACCTTCTCGGGCGGGTGACCGACGACCAAGCCCTTGCGGGAGCCGACAGGCTGCATCGTCACCTTGATCGCCTGACCACGGCCGACCGCGATCTCGCGGAGAACTTCTTGGAGATGCTTGCCAACAGGCCAAAGGCGGATGCCAAAAAGGCGAGCAGATGAGCCGGACCGACCCCTACGTCTCAGCCACCATCGCCGCAGCTGCTGCTGAGAGAGTCGTAAAGGAACGTGCTTTCTCGGCGCTTCCTATAGACCCGATGGCGCTCGCGCGGGACCTTGGCATCAAGGTCATGCAGAAGCCGGCCCGCGCGCAAGGTGTTTCTGGCATGCTTCTGCGCTACGGCAATGCCTTCGGGATCGCGTACGCAACGCACATCGACAACAGTGGCTTCGAGAATTTCAGCGTTGCTCACGAGCTCGGCCACTACTATCTACCTGGCCACATCGATGCGGTTCTCTCCAATGGTGACGTTCACGAATCTCACGCCGGTTTTGCCTCAGGTGACCGTTACGAGATCGAGGCTGACCATTTTGCGGCCACGCTGCTGATGCCGCGCGCGTTGTTCACGAAAGCCATGAGCACCGCCGGAGACGGACTACCAGCTATCGAGAAACTCGCAGAGCAATGCTGCACGTCCCTGACCGCGACAGCCATACGGTACGCGAGGTGCACACGCGAGCCCGTAGCCGTCGTCCTTAGCACCGGCACCCATATCCTCTATTGCTTCATGTCGGATGCCTTGAAGGATGTGAAGGAATTCAACTGGATTCGCAAGGGCGAGGGGCTCTCCACCGACACGGTTACCTTTGCCTTTAACCAGAACCCTGACAATATCCGCCTGGCGGAACGCGATGAGGGCACGGCCGACCTTCAGAATTGGTTCGGCGGCGATCGCAGCCTGTCTGCGACCGAACAGGTAATCGGCCTGGGCAACTACAACAGGACGCTCACTGTTCTCACGGCTCTCGATCTTGAAGAGCAGATCGAAAATCTCGACGAGGAAAGAGAACTTGATGAATCGTGGACGCCGCGGTTTCGACGACGCTGACAAATGCTGTCGGCGGCGAGCACCACGTCGGTGGTCGACGCGCCACGGATCGTCAGCTCGGATGCCAAGCCGACCCGTTCAAGAGGACGCGGTCCACGCGGCTTTCCACACCGGCGAGCACCGCCGGTTTCCATAAGAACTACAGGTACCGTGCTACAGCGCCGCGCTCAGCGGTCGCGGCGGCGCCATCCCGACTGCCGCCCGACGACCTGCACAGCGGCAGAGGCTGGGGCACGCAGCGCATGAAGCAACATTACGTGCCGGTCATGTACACGAGGGCTTGGGTAGACCCCGATCTCGCGCCTCAGCAAGACCTTTGGCTCTACCGACCTAACAAATGGCCGCGCCGTAAGGCTCCCGCAGCCGTCGGCTACGAAAAATTGTTCTATGACGCCGCTGACCTCCCCGCAGGCGCGGACGATGTCGAAAGTTCACTCGCGAAGATGGAGTCCACCGTCGCGCCGCATCTTTGCAAGCTACGCAGCGGGACAGCGCAGTTGACTCCGCAGGAACACGCTGAGTTCTCTTGGTTCGTCGCACTACTTATGACCAGGACGCA
Source organism: Vicinamibacterales bacterium (assembly GCA_965197385.1). Classification (GTDB taxonomy): domain Bacteria; phylum Acidobacteriota; class Vicinamibacteria; order Vicinamibacterales; family UBA823. Next base: position 23,762 of record CBDANA010000008.1, read on the forward strand.
GCTGTTTCGCGAGCGGTTGAACGCACTAGTCTCTGAGAAATCGAAGGTGGCCTTCCGGAACCTCCCCCTCAGTAAGCTCAAAGAGTTTCAGACTAAGCACAAGGTGCGCACCGGCGAGACGCTGGAGTTGGAACAGATTCGAGAGGCGATCCAGGCCGTCGTGGCGGGCGAAGTAGAAATCGCGCAGCCGAGTAAGGCGTTTGCGATCAAGCAGATGCTCGAGGGAACCGCGGTGTTCGCGGAAGTATTCGAGCGTCTACATTGGCACCTCTTAGAAGCACCAGGTCAGTTGCAGTTCATCACTTCCGACCAACCCGTTTACAAGGTTGACCCCACCGGAAATGTAAAGCCGACGTCCGCAATCGAAGTGTGGGTCCCGATAAGCCCACGATACGTCGTCACAGGTGATTTTCGACATGACGCGCCACGGCACTGCATCGTGGAACCGAAGGTCGTCGCAGCATGCAATCGGAACCAAATGTTCGGTGCGTACGAGATCTACGCCGCGCGTCGGTCAGACGATATCAAAGCGAGCTTCGATCGTATCGTCGCCAGATCTCTTGGACGTGAGCGGGGGTTACGCGGCCAGGGCAGGCAGGGATCGGGTGAGGCGAGGAGCTGGCCGGCGGCTAGCCCCCAGTGAAATTATCGGTAGGGATTTTAGCAGGCACAGCGAGCTGCCGATAAAACAATCATGAATGAAGAGACGAACGAAACGGATCGATTCCAGCGCTGGCAAAAGATCGCGATCGACCAGCTCACGTACGCGCTCAATCTTTTTTTGGTGCTGACGGTTGCGACGCTGGGTTATTGGTTTTCCCTCCTGCGTGACGAAGGGTTCACGTCCGATGCTACCGCTAAGTGCTTCATGCTGCTTTCATTCCTGGCTTTGGCGGGATCGGTGATCTGTGGACTTGGCTGCGTCGTCTGCCGCCTGTGGGATTTCAAGGGCACAGCTCGGAGGGCTCGAGGTAGATCCGACGGCCAACCCGTGACGAACTGTGCGGACTTGGCCACTGGACGTGGGGGTTCTTCTGTGTGCACTTGGTTGGATCTGCTCTCGGTGTCATCCTACTAACGGTGACTCTCTTCTTAACCTACGGTGGCCGCATTTCGTAGGAGAGAGCGAAACAGACCCAAGGATGCCGCCAGGTCGACGGCTCGTATCACGTCCTCGCGGTTCAGTTCATCCACAGACTGCTTGAGGTGGCGAGCATGAGACGGAGCCCGGCCGACTCGACCCATCGCTTTCTTGCCGCTCTTGGAAAGTTGCAACACATCCGCTCTATCGGCAACGCCCCGAATTGATGGCTCGCCACAATCGCCGCGGACCCCGATAAGCCCGACGGCCTGACCGTACTGCATCCGTACAAAGAGGCTGGAGTCGAGCAGTGAAAGATACTCGCTATCGCCATTCCGTCGATGTAAATCAGCTTCGCAGTCTCCCGATCGAGCAGCAGCGTGAGGTGATGGAGAGCTGGTTCCGCGCTCGATATGAGGACCCCGCAGAGCGCACACCCTATGAATCCGCGGAGGGAGGCTACCTCTGGATTTGGGGTGGGCCATACGATGCTCGGGAAGAATTGCGAGACGAGTTCGAAGGAATCATTCTCGATGAAGTGATAGAAAATCTGGCTGATCACCTGGACGATGAATCGGCGGAGTGGGCTCCAGTGGCCTCCGCCGACGACTACGATCACAATTTACTGAACGTCGTCCGTTCGAACTCCAATGCCCTCACCACGCTCAATGAATCGCTCGACACGGTTCGTCATCTGGCACGTCATGACGACAAGACATTGGCGGACATCGTGAATAGGCTCCTTTACGCGAATGTTATCACCGCCCTGGAGACCTATCTTTCGGACTCATTCATTAATCGAGTGCTGAACGACAGCCAACTCCTTCGCCGGTTCATCGAAGTAACTCCATATTTTCGGAATCATCCCCTCCACTACAGCGACGTGTTCAGGGCCGTCGACGAAGCCGGCGACAAGGCCCAAGGCTACCTGCTCGACATCGTCTGGCACAACCTTACGAAAGTCCAAGCCATGTACCGCGACACTCTTGCTGTTGACTTTCGCTCCAAGCTGCCGGATGTGGCCAAAGCGCTGCCGAAACGCCACGCCATAGTTCACCGTAATGGTAAAGGCAAAGACGGGGTGGTCGTCGAGGTATCTTCAGATGAACTAATTGAACTCGTCTCCGCCGTTGAGGCCTTCGTGCTTGACATTGATCGGCAGCTTTCGATGGAGTTACCCCCGATATCGAGTAGTTTCGAGTCGGACACCGCAGAACTATGACAACGATACAAGTCCTATCCTATCGGCTGCCACCTCACTCTAGTGTCCCGTGCGGGAGGTTTCTTGACGCAATGATTGGCGCGCCCGTTCGACAGCATCGAGGATGGCGCGGGTCTTGGCGGCCACCGGGCCCCTTGCTGTCATCACTCACCAAGATCATCACTGGATCTGAGTCCAAGCAGCCTGCCGGCCCGAATGCCCATCCTCTTGTTGTGCGCCATTAGCCCTGCTCCGCGGCGGCAGTCGGGTAGCGCGCACCGCGCCGCGCCAGGTCGCTACGCTGACCTCCGGTCCCTGTCACGTTCGCTGCTATTGCGCTCCTCGTCCTCCCGCCACCGCTCCCGCACGGCCTCCTGTCCAGGTCGCTCATCCCCTTCCGCCAGCTCTACATGAGCGGAAGGGCAATCACGCCCACAACGGACAGGAGACAACCAATGGCGCACAACAAAGACGACAACCCCACCGCGAACCGCCCGTGGTTCGGACCCATCCCCACCGGTGCCGATTGGAATCCGGCCCACGGCGCCGATCCTGACGTTATCGACTTCCACCGCTACGCGGCCGGCGAGCCAGAGCACATCGTTCTCTCATCGGTCGACACTCTCACGCGCCTGAATCGCATCCGTTGGCGATGAACCTAACCGTCGCCAACGGCTCCACACCAGCTCCCCGCTGCCCATCTCTCACTGCGACTTCCGCAACACCTATCCGCACCTTCCGACTCCCGCCGCTACGCGGCCGAACGCGGGCGCGCGATCCCAACGCCCCCGACTACGCTCCACACCCGGACGGCCTACACCCCCAACCGCCGCCATGACTCTGCATCCAGCGCCACCTATCCACCGACACGACCCCGCCAATTTCGCCTCATGTTGTCTGCCATCAGCCCCGCTCCGCGGCGGCAGTCGGGTAGCGCGCACCGCACCGCGCCAGGTCGCTCCGCTGACCTTCGGTCCCTGTCACGTCCGTTGCCACCGCGTTCCTGTGCCTCCTGCCACCGCTCCCGCACGGCCTCCTGTCCAGGTCGCTCATCCCCTTCCGCCAGCTCGACATGAGCGGAAGGGCAATCACGCCCACAACGGACAGGAGAAACGAAATGGCAAACAACACCAACGGCAGGCCCGTCGCGGAGATCCGAGTCGGCAGGATCACCGCCACCATCTGGCAGAACACCCCCACGGACGAAGGCGTGTTCTACAGCGTCCACATCACCCGCCTGTTCCGCCGCGGCTCCACCTGGGATCGCACTCCCGCATTCGGCCGCGATGACCTTCTGACGGTCGCGAAGGTCGCGGACCTCGCCAACACGCGGGTCTACGAGTTGCAGAACGCAATCGAATTCCGCAACCCGCAGGACGACGCCGGCGCCGCCTAACGCACGAAACGCCGCGGCGGGACCGCTCCCCGCCGCGGCCTTCTCTGTACAGGCGAGCGCCGGCCGGCGGCACGCTGGAGGATCGTCTGCGGGACGGGCCGCTCGCCCCCGCGCAGGCGGTGTCTGTCGGGGCTCGGCTGGCCGACGCCGTATAGTGCAATAAAGCGGCCGAGCCGAGTGTAGCGAATCGCCGAGTCCACGAACGCATCGAAGGCATGGACAGTCGAGCACTCGGATGGGCGATGGACTTCGTGGTGGCCCGCTCCACAACATCGTGAGAAATGCACTAAAAGGGGAAATACATGGGGTGCCGGACCTGATCCCTGAGACACTGTTGGCCCGGAGGATCTCGCCGCGCTCGCGATCATCGCTGTCGTCGTGGTTGGGGCGAGGTTGTGGCTGCGTTGCAGCAGCGACGCGTCACGCTACACGGAGCCCCGGCTTCGCGGAATCTGCCTTGGCAACGCTGGCCAAGTGGGTACTGGTGGGCGTGGCCCCGCTCGCCGCGGACAGTGGCCAGCGCAGTGGCGGACGTTTCTTCGCCGCCGGCAGTCGATACACGCTCTCGACGTGGAAGAACTCGAAGGGCACCTACGCGATCAGGTGACGGCCCTGGTCGAGGCCGGCCTGGCCGCCGACGAGGCCTTCCTAAGTGTGGAACCTCAACAGGTTGTCCCCTGTCAGCCCGAGAGGCGACATCTTCGGCCTTGGCCAGGCCGTGGGTGGGGCGAGACCCGATAGATAGCGGGCGTTCCTCCGGCTGATTGATCATTCGGCCTTCTCCTCTGGCTTGGAGTTGATCAGTCGCAGCACCCGGTACTCCCGCGTGTGCGCCATCCGTTCCACCACAACTCGCTACTCTCTGGACTCCAGATCGATGTCGGCTCGACTCCGCGGCGGTCAGTTGACATTCTTCAGTTGACCTTCTTATGACTGAAGGAAGACATCGCCATGAGTGGCCACGACGCATTCGAGCGCATCCTGACATCGTTGCACGAAGCCATGCTCGACGATGTTCACTGGCCGACCACCACGGCCCTGATTGACGAGGCCTGCGGCCTGACGAGCAATGCACTCCTGGTCGGCGAAGGCCCGAAGGACGACCTCCGGGTGCTCTTCGCCGGGCTCTCCTACCGGGGACAGCGCCGCGAAACCTGGAACGAGAGTACCTCGAGGTCTACCATCCCATCGACGAACGTGTGCCGCGCGCGCCCCGGCGATGCTGGCGACGTAGCGGCGCACCGTCGAGGGGGCGCGGACCCGGGCCATGGCGTCGACGAACGCGGCGATGGTCGCCGCGGTCGCCGGCACCGCCGACACGCCGCAAGCCGCGCACCAGGCGGCGTAGATGTCCAGGTCCGAGCGGACGGCCCGCTCGGTGTTGGCGCTCAGCGCCCCGCGCGCGGTCGCCGCGCCGGCGTCGAGCGGGGTGCGGTCGGGGCGCCCGGCGCGTGCCGGCACCGGGCCGCTCAGGCTCTCCACACGCATTGCCACCTCCCTGAGTCCCGGGAACACGGCCCGGAGATTGACTCGCGATAACTCTAGTTATCGCGAGTCAATTGGTCGGGTGGGCGCCGAGGCGCAACGCGGGAGGGCGGTATGAGGTTCGTGTAGGGGTTCAGACCCTTTTGGACCATTGAGGCCCTGAAAGTAAGAGACACTTCCGAGCCAGGGGAGGAGGATCCCCATGGGCAAGGAAGCGTCGCCAGAAAGAGTCGTGCAGGAAATCCGGCGGAAGACGCGCCGGCGGTTTTCAGCCGAAGAGAAGATTCGGATCGTACTCGAGGGCCTGCGCGGCGAGGAGAGCATCGCCACGCTGTGCCGGAAGGAAGGGCTGGCGCCGAATCTGTACTACCGGTGGAGCAAGGAGTTTCTCGAGGCCGGCAAGAAGCGTCTTGTCGGCGATACGAGCCGTGAAGCGACGGCCCCCGAGGTCACCGATCTGCGCAAGGAGAATAGCCGCCTGAAGCAGCTCGTGGCCGAGGTCGTCCTCGAAAACCGCCTGCTCAAAAAAAACGTGACGGGCTCCGACTCGGGAGACGACACGTGCGACTGACGGCGGCCGAGAAGGCCGAAGTCATTCGCTTGGTCGAAGGCTCGGATCTGCCCGTCCGGCAGACGCTCCGCGAGCTCCAGGTGCCGCGCGCGACGTTCTACACGTGGTATCGCCGCTACGCCGAGGGCGGATTGGATGGGCTCGCGGCCCGCCCGCCGGCTGCGCGGCGGCACTGGAATCGCATTCCACCACGGGTGCGACAACAGGTCGTCGACCTCGCCTTGGCCGTGCCCGAGCGCACGCCGCGGGAACTGGCCTGGCAATTCACGGACCGGGAGGCGCATTTCCTTTCGGAATCGAGCGTCTATCGCATTCTGAAAGCCTTCGACCTGATCACCAGCCCGGCCTTCGTCGTGCTGTCGGCGGGCAAGGTGTTTCAGCAGCCGACGCACCGGCCGAACGAGCTGTGGCAAACCGACTTTACGTATCTCCACGTGGTGGGCTGGGGCTGGTACTACTTGTCGACCGTGCTCGATGACTACTCGCGGTACATCCTGGCCTGGACCCTGCGCACGTCGATGCAGGCCATGGACGTCATGGAGACCCTCGACTTGGCACGCGCCGCCACCGGCGTCGATGCGGTCCCGGTGGCGCATCGCCCGCGCTTGCTCAGCGACAATGGGCCCTGCTACATCTCGGGGCAGCTCGCGACCTATCTGGAGGCCCACGGGCTGCCGCACACGCGCAGCGCACCGTATCACCCGATGACCCAAGGGAAGATCGAGCGGTACCACCGCTCGCTGAAGAACGTCGTGAAACTCGAGCACTACTACACGCCGTGGGACGTGGAACGGGCGGTCGCCCATTTCGTGGAGGACTACAATCACCGGCGGTATCATGAGGCGCTGCAGAACGTGACGCCCGCCGACATGTTTCACGGACGGCAGGTCACCATCCTGGCGCGCCGGGCACGCATTAAACAGCGGACGCTGCAGCAACGGAAACGCGAGAACTTACACGGGCCGCATCACGCGGCCATTCGCTCGGATGTGTCTCTACGCAACGGCGCCGAAGTGTCCAACTTGGTCTGACGACGTACAGTCGTTCCACCAGACAGGGCGCGCGATTGCTCATAGTCCTGATTCGGCTAGGTACGCCGCCGTTGCCTCGCTCTTGCTGAGCCCGATCGTTTGTCGGCCGAAGACGTGGGCATCTCGATAATCTTGGCGAAACTATTCGACACCATGTTCGCTATATGAGAACATCTGGGTGTGAGGGCGCTCGGGAAAATCGAATGGGCGACCAAGGCCGTGAAGGACATGCGTCGCTTCGCCGCCCCAGCCCGCGCGCGGATCGTCGCCAAGGTCGAACAGTACGCGGCGGATCCGGCATCGCTGGCCAACAACGTGATCCAACTCGCTGACAGCAGGTATCGACGGCTACGGGTTGGCAGCTATCGGGTCCTCTTCAGCGTTGAAACCAACACGATCACCGTGCTGGTAGTTCTGAGAGTTCGACACCGGAGCGAAGCGTATGACTGACACCGACACCATTACGCTGACACGAGCGCAGTACGAAGCCTTGCTCGCCAAGAAGGAAACGCTTGAGGATCAGGTAGCCGCGCTCGACGCAGATGATGGGAGCCGCATCCCGCACGAGGTGGCGCTGGCCATCATGCAGGGCGAGCGCCCTATCGTCGCGTTTCGAATCCATCTGGGCTTCACCGTGCGTGATCTGGCCGCGCGGGCGGGAATCGCCCCGGGCTACCTGTCCGAGATCGAACGCGGGCGCAAACCTGGCTCTGCAGCCGCGCTGTCACGCATTGCCGGGGCCCTTGGGACGACGATTGACGCCTTGGTGACACTCGGGTGACAGCCTGAAATAGGATGCCACGGCGCCCGCCGCCGTGTCGACCGAGCATCTATGGGGACGGGGCTGACCTCACCGGCGTTGTCCACGCCAAACGTCTACCGGTGCGAGCTCCGCTTTCCAGCACACACCCTACTGCGAGACCAACTTGAGAGTGGTAGGATGCTTGGCCAGAACGGCACGAATACGTCATGGTCGAGGACACTGGAGGCCTGAGGCCGATCGCTAGAGGCCCTCGGTTCGATTGCGATCGGGACATCACTGAAACGGCAGGCCCTCTTCGCGAGGAGCGTTGCCACAATGTTGCCACGACTGGGGTCGACTCGGGGGGATTCCAGGAGACTGGAGGGGACGACCGCACGGCTGGAACGTGATGACCGACAAAGGCTTATCGCCAGAAGTCCTTTGCCATCATTCACTTAGCAAATCACGTGGTTCGGGTTCGACTCCCGCCGCTTCCAAGGTCGCGTGCGGCTCAGCGCCGGCCACCGAGCAGGCCCGCACTGCAGAGGACGTACAGGCACGTCCTGCGCGGCGGTTCGGCTCTCTTGTGCCGCTGTCCGCCGGCCACGCGTACGCGTCGCTGGCCGACGCGCGATCGTCGTTCGGTGACAACGGCTGGGGTGACGATGGTGCCCCGCGGCGCTGATCAGCGCGTGGTCGTCTCGGCGGTCCACGATCTCAAGTCGTCCACAGAGGGTCTTCACCGCCCTCGGACATCTGATTGCGAACGAGGGATACGATGAGGGGAAGAGCTTACAGCTACAGCTGTAAGCTATTGCTATAGAATGAGTTACATTGTCTCCATGGCAGGCCGTCGTGCCACATGCCGTGCACCAGGAACGGCCAGCGCGCGGCCTTGTCGTCCAGCTCATACGGAAATTGCAAGCGCGTGGGATAGGTCGCGCGAAAGGCATCGACCTGGGCGGTGGCGTCCTGGCGCATGGTGGCGATCCGCGCCTCGGCGTCCTGCTGAGGCCAAGGAGTCAAAGTCCCAATACAACTCAGCGGATCGAACATCGAGCATGGCGGGAACACTAGTGAGATTCTCGCCAAATGCCTTCGCAAGTTCAGACGCGGCGGAGGCGGCCATGTCTTCGATCCGGAGCGATGCCAACATATCTCGGACGAGAGCCAGCGCCGCGTCGCCGGACTCCCATCTCTCTGACGGTCGCATGACCATCTCTCCCGTGGCAGGATCGCGTTCAAACACCGGCGTCGCCTCAGTGAGCGCTGGGTGCAACCAGGCCAACAGCGCGATACCGTTTGACACTTGGACAGCGATGTCGGGTTCGGCAATGCCGGCGTCTTGGATAGCGGCAGCCTGCGATTCCGCCATGAGCGAGAATACTGACTTGCCAAGGAACCGCTCGCGAGCGGCACCAATGAGCTGATGCAGGTATGGCACTTCCGCCGCCGGCCAGCTTACCTCTTCCATCACCATGCAGTCGTTGTCAGCGTTGTACCAACCGGCCCAGTCCGCTTCTGCCACTGACAGGTTGCGCGGAAACACACATGCCGGCGACTGCGGGACGACCCAGTCGCGCTCGTTATGGACAACACCATCTGGCGAAACGACGAATGACCGACCGCTCTCGCCGTGGACAAGCAGGCGGTCTCCATCCTCTGTCTCGGTCGGTTCGGCAGGCTGCAGCGGCACCAGTGATGGACGGCCGAGTCTGATCGTGTGTGTGGCTCCCCGCGGCACATTTGCAGCGATGGCATCGACAATTCGGGTCAGTGACGGTGACAACCCCCTGAAGTCTAGGGTCCCGGTGATTAGTGCTTCTTTACACAAGACGGTTTCGCCGCCAGACTCGCTAGAATCGACGATTCGAGGGGGGCGGTATGGTGCAAACACGCCCCTCGACGTACTGACGTTCTGGAAATTCACGCTATATTCCGGAGTTGCGAACGGAGAAGTATCCACATGGATAGGCCTGTCGTCCACAGCACGGCGAACGATGAACGGAACGGCAACCGAGACCGCACGACGCTGAACCGAGTCCCCGTGGAGCCAGAGCTCAGTCAGGAGTGGGCTCGACAAGACATGGTCAACCAGTTGAAGCCCGTCCCAGAACTCCAGCTCAAACCCAGGAAAGTCATTCAGGTACTCTCGTTTGCTTTGGGGAGAGAGCCGCGCCGTGGTCACGAATAAACCACTCTTACAGCCGAACTTCAGTAGGGCGTTGTTGCATGAATCGGAGCTAGCCCGCACCGATCCCGATCCACAGTTCCTTCACCGACCGATGCGGTACGACAATGGCCTGCCAAGCCCAGTCATCTGATTCAGGATGTTGCACGCGAGGACGACCTCAGTCCCCCGCCCTGCGGGGCTGCACGCTCGAAGGCTGTCTCCGATGATCGACTTGTATCGGAAGAACGCGTTCTCCACGCGGGCCTGCCCATGATAGCCCGACGTCTTCTTCCAGCGTCGCCGTCCTCTCTCCTTGACCGCCAGGATCGTGCGATCACGAGCGCTCGACCGCGGTCCGTATCGAGACACGTTGGCCGTCCTCGTCGGCGGAACCACGACGGTCGCGCCACGCGCACCGGCGGCCTCGTAAAAGCCGATCGTATCGTAGGCGGCATCCGCCGTCACCCGTCCGAGGGCGCCGTCGGTCGCCTCGATCAGCGCGATGCCAGTCGTCGCGTCGTCAACGCTCGCCTCCGTCAGGGCCCGGGCGACGATCACACCCGATCGGTCGACACCAAGATGCAGCTTCTTCCAGCCTCGCCTCCCCCGTCCTCCATGTTTCGCCGCGGCCCATTCACCCTCGCCCACGATCGAGAGGCTCGTGCTGTCGACAATGAGATGCAGGCCGGCACCGGCGGGGGCGCGACGCAGCGGGAGGTCGAGATGCTGGCCACGCCGGGAGAGCGTGGTGTGATCGGGCGCGGACAGGTCGAGACCCAGCATCCCGAAGATCGACGTCAAGAAGCCTTCAGTCTGCCGCAAAGGCAGGTGGAAGATGAGCCGGAGCGTCAGCGCGGTTTCGATGGCGAGATCGGAATACTGCCGCTGCCCGCCACGTTTGCCGACGCCCACGGCCTCCCAAGTGGCGATCGCATCCGGGGCCAACCACACGGTGATATCGCCGCGCTGGACCAGCGCTCGGTCGTATGCCGGCCAATTCCCGACGTGGTATTTTGTCTTGTACTTTGGGTGCACGCTCGACTTCATGTCGAGATCATGCACCTGCTGTCGCCACGATGGCCAGGAGGTCGATCGTGGCGCACCGAGGGCGCGGGATCCGTGCACCAACGCCGCCCTGGGGGCGGTGCTGCTTGCCTGGCCGGACAACCGCGTGACGCGGGATATCGACGTGCAGGTGTCGCCGGAGCGGGTCGCGGTTCGGCGGCGGTTCGGCTGGTAGTTCGTGGTGCGCGCTCTTCTCGAGTATCACGAGCCCCCACTGTTTGTCGCCGTTGGCCCGCAGGCGTTTCAGGTAGCGGTCAAATCGGCTGCATCGGTCCTCGAAGGCGATCTCCATCGGGTCTCGATTCGGAAACGAGGGCTTGTGGACGACGCCGGGTGCTTCCGCCATCAACTGTTGCTACCCCGCCCTTATCTCGTTCTAACCAAACCGCTTAGACTAGATATTCAGTGCCAGAGAGGTGCCAGCGTCAACATCGGCTGGAAGTATCTGGATGATTAGGGCTTAAGCTCTCTTCACCAACACTTGATGACGGAAGCACCGGACCGTCGCGCTGGACCCAGCGCCAGATGGTCGTGTGGTCCGCTTCCAGGCCGCGCTCGCGGAGCAGCTCTTCGACATCGCGGAACGAGAGCGAGTACCGAAGGTACCAGCGCACAGCACAAAGAATCAGCTCGGGCTCGGTTTGTCACCACTTGAAGATCGCCGGTCGGATTGCCTGCTTCATGATCTCTTCAGGCTACCAGCCGCCGCTGGCCAACGTTGCAACGGCACAGTCAAGTTAACGAGTCCGGGACATACGAGGGCAGGCTAATCAGAGATCAGGCTGCCGTCACCGCGGTCCACACTGTGAACGCTCGTGCCCGCAACATTCGATGCTGAACCGATCTCAGCCGGTGCCGACCCACGCGAAACAGATTGTGAATGATGCCGTGAACGTGCAAGAAACACTGCGCGTGGGCGGATGACGTGAAGCCGCGCATCTGACGCTCCCGTTGTCGCGTGGGTTGGTGCGACACTTCGGCCCGATTGTTCGCGTATCGCGTCGTGTCATGGGTGACCAAAGGCATGACGTCCCGATGGGCGACACGGTAGCTGCCCAACGTGTCGGTCACGAGCCGCACGGGTTCCTGTCGCTGACTGTTCAACAGTCGGCGGAAGAATCTCCGCGCTGCCCGCGCGTCCCGACGGGGTTGTACGAGGATGTCGATCAGATCACCGTCTTGATCCACCGCGCGCCAGAGATACTGGCGCTCACCGTTGATCGTCACGAAGACTTCATCCAGGAACCACGTATCGCCGAGTCGACCCTGTCGGCGCTTCAACTGCCGAGCGTAGTCGGGGCCGAATGTCCCGCACCACTGCCGAATGGTTTCGTACGACACGATGATTCCTCGTTCGGCCAGCAGATCCTCAACATCCCGGAAGCTCATGCAGTATCTGTGGTAGAGCCAGACGGCATGGCTGATGATGTCGGGCGGAAAGCGATGCCGAAGGTAGCGGGGCCGGCGAGTGTTCATCCCGGCATTGTGCTGGGCGGAGAGTTAACTTGACAATACCCGCGACGTCGTGGTAGATGTTGACGGCGTCGACGCCCGCGGCCTGCAGCGCATCGCGCGGTAGGTCCAGCGACTAGGAGCCGTCCGCCTTGGAGACGCGGGCGTAGCCGATCCGCCTGTGTCGTAAACGGTCGTTTGCGATACACGGGCGATGGCCGAGGCGGTGCAGGTACCTACCGGCGCGCGGTGAAGCGGGCGACGAGGGCGTGATCCGCGCGGTTGAGGTCACGGTCCAGAGCGCGGCCGATGGTCGTCGGTCTGGGCGCCATTGACTTAGGCGCCACTGACGTCTACGCTGTTTCTGACGTGGGCCGCCTGCAAACCGTTGTGGAGACACCGGCCTACCTCAAGGCGGCCCGTGGCGTGCTATCTGACGCCCTCCGCGCGACAGTCGTCAATAGGGTGGCCGAGAATCCAGAGCTAGGCGTCCCGCTCGGTGGCGGTGTCCGAAAGGGCCGGGTCGCTCGTCTGGGACACGGGAAGAGCGTCGGGGCGCGCGTGGTGTTTCTGTTTGCCGGCGAGGACATTCCCGTGTTCCTGCTCACCGTCTTCGCCGAGAACGAGAAGGCGGATCTCAGTAACAGGGACCTGACGGCGTTGATCGCCACTGCGAAGGAGCTAGCCGCAGACTACAGGAGAGACCCATGACCAAGGCAGTCGATAAGATCAGGGCCGGGCTCGACGATGCGCGCGCCTACCTGCATGGTGATCACGCCGGGTTCGCCGTGCATGAAATCGAGGTGTCTTGTCCAGATGTTGTTGCGATCCGAAGCAAGACGGGGCTATCGCAACCGGCCTTTGCGAGGAGCATCGGCATTCCGCTCGGCACGCTCAAGAACTGGGAGCAGGGCCGCCGCCGGCCGGAGGGACCGGCGCGCGTGCTACTCGCGCTGATTGATAAACGGCCGGCGATTGTCCAAGAAGAGTTGGGCGCTGACTCGGAAACGGACGTGGGACCATAACAAGTTGGGTTGGAGTAAGTGACCATTGAAAATGGGAGAAAAATGGAAAAATCAAAAGAACCGCTACCACGTTTGTCCGTGAAGTTGACGACGCCGCAGTCACAGCAGGTCTCCGAAGCTGCGAAGAAGGTTGACGAGACGGCTGAACGATTCGTGAAGAGAGCGGTCTCCGAAAGACTGAAGCGCCTGAAGAAAGCGTAAGTTTCGTACGCGCAGGTGCGCGTGAGGGTTGCCAGGCGATGCGGGTGACCAGCTGGAACTGCTTTCGCGGCGCCGACGTGTTACACGGCCTGTCGTTGCTGTCGCCGCTTCGCTCCGACCTGATTACGCTGCAGGAGTGCCGCCGGCCTGCCAGTGACAGCGCCTCGGTCATCTGGCGCGGTACCGATCCGCGTCAGGGGGTGGATGTGCATCACTGAGGCATGCGCATCGGCGCAAGGCTCGTAGAATCAGACGGAGCCGCCGGCGCGTTGCGCGTCCGCATCATGCCCACTGTTCGAGTCGTGTCCCTGCTGAGTCTGGCGCTGCTCTACGGCTCCGCCGCGTCCGGACAGGCCCGGCCCACGGTTGTGGAGCGCGGCCCGGCGCCGATCTTCACCTCGGGCGTCGACATCGTGACGATCAACGTTTCCGTGCGCGACGGCCGGGGACGCGTCGTCCGCGGCCTCGACGCATCGCAGTTCCGGCTCATCGACAGCGGCTTCGGACGCCCCATCGACAGCGTCTTCCCGAGCGACGCGGCGTTGCGCATCGCCGTCCTAGTCGACGTGAGCGGGAGTATGGCCATCGACCGCAACATCGACCGGGCCTGGAGAGCGGTCGACCACATCGTCGACGCTCTGCAACCGGGTCGCGACGAGCTCGCGCTCTTCACCTTCGACACCGTCCTGCGCGAGGTGGTGCCGTTCACCACCGAGTTCGATCGGTTCGACGACATGACCGAGAAGGGCACGGAGAAGCCCTACGGCAAGACCTCGCTCTACGACGCGGTTGCCGACACCGCTACCCTCGTCGGCCAGTTCGGCAGCATCCACCACGCGCTGCTGGTGGTGACCGACGGCGTGGACACCGGCAGCCGGCGCACGGCGGAGGAGGTCTCGCGCGTGGCCAGCGAGGTCTCCGTGCCGGTTCACCTACTCACCGTGGGCGGTCCGCTCGACGTGCGCGACGGCGCCGGCGGAGCGGGCGGCACCGACAGCGCCGCGCTGACCGCAACCCTCGCCGATCTCGATCTCGCGCGCTGGACGGGCGGCAGCGTGCGGGCGACGAGCACGGGTGATGACGTGCGCGAGGCGCTCGCGCACGTGCTGGAGGGGCTGCGCTATCAGTACGTCGTGACGTTCAAGCCCGGTTTCCGGCGAGGCTGGCATCCGATCCGGATTCGAATGTCGGATAATGACTGGGCTGTGCAGGTCCGCAACGGCTACGTGGCGGGAAGGGCGCGACTGACTCGAAGAGGACACACGTTACTCAAGGAGGAACCATGCGGATGATGCTGAAGCAGGTCGCGTTGGTGGGAGTGGTCGCGCTGGTCGCGTCGGCGTGCGCGACTCGGGGCTTTGTACGCCAGGAAGCCGCGGCGGTCGACGCCAAGGTCGACACCCTGGCGGCCACGGGCGAGGAGACACAGGAGCGCACGCTTCAGAACGAGGAACAGATTGGCGTGGTCGACCAGCGCGCCCAAGCGGCCGGACAGGCGGCGGAGATGGGTCAGCAGGCGGCGGACGCTGCCGTCCAGGCCGCCGAGGCGGTCGGCATGCGCGTGGATGGGGTCGAGGAAGAGGCGCGGCGCTTCATGTTCGAGGTCACGCTCAACGAGCCGCAGGGCAGCTTCGAGCTCGGCCGGGCCGACTTGCCGGATGCCGCGCGCGCCCGGATCGATCAGCTGGTGGGCCAGATCCAGGCCGACCCCCAGAACGTGTATTTCGAGATCGAGGGGCACACGGACTCGACCGGTTCGGAGCGCCGCAACATGCAGCTCGGCATGCAGCGCGCCGAGATGGTGAAGATATACCTGTACGACCAGCACAACGTGCCGCTGCACAGAATCAGCGTGCTGAGCTTCGGCGAAGATCGCCCGGCGGCACCGAACGACACCGCGGAAGGGCGGGCGCAGAACCGCCGCGTCGTGATCCGGGTCCGGTCGTAGCATCGAGAGGTGGGGGCGGGCCGCGTCAGCGCCCCGACCCCACCCGATCACCGGCCGGCGGACTTTCCTTCCGCCATCGGGCGCACCCGCGCCCGATGGTCCAGAGTACGGCCAGCAGCGAGCCCGTAGACCACCTCGAGCTGTGCTGGGAAGCGGAGCACATGCTCCCGAGTCGAGCGCGAATGTCCGATGTGTGTCTGGCAGGTGTCTCCCGTCTAAAACGGACTCGGTGTGAGTGCCGTTGTCAGCCGCTAGTCCGCGGCGGCCGTCATGCCACCTTTCGGGAAGGTCGTTACAGCCAAGCGAACTTCACGGCGAAGAGAAATGCCACCGCGATCAATGTCGGCGAACACTCACCTCGGCGTCCCGCCATCCCCTTGATCAAGACGTAGGTGAGGAAGCCGAGGCCGAGGCCGTCGGCAATGGAGAACGTCAACGGGATGGCGATCCCGGTCATGACGGCGGGGGCGGCCTCGGTGACGTCGCGCCAGTCCACCTCTGCCAGTGGTCGCACCATAAGACATGCGACATACAGGAGGGCGGCCGCCGTCGCCTGGGGTGGTATGGACTCGGCCAGCGGCGCGAGAAAAAGGCAGGAGAGAAACAGCCCGGCGACCACAACTGCGGTCAGACCCGTACGCCCACCTGCGCTGACACCCGTTGCGCTCTCGATGTAGCTCGTCACCGGGGAGGTGCCGAGCAGGGTGCCGCCTATCGTGCCCGTCGAATCGGCGATCAGCGCTCTTTGCATGCCCGGTAGACGTCCGCCCTCGTCCAGAAGCTGCGCCTGGTGTGCGACACCGATGAGTGTCCCGGTCGTGTCGAACAGGTCGACCATGAGGAACGCGAGGATGACCGTAATCATGCTCGCCTGCAGCGCACCCGCGATGTCCAGGGCCAGCAGCGTCGGCGTCGGATCAGGTGGTAGCGACACGATGCCCTGCCACTCAGAGACACCGAGAGCGAGGCCGGCACCGGCGACACCCAGCATCCCGATGATCGCCGCGCCGGGCACACGGCGCGCCGACAGCGCCACGATGGTGCAGAAACCGAGCAGGGACAACACCGGCCCAGGCGTCATCAACTCACCGGCGGTGACCAGCGTCGCTTCGCTGGCTTGGATGATGCCGGCGTTCCGCAACGCGATGACCCCAAGCAAGAGGCCAATCCCGGCCACGATGGCCAGTTGCAGTCCTTGGGGGATCGCTTCGAGGATCCAGCGTCGCACCGGCAGTATGCTGAGAATCAGGAACAGCACACCCGAGACGAAGACCGCGCCGAGCGCGACCTCCCACGTGTGGCCCAGACCGAGGACGACACCGTAAGCGAAGAACGCGTTGAGTCCCATGCCCGGCGCCAGCGCGATCGGGTAGTTGGCATACAGCCCCATCACCAGAGTGCTGAACGCAGCGGACAGACAAGTGGCAACGAACACCGCGTCGAACGGCATGCCAGCCTCGGAGAGGATCTGGGGGTTGACAAAGGCGATATAGGCCATCGTCAGGAATGTCGTCACACCCGCCCTCACCTCTGTCCGCACGTCAGTGCCGCGCTGTGCCAAACTGAAGAAGCTTTCAAGCGTCGCGGCCATGGGTTCCTCTAGTCGATTCTCGCTGGCTTCGCCGCATTAGGCGCATCCGCCGCCCTGTCCATTCCTGGCGTCTGTCTCGGTGCCGTGCTTGATTTTGCGGGCGTAGCCGATCCGCATGTGTCATAAACGGCCCAGACCGTGTGAAAAGTCCAAGTCGTGGGTCGCTGATCCGGCAGCATCGAGGCTTGAGCACGGTGGCGGGCTCGCGACCGCGGCGCCGATCAGTCGGGGCGTCAGTCGTGTCGGTCGCGTGAGGGACTGCTGCGATCGCCTGACGGCCAGATTCGGGCTGATTGTCGCCCTGGAAGCGGGCGAAATAGGGGTTCAGCCGGCTGCCGCGGCGATCATCGCGGGAAGTCCCGCGAGATTGATCGCGCGTCGCATGTTGTAGGCCAAGGCGGTGAGGCTGAACTCCCCGCGGACGTTGTCGAGTCGACGCGTCAGGAACGCGCCCTGGCCCATCCACTGCTTGATCGACCCGAAGGGATGTTCGACGGACTCCCGACGACGGTCCATCACCTCGGGCCGAGCCGCGAGGCGAGCCGCCATCCGATCCATCGTGGCTTCGTTCTCGTAGCGGACGAGCCGTCGGTGGGTGCCTTTGGTGCATCGGTCGCGTCGATCGCAGGACCGGCAGGCTGCGCGATTACCGTAGCTGATCACCCAGATCCCGTCGCGGGTCTTGCCGGCCCTGCCCCGATACAAGGGCACCAGACGCTGGCCAGCCGGACAACGGTAGGTGTCGGTTGCGGCGTCGTACTGGAACTCGGACTTGGTAACGTGGCCGCTGCTCCTGGCTGGGCTTCTATCGGGCTTCGGCACGAAGGGCGTGATCCCCCCAGCTTCGCAGTCCTCCATGTCCTCGATCTTGTAGTAGCCGCCGTCCGCGACCGCATCGAGCTCGTCGACAGCGAGGTTCTGCCGCGCCGCGGTGGCCGTCTCCGCCAGCAGGCCGAGGTCCGAGACCTTGCTGTGGACCTGCTGCTCGGCGATCAGGTTGTGCTTGCTGTCGACCGCGATCTGGACGTTGTAGCCCACGCCGACCCGTGTCCCGGAGTGCATCGACCGGGAGTCCGGATCCGTAAGCGACAGCTGTGCCTCCCCGGTCTCGTCCAGCTTCTGCCGATGGCCCTCCAAGGTCTCCTTGCGTTTGCGGATCGACGCGATCTTGTCCTGAAGGTCCGCTACGGAGTTCCCTCCACCGCTGGCTGCGTTCGCATCGGCCTCGTTCATCTGTTCGAGGTAGCGTTCCAGCTGGTCGTCGATGCGCTGCAGGTCCCTCTTCAACGTGGCTCGCGTGAAGTTGCGGTCACGGTTGTTCACCGCCTTGATGCGCGTGCCGTCCACCGCGATCAACTCGCGCCCGTACAGGTCAAGTTCTCGGCATAGCCGCACGAACTCCCGAAAGACCTGCCGGAAGGCGCTCCGGTTGTCGCGGCGGAAGTCGGCGATCGTCTTGAAGTCGGGGCGAAGCTGGCGCAGCAGCCAGATCACCTCCAGGTTGCGGTGCGTCTCGACCTCCAGGCGCCGGCTGGACCGAACACGGTTGAGATACCCGTAGATGTAGAGCTTCAGCAGATCCGCAGGATCGTAGCCCGGGCGGCCCTTGTCGTTGGGCCGAACGCGCTGGAACCCCGTCTCCTCGAGATCGAGGCTATCGACGAAGGCATCAATGAAACGGACCGGGTTGTCCGGCCCCACATAATCGTCCACAGCGTCGGGGAGAAGCAGAAGCTGGGAACGGTCTTCACCGGATATGTGTCCCATGCCGCATTTTACCGAACGCCGTGGTGACTCGCCGCTGGCTGATCGACCCTAAGCACTCCTGTCGACGACTTTTCACACGGTCTGGGCCGTTTGCAACACACGGGCAAAGGCGCCTTCCGACGCCCACCACCGTGTGTCGTATCCCGTGTCGGATTCTATGTCTTGCAGACGTCACGCGAAACAGCAGGGCTCGGAGACCTACCTTGGCCGTCGGCCAGGTCACGATCTTCGTGGTGCCAAGACTACCGCTGCGCCCTCTCCAAAACACAATACCGATACAGCTTGAGCGACTCGCGCCAGTCTTCCGGATAGGCCGCCACCACCTCACCCAATCCGTACTCCTCGGCAAGCCCGAAAAAAGACCCCGCTTCGGCGACCCTGAACGGCGCCTGCTCCTCGAAGACGGTCAGGTCGGGGAACCCGGTGGGGAACGAGGCGCCCATCGCCCGCTCCATGCCTTCGAGCCACCTGCGATCCTCGGGGTCCGCAGACTCGCGATTCTGCAGGTCCAGCGCGAAGTAGTCGAAGGCCATGCGGAACGAAGACATCGCGTCAGCCAGCCGGTTGAGGAACGGCATGATGCTCTCTGGAGGCAGGTACATGGTGTTGCCTTCCCATATGATCAGCGTCGGTGCGTGCGGGTCGAAGCCGAACTCGGCGAGGCCGCCGGGGACGTCAACCTCGAGGTAGTTGGCGAGGAGC
Organism: Vicinamibacterales bacterium; assembly: GCA_965197385.1. Taxonomy (GTDB): domain Bacteria; phylum Acidobacteriota; class Vicinamibacteria; order Vicinamibacterales; family UBA823. Next base: position 43,193 of record CBDANA010000008.1, read on the forward strand.
GAGGGTGGCTGCGCGAGCGCGCTCCGCTCCAGGACCACGCGTTTGAATTCGAGAACGGCCTTCTGGTCGACCTCGAAGAACGCGACGTCCGGAACGCCGTACCTGTGGGCGCGCATGTCGAAGCCGCCGCCGAGCAGCACGACCTGGCGGGCCCCGTCCGCGATCCCGCGCTCGACGAAGCGGTTGAAGTAGCGGGTGCGGAAGCGGACCATGGTCGTCGAATGGGGAAAGGCGACGTCCAGTTGCCGCGCCGCTCCTCGAGCGCGCTCGTTGGAGAACCATTCGGCGTACGGGTCGCTGAACAGAGGCTCCGGTCTTTCATTCTCCACTGCGCGAATGGATGCGATGACGAACGCGGTCGCCCCGATTTCGTTAATGTCGATCATCTCTCTCCTCCTCAAGCAATGCTCGCCTACAATCCAGGGGGTACTGTCAAGTTCAGTGGGAGCGTGGCAGACTTGGCCGATGAAACACGACACGCTGAGCTACCATGGATATCGATTTCCCCCCGAGATCATCAGCCACGCCGTCTGGCTGTATCACCGCTTCGGTGTGAGCTTTCGCGATGTCGAAGATCTCCTGGCCCAACGCGGCATCACGGTGTCCTACGAAGCGATCCGGCTGTGGTGCCTCACGTTTGGTTCAGTATACGCTCGCCGGCTCAAGCGTCGACAGGGCCGGCTGGGCGACATCTGGCACCTGGACGAGGTCTTCGTCACCATCCAGGGACAGCGGCGCTATCTCTGGCGTGCCGTCGATCAAGATGGTGACGTCATCGATATCCTCGTCCAGTCGCGTCGCGACTGTCGGGCGGCTACACGCTTTTTCCGCAAGCTGTTGAAGGGTCAGGAGCGTACGCCTGGGCGGTTGGTCACCGACAAGCTGAGCAGCTACAGGGCTGCGCACCGAGCGGCCATGCCGTCCGTCGCCCATCGCACGGACCGATACGAGAACAATCGTGCCGAAGTCTCCCACCAGCCCACACGGCAACGCGAGCGACACATGCGCCGGTTCAAATCTCCCGGGCAGGCACAACGATTCTTGTCCGTGCATGGACTCGTCCGCAACCTCTTCCGCGTTGGCCGTCACCTGGTGCGAGCGGTGCATCATCGGGAGCTACGAGGACGCTCTTTTCTCATTTGGGATGCAGTCACGCTCGCCGCCTGACTCGAACTGAGATCACGACCCCGAGTACCGGCTCGCTCGACGAACGCTAACTTGACTGTGAGCATGATTCCCCTGCCTGTCGGGGTTGCTCAGTGACACCGGTGGGTGCCGGTGGGCGCTGGCCTGACCCACAAGTTGACTGACCTACGGTCCTGGCTACTGAACTGTCGGTCATCGTCCGTCGGCGATTGACACGGCAACCCGTCTGACCGGATGGGCAGTGACCCAATAGGGGCCTGCTGCAACGTCGACCCATCACAGTCCTGTCCGCCCATCCGGCCGACGCACCAGCACCCGAGGAGGCCACCCGGTGACGAACCACAGGACTATCCAGCCTGACGCGCGGAAGGTGATCGTCGGCGTGGACACCCACAAGCACGTCCACGTGGCCGTGGCGATCGACACGAGGGGGGTCCGCCTCGACGATCGATCGTGTGCCGCCGACTCAGACGGCTACCAACAGCTGATCACCTGGGCCGAGCGTCACGGCCGCATCGCCGCGTTCGGCATCGAGGGCACCGGCAGCTACGGGGCGGGACTCACTCGCGCGGTCCGGCGAGCCGGGCACCAGGTGCTCGAAGTGAACCGAGGCGACCGGCGCACACGTCGAATCGCCGGGAAGTCCGACCCCGTGGATGCCGAGACCGCCGCGCGGTCGGTTCTGGCGGGCCAATCGACCGCCATCCCGAAGACCGCGGACGGAGCGGTCGAGATGATGCGCCACCTCAAAGTCGCGCGCCGGACGGCGGTCAAAGCCCGCACCTCGGCGATGATCACGCTGAAGCAGATCGTCGTCACCGCGCCGCCCGCGCTGCGAGAGACCCTCAACCCGCTCGCCGACCAGGCGCTCCTCAAACGCTGCCGCGGATGGCGCTGCGGCACGATCGATACGCCGACCGCCTCGGCGAAACATACCCTCCGGGCGCTCGCCCGTCGCTGGTTCGCTCTCTCCGTCGAAATCGTGGACCACGACCGTCACGTGAGTCGACTCACCACCCAGACCTCACCGACGCTGCGTGAGGGCTTCGGCATCGGTGCCGACACCGCCGCCGAACTGCTGATCATCTTTGGCGACACCCCCGATCGGATTCATTCTGAAGCCGCCTTCGCCAAGCTTTGCGGGGCCTGCCCCATCCCGGCTTCGTCCGGGATGACGACGGGGCGCCACCGCCTCTACCGCGGCGGTCATCGCCAGGCCAACGCCGCGCTCCACCGGGCCGTCATCGTGCGGATGCGGTTCCACACACCAACCCTCAACTACGTCGAACGACGCACCGCTGAAGGGCGGCCCAAACGGGAGATCATCCGCTGTCTTAAACGCTTTCTCGCCCGCGAGATCTTTCAGCGCGTGATGGCAGACTACCGAGCGCGCCAAGCCGCAGACTTGGCGGCCTGAACGACCGTCTTGACATATAGGGGCGTCAGTACCTGGCGGGATGCATCGGCGGTCGAATGCAGCGGGACTTTCACCACGGGTTGCTAAGGCTGCCCGGGCCAGGGACGTGTTTGCCCGACACGAGGGTACAATCTCGACCTAAGGCCTCTCCACCCATGGCTAAACCAGTGGCTGAACCAGGCCGCTTGCGCGTGTCCCGCCTCGTCCCGGCCGTCTGGCTGTGCTTGCTGCTCGCTGGCGGCACTGCCCAGGCGCAGGTGCCGGACCAGGAGCATGACCTCGGCGCCGGCGACAGCGTCATCCAGATCCTGGGCGGTCTCCTGTTCGACTCGGTGGGCGACAGCGTCCGGCCCAACCCGGGTCTCCTCATCCGAAACGGCGTCATCCTGGCGGTCGATGCGGAGCTGGGCGACGCCCCACGCGCCGGGGCGACCGTCATCACGCTTCGGGACGACGAGACGATCCTCCCGGGACTCTTCGACCTGCACGCCCACTACGCCGTGGACCTGTTCGGCGAGGGCCGGGTCGACGAGTACGACGTCAACCCGCTGGTCTTCCTGGCGAACGGCGTCACCTCGACGTTTCCTGCCGGTGAGGTCGATCCGGAGGGCATGCGCGCCGCGCGGCTGCGTCTCGACGCCGTGGAGCAGATCGGGCCGCGTCTTTACAATTCGGGACCCTATTTCGGGACGGCTCGGCCCGGTTGGCAGGCCGGCGACGTCACCGCGGCAGACATTCACCGCGACGTGGACGCCTGGGCGGCCAAGGGCGCACGGGGGTTCAAGGCGAAGGGAATCCGTCCGGAGCATCTCGAGATCCTCATCGCGCGCGCACACCTCCACGGCCTGCCGGTCACCGGACATCTCGGATCCGGATACCGGCGTTCGGTCAATCCGCGCGATGCCATCGCGATGGGCATCGATCGCATCGAGCACTTTCTCGGCGGCGACGCCCTCACCTCCGATCGATCGGCCTACGCGTCGCTCGAGGTGCTGGACACCGCGCGCCCAGAGGTCGCGGCGATCATCCAGCAGTATCTCCGCCACCGGGTGTTCTTCGACCCCACGCTGACCGCCTACGGATACTTCGGGCAGCGTGAGCCGACGGTGTACGAGTACTGGGCCGACGAGATGGCGCTGCTCACGCCATACGCGCGACGCGTCGTCGAATCGCGTCTCCCTCGCCGCGTCAGCGCCCAGTTCGAGAGAATCTACTGGATCAAGCGGCGGACCCTGAAGGCGTTCTACGACGCGGGCGGCGCCGACCTGATCACGCTCGGCACGGACCATCCCAGCTGGGGGGAGTTCTTCTCCGGCTTCGGATCGCACCGGGAGCTGCACGCGATGGTCCTGGCCGGCATTCCCGAGGCGGCGGCGCTCAAGATCGGCACGATCAACGGCGCCGGGCGCTCGGCGTGAGCGACCGGCTGGGGACGATCGAGCCGGGCAAGCTTGCCGACCTGATTGTCGTCGCCGGTGATCCGCTGCAGGACATCCGCATGACCCGGCGGGTACGCCTCGTCGTGAAGGCGGGTATCGCCTACGATCCGGCCGAGTTGCTCGAGTCGGCCCGCGGACGCTTGGGGCCGGCCAGCCAGGACGACGCCGACTGGTGGAAAGGCCGCCTCCGGTTCGCGTCGGCGCGCGAGGAGCAGCCGTGACGACCGTCCGATCCGACACCCGCCGGATCCAAGCGATCCGCCCGCCGGTCGTCGCTGTCATCCAGCGGCTGATCGCATCGACGCCAGGCACCATCTCCCTCGGCCAGGGCATGGTTCGATTCGGGCCACCGGCGGCGGCGGCCGAAGCGCTGGCACGTGCCGGCGGGTCGCCGGACCTGCATCGCTACGGTCCAGTGGACGGCTTGCGCCCGCTCGTCGAGGGGTTGGCGGACAAGCTCGAGCAGGACAACGGCATCACCGTCTACCCCGCGAGCCGCGTCGTCGTCACGGCGGGCAGTAACATGGGCTTCGTCAACGCGGTCCTGGCCATCGCCGACCCCGGCGACGAAATCGTGCTGCCCGTCCCGTTCTACTTCAATCATGAGATGGCGGTCGTCATGGCCGGCTGCCGGCCAGTGCCGGTCCCCACTGACGAGCACTACCAGCTCGACCTCGACGCCCTCGAGGAGGCAATCACGCCGCGGACCCGCGCCGTCGTGACGGTCTCCCCGAACAATCCGGCCGGCGTGATCTATCCGGAAGCGGCGCTGCGGACCGTCAACACGCTGTGCCGCGATCGCGGCCTGTTCCACATCTCGGACGAGCCGTACGAGTACTTCCTCTTCGACGGCGCCACCCACTTCTCACCCGGCAGCCTCCCCGACGCCGGGGCGCACACCATCTCGCTGTATTCCTTTTCCAAGGCGTTCGGGTTTGCCGGCTGGCGGATTGGCTACATGGTAATCCCGGAGGCGTTGGTCAGCGCGGTCGACAAGATTCAAGACACCATCCTGGTCTGTCCGCCGGCCGCCAGCCAGTATGCCGCGGCGGGCGCGCTGTCAGTCGGTGTGGCCTACTGTCGCGAACGTTTGCCCGAGCTGGCCGAAGTGCGGCGCATCGTCCGCGACACGCTGGCCGACGTCTCCGACCTGTGCACGCTGCCGGACGCCGACGGCGCGATGTACTACCTGGCCCGCATCCAGGCGCCGATCGGCTCGCTCGACCTCGCCACACGCCTGATTCATGAGCACCGAGTGGCGGTCATTCCAGGGACCGCGTTCGGGCTCGCTGACGGATGCTATCTGCGCATCTCCTATGGCGCCGTGGACGCGCGGGAGGCGGCCGAGGGCACGTCGCGGCTGGCGCGGGGACTGCGTGCGATCGTCGGGTGAGGCTGCCGCCATGACTGCATGACTGCGTGACCGCATGACCGAGCACCTCCCTTACACGGCCACGACCCTGTCGGCAGCCTACGAAGGCATCGACCGTCTCCCGGTGTCGTTGCTCCTCGACAACGTCCGCAGCCTGTACAACGTCGGAGCCTTCTTCAGGAGCGCCGACGCCGCCGGGCTCGACCACCTCTACCTGTGTGGCTACACGGGTCACCCGCCGAGCCGCGAGATCGCGAAGACCGCGCTCGGCGCGGAAACGGCGGTCGCGTGGAGCCGATGCGCCGATCCGCGGGCGCTGCTGGAACGGCTCGCGACGGACGGCGTCGAGCTCGCGGCGATCGAAACGAGCGTGCGGGCCGTCGATCTGTTCGACTGGGAACCGAGGTTTCCCATCTGTGTCCTGTTCGGGAACGAGGTCGAGGGACTGCGCGCGGAGTTGCTGGAGCGATGCGACACGCACGTGAGGCTGCCCATGCTGGGTGTGAAGCGCTCGCTCAACGTCGCGACCGCCGGCGGCGTCGTCGCCTATGAGCTGCTGCGCAAGTACCGACACCGCCTCGAGCTGGCGCCGCGCTAGCAGCCCGTGGTGAAAGTCTCACTGCATTCGACCGCCGATGCATCCCGCCATGGGCGGCGCTGGGCGTTGTCCACGATGGGTCAAATACTCCCGGTATGCTCCCGCCTCGCGCCTGGCGGGGCCGACCGCTGCCTCGGGCTTGACCTTAGCGGGGTCTCGGTGCCGCGCTGGACTTTCACCACGGGCTGCTAAGCGATCGACCGGGTGAGCATCGCCTCGGCGATCGCCCGGTAGCCCGCCGCCGCGCCGGTCAGCTGGCTGACCTCAAGATACTCGTCGCAGACGTGCGCGTGGTGCTCCGACGACGGGCCAAAGCCGATCGTCGGGACCCCCGCAGCACCGGCACTGTAGGCCGCATTCGTGCAGAACTGATAACTCCGCATCGAAGAATCGAGCCGGGCGGCGCGCAGCCCGCCGAGCGCCTGCTGCACGAGCACGTGCGACTCGTCGGTCTGCCAGGGTGCGTACCACTTCGGCTCGTCCCAGCGTATCCCGGTGTAGCTCTGATAGTCGGTCGTCGCCAGGTGCAGGGTTGTGTCCGCCGCCCCCGCCCGCGTGCACGCCTCGCGCATCTCGCCGAACAGCATCGCCTGCGTCTCGCCCGGCAGCAGCCGCCGCTCGTAGGTCGCGCGGCAGCCGCTCGGCACGACCGAGTGCGCCGGGTACGGCACGGAGATCACGTCGGTCAAGCACATCACCCCCCCTCCGACGAACGGATCGGTCGGCATCGGCAGTGCCTCGATCTCGGCGATCACGTCCCGCATCACGTGCACGGCATTCAGGCCGCGGTCCGGCGTCGATGCGTGCGACGGCCGGCCGTGTGTCTCGACGACCACTTCCGCCCGGCCGCGACCGGCGCGCACGAGGTGCAGCTCGGAGGCTTCCCCGATGACCACGAAATCAGGGTGAATCGACTGCATGACGTGACGGAGCGCCGCACCCTCGATCAGCTCCTCACCCACGGAAGCCGAGACGACGGCGCGTCCGGCCGTCGCCTCTCGATCCAGCCCGGCCACGGCGTGGACCATCGCCGCCAGCGCGCCCTTCATGTCCGAGCTGCCACGCCCGTAGATGCGATCATTCTCGAGCGCCGCGCCGAACGGGTCGTGCGTCCAACCCTCACGCGGCACGACGTCGACCGTGTCCATGTGCGCGTCGAACAGGAGCACGGGGCCGTCTGTGCGCCCCTCGACGACGCCGACCACGTTGCCCGCCTCGTCGGTCGTCACGCGGTCGAAGCCCAGCCGCTCCATTTCCTCCCGGACGCGCACAGCCATCGCCTGCTCGTGGCCGAGCACACTCGGCGTCCGCACCAGGGCGCGGGTGAACTCGACCAGCGCCGCCTCGCCTTGGCCGGTCATCCTCGCTTTCTCAACCGGCCGTCCGTTCCATGACCTCGACGCCGTCGACGACGGTATCGCTCGGATGCACGACGACTCGGTCGCCAGCCGAGAGCCCGGACAGTACCTCGGCCTCGAGGCCGTTCCGCCGCCCGATGTCGATCACCTGCCGCACGGCCCGGCCCTCGGCGACGCGGTACACCGCCCAGGCCTCGCCGGCGCGGAACAAGCTGCTGGTCGGCACCTTCAGCACGTCCTCCCGCTCCCAGACAATCACGCGCACTTCGACCCGGTAGCCGTCACCGAGGGCCTGCCAGGCGTCGCGGACATCCACGAAGTCGACGATGACATTCACCCGTTGCTCCTCCACGCCGAGCGCGGAAACCTTCATGAAGCCCGACGGCTCGACCAGCCGCACCCGCCCGCGCAGCTCGGTGCCGCCGCCCCACTGGTCGATCAGTACGTCATCACCCGCCCTGATCTGCACGGCATCGACCGACAGCATGTCCGAGACGATCTCGAGATTCACCGGATCGGCGACTTCTAGGATCGGTTCTCCGGCCGGCACGACCGATTCGCTCTCGCGAAGCCGGCGCAGGACGACGCCGTCGATCGGCGAGCGCAGGACGATGGCCCCGTCCCCGCCGCCACCCTGGACCTGGACCAGGCTGGCGCGCGCCACCTCGAGCTGGTACTCGGCGGTCCGGAACGCGAACTCGGCTGCGCGCTGCGCCTGCTCCCGGCTGCGCGCCTGATGCTCGGCGGCGTCCAGCCGCTCCTCCGACACGATGCCGTCGTCGGCCAGCTCCCCGGCTCGCGCCACCTCGTTCCGCGCAAACTCGGCCTCGACGATCGCCCGCTCCCGGTCGGCCCGCGCACGGCCCAGCGCCGACTCGGCCGCCCGGACGCGAGCCTCGGTCTCCGCGCGTGTGCGCGCGTCGAGCAGAATCGGATCGTTCGGCTGGAAGGTCGCCAGCACGCTCTCGCCCGCCGTCACCGGGTCGCCCGGTTCGAGCTCAATGCGCAGCGCCCTGCCAGCCAGTGGCGCCGAGACGACGAAGCGATCGTGGACGCGCGTTTCGCCTTCCTCGTCCAGCGTCACGCGCAGCCCGCCGCGCTCGACGGCCCCCAGGTCGACCGGCACCGGCGCCGGACGCAGCGCCAGCCCGAGCGCCACGAGCACGCCCACCACGACGACCCACGTCACGATGCGACTGGTGCGAATGGCCATCCTCATTCTCGCGTCTTCAGCACCGCGACCAGATCCAGCTGGTCGAGCTTCCGGCGCACCGACAGTCCCGACAGCGTCGCCGCCGCCAGGATCACGAGGGCTGCCAGCGCGAACGTCCGGGCCGTCACGACCAGCGGAAACCGGTAGAGCTCGGTGTCGAGTGCCGTGACGGTCAGCGCGGCGAGGCCGTACCCGAGCAGCAGCCCGACCGGAATGGCGATCAGGGTCACCACCCCGAGCTCACCGAGCAGGATGGCAGAGATCTCGGCCCGCGTGAAACCGAGCACCCTTAAACTGGCCAGCTCCCAACTGCGCTCCGAGAGGGAGATGCTCGCCGCATTGTAGACCACGCCGAACGCGATGATGCTCGAAAACAAGATGTTGAAGAAGATCATCACGTTGAAGTTCCGCCGAAGCGTCTCGTCGAAGTTCTCGATCGCAGTCCATTTCAGGGCCACCCCCGCCACCGCCGGCGTCTCCTTGAGCCGCGCGTACAGTTGCTCGAGCTCGAGACGGTCGACCGCCATCGACGTTCCCGACAACGTGCCCCCTTCACGCATGACGCGGCGCAGCGCGTCGATCTCCATGTAGGCCGACATGCCCATGTACTCTTCGACCAGACGATTGACGACGACCGGCCGCACCGGCCGAGCCCCTTCCAGCACTTCCATGTACACGGTATCGCCTGGACCGACTGCCAGCAACTCGCCGAGCTTCGCCGACAGGACGAGCCCGTCCGGGGGTAGCTCGATCGGCCGAAGCGAGCGATCGACCACGCGGTGCAGGCTGGGCCGCGCGGGCAACCCGGTCACCGCCAGCTGGCGCACGCGATGGCCGGACCGCAGCCGGGCCGGGACGACGCGCATCGGCTCGGCCGAGATCACGCCGGGCAAGTGGGCGACTTCGTGGAACGCCCGTGCGGAGGCCGGCTCGACGAAGCTCACGGTCACGTCCTGCCGCTGCGCCACCTGGAACTGCACCTCCATCAGTTCGTCCATTGCGTCGATGAAGAAGGTGCCCACGATCAAGATGGCGGCACCGAACGCAATGCCGACGATCGACGTCACCGTCCGGAACGGCTGCCGTTGGAGGTTCCGTGCGACCATCCGCGCCGGCGGCGATAGCAGCCCCCGCAGGCCGACGCGCTCGATCCAGCTCTCGCGATAGTCCTTTGGCGGCTCCGGGCGCATCGCTTCGGCCAGCGGCAGGCGCACCGCCTGACGGACGGCGCCCAGGGCACCGAGCACCGCCGCGGCGGCGCTCACCGCGACACCGGTCACCACGGTGACCGGCATCAGGCGATAGATGAGGACAGGAAACCGAAAGTAGTCGCTGTACAGAGAGACGAGGCCCGAGCCGAACCAGCGGCCGGCCGCGATGCCAATCACCGTGCCCACGGCAGCGATCACCACGCCCCACTGCACGTAGTGCAGGCCGACCTCGCGGTTGGCGTAGCCGAGCGCCTTTAGCATCGCGATCTGCTCCCGCTGCACCGCGACGATCCGCGTGAGGACGACATTCAGCAGGAACGCCGCCACGCCGAGAAAGAGCAACGGAATCGCCACGCCGAAGCTCTGGAGCTGCGTCAGCTCGCTGTCGAGATACCAGTGCGAAAACTGCAGCGAGCGGGGAATCGCTCCGAGTCCGCCGTACGGCTCGAGCAAGCGGTCGAGCCGCGCGATGACTTCCGCCTCCGACGCGCCGCGGCCGAGCCGGATTGCCACGTCATTGAACCCGCCTTCCATGTCGAACGCGGTGGCGAGCGCCCGGCGCTCCATCCAGAAGATGCCGAAGCGCGCATCGTCCGGGATGATCTCGCCGGGACGGATGCTGTAGACATACTCGGGCGACAAGGTAATTCCGACGATCTCGAGCTTCTGCCGTCGGCCGTTGATGACCGCGGTGACCGTGTCGCCCGGCTCCAGGTCGTGCGCGAGGGCGAACGACTCGCTCACGAGGACTTCGCCGGCGCGACTGGCGTCGACGTAGCGTCCGACCCGGAAGAACAGGTCGTTCAGCATCGCCCGGCGTCGGGACGGCACCGAGATCAGTCGCCCGGTCGCCGGCTCCGCCAGGCCCGGCACATCGAGCGCGACGTCCACGACGACCCGGGTCTCGAGCTGCGCCACGCCGGGAATCTGGACGATCCGGTCTCGAAGCCGAGAGGGTGCCCGCTTGAGACTGGCAAACACGTCGGCGAACCGGTAGCGCTCGTAGTAGGCGCGCTGCGTGGCGCGCAGCGAATCGAACGCACTCAAATACATCACGTACATCGTGACGCCGGCCGCGATGACCATCGCGATCGCGAACGCCTGTCCCTTGATCGCCCAGAGATCGCGCAGCAGTTTCCGGGTCAGCGCACGCACATCGACCTCACCATTGGAGATCCCGCGGAGACATCTTATGCTCGTTCCAGCGCCGCCCGCTGATACGTCCGTCGGACATCGTGACGACGCGGTCGGCAATGCCGGCCACCGCGGCATTGTGCGTGATGACGGCGGTCGTCGTGCCGAGCTCCAGATTCACGCGCACGATCGCCTCGAGCACGACCACACCAGTGGAGATGTCCAGCGCGCCGGTCGGCTCGTCGCACAGCAGCACGTCGGGACGTTTCGCGATCGCGCGCGCGATTGCCACCCGCTGCTGCTCGCCGCCCGACAGCTGGGCCGGAAAGTGATCGAGCCGCTGCTCCAGCCCGACGAGACCGAGCGCCTCCTCAGGCGGCATTGGTGCTTCGACGATGTCGGTCACGAGCGCCACGTTCTCGCGGGCGGTGAGGCTGGGAATCAAATTGTAGAACTGAAAGACGAAGCCGACGTGGCGCCGACGGTAGTCGGTGAGCGCCCGCTCGTCCGCGATCGTCAACTCCCGACCGCGGTAGGACACGCGGCCGGCCGACGGCACGTCGAGGCCTCCGAGAATGTTGAGGAGCGTCGACTTGCCGCTGCCGGATGGACCGAGCAGCACCAGGAACTCGGACTGGCCCAGCTCGAGGTCCACGCCCCGCAGGGCATGCACGTCCACCTCGCCCATGTGGTAGACCTTCGCGATCCCCTGGGCGCGGAAGACGGTCGTGGCAGCTACCACCGTGGCGCCGGCCGACTCGGTCATATCTTATGGCTTCCCCATCGTCGGTCCGCCGGTCTCGAACTGGCGCGGGATTCTGTCGGCAACCGCCGGCAGCTCGGGAAACGCGCCGTGGGGCTCCGTCTGGTACCAGTAAGCGACCGTGTAGAAGTTGTCGGCGCGGTGGTTCCCGTGGCCGTGTTCGATCGTCACCTTGATCGAGTCCTGGAACACGACCGGCGATTCGGTGTGCAGCCGGTACACCATCCACTTGGCGCCGCGGTCGTCGCCCCCGTTCACCGGATTCCCGTAGCGCTGGAACGCGAAGGTCGGTCGCGCGTTGCCGAACGGGCTAATCCCGCACCCGCCGTAGCACCAGGCGCCGAGGTAGTAGTCCTCCGAGCCGGTACCGATGATCCGCGGCGTTGTGTCGCCGTCGATCACGATCATCTCGTCGCCTTCACCCCACCAGTCACCCTGGTTCTGCAGGATGCTATGGATCACGGCGACGTAGTGGCCCCGGCCGGTGGCGTCGAGCAGCACGTAGTTGTCAGCACCCTCCAGGTTGCGGTGCTCGTTGACCAGGTTGTCGCCGTTCAGCGCCCAGTCGGTCGTCCAGCCCGGGGTGGGCGTTCCTTGGCGATACTGCGCGTGAAAGTAGCCAATGTCGTCCGGCAACCGCTCGTGCTGCTCATAGTCGATGTTGTAGTAGAAGGCGCTGACCGTCTCGTCCCCTTCGTTCGTCACGGTGAGTCGAGCCGAGCGGCGGAACGGCATCGGAAAGAACGTGTTCAGCGCCCGCTGCGAGCCGACCGACAGCACGGCGGATTCGTAGAGAAAATACTCGCCGAACCCCAACCCGAAGAAGTCGCCGATCGGCGCCTCGACGCTCGGCGTCGCTTCGCCGTCCCAGAACATCCGCAGCACGATCTTCTTCAGGTGGTAACTCTCGGGCGTGGGGATCGTGATCCAGATGTGGCTGATGATCGCCGGGCCGTCGATCTCGGCGATCGTCCGCGTCTCACCGGCGCGGATCGGATTCTGCCAGTTGCCATCGTCGTTCGCGCCAGTCCGGTCGTGGCTCGACACGCGATGGTTCGAGTAGGTCCGCAGCACCGGCAGCGTGCTCAACTCCGACGACACGGACTGGGCGGTCGCGGGTGACGCGAGCCCGATCAGCGTCAGCGCAAGGGTCAGGTGGCTGAGCATCCTCATGATTCCACCTCCAAGGTCATCGATCATCCATCATCGATCATCCGTCATTTGTCATCTGTCATCGCCCGGCCGCCCGCAGCCGGACAGGGTCGTAGACACGGCCGTCCTTGACGACACGCCAGATCCGCGCCGTCGCCTCGATCGCGTCGCTGGGGTCGCCCTCCACGACCACGACGTCGGCGTACTGCCCCACGTCGATCGCCCCCAGCGTGTCGGCGCGGCCGAGCGCCCGCGCCGCCGTCGCCGTCGCACCGCGCAACGCGGCGCATGGGCTCAGCCCGCAGCGCACGAGCAGCACCAGCTCTTCGTGCAAGTCGCCCAGATCCTCCGTGTCGGTACCGGCGCCAATCGTCACCCCTCGACGGGCGGCCTCGCCCACCATACGGCACGCCGCGTCGAATCCACGCAGCGCCCGTGCGCGGTCCTCGGCGCTCCAGCCGCGCGTCAGCGGCACCTGTCCACTCGCCAGGCGATGGCCGAGCACGAGCGTCGGCGTCCAGACCGTGCCCGTCTCCGCGAGCCGCTGCAAGAGCCGCCCCGCGCGCGCGGACGATGGATCCAGGTGATTCGCCCAGCGTGTGTAAATCTGGAAAAATGCGTCGGCCGTCGTGACCGGCGCCGGCCCAGACCACTCTGGCAGCAACTCGCGAAAGATGTACAGGTGTTCGACGCCGTCCACGCCAAAGTCGAGAGCCAGGGACAGCGGGACGCTGAGATGCCACGTGACCGGGAGCCCGCGGGCGTGGGCCTCCTGGATGGCGACCTGCGCGTGGGCCGCCGGCGTGCGCATGTAGAGCTTGACGAGATCGATCCCGGCGGCTGCCGCCGCAGCAACGTCACGCCGGACCGACCCGCGCGTCTGCCCCGCCAACAGGTCGAGCAGCAGCCCGACGAACAGTCGAGGCCCAGCCATCCGGCCCGCCTCGATCGCCGCGCGGGTACGGCACGCACGCTCGAGGTCGGCGCCCGGAGCGCGCACGGTGGTCACGCCGTGGGAGAGCCACCGTGCAGGAGCCGCGGACACGCTGGCCGCGTGCTGATGCAGATCGATGAGCCCCGGGATGACCACACGGCCGCCAACGTCGAGCGTCGCTGCGTCCAGGGGCAGGCGCAGATCGGCGTCGGCGCCGACCCACCCAACGACGGTGCCCTCGACGACCACGGCGCGGTCCACACCGGGAAACGGCGTGGTGCCGGCTAGCAGCGTGGCGTGCCGGATGACAAGAAACGGCGCGGACCCGGTCGAGCCGGCCTGCGCGGCCGCGCCGCCGGTCAGGCCGGCTAGGCACGCCGCCGCGAGCAGCCCGAGGCGAAAATCCCGCTGCATTCGGTTCCTGACCGTAATTCGATGTGACGCTCAGAAGGCGAGGCGCCGCGGTTCCGCGTCGAGCGCCACGCCCTCGTGCTCGAGCAGCCAGCGCTTCCGCTCGAGGCCGCCGCCGTACCCCCTTAGCGATCCGTCCGCACCCAACACGCGATGGCACGGCACGATGATGCTCGCAGGATTTCGGCCGACCGCCAGACCGACGGCACGGGCGCCGTTCGGGCGCCGCAGCTCCCGCGCCAGCGCGCCGTAGGAATCCGTCCGGCCAAACGGGATATCGAGCAGCGCCTGCCAGACGGACAGCTCGAAGGAGGTCCCGCGCAGATCCAGGCTGATGTCGGACGCCCGGGGCCACGCGCCGGCGAAGTACCGATCGAGCCAGTCGCCGATCGGCGCAGGTGGGTCCGGTGCGGCCTCCACGATCTCGGCATCCGGAAACCACCGGCGCCGTGTGGGGCGCGGGCACTCGAGCGCGCAGACCCCGCGCGCGGACGTCACGGCGAGGACCTCACCCAGCGGCGTGCGCAACATCGTCATCGCGATCGTCTGAGGCATCGGTGGGTCACCGCGGACGCTGGACGGCCGCTATCATCGCTCGTCCGCGGGCGCTTCGGCAAGTGAGCTGGGGGGACAAAGGGGGCGCCCAACGCCTACTGGTTAGACGCGCCGCCGTCAGCCAGGACGGCTATCAGCGACAGCGGATCGACACGCGCGGTGTTCAAACGCACGGTCCAGTGCAGATGCGGTCCGGTCACGCGCCCGGTCGCCCCGACGTGGCCGACCAGATCGCCGGCCGCGACGCGGTCGCCTTCCGCGACGGTGATGCGCGACAGGTGCGCGAAGAAGGAATACAGCCCCAGGCCGTGATCGAGGATGACGCAGTTGCCGGAAAAATACAGGTCGCCCGCCAGCACGACCGTGCCCACGTTGGGGGCCTGCACGGGCGTCCCCGCGCCCGCCCGAAAATCGGCGCCGCTATGCGGGCTCCGTGCCTCGCCGTTGAAGACGCTTCGGCGTCCGAAAGCGCTGGTCGCTTCGCCCGGCACGGGGCGCAGGAACGGACCGGACCACTGGGGCTCCGGCGTCTGCGTCTTGAAGAGCTGCGTGGTCCGCGCCGCTTCCCGCTGGATGCGCTCGAGGACGTCGTCTGGCGGCGTCACGTATTCGGGCGCGACCATCAGACGGCGAGTCGCGAACGCCTTGGAGACCACCGCCAGCGGATATCGCGTCTGCACCGTGGCGCCGTCCGGCGCCGTGCCGGCGATCGCCAGCAGATGCTCCCGGATGGCCACGTCCAGATCGATCCCAACCAGGCCTTCCCAGATTCGGCGGTCGCCCGTCGGCTGAAACAGCACGGCCCGGTCGAACACCCGGGCGCGCACGGCGCGCACCGGCCGGGAGAAGGTCGCCGTGACCCGGACGGCCTCGCCCGGTTGAATCGACCTGGCACGGTGTGACACCTCGAGCCTCAGCGCTGTGTCCTGGGCCATCGCCAGCCACGCATCGGACCCGAGAAGCGCCGTGACGCAGATCAGAATCGCTGGAAGCGGTCGCATACGACGACTATCGGCGGCCGATACGCCGACCTCCAGCCGCCCCGCGCGCGTCCCGCGAACGCGCCCGGAGCCGCAGACTACTGGGTGCGGGCGGTCGAGGGCAGCACGATGCACTTGAGCCGTATGTAGGTCACGAGGTTGCCGTAGTGCTCGTTGTTGTGGGCGACGTTGAACATGAGGCCCCACACCCGCGTCCGCTCACCGACGAGCTCACCGACCTTGGCATCGGTCATCGGGGCATAGACACCGTCGCAATACTCGAACGAGGTCCTGAGCCCCTCCACCAGTGCGGCCTTCGCCGTCACGTCCTGTTCGTAACTCGTCGAGCTCGGGTTGCTGTCGCCGGCCGCCGAGGAGCAGAAGAAGAACTGCGTGCCGGCGACATGGCCGATGAACTCGCCGATGCTACGGACCTCCGGCGTCGGCCGGAAGCTATACTCGGCCTCCGGGACCAGCTCGGCCGTCTCGATCAAGTTCAGCCGGATGCTTTTGTAGAACTGGATCAAATGCTCCGTCACCGGATTGTCACTGTCCTGGGCCATTGCCGGCACGCTCGTCACGAGCACGGCAGCCACGAGCCACGTCAACTTCTTCCTCGATGAGTACTCCCTGATTGCGGCCGGGCACGCCCGGCGCGACTCCTTGCGCCGCGTCCTGCCAGCCGAGTGACTTCTCTAGCCTGACCTTACCCGATTCTGTCACAACTGTACGCTTGGCGGGCGGGTGTAACGTGTATTCGACACTGGCCTACGTGCTGTCCCCGAGCGGCCTCGTCGTCGAGGATTAGCGTCTCGACGCCGAAACCCTGCCGGCGGTCTCGAGCATCGCGTCGGTGGCCGCGCGACTCACCTCGACGAGGCGCGCCGCCACCCCGTCCCGGGATCGGGTGCCGGGGGTCGGCTGCTCGGCCATCACGACGTAGACAATCACGCCCTCCGGTCCATCCCAGAATCCCGATCGAATCCGGGTCATCGGGTCGCTGCCGAGCGATCCGCTCTTGAAGTAATGCATCCCCAGCGAGCCGTCATCCTCCGGCACTCGCAGGATCTTCCAGAGCGCGGTCACCGTGTCGCTCGAGAGCCCGGGCAGGTCGCGTGCGGCCACTCGCTGCAGCACCGCAGCCAGCGCCGCGGCCGTGGCCTCGTTGTCGCCGGTGACGTCGCGGGCTGCGAGCATGTAGCGCCGCACCACGAGCCCGCCGAACGCCGGATCCCGATCGTGGATGAGGCCGGTCAGCGCCTCCGGGCCGCCCAGCAGCGCGGTCGTGACGTTCGCCGCGGCGTTGTAGACCGCGTTCGACACGTCGGTGCCGCGGATCATCATCTACCCGATCCGCCGGATCGTCGCATCGGCGATCTCGGCCCGTATGTCGGCCCGGTCGTCTACCGTGAAGTGCGCGATGGCCGGGTGGGCGTCGTCGTTGACGATCGCATCGGCGCCAGACGCCGGCGCGTCGAGCGCGTCGGCATAGGCGGCGAACAGCTCGATCAGATAGGCGGTCCTGATGGCGCTGGCCGACGCCCGGATCGTCGAGGCCTCGCGCGCGAACCAGGCCTCGCCGGTCGGTCCGCCGACCCACACGCTCAGCGCCAATCCGTCGCCGCGGCCTGGCGTGACGAGCGCGTCGAGACGCCGGTCGAGTGCCTCGACGTCGACCGTTGGCGTCGGCACCTGCGCCGGATTGGCCGATTGCGGCTCGACGGGCGGCGCGCCGTAGCCGGCCACCCACAGCCCAGCCACCAGGGCTAGCAGCTGACTCGGCCGGCTAGTCGTCCATCCAGCGCTCATGCGATCCTCCTCGTGCGCGGCCGCCGAGGCCGTTCATCAATTCATGGCACCGACGGCGGCGCCGTGTGCTCACGATATTCGGCTGGATCGATCGGCACGTCGATCACGACCGGATCGCCCGTCCGCCGGCCCTCCCGCACCGCCGCCTCGAGCCCGTCCAGCGTCGTCACCCGGCGGCTCCACGCGCCCAGCGCGGCCGCCGCGGCAGCGAAGTCCGCCTCACCGTACCGGACGCCGCGTTCGGTGAGACCGCGGCGCGATTGCGCCTCCTGAATCAGGCTGAGCGACGCGTCGTTGAACACGACGACCACGATCGGCAGCTGGAGTCGCACGCAGGTCTCGACGTCGGCCAGCGTCATGCCGAATCCGCCGTCGCCGATCGTGCACAGCACCGGACGCCCGGGATGGACCAGCGTCGCCGCCATGGCCGCCGGCAAGCCGTAGCTCATCGAGGACAGCCCGTTCGATTCGAAGAAGGTCATCGGCTCATAGGTCGTCCACACCTGCGACGTCACGAACTTCACGGACCCGACGTCGGTCGTCGCAATCGTCTCGCGCGGCAGAATGTCCCGCAGACGACGGACGACCGCGCTGGGGGACAACCCGGCCTCCCCGGATGCGGCCGGCTCCAAGATCGACGCCAGCCGCCGTCGAAACGTCGTCAGCTTGTCGTCGGTCCACTCGACGCCGCCCAGGTCGGCATCGCTCAGGGCCGCCAGCGACTCCCCGACCGCCCCCGCGAGCTCGAGCGCCGGGCGGAACCGGCCCGCCGCGATCGACAGTGGGCCGATGTTGACCAGCGGCGTCGTCTGGTGCCAGAGCTTGTCCGATTCGACCGGCTCGAATCCCACACCGACGAGCAGGTCGGCCGACGTCAGAAAGTCCACGATGGCGCCGTCGCCCGACACCCCGGCGCACACGCCGAAGAACTGCGGGTGATCTTCGGACAGCATGCCCTTGGCCTTCGGCGTCACGAACACCGGCGCGCCCAGGTGCTCGACGAACCGGCGGACGGCGTTGGCGTCATCGGCCACGAGGTCGAGGCCGAGCAGGACGACGGGACGACTGGCCTCGCGCAGCCGTGCGATCATCTGCCCGATCGCCTCGGCTGAGGGGGATGGCACGGGCGCGGGCTCGAGCGGCTCGTCGGCCGGATCGGAGATCTGCCAATCAGCCACCTGGGCAACGTCACTCGGCAGGGCGATGTGTACTGGACCCATGCGCGGCTCCAGCGCCGTACGGAACGCCCGGCGGACTTTGCGGGCCGTATCCTCCCCGTCGAGCGTCAGCGCCGCCTTCGTGAATGGCCGGTAGACGGCGTTCAGATCGAGCTGTTGATGCGTCACGTACGGCCGGACGGCCGTGGACGTCGCGGCAGTGATCGCCAGGAGCGGCGAGCGATCGAGAAACGCGTTGGCGACCCTGAGCGTCATATTCACGGCGCCTGGACCGAGCGTGGCGACGCAGACACCGGGTCGCCGGAGCATCTGGCCGGTCGTATCCGCCATGAACGACGCGGTCGCCTCGTGCCGCGTCAGCACGAAGTCGATGTCGACCCGGCGGGCCGCCTCGACGAAGTCGAGGATCTCGCCGCCCGGCAACCCGAAGACCGTCGTGACGCCGCCTGCCTTGAGCGTTCGGGCCAGCACCTCGGCGCAGGTCGGCATCTCTCACCAGTAGCGCGGGATGTTAGTCCGTTAGTACCCGCTGCCGCCGCCCCGGGCCGAGTCCGGCACCGACGCCTGATAGATCACCCGGCCGACGAAGAACGGGCCCATCGCCTGGATGAACTCGGAGGTCTGGCGAGTGAATCGCATGTCTTTGATCAGCTTGGACAACGGATACAGGTCCGGCCCGAGAATGCCGAGCACGAATTCATTGTCGTCCCGATCCAGGCCGTGGCACTCCAGCCGAATGTCGACGGCATGGCCGGCCTCGCCGTAGCCGCGCCCGATCATCGCGTGCTCGCCCATGATCTTCGCCTGCTCGCCCCGCGGAAGCCGGTTGAACGCACCGAAGCGCCTGAGTGGATACCACACGGCCCACTCGAGCTCTGGGTTGAGCGCGTGCCGCCGCGCCTTGCGCAGCAGGAAGTCTTCCACGTCTGGCTCCCGGCCGCCCGCATACGTCCGACCGAGCATCGTGAAATCTGGAAGGGGCATCAGCGCGGTGAACTCCGGCGTGAGGAACAACTCGCGCGCCACGGTGGCGAAGTGGCGCGGATCCTCCGTCAGCACCAGCACACCGATACCGCGCGGATCGTTCACGTTGGCGTAGACCACGGCTTCCAGCCCACTCCGCCGAACCGCCTCGACCGCCGGCGCTGTGTCCAGCACACCGGTAAACACCTGCAACTGCACGAACAGCCGCCGATCGAGCGTCTGCGGCGCGCCGCGCCGCGGCCCGCCATGCTCCAGCAGGTCTGGAACGAAGCGGTCGAACGGCGCTCCCCCAACTGATGCGTGTCGGTCACCCATCACTCATACTCATACTCATACTCATACTCATACTCATACTCATACTCATACTCATACTCATACTCATACTCATACTCATACTCATACTCATACTCATACTCATACTCATACTCATACGCTGATGCCTCGCCCCGGGCACCCTCGGCGGCGCCCGAACGCACGGATCTTACCTCGGGAACGGCATGGCGGTCGCGCCCGGCGGCACGGCTTACGCGCCGTCGAGAACTGCTCGCACCTTTCGGGTGAGGGTCTCCTCCGTCAACGGTTTCGGCAGGAACGCGAGCCCAGGCTCCAGGACCCCGTGGCGCACGATCAACTGATCGGCGAACCCGGACATGTAGAGCACTTTCAGCGTCGGACAGAGCTCGGAGGCGGCCATGGCCAGCTCCCGACCGTTCATACCCCGCATGACGACGTCGGTCAGCAGCAAATCGACCCGGCCGGCATGGGCGCGGCATTCACGTAGCGCGGCCGCGCCGCCCGACGCCTCGATGACGGTGTAGCCGCTCTTCTGGAGGACCTGACGGGCCAGCTGGCGCACGGACTGCTCGTCGTCGACGAGCAAAATCGTCTCGGTGCCGCGGGGATTCGCGCTCGACGCCTCGGGCGCGGTCGCCGAGTTGGCTGGCCCCTCGACTTCCGGCAGATAAATTCGGAAGGTCGTCCCCTGCCCCGGCTCGGACTCGGCCGTGATCGTCCCGCCACTCTGGGTGACGATGCCGTAGGCGGTCGACAATCCGAGCCCGGCCCCCTTGCCGCGAGGCTTCGTCGTGAAGAACGGCTCGAAGACATGCGCACGCGTCTCCTCTCGCCGACCAGGGCACGCAGGCGCGGCGCGCAGCGACTGACGAACGATCCGAGATCGACGATCTGCGGCTGGAGAATCTGCCGCTGACTGAACGCCAGCAACTGGTTCGTCAGCTCGGCCGCGCGCTGCCCGGCGCCCAGAATTTTCTTGACGTCGTCGACCCTCGCGTCGTCGCCCGGCAACGCTTCCAGCACGATCTGGGCAAAGCCATTGATGGTCGTCAGCAGGTTGTTGAAGTCGTGGGCGACACCGGCCGCCAGACGACCGATCGCCTGCAGTTGCCGTGTCTCCTGGCGCTGGTCTTCGATCGTCAGAGTCTTGGTGACATCCTCACGTAGCCGCTTGGTCATTGAGTCATAGGGTCATCGAATCACTGGTCGCCGGCGTACAGCTGCGCGGCGGCGTCTGCTCGGCGCTGCACGAAGCACAGCCTATCAGCCCGTCGAGTATGCTACACGCTGGCAGGGTCGTCCATCGACACGAGATGCACAGCCTTGAAGGTCAATGAATGACGTTGCCATGACAGAAAGACGTCCGATCCTCATCGTCGCTAGCGGCGATTCCAGGCGCAGCGCCAACCGCCGCTGCTGGCCGACCCAGCAGGCGCTCGAGGCGGCCGTCGGGGCCGCGATGACGGAGCTGGGCCGGGAGACGCGTCGGGCCCACGCGCCCGACCCGGACGCCGGCCATGGCTTCATCGACGGCCAGGCTCGAGGTCTCGAAGTGTTTCGCCGCGTCGACCCCCAGGCCCCGCTCGTCGTCGCCACCGCCGTCTGGCAGTACACCAGCCACGTGCTGGCCGGGCTCACCCGTCATCGGGGGCCAATCCTGACGCTCGCGAACTGGAGCGGCGAGTGGCCGGGTCTCGTCGGCCTGCTCAACCTGAACGGCTCGCTCACCAAGGCCGGCATTTCGTACAGCAGCATTTGGAGCGAAGAGTTCAGAGACGAGTTCGCCACCCGCGCGCTACGCGAGTGGCTGGACCACGGCCGGATCACGCACGACCTGTCCCACGTCAACCCGTTCGACGAACGCCCCTGGTCAGACCGGTTCAACGCACACCATGAGCCGGAGACCCGCGGCCGGGCCCTGGGCGTGAGCCTGCGCGCCGACCAAGCGATTCTCGGTGTGTTCGACGAGGGGTGCATGGGCATGTTCAACGCCATCGTGCCCGACCACCTGCTCCACTCCCTCGGCCTGTTCAAGGAACGGCTCAGCCAGTCCGCGCTCTACGCCGCCATGCTCGAGGTGAAGGACACGACGGCCCGGGCGCATCTGGCCTGGCTCCGAGAGCGAGGGATGCAGTTCGTCCTGGGCCCGGACCCCGAGCAGGATCTGACCGAGGAGCAAGTGCTTGAGGGGCTGAAGATGTACGACGCGGCGGCCCGTCTGGCCGACCGGTTCGGTTGCGCCGCCATCGGCATCCAGTATCAGCAAGGCTTGAAGGACCTCTGCGTCGCCTCGGATCTGGCCGAAGGCTTGCTCAATAATCCGGACCGCCCGCCGGTGGCCGGCGATGACGGCCGGCCCGCCTTCGACGGCCTGGCCATTCCCCATTTCAACGAGGTGGACGAGTGCGCCGGCGTCGACGCACTGCTGACCCACCGGGTGTGGACGGCGCTGGGCCTTGACCCGTCCACGACGCTGCATGACGTGCGCTGGGGCGAGGCCGTTCGTGCGCATGGGGTGGATGAATTCGTCTGGGTCTTCGAAATCTCGGGCGCGGCGCCCGCCAGCCATTTCATCGACGGCTATGCGGGTGCCGTCGGCGAGCGCCAGCCGGCGATGTACTTCCCGGGCGGTGGCTCGACGCTGAAGGGCATCAGCAAGCCGGGTGAGATTGTCTGGAGCCGCATCTACGTCGAGCGGGACGCGCTCCACATGGACATCGGGCGCGGCGGCGTCGTCCGGCTGCCCCGCGACGAAACCGAGCGGCGGTGGCGCCTGACCACGCCGCAGTGGCCAATCATGCACGCCGTGCTGTACGGCGTCGGCCGCGACCAGCTGATGGCGAAGCACAAGGCGAACCACATCCAGGTGGCCTACGCGCGGGATGACGCGTCGGCGCTCGACGCGCTCGTGATGAAAGCGGCCATGGCCGACGAGCTGGGCCTGCAGGTGAATCTGTGCGGCCAGATCGTCGACTCGCTGGACCGGCATCAGGCGCCGGAGCACCGACACCGACGATGACCGCCGCGCCGCCAGCCTGCTCGATCGGCATCGATTTCGGCACGGCGTCGTGTCGCGCTGTGGTCGTCGCAATGGCAACCGGCCGCCAGCTGGCGACGGCCGTGGCGGACTTCCCGCACGGCGTCATCGACCGCCAGCTCCCGCAGGGCCGGGTGGCGCTGGGCGCCGACTGGGCGCTGCAGCATCCCGGAGACTACCTCTCGTCGATGTCGGCCGCCGTCACGGCGGCGCGCGCCGCAGCCGGTGTGCCGCCCGAGGCCATCGCCGGACTCGGCATCGACTTTACCGCCTCGACCGTCCTGCCGATTGACGCCAAGCACCAGGCCCTGTGTCTTGGCGACGACTTCGCCGACCGGCCCCATGCCTGGGTCAAGCTGTGGAAGCATCATGCCGCGCAGCAGCAGGCCGACCGGATCAACGCCGTGGCGCGGGAGCGGCGCGAGCCGTTTCTGGCGGACTACGGCGGCCGGACGTCATCGGAGTGGCTCGTCGCCAAGACACTGCAGATTCTCGACGAGGACCCGGAGATTTACGAGGCCGCCGCCGGCATCGTCGAAGCGGCGGACTGGGTCGCGGCGCAACTGACCGGCACGCTAGTCCGGAACGCCTGCGGCGCTGGCTACAAGGGGTTTTGGAGCCGGGCGCACGGATTCCCCTCTGAGGAGTTCTTCGCCGCACTCGATCCGCGGCTGCGTCACGTCGTGCGCGACAAGCTCCCCGGCGAGATCCTACCGCCCGGCAAGCGGGTGGGCGGCCTGACGGCGGACTGGAGCGATCGGCTGCAGCTGCCGGCCTGCCTGCCAGTCGCGGTGCCGATCATCGATGCGCACGCCGCCGTGCTCGGCGCCACCGTTGTCTCGCCCGGCCGGATGGTGGCCGTGCTCGGCACGTCCGCCTGTCACATGCTGCTCGCGGAGCATCATGCGCCCGTCGAAGGCGTCGCCGGTATCGTGCGGGACGGCATCGTCGAGGGGCTCTACGGCTACGAAGCCGGTCAGGCAGCGGTGGGCGACATCTTCGACTGGCTGGTCGGGCTGACCCTGCAGACGACCGCCGGCCGGGACGACCGTGCCCAGACCTTCGCCAGGCTCGAACAGGAGGCGGCACTCGCCCCGCCAGGCGGGAACGGCCTCATCGCGCTGGACTGGTGGAACGGCAACCGGTCCGTCCTCGCCAACGCCGATCTCTCCGGCCTGCTCGTCGGCCTGACCCTGCAGACGACTGCCGGCGAGCTGTATCGCGCCTTGATCGAGGCGACCGGGTTCGGCACGTGCCGGGTGCTGGAGGCATTCGAGGCGGAGCAGATTCCGGTGGCCGAGCTCATCGCGACGGGCGGGCTCGCCGAGCGTAGCCCACTCCTGCTGCGTATCTACGCCGACATCACGCAGCGGCCGATCCGGCTGGTGACTTCACCGAACGCGTCGGCACTCGGCGCGGCGATTCTCGGGGCGGTGGCGACTGGACCGAAACGGGGCGGCTACGACTCGCTCGAGGCCGCCGTCGAGCAGATGGCTGGCCTGGGTGAGAAGACCATCCAACCGGACGTCGCCGCCGGGCAGATCTACGACGACCTCTATCGGGAGTACCTGGAGCTGCACGATCACTTCGGACGCGGCGGCACCGGTCTCATGTCACGGCTACGAAGGCACCGGGAGCCACCACACGTGGGCGGTTCCCCCAAATACCGGCGCAGCGCCCCGTAGATCGCTTTCTTCCGCTATTTCGGGATGAAGACCACGTGACACTGACAGGCCCATTTCGTGCGGTTTAGACTACGGTAGTTCGTCATGGGGACTCCCTTTCGTGATGCTTTGGCGGCTCACGTGGGGCAGTTCCTCATTTCATTCCCGGCCGCACGAGGTCGGACATGTCGCTCGTCTACCGGACGTAGCCGAGCGAACGGAGGGTTTCCATGCCTTCCTCGCTCAGTCCCGGCACCTCACCGGCCGACACCGCCGTTCGCGGTTCGCGCAGCGCCTGTCCCAGTAGGGCGGCAAGGCATAGCGATGTGTCGAGCTCTACGGAAACGAGGTTCGTCGTTTCGCCGGGATCGGCGGTGAGGTTGTACACTTCCGGTCGGGCCAGGTCGTCGCCTCGTACAATGACCTTCCACCCGAGCGTGCGGTACGCATAGGCGGGCCGCTCGCCGACGGATCGCGCGACCACCGATCGCCTGACCTCGTACGTCGCTGGGGCCAGAAGGTCCGATCCCGTTAGAGGTCGATCGGGCTCGAGTCCTACGTAGCCGAGCACCGTCGGTAGGACGTCGGCGAGCGTCACCAACGCCTCGGTGTCCACCGATTCCGGAACGACACCGCCGGGCAGGCGCTGGATGAACGGAATCCCGAGCATCTCGTCGTAGACGGTCGTGTTGTGGCCCATGCGGCCATGTTCCTCGAACGCTTCACCATGATCGGACAGCACGATCACCATCGTCTGATCCCACCGGTCGCGCCGCCGTAAGGTCTCCAACACTTGACCCACCGCATCGTCACCCATGCGCAGGTTACCGTCGTAGAGCGACACAATGTGGTTCAGATCGGCCGCGCCCGGCTGCAGCTCGCCCTGATTGATCGCGCGTACCGTCCGCAACAGGCCGGTGTACGGTCCAGCGTAGTCGGCGTCGGTGAAGATGTCGAACTCCTCCGTGGGTTCATACGGCAAATGGGGAGGGACATAGTGCAGCATCAGGAGCAGCGGCTGATCGGAGTCCTAGAGGAGGTGTTCGTTGGCCAGCGCCGACAGCCGGTGCGGGTTGTTCCATTCCTCGTGCTGCCGTCCATCCGGCCCGCGCCACAGTTCGTGAAACTCGTCGCAGCCTTGATCAGTGCCGGAGGCGACCGAGTGGTTCGCGTTCGCTGTGTAGCAGACCGTTCGGTATCCGACGTCTTGGAGGTACTCGGCCAAGGTGCGGGCATCGTCGCCCAGGACCCGATCCTGGGAGATCACCTCGTGCTCGTCGAACGACAATCCCGTGATCATCGTGGGCACCGATGAGCGGGTGTACGGCGTCGATGCGAACGCGTGGCGGAAGACGAGGCTCTCGGTGGCCAGATCGTCGATGTACGGCGTCGTATCACGTCCGTAGCCATACACGCCGACGTGATCGGCTCGGGCAGCGTCCAGCAAGATCACGACGATATCGGGCAGCGCTTCGGTCCCTGACACGGACCGCGCGACTGATTCGCGGGCGGCAGCATCCGAGCCGGTGGAGCAAGGAGTTTCTCGAGGCCGGCAAGAAGCGTCTTGTCGGCGATACGAGCCGTGAAGCGACGGCCCCCGAGGTCACCGATCTGCGCAAGGAGAATAGCCGCCTGAAGCAGCTCGTGGCCGAGGTCGTCCTCGAAAACCGCCTGCTCAAAAAAAACGTGACGGGCTCCGACTCGGGAGACGACACGTGCGACTGACGGCGGCCGAGAAGGCCGAAGTCATTCGCTTGGTCGAAGGCTCAGACCCAGCAGTCTCGGGTCGAAGGAATTCTATCTGGCCGATGGCGGGGAGGAAAAGTTCCGAAGGAGCTCGCCAGGACCTGCGACATCGTAACGGATGGCGGGCCTGACGCTTAATCCCAAACTCCACCGTTCATCGGTCGAGTGTGTTGCGCGCGCTGCGGCGGACGGGATATGTGTTTTAAAAAAACGTCCGCGGCCTGCCTGGGCCGCACCCAACTGATCATCGTCAAGTTGTCTCCGCGGGTCGACCACCACGGTCCCCCGCGGGACCCACGCGTGCGACCGGCCCATCGCCAGATTCGCGCCCGGTTTATCCACAAATACGAGCCGCGCGGGATCTACCTGCACGACCCACTGGCAGAACGGGTGACGCGGCTTCTGCCAGGCATGCCCCGGCGAGTGCCCACCGGGGTGCACCTTTCGTTTGCCGGACTTCCAGGCGTCCGGTAGCATTGCGGCGGGCATGGCTGCTACATCCTCGCTCTCGCTCGACGACCGCGCGTTCATCACCCAGTTGGACGGGGCCGTTCAATGCCCGACCGTCCCCGATACCGTCCGGAACGTCAAATCCCTGCTCGAAGAGACGTTCCACCGGAGCCTGCGGCTCGCCGACCGCTATCGGCAGCCGCACCCTGAGCGCTACGCGCGCCGCCTCCTGCACCGAAATCCCGACCTGGGCTATACGGCCGTCGTCATGACCTGGGGCCCAGGCCAGCGCACCGGTTTGCACGACCACGCCGGCATCTGGTGCGTCGAGGTCGTGGCCGAGGGCCGGATGCAGGTGATCCGTTACGACCTGGAGCGTGAGGTGGCCGGCGTCTACGCATTCGCAAAGCAGGACGAGATCGACGCGCGCGTCGGCGATGCCGGATCGCTGATCCCGCCGTTCGAATATCACGTCCTCGCCAACGCGCAGCCGGACGCCACGTCGATCACCTTGCACGTCTACGGCGGCCAGATGGACCGGTGCAACCTCTATGTGCCGCGAGGCGACGGCACGTACGAGCGGCAAGACCGCGCCTTGTCCTACGACGACTGACACCCTCACCCCTTTTCGACCCACCGCTCGCTCGGCAACGACATGAGCGCGTAGCGGCGGCGCAGCTGGAACACCCTCCCGGCGTAGTCCTGTTTCGGAAAACTGCCGCGGACCATGGCGGCGCGCAGCGATCGCAGCTCGTAGAGGTAGAGCGCCGTCACCTGATCCTTAACCAGCGCCGCCGGCGTGGACGACGCCGGCCGCAGCCCATGCACCGCGAGCGCGGCGAGAACGTTTGGGCGGTAGGAGGGTGACATAAAAAAAGGGGTCAGACCCCTTTTCTAGGAACGCGCCCGCCGGCCGCGAGGCTGCGGTCAGGCGAGCGCGTCGGCCGACGCCGCGCCGTAGGCAGCAAACCAGGGACTTGCCGCCCTGAGCCGGTCGTTCACGTTGCCGATGTTCTTCACGCCCTCATCTTCGAGCCAGCTCCGGAACGCCGCCACCCCCTGCTTTGCGTAGACCGGAATCCCTTCCTTCCAGGTCGCCCGGCCGCACAGGACACCGGAGAACTTCACGCCCGACTCGGCCGCCAGCTCCAGCGCCTCGGTGAACTCGGCGTTGCTCACGCCGGCCGACAGGTAGATGAACGGCTTCGTCGCAACCGCGGCGGCGGCACGGAAATGGTCGAGCGCGTCGTCGCGCGAGTAGGCCTTCGTGCCGGCAAACGCCTTGGCGCCCTCGACGCACTTCATGTTGACCGGCACCTCGACCTTCATGACGTCCACGCCGTAGCGGTCCTTGGTGAACTCGACCATGCTCCGCGTCACGACGTCCGGCTTGATCTTGGCGTAGTCCGGTCCTTTCTCATCACCGCCCGCCGGATCGTAGCCGACCGGCTCGAGGAAGAACGGGATGTCGCAGGCGCGGCACTCGTCGCCGATCCGCTCGATGAACGCCAGCTTCTGCTCGTTCACGTCGGCGGCCTCGAACGGCGTGTAGTACAGCAGGATCTTGATGCAGTTCGCCCCCTGCTCCTTCAGCCGGCGCACCGACCAGCCGGGCAGCAGGCTGGGCAGCCGCCCCGGCTGGGTGTTGTCGTAGCCGCTCGCCTCGTAGGCCAGCAGCAGCCCCGCGTCCTTGGCGCGCTGCTTCGACGCTTCGAGCCCCCACTGCGGATCGAGCAGAATCGCGCTGGCGTGGCCGGTCAGCACCTCGGTCACCGTCGCCTTGAACTCGCGCATCATCGCGTCGCTGACGTCGCTGCCTTTTTCCTTGGCCAGCGTCTTCTGCAGCGAGCCGCGCTGATCCATGGCGGCCGCCGCGATGACCCCCCGCCGGTCCGAGACCGCCTTCATGCCAGCCAGCTTTCCCGGTGTCATCTTCACCTGACGTCTCCTGTCTCGCTGTGCCGCGCCCGATCGGCTAGAGCGTTTGTCCGCCGGCTTTCGGCGCGGCTGTCTGCCCGAGCCGCTATTGTAGTCGCTCGGCGGCTGGCCGACTACCGCCGCGCGTCCGCATCCTGACGGAGAATGATGGCCGGCACGCCCTTGCTCCGCACCAACTCGTTGAAACGGGGCAGCTCCGTGGCCAGCGTCACCTCGGCCTGCTCGAGCAGTTCCGCAAGACCGGGCTGAATGTCCGCGAACCGCTCCCGGGTCCCGGCGGAGGGACGCCGGTCGGCCCCGGCCACGTTGTTGTACAGCGCGACGAACTGATTATCCAGGCGCCCCGGAAAATTGAGGGCGTCCTGACCCTCTTCACCCTCCAGCTGGGTCAACTCGCCCTCGATCGCCGTGAGCCGCTCACTCAACGCCGCGGCGGCGGCGGCCACGTCATCGCCGTGGCCGGCCCGCTCCAGGCGCTCGCCGATGTCGGTCGCCTGCGATTTGACCTCCCGCAGTCGGCGCAGCTCCGCGTAGAGATCGGCGATACGAAGCCCCACCGCCCTGGCCAACTCCAGCTGCTCTCGGTACTCCGCCTGCGTCGTCTCCAGGCGCGGATCGCCCCACACCTCGAACGACTGCGTGTCGCTCCAGTCACCCATCGTCGCCCGCACCTGGTACCGGCCCGGCACGACGCGCGGCGCGCCCTGGGATCGGTCCCACATGACGATCCCCTCTGAAATCTTGAACAGCGACGCATAGCGAGCGTTCCACGACACCTTGTTCAAGCCGTCGCTCAGCGTCACGGCGTCGGGATCGTCGTCGGCCGCCTCCCCGCCTTCATCCTCGTCTTCTGCGCGGCCCGTGTAGCTGCGCACCACTTGGCCGGCCTCGTCGAGGATGTCGATCGTCACCTCAACCTCACTGTCCGTCGCTTCGTCCAGATACAGGAAGATGGACGCAGGGCCGGCGCCGCTGCGGTACACGTCGGCCGGCGCGAACAGGCGCGGGCCGTCGACCGCGACGCCCGGCTCGAGCTGCCGGACCACGGCGAGATCGTCGAGCACCCAGAAGGCGCGTCCCTGTGTCGCGACGATGAGGTTGCTCTGGTGCACCGCCAGGTCGGTCACCGGCGTCACCAGCAGGTTCAGCTGCAGCGGCTGCCAGTGCGCGCCGTCGTCGAAGGAGACGTACAGCCCGAACTCGGTACCGGCGTAGAGCAGGCCGCGTCGCCCTGGATCCTCCCGTACGACGCGCACGAACTGATCGGCCGGAAGGCCGTTGTCGCCGTCGGTGAGACGCGCCCAGGTGGGGCCGTAGTCGTTCGTCTGAAAGATGTAAGGTGCAAAGTCGTCCTGCCGGTACCGATAGACGGCCACGTGCGCCCGTCCCGCATCGTGGCGCCGACAGATCGACCACGTTGACGACGCCAAACTCGGGCATCCCCGGTGGCGTGATCTCGGTCCACGCGCCACCGCCATCCCGCGAAAGATGAATGCGCCCGTCGTCGGAGCCAGCCCACAGCAATCCAGCCGCGTGGGGTGACTCCTCGAACGCGAAGATCGTGCCGTAGACCTCGACGCCGGTGTTGTCGCGCGTGATGCCACGACCGCCTGAATAGTCCTGCTTCGTGCCATCGTCGCGGGTCAGGTCTGGGCTGATGACCTCCCAGCGGTGTCCGCCGTCGCGCGTCCGGTGCACGACCTGCGAGGTGTGGTAGACGACATCCGGATCGTGCGGGGAAATCCGGATCGGCGCGTTCCACTGGAACCGGTAGGTCATGTCGACCGCGCGCTGGCCGGTCTGCAAGTCCGGATAGGCGCGGATGTTTTCGAGAATCCGCGTGCGGACGTTCATCCGGGTGATGGTGCCGCCGTAGCTCCCAGCGAAGACGATGTCCGGATCTCTCGGATCCACCGCCATGTGCCCGCTCTCTCCGCCGCCCACCGAATAGAAGTTGCCGGGGCCCCAGCTCGCAACCAACACAGTGCTGTTGTCCTGCTGGGCGCCGTAGACGCGGTACGGGAACTGGTTGTCCGCCGTGACGCGGTAGATCTCGGCGGTCGGCTGATTCACCTGCGTCGACCAGGCCTGCCCCCGGTGAGCGACACGTTCGCGCCGCCGTCGTTCGCATTGACCATCACCGCCGGATCGTCGGGATTGATCCACAAGTCATGGTTGTCCCCATGTGGCACGGCGATCTGGTCGTAGGTACGGCCTCGATCCGTGGACTTGTAGAGCGCGGTATTGAGTGCGTAGACCGTATCCGGATCGTTCGGATCGGCGTAGATGTGGATGTAATACCAGGCGCGCTGCAACAACTTCCGCTCGCCATTGACGCGCTCCCAGGTGTCACCGGCGTCGTCCGACCGATACATGCCGCCCCGGTCGTCGGCCGCCTCGATGAGCGCCCAGACCCGCTCCGGATTCGCTGGGGACACCGCCACCGCCGTTTTCCCCACCATGACGTCGGTCGGCAGCCCGCCCTCGAGCCGCGTCCACGTGTCGCCGCCGTCGGTTGTCCTGTAGATCCCGCCGTCCATGCTGCCGCTGTCTATCGACCAGGGGGTGCGCCGCGCCGCCCACATGCCGGCGTAGAGCACTCGAGGATTCGACGGATCCATCGACAGATCGACGGCGTCGGTCTGGTCGCTCACCGCCAGGACGTGCTCCCAGGACTCCCCGCCGTCCTTCGACCGGAAGACGCCGCGCGGCGCGCTCGGACCGAAGAGGTTGCCGAGCACGGCGACGTACACCAGATCGTGGTTCGTCGGATGGACCCGGATCTTTCCGATTTGGCCGGCCTCGGGCAGGCCGGCATGCCGCCAGGTCTTGCCGGCGTCGGTCGAGCGGTACATTCCGACGCCGGGCGATACATTGCCGCGGGGGCAGGCCGACCCGGTCCCGACGTAGATGACGTTCACATCGGAGTCCGCGACGGCGATCGCCCCGATCGACCCGGCCTCGAACGCCTCGTCGGAGACCGGGATCCACGACTGGCCGGCATCGACCGTCTTCCACACGCCACCACCGGTCAAACCGAAGTAGTAGACCAGGGGCTGCCCCCGGACGCCGGTGACTGCCGTCGACCGTCCACCACGCGAAAAATCGAGCTGACGATACTCGAGCGTGTCGAACAACGCCGGATCGACCGTGATGTGACGCGCCGCCTCGGGTGCGCGCGGCCGAGCGCCGAGTGGGACGGGCGCAGCGATCGCACTCCCCACCAGGACGAGGACTGCCAGCAGGATCCCGCTGAACGTTCCGACCGCGGATGATGACGATGACCAGGACATACCCACACTCCCTGCGAAATGGTCGGCCCGCGCGAGAGGCCGACTATACCCGCAGCCCCGCACGGCCGCCGCTGCGTGTCATCGCGGCTCGCCATGGTACTCTGTCCGAGATGCGACCCACGGCACTCCGTCTCGCGGCGATGCTGGGAACGTGCCTGTGGATGGGATCGGCGGCAGGTCAAGACGCTGGCGAGTTACGACTTCCCTCTCCCATCTTTCCTGAGGCGATCGTCTTGTGGCGCGACGGCCGCGTGCACGAGGCGCTTACCCGGCTCACAGACGCCCGCGTCGTCGTCGATGGCACAGCGATCGAGCCCAGGGTTCTTCGCGCGCGGCTGCTCGAAGCGGCCGAGCGATCGGTCGAGAGCGAAGCAATCTGGCGCGGGATCGCCGATGACGAACCGGCGCTCCGCGCCTTCGCCCTCGACCGGCTAGTCGGCCTCGCGGCGGCCCGGGGCGCGGCCACCGACGCGGATGCCTACCTGACGGCACTCACGGACGGTCGTCCGACGCGGGTTCACCTGGCCCGACTCCTGGCCGTCGCCAAGGCGCTCCGGGCGGCGAACGACCTGAATCGGGCCGAGCGCCGGTATCGCGAGTTGCTGCGGCTCGCGCGCTCCAATGCAACCGCCGACAGGGGCCGAATGGGTCTGGCCGCCATTCACGAGGCCAACGGCGACGTCGCGCGCGCGATCGCGCGCTACCGCGAGACACAACTGGAATTTCGCTCGGCCGCGGCGTTCGTGGAGGCCCGTGCCGCGGAGCGACGCCTGGCGCGCACCGCCGGACGCCCGCTCGACCCGCTGACGGCCGATCAGTATCGGGGCCTCGTGCGACGTCTCCGGAACACCGCCCGGTACGGCACGGCGCTCGAGCTCATCGAAGAGTGGTCGGAGGCGAATGCCGGTGGAGCAGAGGCCGAGATCATCGATCTCGAGCGAATCGAAACGCTCTACGCCCAGCGCGCGAACGACGCGGCGATCGCCCGCTGCGCCAACTTCACGGTCCGCTACCCGTCGAACCGGCAGCTGCCCCGAGTGCGGCTCATCCGCTTTCGTCTCGCGGTGCGCCTCGGCCGCACCGACGAGGTCACGGCGCTCGGCGGCGAATTATGGAACGACCCGAGCATCCCCGCAGGCATCCGGCGCGACACCGGTACCTTGCTCGGCGCTTATCTGGTCGCCGTGGGCGACGTCGAGACCGGGCTCGACGTCTACCGTGAGCTCTTCCGGATCACCCGAAGGGCGGACGACCAGCGGGCGATTCTGTGGCGGGCCGGCGTCGCCGCGCTGCGCGCCGGACAGCTGGAGCGCGCCGCAACGAACCTTCGCGGACTCGTCAGACGCCGCCCGTCAGGCAACCTGGCGCCGGCAGCGCTCTACTGGCAGGGCATCGCCGAGCAGCGGCTCGGGCGAACGCAGGCCGCCCTCACGGCGTTTCGCAGCCTGACGGCACGCTACCCGTATCATTACTACGGCGTGCGTGCCTCAGAGCGGCTAAGAGAAGACCGCCTCCTCGAAGACCCGCTCGTCGAGGCGGCAGGTGCGCGGCGGCAGGTGCCGCTCGCATTCCCGGCGCTGACGTTATCGCGCGGTACGCGGGCGGCCGCCGAGCTGCGTGCCGCGACGCTCCTGGCGCGGGCTGGACTACCCGAGGATGCTGCCGCGTCGCTCCTGCGTCTGCTGGATCGACAGTCGCGGGATCGCGGCCTGGCGCTCCTGACCGCGCGGGCGCTGGCCGACGCCGGTGAGTTCGGCCGGGTCTCGCGCGTGATCACCAACCACTTCGGAGAGTTTCTGCACCGCCCGGCCGACGACCTGCCACCCGACTTCTGGCAGCTTGTCTACCCCAGACCGTTCTGGGACGCCGTGCGGCCGGCGGCTGAGGCCAACGGCCTCGATCCGCTCATGCTGTATGCCGTGATGCGTCAGGAGTCGCGCTTCGATCCGCAGGCGCGCTCCGCGGTCGGCGCGATCGGACTGTTCCAGATCATGCCGTACACGGCTGCCGAGCTCGGCCCGCGCGTCGGGGTCGGCGACATCAGCGACGACGAGGCAGCGATGATGCGGCCGGGCGTCAATGCGGCGATCGGCGCCCGGCTCACCAGCAGCCTCCTCGACATGTTCGACGGCCACCTCGCCCCGGTGGCCGCGTCGTACAACGCCGGCGAGGACCTGGCGCGCATCTGGTGGACGGCCACCGAGGGCTGGCGCGAAGACTACTTCGTCGATGCGATTCCCTACAGCGAGACCCGCCGGTTCGTACGGGAGGTCCTGACGAACTACGCCACGTATCGGCGGCTCTACGGCGACGGCGCGGCGTCGCCACGGCGGCCTTGACTCCGGCCGCGGCCCGCTTCTCCGTCGCGGGCCACAGCGGGTATCCTAGCCAAGCCCGTATGAGGTCAACGGCGAATCACTGGAACAGGACCCGAGGACGACGTCCAACGTGGAACTGGGATTGAAGGGAAAACGTGCGCTCGTCTGCGCCTCCAGCCGAGGGCTGGGATATGCCTGCGCGCTCGGACTGGCCAGGGAGGGCTGCAACCTCGTGATGTCGAGCCGAGATCAGGGCCGCATCGACGCGGCGGCCGCCCGGATTCGGAAGTTGACCGACGCCCAGGTGCACGCCGTCGCCGCCGACATCAGCCAGCCGGAGGCGATCACACAGCTCGTAGGGACCTGCGTCGCCAAGCTCGGCGGACTGGAAATCGTGATTCACAACGCCGGTGGTCCGCCACCCGGCGGCTTCTCGGACGTGGACGAGGCCGAATGGGCGCTGGCCTTCGAGCTGAGCCTGATGAGCTTCGTGCGAGTCGCCCGTGCCGCCGTCCCGCACATGAAGCAGGCGGGCTACGGCCGGGTGATCGCCATCGCATCCTCGTCGATTCGCCAGCCCATTCCGAACCTGGTGTTGTCGAACGCCATGCGCATGGGGATCCTCGGGACGGCCAAGACGCTGTCGAAGGAGCTCGCCAAGGACAACATCCTGGTCAACGTCATTGCGCCAGGACGCATCTACACCGAGCGGATCGACGAGCTGGATCGGGCGGACGCTGCGCGCGAAGGCACGACGGTCGAGGCGATCCGAAAAGCGTCGGTGGCGACCATCCCGATCGGCCGGCTAGGCCGGCCGGAAGAGCTGGCGAATCTGGTGGTCTTTCTGGCATCCGAGGCGGCCAGCTACATCGCCGGCGCTGCCATTCAGGTGGATGGCGGCATGTTGAGCGCGTATTGAGGCGCGCACAGCGCGCCTCGCGCGGGTCGGCGTGGGGCACTCGGGGTCCCCGCAGAGACCCGCGGGGGGGGTCGGGGGCGAAGCCCACGTCTCATTAGCGATCCGTCCCGACCGCACCGCCGTCCGCGCTCCGCCGATCCAGGGCACCTGCCAGCAGGTTCTTTTCGACGTCGAAGAGGATCGCCTCGGCCGC
Source organism: Vicinamibacterales bacterium (assembly GCA_965197385.1). Taxonomy (GTDB): domain Bacteria; phylum Acidobacteriota; class Vicinamibacteria; order Vicinamibacterales; family UBA823. The sequence goes on from CBDANA010000008.1 coordinate 78,699, forward strand.
GCCCTGGCCGCTGACCTCGCGCAGCGCATGGCCGCGCAGCTCGAGCAGGCTGATCGTGTCGGGCGACAGTCCGTGCCGCTCGTAGTTGATGCGATCCGGCAGCCACTGGTGGTGGAACCGCGGCGCGTCAATCGCCTCCTGCACATTCATGCCGAAATCGACGACGTTCAGGATGGTGTGCAAGACCGTGTTGATGATCGTCCGGCCGCCCGGGCTGCCGGTGACCATGAACAGCCGGCCATCCTTGGCGACGATCGTCGGCGTCATGCTCGACAGCATGCGCTTCCTCGGCTGGGCCAGGTTCGGCTCGGTGCCGATGAGGCCGTCGGCGTTCGTCGTGTCGGGTCCGGCGTTGAAATCCCCCATCTCGTTGTTCAGCAGGAAGCCGGCGCCTGGCACCACGATTCCTGAGCCATAGCCGAATTCCAGCGTATAGGTGAGCGAGACCGCGTTCCGCTCGCGATCCACAATGGAGAAATGGGTCGTCTCGGGGCTCCCCGCAGGCCAGGTGAAGCTGGTCGGGCTAGACACGGACGCCGCGTCCTCGTCGATCGAGGCGCGCTGTTCGACAGCGTACGCCTTGGACGTCAGCCGGTCGATCGGCATGTCCGGATTGAAGTCCGGATCGCCTAGGTGCAGCGCACGGTCCGCGTAGGCGCGGCGCATCGCCTCGGCGATCAAGTGGACAGTCTGTGCCGAGCGAAAGCCGAGCGTCGCCAGGTCGTACTCCTCGAGCACGTTAAGCATCTGCACCAGCACGGTGCCGCCAGAGCTCGGCGGTGGCATCGAGATGATTTCGTAGCCACGATAGGTGCCGCGGATCGGCTCCCGCTTCTTGGCCTCGTAGCTCGCCAGGTCCTCCTCGGTAATCAGCCCGCCGTTCTTCCGCATCTCGTCGGCAATGAGCTTGGCAGTCTCCCCCGCGTAGAAGCCGGCCGGCCCCTGGTCGGCGATCCGCTCCAGCGTGTCCGCCAGGTCGGGCTGCGCGAACGTCTCACCCGCCGCGTAGGGCACGCCGTGCTTGGAGAAGTGCGCGACCGATGGCGGATACTGGCTCATGCGCTCCAGCACGCGCGCGAGCGAGGCGGACAGCGCATGCGTCACGTTAAATCCGTCGCGCGCCAGTGCGATCGACGGCTCCACGAGGCGCCGCCAGGGCAACCGGCCGTGGTTCTGCCAGGCCAGATGCAGGCCGGCTACCGTTCCCGGTACCCCCACCGACAGGTGACTCAGGTGGTGTCGATCAGACGAGTACTCATCGTTCTCGAACCACATGGTCGACGACGCACTGGCCGGCGCGGCCTCCCGGAAGTCGTAGGCGATCGCCTCGCCCGACGCCGCGCGGTGCACCAGAAAACCACCGCCGCCGATGTTGCCCGCGGTCGGGTGGGTGACGGCGAGCGCGAACGCCGTCGCGACCGCCGCGTCCACCGCGGTGCCGCCGTCCTCCAGCGCCTCGACTCCGACGCGCGAGGCAATTTCGTTCTGTGACACGACCATGCCAGTGCGGGCCATGATCGGCTGGCTCCCGGCGTGCACCAGCGCAATCGCGGTGCCTGCGATCAGTGCGACGACGATACTGAAACGCTTCATGTCGATTCCCCTCACCTCTTGCCCCATCAGCGGCTCAGCGGCTCAGCGGGCACCAGCCGTTCGGTGCGCTCAGCGACCGACTCGATCGTTGCGCGCGAATAGAATACTGGAAAATACTTCCCCTCCGCCCACAGGTCGAAGAGATCGCGGTAATGCGGGTCGTCGGGATCGCCCGACTGCCCCGGCGCGTTGGTCCCAACCGAATGGTCCCAGTTCTCGGTGTCGGCAATGATCCGGAACGAGGCGCCCGACGTTTGGTTGTCGCCGTTGCCGGTGTTGTTGAGGGTACGGCCGTAGCCGCCGCGGGCCACGGGGCCCACGTCGAGCCTGGCTCGTGTCGCGTCGTCGACCGCCGAGCTCATCGGGTGGCGGATCAAGGCGTGCTTGTACGCCGGCTGGCCGTACCGCCACGCGCGCATGTCCGGCCCCAATCGTGATTCGAGATCATCGATCGCCTGCTGTAAGCTGTCGGCGAGCAGCCGATCGCGGCCGGCGATCGGGTCGTCACCGAAGCGCCCGTCGGGTGCCGCCAGCCAGTTGAGGAGCTTCTTCATATTGAGCCCACCGAGCAGATCGCGGATCGACTCCGGCACCAGGAGATCCCGGGCATTGCTCGCGAGACGCCGTTCCCACGCCACGTAGATCGCCGCGGCAATCGACTCACGGTCGAGCACGGCGTCCCACTCCAGCAGCCGACGGCGCGCCTCACGGGCCGTGTCTCCGTCGATGCTGACACCCTCCAGAAACGGCACGAGGTTGCGCGCCAGCACCGACAGCTCGTCGTGCTGCAAGCGCATCATGTCGATGATGGTGTGCCGCCGCCCGGACCGGAGCACCTCGTTCAGCCGGACGGCACGCAATTCGTCGCCCCACGTGTAGTGCAGCGCATCGAGGTGAGGGTAACCGTTGGGCACCATGAAGTTGTTCGCCGTGCCGAAATATCCCTCGGGCGGGTTGACGACGTGCGGCAGCGCCTGGATCGGCAGGTAGCCGTCCCACTCGTATCGACCGTCGCCCGGCATCGGAACGAGGCCGCTCCAGTTCGGTCGGATGGGTGACACGCCGACGGCCTGATAGCCGATCGTCTTCTCTCGATCGGCCCACACCATGTTCTCCGCCGGAATGCGGCTGTAGCTGCACGCCTCCCGGAACGCCTCCCAGGTGGTGGCCTGGTCCATTCTGAGGCTCGCCAGGTACGGGGCCGACCCGATGTCGAGCCACGCCGCCCGCAACGCATAGGCCGTGTGATGCTCGAGATCCTCGTGCAGCACCGGGCCGTGACGCGTGTACTTGAGCGCCACCGTGACGGGCGACTCTCCCTTGACGGTAATCTCCTCCTCGATGACCCGCATGCGCTCCCAGCCGCCGAGGTACCGGTACTCCAGCGGGTCATCCGGATTCGTGTCGTAAACGTACAGGTCCTCGCTGTCTTGACCGAAGACAGTCAAGCCCCAGGCGCCGTACTCGTTGTGGCCGATGGAGACGCCAGGCAGAACCGGCTCACCACCGCCGATGACGTTCCACCCAGGTCCGACGAGGTGCACCCAGTAACGGAGCGATGGCGCCTGCTGGACGCGATGCGGATCGTTCGCCATGAACGGGAAGCCGCTCAGCGTCCGTCCGTCGCCGATCACCCAGTTGTTGCTGCCGATCGCTTCATGCTCGTCGGCCAGGTCCGCTTCGGCCGGGATCGCCGCCGCGCGCCCCTCGAAGGACGCCCGGTCGGCCCGGAACGCCGGGACGATGTCTTCGGGAACGAAGCGGATCGGCCGCTTGAAGGCTCGATAGACGGTCAGGATCTCGTCGGTCAGGAGCGTTCCGTCGATGGCCGGGTCGAGAGCAAGGTCGGGCTCTCCCGGCCTGAACCAGGACAGCTCGCGCACCTGCTCGGCCCCGACGCGCTCGACCGCCTGCCCGTACGCGACCTCGCTGGTCAGATTGGCGAGGAGCCCCTGATGCCGAGAGATCACGACTTCGGCGGTCCAATGGCCCGGCGTGATCCCGAGCAGCGCGAACTCGATCGGGAGCAACTCGGGCTGCTGCTCGCTGAGATTGATGTAGGCGTTGATCCCGCGAACGAACGCCTGGATGATGGCCTCACCGTGCGGGTGATAGTGGTTGAGCTCCTGCTGAAGATTGCCGCGAACTCGAAGAAGGCGAGTGCCGATGTCGTCTTCCAGCATCCGCCGGCCGAGGATCTCCGCAGTCGTTCCAGTCGCCTTGCGACGCCACAGCTCGAACTGAAACAGCCGGTCGCGCGCCGCGTTGAATCCCTGGGCGAAGAACAGATCGGCTTCGGTCTCGGTGTAGATATGGGCGATGCCCCACCGGTCCTTGATGATCTCCACCGGCTCGGTGAGCCCGGCCAGTTGCAGGGTTTCCGCCTGCGCCTGTGCGCGGCCGGTCGTACCGACCAGCCCAGCAAAGACGAACACGAGACCGATGGTCACGAGACGAATGATCTTCATACGTCGCTCCAGTCGACAGGTGCCGCCAGCGGCATTATACGGGGCAGCGTGCGAAGGCCGGCCCAGGAAGGATCGCTCTCGGAGTGCGTCTAGGCAGAACTTCACAACGCGATTGGCCGCCGCGGGCGCGCCACATCGTCGAGCCGGCATTCGACCCGCCCGAATCCCCGGCGGCGGAAGCGATCGCTGGACCGGCGAGCCTACCCGGCCAGGCGGACGCCAGCTCGTAGGCCGCGCTGTCGAGCGTTCTTCGTATTCGCTCTAGCGGCCCTGGACTCACCCCCCCATCCGCCACAGGGTCCGCGCTAGCAGCCCGCGGCCTCCAGAGGACGTCAATCGCCCAGACCTCATCCAGGCGTTGCGCTAGTCGCTCGAATGCGGCTGGTTCGAGCTTCTTGGTGAGAATGTGGTGCAGCCTCTCACGCCACTCAGCGTCGTCGTTAGACGGATCGTCGGTCGTACTGCTCTTGGCCTACGGCTTCGTCTTTGGTCCCTCCGTCTTGTCGAGGGCCCTGACGAACTTCACAACTTCGCCCGAATCGATTTCTTCGGTAGCTTTCGCTTTCGGAGTCAGTGCCCAGACGCCACGGCTTGAGTTCTCCAGCAGTCCAAATTTCCGTAGATAGGTCCGCGCCCAGGCAAGGCGATACGCCACTTCTGACACATTGCTCTTCTCGGGGTCGTGAAGCTGTCCAAGCACCTCTTCCGGGATGCTCTCCAGTTCAGCAACCTTGTCGTAGATTCCGTCGATCGAGCCTGACCCCCCCCAAGGCGCAAAGGGCCCGAAGCAACGGGTTCATCAGACTGTCGTATGTTGGCAGCTTCACGATTGTATTTTCCTGACGTCTGACGTCAAACAAATGTCGGCCGAACTCGATAACCCAGTATCTGAGCGACGGCTGCGGTGTAGCGCGCCGGTCGGCCGGATTCAATTTGCCAGGAAGTGCTACTACCATCGTTGCTTGTCGTTGTATCAGCAAGGGCAGCAGGCGGGATACGCAGAACTCGACAACACGGAGGCGGGCCGCAGGTCGCGCCTGAATACCGGTGAGTACTCAGGCCAATTTCTGACAGATTGCGACTATGATCGCCCCAGGGGCGCGGGCTGATCCGCGCTCCTCCGACCGACTCGAGGGCTCCCCATGGCGTGGATCAAGACGATCGGCTACGAACACTCCGCCGGCCTGCTGCGCCTGGAATACGACAAGGCGATCAAGCGCGCCGGCAAGATCTACAACATCGTCGGCATCATGGGCCTGCGGCCGATGCAGATGAAGGCGAGCATGGATCTCTACGGCGCCATCATGCACGGCCGCGCCGCGCTCAGTCGCGCGCAGCGGGAAATGCTGGCGGTCGTCGTCTCGCAGATCAACCAGTGTCATTATTGAGTGGAAGCGCACGCCGACGACCTCCGGGCCGAGGTCGCCGAGATCGAGGACGACGCGTTCGTGGACCGCTTCAAAGTGGACTGGCGCAGCGCCGACCTGACGTCGCTGGACGGTGCGCTCATGGCGTACGCGGAGAAGCTGACCCGCACGCCGTGGGACGTCAGACCCGAGGACCTGGACCAGCTGCGCGGGGCCGGCGCGACCGACGACCAGATCAGCGACGCGGCCCAGGTGATCGCCTACTTCAATTACATCAATCGGGTCGCCGACGGCCTGGGCGTGGACCTCGAGCCGTCGATGCCCCCCGATCCGCGGGGCGGCTAACGGCCCGCAGACGCCTCACTCGGTCGCGTCATCACCGCCGTTAGCGTCGTCAGTGTCGTCCGGGCCGCCGCCGCCCGCCGCCGGCTCACCGCGCGCCACGACGACCGGCGTCGGCCGCTCGTTGACCTCCAGGCGAAAGATGTCGGGCCGCGAGTAGTGCCCGACGACATCGAAGTCGTACTTGCCCCGCGTCAGGTCGCCCGCGTCCAGGTCAGCGGTCAGCAGGCACGGCCCCTCGTACTGCGGACCGGCCAGGAGCTGCCCGAACGGATTGATGATGCAGCTGCCGCCACGCGACACGATGGTCTGCGGGTCGTCGCCCTGGACCGTCGCGTAGTCGTCTGGAAAGTCCTTGCGCGTGGTGTACTGGTTCGCCGAGAGCACGAAACAGCGTCCTTCCATCGCGATGTGCCGCATGGACGCCAACCAGGTGTCGCGCTCGTCCGCCGTCGGGGCGCAGTAGATCTGGATTCCCTTGGAATACATGTGCAGCCGCATCGCCGGCATGTAGTTCTCCCAGCAGATCACCGCCCCGAGGCGGCCGAGCGGCGTGTCGAACACCGGCATGGTCGACCCGTCGCCGAATCCCCAGACCAGCCGCTCCGCCGCCGTCGGCATCAGCTTCCGGTGTTTCCCCATCAGCTGGCCGTCGGCACCGAAGAACAACACGGTGCAGTACAGCGTGCCTCCGTCCCGCTCGATGACGCCGATCACGAGATGGATACGATGCCGCTTCGCGACGGTGCCGATCCGATCCACGGCAGGACCTGGCACGTCCACGGCGCTGTTCCAGTACCGCAGAAAGTCATTCCGCCCGGCGGGCGTCCGCAGCCCGACCCGCGCGCCAAAGTCGAGCCCCTTCGGATAGCCGGAGACGAACGCTTCGGGAAACAGGACGAGCGTGGCGTCTGCGTCGGCGGCGCGAGCGGTCCAGTCGGCGACGACCTCCAGCGTCCGATCGCGATCGAAGACGATGGGGGCGGCTTGCACGACGGCGACACGGGGCATGGCGAACACCTTTCTCCGAATGACCGAATGACCGGACGCCCGGCGACGGCTGTATCGTAGTGACCGACCACCCAGAATTGCCCATGGTAAACTCGTCTTGGTTCGGCGGAGCATTCACACGGAGGACCGCCATGCGCCGTATGTTGATCGGCATCTCCATCTGCCTGTGGGCGGTCGCCGCGTGGCCGCACGACGCCCAGGCTCAGCGCCGCGGCTTGCAGCCCGAGGATTACTACCGGGAAATCGGCGTCAGCCAGACCGCCATCTCGCCGGCCGGTGACCTCACCGCGTTCACGGTCATGACCATCGACGAGGACGAGAGCACGCGGCACCGTGAGATCTGGCTGCAGCCGTTGCGGGGCGCCGGGCCAGACGGCGAGCCGTTCCGCTTCACGGATCCAACGCAGGAATCGTCGGCACCCCGGTGGTCGCCGGACGGCCGGATACTGTCGTTCCAGTCCAGCCGCGGCGACGACCCGAACACGACCTGGTTCGCCCGGGTGACGGCGCCGGGCGGCGAAGCGTATCACATCGACGGTGTTGACGGCGAGCCCGTTTGGTCACCCGACGGCGCCTGGATCGCATACGCGCCGGAGGCGGAGGCGGACGACACCGACGAGCGGCGCGGATGGATCGCGCCTGATGCGATCAGCCGAACGCTCGACGCCGAGCGGTTCGACGGACGGGTGATCACGTCGATGCGCTACAAGCGTGACGGCCGCTTGGTGATGCAGCCGCACCCGTCGATCGCCGAGAAAGCGCAGCTCTACGTCGTCGCCGCCGCTGGCGGCGAGCCGCAGCAATTGACGACCCTCGCATTCGACGTCGAGGGCATCGTCTGGTCGCCCGACTCGTCAAGGCTGTACTTCACCGGCGACGAGCTCGAGGACGACGAGCACAGCCCGGATCTGACGACCGACATCTACCTGATCGACCGGGAAGGCGGCGAGCCGCGCCGGCTCACGTCGAACCCCGGCGCTGAGCGTTCGGTCGCCCTCTCCGCCGACGGCACCTTTCTGGCCTACCTGGCGACGGCGGCGCGGGGTAAGGAGACCGAGATTAAGATCGTCCGGCTCAACACCCGCGGTCGCTTCAGCGGTGCCGCACGGACGCTGACGAACGACTGGCACCTGACGCCCGGCGCCCCGACCTGGACGCCCGAGGGGATGGTTCGGTTTCAGGCGGGGATCGGCGGCAGCGTGCACCTCTTCGAGGTGACGATCCAGGGCGGCCTGGTCCGGCAGGTTACCAGCGGCGCCCGCCGCGTCCAGAACCTCACGACCTCCGACGATGGCCAGGTGATGGCCTACACCGTCACCAACGCCGTGAGCCCAGCCGAGGCGTTCGTCGCGCGCAACGACGGCTCCGGCGAGCGGCGCCTCACGTCCTTCAACGACGCGTGGCTCGCCGACGTCGAGCTGATGCCGGCCGAACGCCTGTCCTGGTTCGTCGAGGACGGCAGCGAGATCGAAGGCTGGGTCATCAAACCGGTGGGCTATCAGCCCGGCACCCCGTATCCCATGGTGCTGAAGATCCACGGCGGGCCCCACAGCGCCTACGGCGACACCTTCTTCCGGACGTTCCACGTGCTGTCCAGCGCCGGGTTCTTCGTGCTGTATCCGAATCCGCGCGGCTCGACCGGCTACGGTCACACATTCACCTACGCCACACGCGGCCAGTGGGGCGAGCTCGATTCAGAGGACTACCTGGGCGGGTTAGACGCGGCGCTGGCCAAGTATCCCGACATTGACCCGGAGCGGATCGGCGTGTCGGGCGGCAGCTACGGCGGCTTCATGACTAACTGGCTGACGGCGACGACCGATCGATTCGCGGCGGCCGTCACGAGCCGGTCGATCGCCAACTGGGAAAGCTGGTACGGCGCGTCCGACGCGCAGGGCCTCACGGAGTACGAGTTTCTCGGCGCGCCGTGGGAGCAGCGAGAACGCTACCGCCGGCTGTCGCCGATCTCCTACGTCGAGCAGGTGACCGCGCCGACACTCATCATCCACTCCGAGAACGACTACCGCACGCCGATCGCCGACGGCGAGCAGTGGTTCATGGCGCTCATGAAGCGTCAGGTGCCGGTCGAGCTGGTCCGCTACCCAAGATCGTCCCACGGACTCTCGAGAACCGGCGAGCCGTGGCTGCTCGTGGACCGGCTCGAGCGGATCAGGTCGTGGTTCGCCCACTGGTTGATCGACGAGCCTGCCGCGGCGCGCACGGATCAGTTCGGTGACGACCGGCTCTTCGACCTCGAAAAACAGGTCACACAGGACTTCTTTAGCATGGAGCCGGTCTGAGGCCTTCGGTTTGGGCCGCACCGAGAGCCCAGAGTCAGGCCCGCACGATGCCGAGCGGCGGAGAGGTCCGCCACCGGCCGCGCGTGAAGTCTGGGAACGCCTGCGGACGGCTGCCGTCGGCCACGGATCGCTCGGACAGCTCCGACACCGCGCTCAAGGCCGCCGCATCGTACACGTTCATGTCGGTCGGCAGCCCTTCGCGCAAGCACTTGATCAGTCGGTAGTCCTCCAGGAAATCCATCCCCCGTGGGCCGCGCCGCGGGAGCGCCCGCCGATCTCTTGCCAGAGCGGGTGCTCGTACTCGTCGTAGTACGTCTCGGCCGCATCCCACTGGTGCTCGGCGCTCCGCCCTTCGACGTAGACGCGGTCGGGATAGCCCTGGAAGATCCCCTTGGTCCCCTGCACGAGGTTGATCCGACTGTAGGGCCGCGGCAAATTCGTGTCGTGACTGAGGAAGATGGTGCGACCGGTGACAGTCCGGATCAGGCTGACGTTTACGTCCCCGAACGAATACGGCTCGCGGCGCTGCGGCGCGTCCGGCGGAAAGTGTGCCTCCGCGTAATCTCTGAGCCCGCGGGCGTTGCTGCTCATCGACGCCAGAAAGTCGAACCGATCGTCGCGATTGATGTCCATGCAATTGGCGACCGGCCCCAGTCCATGCGTAGGATACAGGTTCCCGTTGCGCGCGATCGAATGCGCACGGCGCAGAGCCCCTCGTTCGCGTTTTCGAACTTCACCTCCCGCAGATCGTGCAGGTAGCCGCATTCGCCGTGCAGGATTTCTCCGAACACACCCTGGCGCACCATGTTGAACACCATCATCCATCTCGGCGCGCCCGTAGTTCACGTTCTCCATCATCACGCAGTGTTTCTGCGTGCGCTCCGCGGTCTCGACGAGCTGCCAGCAGTCGTCGACCGTCACGGCGGCCGGGACCTCGGTGGCGGCATGCTTGCCGTTCGTCATCGCAACCACGCAGACGGGAACGTGCCATCGCCACGGCGTTGCCGTGAACACGAGATCGAGATCTTCCTCCTGGCACATCCGCTCGAAGTCGTGCTCGCCGCGGACGTAGCCGCGCGGTCTGGGCTGCCCCGCGTCCTCGGCCCAGCCCTGCACCCGCGTTACCTTCTCCTCAACGATATCGCACACGGCGGCGAGGCGCACGCCCTCGATCCGGAGGAGGTTCCGGCAATGCGAGGAGCCCTGGAGGCCCACGCCGACAAACCCGATTCGCACGAGGTCGATCGGTGGCGCGGCGAACGGCCGCTCCGGCGCTGGCGCCAGTCGCCGTTGCTGGCCGGCGGCGGCCGCCCGCGGATTAACGATCGCGGCGCCGAGGCCCGCTGCACCCAGGCCGATGAACGCTCGACGATCAAACCGTGTCACCATGACGTCTCCTTCTCAGTCACTTACTCACTGACGGCTCGGCGTCGTTCCGGTCTCTGTCCGCGTCGCCTTCAGCACCCGATCGAACAGCTTGACGCGGCGTCGCATCACATCGAGCCGATCGTACTCTTCCCCGCGCAGGCTGTGCGCCTCGATCGGATAAATCATGATCTCCCAGTTCTCTTTCTTCAGCTCGAGCAAGCGCTGCGCCAGCCGCACCGAATCCTGGAAGTGCACGTTGTCGTCCTGCACGCCATGCTGGATCAACAGGTGATCCTGCAGCCCGTCGGCGAAGTAGATCGGCGAGCTCCGCTCGTAGGCCATCGTGTCGTTGTACGGGCTGTTCAGGATGCGGGTCGTGTACCCATGGTTGTAGTGCGCCCAGTCGGTGACCGGAGCCCTGACCGCGCCGGCGGCGAACACGCCAGGGTGCTTGAACATCGCCATCAAGGTATAGAAGCCGCCATAGCTGCCGCCAAACAGGCCGATCCGCGACCGGTCGACGTTTAGCTCGCGCACCAGATACTCGACCGCGGCCAAGCCACTCTTGATCTCCGTTTCGCCCATGTGGCGGTAGATGCCCGTGCGGAAGTCTCGTCCGTACCCGCGACTCCCGCGATAGTCGACGCTCATCACGATGTAGCCTTCCTGCACGAGGTAATGCAGGAAGGGCCGCATACCCGACCACCGCCGGGAGACGCCCTGCGCCCAGCCGGCACCGTGCACGTAGATCACGGCGGGGCGCGCGGGATGCACGCGGTCCGGCACGAACAGGTCGGCATAAATCGTGTGTCCCTCACCGTCGTCGAACGTCACGATCTCGTTGGCTTGCCACGCGTGGCGGCGAAACTCCTCCTTGATCGAATCGGTGAGCTGCGTCGGTTCGGCGCTCACCTCAAAGTTAGACTGGCTCGCCATGACGAACAGATCCCCAGGCGAGGTCTGGTTCGAGTACGTCAACGCCACATGCCGCTCATCCGGTGACAGCACGTAGGTGTACCAGCCGGAGTTCTGCGTCAGCCGGGTGCGCGCACCGCCTTCCAAAGGCATCGAGTACAGCTGATGCTCGCCTGGATGCACCTCGTTCGAGATGAAGTGCCAGCGTGTCCGGTCCGCTGACATCCTGAGATCGGTCAGTTCGAACGCACCGCGTGTGAGCTGCGTGGTCGCGCCGCCATCCACGTCAGTCACATACAGGTGGTAGTCGCCGTCCCGCTCCGACAAGAAGTAGACACGTTCGCTGTCGGGCATCCATCCGTACGCGATGCCGTCGCCCCGGGACAACCGGCCGGCACGGAAGCCCCGCACCCAGGCGTCGTCCCGTTCGTGCACGATCGTCCGAGACGCGCCGGTCGTGAGGTCGAGCAGCAGCAGCCACGCGTCCTTGTGATCGACGGCGCCCGCCCAGACCACGGCGCGCCGGCCGTCGGGCGACCAGACTGGCGCGTTAACGTTGACCGCCCGTTCACCCTGCCCCTGGTCGATCCAGGTCACGGTCCCGTCGGTCAGGTCGACGGCACCCAGCCGGTAGTGCATCACCGGCTCGCCGGCCTTCACGCGCCCGGCGCCCGTCTCGCGGCTCAGGGTCTGCATTTCCACGAAGCCGCTCTCGGTCACGTACTTCGGCATCTCGACGACCTGGCCATCCCGAGCGTCGGACCGATCGGCGAGGATGAACGTGACCCAGCGCCCATCCGGCGACAACTCGAGCTCGGAGACGCGCTCGCCCTCCTGCAGATACACGGGATCCGGCCGGGCTCCACGTTCCGCCTTCTCGCGCGTCTTGCGCTCCGCCTCCAGCCGCTCAGTCTTGCGCACGTAGTCGAAGAGATCGCGCTGCTGCTGCTCGAGGTACTCCTGCAGCGGTGTGCCTTCCGGATCCGCGTCAGGGTCCGGACCGGCCTGAAAGTTCGTGACCTGGCGCACCCGACCGCCCTCGAGCGCCGCCTCAAACAGGTTCTGCCCGCGCTCGAACGTCATGGCCTGCCCGTCGAACGTGAACCGCGGGTTGCGTTCCGTCGCCTCCGTGTCGGTCATCTGCCGGGAGGTCCCATCTGCCCCGGCGACGAAAATGTCCCCGCCGGCCACGTACACCTTGCGCGTGCCGGCACGATCGCGCTCGCCGGCGACGGCCGGCACGAACCGCCGACGGTCGGGCGGGACCTTCGTGGGCGTCCCGCCGCCCCGCGGGACGACATACAGCTCGGGCAGGTCGGCTGCCTCCGGATTCCACATGAAGTAGATCGACTCGCTATCTTCTGACCACCGCACCTGCGTGGGCGGCGCGCCGATCCAGGCCGCCTGGTCCTGCGCAATACCTTCCAGCGTCAGTCGCGCAGCCGACCCGCGCTCCTGCGCGGTGGACAGCCCAACCCCGACAGTGACGACCAACCCGCACACCACGTACCGACGAAGCAGCGCCGTCCCCATGAGTAGCTCCTTTGTCACATCACCGCGGAACGCGTGACCCGGCTACGGGGCCGAGACGGCCGTCCCCATCTCCTGCATGATCTGGAGCGCCGACACGCCCACCCAGCAATGCCCTTCGCCGGGTCCGTAGACAATCCGGCCCGCGTACGGCGGGTCGGCGCTGGCGAGGAACTCGTCGAGCAGGTGCACCGCGTTGTTCAGGAAATAGTTGTCCGCGTCCCCGATCCAGATGTTGATCTTACCCCGCAGCTTCGGTCCGAGTTCGCTCCAGTCCCGTTCGAGCACGCGGCGCACGTCGTAGCGCTCCCAGTGAACGAGCACGTCCCGGTCGATCGTTCCAGTTGTGGGATCCCAGAGCGGCACGGGCCGTCCGTCGTCTCCCCGGGGGCCGTACGTCGCGTTCCAGGCGCCCCATTGACGGCCAGACATCGTCCAGCTGTCCCCCGACCCGATGAGATTCTCCAGACGCGCCTCGTGGCGCATCGTGAACCGCACGTCGCCATCGACGTCGCGCGCGCTCGGGCGCTCGAACCCTCGATCGTTGACGTAGGCGTTGTCGTCCGCGTAGATGTCGATCAACTGAAAGGCGCGGAAGTCCACGCCATCCGGACAGTACGACCAGGCGCCGTTGAAAAAGTCGGGGTAGAACACCTGCAGCGCCAGCGATACCCAGCCGCCCGTCGATCCCCCGTCGAGCACCCGCGCGTGCGGGCGTCCGATGGCACGAAACTCGCGCTCGACATGTGGAATGAGCTCCTGCGTGATCGCGCTCCCATACGGACCGTGGTTCGCCGAGTTCACCTGGTAGGGGTCACCGAACGGCCCGTCGCCATCCAGATGCAGCAGGATCATCCGTGGCGCGGCGTCCGACAGCCACGCCTCGCGAAACTCGGGGTCGTCGGTCATCATTCGCTGCACCCGCGTGTATCGCGACCCGTACCCCCCGATCCGCACCCGCAGCGGGTAGCGCCGCTCGGGCTCCTGTTCGTAATCGCGGGGCAGGATGACGCCGGCCCGCAGGTAGATCGGGCGACCGTGGAATTCGCTGAGCAGCGACGAATGCAGCTTGACGAACCGAAGATACTCGGTCGGCTCCGGCAGGACCTCGTCCGGCACGCGGTGCGTGAGCTCCAGCTCGACCGACGCCCCCGCCAATGGATCGACTGATGGATCGACGCGGACGTCCCACACGTCGCTATAAAGATTGCCCGGCGCGTTCGGCGACTTCAGATCGATGTTGGAATCGAACAGCGCCTGCACCCGATAGTCGCCGGCCTCCAACGCGTCGAGGCTGACCACCGGAAATCCGTACGCCGTCGCATCGACGACGTGTCGGCTGCCGGGCCGGACATCAGCGACGTCCACGGCGAAGATCGGCGCCGAATCCACTCCGGTCCGTCCGATGAGCTGTCGGGGTTCGGCCGCCCCTGGAGGACCGAGCACGACGAACAGCCGCCCCTCGTTCCGGCTCGGCCGCTGACCGGCACCGACCGTGATCTCGAACCGAACGCCGGCCGCCGCGTCGCCCTGAGCCTGAGCCTGACCCGACACCGCACGCTCCGCCGTGAGGACAAACACGAGCGGCAGCGCTATCAGCAGACTGGTGACACGAGGGAAACGGTGCATGCAGGCTCCTTCGGGGGGGGGGCGTCTCGAGCGTCAACTCATGCTACCGCAGGCCTGAAGCGAACGGTAGAACGGCCTGCAGTCCGTGGTGCGAGCCAGCTACCGACAGCGTGTAGAATGAGGATCCTCATGAGCGAACTGCTGGGGCGGACCCGCAGGCGAGCCGCGGCCGCACTGATCGTCGCGCTCGCGGCGCTGGCCATCGGCGCCTGCAACCCGCAGGAACTGGCCCAGCAGGCCAGCCCGACGCGGTGGCTCTCGGTGGCGACGGGCGGCACGGGCGGCGTGTACTACCCGTTTGGCGGCGGCATCGCCAAGGTCCTCAGCGACCATCTCGAGAACATCGAGGCCACGGCGGAGGTGACCGCCGGCACGGTCGACAACTTGAAGTTCCTCAGCGAGCGCAGTGCGGACATTGCGTTCGCCCTGGCCGATTCGCTGCGCGACGCGGTGGCGGGCGAAGGGGTCTTCGCCGAATTCGGCGCCGTCCCGGCGCGGTCGCTCGCCGTGCTCTACACGAACTACACGCACATCGTCACGCTGGAGGGGACCGGCATCGAACGCATCGCCGGCCTGCACGGTCGCGTCGTGTCCACCGGGGCGCCCGGAAGTGGTACGGAGATCATCGCGTTCCGCGTCCTCGAAGCCGCCGGCCTCGATTCAGACACCGACGTCAGCCGGCAGAGCCTAGGCGCCTCGCAGTCGGTCGGCGCCCTCAAGGACGGCAAGATCGACGCGTTCTTCTGGAGCGGCGGTCTGCCGACCGGCGCGATCCTCGATCTGGCGACGACGCCCGGCATGACGCTCCGGCTCGTGCCGAGCGACGACGTCCTGCCGATCCTGCAAGCGCGCTACGGCGACACCGTCTATCACGAGATCGTCGTACCACAATCCGCCTATCCCGACCTCGAGGCGGACGTCCGCGTCGTCGGCGTCTCGAACATTCTCGCCGTCCACGAGTCGATGCCGGACGATCTGGCGTACGACATCACGCGGATCCTGTTCGAGCGCCAGGCAGAGCTGGCAGCCATTCACGTGGAAGCGGAGCACCTGGTGATCGACACCGCGGTGGTTGGGTCGCCCACGGCATTCCACGCCGGCGCCATCCGGTACTACCAGGAGCAGAACGTCTGGTCCGGCGCCGACGAGTTCTAACAGCCCGTCCCGGGACCTCATCCTGGAACCAACAGCGCGCGATCCCGTCGTCGACGCTCCGGACGATCCTGAATCCGAAGTGCCCACCCGCTCGTTGCACGGGGTGACCGGTCGCCTCGCCTCCGTGCTGGCGATCGGCGTGTCGGCCTACGCGCTCTACTGGGTCATCGGCATCATCCAGCCGCAGATCTATCGCGTCACGTTCCTGATGATGACGCTGACGCTGTCCTTCCTCCTGTTTCCTGGTTCGCGCGCGTCGCGAGCCCGCGTCAGCGTCGTCGACTGGCTGCTGCTGGGCACCACCGTGGTCGCGCTGGCCTGGCCGATCGTCGACTTCTGGGAGTTCGTCTACCGCGCCGCCACGCCGATCGGACTCGATATCACCCTCGGGGTCGTCACGATCGGCCTCGTGCTCGAAGCGACGCGCCGCACCGTCGGTTGGATTCTGCCGGCGACGGCCCTCGGATTCCTGGCCTATGGGTACCTCGGGCCGCTCCTCGGCCTCGTCGGTCTGGGCCTGATCGCGCATCGCGGCTACTCGGTCGCCCGGCTCGTCGGCACGCTCTACATGACGCTGGAGGGAATCTTCGGCGTCCCCCTGGACGTCGCTGCAACCTACATCGTGTTGTTCACAATCTACGGCGCCATCCTGCAGCACTCGGGCGCCGGTCAGTTCTTCATCAACTGGGCGATGGCCGCCATGGGCCGATCGGGCGGCGGCAGCGGACCCGGACGCGCGATCGCGCTGTCTGGCTTCCTGCTCGGCACGGTCTCGGGGAGCGGCGTTGCGACAACCGTCACCCTCGGCGCCGTCGGCTGGCCACTCCTCCGGCGCGCGGGCTATCCGGCCGACGTCGGCGCGGGCATCCTGTCGGCCGCCGGAATCGGCGCCATCATGGCGCCGCCCACCTTGGGCGCCGCTGCCTTCCTCATCGCCGAGTTCCTGAAGATCTCGTATCTGCAGGTCATCACGATGGCCGCCATCCCGGCGGTGCTCTACTACTTTTCGATTCTGCTGATGATCGAAGCCGACTCGCGGCGGATGGGCACCCGAGCGGTCGACGTCGATCTGCCGACACTCGGCACCCTCACCCGGCGCTCGGGGTACCACTTCGCGTCGCTCGTCGTCATCGTCGTGCTGCTCGTCACGGGGACGACGCCGTTCCGCGCGGTGTTCCTGGCGATGGTGGTCGCCGTCGCGCTCAGCTTCCTGCGTTCCGAGCATGCGTTGTGGCCCACCCGGCTGCTCGCCGCCCTGGAGGCGGGCGGCCGCGGCGTGCTCACGGTCGCCGCCACGACCGCGACGGCCGGCATCATCGTTGGCGTCGTGACGCTGACCGGGCTGGGGCTGAAAATCGCCGGCATCATCGTGGCGCTGGCCGGCGGCAGCATCTTCTTCACGGTCATCTACGCGGCTCTCGCCGTCTGGATGCTCGGGCTGGCCGTGCCCGTCACCGCCTCTTACATCATCGCGGCCGTCATGATCGCGCCGGCGCTGACACTCGTGGGCATTCCGACGGTGGCCGCCCACATGTTCATCTTCTACTATGCCGTGCTGTCCGAAGTGAGCCCGCCCACGGCGCTGTCACCGTTCGCCGCCGCGGCGATCACGGGCGGCAACCCCTTCCGGACGATGATGCTCACCTGGAAGTACACCCTCCCGGCGTTTCTGGTGCCGTTCATGTTCACCCTCAGCCCCGAAGGCCTGGGCGTGCTGCTGCAGGCGCCGGGGCTCGACGTGATCCGCGCGACGCTGACGGCGATGGTCGGCATCGCGGCGCTGGCGATGGGCTTGGGCGGATGGCTCGCGGCCGAAGCGAACCTCGGTGAGCGTCTGCTGGCCGCCGGTGGCGGACTGCTGCTCTTCTACGCCAGCCCGGCCACCGTTCTGGCTGGCGCCACGGCGTTCACCGTCGCGGTGACCTTGCACGTGGCGAGGACGCGCAGGGGACTGCGCAGGCTCTAGGCTCTGGGCGCTGGGCTCTAGGCAATGCTGTACAGAGAGCCGAAAGCCGCGCCAGCCTACCGCGTCAGCTTCCGATACTTGATCCGGTGCGGCAGGTCGGCGGCCGCGCCGAGGCGGCGCCGGCGATCGGCCTCGTAGTCCTGGTAGTTCCCCTCGAACCAGACGACCTGACTGTCGCCCTCGAACGCCAGCATATGCGTGGCGACCCGGTCGAGAATCCAGCGGTCGTGGCTGATGACGACGGCGCAGCCGGCGAACTCGACCAGCGCATCCTCGAGCGCGCGCAGCGTGTCGACATCCAGGTCGTTGATCGGCTCATCGAGTAACAGGAGGTTCACGCCGCCACGCAGCAGCTTCGCGAGGTGGACGCGGTTGCGCTCACCGCCGGACAGCGTGCCGATGTGCCGCTGCTGATCGCGCCCCTTGAAGTTGAACCACGATACGTAGGCGCGTGACGCGACCGTGCGCGTGCCGAGCGTGATGTCGTCCTTGCCGCCAGAGATCTCCTCCCACACGGTGTGGTCGGATCCGAGCGCGTCGCGGGATTGATCGACGTGGCCGATGCGAACGGTCTCGCCGACGCGCAGGGTACCGCCGTCCGGGGTCTCGGCGCCGGTGATCATCCGGAAGAGCGTCGTCTTGCCAGCGCCGTTCGGGCCGACCACCCCAACGATGCCACCGCGCGGCAACGTGAAGCTCAGGTCGTCGATGAGGAGCCGGTCGCCGTAGCCCTTGCGCAGGTGTCTGGCCTCGACGACGTCGTCGCCCAGCCGCGGGCCGGGCGGGATGTAGATCTCGACCTGAGCGATCTTCTGGGCAGCGTCCGCGTTCAGGAGCGTCTCGTAGGCGTTGAGCCGCGCCTTGCCCTTGGCCTGGCGCGCACGCGGTGACATGCGCACCCACTCGAGCTCCCGCGCGAGCGTTCGCTGTCGTTTGCTTTCCTGTTTCTCTTCGGCGGCCAGCCGCTGCTGCTTCTGCTCCAACCAGGAGGAGTAGTTCCCTTCCCACGGAATCCCCGACCCCCGGTCGAGCTCGAGAATCCAACCGGCGACGTTGTCGAGAAAGTACCGGTCGTGCGTGACCGCCACGACCGTGCCCGGATACTCGTGGAGATGGTGCTCCAGCCAGGCGACCGACTCGGCGTCAAGATGGTTGGTCGGCTCGTCGAGCAGCAGCAAGTCGGGCGCCTGGAGGAGCAAGCGGCAGAGGACGACGCGGCGGCGCTCTCCGCCCGAGAGCGTGGAGACGTCTGCGTTACCGGCTGGGAGGCGCAGCGCGTCCATGGCCATCTCGAGTTTCGAGTCGAGGTCCCACGCACCCGCCGCTTCGATCTGGTCCTGTAACTGGCCCTGCGCGTCGAGCGCTGCCTCCATCTGCTCCGGCGACAGATCGTCCGAGAACCGCGCCGTGATCTCGTCGTATCGGGTCAACAGCGCACGAATCGGCGCAACCCCTTCGTCGACGTTCCCGCGGACGTCCTTCGCGGCATCCAGCAACGGCTCCTGCGGGAGGTAGCCCACCGTGATGTCTCTGGCGGGCGATGCCTCCCCGTGGATGGCCGTGTCGATGCCAGCCATGATCCTGAGCAGCGTGCTCTTGCCGGCACCGTTCAGCCCGAGCACGCCGATCTTGGCACCCGGCAGGAACGACAGCCAGATGTCTTTCAGGACCACCTGATCGGGCTGGTGCACCTTGCCCAACCCCTTCATGGCGTAGATGAACTGCGGCATGTCACGTCGAACCGACGTCGGGAGCCGAGAACGCGAGGAGTATACTGCAGGGGCCACGGGGCCGGATCGCGCCGCCGGCGCGTGCCCACACCCCACCGTCACGATGCCTGCCTACGTCGTACGTCCAGCATCGAGCCGGCCGCCGCGACGGCGAACACCGATCTGGCGCAATTGGCCGGACGAACAATTGCTCGATGTTCGAATGTGCGACCTCGGCATCACGCTCGAAGGCAGCACCCTAGAGACACGGTTGCGCGAGCTGGACGCCGAGCTCGACCAGCGAGGGTTTCGTTTCCGGCCTTACTACTGGCTGTCGGACGACTGGTTCACCCCGGACGACGTGCCCGGCATCGCTATTCCGTTCTACCTCGCGCATCCGCGCCTCATGCAACTGGAGCAGGCCCAACTGCTCGAAGTCGAAGGCCGCACACGGGTGGCAGGGATGCGCATTCTCCGCCACGAAGTGGGCCATGCGATCGACAACGCCTACCGGCTCCGACGGCGCCGGCGCCGGCAGCAATTCTTCGGCAAGTCGTCCGTTCCGTACCCGGAACACTACACGCCCAAGCCCTACAGTAAGCGTTTCGTGCTGCATCTCGACTCGTGGTACGCGCAAAGCCACCCGGACGAGGATTTCGCAGAAACGTTCGCCGTGTGGTTGAATCCTCGATCGTTGTGGATGCGGCGGTACGCCGACTGGCCGGCTCTCAAGAAACTCGAGTACATGGACAGTCTCATGCGCACGGTCGCGCCGGCCCGGCCGCTCGTCGCCACCCGCCGCGTCGTCGCACCCATCGCGCGGCTGCGAAAGACGTTACGTGAGCACTACGAGCGGAAGCGGCATCATTACGGCGTGGACTATCCCAACTTCTACGACCGCGATCTGCGCCGGCTGTTCTCCGATGCACCGGAGTTCGCCCAGTATCCTCGCGCGTCCCGTTTCTTGAATCGCATTCGTGCGGGCGTGCGGCGCAACGTCGCGCGCTGGACCTCCACCTACCAGTACACGATCGATCAGGTGCTCGAGGACATGGTGGCCCGCTGCGATGCGCTCAACCTGCGGCTCGCGGGCCCAGAGGACCAGGTGAAGCTGGACTTCACCGTGCTCCTGACCGTCCAGACGATGAACTACCTGCACAGCGGACGACACCGGCTGGCGTTATGAGGAAACTCCGCATCCTGGCGCTGATGCACGACTACATGGTGCCGCCGAAGGACACGGCCGGCTTCGATCTCGCCACGGTGTCCTGGAAGACCGAGTTCGACGTCACGTCGACCCTGATCGAGATGGGGCACGACGTGCAGCAGCTCGGCGTCAAGGACGAACTCGCCGGCATCCGTCAAGCGATCAACGAGGGAAATCCCCACATCGCCTTCAACCTGCTGGAAGCGTTCCACGAAGTCGGATCGTTCGACCAGAATCTCGTCGCCTATCTGGAGCTGCTCCGCATGCCCTACACGGGCTGCAACCCCCGGGGGCTGCTGCTGTCGCGCGACAAGGCACTGTCGAAGAAACTCCTGGCCTACCATCGGATCCCGGTACCAGATTTCGCCGTGAACCGGATCGGCCGTGCCGTCAAACGCCCGGCGCGGATGCGTTATCCGCTGATCGTGAAATCGCTGACCCAGGATGCGTCACTGGGCATCTCCCAGGCATCGGTCGTGCGGGATGACGAGAAGCTCTCCGAGCGGGTCCGTTTCATTCACGACAGCATCGGCACCGACGCCATCATCGAGCAGTTCATCGAAGGACGGGAACTCTACGTCGGGGTCATGGGCAACCATCGGTTGCAGTGCTTCCCCGTATGGGAGCTTAGGTTCACGAAGATGCCCGATGACGTCCATCGCATCGCGACCGAACGCGTCAAGTGGAGCCACAAGTACCAGCGGAAACACGGCATCGAGGCCGGCGCCGCCAAGGGACTGTCGGAGGAGCTCACGGCGCACATCTTCCGCGTCTGCCGGCGGGTGTATCGCACGCTCGAGCTGAGCGGCTACGCGCGAATCGACCTGCGGCTGGCCGACGACGGGCGCTTCTACGTACTGGAAGCGAACCCGAACCCGCAGATCGCCTTCGGCGAGGACTTCGCCGAGTCTGGGGAATACTCCGGCCTGTCGTACGACACGCTGCTGCAGCGCGTCCTCAATGTTGGGCTGCACTGGCGGCCGGAGCACAAGGGGTAGGCTTTCGGCTCTGGGCTCTGGGCGTTTGCACAGCAGCGCCCCCACCGAGAGTCGAGAGCCGAGAGCCTGGTGACGACTAGCAGCCCGTGGTGAAAGTCCTGCGTCGCACCGAGACCCCGCTCAATCGAAGCCGCGGTCGGCCTGGGCAAGGCGCGAGGGGGAGAATACTGGGAGTATTTGACCGACGAGTAACGCCGTGGGGCGGGATGCATCGGCGGTCGAACGCAGCTGGACTTTCACCACGGGCTGCTAGGGCTCGCGCATGTCGACCGTGACGTCGGTGACGCCGTCAGCCGTGACTGTCACTGTTTGCGTCCCCGCCTCGAGTCGCTCGTGCCAGAAGCGTAGCTCGTACGTGCCCGGTGGTACACCGTCGATCCTGAACGACCCGTCGGCCGCCGACACGACCGCGCGGTCCACGGCGGCTACCACGAATCCCCGCATCCATGTGTGCGTGTCGCAGACGAGCCGCACGACGCCGCGCGCCGTCAAGGCTCGCGTGATCGTGAGCCCGGCCATTGGAATGGCGACGTTGAAGAGCGAGCGGCCGTCCTCGGCGTAGGCGTGACTCGTGTGCAGCACATCATCGGCGCTGGTCAGATCCACCTGCGCGCCGGGCCGGGATACCTGCACCCGCGGCACGAACCGGCATCCGTCGTTCGTCACCTCGATCGGCGACGCCTCCACCCCCGGCGCCAGGCCGACGACCGTGATCACGGCGTTGGCCAGCCCGCCGTCCGGGCCCACCAGGACCGATTCGTCCGGCACTGTCTGGCCGCAGACATCCTGATTGGTGGTGACCGTGAGCGGCTCCGCCGACGCCGGCGCCAAGGTCGTGATGCGCCCGCCGATCGCGCCGTCCTGCGCCCACGCCGCAGACGCTCCGACCAGCCAGCCGACGCACAGCAGCACCGTGAGCAACAGGGCTGCTAGGAGCCCACGGTCACATCGCCGAGACCGGCGAGCGACCGCCGGAGCACCGGCCGACACGAAGGTGGCGAACATGATCGCGCCTCTCATGCCCTCCACTATAGAAACTCGCCCGCAACGCGGCAACGCAAAGGACGATCATTGGATTGAGACTCAGTCTCGGAGTCGACCTGCCCGGGTCAACGCTAGCAACCCGCGGCTAGAGCGACGTGGATCCGCTGGACGGCGCGGTCGGCGCCGGCGGGAGGTCTGGGGTAAAATCCTCGCCCGGGTTAATGAAGCGATTGCGCTCGATCTTGAATTGCGTGTCGTAGAGCAGTCGGTAGCGGCCGGCCAGGGTCAGCAGCTCGGCGTGCGAGCCTCGCTCGACGATTCGACCGTCCTCTATCACGAGAATCTTGTCGGCACTCTGAATCGTCGAGAGGCGATGCGCGATGACGAAGGTCGTGCGCCCCTGCCGCAGGCGAAACAGGCCGTCCTGGATGAGTCCCTCGCTCTCACTGTCGAGACTGGACGTCGCCTCGTCGAGGATCAGGATCTTCGGATCGGCGAGAATCGCTCTGGCGATCGCGACCCGTTGCCGCTGGCCGCCCGACAGCTTGACGCCGCGCTCGCCGACCACCGTATCGTAGCCGTCGTCGAAGCTGCTGATGAACTCGTGGCAGTGTGCGATCCGGCTGACCCGGCGGATTTCCTCCGGCGTCGCGGCCGGCCGGGCGAACCGGATGTTCTCGGCCACCGTCCCGTCAAACAGAAAATTCTCCTGCAGGACGACGCCCAAGTGGTGCCGGTACTCGCGCAACCGGAGCGATGCCAGATCGCGGCCGTCCACCAGCACCCGCCCGGTCTGCGGCCGATTGAACGCCATGATGAGGCTGATCAGCGTGCTCTTCCCCGACCCGCTGGACCCCACCAGCGCCGTCGTCGTGCCGGCCGGCGCTTCGAACGAGACGTCCTTCAGGACCGGTGCGCCCGCGGTGTACTCGAACCACACGTTCTCGCAGGCGACGTCACCGCGCACCTCGGGCAGCGGCTGCCGCGCCGCATCTTCGTCATCTTCCGTGGCCATACGCCGAATCTCCCGGATCCGGTCGAGGCCCGCGAACGCCTCGGTGATCTGGGTGCCGATCGACGCAATCTGGACCAGCGGCGCGGCCATCAGGCCGGTGAAGAAAATGTAGGCGATAAAGTCGCCCAGTGTCATCGACCCGCTGAGAATGGCGCGGCCGCCGACCAGAATCATGAGCACGCCGATGGCGCCGATCACGAGGGTGGTGACGGCGGTGATACCGGACACGCCGGTGATCGTTCGGGCGACGTTACGCAGCAGCCGGTGCGCACCGTGCGCAAAGACCCGCTGCTCGCGACGCTCGACCGTATACGCCTTGACGATCCGGATCCCGCCCAACGTCTCGTTCAGCCGGCCGGTCACTTCGGCGTTGATCTTCCCGCGCTCACGAAACAGCGGCCGGAGACGGCGGAAGGCCATGGCCATCGTGGCGCCGAACCCGAGGAGGATCAGGAGCGTGACCGACGTGAGCTGCCAGTTCAGGTAGAACAGCACCGCGAGCGCGATCACGGCGGTGACGAGTCCGCCGCTCAACTGCACGAGGCCGGTGCCCACCAGGTTTCTGATCCCCTCCGCGTCGGTCATGATGCGGGAAATCAAGACGCCGGTCTTGGTCGAATCGAAGAACCCGATCGGGAGGCGCGTGACGTGGGCCTGCACGCGCTTCCGCATGTCGGTGATCGCCCGTTGCGCGGCGACGCCCAGCACCTGGGACAGCGCAAACGAGGTGACCGCCTGTACGAGGGTCGCCGCACCGATCGCCATCGCGAGCGTGCTGAGCAGTTCAACCCGCTGGTTGGCGATGACATCGTCAATGAGGAACTTGGACGACGCGGGCAGCACGAGGCCGGCGAGCCGGTTCGCCAGCATCAGCGTCAACCCGAGCGCCAACCGACGGCGATGCGTCCAGACCAGTTCCCGCGCTTCGACCCAGGCGCCGCTACGCGTTCCGCGTGGCGTCACCGCGTCCGGCACACCCACATCTCCCGGCCTTCTTCGCTCCACCGCATCCGACCATACTACCGCGTTCGGCGAACCGCGAGACCAGCGCCGCGCCCTGCTGGTCCCTCGGCTTTCGGCTCTCGCACGATCAGCCCGTCCCCACATCTCCGCGCCGTAGTACACTCGCCGCGTGCCGGACGCCCTTCGACGGATCGTCCACGTCGACATGGACGCGTTCTACGCGTCCGTCGAGCAGCGTGACGAGCCGTCGCTGCGCGGCAAACCGGTCGCCGTCGGCGGACCAGCCGAGCGCCGCGGTGTGGTCGCCGCCGCCAGCTACGAAGCGCGTGCGTTCGGAGTGCACTCGGCGATGGCGATGGCCAAGGCCGTGCGTCTGTGCCCCTCGCTCGTCATCATCCTGCCAGATTTCACGAAGTATCGCGGCGTGTCGCGGGAGGTGTTCGACCTGCTCCGATCAGTCACCGACCTGGTCGAGCCCCTGTCGCTCGACGAGGCCTACCTCGATGTCACGACCAACGCGTGGGGCGAACGGCTGGCGACGCCGGTCGCCAAGCGGCTCAAGCGGCTCATCCGGGAGCGAACCGGACTGACGGCCTCAGCCGGCGTCGCACCGAACAAGTTCCTCGCGAAGATTGCGTCGGGGTGGCGAAAACCGGACGGCCTGACGGTGGTCGCGCTCGAACGGGTCGAGCCCTTCCTGCGCCGCCTCCCGGTCGAGGCCCTCTGGGGCGTCGGCCCGGTCACGGCAGCCAAGCTCAAGGCCCAAGGCATCGAACGGCTGGTCGACGTCCGCGACGTGGACGCCGACACGCTGCGCCAGACGGTGGGCAGCCTGGCGGATTCGTTGCGGCAGCTGGCCTGGGGCCGCGACGACCGGCCGGTCGTCGTCAATCGTCCGGCCAAGTCAGCCGGCAGCGAACGGACGTTCGCCGACGATCTATTCGACCTCGACACGATTCGCTCGGAAATCGACTTCATGGCGAGCCGGGCGGCGGCCTGGCTCGAGCGCAAGCAGTGCAGCGCACGGACCGTGACGATCAAGATGCGCTATGCCGATTTCACGACGCTCACACGCAGCCATTCGACGCCGCACGCCACGCAGCTCGAGGCGGAGATCGCCGAGCGAGCCCTGCAGTTGCTGAGCCGCACCGAGGCCGGCCGGCGACCGGTCCGGCTCCTCGGCGTCAGCGTGCACAACCTGGAGTCGCTCGACCGCGGGCCGCGAACGGCGGGAGCCGCGCGCCGGCTTCCGTTCGGCGACGAGGGGATCGCGACGGGCGCGCCGGCCGACGGGGCGCGGACGTTCGACAAAACCGATCCGGAAATGCCCTAGCAGTCCGTGGTGAAAGTCCGGCGCCGCACCGAGACCCCGCTGAACCAACGCCGCGGTCGGCCCGAGCAAAGCGCGACGAGGGAGAATATCGGGAATATTTGAATGAGACGCAACGCAGCCAGGCGGGATGCAGCGCCGGTCGAATGCAGCTGGGCTTTCACCACGGACTGCCAAGCCGAGTTATGATGTGCTGATGCTCAAAGGGACCAGGCTCGCCATCTTGCGACGGGTGCAGCCGATCAGCATCCACGGCCAGGTGTCGTGTGACGTGTCTTTCTCCGACTCCGACGACCCCGACGGCCCGGTCCACACCGCCCGGGTCGGACCGGAGGCCATGATGCCCGGTCTGGGGCCGGGTGATTCGATCCGGCTGGAATACCTGATGGGCGTCGTCACGTCGATCACGCGGGGATCGCGCGAGAAGGCGTAATCACCGTTTCAAGCGCTCGAGCTCCTCGGCGTGGTCGGTCTCTTCGGCGAGGATGTCCTCCAGCCTGATCACGAGCCCTCGGTCGCCAAACGCCTCCGCCTGCTCGATCCGCGTCGCGTAGTTGCCAATCACCTTGCGCTCGGCCTGGATGTCCATGTCCATCATCTGCTTTGCTGACTTGACGCGCTTCGGCATCGTGACGTCGATCTTCACGTCGCCACCCAAGGCGGCAATCTTGTCGGCGAGAAACACGGCGTGTTCGAGCTCTCCGGCGATATCGACCTTGAGCAGTTCCCGTAACTCGTGTCCCAGAAGGCTCGTCGCCGTGGCCGTATGGTAGAGATAGCGCAGGACGGCTTCGAGCTCGAGATTCATATCCTCGTTCAGTCCGGTAATCAGATCCCGTTTGACGCTGGGTGTCTTGGCCATCGATTGATTCTCCGTTTCCAATCCAGAAAGAGCGCCTGCCGTCGCGGCGACGCCCGACCGGGGAGGGCGACGCCCGGGCGCGCCCGCCTAGCGACTGTAGCAGCCGACGTGGATCTCAACAAGCGCGCCTGCCGCGTGCGAAGCGCCGGTCCGAGGAGCAGCAGCCCGTGGTGAAAGTCCAGGGCACAGTCAAGTTAACGAGTCCGGGACATACGAGGGCAGGCTAATCAGAGATCAGGCTGCCGTCACCGCGGTCCACACTGTGAACGCTCGTGCCCGCAACATTCGATGATGAACCGATCTCAGCCGGTGCCGACCCACGCGAAACAGATTGTGAATGATGCCGTGAACGTGCAAGAAACACTGCGCGTGGGCGGATGACGTGAAGCCGCGCATCTGACGCTCCCGTTGTCGCGTGGGTTGGTGCGACACTTCGGCCCGATTGTTCGCGTATCGCGTCGTGTCATGGGTGACCAAAGGCATGACGTCCCGATGGGCGACACGGTAGCTGCCCAACGTGTCGGTCACGAGCCGCACGGGTTCCTGTCGCTGACTGTTCAACAGTCGGCGGAAGAATCTCCGCGCTGCCCGCGCGTCCCGACGGGGTTGTACGAGGATGTCGATCAGATCACCGTCTTGATCCACCGCGCGCCAGAGATACTGGCGCTCACCGTTGATCGTCACGAAGACTTCATCCAGGAACCACGTATCGCCGAGTCGACCCTGTCGGCGCTTCAACTGCCGAGCGTAGTCGGGGCCGAATTTCCCGCACCACTGCCGAATGGTTTCGTACGACACGATGATTCCTCGTTCGGCCAGCAGATCCTCAACATCCCGGAAGCTCATGCAGTATCTGTGGTAGAGCCAGACGGCATGGCTGATGATGTCGGGCGGAAAGCGATGCCGAAGGTAGCGGGGTCGGCGAGTGTTCATCCCGGCATTGTGCTGGGCGGAGAGTTAACTTGACAATACCTGTCTAGCAGCCCGACAGCTTGCGCCGCGCCCACTCGACATGCTCGGCGACCAACGGATCGCGAAGCGAGGTCGCGTCGGCATCCGACCGTTCTAGCGCCTGACGGGCCTCGGGATCGCCGGTGTTGCCGAGCGCCACCGCCAGGTTTCGACGTAGGCGCTTCACGCCAGCGCGTCTCAGCGCCGACCCGCCGAGTCCGGCGCGCAGCTCGCGGTCTGATCGCCGCCACAGGTCGAGCAGGGACGGCCCATCGAACTGCGGGCGCGGCAGCCACGCCGGCGAACGCGATGTCGCCGGCGCGGCGTTCCAGGGGCAGACGTCCTGACAGATGTCGCATCCGAACACGTGCGCACCCACCCCATCGCGCTGGCCTTCCGGAATGGCCCCTTTCAGCTCGATCGTCAGATACGACACGCACCGCGTGGCGTCGAGCACCCCCGGCTCGGGGAACGCGGTTGTGGGACAGGCGTCGAGGCACAGCGTACACGTCCCGCACTGGTCGAGCGCCGGCTCGTCGGGCGGCCATTCCACACTGCAGAGAATCTCCGACAGGAACAGCCACGACCCGAGCGCCGGGCTGATGACACACGTGTTCTTACCGATCCAGCCGACCCCGGCGTACTGCGCGTAGACGCGCTCCTGGATCGGTCCGGTATCCACGTAGGCCTTGCCCTCGAAACCGGCTCCACTCTCCCGCCGGAGCCAGTCCAAGAGCGCGTCGGTCCGGGCGCCGACGACATCGTGATAGTCGTCTCCCCAGGCGTAGCGGGCGATGCGCGCGTCGCGCGGGTCCGCGCGCTCGGTCGAATACGGTCGATCCACGTGATACACGGTCGCGAGCACCACAACCGACCGCGCCGACGGCAAGACGGCCCTGACGTCGGCGCGGCGCTCCGCCGTCCGCGCCATGTAGTGCATGTCGCCGGCGTACCCGCGGTCGATCCACTCGCGCAGGGCCCCCAGCTCGGGAAAGCCGGCCGCGGGCGCGATCCCGCACGCATCGAATCCGAGCGCACTCGCCCGGGCCTTGACCTCTTCTGCCGTGACCATCGTCTACCGCGATCTTACCGACTCACGATCTGCCGGAGCATGTACGGCAGGATGCCGCCGTGACGGAACGCGACCAACTCTTCCGGAGTGTCGATCCGAACGGTCGCACGGAACGTGACCGCACCGCCGTCTGGTGTCTCGGCTCGGACGTCGAGCCCGCCACGAGGGGTCACGCCGTTGGCCAGGCCGACCACCTGGAACGTCTCGTGCCCGGTGAGCCCGAGCGACGCGGCACCATCGCCCGCCGCGAACTGAAGCGGCAGCACGCCCATGTTGACGAGATTGCTGCGGTGGATGCGCTCGAAGCTCTCGGCAATCACGGCGCGCACGCCGAGCAAGCGAGTGCCTTTCGCCGCCCAATCGCGTGACGAGCCCGATCCGTACTCCTTGCCCGCGAGGACCACCAGCGGCACGCCAGCCTCACGATACCGGACGGCCGCGTCGAATATCGGCATCTGCTCGTCGTCCGGCTGATACCGCGTCCAGCCTCCCTCGGTGCCCGGCGCGAGCTGATTTCGTAGGCGGATGTTCGCGAACGTTCCGCGCATCATCACTTCGTGGTTGCCGCGACGCGCGCCGTAGGAATTGAATTCACGCGGTGCCACGCCCTGCGCCACCAGGTACCAGCCGGCCGGGCTGTCCTCGGGAATGGCGCCGGCCGGCGAAATGTGATCGGTCGTCACGCTGTCGCCCAGCAGCGCGAGCCCGCGCGCGTCCCGAATGTCCTCGACCGGCGCAGGCTCGAGCGTGATGTCATCGAAAAAAGGCGGATGCCGAATGTAGGTCGAGTCGGACACCCAGTCGAACCGCTCACCCGACGGAGCGGGGAGCGCCCGCCATCGCGCGTCGCCGTCAAAGACCGAGTCGTAGCTCACCGTGAACATCTCGGACCGGACCGACGCGACGAGGCTCGCCTGGATTTCCCGAGACGTCGGCCACAGGTCGCTCAGGAACACATCCCGCCCGTCGCCATCCTGTCCGAGCGGTTCGGACGTCAGATCGAGCGTCATCCGGCCGGCCAGTGCGTAGGCGACGACCAGCGGCGGCGACGCCAGATAGTTGGCCCGAATCTGCGCCTGGATCCGCCCCTCGAAGTTCCGATTCCCACTGAGCACCGAGACCACGACCAGGTCGCGCGCCGCCACGGCCGTCGAAACGTCGGGCGGGAGCGGACCAGAATTGCCGATGCACGTCGTGCACCCGTACCCGACGACATGAAACCCGAGGCGCTCCAGGTACTCGAGCAAACCGGCCGCCCGCAAGTACTCCGTCACAACCACCGAGCCCGGCGCCAAGCTGGTCTTCACCCAGGGCTTAACCTGCAGGCCGCGCTCGACCGCGTGCTTCGCCAGCAAGCCCGCGCCGATCATGACGCTCGGATTCGACGTGTTCGTGCAGCTCGTGATGGCGGCCACGACGACCGAGCCATGGTCGAGCGAGTCGGCGGCCGGCGTGGTCGCTTCGCCCCGCATGTCGGCCAGCGCGCGCTCGAACTCGACCTTGGCTCGGCCGAGGGCCACGCGGTCCTGCGGCCGCCGCGGCCCGGCCAGACTGGGCTCGACCGCGCTCAGATCCATCTCCACCGTATCGGTGTAGACCGGGTCGGGCGAGCCGGCGTCGCGGAACAGTCCCTGCGCCTTGGCGTAGGCGTCGACGAGCGCCACCTGGTTGGGCGGACGCCCGGTGAGTCGCAAGTACTCCAGCGTCGTCCCGTCGATCGGAAAGATGGCGATGGTCGCCCCGTACTCGGGCGACATGTTACCGAGGGTCGCCCGGTCGGCGATCGTGAGATGCTCGAGCCCGGCACCGTAGAACTCGACGAATTTTCCGACAACGCCCTGCTGGCGCAGCCGCTCGGTGATGGTGAGCACCAGGTCGGTCGCGGTGATGCCCTCGCGCAACCACCCGACCAGCCGGACACCGACGACCTCGGGCACCAGCATCGAGATCGGCTGCCCCAGCATCGCCGCCTCGGCCTCAATGCCGCCCACGCCCCACCCGACAACGCCCAGGCCGTTGATCATCGTCGTGTGGGAGTCGGTCCCGACCAGCGTGTCCGGGTAGGCCATCGTCCGGCCGTCGATCGGCTCACGGCACACCACGCGCGCCAGGTACTCGAGGTTGACCTGGTGGACGATCCCCGTGTCGGGCGGCACGACCCGGAAATTGTCGAACGCGTTCTGGCCCCAGCGCAGGAACGCATACCGCTCGAGATTCCGGTTGAACTCGAGTTCCGCGTTCAACCTGAAGGCGTCCGGCCGGCCGAAGTGGTCGACCTGCACCGAGTGGTCGATGACGAGCTCGACCGGCTGCAGCGGATTGACCCGGATCGGATCACCGCCCAGTCGCACGACGCCATCCCGCATCGCCGCAAGATCGACCACCGCCGGCACACCCGTGAAATCCTGCAGCAGGACGCGGGCCGGCGTGAATGCGATCTCGCGCTGCGTCGCGCCGGTCGCGTCCCAGCCGGCCACGGCGGCGATGTCGTCCGGGCTGACGGACCGGCCGTTCTCCCGCCGCAGCAGGTTCTCGAGCAGGATCTTGAGCGAATACGGCAGTCGAGCGACATGCCCTACGCCGGCGCGCTCGAGCGCCGGCAGACTATGAATCTGGATCGTCTCGCCGCCGACCTGAAGATCTTCGAGCGTGTTGAATGAGTTGGTCACGAATCACGTCCTCTCGCGGAGCGCCCCGCGAATCATCACATATTCTCCGACATTGTCGGCCGTCAGCAAACCGACGAGCCGGCCGGCGTCCACGACGGGCAGCACCGGACACCGACACGCCTGGAGCCGTTGGAGCGCGGGTTCGAGCATTTCACGCGGATCCGCGGTTTCGAACTCCCGCGTCATCATGTCGGCGACCATGCCGGATGGACCGCGTGCGCCGAGGGCCGCGATGAGATCGTCGCGGGTGAGCACGCCGACCAGCGCGCCCTGCCGCGTGACCGGAAAATCCCGCTGGGCACCGGCCAGGACGCGATCCACCGCGCGCTGGAGCGGGTCCCAGGCGTCGAGCGTCCGGAACTCGGTGACCATGGCGCGGCTCACGGGAATCCCGGCGAGCGCCGACCGCAGGCTGACGATGGACGCCTCACTGGACGCCCCCATCCAGACGAACAGCGCGATGAACACCAAGAACGGATTCGAGAACAGTCCGACGAACCCGAACAGCAGCGCCAGGCCTTGACCGATGGTGGCCGCAATCTCGGTCGCGCGCACGTAGTCGAGCCGCTCGGCCAGCACGGCGCGCAGCATCCGGCCGCCGTCCATCGGAAACGCCGGTAGCAGATTGAAGAAGGCCAGCCAGAGGTTGACGGCGGCGAACCTCGGCAGGACGCCGGCGCCCGGATCCAACGACGGAGCCGGCAGCGCACCGGCGCCGACGAGAAGTGCCGCGTAGCACAGCGCGGCAATCGCGAGATTGACCGCCGGCCCGGCCAGCGCGACCCACAGCTCCTGCCGCGGCTCGTCCGGTATCCGCTCCAGCCGCGCGAGCCCGCCGATAGGCAGCAGCGTGATGTCGCGGGTCCGAATGCCGAACCGCCGCGCCGTCAGTGCGTGACCGAGCTCGTGCATCACAATCGTCGCAAAAATCGCGAGCACGAACAGCACGCTCGTCAACACCGGCTTCAGCGCTCCGCCTCCCGCCCAGCCGCTGAAGAGAATGAACCCGATCAGGACCACAAACGTGCTGTGTACGTAGATCGGGATGCCGGCAACCACCGCGATCCGCCACGACCATCTCACGGCACACCCGGCGATGAGGCGGCGGGCGCGCCATCAAAAGAGCCGGAAGACACTGGCCCCGCCGCTGGCGGCCGTCCGCTGACGGTCCGCGATGTCGAATCCATCGCGCTGAATCTGGATCTGCACGTTGCCGCGAACGCCGACCCCCTTGAGCCGGCGCTCGGGTGTACGCCGCATGAGATATTTCAGGCCGCCGCCGACGTGCAGTATCGTCCCGCTGCCCACGACGGTCGCTCCTTGGTGCAACTGCCGCAGATACCCCGCGCCGCCGATCACGAACGGTACGAGTCGCCCGTCGCGCGCGGAAGCCACGGTGAGATGCGCGACGAGACTGGCATCCACGACGTACTGCGAAAGCGTCGCCGTGGCCATTGTGGCTGGCGCCTCCTCGAAGTCATCCGAAGTCCTGGTGACGACCCTGGGCCGAGCGTAGCCGAAGCGGCCCTCGACCGTGGAGACCGATGACACCCGGAACCCAAGCCAAGCCTCGACCGCCGGCGCCGCCTCGAAGTCGGACTCGGTCGCGAACAACCGCAGCCGTCCCGGATCGGTTCGGATGTTCTCGGTGAGCAACGCGTCCTGGCTGCCGAGTGCGGCGCCCTCGATCCACGCGGCACCGGCCGACGCTTCGACGCGCCCGGGCCACGGCTGGGCCGCCGCCGC
The DNA here is from genome assembly GCA_965197385.1 of Vicinamibacterales bacterium. Classification (GTDB taxonomy): domain Bacteria; phylum Acidobacteriota; class Vicinamibacteria; order Vicinamibacterales; family UBA823. The sequence goes on from CBDANA010000008.1 coordinate 111,849, forward strand.
CGCCCCGCTCACGATCACCAGGCCGACGACGGCCTTGACGAGCACGCGTGCCGCGTCCACCACCGAGCCGGTCCGTGGCGTCACTTCGCCATCACCTGCACATCGGCGATGGCGGTCGTCCCCGCCGTCACGATGACGATGTCGTCGGCAAACGCCGCCTGGAAGTCAATGTCGATCGGCTCGACGTCGTTGAAGAAACTGTTCAGGTCGGCGTCGTCCAAGGGCTCCACGCGAACAATGTACAAGCCGGGTTCCAGGCCCGCGATGACGTAGCGCCCGTCGTCGGAGAGGGAGAAATTCGCGACCAGCCTCCCCGATTCCAGCTGAAATGCCAGGACGTGCGCGCCGACGACGTTGACTCCATCCCGTTGAATGGTGCCTGCTATGCTGCCGGTCTGCTCGCGGAAGCCGCCGGTCGGATAGAGATCCGAGATACCAGCGATGTCGTCCGGCCGAAGCGTGCGACCCTCGAGCGTACCGATCAAGAAGGCCAGGGGAAACATCACCGTCTCCGCCGCCAGTACGCGCCGGCGCCCACTGGGGAGCAACTCCGTCTCGCCAATCGCCAAGTGGCCGAGCCCGAGCAAATGGCCGATCTCGTGAACCGTGATCGACTCGACGTCGAACCCGCTGAAGTCGGCGGCCACGGACCAGGCCGAGGCAGTGTTGAACGCGATGTCGCCCTCGACGATCTCGCCCGTCGTCACCTCGAGCAAGAACGACGTCACGGCCACGATCCGGGCGTCGAGGTCGGCGCGATCCTCGAACCCGAGAGTCGTCATCCCGTCTTCGTTCGACGGCGGGGCCAGCGTGAAGCCGACCTCCTCGAACGTCGCGGAGGCCATCGGCACCGCTTGCCACGAGTCGAACGCTCGGCCGACAGCGGCGCGGAACGCCTCCGCCGACACACCAGGCACGTCGCGGGCCGTGATGAAGTAGCGAATGGGCCCAGGGCCCCACGCCATCGCCACACTCTCTGAGCCCGTCTCGATCCCGAGCTTCAGGTACGCCTCGATCGGACCGCCGACGACGACGACGGCCGCGAGCGTAAGCGCCGCCAGCAGCCCGTGGCGTCTCACCTCTGCCTCCCGCCGGAGAGCAGGTCGGCCACGACCTGGCGGAGCCGGTCGCTGAATTCCTGGAGTGGCACCGACCCGCGTCCAGGGTCGCCGCGGACCAGCCGCTGTGCTGCCGCAGTGGCATCGAACAGCGCCGGCTTCACGACGCGTCGCCCGGTGCCAGGCTGGGGCACGACGCGGTAGGCACCCTGGCCCAACCCGAGGATGAACGGAATCGACGGGCCGTGCGTTGCCAGAAAGAGCACGACCTCGTCCCCCTCCCGGAACACCGGCGCGCCAACCACGACCGTGCGATACGCTCCCAACGTCCCGCCCGGCGTGCGAACCGTGACCGTCGGACCGAGGTCGCCCTTGAGGTAGCCCGACACGGCGACGGTGACGAGGCTTTCGATCCCTCGGCGACCGGCCGTCCACTGCGGCCGCACCGCCGTCACGCGGCCATGCACGATGGCCCAGGCATCCTCGGCCAATTCGGCGAGCGTCGCCGGAATGATGAGGGATCCGACGGCCGGTCCCGGCCACAGCAGTCCCTGAACAAGGACGAAGACCAGCACCAATCGCGACATCCGCCATCCGTGCACCATCTCGGTCCTCCGCCGGTTCACCCGAGGTCTTAGGCCGCCCCCGAGTTGGCCGCCGCGAGCACCGCCTCGGCGGCGCGCCGGCTGGCGCCCGACGCGCCGAGTCGCGCCCGCACCGCGCGCAACGTCGCGCGCGTGCGCTGCGCACGGTCCGCGTCGGTCAAGTACCCGAGCACCTCGTCCGCGATCGCCTCCGGCGTGCACCGCTCCTGAATCAGCTCCGGGACGATCGACTCGCCCGCCACCAGGTTGACCATGCCGAATGTGTCCACGTGCAGAAAGTGCCTCCCGATCCGGTACGTCAGCGGCGACACCTTGTAGACGATGACCATCGGCCGCTCGTGCAGCGCCGCCTGCACGGTGGCCGTGCCCGAGGCCGTGACCACCACATCGGAGGACGACAGCACGTCGTCGGTGCGCGACTCGACGACCGCCGGCGGACGCCCCGGACCGTCCCACCGACGCAGCGGCGCGAATAGCTCGTCATCGAGATGCGGCGCCCGGGCCACCATGAACTGCGCGTCGGGCTGCGCCGCGGCGATGCGCGCGGCAGCGGTCACAAGCACTCCCAGCAGCCGCTGCACCTCGTTCGGCCGGCTTCCCGGCAGCAGCGCGACGGTCGGGGCAGCTGGCTTGAGCCCGGCGGCGCCGAGCACGGCGGCCCGCGAGGCCCGCGTCTCGGTCAAGTCGACGAGCGGATGGCCGACGAACTCCACCGGAATCCCGGCCTCCCGGTAGACCGTCTCCTCGAACGGGAAGATCACCAGCATGCGCTGCACGAAGCGCCGCATCGCGCGCATCCGTCCCGAGCGCCACGCCCAGACCTGCGGCCCGACATAATAGACGACAGGTATTCCCAGACGGCGTACGCCGCTGGCCAGTCGAAAGTTGAAGTCCGGAAAGTCGATCACGACCAAGACGTCCGGCCGTCTGGACCGCGCCACCGCGACGAGCCGCCTCAACATGGCCGCCGCTCGCGGCACGACCGCCAGGGCTTCGACCAGGCCGGTCACGCTCAAGCCGCCGTAATGGCCGACCAGCTCGGCCCCGGCCGCCGCCAGCCGGTCGCCACCCAGCCCGAACACCCGCCCATCGGGATCGGCCAGGGAAAGTTCCGAAGCGAGCGCGGCAGCGTACAGGTCGCCAGACGCCTCTCCGCACGAGATCATCACCTTGGTGGCCATGCAACGTCTCGGGGCGCGCGTCGATCGTGAGCGTGCCGGGCGGGGCCTACGGGGACTGCTAGTGTCCTGTCCCGGTGATTCGCAGCATATATCCCGGAGTGCGGCCCCCGGCTGGCGAAGCGCGACGAGGGAGCACATCGGGAATGTGTGACCCATCGTGGACGACGCCAAGCGCTGCTGCAGCCGGGAGGCCCCGCCCGGAAGATATCTTGCGAATCACCGGGACAGGACACTACGGCGCCTCGGGCTTCTCGAACAGGGCGCCGTCCAGCGCCGTGTTGAACGTCAACTCGGTCAGCTCGCGCTCGAGCACCGAGAAGCCGCCGCGCCGCACAATCGCCCGGAAGGCGACCTGGACACCATCGACGAGGCGATAGTCGGAGTAGAGCTCCTCCGTCTCCTCCATCCCATTCTCGCCCTGTGTCATGTAGGTCTGGCGCACGACCAGGCCCGTTCTGGGATCGAGAAACAGGCGGACCGGCTCATCGATTTCGTTGGTCAGGAACTCGACCGCGAGGGGCTCCCCCACCGCGCTCACCGGAGCGTCCAGCGGGCGCATCTCGACACCGCCGTCGGCGGCGCGCAAGAGCAGCGGAATCAGGTCCCGCCGCACGCTGGCTCGGAAGTCGTCGCGAACCGCCGCTGGAGCGTCTTCGACACCGTTCGGCCCCTGCACCCAAGCTCGATCGTCGGCGTAGCCCTGCACGAGCGTTCCGGTGGGCAGTTCGGCCTCGACGCGGAAGCGTTCTGGGTACGCCGTGTAGCTGAGGGTGTCGGCCGCTATCAGACCGGTCTCCGTGAACATCGTGGTTCGGCCTCGCGCGGTGGTAGTGTCGATGGCGCGCAATCGCGCTCGCCCGCCCTTCGCACCAAGCGCACGCCGCACAACGCTCATCGCCTGCTCGCGCTCGGTCCCGGTCGGTCGCACGCGCACGGCGCGGGTCGCCGCACCGCCGCGGCGCAACTCGACTGACGTCAGGTCGAGCTCGGCCAGCGGCACCCGTTCGACGTCGGTGAACCCGACGCCAGGCAGATCATCGATGAAGGTCGCCGCATCGCCGACCATCACGATCGCCAAGCGGTCAGGCATTAGATGTTCCCGGCCGACGCGCTGCAGCGCGTCGGCGGTCACCCCGCTCACACGCTGCCGGTACGTCGTCAGCTCTCCGAGATCGAGGCCGTAGAACAGGATGTTCAGTACGCGCAGCGCAATGGCATCAGGCGTCTCGATCTGCAAGGGAAAGCTGCCCAACATGTAGGCCTGGACGCCAGCCAGCTCGCGAGGCCCGACCCGCTGCCGCTGCAGCCGCCAGAACTCCTCGATCGTGAGGCGGAGCGCCTCGGCCGTCGCTTCGGATCGCGTGCTGGTCTGAGCCTCGAAGTCCCCGATCAGCTGCAGCGTGTGCATCGAGGCTTCGGCGCCGTACGTGAGGCTGCGGTCGGCGCGCAGCACGCGGTGAAGGCGGTTGCTCCCTTCGCCACCCAGCACGCGAATCAGAACGTTGAGGGACAGATAGTCATCGTTCCGTCTCGACACACCGAGATGCCCGACGCGTATCTGGGTCTGCACCGCGCCAGGTCTGTCGATGATGACCACTCGGTGGGTGGGCGGCGGTGGCTCGCTGAGCTCAAACGCCGGGATCGTCTTACGGGGCCAGTCCCCGAAGATTCGCTCGGCGGCGTCGAACGCCTCGTCGGCCGTCAGGTCGCCCACGACCGCGAGGATGCTCGCGTTGGGCGCGAAGTAGACGTCGTGGAAGCCGCGCAGGTCGGCCTGCGTGATCGACGGCAACGACTCGAGCGTGCCCGACTGGGGGCGCCCGTACGGGTGGAACCCGTAGACCAGCCGGTCGAAGACCACGCCCGCGATGTAATCGGGGTCTTCCATGCTGACCTGCAGGCTCGACAGGACCTGTTGACGCTGGCGCTCGATTTCCTGAGGGACGAACGACGGATTGCGGACGACGTCGCTGACCAGGTTCATCAGCAACTCGAAGCTGTCCTTCATCACCACGGCGTTCACATACGTGAGATCGCTCCCGGAGCCGACGCCAAGGCCGCCACCGATGGTATCGATGGTCTCGGCAATGTCCTGCGCGCTCCGGCTCGTGGTCCCCTGATCGAGCAACGAGGCCAGCAAGGTCGCCAGTCCGGTCTTCGCCGGCGGCTCGTGGACGCTGCCGGCGCCGACCAGCAGCCGCACGCTGACAACCGGCTGCTCGTGATGCAGCACCACCACGACCTGCATGCCATTGTCGAGCGTACGAACCTCGTACGGCGGGAACGAGACCTCCACCGCCGGCAGCGGCGCCGGTGGGGACTCGAGCGGCCAATCGGCCTGCGTCTGTCCAGCCGCGCTGATCGGGTGCCAGAGCGCAGCTACGACCGCGGCGACCCGTACGAAGCACCGCCTCTGTCGGCGCGTCACCTTCACGGCGCGTCACCGGAAGCCGTGTCGCGCGGCGTGATCGTCAAAATCAGACGGTTGTCCTCGGTGAAGTAGGTCTGGGCGACCCGCCGCACGTCCTCCGCCGTGATGTCCATGAAGATGTCGAACTCGCCGTCCGCCGTGGTGATGTCGTCATGAATGACCGCAGCATGCGCGAGATGCGCCGCCTTCTGCTGGTTCGACGTGCGGCCCAGGATGTAGTCGCGCGCGAACTGGTTCTTGACCCGCTCGAGTTCGCGCGGCGTCACCAACTCGGTCTTCAACCGCTCGAGCTCGTCCATCAGCGCACGCTCCGCCTCGGCCGGCGTCCGGCCGGGTTGCACCAACGCCACGGCGAAGAACAGGCTCGGATCCTCGACGATCTCGCCTTGTCCAAAGGCGGTGAGCGCCACCTGGTCCTCATACACCAACCGCCGATAGATCCGCGAGCTCTGCCCGTCGGAAAGAATCTTGGACGCAAAATGCAGCGGATACGAATCGGGGTGACCGTCGAACGTGATCCGATGGACGATGACGACGGCCGGCAGAGGCCAGTTCTCTTGCAACGCCACGCGCCGCTCACCGTTCCACGGCGGCTCCTCGGGAATGTCCCGGGGCACCGGTCGGTCGGACGCGGCAATCCTGCCGAAATACTTCGTCACGAGATCCTGCGCCGCCGACGCTTCGAAGTCACCGACGATGACGAGCGTGGCATTCCCCGGCACGTAATAGGTGTCGTAGAACCGGCGGACGTCGTCGACTGAGACGGCCTCGAGGTCGGCCATACGGCCGATCGTCGGATGCTTGTAGGGGTGCACGGTGTAGGACTGTTCGTAGATGATTTCCGACAAACGACCGAACGGCTGGTTGTCCACGCGCATCCGGCGCTCTTCTTTCACCACCTCGCGCTCGGTCGCCAGCATGGCATCGTCGATCCGGAGCGTCGCCATGCGGTCCGCCTCCATCCACAGGACGAGCGGCAGATAGTGCGCCGGCACGGTCTGCCAGAACACCGTCGCATCCTCGGTCGTGTAGGCGTTGCTGCGCCCCCCGACAGTCGAAATCATCGACGTGTATTGCTCGGGCAGCACGTTCTTCGATCCCTTAAACATCAGGTGCTCGAACAAATGCGCGAACCCGGTCAATCCCTCGCGCTCGTTTTTCGACCCGACGTGATACCAGAGCTGAACGTGCACGATCGGTGTCGAATGATCTTCCGACAACACGACCGTCAACCCGTTGGGTAACGTCGCAATCTGGTACTGCAGTTTGGGCGGTCTCGCTGCCGCCGCGGCGACACTGACCGCCACGAGCACCGCGGCCGCGGCGCACAGCGGTAGGCGAGTCCACATGGTTGAGTCGATTATGGCACAGTCCAGCAGGCGGACGCCGGCTGGCGGGTGGGCCGCCTCACTTCTTGCTGAGCAGGCGGAATCCGATCATCGCCCAGGTGAGCGGCCTGCGCTCGAGCGGATCGGCATCGACGCGGCGCTCGAGCGCCGCGAACAGCTCGACGGCCACCGCCTCCCCCTCGAACCGCACGCCGCCCTCGAACAAGCCGCCGCTCACGCCGTCGCGCCCGGCGACGGCCGGATCGGTTCCGCGATACACGGCTGCCCCGCCGACCAGAAGGGACAGCCGGTCGTTCAGGGTGTAGCGCACGCGCGCATGCCCGCCCAGCTCGGAGTCATAGTCTACGAACGACCGCTGGGTCACGCGGTAGGCACGCGCGGCCAAGTCGATCTCAAGCCGGCCGGCAGGCCGCCGGTGCCACACTTGCACACCGGCCATGTTCCAGTTGACCGGAAAATCTTTCGACCGGTCGCTCAGGTGCTGAGAGATGTGTTGAACCGTTCCGGCCAACTCCGTGGCGCCCAGCCGGTAGGTCGCCGATCCCTCCAGGGTGTAGTTCCCCTGATTGGGATCGAACTTACGCAACTCCTCGCCGAGGATCGTCTCGACATTCGCGAGAAAGTTGAACCGCCCCCGGACGTAATCGATGACGTCGATGTCACCGCCGAAATCGACATCCCAGTTGAAGTTCTCATCCGCATCGAGCAGGCTGGCCGCATTCAGATGGAAGCGGTAATCGCTGAAGATCCGCGTCCCACGATCGCCCGGCGACGTCCCAGTATCCCGATCTTGCGCTGACAGCGGAGCGCCGAGACACACCGCGGCGACGCAGCTCACACCGACTACCGTCCTCGAGCATGACGGGCTCAGCACGACACGCCCGGACACGACGCAGCACTCGCAGACAAGGCGGCCAGCAGCCCGTGGTGAAAGTCCCGCGTGGCGCCGAGACCCCGCTGAACCAAAGCCGCGGCCGGCCCGAGGGAGGCGCGAGAAGGGGAGAATACCGGGAGTATTCGACCCATCGTGGACAACGCCCAGCGCCGCCCATGGCGGGATGCATCGACGGTCGCATGCCGCGAGACTTTCACCACGGGCTGCTAGTGTGCTGTCTCTAACGCTTCTTTACAATGGCGCACCTTTCGGAGAATCGTGGCCGCGGGCGCCGTCCAAATGAAGGGCTCGGCCGAGCGGTTGTGGTGCGTCACATACTCTTCGATGGCACGAATCAGATCCGGCAGGCTCCGGAACGTGCCGCGGCGAATCCGTTTCCGAGTGATCTCCGCGAACCAGCGCTCGATCAAGTTGAGCCACGAGGCGCTTGTGGGGACGAAGTGACGGTAGTAGCGCGGGTGATCAGCGAACCACTGTTCGACTTTCGGATGCGTGTGCGTGCCGTAGTTGTCGAGAATGAGATGGATATCGCGCCGCTTGGGGACTGCGCGATGCAGCTGATTCAAGAAGGCCAGGAACTCCGTGTGCCGTTTCCGCGGCGCACACCGCGCGAGGACGGTGCCATCCAAGACGTTCAGCGCCGTAAACAGGTTTGTCGTGCCGTGACGGATATAGTCGTGCGTCTGGCGCGCGGGAATGCCCCTTCGCAACGGGAGCACCGGCGCGGTTCGATCCAGGGCCTGCACCTGCGGTTTCTCATCGACACAAAAGACCAAGGCGTTGTCGGGCGGATGGAGGTAGACGCCCACGACATCCCGCAACTTCTTCACGAAGTTGGGATCGCGGCTGAGTTTGAAGGTTTCGACGCGATGCGGCTGCAACCCATGCGCGCGCCAGATGCGATGGACCACCGCGTGGCTGAGCCCTTGCGCCTTCGCCATCGTCCGCACGCTCCAGTGCGTCGCATCGGGCGGCGTCGTCTGCAAGGTCGCGTCGACCACGGCCGCGATGGCCTGGGCCGTCAGCGCGGGGCGTCGACCTGGCCGTGGGGCATCCTTCATCAGGCCGAGCACGCCGACCTGCTGAAAGCGACGCCGCCACAGGTACACCGTCGGCCGGCTCACCCCGAACTCTTTCGCAATCGCATTAATGGGTTTGCCCTCACTCGCCGCGAGCACAATCATCGCGCGTGCCGACACGCGCTGCGGCGTCTTGCCGCTGCGCACCAGCGCCTCGAGCCCCGTGCGTTGCACCCGTGTAAGGGCCAATGCCTTCGCAGGGTTCCACATGCTGCGCACCATACGCCTTCTGTGGTACATTGTAAAGCTATTTACGTGACGCTACGCTAGCATAGCATTCGGCTTCGAGCTGCCTTCGCCGCTCGTGGTGACACTATGGTCGAATGGTGCGCTCCACGAATGCGGCGAGCCGCTCCAAATCGAGGCGGTCGGCGATGGCGCGAATGCGCTCGCGGCGATCGGAGGGGCGCTGCTGCACGACCTCACGGAGCTCACGCAACGGCTCCGACGACTTGGGGTACCACGTGACCCGTTGCAGTCCCTGGCGCGCCCCGCGCCTCGAGAGGTAGTGGCCGAAGACCCTGAATGCGAAGTAGTAGGCGATCAGATTCGGCCCCGGCACGATCACGAACACGCCGGACGCAATCAGACCGACGGCGTCGAAGATCAGCCAGAACAGGTGACGGTCGGCATCTCGCTGGAGAATGCCACGCACGTGGCGCATGGCCGCCTGCCCGTCCAAGTCGCTGGGATACAGCGCGAGCGAGTCAGATTGCCGGCGCAGGTGCCAGAGGAGCCGTTGTTCGGCAATCGACGCAGCCACCCAGCGCACGGCCAGGTCTCGAACCCGCCGGATGGCCCGGCCGACGAGGGACGTCTGGGCCGATTCCGATGCGGCCGGCTGGCGACGCCGGCCGAGCTCGGCTTGGCGGACCAGCTCTCGCATCGCGTGGACCCGCTGCCGGAACCACCCACGCGGCGGCTCATCTTGGCCGTCATCACCATCACCGACCTCGCAGTAGAGCTCGTACCGATCGGCTCCCATCGGCACCAGGTAGACCATCATCGGCTCGCGCTGACCGGTCAGCGGGCGCCTCCCCCCGCATCGACTCCGCCGGGCAGCACCGGCCGGCCACCCGCCTCCCACGCGCCGGTGATGAACGCCGCTACCGCCGTGATCGCCGCCTCGAGTCGTTGTTGAAACACCGGCTGCACCGCGGCAAAGAATCGATCGAAATACTCGTCGTCATAGCCGTCGCGGCCGCGCGCCGCCCGGCGATCGGCCTCGAGCACGTTGTCGACCCGCTCGGCGCTGGCGAGCAGAACGTCGAACATTGCCTCGAGCGGCGCGACCACAGGCCCGGCCACCTCGGCGGGTGACGACACGCCGTCGGCGTAGCGACGGAAGAGCTCGGTCTCGAACCTGACGTGAATGCCACGCTGACCCGTGCGCTGGCCGTCGTAGTCGACGACCGCGTGGAACGGCACGTGCGCATCCGCCACGTAGTGGGACAGCGCGGCCGAGAGAAACGCGATGTCACTGAGCGATCGGCCCGACGCACGACGGCCGATCTGGGCGAACGTGGAACTCAGGCGCTCGTGGAATTCGACGGCGCGCCACGGCAGCAGGCCGCGTTCGGTGACGATCGTCCGGCCGAATCTCGCGAAGGCCGCCTCCAGGTCGCGCGGGAGCGCGGCCAACGGCGCCGGCCCGTAGGCATCGAGGTTCAAGTAGTGCCGCGGCGCCTCGTCGGTGAAGCCGGTCACGCGCCAGAGATCGGGATCGATCGCGTGCTCTGACACGAACGCCCGCTGCCGCGCGTAGAAGGGATGGAGCGGCGCAGGCAACAGATCGATGGCTCGATCGGCGATGAAGCGATGAACGTCGAAGCCCCACGCCGACAGCGGGACCGACGATGCTGTGGACAGGACCAGCGCTAGGGCGCACGCGATCCAACGCCGGGACGGCATGCCGGGTATAGTAGCAGCCCGTGCCCCGCCTCGGCGCCCACATGTCGATCGCCAGCGGCCTGCCGCGCGCCGTCGAGCGCGCGCACGCCGCCGGCTGTAACACGCTGCAAATCTTCACGAAGTCCTCCGGCCAGTGGCGGGCCCGAGCGCTCCCGCCGGACGAGGTGAACGCCTTCCGTGCCCACGCCACCGAGCTCGGCATCGAGCCGATCGTGGCGCACGCCAGCTACCTCATCAACCTGGCTGCGCCCGATCCCGACCTTCGCCGGCGCTCGATCGCGGCGCTCACGGGCGAGCTCGACCGCGCCGACACACTGGGCCTCGCGGGCGTCGTCCTGCATCCCGGCTCCTACACCACGGGCACCGAACAAGGCGGCCTCCGACTCGTCGCCGCGGCGATCGAGGGCGTCTTCGAGTCCCGGTCGCCGGGCGGCGCCGGGCTGATCCTGGAGCACACGGCGGGACAGGGCACCAACCTCGGCCACCGCTTTCAGCACCTGTCCGTCCTGCTCGACGGAAACGCCGCGGCGGACCGATTGGGAATCTGCCTGGACACGTGCCATCTGCTGGCGGCCGGCTACGACATTGCCACCGCCGACGGCTACGCGCGGACGTTCGACGAGTTCGACGCGCGGATCGGGCTGTCTCGCCTGCAGGTGCTCCATCTGAACGACTCGAAGCATCCGTGCGGCAGCCGGAAGGATCGCCACGAACACATCGGGCACGGCTGGGTGGGACTCGAGGCGTTCGGGCGGCTGGTGTGCGACCCTCGACTCGCCGCCGTTCCGATGATTCTCGAAACCCCGAAGGCCGCGCGGGACGCCGGTCGCGTCGTGGCGGCCGATCCAGCCGACCTGCGGAACCTGGCAACGCTGCGCGCGCTGATAGGCTAGCCCGTGATGGCCCACTCATCGGATCGGGTTCTCATGACCTAGCAGCCCGTGGTGAAAGTCCCGCGTTGCACCGAGACCAACGTCGCGGTCGCCACGCTAGGCGCGAGGGGGGAGAATACCGGGAGTATTCGACCCATCGTGGACAACGCCCAGCGCCGCCCATGGCAGGGATGCATCGGCGGTCGGATGCAGCGGAACTTTCACCACGGGCTGCTAGGCTATAATCCGTCCGACTGACGGGAGTAACCGATGCGTCGAATCACCTCAATTCTGACTGCGACCGCCGTGGCCTGCGCGTGGCTCGCCGGTCCAATCGCCGCGCAGGACCAGCCGCTGCGCTGGTACAAGGGCAACACGCACACGCATACCCTGAACAGCGACGGCGACAGTACGCCCGATGAGGTGGTCCGCTGGTACCGGGAACACGACTACCACTTCGTCGTCCTTTCGGATCACAATTTCCTGACCTCGGTGGACGGATTGAACGCACTGTACGGCGCGGATGAGCAGTTCCTCGTCATCCGTGGCGAAGAGGTCACCGACGCCTTCGAGGACAAGCCGATTCACATCAACGGCATCAACGTGCAGTCGCTCATCGAGCCGCAGGGCGGCAACAGCGTCGTCGAGGTCATCCAGCGAAACGTGGACGCCATTCGCGCTGCGTCCGGGGTGCCGCACATCAACCATCCGAATTTCGGCTGGGCGATCACGGCCGACGAGCTGACGCAAGTGCGAAACAATCGGCTGTTCGAGCTCTTCAACGGTCACCCGCAGGTCAATATCCATGGGGGCGGCGGCGTTCCGGGACTCGAGGAGGTCTGGGATGAAATCTTGTCGAGCGGCATTCTGCTCTATGGCATCGCCGTCGACGACGCCCACATCTTCAAGCGGCCGTGGGACCGCGGCGCAGCGCGGCCGGGCCCGGGCTGGATCATGGTGCGCGCGGCTCGCCTGAGCGTGCGGGACATCCTCGACGCGGTCGTGCAAGGCGAGTTCCATGCCTCGACCGGCGTGGTGTTGGAGGACTATCGGGTCATCACGCAGTCGATGACGATCGTCATCGCCGAAGATCCCTGGAGCAAGTACCGTGTGCAGTTCATCGGTGAGGGCGGGCGCATCCTCGAGGAAACGATCACGAATCCGGCCGTCTACGAATTCCGTGGTGAGGAGCCCTATGTGCGCGCCAAGGTGCTGGAATCGAACGGCCGCGTCGCGTGGACCCAGCCGGTCTGGCACGCCGGCCGCAGCGCCCGGCCGCCACAGGAACCCTGAGAGCCACCGTGCTGCTTGGTACCCTCCTCGACCTTTATTCGCTGGTCATCATCGCTTCGGTTGTCCTGTCGTGGACACAGCTACCGCCGAGCCATCCGGTCGTGCAGTTCGTCGACGTGCTCACGGCACCGGTCCTCGCGCAGATCCGACGCGTGATACCGGCGCTGGGTGGACTGGACGTGTCTCCGATGGTGCTCCTGATCGGCCTGCAGTTGCTGCGCCGGTTGCTCATGATCTGACAGCGACGATGACCACTCCACTGACGAAAGCCGGTGTCGAGCGCATCGCCGAGTTGGCGCATCTGGAGCTCTCCGACGCGGAGAGCGAGGCGTTCACCCAGCAACTGGCGGAGATTCTGGCCATGGCGATGCAGTTGCAGGAGGTCGACACCACGGACATCCCGCCCACCACGCATGTGCTCTCCCGCCACGAGGTGCTTCGCCCGGACGAGGTGCGCGCATCGTTGACGCGCGCGGAAGCGCTGGCGAACGCCCCGGACGGCACGACTGAAGAGGGCTTCTTCAAGGTGCCCAGGGTCCTCGAATGACGGGACCGCTGCCATCCATCGACGCCATTCGTGTCGCCGTGGCGGGCGGCGACACCTCGGCGGTGGACGTTTGCCGGCAGGCACTCGACCGCATCGCCGCTGGTGACGCCCGCTTCCACGCCTTCAATCACGTCATGCGGAAGCGGGCGCTGGAGTGCGCGGCCGACCTCGACGCCTCGCGACGCCCCGATGACCCGCGTCCGCTGCTGGGCGTCCCGATCGCCGTCAAGGACAACCTCTGCACCCAGGGGGCGCCAACCACCGCCTCGTCGCGAATTCTCGAAGCGTTCATCCCGCCGTACGACGCCACCGTGGTGACTCGTCTCGAAGCCGCCGGCGCCGTCGTCATTGGCAAGACTAATTGCGACGAGTTCGCCATGGGATCGTCGAACGAGAACTCCGCGTTCGGCCCGGTCCGAAACCCCTGGGATCCCGCGCGCAGCCCCGGAGGATCCAGCGGCGGCTCGGCGGCGGCCGTCGCGGCACGGTTCGTCCCGGGTGCGCTGGGATCCGACACGGGCGGCTCGGTCCGCCAACCGGCGTCGTTGTGCGGCGTCGTCGGGCTCAAACCGACCTATGGCCGGGTCTCGCGCTATGGATTGCTCGCATTCGCGTCGTCGCTCGATCAAATTGGACCGCTCACGCTGACCGTACGTGACGCCGCCCGCCTGCTGGAGGTCATCGCAGGACCTGACGCCCGCGACGCCACGACGTCGCCGGATGCCGTGCCCGGATACACCGACGCGCTGACCGGTGACCTCCGCGGCGTCCGCCTCGGCGTGCCGAGCGCCCTGCTCGCAGACGGGGTGGACGCCGAGGTCGAGCGCGCCTTCCAGCAGGCGAGCGACGCGCTGAAAGCGGCCGGCGCGACGATCAGCGACGTCGCGCTCCCGCACACGGCCTACGCCATTCCGGTCTACTACCTCATCGCCGCGGCCGAAGCGAGCTCGAATTTAGCGCGATACGACGGCGTCCGCTACACCCGCCGCGCACCGCTCGACCCGGCCGATGCGACGCTGATGGCGATGTACGACCGCACGCGGAGCGAGGGATTCGGAGCGGAAGTGAAGCGGCGGATCATGCTGGGCACCTACGCCCTCAGCGCCGGGTACTACGACGCGCATTACCTGAAGGCGCAGCAGGTGCGGACGCTCATTCGGCGCGACTACGAGCGCGCACTCGGCACGGTGGACGCCGTCCTCATGCCCACGAGCCCGGTGCCGGCGTTCCCGCTCGGCGAGCGTCTCGACGACCCGCTACAGATGTACCTGCTGGACGTCTTCACGGTGAGTGCCAATCTGACAGGCCTGCCTGCGATCAGCGTACCCGCCGGCTTCACGCAGGCGCGACTCCCGATCGGCGTGCAACTCGTGGGTCGCGCGTTCGATGAGGAAACCCTGCTTCGGATTGCGGATGGCTACGAGCGTCTGGCGACGTGGTGGCAGGAAGCGCCGCCGGCCAGCTAGCAGGCTGCTGAAGAACCCGGGTATCGGGCTGTTTTCTTAAGCATCATGCGGAACGACCGCCCGACGACCGTGCGCACGGGTGTGCGCTGACCCCGATGAGGGGGCCGGCGACACGCGCGGCCGGCGATCAGGGACACGTCGCCTCCAGATTCCGCAGGCGGACCAAGTTATAGGCCGTGGCGGCGAAAGTGAGCTGCCACTCGACGAGTGGGACGCCGCGAGGCCGGAGCTTGCGCAAACCACCGACGGTCTGCCTCCACCCAAAGACCTGTTCCACGAGTTTTCGTTTCCGCTGACTCACGTGAGAACCCGCATGCCGGGTGGGCCGACCATCAATCGCCCGCCAGCGGACCTTCTGCGCCACGTGGGGCGTGACGTCCCGGACGCGGACATCGGCGACGAAGCTCGCCACATCGTAGCCCTTGTCTGCTCCGACCGTGCTGCCCGGCGGCGCGCTGGCCTCCAGCAACAGTGCCGCCGCCTCGCGTTCGGCGGTCCCCGTCGCGTGGGTCGCACAGACGTTGGCGACGAGCCCCTGCCGATTATCCAACAGCACGTGGCCCAGAGACGCCAGCTTCGCCTCCTTCCCTTGGCCCTTCCGATGCAGCATCGCCGCCGGATCAGTCGTCGACTGGTGCGTGTCGTTGCGCCGCCGCTCGCCGTGGAAGTCGACCGTGGGATTCCCGGGGTCATCGGGGGGCGCGCGCGGCGCGGCGTCCCGGCATCGGAAGCTCTTCAGGCTGGCCCAGGCTTCCAACTGCGTCCCGTCCACCGTGAAATGCTCGTCCGAGAGCAGACCGGCTGCCCGGGCGTGGGCCTGGACCGCATCAACGAAGGCGGCCGCGCCATCCCCCGCCAGCAGCCGGTCACGATTCTTGGTAAACGTCGTGGGATGCCAGACCGGGTCGTCCATATGCAAGCCGACGAACCAGCGGAACAGCAGGTTGTCGTTGAGCTCTTCCAGCAGCAGCCGTTCGCTCCGGATCGTGTACAGCACCTGCAGCAACAGGGCCCGCAACAATGGCTCAGGCGGGATCGACGGACGTTCCGTCTTGGCGTACAGGCCGGCGAACCTGCGCGACATCGTCTTCAGCGCGTGATCCGTCAGCGCGCGGACCGCGCGGAGCGGAGGATCGGCCGGCACGCGCTGTTCCGGCGACCGGTAACTGAACATGTGATGGGTTTGCTCATCGTGTCCGCGCATGAGGTGGCTCCCTTCAGCAATATTGGGAGCATGGGAGTACGCCGGGATCGATCTGTCGATCCCATTCCACGGACTTTTTCAGCAGCCTGCTAGTGTCCTGTCCAGATGCGGCTAGCAGCCCGTGGTGCAGGTCCCACGTCGCACCGAGACCGGTGAGGCGCCCGCCCCGCAAGGCGCGACGAGGGAGAATACCGGGAGTATTTGACCGACGAGCAACGCCGCAGGGCGGGATGCATCGGCGGTCGAATGCAGCGGGACTTGCACCACGGGCTGCTACACAGTCTGGATCGGTCGGGCCGGCGACCGAAACAGCCACAGGACGCCCATCGCGGCCAGCAGCGCGGGCAGGGCCAGGGCCGTGGCCACCGCGACGAGCGCCAGCAGCGTGGCCAGCACCACGAGCGGCAGCGCCGCTACCGTCATGATCGCCGCCACGGCGAGTCCGATGAACGCCTTCAGCAGCAACACGGGCAGGAGGACTAGCCAGAACAGCAGCCGGAACGGCAGCAGGACCAGCCAGAGCAGCCAGAGCAGCACCTTGAGCAGGACGGCGCCCAGCACCAGTCCGACGATCGCCACGGCACCAAACGTCATGACCGCCCCCAGGGCGAACAGTTCCAGCATCTAAGAATTCTTACGCGCCGCCTGCTCCAGAAGTTCCGGCGTCTTGAGTTGGTCGGCCGGACCATGCGGCGCGTCCGGCGTCAGATAGTGAGACTTCCCGTCCAGATCGGCGAAGCTCCGGATCACCATCGTCTTGCGGCTGCCTGGCCGCAGCTTCAGAAACCCGAGCGCGACGCAGAATCCGATAAACAGCACGAGCAGGAAGGCCGTCGTCACCCCGAGGCCCTGCAGCGCGCCCACCGCCAGCTCGACGATCTCAGCCGAGGTCACGAGTCTCCCTCCAACGGCGGCGGCTTGTCCTCCGGGAGCGTGTAGGCGATCAGCCCCTCTTGCACTTCCTGCATCGCCACGCGTTCGAGCTTCGGCGGCATCTCCGGCCGCTCCCCCGTGTCGGGATCGGGCCGGAGGTGCTCGAGGCGGGGCAAGGCGCCGCGGCGTAGCTGCTTGGCTCGCCGTGACGCCACGCCGACGTAGAGAAATCGGCTCTGAATCGGAGGTATCTTCGGCAGCGGCTCAAGCTCAGGCTCGACCGCCACGACCGCTTCTGCCGAGGTTACGACGTCGGTGTCTATGGTCTCGTCCATAATCTGCCAGGATATCCGAAGCCGGCCGAGCACGCCAATTTCTCGGCTCTCGGCTCTCGGAACGCCAGGCGCGTCAACGACAGCCGCAGGCCATCGAGAGCCGAGAGCCGAGAGCCGAGAGCCGAGAGCCGAGAGCCGAGAGCCGAGAGCCGAGAGCCGAGAGGCCGAGAGGCCGGGAAGCCCACTTTTCTAGCCCGCTTCGACGACCTCGCCATCGATAACGTCGATCTCGGCATCGGCACCCGGCCGGCCAGCACCCTGTTCGGCAGCAGGCGTCGTCTGGCCGAGCGACCGCGCGACCGCTTCGGACGCCGCCTCGAGCGCGCGCGCGGCGTCTCGAATCGCGCCGAGATCGGCGCCGGTCGACGCGGTCTTACCGGCCGACAGCACGGCCTCGGCCTGTTCGACCTCCACCGCTGGCAACTGGTCGCGGTACGCCGTGAGGGTAGCCTCCAGCTCGTACACCGCCGCGTCGAGCCGGTTCCGCTCATCGACCAGCTCGCGGTGGGTCCGATCGTCAGCCTCGTGCGTCGCGGCCTCCTGCACTAGACGATCCACCTCGGCTGGCGATAGGCCGCTCGACGCGGTGATCGTCATCTCCTGAGCCTTTCCCGTAGCCCGATCGGTGGCCGATACGTGCACGATGCCGTTCGCGTCGATGTTGAACGTGACGTCGACCTGCGGTACGCCACGCGGCGCCGGTGCCAGTCCCACGAGCTGAAAACGCCCGAGGGTTCGATTGTCACGAGCGTGTGACCGCTCACCTTGCAGCACGTGCACCTCCACGCTCGTCTGCCCGTCCGCGGCGGTCGAGAACACCTCGCTCTTTCTCGTCGGAATCGTGGTATTTCGCGAGATGAGTGACGTCATCACCCCGCCGAGCGTTTCGATGCCCAGCGACAACGGCGTCACATCGAGCAGCAGGACGTCCTGGACATCGCCCGCCAGCACGCCGCCCTGAACCGCGGCGCCGATCGCCACGACCTCGTCCGGATTGACCCCCTTGTGCGGATCCTTGCCGAAGAAGTCACGAACAAGCTGCTGCACCTTCGGCATGCGCGTCGAGCCTCCGACCAGGACCACCTCGTCGATCTGGCTCGTGTCCAGCCCGGCGTCGGCAAGCGCCTGCTTCACCGGGCCCAGCGTGCGCTGCAGCAGGTCGTCGGTCAACTGCTCGAGCTTCGCACGGCTCAGCTTTAGCGAGAGATGCTTCGGACCGCGCTGGGTGGCGGTGATAAAGGGCAGGCTGATGTCGGTTTCGACTGCCGTCGACAGCTCGACCTTGGCCTTCTCTGCCGCCTCCCTGAGCCGCTGAAGCGCCATCCGGTCGGCGGACAGATCGACCCCTTCGGTAGCGGCGAACTCCTTCACGATCCAGTCGATGATGCGCTGGTCCACGTCGTCGCCGCCAAGATGCGTGTCCCCGTTCGTCGCCTTGACCTCCACGACTCCCTCACCAACCTCCAGAATCGAGACATCGAAGGTCCCCCCGCCGAAGTCGTAGACGGCGATCGTCTCGTCGCGATGCTTGTCCAGTCCATACGCCAGTGCCGCCGCGGTTGGCTCATTGATGATCCGCTCCACCTGCAGGCCGGCGATCTTCCCAGCATCTTTCGTGGCCTGACGCTGCGCGTCATTGAAGTAGGCTGGTACGGTGATCACCGCGTCGGTCACGCGCCGGCCGAGATAATCCTCGGCGGCCTGCTTCAACTTCTGCAGCACGGCAGCGGAAATCTCAGGCGGTGACTGCGGCTTCCCCTGCAGTTCAACCGCCACATCGCCATTCTTCGAGGCGCTGATCCGATATGGCACGCGCCCGGTCTCAGCCGCCACCTCGTCGTACTTGCGGCCGATGAACCGCTTGACCGAGAAGACGGTCTGTTCAGGATTCGTCACGGCCTGCCGTTTGGCGATTTCTCCAACCAGCCGCTCGCCATCCCTGGACACCGCCACGACCGACGGCGTCAATCGGTTGCCTTCCTGGTTGACGATCACCGTGGGCTGGCCACCTTCCATCACCCCGACGACGGAATTGGTCGTCCCGAGGTCGATTCCAATCACCGTCTTGCGCATGGGACCTCCTATCACATAGGCGCGAATCTTCAAAATTATAGGTCATAAATGAGTTAATTACAATCATATTATTTTATATATACATACTAACTTTATGAACTCAAGTCCCTTTCTTCGTCTAACATTATTGTTTTCAGTCAGATGCGTAAGCTCACCTGTGAAGGCAATCGCTGGCCTGACCCGATTTATAATGGGCAACGTCATGCGGATACTCTTCATCGGGGACATCGTCGGGAAGCCCGGCCGCGTGATCCTGCGGCGCGCGCTGCGCCCCCTGGTCGAGCGCCACCGGGTCGACCTGGTGATCGCCAACGTGGAGAACGCGGCCGGCGGCTTCGGGATCACCCGGGAGATCGGCGAGTCGATCCGCGACCTCGGCGTCGACGTGATGACTTCTGGAAATCACATCTGGGACAGGAAGGAGGCACTCGATTACATCGGCACCGAACCGCGCCTCCTCCGTCCCGCCAACTACCCTGCCGGCACGCCCGGCCTGGGACGCTGCACGGCGGCGACCGCCACCGGGGACCCCGTCGCCATCATCAACGTCATGGGCCGCATCTTCATGCAGCCACTGGACAATCCGTTCGACGTCGTCCTCCAGGAGCTCGACGCCCTCCGCGCGGAGGCGCGCGTCGTCATCGTCGACTTCCATGCCGAAGCGACTTCGGAGAAAATCGCCATGGGGTGGCATCTCGACGGCAAGGTCACCGCGGTCATCGGCACCCACACCCACGTGCAAACGGCCGATGCACGGGTGCTACCGAACGGCACCGCCTGCATCACCGACGTCGGCATGACCGGCCCCCACCGTTCGGTGATCGGCGTGGACACCCGCGCGGCACTGTCGCGGTTCGTGACCGGCCTGCCCACCCGCTTCGAGACGGCCACCGAAGATACGCAACTGCATGCGGTCGTCGTCACGGCCGACCCTCAGTCTGGCCTGGCGACTGAGATCGCGCCGCTCAGTGTGAGCCTGGACGATGTCGACGCGCTCGTCGCGCGTCCCGTGACGACGTGACCATGCCGAATCTCTTCGATCTGCCGTTTGACGATGATGACCCAGGCTCCAAGACCCCACACGAGCCCCGGCCGGCGCCACGACCACCGGACCGCCGGATCTTCACGGTGTCCGAGCTGACCGCCTCGGTGCGCGAATTGTTCGAGTCGACCTACGGCGACGTGTGGATCGACGGGGAGCTCTCGAATTTCAAGCGCTGGCGCACCGGACACCTGTACTTCACGCTCAAGGATGCCGGCGCTCAGCTGAAAGGCGTGATGTTCCGATCGGCCGCGCGCTCTCTGCGCTTCACGCCGGAGGACGGCCTCCGCGTCATCGCGCGTGGCCGGCTGGGTGTCTACGAACCGAAGGGCGAGTACCAGATCGTCTGCGAGCACCTGGAGCCGCACGGGGTGAGTGCCCGCCAGCTGGCCTTCGAGCAACTCAAGCGGCGGCTCGAGGCCGAAGGGCTGTTCGAGCCCTCGCGGAAACGGGCGCTCCCGGCCCTGCCCAGCAAGATTGGCATCGTCACGTCGCTCGACGGTGCGGCGCTGCGCGACATCGTCAACGTGCTGCGGCGCCGCTATCCGAATGCCCATTTGTTGATTCGCCCGTCGCAAGTGCAGGGTGAGGGCGCCGCCAATGACATCGCCCGGGCCGTAACGCAGGTCACGGCCGCCCCAGGCGTCGACGTCGTGATTGTCGGACGCGGCGGGGGCTCCATCGAAGATTTGTGGGCCTTCAACGAGGAAGTGGTCGCCCGGGCGATCGCGACGTCAGCCGTACCGGTCATCTCGGCCGTCGGCCACGAAACCGATTTCACAATCGCCGACTTCGTCGCGGACCTTCGAGCGCCGACACCCTCGGCCGCGGCCGAGTTGGTGGTGACACGAAAGGACGAATACCGTCAGCGGATCGACCGACTGCACGAGCGACTCACGGCGGCGGCCCGCATCGGCATCCGCGGGTGGCAAACCCGCGTGCGCGTGCTGGAACAGCGCCCGGGCCTGGCCGGATGGCCGGCTCGCCTGGCATTGCCCGGACGGCGGGCGGCCGAGTTGTCGCACGCCCTGGCCGACCGCATGCGCGCGCTGATCGGCGCGGGCGAACGACGCTACCATCAGCTTCGGCTGCGCCTCGAGTCGCGCGACCTGCGTCGAACGCTCGCGACCATCGCCGCGCGGCTGACCGTCTCCGAGGGCGGCCTGACTGCGGTCATGGCCCGTCGATCGCACGCGCGGCGTGAGTCATTGGGCGTGCTGGCCGGCCGTCTCGAAACCCTCAGCCCGCTCGCCGTCTTGGGTCGCGGCTACGCCATCTGCTGGAATACGGATCGCACGACCATCGTTTCCAGGGCCGACGCCGTCGCGCCCGGGGAGGCCGTACGGATCACCCTGCACCGCGGCGAGTTGAGCTGCACGGTCACGACCACCACTGCGCCGCCGCCACCCAAGCAGTGACCTGCGTCACCGGAAAGCCATCATGACCAGCAAGATCAAGGACTTCGAATCGGCCCTCACCGAGCTCGAAACCACCGTCAAGACACTCGAAGCGGGCGACCTGGCGCTAGACAAGTCGCTGGCGCTCTTCGAGCGCGGTGTCGAGCTCTCCCGGTTCTGCCATCAGCGTCTCGAAGAAGCGGAGCGCCGGATCGAGGTGCTGACGGAGCGCGGTGAATTACGCGACGCGCCTGACTCGCTGCAGGCGGCCGGCGACCGAGACGAGCCGTGACCCTCAATCTCACCGAGTATTTTGGTGCCTGCCGGGCCGAAATCGACGCCGCGCTCGACGCCGCGCTGCCGGTGCCACCGGCCTGCCCGCCGCGCATCGCGGAGGCCATGCGCTACAGCCTCATGGCGGGCGGCAAGCGCTTCCGGCCCATCCTGACGCTCGCCGCCGGCGACGCCGTGGACGAAGCCACCGATCAGCCGTCGTCGCGCGCATCGATCCTGCCGATCGCCTGCGCCATCGAACTGATTCACACGTATTCCCTGGTCCACGACGATCTCCCCGCGATGGACGACGATACGCTCCGGCGCGGCCGGCCGACGGCGCATGTCGTGTACGGCGACGCACTCGCCATCCTTTCGGGCGACGGCCTCCTGACCGAAGCGTTCGGCCTCCTCGCACGCCCGGCACCGGCCGGAGAAGTACCTGCCGCGCGTCGTCTGCGGGCGATCGCCGTCATCGCCACGGCCGCCGGGGCGGCCGGGATGGTGGGCGGCCAGGCGATCGATATCGAGGCCTCTGGTACACACGCGGCGGATCGCGATCGACCGACACCGACGCTCCACGCCGACGGACTCCGCGCGATGCACCAGCGCAAGACCGGCGCGCTGATCACGGCGGCCGCCGTCTCGGGCGCCATCATGGCGGGGGGCGATGAGGCGATCATCGATGCCATCGACCGCTACGCCGGACATCTCGGCTTGGCGTTCCAGATCCTCGACGACATCCTCGACGTCGAAGGCGCTGCCGACGAACTGGGCAAGACGGCGGGCAAGGATGCGGCCGCCGGAAAACCGACCTATCCAGCGCTCTTTGGACTCGAGGCGTCACGCCGTCAAGCGACCGAAGCGGCCGCCCTGGCGCAAGACGCGCTGCGGACCACGCACGTCACAGGGCGACTTACCGAAATCGCCGACTGGATCGTCTCGCGTACGCACTGAGTCACGGGATCACCCACGCACCGCCGGCAGATGATGGGATCGACGAAGAAAGTTCGGCTGGACACGCTCTTGGTCGACCGGGGCCTGGCGAATTCGCGCGCCCGCGCGCGGGCAATGATCCTGGCCGGCCACGTGCGGCTCGACGTGCCGGCCCCGCTCAAGGCGGGCACGCTGCTCACGTCTGACTCCGCGATCATCCTCACTGAGCCAGATCATCCCTACGTCGGGCGCGCCGGCATCAAACTGGCGTACGCCTTGCGCGAGCTCGACATCCCCGTGCAGGGCCGCGACGCGCTCGACATCGGCGCATCGACCGGCGGCTTCACCGACGCATTGCTGCAAGCCGGCGCGAGCCGCGTCGTCGCCCTCGACGTGGGCAGAGGCCAGCTCGCCTGGTCCCTCCGGAAGGACCCTAGGGTCGTCGTGCTGGAACGAGTCAACGCGCGATCGCTCCCCACCGCGCCGTGGCCGCCCGATCTTCAGGATTTCGATCTCGTCACGGCGGACGTGTCGTTCATCTCGCTTACCTTGATCGTCCCGGGCATCCCGGATCGGCTGCGACCCGGTGGCGACGTCCTCCTCCTCGTCAAACCGCAGTTCGAGGCGGGTCGGTCGGAAGTCTGCAAAGGAGGCCTCATTAAGGACCCGGCCGTGCGGGCGCGCACGGTGCAACGGGTCGCCGCGGAGGTGGATCGGGTAGGATTGGAAACAGTGCACACGATCGAATCGCCGATCACCGGCGCAGAAGGTAACCGGGAATTCTTTCTGCACGCGAGGCGGCGCGAAGGACCGGCATGAGCGGCGCCAGCCGCATCATCCGCGTCGGCGTCGTGGCCAAGCCCGGCCTGCGCGGCGCCGCCGGCACACTCATCGAACTCAGCGCGTGGTTCGATTCGCGCGGCGTCACCGCCGTCTACGAAACGGAAACGGCCGCGCTGGCCGGCCTGGCTCCGCGGGTCACGACGTGCAGTCACGATGAGCTGCCCGGCCGATCCGACATGATTCTCGTGCTGGGCGGCGACGGAACGCTGCTGGGCATGGGTGATCGAATCGCCCAGAGCGGAGTCGACGTGCCCCTGCTCGGCGTCAATTTCGGCGGCCTGGGCTTTCTCACCGAGATCACCCTTCCCGAGCTCTATCCGGCGCTCGAGGCCGCCATCGCCGGGTCTGCGAAACTCGACCAGCGCCGGATGCTTCACGCGGTCGTGCGGCGAGGCGACCAGATCCTCGCCGACCGCGTCGCGCTGAACGACGTGGCGCTCACGCGCGGTCCCGCCTCGCCGATCATCGACCTGTCCGTGTCGGTCGGCGAGCAGTTCGTCGCCAAGTTCAAGGCAGACGGGCTCATCGTCGCCAGCCCGACCGGATCGACGGCGTATAACCTGTCGGCCGGCGGCCCCATCGTGCATCCGCTGGTAGACGCGATGGTGATCACGCCGATCGCGCCGCACACGCTCACCAATCGGCCGATCATCATTCCGGCGAGCTCGGACGTGCGCATCCAACCGATCGACTGCGACCACGACCAGGTCGTCGCGGCCTTCGACGGGCAGTTCAGCGTGACGCTGGAGTGCGATGACGTCGTGAGCGTCGGGGTCTCGGAGCGACCGCTTCAGCTCTTCCGGGCGACTTCTCGCAGCTACTTCACGGTGCTGCGAGAAAAGCTCAAATGGGCAGAGCGGTAGGCAGGCTTTCGGCTTTCGGCTTTCGCACGACACCTAGTCGCCAGGCGGGGTGGCCTGCTCGCGCCGCCGCCGCTGCTCCCGGAAATACCTGATCTGATACTCCCGCACGTTGCGATTGTGTTCCCGCAGCGACGACGCAAAGACGTGCGACCCGTCGTTGCGGCTTACAAAGTAGAGGTACCCTGCGTCGGCCGGACGCACGGCCGCCTCCAGCGCCGACCGACCGGGCGCGGCAATCGGTCCCGGCGGCAGGCCGGGGTAGACGTAGGTGTTGTACGGTGAATCGTACCGCAGGTTGTCCCGCGTCAAGTTCCCTTCGTAGAGACCGGCTCGTTCGAGCGCGTAGATCACCGAGGGATCGCACTGCAGCGCCATGTCGATGCGTAAACGATTCGTATAGACCGCCGACACGACCGCACGTTCCTCGGCCAGGGCCGTTTCACGCTCGATGAGCGAGGCGAGCGTGACGATTTCGCGCACGGTTCGGCCGGCATCGACCACGTCGCGCCGCAGTGACTCATCGAAGGCCTGCTCGAACCGGGCCACCATCGCCTCCACCAAGTCTGCCGCCGTGGCCGTCCGCGGCAGGGCATACGTGTCGGGGAACAGATATCCCTCGAGGTCGGTCGCATCCGGATCGAGCGAGGCAATATGGTCCGCCTTGCGGCTGGCGTCGAGAAACTCGTCGGCCGTCCCGAAGCCGCTCGTACCGAAGATCTCGGCCATCGCCCAGATCGTGAGCCCTTCGGGAAACGTGATGGGCCGTAGATGTATGTCGCCGGCGGCAAGCTTCTCGACGACCTGCCGCGCGGACAAGGGCCGGTCGAAGCGATACTCCCCCGCTTGGAGCTGCCGGCCGCGATCGGTTTGCCACAGGGCATAGCGAAACGCCCACGCGTCGCGCACGACGCCCACGGCCACGAGTTGGCGGGCGATGGCGCTCGCGGGGGAGCCCGGGGCCACGTCGACGAACACCTCGGCCCCCGCATACCCGCGGTACGGGGACTCCGACCGGGCACGCAGGCGAGACGCCGCGACGCCGGTTGCGACCAGCCCGCCTGCCAGTACGGCGAGCGCCACGAACGTCGCGCGTCGGATCGTCATCGGGCCTGGTCCAGATGATCCTGCAGAATGACGGCCGCCGCCGCCGCGTCCAGCGTGCGCTTGCGCCGCCGCCAGTCACGTTCCACCAGGGCGAGGCGGCGCTCCGCTTCCCGGCTGCTCAGCCGCTCGTCCTGAAAGGCGAGCGGCAAGGCGGTCAGCGCACGCAGCCGGTCCGCGAAGCGCCGCACGCGTACCGTCTGTTCGGTCTCGCGTCCATCGAGCCGTCGCGGAAGTCCCACGACGATGCCACCGAGGCTGTCGTCGTCCGCTTCGAGGCGCTGGATCTCGTCGGCCACTTCCGTGAGGACGTCCCGAATCGTCCCCCGGCGCATGATCGTTCGAAGCGGGCGCGCCAGAGTGCCCGACGCGTCACTGACCGCGAGACCGACGCGCTGATCGCCGACGTCGAGTCCCAGCATCCGCACCCCCGTAGCGTAGTGCCCTGTCCACCGCGCTGTCCACCGATGACCCGTCGATCGACGTGGTATAATCCGCACGTTGTCACCCGCTCCCCAGATCGCCGGCGTGCGATCTCGATGCGCGCGGCTCGCGATTGCGATGGCGGCGCTGATCGCCGGCGCCGGCTGTACCCCGCGCCCCGCGCCGCAGTTTACCGAGCGCATCGTCATCCTCGGCTTCGACGGCATGGACCCACAGCTGGTGGAGCAGTACATCGCCGACGGCACGCTGCCGAACTTCGCAGCGCTCGCGACGGCAGGTGGCGGCGTCCACCGACTGGGCACGACGGTGTCGCCCGATTCGCCGGCGGCGTGGGCGTCCTTCGCCACCGGTGTCAATCCGGGCGAGCACAACATCTTCGACACCCACGTGCGGGACCCGGCGACGTATCAGGCGCGGCCGGGCCTGATGGAGCGCCAACCCGGCCGGTTTCTCCTCAATTACTTCCCAGTCGCGCCACCCCTCATCCGATCCGTTCGGGACGGCACGTCCTTCTGGGTCACCGCCGGGCGGGCCGGCGTCCGCTCGAGCATCCTGGCGGTGCCGGTGACCTTTCCGCCGAAACCGGTGCCCAACGGGGAGCTCCTGTCCGGTGTCCCGTTACCGGATCTTCGGGGCACCGACGGCACGTATTCCTACTTCGCGACCGATCTGGAGGCCGGTGAGGAAGGATTGACCCAGTTCGGCGGAGTGCTGGCTCGCCTGACCCTCACGGACGGCGTGGCTGCAGCCGAGCTCGTCGGCCCGCCCGACCCGACGGTCGCCGCGCAGCTCACGACGCTCCGCGCGAAGGGGGACGCGGTGACGGAGCGCGAACGGCTGCGCCGCGAAGAGCTCGGCGTCGTCGAGCACCTGCGCGTGCCGATGACCATACGCTGGAACCAGGGAGCCCCGGACCCAGCCACCGTGACGGTCGAGCTGCCCGGTCAATCGATCCACCTTCGGGAGGAGGAATGGAGCCGGTGGATCGAGCTGGAGTTTCGCGCCAATCCGTTCGTGCGGCTGCACGGCATGACGCAGCTGTATCTGGTCGACGCGACCGACGCGGTGCGGCTGTACGTCGCCCCGATCCAGTGGCGCCCCGAGGCACCGCCGCTGCCGGTCTCGGCGCCGACCCGATTCGCCGCCGACCTGGTCGAGCGCCTAGGGACGTTCGGCACGATGGGATGGGCCGCGGCAACCGCTCCGCTCCTCGACGGGCGCCTCGGCGAACGCGCGTTTCTCGACGACCTAGACCGCGCCTTCGACGATCGCGCGGACACGATCCTGAGTCGGCTCGACCGCCGCGACTGGAACTTGCTGGTCGGGGTCATTGACTCGACCGACCGGATCCAGCACATGATGTGGCACCTGATCGATCCGCGTCACCCGATATTCGACGCCGATCTCGCCGCCCTGTATGGGCAGGCCATCGCGCAGATGTACCGGCGGTGCGACGACCTGCTCGGCGAAGTGCGCCGGCGTCTGGATCCGGACACCGTGCTGCTGGTCGTCTCCGATCATGGGTTTCATTCGTGGCGGCGGTCTGTCAACCTCAACACTTGGCTCGCCGACGAAGGCTACCTCGCCCTCAACCTCGACCTGGCCTCCGCCGACGTGCACCCGACTGACGGTGGCGCGGCGATCATCGACTGGTCGAGCACCCGCGCATACACCGTCGGACTGGGGCAGATCTACGTGAATCTGAGCGGCCGCGAGGCCCATGGCACCGTGAGCCCCGGCGACGAATACCGGACGCTGACCGACGAGCTCCGCGCCAAGCTGCTGACCTTGACCGATCCCGATACGGCCCAACCGATCGTCCGGGCCGTCTACCACCGCGGGGACGTGTATTCCGGACCGTACCTGCACAACGCGGCCGATCTGCAGGTCGGGTTCGCCGACGGGTATCGGGTCTCCTGGCCAACCCTCGCCGGCGAAGTCCCCACGGGCATCGTGTCCGACAACATGAGCCGTTGGAGCGGCGACCACGGCGGATTCGACTACGCCGACACGCCTGGCGTGCTGCTCGCGAATCGGCCAATCACGTTGGCACGACCCGAGTTGATCGACGTGGCGCCCACGGTACTCGAGCACTTCGGGCTACCCGTGCCGGGCAACCTGGAGGGCGAATCGCTGTTTTAGCTGTTTCATAGAGCGGACGGCATGACGAAAGTGACTCCTGTAGTACGGTGCGCGGCGCTGCTGATCCTCTTGGCCGGCGCCACGACCAGCGCCCAGCTAGTCCAGGAACGCGCCCAGCTCGAATCCCTGACGCGCCGCGGGGACGAACGCATTCAGGCGCTGCAGCGGGAGGCCGCTGAGCTGGCCTCGCGCGAGCGAACGTTGCTCGGCGATCTGCGGGGGCTCGAGTTCGAACGTCGGATGAAGACCGAGGAGCTCAACCAAATCGAGGGCAACCTCCAGCAGGCGACAGACGCACTGTCCGAGGTCGAAGCCCGGGGTGTCGAGCTCGAGCGTGCGGCCAGCGCGCAGCGACCCGAGGTGCACGCGCGCTTGCGTGAGCTGTACAAGCTGGGACGCCCTGGATACCTGCGCCTGCTGCTGGACCTGCAGGATTTCAACGCCGTCATACGCGCCTATCAGACAGTCGCCATGCTGGCTGAGCGCGACCGCCGAATGATCGAGGAGCACCGCGCCACCCTGGCGGCGCTGCAGGTGTCTCACGCCGCGCTGGCAGCGCAGCGCGATGAGATGGTCGCGCTGCAGGCGGAGGCGCGGCGGACATGCCGCGCCTTGGATCGCGCCGTCGCCGCACAGACCCAGCTCATCGAGTCGATCGACGCGCGGCAGGACCTCACCGCGCAGCTCACGAGTGAGCTGCAAATCGCGCGAGGCCGGCTGCAAGCGTCACTGGCGTCGTTGGCCGTCGGCGGTCAGGCGGCGAGCGGCCCCACCCCCCTGCCGCTCCGCCCGTTTCGGGGCGAGCTCCGCTGGCCAGTCTCCGACACCGGTGCCGACACGCAGCCGGCCGGCGGCGACGCGCAACCGGGAATCGAAATCTCCACGCCCGAGGGCCGGCCGGCCACGGCAGTGCACGGCGGTGACGTGGCGTTCGCCGGGCCGTTCAGCGGCTTCGGCAACCTCGTGATTGTGGACCACGGCAGCCAGGCCTATTCGCTGTACGGGTATCTCTCGGCCATCGAAGTCGCCCGTGGCACCGTCGTGCAGGCCGGTTAGGTCGTCGGTCGCGTCGGCCTGTCGCCAGCCGGCGTCGCCGCGCTCTACTTCGAGCTGCGGATCGACGGCGAACCGGTCAATCCAATAGAATGGCTGATACGGTGGCCGCCCGTGGGGCGAGCGCCGGAACCAACATCGCATGAAACCACGAACCCGCGGGCTCGTCCTCCTACTCTCGGCGCCCATCCTGGCGTACGCCGTGCTGGGCGGCTATCTCGGCCGGACCTTCGCCCAGGAAGATGGCTACCGCCCGCTTCGCATCTTCGAGGACGTCGTCACGCTGATCATGGGCAGCTACGTCGAAGAGGTCGACATCGACGAGGTCATGCACGGCGCGATGCGTGGGCTGTCCGCAGGGCTCGACGCCGACAGCTCGTATCTGACACCGGCCGAGGTCGCTGCGCTCGAGCAGAACGCGCCGGCGCCGGAGGGCGACGTGGGCCTCTCCCTCACACGGCAGTACTATCTGCGCGTCGTGTCGGCACGCGACGGGTCGCCGGCGGCCCAGGCCGGGCTGCGGCCGGGCGATTACCTCCGCGCGATCGACGGCACGTCCACCCGTGACATGTCGATCCTGGAGGGCGCGCGCCTGCTGCGTGGCGGCGTGGGCTCGGCCGTGACGCTCAACGTCATCCGAGGCAACGCCGCCGAGCCGCAGCCGATCGAGCTGATGCGTACCGGCCTCGAGGCGCCGGCCGTCACGAGCCGTGTGGCGGCGCCCGGCATCGGCTACGTCCGCATCGTCGCATTCGAGAATGGCGCGGCGGACGAGGTCGACGTGGCCGTCGAGTCGCTGCGGCGCGCGGGGGCGCGCGCGCTGGCGATCGACCTCCGGGGTACGGCGGAAGGCAACTACGCGGACGGGGTCGCGGCTGCGCGTCTGTTCGTCAACTCCGGCACCCTGGCCATCCGCCAGCAACGAGAGACCGAGCAGGAGACGACGCTCGCCGAGTCGGGCGACGGCAAGATCGATCTACCTGTCGTCCTGCTGATCGGCGCGGGCACGTCCGGAGCGGCCGAGCTCTTCGCCTCGGCGCTTGTGGACAATGAACGAGCCGATCTCATCGGGAGCCGCACCTTCGGCCGCGTGGCCGAGCAGCGGCTCGTGAAGCTTCCCGACGGCAGCGGCCTCTGGATCTCGTGGGCCTACTACCTCACCGCGGCCGGCGAGCCCCTGCATCAGCGGGGACTCGAGCCGGCGGTGACCGTGATCGAGCCGGCGGTCGAGCTCGGCGAGCCACCCCCGGACACCGATCCCGTGCTCGACGCGGCGATCGAGCAACTCTCCGCGGCGCGCGCCGCCGCCTGATCCGAACAGCTTCTAGGCTCTGAGCTTTATCCGCTTCGCGGTTGCGGAATCAGGCGCGCACAGCGCGCCTCGCGCGGGTGCGGCGCGGGGCGTTGGGGTCCCCGCGAGGACCCGCGCGGGGGTTCGGGGCGAAGCCCAGACCTGAATTTAGAACGCGCGAACGAACCCGCCGCTCGACCCGGCGAATCGCGAATTGACGACGTTGTTGTAGATGGAGCCGAACGCGTAGGTAATCCCAATCCGGAACCTGTACTCCGAATCGGTCGCCAGCTGGCGCCGGCGCAGCAGGATCTCCTCGTCGGTCACGCCGCCGCGCTCGAGGAAGATCTGGTCTCGCACCCGGGATACCGACCCGAAGGCGTTGATGAAGAATCCACGAAAAATCCGGTACTCGACGTTCCCGAACACTACTTGGCGCGACTGGCTCGGCTCGTCGAGGAACTGCGAGAACTCGTAAGTGAATCCGGCCTCGCCCCACGGCTGATTCGTGTCCAGTGACACCAGGATGTTGTGGTTGATGCGCGTCTCCTCTATCTTGTCGAAAATCGTCGCCTCCGTGTAGTTGAACGAGTTGTACCCGACGGCGTAGGTGACGGTGAACTCGCGGCGCGTCGATTCAGAGTAGGGAAAGACGTTGAATTGAAAGGCGGGCGCCACGCGCCAGGTCAGATCCTGGTTGCGAAATGTTGTCGTGACCGCCGATCCCCCGAAGCCGACGCCCATGTGCTCGCCGACCGTCTTGATGACCCGCGCCGTGACCGCGTTGTTCCGACTGACGTCCTTGAGCTTCCGGCCATCGCTCAATTCGAACGTATCCTCGTCATAGTCGATGTTCACACCGAAATTCATCTTCCACGCATCGGTCGTCCGGTTGGCCGAAATGGATCCGCCAAACGACTTCGACGTCTTGAGGTCCTCCCCTTCCACGCGCGTGTTGAGTCGCGTCCGGAAGACCCAGAAGTTCCACGGGTCGTCCTCGGGTTGGGCGCTCAGCTGCCGCTCGCCGACCGCCGGCCGGTGTGAGATCTCGATCCTGTCGGCCAGCGGCGTCCGGGCAGCGTACTGCATCAGACCGAGCTGGAACACGTGAGCGAAGCCCCGCCGCTCGGCGTCGTCCGTGTCGTCCTGCGTCGAGTAGTACACGAGCTCGTCATCGAGGCCGGTAAACTCCTCCAGCCCCACGTACGCGAGCGTGTAGGCCTGCCCTCCGGCGGCCGTGCGTTCCCGTGTGATCAGGACGTGCACCTGGGCATCACGGCGGTCACGCACGTAGTTGACGAAGGTGATCTCCTGTCGGAGGTAGTCGAAGTCACATCCCCGGTCGCAGTCGAGGAAGACGCGCAGCGCGTCGGCACCAGTCTCCCCAGCCCGCGCCCCGGAGGGTGTCTGGGCCCCAACCGGCCACGGCGCGCCCGCCAGCCATGTCATGGCGAGTAGACCGCTCAGCAGCCACCCGACGACTGCCGCGCGACGTTCACCACGGACGGCAGGCGAGAACAGAGGTCGGCCGTGTCTCATCGTGGGACGGCCGTGCCGTTGGCAGCTACGGGACCCGGATCGTCCGGTCGGTGAGGCCCGATCGGATCGAGTACTTGACGACACGCGGCCCTCTAATGTTTCTCGACCATCCTATCAGCCGGAAACAGGCCCTCCGGTAGCGTCGATTCGTTGACTCGCCGGAAGCGTCGTTGTTATACTCACTGATTCCGTAAGGTCCGTGTTTTCATGACATAGGCGCGTAGCTCAGTTGGTTAGAGCGCCTGCTTGACATGCAGGAGGTCGGCGGTTCGAGTCCGCCCGTGCCTACCACGAATACAAGACGCAGTTGGCTGGCGACTTCGCGGGGACCCGCCTGACCCCTCGACCCCTCCGGCGGCGGTAACGGAGCGCCGGCGGC
The DNA here is from genome assembly GCA_965197385.1 of Vicinamibacterales bacterium. GTDB lineage: Bacteria > Acidobacteriota > Vicinamibacteria > Vicinamibacterales > UBA823. The sequence goes on from CBDANA010000008.1 coordinate 144,324, forward strand.
TGGCAGACGGCCGCCCGCTGCCCACGGCGACGGATTTCTCGAATGGCACACGTCACCGTCGCGCTTCCGGACGGCGCTCATCGCGAGGTGCCGATCGGAACTCTCGTCCGCGAAGTGGCCGAGGCAATTTCGCCCCGTCTGGCGAAATCTGCCCTGGCGGCCGTCGTGGACGAGCGCCTAGTCGATCTGTCGGCACCGCTCGAGGCCGATGCGTCGCTGCGGCTGATCACCTCCAAGAGCCCCGAAGCGCTCGAGCTGTACCGGCACAGCACGGCTCATCTGCTGGCCGCCGCAGTGACGAACCTCTTTCCTGGCACCCAATGCGGCATCGGCCCGGCGACCGACGACGGATTCTTCTACGACTTCGTCGTCCAACGACCGTTTGTGCCGGACGACCTCGAGGCGATCGAAGCCAAGATGCGCGAGCTCGCGGCCGGCGACCTCGCCTTCGAACGCATGACGATGCCGAAGGCGGACGCCAAGGCACTCTTTTCGGACCGCGGCGAACCGCTGAAGGTGGAATTGATCGAGGAGAAAGGCGGGCCGACCGTCTCCTGCTACACGATCGAGGATGCGTTCGTCGACTTCTGCATCGGACCACACGTCCCGTCCACCCGCCGCCTCAAGGCGTTCAAGCTGCTGTCCACGTCCAACGCCTACTGGAAGGGCGACGCGAAGAACCAGCCGATGCAGCGCGTGTACGGCACGGCTTTCTTCAGCGACAAGGATTTGAAGACGCATCTGCAGCGAATCGAGGAAGCGAAGAAGCGCGACCATCGGAAGCTGGGCCGGGAGCTGGGGCTCTTCATGTTTCACCCCTGGGCGCCAGGGGCGCCGTTCTGGCTGGCGAAAGGTACGGTGCTCTACCATCTGCTGGCGAACTACATGCGCGAGGTGCTGTACCCGGCAGGCTACGTCGAGCTCAAGACGCCTATCATCTATAACAAGGCGCTCTGGGAAATGTCGGGGCACTGGGAGCACTATCGCGAGAACATGTTCCTGGTCGAATCGACCGACGCGCAGCCGATGGGGGTCAAGGCGATGAACTGCCCCGGGCACATGCTCGTCTTCGCCAGCGAGGTGCGCAGCTACCGGGACCTGCCGATCCGCTTCCACGAGCAGACGCCGCTCCACCGCAACGAGCCCTCTGGCGTGCTCGCCGGGTTGACCCGCGTGCGGCAGTTCGCACAGGACGACGCCCACTGCTTCGTCACCGAAGACCAGATTGGCGAGGAAGTCGAACGGCTGTTGCGGCTCGTGCAACGCGTATACGGTGACTTCGATCTGACGCCCGAGCTGCGCCTGTCAACGCGCCCGGAAGAGTACCTCGGCGAGCGCGCCCAGTGGGACCATGCCGAAGCACAGCTTACGCGCGCGCTCGACGACGTCGGGCTCGGCTACACCATCGCCGAGGGCGACGGCACCTTCTACGGTCCCAAGGTGGATGTCGACGTCACCGACGCCATCGGCCGAAAGTGGCAGTGTGCGACCATCCAGCTCGACTATCAGCTGCCGCGCCGGTTCGGCCTCAAGTACATCGGCGCTGACAATGCCGAACACTGTCCGGTGGTCATCCATCGAGCCATTTTCGGCAGCTTCGAGCGGTTTGTGGCCCTGCTGATCGAGCATTATGCGGGCGCCTTCCCGATCTGGCTGGCGCCGATCCAGGCGATTGTCCTGCCGATTGCCGACCGCCACGCCGCCTACGCCGACTCGGTCCGAGCGCGCCTCACCGAGGCGGGCGTCCGGGTGGAAGTCGACGCCCGACAGGAAAAAATTGGATACAAGATTCGCGAGGCGCAGCTGCAGAAGATCCCGTATATGCTGGTAGCTGGCGATCGCGAGGTCAGCGAGGGCACGGTTGCGGTCCGGAGTCGCACCGGAGGGGATCAGGGGCCCGCGTTGCTCGACACGTTCTGTGCGACGATCGTCGACGAAACACGGCGCCGCGCAGGCTCATAGACGCATCGCCACGGTATACCAAGGTATACAGGGGAGGGTCTTATCGCTTTCTATCGAGGAGCACCGCGTCGCGAACCCCGCACGCGGACCAATGAACGCATCCGGGTCCGCGAGATTCGGGTCATCGACGACGAGGGCGCGCAGCTGGGCATCATGCCGCCGCAGCAGGCGCTCGTGATAGCACGGCAGAAAGGCTTGGACCTCGTGGAGGTATCACCGACCGCGTTGCCGCCGGTCTGCCGAATCATGGATTTCGGGCGCTATCAGTACACGGAGCAGAAGCGCGCCCGGGAAGCCAAGCGGCACCAGAAGACGATCGAGGTCAAGGAGATCAAGTTTCGGCCCAAGGTCGACGAGCACGATTACCAGTTCAAGAAGAAGCACATCGAGCGGTTTCTGGCCGACGGCGACAAGGTGAAAGCGACCATTTTCTTCCGAGGCCGGGAGATGGCGCACCCGGAGATCGGACGTCGCATTCTCGAGCGGCTGGTGCAGGAGTTGGGCGACAGCGTGACCCAGGAGACCTTCCCTCGTCGCGAAGGCAACACCATGCACATCATTCTGTCGCGGCGCGGGCAGACCAAGGGGTCGTCCAGCAAGGGCGCCGCCAAGAAAGAATGAGCGCCATGGGATTAAGACAATGCCGAAGTTGAAGACCCATCGTGGAGCCGCGAAGAGGTTTAAGCGCACGGGCACCGGCAAGATCATGCGCAGCAAGGCGTTCACACAGCACATCCTCACCAGCAAGAGCACGAAGCGGAAGCGCAGGCTTCGCGGCACGGTCGTCGTCTCGCCGGCCGACGCGGCCCGGCTGGGCCGGATGATTCCATACAAGTGACGCGGACGTCATCCGACCAGTAAGGGAGCACGTCATGCCAAGAGTGAAACGGGGAACCGTAAGGCGGGCTAAGCGCCGCAAGGTGCTGGCACGCGCCAAGGGGTTCTATCAGACGAAGAGCAAGCTCTACCGTGCCGCCAAGGAGTCGGTCGACACCGCGCTCGCCTACGCCTACGTCGGGCGTCGGCTCAAGAAGCGCGACTTCCGGCGTCTGTGGATCATTCGAATCAACGCGGCAGCGCGCGAGCACGGTTTGAGCTATGGGCAGTTCATGCACGGGCTGAAAACGGCCGGGGTGGCGCTCGACCGGAAGAACCTGGCCGAGTTGGCCGTTAGCGAGCCCGCAGCCTTCGCCCATCTGGTGACGCAGGCCAAGGGCGCCGCAGCCTAGGCTAGCCGCCCGGGCGCGCCCGGCGCGCCGTCTCCGTCCCCAGCACGGACCCGCCTCGAGTCCCCATGCCTAACGCACGCGCCATCGACGAGCTGCGCACTCGCTTTCACGCCGACCTCGCCCAGGCCTCGACCAGCCAGGATCTCCAGGCCGTCCGGGATCGCTATCTCGGCCGAAAGGGTGGAGCCGTCACCGCGCTCATGAAACAGGTGGCCTCCGCGCCGCCCGAGGCGCGGCCCGCGCTCGGCCGCGACGCCAACGCGCTCAAGCGGGACATCGACGCGGCCATCCAGGCGCGGCGCGGCACGCTCGGCACGGGGCGGCCGGCCCTCGACGCCGTCGACGTGACACTCCCGGGCCGCGGGGAAGCGTCCGGATGCCGTCATCCGCTGACCGCGCTCCGAGAGCAGATCGAAACGATCTTCGCGCGGATGGGGTTCACGGTGCTGGAAGGCCCGGAAGGCGAAGACGAGTACCACAACTTCGAGGCCTTGAACATGCCGGCCGACCATCCGGCGCGCGACATGCAGGACACACTGTATCTCGCCGAGCCGCTGACCCCGGCGAATCCCGACCCGCGCGATCATCCGCGCACCCTGTTGCGGACCCACACCTCCGGCATGCAGATCCGCTACATGGAGACGCACGCGCCGCCCATCCGGATCATCGCGCCCGGACCGGTCTACCGCCGCGACAACCTCGACGTCACGCACACGCCGATGTTTCACCAGGTCGAGGGCCTGCTCGTCGGAGAGGGTGTGACGATGGCCGACCTGAAGGGGACGCTCGAAGTCTTCCTCCGGGAGCTCTTCGATCCGGGAACCAAGGTGCGGTTCCGGCCGAGCTTCTTCCCCTACACCGAGCCGTCTGCCGAAGTCTTCATCGGCTGCCTGTTCTGCGCGGGACGGGGATGCAGCGTCTGCAGGAAGACCGGCTGGCTCGAAATTCTCGGCAGCGGCATGGTGCACACCGCGGTCTTCGAGGCCGTGGGGTACGACACCGAGCGGTACACCGGCTGGGCGTTCGGCCTCGGCATTGAGCGGGTGGCGATGCTGAAGTACCGGGTCGACGACATCCGGTTGTTCTACGAAAACGACCTCCGCTTCCTGGAGCAGTTTCCGGCGTGAGAATCCAGCTGTCCTGGCTCGGCGATTTCGTCGCGGTTCCAGTCGACGTGACAGCGCTCGCGGACGGACTCGACATGCGGGGCTTCGAGGTGGTCGCGACCGAGCCGGCGCCGCCGGGCAGCTCGGCCGGCGACGCCGTCCTGGATCTCGAAATCACGACGAACCGGCCTGACTGCCTGAGCGTCATCGGCATCGCGCGCGAAGTCGCGACGATGTATCGCGCCGCGCTCACGGTCACCCCACCCGAGGCGGTGCCCCCGGCCGCTGGGCTGCCCGAGCTCTCGGTCACCCTGGAGGATCCCGAGCTGTGCCCGCGCTACGCCGCGGCGGTCGCCGAGGTCACGATCGGCCCGTCGCCCGCGTGGCTGACGCGGCGCCTCGAGGCGGCCGGCGTCAGAGCCATCAACAACATCGTCGATGTGACCAACTACGTGCTGGTCGAGCTGGGGCACCCGATGCACGCCTTCGACTTCGACCGGCTGGGTGGCGGGGAGCTGCGTATCCGGCGCGCCCGCCCGGGCGAGCGCCTTCGCACCCTGGATGGCCAGAACCGGACGCTGACCGAGGACATGCTGGTCATTGCCGATGCCGAGCGACCGCAGGCGGTGGCCGGTGTTATGGGCGGTGCCGACTCGGAGGTCAACGGCGCCACCCGTATCATCGCGCTCGAGAGCGCCTACTTCCAGCCGGTGTCGGTCCGACGCACGAGCAAGCGCCTCGCCCTGAGCACGGATGCGTCGTATCGGTTCGAGCGCGGCGCCGACGTGTCGGCGCCGGTGCGAGCCCTGGAGCGGTGCCGCGAGCTCCTGCGGCAGATCGGCGCCGCCAAGGCGGTCGGACCGGTCATCGATTGCTATCCGCAGCCCCGTACGCCGTCGCGGGTGCGGCTGCGCCACGCGCGCATCGGCCATCTGCTCGGCCCGACGATTGACGCCGCGTTCGTGACCGACGTTCTCGAACGGCTCGGCTTCACGCCTCACGCCGCCGGGGACGGCGCGTGGGACGTGGAGGTGCCGCTGCGTCGGGTCGACGTATCGCGGGAAATCGACCTCATCGAGGAGATCGCCCGCCATTACGGCTACGACCGGCTGCCATCCACGTTTCCGGCGCTGGGCGAGCTGTCGCCCGCGCCGGATCCCCGGATCGGTCGAGATCGGCTGGTGCGCCGCCTAGCCGGCGCCGCCGGCTTTTCCGAGGCGGTGACCTTCGCCTTCATCGAGGCCGACACGGCCACCGCGTTCGCCGACGACGGGACCCCGCTGGCGGCGATCTCCAATCCGCTCTCCGCGCAGTTTTCCGTCCTGCGGCCGTCGCTGCTGCCCGGCGTTGTCACCTCGGTGGCCTACAATCGCCGGCGCGAGCGCCGGGACGTCAAGCTGTTCGAAGTGGCCACGCGGTTCACCCTTGAGGGCGAGACGCGCGCCGTCGCGCTTGCCTGGATCGGCGCCGGCGCGCCCGACCACTGGAGCGCCAAGCTGCGAGCAGTCGACTTCTCCGACATCAAGGGCGCCGTGGAGCAGCTCTTGTCCGGCCTGGAGGTGGGTGCCCCCGCGTATCGTCCAGCCGCATGCGGATATCTGGCCCCGGGACGCGGGGCGACGGTCCACGCATCCGATGCGCCAGCAGCGCCTCGCCTAGGCGTGCTCGGCCAGCTCGCGCCGTCGGTTGCCGCTGGGCTCGGGCTGGAAGAGGCGGACGCGGTCTTCGTGGCGGAGCTCGACCTCGACGCAATCGCCGAGGCAGCGCCCGATCGCGGCGACGTCCGGGTGACCCCGCTCCCACGCCATCCGTCCGTCGTACGAGATCTGTCGATACTCGTGGACACTGCCTTGCCTGCATCGACCGTTCGTGGCACGATCCGTGCGGCCGCCCCGGACACGCTGATCGCAGTCCGCGAATTCGACCGCTACACGGGGACAGGCATTCCTGACGGGTTGGTGAGCCTGTCCGTGCGGCTCACCTTTCGCGCGCCCGATCGCACGCTGACCGACGCGGAGGTGCAGCAGGCGGTCGACGCCGCGGTTGCCGCACTGGCGACGAAGAACGACGCGCGATTACGCTAGCGGCCCGTGGTGAAAGTCCCGCGTCGCACCGAGGGCCCGCTAAGATTATGCTGAAGCCGCGGTCGGCCCGAGGTAGGCGCGAGGAGGGAGAATACCGGGAGTATTTGACCGATCGTGGACAACGCCCAGCGCCGCCCATGGCGGGATGCATCGGCGGTCGAATGCAGCGGGACTTTCACCACGGACTGCCAGCCAGAAGGGAACCTACTTCATGGGCAAGAAGTCGCGTGCCGAACTCGAACCGATCGATCGACTCGAAGACAAGGTCAAGCAGCTCGTGGGCCTCGTCGAGCGGCTGCGAACCGAACAGGCACGCGCGGCCGACGAGAACGGACGGCTGACGAACGAGGTCGAGACGTTGCGGGCGCGTCTGGTGGACGCCGAACAGGCGGACACCGACGTCACGGCACTGCGGGCTGAACGCGAGCAGATCCGGACGCGCGTCACGGACATGCTGGAACGACTGGACGCAGTCGATCTGTAGTGGTCCGCTCGCCGGCGCGCTGGCGGCGAGCCTCTCCAGGAGCGGTGTCGTGACCCAGAATGCTTCGAACGTCATCACCGTCGAAATCCACGGCAATCAATACCCGGTCCGCAGCCAGCTCGCCCGGCCCTACGTGACCAAGCTGGCCATCTACGTTGACGAGAAGATGACCGTCGCCGCCGAGGAGACCTCCACCAGCGACTCTCTCAAGGTGGCCGTACTCGCGGCGCTCAACATCGCCGACGAGTACTTCACGTGCCGTGACAGCGACGAATCCACGACCTCGGAAGTGCTGAAGCGGACGGCGGCGCTCGAGGCCTTGATCGACCGTACGCTGGCGCCGGACTCTTAGCAGCCCGTGGTGAAAGTCCCGCGTGGCACCGAGACCCCGCTGAACCAAAGCCGCGGCCGGCCCGAAGGAGGCGCGAGGAGGGAGAATACCGGGAGTACCCGACCGACAACGCCAGCGCCGCGGGGCGGGATGCCTCGGCGGTTCGAATGCAGCGTGACTTTCACCACGGGCTGTTCGCCCCGTCGCCGCGCTTGCCACTCCCGGACGTTCGTTCTAAGATCCAGGGTGAGACATAATCGATTCGCGATACGGTTGACGAGACGAGATAGGATGGAGCTTGAGTTCCCTGCTTTGTTCGTGATGGTTCGGAGGCTCGGTTGAGCCAACGTTACCTCAAAGTGAATCGCGACACTGCGTGGTGTGCATACCTCCGAGCGAGGCAGCCTAAAGTGCGGATGGACACAGCGATTCCACCTGCTGCACGCAGGTTCATCCGACCTCCCCACACGGCAAAGCGGGGGCCTTTCCTTCGCTGCGTTCGCCTCGCCTGACGCGCCGTTCCGCACACGACAACCACCCATCCAAGCATCCGCGCGGACCAGTTCCAGCAGCCCGTGGTGAAAGTCCAGCGTGGCACCGAGACCCCCCCCATCGAAGCCGCGGTCGGCCTGCAGCAAGGCGCGAGGAGGGAACATGCCGGGAGTATTTGACCGACGAGCAACGCCGCGCGGCGGGATGCATCGACGGTCGAATGCAGCGGGACTTTTACCACGGGCTGCTAACCATGCCTGACGCGAACCCCGCGGTCCCGGCGACTGCCGAGTCGGTCCGTGACCTCGGCGAACACCGGCTGCTCGATCGGATCCGAGCCAGGGTGCCGCCCGCGCCGCCGTGGGTCGCCGTGGGCATCGGGGACGACGCCGCCGTGGTCGAGCCAGTGCGCGGGGCGCTCGACGTCGTAACCACCGACGCGATGGTCGAGGGCGTGCACTTCGACCGCCGCTTCAGCTCGATGACCGCGGTCGGCCACAAAGCGCTCGCCATCAACCTCAGCGACCTCGCAGCCATGGGCGCGACACCCCGTGTGGCGCTGCTGTCGCTGGCCCTGCCCGGCGACCTGGCGGTCCACGACGTGGATCGCTTGCTGGACGGTCTGCTCGACCTGGCGGCCCGCCACTGTGTGGCGCTCGTGGGCGGCAACCTCACGCGCTCCCCCGGCCCGCTGTTCGTGGAAGTCACTCTCCTCGGATCGATCGGACGCCGCAAGGTGATGACGCGCAAAGGGGCGCGTCCCGGCGACGGGCTCTACGTGACAGGCGAGGTCGGCGGCGCGGCGGCGGGACTCGGCTGGCTGCAGCGCAATGCAAACGCCGGCAGCGGTGACGCCGCCCCCGACGGCCTCGCGGTGTGCGTCGATCGGCTGCTCCGACCGAGCCCCCGCGTGCGAGCCGGCACGCGCGTCGGCAGGAACCGGATCGTCCACGCCGCCATAGACCTCAGCGACGGTCTGGCCGATGGCGTCACTCAAATAACGCAGCCGTCCGGGCTTGGTGCGATCGTGGAGGCCGATGCCGTGCCCGTGTGTGACGGGGCACGGCGGTGGTTCGCGGCCGAACAACGTGACCCGGTGGAGGCGGCGCTGTCCGGCGGTGAAGACTACGAGTTGCTGTTTGCCGTCCCCGACCGGCCGCCGAGCGCCGTGCGCCTGCTCGGGCGCGTGATCGCCCCGCTGCGGGTCACGCGGATCGGCGCCGTGACCGCCGAACCGGCGCTGCGCCTGCGTCGGTCCTCCGGCGATGCCCCGCTCCCTCGCGGGTTCACGCACTTCTGATAGGCTGAGGTATGGGCCATCCTACGGATGGCCGCATCTCTGATTGACAGACCCATGCTCGCGAGATCCTTCCGATGGCGGGTCGTTGTGACGGGGCTGGCCGTCTGCGCGGTCGTGGTCCTGGCCGACACGACGCTCCTCGATTCACGCTACGCCGCGCGACTGGCGCTGTTCCGGATCTCGACCGCGCCGCCGATACCTGGCGCGCGGCTCCGCTTCATCGCCACGGCGTACTGCAAGGGCACGATCACCCGCTCGGGTCTCCCGGTCCGCTCCGGCATCGCCGCGAGCGACCCCGCCCTGCTGCCGCTCGGATCGATCATCAGGGTGGACGCCGCGGGCCCGTACAACGGCCTCTATACGATTCTCGACACCGGCCCGGCGATTCAGGGACGGATGATCGACGTCTACATGTGGAGCTGCTACGAAGCGCTGGCGTTCGGCCGGCGGCCGATCGACATCACGATCCTCAGGCTCGGCTGGAAGCCGGTTGACAGCGCTCCGGACCGGATCGACGAGGCGTTCCAGCAGCGGTCAGAACGCTCGCGCCCGAAGCAGCTGTTCTCACGCCCCCTCACGTTGAATGAGCGGTGAAAAAGGCTGCTAGTGTGCTGTCTCTAACGCTTCTTTACAATGGCGCACCTTTCGGAGAATCGTGGCCGCGGGCGCCGTCCAAATGAAGGGCTCGGCCGAGCGGTTGTGGTGCGTCACATACTCTTCGATGGCACGAATCAGATCCGGCAGGCTCCGGAACGTGCCGCGGCGAATCCGTTTCCGAGTGATCTCCGCGAACCAGCGCTCGATCAAGTTGAGCCACGAGGCGCTTGTGGGGACGAAGTGACGGTAGTAGCGCGGGTGATCAGCGAACCACTGTTCGACTTTCGGATGCGTGTGCGTGCCGTAGTTGTCGAGAATGAGATGGATATCGCGCCGCTTGGGGACTGCGCGATGCAGCTGATTCAAGAAGGCCAGGAACTCCGTGTGCCGTTTCCGCGGCGCACACCGCGCGAGGACGGTGCCATCCAAGACGTTCAGCGCCGTAAACAGGTTTGTCGTGCCGTGACGGATATAGTCGTGCGTCTGGCGCGCGGGAATGCCCCTTCGCAACGGGAGCACCGGCGCGGTTCGATCCAGGGCCTGCACCTGCGGTTTCTCATCGACACAAAAGACCAAGGCGTTGTCGGGCGGATGGAGGTAGACGCCCACGACATCCCGCAACTTCTTCACGAAGTTGGGATCGCGGCTGAGTTTGAAGGTTTCGACGCGATGCGGCTGCAACCCATGCGCGCGCCAGATGCGATGGACCACCGCGTGGCTGAGCCCTTGCGCCTTCGCCATCGTCCGCACGCTCCAGTGCGTCGCATCGGGCGGCGTCGTCTGCAAGGTCGCGTCGACCACGGCCGCGATGGCCTGGGCCGTCAGCGCGGGGCGTCGACCTGGCCGTGGGGCATCCTTCATCAGGCCGAGCACGCCGACCTGCTGAAAGCGACGCCGCCACAGGTACACCGTCGGCCGGCTCACCCCGAACTCTTTCGCAATCGCATTAATGGGTTTGCCCTCACTCGCCGCGAGCACAATCATCGCGCGTGCCGACACGCGCTGCGGCGTCTTGCCGCTGCGCACCAGCGCCTCGAGCCCCGTGCGTTGCACCCGTGTAAGGGCCAATGCCTTCGCAGGGTTCCACATGCTGCGCACCATACGCCTTCTGTGGTACATTGTAAAGCTATTTACGTGACGCTACGCTGGGGTGTGGTCTACGAGATGGTCACTGGGAAGAAGGCGTTCGAGGGGACGAGCCGGGCGAGCTTGATTGCGGCGATTCTGGACCGTGACCCACCAGCACCGTCCACGCTGCAGCCGATCACGCCGCCGGCTCTGGACCGAGTCGTGAGGAAATGCCTCGCGAAGGACCTGGAGGACCGCTGGCAAACGGCACGGGACCTGCACGACGAATTGACGTGGATCGCCGAAGGAGATCGCATACGCCTCGTCCGCCGTGCGAGATGGTCCATATGAGATCTTCGTGACTCCATATCCCGACTTGAATCGCGAACACAAGGTGTCGGTACTGGGTGGGACTGAACCCGCATGGTCAGCACGCGGAGATGAAATTTTTTGTCACGACGGCAATCGTTGGCAAGTGAGTGAAGTGTCTCGCGGAGAAGACTTCTCGGCAACGGTACCCCGCGAATTGTTTCAGACCGCCTTCGTCGACACCATGGCGCACTCGTGGAGTATCGCGCCAGATGGACGATTCCTGCTGATCAAGCCCAGCGCCGAAGAAGCTAATCCGTTAGAGATCCGGGTCGTCCTCAACTGGCACCAGGAGCTGCTCGAGCGGGTGCCGGTCCCGTAGGGCAACTGGTTCGAGGAACTCCAGGCGCGGGTGCCAACGGGACGGTAGGCCGTCGGGTCGTCGGTGGTTGAGTCGGAAACTTGGTGTGCGTAGAAGGAGGCCCCATGTTCTCACGCTGTCTCGTCGTGGCCGTCGCAATCCTGCTGGCGGCGATTCCCGGTGCCGCGCAGTCAAGCCTCGGTGACGCCGCATCCTGGGCGTCGCATCTCTCCAATCAATACCGGGTCGTACCCAACATCACGTACCAGGTGAGCGACAATTGGGAGAGCAGAATCGATCTCTACGTCCCGCGCCAGGCCCCCGGTAGCACGCCAGTCCTCATGTACATCCATGGAGGAGGCTGGGTCGGTGGGAGTAAGGAAGGCAGCAGCCTGCGACTCGCTCCCTGGCTGGAAATGGGCTGGGCTGTGGTGAACGTCGAGTATCGTCTCGGACAAGTGGCACGAGCGCCGGCGGCTGTTGAGGATTGCCTCTGCGCCCTCCGCTGGGTGATCGCCAGCGCAGAGGAGTACGGCTTCGACACAGAGCGGATCGTCGTCACCGGCAACTCCGCCGGAGGTCACCTGGCACTGACGACGGGCATCGTGCCGGCGTCAGCCGGTTTGGATCGTCAATGCCCGGGGGACGAGGAACTGAGCGTCGCCGCCATCATCAACTGGTACGGCATCACGGACGTCGATGACTTGCTGGCGGGTCCGAATACGAGGAGTTACGCGGTGGAGTGGATGGGAAGCCAGCTCGATCGGCAAGACATTGCCGCACGGGTATCGCCGCTGACCTACGTCCGACCGGGCCTTCCGCCCGTCCTGACGATCCATGGCGATGCAGATCCCACGGTGCCTTACGAACACGCCCTCCGGCTGCAGACGGCTCTCGACGAAGCCGGTGTGCCGAACCGTCTTCACACTGTGCCTGGTGGCAGACATGGGGGGTTCAGCCGAGACGAGACGCTGGAGATCTTCCAAACAGTCCGACAATTCCTTGGCGAGAACGGACTCCTGGCCGGGCGAGTCACGTCACAGGGTCAGCCGTAAGCAGGGCCGACCCACGTGAACTGTGAGCAGATCCACGCCGTCCTCAACCAAGAACTCCAGGCGCGGGTGCCGACGGGACGGTAGGCGGCGACCTCCTCGCTTGTCCACCTCATTTGTCCACGAACCAGGCAACACTAGGCAATACCAGACAACACGAAGACGCAGCAAACCTCTCTGATTCCCTCCAGAATCTGGACAGGGCAACACCAGGCAACACCAGCCGGACTGAGGGACGCAGATGCCCCTCTTCCGCACCAACCTTCACTTTCACACTATTTTCTGCATCTTTTCGCACGATCGGTCTTCGATAGCTGACGGATAGCTAACGAACGTGACGCGCCTCCGACCCCGCGTTGTTACCACTCCCCCCAGCGTCTACAATTGGGCCTGATTTCGGCGCACAACGCAGCAGCCATGCCTCTAGCCCGCGGCACCACGACTGTGTCCGAGGCGGGGCGGCTCCTACAATAGGCCTCGGCAGGTTCAATCGGTCAATGCAACAGCGGTCGCAGTGTATCAGCTGGCGTGGCATATCCCAGCGTCTTGCGTGGACGTGAGTTGAGACGTTGCGCGATGGTGTTGAGATCAGCCTGCGTGTAGGTCGAGAGGTTTGTTCCTTTGGGGAAGTATTGCCGCAACAAGCCGTTGGTGTTCTCGTTCGTACCTCGCTGCCATGGACTCTGCGGGTCGCAGAAGTACACCTTCACGTTCGTGGCGACCGTGAAGCGCTTGTGCGAGGCGAATTCGGTCCCACGGTCCCACGTCAGAGACGCCATCAACCCCTTCGGGAGCGTGCGAACGGCGTTGGCCAGCGCCCGCACGACATTGGCGGTGTCTTTGCCAGCCAGACGAATCAAGAGCAGGAAGCGCGAGTGGCGCTCGACGAGCGTGGCGATGTATGAGTTGCGAGCCCCGGTCAGTAAGTCGCCTTCCCAGTGGCCGGGCACGGCCCGATCCGCTGCCTCCGCCGGACGCTCTCGAATCGAGACGGCGTCGATGATCTGACCACGGCACTGGCCCGCCGTGCTGGCGTGCTTGGACCGACGCATCCGTCGCCGACGGCGAAGGTGGGCGTTCAGGGCTTTCTTCAGCACCCCGCGACTCTGCACGAAGAGACTGAGATAGATCGTTTCGTGCGACACGTGCAAGCAAGGATCCTTCGGAAAGGTCCGTTTGAGCCACCCGGCGATCTGCTGTGGGGACCAGTCTGCCGCCAGCTTCTCAGCCACCAGGGCACGGAGCAACGGCGAGAGGGCGAGCCGACAGGGTTTCGGACGCCGAGTTCGGTCCCAGGCACGCGCGTCGGCAACGGACGCACGGTACTGCCGTCGGCCACCGTTCCGTCGCACCTCCCGGCTGATCGTCGATGGCGCTCGACTCAGGCGCACGGAGTAGCCCCGGGCCAAGCCCCTGGAGATTTCCTCCCGCTCCGTCAGGGTGAGCGAGCGTCGCGACCGGGTCCGTGACGGCGGCGGGATACCCCCACGGGCTGACACGACGTGGTGAACTGCTCCCGGGATCCGACCGAGTGCCCGACCGATGTCGCTGAGCGACTCACCTCGCTTCCACCGCTTCCACAGCTCCACCTTCTCTCTTGCTGACATCCGTGGACGACGAACGCGACCCATGATCCCTCCTTGCTGTGATCATTCATCGCGTTGCATCGACCCTTTGAACTCACCGCTGACCAATGCGGCCTTCCTCTCCCTTCACGCCGCCGTGCCCATGACTTCCGAGGAGCCGGACAGCGCCCGCCTGCGAGACCGTCTCTCGCAATGGCTCCGACCGACCGCGTCTCCGCCGACGCGGCTCTCCGCCGCTGTCCTCTGGTCGGCGGCCGCGGCCTTGACGTTGGCGGCTGCGTACGGCCTGCTGACCTGGCAACTAAGCCGCGGTACCGGCTTGATCCAGACGTTCTTCGACGGGGTGGGTGCCGACCGCAGCCCGCTCGTCGAGCGAGTCACGCAGACGGTTGATCTAACCATCCTTCACGAGGACGACCGCCTGCCACGTCGTTTCTTCAGCGTGCACTGGCGCGGTGTCTGGCGGATTCCGAGACGCGGCCTCTACGACATCTCCATTCGTGGCGACGACCGCGTCGTCCTGACAATCGACGGCCACGAGGTTCACACCGACTCGATGGCCGACCCCGCGGAGAACCCCCGCACCCTGCCCCTCGGTCCCGGCTATCACGCCATCGAGGTGGATTTCGAGCAATACCGCGGCACGTCGGGTCTCCGGGTTGCCTGGGCGCCCGCTGGAGGCTCTCCTCGGCCCCTGAACTCAGCGAGTCTGTTTCCGGTGGTCCCAACCTATCCGCGTCTCCGCGCCGTGCTCGAGAGCGTTCGGTGGATGCTCGGATTCCTTAGCCTGGCTGCGCTGACACTCTCAATCTATCGCAGCGTGCTCGCACTGGCGCTACCGGCGCGGCGACTGATCGAGCAGCGTATCGATCCCACCACGACCCGCACGATCAGGCGAATCGTCGCCGCTGGCATGCCGATTCTGATCGTGGCCTATGCGGCGGGCCTTCGGTTCGACGCCATCAGTCTCAAGTACCCGGTGGACCGCCCGGGCTGGCTGCACACCTTACAGGAGCGTTCCCGCGCCCCACTGGGTGCGCTCCGACCCGAGACGGTCACCTGGGCTCGGATCCCGGACCGCCCTCATCGTGACGGGCCACCGAGCCTGTACATCAGCGACCCCTACACCTTCCTGGGGTTCGCAAGGGCGACGCCCCACTTCTATGCCGCACACCACCGAGAGCCGGTGTTTCCCTTCGTCACGAAGGTGTTCCTGGGGCTCCTGGACGATCAAGACGTCGCGGTGAGCTTTGCCGCGGCGTTGTTCTCGATTCTCGCCGTAGCGGCAACCTATCTCCTGGAGGCCTACGCGTTTTCTCACTGGGTCGATTTGGGCGCGGCGACGCTGCTGGCGATCGAATACAACGTGATCTCGGTGGGTGTCGACGGCTGGCGAGACGGTGCGTTGGCGGTCACCATGTTCGCCGCCGCACTGCTCCACCATTCGCGCGTGGCGTCGAAGACGAGCGGCGTCCTGCTCGGAGTGGTCGCTGCATTCGCCTGTCTCGTCCGGATCACCTCGTTGACGTTCCTGCTGCCCGGCTTCGCTTGCCTGCTGCTCGTCTCGACACGCCCATGAAGGGCGCGTCTGAACGGATTTGGTCTGGCCACGGTCACGATGACCGTGATCGTCGCGCCGTATCTAATCAACTGCTGGACCACGTTCGGTGACCCCTTGTACGCGATTAACTATCACGCGGAGTACTACGTAGCACGAGATGACCACGTGGTCAATGCTGGTCCGACCGCGTCGTCTTACATGGTGATCAAGGCGCGCAGCCACGTAATAGAGACCGTGGACACCGTGACGTTGGGTTTGACCAGCCATCCGTTCCTCAACAAGTGGCGCGGGTTCGAGCGGTGGGTCCAGAATCTGGGCGTCTGGCTGTCGTGGGCCGCGCTGCTAGGCCTGCTCTCGTTCGCCGGCTCCCAGTCCGGCCGGCTGCTGCTGCTCGTGGCCGCCACTTCGCTCATACCCTACGCGGTCACGTGGCAGATCCTGTCCAGAGTAACGAGATGTGCCAGACGGCGATGCAGGCGAGCAACAGGAGGGTCAGCGTGACGCCCCAGGCGTATCTCACCCATGGGGTCGGGTGATGGTCGTGGCGAACTGGGGCGGTGGAAGAAGCGACCATGGTGCATGATACCGTGAGTCCTGCTCTGGGCTCGTATTCGGCGGGTGCAGCCAGCACACCCAGGCGGCTCCCCAGGGAAGCAGAACTGAGGTCGCCTCCATCGCGACAAGGATGCCGACGATATGATTCGCTCTGATTAAGCGGGACCCGAGCGCCACGAATCCTGCTCTGCGTCTCATCACGGGTCTGGTGGCACAGGAATCGCCGAGCCCTGAAGACTCTCGTGCTCGGGCGACGATTGGAGGTGGTGCCTGGTCTCTCCCGGACTGTCTTTCAGGGCCAGTCGCGGTGCGTAGCCCCACGGCAGCGGTCGTCCGCGCAGCTAGGACGCGGCAAACACCTGGTCGTCAACGTCGAGGACATCGAAACAGGACCGGCGAGCGAGTAGGCGTTTGATCTTCTCGACGTCCTTCTGGTATGATGTCAGAAGCGTGTTGTCATCAGCATCGGCATCGGCGCCTTGGGACTCGCCGCGCTTCTCGAGCATCTTGCTCTGCGAGGCCATCACCTCGTGCAGGTTGCGGTGCATGAAGATGACCTTGTAGTTGTGCGTCTCGGGCAAGCTGGCGAGCAGGAACGAGGTGATCTTGACCGCCTTACCCCGAGCCTCCACGAGCCACCGCTTGTCCGGATCCTCGTGAAGCCGCATGACCGGCTCGAACTCGAAATAGCCCTTCGGGTTGCTCTCGTCGGCGGTCCGCTTACCGTCGGTGACGATCGGGACGCCGCCCACTTCCAGCATCTTCATGGTCATCGACGTGCCGGAGCGCGGCAGGCCGGAGACGACGATGATGGGCTTTCCGAACCGCAGCCTGCGATACAGCCCCTCGACGAACGACATCATGCGAAGATAATAGCGCGGGACTTCCCAGATGCTGACCGAGATCCGCGCGATCGCGCGCGACGCCGGCGCCACGATCCTCCGCTACTACAAGGCCGGCGATCTGGTGGTCGATGCCAAGTCGGACGGCACGCCGGTCACCGACGCCGACCGCGAAGCCGACCGGCAGATCCGCGAAGCGCTGCGGGCCCTGGACCCGTCGATCCCCTGCATCTCCGAGGAATTCGACATCCCGCCCTACGAGGTTCGCCGCGACTGGCGGCGTTTCTGGCTAGTCGACCCGCTGGACGGCACGAAGGAGTTCGTGAGGGGCACAGACGAGTTCACGGTCAATATCGCGCTGATCGACGGCGGCATTCCGGTGCTCGGTGTCGTCTACCTGCCGCCGCTCGACGTCATGTACTTCGCCGAAGCCGGCCGGGGAACTTGGAAGCAGCAGGGGCCCCAAGAACCGCAACAGATTTTCTCGACGTTCCCCGACCCGACCGCAGAGTTAATCGTCGCCGAGAGCCGTTCGCACCCGAGCCCGAAGATGGAGGCGTTCCTTCAGAATTACCGTGTGAAGGAGCGGATCGCGGCGGGCAGCTCGCTCAAGTTCTGTCTGCTGGCGGAAGGGACAGCCGACATCTATCCGCGGCTCGGACCGACGATGGAATGGGATGTGGCGGCAGGCGACTGCGTCTACCGGCACTCGAAGCGGGACGGCGCCCACCCGATGTCGCTACGGTATAATACTCCCCTGCTACGGCATGATGGGTTCGTGGTCGGCCTCGAGCCCGGCACATTCGAACTTCCCACGCCGAGCTGATGCTCGTCCAGACGCCCTTGCAGTCGCGATTCCGGGCCATCTCCTGGCGGGTTGTCGCGACGACGAGCACGGCCCTGCTGGTCTACCTGCTGACCGACGACGCGGGCCTTGCCCTGGCCGCCGGCCTCCTGGACGCCGGCATCAAGCTCTCGTGCTCTGGCCACTGCACGAGCGCGTCTGGACCAGGACCAGGGCGGCCCACGCGGGGTACGCCGGACAGCCGGGCGTCCTTTGGTTCACCGGGCTGTCCGGCTCGGGCAAGAGCACGATCGCCCAGCGCGTTCACGGCGACCTGAAGCGTCACGGCCACCGGGTCGAGTACCTGGACGGCGACACGATCCGGGATCTCTTCCCGACGACCGGGTTCTCGAAGGATGACCGCGATCTGCACATCAAGCGGGTCGGTCACCTGGCCAGCACGCTCGAGCGGAACGGCGTCCTGGTCATCGCGGCATTCATCTCGCCGTACGGCGAAACTCGCGACTTCGTGCGCGGCCTGTGCAGTCGCTTCATCGAGGTCTTCGTGTCGACGCCGCTGGCGGTGTGCGAGGCACGCGACGTGAAGGGACTGTACGCCAAGGCGCGGCGGGGAGAGATCACGCAGTTCACCGGCGTCGACGACCCGTACGAAGCGCCGATCCACCCGGAGCTGACAATCGACACGTCGAGCGTCTCACTGGACGATGCGGTCGCTCGCGTGATGAATTACCTGCATCGGCAGGCTCTCGGCGCGCTGCCTTAACGACTGGACACTGGCATGGATCCTCTCGACAAGCTCGAAAGCCGGAGCATTCACATTTTCCGCGAGGCCTATAGCTGCATCGACAACCTGGCGATGCTGTGGTCGATCGGCAAGGACAGCACGGTCATGCTGTACTTGGCGCGGAAGGCGTTCTTTGGTCACGTCCCGATACCGCTCATCCATATCGACACGGCTTACAAGATTCCGGAGATGATCGCCTATCGCGATCGACTGGCACTCGAGTGGAACCTGACGATGATCTTCGGCCGCAACGACGCCGCGCTGGCCGAGAAGCGAACGTTTCCAGACGGCGCGGTCGATCGGCTGACCTGCTGCGGCTTGTTGAAAACTCAGGCTTTGACCGACACGCTCAGCGGCAAGGGCACTCGCTATCGGCTGAACCACACGACGAAGGAGTATGAGCCGGATCCGAACCGCGAGCCGTCAACACGGAATGTTCCCCTGCGTCGACGACGAGCTCGAGGAAGCTATCGGTCGGCATGTCGAGGCGGGCGGCGGCGCCTGCCTCGTCGACCCTAGCAACATCGATCACCCGCGGCTGCTCCGGCCAAAAGGGCCGACCGAGCGCGGACCGAATCCGGACGTATCGAAATCCGGCGGCGCGCGGCCCAGCCGCCGCCCCGTAAGGATCGGCGGAGACGACGCGCCGGCTGAATCGAAGCACCACGCGGTTCCAGCCGAGTTCGATGACGGGTTCTGGAAGCTCAATCTCGTACGTGCTCCAGCCAGATGCCATCTCGACCCGCGCCACGGGCATGCCGTTCAGTTCGACCGACATCAGCTGTCCTGCATCGGACCCCTCGTCGGCCGGCTGCCCCTCGAGCTCGAACGTGGCGCTGCCGTCGACGCCGACATAGAACCTGAAGCTAGCCCAGTCGCTGACCACCCAGCGCACCGGCTCAGCAGCGTCAGCCGGCCGGGGATGTCCCAGTAGCTGTTGAAATTTGAAGCGGCGGCTCTTCACTGGTCGTGCTATACGACCGGTGACGAAACCGAGGTGCAAGCCTCCCAGTAAGGAGCCGCCATGAAGAAGCAGTCTCGCACAGTCCCTCGCCGTCGCCAATCGGTATCCCCGACGCCACGGCACCTTCCGTTGGTCGATATCCTCATTGATACGCAGGCCGCGCTCCAGGAGCGGGTCGTCGCGTCTGGCCTGAAGGTACTCGAAGCCATGCTGGAAGAGGATCGGGCCGCCGTCTGTGGGCCACGGTATGCGCATCAACCTGCGCGCCAGGCGTATCGAACGGGGCATACGCCGAGTCAGGTCGTGCTGGGCGGGCGGAAGGTGGCGATTCGTCGGCCCCGTGCGCGGCGCGCCGGCGAGGAGGTTCCGTTGCCAACGGCCCGGGCATTCGCGAATGCGGACCCGCTGAACCGGCGCGTGGTCGACCAGATGCTGATCGGTGTGGCGACCCGCCAGTATGCGCGGAGTCTGGAACCGCTCGGCGCCGACGTCACCACGCGGGGCACGAGCAAGAGTGCGGTCAGTCGACGCTTTGTCGCGCAAACCCAGGCGCAGCTGGATGCGTGGCGGGCGACGCCGCTCGACGCGCTGGACCTGGTGGGGCTGCTGATTGATGGCGTGCACGTGGGTGGACACTGTATCGTTGTCGCCCTAGGCATCGATAAAATGGGCGCGAAACACCCGCTCGGCCTGTGGGAAGGGGCCACGGAGAACGCGACGGTCTGTCAGGGGCTCTTGACCAATCTCGGCAGCCGCGGGCTGCGCACCGACCGGAGCCTGCTGGTGATCGTCGATGGCGCGAAGGCCCTCGACACGGCCGTGACCCAGACATTTGGGCGCGCCGCGCTGGTGCAGCGGTGTCAGGTCCATAAGGGCCGGAACATCTTGGAGCATCTCCCTGAGGCACAGCGGCCGGGGGTGAAGGCGGTCCTCACGCGCGCCTACACGAACAGCCCCGTCAAGACGGCCAAGCGTCTGCTGCAGGACCTGGCGCGGCGCTTGGACACTGACTACCCGAGTGCGGCCACGAGCGTGCGGGAAGGGCTCGACGAGACGCTGACCGTGCTCGGCTTGGGTCTGTCGGAGCGTCTCCAACGATCGCTCGCCACCACAAACGCCATCGAGAGTCTCCTCAGCCGAACGCGCCATGTGCAGCGCCATGTGAAACGCTGGCGCGGCGGGACGATGGTGCTGCGCTGGGTGGCCGCCGGGGTGCTCGAAGCGGCGAAGGGGTTCCGTCGGGTGCAAGGATGTCAAGATATGCCCGCGCTGGTCGCTGCCCTCCTGGCACGCGACGCGCGGTTAGGACTCGGGGAGTCGTCAGAGATGGTTGCGTAGTCGTGAACCAAGCTGCCGCTGAGTTTCAACAGCGCACGGGACATCCCCCAGCCGGCGGTCGCATCGCCCAACCGTGGCCCAGAAAGTCTGCGGACTCCGGACCGTGGACGGCACGAGATCGGTGCTGACAGCGCGGCCGAGCACCGGCACGTAGTCGGCGAACAGCGCCACGGGACGCTCGGGTGTCCCACACGCAGACAGGCTCAGGACCGTCCCCGCAACGATCGTTGACACGAACGCCGCCCGCAACGTCCGGCACTCGGTCATCATCCGCATCATTCTAACGCAACGGCTTCGAGCCGGCGCCGAGTCACGGAACGAAGAACGGTACAATATCTTGAAGGCTCTTGTTCGTGCCGCCGACCCCAGATCGCGCTCGATCCTTTTCGCACGAGGTAGCGCTCCGCCCGCCGTTGAAGTGGGCGGGTGGAAAACGGTGGCTCACGCCCCACCTGCGTCCGCTGTGGGAGCCTCACAGCCGTCGGCGATTGGTCGAACCGTTCTGCGGAGGTCTGGCCGTGGCGCTCGGACTCGATCCGCGGCGCGCGCTGCTGGTCGACATGAATCCCCACCTGATCAACTTCTACGCCTGGCTGAGCAAGGGACTGCGCATCACGCTGCCGATGCAAAACGACGAGCGTCTCTTCTACCGGCACCGCCAGCGGTTCAACGACCTTCAGCAGATCGGGAAGAACCGCTCGGCTGAAGCCGCGACGCTATTCTATTTTCTGAATCGCACCTGCTACAACGGCCTGTGTCGATTCAATCGATCGGGCGAGTTCAACGTGCCGTTTGGACGCTACACACGCATCAACTACACGAGGGACTTCGCGGCGTATCGGCAGCGGCTGGCCAGATGGACGTTCCGGGTGAGCGACATCGACGATTTGCCGATCCGGCGAGGCGATTTCATCTATGCCGACCCGCCGTACGATGTTCCATTCACGCAGTACTCGCAGGGTGGCTTCTCGTGGGAGGATCAGGTCCGCACCGCCGAGCGTCTCGCAAAGCACCCCGGACCGGTGATCCTGTCGAATCAGGCCACACCGCGCATCAAGAAGCTGTACCGCCGCCTGGGCTTCACGCTCGAACTTCTGAACCTGAAAGATCAGGATCGCCCCACGGAGTACGTAGTGGGGACCCCTGAGTTGCCTCCCCGGCGATTTCTTGCGCGTGGCTGACGCTGAGCGCCATCGACAGGCAAGCGATCAAGGTCACGAGGCTTCGTGATGACTCGAATCTTTGATGACCCATCCGGTCGCACCATCACTGGAGGATGTCGAAGAGCTGCGTGTATTTCAGCGTGAGGGTCCGCCCTGCGGCACTGGGCATGGCGCTGCCGATACCACGAGTGTCGTTATACACGAGGAACAGGCCGGTGTTGGCCTGCTGCAGCCAGGCGAGCCGCAGATTCGCCGACCACAGATCCGCTCGGTCGTTGTACTGAATCAAAGTCTGAAGGGATATGCGGGGCGAGAACGAATAGGAGATTCTCGCTCGAGCAAGATTCGTGACGAAGCTGCCGCCAAGAATATCAATGTCGTTGCGGCTCAAGCCGAACTCGGTATTGAGCGTCTCACCCACGCGAAACCGGACCGTCGGGGTCATGGCCACCCGATCACCCCCGAAGAAGCCACCGATCGTCGTGCGCACGCTGAAGCTCAACGGGGCGCCTTGATTGGTCATGACCACCAGCTGCGCTTCCATGTGGTCGTACGTGCCGGGCGGCACGACCACATCCGGAAAGATCTCGAACGAATCCACCACGCCTTCGCGCGTGATGTTCATGCCCGTGTGTACTTCAGTGCCGTCCGGCCACTCCCAGTGATTATCGATGTGGGTGCGGCCCGTCTCCTGAAACCCTTCGAAATCCCAAAAGCCGTTGAAGCCGACGTGCGGGCGTAGCTCGTGTAGGCCGAAAAAATCCTCAGGCCGATACGCGTACTGGACCCTTCCTCCGACGGAGCGGAACTCCGTTCGCGTCAAGAACCCAACTTCCGGATTGAAGTTCTCTGCCACCTCGGAGTAGCTGAGGCTCGCCTCCCACGCCTGGGAGGAGTAGGCCGAGTTCAGGCCGTAGGCGTACTCGTTCCCCCTCAAGTCTGGTGTCTGACTCCGAGCCATGAATCCGTTTATAGACCCGTCCTGACCGATTCCAATACGACCATCCACGGCGTAGGTTTGATTGTGATCGCTGTCGCCCGCCAAGCGACCCGTCGCAGAACGATTGACGAAGATTGCGCCGACGTTTGAGCGATTTCCAAGGTCCTTCCGAACGCGCGCCACGGTGAAGTTATTGGCGGCGACCGGGTCGTCCGGTTCGTCGACCGTGTCGGTTTGCATGTTGAGGAACCCGACATTGAAGCCGTTGCCCACCTGACCCGACAGCCGTCCGCCGCCCACGATGGGAATCACTTCGCCCTCGGGCCCGATACCGATACGCCGGCTGAAGAAGATCTCGGTCTGACCTGGGTTCCCAACCGTGAACAGCCCGGCGTTCTCGAGGAAGAACGGTCGCTTTTCAGGAAAGAACAAGTTGAAGCGGTTCAGGTTAACCTGCTGCTCGTCGACCTCGACCTGAGCGAAATCGGTGTTATAGGTTGCGTCCAACGTCAATGCGGGTGTGATGCTGTACTTCAGGTCCGTCCCGAAGTCGCCGGTCCAGTCGTCGAGGCGGGGCCTGGAGGTGGTGGCGTTTTGTCGCAGGCGTCCGCTGAGCACGTACGGCGTGATTTTCAGGTTGCGCTGGGCCGGTACTTCGAGCCCCGACAGCCGTCCCGCCATCGAGAGGCGATACAGACCGTACTGTCGCGGCAGCGGGGCCCAGAACGCGGTCTCATTGTTTCGCCGAATATTGCGCTGGAAGTTCATACTCCAGGTTTGCGATTGTCCGGACGGATACCGAATCGTGCGAAACGGAATAGCGAACTCCGCGCTCCACCCGATCTCCGAGACCTGCGTCGCGACCTGCCACGAGCCGTCCCAGTTGAGGTTGAAGCCGCCCCCAGCGCCGCCCTGAGTACGCCCGCCGCCACTCCCAAACCGGCCGCCACCTTGCCCTTCGTTCACGAGCTGGCCGTCGAACTCCAGTCCGGCCGGGTTGGTGCCAAAGACGAAACCGTTTTGCTGGTCGAGATAGGTGTCGAGGACGATCTGAAAGCTGTCAGTGTCGTCCAGTGACGAATCCCGTCGACTGTCCGACATGATGATGCCATTGGGATCCGTGTCGAAGCAGACGACGCCAAAATACAGGGTGTCCTCGGTGTAGACGATTCGAACCTCCGTCCGCTGCGTCGCAGGCTGCCCCTCGTCTGGCCGGGTCTGCCGAAAGCCAGTCGCAGGCTCCGCGCTCAACCAGGTTGGGTCATCTACGACGCGCCCGTCCAACACTGGCGGCCCCGCGACGCGGACCGCTAGCGCGACCGGAACACTGAGAGACAAGCCTTGGGCCTCTTCAGAGTCAGCGTCCCCGGACTGCGCAACCGCCTCGCCTCCGACGAGCACCAGACCTCCGAACGCCAGAGCGGAAATCACGGCCGCGGACATCACGCTTCGCACGAACCTACCGAACAACGCTATGAGCAACACCGCTTTCCCCCTGAAATCATCAGTCACGCCGTCTGAAACGCCCGGTGCCCCGTCGGCGCAAAGCGGGGCCTGGGCCTCCGAAGTGGCCGTTCCTATGAAGCCGCAAATGGCAGAGTAGGCCGATGACGAGGCAGCCGCCCAGCTATTGTGGATGCCAACTCTAACCCGGGATTTTCATTTTGCCTGTCCCGGATGGCACCGTTATACACCCGACCGCCGCCGAGCGCACGAAATTCTGTTCGTCGCACAATCGTCCAGCTCCAGAGACTGTCACTCAGCCCGCGCTGACGTGCGACCGACTGGAGCCGCTGTTTTCACGGCATTTCTCAGACACTGGTCCACACGTGCGCCGTTTCTTCGCCGGAGTTCCTCGGGAAGCGGTCGCCCGCTATCCTCCCGGCACGGGCAGCGCCCAGATCCTCCGCAGCATGTCGCCGAACAGCCGACGGGTCAGATGCCCTTCTGCCAGCAGGAGCCAGTAGTCCCTGGCATGCTTCACCAGCCGGCCTCCGGTTTTCACCAGCCGCTGCTGGAGACTCGTGAGCGACCAGCGCGTGACCCGCGGCGGCAGGACCCATCTGCGCCAGAGGTTGCCCAGGTTGTAGGCCAGGACACTCAGTTGCAGGCGCACTTCGTTCGCCCGGAACCGAGGGCACGACAGCCGCGTCCAGTGGGTGGCCTGCTTGCCTTCCTTGATCCATTGCTCCGCCGTGCCGCGCTTGTTGTAGAACCGTACGACCGAGCGGCTCGGGAGGGCCATCTTGGTCACGATGAAGCCGACGCGCGGGAACAGCTCCCCTCGGTGGTGCTCCACCTTGGCGACAATCCGTCTGGGCGTGGTCCAGCTCTTCGCCTGATAGCGGAAACTCTTGTAGCGCACCAAGGGCTTGCGGCTCGGCCGTCCCGGCGGACGAAAGAGGAGGGCTTCGATTTCCAGCTCCACGCTCTTGTTCGCCGGCATGCGGATGACATAGTCCACGTCGCGCGTCTCGAGCGCGTCGTAGATCTCCGGCTTGGCAAACGCCGCGTCCGCGCGGAACGCCACGCGCGTACCCTCCGCCTGCTGCCGGTCAATTTCCGGCACGAGCAGGTCGTCCCAATCGTCGGCGCTATGCACGTTGCCGGGCCGCAGCGGGGCGGCCACGCAGTCGCCGTGCTCGTTGAACAGAAACAGCGGGTGGTAACAGACTGATTCAAAGTGCCCGTTGTACGCGCTCCCTTCCTGCGCCCCATGCACCGGGCTCTCACTCGAATCCATGTCGAGCACAATCCGGCCGGCGCGCGTTGGCATCTCAGCCTGTGCGAGCACCTCCCGGTTCACGGCCATCAGCCCGACGAGCTTCTCCTCTCGGGTCAGCAGCTCAGTCTCGAACCAGTGCAGCGGCGAGGTCAGCGCGCCACCGCGGTCCCAGAGCGTTGGCGCCCCGATGAGACGAAACGTCGGGTCCGCCGACACGCGCACCGCATCGTTCAGGTCTTCGTAGCCCGCGAGCCGGCTGTAGACCGACTGTCGCAGGAGATCCGCCAGGCTGAACTGGGTGTGCAAGCCCTGTCGGGAGTCGCTCAGGTGCTCGGCGATGAGTGTCGCCAGCCCCAGGCGTTCATCCAACTCGCGCACCAAAAGGAGACCGGCGTCGGAGGTGATGCGCGACCCCTGGAATGCGACCTTCAGAAAGCCATTGAACGTGAACTGAAACGCCTCGTGCTGTCATTCACCCACAGGGTGTCACCCTCCGTGGCGGGGTTCCTTGCGTCGGAGCCCCGGAAATCAAGGCGCGGCGACTGGCCTGCCGATACGGTACCACAGCCAAATCGGAAATCCGGGCTGAAGGCGCCGCGGCTCATCAGCTGCACCGGCCGCCGCGTGCCGGCCACCGAGGTCCTGGCAATCAAGAATCTCTAGCAGCCCGTGGTGACGGCACGTCGGAACTTCCCGCCGCTATAATGCGGCGGATGTCTGTCTCAGTCGGCCTTCAACACCTCGCGGCCTCCGGCCGCCTCGCCGGCCAGCGTGTCGGCCTGGTCTGCAATCCCGCGTCGATCGACAATCAGTTGACCCACGCGACGGACCGGATCGCAGTGCTTCCTAAGACTCGCCTGACTGCCCTGTTCGGTCCGCAGCACGGGTTTCAGTCCGATCGGCAGGACGACATGATCGAGACGCCGCACGCGCGAGATGCCGCGCGAGGCGTTCCGGTCTATTCGCTTTACAGCGAGACGCGCACGCCCACGGCCGGAATGCTGCGGGATCTGGACGTGTTGGTCGTCGACCTGCCAGATGTCGGAACGCGCGTGTACACCTATGCCTACACGATGGCGAATTGCCTGCGGGCCTGCCGCGAGCACGGTGTGCCGGTCGTCGTCACAGACCGGCCGAACCCAATCGGCGGAGTTGGGGTGGAAGGCCCCCTGCTCGATCCGTCATGCGCGTCGTTCGTCGGCCAGTTTCCGGTTCCCCTGCGCCACGGCCTAACGATCGGCGAGCTGGCCCGGCTCTTCAACGACGAGTTCGGCATCGGCGCAAGCCTCGAGGTCGAGCCGATGACGGGATGGCAACGGCCGATGCACTTCGACGAGACGGGCTTGCCCTGGGTCTTGCCGTCGCCGAACCTGCCCACGCTGGACAGCCTCCTCGTCTATCCGGGCATGGTGCTGCTGGAGGGAACGAATCTCTCCGAGGGGCGCGGAACGACGCGACCCTTCGAGCTGTTCGGCGCGCCCTGGCTGGACGGCGCCCGGCTGGCGGAGCGCCTGAACGACACCGGGCTGCCCGGCGTACGTTTTCGCCCGGTCGGGTTCGAGCCGACGTTCCAAAAGCACGCGAACACCGCCTGCGGCGGATGCCAAATCCATATACGCGATCGACGCGCGTTCCGCCCGGTCCGCACGGCGCTCGCCGTCCTGGACGCCTGCCGCGACGCAGACCCCGAGCGCTTCGCCTGGCGTCAGCCGCCGTACGAATACGAGCACGACCGGATGCCGATCGATGTGCTGTGGGGATCGGACGCGCTCAGGCGCTCTGTCGAAGCCGGAGCGCCGCTGCTGAACGTGCTCCGGGAGCCGTCCGAGGATTTTCTGGAACTGCGCGCGCGGTACCTGCTGTATTGAGGGGCTTCTACAGGCAGTGCCGGATCAGGTGGTCGCGCAAGTGCTCGAACGCCGCACCCGGATCGTCGGTGCGATGAATCGCCTTCAGATCGCGCTTCGAGATGGCGCCCCAGTCGACGAGCGGCTGCAGGTTTAGGATCTGGTCCCAGTAGTCACGGCCGTACAGCACGACCTCGGTCTTCGTCGAGATCCTTCGGGTCTGCGCCAGCGTCAGGAACTCGAATACCTCGTCCAGCGTCCCGAACCCGCCCGAGAAAATGACGAGCGCCTTGGCCAGGTACGCGAACCAGAACTTCCGCATGAAGAAGTAATGGAACTTGAAATGCAGGTCGTCGCTAATGTAGCGGTTCGGCCGCTCTTCGAAGGGCAGACTGATCGTCAACCCGATCGTCTTGCCGCCGGCCTCGTGCGCGCCGCGATTGGCCGCCTCCATGATGCCGGACCCGCCACCGGAGCAGACGACGAATCGATGGCGCGGCTTGTCCAAGCCCTGGCTCCAGTCGGTCAGCCGCCGGGCGAGCTCACGCGCCTCCTCGTAGTAGCGTGACCAGGCCACCGCCTGGCGGCAGCGGCGCAACCGTTCGGCGCGCTTCGGGGATCGGGCCTGCTCGCGCTTGAGCGCCTGCGTCGCCCGACGCTGGCTGTCGACCCGCGCCGAGCCGAAGAACACGACCGTGTCCTCGATCTGCTTTTCCTCGAATCGCTTCAGCGGCTCGAGATACTCCGACAGGATGCGGAGCGGGCGCCCTTCGTCACTCGCCAGAAACTCCGGCATGAGATAGGCGGGGCGTGGCTCGGCCATATGCCAGCACTCTATCATTCGCAGCCCTAGCAGGCTGCTAAAAAAGTCCATGGAATGGGATCGACAGATCGATCCCGGCGTACTCCCATGCTCCCAATATTGCTGAAGGGAGCCACCTCATGCGCGGACACGATGAGCAGACCCATCACATGTTCAGTTACCGGTCGCCGGAACAGCGCGTGCCGGCCGATCCTCCGCTCCGCGCGGTCCGCGCGCTGACGGATCACGCGCTGAAGACGATGTCGCGCAGGTTCGCCGGCCTGTACGCCAAGACGGGACGTCCGTCGATCCCGCCTGAGCCATTGTTGCGGGCCCTGTTGCTGCAGGTGCTGTACACGATCCGGAGCGAACGGCTGCTGCTGGAAGAGCTCAACGACAACCTGCTGTTCCGCTGGTTCGTCGGCTTGCATATGGACGACCCGGTCTGGCATCCCACGACGTTTACCAAGAATCGTGACCGGCTGCTGGCGGGGGATGGCGCGGCCGCCTTCGTTGATGCGGTCCAGGCCCACGCCCGGGCGGCCGGTCTGCTCTCGGACGAGCATTTCACGGTGGACGGGACGCAGTTGGAAGCCTGGGCCAGCCTGAAGAGCTTCCGATGCCGGGACGCCGCGCCGCGCGCGCCCCCCGATGACCCCGGGAATCCCACGGTCGACTTCCACGGCGAGCGGCGGCGCAACGACACGCACCAGTCGACGACTGATCCGGCGGCGATGCTGCATCGGAAGGGCCAAGGGAAGGAGGCGAAGCTGGCGTCTCTGGGCCACGTGCTGTTGGATAATCGGCAGGGGCTCGTCGCCAACGTCTGTGCGACCCACGCGACGGGGACCGCCGAACGCGAGGCGGCGGCACTGTTGCTGGAGGCCAGCGCGCCGCCGGGCAGCACGGTCGGAGCAGACAAGGGCTACGATGTGGCGAGCTTCGTCGCCGATGTCCGCGTCCGGGACGTCACGCCCCACGTGGCGCAGAAGGTCCGCTGGCGGGCGATTGATGGTCGGCCCACCCGGCATGCGGGTTCTCACGTGAGTCAGCGGAAACGAAAACTCGTGGAACAGGTCTTTGGGTGGAGGCAGACCGTCGGTGGTTTGCGCAAGCTCCGGCCTCGCGGCGTCCCACTCGTCGAGTGGCAGCTCACTTTCGCCGCCACGGCCTATAACTTGGTCCGCCTGCGGAATCTGGAGGCGACGTGTCCCTGCTCGCCGGCCGCGCGTGTCGCCGGCCCCCTCATCGGGGTCAGCGCACACCCGTGCGCACGGTCGTCGGGCGGTCGTTACCCGCATGATGCTTAAGAAAACAGCCCGATACCCGGGTTCTTCAGCAGCCTGCTAGAGCCTGGGGTGAGACAACCTGGCATGCAGGGGCGTGCAACGCTGTGAGCAGCCTTTGACTCCGCGCATCCGAGCCGGTACCATCGGGCGCTTGCGCCGGTCCACGGACGCCCCGTCCAAACTGAACCGGCCGCGCTCGACCGGACGATGAAGCCACTCGATCTCACTCGCGCTCGCCATCTCCGCCGCGTGGCGACAATTCCTGAATCCGTACGGCACTAGCGTTGCCGTGGACGGTCGGGGCGTCCACGGCGGTGGTATCGAGTGGACGATCAAGGACGGCGTGCCGTATCACGTGCCAACCTTGATGGCAGAGGTCCGCGACATGGTCAATGAGGCGCGCGCCGCCGAACGCGGCCGGGTCACAGCCGGACAGCCCTAGCAGTGACGGATCGATGGCGACAATCGAAGATTATTCAGCGGCGCACGAGGAACTGATCACGGCGACACCCAGTCGCGTGCTGGCGGCGTTTTTCGAGCCGACGGCGCTGGCGGCCTGGTGGCTCACCAGCCGTTCTGTCACGGTGCCGCAGCCGTTGGGAGTCTACGCGGTGGAATGGGAACCGACGCGGTTCCGCGACGACATTCTCGGTCCGCTCGGCGGCGCGTTTCACGGCACCGTCATGGAACATCGCAAGGACCGGGAATTCTTCGTGGCCGATGCCTATTGGCTACCCCCCGAAGGGCCGCCGCTGGGCCCGATGGCGCTGGAGGTGACCTGCCAGATCGAGGGGCCGGCCACGAGGGTCCGGGTACGCCAAAGCGGCTGCGGCACCGGCGCGCGCTGGGAGCGGTACTTCAGCGTCATCGATCCGGGCTGGATGACGTCACTGCGCTCGCTCAAGACCTACATCGAAGCAGGACCGGCGCGTGCGCTGGAAAACGCGCGCGGACAAGAAAGTCATGGCCCGTATCCGCCGGCTGGAGCGACCCACCGCCGCCCGCCGGGCACGGCGGAAATCGTAGTCGGAGGGTCGATGCCCGCAGACGTCATCGTCATCGGTGGCGGCGTCATCGGATCCAGCATCGCCTACCATCTGCTCGACGACGGATTCGCGGGACGCGTGATCGTCGTCGAGCGCGACCCGACATACGCCCGCGCGTCGTCGAACCTGGCGATGGGCGGCATCCGCCAGCAGTTCTCCTCCGCGCTCAACATCCAGCTGGCCCAGTTCAGCATCGCATTCTACGCAACGTTCGACCGCCGCTTCGGATTAAGGGGCGCCGCCGTGGCAGCGTTCCGGCAACGCGGCTATCTCTTTCTGGTCGACGCCAGCAACCGCGATCGGTTCGACGCCAGGTTCGAGCGTCAGCGGTCGTTGGGCGCCCGACTCTCGCGACTCTCGACCGCCGACATGGCGCGGCGAATCCCGGGCCTGGTCCTCGACGACATCGAATTCGGAATCCTGGGACCGGACGACGGGTATGCCAATCCCACAGCGGTCCTGCACGGGTTCAGACACGCGGCCCAATCGGCGGGAGCCGAGTTCGTGGCGGCAGAGGTCACGGCCTTGCGCCGCAACGGGCACCGAGTTCACGGTGTGGTCTTGAACGGCGACGAGGCGATCGACGGCGCGATCGTCGTCAACGCGGCCGGCCCGTACGCCGCGCGCATCGCGACGATGGCCGACCTGGACCTCCCCGTGCGGCCAGTTCGTCAGCATCTGTTCCGCGCGTATCTGCAGGCGAACGCCCCGGAACGGCACCCGATGATCGTCGACCCGTCCGGCGTGCACTGGCGCCAGGAGGATCCGGTCGCCCCGGGTGATCCCGACCGGATCATCGTGGCCTGCACGAAACTGGACGAGCCCACGGGCGAGAACTTCGCGTGCGATCACAGTCGATGGGAACAGGAGTTCCTTCCGCCCCTGCGACGGCGTCTACCCGCGCATGGCGAGTACTCACGCGTGGAAGGATGGAGTGGCCTGTACGAGATGACGCCGGATCACAATCCGGTGATCGGCCAGCATCCCGACCGCCCCGGCCTCCTCTTCGCCAACGGCTTCAGCGGCCACGGCCTGATGATGGCCCCGGCCACTGGAAAAGCGGTGTCGGAGCTGGTGCGTCTTGGCCGCTGCGAGACGTTCGACCTCACGCCGTTGCGCCTCACCCGCTTCGACGACGACCAACTCTTCTGGGATGAAGCGATGATCTGACCGGACCGTCGTCAGCCGTCGCCACCGACCCGACGCAGCGTCAGAAAATTGGCGTCGTCCCGCGTCAGCTCACCATGGACCCGGACGAAGACGACCACCGCACCAGCCGCGAGGTGCCCGTCGGCGACGAGCCGCCGCTCGACGGTGCCGCGGTCGTCGTTGATGTCTCCCACGAGCGCGGCTACAATCGGCCTGACCCCCCATCGCAACGTCAAGCGCCGCGCCACGGCTTCACGATTGGCCGCCGCGTAGATGATGGAATGAGGCCGCAGCGTGGAGAGCAGCTCGGCCGTATGACCCGCCCGCGTGATGGCCACAATCGCCTCGGCGCCGCTGCGTGTCGCCAGCGTCACGGCAGCTTCGCACAGCGCATTGTCATGGCGGCGCCCCTCGCTGACCGGCGGTGGCGGCCCCGGCGAGAGACGTTCCGCCTCGCGAATGATCGCGTCGAGCGTCTTCACACAGGTCGCCGGGTGGCGGCCGATGGCTGTTTCGCCAGCCAGCATGATGGCGTCGACCCCTTCGTCGACGGCTGTCGCGGCGTCACCGACCTCGGCGCGCGTCGGCCGCAGCTCGTGACGCATCGACTCGAGCACTTGAGTCGCGACGACCACGGGGACGCCACGTGATCGAGCGGCACGGACAATTGTCTTCTGCACGCCTGGCACCCGTTCCAACGGCATTTCGAGCCCTAGATCTCCCCTGGCCACCATGACCCCGTCCGACACCTCAAGAATCGACTCGAGGTTCTCGACTGCCTGCGGGCGTTCGATCTTCGCGATCAACGGAATGTCTGGCCGACCTGCCTCGACTGCGAGACGGCGGGCTCCTCTCAGGTCATCGGCCGACTGCACGAAGCTGATCGCCACGATGTCGACACCCAGATCGAGGCCGAACGCCAGGTCCGCAGTATCCTTTGCCGTCAGTGCGGAATCGGGCAGCGTGACGCCTGGCGCGGTGATTCCTTTGTGCTCGCCGAGGGTGCCACCGGCAATCACGTGGGCCATGAGCTCGACACCGTCCGATTCGTCGACTTCGAGCTCGATTCGCCCGTCATCGAGCAGCAATCGGTCGCCGGCGCGGACCGACGCCGCCAAGCCGCCGTACTGCACCGACAGCCGGTCATGAGTTCCGGCAAAATCTCCGGTGGCGATCCGAATCGCCTGACCCTCTCGGAGCGTCAGTGCCACCCCGTCGACGAGCGTGCCCGTCCGAATCTTCGGCCCGCTCAGGTCTTGCATGATCGCGACCACGCGGCCAGCCCGCGTCGCCGCGGCCCGCACGACGGCGCACATCTGGGCATGGTCGTCCTGAGATCCGTGTGAAAAGTTCAGGCGAATGATGTCGGTACCTGCGTCGATCAACCCCTGGACAACATCAGCCTGGCGGCTCGCCGGCCCGAGCGTGGCGATAATCTTGGTGTGGCGCACGGTATCGTCAGGTTACCGTACACCGCGGCTCGCGATGCCTGACGAGCTTGCGCGAACGTCAACCAGGCATCGGTAGAGTCGAGGACGGGCGCGGGCGCGGTAGGCCTGGGGAGTCGCAGTAGCCGGCGGCTTTCGCAGAACGCCGGTGCCTCAATCCAGGCCATGGCGCCGTTTCCCGTCCCCGCTCATCGAACCGGACGTGCGGATTTCCCGCATCCGGCTCTCCGACTGGTTTCACATCAAGACACACGCACCACGCCACGAGGCAGCGCACGCAGCCGCAGGACTCCGAGTGACCCGAAGACCTGCTCAGCGGCGAAGCGCCGGGTGCCGCGCGTCGGCACCTTGTGGCGTCGGCTGAGGAAGTGCCGCACGGCTTGGTAGACGTAGTGGTCAACCGCGCGATAGACCGGCGCCCGCGTGCCGTAGCTGAAATACATCCCCCAGCCACGGAGCAGGCGGTTGAGCCCATCGCCCACCTCGGCCCACGGGCCCTGATTCCCAGGGCGCAGCCGCGCACGCACGGCGGCTTTGACCCGCTGGACGCTCTTGGTCGACGGCGCTGCGACCAGATACCAGCGGCCATTCGACCGGTACCGTCGCCACCCAAAGGTATAGCCCAGAAAGTCGAATGCCTCGCGATGCGCGTGTCGGACACACGTTTTGGTGTCGTTCAGGGTCAGCTTCAGGTGGCCCATCGCCCACCGGGTCCACGCCAGCGCTTCCGTGGCGTGCCCACGGCTGAGGATGACAAAGTCATCCGCGTAGTTGATGAGCCGCGCCTGAAACTGGTCGCCCTTCCCGCGAGTTCGCCAGACCCGAAGAAAGCGATGCCTGTAAATATTGGCGAGGAGCGGACTGGTGACCCCGCCTTGCGGCGTGCCTCGTGTGGTCCGTTTCCCGCCACTCATGCGTCGCCGACCTCGCGCATCCCGCTCCTCGACCGGCACCTTCAGCCAGTTTTTGAGGAGCCGCAACATCGCCCCGTCGGCCACACGGCGCGCGACGTTCTGCAGCAGCTCCTGATGCGGGATCGTGTCGAAATACTTCGACAGGTCCGCGTCCACCACCTCGGTGTAGCCCGCGCACAGCGCGCGATGCACCTCCTGGACC
This sequence comes from Vicinamibacterales bacterium, assembly GCA_965197385.1. Taxonomy (GTDB): domain Bacteria; phylum Acidobacteriota; class Vicinamibacteria; order Vicinamibacterales; family UBA823. The sequence continues at coordinate 178,659 of CBDANA010000008.1, forward strand.
GCTGCCTGGGCGCTTCGGTTCGGCCGATAGCCATACGCACTGGCTTCGAACCCCGCCTCAAAGACCGGTTCCAGCACCAGCTTGGTGGTGGTTTGCACCACCAGGTCCCGAATCGTCGGAACCCCCAGTGGTCGCTCCCCCCCCGCCCGGCTTGGGAAGTAGAACCCGGCGCACCGGGTTCGGTCGATACGTCTTCGCCTGCAGCGTCCTCCTCAGGTCCGCCAGCCACGCTTCCACGCCTGCTGCCTCGATGTCAGCGAAGGCAACCCCATCGACCCCCGGTGCCCCCGCCGCCGCGCGGGAGAGGCGATAGGCGTGCGCCAGGATGTCTTCGCGATGCACCTTGTCATACAGGGCATAGAAGCGAAACCGCGGGGCTTGCTTCGCCTTGATGTAGAGTTTCCGCTGGAGCCGCCGAACACGATCAAGAGTCCGTCAGGCTCACGCCAATCCCCCAGTCCTTGGCTCGGTAGGAAGCACCCAGAAGTGAGGCCCCTTCCCTCCCCCGGCATTACCCGGGTTCCGCAGTACTATGGGCCTCTCCGACGCCCACGCCGGCCGGCCCCCGAGGGGCCGTTGCGCATCGCGACCGCGCACCGCACATGGGCCTCCCACGTTGCCCGGAGCACCGTGCGCACGTGCCGTTCCCACTACCCCGGTGGACTCCACACCTTGCGTCGGTTGCTGCGGGCGTGGATGACAGCCTTCCCCGGTATACCGGCGGGTCGGCGTCCACATTGGTACTTTCGAGGCCTGCTCAGGATTCACTCGCGTTACGGCCCGTGAACTTGCTAACCTCCCCGAAGGAGGCATTGTCCCTGCCGCTTCGGCGGTCGCCCGCCGGGCAGGCAGCTACTGCGTCGAATCGACAATTACGCAGGTGGATCTTTCATCCACTGGTCCTCCGCGCCTTTCGTGGCGCACGGTATACTCCCCCCCGACTGGCTCTCCAGAGAACGCGATGCGACAAGACGAGTGGGCGGCGGCAATCAAAGCGGATGCGGTGCGCCGGGGTCTGCCAGAACTCGCTCCCTTGCTCGACGGCTTGATCAAAGCCGCCCAGGTACTCAGGGATGCCGACTGGAACGCGTCCGCCGATCGGACTGCCCAGGCGGAACCCGACTCACTGCGGGGCGGGCGTGACCGCTGACGTCAGCGAGCTGACGATCGACGAATTAGCGCCGATGATCGAAGGCCAATCGCTCTCGGCGCGCGAGCTGACCGACGCCTGCCTCCAACGAATCGACGAACGTGACGGAGAGATCAACGCGTTCATCACCGTCGACGCGGCAGGCGCCCGCGCCGCCGCCGCCCATGCGGATGACGATACGGCGGCTGGGCGGTATCGCGGGCCGCTCCATGGGATCCCGATCTCCGTAAAGGATCTGATCGACGTTGTCGGCATGCCGACCACGGCGGCCTCGAAGGTCCGTCCGCGCGACGCCGCCACCCGCGACGCCAGGGTCGTCAGGGCCCTGAAGACCGCCGGCGCGGTCATCCTCGGAAAGTGCAACCTCCACGAATTCGCGTTTGGTACAACGGGCGAGGATTCCGCGTTCGGACCGACCCGGAACCCGCACGACACGGATCGCTCTCCGGGCGGCTCGAGCGGTGGCTCGGCCGCAGCCGTCGCAACCGGGATGGGCGTCGGCTCGATCGGGACCGACACCGGCGGATCGATCCGAATCCCGTCGGCCGCGTGCGGAACCGTCGGGCTGAAACCGGGCTACGGAGAACTGTCGGTCGACGGCATCGTGCCACTGAGCGGCTCGCTCGATCATGTCGGCCCGCTGTGCCGGAGTGTGCGCGACGTCTGGGTGGTATACCGATCCATGGCCGGCGAGGCCTGTCCGGCGCGGTTGGACCCGGTCTCGACCGCTCGGCTGCGCCTCGCCATACCGCGCGGGTACTTCCTCGATCACGTCGACCCGAGCGTGCGAGCCACGTTCGATGCCGCGCTCGAGCGACTGCGGGCATCCGGCACGAGCGTCAACGACGTCAGCATCGCACATGCGGACCAGATTACGGCGATCTACCTCCACATCGTGCTCTCCGAAGGCATGGCCTACCACGCGCGCACGCTGCACTCGCGGCCCGCCGACTACACGCCCGGCGTCCGCCTGCGGCTGGAGATGGGCCGGTACGTACTGGCCGAGGACTACCTCCGGGCGCAGCGTGGTCGGGAGATCTTGCGGCACGAAGTCGATGCGGCGTTGGATGGCTGCGACGCCCTCGTGCTGCCGACGCTGGCCATTCCGGCGCCACGGCTCGGCAGCGACGAAATCGAAGTCGATGGTCTGATCGATTCCGTCCGCGGCGTGACGCTGCGTCTGACGCAGGCGTTCAACCTGACGGGGCACCCGGCCGTGTCGCTGCCGTGCGGCACGACGCCTGACGGGCTGCCGTGCGGCCTGCAACTGATTGGGCACGCCGGGCGGACGGGGGAGCTGCTTCGCGTCGCACTCGCCGTCGAGGCGCACATTCGGTAGCCGACGAAACATTCGGCGTCGACTCTTCCCCAGACCGTGATCGGAACACTTTTCCACGCGTGGGAACGCCGGCTGGCGGCCGTGACGACCGACCGCGTGGTGCGGCCGTTCGAATGGGGAGCGGACTGGATTCCGCCGACGGACCGCCCTGCCGGTGAACCGGCCGACGTCGCGCTGCAGCGCTGGGTCGATCGCGCCATGGGCGACACGGATCGATATTTCGCCGTGACGCCGGCGGACGACTACCAGCTTGACGGCGATCGGCTCACCTTTGCCAGCGCGCTGACCACCCCTCATACCGCCAACAACACGGTGCACGCCAGACTGATACGACGTGAGCGCGCCGGCACCGCGCTTGGCGATCGTCCTGTCGTGATCGTCCTGCCGCAGTGGAACGCCGACCCGGACGGCCACATGGGCCTCTGCCGCCTGCTGACGCGGGCGGGTATGGACGCGCTGCGGCTCAGCCTGCCGTATCACGATCGACGGATGCCAGCGGAACTGCACCGCGCCGACTACATCGTCAGCGCCAACGTCGGTCGCACGCTGGAAGTGTGCCGTCAGGCGGTGCTCGACGTCCGGCGCGCGGTCCGGTGGCTCGAGCAGGTGGGGTACCGCCGGATTGCCATCCTCGGCACCAGCCTCGGGTCGTGCCTGGCGATACTCACGGCGGCACACGAGCCGGCGATTCAGACCCTGGCACTGAACCACATCTCGCCATTCTTTGCCGACGTCGTCTGGGAGGGCCTGTCCACGTCGCACATCCGAGCGGGACTGGACGGACAGATCACACTCGACCAACTGCGGCGCCTGTGGATGCCGATCAGCCCGTTTCCGTGTCTCGAGCGGGTCCGGGGGCGCGCGATCCTCCTGGTCTATGCGCGCTGGGATCTCACCTTTCCCGTCGCCCTGTCCCGGCGGCTCGTCGCGGAGTTCCGACGGCTGGACGTGGACCACCGGGAAACCGTGCTCCCATGCGGACATTACTCCACCGCCATCGCGCCGTTCAGCTGGCTCGATGGATTCGTGCTGACGAAGTTCTTGCGTCGTAGCCTCTGTTGATGTCCATCGCGCGAGTGTCCCTCTGGCCGGGCGCGGGTCACATGACAGCTGACTTACAGGTAGCGCAGCAGATCCCGCAGCGCCCGGTAGAGGACATCGGCCAGCTCGCGGATCAGCGGTGAGATCTCCCCCTCGCTAACAGCATCGGCCACGGTCACAGGGTCGGTCAGCACGAGCCAGACCGTCGCCCCGGCCAGCGTCGCTGCGATCAGACCGGCAAACCCGAAGACGCCGAGACCGAACCTCGCGAAATTCATGCGGACGGACCGCCACCCTCGATCGTCTTTGACGAACGAGGCGGCAACCCGGTTCTCCGAACGGTCACAGCAGGTCGAACGCCGTGGGCGGCCCCAGGCCGACCTCGGCCACGGCAGCCGACACGGCTGCGCGATCGCCGACGATCACGGCCGACAGGCGGCCTGGGTCCAGATGATCGCGAGCCACCTGCGCGACGTCTGCGACGCTCACTGCCGCCACGCAACGCCCAAACTGGCTGAAATGGTCGTCCGGTAACCCGTGGAGCGCCACCTGTGCCAGACCGCGCGCGACCTGCTCGGCGGTCTCGAACCCCCGAGAATACCCTCGCGTGAGTCCCGCCACGGCTCGCTCGAGCTCGAGTCGCGTCACCGGACGCCCGTCGCGCACGGCGCGAATCTCGTCGAGCACCTCGCGGATCGACGCCGAGGTCGCCGCCGTCTCCACGGCGGTCTGGACCAGGAACGGCCCGGGTCGCCGTCGAAAGTCGAAGGCCGAGCGCACGCCATACGTGTACCCCTTGTCCTCACGCAGATTCAAGTTGATCCGGCTGGTGAATTGGCCGCCCAGTGCCATGTTCAAGACCAGCAGCGGAAAATAATCTGGCGTGTCGCGTGAGACGGCCACGTGGCCGATCCGGAGCTCGGACTGTGCCGCGCCCGGCCGATCGACCACGACCAGCCGCGGCGGGTCCGCGGCCACTTCCGAATGGCCACCCACCGGCTCAGACGCCTCGGAGGCGCCGGCCCAGCTCGCGAACGCCTCCGCCGCCATCCCCGCCAGGTTCTCGTGCGACCCGTCCCCGACGACGATCAGCGTCGCCAGTGTCGGCCGATAGCACTGGGCGTGGAACCTCACGACGTCGTCCCGTGCGAGCGTGCGCACCCCGCCCTCCGTGCCAAACGACAGATGACCGTAGGGCTGGCGCCCGTACAGCAGCCGCGCGAACGTGCGGTCCGCAATGACGGGGGCCACCTCACGCAGCTGGGTGAGCCGGTCGAGCCTCAGCGCCCGCACGCGGTCGAACGCCCCGGTGTCGAACCGAGGCTCCCTGACGAGCTCGGCCAGTAGTGACAGGCCGTCACCGGCGACACGCGCGAGGGTCGTCAGACGAACCATCGTCGCGTCCATGCCGGCGTCGACGTCGAACTGCGCCCCGAGCCGGCCGAAACACTCGGACACCTCGAGCCCGGTGCGGACCCTGGTCCCCTCATCCAGCAGCGCCGCAGTCAGCGACGCCAGGCCCGCCTGACCGGCCGGATCGCTCGCAGCGCCGCACCGGAGCAAGAGCAGCGCGCTCACGACCGGCATCTTCCGATGCTGGATGGTCCTGACGTCTAGCCCGTTCGGCAAGGTCGTCCGGCGGGCGGTGGGGAATACGAACGTGGGATCCGGTCCGACCGACGGCACGCGGCTCCGATCGACCGTCATCACGACACCATCGCGCCGACCGAGCCGGGCAGCGCCACGTGCGCTGACCCGCGCGGCACGGCGCTCACCGCAACCCGGCGAGCCCGAGTCAGATGACGACCGACAACGCCGAGGACCCCGTCGGCGGTCACGTCACGATACCGGGCCAGGTCGGTGTCGAAGTAGCCCGGGTCCGCGACCATCATGTTGTACCCGTTGAGCTGATCGGACTTGCCGCCGAACCCGCCCACTGTCTGCAACCGGTAGACGAAGTGCGCCTCGACCTGGGCCAAGCTCCGCTCGAGCTCGACGAGCGTCGGCCCCTCGGCTTGCAGCCGGCCGAGCTCGGCGGTGATCACCTCGTCGAGCTCGGCCAGGACGCAGCCGGGCGCCGCCGTCGCGACGATCTGAAACACCCCGGACAACTCCCGCGACCACTGCGTCGCCCTGACATCGCTGGCGATCCGGAGCTCCTGCACCAGGGTCTTGTAGAGCCGCGACGCCTTGCCATTCGACAGAACGTCGGCCAGCACGTCCAGCTCGGCGTCACCCGGCGCGAACAGACGCGGCGCATGCCAGGCCAGATACAACCGTGGACGCTCGACGCGGTCCTCGAGCACCAGGCGCGTGTCGGCCGGCAGCGTCGGCTCCTCGACCGTCACCCGCGAGACCGGCGCACTGGCAGGAATGTCCTCGAAATACCGCTTCGCCAGGGCGATCCCTTCGCTGGCCTCGATGTCGCCCGCCAGCGCCAGCGACGCGTTTCCGGGATGGTAGAACATCCGAAAGAACGACCGGATGTCGTCGTACTCGGCCGCACGCAGGTCCGCGGCGCTTCCGATCGTCGTCCAGTGATACGGATGGTCCGGCGGATAGAGCGCCGCCATCGTAGCCATCCCGACCATGCCGTAGGGTCGATTCTCGTAGCTCTGCCGCCGCTCGTTCAGCACGACGTCCCGCTGATGCTCGAACTTCTCCGGCGTCAGCGCTGGGAGCAGATAGCCCATCCGGTCCGATTCCATCCACAGCGCCAACTCGAGCGCGTTCGTCGGCACAACCTCCCAGTAGTTCGTGCGATCGGCGTTCGTCGAACCGTTGACCGCCGCGCCGGCTTGCTGCAGCGGGTAAAAGTACCCGCGATCGTGATGCTCCGAGCCCTCGAACATCAGGTGTTCGAACAAATGGGCGAACCCGGTGCGGCCCGGGCGCTCATTCTTCGATCCGACGTGGTACCAGATGTTGACCGCGACGATCGGACAACCGTGATCTTCGTGCACAATCACATCCAGCCCATTGTCGAGCGTCTGTTTGACGAACGGCACATCCATGATGGTGAGCGCCCGGCCGGGCTTCCGTGTGGCGCCTCTGCCGCCTCTGTGCGGCGCGACGTTCACGACGGACTGCTAAACAGCCGGTGTGGTCCCTAGGGGGGCGTCGACGGATCGTATCGAGTGGCGCGGGCACCCGCCGCGCCCGCGCCGGCCGCCGCACATCCAGCGGCCGACCCCTTGCATCCTACCGACAAAATCGGGAATCGTAAACGCCTAACCAAGCAGCCCGGGGTTCGTCGAGCGTCGAGGGACGGTGCTGGGGACACTCATCGGCGGGTTGACGCTCGGGTCGGCCTTCCCGCACCTGCTGGCCTGGCTGCCGACCGGCCTAGCCTGGGAGCGGGTCCTGCAGCTTTCGTCCGTCCTGGCCCTGGCGGGAGGTCTGCTGGTCGCGGCCGCCGTACGCGATGGCCCTCACCTCCAGCGCGCCTCGGCGTTTGATCGCAAGGCAGCCCTCGAGGTCTTCACTAAGTGGAACCTGCGCCCTCTTGGCTGGCACCGTGTTCGGTGCTCCGCCCGTGGTGCTTTTCCTGTTCGCGGTCGTCTGGGGCGTCACAGTGTCGCCGATTCGGCGCAGTACTCGGCGCTCGTAACCTTCTACAGTCCGCCGGCCCACCTGGGCACCGCCCTGACGATGCAGACCTGCCTGGGTTTCCTGCTCACCATGCTCACGATTCGTGTCGTGCCGGCGGCTGCCGACTTGATAGGTTGGCAGTGGAGCTTCCTCTTGCTCGCGCCCGGATCGGCGCTCGGCGCGCTGGCCATGCGCGCGCTAGCGACGGACGCCAACCACGCGTCGCGAGACCCACTTTCCTCTTGACCGACCAATTTAATCGGATTGATATGTGAAATAGATATTGAGACTCAGTCTCATTTATAATACTGTTTTGAGACTGAGTCCTATTTAGGATTGGCAGCTTCGAACGACCCCGCTCCCCTCCGTCGGACTCAGATCACGAAGCCAGCACGAAAAAGGCTCGGTCACTCAGTGTCGATGAATGCACGCCGGATCGACAGGTTCCGGGTGTGGCCGGGAAGGCTCGCCTTCACGGTCGCCTTGGCCGTGGCCGGTCTAGTCACCACGAACGCCGCGGCGGAGACACTCCAGAAGGAGGACCAACGCGGAAGACAGGTTCGGGAGCAGGCAGCCGACCGGACCGAGTCGCCCGTCAGCGCCGACGACGTCCAGCAGGAACTAGACGAACTCAGGCGCCGACTCGATCTGCTCGCCGATGAGGTGGAACGGCTGCGCAGCGGCGAGGCGCCGGCACCCGAACGGACCTTCCCGAAGAACGGCGGCGCGCGCTCGGTGTCGCGCCGGCGGCGGCGGCGGCCTATCGGTCCCCGGGCGGCGTCACGTTTGCCGGATACAGCGAGATGCTGTTCGAGAACTTCGACGCCGACGACCAGCGCGGAGCCGGCAGCCCGCGCGCCTCGCAGCTCGATTTTCTTAGGCACATCTTCTACATGGGCGGGGATGTCCCGTGCGCTGTTGAAACTCAGCAGCAGCTTGGTTCACGACTACGCAACCATCTCTGACGACTCCCCGAGTCCTAACCGCGCGTCGCGTGCCAGGAGGGCAGCGACCAGCGCGGGCATATCTTGACATCCTTGCACCCGACGGAACCCCTTCGCCGCTTCGAGCACCCCGGCGGCCACCCAGCGCAGCACCATCGTCCCGCCGCGCCAGCGTTTCACATGGCGCTGCACATGGCGCGTTCGGCTGAGGAGACTCTCGATGGCGTTTGTGGTGGCGAGCGATCGTTGGAGACGCTCCGACAGACCCAAGCCGAGCACGGTCAGCGTCTCGTCGAGCCCTTCCCGCACGCTCGTGGCCGCACTCGGGTAAGTCAGTGTCCAAGCGCTGCGCCAGGTCCTGCAGCAGACGCTTGGCCGTCTTGACGGGGCTGTTCGTGTAGGCGCGCGTGAGGACCGCCTTCACCCCCGGCCGCTGTGCCTCAGGGAGATGCTCCAAGATGTTCCGGCCCTTATGGACCTGACACCGCTGCACCAGCGCGGCGCGCCCAAATGTCTGGGTCACGGCCGTGTCGAGGGCCTTCGCGCCATCGACGATCACCAGCAGGCTCCGGTCGGTGCGCAGCCCGCGGCTGCCGAGATTGGTCAAGAGCCCCTGACAGACCGTCGCGTTCTCCGTGGCCCCTTCCCACAGGCCGAGCGGGTGTTTCGCGCCCATTTTATCGATGCCTAGGGCGACAACGATACAGTGTCCACCCACGTGCACGCCATCAATCAGCAGCCCCACCAGGTCCAGCGCGTCGAGCGGCGTCGCCCGCCACGCATCCAGCTGCGCCTGGGTTTGCGCGACAAAGCGTCGACTGACCGCACTCTTGCTCGTGCCCCGCGTGGTGACGTCGGCGCCGAGCGGTTCCAGACTCCGCGCATACTGGCGGGTCGCCACACCGATCAGCATCTGGTCGACCACGCGCCGGTTCAGCGGGTCCGCATTCGCGAATGCCCGGGCCGTTGGCAACGGAACCTCCTCGCCGGCGCGCCGCGCACGGGGCCGACGAATCGCCACCTTCCGCCCGCCCAGCACGACCTGACTCGGCGTATGCCCCGTTCGATACGCCTGGCGCGCAGGTTGATGCGCATACCGTGGCCCACAGACGGCGGCCCGATCCTCTTCCAGCATGGCTTCGAGTACCTTCAGGCCAGACGCGACGACCCGCTCCTGGAGCGCGGCCTGCGTATCAATGAGGATATCGACCAACGGAAGGTGCCGTGGCGTCGGGGATACCGATTGGCGACGGCGAGGGACTGTGCGAGACTGCTTCTTCATGGCGGCTCCTTACTGGGAGGCTTGCACCTCGGTTTCGTCACCGGTCGTATAGCACGACCAGTGAAGAGCCGCCGCTTCAAATTTCAACAGCTACTGGGACATCCCCACATGGGCTACCGGTTCGACGACCGCTTCCTCTTCAATGCGGAGATCGAGATCGAGCACGCCAACGAAATCTCGGTCGAGTTCGCCTACGTGGACTACCTCCTCAACGACGCGCTGACGATCCGCGGAGGCATGGTGCTGGTCCCACTCGGCCTGGTCAACGAATTCCACGAGCCGACGGTCTTCCTCGGCGCTCGTCGGCCCCAGACCGAACGCCGGATCATCCCGACGACATGGCGTAAAAACGGCGTGGGAGTGCTGGGCAGCGCCGGTCCGATCGCCTACCGAGCCTACCTACTGAACGGTCTGGACGCGACCGGTTTCAGCGCCCAGGGGCTGCGCGGAGGCCGACAGTAAGGGCACCCGAGCCCTGGCAGGTGATTTCGGGTTCGCCTGGCGATTCGACGTAACGCCGACGCCCGGCGTGTTCGTCGGCGCGGGACTGTTCACCGGCGGCGCGGACCACGGACAGCTGTCGCTCGACGGCAGGACGCTCGGCGTGGGCACGACCATCGTCGAGCTGCACGGACAGGCGCAAGTCCGAGGCGTCGATCTGCGGGCGCTCTACGCCCGAGCCAGCGTCAGCGACGTGGCGGCGCTGGACACCGCGCTCGGGTTCGACGGCGTGGGAATCAGCGACACGATGCAGGGTGGCTACGTGCAGATCGGCTACGACGTCCTGTCCCAGTTCAGCCGACGAATCAGTATGACGCCGTACTACCTATGGGAATGGCTCAACACCCAGAGTGACGTCCAGACCGGGTTCCTGGCTGATCTGTCGCAGGACGGCACGTTCCACACGTTCGGCGTCGAAGTGCGTCCGCGCCCGGGAATCGTCGTCAAGTCCGACTACGAGTGGCTTCGCAATGCCGCCCGCACCGGTCGCAACCAGTTCAACCTGAGCCTCGGGTGTGCCTTCTGAGCAGGTCACGTCCCGTTCAGCAGCCCTCACGAGCTGCGGGCTGGTGCTGGCCTCGGTCGCGCTCTTCGGTCAGATCTCGCGAGAGGAAGCGCTGGACGCGGCCTATCCCGGCGTCAGCGCCGAAGCGGAAACCCTGTTTCTGACCGAGCCGCAGGTCGCGGAAACGGCGGCGCTCGCCGACGTCGATTTGCCGTCGCCCATGGTGGGAAGCTTCGTGATCAGGCGTAACGGACAGGTCGTCGGCCGGGCGTATGTCGATACCCACGTGGTCAGAACCAAGCGGGAGAGCTTGCTGATCGCGCTCGATGCGAGCGGTCGCGTGCAACGGATTGATGTGACGGCCTTTCTCGAGCCGGCCAAATACCAGGCGCCCGCCCCCTGGCTGGATCAGTTCCGCGACGGGGCGCTGAGCGACGACCTCGAGTTGCAGCGCCGCATTCGCCCGATCGCCGGCGCCTCGCTGACCGCTCGCGCGGTCACCGATGCCGTCAGGCGGGTGCTGGCCATCGACCGCGTGCTCTCATCGGCCGCGCAGGAGGAACTGCGGTGACCCGGTGGCAGCGGTGGTCGTTCCATTTACTGATGACGGCGTCGGCCGTCAGCGGCGCGGTCTATACTGTGGATGCGGTATCTGCTTGAAGCCGACGACCCGTTCAGCGTCATCAATCACCCGTGGCAGCCGGCGATGCTGGGCGTCCATCTGCTGACGGCGCCGGCAGTCATTCTCCTGTTTGGCATCGTGTTCCAGTCGCATATCGCTCGCAAGCTCGACAGCCCTGACCGCACGAACCGTCGGAGCGGCTGGACGTCGCTCCTGACCTTCGGTGTGATGGCGTCCTCCGGGTACCTGCTGCAGGTCGTGACCTCCCCGCTCACCGTGCAGCTCGTCTGGGGGCTCCATCTGGCCAGCAGCGGGGCGTTCGTGGTCGGCTACACCGTGCATCTCGTGCTCGGGTTCAACCTGCTTCGCACCTTCCTGCTGCGCCGCCGGGCCGCCGTCGCCGTCTCGGAGTCATGAGCCTCTGCGTACGCGCATGCGCCGCCACCATGTGGCTGCTAGCCGCCACGGGTCCACAGGCGCTCGACGCGCCCAGCAGCCACCCTTCCCGCCCCGGTCACGCGACGAGTGGCGCTCATGGGCACCTGGGCGGCGCTGACGACCTACGCCGGGAGCCGCACAGAGGCGGTCAGCGCGCTCGACGCCAAGGTTCGAATCCTCGAGCAAACCGAATCGGAGCTCAGTACCTGGCGGCCGACCAGTGCCCTGAGGCAGATCAACCGTTTGCCGATCGGCGCTGCCGGCGCCCTGGATCCGCCGCTCTGCCGGTTGCTCGAGCGCGTGCAGCGCTGGCAGCGACGAACGGCTGGGGCATTCGACCCGGCCATCGGCGCCCTGATCGCAGCCTGGGATCTGCGGGGTGCGGGTCGCATCCCGACCGAGGCCGAGCTGGCATTGGCCCGGGCGCGCGCCGGCTGGACGTACGTTGCGCTGGACGGGCAGGCCTACCTCTCAGGCGACGCCGTGACGTCACGCTGGATGCCGGCGCCTTCGGCAAAGGTGAGGCCCTCAACCGGATCCTGGCCACCGGGGAGGATGTCGGTCCGTGGCTGGTCGATCTCGGCGGACAGGTCGCGGTCTCGGGACCGCGCCCGGACGGGTCGGGATGGCCGGTGGCGCTGGCGCACGCCGGGCGGCGGCACCTCGGCCTGATCGACCTCGAGTTGCACGGGGGCTCACTCGCCACCAGTGCCGGCTCGGAGCGCGACCGCGTTGTAGCAGCCCGGAGGGTGGGGCACGTGATCGATCCCCGGAGCGGACATCCAGCGCCATTCAACGGCTCGGTCACCGTCTGGCACGAGCGCGCACTCGCGGCCGACATTCTCTCGACCGCGCTCTTCGTGATGGGACCACCGGCCGGACTTCGATGGGCCGAGCGGCACGACGTGGCAGCGCTGTTTCAGGTGCCGGATGGCGCCAGCGCGACAGGCCCGCTGGCGCTCTGGCCGAGCCGCGCCTTCGCGAGGCAATTTCCGGGCTGGCCGCCCGTGGTGAACGTCCCGCGTCGCACCGAGACCCCGCTGAGTCGAAGCCGCGGTCGGCCGGGGCAAGGCACGAGGAGGAAAAATACTAACGCCAAACCGCGCGTCAGGTGACCGGCGCGGCGACCGGCAGCGCGTAGCTGGCGACCGACACCTGCGCGGCCAGCCTCGCCGCGGCATCGATCAGCGCCCGGCCGGCCGGCGACTCCGGCTCGCCTATCACGATCGGCGTTCCCTCGTCCCCACCGATACGGATCGGCTCGTAGAGCGGGATCTGCCCGAGATAGGGCACACTCATCTCAGCGGCCAACGGCTCGCCACCGCCCTTCCCGAAGATGTCACTCTCGTGCTGGCAACTGGGGCAGATGAAGTGGCTCATGTTCTCCAGGAGGCCCAGGACGGGGATGTTCAGCTTCTGATACATCCGCACGGCACGACGCGTGTCGGCCAGCGACACCGTCTGCGGTGTCGTCACGACGACGGAGCCCGCGACGGGCACAGTCTGGCTCAACGACAGCGCGACATCGCCCGTTCCTGGCGGCATGTCGATCACGAGATAGTCGAGATTATCCCAGCGAACCTCGCGAAAGAACTGCTGGATCACGCCGTGGAGCATCGGTCCACGCCAGACGACGGGCGCGTCGTCCTGGGTCAGAAACCCCATCGACACCACCCGGATCCCGTACCGCTCGGCTGGGACGATCTTCTGACCGTCCGTCTCGAGCTGCTTCCGGACGCCCAACATGATCGGGACGTTGGGTCCGTAGATGTCGCCGTCGAGCAGTCCGACCCGGCTGCCGTGGCCCGCCAAGGCGCAGGCCAGATTGACCGATACGGTCGTCTTACCTACACCACCTTTGCCCGCGCCCACGGCAATGACGTTCTTCACCCCCGGTACGGCGGCGCGCCCTTTGTCGGGCGACGATGCCGACCGGACATTGGCCGTCATCTCGACGTGCACGGTCTTGACACCCGGCAGCTGGCGGAGCGCGGCTTCGGCCTGATCTCGCATCTGATCCTTGACCGGACACGCGGGCGTCGTCAGCTCGATCACGACGGAGACGATCTCCCCGTCGATGGTGACCTGTTTCACGAACCCAAGACTCACGATGTCCCGGTGCAAGTCGGGATCCTGGACGACCTTCAGCGCCTCCAGGACCGCCGACTCCACGATTCCAGGTTCAGACATATCCATCCTTCACCGACAACCGAACACGTGGCGATCGCGACGACGACCGGTCCTGATGCGAGTGGAATGCGAGCAGCCCCACTCGACCGTAGCGTATCGAGTATATCGGGAATATCTCAACGAGACGCAACGCAGCCAGCGGGGATGCATCGCCGGCCGGGTCAGGCGATCGTGATACGGACTTCCACGGACGTTTCAGGCGCGTACGGCGGATTCACCGTGAACTGGAAGCGCGCGCCGGGACGAACACCCGGGGGAATCGACAAGCGCACGAGGTGCCGGTGGGGCGCCGAGCCGGTCCCACGGCACATCGAGCACCATTCCGCCCACACTTCCCCGCGTCCGCCACACACGAGGCAGGTGCAGCACACCGGCACTTCCAGGGCCACCTGCGCCCCCTCCCGCGCCTGATGCCACGAGAGGCGCACGTGCGCCACACGCGGGTCATCCTCCGCTTCCATCAGCCCACGGCCGAGGCGTTCGACGATTCTCGACACCGACGGAAAGTCGATGGCCACATCCTGGTAGACGGGCTCTGCTCGACGCGGTACGACCCAACGCGCGTCAGGTTGATCCGCCCCACCCGCGGCCATCATCTCGTAGGCACGTCGCACCTCGCAGACGCGCTCGAGGGCAGGACCGTCGTGCGCGACCGCCGCCTGTCCGCGGCGTTGGACTTCACGATGCACGCGGCGAAGCTCGTTGGCTCGAGCCGCACGTGGCACGCCGACCACCCAGGAATATTCACGCATGAAGCCGCCAGGTACGATAGGAGCGTGTCGCGGGCCTTGTCAAGGACGAGCCGATGCTAACAGCCCGTGGTGAAAGCCCCGCGTCGCACCGAGACCCCGCTGAACTAAGGCCGCGGTCGCCCCGGGGCAAGGCGTGAGGAGGGAAAATACAGGTAGTATTTGACCCATCGTGGACAACGCCCAGCGCCGCCGAAGCCGGGATGCATCGGCGGTCGAATGCAGCTGGACTTTCACGACGGGCTGCTGGGCGCCCGTCCGAGTATTCGCGTGGGCCGCGCGCGTGGGTCTTGCGAGCCGCAGACAAGAAGCGCGGAGGAGGCGATGCCGCGGCGCATCGGCGACGACGTGTGACGCGGTCTGCGGCCGCAACCCCCACGCGCCCTGTGGGTTGCGGCGGCGTCGGGCCATCTGCCGCGTTGCGCCTCCCCGACGATGCGCTGGGGCATCGCCTCGTCGGCGCGCCTGGCAGCTGGCCCCACGGCGCTCGCAACGCGGCCTACGCGAATACTCGGACGGGCGCCTAGGGTCTCGAATCGAGGCGCTCGAAGCTCTCGCACGCTCGGTGTGTTCGCGAGACCGAACCATGATCAAGGTGTGTCCGATGTGCGGCCAGACCATGCGATTCGTCGTGCGCGAACAGATCGACCACATTCCCGGAACCGGACAAACGTTCCGCCAGCAGGTTCGTGAATGGGACCTGGCCCGAGTGCGACTATTTCGAGGAGGTAGACGACCAGTCGGAAGGGTGAAGCACGCAAAACCCGGCCGCAGCGAGGCAATTACCGGGACGCCACGGTGAGGAGCATCTCGCGGCGAAGCGGCTCCTCGACATCCGCCAGATTCAGCTCGACCTCACACTCGTCACAGAGCACCTCCAGGATCGCTGGTCGGCTCTCCTCGGACACTTCGACCCGCGCATCTTCGACGTGCACGACGTGTATCTGTAACGTCTTGACGAGGAAATCCTTTTCATTCCCACAACTGGAACAGCTCAGCGTCATCACATCTCCCCGAACGTTAGCAGCCCGTGGTGAAAGTCCGGCGGCATTCGGCCGGCGATGCATCCCCGCTGGGTGCGTTGCGTCTCGTTCAAATATTCCCGATATTCTCGCTCGTCGTGCCTTGTTCAGGCGGACCGCGGCTTCAATTCAGGGGCCCTCGGTGCGACGCCGGACTTTCACTACGGGCTGCTAGGCACGGCGGCCGCCTGCCCCTTCCTGGATTGTACGGCCTGCCTCCGCGCGACGCAACGACGTTTTTCTCGGGCAGCACCCGCGACCGACAGGCGATCGGCTACAATCGATCGTCAGTCAACGCACGATTCTAGCAGTCCGTGGTGAAAGTCCAGCGTCGCACCGAGGGTGGTGATGCGCCCGGCTGGCAAGGCGCGACGAGTGAGAATATCGGGAATATTTAAGCGAAGAGCAACGCCGCCAGCCGGGATGCAGCGCCAGCCGAATGCAGCTCGACTTTCACCACGGGCTGCTCAGGAGCGATGTCCATGTCAGGTACGTTCGAAGTTCGCAGCGAAGCGAAAGGGGCACACTGGATCGCCTGGGTCTGCCGTGGTGGACAGGGCACCCCGGACGGCGCCGTCGTGCTGGTCGGCCAGACTCAGGAGGAAGCCGAGGATCGGGCGCGCGCCTGGGGTGAGCGAACACCCGCGGCGTCGGCGGCGCCGCCTAAGTGGCCCGTGTCATAAATACGGCCGCATTCGGCCGCCAATGCATCCCTCCCACGGCGTTCCTCGTCGGTCGAATACTGCCGGTATGCTCCCTCCTCGCGCCTTGCGGGGCGGGCGCCTCGACGCCCTCGGTGCCTGGCCGTATTTATGATACGGACCACTAAGATTGGCCGCTAGCAGAGTCGAAATCGATGGGCCGCGGACTGCTCGTCACCCCGCCAGTCCGCGACGCCCGCTCCGCTGGGCACCGACTCGAGCCACCGCACGAAGCCAACGGGCAGAACGCCCGCCAGACTCCCGCGGCCAGCCACGACGCGATCGCCCGAGCGCAGCATGCTCAGATAGAGCGCATCGCGTGCCCTGGTCACGGCGACATACAGTAACCGTTTCGTTTCTTCGAGCGCCCGCGCCCGCTCCTCGTCATCGATCTCCCCAGCGATCTCCTCAGCGGAGCCTCCTACCGTGACCGAGGGTAGGCCATCCCCGCGATCAGCCAACACGTGAATCGGCGCGCGCGCGCCGCCGACCCCGCGCGAGAGGCCGACCACGAACACGATCGGAAACTCCAGTCCCTTGGCTGCATGAATGGTCATCATGTGCACCGTGCCGGCGGCATCGATCGTTGCGTTGGATTCGTCGCCGGTGGACAGGTGGTCGACGTGGTCCGCGATTCGCGCCAGGGTGGCGTATCCATGGTTCTGGATGCGCCGCACCAAGCTTCGCATCTTCTTCAAGTTCTCCCGAGCCTGCCGGACGCGCGGCCCCCGAAGCTCGTACAGATAGGCCGATTCGCGGATCGCGCGATCGACCAGTTCGGCTGGCGGAAGCCGATCGACGAGGCCGAGCCACCGCCGGGCCCCCACACGTACCAACTCGAGACGACGGCGATCGAGGGCCGGCAGCGACTCCAGGGCGGCTGGCGCCCCGGCCCCCGCGATCGCCTGCGC
Source organism: Vicinamibacterales bacterium (assembly GCA_965197385.1). GTDB lineage: Bacteria > Acidobacteriota > Vicinamibacteria > Vicinamibacterales > UBA823. The sequence continues at coordinate 195,645 of CBDANA010000008.1, forward strand.
GAGGCCAGGCGCCAGGTGCCGCAGCGCCTCATCGGACAGTCGGACGAATCCCGACCGGAGAAAGGCCGCAGCCCAGAAATCGGAGGCCGGGTGGGCCAAGAATCGCATCAGCGCCAGGAAGTCCTGGATCTCGTCGGCTCCGAAGAACCCGAGGCCTCTGTAGACGTAGACCGGAACGCCTCGCGCGGACAGGACGCGCTCGTACTCCCGGTGGCTGGCACGGGCGCGGAACAAGACGGCGATGTCATCGGGGCGGACGCTCCGGTGCACACCAGTGCGTGGATCCCGCACCGTGACGCCGGCCAGCAGTCGCTCGATTTCCGATGCCACCGCTTCCGCACAGCCTGTCTCTTCCTCGGCCATGGCCAGGCCGAGCAGCGCATGTTCCGTTGGCGCCGGCGGTGTCGAGGCGCCGTCGTCTTCCGTCAGGGGGAAGCGGTCGTGTCCGTCGTATCGGAAGGCATCCGACCGGCCGGGGACCTTCTCGATCGCGCTGGAGAGATCGTTCACGAACCGTAGGAGTCCAGGGACGGCGCGAAAGCTCCGAGTGATCGCTGTTCGCACCGGCGATCCGGGGCGCAGTCGCCCAATGTAGTCACCCGCTTCGGCAAACAGCGACACGTCGGCGTCGCGGAAGCGATAAATCGACTGCTTGCGATCGCCGACAACGAAAATGGACGGCGGCACGGGCGCATCCTGCACGAGACCGACGCCCTCCCCCCACGACTGCACGAGCAGCGACACCAGCTCCCATTGCGCCCGGCTCGTGTCTTGAAACTCGTCAACGAGCACGTGGTGGTATCGCGACTCGAGGCGATATCGGCTCTGCGCGAACTCGTCCATCTGGCGCAGAAGCCCCAGGGCCAGGCGCTGGACGTCGATGAAGTCCAGGACAGCATGTTGCCGCAACGTTTGACGGTACTCTCGCTCGGCGATCCGGTAGACGCGCCAGACCGTACGTGCCAGTACCACGCCGACGCCACGACGGTAGTCGGTCGTGATCGCCGCGAAGGCTGGTGCCAGCCGCCGGACGGCCTCGACGTGCCGCGTCCGCGATGCGCTAGACGGAAATTCGACGCGCGCGTACGCCGTACGCTGCCGCGGCTTCCCGGCCCGGGTCAGTACGTGCTCGGAGAGACGATCGAGCAGGCTGCGCACGTCCGCAGGGTTGCAACCGAAGGTGTCCAGGCACCGCAGGTCGGCGGCCAGCGTGCGAAATCGCGGATGCCCGGTCGGGCCGTCGGCGAGAAACGCCTGGAGGCCGCCCGGGGCGCTCTCGAGCAAACGCCGCAGGCGCGTCATGGTGTCGCGCGCAGTCTGCTCCAGGGTCAGGCGGGTGGGCCCGTTGGCGAGAAACTGTCTCAGCGCACGTGGCGCAACGAGGCGATGGCGCAGCAGCCACACGAGCCCCGTCCGAAGGTTCGTCGCCCCGAGGCGGGCCAGGAGCAGCGCCACGCCTTCATCTCGGGGCACCAGCGCGCCGAAGATTCGCTGCGCCCGATCGAGCGCCTGCTCCATCAGGCGAGGCGCCTCCGTCTCGTCGGCAATGCCGAATCCGGGGTCGAGATCCGCCTCGAGCGGAAATTCACGCAGGAGCGACAGACAGAAGGCGTCGATCGTGGTGATGTGCACGTCGCTCAATCGGTCGCGCAGTGCCATCCACTGGCGGCGTGCCGTCTCGGACGTCGCGGCGGCCTGACGGAGCGTACCCAGAATCCGCTCGCGCATCTCCGCGGCCGCTTTGCGCGTGAACGTCATGGCAAGAATGTTCGCCGGATCGACGCCGGCACCGAGCAGATTCACGTAGCGCGCGACCAACACCGAGGTCTTCCCGGTGCCCGCTGACGCCTCCAGCACGACGTGGCGGCTCGGATCGACGGCCAGCCGGCGCGCCGCCGGGTGCTCACGCCAGGAGCGACGTTCTGCGTTGTCGCGGGATCCCGATCTCACGACGCACGCCCCTTTCGACAGACCGCCGTAAAGCCACACGACGCACACAGGCGGTCTTCCGCCGGTGCCGGGGGGAACGCTCCCCGCTCGATACCGTCAATCGCCTCCAGAAAGCGCGTCTGGCCGGCACCGAGACTCGAAGGCGTTCCGTCACCCCGGGAGATGACGGGCACCTCGAGGCGGGACCCGCCGAACGCCACGTAGGACGCCTCCGCCACACTCCAGGTCCGGCGGCGATACCCGGCCAAGGCCTGCTCTGCGCAGGCCGCATAGACGGGTAGCTGCACTGCCCGGCCGGCGTTCGGTGCGCGACCCAGCTTGTAGTCCAGCAGACGCAGGGTGCCGTCCGCGAGCAGATCGACGCGATCGGCCACTCCGCGAAGCCTGACCTGCCGCGAGGCACCGGACGCCCCTGTTATCGAGAACGTCCCGTCGAACGTCCGCTCGAGCAATGATTCGACGGCGTCTCCCGATCGCTCGCTTTCGAGCCGGACGAATCGCTCGACCAGGCCGGCACTCGACGCCGACCCCAGCAGGCGCGCCCGCTCGAGCTGGCGGTCAACGGCCGGTAGATCGTCCATCGCCTCCTCGACGACGTTACGCGCACACGCCAGCGCCGCGTCAATCTGGTCTTCACCGAAGCCATGGTGACCGGCGGCGTGCCACCGCTCTACCAGCGTACGGAGCACCAGGTGCAGTACTTCGCCGCGTCCACGCCGATCGAGCGTGGGCTCGTCCACCGCCTCCTCGTCGAGGCGTAGCACCGCCGCGCTGAAGTACTTGAAGGGGCAGTCCAGGTAGCGTTCGACCCGGCTCACGGCGTACCGACGCGGCTCGACCGCACCGACCGTCCCAGGCAGCTCGTCTCCAGCGGAGCCCTCGACGCGCACCGCCAGCCAGCTCGCCGTCTCGCCCGACACCTCTGAAGGCACGCCAGCGCCGCTCAAGAGCCTCTCGTCGATGCTGATTCGAGACGTCTGATCGGACGTCTCTTCACGCGCCGGCAGCCCGGCGTCCCCAACGTCCTCCAGCAGCCCGGTCGGCGTCACGACCGTGTCGTCCTCGAGCTGAAAGGTCGACAAGACGACCTGCGCGGTCGGCAACCGCAGGAGGTCGGCGAACTCGGCACGAGCCGTCCGCGGGCGGTCGCCGTCAACCGGCCACCCCAGCTGCCGCAGCAGGGATGCCGGATAAAAGATGTTCCGGCGCGCACCGGGCGGCCAGTCCCCGTCGATCAGTCCGACGACATGCACGTGGGCGAAGCGGCCGTACCGAGCCGCTGAGGTTTCCACGAGCTGCACCCCGCCATTCCCCGGGCGACGCGCGAACAGCTCCGGTTCCAGTCGTCGCCTCAGTCGAGCTCTCAGCTCGGATACCGGGACGGCGGCGGCCGAAAACTTGGCCGCCGCCGATCGCAGCTCTCGAACGGCACCCAGGACGGCCTCGCGAGCGCGCAATTGCCGTTCACGATCGAGACCATCCCCGGTCACCGGAGCTTCCCATCGCTCCAGAAACTCGAGCAGCCGATCCCACTGAGTGGCGGCGGTACCCGCCTCTTCGATCGGCGAGAGCGCGGCCACGATCGCCAGCACCACGGCCGGCATCCGATCGTCGTCGTGCTCGGCGCCCTCCCACCCGCCGGCAAGCACCCGCGCCAAGTGATCCAGGCCACCGGCATATCGCGCCGCCTGGAGCCGGCGGGCGAGGTGCTCGACACCTCGCCCGGACAGCGGCTCGTCGATGCCGGTGCGCAGATGAGGTGAGCGCAGCACTGCCAGCAGCGCGCCACGGGCGAAGCCCGACGCCACCGCTTCGAGGAGGAGGTGGACCAAGGCGGCATACGGTTCGGCGGCCAGGGGTACCCCATGAAACGTCTCGAACGCGACGCGGGACGCGTCGAATACATGCTCTGCAAGGTAGACGTAGGGCAGCGGCCGTTGAAACACGACCGCGACGCTGGCGGTGCCCGAGCCACCCGCCTGCGCCAATTCCTCGCGCGACGCCTGGACCCGTCGCGCCACCGCCCACAATTCCTCCTCGCGGTCGCGGCTCGTGAAATGAAGCGCGCCATCCTGATCCGCCGGTACGAGGAGGCTCGGGGTCGTCCCCGCCGCCTCGATCCGCACCTCATCGATGCCCGGCAAGAGATCGTGCAGACGCTCGTGGTACCCACTCGCCAGCAAGGCCTCCGTCTCGACGATGTCTATCTCGGCCACCGCGGGCATTCGCGCGAGCAGATCGAAATCTACCAACCACAGCCCGTCGTCCGACACCGCCTGATCGGCCACGGTCACGATGAGGTGCGTGAACGCTGGTCGCCCTGCCTCGGCGAGCAAACGCTGGCGAAGTCCATGCTCATCCAGGCGGCCGGTTGCCTCGACGCGCCGTTCGAACCGGACGAACGCCTCGATCAGAAACCGCGTCTGCTCCAGCATCCGCGCTGCACCATGGTCGATGCCGGCGATCGGCTCCAGCTCGCCGACCGCCAATCGCTGGAAGTCGTCCAGGCTTCGCTGTTGACGACGCAGGACGTCGTAAAACGCGAGCATCTCGGCAATCAGGCCAGGTCTCGTCGCGAACGGCGCTCGGATGTCGTCGGCTTCCGCGGTTCGAGCCGCCTCGGTCAGGAGCAGCTCACGATCTGCCGCCGACAGCATCGGCGGTACGGCCGGCAACCGCTCGTGCATGCGGCGGTACCAGTCTTGGCGGGTCAGTAGGAGAGGGACGATCGCGGCGCGGCACGGCAGGCGGCGTAGCGTACGGTGCAGTTGCTTCGCCGCCGCGCGTGACGGCACCAGGACCGCACACCCGGCGGAGGTCGCCGAGCTGGCGCCGATCGCCTCGGCGATGCCGTGCTGGAATGACTGAAGATCCCGAGCTCTGAGAAGACGCGTCTGCCGCGGGGTGATCACCGCAGTGCCGGAGCGCGGAGTTGCCGCCCCAGATCGCCCTGGGCCTTGGCGAACAGCATCAGCGCGCCGGATGCTGCGGCTGAGGCGTCCCAGGCGGTTCCCATGTCATTGGAGCGGATGGCGCCGTGACGAAATTGCACCGATGTGTGGGCCAGTTGCACGGCTCGAACCATCAGATCGTGTATCGACTGGAACTCCACCGGCGGCGTCGACGCCTAGAGTAATCGCTCGGCTGTCTGGAGGTCGCGACCGAGCCGCTCCAGGACGTCGGCGTCAAGACCGGCGATCGCCCGGATCTCCACCAGGCCGGCCTTCGAGCGGACGAACCAATTGACCGGGGCGGTCAGCGCGCGCTGATAGACGCGGAACGTCTGAATGCGTAGATTCCAGCGGTCGCGCTCAAGCCGAAGCCGCCTGGCCGCCGCGAGCCGATCATTCAGCACCAAGACCAGGGCTCTGAACTGATTGGGTCGCTTGCGGCCCAGCGCTGCATCGCGAGCCTGGATGTCACGCCGCAGACGCTCCAGCCCGCGCACGTCAGCCTTCGCGGCGCGGCGCTCAGAGTCGTAGAGCAGCCTCCGCGTCAGATCCGCATAGGCTCGCTCGATCGATAGCTCCGCATCGATCTCCGCCGTGACGAGAACGCGCGTAGTGTTCACCCAAGGCCACGGCAGCGCCGCCGCACTGTCGTTGAGCGACCCCATAGCGGCCCGCAGGAGCGACACCCGCTCGGCCGGCGCGCGCGTCAGCCTGGCCGCGCCGAGCGCCTGCGCAATTGTCTCCTGCAGGCTGGGTGGCGGCAGCAACGGCATCGGGGGCGGACTCGACGAGATCGTCACGAAATCGAGATCGAAGCGCTGCTCCCCCGTGGCAACGCGAATCTCAGAAATCACCTCGTCGAGTAACTCGACGATTTGCTGCACGTCACTCGACCGGTGGCCGTAGTGGTCGCGAGGCCACGCGTGCAGCGTGGTGCGGGCCCGCCTGGCAATCTCGAGCCGGAGGAACGGATCGGCCGTCAGGGCGACGTCGTTGAGCGCGTAGGCGACTTCCGAACTCATGAGCGCAAAGTCGGATTCCCCTCGCGTTGCCACATAATGCGTCGATCGGGCTGATTCCGCGTACCGCTCGGTGGTGTGCCAGTCGATGGTCGCCGCAGGAATGCTGACGAGATGGAGGCGCGGGTTCCTGAGATCGGCTCGGATTGGAAGTGAAAAGACGACGTCGTCACCAACCCGCGAGTATTCACCGTAGCTGACGAGACTGGAGCCGTCCGTCAGGAAGATTCGGTACAGGACCGCGTCGAGCGCCTCGGCGCGCCCGTCCCGCGCACACGCCAACAGGAGCGCCAGCACCACGCACGCCACGCGGGCTCGAGACGTCACGCACCGACCTTTCACGCACATGAAAACTGCACCCAGCCTAGTGCGGCCTCTGCACGCGGTCAAGCAGCGCACCCATGCGGACAGACGCCGACCGCGGCATCCCAGCAGGCCGTGGTAAAAGTCGCGCTGTGGAAACCTTGTGGACCGTCAGTGCATGCCTTGTGGACGGTCTGCTAACGTCATTTTTTTTGATCGTGCTTCCCCAACAAAGCGATCGAATCTGCCGTCAACCCGCGTCCTTCGTCGTTTCTTCCGCTTGACGACGATCGATGAATCAATAGAATCGCATCTTCGCTGGCCCGTCACACATCGACCTCTGACAACGCCGTGAACGTCCATCGCTTCGAAGAAATCATCAACGGCCGGCAGTACGAGATCGAAGTGTCGTCGGTCGATGCGACCATCTGGCGCGCGCGGCTGGCCCGCGTGCCCGGCGGCGCGTCGGCTTTGATGCCGTTCTACGGTGCCACGCCGGACGATGCAGCACGACAGTTGACGGACTGGCTCGCGCTTGCGCACCGCGGCTCGACGAAGTCAGTATAGAGCAATCCTCTGCAGGAGCCGGAGCTGCCTCGGCCTCGGCCCGTGCTCGAAGAAGGAGAGCCATGACTCGTTTCGCCATACTGGCTGCGCTCATCCTCCTGCCACCGACCGTTCAGGTGTCGGCCCAGACCGCCGAACCACCGCGCGTGCGCCTGATCGCCACCGGTGGAACGATCTCCAATCGATCCAGCGGGCGCCTGACGGCCGAGGAACTGGTCACTCTCATCCCGAACCTCACGCAATATGCGCGCGTCGAGTCCGAGCAGTTCGCCAACGTCGCCAGTTCGCAGCTGACACTGAAACAGTGGCTCAGGCTATCGCACCGCGTGAACGACGTGCTCGCTCAGGATCCAGGCCTGGCGGGCGTGGTCATCACGAGCGGCACCGACACCCTCGAAGAAATGGCCTATTTTCTGCACTTGACCGTGCGCAGCGACCGGCCCGTCGTGGTCGTCGGCGCCATGCGGAATCCCAGCACGCTCGGATACGAAGGTGCGGTAAACCTGCAGCAGGCGTTCCGTGTCGCGGCGGCGCCACAGTCGCGAGGGAAAGGCACGCTCGTCGTGCTGAACGACGAAATCAACTCGGCCCGGGAAGCGACCAAGACCGACTCCCTACGACTCCACACGTTCCGGACACGAGGCTACGGCGTCCTGGGTGTCGTCGACCGTGATGGGCCGGTGTACTACCGAAGCCTGCTTCGCCGGCATACCTACCGGAGCGAGTTCGATCTGGCCGGCGTGACCAAGCTGCCGCGCGTCGACGTGATCATGGTCTACCAGGGGGCCCCGGGCGACCTGATCGAATCGGCCGTCGACGCCGGCGCGCGCGGCATCATCATTGCCTCGGCTGGCGCCGGTGCAACGAGCGGCAGCCAGCGGGAAGCGATGACCTACGCGCACGAACGTGGCGTCTTCACCGTCGTGAGCACACGGACCGGCGGTGGCCGGGTCATGCCCAGGCGTCCTCCGTCGATCGACCAGGAAATGACCGAGGCGCAGCGGTTGAGCGCGCGCTATCGAATCGCCGGGCAGGACGTGACGCCGATCAAGGCGCGCATCCTCCTCATGCTGGCCCTGACCCGCACCGACGAGGCAGAGGAGATCAGGCGGGTGTTCGCGGAGTACTGAGCACCCACCGGGTGGATCGCTCGGCACCGGACGACGGAGAGAAGGGAATTGGTGGACCAGACGGGGTTCGAACCCGTGACCTCGTGAATGCCATTCACGCGCGCTCCCAGCTGCGCCACTGGCCCACGGTGACTAGAACCCATCTCATAAACCACGCCGGCATTCGGCCGCCGATGCATCCCGTCCCGCGGCGTTGCTCATCGGTCAAATACGGCCGGTATTCTCCCTCCCCGCGCCTGGCGGGACGGGCGCCTCGACGCCCTCGGTGCCTCGCCGTGGTTTATGGGATGGGTACTAATCATAACCGAGGGGTTGGGACCCGATCAACGAACGGCCACGGGCCCACGATGCTCTCGTAGTCCTCCCGTGTATCCACGTCGGTGAACGCACCCTGGTCGTCGACCGGTACGTTGACGATGTCGGCGGCGTGGGCCCGGACGACCGTCTTCGCGCCCGCGGCGTCGCTCGCCTGTCGCAGTTCGTCGAACAGCGGCCGCCCGAACAGCACGGGATGGCCGTGTGTATCGCCCGACGTCGGACGTACGATGGACCCGCCGGTTCTCAGGAACGTCTCCAAGACGATCCGGACTGTCGATGGGCTCACGAACGGGACATCCACGAGCGCGAGCAACATGCCGGACACACCGGGCTTGTCGATTGCCTCGAGGGCCACCCGCACCGACGACAACTGGCCCCGTTCGGGGTGGGGATTGTCCACGACCCTCGGGGCGCGGGAGACGCCAGCCAGCACGCGCTCGATGTCACCGGACTGCCTGGAGGCTACGACGACGACGTCTTCGACGCCGGCGGCCCATAACGTCTCGACCAGGCGGGAGAGAAACGTCTCCCCCTCGATTCCCGTAGGCAAGAGCGCCTTCGGCCGACCGATGCGCGAAGAGGCGCCGGCGGCCAGAATGACCCCGGGGATCACCCTTCCTCCGCGCTGTCAGCACCGTACGGCATCAGCCCATTCTAGCAGTCCGAGGTGAAAGGCCCGCTGCATTCGACTGCCGATGCGTCCCGGCTTCAGCGGCGCTTGGCGTTGCCCACGATGGGTCGAATACGCCCGCATTCTCTCTTTTTGCACTTGCTCGGGCCAACCGCGTGCTAGAATCCACCCATGTCCGACGTCGCCGTCCAGATCAGATGTCAGCGGTGCGGCACCCAGATGGATATGACTGACCCGGCTCCTGGCGGCGAGTGGAAGCCGCAGCAGTTTTGGGTGTGCGCAAGGTGCGGGCGACATTTCTGGACCACCTATCCGGCGCCGAAGCCTGCGGCGCCAAAACCTGCATCAACTCCAAGTTAGAGAATAAGTTAAGGGTCCTGCCTCAGGGGAAAGCCCCTACGGCCAGCAGTCGAACCATCCCAGCGGCCGTGGGCATCTGTTGCTATCGCTAACGTGTGCAGTTGGCTTGACTTCCTATGAAGGATCCACCTACACTTGGGGCGTTTTGCGCTGCCTCTTGTGTCAGGTGAAGTTTATCTGACTCGGCGTCGATTTCGTGGCGGAGGTGTCTGAGGGTGCCGGCCTTGGCGTCGCTGTTCGTCGGCAGCGTGAATCCGGCCTGCCAGTCGGGGGCGGGTCGGAGAGCGAGACTCGGCTGCGGGAAGACCCCGGAAGGTTGTCGGTGTCGCGTTTCAGCCTGAAAGACGGTCCGCGGACATCTCGCCGCGGGCTTCCCACGACAAGTGGTCTCGCTCGACCCCAGGGTGGTCCTGGGGCTTCGCCGATCGGAGGACTAAGGGTTATGCCAAGCGGTACGATTGCACGACTCCTCATCGACAAGGGGTTCGGTTTCATTCGCGATGAGGGCGGAATCGAGCACTTCTTCCACCGCAGCTCAGTGCGAGGTGCCGTCTTCGAGTTGCTCCGAGAAGGGCAGCGCGTCGAGTTCACACAGGAAGAGTCTGCCAAGGGCCCTCGCGCTGGCGAGGTGACCCTCATCGAAAACTAATCCGCCCTACGCGGGTCGGTTCGTGTCGTCGGGGGGCCGCTGGCGCGGCTCGCGTAGGCTCCGAAGAACGCCGGCTTCGTCGCCGGCCTCACCCGGTGTACACTCCGTCCTGCGCGTCGGTCCCGCGATTGCGCACTTCCCGCTCTTCGGATTTCCGAGTGCGGTTCCCGGCGTCGTTCGATCACCCGCGATTCGCGCTGACGGACACGTCCCGTCAGGACGTCGATGGAAGCGAACGGGGCCCGGTGGCCCTCCCGGTCTTCAAAATCGGTCGCTCCCCGCTCTGCGGGGGGGCTGGGTTCAACTCCCAGGCGCTTCCGCCATAACTTGTTCCCGTCATTGCACTTCCCGATCAGCGATCGGCCGTCTCCTGACTGTCTCCAAACTTGAGATTCGGATGACGGCGGCGGTCACGAAGGTAGGCGTCATTATGGGGACGCCAGCCAACAGCCTTGGGCGGACAGAGGGCACGCACCGGCGGCACAGAGACAACCATGAATTTCTGCGAACACAGTGAAAGTCAACGATTGGATCTGGCCTCGATCTTGCGGCCGCTGTGCCGGGTGCGGGCAGACCGGTCGGTGCTCCTTTGTTGTGTTTGTCTGTTGCTCGGCGGCGCGCCAATGCCACCAGTCAGCAATTTACCGGTGGCGTTCGTGGCCTCGTCCGTGACGCTGAGGGCGTCAGCGCCGGTGCCACCGTGAGGCTGACCAACGAGAACACCAACGGCGAGCGTCGGACGGTTACCAACGACGCAGGGCAGTACGCGTTCGTGGCGGTCCCACCGGGCACCTACACGGTCCGGACCTCACTGCCGGACCACCGGACGGTGGTTCGTCCGGGGATCGAGATTGGAACGCAGGAGTTCATAACACTCGACCTCCTGCTGAAAGTCGGTGCACCGGAGGACCCGCTCACGGTGATCGCCGACGTGCCCTCGATCGAGACCGCCAACGCGTCCGTCGCGAGCGTGCTCGATCGGGTGATGCTAGGTACCTGGCCGTCGCCCAATCGCAATCCGTTCGCCCTGGCCGTCACGGCCCCAACGGTCGTCTCCGCCGGCGAGCGACGCCTCACGCTGCAGGGAGACCAGACCGACTCCTCCCGCATCTCGATCGGGGGCGGAGGTATCCAAGCCAACAACTAGGTCCTCGACGGCGTGCCGATCAGCGACCTGCGTGGCCGCTCACTGCTGAGTCCGACGATCGAGGCGATACAGGACGTCAGGATTCAAGTGCATACGTACGACGCCGAGGTGGGCCGCACGGGCGGCGGCGTGTTCAACACGACTGCGCGTGCGGGCACCAACGCCTTCCATGGCTCCGGGTTCTTTCAGACCCGACCGGTGTGGGGACAGTCGCTTGACTTCTTCGACGTGCAGCGAGAAGTGACAAAGGAGGACGTCGGGCTGACCGGGGCAGTGCACCAAGTCTACGGCGGAGGCGGTGGTGGGCCGATCTGGCGGAACCACACCTTTTTCTGGGCGGCTTCGGAGAGCTATCGCGCGAGGCGGCTTGGGAACACCCAGGAGCTCTGGCCGACCGCCCGTCAGCGAGCAGGTGATTTCTCCACGACGACGGTCAACGGTGCAGCGGTCCGTATATTTAGTCCGTACTGTCGCGGCGGAGGCGCCAGCGCACAGTGCCCGGCAACGGGGCCCAGCGGGACGCTGGAAAATCCGGAGTTCGCCAACGCGATCATCCCGGCGTTCGTCCTGAATCCCGTGGCCCTCAACATGGCTGCTGTCTGGCCGCTGCCGAACCAAGACAACGACGACACCGAGCCGAATGCCATCGGTACGACCGAGTCAATCGACGAAGCCGACATGGTGAGCTTCAAGATCGAGCACAGGTTCACCGACGGCTGGACGCTGGGCGGGCTCATCGTCTACACCGAAACCAGAGAACAGTCACCGTTCCTGATGGAACAGCCGATTGCCGCCACGCTGGACCGGAACAGCGGCGTGGTGCAGCGACGGCCGCGCGTGTTGGTATTCAATAGTACAAACGTCCTCAGCGACCAGACTGTGCTGACGGTGCGCGTCGGCGGCGCCAGCTTCTCGCGCCGCGTCGCGCCGGGGACGTTCGCGGGCGGCCCGCAGGGTCTCGGATTCAGCTCGACTTTCGTTAGCGCGATAGACCCGGCCGGCCGAAGCCTGTTTCCCGGTCTGGCCTTCCAGAACTTCACCAGTGTGGGCCGGACCACCGGTGAGGACGAGCGGTGGGAGCAACCGTACGCAATCAACGCGTCGCTCTCGAAGTTGGCCGGCCGCCACACGTTCAAGATCGGTGGTGATGTGCGGCAATTGAGCGGTGCGGTCACGACGGAGCAGTCCAACGCCGGCAACTTCCTCTTCAACAGAAACTTCACGCAGGATCCTGACGGGCTGGGCGGCTACGACTTTGCGAGCTTTCTCGTGGGCGCGCCGAGGGCGGCGAGCTACGCACCGTTCAACCGCGGCGACATCGAAGTGTTCACGCGGCACTTCGGCGGCTACTTTCAGGATGACTGGCGCGTGCGCCAGAATCTGACAATCAACTATGGTGTGCGACTCGAACGAGAGGACGGTCTGCGGGAACTCGAGGATCGCTTCACGGTTGGTTTCGATCAGGACGTCATCAGCCCGCTCGACGCCCTCGTCCCCGCATCGGCGCGCGTCGGCACGCCGCTGGAGGGGCGGACGATCCGCGGTGGCCTCATCTTCGCGGGCGTCGGTGGCGCCAACCTCCATCAGGGCGACCCGCCCACCGTGAAAGTGTCGCCGCGGTTCGGTCTGACCTACGCACTCAATGATCGCACTGAATCGTACCGGGTTTCTCGGAGACCGAATTCGTTGAATCAGGCCACCTCAGCCTGCTCATAGTACTGCGCCTCGAACTCTGCTGGTGGAATGTCCCCGAGCGGCCCCAACAGTCGTCGTGTGTTGAACCAGTCCACCCACGTCAAGGTGGCGAACTCCACGGCCTCGAGGGTGCGCCACGGGCCCTTCCGTCGAATCACCTCCGTCTTGTACAAGCCGATCACCGATTCGGCGAGGGCATTGTCATAGGCATCGCCTTGGCTGCCGACCGACGGCGCGATGCCGGCGTCCACGAGGCGATCCGTGTACCGCATCGAGAGATATTGCGACCCGGCATCACTGTGATGTACGAGGCCGGTGAGGGCGTCGCCCCGGCGGGCGTAGATCGCCTGCTCCAACGCATCCAGCACAAAGTCCGTGCGCATGGAGGCCGACACCCGCCAGCCCACAATGCGGCGCGCAAACACGTCGATGACGACCGCGACGTAGACAAAGCCGCCCCAGGTTGCGACGTACGTGAAATCGGAGACCCAGAGCTGATTCGGACGGGTGGCCACGAATCGGCGGTCAACGAGGTCCACCGGGCGACCGCCCTCACCTGCGGGGGTCGTGGTGACCCAGGCCCGGCCCCGGACGGCCCCGGCAAGGCCCATCGCGCGCATCAGGCGCGCCACAGTGCAGCGCGCCACGCGGACGCCGTCCCGCCGCAGCTGCTTCCAGACTTTCCGGGGGCCGTAGACCTGCTGGTGCGCGTCATAGACCCGCTGAATCTCGACGCGGAGCTGATCGTCGCGCTGCGCCCGTGCGGACCGGCGCGTCGGATGTGTCCGCTGGTGCCGATGGCGATGATACGTCGACGGGGCGATCGGCAGCACGGCGCAGATCGGCTCGACCCCGAACACGGCGCGATGGTCGGCGATGAACTGGACCATCGTGGCTACGTCCTCCGGCGGTCGAGCTCCGCCTGGGCGAAATACGCGAACGCTTTCCGCAGGATCTCATTCGCCCGCTTCAGCTCACGGACCTCGCGCTCCAGCTCCTTCAACCGCTCCCGCTCGCTCGTCGTCAGGCCCGGCCGATGCCCAGCATCACGCTGCGCCTGCCGCACCCACTTCCGCAGCGTCTCCGCCGTGCAGCCGAGCTTCGGCGCCACCGACTGCAGCACCGCCCACTCTGAGGCGTGGGCCTCTCGGTGCTCCTCGACCATCCGGACGGCACGTTCGCGCACTTCCGGAGAAAACCGACTTGGACGTCCCATAGACCCCATCCTCCCAAGCAATGAGGTCTCCGAGAAACCCGGTACGATTCACACCGTCATTCGCACAGGCTACGGATTGTTCTGGCACCCTGGAACTACTCCCCGACCGAGCATGGTCAGATCGGCTTCACGCGCACGACGTCGCTGACCCAAGGATCCGACACGACAGACGTGCCGCTAACGACGCTGGAGGATCCGTTCCCCGGCGGCTTGGAGGTTCCGGTCGGAAGCTCGCTGGGACTGCTGACGGGAGCCGGCACCGCCATCGACTTCGTGGACCAGACCAAGGGTGCACCGCGGATCCATCAGTACTCCGGCGAGATCCAGCATGAGTTGCCCGGCGGGGTATCGCTCACGGTCGGCTACGTCGGCGCCACCGGGCGGGACATCGGGTTCGGCGGAACCGACAACTCCCGGGTCAACATCAACCAGATTCCGTCAGCCGTCGCGCTGGCCGCGTTCCCCGCGGGAGACGGTCGTTGGGATCCGAGGCCGCTGCTCCAGTCGATTCCGAACCCGTTTCTTGGCATCGCCGAGGCGGGCGAGTTCGCGGACAGCCAGACGATTCAGCGCGGCCAGCTGCTGCGGCCATTCCCGCAGTTCCGCGACGTCAACGCGCGAGAACGCACCGAAGATAGCAAGCGGCAGTACAACGCGGTCGTGGTGAGGCTCGACAAACGGATCGGGTCGAGCTTCTGGGGCGGGCACTTCAGCTACACCCGCAGCGGAATGAGGGACAACCAGTTCGGGTTGAGGAGTGACTACCAGGTGCGGACGCCGACGCCCCAGAACAACTACGATCTCGAGGCGGAGTACGGCACTAGCAACGTCGATTCGCCCCACCGGATCACCCTGGCACCGCTGCTCAGGTTTCCGGGTCCGGCCGAGGGCAATATCGGACACTACTTCTGGGGCGGCTGGACGTTCGCGGCGATCGTCCAGCTGATGAGCGGCGCGTCACTGAACGCCGTGGCCAGCAACGAGCTCTCGAATCGCAACCTCGGGTTGTTCGGCGGTCGCCAGCGGCCGAATCTAGTTGCCGATCCCCGGATTCAAGGCAGCACCGAGGACCGCGTCGCCAGCGCCGGCCAGGCGAACGCACGCTGGTTCGACAGCGATGCGTTCGAGGATCTTGGGCGAGGGATCTACGGCAACGTGCGACGCACGATCACGGACGCGCGGCTCCAGCTTCGCAAGACCATCGACGTGGTGTTCGCGAAGAACATCGAGACGGGCGGCGGGACGATGGCGCAGATGCGATTCGAGATCATCAACGCCACCAATACACCGCAGTTCGAGGGTCCGTCGAACGTGTTCAACCTATCGAGTTTCGGCCAGGTCACCAGGCAGCAGGACTTCCCGCGGACCTAGCAAATCAGCTTCCGACTGAGTTACTAACCCTAAAAGTTAGTCTGGCGCTCGAACGTCGACCGTTTAGGACCATAAGTCACGCGCCATCACCAGTTAGAGAAACACGTTCATTGGGCGACGGCCAGGCGCTTCCGCCATTACCTCCACATCCCGGGTCGTTCCAGCACGATGTTGTATAGTAGGGGCTTGGTTTTTTCGACCCGCAGCACTTTGCGCGAACGTCGGGGTTTGAATTTGTGGGTGCCACGTCGGCGGCGGCCACAGAGCCGCGCGTGCGTTCGATCCGAGCACCAAGGAGAGTGGCAATGCATGGTACTGAGCGTGAACAACATCCACACGGGGCAACGCGATTCGCCCTGATCGCATTGATCGTGATGATGGCCGGATTGATCACCGTCTCGGCGTGCGGCGGCGGTGAGGCCCCTGCGCCGGAGGCCGCACCCGAAGCGGAGGAGCCGATGGCCGACATGGCGGAGGCGGAGATGGAGATGGGCATGGCGCCACGGGTCTTCTTCATCGCCCCCGAAGAGGGCGCGACGGTGAGCACCTCGGTGGACCTCGTGTTCGGCGCGGAGAACTTCACCATCGAACCGGTGGGTGACGGCGCCATCCACGAAGGCGCGGGCCATCACCACGTCGGAATCGACACCGATTGTCTTCCAGCGGGAGAGGTCATCCCGGAGGCCGCTCCGTGGGTGCACTTCGGGGACGCCTCGTCGACGATCAACATGCAGTTCGAGCCGGGCGAGCATCGCGTGTGTCTGCAGATTGGCGACGGCGAGCACCGGACGATCGAGGGCTTGACCGCGGTCGTCACCTTCACTGTCGAGTAGCGTTCGGCGAGCCGAGCCGGGTGCCTCCCGGCTCGGCCATCCTAATGCGGCAGGACCGGCCGCGGGTAGACCGAGGCATCCGGCGACAGCGCTACGAGAAACGCCAGGAGTGATGCCCGCTGTTCCGGCGTGAGCCGCCGCGCCACGAGCTTCTCGTCCAACGCAGGATTGGACACCCCGCCCGCCAACATCAGATCGACCGCCGCTTCCAGCGTTTCAGCTCGCCCGTCGTGAAAGTACGGCGGGTGCCGCGCCACGCCGCGCAAGGAAGGCGTCTTGAAGGCGCCGAACGCCGCGTTCGCGTCGGCCCCCGCCGGGGCGCCCACTCGGGCCGCCGTCGCGGCGAGATACGCCGCCCGGCCTGCATGCGGCGTCTCCCCCGCCATGCCAATCCCGACGTTGTGAAACTGGGTGTCGGTAAACACCGGGGGACGATGACACAGCGTGCACTGCGCAACCTTGGAGAACACCCTGAACCCCCGCCCGACCTCCGTCTCGTCGAGCGCCGCCTCGTCCTTGGGATGACGATCCCATGGAGTGTCCCCGGCGCGAATGGTGCGAACGAACGTGGCGAGGGCATTGACGATGCGGTCCGCGGTCGGAGGGCCGCCGAATGCCTCCTGAAACGCGCCGCGATAGCCCGACATCTGCCCGAGCTCGGCGGCGATCCGAGCCGGCCTGGCGCCCATCTGACCTTCCCACACGGCCCGCACCTGCGCCTCGAGTCCTTGGGCCCGGCCGTCCCAGTAGAGCTCCGGAAAGAACCCGGCACCGTAGAGGCTCGGCGTGTGGCGCACGTTGAGACTGCCGTCGTGCTTGGGCGACCGGGCGCGACCGTCGGCCCATCCCTGCTCGGGCACATGGCACGTTTCGCACGACATCTGCTTCGTCTCGGACAGCCTGACGTCGAAGAACAGCCATTCTCCGAGCAAGATCTTCTCAGCCGACATCGGATTGTCGTCGGGGATCGGCAGCGGCTGGTCCGCCAAGCCTGGCGGCAACTCGAACAGGAAGATCGGCACCACACCGCCGGTGATGGCCTCGACGGCGGTCGGCTCTGGCGCGCCGCCCTCGTCTCCGTGTGGGCGCATCACAGCCATTACGAGCGCCAGCGCGAGTGCCAGCACGACCACGACCCAGGCAATCCGCGACATCGACGATCTCCCTTTCACAGCGGCCGGCCCGCTTCGTCACGGCTCGCGCATTACCACAATCCGGCCGCGCCGCACAGTCACACATCCAGCAGCCGGTTGACCTCGTCGACCACCCGCGCAATCGTCGACAAGGCAACGACTTCCGCGCGAAGTGCGGCGACGTTCGCCACCACGGCCGAGTACCCCAGCAGCGCATGGAACCCGCTCGGCAACACGCCGGTGTCCACGCCCCCACCGATCACCGACGCCACGATCGTGAGCGCAACGGCGAGCATGCCGATCGAAAACACGGGACGCCGCACGCTGGAAATCTCGGCTACGAACGTGCCCGAGAGCCCTCCCTCCGCGACCGCTTCCCGAACGGCCTTGCCCTTCCCAATCAGATAAAACATGGCCATCGAGTGCGAGAACAACGTGATCACCGTCGCGAAGACCGCCAGGGTGACGTGCCGCATGATGTCCGCCGAGGTGGCGGCCGTATGGCCCAAGACGAGGCTTACCGCCAACCCCAGCACCGACAGGCCGATCGCCGTCAATAAGGCCGCCGCCATGTCCTCTCCTACCTGACGCGGGTCACGTGTCGCAGCCTGTCCCGCAAGACCTCGAAGTGCTCTGGCGGAAGTCCTACGCGACCCAGGTGTCCGGCCCGATGATCGGCATCGCCATGAAAATCCGACCCGCCGGTGACCATCAGCTGCAGCCGCTGCGCTTCGTCGAGCAGCCGCTGCTGCGTGGCCAGGTCGTGCTGGCTGTGAAAGACCTCCACGGCCTGGAGGCCCAATCCCGCAAGGCGCCGAACCAGGCGCCGCCCTCGGCCCACGCAAGGATGCGCTAACGAGGCGATGCCGCCGGCATCGGAGATCGCGTGAATCACGCGTTCGGGCGTCACTCCTTCGCGGGCCACCCACGCCGCCAGTCCGTCGCCGAGCCAGCGGTCGAATGCCTGCTGCACCGACACCGCATGACCGGCCTGCACGAGCGCCTGCGCCAGGTGCGGCCGGCCCAGCGACTGCCCGCCTGCCCCCCGCTCCGCCAACAGGCCGTCGACGTCCACGGCGACGCCCAGCGCCGCCAATCGCGACGCGATGGCGCGCAGACGCTCGATTCGATACCCGCGCTGCACGACGAGAAACGCTTCCAGACCAGGGGGCGTCACGGCAGGGAAGTACCCCAAGATGTGCACGTCACGGCCTTGCCAGACGGCCGTCACCTCGATCCCGGGAACGACGTCCACGCCGGCCACGGCCCCCAGTTCACAGACCTCCGGGACGGCGGCCATCGTATCGTGATCGGTGACGCTCAGCGTCCGGACGCCGGCCTTCATGGCCCGGGCCAGTAGCGCGG
Source organism: Vicinamibacterales bacterium (assembly GCA_965197385.1). GTDB lineage: Bacteria > Acidobacteriota > Vicinamibacteria > Vicinamibacterales > UBA823. The sequence goes on from CBDANA010000008.1 coordinate 214,283, forward strand.
CCGGCGAGTACTCGCCATCCGAAGCCGTCGTGTGAAGGTGGAGGTCGATCAACTTCGGTCCGGCCCGCCTGCGCGTCAAGACGTGTCGCCGGCGTTAGCAGCCCGTGGTGAAAGTCCAGCGTGGCACCGAGACCGTCGAGGCGCCCACCCCGCAAGACGCGAGGAGGGAGCATACCGGGAGTATTTGACCCATCGTGGACAATGCCCAGCGCCGCCCATGGCGGGATGCATCGGCAGTCGAATGCAGCGGGCCTTTCACCACGGGCTGCTAGGCGCTCGCCCGGCCGGTCCGTCGGGAGGTACGCCGCAACGTCGCGCGTTTGCGCGTCGTGCGTTTGGTGAGTGCACGATATTCCCGCATGAGCAGCTCGAGGTGTTCCCGTTCTTCATCTGCGAACTCGAGAAAAATCTGTCTGCCTTCGGAGTCCTCGAACCGCTCACCGTAGCGCTTGAAAAATCGGTGAGAGGCTCGTTCGCACTTGATGCCGATCATCAGCGCTTGCTTGGCGTCGACGCCTTTGGAGAGCTGCTCGGCACCCGCCGCAAACAATCCGTTGGCCGCCCCCTTGAAGAAGAGGAACGTCGGGTACGCCTCCAGTTGCGGATCCTGCGCGAGCAGTTCCTGGTACCGTACTTCCAGCTTCCCGAGGTGCTCGCGCTCCTCTTCGGCCAAGCCGCGAAACACCTGGCGGCCTCGCCGGTCGCGCGTGATGCTGGCCGCACGAGCGTAGAAGGCCAGACCGCTCTGCTCCGTCGCGATCGCGATCCGTAACGCGTCGCGGGCGAACAACAGTTCCGTCGTCGCCTGGTCCGCCGCCGGCTCCCGGCCGGTTGCGCATTCGTCGCATGTTCCGTAGATCTGCAGCACGCTCTGAGTCGTGGTAAATCGTCGCGCCGCAGCCACCTCATCGATCAACACCTCGATGTCCGAGCTGAGAAACTCCGCCGACCGGCTGCAGGACTTGCAGATCAGGTGAAAATGCCTGGGGTGCCGATAGGAATGCTCGAAGCGAAAGCGTCCCTCACCGAAGTCGACCTTGCGGGCAATCTCCGCATCCACCATCCACTGCAAGGTCCGGTAGACGGTCGCTCGACTGATCTTCTGGTCTTCCTGCTTGATGAGGTCGACCAGATCGTCCGCGCTGAGATGCCCCTCTTGGCGAAGGAACATACTGACGATCAGATCCCGCTTACTCGAGCGCTTTCCGCCCGCCGGGCGCAGGCGTTCCAGATAGGCAGCTGGCTCTTCCATGACGTAATTACAGGACGGCCGCGCCCGCACCGGGGTGCGAGCGCCGCGAGTCCAAGCGCGCGCGACGCACGGGCTAGACGGCGAACGACGAGCCGCAGCCGCACGTGGACTTGGCGTTCGGGTTCTTGATGGTGAATCCGCCACCCGTCAAGTTGTCCACGAAGTCGACCTCGGCACCGTTCAAGTATCGCACGCTGATCGGGTCCACGAACAGCTTGACGCCGTTCGATTCGAACACGCGATCGGAATCGGCGTCGCCCTCGCCGGCCTCGATCATCAGCCCGTACTGAAACCCTGAACACCCGCCGCCCTGGACGAAGACGCGAAGTCCCGCCTGATCCTTCTTCTCCTCCGCGAGAAGCGCCTGAATCTTCGATGCCGCTGCCAGCGTAACGTTGATGGCACTAGTCATACAGCCGTGTTCCCTCCTCGAATAGACCCATCATAGCAGCCCGCACCGACGGCCAGCAAGTCAGGCCGGTGAAGTAGCGGCGGCCGGCCGAAATCGGCCATTTGCCAGGTGTGGCCCCCGAGGTCATACTTCGAGGCTCCATGCGAAACGACGTACACGCCGGGCGCCGCCACCTGACCGAACCCCAGCGAACCACGACGCAGGACGACGTGCGGCGCCTGGCCGAAGCGCGGTGGCAGCAGATCGAGCGCGAGCGGCCCGATCTGGCTGCGGCCATCTCGCTGCAGCGGGAGTTGCTCGGACGGGTGGCCGAAGTCGCGAACGCCCTCGACGCCGCGGGCTGGCGGCCGCCGTTCATTGAGCCGCGTTCAGTATCGGCCTGCGTGCGTGGCGGCCGGTCGCTCCTGCAGGAGCACGCGGTCGAGATCCCGAGGGACATCGTCGAGCCGGCCCTCTTCGATATCTGTCTGTTGTTGGAGGAAGGCGGCGCCGGCGAACCGGCGCGGCACGTCCGGGACGTACTGCACGAGGGGCGACTGAATCCCGGATCGCTGCTGTGCGCGTCGCTCGCCCGCCGTCAGGGCGACATTCGGACTGGGGCGACCCAGCTGGGGCTCGCGCCAGATCTCGTGTGGCTCGTTGCCGAACTGAGCGTCGGCCCGGTGGCGCATGCCTTTCAGCGGGCCACGCTGGAGGGAGTGGACCTGACCGAAGAGGTCCGCTCGGCACTCGAGGCGTGGACCCTCGGACGGTGCCCGGCCTGCGGATCGTGGCCGGCCCTCGCCGAGCGGACCGCTGATGGCACGCTGGTCTGTCGATGCTCATTTTGCGGATCGCGCTGGCGCCTGGCAGGGACCGTCTGTCCGTACTGCGCGGCGTCGGAGCCGCAGGTGAAGACCATCAAGCCGTTGAAGGGGCATCCTGACTGGCGGCTGCTGACGTGCGGGGGGTGCCAGGGATATCTCAAGGTCGTCGACGCCGATGAGTCGATTCCCTGGGCGCTGCTGCCGGTCGAAGACCTCGCGACGACCGCCCTCGACGTGGACGCGATGGAACGAGGCCTGACGCGCCCACCCATGCCTGACGCGACAGCGGACGACGCCGGGTGCGGGGCGCGTGTCACTCCTGCATGACGGAGAGACGTTCAGCGGAGGCCGCTTCGAGGTCCCGGTGCAGGCTGGCGCCGTGCGCATCCATCGTCACGATGGCCGGAAAGCCCTTCACCTGCAAGTGCCACATCGCCTCGGGCGTGCCGAAGTCGAGCAACGACACGCCGTCCACCTGCTCGATCGTGCGGGCGTAAAACTGCGCCGCCCCGCCGATCGCATTCAGGTAGACGGCGCCAGTCTGCTGAAGCGCGGCCAGCGTCTTCGCTCCCATGCCGCCCTTGCCGATGACCACACGCACGCCGTAGCGCTCGAGGATGTCCCCCTGGTAGGGTTCCTCTCGAATGCTCGTCGTCGGCCCAGCCGCAGTCACGCGCCAGCGATCCCCGTCGCGGATGACGACCGGACCGCAGTGATACAACACCCCGCCCCGCAAATCGACCGGCGGGTCGTTGGTCATCAGGTGCGCGTGCACGGCGTCACGGCCTGTGTACATTCGTCCCGTGACCAGCACCACATCGCCGACGTGGAGCTTCCGGACCGTGGCCTCGTCGATCGGCGGCGTCAGCACGACCTCGCGCCCGGTCGGCGTGAAGCCGCGTCCGGCGGCGACCATCGGCGTCGGAGCGACCGCAGGATCGCGATACAACCACCGCCGAATGGCGCCTGATTCGGCGTCGAGCACGACGCCGAGCCGCCGATACGCCCAGCAGTCATAGGCAACCGACACGAAGAAGCTGGCCGGCAGTCGATTGAGCGCCCCGACCTTGCACCCGATGAGCGAGACCTTCCCGCCGAAGCCCATCGTGCCGATGCCGAGGTCGTTGACCGTCGCCATCACGGCCCGTTCGACATCGTCGAGTCTCGGATCAGGGTTGGCGTCGTCGAGCGTCCGGAAGAGCTGCTCCTTCGCATGCAAGTAGCCGGACGTCCGGTCGCCGCCGACACAGACGCCGACCGCCCCGGGACTGCAGCCCTTGCCCTGGGCCTGCCACACCGCGTGGAGAATGCACTTCCGCACGCCGTCCAAGGTCCGATCGGCGCGGCCGAGATGCGCGAGCTCCATCGGCAGCGCGTACTGCGCGTTGGTGTTCTCGCAGCCACCGCCCTTGAGCAGCAGCCGCACGTCGACCTCGTCTCGTTCCCACTGCTCGAAATGTATAATCGGCGTCCCCGGGCCCAAGTTGTTCCCGGAATTCTCGCCGGTGATCGAGTCGACGGAGTTCGGGCGCAGCTTCCCACGCGTCGTCGCTTCCACGATCGCACGGCGGATCTGCTCCCGCATCGTGATCTGGTTCACCCCGATCGGCACCTTGATCTCGAAGGTCAGCATGCCGGTGTCCTGGCAGATTGCGCCTTCGCACTCCGCCGCCTGATCGATGTTGAGGGCGATGATGTCGAGCGCCCGGGCGGAGCGGTCGCCGGCAGGCTCGGCGCCGACGGCGCGGGACATCGCGGCACGCACGTCCGGCGGCAAGTCGGTCGATGTTCGCACGATCAACGCGAGCATGCTCTCGAACAGCCCTGGCAGCATACCCCCTATAATAGGACATGCGGATGGTTCCTGCAGGTGGCGGTTGCACAGACCCGCCTGGAGCCCTCGCGAGCCCATGCGCCTCACTCATGCAGCGATGGTTAGCGTCCTGTTGATCGCGGGCACGGCCGCCGCTGTGCTCGACGGGGTGCCCCCACAACGTCAGCGGCGATATCTCTTCCCACCCCAGGAGCTCGGTCTGCTCGAGAGTCCAGACCGAGACGCCTGGCAGCGGCCCAACGAGATCATGGATGCGCTGAATATCGCCGATGGTTCGACGGTGGCGGATTTCGGCGCTGGCGGCGGCTGGTTCGCCATTCGACTGGCCCGGAGGGTCGGACCGAACGGCCGGGTCTACGCGGTGGACTTCCGGCCGCCGATGATCGATGCACTCGAGCGGCGCGTGATGCGGGAAGGGTTGAGCAATGTCGTGACGGTCGTGGCCACGCCGAGCGATGCGCGCCTGCCCCCTCGCCAGGTCGACGCGATCGTCGTCGTCAACAGCTACGGCGCGCTCCCGGCGCCGGTGCCGCTGCTCCGGAGCCTGGCTCGGTCACTGCGGCCCCGCGGCCGGCTCGGCATCGTGGATTTCGTGCCGCCAGGCGGCGGTCCGGGTCCCCCGCTCCGGGATCGGATCGATCCGGCGCGTGTTGTGCGTGACGCTCGAGCCGCCGGCCTGCGCCTGCACGCCCGGGTGGACGTGCCGCCGTACCAATACCTGCTCGTGCTTGGACGGTAGGATCGGATCCGGCTCTCGGCTCTCGGCTATGGGACGCCGGCACTCCGCGCCCGCGGGGGGGGGGCGGCCCTACGCCACCCACGGCGGTTTCACGGGCACCAGTTGAATCCGGTCACCCCGAGAGCCGAGAGCCGACATGTTACCGTCCGGTTGTGAAGCGGCGGAGGCCTGGCAGCAGGGCTCCGGCCACCATCAGCTTGGCGAGGTCGGCGAAAAAGAAGGGATACACCCCAAGCATGGCCGGCGCGCCTGGGGTCCCCAGTGGCGCATGGAGGACCGCCAGCCAGGCGACGCCGCCAAGATAGATCACGGCGAGCCCGATGACCATCGCGCCGACAGCCGTCATGTAGCGTCGATCCAACCCGCGCTCCGCGAGCGATCCCACCAGATAGGCAGCCACGGGATAGGCCAGCAGATACCCGCCCGTTGGCCCGAGCAACCGGCCTACGCCAGGCACCAGCCAGGGCGACCACGCAAAGACCGGCAATCCGGCCGCTCCGGCGGCAAGATACACGGCCAGACACGCGGTGCCGAGACGAGACCCCAGGACAGCGGCGCTCAGCAGTACAATCGTCGGCTGGAGCGTGAGCGGGACAGGCGTCCACGGCAGCGGCAGACTCACCTGCGCCGCGGCGGCGATCAGCGCCGCGAAGAACAGCACGGCCGCGACCTGCAGGAGACGCCCGTACTCGGCCGTCTCGGCCCACGCGGCAACCAATGGCCGCGACGCCGTCGCGCAGCTCACCGCACCAGCACGAGCGCTGTCCCTGATCTGCATGGAAGAGGATTCTAGCCTATGAAGACGGCATTGACAATTGCTGGCAGCGATTCCGGCGGCGGCGCCGGGATCCAGGCGGACCTCAAGACGTTTGCCGCGCATGGCGTCTACGGCACCTGCGCCATCACGGCGGTCACCGCCCAAAATACCTGCGGTGTCACGGCGTCGGCCACCATGACGGTGAATCTCATCGAAGCGCAGGTGCGCGCCGTCGCCGGGGACATCGGCGTGGACGCGGTGAAAACCGGCATGCTGGCGTCATCGCCCATCGTAGACGCGGTCAGTGGTCTGCTCCTCACGCTCGGGACACCTCATGTCGTCGTGGACCCTGTAATGGTCGCCAAGGGCGGGGCACGGCTGCTTGCGGACGAGGCGGTGGCGTCGGTCAAAGCCTCGCTGCTCCCCAAGGCGGCGATCGTCACGCCGAACGCGATGGAAGCCGAGGTGCTGTCCGGTATCTCGATCGGCTCGCTAAACGACGCACACGAAGCCGCGCGTCGCATTCACGACCTGGGTCCACGGATCGTCGTGGTTACAGGCGGGCATGTGCCCGAGTCGGACGCAGTCGATCTCGTCTACGACGGACGCACGTTCACCGAACTGCGGGGACCGCGCCTCGATTCGAGGCATACCCACGGCACCGGCTGCACGTTCGCGGCGGCTGTCGCGGCCGGCCTGGCCCTGGGACGACCAATCCTCGACGCCATCGCCAACGCCAAGGCGTATGTCACGGCCGCCATGCAGCACGGCGTGGCGGTGGGACAGGGCCACCAGCCACTCGACCATTTCTGGCGGTTCGACCCCTAGCAGTCTGTGGTGAAAATCCCGCGTGGCACCGAGACCCCTCTAAGGTCAAGCCGAAGCCGCGCTCGGCCCGAGGAAGGCGCGAGGAGGGAGAATACTGGGAGTACTTGACCCATCGTGGACAACGCCCAGCGCCGCCCATGGCGGGATGCATCGGCGGTCGAATGCAGCGGGATTTTCACCACGGGCTGCTGACAACTCGCCGGGTCGCACCGCCTGGGTGACACGCTGCTATACTTTCGGAATGGGCACGCCGCAACTCGCGGTCACGACGGAGCCCCTCGAGCTCGACCCACTCATCGCCGCGGTCTCGGCCCCGACAGACCTGGATGGCGATCCGGGCGTCGGCGCGGTCAACTCGTTCCTGGGCCTCGTTCGACGGAACAGCCTCGGCCGCAGCGTCCTCAAGTTGGAATATGAAGCGTACGAGCCGCTCGCACTCCGAGCCTTCGAACGCATCACCGAGGAAGTCGCTGAACGCTGGCCCGAAGCCCGGCTGGCGCTGCACCATCGAACCGGCGTGCTGACCGTCGGCGAGGTCAGCGTGGCGATCGCCGCGTCTTCGCCTCATCGGGCCGACGCCTTCGCAGCGTGCCGGTATGCCATCGAGCGGGTCAAGCAGATCGCGCCCATCTGGAAGCGTGAGTTCTTCGAAGGCGGCGACGTCTGGATCGAGGGCGCCACGGCCGATCCGGATGACGCGGCGGCGCGAGAGGACGCCTACCGACGGGCATGCGTGTGACCATCCGCCTCTTCGCCCGTCTGCGCGACATCGTGGGTGCGGCCGAGCTTGACCGGACCACTCCGGACGAAGCGACCGTGCAGCGCGTGTGGCACGACCTCGTGGCCGAGTTTCCCGCCGCCGCCGCCTACGCCGGCTCCGTGTCGGTCGCCGTCAACACGGAGTACGCCAGGATGGACACGACCGTGCGCGACGGTGACGACATCGCGTTCCTCCCGCCCGTGTCGGGCGGCTAGCGGCCCCAGCACGCCGCGAATTCGCATGTTTGACAGACTCAACGCCATCGAAGCCCGGTACGACGAGCTGATGCGGCTGCTCGGCGACGCGGGCGTCCAGTCGAACCCAGACGAATACCGGAAGCACGCCAAGTCGCTGGCGGAGATCCAGCCGCTCGTAGAGATGTTCCGCGTATACAAGCGCGTCCTCATGGAAATCACCCAGACCGAAGAGCTTGCGAGGACCGGGGACACCGACATGCGCGACCTGGCCGATCAGGAGCTGCGCGTGCTCCGGGAACGTCAGGCGGCGTTCCTGACGGACATCGAGGTACTGCTGGTGCCGAAGGATCCGAATGACGAGAAGAACGTCATTCTCGAAATCCGTGCGGGCACCGGAGGCGACGAGGCAGGCCTGTTCGCCGCGGAGCTCTTCCGAATGTACCACCGGTTCTCCGAACGCCAGGGGTGGCGCCTCGAAGTGCTGTCGATAAGCGAGACCGGCGTCGGCGGCATCAAGGAGTCCATCGCCGTCATCGAAGGGAGGCGCGTGTACAGTCAGCTGAAGTACGAGAGCGGCGTGCACCGCGTCCAGCGGGTCCCTGCGACCGAAGCCAGCGGACGGATCCACACCTCCACGGCAACCGTCGCCGTACTGCCGGAAGCCGAGGAAGTCGATATCCAGATCGATCCGAAAGACCTCCGCATCGACACGTTCTGCTCCAGCGGACCGGGCGGGCAGAGCGTGAACACGACCTACTCGGCCGTCCGGGTGACCCACTTGCCCACCGGGCTCGTGGTCTCCCAGCAGGATGAGAAATCTCAGATCAAGAACCGGGCAAAAGCGATGAAGGTCCTGCGCTCTCGGCTATACGATCTGGAGCGGCAGAAGCAACAAGATACGATCGCTGAGGATCGGCGGAGCCAGGTCGGCACGGGGGAACGCTCGGAGAAGATCCGCACGTACAACTTTCCGCAGAATCGGATCACCGACCACCGCATCAACTTCACGACGCACCAACTGACCGAGGTACTGAACGGCGACCTGACCGAGCTCATCGGGCAGGTCGTCACGCACCACCACTCGGCAAAGCTCAAGCAGGCGGAGGCGGCGCCGTCGGAACCATGACGATCGTCTCGACGGTGGCACACGGTCAGGCGCGCCTGATCGACGCGGGCATCCCGCCGGAGGCGGCCAGAATTGACGCAGAGGTGCTCGCCCGCCATCTGCTTGGCTGGGACCGCGCGACCTACGTGTCGGAGCGTCACCGGCCCGTCGACCGCGCGTTCGACACCCGATATGCGGCGCTCATCACCCGACGCGTCGGCCGAGAGCCGGTCGCCCACTTGGTGGGCTACCGGGAGTTCTGGGGGCTCGAACTCGCGGTCACGCCGGACGTGCTGATCCCCAGACCCGAGACCGAGCTAGTCGTGGAAACGGCGCTCCGTCTGCGGTCGACCCGACCGGGCGACTTTCTGCTGGCCGACGTCGGAACGGGTTCCGGCTGTCTGGCGATCGCGCTCGCCACCGAATTCCCCGCGGCGGGGGTGATCGCGACCGACATGTCGGCAGCCGCCCTCGACGTGGCGCAGGCCAACGCGGCGCGCCATGGGGTCGCCGATCGCATCACCTGGTACCGCGGCCGCGACCTGGCCGGCGCGCCGCGACCAGTCGATCTCATCGTCTCGAACCCGCCCTACGTCCCGGCGGCCGCCATCGACGCGCTCGCGCCAGAAGTGCGCGATCACGAGCCTCGGATCGCACTCAATGGCGGCCCCGATGGGACGGTGGCGCTGCGAGCCGTCATCGCGGACGCTGACGGGGCCCTCGCACCAGACGGCGATCTAATCGTCGAGTTCGGATCCGATCAGGAATCGGCGTTTCGGGAGATCGTCGCCGGAACCGGCCTGCGCGTCACCCGCGTCGTCCGGGACTTGCAGGGGTTGGCGCGCGTCGGCGTCGCTGCGCGGCGGAGATCGTTATGAGCGAATGTCTGTTCTGCCGGATCGTCGAGGGCAACCTGCCCGCATCGATCGTGTTTCAGGACGAGCGGCTGATCGCCTTCGAGGACATCAATCCCCAGGCGCCCACGCATCTGCTCATCGTGCCGCGCCGCCACGTCGCGACATTGAACGAGTTGACGGCTGAGGACGATGGACTGGTGGGCGAGATGATTCGTCGCGCGGCGGCGATCGCCAAGGACCGCGGCATCGCGGAGGGTGGATTTCGGACCGTCTTCAATTGCAACGCCGGCGCCGGTCAAACCGTCTTCCACATCCACCTGCACCTACTCGGAGGCCGCCCACTGGAGTGGCCGCCGGGCTAACAGTGATTCGCGGCATATATCCCGGAGTGCGGCGCCCGGCTGGCAAGGCGCGACGAGGGAGCAAATCGGGAATTTGTGACCCATCGTGGACGACGCCCAGCGCAGCTGCAGCCGGGAGGCCCCGCCCGGAAGATATGTTGCGAATTACTGTTACAGGACACTAGCAGGCTGCTGAAAAAGTCCGTGGAATGGGATCGACAGATCGATCCCGGCGTACTCCCATGCTCCCAATATTGCTGAAGGGAGCCACCTCATGCGCGGACACGATGAGCAGACCCATCACATGTTCAGTTACCGGTCGCCGGAACAGCGCGTGCCGGCCGATCCTCCGCTCCGCGCGGCCCGCGCGCTGACGGATCACGCGCTGAAGACGATGTCGCGCAGGTTCGCCGGCCTGTACGCCAAGACGGGACGTCCGTCGATCCCGCCTGAGCCATTGTTGCGGGCCCTGTTGCTGCAGGTGCTGTACACGATCCGGAGCGAACGGCTGCTGCTGGAAGAGCTCAACGACAACCTGCTGTTCCGCTGGTTCGTCGGCTTGCATATGGACGACCCGGTCTGGCATCCCACGACGTTTACCAAGAATCGTGACCGGCTGCTGGCGGGGGATGGCGCGGCCGCCTTCGTTGATGCGGTCCAGGCCCACGCCCGGGCGGCCGGTCTGCTCTCGGACGAGCATTTCACGGTGGACGGGACGCAGTTGGAAGCCTGGGCCAGCCTGAAGAGCTTCCGATGCCGGGACGCCGCGCCGCGCGCGCCCCCCGATGACCCCGGGAATCCCACGGTCGACTTCCACGGCGAGCGGCGGCGCAACGACACGCACCAGTCGACGACTGATCCGGCGGCGATGCTGCATCGGAAGGGCCAAGGGAAGGAGGCGAAGCTGGCGTCTCTGGGCCACGTGCTGTTGGATAATCGGCAGGGGCTCGTCGCCAACGTCTGTGCGACCCACGCGACGGGGACCGCCGAACGCGAGGCGGCGGCGCTGTTGCTGGAGGCCAGCGCGCCGCCGGGCAGCACGGTCGGAGCAGACAAGGGCTACGATGTGGCGAGCTTCGTCGCCGATGTCCGCGTCCGGGACGTCACGCCCCACGTGGCGCAGAAGGTCCGCTGGCGGGCGATTGATGGTCGGCCCACCCGGCATGCGGGTTCTCACGTGAGTCAGCGGAAACGAAAACTCGTGGAACAGGTCTTTGGGTGGAGGCAGACCGTCGGTGGTTTGCGCAAGCTCCGGCCTCGCGGCGTCCCACTCGTCGAGTGGCAGCTCACTTTCGCCGCCACGGCCTATAACTTGGTCCGCCTGCGGAATCTGGAGGCGACGTGTCCCTGCTCGCCGGCCGCGCGTGTCGCCGGCCCCCTCATCGGGGTCAGCGCACACCCGTGCGCACGGTCGTCGGGCGGTCGTTACCCGCATGATGCTTAAGAAAACAGCCCGATACCCGGGTTCTTCAGCAGCCTGCTAGCTGCTTTATTCTTCTTTCACCTCACAAACACATGCGGCATCAGCGCCAGCGGCTCGCCCCGCTTGAAGAGCCGGAACGGCCTTGCCACCGCGTCCACCACCTGCAATTCTTCCGGTGACAGCAGCGATGCCAGCAGGGTCGCCCGTGCGCTGGCGAGCGGACGACTGAAACTGAGCAGGTCGAAGAACCCCTTCGGCGGCGGATAGACCACCAGCTCCACTTCGGTGTCCTGCTCGATGTCGGCCCGCTGCTTGGCGAGCGCGATCGCGCGATCCAGTCCCCCCAGTTCATCCACCAGGCCGACCTGCCGCCCCTGCTGACCGGTCCAGACGCGACCCTGCGCCACCGCGTGAATCCGCTCCGGCGTCGTGTTCCGCCCTTCGGCTGCCTTCGCGACGAACGCGTCGTAGACCGCCTCGAGCTGCGCTTGCACCTTCGCGCGCTCCTCTGGCGAGTACGCCCTGACGGGGGAGTTGATCTCGGCGAACCGCCCCTCGCTCACCGACTCGATGTTCGCTCCGAGCTTCCCGTAGGTCTCACCGATGACGAACTTGCCCCCGACCACGCCGATCGACCCGGTGAGCGTCGCCGGCTGCGCGACGATCGCGTCGGCCGGCATGGCGATGTAGTAGCCGCCAGATGCCGCCACGTCTGACATCGACGCGATGACCGGTTTCTCCTTGCGCGTCAGCACCACCTCGCGCCAGATCACGTCCGAGGCAATCGCCGATCCGCCCGGACTGTCGATCCGCAGGACAATCGCGCGGATGCTCGAATCGTTGCGCGCCTCGCGCAGGTATCGCACCAGCGTGTCCGACCCGACGACGGTACCCTGCGTCGAGTCGTAGCCGCTCTCGCCCGAGCTGATGACACCAGCCACGTACACGACCGCGATCTTTGGTCCGGTGTTCAAACCGACCGACTGCAGGCTCACGCCGGCGTAGTCACGACCGTCGATTCGCCGCCCCTCCGCCGCGTCGGCGCCCGGCACCTGATCCTCGTAGGCCAGCTCGTCCACCAACCCGGCGTCCAGGGCGTCCTCGGGCAGGAACGGTCCGTTGTCGATCAGCGCCCGTATCTCCGACTCCGGCCGCCCGCGCCCGTCGGCGATGCCGCGCACGAGCTGGGCATACAGGTCGGCGTTCAGCGACTCGGCCATCTCGCGGTGCGCCGGCGTGTAGGTCTTCTCCGTGAAGGCGTTCGACGCCGTCTTGTAGTCGCCCACGTGCAGCAGGTCGGGATAGGTGCCGATCGTGTCGAACGTCCCGCGCAAGAACAGCTCGTAGCTCGCCACACCCGTCAGATCGAGCGGGCTCGTCGGCATCAGGTAGATTTCGTCGGTGGCGGTCGCCAGGTAGTACTGCTGCTCACCGCCGTACTCGAGGAACGACACGATCGACTTGCCCGACGCCTTGAAGGCCAGGACCGCGTCGCGCACTTCCTGAATCTTGCCCCACAGCGCCTGCCCGCCGCTGGGCACCAGCACCACGCGCGACACGCGCGAGTCGACCGCCGCCTTCCGCAGGCTGTCTACCACCGACCGCAGGGTCGGGGGCGCCTCGAAGAGCTGGCCGAGGAGCCCGCCCCGCGTCATCTCCGCCAGTCCGCCTGGCACGCGCAACACGAGCGTCGCGTTACCGGGCACCGACGGGCCGCGCGCCACGAAGAAATACGTGGCCGCCACGCCGAGCATAGAGAAGATGACGGCCACGATCAGAAAGGTTAGGACAAACCTGACACCGTGTCGTGTAGCCACGAAGGGCCTCCTTACTTAGTACACACGCCGCACTTAGTACACGCGCCGCGCGACGCCAGCTCCGTTCCGCCTAGCCACCGCCGACACGACCCCCAGCTTACTAGCAGGCTGCTGAAGAACCCGGGTATCGGGCTGTTTTCTTAAGCATCATGCGGGTAACGACCGCCCGACGACCGTGCGCACGGGTGTGCGCTGACCCCGATGAGGGGGCCGGCGACACGCGCGGCCGGCGAGCAGGGACACGTCGCCTCCAGATTCCGCAGGCGGACCAAGTTATAGGCCGTGGCGGCGAAAGTGAGCTGCCACTCGACGAGTGGGACGCCGCGAGGCCGGAGCTTGCGCAAACCACCGACGGTCTGCCTCCACCCAAAGACCTGTTCCACGAGTTTTCGTTTCCGCTGACTCACGTGAGAACCCGCATGCCGGGTGGGCCGACCATCAATCGCCCGCCAGCGGACCTTCTGCGCCACGTGGGGCGTGACGTCCCGGACGCGGACATCGGCGACGAAGCTCGCCACATCGTAGCCCTTGTCTGCTCCGACCGTGCTGCCCGGCGGCGCGCTGGCCTCCAGCAACAGTGCCGCCGCCTCGCGTTCGGCGGTCCCCGTCGCGTGGGTCGCACAGACGTTGGCGACGAGCCCCTGCCGATTATCCAACAGCACGTGGCCCAGAGACGCCAGCTTCGCCTCCTTCCCTTGGCCCTTCCGATGCAGCATCGCCGCCGGATCAGTCGTCGACTGGTGCGTGTCGTTGCGCCGCCGCTCGCCGTGGAAGTCGACCGTGGGATTCCCGGGGTCATCGGGGGGCGCGCGCGGCGCGGCGTCCCGGCATCGGAAGCTCTTCAGGCTGGCCCAGGCTTCCAACTGCGTCCCGTCCACCGTGAAATGCTCGTCCGAGAGCAGACCGGCCGCCCGGGCGTGGGCCTGGACCGCATCAACGAAGGCGGCCGCGCCATCCCCCGCCAGCAGCCGGTCACGATTCTTGGTAAACGTCGTGGGATGCCAGACCGGGTCGTCCATATGCAAGCCGACGAACCAGCGGAACAGCAGGTTGTCGTTGAGCTCTTCCAGCAGCAGCCGTTCGCTCCGGATCGTGTACAGCACCTGCAGCAACAGGGCCCGCAACAATGGCTCAGGCGGGATCGACGGACGTCCCGTCTTGGCGTACAGGCCGGCGAACCTGCGCGACATCGTCTTCAGCGCGTGATCCGTCAGCGCGCGGACCGCGCGGAGCGGAGGATCGGCCGGCACGCGCTGTTCCGGCGACCGGTAACTGAACATGTGATGGGTCTGTTCATCGTGTCCGCGCATGAGGTGGCTCCCTTCAGCAATATTGGGAGCATGGGAGTACGCCGGGATCGATCTGTCGATCCCATTCCACGGACTTTTTCAGCAGCCTGCTAGACGGCACCGCGCACGAGCAGGTTCGCTCCGGTCGACGGCCTTTCGCCCTTCCAGTTATAATCGCCAGTCCGGGTTCGTCCCGGCGACCTGCCCCACTGCGGAAGTGGCGGAACTGGCAGACGCGCTAGCCTCAGGAGCTAGTGCCTCACAAGGGCGTGGGGGTTCGAATCCCCCCTTCCGCACCACCCCTAACTCGATTAGAATAAGTCTGTTACAGTCGACCCCCAGGCCGCTCGGAGCGCGGCCTGGGCTCGCCCCGAACCCCGTTTGGACAAAGTTTGAGCAAATTTTCCGCCAGGATTGCGTTAATCGACTCGTATCCCCGGCGTCCAGGGCGGCGGACTATGTAGGCGGCGTGAACAGGTCGAGCGACCGGCGTGCCTGTTACCGCTCGGTGGACTTCTCTAACCGGAGCCATTTGATCGCTCTCAGTCGCTCCACAATGTGCTCTCTCACACCGGCTTCGGTTGCTTGGTTATGTGGCAGTGGCAGCGGAAATGCTCCGAGTCTAGGTAGCGGCAAGTGCTCTCCCCTGAAAATCGTTATGGCCCTGTGCAAGCTCTCCAATGCATCTCTGACATCTTCCACGCGATTAGATGCCCAGGGCGTTCTGGGCTGTAAGGCCTGAACATTTCTCGACAGAATTTCGAACGCCCGCACTCTGTGAGCGACAGCAAACTCGTCTGTTTGGTTGGTCCATTCGAACTCTGCTGATTGCATATAGCTCTTCACGTACTTCTTCAGCCGTTTCGTAGTGCGACGACACTCCAACAGTGCAGCCAGACCTGCAAAGCCGAAAAGGCCCAGCACGATCTCTACGACTCTAGTCAATACTATCCAGAAATCGGTCATGAATTCCCAGCGCACGAAACTCGTTTCCGTCACAGCATCGTCCCGCTTCAGAGGCCGTCAGCGCAGCGCCCGTCATTGTCCCCGACAACAGGCCGTCACGGTCGTGCGCCGGATATGGCGAGCCAGACCTTCGCGTTCGCGCACGATGCAAACGGCCCCGCGCTGGCGAAGGCACGGTAGACGGTTCCAAACCGGCAGTGAGGCTCAATGCGGTCAGCCGCTGACCGAAATCGTGCGTCAAGCTGCAGTCACGAATCGGATCCGCAACCCATAGCCGCTGAGCAGTACCAGCACCAAGCCGAGCACGAGTACCCCAGGGAGTGGGAGCGCCGGTACTGGCGCGCCGCCAACGTAGTTCAGTTGAGCTTCTCCCTCCGCCAGCAGCGCCTACAAGCGCGTCTCGCTCTGCGGGATCGACGCTCAACCCGTATTCCAGCTTGACCTGGATCACCCACTCTGTGAACCACGCGCCGTGCCGCATCGGCATCCATTTGGCGGCGTCCAGGTCACTCTTCTGAGAGCGGTTCACGGTCGGATCCGCGATCGTGAGATTGTCGAGGTCGCTGGCAATGTCCCGGCGCTGATCGTCGGCGATGCCGCTGTCATGCGCCTCCCCCAGCGCCACGATGTGCTCGATGTCCGGCGCCGCGGTCCCGTCTGCCGTGATGTCGAACGCGAGACAGGAGTAGGGTGTGTAAACCTGCCCGTTCGCCTTCATCGTGGACGGCAATGCCGCGATGATCTCGTCCTCCAGGCTGCTGTAAGCCGTCCCGAAGGCGTCGCGGTCGTAGCCGTCCCGCGCGGTTGCTCGTCGCAGACTTTCAATCCGCGCCACGTCTCCGCGTCCACGGGGCAGCCCTGCGTCTCCACTAGCCCTCGCTGATTAGTCGCCCGTTGTCCGCTGATACCAGTTCCACACAGTTTCATTCGTCTTCAGCAACGCCTCGGCGTCGCGCTTGTCCTGACGGGCAATGCACGGGTCAGGAATTGAAGACACGCCCCAGAGCGCTACGACGTACTCCTGCGGAAGCTTATGTTCGAGGGCACCGGCCACTACCACTCCCTTGTACCAGTGATACGGATCGAGCGCATGGTTCGTGGCATTCGCCACATAAGTGTGGGCCCTTAACGTGCCGCCAGTCGTAACAACGTCAACGGTCTCTTCGCCATAGCCGTTACCCAGCCCTTCTACGTTGTCGAGCTTACTTTTTTCCAAGCCATCGATCCAGAACAGCACTCCCTCCACACAATCGCCGGCATTGTCTGTCAGAGGGATGTCGCATTTTCCCGACTTGTCCTTGCTGATCTTCTGGAAGCTCAGACGCCTGCCGATCACATGGCCTCGACCGTGGACATGGGTCGAGAGGCACCTCGCGGTGAGACGAGTTGTCAGCATGTTCGAACCGTACGCAAAATAGAGAAACTCTCTCATTGTAGGTTCTTGTACCTCGTGTTGCCGATGCCGCCAAGCACTTCGTCGACTCCGACGGTGGCTCAGCCAGTGCGATGCAGGTGAACGGTGCGACGTCCCCCCGTCTTCAGTAGCACTTCGGTTTAGAGTCCGATGGTGACTGTACTGCGTTCCGCAATCAGCCGCTTGGCGTACTGGGCGGGCGTGAGCCCGCCCAGTCCCTTCTTCGGCCGCTCCTCGTTGTACTCGCGTCGCCAGGCCTCGATGAGGACCTGGGTATGGGCCAGACTCGTGAACCAGTGCTCGTTGAGACACTCGTCGCGGAACCGGCCGTTGAACGATTCGACATAGGCGTTCTGATGAGGCTTGCCCGGCTCGATTAGGCGTAACGTGACGCCGCGCGTATGCGCCCATGTCAGCATGGCGCGCCCGCAGAACTCCTTCCCGTTGTCGGTGCGCAGGACACGCGGCAGGCCGCGCTCGAACGCGAGTCGATCAAGCACGCGGGTGACCGGCAGCCCACCGAGCGTGCGGGCAGGCACAATGGCCACCGCTTCGGTGGTCGCGTCATCGACGACCGTCAGGCACTTCACCACCCGTCCATCGGCCGTGCGGTCGAAGACGAAGTCGGCAGACCAGACCTCGTTCGGCGCCTGGGGTCGTATCAGGGGCTGGCGGTCCGCCACCGGGATCTTCTTGCGTCGCCGCCGACGTACCTGCAGCCTGGCCTCGGTATACAGGCGCTCCACCCGCTTGTGGTTGACCAGTGCTCCCGCCTGCCGCAACTTGAGGTAGATCATCCCGGCACCGTAGCGGCGGGGCTGGTGCGCCAAGGCCACGATGCGGGCCCGCAACGCGGCGTTGGTATCCGGCGCCGGGGTGTATCGCAGCGACGAGGCACTCATGCGCACCAGCGCGAGCGCTCGCCGTTCGCTCACCCCCTGCGAGGTCATATCCCGCACCAGCACCCGTCGGGCTGGGGCGGTCACCACTTGTTTCGCAACGCGTCGCGCGTCACCTCGTTTTCCAGCACGGACTCGGCCAGCAGCTTCTTCAGCCGTGTGTTCTCGGCGATCAGCTCCTTCAGGCGTTTCGCGTCCGAGACGGTCATCCCGCCGAACGTATTCCGCCACAGGTAGTCGCTCGCCTCAGAGAACCCGTGCCGCCGACACACCTGCTTGACCGGCAGGCCCGCCTCGGCCTCCCGAAGGAACCCGATGATCTGCGCCTCGCTGAATCGTTTCTTCACGTCCGATCTCCCTTCTCGTGAGATCGAACTCTAAACCTGGGTGCTACTCAATTCTGGGGGGACGGCGGCGCTGCTCACGCGAGGGGCTCCGACCGAGAGGCGCTCGCTGGCGACACCGCGCGGCGTTGATTGGCGTGTGTGGTGTCGGTGTGACTCGCTTCCAACCGTCCCAAAGCTCGCTGCAGACTGGCTCCTGTAATCGCCAGGTACCGCCCCGTGGTGCTGATGTCCTTGTGCCCCAACCACTCCCGCACTTCATGAATCCCCACGCCCGCTTCGAGCAGCCGACTGCCGCATTCCCGCCGTAGGTCGTGCAGGTGGAGGTCGATGGCCTGGAGCACTGTGCGCGACTCCAGCGTCAACTTCCCCCGCACCAGGACCGGCTCAGGGCCATGCGCCCGGAGCACGGTGACGTTCCATTCGTGGCGGACGTTCTTGCGGCGCTCTCCGGTCTCGGTACCAAAGACGTAGGCGTCTGGCCCGAGGGGCTGCCCGTCCGGGCCACAACGCCGCATCTCCAGGATGGCCGTGACCCGCTGCGACACGGGCACCACCCGCATGGTGTTCGTCTTGGTGGCGCTGGCCTGAAGCACGATCAGGTGGTCGTCCAGCCGTACGTCTCGCCACCGAAGGCCCAGCAGTTCACCGAGGCGGCATCCCGTGTCTACCAGTGCGATGATGAGGTGCCGGAGATAGACCGTTGCGTTCACCAGCAGAGCCTCCTCTTCTCCGGGCTCCAGTCGCCGCGTCCGGCCCGTTTCGACCGTGTGGTCCAACTTGATGACGGGACGCCCGTTGCGACGGAACGGCGTGGCGTCAATGTAGCCTTCCTCGACCGCCCAGTTGAAGAAATGCCTGACTCGCCGGAGCATGCGGTTCACTCCGACGAGTCCGTCCTTAGCCAACGGTCGCTTCCGGGTGTGCCAGTGAGCCCGAAGCGCCTCGATGTCAGCACGCGTCACGTCAGCGAGGACCCGATCTCCCAGGACCACCGTGGTCCCGTTACGAGCCGGCACGGCGACCTCCCGCACCGCCCGCATGTACCAACTCATCGTGCGCGTCGGTGATCGTCGGCGGGACGGGGCGTTGATGTACCGCTCGTCGTAACACGCCGCCACGTCGCGCATCGTGAGACGGGCATCCGCCGACGGCACCGGCGGGGCGTCGTCAGGCTGTTGGAAGGTGCCCTCTCGGATCTCAGTGCGGTAGCGGGTGTAGAGGGTCTCGGCCTCGGTCTTCGACACATGGTCCCGCTTAGACTTGCCCGCTCGCTTGTTGAGGTTGAAGCGGTGGTGCTCCCCGTCGAACGTGTAGGCCATGTACCAGGGATGGACGCAGTCGGCCCACCGCTTCCGGGCGCACCGGCACCGCTTGTAGAGTCCGCCCAGGCTTCGGTAACTCTGTCGTCGCATCTCGGCCCTCCCTTACCGAATCCCAGCCGCGCGCGTCCGCCTGGCGCGGGTTTCTTCGTCGGCACGAAGCAGTGACACAAGTGGTTGTGTCTCAATTAGTTATGCCTCGTTTCGCCACCGCTTCGCCGATGAACTTGTCAACGCTCGCCAGCCGAGACGCCCTGGCACCACCGCCAGACCACCAGAAGCCATGGAGAATGGCCGAAGAATGGCCTTCACGGGCGCCCCCGGCCCCCCCGCCTGGGCCAGATGCCGGGGCCACCTCGGGGCCAGTTCCCCGCAACCACATGGCCTGCTGCGGGTTACTTGGACTGACCGCGCCGAACCTATCCCGGAGCCCTGTGCAATCTAGTGAGGGCAGAACGTCCTTTTTCAGCCTGCTCCTCGGGGGACAGGCTCGCGCGCCAAGCCGCTCGTCACAGGCACCCCCGCGTGGCCTCCGATTTGCTCTGAAATTTGCTCAAAGCCGTTCCCGTGGCACCCCGACCACAGGAAACACTGGGGATTGCTGACAACGGCGATCCCGCCGCACACGCCTCTGAAGCGTGTGGCCGCCCCCGTCTACCCCGGCAACCGCCACACCCCGCCTCTTTTGACGCCATAGAGCGGCCTGTTCGAGCGCCCATCCCTGGTGCCTTTCCACCGTGGTTCCCTGATCTCGCGCTTTCCGCGCCTTTCGTGCCCACCACCGATGCCCGCAGCCACCGAGCCTCGGCGGTTGCCCCAGACCCGACCGCTCCCGCGCGGAAAGCCTGGAAGGCGCGAAAGGCCGATTCTCGGCGGCAACTCGCCACCGGCCCAGCGCGAAAACCGAGCCCAGATCGCGCTGAAAGGCGCTCGTCACCGGGCGACCACCACTTCTCTCGGGCGGCCCGCCGTGGTCTCTCGCGTGACGTCAACGAGGCCGGCATCGCGAAGCTCGACAATGACTTCCGCGAGGCGAGTGGCAGGGATGTGCCCTGTGAACACGTCCGTTCGAATCTGCGTGCGCGTCATACCCCGCTTCCCCCGCTTGCGGAGTACCGCCAGGAGCTTGTCCGCACGCGGATTGCCCGTGGAGGCCTTGAACAGGAAGCGGGCCGACTCCTCGCAGTAGTTCCACAAGGCCATGGCCGCCTCGATGTGCACCGGCTTCACGAGCTTGGACTGATCGAGCAGTGCGTACAGGCAGGAGAGCCGCACCACCTGCGGATCGGCACGACTCGTAGCAGCACCGAACATGCTGGGGCGCGCGCTGCGCAGTAGCCGATACTGCTCGGCCCACAGGGCCTCGGCCCTTCGCGTGCGCCTTACCTGCTGCACCACCTTTGCAAACGTCACTGCAGCCGCAATGCCGGATCGGTGCCGTTTCAAGCGCGCCCAATCCGGGTTCCCACCATCTGGATGCAGCGTCGCGCTCCCGCGTGTCGCAACCCATAGGAAGCGGTTCGCAAATCCGTTCAAGAACTCCATCTCAGACAGCAACTTCGAGAGCTCCTCGTTCGTGATCTGGCCCACAATCGACACGTGCGCGTTCGTGGCAGTCAGACGAGACTGCCGCGTCATCGTCTGGAGTACTGCTTCTCCGTCCCAGGCAGCTCGCATGACACTCGACAGCGAGTTGTTCTCTCGTCGCATACGGCTGAGGACACTGCCGAACTCAGCCTCGAACACCAGGAGGCGCTTGTCTGTGACTCCTGGGTCAACGGTCTGAAGCCGACGATGCTTACCCTTGGCGGCCTTGCGTGTCGAGATAGCCGTCACGGGATCGCGCACGGCTTCGATGAGTCCCTCGCCGCTCGACAGGCCATTCACTGGCCTCGGCCACGTTGAATCTAGGGCAGACAACACCCACATCGCATCACTTCGAGCGGTGCCCTTCCTCCCAAGCGCCGTCGGCCCAACGGTCATCGCGTACAGATTCAAGTAATGGGTCGTCCGCCCCACAGCAAAGAACGGGCGATGGCCAATGATGTTGCTGAACCCGGTCAACAAAATCGCCAAGACGGCGTGGGGATCGGCCTCAGTCTCTGGCTCAAGTATCAACACACACTCACCCGCAGGACCGTGAAACGCTTCTGGCCGGGCACGCTTCGGCCATCTAGACTCAGGAAGCGGCGGCTGCAAGACGAGTTTGGTCATGACCGCACCACTCGCTTCGACGGGATCGGCTCGGCATGACGACTCCGACGCATCAACCGCAGGACGTCGCGCCGGCCATGTCCGGCGGCCAAGTAGTCGGACAAGTCGCCATGCGGGGGCGTCTTGGGGAGGGTGACGAGCCACGCCTGAAGTCTCTGCGCCCGGCAGTTGGCGACCACCTGGTCGGCGTGCACACGACCAACCGCATCGTTATCCGGCACGACGTAGGCGCGACGGACGCCGGCTCGTCGCAGCTGTTGTGTGTATCGAGCCTTCCACTTGCCGTTCCCGGCGCCTTCAGGATTCGTCGTCGCTGGCAGGTCACGTCGCCAAGCCGCATCGACATCCTTCTCGCCCTCCACTACCAGCACCCAGCGGCGACCAACGAGGTCTGGCAGGCGATAGAGCACGGGCATCCTCTGACCCAAGCCCCATCGCCATCGCCCGCTGAACGCGCAGTGCCTGTAGAAGAACTGCTTGTCCGGCGTGCGGAGCTTCTCAAACAGCACCGCGCCGTCAAGCGTCCGATAGACGTAGGTGGCCTGTGTTCCACGTGCGCCTTGCCGCTGACGCCGCTGCCGTGTGGTTGCACGGTGACGCGGTGGCCGCACCTGCACCAGAGGGATCACACCTACTCGATCGGACAGCCACCGCGTTGCCTGACGAAAGGTTCCGCCGAGGTACTCCTGGACGACCCTGATCACATCTCCGCCGCTGCCGCAGACATCGCAGAAGAACACCTGCTTCTGGAGGTCTACGCGGCACGACGGAGACCGGTCTGGCTGATGTCCGAGTCGCCAGCAGTGCGCCATGAGTTCATGCGTTCGAGTCGTGGTATACACCCTCACGCCAAAACAGAACGCGATGACGTCCTGAATGGGATGTACGGACTTCAGGGCTGGCACGTCCCCGTACCTTGCGTGCGCGCTCATCGCCCACCACCGTCGATGGCACTGCGCACTTGTTGCGCCTGAAGATAAGCATCGCAGTCGCTTCTCTTCAGGCGCACTAGCTTCCTGCCACCGGCCCGATACGCCTTCAGTCGACCGCGACGAACCTCGCGACGGACCGTCACGATGCTCACGCACAAGTACAGCGCGGCATCTTCGGACGTCCCGAAGCCTCCTTGCATAAAGTTGTCGCTGGGCAGTTGTCGATTCATTTCTCAGCACCTTTCCCGATCTCCGACAAACCGTCGGAATCAATGCCGATTAGAAACGACTGGCGCAGGCACGTCACGAGGGGACAAGACGAAGCGAATATCGGCCCCCCGTTGAAGACGACGGCCTAGCGAGTAGCGGCTTTCTTCTGGCTACCGCCTGAACGCGTGGGTCGGGCGCTTAGCTCGATGAAGCTGAGGAATTCCTTAATGGCTCGCCGAAGGTCTCGCCGTCGCACGAGGAGACGGTCCGGATCAAGACCGGGCTCGCAGGCATGAGCAATTTGATCGTAGCTCCACCACAAGACTTGAAAGCGCACGGCAGCGTCCAACGTCGGCTGCGGAGTCTTTAGCCGGGACGGGTACGTCTTCGTATGGTGCTTTGTGTACTCCGTCAGGACTTTCTTGAACGCTGCGATGGCTTGTTGTCGATATCTCCCGGGGGTCACACGCAGCGGGTCCCACCCCCGGTATGTGATTTGCAATCTTGTTGACCGAGCCACCGAAGGCTTTTCAAATAGGGTCGCCTGAAGCATCAGAGCAATGTTGTGATCAACAGGCGGAAGCTTGAACCACTCCTGTGTTCGTGCCTTCTCGATTGTCTCGTCCTCGAACCAGGTTAGAAGCTGGAATAGCGCTCGTTGATACACCCAGTCCGCGTCGAGATTCCATTGGCGTCCCCAGAGACATAACGTGTCGCGCATTCGGCGCGCGGCATCATTATTCGCCGCCAACGACGTCACGTGTTTCCATGACAGAGACTCTCCCTGATCGAGGGAGGTGGTAGGAACCTCGCGCAGCGCTGCCGCGGGCGCCTCTTTCAGCGACGCCAACACTGCGGGTTCAAGACGATGGACTGTATCTAGGAACTGCTGCCGGGCTCGAACCTGCGCACGACGCCAGGGACTCCGGGGTGGTGATAGCTTGGCATCTTTAAATTCGAACGTCGGCCTAGCTGGCCTCGAAGGAGCCATCGATCAACCACTCCGGTTTTGCGAGGGGTCGATATACCTAGTTGCACTCGTCGCCAAACCTCGTCCTCCCAAGAAAGGGATCCTCCTAGAAACCCGGTACGGTTCAGCCTCGATTCTGGGGCCTCAAGAGAATAGCTCCTCCAAGGTCTTGGCCTTCATGAGCTTATAGAACGTCGTGTACCGAGGCCCTTGCATCGAGCCTGTGGCTGCGTCGCCAAGGACGATTGGTCCGACTGGCTTCGCCTTCTCTGAGAAGATCAGCTTGTACTTCCCGCTCTCGCCGTACGGCTCGATTCGACTGACCGGTGCGCAGTGGGTCACGGCCGACACCGGGTGCGTTTGATAAGCAGCGACATACTTGATCCTGTCTAGCATCCCGCCAGCTATTCGAATCGCATACCAGCAATCCTCCCCCAGGAACACCTGCTCGAAACCCTCCTGCTGCGCAGGCACCACGACTGTGTCTCGGGGTCCGCTAGCTCTACTAGTGGTCGTGGCCGTCGAAGTTGGCAGTTCTACTCCTGCGACCGCGCGAGGCCTCTCGAATACCCTGAGGCCCACAAGAGGGAGTATCTGGAAGATTTCCTGAAGGAAGGCCAGGGTGTCGGCCTTCTCGGCTTCGCTCAACGCTGGCTCTTGAGGAACGTTGCCGTTGTCCAAGCGGCAACGGCCTGTTTCCGAGGCGCGCGTGATGAGGGCATGCTCCAGCCAAGTCACATGGGCTCGATTGAGCCCTTCGCTGCTCGACACAAACACAATCCCGGTGTCCCAGAAGTCTTTCTGTTGTGTGTGGGAATCGATGCGGCTTTTAACACCATCCGCCTGACCGATGTATACCGTTGGAAGATCATCGTCACCCTCTCCATACCCTGTGAGGATGTACACACCAGTTTTCCCGAATTCCTTTCGGTTCCGCACCTCAGACCACTTGGAGCGAGGAAAGACAATGCCAAGACCCGTCCAGTTCATGCGGTCGATGAATCGCACACCTTCCGGATCACCGTCGGGCACGTACATGCGAAGCGTGAAACCCTGTGCCATTCTGCATCAACCCCCATCTCTCATCGGCGCCTATCAGTACTGCTGCTGCTCGGGTGAATAATCGAGGCCTGGGTGCCCTAGATCGCTACACAGGAACCACTTGTATTGGTTACGAATAATGTGCAGCCACTTCTGAAGCACCTGAAAGCGTTCGCGCCGCACGCGCTGACCGGCCTTGCGGACATGCGCGTACGTCGCCGCTGGACCCAATGCGTTGAACTCGTTCACATATTCCCGTACGGCGTCGAACTCCTCGCGTGGAGCGCCTGCATCGACGGGCGGAAATCCAAGGTCTTGGCAGGAGTGCGTCCTCGGCGTGGCACGATCGCCTAGCCTCGCCGACGTGACCGAGGAGTGGGGGTGCCGGCGAAGAGCTCGGACAGGCTCACGCCGAGTCCGCGTGACACGCGCGTCAGGGTGTCCGTCGCGAGCGCCGTTGCCGTAGGCTCAATGTCCGTCCCAATGAAAGAACGCCGCTCCATCAAAGCCGCCACGCCGGTCGCCCCGGACCCAAAGAACGGGTCGCACACGGTTTCGCCCTCGGCAGAACTTTGCCGCACGAGGGTCCGCAACAAGTCAACGGGCTTCTCTGTCGGGTAGCCATTGCGGACTCGTTTGACTCTCAGGACATCCGGCACGGAAAGATCCGATAGTTTTCGTTTACCCTTCTCGAAAAACAGAATGAACTCGTACTGGCGACGATAGTGGTAACCCATGCCGAGTGCGACCTTGTCCCACACGATTGGCTTCCAGTACCGGAAGCCGGCCTGCTGAGCCGCCGGCACGGCGTGCCACATCGTGTCAGGGTCGCAGAACAGATACAGGTGGCTGTTCCTCCTTAGCACTCGGAACGCGGCTTGAAAAAGCTCCGGGAGTCTTGAGTTCGGAAAGATCGTGAACCACAGATTGCTCGATGCCTTGCTCTGCTTTAGGCGCGTCGTGGTACCAATGGCCCGATGCTTCTCAAGAGACTCGTACGGCGGGTCGGTGATAAGCAGGTCAACAGAACTCGCGTCCAGGCCATCGAGCCATCTCACCGCGTCGACCTGCGAGACATCGAAACTCCCATGTTGAATCGTCTCGTGGTGCGGAAGGACGCTTGTTTCGTCTTTTGATCGCCTCACTGAAACTCAAGACTAGCACCCTGAGATCCTCTGACGCAAGTTCATGGCTCGGGCCACTGGGGCGTGTGTTTGGGACTACGCTGAGGCGCTGTCCCCGAAGGTTTCAAAGACGTGCTCGAAGAGCACGTCACACTTGGCCTGGTAGATTTCCGGCGTGAAGGCGCGCGGCAGTCCCTCATCGAGCGTGTCCTCAATCGCGAGCCGCACCTGCGCCCTGGCCTGCGCGCGGTGACGCCAGTCCAACACGAGCGTCGCTCGAACCCGCTCCAGGAGGTGGTGAGCGACCTTTTTCACCTCCTCGTGTTCTTCTGTGGTCAGATCCGGACCCGGCCTCGTCAGAAGGTCGAAGACTGTCAACTCGTCCTCGGTGAGGTGCTCGCGGACATGCCGTTGTTCTTCGTCTGAGAGGTCGCGGCTGAGCGCGAGAAGTTCCTTGAACAGTTCGTCGATGTTCCGGCTGCCGGCGTTGTAGGACTCGATCAGTGCCTCGAACTTCGCGAGGTAGTCGGCTCGCGTCTTGTTCACGCGGATCAGCTTGTTCAATTGTCCTTTAACCGCCGCCTTCAGCTGCTCCAACTCGACACTCTTGCGCGTGGCCGTCGCGAAGCGTTTGGCAAGCGCCTCGAAGTCGATGGCAGCGAGGTCGATGGCGGCTCCCGACGCACTGGAAGCATCCGACCGTTCGCGGACGACGAATCCGTCGGCCCCAATCGATTCGTCGAGCAGGGCATTGATGGCCTTCATCACGCCCGAGATGTCAGCTGGCCCCTCGCCGAGACGCTCGCGGATGGTGTTGGCAATCAGCGCCAGCGTGCTGACTCGGGTCGAGAACGAGATGATCGCCGGGTCTGGCTTCACCGCCTGATACAACGTGGTCACCCACCGCGCGTGCCCAAGAAATTCCTTCCGGAGTGGGTCCGGCGAGATCAGCCGGTCCACGGCGTCCGCGATCCGGGTCAGCCGGTCGAGTCCGCCAGCCCATTCTGTTCCCTGGCTCCCATCCCTCGCCGCAGCCTTCGCGATGGCCGGCTGTGCCTCGATGTCCGCGAGCACGACTCCGTGCTCCGCACAGAACTCGGTAGCAGCGTTGATGGCAGCCTCTAGCTCGGCGACGAGTTGTTGCTTGTCGCGGACTGGCTGCCCCTCTCCTGACCCTTTCGCGTAGATCGCCAGCGCCTTTTCCAGCGATGCGAAAACGTTGGCGTAGTCCACGATCAGGCCGCTGTGCTTACCGGGAAACACGCGGTTGGCCCGCGCGATGGTCTGCATCAGCGTGTGGTTCCGCATCGGCTTGTCGAGATAGATCGTCGAGCAACTTGGCACGTCGAACCCGGTCAGCCACATCGCGCACAGGAACACCAGCCGCAGGGGATCGTCAGGGTCTTTGAACTTCTCGTCCAGTGGCTCGCTGTTCATCCTCTGTCGGTGGGGGACGATGTCGATCCCGAAAGCTTTCATCTGCTCGACTTCGTTCTGGCCTGGCGAGACGACCACGGCCATGTCGATCGTCGCCAGCGTGTGGAGCCGCCGTTCCAGTTCCCGCACACGGTCGGTATCGAGCTCCGAGTGATCTGTGGACAAGCGCGATAGCTCGCTCTCCACGCGCTCGCGTTCGGCCTGCCAGTGCTTCCGAACCTTGTCGTGCATCCGGAGGGCGGTGGCCTTATCGATGGAGACGACCATCGCCTTGCCCTGAAATCCCCGCCCGAGGAAGTGCTGGACCACATCCTTCGCGACCGTCTCCAGCCGGTCGTCACGGGTGATGAGGTGATACTGGCGTCCCAGCTCTCGTTCGAGGCGCTTCTCCTGCTCCTCGTCGAGGTCGGCCGACTCGATAGCCTCGTAGATAGCGTCGTTGAGGTCGGGGTCACACACGCCCCGAAGCATCACCTCCAGCGAGACGCGGCGCGGTTCATCCTCGCGCTCGACGCGCTTCCACTCGAAGAACCGTTCCCAGTCCGCCGTGAGCGTGCCCACGCGGCTCTCGATGCCGTTGGAGGCCATGAGCAGCGCGTTGTACCAGAACAGGTCGGGGATGCCATTCTGCGGGTGCTTGTAGCTCGTAAGGTTGTCGTCGAACGCCTGCTTGGCCGGAACCCCAGGTTTCTTTAGCTCCACGACCACGAGCGGCAGGCCGTTCACAAAGCCGATGAGGTCAGGGCGGACGGTGTAGAGCGCCCCGGTCACGGTCATCTGGCTCACCAGCAGGAAGTCGTTGCCCACGAGCGGCTGCTGACAGTCGATGACCCGCAGCCGTTCCGTCTTCTGTCCCCCGTGCTCACGGTCAGGCACCGACACCGGAACGCCGGTCTTGAGGAGGCCGTACACCTCA
The DNA here is from genome assembly GCA_965197385.1 of Vicinamibacterales bacterium. GTDB lineage: Bacteria > Acidobacteriota > Vicinamibacteria > Vicinamibacterales > UBA823. The sequence goes on from CBDANA010000008.1 coordinate 242,489, forward strand.
CGGTTGGCGGCGACGAGGCTCATCGTGGCGCGATTCCGCGTCAGTGATTCAATCGCGAGCGCGATCGCCGCGGGCGTGGCCGTCGGGTTCAGCCGTTCCAGCGCCGCACGCAACCGAGACATCAGCACGACGTCGGCGGTCGTCTCGCGTCCAAGCGTGCCGGTCGACCCCATCGCCTCGTCCGACGCCGATACCGTCTCCCAGCCCAACGTTGCGAAGAGCTGAATCGCGGGTTGTTCAACGAGCTGGTCTTCGGTGTTGGCGCGCGGCATTAGGGCTAGGCAGCGGTCTCAGTGAGCGCGACTTGTCCCGAAAGGAGGCGCGGCAACAGCAGATCGCGTGTACGGCGGAGGTTTTGCATTTGGCGCTGGATCGTGTCTACGTGTTCGAAGATGGCATCGATCTGCCTGGCAAAGCTCGCGATGACCTCATGCGCCGGTTTCACGACCTTCATCTGTCGGAAGGTGTCAACGACGATGGTGCCGAACGTCGCGCCTCCGGTGTTTGTCTGGAGGTAGTCCACCTGCTGTAGCGTCAGCAGGAAGAGGAAACGCTGTGGTATGCCCGCCTTACCGCGCAGCGCGTAGCAAGACTGGTTCATTGCCATCGACACGGATGGCAGCGCTACTTTCCCGACAGTGCCACGGGCTGTAATTAAGACAGTGTCAGGCGCGTAAAGCTCGCTGGCGCACTTGGATAAGCCAAGTCTAGTGATGTGCTTGTCGGTGTCTTGGACGTAGAAGCAGGCGGGAGCATCTCGCGGCGTGAAGAATGGAATTTCGCCGTTCCAGTATTCAGCCACAGCAGTTTTGGGCGTGCCACCGCCTAGCACGTCTACTATTTCTGTGAATGCGACAATCTCCCAACCTTGAGGTATGTCGCCAAGTGGAGAGGCCACGCGCGGGATTTTCTCGTGGCCAGGGAACCGGAACTCGACGAACCACTCGCGGTAGAGGGCGCGGGCCATCGTTTCCAGAATCTGGATGCGGCGCTGATTGTTCTCGATCAGGTCGTCGTAGGCCGAAAGGATGCCCGCGATCCGCCTTTGCTGAGGCAGTGGAGGGAGTCGAATCGAAAACTGGCGAATCAGATCTTGATTCAGGTTCTGCTGAGCAGCTCCGTGTGCCTGGACCGTCAAATCCACGCGATGCTGCAGGAGTTCGTAGAACACGAAGCGCCAGTCGGCCCTTTGGTCATCGAGAACGAGGCCACAAATCGCCTGGTTCACGGTCGCAGGGACTCGTAGCCAACCGAGTTGCCCTACATTTGCGCCGTACATCGCGATAAGGACCGAGTGCGCCGGGAAGTATTTCGCTGCCGAATTGTTCAGTCCCTCATCGGTAATGGTTTCCTCAGTCTCTTGAATGGACCAGTCGAGAAGTTCCTTGGACTTGACCCAAAGGTGTCCTTCCAAACCCGTGGTGAAATACTCGGCTTTCTTTCGGGAGGGGGTTCCTCCGCTCGAAATGCGGCTGCAGACTGAATCGAGCGTTGCCGTTCTTGTCGTCACGCTTCCAAAATCTCCACCACGTTACGGGCGATGGCTTGTTCGATGTCGCGTGCCTGCGCGTTGAGGGCTTCGAGTTCCTCGTTCAGCGTTTCGAGTTGTTCCTTAAAATCCTCGTCGCTGACTGCCTCACCGGGAGCTACGCCGACGTAGCGACCGGGATTAAGCGACCACCCCTGCGCCTCGATCTCCTTGACCGTGGCCGCCTTGCAGAGACCGAGCACGTCGGCAAACTTCGGCTTCTTGCCGAAGACCCCTTGGATCTTCGCTTGCGCCTCGTCGCCGCCGAGTGTGAAGTCGAGGTCTTCGCCGCGATAGAGACGGACCACGTTGGCGATAAAGCCGAGTTGACCCTGCGCCCAGTCTCGGTGGGCGCGATCAATCTGCCGGTAGATGTGGCGGGCGTCGAGGAAGAGGATCGTGTCGGCGCGCGGCGTCTTCTTCTTACCTCGATCCAGAAACCAGAGGGTTACCGGCAGCGTGACCGTGTAGAACATGTTCGGTCCGACGGCCACCATCACGTCAACGGCCCGATCCTCGATCAGCTGGCGGCGGAGTTCTTGCTCGGATGATCGGGCGTCCGAGGCCGAGTTCGCCATTACGAAGCCCGCGCGCCCTTGTGTGCTCAGCGTCGAGTAAAAGAGCTGAATCCAGAGGTAGTTCGCGTTGTCAGAGCGTGGCAAGCCGAACGGGAAGCGGCGACCTGTGCCCACATCGCCCTCAAGGCGCTCCTTGTCCACGGCGTTGACGTTGAACGGAGGATTCGCGAGCACGAAGTCGAACTGTCCGGTGGCGTTGTGCAGGTCGTCGTAGTAGCTGATGCCTTCCCGGATGTCGCCTTCGAGGCCGTGGATGGCGAGGTTCATGCGACACAGCTTGACGGTGTCCGCGACCTTCTCTTGTCCGTGGATCGCCAACTCAGCCGCGGGACTGTGCTTGTGCTCCGCCACGAAGCGGGCGCTCTGGACGAACATGCCGCCGGAGCCGCAGGCCGGGTCGAGAATCCGACCGTGAAACGGCTCCAACACCTCGACGAGCAGGCGAACGATGCTGATCGGCGTATAGAACTCACCGCCCCGAGAACCCTCCGTGCGAGCGAACTCACCGAGGAAATACTCATAGACCCGCCCGAATGTGTCGCCTTCGGCGGTCGCGGGAATCTCCGACACCTTCTTGAGCAGATTCTTCAGGAGCGTGCTGTCGAAAATTTGGTACGTCTTGGGCAAGACGCCTGCGAGTTGCGGATTCTTCGCCTCGATGTCCCGCATGGCCTCGTTGACGGCCTTGCCGACGTCCGATCCTTCCGGCAGCCGTAAGATGTGGTCGAATCGCGCCTGCGGCGTCAGGTAGAGGATGCCCTCAGCCTGATAAGCGGTAGGGTCGTCCACGCGGGAACCACGACGGTCGCCGGTCGCCTGCTTCTCTAATGCGGCTAGGCGCATCAGAAACCGGACTTCAGCGAATCGCAGAAAGATGAGGCCGAGAACGGGTTGCGAATACTGGGCGGCAGTCAGACCGGAATTGGCGCGGAGCTGATCAGCAGCCGCCCAGAGGCGGGTCTCCAACGCCTGGGCATCGGTGCCTCTGTCGCTCGGCGCTATCCACTGCATACGAGTTTATTTTCAACCGGCCAAATGCAGAAGACAGACACTCCTGCCGCCCGCGATTCTAGCAGAGAGGAAGCTTCCACTGAGCCGCGTGGCGGGAATCGTTACTGCGCAAAGGCTGGCTCTGAGCAAATTTGGACAAATTCTCCGCCACCGTCCGACCTCTAGGGACCACGTGCGGTTCAAGAGTGTCCCGTAAGCACGCCAGTAACCACGAGCGACCCCTCACGGCGAGGGCCTCAGGAGCTAGTGCCTCACAAGGGCGTGGGGGTTCGAATCCCCCCTTCCGCACCAGTTTTTCAAATCGCACGATCTTCTGAAGTTTCGGCGGATTCGGGCAAGAGTTGCCAACAAAGTGCTAACGAACTATCTCAGAAGCTTACTGAAGTGCTGTGTGCCCGTTCAATCTTGGCGCGCGCACCATCTAATCTCCATTTTCAGAGGGTACCCAACGATAAAAAAGTGTCTACACCGCGCTATAGAGAAATTCAGTCGGATGGTTGCGGCTAGAAGATGACGAGGAACGTGCCGTCCGCGTGGGCGAGGGCGGTCGGCACGCTCCCGTCCGGAATCGTCTCGGTTCCGTGGCTTGGCGCGGAAGTTGGCTGGCCGTCTGCGTCGAAGACCTGCCAGTGGAGTGCGCCTCCCGACCGAAAACCCGGGCCATCGCCCCAGACGAGCAGCGTTTCGCCTCGGTGATTCACTGCCACCGCCGGATTCTTGCGGCGGGTCTCAGCTTGTCCTGGCGGCGATACTGGGGTCTCCAACCGGTCGACGCCGGCGAAGTAGACCTGCCCCTGTGTCTCCCACGCCACCGTCACCCCGGTCGGGCCCTGGCTCAACGTCGTGGTCGACACCGGACAGGCGTTCAGCGCCCATAGATGAATCAGCTCGTCAGTAAAGGTTTGGCCTGCATCGCTCGACGTCAGCAGTCGCTGACCTCGGCGAACATTGTCGCCCGCGCCCCGGTAGGACAGGTACACTGTGCCGCCGTCATCACTCAACGCACGCAGGCCGCAGCAGTTGCAGGCGCCCTCGCCTTCAGCATTCACTTGGCGAACGAGGTCGAAGGTCGTTCCATCGTCGCGCGAGACGGCCATATAGACTGACCGGTGCGCGTCCTCGACCGCGCCGGCATGCCAAAACAGAAACACGTTGCCGCTGCGGTCGGCGGTGATGGACGGACCAGTTTCCACGCCGTCCCCGGCCGCCACGCTAAACTGCGGCTCGAACCCAGTGCCTTTCTCGTTCGCCCGTGTGTAGAAGAACTTGATCGGACTTATCTGAAACCAAGCCAGATGAAGCCGGTCCTGCCTGCCCAGGGCCATCTGCCCGCCACCAACCGGGCCGATGCCGGTCACCGTGCCCGGGGCGCTGTTCACGCGCTGGGGCGCGGACCAGGTCGACGCGCCCGGCTGGCGTGTGACATAGAAGAAATCCCCGCCGCTCCACGCCTCTCCCTGGTAGTAGACCAGGTGCACCGTGCCCGCATCGTCTATGAGGGCCTGTGGCAGGCGGCCACCATCGGGGACACGCAGGATGGCCACGGACTCGCTCTGCGTGGCCGGAGCGCATCCCCAACCGAGCAGGAGCACGACGGTAACCAGGAGAACTTGGGGGGGGTCGCCGTGAAGCGCGCATAGGATCCTTGTAGGAAATTCCGACCTCGCTGGACACATTGTGTACCCGGAGGTGTCCAGAATCTGGAGGTCGGTCATGAACAAAGCTCAGCGGGACATTCGGCGCAAGAAACGGGTTTTGGAGCACGCGGCGCGGATCGGCAACGTGCGAAAGACCTGCCGCTACTTCGGCGTCGCAAGGTCAGGGTTCTACGTCTGGAAGAAGGCGTATGAGACCCCTGGGGATGAGGGCCTGGTCACCCAGAAGCCGTGCCCGTACAACCCCCGGCTCCGCACGCCCCCCGCCATCGTCGAGAAGGTCCTTCATCTCCGCCGCACGTCTCACCTCGGCCCCATCCGCATCGTTTGGTATCTCGAGCGCTATCACGGCAGCACGATTTCGAAGCCGGGGTCTACCGCCTCCTCCGGCGCCACGGCCTGAAGCGCTTACCCAGTCGCGTCGGGCGACGAGCAGGGCACACGCACCGGTACGCCAAGCAGGTCCCTGGGCACCACGTGCAGGTTGACGTCACGTTCCTGAAGCTCGTCGGGAAAGACGAGAGGGCGACGCGGCGATATCAGTACACGGCCATTGATGACGCGACACGCATCCGAGCGTTGAAGGTCTACACGCGCCATACCCCGAAGAACGCCATGCACTGCCTCGACTACGTGATCAAGAAGTTTCCGTTTCGGCTGCATCCGGTACGGACCGACCGTGGCCATGAGTTCCAAGCCCAGTTTCATTGGCACCTGGCCGACTACGGCATCCGGCACGTCTACATCAAGGCCCGGACGCCACAGCTCAACGGCCAGGTGGAGCGGTCACATCGGACCGACAAGCAAGAGTGCTATCAGCTGCTGACGTACACGGGTGCCGTCGATCTCAATGAGAAGCTCGTCGAATGGGAGAACTTCTACAACGACCAACGCCCGCACGGAGCGTTCCAGGGGAAGACACCCTACGAAACGCTCCGCGAGAAGCTCGGATGAGCTACATTGTCACTGGCCAGCTAGGTCGTATACATCACAGGTGCTGTACACGATCCGGAGCGAACGGCTGCTGCTGGAAGAGCTCAACGACAACCTGCTGTTCCGCTGGTTCGTCGGCTTGCATATGGACGACCCGGTCTGGCATCCCACGACGTTTACCAAGAATCGTGACCGGCTGCTGGCGGGGGATGGCGCGGCCGCCTTCGTTGATGCGGTCCAGGCCCACGCCCGGGCGGCCGGTCTGCTCTCGGACGAGCATTTCACGGTGGACGGGACGCAGTTGGAAGCCTGGGCCAGCCTGAAGAGCTTCCGATGCCGGGACGCCGCGCCGCGCGCGCCCCCCGATGACCCCGGGAATCCCACGGTCGACTTCCACGGCGAGCGGCGGCGCAACGACACGCACCAGTCGACGACTGATCCGGCGGCGATGCTGCATCGGAAGGGCCAAGGGAAGGAGGCGAAGCTGGCGTCTCTGGGCCACGTGCTGTTGGATAATCGGCAGGGGCTCGTCGCCAACGTCTGTGCGACCCACGCGACGGGGACCGCCGAACGCGAGGCGGCGGCACTGTTGCTGGAGGCCAGCGCGCCGCCGGGCAGCACGGTCGGAGCAGACAAGGGCTACGATGTGGCGAGCTTCGTCGCCGATGTCCGCGTCCGGGACGTCACGCCCCACGTGGCGCAGAAGGTCCGCTGGCGGGCGATTGATGGTCGGCCCACCCGGCATGCGGGTTCTCACGTGAGTCAGCGGAAACGAAAACTCGTGGAACAGGTCTTTGGGTGGAGGCAGACCGTCGGTGGTTTGCGCAAGCTCCGGCCTCGCGGCGTCCCACTCGTCGAGTGGCAGCTCACTTTCGCCGCCACGGCCTATAACTTGGTCCGCCTGCGGAATCTGGAGGCGACGTGTCCCTGCTCGCCGGCCGCGCGTGTCGCCGGCCCCCTCATCGGGGTCAGCGCACACCCGCGCGCACTGTCGTCGGGCGGTCGTTACCTGCATGATGCTTAAGAAAACAGCCCGATACCCGGGTTCTTCAGCAGCCTGCTAGCGGTGACGGGCGGGCCGGTGCCGCTCGTCGAGCGGTATTCGAGATGCTGGGGGATTTACCGGAGCCGCGCAGTTTAGCGTGGCGGAGACCGGCGCGCTGGTCTACATCTCGGGCAGTGGAGGTGGTGTCGACCGTCGGACCGAACTGGTCTGGGTAGATCGCACCGGTCAGATCGAGCCCCTCGGAGCCGAGCCACGGGATTACCGCTGGGCGCGCGTCTCGACGGAGGGCACACGGTTGGCAGTCCGAGTCCAGACCGACGGCAACTTCGACATCTGGATCTACGACCTGGCGCGGGCGACGATGACGCGGCTGACCTTCGACGAGGCGGACGACGGGAACCCCCTCTGGACCCCCGATGGCTCGCGGGTGGTGTTTCAGTCGCTGCGCGAGGGGGGTGGGCTGTTCTGGAAGGCGGCCGACGGCACCGGTGAGGTCGAACGGCTGCTGGAGAGTACCGCCTTCATCACGCCCTATGGCTGGACAGCGGACGGCCGGGTGATCGTTGAGCAGGCCCCTGGCAACATCGGAATCGTCACGACCGAGGGCGAGGGGACGCTGGAATTGTTGCTTGACTCTGAGTTCGACGAGGGCAGCCCCGCCATCAGCCAGGATGGGCGCTGGATCGCCTATGACTCGACCGAGTCGGGGCGAGAAGAGGTCTACGTGCGGCCGTTTCCGGATCTGGACGCCGGTCGGTGGCAGGTCTCGGCGGAGGGTGGCGGTGAGCCAGTCTGGTCACCGGACGGGCGTGAGCTGTTCTTCGCCGGGCTTACAGGCCAGTTCTGGGCAGCGAAGGTCGAGACCGAGCCGACCTTTAGGCCATCAACGCCCGAGGCCCTGTTCGATCTGGCTCTCTTCGAGGACCCCCGAGGGCGGGTTTGGGACATGGCGCCCGGTGAGAAACGGTTCATCTTCCAGAGGAATCTCGCCGATCAGGTCGCCGGCGGAACGGAGGGCCTCGTCTTCGTCCTGAACTGGTTCGAGGAACTCCAGGCGCGGGTGCCGACGGGACGGTAGGCGGCAACCGCTTCGCTTGTCCACCATTTGTCCACGAACCAGGCAACACTAGGCAGCACGAGACAACACGAAGACCCCGCGAAGAGCACCGCCGGCCGGCGTTCCTCCCGGGTGGCCGAGCGTTTGCTGAATGTGGATGCACGGGAGCGTACCAGCCGTGACCCACCTTTTCGAATGCCATGCATAGTGTCTATACTTGACCGTTCCTAATATGGGTCTGGCTCCCAGCACCCGCATCGGCTCCTGCGAGATCCAGGCCCGCTCGGCAGCGGCGTCAGGGACCGGGAAGGGCTACCCAAGCCCACACGAGCCCTAACGATACCTGCCGAGGCGACCGCGGCAGGTGGAGAATCGACCATGAAACTGGCAATGCAACGGTTCACGAAACGCGCCGCGGCAGGACTGAGTCGACGCCGCTTCTTCGGCCTGGCCACGGCCGGCGGCGTCGGCGCCCTCTTGCCGGGCGAGACCGCCGCCGAGAGCGCTCAGGCGCCTGCGCCGCGCCGCGCGACCTACGACGACAACATCTATACACGCCTCCTGGGTGTGCAGCCGGTGATTGGCGCGTTCGAAACGCTCTCGCGCTACGGCAATGCCCGGCTGCCGGCCGAGGTCCTCGACGCCATGGCCGAAGCGACCGAGTTCTTCGTCGACATGGAGGAGCTCAATCGCGCCGCCGGCCGGCGCCTCGCCGAGATCACGCGGGCCGAGGCCGCCATGGTGACCTCGTGCTCATTTGCGTCGATGGTCCTGGGGGCAGCCGCCTGCCTGACCGGCCTCGACGAAGCGAAGAGCGACGCCCTGCCCCACCCGACATGGCCGCGGCGCGAGTGCCTGATGCACACCGGCCATCGCTTCCGCTACGACCGCGCCTATCGTGTGGCGGGCGCCATGATCGTCGAAGTCGAGACGACCGAGCAGCTCGTCAACGCGATCAGCGACCGGACGGCGTTCATCGCCGGAATGGGGATGGTCGAGCGCGACCCGCGGCCCGACGTCCCGGCGCCCGCAGCGCTGATCGACATCGGTCGGCGGACGGGCGTGCCCGTTCTGATCGATGCGGCTGGCGAGCTGCCTCCGGCGTCAGGGCTGACGCGCTACACCGCGCAGGGCGCCGACCTGGTGGTCATCAGCGGCGGGAAAGCCTTGCACGGGCCGTCGTCGACCGGCATCCTGGCCGGCCGCCGGGACTTGATCGAAGCCGCCCTGCGGCACGCCGCACCGAACCAGGGTATCGGTCGAGGCATGAAGGTCGGCCGTGAGGAAATCGTTGGCCTGGTCGTGGCCGTCGAGCGCTACCTCGAGCTCAACGAAACGGCCATGCTCACGCGCTGGACCAGGATGGCCGAGCACATCCTCGAGGCCCTGCGCGGCATCCCTGGGGTAACCGCACGGCTGCGCATGACCGCAAAGGGGTATGCCGACGTGGTGTTCGACTGGGACCGAGACGTCATTCCCCTGACGGAGCGAGACGTCGCCGAGCGCCTGAAGAACGGCGAGCCGCGCATTGCCTACATGCCCGGCCCGATTATCTACGCCTATACCGGGCCAACCATCGTGACCGCCTCGCTCCGGGACGGCGAAGAAGTCCTCGTGGCACGACGCCTCCGGCAGTTCTTCCTGGAGGAAGCACCGCGGGGTTAGCGGCGCGGCGCCTGCCTACTTGGGTCGAAGGCCAGACGCTGCAAGACCGGATCGCCAAAGGCCCGATCCCGCTGGCGTTGACGTTATGTAAGATAACGATAATCACGTAATATAGTGACAGTCAAAACAGCTCGGCTTGTTTCCAAAACGCGGCCACTAAGGTCGGGCGACGTCGCATTCGACGGAGCGCACGGGTGGCCGCATAACTGAGTTGCCACAGTTCACGTGGGCAGAGGTTCGGGATCTCATGCTTCTTGAGATAGCTCCAAATATGCTCGACGGGATTCAATTCCGGCGCGTAGCCAGGGAGGCACTCCAGCGTGAGGCGTCCGTTCTGCGCCGTGACGAAGTCGCGCACCAGGCAACTGCGGTGGCCCGGCAGGCCATCCCAAATCACGAGCAGCGGTCGGCGCAGGTGGCGCATAAGGTGCTGCAGGAATTCGATGATCTGCGGTGCCTTGATCGGACCGGGGAACAGCTTGAAGTAGAAGTTCCACCAGGTGATGCCCGCCATCAGCGACAGCGTCTTCCAGCGGGAGTGATACTGCAGCACCGGGGTCTGGCCGCGCGGCGCCCAGGTGCGATAGCGGTGCGGCCGTTCGCTCAGCCCGCTTTCATCGACGAAGACGATCGTTTGCCCCCGGCGTTTACCGTTTTTTTAGCTCGGGCCACCGCTCGCGCTTCCACCGCCGAATGGCGGCTTCGTTCCGTTCGAGCGCGCGGCCCGAGGGACGCTGCGGACTCCAGCCCAGAGTGGCACGCAAGATGCGCCAGACGTGGCCGGTCGAGAACGTGACCCCGCACTCGCGTCCGATCAGATCCGCGACCCGCCACGCCGTCCAGAGACTGGTGCCGTATCCCAACGCTTCAGGACCCCGCTTGAGGCCGTGCTCGATCCGGCGCAGATCAGCCGCGGTCAACCGAGGCGTGCGACCGGCGCGGCCCGCCCGCTTGAGCGCTTCCCGGCCACCCGTTGCCCAGTCTTTCGCCCAGCGATTCACCGACTGCCGATGCACGCCCACGCGCCGAGCCACGTCGGCTTCGGGGTACCCCTGTCCAGGAGCCGGGCGGCCTGCATCCAACGACGCTCGAGCGCTTGGAAGTCACGCTTCACTCCAGCTGCATTCCCCATGCGCCAGAGTGTAGCAGGTATCACGGTTGTTGTCACTATATTATGTGATTCTCGTTAATTCTTATCTGCGTCACTTGGGAGCACCGGACGTCGCTCCTCCGCCCCCTGCCGTTCGCTCAAGGAGAGGCATGATGGAACTCAGTCGAAGGCAGTTTCTCGGTACTGCGTCTGGCGCGGCGCTTCTCGCTGCACGACCTCGTCTGGTGACTTCGGCAATCGTCGACGACCCGTTGGGCGTGCGGCGGCATTTTCCGGCCACCCAGCAATTTACCTATCTCAATACGGCCTACATCGGTCTCATGCCACAGCCAGTCGTCGAGGCTGGCCAGGACTGGCTGCAGGCCAGAGCCGGCCGTGCGTATTCCGTTCAAGCCATGCTGGCGAAGCTCGATGAGGCTCGGCGCATCCTCGCGCGACTCGTAGGTGCCGACGAGGACGAGATCGGCTTTCTGTACTCCACCACAGAGGGAGAGAACGTGGTGGTGAACTCGCTCGACTGGAAGTCTGGTGACAACGTCGTGATCGACGATCTCGTCTACCCGAGCACACCCGTCATCTACCGGCGGCTCGAGGAGACCAAGGGCGTTCAGCTGCGCATCGTGAAGCACCGAGGCGGAGCCACGTCGGTCGATGATTTCACGCGGTTGGTCGACCAGAGAACTCGTCTGATTTCGGTCGCGTGGGTGTCGAACACGAGTGGATTCCGGCATGACATGCGCGGCCTCGCAGATCTTGCGCATGCACACGGAGCGTATCTGTATGCCGACGCCGTGCAGGCCGTCGGCATGGGGCCTCTGGACGTTCACGCAGAGGGCGTAGACGTGTTCACGACCGGCACCTACAAGTGGATCATGGCGGGCTTCGGCGTGGCGCCATTCTTCGTGCGACGAGCGGTGCTAGATAGGATTCAGCCTGACCGCGTGGGGTGGCGTGTGGAGCGTCGCTTAGACGATTATCGTTACGAGCACTACGAGACCGCGAAAAAGTTCGAGCACTCGAGCCTTGCCTTCGGCTCGGTCTATCAACTCGCTGCGGCGCTGGCCTACCTGGATCGCATTGGGCTCGACGCGATCCAGGCCCAGTCCTTGAAGCTGGTCGACCGGCTTCGACGGGGTCTGGTCGAGCGCGGTTTTCGGATCTTCACGCCAGAAGGCACCCGTTCATCGATTATCAGCTTCTATATCGAGAAGAATCCTGACGAGGTGCGAAGGACCCTCGATGGCCAGAACATCCAGGTCAGCATTCAGGCCGGCGAGCGAACGAACGCCTACGGTCGGTCCGGGTTACCGGTCAACCGGATTCGCGTCTCGCTCTCGTTCTTCAACAACGATGCCGAGGTCGATCGCTTTCTGGATGTATCCGAGCGGTTCGCGTAACAAGATTCGAGTCCTCTGGGCTTAAGGCAACGGCCGCTGGACGCTTTCGACGGCCCTCGCCTGCTCGAACGCGGCGACCGGCTCAGCGGTGCGGACCTGTTCGAGCCAGAAGACGCCGTCGTAGGGCACGCTGTTGCCGCGTGTACCGATGAAGTCGATGTCGCCGTCGCCATCCATGTCGCGGGGGATGAACTTATCGAACATCCCGCGCGCGCGACGCGAGAAGTCGTGGCGGGTCCAGGACGCCGTCGCGTCACCAGGGTTCTCGAACCACGCCAGTCGTCCGCCCGCGGCCTCCGGCCCGGTCTCATTGTCTTGGGCACGAGCGCCCTGCCTGTAGGCGCCCACCACCAGATCGCTGTCGCCGTCGTTGTCGATGTCGGCCAGGGCAAATCCGACGAGCACCTCGGGCGCGATGTCGCCAATCACGTGACGTGTCCAGGCTGCCGCCGCGTCCTCCGGCTGTGCCAGCCAGACCACGCCGTTGCGCCCGTCCCGTAGAACGACATCGAGCCGGCCATCGCCGTTGAGGTTCGCGTAGTCGAGGTTGAATCCGGTAACACGGGGAGGCTGGTCGCCACCACCGGTAATCTCGACGCGGTGCGCATCGAAGCTGATAGCCCCATTGCTGGTGTTCTCAAACCAAAACACACGTTCCTCGCCCCGAGACCCGCCCATCACGTCTAGGTCGCCGTCGCCATCGAGGTCAATTCGGCTGCGAGTTGATCGGGATGACGACCTGCGTGAGCTCGTGCTCGACCCACCCGTCCCCATCCAGCGGGTCGGGCGGCAGCGTGAAGTAGGAGATCGTGTTCTTCACCGTGGTGTCCTGTTCGGGGTTCTGCGCACCTTTGTTTGGCGTGACGACCTCAGGCCGCCCGTCGCCATCGAAGTCGGCGGTCCAAACGCGGATGAACGACCCGCGGTCCAGCGTGACGGACGGGATGACCCGCTCCCATCGCGCCGTGCGCGCGTCGGGGCCAGGGTTCTGGAAGTAGATCAGATGCGCCAGCTCGCAGGCCACGACGATGTCCAGATACCCGTCACCGTTCATGTCGGCGATCGCCGCATCCTCGGCGGCGCCAACCTCCTCGCCCTCGCCCAAAGTCGTGAGCTCCTACACATCGGGGTCGGCCGACCCGAAGGCGATCCGCACGTGTCCATCAGCCACCCCGTCGTAAGTGGTGTCGGACTCGTGCACCGAGACGATGTCCGTGTAGCCGTCCTTGTCGAGGTCGGCGATCGACAGCCCGTCGCTGCCGGCGATGGCGACACCGCCGGTCGCCTCATCGTCGATGATGTGTTCCTTCCAGGAGATGTACCGACCGTCGGCTGCCCGAGCGCGGGTCGGGGTGTCGGCCACGCTCAGCGGACCTGCTGCCATCGTGTCGTCCGGCGTGGCGGTCTCGGAGTCATCCGCGCCGCTGCCGCACGCGGCGGCGAGCATGAGGAGGGGAAGCAAGAGCAGCAGCAGCTGTCTGGTCATGGCTGCGGTCTACCTATCACCTGCCGACCGGGTGTCGTGGCCAGCCTACACCACATGGGCGGCGCGCAGCCGAGCTCGCCGAGAACCTCATCGGGGTGCTCACCGAACAGCGGCGCGCGATGACGGATGTCGGTCCGGGTTTCGGACAGCAACAACGGGGTGTCGGCAACCGGCGCCGACGCCGGCGCCCCCGGGAACCCGATCGCCTGGGCGTGCGTGTCGTCGATTGTCTGCTGTGGCGCATAGACCGGGCCGTAACCTATTGACTCCGGGCCGATTTGGGCACATTCTACAGCGAGTACGAACGGTGTCTTTCTGGGGTACGGCGACCGTAGTCGCCTCTCGGTGCGTGGAGTGGAGGCACACGATGGAAATTGATCGACGGAAGTTCTTTGCTAGCCTCGGCGGGGCGGCCGCCGTTGCCCTGATGACGTCCGAGCAGAAGGCGGACGCGCTCGAGCACCACCTGGAGGAGGAGCTCGAGGAGTACACGCTCCAACAGGGGCGCCAATCCGGCCGGTTTCCAACCGTCGCCGAGATCGCAGAGCAGAACAAGGACTTGACCCGTCGCGCGCGTCGGGGAATCGGCAGCCTGTTCGCCCCCCGCGGTGGCGACGACCAGCTCCGTGCGCTCCAGCCGATGCCCGAGAAGCCGACCCTGCTCGACTTCTTCAAGTATCGCTTCGGGACGGCGACCCACGTCATGCAGAGCGCCGGCCGCGCGCTGAAGACCGGCATGGACGAAAAGGTCGTCTTGGCCTGCCTCCTGCACGACGTGGTCAACAACCTCCTGCGTTCGGACCACGGGTGGTGGGGCGGACAGCTCATCGAGCCCTACGTGCCCCCGGAGACCGCCTTCGGGGTCCGCTATCACTCGACGCTGCGCTTCTTCCCGGACTCGGACTATGGCTACGAGTATCCGGAAAGCTACCTCCGCGGGTTCGGCGAGGATTACGTGCCCGAGCCGTACCTGCAGCGGACCTACGAGAGGGTGCGCAAGCACAAGTGGTACGAGTATTCGCGGCTCGTGACGGTGAATGACCTGTACGCATTCGACCGCAGCAAGACGGTGTCGATCGAGCCGTTCATCGACATCATCGGGCGTCACTTCAAGCAGCCCAAGGAAGGGCTGGGCTGGGACGATTCGCCGTCGTCCCACATGTGGCGGACGATTATCAACCCGGATCGTCGCCTGTAACGCCGACGTTCGAAGAGGGCGGCGCTCCGCAACCTGCGGGCGCCGCCCTTTTTTTGGCCCGGTCGAGTCGCGACCACTCTCTTACTACCATCGCTCGGGAGATAGCGGACCTGGTCGGGTCGCCTCGGTCACACAAGGGGATCTCGGACCACTTTCCGCGCTCGGGCTGAACGCCATGCCCAGTCGTGCTTCGTGCCTCTGCGGGTTGGTTGTCCTCGTCACGGCGCTCTCTGCGGGGGTGCCGTCCGCGACGGCTCAGGACAGCTCATCGACCCCCGTTGATTTTCAACGGGACGTCCGCCCCATTCTGGCGGACAACTGCTTTCAGTGTCATGGTCCCGACCGGAGGACACGGCGGGCGCGGCTCCGGCTCGATACCGAAGAGGGAGCCTTTGCGCGGCGTCCCGACGGCCACGCAATCGTGCCCGGCGATGCGTCAGCCAGTTTGTTGTATCAGCGGATCACACAGGACGACCCGGAACAGCGGATGCCGCCGCCGGCGCTGTCGAACAACACGGTGTCGAACGCGCAGATCGATCTCCTCCGCCGGTGGATCGACGAAGGCGCTGCGTGGGACCAGCACTGGGCCTTCAAGCCGCTCGAGCGTCCCCAGCCGCCGGCGGTGACCGATGAGGCGTGGATTCGGAACCCGATCGACCGATTCGTGCTCGCCCGGCTCGAGTCGGCAGGGCTCACGCCAACTCCGGAGGCCGACAAGCGGACGCTAGCGCGCCGCCTCGCCCTCGACCTCACCGGCTTACCGCCCGACCCGGCGACGCTCGCGCGCTTCCTGAACGATCGTGCCGACCGGACGTACGAACAGTTGGTCGACCGCCTGCTCGAGTCGAATCACTGGGGTGAGCACCGCGCCCGCTTCTGGCTCGACGCCGCGCGCTATGGCGATACGCACGGCATCCACATCGATAACTATCGTGAGATGTATCCCTATCGCGATTGGGTGATTCAGGCGTTCAACGACAACAAGCCGTTTGACGAGTTCGCCGTCGAGCAGATCGCCGGCGATCTGCTGCCCTATCCAACGCTGGCGCAGTTGGTGGCGACCGGCTTTCACCGCAACAACATCACGACCAACGAAGGTGGCGCCATTCCCGAGGAGTACGAAGCGGTCTATGCCAAGGACCGAGCCGAGACGACCGGCAACGTGTTCCTGGGCCTGACGATCGGCTGCGCCACCTGCCACGATCACAAGTTCGATCCGATCGCACAACGCGAGTTCTACGCCATGACGGCGTTCTTCTGGAACACGACGCAGTATGTGATGGACGGCAACATCTCCGGCCCGCCGCCCATCCTGGTGGTCCCGAACGACGCGGATCGTGAGCGCTGGGGCGAGTTGCGCACGGAGGTGGCCGCAACCGACGCCGACGCTATACGGCGTGCCACATCGGTGGACGATCCATTCGCGGAGTGGCTCGCGACCGAAGAGCATCGCACTCTCCAGGCTCCGCTCGACCCGTCCGCGCAGCTAATGACGCTGGTGCTGGATGACGCGAATGCGCCGGCCGTCGAGTACGCGGGCCGGCGGCACGAGGTCGCCCTCCGGTCCGGCGCGGCGGTTGGGGACGGGCCGCACGGCCAGCCCGCGCTCAGGTTCGGCGACGAGTCGTGGGCCGAGCTGCCGCCGCTACCGCTCGACAGCGACACGCCGTTCTCGATGGCGATGTGGGTGTTCCATCCCGAGGAGAACGGAAACTTCGCGGTGGCCGGTCAATCCGATCCCGACGACGACGCGCGCGGGTGGAGGGTCACGATCATCGAACGCGGCGTCGACCTTCGGATGACCGGCGAGGAGACGCCCGATGAGGACCGCCGCCCCTCGATCTACGTGGCGCCGATCAACACGAAGCGGCTGCCGGCGGGGCGCTGGACCCACCTCGTGTTCAGCTACGACGGCTCCAGCGAGCGCGCCGGCCTGCGCATCTACCGTAACGGCGCGGTGGTCGAGGAGCAGGGGAGCGAGTTCTTCGACACGGTCGAGGGCAGTATCCGCACAGACCAGCCGTTCGTGCTGGGCCGGGTGCGGACGCGGACGGCGGCGGACAGCGACGAGCTCGAGACGCGGCACTTCGCGGGCGGCGGCATCGCCGACCTGCGGATCTTCGACCACCCGCTCACGGTGCAGGAGGCCAAAGTGGTCTCGCTCTGGCCGGTGCTCCAACGGGCGCGCGGCAAGGCTCCGGCGGATCTGGACGCCGACGAGCGCGGCGCGCTTCGGCTCTACTACCTCAGCGTCAAGGACGGTCCCTACCGGCAGCTCGTGGCGCGGACACAGGCGATCGACCGGGAGTGGCGCGAGATCCGGCGGCGCGGCAGCGTGACCCGCGTCATGCCCGAACGGTCCGATGCCGAGCCCGAGGCGCGCGTGCTGTTCCGCGGCATGTATGACCAGCCGCGCGCGCGCGTCGCGGCCGGCGTCGCTGCCGCGGAACCGCCTGGGGCTCGCGCGGTGGCTCGTGGACGACGCGAACCCGCTGACGAGCCGTGTGACGGTGAACCGCTACTGGCAGCAAGTCTTCGGCGCCGGACTCGTCCGGACCAGCGAGGACTTCGGCGCGCAGGGCGAGCTCCCCTCGCACCCGGCGCTCCTCGACTGGCTGGCGGTAGAGTTCAGAGACTCGGCGTGGAACGTCAAGCAGTTCTTCCGCTTGCTCGTCACGTCGGCCACCTACCGCCAGGCGGCGCAGATGACGCCGGAGAAACTGGAACAGGATCCCGACAACCGGCTCCTCTCGCGGGGGCCGCGATTCCGTATGGATGCCGAGATGGTGCGCGACTATGCGCTTGCCGCGAGCGGTCTCCTGGTGCGGACGATTGGTGGTCCGAGCGTGAAGCCGTATCAGCCGGAGGGCATCTGGTCGAGGGTGGCGATGCCGGACAGCAACACGCGCATGTACGAGCAGGATACAGGAGACAAGCTCTATCGGCGGAGTCTCTATACGTTCTTGAAGCGCTCGGCGCCGCCGCCTTCGATGGACATCTTCAATGCGCCCACACGAGAGCACTCCACGGTGCGCCGCGAGCGGACGAACACGCCGCTCCAGGCGCTGGTCACGATGAACGACCCGTAGTTCGTCGAGGCGTCGCGCTATCTGGCGCAGCGTGCGATGCGGGAGGCCGGCAACAACTTCGACCAGCGGCTCGATTTCGTCACCACGCGGCTCCTCGCCCGTCCGTTCGGCGACGACGAGCGCGCCGTGGCGCAACGGACGTACGATCGGCTGCTCGACGCCTACCTGACGGACACGACCGAGGCGCAGCGCCTGTTGGCCGTCGGCGACTCGACGTCGGATCCGGCGCTCCCGGTGGCCGAATCGGCCGCCTGGACCATGCTCGCGAACCAGTTGATGAACTTGGACGAGGTCTTGAACAAGTAGTCGCGTCTCCGTCACACCGAGAGGTTCCACGATGCATCCAGTCAGCGAAGCTATTCTGACCGAAACCCGGCGGCAGTTCTTCGGGAAGGTCGCGAAAGGGATCGGCGGACTCGCCCTAGCGAGTCTCATGGCCGATGATCATGACGCGCTCGCGCTGACGCAGGATGACGCCCCGTTCGGCGGCCTGCCCGCGCTGCCCCACTTCGTGCCAAAGGCGAAGCGGTGCATCTATCTCCACATGATGGGGGCGCCGCCGCAGATGGATCTGCTCGACTACAAGCCACAAATGAAGGACTGGAACAACAAGGACCTACCCGAATCAATCCGCCAGGGGCAGCGTCTGACGACCATGACTTCCGGACAGGCGCGCTTCCCGATCGCGCCGTCGGTCTTCGAGTTCCACCAGCACGGACAAAGCGGGGCGTGGATCTCGGAGTTGCTGCCCCACACGGCGAAAATGGTCGACGACATCGCGATCGTGCGTTCGATGCACACCGAGGCGATCAATCACGAGCCAGCCATCACCTTCATCCAAACGGGCCAGCAAATCCCTGGACGGCCGTGCATCGGCGCATGGCTCGCCTACGGGCTTGGGAGCATGAATCGCGACCTGCCGACCTTCGTCGTGATGAACGCCGAGAAGAGCCACCCGAAATCTGGCGTGCAGGCGATCTCGGCAAAGATGTGGAGCGCCGGGTTCCTCTCGCCGGAGTACGCCGGGGTGGGGCTGCGCGCCGGTGCCGACCCGGTCCTCTACCTGAGGGACCCCGCCGGCGTCTCGCGTGACGTCCGACGGGAGATGCTGGACGGTCTCGGCGAGCTGAATCGCATTCAGCATGCGCAGATCGGCAGTCCGGAAACGCTGGCTCGCATCCAGCAGTACGAGATGGCGTTCCGGATGCAGATGTCTGTGTCGGAGATGGCCGACCTCTCGAGCGAGCCGGCGAGCACGTTCGACCGGTGGGGCGAGGACGCAAAGCAGCCGGGCAAGTTCCAGAACGCGGCGCTGATGGCCCGTCGCCTGGTCGAGCGCGGCGTGCGATTCGTTCAGATCTATCACCGCGGGTGGGACGTCCACACGTTCGCGCCAGAAGTGCTCCCGGCACAGGCCCGGGATGTTGACCGGGCGGCGTGGGCCCTCGTTCAGAATCTGAAAGAGCGCGGCCTGTTCGAAGACACCCTAGTCATCTGGGGCGGGGAATTCGGGCGAACGATCTACTCGCAAGGCAAGCTGACGCCGACCGACTACGGGCGCGACCACCATCCCCGCTGCTTCACACTCTGGATGGCCGGCGGCGGCGTCAAGGGGGGCGTTGTCTACGGCGAAACGGACGAGTTCTCGTACAACATCGTCAAGGACCCGGTGCACATCCGGGACTTTCAGGCGACGATGCTGCACCTATTCGGCATCGACCACGAACGCTTCACCTTCAACCACCGGGGACTGGACGCCAGGCTCACCGGGGTCGAAGAGCCGGCGCGCGTGGTGCACGAACTCCTGGCTTAGCAGCCTCACGCGCCAAGAGCTCGGCCCGTACGAAGTCGCCCTTCACCTTCATGGGAGAGCCATCTACGCTCGACAGCGTACGTGATCGAGGCGTTAGCCTCTGCGCACAGTGCCGCTACGGTAAGGTTGTGACGTCGGCACGGGGGGCTACCTTCTATCTCTGCCGGCTCTCATTCGTCGATTCGCGCTTTGCGCGCTATCCGAGCTTGCCGGTCACCTCCTGCAGCGGGCATGTACACCGACCGCCCGACACATCGTAAGGATTCGACCTAGAGCCCGTCCACGCGTGTAAACCAAACGCCCACCTCCTTGTTGTAGCGCGGCCTTCAGTGAAGGGCTGCGCTACTACGGCTTTCCACCTATAATCCGGTGTTCGCCTTTTTGCAAGGAGGCAGGATCATGACACGGACGGTCGTAGCTTGCCTGTCGATCGCGGCAGCGATTGGCATCTCCGCAGCTGCGGAATCCACGCTGGGTATCGGTCCGGCCCCTACTGTTCAGACGCCCTCGGCCCCACAGCAGGTGCTGTTCAACCGGTACCAGACGCCGGTGATGACCGTGTTCATCGCCGACGCCGACGGGACGAACGAACGTGTACTGGTGCCGACTGACGGGCTGGAATATTCGCCATCGTATTCGGCTGACGGCCAGTGGGTCGTCTTCACGGCCGAGCCCACCGGGCAAGCGGACATCTATCGCATCCATCCGGACGGGACAGGGCTCGAGCAACTCACCGATGATCCCGCCTTCGATGATCAGGGCGCCCTGTCACCAGACGGGCGGACGCTGGCGTTCGTCTCGACGCGCGCACGCGGCACCGCGGACGTCTGGTTGATGGACCTGGGCTCGAGGACCTCCACGAATCTGACCAAGCATGCCTCGGGACACTTCCGGCCGAGCTGGTCTCCGGACGGCGCGTGGATCGCGTTCACGTCCGATCGCGACGCACAGCCCAAAGACCTGCCACGGCGCTGGGAGCATCTGCAATCGACGGGCGTCTACATCGTCCGGGCCGACGGCACGGCTCTGCGACGGCTCACGCGGACGGATGGTGTGGCGGGGAGCCCCGCATGGTCGCCGGATGGACGGCACGTGTTGTTCTACGAGACCGACGAGGTCGGGGCGTATCTCGCGAAGTTCGCCCAGGCGCGCACGGAGATCGTGTCCATCGATATCACGACTGGCGAGCGAACACAGTACACGGCGTCGAACGAGACGAAGCTCTCGCCGGCCTGGTTGTCGGACGGTAGGCTCAGCTACGTCCACCGCTCCGGAGGCGACATGGGCGGCCTGAGAATCTGGCATCTCAGCCGGCACGTAGATACGGTCATTCAGGGACCCGTGCGCAGTCCGAGCTGGTCGCCCGATGGCGAGCATGTCGTGTACGAACGGATCGCGCGGCTCGGATCCCCCGAGCACCTCATTCCGACGTTCAGCCCTGATGCCGAGTTCGAGCTGTTCCTGAGCGAGTCCTTCGCCTGGTTTTCTTCGGACGGCGAGCAACTGCTCTACAGCCAATATCCGCTCGGAATGTCTGATGCGACCGGGCTCGACTTCTCGGATGCCATGAATACCAGCATCGAGATCATGAGCGCTGATGGAACCGGCAAGACCACGCTCTTTCACCGAGAAGGCTTCAGCGCGTTTTCCGGTGTGTGGTCACCTACCGGCGATGAAATTGCGCTGTCGGTCGGACGCTACTTCCGGGCGGCCGGTCTACCGCCGGCGCAGATCGGTCTGATCAAGCCTGACGGCTCGAATTTTCGGCTGATTGTGGATGACGAGATGAACAACGGCTTTCCGAGCTGGGCTCCAGACGGCGACCGCCTCGTCTTCAAGCGCGGCCGCCAGCTCGTCGTCACGTCGCTTGCCGATGGTGCGGTCGTGCCGCTCACCGACGCCTCGTACTACAGCAACTTTCCACAGTGGTCGCCAGACGGCGACCGCATCATGTTCACCGCCAATCGCGACGGCGATTTCGAGCTCTACACGATCCGGCCTGACGGGACCCAGCTCCGGCGGCTGACCGAGGTTCCCGGCCATGATGCCCACTCGACCTGGTGTGCCGACGGCGACTGGATCGTCTTCTGCAGCGCGCGCACGGGGTTCAAGGATGAGATGGCGCTGTACGACACTGTGCCCCAGCCGTACGGCGAGATCTTCACGATGCGCGCTAACGGCTCGGATGTGCGGCAGCTGACCGACAACAAGTGGGAGGACTCCAGCGCCGTCTGTGACCCTCACGTCCAGCGTGATCGTGCACCCTGAAGCCTGGCTGTCCAACCCTGTGTCTAAGGTTAGAGACCGACATCGAGGAGGACCGACCGATGCGTAGCGTTCCCGCGCCTGCTCGACTCGTCGTCACGGCCGCGCTCATGCTGGCGACCTTCGCGCTCGGCTGGGGGCTCGCGCAGAGCGGTCTGGTGAGTGTGAGCGACCCGCCACCGCTCACCGAGTTGGAAGCCCGGTTTGCGGGGCGGATGACCAATGTGGTCTTGGTCGGCCAGTTCACGGTGACCGGTCGGGAAGGCCGGGGACTGCGCGAGGACCGCTACGAGATTGCGAGCGTGACGAAGGTGGGTGACGATCGATGGCGGTTCGTGGCGCGGATCGTGTACGGATCCGTAGACGTCGACTTGCCGATCACGGTGACGATGGTCTGGGCGGGTGACACGCCGATGATCACGATGACCGACTTCAACATTCCCACGCTCGGCACATTCACGGCGCGGGTCCTCTTCTACGGCGACCGCTACGCCGGGACGTGGCAGCACGACGAAGTCGGCGGACACATGTTCGGGCGGATCGAGGCGCTGTAAGCCGGCCAACGTTCGCCGAGTCGCCGCCTAACAGCCCGTGGTGAAAGTCGTGCGCCGCACCGAGACCCCTCTAAGGTTAAGCCAAAGCCGCGACCGTCCCGAGGGAGGCGCGAGGAGGGAGCATACCGGGAGTATGCGACCCATCGTGGACAACGCCCAGCGCCGCCCATGGCGGGATGCATCGGCGGTCGGATGCAGCGGGACGTTCACCACGGGCTGTTAACGGCCGCGGCGTTACGAAGACGCCGCTCTAAGTCCCGATCCTTCAGTACTTAGAGCCTTCCAGGGTGTTTCTGATTCCTCAGGTTGACCGTCCATGGGCACGGGCGCCCGTGGTGCGCCCACGGGCTGGTCGGTCGGACCTGCCGCGAAAAGATCGAACGACGGGTGTCCGATCCGGCCGCCCAGGACGATAGGTATGTGAGAGGTCTAGCAAGCTGCTGAAAAAGTCCGTGGAATGGGATCGACAGATCGATCCCATTCCACGGACTTTTTCAGCAGCTTGCTAGAAGCGTACCAGGACGCATTGGCTCTCCTGTCGCGATCTGGCCAGCTCAAAGGTGTGAGGGTCGAGATCAGAAGAGGTAGTCTGGCGGCTGGTGCGCGGGTCATCAAGGCCATCGGGGCCCTTGGCGTCGAACTCCTGGGCCTCATCAGCAACGAGTATTTGTTCGACCAGGACATCGAGCAGGTCATCGATCGAATCTTCGCCACGTATCCAGAGATTCGCTACTTTCAGGTCGGCAATGAGATCACCACGATCCTGCCGACATCCGGACCAACGATAACCATCGAGCGATACATGGCGGTCTTCCAACGCATCTACGACCATGTCCAGACCCGCTATCCCGGGAGAGCCATTCTGCTGACGCAGTCCACACTGGGCTCTGGTCTGTACGGCCCGACAGAGCTGGAGACAATGGCAGCGCTTGGATTGGCGGACATGGATCCCACCAAGGTCATCATTGCCATCAACGACTACGAGCCGCAGTCCGCCACTCAGTACGTCGGACTCCTTGGCAGCACACTGCGGCGGCATCGAGTCTGGGTCACCGAATCTGGAGTCGCCAACCCGGATGCTCACATTGGGTTCGTGCAGGGCAGCTATCCACTGCTGCGCAACTATCTTCGGGCCGAGAGAATCTACTGGTTCGTCACATGGGGCGGCGACTCCGAGAGTGACACAGACTTCAGCCTGATCAAGAACCCAGGCAGCTACCCGGATTACTGGACGAGCCCGCTGTTCAGGCTCCTGACCGGATCGAGCAATTAGTTTAGTAGGACGCGTACATGACGCTCCGACGGCTTGCCTTCGTGTCGACGCTGGTCCTAGTGCTGCCGGTGAGCCTTGCCGCCCAGCAGCCGCGGCAAGCAGATTCGCCCGGCCAGGGCGGGGGCGGCACCTACCTGAAGCTGGGTCTGGCCCACTGGCAACGAAACATCTTCGGCAGTCAAAGCCTCACGCGGTGGAGGGGAAATCTGTTCGGCTCCGACTTCGACCTGACGAGCGCCGCCCTGGAAATCGAAACCTACTTCGACCGGCCGCACCTTCAACTGTCTGGCTGGTCCCTCGGCTACCGCAAGGACGCCCTGCGGTACAGCGATTCCGGTCACATGGTGCACGCCGGACTGTTCCGAAGCTTCAATCTCGCCGTGTTCGAGCTGCGGACCAGTGGCGGGGTGGAATGGGGCGTGCCGTCACTCAATTTCGACACCACCGTGTTCGACGACCGCGATGATGGCATCGTCAAGTACAACCATATCTTTCCCGTCAAGAACGCCGACATCCCATTTATCGGAACGAAGAGGGACGGCGCTGTCTATCCGTTCATCGAGCTCAGTGTGGTCCAGCGGCCGGGGCGATTCCTTCTCGAAGGCGGCATGCGGATCAACATTGTGGGATTCCGGTTCGATGACTTCGAGGTCGACGCCGCGGACGAGATCAGGTACGCCTTCACCGAAAAGAGGGTGTTGATGCCCTACCTGTTCGTCAACCTTGGCCTTAAACTATTTTAGCAGCCTAGCGACCGACCTCCCCACTGATCAGTCCCTGTGGCGCAGCGTCACGGGTTCCCATTGCCCGCTCTCGGCGCTACGGAACACCGCGTCGATGACGGTCATGTTGGCCACGGCGTCCTCGAGCGGTGTTGGAACGGGCGTGTCCTGGAGAATCGCTTCCGAGAACAGGTCGCCCTGAATCGTGTACTGGTCGCAGATCTCCAGCGCGATCTCTTCGCGCCGGCCGTCGGAATGCTGCCACCAGAGCCGGCAGCGGCGGTCGGGCGGCGGGTTGAACGGAATCTCGATTTCCACCTGCCCGGCGTCGCCGAGCAAACTGACGCGCTGACACGGCGCCGCCTGCGTCGAACAGACAAACGACGACGTCCCTTCCGCGAATTCCAGGATCGCCGACGTGTGCCGGTCTGTTCCAAATCGGGGATCGCGGTCGATGACGCCGCATACCCGGATCGGCTCCGCGTCGAACATGAACCGCGACAGCGACAACGGATAACAGCCGATATCCATGAGCGCACCACCGCCGAGGTCGGCCTGGTTGCGTATATCACCGGCATTATCGTTGAAGTAACTGAACACCACCTGAATGGTCCGCAAGCGTCCGATGCCACCGGTGCGCACGATGCTCCGGGCGCGCTGCCACTGGGGATGGTGGCGATACATGAACGCCTCCATCACCTTAAGGCGAGGGTGCTGCTTCGCGGCCGCGACCAGCCGCCGGCCGTCGGCGGCCGACAGGCCGATCGGCTTCTCGCAGAGCACATGTTTGCCGGCTTCGAGCGCCTTGATGCTCCAGGGCACGTGCAGATGGTTCGGCAGCGGATTATAGACGGCGTCGATCTCATCGTCGGCCAGTAGGGCGTCATACGACCCGTAGGCCGTGGCGAGCCCCAGCCGGTCGGCCGCGGCTTGCGCGGCGTCCAGGCGTCGCGACGAGATGGCCACGACCTCGCACGACGCCGCCTGCTGCATCGCCGGGATGACTCTGGCGCGGCCGATCTTCGCCGTGCTGAGGACCCCCCACGTAACCTTAATCTTCATCGCATGCGTGCGGCCGTGCCCGAGGCACCTCGCGGAGTCGCGCCTTAACCTCAGAGCGGCCAGAACAGAAGGATGAGGGGCAACCCGACAGCCACCACGAGCACCTCCAAGGGCAGCCCCATCCGCCAGTAGTCGCCGAACTTGTAGCCACCGGGACCCATGATGATCGTGTTGTTCTTGTGTCCAATCGGCGTCAGGAAGGCGCACGAGGCGGCCACCGCGACAGCCATCAGGAATGGATCCGGACTGACGTAGAGGTGGCGAGCGATCTCGACGCCGATGGGCGCGGCGACCAGGGCCGTGGCGACGTTGTTGAGCACATCAGAGAGGGTCATCGTCACGATCATCAGGATGGCAAGCACGGCAGCGACGGGGAGTCCCTGCGATCAGCCGACAATCACTCGAGCGATGAAGGCTGTTCCGCCGCTCTCCTCGAGTGCGGTGCCTATCGGAATCAAGCAGCCCAGCAGCACGATGACCGGCCATTCGACCGACTCGTACAGCCGCGACAGCGGCACGATGCGCAGCAAGAGGTAGATGACCACCACGGCTCCGAGCGCAACCGGCAGGTAGAGCAGGCCGACGCTCGCGGCCAGGAC
Organism: Vicinamibacterales bacterium; assembly: GCA_965197385.1. Taxonomy (GTDB): domain Bacteria; phylum Acidobacteriota; class Vicinamibacteria; order Vicinamibacterales; family UBA823. The sequence goes on from CBDANA010000008.1 coordinate 268,491, forward strand.
CGCGACAGCGAAGGCCAGCACCGCCACCCACGCCTTGCGCCGCTGGAGCACTCGGATGCCACGATCGGCCAACGGGAGGCACCCCAGCCACTCGACAACATCCGGTAGACTCTCGGAGTGGCCGAGCAGTAACAGGATGTCACCGGGTTCGATACGCAACTTGCGTACCCGGTCACGGAACCGCCGCCCGCTGCGCGAGACACCGAGGAGCGTCACCTCGTGCCGATACAGGAGCCGGAGGTCGAGCGCGGAGCGTCCCGCGATCCGTGCGTCGTTCGACACCACGACCTCGAGCAGTTCGAGAGTCTCGCTCGCCACGCCACCGTGCTTCTCGGCACCGGCGTATTCGAGTCCCGCCGAGCCCAGGAATTGTTCGATCGCCTGAGGGGCGCCTTCCATCACGATGACGTCGCCCTCGCGGATGACCTCGCTGCGTGCCGCGCCCGCGAGACGCGTCCCGCGTCGGATCACGCCGAGCAGGTTGACATCGTCCTCATCCGCCACGGACTGCAGCTCGCGCAGCTTCATACCAACCGCCTTGGATGTGTCGCCCACGCGCCCTTCAGCGATGTAGCCCCGCAGGTCTATCAACTCTTCTGCGCTGTCGAGTCCACGCCGCTCGACCGGGATCAGTCGCCAGCCGATGAGCGCGACGTAGGCGACACCCACGATCGCCACGACGAGACCGACCGGCGCGAAGTCGAACATGCGGTAGGAGGCTCCGAGCGCCTGCTCCCGGAACGTCGCGATGACAACGTTGGGAGGCGTCCCGATCAACGTCACCATGCCGCCGAGAATCGACGCGAACGAGAGCGGCATGAGGGTGAGCGCCGGACTTCGCTTCGCCTTCCGGGCGGCCTGCATATCCACTGGCATCAGCAACGCGAGCGCAGCGACGTTGTTCATCACCGCGCTCAGCGCGGCGGCGATCGTCGACATGACCGCGATATGCAGGCGCCGCCCCCGCGAGGCGCTGACGAGGTGACGGGCCAGGACCTCGATCGCACCGGACCCGTAGAGTCCTTGGCTGATGATCAGCGCCAGCGCGATGATCACCGTGGCGGGATGCCCAAAGCCGGCGAACACCGCCGCACCAGGAATGGCGCCGCCGATGTAGGCAACGATCAAGGCGCCGAACGCGACGATGTCGTATCTCACCCGCCCCCACAGGAGCAGGCCGAAGATCGCGAAGAGCACCGCGAAGAGAAATAGCTGATCCGGGGTCATCGCGCGTCGCTGGCGGATGACAGACCGCCCACCTCAGAGACCGCCAGAAGATACCACCTGCGACCCGGTTTCCACCTATAATCCGGTGGTTCACGTTGATGTTGATGCGGAGGTCGGTTTGAACCAGGGAGAGAGCCATGCCGAACATTCTTGCAGCCTTGCTCGTGCTCGCGCAGGCGAGCGCGACGTCCATCCCGGCGGTCGATGTGAAGGCCGCCGACCTTCACGCCACCTTGGAGAATGCGATCGCGAACGGCGTGGCGGACACGCCGATACGGACCGTCGATACGGGCGGGCTCCATGTCGGCCTCGCGCTCGTTCATCGGGGCCAGGCGGCGAACGTCGTCGCCGGTACGATCCACAGCGAAGTCACCGAGGTCTACACCATCCTCGACGGCTCAGGCACGCTGGTCACCGGTGGCCGCCTGATCGATCCGCAGCCGCGTGAGAACACGGCGCGCCGACGGATGGTGTCGGGGCCCGGGTGGACGGGTGCCGGCATGGAAGGTGGGGTGACCCGTCAGGTCGCCGAGGGCGACGTCATCATCATCCCAGCGGGCACGCCGCACTATTTCTCCGACGTTCCAGAGTCGATTACCTACACCGTCGTGCGGATCGACCCGGGCCAGGGACTGACGCTCAAGTGACGGCCCCTCGCCACCCGAGGTCGGCCTGTGAGCGGCTCGCCAGGAGACCGACGGCCGGCCGCACTCTAATTTCCCCAGTAGACGGGTTATCATATGTCCTGTCAGCAGCTGAACCCGTTCCACATAACCGATAGGAGGAAATGGTGGCAAGAGCCAAGGGACTGAACGAAGCAATGACGAAATCCCAGATGTTCGCGGAAATCGCCGAGAACACCGAACTGTCCAAACGAAACGTCGCCTCCGTATTCGATGCACTGGGCACCGTAATCGAGCGGCATATCAGAAAGGGCGCTGTCGGATACTGCACCGTCCTGGGGTTGATGAAGATCAAGACCGTCAAGAAGCCGGCCCGGGAAGCCAGGCAGAATGTCCCGAACCCATTTCGGCCCGGGGAGTTCATGGATGTCAAGGCCAAGCCCGCCACCACACACGTGAAGGTTCTTGCCCTCAAGAAGCTCAAGGACATGGCATAGCCTGACCGAGATCGATTCAGGCCATCGCCTGCCCATAGACACTAGCAATCACAGCGCGACGCAGACGGCCCCCATTGGGCCTCTCTCAAAGGAACCAGCATGTCCACGACCACAGGAACCATCAAGCGGCTGACCAACAACGGATTCGGATTCATCGCCGGCCCAGACGGCACGGAGTACTTCTTCCATCAGTCGGCGTGCGTCGGTACGCCTTTCGGCCAACTGCGGGAAGGCCAGACCGTGACGATGACGGTGGGCCAGGGCCCAAAGGGCCCCCGCGCCGAGAACGTCCAAGCCGAATAGCCCATCCGGCGATGCAGGCGCATGGAGAACCGCCCCCCGGATCTTCATGCGCCCTGCGCACTCCCCGCGCCATTCCTCCAGCTCGTCGACTATCTCGGCGCCCTGCCGTGCCGCACGATCAGGTACGCGGCCGTCGCCGCAATGCCCAACGCTATAATCGAGCCGGTGTTCAGCAGACCGGTCTCAGGGTACCAGACGATCAGATACCCGAGGGCGCCGGGCAGCAGCGCATAGTAGACGAACGGGATGATCGTGAGGCGTATCACCGCACCTTCTCTGCCGAGCAATCCCACGACGGCGGATGCGGCCACGACGTTGTGCACGCAGATCATGTTGCCCGCCGCGCCGCCGACGGCCTGCAACGCCACGACCCAGGTCGGGTCGACGCCGATTCGCTGGCCCATGTCGAACTGGAACAGCGAGAACATCATGTTGCTGACCGTGTTACTTCCCGCGACCGCGGCGCCGATCCCGCCGATGAACGGCGCGACGATCGGCCACGCGGAGCCCACAAGCGCCGCGACCCCATCGGCCAGCGCGATCGGCATCCGCTCGTACCCGGCAGCCCCACCGTAGCTGTTGATGAACACCTGCACCATCGGCACCGTGAAGACCAGCGCGACCGACGCGGCGGCCGTCACGCGCAGCGACGTCGTCCACGAGGTCTTGTACGACGCGGTCGGGATCTGGTGAAGCCACCAGGCGGCCAGGGACACCACGATGAAGATGGTCCCGGGCAGGAAGAGTGGCTGCACGCTGGCCGACACCTCGGTGCCGAAGATATTCGGCCAGCTGATCGTCCACGCCTGCAGCCAGCCTCCGAACGGCAGGGTGCGCAGGCGCGTCAGGAGCAGGAGTGCCGCGACGAGGACGTAGGGCGACCAGGCCTTGCGCAGGCTCATCGAGCCGCTGCGGTGCGTGACATCCTTCGGCTGAATCGAGCCGGTCCAGTCGGCCGGCCAATTCTCCTTCCGATCGAACTCCCAGGCCTGCTCGGGCGGCGGGACGAAGATGCCGCGGCGCGCCGCGGTGACCACAATCGCCAGTCCGACGAGACTGCCGAGCAACGACGGAAACTCGGGTCCCAGGAAGTAGGCGGCAGCGACATAGGGGATCGTCATCGCGCAGGCGGCGAACAGCGCGAACTTCCACACCTGGAGCCCTTCGGCTACCGAGCGATTCTTGCCGAAGAAGCGGGTGATGGCCGACACCAGGATGAGCGGGACGAGCGTGCCCGCCGCGGCGTGCAGGATTGCGACTTTCAGCCCGATGAACGCCAGAAAGGCGTTCCAGTCGACGTAGCCGAGCTGAGCCGCGTACTCCCGAATCGCCGGATCGGCCGACAGGCCGGTGTTCACGCCGACAAGGATCGGGGTGCCAGCCGCGCCGAAGCTCACGGGCGTGCTTTGGATGATCATGCCGGCGGTCACCGCCGCCATTCCGGGAAAGCCCAATCCTACTAGCAACGGCACGGCGACCGCCGCGGGTGTCCCGAACCCGGCCGATCCTTCAATGAACGAGCCGAACAACCAGGCGATGATGATGACCTGCACCCGGCGGTCGGGGGTGATGTCGGTGAACCCCTGACGAATGGTCTTGAGGGCGCCGCTCTCCTGTAGCGTGTTCAGCAAGAGGATGGCGCCGAAGATGATGTACAGGAGCGTGCCCGCCACGATCAGCCCGTTGATTGACGCGGCGAGGACTTGCACGGCGGGCACCTGCCACACGGCCAATGCGAGGACGATCGCGGTACCGAACGACAGCGGCATGGCGCGGCTCGCCGGCCAGCGGAGGATCACGAGAAATACGGCCACCGTGATGATCGGTAGCAGGGAGAGCACCGAGAGGGTCGCCACACTCATAGTTTCCGTCCGTTCCCCTTCGACCGTGCCCGCTGAAATCGGCGTCCGGCGCCGTCGGAGGTGTGGCCCATGATACAGAGTCTGGCGCCGCACCGCAGAACGGCTATGGTCTGAGCGGCGTCATGACAGCCCGCACGCCCCGGAAGCGCCGCACCAGTCTCGGCATTGAAGCCCTGGCAGCAGACGACTTTCGTACGCTGCTCGAGGCCGGCCAGGAACCCCTCGCCGTCCTCGGGGCGGGCGGGGTGATCCAATACGCCAGCCCCGCCTGGGCGGCCCCGCTCGGCGCTTCGCCGGAGGAGCTCCAGGGTCGCAGTCTGTTCGATCGGCTTGCCCCGGAGAGCGTCCCGGAGATCAGCGAGGCCATGGAAGACGCGCTCGGCGGAGCAACATCGGTGCGCCTGGACGTCCAGGTGCTGTCCCGGGACGATTCGTCGATCTCGATCTACCGAGCGGCTGGAGCGATCCATCCGCCGGATGCGCTACGTAACCGAACGCAATAAGAAGTATCTCTTCGCCGTGCTCGTGCTGGCGCTCGACCGCCACGAGCTCATCGCCGACATGCTGGGCCGCAACGGCCGGGACGCCCTCCTCGTAAAAGTTGGCGAGCGGCTACAGGGCGCCCTGCGCCCCGGTGACCAGGTCTCCCACCTGATCGCCGACGAGCTCTGGGTCTTCGTCGACCAGATCCGCAAACCGGACGACGTGATCGTGATCACCCGTCGCATCCAGAGAAGCCTGGAGCCCCCGTTCGACCTTGACTCGGAAGAGATCTCGATCACCGCGGCCATCGGAATCGCCCTGAGCGGTGAGGGGGTCGCGCGGGGCGAGGACATGCTGAAGAACGCCGCCACGGCCATGCACCGCGCGAGAGCCCAGGGCCCGGGTCGTTATAAGTTCTACGACTTGGACATGCGCGAGCGCGTGAGGAAACGCTTGCGGCTCGAAACGGACCTGCGTCTGGCCGTGGAGCGAAACGAGTTCTTCGTCCACTACCAGCCCATCGTGCCCATGAGTGAAACGATCCTGCAGCGCGGTTGCGCGCAGATCCGAACATGGCAGGAGCGGTTCAGTGAGATCCCTGGTGCGCCGTTCTCGCTCAGCATGAACTTCACCAGTGCGCATTTCATCGGGACCGCGGTGCTCGACGTTGTGTCGACGGCGCTCGAGCAGTCGGGACTGGATGGAAGCTGCTTAGTGGCCGAAATAACAGAGAGCGTGCTGCTCAGGGACGTCGACACGGTGCTGGCTGTCCTCGACGAGCTGAGGCGCATGAAGGTCCGCGTGCACCTCGACGATTTCGGGACGGGGTACTCATCGCTGAGCTACCTCCACCGGTTGCCGGCGGACACCCTCAAGATCGATCGCTCGTTCATCAGCCGGCTCGGCGCTGACAGGGGGACGGACGTCCTCGTCAAAGCGATCGTCGACCTCGCCCACAACATGGGAAAGCAGGTGATTGCCGAGGGAATCGAAACCGAAGAGCAGGTAGCCATCGTCGAGCAGTTGGGTTGTGAGTTCGGACAAGGCTACTACTACGCCCGCCCCGGCGACGTCACGGCGATCGAGGCGCTGTTTGAGCGGTGTGCTGAATCAGGCGGCGCGCCGAACCGACGGCCGCAGCTGCCCGCGCCGGGTGGCCGGAAAGGCTAGAACGACACACAGGGGCGGCGACCGATTGCCGGCCCCCGTCCCTGTCCGTTGGATGAACGTCCTGCCAAGCCTGTCGTCTGAGTGGCCCGTGTCATAAATACGGCCGCATTCGGCCGTCGATGCTTTCCGCGTTCGCGCGACCGCCAAACCCGCCACCGCCGCCACGACCGCCCCTGCCGCCCCCGCGACGCGCGTCGCCTCCGCGATTGCCGAGGACCCGAGCAAAGTCGACGATGGTCGTTCCGGTCTGGTGTCGATCGCATCTTCCCGCACGAGCGCCGTGAGCTGGTCCAGGGTCATGACGCCCGTGACGTTCGACATGCATCCACTCCCTAGCAGCCCGCCGCGCATCCATTCACGCCGCCCTCGGACGAGCACAGATCAAAATGTCAGCGAACACAAGCCGCGCTGCCGACGCGGCCACGTAGCTCGGCAACGCGATTACAATGTGCCCCATGTCATCGACACGACGACGGTCTCGCCGGCAAGCCCGCCGACAGCCGGCGCGTCGAACGGCGGGCGGCGCCGACGCCCTGACGCCGGCCCGACCGTCGTTCCGCGTGTTCTGGGTGCCGCTGGCGCTCACACTCGGGCTCGGCCTCCTGTCGTTCGTCCCGCGCGTCCAGGCGAACACCACGCTGACCCGGTCCGTCTGGGCGGCGGCCGCGGCACTGCTGATCTGGCAGGCGGCGCTGTTCCTGCGGCTGCGGCGAGCGTCCGCCGGCCGGTCGTTCCGCCTCGTGCTGCGCCCGCAGCACTGGCTGCAAGCTCTGGCTCACGTGACCGTGCTCACCTACTGGGGCTGGTACTGGCGGCCAGTCTACGACATGGTCTGGCTGCTGGTGGCGCAGCTGGCGTTCGCCTATGCCTTCGACATGCTGCTGAGCTGGTCGCGCCGCGACAGCTACGGCCTGGGGGTCGGTCCGTTCCCGATTATCTTCAGCACCAACCTGTTCCTGTGGTTCCGGGACGACTGGTTCTACCTGCAGTTCCTGATGGTCGCGGTCGGGTTCATGGGGAAGGAATTCGTTCGGTGGCACCGTGACGGTAAGCTGACACACATCTTCAACCCGTCGGCCTTCTCACTCGGCCTGTTCTCGCTGGTGCTGATCGCCACGAACACGACGGACCTGACCTGGGGGGAGGAGATCGCGACGACGCTGGTCCGTGCGCCGAGCATCTATCTGTTCCTGTTCCTGATCGGCCTGGTCGTCATGTACTTCTTCTCGATCACGCTGGTCGCCGCTGCCGCCGCCATCATGCTGTTCGGCGCCAGCGCACTGTACTCGGCGGTGACCGGGGTGCCCTATTTCGTCGATTCCGAGATTCCCGCCGCGGTGTTTCTGGGGCTGCATCTGCTCGTGACCGATCCGTCCACGTCGCCAAAAACACCACCCGGAAAGCTGGTGTTCGGCATGCTCTACGGCCTGGGCGTCTTCGGCCTGTACGCCTTCCTGGGCGCGACCGGCGCCCCGACCTTTTACGATAAGCTGCTGTGCGTGCCGCTCTTGAACCTGAGCGTGCAGCGGATCGACCGCGCGGTGCAATTTGTCCGCGACAGATCGGGATCGGGTCGCTGGACCCTCGCAGACCGCGCCAACCTGGCCCACATGGCGGTCTGGATCCTGTTCTTTGGCGCCATGGCGGCGATGGGCCGGACCGACGGCAAGCAGACCGGCGACAGTCTGCCGTTCTGGGAGCAGGCCTGCGCGGAGGGCCGCCGCCACGCGTGCGAGCGCCTACTCTCGATCGAGGCTGTGTATTGCGGCGACAATTCGGGATGGGCGTGCAACGAGCTGGGCGCGCACTACACAGAAGGAACCATCGACACGCCCGACCCGAAGCTTGCGTTGGCCTATTTCTCACGGGCGTGCGAGTTGCGATTCCAGGCCGCCTGCGTCAACCTGCTGGAACCGGGGAGCTCCAGCCGGGCGAACCCGAAGCTCCTGGACCTTCGACTGCTCCTGCGCGAACGGAAGCAGAACTTGATGGAAATGGCGGAGCCGGCGCTATACGCCCGGGCCTGCGATCACGACTGGGCCTTCGCATGCGACATCGTGTCGCGGTCGCCTGGCCCTGGACTCTGACCGCGTGAACTTCTGACCGAGGCCACCACAGTGGATTCCAAAGAACAGTCCGAGCGCGCGGCGCCGCTGGGTGAACTGAGCATCCTGGCCGCGCTGGTCCTGGGCGTGGCGGTCTGGCTGGCCTATCTGTCGTCGCCGTCCATCCCACTCACCGACGCCGAGTCGCTGGCCGGTCCGGCAGATTTCTCCGGGTTTCGCGCGGATGCCTGGTTCCTCCCGGACGACGAGATGCTTGGCTTCGTGGAGATTCCGGCTGGGCCCTTCCTGATGGGGAGCAACGCGGCGGTCGACGCGCTGGCCTTCGACACCGAGCGGTGGTCTGACGACGTCGCCCAGGGGGTGGTTGATCTGCCGACGTTCTACATCGGTCGGTACGAGGTCACCGTGGCGCAGTTCGGAGCGTTCGTGGCGGCTACGCGACACCGGGTCGCCGAACAGACTCTTCAGAGACCGCCCGACCATCCCGTGGCGAACGTCTCATGGCCGGAGGCCCTCGCCTACGGTCGGTGGCTCGAGACCACGCTCGGTGCGTCGCCGCAGACACCCCCGCGGCTGCGCGACCTGCTCCGCAACGGCTGGCGCGTCGGCTTGCCGAGCGAAGCGGAATGGGAGAAGGCGGCGCGAGGAACGGACGGGCGAACCTATCCGTGGGGGAACGAGCCGCGGCGGGACCGGGCTAACTATGCCGCGCAGGCTACGACGCGGGTCGGCAGCTTCGACTGCCTGGAGTGCGCCTTCAACCTGGCCGACATGAGCGGTAACGTCTGGGAGTGGACGCGCAGCCCGTATCAACCCTACCCCTTCGACCCCTCGGACGACCGGCAGGATCTCGACACGGACGCGCTGTGGGTGATGCGCGGCGGGTCGTTCGGCGATACCGAACAGAACGTCCGCGCCGCCATCCGCGGCGGCGGTGACCCGGGTGCGCGCCGTCCGTTCATGGGGTTTCGCGTGGTGCTTTCGCGCTTCTGAACCATCGTTCGGACCGAGGGTCTTCACCCTTCAGCCCTCGGGCCCTGTCAGTGTATGCTCCTTTGGATACGGATCAAGACGAGGGTGCCCATGCCGATCTCGACCGCTCGACCCGCCGCCAGGTTCGTGTTCATGTTCATCTTCATCTTCATCGCCGCGGGCTCCGGCACCACCGGCGCTCAGACGGACCTGCCCCAAGACCAGCGCCCGCCACTGGTCCAACCGGGCGAGCCGGGTGAGGCGACGCGGCCCATCGCCACCGCCGCAGCGACCGATCTGTCCGGCGTCGAGGCCACCGCCGCCGACGTCGAGTTCATGCAGGGGATGATCGGCCATCATGCCCAGGCGCTCGAGATGACGGCGTTGCTTTATGAGCGGACCGAGTGGCAAAGTATGCGCCTATTGGCCCAGCGGATTGCCGTCTCTCAGGCGGACGAGATCGGCATGATGCAGGAGTGGCTGGAAGCCCGCGACGAAAGTGTTCCGCAGGGTGACGAGCACCACCAACACGCCGGCATGCTGATGCCCGGCATGCTGACACCGGAGCAGATGGCCGAGCTGGGCGCGCAGCGCGGCTCGGAGTTCGACCGCCTCTTTCTCGAATACATGATCATGCATCACCAGGGAGCGGTCATCATGGTAGAGGAGCTCTTCACCAGCCCCGGCGCCGGCCAGGAGTCGGTCATCTTCGGGTTTGCCTCCGACGTCGTTGCCGACCAGAGCATGGAAATCACTCGGATGCGCCGCATGCGCGGCACGCTCGAAGTCCGATGAGGTCGGCGGCGTGACTTTCCATTAACCAGTAACGAGGTCCGTTATGACATCGACAGCAATCGTTCCACGACGACACCGCAACGGCCTGGCGAGGTTCGCATGGGCTCTGGGCGTCGTAGCCGTGCTGCTCACCGCTGCAACTCAGGGAGGGGCGCAGGAGCGTCAGGTCGATCCGCGGGTCGGTCTCGCGCCCGGCTTCCGGGACGCCGGAGAGGCGGCGCACAACATGGAACTGGTCGTGAACCTGCCGAAACCCGACGGGTTCTTCGACCCCGAGGCACCAGCCGGCCGGCCCCGGCCGCCTCGGCCGCCAGAGCCGGAGGAAAACGAGGAGGCCACACCGCCAGAAGACGCGCCCGAGGCTGACGCCGCGCCGGCGGAGGACGCGCCGTCAGCTGAAGAGCGGCGGAGCCGCATCAGCTACTCGAACTCGGACATCGCGTTCAGCGACACCCACATGTTTGTGGGCAACTACCACGGGTTCAACACCTACAGCCTGGAGGATCCGCGAGAGCTCGAGCTCTTGGTGTCGGTCGTCTGTCCGGGCGGCCAAGGCGATGTATCGGTGTACGGTGATCTGCTGTTCATGTCGGTCCAAGCCACCAGAGGCCGGATCGACTGCGGCACCGAGGGCGTGGAGGACCCGGTCAGCAACGAGCGGTTCCGGGGCGTCCGCATCTTCGACATCAGCGATATCAGAAATCCACAGCAGATCGCAGCCGTCCAGACCTGCCGCGGATCGCATACGCACACGCTGGTGCCAGACACGAACGACCCGGCGAACCTGTACGTGTATGGGTCCGGCACGAGCCCGGTGCGGTCGGGCGACGAACTGGCCGGCTGCGTGGACCTCGAGGAAGACCAGGATCCCAACGAGGCTCCCGACGTCGCGCTCTTCAGCATCGACGTCATCCAGGTGCCACTCGCCGCACCGGAGACGGCGCGCATCGTCAACCGGCCGCGCATCTTCGCCGACCCCGAGACCGGCTCCATCGCGGGGCTCTGGCAGGGCGGCGATCACGGCGAGGGGACGCAGAACTCGCGGATGACGACCCAGTGCCACGACATCACGGTCTTTCCCGAGCGCGGCTTAGCCGCTGGCGCGTGCGCGGGCAACGGCATCCTTCTGGATATCTCCGATCCGGTCAATCCGGAGCGAATGGACGAGGTGGTCGACCAGAACTTCGCCTACTGGCACTCGGCGACGTTCAACAACGACGGCACGAAGGTGGTCTTCACCGACGAATGGGGCGGCGGCGGCCGGCCCAGGTGCCTCGCCACCGACCTGCCGACCTGGGGTGCCGACGCGATCTTCGACATCGTCGACCGCAAGCTCGTCTTCCGCAGCTACTACAAGATGCCTGCGCCCCAGACCGAACTGGAGAACTGCGTCGCGCACAACGGCTCGCTCATCCCCGTGCCGGGTCGCGACATCATGGTGCAGTCGTGGTACCAGGGCGGCATCTCGGTCTTCGACTTCACCGACTCGGCGAACCCGATCGAGATCGCGTTCTTCGATCGGGGTCCGCTCGACAGCGAGAACATGATCATGGGCGGCTACTGGTCGAGCTACTGGTACAACGGCTACATCTACGCTGCCGAGATCTCGCGCGGGGTCGACGTCTTCGCACTGACGCCAGGCGAGCATCTGTCGCAGAACGAGATCGACGCGTCGAACTCGATAGAGCTCAGCGAGTTCAACGTCCAGCAGCAGGTGCAGTTTCATTGGCCAGACAGCGCCGCCGTAGCGCGCGCGTACGTCGATCAGCTCACGCGCAGCCACAACATCCGGGCGGCTCATGCCACGGCCGTGGACGATCTGCTGGACCGTCTCGACCAGGCCAAGGTGCTCGATGAGATCGATACGCTGGCGGGTGAGCTGGAGAGCGACGCGGCCGTGCTGCCCGCCGGCGCGACTCGCCTCCGCGCGCTGGCGGAAATCCTGAGAGGTGTCACGACCAGCCTGCGCTGATTGAGGCGGTTAGCAGCCCGTGGTGAAAGTCCTGCGTGGCACCGAGACCGCCCAGGCACCCACCCCGCAAGGCGCGAGCTGGGAGAATACCGGGGGTGAGTTCAAAGGGTCGATGCAACGCGATGAATGATCACAGCAAGGAGGGATCATGGGTCGCGTTCGTCGTCCACGGATGTCAGCAAGAGAGAAGGTGGAGCTGTGGAAGCGGTGGAAGCGAGGTGAGTCGCTCAGCGACATCGGTCGGGCACTCGGTCGGATCCCGGGAGCAGTTCACCACGTCGTGTCAGCCCGTGGGGGTATCCCGCCGCCGTCACGGACCCGGTCGCGACGCTCGCTCACCCTGACGGAGCGGGAGGAAATCTCCAGGGGCTTGGCCCGGGGCTACTCCGTGCGCCTGAGTCGAGCGCCATCGACGATCAGCCGGGAGGTGCGACGGAACGGTGGCCGACGGCAGTACCGTGCGTCCGTTGCCGACGCGCGTGCCTGGGACCGAACTCGGCGTCCGAAACCCTGTCGGCTCGCCCTCTCGCCGTTGCTCCGTGCCCTGGTGGCTGAGAAGCTGGCGGCAGACTGGTCCCCACAGCAGATCGCCGGGTGGCTCAAACGGACCTTTCCGAAGGATCCTTGTTTGCACGTGTCGCACGAGACGATCTATCTCAGTCTCTTCGTGCAGAGTCGCGGGGTGCTGAAGAAAGCCCTGAACGCCCACCTTCGCCGTCGGCGACGGATGCGTCGGTCCAAGCACGCCAGCACGGCGGGCCAGTGCCGTGGTCAGATCATCGACGCCGTCTCGATTCGAGAGCGTCCGGCGGAGGCAGCGGATCGGGCCGTGCCCGGCCACTGGGAAGGCGACTTACTGACCGGGGCTCGCAACTCACACATCGCCACGCTCGTCGAGCGCCACTCGCGCTTCCTGCTCTTGATTCGTCTGGCTGGCAAAGACACCGCCAATGTCGTGCGGGCGCTGGCCAACGCCGTTCGCACGCTCCCGAAGGGGTTGATGGCGTCTCTGACGTGGGACCGTGGGACCGAATTCGCCTCGCACAAGCGCTTCACGGTCGCCACGAACGTGAAGGTGTACTTCTGCGACCCGCAGAGTCCATGGCAGCGAGGTACGAACGAGAATACCAACGGCTTGTTGCGGCAATACTTTCCCAAAGGAACAAACCTCTCGACCTACACGCAGGCTGATCTCAACACCATCGCGCAACGTCTCAACTCACGTCCACGCAAGACGCTGGGATATGCCACGCCAGCTGATACACTGCGACCGCTGTTGCATTGACCGATGGAACCTGCCGGAGTATTTAACCCATCGTGGACAACGCCCAGCGCCGCCCATGGCGGGATGCATCGGCGGTCGAATGCAGCGGGACTTTCACCACGGGCTGCTGCTAGGGCGACATCCAGAGCGTCGTCTTGACGGCAAAGATGTTATCGCCGGGGGCAGAGAGCGAGCCGAAGAGGTCGCCCAGGCCGACGTGCTGGCCTTCGGCGACGCGGCTCGCCCGGTTCTGCTGCCAGACGACAAAGAGCGTGCTGCCAGGGCGCCATTCCCAGCGCAGGACGACGTTGCTTCGAAACGAGCGGATGTTGAAGTCGTAGTTATCCAGGATGAATGAATCGTCGCCGTCGGTGACGAGGCGGGTCCCGTCCAGGAACCGCTCGATCGTCGTCCCGTCGGTGCCGTAGACGCGGAGCTCACGCTCGCCCGGAGCCGACGTCTCGCCAAACGTCTCGTAGCGCCCGCTTGCCGCAAACGGCTCCGCATAGACATCGAGCGTCAGGTCTGGCTTGAAGGTGTAGTTGGCCCGCAGCTGCAGGCTGAGGGTCGTCTGGTCGGGCAGCCCAAAGACGTACCGCTGACCAAACGTCTCCGGCCGTCCTCCGGAAAACGTCGTCAAGTATTGCCGGTTGATCGACCCGCTGAAGGTCGCCCGCGTGCCGTTCGCGTTGCGGTACTCCGGTGCGACCGACAGCCGCAGCGACGGCGAGGACCGGACATCGGCGGCGACGTCTTCCTGCGCATGCTCCGGCAACACTGGCGCCTCCTGGCCGTCCGGCGCCGCCGTTCCTGGCGTCACACCGCGCGCGGCGAAGAACTGACGTGCCGCCTCTGAGGTTTCCGGCCGCGCCAGGGCGGAGCGCACGGCTTCCGGGACCAGCCTCGTCAGCGTCGCCTCCGCCGCCTGGACAATCGCCGAATCCTTGTCGCCCGCCAGCCACGACAGCAGCGTCAGCTGATCGACCGGCCGCAAGACCAGCGCGCCCTGTGCCGCCTGCTCTCGCAGGTCCCTGGGCACATCGCCTCGGCGGAACTGATCCAGCAGCGGACTGGCTCCGTCGACGTGCGGCATGCGGTTTGTACGTGCTGATCTGGCGCCGTGACCGGTCGACACCGGTCACGGAGCGAGGTAGTCTCGGAAGTTCTCGCGGTTGATGTGAGCCGTCACGTCCTCGCCGGCGGCGCCAAGCCGCAGTCCGGTCTGCCCGTTCAACGTGAAGGCGAACGCCCCGGCATCGCCAACGTTGAGAACGACCTCCTCGCGCGCCTCGATCCGCTCCCGCTCACCCGGCTGCATCAGTCTCGACAGTACGAGCTCGCCGTCGGCGACCACCGAGACCCAGCACGGGCCCACGGGCACGATGCCAAGCCGGAGCCTGTCCGACGCGACCTCTGCCGCCGGCACGCTCGGCGTGGGCGCTTCGTCCGTTGGCGACGGCGGCAGCGCCGTCCTGAGCGGAGCCGCCACCGAGCCCATCTCAACCCGATCGGCCGTTCCGGCGCCCGCCATGCTGAAATATAGGATCAACCCGATAACGGGTATACTCAGCACGCCTAGCCAGAGCCACGCGCCCGCTATCTGGCGCTGATTCTCGAACGCCTCGTCTTTGTCGCGATCCACCGCGTACGGGCTGCCGTCGGCGACACCGTCGACCGGAAACGCCGCCAAGAATTCGCGCACCGTCGTTTCCGGATCGAGCCCAACCTCGGCCGCGTAGGAACGGACGAACGCCCGCGTGAAGATTCCGCCCGGCAGCTGCGCGATGTCGTTGCGTTCGAGCGCTTCGAGCGCGGTCCGGGAAATCTTCGTGGTGGCCGAGATGTCACGCAGCGACACCCCGCGCGCCTCCCGTGCGAGGCGGAGCCGGGCGCCGAAATCGGTCGACTCGCTCACGGACGTGCCCTTCGAGAAAACACCCGATCACCCACGCTAGCAGCCCGCTCAAGTATTCCCGCGGGCCGCGTTGCGAGCGCCGTCGAGCCGGATGGCTACCCCACTCTAGACGACGCCCTACGGAGTGTCAAACGACCCGCGCACGCGGATCACGAGCTCACGAAGTCCCTCGGCCCAGTCGCCGCGCGACCGCGCGGCGTCGATGAACATTCCGATCCCGGCGATGCCCTCCGCGCCCGCGCGCCAGACGGCAGACAGCCGACCGACTGTCAGTCCACCAATCGCCAGGACCGGTACGTCGGCGCGCCGGACCGCGTTCGCGAGCGCGTCGACCCCGGCCGACCGATGCCCGACAGGTTTCGACGCCGTCGGCAGAATCGCACCGAACACCGCGTAATCCAGGAGCGATCCATCGGTCAACGCGTCGGCCGCATGCACGGACTGGCCGATCAGGAAAGGGACCGGCACCAGCGGACGAATGCGCCCCGCCGGGCAGGAGTCCGCGCGCAAGTGCACGCCCGCCGCACCAGCAGCCAAGGCCACGTCCAGCCGGTCGTTGACAACGAGCCGACCGGACGCACGCGCCATGGCACGCACGCAGCGCGTGACCACGCCCATGAGCGTCCGACCCGACAGATCCCGTTCACGAATCTGGATGAGGTCGATGCCCGCCGCCGCGCCCGCGGCGACGAAGGCGACCAGATCATCAATCTGGCGCAGTGGGGGAGCGGATGGCGACAGGCGCCGCCGGTCGGTCACCAGACAGATCAGCGGGCGGCGTTCCAGTGGCGACGCGTGGACGGCCGCCGCGACCATCATCGTACCGCACCGGACGACCGACGCCGCGTCATCCGTCGATACCCACCGGTGGACGATCGGTGACGTCGCCACTCGAGCGAACCGGCACCAGCAAGGCGACGAACTCGAAGATCCCGGCGACGAGATTGATCACGCCGACACCTGAGATCGCGCCGCGGACGAAGTTATTCTGGAGCGCGGCGTGCAAGGCTGGCACTGCCTCGGCGAACAGATTGCGATCCCAGAACGTCGACCACGGAACGACGATGAGCACGAGGCCGACTTCGAGGAAATACGCGACGAGCAACAGGCGGCGCAGTGAAGGAATCGTCAGCCTCCGGTCACGACGCGTGCCAGCCGCTTGGCGCGCACGCTGACATCACGATACTCACCGGCGTCCGCCTGCAATTCGAGGAACACGGCGAGCGCGCGCTCTCTCTCCAGCGTGCGCTCCAGCGCATCCCCCAATTCGTAGAGCAGCGCACGCCCCTCCTCGAGGGACGGCGCCGGCGCCTCGGCCGCGCGCTCGAACCAGTAGATCGCGCGCTCGAACGTGTCGCGATCCCGATGCAACCGCCCCAACGCAGCCGCCGACACGAACCGGTGGGCCGGCGACTTGGACGCCAGTTCCAGGGCCGTGACGGCTTCATCCAGCATGCCCATGTCACGGTAGGTCAGCGCGAGCTTGTACTGCTGAGCCGCCAAATCCGCCGCGGTCTGTTGCGACACCGCTTCCCGGATATCCCCAAAGCTTTGGCCGGTCGCCGGCAGCGACTCCGCGCCGCCCAGTCCGGTAAGGGTTAGATCGACTTCCTCCGACCAATCCCCCGCTCCGCCCGGTGGCGCGGGGGGCGGGTCGGTCGGCATTTCAATCGAAACCGATGGCTCCTCCGAGCGCGTGATGGACGGCTCCTGCAGAGGCGGTGCGACGGGCTTCGGCCGGGAACGCGGCATGGGCGCTGATGAAACGACCGGGCCGCTCTCGGACGGTGCCGTCGTCCCCTGCGTGTCGAGCATCAACGACAGCTGGTCACTGCCGACCGCAAGCATCGCTTCGCTGAGCCGCTGTGCGATGACCCGGTCCGGTGCGCCTTCCCCCCCCCATGACCAGCGCCCTCCGCAACCGATCGATGTGGCTCCCGACCCCAGGTTCCCGCACGGCGAGATCCTCGGAAATCACCCGCGCCTCGAGGGAACGACCTTCCTGAAGGTACGCCTCGGCCAACCTCGCCTGCGCTGCGTACAGAATCGTATCCAACCCACCGTCGACACAGACTTCGACTAACCGCAGCAGCGTCGGCACGTGATCGGGCGCTCGCTTGCTGAACGCCTCGAGCGTGTCGGCCGCACCGCGCCAGTCGTCGACGGCGACGAACGTATCCGCAACCACCTCGATGCACACGAAGGCACCGTTCGAATCGGCGCTGGCCAGCCGGTGGCCCAGCTCGATCACCCGCGGGCGCTGCTCCGGCGACTCGGCCAGGACCCGGACGATCTCCGTCGCCGAGTCGACCTGCCCGGATTTCAGGTCGAGCTCGACGAGCGCCGTCAGCAGTTCCGGGTCGTCGCCGGCTACATCGCGCGTCAGGTAATTGCCGGCCGTCGCGAGATCGCCGCTGGCGAGCGCCGCGCGCGCAATCGCTCCGCGCACATCCGTGCTGTCCGGATCGAAGCGCGCCGCCTCACGGAGCGCCTCCAGCGCCTCCGCGTGTTGCCCCGTCTCGGTGAACTCGGCGGCCAGCTCAGTCATCCGGCTAACGGCCTTGTCGCGCTCCCCCATCTCCGCCAGGGCCCGCGTGGCGGCCAACCGCGCGTCCGTGTCGGACTCATCGACCGATCCCAGCTTGATCACGACCTCCATCCCGCCGCGCTGGTCGCCGCGCTGGAATCGTCGATCGCGCACGGCCTCGAGGTGCGCCTTGGCTTCCACGACGAGTCCCTGCTGCGCGGCGATCTCCCCGAGCCGAAGCCGGCAGGTCTCATCGTCCGGACGGATGCGAAGGATTTTCTTGTAGAGTGCGACGGCCTTCGGCAGAAAGCCGTCTTCCAGGAAGTGGTCCGCGATCTTCGTGTACTGCGCCGCGGCGTCCTCGATCGACCCTGCCCTCACGTAGAGGTCACCGAGCGCGTTCGCCGTCGCCCAGTCATCGGGAGCCTTCTCGACGACCTCCTGGTAAAGCGCGATGGCGTCGTCCAGCCGGCCCTGCCGCAGAAGTTTCTCGGCCTCGCGCAACGTGGCGTCCCGATCGACCCGCAGCAGCTTCGCGGCGCGGCGAAGCGAAGACTTACGCTTAGCAGTCATGTCAAATCCGGACGGTCAATCCAGCCTATCGACCCAGGGATCGCGGACGAAACGAACGGCGATGCGCCGTCGAATACCCGTGCTGCCCGACGGCGCCAAGATGCGCGGTGGTCGCGTAGCCCTTGTGCCGATCGAACCCGTAGCGCGGGTCCTGGGCATGCAGCGCTTGCATGTGGCGGTCCCGGGTGACCTTCGCGACAATCGACGCCGCCGCAATCGCGGCGCAGCGCCGATCACCGCCGACGACCCGGCGCTGTGGCACCTCGAGGCCCGGAATCCGAAAGCCATCGACGAGGACGAAGTCCGGCAAGGGGACCAACGCCATCACCGCCTCCCGCATCGCCCGGAGCGTGGCGTTGTGGATGTTCAGGCGATCGATGACGTCGGGCGCCGCCCACGCCACGCGCCAACCGACGGCGGCATCCACGATGTCTGCGCACAGTCGCTCACGCGCGGCTGGCGTCAGTAGCTTCGAATCGCGCACGCCGACAATATGGCGAGCCGGATCCAGGATGACGGCTGCGGTGACGACCGGACCGGCCAGGCACCCTCGGCCCACCTCGTCGACTCCCGCCACGCGCGCGAAACCCAGCCGTCTGATGGCGTTCTCGATCGTTCGGCGCGCGACAGGCCGGGCCATTCCCCAGTCCTCGTTTCCGTCCGAGCCGCTAGCCGCCGCGTATCCCCGCGGGCCGGCGTCGGACAGCCGCCCCCAGGCACATCCGCTCAGGACTTGGCCGTAGACTTCGGTCTCCGCTCGCGCAGCCGCGCGGCCTTGCCCCGCAAGGCGCGCAGATAGTACAGCTTCGCTCGCCGCACCCGCGAGGATCGGACCACCTCGATGCGATCAATGATCGGCGAGTGCAAGGGAAAGATCCGCTCTACTCCCTGGCCGAACGACACCTTACGAACGGTGAACGACGCCCGCACACCACCGCGGCGCAGGCCGATGACCACACCCTCGAACACCTGCACGCGCTCCTTGTCGCCCTCCCGGACCTTCACGTGCACCCGCACGGTATCGCCCGATCGCATCGAGGGTCGCTCGATAATCTGCCGCTGCTCGATGGTGTCCATGAAGTTCATACGCCGGTTCCCTTCTCCCGTTCGATCAACAAGTTCTGCAAGATGGCGCGCTCCTCGTCGTCGAGCGACGCGTCGGCGAGCAAGTCAGGCCGGCGGTCCAACGTCCGGCGCACCGCCTCTCGCTTCCGCCACTGCGCAATGTCTCCGTGGTGCCCCGACAACAGCGTCTCCGGCACCTTCATCGCTCGCAACTCCGCGGGCTGCGTATAATGCGGGAAGTCGAGCAGTCCCCGGACGAACGACTCCGCTTCCACCGAACGCGCGTCCCCCACGACCCCCGGCACCAGCCTGGCCACCGCGTCAACGATCACCAGCGCGGGCAACTCTCCGCCTGTCAGCACGTAATCCCCGATCGACAGTTCCTCGGTCGCCAGATGCTCGCGCACGCGCTCGTCGACGCCTTCGTAGCGCCCGCACAGCACGACGACGCGCTCGAGCCGGCTCAGGCGCACGGCATCGGGTTGCGCGAATCGGCGCCCTTGCGGGGAGGTCAGCACAACCGCCTGCGGGGCGCCGGCTAGCGCGCGTACGGCCTCGACCGCCCTAAACAGCGGCTCGGACTTCAAGACCATCCCCGGCCCGCCGCCGTAGGGCACGTCGTCCACCGTACGATGCCGGTCGTCCGTGTAATCACGCAGATCGTGGACCTGCACGTCGATGACGCGGCGGTCCATCGCGCGACGGACCACACCTTCCTGCAGCGCCGCCTTGACCGTCCCGGGGAAAATCGTGACGATGTCGAGCCTCATCGTGCACTCCGGCTTCGCTTCGTCACGTTCAGGTCCAGCAGACCGTCGGGCGGATCGATCTCGATCGTTCCGGCCACCGGATCGATGCGCCGGCAAATCTCGTCCACCAGCGGCACCAGGAGCTCATCCGATGCCGTGCACACGACCAGACGACTGCTGTCCACATCGCCCTGCACGGCCACCACCGACCCGAGCCGAGTGCCGTCGCTTGTTTCGACCGCACAGCCGATCAGCTCGTGACGGTAGAACATGCCGGCCGGCAGCGCCCGGAGCGCCGACGCCGGCACCCGCAATTCGGCGCCGACGAGGGCTTGGGCCTCATCGATCGTCCCAACCCCTTCGAGCGCCACCATCGGGCGGCCGCGGTGGAACCGTACGGCCTGCACCGTCTTCGACTCGACCCGATCCGCGCAGCGCACCAGGAAGACCGCGCCTTTGCGATATCGTTCGTCGGGGAAATCCGTGTCCGGATTCACGATGACTTCCCCTCGCCGGCCGTGCGTCCGCGCGATGCGGCCAACGACCACGCCGTCAGCCCAGTCCAGCTCGTCGGCCGTCATCCGGAGACCCGTCACGAAACTCCACCGCCACGGTGGCTTCCTCGAGCTCGGCCGCGGCGGCCGCCAGCGCGCGCAGGGCCGCGGCCATCCGGCCGCGCCGCCCTATCAGACGCCCGAAGTCGTCCGGCGCCGCGAATAACTCGATCGCCGATCCGCCGCGCCGTACCGTCTCCTCGACCCGGACCGCCTCCGGCGTCTCGGCCAAGGCCCGCGCCGCAACCTCGAGAACCGCGCGGGCGCGGCTCACGCCGGCGCCACCTCACCCGCCGCAGCATCCGGCGACACCGGGTGCCTGGCAATCAGCGTCCGCACCGTGTCCGACGGACGCGCGCCATGCCGCAGCCAGTGTGCCAGCCGTTCGCGGTCCACCTTCACCGTCTCCGGACTCGTGCGCGGGTTGTAGTGCCCCAGAATCTCGACGAACGGGCCATCCGTGGCTCTCGCCGAATCACACACGACGACCCGATAGATCGGCTGCTTTTTTGAACCGACCCGCCGCAAACGAATCACCAACATGCCTGAACCCCTTCCCGTCCGTCTACCCGCTCCGACCGACCCCGACACCCCGGCGGCTCACGACCCGCCACCGAGCTGGTTCATGCGCTGTACCAGGCCGCGCCCGTGGCCCCGCCGAACGTTCCGCCCGGACTTGCGACGCTTCCCGGAAGCGCCGACAGTCTGCAGCATCTTCCGCACCGCCAGGAACCGCTTGAGCACCCGGTTGACCTCCTCGACCGACCGGCCGCACCCCCGAGCGATTCGGCGGCGGCGACTGCCGTCAATGAGCCGATGATACCGGCGCTCGCAACGCGTCATCGAGTTGATGATCGCTTCGACCTGGGTGAGCTGACCGTCGTCCAGTTCGCCCGACTGTGGCTTCGCCGATCCCATCCCGGGCAGCAACCCTGCCAGCTGCTCAAGCGGCCCCATCCGTCTGACCGCCTGGAGCTGATCGCGAAAATCCTCCAGCGTGAACTCGTTCCTGCGAATCTTGTGCTCGAGTCGATCGGCATCCTCT
Source organism: Vicinamibacterales bacterium (assembly GCA_965197385.1). Lineage (GTDB taxonomy): Bacteria > Acidobacteriota > Vicinamibacteria > Vicinamibacterales > UBA823. Next base: position 290,153 of record CBDANA010000008.1, read on the forward strand.
CGGGACACCGCCTGCTCCGCCTTTTCCACGAGCGAGAGCACGTCGCCCATCCCGAGGATGCGCGACACGATCCGATCGGCGTGAAAGAGCTCCAGGTCGTCGAGCCGTTCTCCGTTCCCGACGAAGGCGATGGGAACACCAACGACCGATACGACCGACAGCGCGGCCCCTCCGCGAGCATCCCCGTCGGCCTTGCTCAGCACCACGCCGCTCACGCCGACGCGCCGGTTGAACTCACCCGCGCTCTTGATGGCATCCTGGCCGGTCATCGCATCGGCGACGTAGAGCTGGTCGGTGGGCTCCGTCGCCACCTTGATCGCCTCCAGCTCGGCCATTAAGTCGTCGTCGACGTGCAACCGGCCGGCCGTATCGACGACTACCACGTCGCAGCCGAGATGGCTGGCCTCGACGACCGCGCCGCGCGCACGCGCCACCGGATCGAACTCGCCCGCCGGGTCGTAGACGCGCACCCCGGCCTGTTCGGCGAGCCCGGACAACTGATCGATGGCGGCCGGCCGTCGGACGTCTGTCGACACAACCATCGGATAGCGCCCCTGGGTCGTCAGCCACCGGCCGAGCTTCGCGGCGGCGGTCGTCTTGCCGGTGCCCTGCAGCCCCATCAGCATCACCACGCCACCAGGCGCCGAGGCGGCCGACACGCGACCCGCGTCGCCGAACAGCGCGAGCATCTCGTCTCGAACGATCTTGACGACCTGCTGCGACGGCGTGAAGCTGCTCAAGACCGTCTGGTCGCGGGCCCGGTCTCTGACGCGATCGACGAACGCCTTGACGACCTTGACATTGACGTCGGCCTCCAGCAGCGCCAGACGAATCTCGCGCAGCAGGACCTCGACGAGCTCCGGCGTCAGCCGGGCTTCGCCACGCAGCGACTTCAGTGCGTCCTGGAGACGACCGCTCAGCGATCCGAACATGGCGGGCTACGATTCCGCTAAGCCACTCACACGCAAACGCTTATCGTAGCGCAGCCGCTCACAGACTGTCAACGAACGGCCGGTCGGACAGCCGGTCGAGCAGCCCGTGGTGAAGGTCCCGCTGCATTCGACCGCCGATGCATCCCGCCGCGCAGCGCGGCCCGATCGGGCTCAGGACGTACGACACCCGGGCCGAACCTCGGGGGCGGTACCCGGCACGTCGAAGGCCACGGACTCGACGATCGACAGTCCGTACCCCTCGAGACCGACGAATTTTCTCGGATTGTTGGTCAGGATCCGCATGGTGCGGACGCCGAGGTCGCCGAGAATCTGCGCACCGATCCCGTAATCCCGCTGGTCGAGCCCCACGCCGATCCCCGCGTTGGCCTCGAGCGTGTCGATCCCCTGATCTTGAAGCTCGTAGGCCCGAATCTGATTGGCGAGGGTCAAGCCCTGGCTATCCTGATTCAGATAGACCAGCACGCCGCTCGGCTCCTGCGCCACCCGGGCCAGGCCGGCCCTAAGCTGCCGGCCGCACCGGCAGCGGTCCGAGTGAAAGACGTCGCCGGTCAGGCATCGGGTTTGAACTCGCACGATGATGCCTTCCCCATCGCCGATCTCGCCCCGCACGAGCGCGACATGGGTCGCCTCGTCGATCACGCTCTGGTAGGCGATGACCTGGAACTCCCCGTACTCGGTCGGGAGCTTCGCCGTCGCGATACGCCGGACGAGCCGCTCGGTCTGCATCCGATGCTCGATCAGGTCCGCGATCGTGACCATCAGTAAGTCATGGCGCTCGGCGAACATAGAGAGTTCAGGCACCCGCGCCATCGTGCCATCGTCGTTCATGATTTCGCAGATCACACCGGCCGGACTCAGGCCAGCGATCCGCGAGAGGTCAACGGCCGCCTCGGTCTGGCCCGCTCGCACGAGCACACCGCCCGCGCGGGCGCGAAGTGGAAACATGTGACCCGGACGCGCGAGATCGGCTGGCCGCGTGGCTGGATCGACGGCAACGCGCACCGTGGCCGCGCGGTCGCCGGCCGAGATCCCGGTGCTCGTGAACTCCTTCGCCTCGATCGACACGCAGAACGCGGTGTCGAATCGGGCTGTGTTCTGCGACACCATCAGCGGGATGTTCAGCTCGTCCAGGCGCTCTGCGGTCATCGACAGGCAGATGAGCCCACGGCCGTAACGAGCCATGAAGTTGATCGCCTCTGGCGTCACCTTGTCTGCGGCAATCGTCAGATCGCCCTCATTTTCGCGGTCTTCATCGTCGACGACGATGATCATCCGGCCGGCACGCAACGTTTCCACGGCGGCATCGATCGACGTGAACACGCCGCCTCCCGCTCGATGCGCGACCCGAAGTGCGCCGCGGCCCTTGGTTCTAAGTTTCGTCATCGTGTCCTCGACGGTCCGGAACGGCTCACGCCGGCCCGTGGCCTGGCAGCCCGTGGTGAACGTCCCGCTGCATCCGACCGACGCTGCCTCCCGCGTGGCTACGTGACTCCTCGGCTCAATATTCCCGATATGTTCCTCATCGCGCCTTGCCAGGCCGACCGCGGCTTTGGTTCAGCGGTCTCGGTGCGACGCCGGACCTTCACCACGGACGGCTAGCGCCTCCAGGGCCCGGGCCACGTACTTCCCCAGGATATCGCATTCCAGGTTCACCGCGGCCTGCTCGCGATACCTACCGGACGTCGTGTGGTCCCAGGTAAACGGGATGATTTGCACATCGAACGACGCACCGCGGACGTCGACGATCGTGAGACTGACGCCGTCCACCGCCACAGAGCCTCGTGGCATCATGAGCGCACGCAAGGCCACGGGAAACCCGATCGTCACCCGATGGAACTCCGCTTCCGTCCGAATCTCCAGAATCCGTCCCGTGGCGTCGACATGCCCTTGCACGAAATGGCCGCCCAGCCGCGCGTCGGCCCGCAGCGGCCGCTCGAGGTTGACGAGATCGTTGGCTGCGAGCCCACCCAGCGTCGTCACCCGCGCGGTCTCCGGAGAAATCTCCGCGTCGAAACGCTCCGGACGAAGCGCGGTCACCGTCAGACACACGCCGCTGATCGCGATGCTATCACCGAGCGACAGCTCGGCCGACATCGCCGTGCCCACCTGTAAGTGGAACCCGGCATCCGTGGGTGTCAGCGCCTGTACCGTCCCGGTCGACTCAATCAGCCCGGTGAACATATCCGTCCACTGACATATCGGGTCCCACCATCCGCACGCGCAGGTCGTCGAGCATGCCGAGAAGCAGTGTCTGCGACGCGAGCCACGGCACGCCCGTCGGTCCGACTTCGAATGGCGCCACGTACAGCCGCACGCGATCGACGAGGCCCGCCCGCCAGGCCGATGCCTGGAGCCGGGGCCCGCCTTCCAGCAGGATCGACGTGATGCCCTCGCGGTCGAGCTGCACCAGGGCTGCATACAGATCGTGATGCGGAGCCACCAGCAGCTTGACACCGGCCGACTCGAGTGCGGCGGCGCGGGCCGGCACCGCGGCCACGCCCGCCTCCGTCGTCATCACGATAACCGGTCCGGCCGACAGCGTCGACACGAGAGCTGCCGACGGCGGCGTCCGCAATCTCGAATCGAAGACGACCCGGGCCATGGGACGCTCGCGATGCACTTCTCGCGCGGTCAATCGAGGGTCGTCGACCAGTACCGTTCCCGATCCGACCGCGACCGCATCGAATTCCGCGCGCAGGCCATGCGACTCCCGCTGCGCTCGCGCCCCCGTGATTGCACTGCGGCGCCCCGCCGCCTCCGCCACGCGTCCGTCGAGGGTCAGGGCGGCCTTCATCATGACGAACGGGCGGCCGCGGCGAATTCGGACGAAGAATGGTTGATTCAACCGCGCGGCCTCCGTTTCGCGCACGCCGACCGTCACGTCAAGACCCCGCGCCTGGAGGAAGCGGATGCCACCACCCCGCACCAGCGGATGCGGATCCTCGACGGCCACGACCACCCGCGCCACGCCGGCTTCCACGATCCGGACCACACAGGGTCCCGTGCGCCCCATATGGCAGCACGGTTCGAGCGTGCTGAACAGCGTCCCGCCACCCGCCGCCGGCCCGGCCGCGCGCAGGGCATGCACCTCGGCATGGGGCTCGCCGGCGCGCCGGTGATACCCGCTCCCGACGACGACACCGTCGGGCGACACGACAACGGCTCCAACCAGCGGGTTCGGACTCGTCAACCCGCGCCCGCGGTCCGCAAGGCTCAGCGCCCGATCCATGTAGGCCACGTCACCCGTGCCCATCATCTACCTGCTACCAGCGCTCCTCGAACAGCGCGTCGACAAAGTCCGCGGCGGCGAACGGCAGCAGATCGTCGACCTCCTCGCCGACGCCGACATACCGGATCGGCAGGCCCAGGTCGGCTGCGATCGCCACTGCCACGCCACCGCGCGCCGTGCCGTCCAGCTTCGTCAGGACGATCCCGTTGACGCCGGCGGCCCGCGCGAACTCCGATGCCTGCGCCAGCCCGTTCTGCCCCACGGTCGCGTCCAGGACGAGCAGCACCTCATGGGGCGCGCCCTCGACCTCGCGCGACGCAACACGTCGGATCTTGTCGAGCTCCGCCATCAAGTTCAGCTTGGTGTGCAAGCGCCCGGCCGTATCGACGATGACGACGCTGCGGTCTCGCGCCTGCGCCGCCACGAGCGCGTCGTAGACGACCGCCGCCGGATCCGCGCCAGGCCGCGCCTTGACGAGGCCGACTTCAGCGCGAGTGGCCCAGATGTCCAGCTGGTCCACCCCCGCCACCCGAAACGTATCGGCGGCGCAGATCAGCGGACGCTCCCCCGCGCTCTTCAACCGCTTGGCGAGCTTGCCAACGGTCGTCGTCTTTCCAGTGCCGTTGACGCCGACAACCAGCACCACCCGGAGCGGGACGCCGTTGGTACGGACACCGTTTCCCGACTCGAGCAGCCGGACCATCTCGGCCTTCACGAGCTCTTTGATCTGGCCGGCGTGGGACTGCCGCGTAACGGCCTCGACGATCTGCTCGGTGGCGCTGAGGCCGATGTCAGACGAGAGGAGGATCTCCGTAAGCGCTTCGATCGTCTGGATGTCCGGCGCGCCACCGGCCGACTGCGCCGACACCTCGTCGACACGCCCGGCGAGATGCGTCGCCGTGCGGTGAAGCCCGCGGCGCAACCGATCATACAGGCTCATCGCGCTTCGGCCTCGACGCGCTGCCGCCGGAGCATCAGCGTCTCCACCGCGACCCGCGGCGCCACCCGACCGGCCATCACCTCGGCCATTTGTCCGGCGATCGGCAGCTCGACGCCGTGCGCGGTGCCGAGCGCGAGGGCGGCACCGGTCGTCCGCACGCCTTCGGCCACCATCCGCATTCCCGCGAGAATCTCCGCGAGCGGCCGCCCCTTCCCGAGCTCGATCCCCACGCGGCGGTTCCGGCTCAGCGCACCGGTGCAGGTGAGCACGAGATCGCCGAGGCCGCTCAGTCCGGCCAGCGTCTCCCGCTGGCCGCCCGCCGCGTGCACCACGCGAGTCATCTCGGCGAGGCCGCGCGTGATCAGCCCAGCCTGCGCGTTGTGCCCCAGTCCCAGGGACTCGACGACCCCGGCCGCAATCGCGATGACATTTTTCAACGCTCCCCCGAGCTCCACGCCGATGACGTCATCGCTAGCGTAGAGGCGGAAGCACTTCGAGCGAAACTCCTCCTGCACTAGCTCGATCACGGGCGGGTCACTCGACGCCACGAGTACCGCCGTCGGCAGCTCCCGAGCCAACTCGACGGCGAAGCTTGGACCGGAGAGCACCGCGACCGGGTTCGCGCCGCTGGTCTCCTCCTCAATGACCTGGGACATCCGCCGCATCGTGTCGGGCTCGAGCCCCTTCGCGGCGCTCACGATCGGCGTGCCTGCCGGTATCCACGCGCGCGCGTCACGGATCACGGCGCGCGCGCCATGCGACGGCACTGCCGCCACGACGCAGGTCGAGCCGACCAGTGCCTCATCGAGCGAGGCGGTCGGCCGCACGGACGCGGGCAACGGCACCTCAGAAAGATAGGCGTCGTTCACCCCACGTTCCACCATCGACCCGACCAACTGCGACGCGCGCGCCCAGAGACGTACGTCGTGGCCGATCCGGCCAAGATGAATTGCGAGCGCCGTTCCCCAGCTTCCCGCGCCGAGCACCGTGACTTGATGGGACATCTTCACTCTCCTGCCGACAACCCGCGTCCCCGCCGGTGAGACACACACCCATGGCTCACGACTCTCGGCCCAACCGACGTTCGGTGCCTTCACCGAGCCTCGTGAGGTTGCCCCGATGGCGGTAGATGATGAGCCCAGAGGTGGCCGAGGCGGCCATCAACGTGGACGCCGGCGCACCCATCACATACAGCAGCGGCAGGAGCAGTACCGACGCCGCCAGCGATCCGATCGACACATAGCGCGTGCGCCACACCACGGCCAGAAACGCCGCCGCCGCAACGGCGGTGGCACCCGGCGACAGGACGCCGAAGACCCCGCCAGCGGTGGCCACGCCCTTCCCGCCGTGGAAGCGCAGCCACACCGGATAGACGTGGCCGATGATGGTCGCCACACCGACGGCCGCCAGCGTGGGCTCGTCCGCCTCCAGCCGCTCGGCAAGCCAGACGATCGCCACGCCCTTCGCCACGTCCAAGGCGACGACGGCCGCTCCCACCGCCGGACGCGTCGCGCGAAGCACGTTGGTGGCACCGACGCTGCCGCTGCCCACAGCCCGCACGTCAACGCCGGCGACCCGTTTCGTCACCACATAGGCAAATGGAACGGAGCCGACCAGATACCCGAGCACGATGAGCCAGACGTCCATTGGCATTACTTCATTCCGTGGCTGTCGAGTCGAGCCGCCCGCTCAAGCGCGCCGACGCGAGTGGCGCGTACACCGGAGCGGCACCCCTCAGCCGGCTCTCGTACAGCGTGACCCGAGTCACCCGCCATCGCGCCGGCTCCACCGGGGCCGCTTCGACCGCCTGCCGAATCGTGCGACCGAGACGCGGCGCTCGGCGGATTCGCCCGATCGTGATGTGGGGCACGAACGTGATCGTGCCCCCGACCGCGCCGGCCCGCGCCAGACGTTCGTCGAGCTCCGGCACCACACGCTCGAACCCTCCCGCGTGGTCCCGCACGCCGACCCAGATCACGCGTGGCGCGCCCGCCGGCGGAAACACCCCGGCCGACGCCAACGCCAACTCGAACGGCTCGGCGACCAGCGCGTGGGCCATCTCACCTCGCAGCGCGGCCGCCACCACGTGCGCCACCTGGCCGAGGAACCGCAGCGTGATATGCACGTTGCAGGGGCGAACCCACGACACGCGAAGACCGCGTTCCGCCTCCAACCGGCCCGCCACGGCGGCGGCTACCGCCATCACGGCGCGCCGTGCCGCCTCGTCGATCTCGACGGCCACAAACAGCCGTGCTGACTCACCCACAATCGTCCAGCATTCGGCGAACCATGTCGAGCGCGACCTGCGACGCCTGACGCTTGACGAACGCTCGCTCGCCGTGAAACCTGAAGGTGCGAACGCGCGGCCCATCCGCGACAGATATGGCGACACAGACCGTCCCGACCGGTTTATCCGGTGTCCCGCCCGAGGGCCCGGTAATTCCCGTGATCCCGATCCCGACCTGCGCGGGCGCCCGCGCCGCGACACCGACCGCCATGGCGGTCGCCACCGGCTCGCTCACGGCGCCATGCTCATCGATGAGTGCGGCCGGGACGCCAAGCAGATCGATCTTGGCGGCGTTTCCGTATGCGACGACGGCAAGGTCGACGTACCCGGAGCTCCCCGGCACGTCGGTGAGTCGAGACGCCACGAGACCGCCGGTACAGGACTCGGCCACGGCGACCCGCCAGCCTCGTCGCTGCAACAGCCCGCCAACAGCCGCTTCGAGAGACCGACCATCTGTGCTGTAGACATCCGGGCCCAACGCCGCCGTCAGTTCGGCCACCGCCGCGTCGAGGCTCGCCTCCGCCGCTGGCCGGTTCGCGGCGCGAGTCGACAGGTGTAACTCGATCTGCCCTGGCCCGGCGAGGATTGTCGCGTCGATCGACGCACGCCGGTCCCGCCATTGACGGTACACCGGCTGCGCGCACTCCTCGACATGCGACTCCGAGCGACCCGCCACCGCCACGACCCGGCGTGCCAGAAACGCACCGGACACTCGGGCCGCCAGACGCTCCCGTACCTCGCCGTCCACCATCGGCTCCAACTCGCGCGGCGGACCAGGCAAGGCGACAATCACTTTTCCGTCGCGCTCGATCCACAGCCCCGGCGCCGTGCCCCGATCGTTACGTAACACCTCGGCCCCGCGCGGCACCAGCGCCTGTCGCCGGTTGATCTCCGGCATGCGCATCCCGCGCGACTCGAATCGTTGCCGAATCTCGACCACGAGATCATCCTGCTCGACGAGCGGCGTCTCGAGCACGTTCGCGAGGGCCTGTCGGGTGATGTCGTCATCAGTCGGTCCCAGTCCACCCGTCAGCATAATCAGCCCGGCATCGTCGAGCGCTCGCCGCACCGCGACGCCGAGCGCCTCCCGGTCATCGCCTACGACTGCCTTGCGTCGTACATCGATGGCCAACTCGTTCAGCCGTCCGGTCAAGAACAGCGAGTTGGTGTCCATCCGATGCGGTGTGAGCAACTCGCTGCCCACGGCGATGACCACCGCGGTGTCGATGCGGGGATGACTCATGCCGCCCCCACCGCCCAGAGCGCACCGCGTAGAACCAGGTGGGCGTAGAGACCGGCGGCCACGTCGTCCGCCATGACGCCCCAACCGCCAGGCAGACGCTCGAGGGCGCGAACCGGGTACGGCTTCACGATGTCGAACAGCCGGAACAGCCCGAAGCCGAGCAGGGCTGTGCCCCAGCCGGCCGGCACCAGGGCCAGGGTCACGAGCATCCCGACGATTTCGTCGACCACGATGATGCCCGGATCGGCCCTGCCGACGGCACGCTCAGTAATCGTAGCCGCCCAGACGCCCAACGACAGGAGGCCTCCCAGGACTGCCGCCTCGACGGCGACCGACCCGGTCGCCCGCACCGCCCCGAAGACGACGAGACCGACCGCCGACCCCACCGTTCCGGGCGCCACCGGGGTGTACCCGCTGTACAGACCGGTCGCCAGCGCCAACGCCACGCGGGTCACCCGTCACTCCCCTCTTGGCAGGGCGGCGGCTCGTCGTGAATCTCCTACGCCGGGGGCCGTCCGGAAGGCGACTGGCCGCCCCACGGACGCGAGGCCGCACGCTCAGGACCCTTCAGGATACCTTGACGACGCGGGTCTCGGCGAGACGATCGTGAAGCGCACGCCGCTGGCGGTCGACGAATTGGGCGAAGAACCCGACGCCGAGTGGCAGAACGGAGATGAGAAAGGCGATGGCTCGGACCGTGGCGGCACTCGGCGTGACCTGCTGGCCGTCGGCACCGATCACCTTGATACCGCAGGCCATCTTGCCAAGCGTCTGACCGCCGGCCGCCGTGAACGCGACGAGATAGCCTCCGTTCAAGAGTGCCAGAAACCCGACCAGCGGCGGCAGCGGTAACGTCCCCCACGCAGCCGGCGCCAACCCACAGAGGCGCAGCGTCAGCAGTACGACGCCAGCGTCGATGCCGGCCAACACGAAGAGGTCGATGCCCGCCGCCAGGAGACGCCGGACACGCGGCGCCTGCGTCTGCTGCGCCGACCGCCGCCGACTCGCCATCTCGGTATCGCCCCCTGGCACGGCTGAATCCAGTTGGCGCGACGCCCTCGGTCGCCGCACCCGCCGGACCGCCGTGCGCATTCGGGCCACCTCGGGCGTCGCCCGACGCACCGACAGCGGTGCCCGGGGCGACCGGGGGCGAGCCCCCCCGCCCAGTTCGCGGGCCGCAGGGAGACCGAGGAACAGCGGCAGATCGGCGTCGGCGACCTCCCCATCGGCCGGCGCGGGCACGGATGCATCTGGCTCGACCGCTCCGTCCGAATGCAGCGTGAAGTCAACCATCGGACCGAGCGACTCGTCGGGACGGATCTGAAGATCCGGCGGGTTGGCTGGCGCCGAGGACAGCGAGAAGTCATATCCACAATTGCGGCAGCGTTCACCCGACGCGAAGCCGAGATAGTGGCACTTCGGACACTTCATCGAGTTTCCGCCGAGGCACCGGCAATGAAAGCCCGCTGAATGACCGTCTGCAGCGCGTCGGCATCAGCCCGAACCGTGCTGCTCGATCTCACCCGAGACAGCGCGCTCAGCGCCTCGTGAAACCGCCCTGCGTCGTACAGCGCCTGAGCTCGTGCGAGCGCAATCTCCGACGCCGACGGCCGCGGCAACGGGAACTCGGCCGGAGTCACGGTCGGCGTCGCTTGCGCTCCGGACAGGCCGAGGCTGGTGTCGAGACGCGCCCACGACGCGACCACGGCCAAGGCCGCAGCGGCCAACACGAGCACGACGCCCACGAACACAATCCGTCGGCCTCGGCTGGCCGGCACCGCACGCTCGTCCGTCAGGGCGGATCGGCTGGCCGACGACCGCGGCCACACCCGAGACGACGCGGCAACCCCGTCCGGACCGGCCTGAAGGCGACCGAGCCGCTCCAAGAGGACTTGGACATCGTCCTGGACACCGCCTCGCTCGATCGCCGACATCAACAGCGTGCGTGCCGTGTCGATGTCGCCGCGACGGAAGGCATCTGCACCCATCTGTGCCAGCTCTTCCGACTCACGCTGCCGCTCCGCCAGCGCCAGGCGGGCGCGCTCGATATACGCGCGGGCGCGCGCGTGGTCACGGTCGAAGAACAGCGCACGGCTCCAGACGTGGATCGCATCTTCGTATCGCGCTGCAAAATAGTAATCGAGGCCGGCGAGCAGCAGGTCTTCAGTCTTCGCGTCCTGGTCGACGCGTCGCTCGCTTCGGTCGTAGTCTGGCGCACGGTGCCGCCCCGGGTTTGACATGAGGAACGCAGCGGGCATGACGATTATCCGGAAAAGGCGGCACGCCGTCAACCAACACGCCGCGGCTGTGTTACAACTCCGACGTGACCACGATCGAGTGCGTGCCGAACGTCAGCGAAGGGCAGCGGCGCGGCGTGGTCGCGGCGCTCGCCCGCGCGCTAGACGCCGTGCCCGGCGTGCGCCTGCTCGACTATTCGGCCGATGCGACGCACCACCGATCCGTGTTCACCCTCGTGGGTACCGCTGCGCCATTAACGGCCGCCGTGCTCGAACTGTACCGGCTGGCGCTGGACGCCATCGATCTTCGCCAGCACCACGGCGCTCACCCGCGCATCGGCGCGGTGGACGTCGTCCCGTTCATCCCGCTGGGTGACACACCCTTAGAGGCCTGTGTATCGCTGGCCCGTGACGTCGGACGCGCTGTCGCCGACCGCTTCGCGGTGCCGGTGTTTCTCTACGAGGCAGCCGCGACCAGCGCGGCCCGGCGGGCGCTCGAGCAGATTCGACGGGGACAGTTCGAAGGGCTGACTGAAAAACTGACGCATCCCGACTGGCAGCCGGACTTCGGCCCCCACGTTCCACACGTCTCGGCTGGTGCCAGCGCGGTCGGGGCTCGTGGAGCGCTCATTGCGTGGAACGTGAACCTGACCACGTCGCGACTCGACGTCGCGCAGCGTGTCGCGAGAGCGGTGCGGCACAGCAGTGGGGGCCTCCCGTGTGTCAAAGCGATCGGACTACGGCTGTCGGACCGCACCATCGTGCAGGTGTCGATCAACCTCACCGACTACCGCACGACGCCGATGACCGCCGTGATGGACCGGATCCGCGAGGAGGCTGGCCGACTGGGCGCGGCCGTTCTGGACAGCAAAATCATCGGGCTCGTGCCAGAAAACGCCCTGCCCGACGACCCGGGCACGACGCTGGCGCTCGCTCGCTTCTCGCCGGACCAGATACTCGAGCGGAGACTCCGCGGCTAGCAGCCCCTGGTGAAAGTCCCGCTACATTCGACCGCCGATGCATCCCGGCTTCGGCGGCGTTGGGCATTGTCCACGATGGGTCACATTCTCCCGGTATTCTTTCTCCTCGCGCCTTGGTCGGGCCGATCGCGGCTTCGGCTTAACCTTAAGAGGGGTTTCGGTGCGACGCGAAACTTTCACCACGGGCTGCTAATGTGACAAACAGCGGCACCGCGGACCGAGGTCAGGCGCTCTCGCTGTCGCTCTTTCGCGCCGGTGTCGACCTGAACGCTCGCATCTTGCGATACAAGTTGCTCCGCTCGACCCCGAGCGCCTTGGCGGTTCGTGACATGTTGCCTCGCTGTGCGGCGAGTGCCTTCAGGATGTACTCGCGCTCGAAACGCTCGCGCGCCTCATGCAACGTCAACGCCGCACCGCCCAGGTTGAAGCGCTCCGTCGGACCCACTTGGCCACCGTTCAGGAACGCCAGGTCGCGCGACTGAATCGTCTCGTCGCGCACCATGATCACCAGCCGCTCCAAAACGTTCCGCAATTCACGGACGTTCCCCGGCCACCGATAGGCGCGCAGCACCGCCACCGCGTCCGCATCCAGCACCTTGACCCGCCGGCCATGCTCCTGACCGAACTCACTCATGAAATGATCGGCGAGCAGCGGAATGTCTTCCTGGCGATCGCGCAACGGCGGCACGAAGATCGGAATCACGTTCAATCGAAAATACAGATCCTCGCGAAACCGCCCCGCACGGATCTCGGCCGGCAGATCCTTGTTGGTCGCTGCCAGTACACGCACGTCCGCGCGCACGCTCGACGTCCCGCCGACCGGTTCGAACACCTGCTCTTGCAGCACGCGGAGCACCTTGGCCTGGGTCTTCAGGCTCATGTCCCCAACCTCGTCGAGGAAAATCGTTCCGCCATCTGCCGTCTCGAATCGTCCGCACCGGTCGGTCACCGCGCCGGTAAACGCGCCTCGCACATGACCGAATAATTCGCTCTCGATCAACTCTTCTGGAATTGCCGCACAGTTGACCTCGATGAACGGCTTGGTCCGGCGTCGGCTGAGCGCGTGTACGCTGTGCGCGACCAGTTCCTTGCCCGTGCCGTTCTCGCCGTAAATGAGGACGCGGCCGTTGGTCGGTGCGGCCATTGCGATCTGCTCCCGCAGTTGCGCCATCGCGTAGCTTTCGCCGACGAGCGCTAGCCGGCGATCGACATGCGCCCGGAGTGCTCGATTCTCGACCTCGAGCTGCTCCTGTCGAAGCGCGTTCCGGACCACGAGCACGGTCTTTTCCAGCGACAGCGGCTTCTCGACGAAGTCGAACGCGCCCATCTTGATGGCGCGCACAGCCGATTCGATGTTGCCGTGTCCGGAGACAACGACGACCTGTGTGTCGATGCCACGCTCACGCAGCCGCGCGAGCGTCTTCAAACCGTCCATCCCCGGCAGCCACACATCGAGGATGATGACGTCGTAACGCTTCCGGGCGAGCCGGTCGAGACAGGCTTCTCCGCTGTCCACCGCCTCCACGTCGTACCACTCGTCCTGGAGCACGCCGCGTAGGGCAGACCGCACCCCCGCTTCGTCATCGACGACCAACACCCTGGCTTTCATGGATCCCTTTTCACGGGTTGCCCGATCCGCTGGCGACTTACGATCGACACGGCAACTCCACCGTGAACCTTGTACCACGCTCGCCGTTCTCTCCAACCTCGATGTTGCCTCCGTGATCGATGATGATACGCCGCACGATGGCCAGGCCGAGACCGCTGCCCCGCTGCTTCGTCGAATAGTACGGCATGAACAACTTGTCACGATCGGCGGCTGAAATGCCAGGGCCATTGTCGGCGACCGTGAACCGCGCCACCCCTTCCGCCGCGTCGTGCTCGGTGGTGATGACGACGCGCCCGGGATGATCGTGGCGTGACGCGTCCGCGCCGGCCGATCCACGGAGTACTTCTACCGCGTTGTCTACTAGGTTAATCACAACCCGACGAATCTGCTCCGGATCCACGCGCACCGGCGGCAGCGACGCGGCAAACGTACGGTGGAGCCGAATCTCATGGAACAGTCCGTCGTACAGTCGCAGCGCATCATTCAGCAACGCGTTCAGGTCGACCGGCACGGTCCGCTTCGCGGGCATCCTCGCGAACTGAGAGAACTCATCGACCAGCGCCTTGAGCGACTCGACTTCTCCGACGATCGTCCCGGTGCATTCGTCGATCAGGGCCCGGGTGGCGGTCGGTGCCCCCGAGAAGTGCCGCCGAAGCCGTTCGGCGCACAGCTGAATCGGCGTCAGCGGATTCCGAATCTCGTGAGCGAGCCGCCGCGCCACGTGGCGCCACGTGGCGACCCGCTGGGCACGGATGAGCGGCGTCACATCGTCGAACACCATGACCGCTCCACCACCGCTGTCAGCATCGCTCTGCAAGTTCGTGGCGGCGACCGCCAGATGCCACTCACGCCCATCGCGCTCGAGCGCCACCTCTTGCGGGGGCTGATCGCCGCGAGTCGTCAAACCGCGAAGCACGTCGGCCAGGGGCCGCAAGTCGGCGCGCCCGAAGACTTCCTCCGCCGGCAGGCCGATGACGGCCGGGGCCAACCCGAGCAGCCTGGCCGCGGCCCGATTGACCGTGCTCACCCTGCCGTCCGACCCGATCGACACTACCCCGGTTGCAATCCGTTCGAGAATCGTCTCGGTGTACCGGCGCCGGCCATCGACCTCGACGTTCGTGCGACGCAAATCGGCCTGCGACCTCTTGAGCTTGCGTTGCCCGGCCGCCAGGCCGCCCGCCATCGAATTGAACGCCTCCACCAGCGATCCGAACTCATCGGCCGTCTCGGGTTCGATCCGGTAGTCCAGACGGCCCGCCTCGATCGCGCGCGCCCCGTCGGCGAGCAGCTGGACCGGCCGCATGATTCGCTTGGCGATGTACACCCCCATCCAGGTGGCACTGACCAGAATGAGCAACGTGACCATCAGGAAGAACGACAGGTACACACCCTGCAATGGCCGCTTCAGGACACGCAGCTGGCTGTAGGCCTCGAAGGCGTCGGTGATGCGCCTGGACCGCGCCGCCAATTCTCCTGTCAGGTGAGTGCTCGCCACCACGATGCCCACGATCGGCCCGTCGGCTGACCGCCGGATGGCCGTGGCCGCCCGGACGAGATCGCCTCCTCCGACCAGGGGCTCCACGGCGCGAGCCCCGGTGCCGTCGGCGAGGACCCGAGCCGCCAATCGGTCCGCCGAGGCCGGCGAATGGGTTTGAGGCAGGCTCGGCGCCGCGAGGTCGACAATCGGCACGACGTCCGGCCGCGCGACGCCCGGTCCGCCCGCCACCCGGTACACCTGGACCATCTCGACGCGGCCAGCGATGACCTCTGGCGTGATCAGTTCGCGCACCGGACCCACGTCGTCCGCCATCAGATCGACGCTCGCGAGCGCGCCCGCGATCCGGTCCGCGTCGTCGCTCACGGCCACCTGCCGATCGAAGTAATAGTCGCTGGCAATCTGGTTCGCCGACGTCAGCACCTCGTCGACGGGTGCGCTGAACCAGCGATCGGCACTGTTGCGAAGGAGTTCGCTGCCGACCAGCAGAACAAGCACGGCCGGAATAAGGGTCAACGCCAGCATCGCCGCGACAAGCTTCGCGCGAAACCGGGCGAACGGCAACCCGCGTCGGCGCTCGACGATCAGCTTGATCACGTTGCGCGCCAGGACGAATACCAGCGCGACCAGCATCGTCAGGTCCGCTGCGGTCAGCGCGTAGAGAACCGCTTCGCTCAGAAACTCTGGCGAGAGCGACGCGGATCGATCGGCGAGCACGACCATCGCGACGAGCGCGGCCAGGAGCAGCGTAATGCCGGCCAGGATGAGGCGCGGATTGTCGCGGAATGCCGGGCGAACGGGTAGCGCGGGGGCGACCGATCGGAAGGACGGCTTCGTCTGTTGTACCGTCGTGGACATCGCTCCGACGGGCCGAGCGCATCGACCGACGTTGATGGGGACGCGAACGGCTGCTACGGGATGAACGTGAACGCGGCGCTACCCGAGGCAGTCGCGCGACTCCACGGCCACACGAACCAGTTGCCGCGCGGACGGGTGCGGGCGCTCACGCGCAGGTAGTATTCGGAGTTCACCTCGAGCGGCATCGCACTAAAGAGCGGGAGGCGTTCGAACATCGTCATCGCATCGCGCACCCGTTCCTCGTTTTCGACGACTTCGGACGCCTCGACCCGCCCGTCCTGCGTCCTCGACAGGTGGTACCGCCGGGTCAAGTTATCGTATCGCACGCTGGCGGCGAGCGTCGTGGCTGCAACCATTCGGTCGAACCAGAACCTGATGGCCCGCCGAAGCTCCACCTCGTAGGAGAACGTCGTCGGCAACCCGCTGCGAATGGACGCCAGGACCTTCTCGCTGAACGCGTCGGTCAACTCGAACGACACGAGAATCCGGTCGTCGCGATGTAGCGGGCGGACGCGGATGAGATCGGCTGCGATCAGTGCCGGCATGAGCACGAACAGGGCGCACACGCTGGCGCCGGCTACTCGGCATCCGCTGATCACGAACTGCTTCACCTGGGTCTCCCGCTCGGCGTCGACCGCCCTCGCCAAACCAGTGTATCAGGCTTCTCGCCCGACCGAATAGCCCCGCGCACCGCCCATCACTCTTTACTCTTTGACGTCGAGAAGGTCCTTCAACTCGCTCATGAACTCTCCGATGTCGCGGAAGTGCCGGTAGACCGACGCGAAACGGACGTAGGCCACCTTGTCGAGCAGCTTCAGTTCCTGCATGACGAACGCACCGACTTCCTCCGCAGCGATCTCCTTTTCCGGGCGTTCGTGCAGCGTGGCCTCGACACGGTCGGCAACCGCTTCGAGCGCGGCCACCGACACGGGACGCTTCTCGCAGGCCTTGAGTATGCCTGCCACGACCTTTTGCCGCTCGAACCGCTCGCGGGTGCCGTCCTTCTTGATGACCATGTACGGAATCTCATCGATCCGCTCGTAGCTCGTGAACCGACGGCCGCAGTCGAGGCACTCACGCCGGCGGCGAATCACCTCGCCGTCCTTACCTTCGCGCGAATCGACCACCTTGTCGCTGAGATGACCGCAGAATGGACATTTCACGGTGAACTCCCTTGCTGCGTCGCGCCACCTTTCCCTAACGCGCCGTTTCCCGAGCGCAAGTCGGACGATGCCAGTCGTCGTACGGCTGCCAGGTTCAATCCCTCGCGTGCCATGAGCACCATGCTGACGGCGGCGACCGGGACGAACGCCATCGCGTGCAGCACGATTGCGGCGGCGGCCGCCCGATCCGGTGGGACGGCGTACAGCGTTGTGGCGCCGATCTGAAACGCCGCGTGAAACCCCCCGATGCCGCCGGGCGTCGGGACTGCCATCCCGACCACGAGTAGCGCGAGCATGATGAACGACCCGGTGAACGGGATACTCAGGCGATAGGCCAACACCACAGTCCACACGCTGAGCGCGACGGTGAACCAGTTCGCCACGGACCACGCGAAGGCTCCGACGAATCCACGCAGCTGTCGCACGACACCCAAACCGACCGTGAACCTGCCAGCCAGACGCGCGACCGCGTCGCCCAGGGCCTTGGGCAACGCCTGACGCACGCGGCCCAGCGTCCGATCGACAAACTCCGGACGCCCCGCCATCGCGAACGCCATGCCAAGCGCCGCCAGCGCGGCGGCGGCACTGACGGCGCCGCCCACTTCGACGGCGCGGAGTAGACTGGAGCCGGGCCCACGCACGCCGGAACCGAAGAGCGCCAGGCACCCGCCGAGGAGCAGGAGCACCGCCACGAGGTCGAGCAGGCGCTCGAGGAGAATCGTCGCGAACGCGCCGGCGGCGCTGATCCCCTCGCGTCGAGCCAGCAGATAGGGGCGCACGACCTCGCCCGGACGAGCCGGCAGGAGCGCAGACAACCCGAAGCCAATGATCGTCGCTTGCAACGCGCTCGCGAGCCGCACGGCGCCAAGCGGGCGTAGCAAGAGTCGCCAGCGCGCAGATCTCAGCAGGTAGGTCGCCGACGTACACACGAAGCTCAACAGCAGCAAGCCGGGATCACCGCCCCGTATTTCCTGCCAGACGTGGCCAAGGTTGGCGCTGCGTAGAAAGAATGCCAGCAAGCCCCCCGTGAGGGCCAAGACGGCGAGGGCACGCAGGTAGGGGCGCATCAGGCTCCACGCGGCCGACGGAGAATCCGGCTCGCTCGCCACGGCACCACGCGCGCCGGTCACTGGCGAAGCAACGCCCAGACCCTAGCAGGCTGGTGAAAAAGTCCGTGGAATGGGATCGACAGATCGATCCCGGCGTACTCCCATGCTCCCAATATTGCTGAAGGGAGCCACCTCATGCGCGGACACGATGAGCAAACCCATCACATGTTCAGTTACCGGTCGCCGGAACAGCGCGTGCCGGCCGATCCTCCGCTCCGCGCGGTCCGCGCGCTGACGGATCACGCGCTGAAGACGATGTCGCGCAGGTTCGCCGGCCTGTACGCCAAGACGGGACGTCCGTCGATCCCGCCTGAGCCATTGTTGCGGGCCCTGTTGCTGCAGGTGCTGTACACGATCCGGAGCGAACGGCTGCTGCTGGAAGAGCTCAACGACAACCTGCTGTTCCGCTGGTTCGTCGGCTTGCATATGGACGACCCGGTCTGGCATCCCACGACGTTTACCAAGAATCGTGACCGGCTGCTGGCGGGGGATGGCGCGGCCGCCTTCGTTGATGCGGTCCAGGCCCACGCCCGGGCGGCCGGTCTGCTCTCGGACGAGCATTTCACGGTGGACGGGACGCAGTTGGAAGCCTGGGCCAGCCTGAAGAGCTTCCGATGCCGGGACGCCGCGCCGCGCGCGCCCCCCGATGACCCCGGGAATCCCACGGTCGACTTCCACGGCGAGCGGCGGCGCAACGACACGCACCAGTCGACGACTGATCCGGCGGCGATGCTGCATCGGAAGGGCCAAGGGAAGGAGGCGAAGCTGGCGTCTCTGGGCCACGTGCTGTTGGATAATCGGCAGGGGCTCGTCGCCAACGTCTGTGCGACCCACGCGACGGGGACCGCCGAACGCGAGGCGGCGGCACTGTTGCTGGAGGCCAGCGCGCCGCCGGGCAGCACGGTCGGAGCAGACAAGGGCTACGATGTGGCGAGCTTCGTCGCCGATGTCCGCGTCCGGGACGTCACGCCCCACGTGGCGCAGAAGGTCCGCTGGCGGGCGATTGATGGTCGGCCCACCCGGCATGCGGGTTCTCACGTGAGTCAGCGGAAACGAAAACTCGTGGAACAGGTCTTTGGGTGGAGGCAGACCGTCGGTGGTTTGCGCAAGCTCCGGCCTCGCGGCGTCCCACTCGTCGAGTGGCAGCTCACTTTCGCCGCCACGGCCTATAACTTGGTCCGCCTGCGGAATCTGGAGGCGACGTGTCCCTGCTCGCCGGCCGCGCGTGTCGCCGGCCCCCTCATCGGGGTCAGCGCACACCCGTGCGCACGGTCGTCGGGCGGTCGTTACCCGCATGATGCTTAAGAAAACAGCCCGATACCCGGGTTCTTCAGCAGCCTGCTAGTTTCCTGTAACAGTAATTCGCAACATATCTTCCGAGCGGGGCCTCCCGGCTAGCTGCGTTGCTCCTCGGTCACAAATTCTAGATTTGCTCCCTCGTCGCGCCTTGCCAGCCGGGCGCCGCACTCCGGGATATATGCCGCGAATCACTGTTACAGGACCCTAGCAGCCCGTGGTGAAAGTCCCGCTGCATTCGACCGCCGATGCATCCCGCCATGGGCAGCGCTGGGCGTTGTCCACCATGGGTCGAATACTCCCGGTATGCTCCCGCCTCGCGCCTTAGTCGGGCCGACCACGGCTTCGGCTTCACCTTAAGACGGTCTCGGTGTGACGCGGAACTTTCACCACGGGCTGCTAGTGAGAGCGCAACAACGTCTGGCGGCCGGACGCACTTTACTATATCGACCACTCCAAGTCTATGGTGCCCAGTCAGTTACATGTGCCGACCACCCGCATCCCTCGTACGTCATCGGTGGTGGCGAGGGTTCGATCGCCCGCATCTCCCTGGCCGCCCGTGGTGGACGTCTGGCTGCATTCGGCCGGCGCTGCGGCCCCCGCTGGCAGCGAGGCGCCAGTCCGAGTATTCGCGTGGGCACGTTCACACGCGAGACACGACTCCGGGAGCGTTGCCAGCCGCTCGACGCGAACAGGCGATCACACGCCGGCACCTCCAAGATTTCGTGCTTGCTGCCACCGGCGAACGTCGGTAAACTTGTGCTCCTTTCCGAGGGTAGAGGGGTCATGGCCTCGTCAGCTTCATCTTCAGCCGTACTCGAAACTGCCCTGTCCGGCATCGTCCGACAGAGGCGCGGCAAGGTGCGGGACATGTATGACCTGGGTGAGCACTTGCTGATGGTCACGACCGACCGGATCTCCGCCTTCGATTTCGTGCTCGGATCGGCGATTCCCGACAAGGGCAAGGTGCTCACGCAACTGTCAGCGTTCTGGTTCGACCGGACGCGGGACATCATCCCGAACCACATGGTGTCGACCGTCCTCGACGAGTTCCCGGACGCGCTCCGGCCGCACGCGGATCTGCTGCGTGGCCGATCGATGCTCGTCAAGAAGACGAAGCCCGTGCAGGTCGAGTGCGTCGCGCGCGGGTATCTGGCTGGCTCGGGCTGGAAAGAGTACCAGAGGACGGGCGCGGTCTGCGGCATCACGCTGCCAGCCGGTCTGCAGGAGTCGGACCGGCTGCCGGAGCCGATCTTCACGCCCGCGACCAAGGCGGAATCCGGGCATGACAGCAACATCAGTGAGGTCGAAGCGGGCAGCCTGGTGGGTCCGGAGCTCATCGCCAGGCTCCGCGACTTCACCCTGGCGCTGTATGCCTTCGGCGCGGCGCATGCCGAGCCCAGGGGCGTCATCGTCGCCGACACCAAGTTCGAGTTTGGCCTGCTGAGCAGCGGCGGACGCGACGACGTCATCCTCATCGACGAAGTGCTGACGCCCGACTCGTCGCGGTTCTGGCCCAAAGCCGAGTACCGTCCAGGTGGACCGCAGCAGAGTTTCGACAAGCAGTACGTGCGCGACTACCTCGAGGAGATCCGCTGGAACAAGCAGCCTCCGGTGCCAGCGCTTCCGGATGACGTCGTCGCGCGCACGCGCCAGAAGTACCTCGAGGCGCTGCGCGTCCTGAGCGACCAGGATCTCCAGTAGCCGACCGGCGCGGCATCGGCGACCAGACACGTGCGTGAACGACTCAACCGGCTCATCGAGGACATGCTCGACAAAGGCATTCTCTACGAGGAGGCCCACCGGGAGTTCGAGCGCCGTTTCATCGCAAGTGCATTGGCCCGCACCAAGGGCAGCCTGAGCGCCGCGGCAAGCCTGCTGGGCCTGCATCGGAACACGCTCAGCCGTAAGGTGGTGGAGTACCGCATCAAGCGCCAGCCGCTCAAAGCGCGCCAGGCCCGACCGGCCCGCAACCCGAAATCGGCGGCCTGAGAAGATGAGACGACCGGCGCGCGGCACCGGCCCTAGCAGCCCGTCCGAGTATTCGCGTGGGCCGCGCGCGTGGGTCTTGCGAGCCGCAGACAAGACGCGCGGAGGAGTCGATGCCGCGGTGCATCGGCGACGACGTGCGACGCGGTCTGCGGCCGCAACCCCCACGCGCCCTTCGGGTTGCGGCGGCGTGCGGCCATCTGCAGCGTTGCGCCGCTTCGACGACGATGCGCTGGGGCATCGCCTCGTCGGCGCGCCTGGCAGCTGGCCCACGGCGTTCGCAACGCGGCCTACGCGAATACGCGGACGGGCGCCTAGCCTGGCGCCGCCGGCGATGCATCTCGAAGGCTTGACACTCCGCCGCCCCCATCTGATAATTAGCAGTCGCCTGGGCCGACTGCTAGTCGTCAGGGCAGTCCAGGCCCCAGAAGGTATTCTTCACCAGTTGTTAACGGAAGAGTGGAGTTGAGGCCATGAAAGTCAGACCACTACATGATCGCATCATCGTGCGACGCATCGACGAGGGCGAGCAGAAGGTCGGGGGGATCATCATCCCCGATACCGCCAAGGAAAAGCCCCAGCAGGGCAAGGTCATCGCCGCGGGCAAGGGCAAAGTGAAGGACGACGGCAAGGTCGTGCCGATGGACGTCAAGGCAGGCGACCTCATTCTGTTCGGCAAATATTCCGGAACTGAGATCAAGCTAGACGGCGAGGAGTATCTGATCATGCGCGAGGAAGAGGTGCTCGGCGTGATCGAGGGTAAGTCCAAGAAAAAGTAACCGCGGGCTGTTCACTGGCGGCGGCTGACCGCCGCGCCGACCGACGCCCATTCATCGTGTAGGAGTGCAATCATGGCAAAACAGATCGTCTACGGTGAGGACTCGCGGCAAGCGATTCTGCGCGGCGTGAACGCCCTCGCCGACTGCGTCAAGGTCACGCTCGGCCCGAAGGGCCGCAACGTCGTCCTCGACAAGAAATTCGGTTCCCCCACGATCACCAAGGACGGCGTGACCGTCGCGAAGGAGATCGAGCTCAAGGACCCCGTCGAGAACATGGGCGCGCAGATGCTGCGCGAGGTGGCGAGCAAGACGTCGGACGTCGCCGGCGACGGCACGACGACCGCGACCGTGCTCGCGCAGGCCATCTACCGCGAAGGCGCCAAGAACGTGGTTGCCGGCGCCAACCCGATGGAGATCAAGCGTGGTATCGAGCACGCGGTCGAGGTTGTCGTTGAAGCGCTAGAGAAGCAGTCCAAAAAGGTGACCGGCAGCATGATCGCGCAGGTCGGCACCATCTCGGCAAACAACGATTCGACGATCGGCACCATCATCGCCGAGGCGATGGAGAAAGTCGGCAAGGACGGCGTGATCACGGTCGAGGAAGCCAAGACGTTGGAGACCTCGCTCGACGTGGTCGAAGGGATGCAGTTCGACCGAGGCTACCTCTCGCCGTACTTCGTGACCGACCCCGAGCGGATGGAAGTCGTGCTCGAGAATCCGATCATTCTGATTCACGAAAAGAAGATCAGCTCGATGAAGGACCTCCTACCATTGCTCGAGCAGGTCGCCCGCCTCAGCCGTCCGTTGCTCATCATCGCCGAAGATGTCGAGGGTGAGGCGCTGGCCACGCTCGTCGTCAACAAGCTGCGCGGCACCCTGCAGGGTGCGGCCGTCAAGGCGCCGGGTTTCGGTGACCGCCGCAAGGCGATGCTCGAGGACATCGCGACCCTAACCGGTGGCAAGGCAATCACGGAGGATTTAGGCCTCAAGCTCGAAGGCATCCGGGTCGAGGACCTCGGCAAGGCCAAAAAGGTCACCATCGACAAGGACAACACGACGATTGTCGAAGGCGGCGGCGGCACGAAGGCCATCCAGGGTCGGGTCAAGCAGATCCGGGCACAGATCGAGGACACCACCTCGGACTACGACCGCGAGAAGCTGCAGGAGCGGTTGGCCAAGCTGGTCGGCGGCGTGGCCATCATCAAGGTCGGCGCTGCCACCGAGACCGAGATGAAGGAGAAAAAGGCTCGGGTCGAGGACGCGATGCACGCCACGAAGGCCGCGGTCGAGGAAGGCATCGTTACCGGCGGTGGCGTCGCCCTGATGCGCTCCGCCAAGGGGCTCACCAGGCTCAAGCTGTCTGGCGACCAGCAGATCGGTGTGAACATCGTCAAGCGGGCCATCGAGGAGCCGATGCGGTGGATCGCCATCAATGCCGGCCACGAAGGCTCCATCGTCGTGCAAAAGGTCCTCCAGATGGGCGACGAAGATGGCTTTAATGCCCAGAGCGAGAAGTACGGCAACCTGGTCAGGGCCGGGGTGATCGATCCTGCGATGGTCGTGCGCTCGGCGCTCCAGAACGCCTCGTCGATCGCGTCGCTGCTGCTGACCACAGAAGCGCTGATATCGGAGATTCCCGAGGACAAGAAGGAACCTGCGATGCCGGGCGGCGGCCCGGGTGGCGGTGGCATGGGCGGCATGTACTGAGCCGACCGGTTCCGCGAGTACACCGAGAGGGCCTGGCGGGCGTGCCTGCCAGGCCCTTTCTCTTTCTCGTGGTACCCGGCGCCTCGTTCAGCAGCCCGTGGTGAAAGTCTCCCTGCATTCGGCCGGCGTTGCATCCCGCCTCGCGGCGCTGGGCGTTGTCCACGATGGGTCGAATACTCCCGGTATTCTCCCTCCTCGCGCCTTGCCCTGGGCGACCGCAGCATTGGTTCAGTGGGGCCTCGATGCGACGCGGGACTTTCACCACGGGCTGCTAGCGCAGCGTGAATGTCAGCTCGATCACGACGAGCACCGACACCGGCTGGCCGAAGCGGGTCCCCGGCACGAACCGCCACTGCCGGGCGGCCCGGAGCGCCTCGTCGTCGAGCCCGAACACCCGGTCGAGCGACCTCGTGATCCGAACGTCGCCCACCGCACCGTTCGGCAACACGATCGCCTCTATCCACACCGACCCCTGGACCTTCGCCCGCATGGCGTCGGCGGTGTACCGGGGTTTGACCTCTCGAGTGGGCTGCGGCAGCACGATACCGGCGCCAGGCCGATAGACTCCGCCGCCGGTCCCACCGCCTTCGCCAGGTCCCAACCCGGCGCCCGTACCCGGTCCGATGCCGGTCCCGTCCCCGGTCCCACCTCCGCCACCGGTCCCGAGTCCCTGAGAGAGCGACATCGCCTGCGCCACCGGCACGCCTTGCAGGATTCCCGGGAGCATCTGCGTCGAGGAGGCGAGCGTCCGGGCCGGAATGTTCATCTCCTGCTCCGGTTCGGGCTCGTCTTCCGGGTCCGGGTTCTCGAGCTCTGGCGGCTGGCTCACCGGCACCGTCGTCGGATCGGGTCCCGGCAGCTCCACCTGCATCGGCGGCGCCGGGATCTCGTTTCCACCGCCGCCGCCGCCGCCGCCAGGTCCCGCCATGGGGACCCACACAATGTCGTAACTTCGCAGATCGGGAAGAAACGGCGTGTCGCGATGCTGGGCCAACCGCGAGACGACGACCACGCCCAGCAGGACGATGAGGATATGTGAGCCGACGGACACGCCGACGGCACGACTCATGCGCTGCGAATGTGAATGCGTGCCGAACAGCAGATCGAGTGGCGGGCCGCCGTCCGACCGCACGGTCAGCGGCTGATCGTCGCTACTGCCCGAGCTCCACGCCCAGCGCGCCAACTCGGCGAGTTTCGCCCGCCACGCCTCGGGCCTTATTGTCCACGCCATGCTTAGATTGAGCCGCCTCGCTCGGCGTCGACGTCGCGTCAGCGCGCCTTCTGACGCCACCTAATAGGTAGGACGCCGAACGGTGGGTTCCGGCCGCGTCCGCCTAGCCGCCCATCGTGAACGCCCCGCTGCACTCGTCGGCGCGACGCCCGACGATCGCCGCGGACTGCTCGACCTTACCAGCACGTAGTGAAAGTCCCGCTGCATTCGACCGTCGATACCTCCCGCCATGGGCGGTGCTGGGCGTAGTCCACGATGGGTCGAATACTCCCGGTATTTTCCCTCCTCGCGCCTTGTGAGGCGGGCGCCTCGACGGTCTCGGTGCAATGCGGGGCTTTCACAACGGGGTGTTACACCCGGCCGGTCCACGCCCCGATCGCCGCGTTCCCGCCGCCATACGCGAGCAGCAGCGCCACCGCATCGGCTGCCCGCGGCTCACTCTGGACGGCGACCAACACGCCGCCGCGGGCGGTCAGGGTCTCGTAGATGTAGCCATCGTGCGCCTGGAAACCGACGCGCGGCATCGCGGCGGCAATCCCGGTCGCGGCCAGATCGTTCGCCGAGCCCTGCAGCGCCGCAACGAGCGGTCCGTGCAAACGAATGGTGCCCACAGTCCGCACGTCGAGGGTCTCCCCGGCCGCCCCGAAGGTTTCTTGCAGCAACTCGGCCACGCCCGGGGCCTCCACCGCGAGGACGCTGAGCCACTCCAGCGGAAACTCGTGCTGCGCGAACGCCGCCAGCACCCGCTCCGCCGCACCCAGATCCTCGAACACGCCAACGGTATACCGATCAGCCTCTGACATGAATCTGTCTCGACGTCGACGCGACCGCACCCCGCCGCTCACTGGAGCGACCTGCCGGGTCCGCCGCGTCTTCCCTCAGTGTACCGTCTTGCGGCCCATGGTGAAAGTCCCGCTCCATTCGACCGCCGATGCCTCCCGGCTTCGGCGGCGCTGGCATTGTCCACGATGGGTCACATACTCCCGGTATGCTCCCGCCTCGCGCCTTGCGGGGCGGGCGCCTTGACGCCCTCGGTGCGTGGCCGTATTTATGACACGGACCACTTGGCTCAGCGGGGTCTTGGTGCAACGTGGGACGTTCACCACGGGCGGCCAATCGCGCGAATTGGCACAGGCCAGTGGTAGAATCGACGTGTCACGAAGGGAGTATCCATGGGCATTGGCGTGGCGGAACTGCTGATCATCGTTCTGATCGTCCTGATGATTTTCGGCGCCAATCGATTACCCGACCTGGGTCGCGGCATCGGGCGGGGTATCAAGAATTTCCGCGACGCGACCCGCGACGGCGACGACGCTCAGGAGTGATCTCCTAGCCACCTGCGGTGAACGTCTCGCGCCGTTCGTCGGGCGATGTCTTCCGCCTCTGGGCGACGCAGGATGTTCACCACGGGCTGTTAGAGCACGACGCGGCTCTGCCCCACCCGCCGCGTGATCCGCTCTCGATCCAGATACTCCAAGAGCGGGATCGCGTACTTTCTGGTGATCCCGTAGCGCGCCTTGAACGTCCCGACATCGATGCGCGCCGGCTCGTTGGACCCGGCCGGCTTCAGGGCCGCAATCTCTGCTTTCAGGGTCCGGAGCGACTCGGTGTGAAAGACGAGCGCCTCCACCTTGACCAGTACCTTCTGACGCATCAGCCACTTGGCCACGCGCTCGGCGACCTCGGGAGCGACCCCGGCTACATCCGCGAGACTCGCCAGATCGGGCGGGGTCAGACCAGCCGTCCGGCACGCGCCCTCGATGGCCGCTTGCGCCTTGACCTCATCATCCGACAACGCGACCCGGTGGGTCGATCTCGCCAGGCGGTCGCGCGCCGTGATCGCGCCCGCACCGACGAGGTCGGCGATCACCTGCTCGAACACACTCGGATGCGCCCGCCCGAACAGGCGCTCGCGGGCCTCTTCGCGCGGCAATCCTTCCGACAGCGGTTGGTCACGATGGTGCGCGTCGATAGCGGCCAGCACATGACTGCGTCCGGCCTTCAGAACGCCCGACGCAATCAGCAACTCGCCGACCCGCAACGCCACGCCGGCTCCGCGCAGCTGGGCCACCGCCTGATCGACGAGATCCGGCGGCGCCCCTAACCTCACCACCAGGGCCTGCACCGGCAGTCCGAGCGTCGCCTGCTCCTCGACCACAACTCGCGCCGCCGCCGCGAGACGCTCCGCGGGCGTCTTGCCCTCGAGCGCGTGGCGCAGCCGCTCGAAGCGCTGGCGCGCCGCCGCCGTTCGGACCCTAATCCGGGGCGGCTGCGGATCGAGCACGAGGCCTCCGGCGATGGTCGTGGGCGGCGAATAGGCCCGCAGGATGTACCGGTCCCCGCGAGTCAGCGCGACCGGTGACTCGAACCGAACCCGCACATACGCGCCAGTCCCGGGCTCGATCTCGACGCCGCGGCCCGACTCCCGCGCGGCGTCGTGCGGTGCCGGGGACGTGAGGGGCCCGGAGATCGTCACGCGCCCCATCACCTCGCAGGTCCCATGATGGAACCGGATACGGGCGCCATGCCGAAGCGGCTTTGCGCGTGACAGCAGTTCGACCACGCCGTCGAAGCGGCGCGTCACCTCCAGGCTCCCAGGCGTGACAAGCGAATCTCCTCGCGAGACGTCTGCCACGTCGAGGCCGCCGAGATTGACCGCGACACGGCGGCCGGCCGCGGCCACCGGCTGGCTGGCCCCATGCACCTGGAGTCCGCGTACCTTCACGCGCCGGCCGGACGGCAGCAAGCGCAGGTCGCGATCCAGGTCGATCTGCCCGGACACCAGCGTCCCGGTCACGACCGTGCCGAAGCCACGCATCGAGAACACCCGGTCGATCGGCAGCCGGACCGCCCCCGGACCGCCGCCGGCCGCCGTCGTCGTCGCCATCACTTCACGGAGCGCCGCGCGGAGCTCGGCGAGCCCGCTGCCTGTCTTCGCCGACACCGGCACGACGGGTGCGTCAGCCAGGAACGATCCCGCGACCAGCTCCTTGACCTCCAGCCGGGCCAGCTTGATCAGCTCCGGATCGACCAGATCGGACTTGGTCAGGGCAATGACGCCGCGCGCCACATGCAGGAGCCGGCAGATGTCGAAATGTTCACGACTCTGAGGCATGACCGACTCGTCAGCAGCGATGACGAGGAGCACAGCATGGATGCCGCTCACACCGGCCAGCATGTTCTTGACAAACCGTTCGTGACCCGGCACGTCGACGAAGGACAGCACGGTACCGTCTTCGTCACGATAGTGCGCGAACCCCAGGTCGATCGTGATGCCCCGATCCTTCTCCTCCTTCAAGCGATCGGGGTCGGTCCCGGTGAGCGCCTGGACCAGCGTGCTCTTCCCGTGATCGATGTGCCCAGCCGTGCCGATGACGATCGTGCTCATGAGCCCTGACCGAGGTGCGCCAACCTACCGGCGACGGCGTCTCTGCCCCTTGTGCGACGCCTGATGCCGCGTCCGCACTCGGCTCCGACGCGGCCCCCGGTTGCGCTCGGACGCCCGCACCGACTCCAGGATGTCCACCAGACCGAGATCGATCTGACGCCGCTCCAGGTCTACGCGGACGACCTGCACCGCGACCCGGTCGCCGAGACGATAGGCCTTCCCCGTCGTCTCGCCCTGCAGGAGGTAACCGCGCTCGACGAACCGGTAGTAGTCGTCTGCCATGCTCGAAATGTGCACGAGCCCTTCCACGAAATGCTCGATCAATTCGATGAATAGTCCAAAAGCCGTCACGCCAATCACGTAGCCGTCGAACTCGTCGCCGACCTTGTCGGCCATGAACCGGACCTTCTTCCACTGCATGAGCTCGCGTTCGGCCTCCTCGGCGCGGCGCTCGAGGTCGGATGTCTGGAGGGCCAGCGCCGGCAACTCGTCGACGAGCTCCTGCCGCCGTGCCATCGACAGCCGTCCCCGCCGCGACTCACGCACGGTGCGGTGCACGACGAGGTCCGGATAGCGTCGAATTGGCGAGGTGAAATGCGTGTAGGCCGGTGCGGCGAGACCGAAATGGCCGATGCACGAGGCATCGTACCGCGCTTTCTGCATCGTTCGCAGCATCAGCAGGGCAACCGGTTTCTCCTCCGGCGTGCCACGGATCCGCTCGACCAGCCGCTGAAAGTGCGCGGGCGCCACGGACCCTTTCGGCGCGGCCAGGCTGTACCCCAGCGTCGTAATGAACGCCTCGAACTCGGCGACCTTCGTGACGTCGGGTGGATCGTGCACGCGAAACAAGGACGGCATCAGGCGCGATCGAAGGTGCTCCGCCACGACCTCATTGGCCAGCAACATGCACTCCTCGATGATCCGGTGCGCCACGTTCCGCTCCACCGTCGTGATCGCCTCGACGAGTCCCGCCTCGTCCAGGACGAACTCCGCTTCCTTCAGATCGAAGTCGATCGAGCCGCGGCGGTGCCGCCGATCGGACAGAACGCCGAACAGCTCGTGCAGCAGCTCGAACAATGGCACCAGCGCCGCGTAGCGGGAGCGGGCCTCCGGGTTCCGGTCGGTCAGGATGACGTCGACGTCGGTATAGGTCATGCGCGCGTCACTGTTGATGACGCCCTCGTGCAGTTCGTACCGCACGACGTTGCCCCGGTCGCTGATTTCCATGAGGCACGACTGCACGAGGCGATCGACCCCTGGATTCAGGCTGCAGAGCCCGGTAGACAGCGCTTCCGGAAACATGTGGATAGCGCGATCGGGAAAGTAGACCGACGTTCCCCGGGCTCTCGCTTCGCGGTCCAGCTCGCTCCCTGGCCGCACGTAATGGGACACGTCGGCGATGTGCACGCCGAGCCACAGGTGCCCGTTGGGCAACCGTTCCAGCGTGATCGCGTCGTCGAAGTCCCGCGCGTGCTCGCCGTCGATTGTGACGGTGGTGACGTCACGGAAATCGGTTCGCCCCGCGCGGTCGCGCTCGCGCACGCGTCCGCCGAGCCGCTCCGCTTCCCGTACCGCAGCCGCACCGTGGCCGTCGGGAATGCCGTGCTTCCGGAGCATGATCTCGACGTCGACGCCAGGCGCGTCCAGTGTCCCAAGCACCTCGGTGACGCGTCCCACCGGATTCCTGGTCGCGGTCGGCCAGCGCGTCAACTCGACAACGACGACGTCGCCCAGTACGGCGCCGCCCTGTTCCTTCGTCGGCACGTGCACGTCCATGATGATTCGCCGGTCGAACGGCACGACGAAGCCCAGCCCGGACTCGTCCCGGTCGTAGCGACCGACGATGATGTCGGCGTGGCGCGCCAGAATCCGAACGATCCGGCCCTCTGTACGCTCACCCGGTCCCCGGCGCTCGAGCCGTACCACGACCCGGTCCCCGTGCATCGCCTGGTTCAGATTGGCACCTGCGATGTAGATGTCCTGGTCCTTCCCGGTCGCGGACTCCGGCGTCACGAACCCGAAGCCGCGCGGGTTGGTGTGCACCCGGCCGACGAGCAGGTTCATCTTGTCGGGCAGTCCGTACCGGTTGCCCCGAATCTGCACCAGCGCCCCGGAGGCAACCAGCGCCTTCAGCCGGCGCTGGAACCCGGAACGCTGATCCCGCGGCACCCGCAGCGCCTGCTGCAACTCGCGGGCTGTCGCCGGGTGGTCGACCCGCAACCGTATCCGATCGAGTAACTCAGTGCTCGTCATCGAAAGACCACATACTTCAACACGCCCTCCGACACACCACGGCGCCCGCGACGTGGACGCGCATGCACGACGCCCCTAGCAGGCTGCTGAAGAACCCGGGTATCGGGCTGTTTTCTTAAGCATCATGCGGGTAACGACCGCCCGACGACCGTGCGCACGGGTGTGCGCTGACCCCGATGAGGGGGCCGGCGACACGCGCGGCCGGCGAGCAGGGACACGTCGCCTCCAGATTCCGCAGGCGGACCAAGTTATAGGCCGTGGCGGCGAAAGTGAGCTGCCACTCGACGAGTGGGACGCCGCGAGGCCGGAGCTTGCGCAAACCACCGACGGTCTGCCTCCACCCAAAGACCTGTTCCACGAGTTTTCGTTTCCGCTGACTCACGTGAGAACCCGCATGCCGGGTGGGCCGACCATCAATCGCCCGCCAGCGGACCTTCTGCGCCACGTGGGGCGTGACGTCCCGGACGCGGACATCGGCGACGAAGCTCGCCACATCGTAGCCCTTGTCTGCTCCGACCGTGCTGCCCGGCGGCGCGCTGGCCTCCAGCAACAGTGCCGCCGCCTCGCGTTCGGCGGTCCCCGTCGCGTGGGTCGCACAGACGTTGGCGACGAGCCCCTGCCGATTATCCAACAGCACGTGGCCCAGAGACGCCAGCTTCGCCTCCTTCCCTTGGCCCTTCCGATGCAGCATCGCCGCCGGATCAGTCGTCGACTGGTGCGTGTCGTTGCGCCGCCGCTCGCCGTGGAAGTCGACCGTGGGATTCCCGGGGTCATCGGGGGGCGCGCGCGGCGCGGCGTCCCGGCATCGGAAGCTCTTCAGGCTGGCCCAGGCTTCCAACTGCGTCCCGTCCACCGTGAAATGCTCGTCCGAGAGCAGACCGGCCGCCCGGGCGTGGGCCTGGACCGCATCAACGAAGGCGGCCGCGCCATCCCCCGCCAGCAGCCGGTCACGATTCTTGGTAAACGTCGTGGGATGCCAGACCGGGTCGTCCATATGCAAGCCGACGAACCAGCGGAACAGCAGGTTGTCGTTGAGCTCTTCCAGCAGCAGCCGTTCGCTCCGGATCGTGTACAGCACCTGCAGCAACAGGGCCCGCAACAATGGCTCAGGCGGGATCGACGGACGTCCCGTCTTGGCGTACAGGCCGGCGAACCTGCGCGACATCGTCTTCAGCGCGTGATCCGTCAGCGCGCGGACCGCGCGGAGCGGAGGATCGGCCGGCACGCGCTGTTCCGGCGACCGGTAACTGAACATGTGATGGGTCTGCTCATCGTGTCCGCGCATGAGGTGGCTCCCTTCAGCAATATTGGGAGCATGGGAGTACGCCGGGATCGATCTGTCGATCCCATTCCACGGACTTTTTCAGCAGCCTGCTAGCCCGTGGTGAACGTCCAGCGACGCACCGAGACCCCGCTGAACTAAGGCCAAGGCCGCGGTGGGCCCGAGGGAGGCGCGAGGAGGGAGAATACCGGGAGTATGTGACCCATCGTGGACAACGCCCAACGCCGCCGAAGCCGGGATGCAGCGCCGGTCGAATGCAGCTGGACTCCCACCACGGGCTGCTAGCGCCTGGATGCGGCCGCGACGTAATCCGACGGGCGATCTGATCAATGAACGTTACGAGGGTCGGACAACGCCGACACGTGCGTGACCAGGTCGAACTGCCTTAACAGCCGGCTGACCACTTCGTCCGCATCGTCCTTGCAGCACAGCTGCTCGAGCCGCGCAAGAATCCGGGCCAGCGCCGCCTCGGCCTCGAAGATGGCATCGTCCGAAAACGACTCTCGCTGCTGCTGCAGACACCGTTGATGTTTGATGAACTCTTCGCGGTAGAACTCGGTCCGCACCGACGTGGGGGCGGCACGCGAGCGCGCCTGGGGGCTGAGGCCGTCTGACATGCAACTCCTGATCAGGCTCGTGGCTTGATCATCAGTCTAAGCTCCCCCGCCCCTTCGTGTCAAACACGGACGGGCTCCTAGAGCGGTGCCGTGCGGCGCGCGCGGCCCCGCCCGGAAGATATGTTGCGAACGACTGGGACAGGACACTACAACCCATCTCATAAACCACGGCGAGGCACCGAGGGCGTCGAGGCGCCCGTCCCGCCAGGCGCGAGGAGGGAGAATACCGGCCGTATTTGACCCATCGGGGACAACGCCCAACGCCGCCCCTGACGGGATGCATCGGCGGCCGAATGCCGGCGTGGTTTATGAGATGGGTTCTAGTCCTCGATCGCCGCCCGTAGCAGCGTGTGGACGAGCTTCGGGTTCGCCTTCCCTCGGGTCGCTCGCATGACCTGTCCCACGAGGAAGCTCAGCGCACCGCCCTTGCCCGATCGGTACTGCGCGACCGCGTCCGCGTGCTCCGTCAACACGTCGCGGATGACCGCCTCCAGCGCGCCCGCGTCGTCGATCTGCGCCAGGCCTTCCCGTTCCACGATGGCCTCAGCCGCGTCGCCCGTCGCGTACATCTTCTCGAACATCTCTTTGGCGACCGTCCCGTTGACGATCCCGCGCTCGACGAGGCCGAGCAACTCCGCCAGGGCGGTCGGCAACAGCCGCGCCCTGATGACCTCCACGTCGTCGGTGCCCAGCTCGTTCATCTTGCGATTGACTTCGCCGAGGGTCCAGTTGAGAGCCAGCTTCACCTGCCCAATCGCCACCACCAACTCCTCGAAGTAGGCAGCCAAGCCCGGCCGGACCTGCGTCAACTGCACGGCCTGCGCCCGGGTGAGGCCGTGGGTCGTCATGAGGCGGCTCCGGCGCGCCTCTGGCAGCTCGGGGACCGCGACGCGGACCTCGTCTACCCAGGCGTCGCTCACCTGCAGCGGCGGCAGATCGGGCTCCGGGAAATACCGGTAGTCGTGCGCCTCCTCCTTGCTGCGCATGGCCACGGTGCGACCGGCCTCCGCATCCCAGAGCCGCGTTTCCTGGACAATACGCTGTCCGGCGGTCAGCGCGTCAGATTGCCGTCGGATCTCGTAGGCTACCGCCCGCTCGAGAAAACGGAACGAATTCAGATTCTTGACCTCCGCCTTGACGCCGAGCGCCGCCTGCCCCTTCGGGCGGACCGACACGTTGGCGTCGCAGCGCAGGCTGCCCTCCTCCATGTTGCCGTCGTTGACCCCAATCGCGACCAGGATCTCACGAAGCGCCGCAAAGAACTCCTTGGCGTGGCTCGCCGATCGCATGTCCGGCTCGGTCACGATCTCGATTAGCGGCACGCCGCTGCGGTTGAAATCGACGTAGGACTTCCGGTCGGAATCTGGGAACCCCTCGTGCAGCGACTTGCCGGCGTCCTCTTCGAGATGGATCCGGATCAGCCCGACCTCGACGCCGGCTCCGGGCACCCGTAGGCGCCCGCCGGTCGCCAGCGGCAGCTCGTACTGCGAAATCTGGTAGCCCTTTGGAAGATCCGGATAGAAGTAGTTCTTGCGAGCGAAGATTGACGACGGCTGCACCTGACACTCCAGCGCCAGTGCCGCCCTGATGCCCAAGGTCACTGCAGCCCGGTTGAGCACGGGCAACGCGCCCGGCAAGCCTAGACACACGGGGCACCCGTGCACGTTCGGCGGCGCGCCGAAGGTCGTGCTGCACCCGCAGAAGATCTTCGTCCGGGTCAGCAACTGGGCGTGAATCTCGAGGCCAATGACCGGTTCGATCTCCATGACGTCGCAAGGCTCAGGTGCCAGCCGGCGTGAGGCTGCTAGACCCTCGGACCAGCCCCTGCCACGTCCGGACCGGCGTCCGCTTCAAACGTCTTGAAATTGTCGGCGAACATCACAGCCAACCGCGCCACCTGTGCATCGTAGTCGGTCGGCCGATTCCAGGTCTGCCTAGGCACGAGCACGTCCGGCGGAACGCCGGGACATTCCGTGGGCACGTCCACCCGGAACACCGGGTCTTGCCGGTACGTCGCCCCGTCGAGCGCGCCGGATAGGACGGCACGAACCATCGCGCGGGTGTGCGCGATCGGCATCCGCGAGCCGACGCCGAAGGGCCCACCCGTCCACCCGGTGTTCACGAGCCAGACCGACGTGCCGTGCCACGCAATCCGCTCGCCGAGCAGTTTCGCATAGACCGTCGGATGCCAGGCCATGAACGGCGCGCCGAAACAGGTGCTGAAGGTCGCCTTGGGCTCCGTCACGCCGCGCTCCGTCCCGGCAACCTTCGCGGTGTATCCGGAGAGGAAGTGATACATGGCGGCCGGCAGCGTCAGCCGTGCTACCGGAGGCAGGACGCCGAACGCGTCGGCAGTCAGCATCAGCACGTGCCGGGGATGCCCGCCCCGCCCCGAGGCCACGAAGTTCTCGATGAACGAGATGGGGTAGGCGCCTCGGGTGTTCTCGGTCAAGGAGTCGTCGTCCAGATCCAGCTGCCGGGTCGTTGGATCCAGGACGACGTTCTCGAGCAGCGTTCCGAATCGCCGGGTGGTGGCATGGATCTGGGGCTCAGCCTCGGCCGAGAGACGGATCAGCTTCGCGTAGCAGCCCGCCTCGAAGTTGAAAATCCCGTCGTCCGACCACCCGTGCTCATCATCGCCGATGAGGCTGCGGTCGACGTCGCTCGACAGGGTCGTCTTGCCGGTGCCCGACAGCCCGAAGAAGAGCGCCGTATCACCATCCGCACCGCGGTTGGCTGAGCAGTGCATCGGCATGACCGAGCGAAGCGGCAGCAGATAATTCATCACCGTGAAGATTGACTTCTTGATTTCGCCCGCGTAGCCCGTCCCCCCAATGAGGACGAGGCGCTTGCCGAAGTGCACGGCAATCACCGTGGGTGAATTCGTCCCGTGGCGCGCTGGGTCGGTGCGAAACGTCGGCGCGTTGAGCACGGTGAACTCCGGCGTGTGCGCCGCCAGGCGAACCGGATCCTCTTCCCGGATGAACATGTGGCGCGCGAACAAGTTGTGCCATGCCGTCTCGGTGATGATCCGAATCGGCAGTCGATACTGCGGGTCGGCGCCGGCGTATCCGTCTCGCACGTACAGCTCCTGCTCGCCGAGATGCGTCAGCAGGTCGCGATGGAGCGTCTCGAACGACTCCGGCGCCAGCGGGCGGTTCACCGTGCCCCACCAGACGTGCGCCTCGCTCGACGCCTCGCGAACGATGAACTTGTCGTTCGGCGACCGGCCCGTGTGCGGCGCCGTCTGGCACACGAGCGGCCCCGACTCGGCGATGGCACCCTCGCCCCGCCGAACCGCGGCCTCGACAAGCGACGCGACGCTGAGATTCCAGTGGACGGCGGGAGCGTTGGAGAGGCCATGGGCGTCGAGACCGACGCCCGGCGCGACCTGGGTGGACATGTGAGGATTCCCTACCCTGCCACGCAATGGGCCGGCTCGATGACGCCGCTCCCGAGGCAGTCGCCGTACCGGCATCGACCGCATGGAGTGGAGGGCGCCCGCACGTACATCGGGGATCGTACCTGCCGCGTTCGAGCGAAGTCAACCAGCACCGGTTCGGCAGCGCCCGGCCTTCGGTGTGCGATGCCGCTTCTTGACCCATTGCGGCTAACAGCCCGTGGTACAAGTCCCGCATCGCACCGAGCCCGTCGAGGCGCCCGCCTCGCCAGGCGCGAGGAGGGAGAATACCGGGAGTATTTGACCCATCGTGGACAACGCCCAGCGCCGCCCATGGCGGGATGCCTCGGCGGGCGAATGCAGCGGGACTTGCACCACGGTCTGTTAACTTCCCGACACGTCACGTCCGATAGTCCGGACGAGCGACGAGCCATGACACGAGACGTAATCGCGAACGCAGCTCCCGCGCGGTGCCGTCGCGCGCAGATTCAGCGCTGGGTCTTGCTGGCTCTCGCGCTCACTGTCGCCGGCTGTGCCTCATCCACCACGATGCGCCCCCGGGTATCGCCCAGTCCACGGCCGGACCGAGCCGCCAATGCGCGAGTCCTCCGCGTCGAGGTCGTCGACGAGGGACAGACGCGCGTCGTGACCCTGCCGCTCGAAGACTATGTCACCGGATCGGTGCTGGCCGAAGTCGCGCTCGGGGCATTACCCAATGCGGCAGTCATCCAGGTCGCGCGACTGCAAGCGGTGCTCGCGCGCACTTATGCGGCCGCTAACCGGGGTCGTCACGCCCAGGAGGGTTTCGATCTCTGCTCCGATACGCACTGCCAGCTCTATCGTGCACCCGGGCAGTTCACCGCGCAGTTCCAGTCGGTGGCAACCGCGGCCGCCGCCGACACCCGGGGCCTGGTCCTCGCCCATGAGGGACGCTCCATTCAGGCGCTCTTTCACTCCGATTGCGGCGGGCACACGAGTGACGCCGGCGTCGTCTGGGGTGGCCCCACGCCGCCCTACCTCCTCGCCGTACCCGATGCACTCGAGACCGAGACGCACCGCACGTGGCGCTTCGAGGCGGCCGTCGACGAGGTCCTGGCCGCGCTCAATGGCGATGTCCGAACCCGCGTCGGCGCGCGGCTGGACCGGATCGACGTCGTCGAACGCGATATCGCGGGGCGCGCGGTGCGTGCCGTCATCGACGGGGAGTCGGCGCGCATGGTCCGCGGTGAAGAGCTCCGTGCCGTCCTCACCGCCGCGTTCGGGGCACGCACGATCCAGAGCACGCGACTCGCGGTGGACCGAAAGGGCGAGACGCTCGTGTTCACCGGCTCGGGCTTCGGTCACGGCGTTGGGCTCTGCCAGGTCGGCGCTATCGCGCGCGCAGCCCAAGGACGCCCCTTCCACCAGATCCTGCAGCACTACTACTCTGGGGTCCGGCTGGAGCACCTGAGCGCTATCCGCGTCGCCGCTATTCCCCCTGGGGATCCGCTAGGAGACCCCCCACCCACCGGCGCGCTGCCTCACTAGGAGCCCGTCCGAGTATTCGCGTGCGTCCAATCCGGCTAACTCGTTGGCCGCGCGTCGCTTGGCCAACCCAGCCGCCACCCCGCGCGCCGGGATGTAATATAATCGGGCGGTCGTCCCTTGCAGTCCGGTAAACGCTCGTCTCCGAGGAGCGTCATAAGAGTCATGGGTGATCAACCCCAGAAACTCCCGGCAGCCGACACTGACCGCGGCACGGTCACGGCTGGCAAGATCAAGGCGCTGCTCGCTCGGGGCGATACCGCCCAAGCGCGCGAGCGCTTCGAGGAACTCGTCGCCCACCATCAGCGGCGTGCGTCGCGCATTGCGTATCACTACCTGCGGGACGCCGCGGAGGTGGACGATACCGTGCAGGACGCGTTCGTCAAAGCGTTCGTACACTTGCCGTCGTTCAGGCAGGAGTTGCCGTTCGTCGTCTGGTTCACGCGGATCGTCGTCAACGGCTGCCTGGACCGCCTGAAGGCCCAGAATCGCCGGAATCGGTGGATGGTGCCGCTGGGCGGCGACGGCGACCGCGACCCAACTGAAAAGCAGCTGGCCAAAGGTCGAACGCCGGAGGAGGCCCTGCTGGCGCGTGAGCGCCGCGAGCATCTCGCGTCGGCTATCCAGCGCTTACCCGAGCGGCCGCGGACGGTGTTGATTCTCGGCGTCTTCGAAGGCTGGACGGCCCGGGAGATCAGCAGGGTGATCGGGGTCAACGAGTCGACCGTGCGCGTCTATCGGTTTCGAGCGATTCGAGCGCTGCGCAAGTTGATCGGCGGCGATCGATGGCTCATCGAGTGCCAGCCGGCCCGGACGGAGGCGAAGGAACAATGATCTGGAACATCCGCTTACGGTGGCATATCAGCGACGCGACACTCACCGAGTGGTATGCCAAGTGGTGGGCCCTTGCCGACCTGCCGCCAGACCTGGTCCATCATCTCGAGGCGTGCCCACGCTGCTCGCAGCGGCGCGACGACCTGGTCGACATGCTCGACGGCCTGGGCCCCGGCGCCACGGCCGAGGCCGAGGCCGAGTTGACCCCGGCGCGGCTGCAGGATCAGCGTCGCCGCATCATGCGACGCCTGGCGACCCTCGTCGGCTCTGAAGCGCCCGCAAAGGTCCTGCGCTTTCCCGCCAGAATCCGAGCAACGCCGACCGTCATCCGCCGGAACCGTTGGCTCCCGGCCGCGATGGCGGCAATATTGCTGGTGGGCGTCGTGGCGGGCCGCCTGCTCGATTTCGGCATGGCGGATCGGGCTGAGAATGTGGTCGCCGCCGCCGCCGCCGATGGCGACGCGTTCCTGGCCGCGTCGCTGGCAAACGCGTTGCGCGGCGCTCAAGGCGTGCAGAATGACGAAGTCATCCTGACGGAGATCGACGCGGCACTCGAGGCCCTGAGCGTGGACGCGCTCAGCGATCTCGACGCCCTCACCCCGAGGATTCAGGAGGTCGCGCTCGCCAGCCGATGAGTACCGCGCCTCCGCTGATGCGGCGTCCGGGCTGCTAGGCTGAAGCCGTGTCCACCGTCATCTTTCGCAAGGGGCTCGACCTCAAGGACGCCGTCGCCGCGACGCTCGCCAAGGACTATCACAGCGCGATCGTCGACGACTTGATCGGTCACGGGTTCCGGCGTGTCCGCGGACGGCTCACGATTCATCTCGCCAGGGAGTTCGGGTTCTGCTACGGCGTCGATCGCGCCGTCGACTATGCCTATCAGACCCGCAAGCGGTTCCCCGATCGCACGGTGTACCTGACCGGGGAGATCATCCATAACCCGCACGTCAACGACAACCTGCGCGCGGCCGGAATCCGGTTCCTGAGCGATGCCGGCGAGCCGCGTGAACCGCTCGGCCCCCAGGCGGTCGTCATCCTTCCGGCGTTCGGCGTGACCGTGCATGCTCTGGCCGCCTACGATCGGCTGGGGTGCACGCTCGTGGACACGACGTGCGGATCGGTTCTCAACGTGTGGAAGAACGTCAAGCGGTACGCAAAGGACGGCTACACGGCGCTGATTCACGGCAAGGTGCGACACGAGGAAACCCGGGCCACGGCGTCTCAGGTCTTGAAGTACCCCGGCGGACGCTATCTCGTGGTGCTCAATCGCGACCAGGCGTCGCGCGTCTGCTCGTACATCGAGCGCGGCGGCGATCGCGACGCGTTCCTGGCGGAGTTCCGCGACATGGCGTCCGAGGGGTTCGATCCCGACCGCGACCTGCGCCACATCGGCCTAGCCAACCAGACCACGATGCTCATGTCGGAGTCGCTGGACATCGGCGAGATGTTCCGGCAGGCCATGTGTGCCCGGTTCGGCGAAGCCGCGCTCGGGGATCACTTCCGCACTTTCGACACCATTTGCAGCGCGACACAAGATCGCCAGGACGCCGTCGAGACACTACTCGACCGGGAAACGCTCGACCTGATGATCGTCGTGGGCGGGTACAACAGCAGCAACACGCGGAACCTCGCAAAGATCTGCGCCGCCAAGCTCCCGACCTATCACGTGGCCGACGCCGACGCGCTCCGGTCTGCATCGGAGATTCGCCATCGCTCGATTGATGCACCGTCCGGCGGGGCC
Organism: Vicinamibacterales bacterium; assembly: GCA_965197385.1. Taxonomy (GTDB): domain Bacteria; phylum Acidobacteriota; class Vicinamibacteria; order Vicinamibacterales; family UBA823. The sequence continues at coordinate 330,297 of CBDANA010000008.1, forward strand.
GGTCGAGAGGTCGCCGCCCGCGGCTGGCTCCCGGCTGCCGGTACCGTCCGGATCGGGCTCACCGCCGGCGCCTCGACTCCGAACAACATCATCGGGCAGGTCGTGCAGCGTTTGGAGCGGTTTACGGCCGTTGCGGACTCTGACTGATTCGAGCGAGACGAATGTAAACATCGTTCCTCGGGCCGTCGTCATCTTATGTGTAGCATGTTAAATCGGGTCGCACCAAGGAGTTGTGCTATGCGATGGCGTGTGCTCGGACTGTCCGTCGCGCTGCTGGCCCTGGGCCAGAGCACCACCACGGAGGCCCAGTCCCACAGCAAGTGGTGGGTGTCGTCTGAGGTGCAGCAGGAGCTGCAGTTGTCCGCCGACGCCGTGGCGCGGATCGACGACATCTTCGAGTCGGTCATCCCGATCTTGCGCTCCGGCTGGCACGACTTCAACCGGCTGGAGCAGGCGTTCGATGCGCTCCTCGAGAAGGATGACGTAACCGAAGCGGAGGTCGCCCACGAGCTCGAGCACCTGGAAGCCGCGCGGGCGGAGTTGAGGAAGACGCGAACGATGATGCTGTTTCGTATGCGGCGCGTCCTCACAGCCGAACAGCGAGGCGCGCTCGAAGCCTACACCAAGCGCCGTCGCGAAGAACGCCGGTCACGCGATGACCGTTCCGGTGACGACTGGCGTCGTCGGTGATCCCCCCGCGCTCTGAAATCCGTATCTCGCCAGCTTCCTGCTGGGCGCGGCCCACTGTCTGGTTGGAGGCAGGACGATGAAGCTCGTCACGCTCGGACTCGTGCTCACTGGAGCGGTGGGAACGGCGCTCGCGCAAGGAGCCCCGGAGGCGCGTATCGCGGCATTGGTCGAACAGGCCGCCACGGCGCAGGCGCGCCCCGCGGCACGGACCACCCGCCTGACGCTCGACGAGGCGGTCAGCCGGGCGCTCGAGAACAACCTCGACATTGCCGTCCAACGCTTGAACCCGCAAATCGCCGACCTCGACATCGCGTCGGCCCAGGCCGCTTTTCTACCCACCTTCGATTCAACCGTCGGCAGCAGTTCACGCGCCCAGCCTTCGACGACCCAGCTGGACGGCGGCCAGCGCGTCGTCGTCGACACGACGACCTACAACGCCGGCCTCACGCAGGCACTCAAGTGGGGCGGTGCCACGGTCGACGCCGCCTGGAGCAACAGCTGGAACGAGACCACGAGTATCTTTTCGAGCTTCAACCCGAGCTACCGATCGAACCTCGACCTGGTCTACACCCAACCGCTGCTACGGGGCTTCAAGATCGATCCGATCCGCCAGCGTCTTCAGGTGACACGGCTCAACCGGGAGCTCTCGGACATCGACTTGCGGCGGATGATCACCAACACCGAGGCGGCCGTGCGCAGCACCTACTGGGATCTCGTCATCGCCTCCGAGACGATCGCCGTGCAGCAGTAGTTCGTCGAGCTGGCGGAGGATCTGATCGCGGACAACCAGGCTCGCGTCGAGCTCTGGACCCTGGCGCCGATCGACATCATTCAATCCCAGGCCGAGGCCGCGCAGCGGCGTCAGGTCCTGACCGAAGCACTGCAGGTGCGCCGCACGGCGGAGCTCGTCTTGAAACGACTGCTGGTCGGCGGTACCGATGACCCGCTGTGGGAGGCGGAGATCGCGCCCGTGGATCGGCCCAGGTTCGATCCCACGCCGGTGGACATCGCGGCGGCCGTTCGGTCGGCGCCCGATCAACGGACCGACATCGCGCGCTCGCGCCGTCAACTGGACGTCAACGACATTAACCTGCGCGCCGCGCGCGACACGACGCTGCCGGCACTGGACGGCCTGGCGTCGTATACGATGCAAGGCCTCGGCGGTACCGAATTCGTCCGGGCCGGACTCGGTGGCGAGGTCGGCAGCATCCTTCCCGGGGGCTACGGTGACGCGCTGAGCCAGCTCGTCGGCAACGACTTCCCGGCATGGAACCTGTCGATGACGCTCAGCCACCCGCTCGGCTACAGCGGCGCCGAGGCGTCGTACGCCCGCGCCCAGATGCAGGTCAGACAGACGCAGGCGCAGATCGAGCAGATGGAGCTTCAGATCGCGACGGAAGTGACAAACGCCGGGCTGCAAATTCAGAGTTCGCTGCGGCGGATCGAGGCGGCCACCGCCGCGCGTGAGCTGGCCCGGCAGCAGCTCGACGCCGAGCAGAGTAAGTTCGAAGTCGGCGCGTCGACGAACTTCTTCGTCGTGCAGGCCCAGCGCGACTTGGCCGACGCCCAGCGAGCCGAGCTCCAAGCGATCCTTGACCATCAAAAGGCCCGCGTCGAGTTCGACCGGTCGCAACAGACGTCGCTGGCTCAGGGTAGTATCATCATCGTCTCGGGCGGAGGAAACTAGTGTCCCGTGTCAGACGTTCGTCACCTCATTCCCGGGTGAGGTATCCTGCCTGGCGGCGTGACACCTCAGTCACACATACCCAAGTGGCTCCTTCGTCGCGCCATGCGCCGGGAGTTTAAGAACCAAGGTCTGACACGGGACACAGCTCATGAAGCGAACGCTCACTAGATTGCTGTTCACCAGCCTGATCCTGAGTGCCGGGGTCTACACCTACCTGCGAGAGCCCGACCTCGTGCCCGAGGTGAGCACGGTGACCGTCTCCACCGGCGACGTCGTCGACACCGTTGGCGCCACCGGCGCGCTCGAAGCGGTGACCACCGTCCAGGTCGGCAGCCAGGTCTCCGGTAAAATCGAGGAGCTGTACGCCGATTTCAACTCGATCGTCAGAGCCGGTGAGGTGATCGCGCGGCTGGATCCGTCGTTGTTCGAGACGCAGGTCGAGCAAGCCAGGGCCAACCTGATCCGGGCACAGGCGGACGTTGAGCGGCTGACGATATCCGTCGACGACGCCGAGACGAAGCTCGTGCGCGCCGAAGGACTCTCGGCCAGCAGCTTGATACCCGCAACCGAGCTCGAAGCGGCGGAGGTCGAGGTGCGGTTGGCCAAAGCGCAGTTGCGCTCCTCACAGGCGCAGATGACCCAGTCCGAAGCCTCGCTGAACCAGGCGAACGTAAACCTCGAGCACACGATCATCACCGCACCGATCGACGGCATCGTCATCTCCCGCAGCGTCGACGTCGGCCAGACCGTCGCCGCGAGCATGCAGGCACCGATCCTGTTCTTGCTCGCGGCCGATCTCGCGAAGATGAAGGTCAACGCCAACATCGACGAGTCGGACGTGGGCCGGATCAGGCCGGGGCAGGTCGTGACGTTCCGGGTCGACGCCTACCCGACCGAAGAGTTCGAGGGCCTAGTCTCACAGGTCCGACTGGAGCCGATCGTCGTGGAGAACGTTGTAACCTACGCGACCCAGATCGACGTGCCGAATCCCGAGCTCAAGCTCAAGCCGGGCATGACCGCGACCGTCACCCTCGAGATCGCGCGGCGTGACCACGTCGTGCGAATTCCGAACGCCGCACTCCGGTTCCGGCCAACCGACGACATGTTCGCCGCGCTGAATCTGCCCGTCCCCGAGCCGCCGGCCGGCGGTCCGGGCACCGCGCCGAACGCCGCCGCGACTCCGGACGATGGTCCCGACCCGCGCGGCGGTGGCCAGAGCGGCGACCCCGAGCCGCGACGCCAGATGATGGAACGCTTCCAGAACATGTCGGAGGAAGCGCGCGCCCAGATGCGCCAGCAGTTTGGCGGGCGTGGCGCGCGTGGCGGACAAGGCGGCCAGAGCGGATTCGGTGCACCGGCCGACGGCGGACGCCGCCGGGCTCGACCGGCGGCCGCTAACACGGTCCCCGCCACCGAACGTGGCGCGAAGACGATCGACGCGCTGTTCGGCCCGCTGCCTGTGACCGAGTCGCGCGGCCGAGTCTGGCTCTATGCTGGCGGTGAACTGAAGCCCACGAGACTGCGACTCGGCGTCAGTGACGGCGCCTACACCGAGCTCCTCGGCCCCGACATCCCGCCGGGCACTGAGCTCGTCACCAACATCGTCCTCGGCCAGGGTGCGCTCTCACGGCCAACCGGCGCTACCAGCTCGCCGCTCATCCCGCAGCGCCGCGGCTTCAGACGACGCTGACCGGCTCCGAGACGCGATGCCCATCATCACGACGACGGACCTCTCGAAGACCTACAATCTGGGCGAGGTCCAGGTCCGGGCGCTTCGCGGCGTCAGCGTCGACATCGAGAGTGGTGACTTCGTGTCGGTCACCGGCCGCTCCGGCTCCGGGAAGTCGACCTTCATGCACATCCTCGGCTGCCTGGATCGCCCCACAAGCGGCCAGTATTGCCTGGACGGCACAGACGTCTCGACGTTGTCGAAGGACGACCTGGCTGTCATCCGCAACCGAAAGATCGGCTTCGTCTTTCAAGGCTTCAACTTGCTCCCTCGCACCTCGGCCCTCGACAACGTCGAGCTACCGCTCCTGTACGGCGGTAACGGCATGAAAGCCTCCGACCGTCACCGGCGCGCGAAGGAAGCCCTGGCCGCGGTCGGCCTCGCCGACCGATCAGATCACCATCCGAACCAGTTGTCGGGCGGCCAGCAGCAGCGGGTCGCCATCGCGCGCGCCCTCATCGGGGATCCGTCGATCGTGCTGGCCGACGAGCCGACCGGCAACCTCGACTCGCGCACGAGCGTCGAGGTCATGGACATCTTCCAGACCTTGAACTCCGAGCGTGGAATCACGATGCTGTTAATCACGCACGAACGGGAGATCGCCGAGTACGGCAGCCGGATCATCGGTTTTCGGGACGGCCGCATTCTCGCGGATCATGCGACCGACACGCGGCGCATCGCCCGCACAGAGCTCGCGGCGCTGCCGCCAGACGTCGACCTGGAGCTCGACCGGCAGCACGAGGCGCCGGGTGATCAAGGAGCCTGACATGTCGCTGTTCATGATTCTCAGGATCGCCCTCAAGGCGCTGGGACGCAACAAGATGCGCACGAGCTTGACGATGCTCGGCATGATTATCGGTGTCGCGGCCGTCATCACGATGGTGGCGCTGGGCAGCGGCGCGCAGCAGTCCATCGAAGACCAGATCAAGTCAGCCGGCACGAACATGATCACCGTGTCGGCCGGGAACTGGTCGTCGGGAGGCGTTCGCCACGGCGCCGGCTCGGCGACGACCCTGTCGATCGACGACGCCGAGGCGATCCGCGAGCAGATTCAGGGGGTGCAGTACGTCGCGGCCGGCGTCAACACGCGCGGCCAGGTCGTCTTCGGGAACCAAAATTGGTCGACCCGCATTCAGGGCGCCGACGTGGAGTTCCCACTCATCCGGTTCTGGCCGACCGAGCTCGGCACCTTCTTCACACCGACCGACGTCAGCGCCGCGGCGAAGGTAGCCGTGCTCGGCACCATCGTGCGCAACACGCTGTTCGGTGAGGGCGCCGATCCCGTGGGTCAGACCATCCGGATCCGCAACCAGCCGTTCAAGGTCATCGGCGTGTTGGCCGTGAAAGGGCCCGGCTCGTTTGGCGAAGACCAGGACGATACCATTTTCGTGCCGTATACGACCGTGCAGAAAAAGCTCCGCGGTATCCGCTACATCCAGAGCATCACGGTGTCCGCGATGTCGGCCGCGCAGACCGTTGCGGTCGCGGACGAGATCGGCGCCCTGCTTCGAGTCCAGCACGGTCTCATCCCGGGCGACGAGGACGACTTTCGCGTGCGGACGCTGGAGGAGATGGCCAGCGTCCGCAGCGAGACGACGCGCACGATGACCAGCCTGCTGGCCAGCATCGCCGGCGTCTCGCTGCTCGTCGGCGGCATCGGCATCATGAACATCATGCTGGTGTCGGTGACCGAGCGGACACGCGAGATCGGCCTGCGGATGGCGGTCGGCGCCAAGGGAAAGGACGTCCTCTTCCAGTTCCTCGTCGAAGCGATCGTCCTCAGCCTGCTGGGCGGAGCCATCGGCATCGGCCTGGGTGTCGCCCTGTCGCAAGGCATCACGCAATTCCTGGAGTGGCCGACGACAGTCTCGCCGAACGCCGTCGCCGTCGCGTTCGGGTTCGCCGTCGCCACAGGCATCTTCTTCGGGTTTTACCCGGCACGGAAGGCTGCGGGGCTCGACCCAATCGAATCGTTGCGGTTCGAGTAGCCGGCGCCGACGACGATCACCGTCGCCGCGCGGCGCGCTCCAGCAGCGTCGTAATCGACTGCCCGGTCACCGGGTCGATCATCTCAGGCGCGATCTCAGCCAGCGGCCGAAGCACGAAGAGCCGCTCGCGAAACCGCGGATGCGGCAGGGCGATCCGGGCGGACGACTCGACGCAATCCCCCACCAGGAGCAGATCGAGATCGAGCGTGCGCGCTGCCCCGGGAAACGGTCTGGCGCGCTGGCGCTCGCCCTCCAGATCCTGGAGAATACCGAGCAGATCGAAGGGACGCTCGGCCGACTCTCCCACCACCGCCCCGTTCAGAAATGCAGACTGTGGGCCGACCCCTTCCGGCTCGGTCTCGATGAACGTCGAGACGCGGAGGCCGGTCAGGGTCTGACGCAGGCGCGTCACGGCATGTCGCAGGTGGGCGGCGCGATCGCCGAGATTGCTCCCAAGGGCGACGGCGACCAGTCGCGACTCGGGCATGGCGTCGAGCGCCGACGGTCAGGCGCTCTGATTTTCCTTGCAGCTGATGCAGACGCGGGTCCAGGGAATCGCGTCCAAGCGTGCCGCGGCGATCTCCTCTCCACAGTCGCGGCATTCGCCATAGCTGTCCTTCTCGATCCGGTAGAGCGCCTCTTCGATCGCCTGGAGAATCTTCGCGTCGGTCTGCTTCAACTTGAGCTGAATGTGCACTTCGTTGTTGCCGCTGGCCTGGTCGGCCAGATCACCCTGCCGCGTGTTGTTGTTCATCGTCGTCTGCAACGGCTTCGCGCTGCCTTCGGCCAAAATCTCTGCGCGTTTGCGCAGCAGGGCGTCCTTGTACTCTGAAACGGTCATGCACAATCTCTCCCGTGCCAGCTTTACGCCGGACAACGACCGGCGATCATAGCACGGAACGTGTCTCAACTGCGAGGGCGTCACTCGGCGCGTAACGTGGCCAGCGGACGGCGTCGGAGAACGTCGAGACTCGACAGCACGCCGACGACGGCGACGACCCCGGCCGTGAGGACGATGCCGCCAAGGTTCTGAGCGAACGCCGGATGCCACTCGATTTCGAGCAAGTAGCGGCTGAGCGCCCAGGTCAGCAGGACGGCGCCGGCTGACCCGACGATCCCCGCCAGCGTGCCGAGGCCGCCGTATTCCAGCAGCGTCATGGTGGCAATCGTCCGGCTGTTGGCGCCGAGCGTCTTGAAGATGGCGGCCTCGTACAGGCGCTGGAACTTCGTCATTGCCACCGATCCGATCAGGATGAGCATCCCGGTGAAGACGGTAATCGCGCCGACAACCGAGATGGCCAGCGTCACGGCGTCGAGAATTTCCCTGGCCGCCGACATCACATCGCGCACGTCGATAATCGACACGTTCGAGTACAGCGTGACCAGATCGCGCTGCAGCCTCCCCCGCTCGGCCATCGCCTCGGGCCCGCGGAACATGGCGATGAACGAATGGGGAGCATCCTCGAACGCATCCGGTCGAAACACGAACATGAAGCCTCCACGCCGCGTATCGTTCCACTGCACTTCCCGGACGCTGACGACGCGCGCACGAATCGTGCGACCCAGGACCTCGAATCGGATGACATCGCCCAGGTCGATGTCGAACCGCTCACGGATGCTCTCCTCGATCGACACTTGAGTCATCGACGGATCATCGGTCCACGGTCCGCCGTCGACGATGCGCTCGTTCGCTTCGAGGCCCTCACGATAGGTCACCACATACTGGCGCCCCAGCGACCCGCGTCCGCGAACATCCTCGGCGCCATCCAGATCGACCGATGCCTCTTCCACCCCGGTCACGCGTCCGCGCAGCACCGGCAGGAGCGCCGCCCGCTCGCCTGGCGATCGCGACTCGAGCAGCTCCCGGACACCCGGCGCCTGGTCCTGCTGGATGTCGATGAGGAACATGTCGGGGGCGTCCTCACGAATGTCCAGAGCAAACTCCTGCAGCAAATTGACCTGCAGGGCACGCACGCCGATCAGAAAGAAACTGCCCAGCCCCACCGCCAGCAGGATCGTTCGCGTCTGGTTCCCCGGGCGCCCGAGGCTGATCACGGCATGCCGCAGCGGGAACCACGCAATCCGGGCCAGCGGCGCAACGACCCGGATGAGGCCGGAGGCCGCCAGGTGCAGGATGACCGCCACCCCGGCAAACCCGCCGCTCACGAACGCCCCGACCCGCCACGAATCCGCCTGCCAGCTGGCCACGACCACGAGCGCCGCCGTGATCGAGGCGATGGCGACGATCCGCATCCAGTCGATCTCCCGAGACCACCGCGTACCGGTCTCCCGCAGCAACAGCAGCGGCCTGACGTGCCGCACGTCGAGCAACGGCACGAGCGCGAAGAGCAGCGAGACGAGGACGCCGATCCCGGCGCCCTGTGCGGCGGCCGACCGGGTCAGGCCGAAGGAGATCTCACCGTATCCGGCGACGACATTTACCGGCACGGCCCGTAACGCCAGCGCGGCCATCGCCACGCCGAGCAGGCTGCCGCCGAACCCCAGCACGAGGACCTGGAGGACGTAGACGGCCAGGAGTTGCCAGGTCCTCGTCCCCAGGCACTTGAGAATGGCGATGGTCTTCAGCTTCTGCTGAATAAAGACCCGCGTCACGCTCCAGACGCCGATCCCGCCCAGGATCACGATGACGAATCCGATCAGGCTCAGGTAGTTCTCCGCGCGCCCGAGATTCCGTGAGACCCGGTTCTCCGTTCGATGATACGACCAGACGCGCACGAACGAGCTCTCGAAGTCCGCCTGCAGCCGTTCGACCAGCGGCTCGATCTGCTCCTCCTCGAGACGGAGCAGCGTCTGGTAGCGCGCCCGGCTCCCGAACGCCAGGAGACCACTTCCAACCAGCGCCGCATGGTTCACGAGCACCCTGGACCCGAGGCTGAACGCGCTCAGCTGATGCCCTGGCTCGACCAGGACGACGCCCCGGATCTCGTAGACGTCGTCGCCGATGATGACCTCGTCACCCACCTCGACGTCCAGCTGCGCGAGAAGTTCCGGTCGCACCAGTGCGCCGTACCCGGCCAGCATCGACGGCTCGAACGTCGCGTCCCCGGCCAGCTCGAGTGTGCCGTAGAACGGGAACCCCGGCTGCACACCCCGCAGCTCCACTAGCTTGGCGACCACCTTGGTCGAATCGGCAGGCCGGACCATCGTCGCCGTTTCGATCGACTCGATCCGATCGAGGCGCGGCGCCTGATCGAACCGTGTCTGAAGGATGGCGAGCTGTTCCTCGGTCCAGGGCTGGCGGCTCTGCACGAGCACGTCGGCCGCGAGCAGCGTGCGCGCCTCGCGTAAGAGCGCGCTCCGCGCGCTCTGGGTGATCGATCGCACGCCCACGATCGCGCCGACGCCGATGGCGACGCAGATGAAGAAGACCACCAACCGCTTCCACGACGCGCGGATCTCGCGCTGGGTCATCTTCAGAACGAAGCTGATGGAGGCCGAACTGAACGGGCGGACCGGTGCGGTCATGGCTCTGCTGCTAAGCCTCGCGCGACGCAGGCTCGCCCGGCGCCGCCTGACGGCGCTCCGTGCGCCCGTCCCGCATCAACAGCGTCACTTCGGTGATCTCGGCCAGCTCCGTATCGTGGGTCACGAGGACGACCGTCGTGCCTCGGCGCCGATTGACCTCGAGCAACAGCTCGACGACGTGGTGGCCGTTGACACTGTCGAGATTACCGGTCGGTTCGTCAGCCAGCAAGATAGGTGGGTCGTTGGCCAGCGCCCGGGCGATCGCGATCCGCTGCTGCTCACCGCCCGACAGCTGCGACGGATAGTGACTGGCGCGCGCCTCCAGCCCGACCTCCTGCAGCAAGCCCTCAGCCTTCTCACGGGCGCCCGTCACGCCGGCGATCTCGAGGGGGACGAGAATGTTCTCGAACGCGGTCAACGACGGAATCAGATGGAAGAACTGAAAGACGAAACCGATATTCGAGCCACGGAGGCTCGCGAGCGCGTCCTCGCTCAGCGTCGTGATCTCCACGCCGTCGATCAAAATCTCGCCGGTCGTCGGCGCATCGAGGCCGGCGATCAACCCCAGGAGCGTGGACTTGCCGCTGCCGGACGGCCCGACAATCGACACGCACTGACCGGACGGGATGAACAGATCCAACGGATGGAGAATTATCAGCGGACGATCTCCGCTGGTCACCGTCTTGGAGACGCCGCGCAGCTCGATCATGGCGCCGCTCCGTCGGCCAGCAGCGGCTCGAGCGCCGGCCAGAGAAGGTCCGCGACCATAATGGCCCCCTCGGCGTTCGGATGCATCTCGTCCGCCTGGTTCAGCTCGGCGACACCGGCGACGCCGGCCAGCAGAAACGGCACGAACGCCGTGTCGTACTCCTCGGAAAGGTCGCGGAACACGTCGCGGAAGTCAGTCGTGTAGATCGACCCGAGGTTCGGCGGCGCCTCCATGCCGGCCAGCAGAACGGCCACACCGCGGGCTCGGGCTGTCTGAATGATCTCGGCGAGGTTGGCCTTCATCTCGTCCACCGCCAAGCCGCGCAACCCATCGTTTGCCCCCAGCGCCAGCACCAGCACCCGGACATCGCCCTCGAGAGACCTTTCCAGGCGGCGCAGTCCGCCGGCCGAGGTGCCGCCGGATTCGCCGGCGTTGACGATCTCGTGCGGGTAGCCTGCCTCGTCCAGCGCCGCCTGGAGCCTGGCCGGAAACGACAGGTCTACCGGCAGCCCGAGGCCAGCCGTCAAGCTGTCGCCGAGGACGACGATTCGTGGAGCCTCCGGCGCGCGTGTGGGCGCGGTGTCGGGCGCCGATACCGCACGCCGGGAGGCTGGGTCGTTGGCGCGCGCGCGCGCCGGCCCCCCGCCGTTCTCGCCGCCGGCTCCGCAGGCCGACAGCGCGACCACGACGCACAGCGCCAGCAGCGTACACACACGACGACCAACCATTTGACGTGTCATACGATGGACCGGGCCGGGATGTTTCGGGACGTCCGCCGGGGAAGACTCCATTATCCTACAGTTCGTCTGGTTTGAGCGCGACGCCACACCCACCAGTAGACCACCGCATTCACCGCCACGACGGCCACCCCAAGCGCCACCTGACTCTCACGGGTGAGACCGGCCGGATACAGCGCGCTCAGCACATACCGCTGGAGAAAATCTTCCGAATACCCGCTCGCGCCGGCGAGCTGCCGCAGCCGGTTCTCCAGCGGCGTCAGTGGACAGACCGCGCCCCGCCACTCGATCGCAACGGCCCAGACGATGGCCGGGACGTGGGCCCAGCCCACTCGTCCCCAGCGCGCTACCACCAGGCCACCCAGCACGACGAACAGGACGAAGGCGACGTGCACGACGACGACCACGCTCGCGAGGATTCCCCACACCACGACGGCGCCACTCCCTCACCCGACGAGCCGAACGATCGCCAGCGCCATGACCTGCGTCGCCCGAACCAGGTCGTCCACCGCGCACCATTCATCCGGTTGATGCGCCAATTCAAGCCTACCTGGTCCATAGGCCACGCACTGCTTGATCCCGGCGATCTGCGTGACATGTTTGTGATCGTAGGTGCCGGGACTCGCTACAAGCGCGGCCTCGTGGCCGGTCACCTCGACCACCGCGGCGCGTAGCGCCCTGACGAGCGGCGTGTCGCTCTGCGTCTGCACCGGATGTACGACGAGCCGATCGGCAATCTCATAGCGAAACCCGGGCACCCGGCCGGCGACGCGCTCCAGGAGCGCCAGCGTTTCCGTGCGGGCCGCGTCGTATCCCTCCTCCACGAGGAACCGCCGGTCGAACGTCGCCGAGCATCGGTCGGCCACACACGGCGTTTGTGGCTCGGCGCCGGACTGGCCGCCAGCGATCGCGTTGACGTTGATCGTCGCGCGGCGCGCCGCCTCCGGCACGACCGGCACCGCGGTCGTGCGCTGCTCGAGCGCCGGCACCAATTCGTCACGCACCGCGTCGAGGACGTGGCTCATCTGGTCGATGGCGCTGTCACCCAAGAACGGCATGCTGCCGTGCGCCGTGCGACCCAGCGTCATCACGTCGAACCAGTGCACCCCGCGGTGGCCGAGACAGATGCGGTCCACGCCGAACGGTTCCGGGATGATCGCGTAATCGGTCCGATCCGCCGCCACGCGGCCCTGCTCCGCGAGCCACGCCATGCCGGCCAGTCCACCGCTCTCCTCATCGACCGTGCCGCTCACCTCGACCGTGCCCGAGAGCTCGACGCCGGCGCGCCGCACCGCTTCGGCGGCGTACAGCGCCGCCGCCAGTCCAGCCTTCATGTCGGCGCTGCCGCGACCGTACAGGCGTCCGTCGCGCACCACACCACCGAACGGATCGACCGTCCAGCCGGCACCGGGCGGCACGACGTCGAAGTGCCCGTTCAAATGCAGCAACGGACGTGCGCCGCGACCCGTTCGGCCTCCCACGACGTTCATGCGGGGATGCGCCGTCGTGTGCTCCGGCCGGTCGCCGGCCGTGAGATACTCCACCTCGAAGCCACCGGCCGTCAGCCGGTCACCGATGAGGCGGGCGCAGACCTCGTAGGCCTCACCCGGCGGGTTGACGGTCGGCAGCCGAATCAGCTCGGCCGCGAAGTCGACGATCTCCTCCGCTGCCGATTCCACTTCCCGCAGCACGCGATCGAGGTCTGGGGATGTCGGCATCGCCGTAGCCATGTTAGCAGTCCGCAGTGATGGTCGCGCTGGGTTCGTCGGGCGATCCCTCCCGTCTGGCGGCGCTTCCCGACGGCCGAACCCTTCGGGTATCATCGCCTGATGCGGCCAGTCGCCCCACCGGCCATGCCATTGCCCGCGCCCAGACTCGTCGTGACCGGCATTGCAATCATCGCGCTCGGCGCGACTGCCGGACTGCTGACGGCCGACGACCGGCCCCAGACCTCCCCGACCGTGCGTGGCCTCACAGCGGTGGACGGCGTGAAGGTCGGTCACTACACCCTGGCCGATCGGCCCACGGGATGCACGGTCATCCTGACCGAGGGGGGCGCCGTGGGCGGCGTCGACGTCCGCGGCGGCGCGCCCGGTACCCGGGAGATTGCGCTGCTCGACCCGGTCAACCTCGTGCAGCAAGTGCACGGCATCGTGCTGGCCGGCGGCAGCGCGTTCGGCCTCGACGCGGCGACCGGCGTCGTGCGCTACCTCGAAGAGCGCGGCATCGGCTACAAGACCCGATTCGCGCGGGTACCGATCGTGCCCGGTGCGATCCTGATGGATCTCGGCGTCGGAGACGCCCCGGACGTAAGACCGACAGCGGAGTGCGGCTACCAGGCCGCGATGGCGGCCACCAGCGGCGCCGTCGCCGAAGGCAACGTCGGCGCGGGCGCGGGCGCCACGATCGGCAAGCTGCGCGGGTCCGCACGGGCGATGAAGGGCGGCCTGGGTACGGCATCGATCCAACTCGAGAACGGCCTGACGGTCGCCGCCCTGGTGGCGGTCAACGCCGTCGGTGACGTCATCGACCCCGCGACGGGACGCGTCGTCGCTGGTGTCCGGACGGAGGATGGACGGCGGCTCGCCGATGCCCGCCGGCTGCTGCGGGCCGGCGAGGTCACGCAATTCGCTGCCGGCGAGAACACGACGATCGGCGTCGTCGCCACCAACGCCGTCCTCACGAAGCCGCAGGCCACCAAGATCGCCCAGATGGCCCACGACGGGTACGCCCGAGCCATCGTGCCGGCGCACACGCCGTTCGACGGCGATACGATCTTCGCCGTGGGCACAGGCACCTGGGACAGCCCGGTCAACATGGTCACCCTCGGCGCTCTGGCGGCCGATGTCATGGCCGAGGCGATCGTCCGGGCAGCCACCCAGGCGACCGGCATCCCCGGCTATCCCGCCGCCGGCGATCTCGACGGCTCGCGCCCGTGAGCCTGCACCTCTCGCTGCTGCTGTTCTACGCCGTCGCCCTCGTCGGTCTGGGCCTGTGGCTCGGACGCCGCGTGCACCGTGCCGGCGACTTCTTCGTCGCCGGCCGGACCCTCGGCCCCGGCCTGCTCTTCTCGACCATGCTCGCGGCCAACATCGGCGCCGGCTCGACGGTCGGCGCCGCCAGCCTCGGGTATCGAACCGGCCTGAGCGCCTGGTGGTGGGTCGGATCGGCCGGTCTAGGCTCAATCGCACTCGCCTTCTGGATCGGGCCGCGTATCCGCGCAATCGCCGCTCGACACGACCTGCGCACAGTCGGGGACTTTCTGGAGCTTCGCTACGGGCGAAGCGTGCGGGCGCTGATTGCGCTGCTCCTCTGGTTCGGCTCGCTGGCCATTCTGGCCGCCCAGCTCATCGCGCTCGCATGGGCCCTGAACGTCGCGGTCGGCCTCTCCAAGACCGTCGGCTGTCTTATTGGCGGCGTCGTGATGACGGCGTACTTCGCCGCCGGCGGCATCGCGACCACCGTGCGCGTGAACCTGGTGCAGCTCACCGTACTGATCACCGGCTTCGCGCTGGCCGTGCCGCTCGCCCTCGACACCGCCGGCGGATGGCGCGCCGTGGCGACCACGGGCGAAGCAGGCTACTGGAGCTTCTGGAGCGGCACCGACAGCGGATGGGCGCTCGTGCCGATGCTGGTCCCGGCGTTCATCGTCTCGCCCGGACTGCTCCAGAAGGTGTACAGCGCCGAGGACGACCGAGCGGTCAGGTTCGGCGTCGGCTGGAATGCCGGCGCCCTGCTCCTGTTCGCCTTCGTGCCGCCGCTCCTCGGCGCCATCGCGCGGACCGCGCATCCGGCCTTGCCGAATCCCGACCTCGCGCTGCCGACGCTGCTCATGGAATCGGTGCCACCGATCATCGGCAGCCTGGGCCTCGCCGCGCTCTTCTCCGCCGAGATCAGCTCGGCCGACGCAATCCTATTTATGCTGGCCACTTCCCTGAGCCAGGACCTCTACCGCCGATTCGTGGCGCCGGCGGCCAACGACGCGACCGTGCTGCGAGTCGCTCGCGTGGCCGCGGTGGTCGGCGGCGCACTCGGCGTCATGCTCGCCGTCGCGGCCGAGTCGGTCGTGGACACGATGGCGATCTTCTACACGCTGCTCAGCGTGAGCCTGTTCGTCCCGATCATGGCCGGTCTCTACCTGCGCCGCGCGGGGACGCCAGAGATCCTGGCTGCTGTCGTGACCGGCGTCGGTGCCGTCCTCGTGACGCAGTTGACAGCGTCTAACGGCATGTTCGAGGGGCTCACGCCGGCCATGACGGGCCTGCTGCTGTCGGTTGCCGCGGCCGGGACGGTCGGCGCCGTTCGCCTGCAGATCCAGAGGTGGACCCAGGGAAGGAGTGACGCGTGACTCGGGGAACCCGCATATTCGGACTGGACGGCAAAGTGGCCGCAATCGTCGGCGCGGCATCAGGTATCGGCGAAGCGGTCGCGCTCGGCTGCGCGAGGCACGGCGCGACCGTCCACTGCCTGGACGTCAATGCGGACGGCGCCGCGCGGGTGGCGCAGGCTGCGACGGTCGACGGCCCTTCGGCCCACGCGGCCGGCCTCGACATCCGAGACGCTGACGCGGTGGACGCGGCCCTTGAGGCGATCGTCGGGTCGAACGGCCGGCTGGACATCGCCGTATGTACCCCCAGCATCAACGTACGGAAACGCCTGCTGGATTACACGTCGGCTGACTTCGACGCCGTCGTCACGCTGAACTTGAAAGGCAGCTTCAACGTCCTGCGCGCGGCGGCCCGGCACATGACGGCGCAGGGTGCGGGCAGCATCATTCTTTTTTCATCAATCCGCTCGCAGGTGGTCGAACCCGGTCAGTCGGTGTACGCCGCGACGAAGGCGGGCATCGTGCAGCTGGCGCGCACGGCCGCCGCCGAGCTCGGCGCATCGGGGATTCGCGTCAACGCGGTGGCGCCTGGCGTCGTCGAGACCCCGCTGACCGAGCCGATCAAGAAGAACCGCGACTGGTACGCCGCTTACGCGAACAAGAGCGTCCTCGGCCGATGGGCCTCACCAGCGGAGATGGTCGGCCCGGTGCTCTTCCTGGCCTCGGACGCCGCGAGCTACGTCACGGGCACGGTGTTGTTCGTCGACGGCGGCTGGACGGCGGCCGACGGACGCTTTCAGCCGCCAGGGATCTGAACGCTGGACTCTCGGCTCTCGGCTCTCGGCTCTGCTACGCTTCACGACATGACGAATCATGCGACGACGAACGGAGACCCGAAGTTGGATCGTGATGACCAGTTGAGGCAGCACGTGGCAACGCTGATCGACGGCAAGGGTGCGCACCTGACCTTCGAGGCGGTCCTCGACGGATGGCCGGCCGACGCCCGGCATATCACCCCGGAAGGCACGCCCCACACCGCCTGGCAGCTACTGGAGCACATGCGCCTCGCACAGCGGGACATTTTAGAGTTCTGTATCAACCCGCGTTATGCGGAGCCACGGTTTCCGGATGACTACTGGCCGCCGGTCGCCGCGGCGCCAGACGCGGCTACCTGGACGGAAAGCCTGGCGCAGTTCGCGCACGACCGCGGAGCGATGAAGCAGCTGGTGGCCGACCGGTCCACCGACCTGTTCCGACCCATCCCTCACGGGACGGGACAGACGATTCTGCGGGAGGCGCTGGTCGTCGCCGACCACAACGCCTACCACCTCGGTCAGCTCGTGCTGCTGCGCCGCCTCCTCGGACAGTGGCATTCGCCGGCGGTCGCGCTCTGAGCAGCGAAGCACCGACTTAGTCGCTGCGCAGCGTCACCATCGGATCGACTCGCGTCGCCCGGCGCGCCGGCAGATAGCAGGCGATCTCCGCGACCACGAACAGCACCAGCGGAATCGCGACGAAGGTCACCGGATCGGTCGGCGTCACGCCAAAGAGAAGGGTCGCCAGGAAGCGCATCACCAGGAATGCGCAGCCGAGGCCGGCGAGCACGCCGAGCGCGGTCAGGCCGAAGCCGTGTCGGCAGACCATCGCCAGGACGTTCCGCGGCCTCGCGCCGAGCGCCAGGCGGACTCCGATCTCGTGCGTGCGTTCCACGACCGTACAGGCAATCACCCCGTAGATCCCGACCGACGCGAGGATGACCGCCAGCAGAGCAAAGAGCGACAGCAGCCCCGCGCCCAGGCGACGGTCCGCCGTCGACTGGCGCACCACCGCCTCCAGGGTGGTGATCCCGTAGACCGGTTGGTTCGGATCGACCTCGAGCAATGCGGCGCGGACGTTCTGCACGAGCGGCAAGGGTGACGCCGCACTGCGTACGACGAAGCTGCTCCAGCGCAACCACGGAAACTCGCGCTGCCGATACGGCGCGTAGATCGCCGGCTGTTCGTCAGCGTGAAGGCCGCCGCTCTTCACGTCGCCGACGACGCCGACGATCGTCAGCCACTCCTGAAAGCCACCGTCGCGTACGCCGGTCAGGCGCTGCCCGATCGGGCTCCCATCCGGCCAGAACCGTCTGGCCTCGTCTGGTTGATGACGACGACGGGCGCGCTGCGCTCATCATCCGACGCGCGGACGCCGCGGCCCAGCAGGACCGCAATACTCATCGTCGCGAAGTAGTGCTCGCTGACCGCACGGTATTGGGCGGCCGGCGCCTGCGAAGGCTCGACCGCCCGCCCCTCAATCCGGAACTGCAGAACCGACGAGTTGTCCACCATCGGCACCTGAGTTACGGCGGCGGCCATCGTCACGCCGCCAACCCGCGCCAGCTGTTCGAGCGCGCGCGTCACGTAGGCCTTCTGGGCGGCCACCGTGCCGTAGGTGGGCGGCCCAAAAAGACCGACAACCGCAAGACGTTGGCGGCGTCGAAGCCGGGATCGACGTCGAGCAGCCGGGACATGCTCCGCAGCATCAGCCCCCCGCCGATGAGCAATGTGAGGGCCAGCGCAACCTCCACGACAACGAGGACGTCGCGCAGGCGTCGGCCGAGACGGACGCCACCCGTGGACGTGCGCCCGCCCGCGTGCAGCGACTCGGCGAGCGTGGTGCGCGCGCCGTGCCAGGCGGGCAGCAAGCCAAACAGCATCGTCGTCACGGCCGCCACGGCGGCAGCAAACGCACAGATGGTCAGGTCGATGTTCACTTCGCTCAGGCGAGGCATGTCGGCCGGCTGGGCGCGCAGCAACAGCGGCATGGCTGCCCACGCCAGGGCAACCCCCAGCGCGGTGCCGATCACCGACAGGACGAGACTCTCGGTGAGAAACTGGCGAACCAGCCGGCCGCGTCCGGCGCCGATCGCCGCACGGATCGCCGACTCGCGCCGCCGGGCCGTCCCCCGCGCCAACAGCAAATTCGCCACGTTGCCGCAGGCAATCAAGAGCACGAAGCTCACGGCGCCCAGCAGCGCCAGCAGCATGGGACGGACGTCGCCCACGATCGTCGCGTGGGCGGACATCACGCTACGCGCCAGCCCGCGTTCTCGTCCGGGTACGCATCCGCGAGCCATTCGCTGATGAGGGCCATCTCCTGGTGCGCTGACTCCAGCGTGACGCCGGGATCCAGCCGCGCCACCGTCAGCATGAACCGTGATTTGCGGGAAGTACCGCGCAGCTGATTGCCGAGCGGTGCCCAGAGCTCGACGTCCTCGTCGGGAAATCGGAACGGCGGCGGCATCACACCGACGACCGTGTGCGGCTGGCCGTTCAACGCGACGACCCGGCCTACCACGGACTGCTCGCCGCCGCGCCGTTCCGGACCGTCCTGGACATCACCGGTCCGTTGCCGGGAAACCTGCACGGTTGGTTCGCCCGCGCGCTGTCCGTCCCGTCGAGCCGCGGCTTCGGCAGCCTCGCCGACGCCCGGCAGGCGCTCGAGCTAATCCCGATCGAAGACTTTCACGCCGGCGTCACCCGCACGTCGCTCACGCGTCTTCTGGAGAGACTCGGTGAACTGGACGACCGGACGGAGGATTTCTCCGGCACGGTAATGGACGTCGCGGCTGCGGCATCGGCGCTGACGCCGCACGGTCTACCCGTCCCGTCGTCGAACCGGCTGCCCGTGCCGCGCCGCCCGTGGATCCGGCGGCGACCGCCGACGAGCCGGCGCTGCCGGTCGAGCCGATCGCCGTCCCGGTTCGCCAGCCGCCACGCTCCAGTTCAAGCCACCGGCCGCGCTGCCGTCGCCGACGGCTCACGCCGTCTCCGTCCCGGCGCCAGACGCGCGTCCGGCTGAAAATGACGACAAAGAGGACACGGGCGCCGATACACCCGCCCGCCCCCGTCGCTGGTCTCGCGTCGCCGCCCTGTTCACCCTGTGCGCCATCCTCTCGGGTGCCAGTCTCACGGGACAGTGGGAGCGGCTTGGCGACCGGATCCGGGCCACGATCGCCACCGCCGAGGCCCGGATCGACCCCGAGCCGGAACCCGCAACCGGGCAACTGCGACTCGACTCGACACCCAGTGGCGCCCAGGTCACGCTGAACGGCGATCCGGTCGGCGTGACACCGGTCACGGCCGACACCCTTCCGTCCGGCAGCTACGTGGTTCGATTCGCCAGTCCGAGCGGTGCGATCGAACGGACCGTGGAGGTTGCCGCGGGACAGACCGCCACGCTGTCGGAGGCGATCTACGCCGGCTGGGTCGCCTTCTTCGCGCCCGTCCAACTCACAATCCTGCAGAACGGACATCCCGTCGGTTCGACGGAAGACGGCCGGATCATGGTGCCGCCGGAACGCCACACGTTCGAGCTGGTCGGCGAGCGGTAGGGCTTCCGGCAGACTGTCACACTGCAGGTCGATCCAGGCGAGGTCGTCGCCCGGACGATCGATCCGACGCCCGGCCAACTGAGCGTGCGCGCCGAGCCCTGGGCCGACGTGTCGATCGACGGAACCCCGGTCGGCCGAACCCCGCTCGACGACATTCCGATCGCGATCGGCACGCGAAGCGTCCTCTTCTCTCATCCCGAGCACGGCGAGAAACGAGCAGTCCTGACCGTCGTCACCGACCAGCCACACGACCTGCACATGGATATGACCCGGTAGCCCGACAGCCCGTGGCCGCACGACAGCCGCGTGATAGGATGGCCCCACCTGACGACCGACCTGCCCGCCGTCGAGTGGGAGCCCTCCGAATGCACCTCGTCATCAGCTGCAGCCTCCGCCCGGGCAGTCGATCTCGGATCCTGGCACGGCGCGCACACGACCATATACGTGACGGCGGCCATGAATCCCGTTTCATCGATCTCGTTGACTACCCGCTCCCGCTGTGCGATGGCGATAGCAAGTACGACGCTGAGCACGTCGCCGAGCTCAAGGCGGCCATCCGCGAGGCGACGGGTGTGCTGATCGGAACGCCCGTCTACAACTACGACGCCAGCGCGGCAACGAAGAACCTCATCGAGCTGACCGGCCGCGCCTGGACCGACACCGTCGTCGGATTTCTCTGCGCCGCCGGCGGCGACAGCAGCTACATGTCGATGATGAGTCTGGCGAACAGTCTGATGCTAGATTTCCGCTGTCTGGTGATTCCCCGGTTCGTGTACGCCACGCAGGAGGCCTTCACCGACGACCAGGTGAGCGATCCCGAGATCAACGACCGCATCAGGGCGCTGGCGAACATGCTCACCCGACTCTCGGCCGCCATGCCCTAGCAGCCCGTGGCGCCGGCCGGGCCAGTTCATGCTAACCTCCTCGGCGTTCTTCGCAGCTGCCCGACACACTGACCCGCACCCCCGGAAGGCCATGCGCAGCTTTCTGACCGACCTCCGCCACTCCGCCCGGGTACTCGCCAGCCAGCCGACGTTCAGCGCTGTCGCCATCCTCACACTGATACTGGGCATCGGCGCCAATACGGCGATCTTTAGCGTGACCAAGGCGGTGCTGCTGAACCCGCTGCCCTACGACGAGCCGGAGCAGTTGGTCGTGCTGTGGGAGGTCAGTCCGGACGGCGTACTCGATGAGGTATCGATTCCGACCTATTTCGACTGGGAGGATCAAGCGACGCAGATCGAGGAGATGGCGGGCTACCGGCACGAGGATTACACATTCTCGACAGCGGACCAGCCGCTGGACATCCAGAGCCTGAAAGTCCGGACCGAGCTCTTCGGCATTCTCCGCGCTGACGCGCGTCTCGGCCGCACGTTCACGGTGGACGAAACCACGCCCGGGCAGGACCACGTCGTCGTGTTGAGCCACCGGTTCTGGGAACGGCACTTCGGCGCACAGGCGGATGTCATCGGCGACACGATGGACCTTGACGCCGAGCCGTACACGATTGTCGGCGTGATGCCGCCCAATTTCGAGTTTCCGCCAGCCGGCAACGCGCAAATCTGGACGCCGCTGAGTTTCGACCCGAACAACCTGCACGGCCGCTCCCGCCGGGCGCGGTCGCTGACCGTCATCGGCCGCCTGGCCCCGGACACGACCCCGGCGCAGGCGCAGGAGGAGATGCGCGTCATCGCCGCCCGCATCGCCAGCGAGTACGCAGAGAGCAACGACGGCTGGAGTGCGACGCTCGTCGCCGCCCACGCGCAGCTCGTCGAGGCCGCCCGGCCGGCGCTCCTCGTGCTCAGCGGGGCCGTCGGATTCCTCCTGCTCATCGTCTGCGCGAACGTGGCCAATCTGATGCTGGCCCGTCTGTCCGGCCGGCAGCGGGAGATCGCCGTCCGCGCGGCGCTCGGCGCGAGCCGGTGGCAGCTCGCGCGGCCGATCTTCGTCGAGAGCGTCCTGCTGTCGGCGGTGGCGGCGGACTCGGACTGCTGCTGGCGGTTGCCAGCCTGCGGCTCCTGACACTCTTGCCGGCGGGCAGCCTCCCGCGCATGGAGCAGATCAGGCTCGACGGCGGCGTGCTGCTGTTCGCCATCGCCGTCTCGATCGCGGTCGCCATCGTCTTCGGCCTGCTCCCCGCCATGCAGGCATCTCGGGCGCGGCTCCGGACTACGCTGAACGAGGCGTCGGGCACGACGGGCAGCGTCACAGCCCGTCGGGCACTGAACGGCCTCGTGGTAGTCGAGGTGGCGATGGCCCTGATGCTCCTGATCGGCGCCGGACTGATGATCCGGAGCTTCGATCGGCTGATTCAAGTGTATCCAGGCTTCGAGCCGGACAACGTCATCGCCGCGCAGATCTATCTGCCGCAGACCAAGTACGGCGAGCGCCACGAGGTAGCGACCTTCTTCGAGCGCGTCATCGAGCGCCTGAAGACGGTCCCCGGCGTCCGGTCTGCATCCGCCGCCTCGGCGCTACCGATGCATCCGGTCGGCACGGATTTCGCACTGGCGTTCACCGTGGAAGGTCGCCTGCCACCGGCCAACGGCGAAGAGCCGCAATCCGACGTGCGCATCGCCACGCCGGGCTACTTCGAGACGATGAAGGTGCCGCTCTTGCGGGGACGGCTGTTCGACGAGCGCGACCTGGCCGATGCGGTCCACGTGACGATCATCAACGAGACGATGGCCACGCGCTACTTCCCCGATGAGGACCCGCTGGGTAAGGTCGTCGTCAACCCGCACGGCCGGAGCGAGGTCGTCGGCGTCGGCGGCGACCTCAGGCATTACGGCCTCGACAGCGCGCCGCGGCCGGAGATCTTCCTGCCGTTCCGCCAGAGCACGATCAACGGCATGGCGCTGGTCCTCTGGACCGAGAACGATCCGCTCCAGTATGCCGGCGTCATCCGGCGGGAAGTCTGGGCCGTGGATCCCAGCCAGCCGATCTACGACATGAGCACGATGCGGCAGGTGCTCGCGCGCGCCGTGTCCCTGCCCCGCCTCAACATGACGCTCATGGCGGTCTTTGCCGGCACGGCGTTGATTCTCGCGACGCTGGGCATCTACGGCGTCATCTCCTACTCGGTGGCGCGCCGGACGAGGGAGCTCGGCCTGCGGATGGCGCTCGGCGCCGAATCCGGAGACGCGCTGCGGCTGGTCATCGTGAACAGCATGGGGCTGGTGGGGCTCGGAATCGGCGTCGGGCTCGTCGCCTCGACCGCCATAACCCGGTCGCTGGCCACGTTGCTCTACGAGGTGAGCCCGCTGGACCCGGCGGTCTTCCTTGGCGTCTCACTGCTGCTGAGCGGCGCCGCGCTCACCGCCTCCCTCGTCCCGGCCCTCCGGGCGACCAGGGTGGATCCGATCGTCGCGCTCAGAGAGGAGTGACGCTCGCCACGTAGCCGCGTCGCGCCCGGACGGTGTAGTCCCGTCCCACCACCCGCACGCGGATGCGCCGGTAGCGCCCGTCCGGCGGCTTCGACGGCGTGTAGCCCAGCGTGTACTGGTGGTTCAACTCGTCGGCGATCCGGCGAACCGCCGGCACCAGTTCGCTCGTCTCCCGGACGACCTCCGTGTAACCTCCGCTCTCGTCCGTCATCTCACGCAGCGCAAACGGGTTCACCTGGTCGTTGATCGGCGCGCTCTCCTTGGCGTCGATCGCAATGGCATAAACGAACGCCTCGCTCCGCCGTAGCCGGTCGCGCACTTCCCGCACCGGATGGTCTGACGCGGTGTCGGCGCCATCGGAGAGGAGCACGATGGCGGCGCGCTGGTGGCGCCGACTCTCGAAGAGCGGTAGCGCCTCGAGCATCGCGTCGTACATCGCCGTGGCGCCCCAGGGGCGCACTGCCTCCAGCTCCGGGCTCAGCCGGCTGGGCGTGCGCGTCCAGCCGGTCGTGACCATCGGCCTATGGTTGAACACGAGCAAGAAGGCCTCATCGGACGGCTCGAGCAGATCCAGGAGGAACCGGTTCAGCGCGAAGCGCGCATCCTCGATGCGCTGCCCGTACATGCTGTCGCTGGTGTCGAGCACCAACCCCAAGCTGAGCGGCACCCGCTCGCGGCTGAAGTACGTCGCCGGACGGCGCTCGCGATCCTCGTAAATCTCGAAATCCGCCGCGGTCAGGCCGTCCACCAGGCGCCCCTCGGCGTCGGTCACCGTCGCGGTCACGTTGACCAGCTCGATGCCAGACCGGAAGACGCTTCGGCCGTCCGGCAGGCGACGCTGGGCCGCGGCGGCGGCGATCACCGCCGCGCACAGCAGGAGGCTCGTCGCCAGCAATCGCCGCATCTGTTGCCCAGCGTTGCGCCGGGCGGTCCCCCGGACCGTCACAGGCCTACCCGCCCTGGACCGTGTCGCCTTCGGCCGCCTCGCCCTCAACCAGCGAGCAGATTGCCGATTGCGAGAGCACGCGGGTCACCTCGAGCGTCCCGATCTTCTCGGTGATCCGGTCCAGCACGTTTCCATTGGCATCCGTGATCTCATCGACCACGCGGTACACGTCGAAGCGCTGGCCGGCCTGCAGGCCAAAGTTTTCACCCCGATTGATGTAGAACGAGCCGTCGCGGGCGCCGACGATCTGGCCCACGGGCACAACTGGCTGCAGGGAGGTAAACTGGTCCGCTTGGGCAACGATCTTGTCGACGACTTCTTCGACGGCCGGACGCAACGACTCCTGGGCAATGCCCGCATCGAAGTCCCGTTCGGCTCCCGCCCCGCGGAAGAACCCGCCCCCGAAACGCTTCTGACCCTGGCCTTCCTCGGCCATCAGGATCTCACCCGTTGTCGTGTTCACCATCCGCACGTCCAGCATCGTTTCCGCGCGCACGTACGACCCGCTCAAGCGCCCGAACCTGCCCGACACCCGTTCAATCGAGAACTGCGTGATCGAGCCGGTCAGGATGAGCTGCACGCCGAGCAACTGCCCGAGCCGGGCGGCCGTGTCGCTCGTGACGGCGCCGCTGGCCCCGAGGTCCTGCTCAGCCAGAATCGCGTTGAGCGCGCCCGTTCGATGACACTGAATTTCCCGGAGCGGAAGAGTTGGGTCGTCAGCTCGTCGGCGGCCGCGGCGCCCAGATTGTTGCCCCAGTACGACTAGGTGCTGTTGTTCTCGAAGTTCATGACGGCCACCCGGACCTTGTCGAACGACTGACCGGCCGCAGGGACCGCCGGGCCAGCCAGCACCAGGGCCAGCACGACGCCTAGCAGCCCGTGGTGAAAGTCCCGCTGCAGTCGACCGCCGAGGCATCCCGGCTTCGGCGGAGCTGAGCGTCTTCCACGATGGGTCGAATACTCCCGGTATGCTTCCTCCTCGCGCCTTGCGGGGTGGGCGCCTCGGCGGGCTCGGTGCCACGCTGGACTTTCACCACGGGCTGCTAGAACACGAGTGCGGATGCCGAAGAATTGACGATGCATTGGCGCCTCCACCGGACGGCCAGATCGGACGCATCGCGACCATCTGTCGCCACGCCGAGCCGTCACGAACGCACTATAGCAAGGGAACGCCGAACCACCAAAACGCGACTCGGCCGAGGCAAGACGGGGTGTACGAACGGGCCTGTTCCCAGACAGCGATCGCCTCTGCGCACCAGACGAGAAGACGGCGCACGCCGGCGCGGCGCGCCGGACCGGCGTGCGCCGTCTGACTACCCGCCGAGATTCAGGTCGTCGATGTGGACGTTCAACAGATGGTTCACACGCACCCCGGTAATCCCGTCCGTGTGGAGCGCGGACTTCGGCTGCGACGACACCTCCGTGCCGTTCACCAGGAACCGCACCTGGTCGGCGCCGACCTCCACCGAGAGCGTGTTCAGCGACCGCCCGTTGTCGTCCAGCGTGTTAATCGCCGAGTGCGCGGTCCACGCCACGACATCCGGCGTCTCGCTGCCCTCACGGTTCCTGATGAGGAACTCGCCGCCCTGCCGGAGCTCGAAGTACGAGTACTGCTGGTCCAGCCCTGACAAGTCCGACCCGCCAAAAACGAGACCGTACGCGTTCGGATGCCCCGACGGCCCAATTTGCCGAAACGATGCGCTGATCGTGTAGGTCCCCTCCGCCGTGCTGCCGGCCTGCCAGAACGTCGCCGCGCCCGCGCCGGCCGTCGTCGCGTGGACGCCGCTGCCCATCGACTGAAAATTGAGCACGCTCGTGGCGTCTCCATCGCGGTCGAGCCGGGCTTCCCACCCCTCCGCCGTGACACCACCCTCCGGGGCCTGCGCGGCCAGAGGCACCGCCAACGCCGCTATCGCAATCGCTACTCGCAGGACTCGCATGACACTCTCCTCCTTGGAAATGGAACTGCTGTTCTCAACTGATCAGGAAACGGATGATTATAGCAACTTTCATCGCCCCCGCAGCGCGTCCGGCTGAAGATGCCACTCCAGGTTATCCGGCGGCGTCACCGCCAGCTCGTCCGGCCTGGCCATCGCCCGCAGTTGCGGCGTGAAGTCGTAGGGCACCGGCGACGGCCGCGTCGTGCCGCCCCGATTCACGTACTCCCAGACGATCTCACCGTCCGGCTTCACCTGGAACAGCCGGCCCGTGTTGTCCTCGGCGATGAACGTGTTGCCGTTCGGCAGCCGCCGTTGCGATCCCATCGTCTTGCTGAAGAACTTGAGATTAGCGTAGCCTTCGGTCTCGTACTTCCAGACGATCTCCTGCGTCGTCGGATCCATCTCGATGATGAACGTCTGACCGCTGTGCTGGCGGTTGCGCGGAAACAGCGCATTGTCGAACAGGATGATGTTGCCCGCCCCGGGCAGCCCCTTCTCGATCATCTCCGGCTCGTGCGAATGCGCCATCCCGCCTTTATAGGTATGCGTCCCTTCCCAGACGACCTGCTTCGTCTGCTTGTCCACGATGTACATCGTGTCGATATTGCGCGCGTTGACCAGGATGTTGCCCGGCCGAAATCGCTCGTCCCCGGCGTCGAACCACTTGTTCTCCGACAGCGGCGCAATCGAGTTCACGTGCAGCCAGTCCCCTTCGGGCGTGGCCGGCGAATAGCGGTTCAGATCGAGGTGCTCGTGGGCGTGCCACTCCCAGACGACCTCTCCGGCCGGGGTGACCTCGTAGATGTCGGCCCCGCGCTGGTGCTCCTCGCTGCCGCGCTTGCGCGGTGCCCACCAGGGGCGCATGTCCACATCCTCGACCCGCGCCTGAAACTCGTCGGGAATCGGCTGGTGCGCGATGAGGAGCCGGTTGTTGTTCGGCAGCCACCGCAGGTCGTTGATCGACCCGATGCCCTCGTGGGTCCAGACGACGTTGCCGTCCCAGTCGTATTCATAGATCGTGCGGTTCGGCCCGGCGTACAGCAGGTGCCCGTTCGACAGCAGCCGGCTGCGCTTGTTGAACGTCGCCGCCACCGTCCAGGTGTGTACGACGTTGCCGTTCATGTCGATCAGCCGAACGTCGTCCGGCACCGTACTCTGCGCCCGGACCGCGGCGGACGAATGATTCCCACTGTCCGAATGATCGGAGATCAGGATGTAACTACTGTAGGCCGCTGCCGGGTCGTACATCGTCGTCCCGGTCGGGAAGACGCTGGGATAGGCGACGACGAACGCCGACGCCGCCCAGACGAACGCCGTCGCGAGCGCGGTCTGCTGCGTGCCTTGCATGTCCGTTCCTTTCTCTAGGCGCCCGTCCGAGTATTCGCGTGGGCCGCGCGCGTGGGTCTTGCGAGCCGCAGACAAGAAGCGCGGAGGAGGCGATGCCGCGGCGCATCGGCGACGACGGGCGACGCGGGACTTTCACCACGGGCTGCTAGGTCTCCAGCACCTTCTTGAAGACCTCCATCGCCCGCTGCATGTCCTCCATCGTCCCCAGCGAGATGCGCGTGTGGGTCTGCTCCATCGGCGGGAAATCGCGCCCCACGAGGACGCCGTTCGTCCGGCAGGCGTCCCGGAACTCGGACGCCGGACGATCGATCTTCACGAAGATGAAGTTGGTCTGCGACGCGGGCGCGCCGAAGCCCATCTCCGCGAACTGCGACAGCGTCCACTCACGAATCCGCTGGTTCTCCTGACGCTCCCAGTCCATGTGCGCCGTGTCCTCGATGGCGGCGATACCGGCCACACTCTGGAGCTCGTTGATGCTCCCCAGGCCCCAGGCCTCCCGCAGCGAGCGGAGGGTCACCGGCTGACCGATGCCATACCCCATGCGCATGCCGGCCATGCCGAACGCCTTCGAGAACGTCCGGGTCATGAAGACGTCGGGGAACTCGAGCGAGATCTGATCGCCCGAGCCGACGCCTGGCACGGTCGCGTAGTGGATGTAGGCCTCGTCGATCAGGATGGCCGTGTCGGGTGACCGTCGCTTGATCGCGCGCACCGCGGTCTCGATGTCGGACAGCGGGTGGATCGTCGACGTCGGATTGTTCGGATTGCAGAGGAAGACGAGTCCCGCTCCACTCGAGGCGTCCACCATCGCGTCGAGGTCCAGATACAGGTCCGACTTCACCGCGATGGACCGCTCGGCCCCCCCCATGTAAGACGGATTCCCGGAGACGAGCGGCCGCGAATCAGTCACATACGCCCGCTGCGCCGCCTGCAGGATCACGCCCGAGCCGGTGGCCGTAATCACGTTCTCCGGTGCCACGGTGTGCGCCTTCGCAATCGCCGCGCTGAACGCGCGCCGGCTCGGCACCGGATAGCCGTAGCCCAGATTCTTCGAGGGGTGCTGCTTCAGCACCTCGATCACCTTGGCACTGGGCCCCCGGAGGTTCTCGTTGCTGCTCAGCTTGATCGCGCCCGGGGGGATCGCGGCGCGCTGCCGCTGCATCGCCGCCTCGAGCTCGAGGTCGTCGAACCCGAATGCGGCTAATTCCTCGCGCCCGTGGCCGATGATGAACGACGCCGAGGCGAGCCCAGCGCTCCCCACGCCGATCCGCCGGACGAACGCACGACGTGAAAGTGACATCTACGCCTCCCCCGAACCTGAGAGTCGTGGATTACGCGGCCGCCGCGGACTCCCTCCCGGCGCCCTCATCAGGTCCCGTGTCTCCACGGATCCCTCTTATGACGGTGCCCCCACCGGTAGCCGCCGGACGCCCGCAGGGTCAAGCGACCGAGCCGGCTCATGAAGCTTTACGACGCAGGCTGTGTTACTGCTTCACCGACCGCAGCATGGCGCCCCCGTCGGACACCACGGCGCCGTACACGTTGCCCGCAGCATCCACCGCCACACCTTCCGGGTTCGATCCGTCGGGATAGGCCTCGACCGTGCCGTCGATGAAGTAGTCGACCGACCCGTCGTCCAGCCTGCCGACCCGGATGCCGGGCATCCAGCCGGATCGGCGACCGGGCCTGCCCTCGAAGCGCGACTCCGAGTCGGCGACGTAGATCGTCCCGTCGGGGCCGAAGTGCATGTCGCTCGGCCGGCTGAACTGCTTGAACTCCTCGATGTAGTTGCCATCCTGGTCGAGGATCTGCAACCGGTTGTTGCCGCGGTCGGCCACGACCAAGCGCCCGTCCGCGTCGAAGATCAGCGCGTGCGGCGTCTTGAACTCGACGGGTCCCGAGCCCCACTGGCCCCAGGACGCAACGAATTCGCCGTCCGGCGAGAACTTCGCGATTCGCGCCACCGTGCTCGGGTCGTCCGAGTTCTGGCCCCCGTGCCCATCGCCGATATAGATGCTGCCATCGGGCCCGACCGCCACGTCGCATGGCGTGTTCAATGTGGCACCCGTGCCGTCGCCGGTCACGCCGCCCTCACCCAACGTCAGCAGGACCTCGCCTTCGGGGCTGAACTTGATCGCCACTTGGCCCTTGCCGGCCTGGCTCAAATCGTCGGGATCCGGTGCCCTGGCGTCGGTGACCCACACGTTGCCGTCCGGGTCCACGTGGAGGCCGTGCGGATACAGGATCAAGCCCCCGCCGAAGCTCTCCACCACGTTGCCGTCCGGATCGATCTTGAGAATCGGGTCGACATCCGAGTCGGCGCAGGAATTCGCACCGCAGCGGTCAATCGCCCAGATGTGCACGCCGTCCGGGTCGATGTCGACCCCGGCCGTTGATCCCCACGTTCTACCGTCGGGCAGCGTCACCCAACCATCCTCGGTCGTGTACGGATTCGGCCGGTCATTGTCATTGATCGGCTCGACCGACCCGGCCTCCACAGGCGCCGCCTCGTCCGGTTCGGCCTCCATCGGGGCTTCCGGCTGGCTGCATGCCACCGCGCCGAACATCACGAGCACCGACACGATAACCATCATCATCGCGAATCCCAGTCGCCGTTGATCAGACATCACATCCCCCTTGAAACAGGCTTCCGCGGCCGGGGCGCTCACCGAATCGGAGCGCCCTTCGGCCCGCTTGGCGTCGATTGTACTCCGAACCGCACCTCCCCGAGCGCCAGCGGGTCGGCCGGCAGATCCTCCTCGCCCGCTGGATAGCCGTTGAGGCCGAGGAAATAGGCCGCAACGTCGGCATAGTGCTCGGGATCGAGCCCGCCGGGGTCGTCCGGCGGCATGGTATCCACGAGCACCTGGAAGAGGTCGCCGACGGTCCGTCCCCGCCAGGCCGCCTGGAACGCCGACCCCCTGAACTCCCTGGACCGGTGGCACGCCTCGCAGATCTGCTCGAACCGCCGCCGGCCGAGGCTCGCCTGGCGCATCGTGTACACGCCGTCCCACACGGAACGCGGTGGCGCCGGCGCGCGCGCCGGCGCCACCGCGCACCCCGCCTGAGCGAAAACGAAGACGACACCGAGGACGAGGACGACGACGAGGGTCAAGGTGAGCGCCGGCAGGTTTCCAGCCCTCGCCCGAGCAGCCCGGGACACCACGGCCGTCGCGGGAGCCTACTCCGAGCTCCTGACGTATCGCTTCAGCGCCCGGGGGCCGACTTCCGCCCCGTACACGTTGCCCGCAGCGTCCACCGCCACACCCTCGGCCGCCGTCGTCCCCCGCGGCTCCGGGTCCGGATCGGGAATGAAGTACCTGACCTCACCGGTCCGCGCGCTGCCGATCCGGATGCCGCGCGCCCAGCCCGGATTGCTGGTCTCGCTCGACTCCGAGTCGGCGCCGTACAGTATGTCGTCCGCGGTGATGTAGATGCCGCTTAGGCGGCTGAACTGCGTCCACTCCTCGAGGAAGTCCCCCTCCTGATCGAAAATCTGGATGCGCACGTTCCCGCGGTCGGCGACGAACAACCGGCCCACCGAGTCGAAGGCCAGGCCGTGCGGCGTCCGAAACTGCCCCGGCTCAGAGCCGAGCCCGCCCCAGTGCATAAGGTAGTGACCTTCACTGTCGAACTTCACGACGCGTGCGACGGTATCCGGCGTCGCGTTTTGGCTCTGGCCACCGTGTCCATCACCGACGAAGATCGAGCCGTCGGGCGCCGTGATGACGTCGTTCGGCGTGTTGAGCAGGCTGTCGGTTCCGTCGCCGGCGACCCCGGGCTCGCCCAAGGTCAGCAGGACCTCCCCCTCCGGACTGAACTTGTAGACCGCGTGCCCCTTGCCATCCCGGCTCGGATCCTCACCGTCCGGTCCCTGCGCGTCGGTCACCCAGACGTTGCCCTCGCTGTCCACGTGGATGCCGTGCGGAAACAGAAACATGTCACCACCGAAGCTGGTCACGAGGCTGCCGTCGGCGTCGAACTTGAGGACGACCGGCAGATCTGACCCGGCGCAGCTGTTCTCGCCGCACCGCTCCGCGACCCAGATCGACGTGCCGTCAATGTCGATGTCCACCGCGCTGGTCGATCCCCAGGTCCGTCCCTCCGGGAGCGTGAAGTAGTCCTCGACCGTTTCGTACGGATTGGGCCGGTCATTGATCGGCTGGATCGGCGCAGCCTCCGCCGCCATCTCCTCGACCGAGTCTTCCGCCGGATCGGCCTCGGGTTGAGAGCAGGCCGCCGCACCAAACATCACGGTCACCGCCGCCACACCGAACATCAGCGCGAATCCCACTCGACCTCGATCAGACATCACGTCCCCCTTGACACACACATGGATACCGAAGGCCCCTGAACCTCTGGCTGGCTACGGGAGCCGGAGCGCCACCAGCGCCCCGGGATGGTCGGTGCTGGCGATCTGCACGACGATGTACTGCTGCCCCGCGTGCTCGTAGGTCATCATTCCGTACTGGCCGGGGGCCGGCAGCTCGACGAGACCCAGCCGCTCGCCGGTGCGCTTGTCCAGGGCGCGCAGGACCGGCTCGCCCGCCCGGCCCTCGGCCTGGATGAGCAGGCTTCCCGTGACCAGCGTGACCGGCTGCGAGGTGACACCGGTGGTCGGCAGATCCACGCCCCGGAGCGCCGGGTGATTCCTGATCGACGCGGGCGTATCGCCGTTGGGAATCCACCACAGATGCTCGCCCGTATTCATGTCGATCGCCGTGATGCGGCTGTAGGGCGGCTTGAAGATGGGCAGCCCCTGCGGGCCCCGGAAGTCCCCGCGGTTCGCGACGACCCAGTCGGCGACCGTCTTGCCGGTCGTCATCGGGTCGTCCGGCTCGTCCATCTCGTGGCCAGGCACGATGTTCTCCGATCGGCAGCCGGTCAGGGAAGCCACGTAGAGGATGCCGGTTTCCGGATCGGCAGTCGTAGGACCGACGATGTTGGTAGCGCCGCTCGGGCAGCTGACGAACGAGCGCAGGCCGGAGGGGTGGCCCACCTGGATCGGCGGGTTGAAGAGCGGTCCGATCCGGTAGTTCTTGATGATCTCCAGCGCCTCCTGCCGGAGCGCGGGCGTGAAGTCGATGAGGTCGTCCTCGGTCAGCCCCTGCATGACGTAGGGCAGCGGCCAGGTCGGAAACGGCTGGGTCGGCGACAGCCGCTCGCCGGGGAGATCCGACTCGGGCACTTCGCGCTCCTCGATCGGCCAGACCGGCTCGCCCGTCTCCCGATTGAACGTGTAGGCCCAACCCTGCTTGGTCGTCTGCACCACGATCGGCGTCGGCTGGTCGTCGACCGTGACGTTCAGCACGACCGGCGCCGTCGAATTGTCGAAGTTCCAGATGTCGTGGTGGACCATCTGGAAGTGCCAGACGCGCTGGCCCGTCTGGACGTCAAGCGCGAGGAGGCTCGTCCCGAACAGCGTGTCGCCGGGCCGGAAGCCGCCGTAAAAGTCGATCGTCGGCGGGTTCGTCGGAATGTAGACGATCCCCCGCTCCGGGTCGGCTGACATCGGCGCCCACGACGAGACGTCACCCGTCGTGCGCCATGCGTCGTTCTCCCAGGTCTCGTGGCCGAACTCCCCGGGCCGGGGAATGACGTGGAATTTCCAGAGGTGCGCCCCGGTCCGCGCGTCGTAGGCCAGGATGTCGCCCGGGATGTTCTCGGTGCGGGTCTGGTAGTAGCCCTGCTCGTGGACGTTGCTCACGACGACCACGCCGCCCACCACGATGGGCGGCGACGAGCTGCTGAGGTTGCCGAGGTCCCGGGGGATCCCGTGGTCCGGGTCGTAGGAATAGCCCGACTCGAGCCAGGGGTCCCAGTCGGCCACCAGGTCGGGCAGCAGATCTACGACGCCGCTCTCCGGGAATCCAGGCAGCGGGACGGCCTGGCCCCAGTCGTCCAGGTGGCGACCGGTCTTCGCGTCGAGGGCGTGGAGGAAGAAGGCGGGGCTGCTGGTGAAGATCACGCCGCGGCCGTCCACCTCGGCGTAGGCGACACCCTTCCCGTAGTTGTTGCGCATGCCCCGGTCGTACCGGGTGGTGTGGGGCTCGCGGTAGGTCCAGATCGTCTCTCCCGTCGCCGGGTCGATGGCAGCCACCGTCCGCCGCTGGCCGGCCACCGTATAGAGCAGACCATCGACGTAGAGCGGCGTGGACCGGAAGCGATAGTCGACGGAAGGGCCGAAATTGTCGCCGCGCCAGACCCAGGCCACCTCGAGGTCCTCGAAATTGTTGCCGTCGATCTGGTCCAGCGACGAGTACCGCGTGTGCCCCGCGTCGCCGCCGATGTAGCGCCACTCACCGGCCGGGGTGCCGCGCGGCTGGGCGGCGCCGGGAGCTGGCACGCCGACGACCCCGACGAGGAGGATCAGTACAACGACGAGGGGCCCTGCCAGCCTGACGCGATCCATCTTAATGGCCTGTCCTTCCGCACCAGTCACCTGTCGCGCAGCCTGTCTAGTCGAGGACTGCGATGCCGCAGGACTCCAAGATTGGTCCCGCATGATCGGAGGGGCTGAATTATAGCCTGTTTTGGCGGAAATTCCCTGAGGGTTTTCCTGAAAGACGCGGCGCGATTACGGCTCTGGGGTAGATTCGACCCGCACCGACAGGTCGAAGAGGAGCGTGGCGGGCGCCAGACAGATGCGATCGTCGCACGCCTGATACCGGAGCCGGCCTCGGGCCGCGACGGCTTCTTCGCGTGCGTCGGCCGAGGCTCGGACCGTCACCGGCACGGCGAACGTCCCGCCGTAGACCAGGAGATCCTCATCCGCGCCCTGCAGCCGGTAGGACTCGCCCGGCGGATACCGGATGTCGGTGACCTCGAATCCGTCCCCGCTCACGAATTCAAGCGTGAGCGGAATCAGGAACTCGTCCGCCGCGGGGTTCGCCTGAACGTGAAATCCCTCTGCTACCGCGATGCGGATCTCCGTGTCCTGCGACGCGCCGGGTGCGACGGAGAGCGTCTCCATCCCCACGACGCGGACGACCGGGGCCGGCTGGGACGACCCCGGCGCCATCGCGCCGAGGAGCCACGTGAGAGCGATGAGGCCGATGAGGCCGAGTTGCCTGCGCGTCATGATTCAGGGTTCAGGGTTCAGGGTTCGGAGTTCAGGGTCCAGGGTTCAGGGCTCCAAGAGCAGCGCGTCCAGCTTCGCCTTGAGCCCGACGAGCCTGGCGTCAAAGTTCATGCTGTCGAGCAGCGAGTAGAACTGAATCGTCCCGGCCTTGTCGATGATGAGGTTGCCCGCAATCGCCACCTGATCCCGAGCCAGTTCGGGCTACACACCCTCGGGCGCGTAGGTCGCCGATACGATGCCGTCGCCATCGAGCAGAATCGGCACCGTGTAGCCCATCTTCTCGGCCCACGACGCGGCGAGCTCCTCCGATTCCAAGACGTCGACCACGATCACCTCGACGTCCCGATCCGCGTAATCCTTGAACAGCTGTTCGAGGTGCAGAGCCTCCGCACCGCAGAACGGTCACCAGCTGGCCGCGAAGTGAAGCACGACGAACTTGTTGCCCCGGTAGTCGCCCAGCGAGACGGTCTCGCCTCTCGTGGTCACCAGATCGACGCCCGGCGCCGGCTGGCCGATCCAGAGATGCTGCGTCGTGAGCGCCTCCGGGGTGTTCGCCGGCGGCTGCGCCACGGCGATGGCCGGCGCGGCCAACGCCAAGATTGTAGCCAGATCGAGATCACGAGCGCCCGCGGAAGCGTTCCTGACGTTATCGTGCGTCTCTTCTTTTTCTGTGGCATACTTTTTCGGAGTGCAGCCGCAGCACCGATCTTTCAACCGCATCAGCGTCAACTATCGACCGCCGGAGCTGCCGCCCGTGGCAGAGTGATGACGCGACCGAGGAATGGGCCGGCTCAAGCAGCGGCCGGTCGGAGGAGCCTGATGGGGCGTCACGTGACCTGGCGGTGCGGCCTGGCGCTGCTCGCGGCGGCCATGTCCGGCCCTGCGTGCCAGCAGCCCGAAGACGCGCTCGAGCGCCCCGGTCGCGCGCAACTCCTGATCGTCGTGGACGGCCTTCGCTCCGATCTCGTCACGGCCGACCTGACCCCGCATCTCCATCGACTGAGTCAGCGCGGGGTCGTCTTCACCAGCCATCATTCGGTGTTCCCGACGGTGTCGCGGGTCAACGCGGCGTCGATCTCGACCGGCGCCTATCCTGCCGCGCACGGGCTCATGGGTAGCTCGGTCTATATCCCCGATGTGGGCGCCGGCAGCAGCGTGAGTACCGGATCGAAGGACGTGCTCGACGCGATCACCCTGGCAACGGATGGGAACCTGCTCACCGCCACGACGCTCGGGGAGGTGCTCGACGCGGCGGGCAAGACGCTGGTGACGCTGAGCTCCGGCACCCAGGGCTCCGGGATGCTGCTCAACCACACGGTAGCCGGCGGTGCGGTGATCCATCCCGACTACACGCTGCCAGATGGGCTCGGTGCGCGGGTCGCTGACGCGCTCGGCCGGCGCCTGCCCCCCGATGCCCCGATCGCCGACCAGACCCGATGGATCGTCGATGCCTACCTGCACTACGTGGCGGCCGAGCTCAGGCCCGACGTGGCAATCCTGTGGATGAGCGACCTGGACGACGCGTCTCATGCAAGCGGCGTCGGCTCGCCCGCAGCACGGACAGCCCTGGCGGCCATCGATGCCGAAATCGCCCGGATCGACAGCGCACTCGACGACGTCAATATCCTGGTGGCGTCAGACCACGGTTTTTCGACGCACACCGGCGAGATGGATCTGGACGCGCTGCTGGCACCCTACACCGGCACACTCACCGACGGCTCATCCGATGTCGTGCGCGCCGGCGGCGCCATCTACGTCCGCGATGGCGATCAGGAAAAGCTCGCCGCAATCGTCCACGCACTCCAGCGCACAGCGGGCTACGGCGCGATCTTCACGCGGCCGACCACGGCGGACGATCCGGAGGGAATCCTGCCCGGGACGCTGTCCCAGGCGTTGATCCACTGGGACCATCCGCGCGCGGCAGACATTCTGGTGTCAGCGGACTGGACCCGGGACACCAACGAACACGGGCTCGCGGGCACGACGAGCCAGGGCGGCGTGGCCGGTCACGGGTCGGTCAGTCCGTTCGACGTCCACGCCACGCTGATCGCGGTCGGTCCCGACTTCCGCCAGGGTCTCGTCACCGAGCTGCCGACGGCGAACGTCGATCTGGCCCCGACCCTGCTCCACCTCCTGGGCCTCGGCGTCCCCCGCACGATGCAGGGGCGCGCGCTCGTCGAAGCGCTGCGCGACGGGCCATCCCTGACGTCGGTGCGCGTCGAGTCCAGCGTGTACACCAGCGAGTTGCCGTCTGGCGCCGCCCCGTACGCCGTCTCGGCACAGGTGTCCACCGTGGACGGCCATCGATACCTGGACTACGCCGAGGTGAGGCGATCCGGGCGGTAGGGTGTTCCCGTTCATCCGCCGAAGCGTCCGAGGCGGTACGACTCGAGCAAGTCCACCCGCACGTCGTCGAGGATCTCCTGTGCGGCGAGGTTGCCGATCAGCGGCGCCAGGGTGACGCCGCTATGCATGACGGCGAGGTACACATCCGACTCCGGAGGCGCGAACCCGACCACCGGGTGGTTGTCCCTGGGTAGCGGCCGCCAGCCCAAGGTGACCCGGTCGAGCTCGGCGTTCTCGATCTCCGGAACCACCCGTGCCGCCGCGTCGAGCATCCGTTCGCCCACCTCGACTGACGTATCCGTCGGGGAGCCACCGAAGCCGGCCCCGGTGACGATCCGGCCATCGAGCATCTGCTTCATGTGCGCACCCGGCGCGAGAACGACACGCCCCAGGATGCGATCGGTCGATTTCGTGTGGGCGAGGACGCCCGGAGAGTCCTTGAGCGGGACGTCGAGGCCCGCCATCGCCGCCACGCGCGGTGTCGCCACGCCGGCAGCGATCACGATGACGTCCGTTTCGAACGTGCCGCAGGTCGTACGGACCCCTTGCAGGCGTCCCGACCTGATGTCGAGGCCCGTGACCTCACACGGATACTCGATCTGCGCACCCCAGTCCCGTGCGCCGGCGAGGAGCGCCTGGGTGGCGGCGGTCGGATCGACGCTGCCCTCTTGCGTCGCGAAGGCGGCGGCCGAGACCGTTCCCGGAACGACCGTCGGCTCCAGTCGCTGGAGTTCATCGTCACCCACCAGGTGCACGGGGTACCCCCACGCCTGGCGCCCTCGCACCTGACGTCGCAGCCGCTCCCCTGCCTCGGCCGTGTCGAACCACGCAAGACTCCCGCCCCACTTCACGCGAAGGCCTGCTCCGAGCTCCCGCTCCAGATGCCGGTAGGCCAGCATGCTGAGACGGTTCAGGCGGTAGTAGTGGCGGGGGCGCTTACTGAAACCGGCATTGATCCACCCGAATGACTTACTGGTCGCACCGGCCGCCGGCTCCGCTTTCTCGAGAAGCCGCACGTCCGCGCCGCGTCGCGCCAGATGAAATCCGATCGACGCGCCGATGATCCCCCCGCCGACAATCGCGACCCGGTCGCGCCGACGCGGTTGCGCGCGGACACCGGGCAGGACGCCGAAGGCCAGGCCGCCAAAGAGCTTCAGGACGCTTCGCCGCTGCATCTGCCTTCCTCTCGACTTTCTGTCGCTTGACCAAACCTGCAACTCACTGAAAACAAAGTGCCGAGGGTGGGGATCGAACCCACACGAGCCTTACGGCTCACAGGATTTTAAGTCCTGTGCGTCTGCCAGTTCCGCCACCTCGGCGTACGAACCCGCCCGAGTCCTGCGGCAGGGGTTTCAGCCTTCGAAGCAGGCAAGCCGGTCGCTGTCAGTATCGTATCGCTTAACGCCGCGGCTCGGCGTCGAGGATGCCCTCTTCGTTCAAGTTGCTGACGCTCCCCCCTGTTGAAGCGCGTCGGACACGGATGCTACACTCCGACGGCTTGGCCATCGTTCATTTCCAGCCGCCCATGGGTGTTCCTGTCCGCTCAGCCGGTCGCGCGGATGGCGCGACCTACGACGTCGTCCACGTGAGCTTCGACGGCCCGGACATGCGCGCCGACCAGTTCTGGGCCTACGTGAACCAAGAGACGCACCTCATGGACAAGTTCCGGTACCGGCTCGCGCAGGGCGCCGAGGGCGCGTTCTGGTGGAGGAACTGGGAGCGCCACGGTCCGCTGCTGGTGTCGACGCTGCGTGAGAACGACGCGGGCGCGACGATCCGGATGGAAGAGATCGTCGTCACGAATACGATGCCGGACGAAGTGTTCACGACGCCGTAAGGAAAAAGGAAAAAGGAAGGAAAAAGGGGTCTGACCCCTTTTCCGTCAGTCGCTCCAGGTGGGCGGCCGCTTGGCAAGAAAGGTGGACACCGCCTCGGCGACGTCGGCGGTCCGCATGAGCTCGTTCAGATACAGCCGCTCGAGATCGGGCAACACCTGGGCCACATGCTTGCGCAGGCCGAGGCGCGCGGCCACCACGGCATGGCGGAGCCCGGACGCCGAGCGGCCAGCCAGGTGCTGCTCGAACCACCTGTCGACGGCTCCCGCGAGCTCGGCCGCCGGCGCCACCAGGACGATCAAGCCCGCGTCCCGCCACTCCTCCGCCGGCCGCGCCTCGCCGGTCAGAATGGCCTTCGTCGACCGCGCGTAGCCGACCCGCGCCGGTAGCAGAGCGGCCGCGGCCGGCGGAAAGGCGGCGAGCGCCACCTCCGGTACGCCGATCACCGCGTCGTCTGCGGCGAAGATGAAATCGCAGGCCAGGGCCAGCTCGAACCCGCCGCCGAGGCACCGACCCTGGACGACCGCCGCCGTCGGCACCGGCACCTCTAGCAGGTCGTGAATCATCCGGTGCATGTCGGGCAGCATCCGCTCGACCTGCCCTGGGGCGTGCTCCTGGATGCTCGCGCCGAAGCTGAAGTCCGAACCGGCCGCCTCGACGGTCAGGAACCGCAGCGAGTGGAGCTCCGCCAGCGTGGCGAGCTTCGCGCGCACCATGCCGACGACGCTCGCCGTCAGAACGTTCCCCTTCGGATTGTCGATGACGAGCCGCGCGCGCAGCGCCGCCGACTCGATCGCGAGACTGACCTGCTCACCCATCCGCTTGGGCCTCCCCGTTTTCTGTTAGCAGCCCGATGCCACGCCGCGCCGGTCAGCGCCGGTCAGCACCTTCAGGGCAACATCGAGGTCCATCGTCGGCGCCTGACAGACGAACGCCTTGCACACGTAGGCCGTCGCCCGATCGTCGAGCATGCGCATATCCGCGACCCACGGCAACAGCTCGGCCACCCGCGCCTGGTGCTGCCCCGGCTCCACGCACAGCAACACCAGACCCGGCGTGTAGGGCCGCGCGAGCGCCGCCAGCATCGCCTGCGTGTCGGCCGCCTCGCGGCGGCCGACGACGACCGCCTGCGGGCGGGGCAGCAGGGAGGCCGACCGGGCAGCCATCATCATCGGCGCGGCGCGCGCCGGCAACCCGCCCAGTCGCTCGAGCGTCGCGTCAATCCGATCGGCCGCCGACGCGTCACCGGTGAGCTGCGAGAGTGTCAGGAGATTCAGCACCGAGACGGAACTGGCGGCCGGCTCGGCGCCATCGTAGTCCTCCTTCAGCCTGAGCAGGACCGATGGATCCTCACCGGACGTGGCGAACCAGCCGCCGCCCTGGGCATCCCAGAACAGATCGTCCTGCGTCGCCTGCAGGGTCCGCGCCCACACGAACCAGTCAGGGTCGGCATCGGCCTGGAAGAGCTCCAGCAGTCCCCAGACGAGGAAGGCGTAGTCCTCGCTGTAGGCGTCGATCGCCGCCTGCCCCGCGCGGTAGCGCCGGAGCAACCGGCCGCGGCCGGCGTCCCACATGACGCCGCGCACAAACCGCGCGGCAGCCTGCGCCGTCGCCAGGAGCGACCCGGCCACGTCGTCGGACCGCAGCACCCGGGCGGTCCGCGCGAACGCCGCCATCATGAGGCCGTTCCACCCGGACAGCACCTTGTCGTCCACATGGGGCCGCGGGCGGGACGCGCGGGCCTCTCGCAAAGTCTGCCGCGCCCGGGCCAGGACCATCTCGACCTCATCGGTCGGGCGGCCGCTCAGCCGCGCCACGTCGTCGATCGATCGCGCGGCGTAGAGGATGTTCTGCCGCGCGAACTCGCCGTGCGGATCCTCCGGCACGTTTCCCTCGGCCTCGGCGCCGAAGCGCAGCCGGACGACGTCGGCATCATCGCCGAATAAGCACTCGAGCTCGGCGAGCGTCCAGACGTAGAACGCGCCTTCCCGCTTCTCCCGGGATTCGCCTCCGGGCGGCAGGCTGTCGGCATCCTCAGCCGACAGGAAACCACCCTCCTCCGCCGTCATCTCACGCTGGACGTACGCCAGCGTGTCGAGCGCCACCACCTTGAACTCGCCGTCGCCCGTCGCCTGATAGCCTTCGAGATAGGCCAGGACGAGCTGGGCTTGGTCGTACAGCATCTTCTCGAAGTGCGGCACGCGCCAGGCGGCGTCGACCGAGTAGCGGTGAAATCCGCCGCCGACGTGGTCCCGCATACCGCCGGCGGCCATCGCGCGCAGGCTCGCCTCGACCATCGGCAAACCGGCGCCGGTCCGCACGTGCTCGCGCAGCAGAAACAACAACTCCGAGGGTCTGGGAAATTTTTGGGCGTCACCAAACCCGCCCCACCGCGTGTCAAACGCCTCCTGGAACTGTCCGACGCCGGCGGTCAGCGCCGCTTCGGCCGACGCAGACGCTGGACGGAATCCCGTGTCGACCGCCGACAGACGATCCATGATCGACTCGGCCGACTGCGTGACCCGGCTGCGCTCGGCGCTCCAGGCACGCGCCACATCGCGCAGGATGTCCGAGAACCCCGGACGGCCCCAGCGCGCGAACGGCGGAAAGTAGGTGCCGCCGTAGAACGGCTTAAGATCCGGCGTGAGCCAGACGCTCATCGGCCATCCACCGGCGCCGGTCGTCCTCTGCACGAAGCGCATGTACACCCGGTCCACATCGGGTCGCTCTTCGCGGTCGACCTTCACCGAGACGAAACTGTCGTTGAGCGCCGACGCGATCGCGTCGTTCTCGAATGACTCGCGCTCCATCACGTGGCACCAGTGGCAGGTCGAGTAGCCGACCGAGAGGAAAATCGGCTTGTCTTCGCGCCGCGCCCGCGCGAACGCCTCGTCGCCCCAGGGGTACCAATCCACCGGGTTGGCCGCGTGCTGCTGCAGATACGGACTGGGCTCGGAGGCCAGGCGATTGGGCACTATCTCCCGAAGACGGGTGTCGCTTTTTCCTCACCCATGGCCGGACAGAGGGCCGGCCGGCGGCATAATTGGCTGAAAAGCAGTGGGTCCGTGGCGTCCGAGCCTGGCACCGAAGTTGCCATCCCCTGTATGATGTATGAATCGTTCGCGTATTCGTTGCCTGCCGCCTCCGCGTTTCGCGGAGGCACCTTCTGCCACCTGACCCGCCTCATGTGGTTGCAGGGAGGCATCGCTTGATGTCTCCCTGCCCTCGCCCACGCCGTGAGCCGCGCGGCGACCACCACGGGCTGCTAGACGAGGTCGGCCGTCTCGCTCCTCGCGTCGGCACCGGAGCCGCCCGCTTCCGGCTCCTTCCAGCTCGGATACGAGCCAAGTGTCCGCACCACCGGCGCGAACTCGGCCAGATGCATGAGGGCGCGGGCGCACCGGAAGTCCTCCCGGTCCGCCTGGAGATCGGCGAAGAAAAGATACTCCCAGGGCCGCCCTGGAATGGGACGTGACTCGAGCTTGCTCAGGGCGATATCGCGCAGGGCAAACACGCTGAGCGCCTTGAACAGTGAGCCGGGCGAGTTCGACACCGTGAAGACAATCGTCGTCTTGTCGGCTTTACCCTCCGTGAGGTTCTCCCGCGCGATGACGAGGAAGCGGGTGACGTTGTCGCTGAAATCCTGAATACCGGCCTTGATGATCGACAGGCCGAACACCTCCGCGGCGCGCGCCGACGCGACCGCGGCGGCATCCTTGAGCTCGCTCTCCTGAATCATCTTGACGCTACCCGCGGTGTCGTAGCTGGCGACAATCTCGACCCCCTCGAGCTCGCGCAGGAACCGATCGCACTGCGCGAGGGCCTGGGGATGCGAGTAGACTCGCGTGAGGTCCTCGACACGCGTGCCGGCATGGGCCACCAGGTTGTGCACCACGGGCATGTGGACCTCCGCCACGATCGGCAACTCGTGCTTAAGCAGCAGGTCGTAGTTGCGACGAATGGTGCCGGCAACTGTGTTCTCGATCGGCACAATCCCGTGCGTCGCCTTGTGGCCCTCGACCGCAGCAAACACCTCTTCGAAGCTATCGCACGGCATCGGCTCGGCCGACGGCTTGAAGCGCAGCCCGGCTGCTTCACTGTAGGCACCTGGCGCGCCCTGATACGCAATACGCATGAATCGTGCTCCCCCCGAAAGCTTACGTCATTTCTCCCACTCGCCCCACCCCTGGCGCCCGACCAGCGGCACGAACACACAGCCTTCCCGACGCTCCTCGGTGAGCCGATCGCCGTCGCGCCGGACGACTGTTACGTGCTGCAGCTCGGCCGAGCCGATCGGAATCACCAGCCGCCCGCCGTCGGCCAGCTGCGACACCAGGCTCGCCGGCACGGCGGGCGCACCGGCAGCGACCATGATGGCGTCGTACGGCGCGAACACCGGGACGCCCTCGCTGCCGTCGCCGTCGAGGACGACGAGGTTGACGATGCCGAGGCGCCGCGCGGTCGCCCGCGCCTGCGCCGCCAGCGCCGGTCGCCGCTCGATCGAGACGACGCTGCGTCCGAGCCATGCCAGCACCGCCGCCTGATACCCCGATCCGGTCCCGACGTCGAGCACGCGATCGTCACCCCCGATTGACGCGGCCTCAGTCATCGCCGCCACCATGTAGGGCTGGGAAATGGTCTGCCCCTCGCCGATCGGGAGGGGACGGTCGTCGTAGGCCTGGGCCCGCACGTGCTCAGGCAGGAACTCGTGACGGGGTAGGTCGTGCATCGCGCGCAGCAGGCGCGGGTCGCGGATCCCGCGCGCGGCAATCTGCACGCTGACCATCGCCGCACGCCGATCGGCCTGTGCGTCGAGGCCCGTGCCGTGCACCGGCGCGGTCACGACGCGGACCGCCCGCGCTGATATGATGGCCGCATGCCGGAGCCCCCCCGCTCCAAACGCCCGTCTC
Organism: Vicinamibacterales bacterium; assembly: GCA_965197385.1. Classification (GTDB taxonomy): domain Bacteria; phylum Acidobacteriota; class Vicinamibacteria; order Vicinamibacterales; family UBA823. The sequence goes on from CBDANA010000008.1 coordinate 373,816, forward strand.
TGCCGACCGTCCCACCGACGCGCACGACGCCGCGTCAGCGCGACAACGACGCCGTCATCTGCGAACGTTGCGGCGCCGACATGTTCCGGATGCACGCCGTCTGGCGCTGCCCCAAGTGCCGGTACAAGACCGATTGCTGCGGTTGGTAGGAAGGGCTCGACAGGCTCGGTCAGGCGCCGACCGGGGCACCGGTTTCGGCTTCGGCCCCTTCAGCCTCGGCTAACTCGAGCGACTTCACGACGTCGTCGTAGACGACCATGTCGATGGCGTCGTAGTCGACCGGGCAGCCGAAGGCACGCGGCTGCGGCGCCGTGGGGTTCCCGAGAGCCACGCACAGCCCGCAGCCGATGCAAGCGTCGATGCGGACGGCGCAGACCATGCGCCCGTCCTTGTCCGGCTCTTCGATGATGCAGTCGTCGACCGGGCAGGCCGCCTGGCAGATCGAACAGGCGACCGCGCCAAAGCAGAGATCGGGGTCGATCACCGCGATCTTCTTCGGCGCCTTCTTCCGGGGGCCCGGCATCATCTTCGTCCACATGCTGGGCGATTATAGCCTACGGCCGATGCCGGGGGGAAGCGGTCAACCAGGCTTAGGCTATCAGCTAGCAGCTAGGCGAAGCCGGCCAGCTCCACGGTGAGGGCCTTACGGCAGGTCGGACAGGCGATCACCCGGCCGGCGGCGCGGCAGCGTGGAGGTGAAGTTCACGCGCAAGCGGAGCAGGCGGACCACGGCGACCTCCTCCAGTTCCTCCCCGCAGTGCGGACAGATGACGGGATACTCCAGGGCGTAGGCCGCTTCTGCTGATCATTCTGACGCGTCTTCTGACATCTCAGTTCTCGATTCCGGTACACCGGTACACCGGGCCGGGCCTCGTTACTGCGACCGCCCGCGGCCGGCGATCGGCCAGACTTCCGTCACCTCGCCGTCACGCACGGCGTGCAGGAAATCGTACAAATTCACGGTCGGGTCGCAGTGCGGAATCGACAGCCGCACCTTGTCGCCCACCACGATCGGTTCGGATGGATCGGTCAACTCCAGGATGCCGTGCTCGTCGCCGCCCCACCGGTACGTGACGCCCTGGACGTCCCGCAGCTCGGGCGGCGCCTTGTCGGTGGCGAACGCCTTGTAGCCGGCGTCGATCGTGATCTTGCCGCCCACCGGCTGGCTGATGGCCGTCGCCAGCACGAAGAGCGACGGCGCGAAGTCGTCGAAGACCGGCCCCGATCGTCCGCCGACGCCCCGGTAGTTGTCGTCCATGAAGATGTAGGAGCCGACCTGCGTGTCGGTCATCCCCTCAATCTCGCTGTCGATATCGTAGGTGCCGGTGCCGCCGCCGGTCACCACCGGCACGTCGAGGCCGATCTGCCGCATCTGGGCAACGGTCTGCATGACCTGCCCCATCGTCTCCACGTACTGCCGCCGGCGGTTCTCCCATCCGACGACGTGCTGCAGTCGCCCGGCGTAGGCCTGGACGCCGGCAAATTCGAGCGACGGGCTGCCCGCGACGGCCCGGGCCAGCGTGACGGCCGCGTCGCCCAGTGCGATGCCGGTCCGGTCGTCGCCCGCATTGAGGTCCACGACCACTTTCAGCGTGATACCGACAGCCGCGGCGCCGTCGTTCAGGTCCCGCACGTGCGGCAGGCGGTCGGTGACCATTTGCAGGTTCGGATTCTGTCCCGCCAGCGCCAGCAGCCGCGCCAACTTGCCGCGCGTGGCAATCGGCGACGTGATGAGTACCTCGTCGATCCCGCCCTCCACCATCACCTCTGCCTCACTGATCTTGGCAACGGCGATGCCGACCGCGCCCAACTCGATCTGCCGCCGGGCGATGACGGGACACTTGTGGGTCTTGGCGTGCGGCCGCAGCGAGGCCGCGGTATCGGCGTAGAACGCCTGCATGGCGCGGAGGTTCGCCTCCATCAGGCCGACGTCCACGACCAGCGCCGGCGTCGCGAGGTCCTTCAGTTCCATCACGTCCGGCATCGGAATCGGCCGATGGCGCTGGCCGGCGTCCACCGCCCGAGCGGCGCCCAGCCCGACCGCACAAACCGAGCTCCCGAGGAACGCGCGTCGTGTGATGCTCATGGAGGCCTCGTGCCACCTTGTCTATCGGCGACTCGCCGGGGACGCTTTACCACGCGCCGGGCGTGTCCGTCATCCGGCCGCCGATAACGCTCGCAGATACGCCAGCACCGTTTCGCGCAAGCCGAATTCCAAGGCGTCGGCGATGAGCGCGTGGCCGATCGACACTTCCAGGATACTAGGCACGTGCTGGCAAAGCGTCGGTAAGTTGTGCAGGTTGAGGTCGTGGCCCGCGTTGACCCCGAGGCCGGCGCGCTCCGCCGCGCCCGTGCACCCGGCGCACGCGTCGAGCGCGTCCGCCTGGCCGTCAGTCCCGAAGGCGCGCGCGTAGGCCTCGGTGTAGATCTCGATCCGGTCGGCGCCGACCTCGCCGGCGCGCGGCATGAGCGCCGGGTCGGGATCCATGAAGAGCGACACGCGGATGCCCCGGTTCTTGAGGTCAGCGATGATCGGCCGCAGCCGCGGTCCGTCCGCCTGGAGGTCCCAGCCGTGATCGGAGGTGCGCTGCTCCGGCGTGTCCGGCACCAGCGTGCACTGCGTCGGGACGACCTGATGGACCAGTTCGAGAAACGCTGGCGTCGGGTTGCCTTCGACGTTAAACTCGACGCTGGCCTCCTGTGTGAACACCGACAGGTTGGCAACATCGGACGGCCGCGTGTGCCGCGCGTCGGGGCGGGGGTGCACCGTAATGCCGGAGGCGCCCGCGTCGACGGCGATGCGCGCCGCGCGAAGAACATCAGGCGTGCCGACGTCGCGCGTATTCCGCAGCAGCGCCACCTTGTTCAAGTTCACGCTCAGTCTCGTCATGAGGTCATTCTAGCAGCCCGTGGTGAAAGTCCAGCAACGCACCGAGACCGGTGATGCGCCTGGCTGGGTCGGAAATCTGGGAGGAACGAACAACGACGCGAACGGGGACGCTATTCGCAGGCCGGAGACAGGTGGCGGATCGAGGTGAGATTGAGGTGCGACTCGTCGTCGTCCTCGATCAGCAGTCCCTTGACCCGGACCTTGTGGCCAGCATGATTGCGTACGCCGAATTCGTCCAGGGTGCCGATGAGGCGCAGCCGGCCCTCACCCAACGGGGTGCCAACCTCCGGCTCGGGCGGCACCTCCTCGGTGATCTCGACCGGCTCGGTGGCCCTGACGATCCACCATTCGTCGGCTTCCTGGGCCACGCAGCCGACCACCATCATGAGCGGCATCGGTTGCGCGGCCTGGGCCGCGACCGCCGCCACGCCCGCCGCGATCAGCCACACGAGTAGTCCGCACGTGTGCATTCTCACGCTGCGTGCCTCCTGATCACAGCTTTCAGCTCTCAGCCTGGCCGGCACCGCGCTAGCGCCTGGCCGACGTCGATGCGGTGTCAGGCACGAACTTCTGCAGGCGCTGGCCGTAGGTGTCGGCCACGTAGACCGCGCCCGAGGAATCCACCGCGATGCCGTGGGCCCAGTCGAACTGGGTCGGGCCGTGTCCCTGGCGGCCCCACCGGGTGAGCACTTCCCCGGTGGCGGTCGAGACCTGCAGCACCTGCTCCTGGTCGTGCTCGGCGATGTAGGCGTACTGGCCGTCGCGCGACACTGCCAGCCCCCAGGCATAGCCGAGGTGCGTCCACTTGCCCAGGAAGTTCCCGTCGAGATCGAACATCTGGATGCGACGGTTCTCGCGATCGAGCACGTAGACCTTGTCGTTCTGGTCAATCTCGACGGCGTGCGGCAGGTGGAAGCCGCCGTCCTCGGTGGACTCGTCCTGCGGGCCACCACCCCACTCCTCGATGAACGAGCCGTCCGGCGCGAACTTCGCGATCCGGTTGTTCCCGTAGCCGTCGGCGATCACGATCTCGCCGGTGCTCGCGATGTCCACGTCGGCCGGCCGGTCGAGATGCGTCGCGTCGTGGCCCGGCTCGTCGGTCGTGCCGATCTGCAGCAGAACCTCGGTAAGCTCCGAGTTGAACTTCAGGACGCGATGTGCCGCCTCGTCGACGACCCAGACATTGCCCTCGTCGTCCACCTCGATGAAGTGCGGCACGGTGCCGGTGATCCCCTCGCCGCCCGAACGCAGAAAGTGCCCGGCCGAGTCGAAGACCAGGATCGGATGCTCGCCACGATGGAAGGCATAGACGTTGTCGTCGCGGTCCACCGCCACGCCCGAGACGCCGGGCTGGAGGTTCGGCTGCCGCCGGGGCGGCGTCTCGCCGCGGGCGATCGCCTCAGCGCGGGCTCGCTCGGCGTCGGCGCGCGCGCGCTCACGCACGGCGGGCAAGGGGAACCCCTGGGGGTGCCCGAAGACCCACCCGGCCGGCAGCTTGGCCCAGTTGGGCACGAGCGAGAACGTCACGTTCTGCGCGCTCGGCGCCATCGATCCGATTAGCAGCGCCGCGGCGATGAGCGAGATGGTGCGCGTCATGATGGTCGAGCCTCCGTGTTAATCCTAGCAGCCCGTGGTGAAAGTCCCGCCTCGCATCGAGACCGTCGAGGCGCCCGCCCGGCAAGGCGCGAAGAGGGAGAATACCGGGAGTATTTGACCCATCGTGGACAACGCCCAGTGCCGCCCATGGTGGGATGCATCGGCGGTCGAATGCAGCGGGACTTTCACCACGGGCTGCTAGCGGCTTAGCGGCCGGTGGCCGCGGGAATCTCCTTCTGGAACCACCCGCTACCGAAATTCAGGAACGGTCCCCCGCCGACCGAGATCCGCGCCTCGATCTTGTAGTTGACCGGCGAGACCAGCCGTGTCCTGTACCGCAGCCTGACTTCCTGCCCCGCGTGGGTGAACGACGCCGTCTCGTAGTGAATCGTGTAGAACCCGCCGAGATCGCCGCCGATCGGACCGGCGTGCAGCGTCTCGAAGCCTCGGCTGTCCCGATCCCAGCGGGCGAACGTCCGATGCTTCGGCTGATAGGCAATCACGCTGTCGATGGTGAACGCGCCATCTGGGCCCTCCGCCTCGGTGCGGCTCGTGAAGAACCTCCCGTCGCCGCCGGCGAAGGTTTCGGTCCCCATCAGGGTGCCGCCCGGACCCAACGGCGACTCGGGCACGCGCCACTCGAAGTTCCAGGTGCCGGGGAAGTACTGGTTGTAGTCGAAGATCGGGACGTCATCGCCCTTCTCCGTCTGTCGTCCCAGATCCGGGATCTGCCCCGCCGGTAAGCCCAGTTGCTGCGCCGCCGGCTGAGCGCCCACCGGCATCGCCACCGCCAACGCGACCACCATCGACACGGTCTGGAACATCGGAACCACTCCGGACACTCGCGCCTAAAACACCAGAGCCGAGCCACGCTGGCTCGGCTCCGGTCGAACAGACGACGACAGCGATACGAAACGCGCCTACGGCTGCTGCCCCTCGTCGGTCGTGTCAAGCATCTTTGTCAGATTCTGGCTGTCGACGGTGTACTCGGTGAACGCCTGGTACATCTCGTCCCAGCTCTGCGGGCCCCAGTAGACCTCGAGCTGCGGGCCGGGATTCCAGCGGTTGTTCAACGAGTTGTCGTAGACGCCGATGCCGGTTATCTTGCTGCCGGCCGGGATGTGCATCGGCTCGGCGAGCTCGTAGTGAATCTGCCAGTTGAAGTCGAACTCCGGCACGTCGAGGATCGTCTCCTCGCGGCCGTCGGGGAACGTCACGACCCACCGTAGGCTCTTGCCGCGCAGGTGCATGTGCGGCGACATCCCGTAGAGCGTGATCGGCTCGGTCACCGGCGTGATGCCCGTGATCTTCCAGTCACCCTCGTAGGGCGGAATGTTCGGAATCTTCGGCCGCACACGTTCGCCGTCCTCGTCGAGCGTCGGCACGATCTCCTCGCCCTGCACGATGTAGATGTCGTGGCCGAACGGACTCGTCGGCACAGGATTGCCAGCCTGGCGCGTCAGCACTTCGTGGGTCACCGGCTTGGTATTGAACCAGATACCAAGTTTCGAGCGGTCGTGCTCGACCTGGCCGCGGGGGTTGTAGTGCATGGTGAACCGGACGTACTTGCCGGCCGCGATCCGCTTGCCGGTGCCCGGCCGATGCCGCTCGACACCGCGGCCCGGCACGTAGGAGATGAGCTTGCTGCTGCCCGCCAGGTTAAACTGGTTGAACACCTCCTGCTCGATGCGCGTCGAATTTTCACGGCGCAGCTTCGACGCCGCATCGCGGTCGAGCACCTCGCCGTCGAGCGTCTCGAGGATGCCATTCGCGTCGACACGCGTGCCGGGCGGGAGGTCCACGACGTAGGCGCCGGCATGGTGGACGACACTGCGGTTCGACGGATGCAGCTCGATCACCTCGGCGAAGCGGTCTTCGTCCCAGGGCACGGGCACGTAGAAGTCCAGATACTCTTCCTGGCCTTCGGCCGCGATCTCGTACTCGACCGGCAAGTCGAAGACGTAGTCGGGCTCACCGCCCTGGTAGCTCCATCCCCCCGGGAAGTCCGGCAGCGCCGGCAGCTCGCCCTCGCCTCGCGGCGCGCCGCCGTCGACCCAGGCGACCAGCGTGTCGATCGTCGTCTGGTCGAGGAGGCGCTCGTTGCGGAACTCCACGCTGTTGTGCCGGTCGGCCAGCCAGGGCGGCATCTCGCCGGAGAGCACAGTGTCCTTGATCGCCCGCGCCCACGGTCGCGCGTCCTGGTACGAGATGAGCGACATCGGCGCGATGTCTCCCGAGCGGTGGCAGCTCGTGCAGTTCTCGTAGAGGATCGGCGCGATGTCCTTCGTGAACGTCGGGACAGCTGCGCCCGACTCGTCCGTCCCGGCCGCCACATGGCCTACCCCCGGCATGCTCATGACGATGGCGCCGACGACGAGAGCGAGCGACACAGCCTTCATGGGCTCTCCTTGGCCCGCGCGGAGGCCTCGGTCGAGCGTGGTCAAATTAGTGCTAACACGCAGAACGGCAACACTTTATCCCTTGTCCTGGACACTGTCAATCGGATTTGCGGAGCCGCCAGCCCGGCTCGCCAGACATCCCGTTATCGAACATGGCGTTGGATCGACTGGGGAGACTTAGGCCCCCGTTTGAACCGATTGTGAGGGCCGGAGTGGGGACGATCGCCAAACAAGACGAGCGCTAGGAACTGTCGAGCAGCAACACATACACCATATACAACACAACCACCGCGATGCACTACAGAAAGTACAACATGATGCCTTCTAGGCTAATAGACTGCGCGGCAGTATGTAAACGTCAAGGAGAATACGGGCGCTCGATGACGCCCGGACGGACGCCCATACGACGACTCGGCCTAATCGCCCGTGATGAAAGTCCCGCTGCATTCGACCGCCGATGCATCCCGGCTTCGGCGGTGCTGGGCGTTGTCCACGATGGGTCAAATACTCCCGGTATGTTCCCTCCTCGCGCCTTGCCCTGGGCGACCGCGGCGTTGGTTCAGCGGGGTGTCGGTGCGACGCGGGACTTTCACCACGGGCTGTTAACCCCGGTCCTCCTGGCCCTCCTCACGGCCTGGCTGCCGGAGGCGCGCGCCCACGACCTCGAGTTCACCTTCACGGTCGTCGTGATCAGGCCGGATGGCGCCTACCAAGTGGACGTGACGGCCGACCTCGACGCGCTGGCGCTCGGCGTGGGCCAAGGGGGAAATTCGGCCCGCCTGGCAGCGCGGCTTGCCGGCCTGGCGCCGGCCGAGCTGGACGCGCGACTGGCAGCGCTGCACCGGATCCTAACCGAACGGCTCGCGCTGCGATTCGACGGGCGCCCGGCCGACCTGGTGCCGGTGTTCCCGGAGCGCGGCACCCCGATGGACGCCGAGGTACCCAGCTACCTCGGCCTCACGGCGCGGTTCGCCGGCCAGATTCCGGTAGGGGCTGGCACCCTGACGTTCCAGGCATCGCGCGGCTTCCCGCCCGTCTACCTGACGATCCTCGATCAGGTGAACGACCGGGACGCCCAGCAAGTCCTGGGACGCGGCGAGGAGAGTGCGCCGTATGCGCTCGGCGCGACTGGTGCCCGGGAGACCGGGCGCTGGACGGTGGCCGGCCAGTACTTGCGGCTCGGGTTCTGGCACATCGTACCCCAGGGACTAGACCACATCCTGTTCGTCCTGGGGCTCTTCATGCTTAGTGCCCGTCTGACACCGCTGCTGTGGCAGGTCACCGCCTTCACGGCGGCGCACACCGCGAGCCTGGGCTTGTCCAGTTACGGCGTTGTCTCGCTCAGCTCGGCCATCGTGGAACCGCTCATCGCACTCTCGATTGCCCACGTGGCCGTCGAGAACCTGGTGACGGATCGCATGACCCGGTGGCGGCCGGCGGTCGTCTTCCTCTTCGGGCTCCTGCACGGCCTGGGCTTTGCCGGCGTTCTCGGAGAGGTCGGTATGCCTGAAGGCCGGTTCCTGCCAGCCCTGCTCTCCTTCAACCTCGGCGTCGAGCTGGGACAACTGAGCGTCCTGGCGTCGGCGTTTGTGCTCATCGGCTGGGCGCGCCATCGCGCCTGGTATCGTCCCCGCGTGACCCGCCCCTGTTCCGCCGTGATTGCCACAGTCGGGATGTTCTGGGGCGTTCAGCGCGTGCTGTGTGATCTTGCCTGGGAAAAGTGGACGGGTTGATTATGCTGCACGCTGAGCCTTTCGGAAATATTTCCTTTCGAATTCATTGGGGCTAACGTACCCGAGAGACGAGTGCAGCCGGTACGGATTGTAAAAGCCTTCGATGTAATCGGCGACGGCGTCTTTAGTCGCCCGCCGGGTCGGCCACGGCTGACGGTGGATGAGCTCGGTTTTGAGCGTCGCGAGGAAGCTCTCGGTGACGGCATTATCCCAGCAGTCGCCCTAGCGACTCATCGAACAGACGATGCCATGATCGCGCAACACTCGCTGATACGCCATGGCGGCGTACTGGGTGAATTCAACTGGTCGTCGCAACACCTCGATGATGAGGTGCTGCGATGCAGGAACGGAGACGGAGAAGGTCAGACCGGGCGGGTCGACCTGCGATGCGTTCGCCTGGCCGGCCGCCGGTAGCGGGGCGTGCGGAGCAGCAACGGTTCTGGAAGGCGATCACCCGGGGGCTGTCGAGTGAGGATGCCGCAGTGTCCTGCGGCGTGTCGCCGCCCGTGGGTGGTCGTTGGTTCCGTGAGGGCGGTGGTATGCCGCCGATCAGCTTGGCGCCCCGATCAGCTCGCTCCCTGTCCTTCGCGGAGCGGGAAGAAATCGCGATCCTGAGAGCTCAGGGCGCCGGGGTGCGCGACATTGCCCGTCGGCTCCGGAGAGCCCCGTCGACTGTCTCACGTGAGCTGCGTCGCAACGCGGCGACTCGGAGCGGCGGTCTGGCGTATCGGGCGTCGACTGCGCAGTGGCACAGCGACCGACGTGCCAAGCGCCCGAAGATAGCCAAGCTGGCCGCGAACGATCGGCTCAGGAGCTACGTGCAGGACCACCTCGCCGGCACGGTGATGGCTGAGGATGGGACGCCCGCGCCTGGCCCAAACGTGGGCTCCTGGAGTGGTCGACGTCATGGCCGCCGCCAGGACCGACATTGGGCGACATCGTGGAGCCCGCAGCAGATCGCCCATCGGCTCCGGACCGAGTATCCAGACGATGAATCGATGAGGGTCTCGCACGAGGCGATTTACCAAGCGCTGTACATCCAGGGGCGGGGGGCACTGCGCCGCGAGCTGACGGCGTGCTTGCGCACCGGGCGGGCGCTACGCGTGCCGAGGGCTCGCCGCCGTGGTCGCGGCAAGGAGTTTGTGGGCTCCGACATCATGATCAGCGAGCGGCCCGCCGAGGCCAAGGACCGAGCGGTTCCTGGACACTGGGAAGGCGACCTGATCATCGGACTTGGCAGTTCCGCGATCGGCACATTGGTCGAACGCACCACCCGATTCACGATGCTGCTCCACCTGCCTCGCATGGCCGACCGTGGCCGACTCAGGGTCAAGAACGGTCCGGCTCTTGCGGGGCATGGCGCCGAAGCCGTCCGCGATGCGATCACGTCGACGCTCGCGACGCTTCCTGATCAGCTACGTCGGTCACTGACCTGGGACCAAGGCGCGGAGATGGCACAGCACGCCCAACTGCGTATCGACACTGGGCTGCACGTCTTCTTCTGCGACCCCCGCAGTCCGTGGCAGCGCGGCACGAACGAGAACACCAACGGCCTGCTGCGCCAGTACTTCCCCAAAGGGACTGACCTCCATAGGCATCGTGCGAGCGACATTGTTGCTGTCGCGGCCACACTCAACCGTCGACCGCGGAAGACTCTCGGTTGGAGAACGCCATCCGAAGCCTTCAACGAACTGCTACTCTCACACCAGTGAGGACGTGTTGCAACGACCCCTTGAACTTGGCCTGCGAGCCCCGGAAGCTCTCATAAATGTCAAGGGGCGCTCGTCGAGCCTCCAACATCGGCGGTGTTGGCCTTCACAAGGGGATAGACCTCACGAGCAATGTATCGCTTGATGCAGCGGATGGCCTCGAGTTTGGACTTACCGCTGGCGACCTTGCGTTGAGCAAACGCTTGCGTGCGCTCGTCGGTGCGGAGCCGGCTAATCGTGATCATGTGGAGGGCTCGGTTGGCTTGACGGTCGCCGCCACGGTTGAGGCGGTGGCGATCAGTCTTGCCGGAGGAGGCGGGCAGCGGCGCCACCCCGCAGAGCATCGCCCAGGCGACTTCGGACCGGATGCGCCCGGGGTTGTCGCCGGCGGTGACGAGCAGCTGCCCAGCGGTCTCAATGCCGATGCACGGGCGCTCGATGAGTCGCGCGCCGAGGTCGGTGCGAGGGGCTCGATGAGGTCGTCGAGGTCGGCCACTTCGTTGTTGAGCTCCAGGATACGCCGGGCCAACGACCGCATCGTAATCCGGGTGGCGGTGGCGGGATGGTCGAAGTCGTCATAGTCGGGCCGCCAGGCCGCGACGGTCCGCAGCAGCTGCATCCGGGTCAGGGAACGGACCTCGTCGCGGACCTCGTCCGGGGCAGACACGGCATGACTGCGCAGAAGCTGGAGTGCCTTGGTTCGGGAACGCACGGCCCCGGCCCGCGTCAACCGCAGCACGCGGAGCGCTTCGACGCGGCCATTCTTATTCTTCGGCGTGGATAGGCGGCGCCCCGAGATGACGGCCCGGGCGGCCATCTCGGCATCGACGGCATCCGATTTCCCGCGGCGACGTCGGTCGCTCCGATCAGGGCGGTCGACTTCATGTGTCGTCACACCCGCCGCGTTCAAGAAACGCATGATCCCGGCGCCATAGCTGCCGGTGCCTTCGATCCCGACCGACTCGAGCGCGCCGTGCTGACGCATCCAACGGAGTAACGCCCGATACCCTGCGCGTGTCGTCGAGAAGTCCTTGGTCTCCAGCAGACGGTCGTCGTCGCGGTCGACGACGGCGGCCATGTGCAGATCCTTGTGGGTGTCAATGCCGCCGACCACGCGGATGGTCGGTACCGATGTCACGTGCGTCATGTCGCCTCCTTGGCTCGGTCATAGGGAACGGCGCCGGCGCACCGAGGCGGGTGGACAAGACAGTGACGGGGCCACTGGCTAGGCTCTACATGAAGTCACACCGTCGGTGAGGCAGGCGCCTCACTGGCCCGCTCCCGGGCAACCGACAGTTCCGAGGAAAAACACAGGGTCAATCGGAGATGTGGGTCAGAGAAGCCCAGGAGCGTTCCAGCACCCACATCCTGACGGGTCAATCGCTGGTGCGGGTCAAGCCGCCCGGAAGCAGGCCCCCATATACTCACTGTCGGAATGAAGCATCGGGAGTCGAAGCAGGTTACCGCCAAGGTGGTTAAACGCACCGATGCCGATACGCTGTGCGGCTTCGTTGAGGAACGGATCACGGATGACACGATGGTCTACACTGACGACGCTTGCGCCTATGACCGCCTAGAGAACCACGAGAGCGTCCGGCACAGCGTTGGTGAGTATCTTCGTGGCAATGCGCTTACGAACGGCGTAGAGAGTTTCTGGAGCATGCTTAAGCGGGTGACCTGCCTGCCGTTTTTCGGACCAGCTGACGCTTGAGAGAATGGCGTCCTCCGGGCAAGGAGGAGCCATGAAGAGGACTCGGTTCACGGACGAGCAAATGGTCACGATCCTGCGGGAGGCCGACCGGCGGCCGGTGCCGGAGGTCGCCAAGCGGCACGGCGTCAGCGCCCAGACGATCTACAGCTGGCGCAAACACTTCGGGACGCTGGAACCGGCCGACGTGAAGCGCCTCCGCCAGCTCGAGCAGGAGAACGGTCGGCTGAAGAAGATGGTGGCCGATCGGGATCTCGAGATCGACGTGCTCCAGGAGATCACGCGAAAAAATGGTAGGCGCACGTGCGCGCCGGCAGCAGGTCGCGTCTGCGTGCCGACGTGGGCTGTCGAGCCGCCGCGCGTGCGCCGTATTATCCGTCGCGCGGTCGACGCTCGGTTACCAGTCGCGGCTCCAGCAGCGCGATGCGCCGGCCCTGGCGGTCATGCGCGAGCTCGCGGGGCAGTATCCGCGGTACGGCTACCGGAAGATCCGGATCTTTCTCGCGCGCCGGGGACACCAGATGAGTGCCGAACGGACCTATCGGCTGTGGCGCCAGGCGGGCCTGCAAGTGCCGCGTCGGCGCCCGCGTCGGCGGATGGCCACGCGTCGCCTCCGGCCGCAGCCCCCGACCGCGAGGAATCACGTGTGGGCCTATGACTTTCTGACGGCGCGGACGCCCGACGGGCGACCGCTGAAGATCCTGACCGTCGTCGAGGAGTATTCGCGGGAATGTTTGGCGATTGTGGTCGCCCGGCGGGTGCGGTCGCCCGAGGTGCTCGAGACGTTGGCGGAGCTGTTCGTGACGCATGGCCTCCCCGCGCACAGTCGCTCCGCGTGCTATGACCAAGTTGTCAAGGCTCTCGGCGCCGTTGGGCTGTCCAATCGAGGGACAGATACGGGCACGGGCTCGCTGGAGCCGGCCCATCGTGCGTCATCCGGACTCATACCCGAGGAGCGGAGGGTGCCTGGCGGACGGGCGTCGAGCTGTCTTCGACTCGAAGGGCTCAGGACAACGGTCGGCATGGCCTCCTCTCCGGCCGGAGCCGGAGCCTCAGGTCTCTAGGCGGCGATCGGATCATCCCTCCACACGTGGTTGACGTCGAACGCCGTTTGGTTGTGGACGACGGCGAACGCGTAGTGCAGCAGCTTGGTCATGCAGGCCCCGATCGCTTGCACGGGGGGCAGGGGCCGCGTGACGCGCTGCGTGAGGCGCTCGTAGTGGGCTCTCAGGCGCCGGGTATGGCGTATGGACGACAGCGTGGCCATGTAGACCACGGCGCGCAGCTGCGCCCGGCCGCGCTTGCTGATCGGTGTGCGGCCCGCGTGCTGGCCGCTTTCCCGTCTCGACGGCTGCAGGCCGGCGAGCTTCACTAACTGCCGGCCGTGCCGGAATCGGTGAAAGGGGCCGATCTCGGCGAGTAGCCCGGCGATCGTGACCCACCCGATCCCCGGCAACGGCGCGAGATACGTCGGCTCCTCAAACCCCTCGAGGTCGGTCTGGAGCTCGCCCGCGACGCGATCGAGTTGGTCGCCGACGAAGTCGAGACGCTCGACCAGCCGAGTCACTTCACGCATGGCGGCCTCATGCCCATGGAGCGCCGCCACCGTCCTCCCGGCCTTCTCCCAGACTTGCTCAATCTTGAAGCGCCACATCCGCCGTCCCCGCCGGTGCTCTTGCACGACTCGGATGAAGGCCGGCTTCGTCAGCATCGCGATGTCCTGCGGGGGCAAGCCCGCCCGCAGCACCGCGAGGCACCCAGGCGCCGTGACGGTTTTCCACTCGCCGACGATTTCCGGAAACACGCCGTAGAGCTGATGCACGAGCAGGGTCTTGAGGCGGGCGCGCTCGCAGCGTAGACGCTGATACTCGCCCCAGGCTCGCCGCAGTTGCATGTATCGAGCGGGCAAGAGCTGGCACTTGGTCACGACCCCCGTGCGCAGCAGCTGCGCGATCTGCTCTGCGTCGGTCAGGTCTCGCTTGTCGTGTCCCATCTGCCGAGCCTCGCGCACCCGGAAGGTCGCGAGCGGATTGACGACGTGATACCGAAGCGCGCGCTGCTCAAAGAATGCACCAACCGCCTCCCACACGTGTCCGGTGGCCTCGAACGCGAAGTGCACCGTACCTCGTCCCCGGCCGACTCGACGGGCCGAGCAGCGCTCCACGAGCTCGCGCAGCCCCTCTCGAGAATGCGAAACCTTGAAGCTCGTGAGGCGGTGTCCCTGCCCATCGAGGACGACCACCTGGTGCTGACGGGTCGCCAGATCGATGCCCACGAAGATGTCGTCCAACGTGTGGTGCCTCTCATCCTGTCTCATGCTGGCCTCCCTGCGTTGTCGTGATTGCACGGAGACTATGCAGAGATGGGGTGAGGGCGCCCTTCCTGTCATCTCCATATCCTCGATAACGGCCCGGAGTTCATCGCGACCGCTTTGTTCCGTTGGCTGCAGACTGCGAAGATCGACACGGCGTTCATCGATCCGGGCAAGCCCTGGCAGAATGGCACGGACGAATCGTTCAACGGGAAGTTCCGGAACGAATGCCTGTCCCTCGAGTGGTTTCGGAACCGGATGGAGGCCAAGATCGGGATCGAATGCTGGCGGCGGCACTACAACGAAGAGCGCCCCCACATGAGTCTCGGCGACCTCACCCCCGCCGAGTTCAAGGCGCAGATAGAGACGACTCACAGGTGGTTAGGAGAGAGCCCAACGAGCGTCATTCTCCAGTAATCACTGGTCCGAAGAAACCGGGCATGTCACGGGCGCACAAGGGAACGTTCCATAAGCTGAGCGCCAAGCATCTCCAGCGCTACGTCAATGAGTTTTGCTATCGGTCGGGAATGCGAGACAACGACACCATCGATCAGATGACAGCTTGGACGGCGGCCCTTGTCGGAAAGCGGCTTATGTATGAGCAACTGATCGCGGAGAGCAACTGATGGCTAGTGAATTCGAAGGAGCTACGCCAGAGAAGTTGGCCAACGCACTCATGCATCAGTTGAAGCTTCAGGTTATTGCCGGTGCCGCCAACCGTCCGCTAACGGTTGGCGGCATTGAGATTCAGTGCTACGTCCTAGAGGACAAGACGCGCGTTCTGAGCCAGTCGGGCATGCTGGCCGGTATGAACCTGTCCAGGCGGGGGTTTGTCTCGTTGGACGGCGCGGCGCAAGTCCCGCGTTTTGCGGCATCAAAGGCCATTAACCCCTATATTTCTACCGATTTAGCGGCGCGGCTGGGTTCGCCTATAGAGTTTCAACCGCCGGGAGGGGGCCGTACCGCCTATGGTTATCACGCCACCATCCTCGTTGATCTGTGTAAGGCGATCCTTGCCGCTCGCGACGCTGGCGTGCTCAAGACAAATCAGGCGCACGTTGCCAAGCGCGCTGACCTTCTGATTCGCGGCTTGGCCACTGTCGGGGTTATCGCCCTCGTTGATGAAGCTACAGGCTACCAAGAGATCAGAGAGCGGCAGGCGCTCGCCACCATCTTGGAGAGGTTCATCGCCGAAGAGTTGCGACCTTGGACAAAGACATTCCCGTATGAATTCTACGCGCAGATTTTTCGCCTTCGAGACTGGTCTGAACCTCCCAAGGGAGTTGGATCTAGAGGGCCTCGCGTGATTGCTAAGTACACGAATAGCATCGTCTACGAGCGGCTGGCGCCGGGAGTCTTGGACGAACTAAAGCTCATAAACCCGAAGCTCCCGAGAGGCGGGCGACGCCATAAGCACCATCAGTGGTTCACGCCTGACATCGGACACCCGAAACTGAAAGAGCACTTGGCTGCCGTTATAGCTTTGATGCGTGCGTCTTCAAACTGGGGAAGCTTCCAGCGCATGCTAAACCTCGCGTTTCCAAAGGAGGGAACGAACATCCCATTGCCTCTGGAAGACGACGATACGTAGAAGCGGGCTGTCAAGTCAACGATGTAATCCTCTTTTTTAAGATGTCACGCTCCTCGCGCAACACCCGTACCTCGCGCCGAAGCGTGCGCAGTTCCGCCTTCTCTTCCGTCGTAAGCGCGCCGGTCGGATTAGAGCCGTGATCGATCGCGTACTGCGTCACCCACCAGCGCAAGGCCGATTCAGTCAGGTCCAGCTCCCGAGCCACCTGCCGATGCTCCGGTCGTGCTGCAGGCAGAGCCGCGCCGCCTCCTAACTTGAACTCCTCGGTGAACCGCCGTCGCTTCCACTGGCCCATGAACACCTCCTGGCGCATTCTCGCACCTTCTTTGGTGTCCACAAAACCCAGGCAAGGTCAGGTTCCCTAAATAGCGACGCCAGTCGGCTCTCGGCTCTCGGGAGCCGCGCGAGCTGCTCAGCGACTGGCCTTGCCAGGAGCCTGCATCACCTACCCACGTCTTGACTCTGACGACATCATATTATACGATATCGTATTATACGATCTCGTATCACAATCAATCTCCGCCGATGCGCCGTGCGACGCTCGCCCTCATCCCCCAACTGCAGAAGGCCGCGCAGTTGGTCGCGCTGTACCTGGAGCGTTTCCGCCGTGATTACGGCGTCACGCACCCGGAGGCCCAGGTGCTCGCCGTGCTGGATGCGCGCCGGCGATCGTCGATCCGGGACCTGCAGCGCGCGCTTGGCCATAAGCCGTCTACCCTGACGAGCGTCCTGGATCGCCTAGTCGCCCGCGGGTTCATCACGCGTGAACCTGGCCGGACGGACCGGCGGTCGTTCGACGTGACGCTGACGCGGGCCGGCGCCTCCCCGGCCGCGGCGATCCGCGCGGCGCTCGACGCGCTCGAGTCGACGCTGATGCGCCGCGCGGGCTCGGCCGACATCCGCGGCGTCACCAGCGTGACGACCGTCCTGGAGGAACTGATCGCGGTCGGCGCGGAGAGGGGGTCCAGGTGAGGCGCACCCCGCGACGCGCAGTCAGAGCGCGCCCGCACTGGAGCGCCACGCGCGTCCTGCTCTGGTTTGTCACGACGTTCCTCATCCTTCAGACGCTCATCGGGGACGGCGGCCTGACCGACATGCGGCGCGCGGCGCAGCAGCGCCGCAAGCTGACGGCATCAATCGCCGCGCTGAGGACTGAGAATCAACGACTGTTCCGGATGAGCCGGAGCCTGCGCGACGATCCCCGGGTGATCGCCGCTGTCGCGCGCGAGGACCTGGGGATGATCGCGCCGGGTGAGGTACTGTTCATCGTCCGCGGCGTGCGCAGGTCAGCGGCCAGGTGAGCGGCGGTCTCCCCGGCTACTACACCGGTACGGGCGGGGGCGGGTGGAATGCCGGTCCAGGTCGGAGTGATGAACTCCTGGCTCTGATAGATCGTGCCGGCCTGGTTTGAACCGAAGCTGCGGGCGGCGAAGTGTGAGCCACTTGCCGGGTCCGGCCAGACGCCGAACCAGTACGTCCCCTCCATGCGTCCGGGCTGTAAGCCATTGCACGTCGTGGACGAGCCGGTCAGCACGCTCCGCAAGAACCACGTAGCCCAACCCTTCCTTTTTGCCGAAAGACCGTAGCGAGACAGGAAGGCCGTGGTGACGGATGTTAGGATGGGAGCACCAACGACCCCTTGGACGCTCCGATGACACGACGCCTCGCCTGGCTTGCCTCAACCACAACGATCGCGATCGGCCTGCTGCAAGGCTGCGGCGGCCCGCCGGGCAACACCGATGCCTCGCCGCTGGACCGCCTGCCAGCCCTGCCAGCGTTCGTCTATCAGAACGACACCTCCGTCGCCGTGTTCCACGATGCCGACCGCCTGGCACGGCGAGCGCCCCCCTCGGCCGAGCGCATCGGGCGCCTCGGCATGACCTATCACGCGTACCAGTTCATGCACGAGGCGCGGCTGGGCTACGCGCTGGCGCGAATGCTGGCGCCCGACGATTATCGGTGGGTCTACTACTCGGCCTTTCTCGAAAAAGCGGTCTTCAACTTCACTGCCAGCGAAGATCTCTTCAACGCGGCGCTCGCGTTCCGGCCTGACAGCGCCGAGGTCTGGGCCGAGCTCGGCGACCTGTATCTCATGTGGAACCGGCCGGACGAGGCCGCCGCTCATCTCGCACGCGCCCTCGAACTGGACCCGACGCAGCCGGTCGCGGCGCTGGGCCAAGCCCGCCTCGCCCTGCTCGAGGAGGACTGGGAGGGGGCCGTCGCGCTGCTCACGCCGATCCTCGACGTGCATCCGCGCCTGTCGCTCTGCCACAAGTACCTCGCGCGGGCGTACAGCAACCTGGACCGAGGCGCCGACCAGGCCTATCACACGTCGCGTGCCGACTACGGCTCGGCGATCGAGACCCCGCTGATGCGCGAGCTGCACGAACTGTCGGTGGAGGCGATCGTCGAAGGCGGCGACCCGTCGAGCGCCGAGGCGATCGTGGCGGTGAAGTGCACGCGGTGCCACACCAGCGGACGTATCGAGGCGACGAACCAGGACCGCCGGTGGTGGGCCCGCACCGTGCGGCGAATGCAGCGCGAGGCCGGATGGGCCTGGCTGAGCGACGGCGAGGCGGCCAGCGTCGTCGCGTTCCTGGCAGCCCGTGATGGACACCCGGCGTTGCCGCAAGGACCTCTGAACTGAAACCGCGCTCCGCCCGTCAGCGAACCGGTAGCAGCCAGATCCTGTTCGGCTTGTGCGTGATCCGGACGCAGCACCAGCACGTGCCGCAGCTCGCGGGCGGCGTCTTCCGGCCGGCCCGCGGCGTCATCGCTCATCGGTTGTGCGCCCGGCCGGCCGCCGGCCTATGGCACCGCCCACCGGTTGCGCCAGAACGTGACGCGGCTCATCCGGTCGTAGGGCGGAAAGATATGCATGGCACCGGTGACGAAGTCGACCCAGCCGTCGCCGTCCAGGTCGGCGCTGGCCAGCGTCAGCAGATGGGTCGGCGCCGTCGCCAGCGGACGCAGTGTGAACTGCATGTCGCCGTCGTTCTCGAACCAGGCCAGCGACGCGGCGTCCGGGGCGTCCCAGTCGTTGAACGTAGAGACCAGGAACACGTCCAGGTCGCCGTCCCCGTCGCCGTCCACCGCATTGGCGAAGTAGGCGCCGGGAAAATCGCCGATGCGATGATAGGCGAAGCGCAGGCCACCCTGGTTCTCGAGCCACTGCACGCCGTGCCACGGTCGCGGACCCGGCTGCATGTAATCGAACGCGTCGCCGTTCGAGTAGAGCACGTCGAGATCGCCGTCGAGATCCAGATCGGCCAGCGCGATGCCGCTGCTGCCGAAGTCGTCGTTCGTCGCGCCGTAGACCAGATGCCGCTCGAACGCGCCCGCGCCGTCATTCTCGAACACGTAGATCTCTTCCCACTCCTGCGACACGACAGCCGCGATGTCGAGATCGCCGTCGCCGTCCAGATCGCCGACCGGTGTGTGGATCGTCCCGGAGATCGTCAGCAGCCGGTGGCTCTCGAATTGCCACCCACCGAGGTTCTCCATCCACTGGATCTCGCCGTCGTCGTAGCCGAACTGTCCGACCGCCAGGTCGACGTCGCCGTCGCCGTCGAAGTCACCCGGCTCGATGTCAGTGACGCGAGCGACCGCGTCGAGCAGCACGCGGGTCGTGAACACCTGCCGGCCGTCGTTCTCCAGCACGATGACCGAGCCGATCGGATCGTTGTTCGGAAGAATGACGCCCATCGTGGCGACCAGCAGGTCGAGGTCGCCGTCCCGATCCACGTCGTACGGTGTCACGTGGGCCGGCGCCTGGATGCCCTCACCGAGCACGGTCTCGGTGAAGACGTCGGCGGGCGCCTGGCGAATCCAGCTGACCGTGTTCGCCGTCGCGTCACAGACGACGACGTCCTGCCATTCGTCCTGATCGAGGTTCACCACGGCGACGTGGGTGACCCACGGCTGCGAGTCCCCGACGGGCAACCCGATGGCTTGAGGCTCCAGAAACCGTCGGGCCGCGGCTGATTCCGCCGGAGGCGGCGGCGCCTCCGCCGGTCCGGCGAGCATCGCGCGGAGCAGATCGCCGACCGGCTGCCCGCGCCGGTCGGCCTCGCGTGCGACGACAATCAAGGACACGACCGTGATGACGCCGACGGCGGCCGAGCCGAACGCGGAGACTGCGCGAGGAGACGACATGACGCCCAGTATAGCGTCCCGCGTGGAAATCTTGCGGTGGCGCCGGCGCCCCGCATTCCTCACCGCACCCTCGACCGAGGGCGTTTGGGTAGGGGTAATGGGTGGCACGACCGGTGCCACCCATCCAGCACCTCAGTCCTGCGTGGGCCAGAGCTCTGCCAGATCCGAACCCTTCTCCACCCTACCCATCCCCATGTAGACGAACTTCTGCAGGCGCTTCCCTTCCCAGGTCTCGGTGGTGTAGATGTTGCCCAGGGAGTCGGTCTCGATGCTGTGAACCCCATAGAACTGCCCGGGTTGGCGTCCGCCATCCCCGAAGGTGTAGAGCACTTCTAGGGCTTTCCGGTCCATCACGTGGATCTTCCGGTTCAGGCCATCGGCCACGTACATGAAGCGCTGCGCCTCGTCGCGTGAGAACGCGATCTCCCACGTCGAGCCAGATCCACCGCCCCGGGGCTCGATGAACACCTCCTCGACGAAGGTTCCGTCCTGCTCGAAGACCTGAATCCGGTTCGCCGTCCGGTCGCAGACATAGACCAGGCCGTCATTGGAGGGCTCGGCGCAATGGACCGGTCCGCGGAACTGCTGGGCCGGCGGTGCATCCGGATCGAACCTGCCCAGATCCGCGTCGACCGGCTGGTTGCCATATGCACCCCAGTAGCGCAGGAACTCCCCGCTGTCGGCGTCCACCACGACAACTCGCTTGTTGCCGTAGCCGTCGCCCACGAAGGCTTCGTCCCCGGCCGCGTCGAAGGAGACCTTCGTCACCCGGGAGAAGTGGGTCATGCTGTTGGAGTCGACGCCCTGGCCCGGCTCCCCCACTTGCATCAGAAAGCGGCCGTCCCGGGTGAACTTCAGCACATGGGAGTCGCCCTGGCCGTTCCCACCGATCCAGATGTTATCTTTCGGGTCCACCTGAAGACCGTGGTTCGAGGCGGGCCACGTGTAATCGTCGCTCGGGCCACCGAAGGAGCCCACCAGGTTGCCCTCCGGATCAAACTCCAGGACGTTGGGGGCCGCCTCACAACACTCGGCGGCCGGCTGATCCGGCCCGACGTTCCCCTCGTTGCCCGGATTCAGGCTCTGCCGGCGGTGCACGATGAACACGTGATCCCGCGAATCGATCCCGACACCGATGGTGTTGCCCAGGAGCCAGTGGTTCGGTAGCGGCTTGGGCCAGAAGGGATCGACTTCGAACAAGGGCACCTCGACCATGCCGGCCTGTAACGCCTCCACCTTCTCTCGGAGGAGGACCTCGCCGGCAGCTAGAGCCAGGAGGAGCGCCAACAGGATCACCGCGAGGAATGGCTTCGTTTTCATCACTCTCCTCCAGTGGCTTGGGACCCGACCGCAGCCCCCGATATCTCGTGTCGACATCGAACCGTGATTATGGTGCACGCCTCGGCCCACGTCCAGCGTTACTGTCGTGACGAGCACCCATTTGACATAGACACCATATTGGTGTCATATGACACCTTATGGGTGTCGTCTCAAGCCCATTCGGTGGCCAGACCCGAACGCGGACCCTCCTCGCGATCAGATTGCTTGGAAGCAGCTATGCGCGAGAGCTCAGCCGTGTGCTTGGCATCCCGTTGGCCCCGGTCCAGCGAGCCCTTCGCGGTCTCGAGCTCGATGGGCTCGTGGCCGGCAGGACCGTTGGCCGTACCCGGCTCTTCACGCTCAACCCCGCGCACCTTGCGAAGCGCGAGCTGGCCGCGTATCTCGCAAGGCTCGCCGACGCCGATCCCGAACTCCAACGCGCCGTCTCGCAGCTCCGTCGTCGACCCCGCCGAACTGGAAAGGCGCAGTGACCATCAGCCGGAAGTCGGCCCTCCGAGAGGTCGTGCTGGCGGTGGGCGCAGCTCTGCACCGGCACGGCGTCAAGGCTGTCTTGACCGGTGGAGCGTGTGCCTCGATTCATTCCGCCGGCGTATACACCTCCCTCGACCTTGACTTCGTGGTGACGAGCCAGACGACTCAGCAGATACTCGACACCGCACTGGCCGACATCGGATTCAGCCGAAGCGGAGATCGCTATCTTCATCCGAACACCCAGTTCTGGGTGGAGTTCCCAAGGGGACCGCTGGCCGTCGGCGGGGACTACAAGATTCGCCCGACCACGCTTCGCGACAAGACCGGCCGCGCGAACACGCTGTCGACGACCGACTCATGCCGAGACCGCCTGGCGGCCTTCTACCATTGGAACGATCGCCAGAGTCTCGAAGTGGCGGTTCAGATTGCATGCCGCCAGAGGGTCAATCTCAAGAAGATCCGACAGTGGAGCGAACGAGAAGGCCACCTCAAGCCGTTCGAGGAGTTCCGGAATCGCGTACGAGACCGAGGCTGACGCAACAGTTGGGACGACCACGATGCTCTAGCAGGCTGCTGAAAAAGTCCATGGAATGGGATCGACAGATCGATCCCGGCGTACTCCCATGCTCCCAATATTGCTGAAGGGAGCCACCTCATGCGCGGACACGATGAGCAGACCCATCACATGTTCAGTTACCGGTCGCCGGAACAGCGCGTGCCGGCCGATCCTTCGCTCCGCGCGGTCCGCGCGCTGACGGATCACGCGCTGAAGACGATGTCGCGCAGGTTCGCCGGCCTGTACGCCAAGACGGGACGTCCGTCGATCCCGCCTGAGCCATTGTTGCGGGCCCTGTTGCTGCAGGTGCTGTACACGATCCGGAGCGAACGGCTGCTGCTGGAAGAGCTCAACGACAACCTGCTGTTCCGCTGGTTCGTCGGCTTGCATATGGACGACCCGGTCTGGCATCCCACGACGTTTACCAAGAATCGTGACCGGCTGCTGGCGGGGGATGGCGCGGCCGCCTTCGTTGATGCGGTCCAGGCCCACGCCCGGGCGGCCGGTCTGCTCTCGGACGAGCATTTCACGGTGGACGGGACGCAGTTGGAAGCCTGGGCCAGCCTGAAGAGCTTCCGATGCCGGGACGCCGCGCCGCGCGCGCCCCCCGATGACCCCGGGAATCCCACGGTCGACTTCCACGGCGAGCGGCGGCGCAACGACACGCACCAGTCGACGACTGATCCGGCGGCGATGCTGCATCGGAAGGGCCAAGGGAAGGAGGCGAAGCTGGCGTCTCTGGGCCACGTGCTGTTGGATAATCGGCAGGGGCTCGTCGCCAACGTCTGTGCGACCCACGCGACGGGGACCGCCGAACGCGAGGCGGCGGCACTGTTGCTGGAGGCCAGCGCGCCGCCGGGCAGTACGGTCGGAGCAGACAAGGGCTACGATGTGGCGAGCTTCGTCGCCGATGTCCGCGTCCGGGACGTCACGCCCCACGTGGCGCAGAAGGTCCGCTGGCGGGCGATTGATGGTCGGCCCACCCGGCATGCGGGTTCTCACGTGAGTCAGCGGAAACGAAAACTCGTGGAACAGGTCTTTGGGTGGAGGCAGACCGTCGGTGGTTTGCGCAAGCTCCGGCCTCGCGGCGTCCCACTCGTCGAGTGGCAGCTCACTTTCGCCGCCACGGCCTATAACTTGGTCCGCCTGCGGAATCTGGAGGCGACGTGTCCCTGATCGCCGGCCGCGCGTGTCGCCGGCCCCCTCATCGGGGTCAGCGCACACCCGTGCGCACGGTCGTCGGGCGGTCGTTACCCGCATGATGCTTAAGAAAACAGCCCGATACCCGGGTTCTTCCGCAGCCTGCTAGCACCCCTGTTGTCGCGCTCCTGCTCCTGCTCGTCCCCGCTCGGCATCACGCTGCGTATGGTCAGCCCCGACCGGAATACATCACTAAGCTCGATGGCTCGCTGCTTGCTGTCGCGGAGCTGAACCGCCTCGTGGCGGAGGCCATGGAGGAAGCACGCGTCACCGGGCTGCAGCTTGCGGTCTTCAACGATGCCCAGCCGGCCTACGTTCACTCCTATGGCTACCGGAACGCGTCGCGGACTGTCGCCATGGATAACGACACAGTGCTCGAGGCTGCCTCATTGAGCAAGTCAATGTTCGCCTGCATCGTCTTGACACTGGTGGAAGAAGGACGGTTCAATACAGGCTTCTAGCATTACAGCATCGCGTTTGAGAACGGTACTGGACTCGTGCTCCTGACGAACGGTGATAATGGCGACGATATTCCAATACCTGAACGAAGAATTCATCGGCAATATCTATACGCCGTGGGACTGGGAAGGCATCCGCTCCTTTCAGGAGAGGGATGACGAGCGACCGTGAACGGAAAGGGAGGCGGACGGTCCATGACCCGCTCCCCAAAACCACATCGGTGCGACGCGTGGGCTGGGTGCTTGCCCTATGCCTAGGTCGCTTGGAATGGACCGACGAAAATTGGACGCGCCGCCCGGACTTGAACCGGGGATGGAGGTTTTGCAGACCGCAGCGTGACACGAAGACAGGCCGAAATCATTCCGATCTCGGCCTGCTTTCATCCTTCCCTTTCGGACCACGTTGCACTGTCTTGGACGGCGTTGGATCGGTGATGGGCACACCTTGGGCACACTCGCTCGCCGCACTCGCCTACCGTCCCGTCGGCACCCGCGCCTGGAGTTCCTCGAAACAGTTGATGACGCCCGGTGAACTGTTGCAGACAGACGAGTTCTAGTCTTCTGTATCGCAAGTTCTGGGCCGCGTTGACTGCTCTCGGACCGGGGCGTAACATGCCGCCATGTCCCGCCCCTTAGCCGTTGCATTTGTGGTGCTCATCGGCCTGCCCGTGTCCGAGCAGGCGGATGCGAGCCAAGATTCTGGGCGCCAGCCACGGGGGATGTCCCGTGCGCTGTTGAAACTCAACGGCAGCTTGGTTCACGACTACGCAACCATCTCTGACGACTCCCCGAGTCCTAACCGCGCGTCGCGTGCCAGGAGGGCAGCGACCAGCGCGGGCATATCTTGACATCCTTGCACCCGACGGAACCCCTTCGCCGCTTCGAGCACCCCGGCGGCCACCCAGCGCAGCACCATCGTCCCGCCGCGCCAGCGTTTCACATGGCGCTGCACATGGCGCGTTCGGCTGAGGAGACTCTCGATGGCGTTTGTGGTGGCGAGCGATCGTTGGAGACGCTCCGACAGACCCAAGCCGAGCACGGTCAGCGTCTCGTCGAGCCCTTCCCGCACGCTCGTGGCCGCACTCGGGTAGTCAGTGTCCAAGCGCCGCGCCAGGTCCTGCAGCAGACGCTTGGCCGTCTTGACGGGGCTGTTCGTGTAGGCGCGCGTGAGGACCGCCTTCACCCCCGGCCGCTGTGCCTCAGGGAGATGCTCCAAGATGTTCCGGCCCTTATGGACCTGACACCGCTGCACCAGCGCGGCGCGCCCAAATGTCTGGGTCACGGCCGTGTCGAGGGCCTTCGCGCCATCGACGATCACCAGCAGGCTCCGGTCGGTGCGCAGCCCGCGGCTGCCGAGATTGGTCAAGAGCCCCTGACAGACCGTCGCGTTCTCCGTGGCCCCTTCCCACAGGCCGAGCGGGTGTTTCGCGCCCATTTTATCGATGCCTAGGGCGACAACGATACAGTGTCCACCCACGTGCACGCCATCAATCAGCAGCCCCACCAGGTCCAGCGCGTCGAGCGGCGTCGCCCGCCACGCATCCAGCTGCGCCTGGGTTTGCGCGACAAAGCGTCGACTGACCGCACTCTTGCTCGTGCCCCGCGTGGTGACGTCGGCGCCGAGCGGTTCCAGACTCCGCGCATACTGGCGGGTCGCCACACCGATCAGCATCTGGTCGACCACGCGCCGGTTCAGCGGGTCCGCATTCGCGAATGCCCGGGCCGTTGGCAACGGAACCTCCTCGCCGGCGCGCCGCGCACGGGGCCGACGAATCGCCACCTTCCGCCCGCCCAGCACGACCTGACTCGGCGTATGCCCCGTTCGATACGCCTGGCGCGCAGGTTGATGCGCATACCGTGGCCCACAGACGGCGGCCCGATCCTCTTCCAGCATGGCTTCGAGTACCTTCAGGCCAGACGCGACGACCCGCTCCTGGAGCGCGGCCTGCGTATCAATGAGGATATCGACCAACGGAAGGTGCCGTGGCGTCGGGGATACCGATTGGCGACGGCGAGGGACTGTGCGAGACTGCTTCTTCATGGCGGCTCCTTACTGGGAGGCTTGCACCTCGGTTTCGTCACCGGTCGTATAGCACGACCAGTGAAGAGCCGCCGCTTCAAATTTCAACAGCTACTGGGACATCCCCCAGCCACGTCAGCAGCAAGCGAGAGCGCAGGATGTAGAAGCCTATCCGACGGTTGGAGATGAGCTGGGTGCATGGTCTGGAGCGTAGAGTGATCGAATTCTCCTTCCAGCCGGAGGGTGGCGGATGAGATCTAAGCGTGTCTCTGTCCTTCTCTCTGCTATTCCGCTCGCATTCGCTTGTGCCGCCCCCGCCGACGACGCGCAGCCCACCACCGAGTCGACGGTCCGCATCGCGGTCGTCGGACAGTCCCTAATCGAGCATGATCCGAGGCGGTATCTCGACGCTCCCCTCGGAACCGTCGTCCCGATTCTGGGCGCGGCGGACGCCGTGTTCAGCAACCTCGAGGTGGCGATCGCCGGCCCGGGCTGCGAATGCCGGCCGACGCGGGACGGCACGTTCTTTCACGGCGCGGGACCCGATGTCGTCGAGTATCTGAGCGAGATCGGCGTTACGTTCCTGTCTCTCGCGAACAACCATGCGTGGGACTACGGAGACGAGGGGATCGTCTCGACGGTCGCGGCGGCCGAGCGGCTGGGGCTCACCTACGCGGGCACGGGACCGAGCCTCGCGGAAGCGATGGCCCCCGGCTACCGAGACGTCGCGGGTCTCCGGATCGGGATGGTTGCCACGGCTACGGTCAACGCTCCCCCGGGCGCACGAGCCAGCGAGACGGCTGCGGGCGTGAACATGCTTGCGCCGGACGACTCGGCGGATTGGGACCGAAACCTGGCGGCGATTCGCGAAGCCGCGAGCAACGCCGATGTCGTCATCGCCTATCAACACTTTCAGACGGATGCGCCGCCGGGGTGGCAGGAGCGGTGGGCGCGGGCCGCGATCGATGCCGGTGCGGACCTGTACGTCAGCCACGGGAAGCCACAGTTGGGCGGAGTCGAGTCGTACGGGGGCGGGCTGATTCTGTACGGACTCGGGAACTTCATCTTCCACTCGCGGACCGAGTTCGGATACTACCCGCCGGAGGTGTGGCAAAGCGTCGTGGTAGAGATCTCGGTCGGTGCGGACGGCGTACGGAAGGCGACGTTCACGCCCATTGCCCTCGACGAGGGCACCGAAGGCGACCTGTTCTTCGAAACGCGCGGCTATCCCGAGGTGGCACCGGGCGAGCGAGGCGCACCGATTCTGGAGCGTCTCGTAAATCTTTCACGCCCGTTCGACACAGCAATCCAAGTTCGCCACGGCAAAGGGTACTGGCGGAGGGAGCAAGTCCTGCGTTCTCGGAGTCGGAGAAGTTCAGGCCAACCAACACGGCAAGGATCGCGACGACTGTCACGCCAAGAGCAGTGAGGCTCCAGCTGCGAACACCACCCCGTGCCGACACCGACGGAGTCGTCACGGTGTCGGATTGGATGGTTTCCAAAGCTGCCTGCACCGCCATCGCACCCTGATACCGCTGCCCAACCTCCTTGCTCAAGCACATGCGCATGGGCCAGGGCGACGAAGGCATCGGGCAAGATCTTCAGCGCGACATCGCGGTCGAGCTGCGTGTCTCTTGCCCTGTACACCTCCCCCATGTCGCCCGCGCCGATGGCGGCGAGGACTTCGTAGACGCCGAGCTTCGTGCCGGGTTCGAGTGGCATCTGCGTTTACCGAATATAGCCCAGCGAGCGTAGCGTCCGCAGCTGCTCCGGGGTCAGCTCGACCTCACCGGATGGCGTGAAGTACTGCGCCAAGACCAAGTGGGCCTCGTACTGCTCCTCCAAGAAGGCGGTGTACTTCTGGACGAGGTCGGGCCGTTCCTCGTGCAGGCTCCACAGAGCCATCGGATCGTTCCAGAGGTCGTAGAGCAGCAGTGGGAAGGGACGACCTAGCCGGTATGCCGCCACGCCCCACCCCGGCGGAAGGACCAGCGGTTTGAAGAAGGCGCCCCTCCCGGCTCAGGCTCCCCGTCGGCTGGCGTGCGCTGTAATTCTCCGTTCCCGTGCTGCCGGGGTCATCTACGGGGCGAGCAGATGACCATCGCACTCGTCCTCACCAGCGCGCCGCTTGTAAGACGCACCGCTAGCTGCTCCTGTACTGTGCATCCTTCTATGTTCGTTCGCCTCGGCAGTATCAGGTTTACAATGTCGCCATCGTTCAGTTCCACGCGCGTAGCTACATCGAGCATGTGCGACAACAAAGGATTCGGGATCGGCGTCTGGTCCACTGGAGGCTCGTAAGAGAGTGGCGGACCGCTTGAAGCTCAAGAGCCAGATCGTGCCGTGGGTGTTCCACAGGGATGGTAAACCGATCAAGAGCTTCATCAAGGCTTGGAGGACGGCTTGCCGCAAGGCTGGCTGTCCCGGTCGAATCCCTCACGATTTGCGCCGTACGGCTGTCAGGAATCTCGAGAGGGCCGGTGTCCCTCGCTCCACGGCTATGGCGATGGTCGGCCACAAGACAGAGTCCATTTACCGCCGATACGCTATCGTTGATGAAGCCATGCGCCGGGAAGCTGCAGCAAAGCTTAATGTCTTCATGACGCTTGGGCACACTTCTGGGCACACTCCCGCCAATCACCGCCCTACCGGCACGACCGTCGCTCGAAAATCTTAGAAAGAATTGGAGGCGCCGCCCGGACTTGAACCGGGGATGGAGGTTTTGCAGACCTCTGCCTTACCACTTGGCGACGGCGCCGATCGGAATATGGAAGAGAATGGAGCGGGAAACGGGATTCGAACCCGCGACTTCGACCTTGGCAAGGTCGCACTCTACCACTGAGTTACTCCCGCCCACCCAGCCGAACCTTGCCACCTTAGCATAGCCGTCCGGAGCCCTTCAAGACAGCACAGCTCACGCTTCGGCGCCGAACGCGCCGGCGACGATGCTGATCCTGGGCCGACCGTCGTCCGGAATCGTGACGGCCACGACGTCGAAGCGG
Organism: Vicinamibacterales bacterium; assembly: GCA_965197385.1. Classification (GTDB taxonomy): domain Bacteria; phylum Acidobacteriota; class Vicinamibacteria; order Vicinamibacterales; family UBA823. Next base: position 402,956 of record CBDANA010000008.1, read on the forward strand.
CACGGACCGTTCCAGCTCCGCCGCCTGGTTAGGTAGTCGCAGGTCATTTGGACGATGACGAGCCGCTTCGACCGGGTGACCGCACCGAAGGCCGAGCCGAACGACCCAGTCGCCCGCGTCTTGACCTCGACGAAGACCAGCATGTCGCCGTCCAGCGCGACGATGTCCAATTCGCCTATGCGCGTTCTATAGCGGCGATCGAAAATCTCGTACCCGCGGCGCCGCAGCTCCCGGCACGCCAGGTCCTCACCCCGTTTCCCGAGGTGATGACGATGCACGCGTCCAGTTGCCGAAGAACGACTTGACCGGACCGGGAATGGGCACGATCGACGCCATCTCCTCCGCCAGCCGCACCTGCGGCTCAGAGTAGAAGTCGGTCCCCGACATGTGTAGGAAGCGCTGCGCTTGGTCAACGATGGCGCGGACGACGTCCTGGTGCGAGTGGCCCGTCGAGTTCACCGCAATGCCGGCGGCGCAATCGAGAAATGTGTTGCCGTCGACGTCCTCGACGATCGCCCCCTCGCCGCGCGCCATCACGAACGGGTAGGCGCGCGTGTATGAGGGCGACACGACTGTCACGTCGCGATCGATGAGCGCCTTCGCCTTCGGACCAGGGAGTGCGGTCTTGAGATTGGGACCAGCCATGAAGCGTAGGAGTTAGGAGTTAGGAGTTAGGAGTTAGGAGTTAGGAGTTAGGAGTTAGGAGTTAGGAGCGCTCCTTAATCACAATCACTTGCGTTTCCAGCGGGTGCCGGCGGCACCGTCCTCGAGAATGATGCCCCGCCCCGCCAACTCGTCTCGGATCCGATCGGCCTCGGCGAACTCGCGCCGGCTGCGGGCCGCGCGGCGCTCCCCGATGAGGCGCTCAATTTCCTCGACCGGCACTGGCGGCGCCGCGTCCTCCGCTCGCCGGAGGACGATGACACCGAGCACCTCATCGAAGAAGTCGAACGCCGCCCGAATCGCGGCAACGTCCGCCCGTCCGATCCCTGCATCGACGGCCGTGTTGACCGCCCGCACCAGCTCGAACATCACGCCGAGCGCGCCAGGGGTGTTGAGGTCGGACGCCATCATCTCGCCGAAGCCCGCGCGGGCCGTATCCACCTTCTGGATCAGCTCTGCGTGCGCGCCGTCGCGCGTTACGCCGTCGAGCCGCGCCAAACAGTCCATCACGCGGGTCAACGCCTCGTCCGCCTGCACCAGGGTGTCCCAGGAAAACTTCAACTGCTTACGGTAGTGCACCGACAGCAGTCCGTAGCGAAGCGCCGACGCACGGAAGCCCTTCTCCAGCACGTCCTGGATGGTGAAGACGTTACCGAGCGACTTCGACATCTTCGTGCCATCGCCCAGCAGGAGATGCTCCACGTGCACCCAGAACCGCGAGAACTGCACGCCGGTCGCCCCTTCACTCTGCGCGATCTCGTTCTCGTGATGCGGGAACACGAGGTCTACCCCGCCGGCATGGATGTCGATCGGCGGTCCGTCGAGCAACCGGAGCGCCATCGCGGAGCACTCGATGTGCCACCCCGGCCGCCCCGGCCCCACCCCAAGATCCCAGGTCGGCTCGTCCGGCTGCGTCGCCTTCCAGAGGACGAAGTCGCGGGCATTCTCCTTGTCGTAGCGGTCCGCGTCGATCCGCGCGCCCGACTTGATGCCCTCGTGGTCGAGGCGCGCGAGCTGCCCGTACTGCGGCAGCGTCGAGATCTTGAAATAGATCGATCCGTCGCTCCGGTAGGTATGGCCGTTTCGCTCCAGCGCCTGGATCATCTCGGTCATCGCCGCCAAGTTCGCCTTGTCGGTCGCCCGCGGCATCTCCTCGACCGCTTCCAGGCCGAGCCGTGCCGCATCTTCCCGAAACGCCGTGATGTACTGATCAGTGTACTCCCGCAGCAGCACGCCGGCCTTCCGCGATTCGACGATCGTGCGGTCGTCGACATCGGTGTAGTTCATCACCTGCCGAACCTCGTAGCCCTCGAGGTACTTCAGTACTCGACGGAGCACGTCGAGGCAGACGAATGTGCGAAAGTTCCCGATGTGCCCTCTCGCGTAGACCGTCAGGCCGCAGGTGTACATCCGCACCTGCAGCCCCCGCAGCGGGGCGAACGGCTCGTGGCGGCGTGTCAGGGTGTTGTAAAGCTGCATGAGGCTGGCGGGCGACGCGACCGGTGTCAGGCCGTCCCGGGAAGCTTCCTGGACAACCGGCAATACTCGATGTCGCCGTCGCGTCCAAATTCGATCTCCGGCATCGCGTGGCGGATGACGTCCAGCGGCACCTCGCCGTCGCGGGGCGCGGCGAGGGCACGCTCCACCTCGACGGCCGCCACCGGCGCCGGCTCTCCCGCGCCGGCGTGATAGCGCAGGATGACGTTCATAACGTGCGCGTTGATGGCGAACCGGATGGTGATGTGCTCGCAGGCGTGATCGGGAAATCCGTGCTCCATGATGCCCAGCACGGCCCGCTCGATCGACCGGCCAATCTCGAGCGCGTCCACAGCGCCGTAGCCCACCTGCTCCGCCGCGCGCGCGTAGAGCTCGCCGACGATCCGGTGAAAGCGCCGATCGCCGGAGAGCCTGAGCTCGAACGGTGGCGTGGCGGACGGCGAACTTTTCTCGGACTCGGTCATGGTCCCGAAATTCTATAGCGAAATCCGGCTGAACAGATCTCTGGCCTGCCGGCAATCGGCGTCGATTTGGGCGCGCAGCGCCTCGATGTCTGCGAACTGCCGCTCACCTCGCAAGCGGCTGATGAACGACAGCCGGAAGGTCCTCCCGTACAGGTCCTCCGCAAGGTCGAACACGTGGGTTTCGATAACCCGGTCGCTCTCGCCGAAGGTGGGCCGGACGCCGACGTTGGTCACAGCCGGATGCACGACCCCGTCGAGCGTGACCAACGTGGCGTAGACGCCATCGAGGGGGACCAGCTCGTTGTCGGTCTGGATGTTGGCCGTCGGCACGCCGATCTGCCGGCCCCGGCCTTCACCGCGAACGACCGAGCCGTCCAGAAAGTAATGATGGCCGAGCAGGGCTCCGGCCTCGTCCACTCGTCCCTCGGCTACCAGGCGACGCACGCGCGTACTGCTGACGACGAACTCCTTGTAGCGCACCGGCTCGATCTTTTCGGTTCGAAATCCGTACCGACCTCCCAGGGCGCGCAACAACGAGAAGTTCCCCCCACGGTCGCGTCCGAACAGAAAATTCGCCCCCACCCAGACTTCGCTCACCTGCAGCCACTCGACCAGGACGTCGGCCACGAACCGCTCGGGGTCCCACTGCGACAGCTCGGGCGTGAACCGCACCACGGCGACGCCAGCGATGCCGGCCCGCGCCAGCGCCTCCAGCTTCTGCGCCGGGGTCATCAGCAACGGGGGCGCCTTGTCGGGACGCACGACCCGCGGCGGATGCGGATCGAAGGTCAGCGCGAGCGGCACGGTACCTCGCTCGTCGGCGGCCTGTCGCACGCGCTCCACGATCGCCACGTGTCCCCGGTGCAGCCCGTCGAAGTTTCCGAGCGCCAGGACCCCCTGGCGCCACCGCACCGGACAGTCGTCGTCAGGAAAGTGAATGATGTCCACGGCTACGGGAATCGCGCACGGAAGACCGGCGGGGCCGGCCTCGCGACCGGCAGGGTCTCACTCCGGCAGGTCCAACCTCAGGCCATCATATGCCAGTTGCGTGTGCGCCGGCAGGCTCTCACAGGTGGCTGCATGCGGCAGGTCGTGGCACATGTGGGTGAAGTAGGCCCGGGACGGCCCGATCCGTGAGACGGCCTCGACCGCCTGGTCGATCGAAAAATGCGTCGAGTGTGGCCGCCGACGCAGCGCGTCGATCACGAGGACGTCGACGCCCTCGAGCAGCGGCCACGACGCGTCGGGAATGGCGTTGCAGTCGGTCAGATAGGCGAACGCGCCCACCCGAAACCCCAGAATCGAGCGCGTACCGTGCCAGACCGGCACCGGGACGAACGTCGCGTGGCCGAGCGAGAACGCGCCGGCCAGCGTAAACGTCGCCAGCTGCGGCAGCCCGCCGCCTGGCTGGTCGGTCGGCTCGAACACGTACGCAAACATGCGCCGAACATCGGCGATCGTACGCGCGTCGCCGTAGCACGGGACGGTGGCGCGCTGGAGATGATTGTAGCGCCGCACCTCGTCGAGGCCGAGCACGTGATCGGCGTGGCTGTGGGTGAAGAGAATCGCGTCAATTCGGCGCACGCCGAACCTGAGCGCCTGCGCTCGCAGGTCGGTGGCCGCGTCCACCAGGACCGACGTGCCATCCGCCAGCTCGATGGAGATCGACGGTCGCCAGCGCCGGTCGCGCGGATCGTCTGACCGGCAGACGGCACAGTCGCAGCCAATCGCCGGCACACCGGTTGAAGTGCCTGTCCCCAGGAATGTAATGCGCACCGTAATGGTCCGTTCACGAATCGAATGCTAGGGAGCAGGCGGCGCGGCGGACCTCGACGAATCTGGTTCGCAGGGCCCGGAGTGTCTCGACCAGGCACTGCGCCTCGGGGTCGGTGAGATTTCCCCGCGTCTTCTCCTCGAGGAGCGCCAGCAAGTCGATCATCTGCAGCGCCGCCTCGAGGTTTAGCGGCGTCCTGGCGCCGCTCCCACGATTCTCGGCATCGCCGAAGTGCACGGCGACCGACGCCGCCAGCGACCTGACGAGCATGTCGAACGACACGCCTCCCGGCTGCGCGCCCATCCCGCGATGCTAGCATAGGCGGGCAACGCGGCTCGGCCGCCGCTCGACGACAATGCCCAAGCCCAGCAAGCCTCCGCCCAATCGTCCTCCGCGAACGACCGGCGAGCGCTTCGAGCGGCTCGTCGAGATCATGCGCACGCTGCGAGCCCCCGAGGGTTGCCCGTGGGATCGCGTCCAGACGCTCGCGACGCTGCGCCCGTTCGTTCTGGAAGAAACCTACGAAGTGCTGGACGCGCTCGATCGCGAAGACCTCGTCGAACTGAAAGGCGAGCTCGGCGATCTCCTCTTTCAGGTGATCTTCCTGTCGCAGCTCGTGGCCGAATCGAACGACTTCACGATTGACGACGCCCTCGACGCGATCAGCGCCAAGCTCGTGCACCGCCATCCGCACATCTTCGGCGACCCCGACGACCGAGTGTTAGGCGCTCGGCCCACGACCTCGGATGAGGTGCGCGGGCGGTGGGAGGAGCTCAAGGCTGCGGAACGGGCCGGTGCCGGCCGCTCGGCCGGCCTCCTCGGCAGCGTGCCCGCCACGCTGCCCTCGCTCCTGCGCGCCTACGAGATCGGATCGCGCGTGTCGACCGTCGGGTTCGATTGGCCAACCGGCGCGGACGTCGTCGACAAGATCGAGGAAGAGATAGCGGAGCTGCGGCAGGCCGTCGAACGCGGTACCACCAGCCATCAGGAGGAGGAAATGGGCGACCTGCTCTTCTCGATCGCCAACCTGTCGCGCAAGCTCGGCATCGAGCCGGAGGCGGCACTGCGGCGTGCCAACCGGAAATTCTGCGAACGGTTCGGTGAGATCGAGCGGCGCCTGACCGACGATGGCCGCGCTTTAAGCGAGGCCGCGCTGGAGGAAATGGAAGCCGCCTGGCAGGACGTAAAGGACAGGACGTAGGCTCTGTGAGCTCTGCTGAGCGTCAACGGTTTCGTCCGAGAGCCGACAGCCGAGAGCCGAGAGCCTATAGGTTGGCCTTCAGCCGCAGCGTGCGACCCCTCATCGTCCGAATGTCGATCGTGTGACCGTCGGTGACCAGCGTGATCGCTCCCTCGTCAGCCGTGTTGAACACCGCCGCACCAGCGTCGAGGTAGCGGCGCACCACGTCGGGCGCCGGATGCCCGAACCGGTTGGCGCGCCCGGCGCTGACGATCACCACGTCCGGCCGCCAGGCCTCCACGAAGCGGGCCGAGCTGGAGCCTGCGCTACCGTGATACGGCACCTTCAATTTTAAACCTCTTGCTGCTCTACGACTTACAGCCGCACAGGCATCCGATTGTGACCGCGTTGTGACCAAAAGCGGCCGGTTGATCGCCTCTAGAGCCTCGATTTTGCGCTGTTCCCGTGGATGCGTGTACCGCTCGAGCATGGTGATGACCTGCCCCCCAGGGTTGTGCCACTGCTTATGAGAGAGCTGGACTCATTTCTGAGCTCCCAAGCGCTGCCGGCATGACCGCGTCCGGGGCCGGTGGGCGGTAGCCCCGCGCACGGTGCGGCCGCACCGTGTTGTCCTGCCGCCGCCATCGCTCGATCAAGATCCTGGCTTCCGTCAGGGGATAGAAGATCTCACGGTCCAGGAGTTCGTCGCGGAACTGGCCGTTAAACGATTCGACGTACCCATTCTCCTATGGGCTCCCCGGCTCGATGAACAGCGTCTGCACCTGATGAACAGCGTCTGCACCTGCAGGGCGTCCAGCCACAGCCGGATGCGCGTGGCCGTGAACTCCGGGCCGTTGTCCAGGATATGGAGATGACAGGAAGGGCGCCCTCACCCCATCTCCGCATAGTCTCCGTGCAATCACGACAAAGCAGGGAGGCCAGCATGAGACAGGATGAGAGGCACCACACGTTGGACGACATCTTCGTGGGCATCGATCTGGCGACCCGTCAGCACCAGGTGGTCGTCCTCGATGGGCAGGGACACCGCCTCACGAGCTTCAAGGTTTCGCATTCTCGAGAGGGGCTGCGCGAGCTCGTGGAGCGCTGCTCGGCCCGTCGAGTCGGCCGGGGACGAGGTACGGTGCACTTCGCGTTCGAGGCCACCGGACACGTGTGGGAGGCGGTTGGTGCATTCTTTGAGCAGCGCGCGCTTCGGTATCACGTCGTCAATCCGCTCGCGACCTTCCGGGTGCGCGAGGCTCGGCAGATGGGACGCGACAAGCGAGACCTGACCGACGCAGAGCAGATCGCGCAGCTGCTGCGCACGGGGGTCGTGACCAAGTGCCAGCTCTTGCCCGCTCGATACATGCAACTGCGGCGAGCCTGGGGCGAGTATCAGCGTCTACGCTGCGAGCGCGCCCGCCTCAAGACCCTGCTCGTGCATCAGCTCTACGGCGTGTTTCCGGAAATCGTCGGCGAGTGGAAAACCGTCACGGCGCCTGGGTGCCTCGCGGTGCTGCGGGCGGGCTTGCCCCCGCAGGACATCGCGATGCTGACGAAGCCGGCCTTCATCCGAGTCGTGCAAGAGCACCGGCGGGGACGGCGGATGTGGCGCTTCAAGATTGAGCAAGTCTGGGAGAAGGCCGGGAGGACGGTGGCGGCGCTCCATGGGCATGAGGCCGCCATGCGTGAAGTGACTCGGCTGGTCGAGCGTCTCGACTTCGTCGGCGACCAACTCGATCGCGTCGCGGGCGAGCTCCAGACCGACCTCGAGGGGTTTGAGGAGCCGACGTATCTCGCGCCGTTGCCGGGGATCGGGTGGGTCACGATCGCCGGGCTACTCGCCGAGATCGGCCCCTTTCACCGATTCCGGCACGGCCGGCAGTTAGTGAAGCTCGCCGGCCTGCAGCCGTCGAGACGGGAAAGCGGCCAGCACGCGGGCCGCACACCGATCAGCAAGCGCGGCCGGGCGCAGCTGCGCGCCGTGGTCTACATGGCCACGCTGTCGTCCATACGCCATACCCGGCGCCTGAGAGCCCACTACGAGCGCCTCACGCAGCGCGTCACGCGGCCCCTGCCCCCCCTGCAAGCGATCGGGGCCTGCATGACCAAGCTGCTGCACTACGCGTTCGCCGTCGTCCACAACCAAACGGCGTTCGACGTCAACCACGTGTGGAGGGATGATCCGATCGCCGCCTAGAGACCTGAGGCTCCGGCTCCGGCCGGAGAGGAGGCCATGCCGACCGTTGTCCTGAGCCCTTCGAGTCGAAGACAGCTCGACGCCCGTCCGCCAGGCACCCTCCGCTCCTCGGGTATGAGTCCGGATGACGCACGATGGGCCGGCTCCAGCGAGCCCGTGCCCGTATCTGTCCCTCGATTGGACAGCCCAACGGCGCCGAGAGCTTGGTAGTGTCTCAGTTTGCCTGAGCCATTGGCTGAGCCTCAACCTCTTCCAATAGCCGGACAATGTCCGCCCGTCATCGCGCTCGACGTGCAGACCGGTGAACGGGGCGTGGTACTTCCAGTTTGGCCGCCCGGATCAGAATCCTTATTGCGGATCCATACACGCGCTTTTTTCGAATGCCCGTCGGTGGACGACGAACGCGCTGAAGGAGTCCGCTACCGCGGAGCCGGACAAAGTGTTGTGACCGCTTTTGTGCCCATCGGGTCCGCAGCACTATCCAGAAACCTGCGTTTTCATGCGGGTTGGTCATCTGCCCGCAACTCCCGGCGGTCCAGCGAGAAAGTCCTTATTCGTCATACGGTTAGCCTATGAATTCCCTCGGCTACCGTGATGCGGCACCTTCACGACCTGCAGTGCAGCTTGCGCCGCGCCAGTCGTGAGATCGCGCTCCACCTCCGCGCCGATATCACCGGGCAGCAGCACCGAGACGTCGCCCCAGCGCACTTCGAGCACCACCGAGTCGTCGTTGCGCACGCGCGGCCGCTCCCAGTCGGGCGCCTGGGGATGTCACACGCGAAGCTCCAGACCACCCGCGCGGACCCGGTCGCCCAATTGCACCGTCCGCCACGCCGTGCGCTCAGTCGCCGCCAGCCGACGCAGCTCGCCGAGCGGCGCGTACCCACCGACCGGAACCCCTTCCCAGATCTCTCGTGGCCTCAGATCGCGCAACGCGGCGACGGCGCCGCCGAGGTGGTCCGGGTGTCCGTGGCTCAGGAGTAGCCAGTCGAGACGCCGGAGCCCCAGCGCCCACAGCGCCGGCACGACGACCCGTTCCCCCATGTCGAACGTACTTCCTGGAATACCGCCGACATCCACCAGCAAGCTGGACCGATCGGGTAACTGGACCACCGTCACGTCGCCCTGTCCCACGTCGAGAAAGGTCACGCGTAGGTTCGCCGGCCGCCAACGCGGGAGCGGGCAGGGTGTCGGCCAGGCCGGAGCGACGATGACGAGCGCGGCCGCGGCGGCGGTCACGCCGGCCGCCGCCCACCGGAGCCGCGGGATGCGGCGCGCGGATGGCCAGACGATCCAGCCGCCGTAGTAGACGGCCAGGAGCGCCACCGGAGGCGGAGGAAGCCGCTGACTCGCCCACGGCATCCACTCGACGAGCGCCGCCGACTCGGCGAGGCCGGTTGCCGCCCCGTGCGCCACCAGCCCGGCCACCGCCGCCAGCGCCGGCCAGGCGGCCGAGGCGGCGACCACCACCATTCCCGCCACCTGCAGGACGCTCATCAAGGGAATCGCTGCAAAGTTCAGGACCAGTCCGGCGACGCTGATTCGTGAGAATGCGTAGGCACTGATCGGAAAGAGCGCGGCTTCCGCACAGACCGTCGCGGCACCCAGCAGCACGACCGCGCGCACCCCGCCCCACGCCCGGCCGGTCGCGTCGAGCATCCACCGGCACCACGCCTCGTAGATCCGAGGCACCCCGATGAGAATCGCGAGGGTCGCACCGAACGTGAGCGCGAAACCCGAATCAAAGATCGTGAGCGGCGTGGCAACCAGCATGATGGCAGCCACCAGCGCGAGCGCGTTCAACGGTGGCGTCCGGTGGTCCGCAGCCCGCGCCGCCAAGAACACCGCGGCCCCGATCGTGGCGCGTACGACCGACGCGTCCGACCCAACCAAGTAGGCATAGCCGCCCAGCGTCGCGGCGGTCACCACGCTCGCCACGCGCGTGCCGCAGCGCAACAGGCGTAGCGCAACCAGGACGAGCGCGCCCAGGATGGCGATGACGTGATACGTGCCGGCCTTGCGCAGCCGCCGCTGCGTGTCCGGATCGAGCCCGCTCCGGTTACCGATCAGGATGGCGATCACGATGCCATCAGACCGCGCGCTCACGCGCCCCACGTCGCGGGCGATCGCCCAGCGAATCCAGGCGCGCGCCGTGGCCGCCCACTCAGCCTGGCGGGTACCCGACTCGACGACCTCGACGACCAGTGCGCTCTTGACCGACCCGCGCAGGGCAGTCCCAAGCCGGACAAACCGCCGCTCCTGATCGGCCACGCCGGGATTCAGATAGCGCTCCGGACGACGGAGTGTGACGGGCAGACGCACACGACGGCCGGCACGCCATGCGGCGACGTGTGTCGGCACCTGCGTTCCCCCGACGCTCACCCGGAGGCCGCCGGGCGTGGACCTGGGACGACCCGCCTCGATCACCTGCTCGACCGCGAGGCTCAGCGTCGCGCCGTACGGCGTCTCCGCCGCATCACGTCGGAGGCAGCCGACAACCACGACCGGGGAGTCCTCCCGCCCCTCGGCGGCCCGACGATCGAACAAGCGTGTCAGCGGCGGCGCCTCGGCCCGCCGAACCTCACGCGCGCCCGCCCACAGCCCGAACCCGATGAAGCCGATCGTCAGCGCTATCGACCCCAACGCACGGGAGCGCCGGCCGAACCCGAGTCCCACCCCGATCCAGGCGGCGACCATCGCTGGCACCACGGCCCAGGCGCAAAGGGACAGCGCCAGCGAGCCGATGACCACGCCGGCCAGCACAGCGATCGCGAGAATCGATGACGGGTGCGTCACGGACGCACCCGTTGCAAGATTCGTGAGCTCTGGAGGACGTAGAACGCGACCGGTTTCGTGTGCGGCCCGTCGTCAGCCCGTCAGGAGTGCAGAATCGTCGGTCGATCTAGCCGCCGCTCGCCGCAATTTTCGCGTGGTAGTCCTGGAGGGGCCGCACCACGAGGGTCTCGGATCGCAGCGCCCGGATGGCGCTGACGGCGGCCGCCGCGCCGGTCAGGGTCGTGATGCACGGCGTGCCGTGCATCGTCGCCACACGCCGCACGGTGAGATCGTCGAAGAACGACTCCCGCCCGAGGGGCGTATTGATGATGAGGTCGATCTGGCCGTTGAGGATCTGGTCGCCGATGTGCGGGCGCCCCTCATTCACCTTGAAGACCACCTCGACGTCGAGGCCGTGCGCGCGCAGATAGGCCGCCGTCCCACGTGACGCGACGATCGTGAACCCCAGCGCCGTCAGGTCCGAGGCTACCTGTCCGACGTTCGCCTTGTCGTCGTCGTTGACGCTGATGAAGGCGGTCCCGCGATCGGGCAGGCGCTGCCCGGCCGCGAGCTGCGCTTTGGCGAACGCCGCCCCGAACGTCTCGGCGCCGCCCATCACCTCGCCGGTGGATTTCATCTCGGGCCCCAGGAGCGTATCGACCCCCGGGAACCGCACGAACGGGAACACGGGCGTCTTGACGAAGACGCCGGCCACCTCGAGATCGTCCACGAGTTCGAGATCGGCGAGCGTCGCCCCAGCCATGACCCGCGCTGCCACCTTGGCCAGCGGCACACCGGTCGCCTTCGACAGGTACGGCACGGTGCGCGATGCGCGCGGATTGACTTCCAGCACGTAGACCGTGTCGTCCTTGATGGCAAACTGGATGTTCATCAACCCGACGACGTTGAGCGCCCGCGCGATCCGACGGGTGAAATCCCGAATCACGGCCAAGTGCCGCTCGGCCACGAGGTAGGGCGGCACGACGCACGAGCTGTCGCCCGAATGGATGCCTGCCTCCTCGATGTGCTCCATGATGCCGCCGATAACGACGGCGCCGGTCGCGTCGGCAACAGCATCGACGTCGAGCTCGAACGCATCCTCGAGAAACCGGTCGATGAGCACCGGCCGCTCGGGCGAGGCATCCACCGCCTCGGTGATGTATCGATCGAGCGCCGACAGGTCGTAGACGATCGCCATGGCGCGCCCGCCCAGCACGTACGACGGTCGGACGACGATCGGAAAGCCGATCGAGGTCGCGACGGTGCGCGCTTGCTCGCGGGACATGGCCACACCGCTCGGCGCTTGCGAGATCCCGAGATCCCAGAGCAAGCGCGAGAATCGCTCACGGTCTTCCGCCAAATCGATCGAATCGGGTGACGTGCCGAGGATCTTGATGCCGGCCGCCTGCAGCGGGAGGGCCAGCTTCAACGGAGTCTGTCCACCGAACTGCACCAGGCAGGACACCTCGCCGCCGCCCATTCGCTCGCGCTCGATGATGGCCACGACGTCCTCGAACGTCAGCGGCTCGAAGTAGAGTCGATCAACCGAGTCGTAGTCGGTCGACACCGTCTCGGGATTGCAATTGACCATGATGGTCTCGAACCCCTGCTCGCGAAGCGCGAAGGCGGCGTGACAGCAGCAGTAGTCAAACTCGATCCCCTGGCCGATCCGGTTCGGTCCGCTGCCCAGAATGACCAGCTTCGGCCGGTCGGTCGGGTCGGCTTCACATTCGTGCTCGTAGGTCCCGTACATGTATGGCGTGAACGACTCGAACTCGGCCGCGCAGGTGTCGATCCGCTTGTAGGCGGGGCGCAGCCCCGCCTCGCGCCGGCGGTCGAACACCGCCTCCACCGAAGCCTCGGTGATGGCCGCGATGTCGGCGTCGCCGAAGCCAGCCCGCTTCAGGGTCCGCAGGAGCTCCGCCGACATCTGACGGAGCCCGACGAGCTCGGCCGCGCGCTCAAGCTCCACGATCTCGGAGAACTGGCAGAGGAACCAGCGGTCGATCTTGGTGAGGTCGTGTACCTGGTCGACCGACCAACCGCGCTGCAGCGCGCGGAAGACGGCCCAGAGGCGGCGGTCGGTCGGCACGGTCAGCTGCCGTTGCAGCGTGGCATCGTCCTCCTCGGGGCCGCTCTGCCAAAAAAGCCCGCCCGACCGGCCGAGCTCCAGTGAGCGCACCCCTTTGAGGAGGGCTTCCTTGAACGTCCGGCCGACCGCCATCACCTCGCCCACCGACTTCATCTGGGTCGTCAAGGTGGGATCGGCCCGCGGAAACTTCTCGAAGGCCCAGCGCGGAATCTTCACGACCACGTAGTCGATGGTCGGCTCGAACGACGCCGGCGTGAGACGCGTGATGTCGTTCGGAATCTCGTCCAACCGGTAGCCAAGCGCCAGCTTTGCCGCGATTTTCGCGATCGGAAATCCGGTCGCCTTCGACGCGAGCGCCGACGATCGTGAGACGCGCGGATTCATCTCAATCGCCACGACCCGCCCGTCGCCCGGATGGACGGCGAACTGAATATTGGACCCGCCTGTCTCGACTCCCACTTTGCGCATGATGCGGCGCGCGGCGTTGCGCAGCCGCTGGTACTCCTTGTCCGTCAGGGTCAGCGCGGGCGCCACCGTGATGCTGTCGCCGGTGTGGATCCCCATCGGATCGACGTTCTCGATCGAGCAAATGACGACGAAGTTGTCGGCCACATCGCGCATCACCTCGAGCTCGAATTCCTTCCAGCCGATTACAGACTCCTCGAGCAAGATCTCGCGAACGGGGCTCAGCCCGAGACCGCGCTCCGCTATGCCGCGCAACTCCGCGACGTTGTAGGCAATGCCACCGCCAATCCCGCCGAGCGTGAAGGACGGCCGGATGATGACCGGAAAGCCGATCGCCTCGACCGCCGTCATCGCCTGGTCGAGCGATTTCACATAGGTGCTCTCCGGCACCGCGACGCCAATCGAGTGCATCGCCTCGCGGAACTGCAGGCGATCCTCGGCCATCTTGATGGCTTCGACCGACGCGCCGATGAGCTTGACGCCGTGTGCGGCGAGCGTCCCGTCGTCGCCGAGTGTGACCGCCAGATTCAGCGCGGTCTGGCCGCCAACCGTCGGCAGCAGCGCGTCCGGACGTTCGCGCTCGATGACCTGCCGGATCACATCTGGCGTCAGTGGCTCGACATACGTCCGATTGGCCACCTCGGGATCGGTCATGATCGTCGCCGGGTTACTGTTGACCAGGATCACCTCGAGCCCCTCGGCGCGCAGCGCCTTGCAGGCCTGCGTGCCAGAATAATCAAACTCGCACGCTTGGCCGATCACGATCGGGCCTGAGCCGATCACCAGGATGCGCCGTATATCCGTCTGTTTGGGCATGGGTCTTCGCCGATCACCGGCCGCTAGGCGCCCGTCCGAGTATGCCCGCGTGCCGGTGTCGTGCGGTCATCAGCGCCTGGCTTCCATCGCGTCGCAAAAGAGTCCGAACAGGTAGTCGGCATCGTGCGGACCAGGCGACGCCTCCGGATGATACTGGACGGCACTCACGGGGCGTGAGGTGTGCCGCAGCCCCTCGACCGTGCCGTCGTACAAGTTGATGTGCGTGACCTGCACATCGTCTGGCAGCGAGTCGGGATCGATGGCGAACCCGTGGTTCTGCGAGGTGATCTCGATCTTGCCCGTCGCCAGATGCTTGACCGGATGATTGACGCCGCGATGGCCGAACTTTAACTTGAAGGTCTTTCCGCCCAGCGCCAGGCCCAGCACCTGATGGCCGAGGCAGATCCCGAACGTCGGTACGTCAGCCCTCACCAACTCACGCACGTTCGCCACCGCATAGTCGAGCGCTGCCGGATCTCCCGGACCGTTGCTCAGGAAGACGCCGTCAGGATCGATGGCGAGGAGGTCGCTGGCCGGCGCCGTCGCGGGAAACACTCGCACGTCGCAGCCGTAGTCGACCAATCGGCGCAGGATGTTCCATTTCATCCCAAAGTCGTAGGCGGCGACCCGAAGGCGCCGTCTCGCCAGCCGCTCGGGGTCGAGGCCGAACTCCTCCGGCGCGCGCATACCGGGATCGGGTGCCTCGGGCGGCCAGCCGAACGGCGCCCGGCAGGTCACCCGGCTCACCAGGTCCGCCCCCTCCATCGGCAGGACGCCTCGCGCGCGCGCGACCGCACGGTCCGGATCGACATCGGCCGTCGCGATCACGCCCCGCTGCACGCCGCCCGACCGAAGCATCCGCGTCAGCGCCCGGGTGTCAATCTCCGAGATGGCGACGATGCCATGCGCCGTGAGATATTCCTGCAGCGTGCCGGTGGCTCGCCAGTTGCTGGCGACCGGAGAGACCTCCCGGACGATGAATCCGGCCACCTGCGGGGCGCGTGACTCGACGTCCTCCTCGGCAACCCCGTAGTTGCCAATTTCAGGGCAGGTCATCGTGACGACCTGCCCCGCATAGGACGGGTCGGTCAGCACTTCCTGGTACCCGGTCATGCTGGTGTTGAAGACGACTTCTCCGCCCGCCTCGCCAACCGCGCCGACCGAGATCCCCTCGAACCACGCGCCGCTCTCCAGCGCGAGGATCGCTTTCGTCACGGCGTACCCTCGAGCGACGCCGCCACGAGCACCTCCTGACCGGCCGTGATGTCGACCGTCGTCGTCCACTCGCGGTAGCCCACGCGCACGAGACGGACGGCATGCGAACCAGGCTGCACGTCGACGAGGGTCAGCGGCGTGGCACCGACCAGCCGGCCGTCGAGGTAGACATCCGCCCCGCCCGGCCGGGAATTCACCATGACCGTACCCATCTCTGCCGCGACGGCTGACGGCGCCGGCGGCACTGCGCGCGGTGCCGGCGGCGGCGTGTCACCCGATTCGATCAGCGCCAAGTCCAAGGCGGCCACCGGGTTGCCTGCCGCGATCGACACGCTGAGCAACTCGATGCGGTACCCGGCGCGGCTGATTCGGATCATGTAGTCGCCATACGGCAGGTCGCCCACCGCCAGCGGCGTGATGCCGGCCGCCCGGCCGTTGACGACGACCTGGGCGCCGGGCGGATTCGATCGAATCAAGAGCCGGCCGACCGCTGCCGGCGGTGGCGGCGGCGGCGCGTCCGCGGACGGCGTCTCGGCGACCAGCCCAGGGGCATCCACGAGTTCGGGCGGCGCCGGTGCCGGATCCGGCGTCACCGGTTCGCGCTCGGAAATCGCTTCGGCCACAGACTCGGTGACCGGAACCAGGTCAGGTGCCGCCTTGGCCGCCGCGGGCGTAACCGGCTCCGCGTCACTCGGCGCGTCCGGCGCGGCTGGCGCGGGCGGCGCCGCCGTCCCGGCCGTCGGAACCGGCGGCGCGCTGACGGACTCTGCCGGCGCAGACTCCGGCCCTCGCGACCCCAGACCGTAGCCGGCGACAAAGGCGACGAGAATGCCAAGGATGAGCGCCAGCGCGAAGGGCAACGTTGGGGTTCGCTTCATCGGCACCTCCGCGGCTAACTCGGCCTCGATCTCCTGGTCGATGTCTCTGTCGTCCGACAGTAAGTTGCCCCAACGACTGTCGATCACTCCGGGCTCCGCACCAGCATCCGACGGAGGCTTCGGAACAGCCGCCGCGGCAAGCGTAGACCCTGACGCCACCGGCATCACGACCGGCCGCCCGGTATCGAACAACGGCCGGCGCGGCTGGGGCGGTGCCGGCCGCGCGGGTGCGGGTGGCAGCGCGTCGGGATCCCACGGCTCGGTCAGCGCCTCGCTCGCCTCCGGCGTGCTCAGCAGGCGATCGATCTCGCCGGACTCTGGACGCCGCGGCGGACGCGGTCCGTCCGCCGAGTCGACCGACGTGAGCCAGATCGCCAGCTCGTCGCGTGACTCCTCGTCCACCGGGGTCTCGGGCTGCGCCGGCGCCGGTGGGACCGGAACTTCTTCGACGACCGCCGGCGGATCCGACGCGACATCCGCCAACCCCTGTTCCGGCGGCGGCTCCTCCGATGAGGATGCGAGCGCCTCGGCGCTATCGGTAGTCTCCGACCCGATCGGCCACATCGCCGGTTCCTGAGACTCGCTGTCCCATGCCTCGAAGGCCGAATCGTCATCCTCGAAGACGGTCGTCGGCTCGACGACAAGATCCGCGGCCGCGGTGCCGCCCGGCTTATCACCGGGAGCTATCGGCTCGTCCACCGCCGGCTCGTCCGGCCCTGCCTCGGCCAGCACGGGCGGCGGCGCGGGCACCCGTGGCACGGCACCAGTGCCGGCGCCCGACCCCAACGCCTCCAACGTCGACGCGAACTCCTGCGCCGTCCGGGGCCGGTCTTCGGGGTACTCGGACAGCGCCGCCTCGAACAGCTGCTCCAACTCGAAATTGCTCGACGCCGGGCTTTCCCGCAGCTCGCGTGCTGCCTCCGCGCCCGTGCCCGCCGGCCGTTTCCCCGTGAGCAGCTCGTAGGCGATCACCGCCAGCGAAAAGATGTCGGCGCCCGGCCCCCAGTCGGTCCCGCCGACACGCTCCGGCGCCGTGTACGGGCGCCGTACCGGCCCACGCAGGCCGACTTTCTCCAGCGCAGGCACGACCCCGAACCCGGTCGCCTTCGCGGAATCTGGCGTGACAAAAATATCCCGGGGATGCAGGGCGCCGTGAAGCACCCCCGCCGCGCGTGCTCCGTCGATGGCGCCGGCGAGCTGAGACACGAACGGCGCGGCGCGAGCGATCGTCAACGGCGCGTAGTGGCCCATCGCGACGTCGAACGACTCGGCGGCGACGTACTCCTGGGCGAGGTAGGCAACAGTCTCCTGGACCCCGGCCTTGAGCGGCGTCACCAGCCCTGGCTCGGACAGCCCGATCTCGGCCATGCGGTTCAGACACTCGGCCAGCACGCGCGCCTGTTCAGGAGTGATGTCGACCCGAAAGACTTTTACCGCGACCAAGCGGCCGCGCTCGAGATCGTAGGCGCGGAAGACGGGACCGAGGACGCCCACCCCTATCTGATGCAGTACCCGATAGGGACCGAACGCACCAGGCTGGGGAGACGAGCTCGCTTCGTCGCGCGTCAGGGAAAGTATCCTCCGGCAGGTAGCAGAATGCTAGCATGGAAGCTCCGAAGCTTCAAAGCGATACGTCATCGATCGATACCAGCGGATCGGCTTGCTTGACAGGTCGCGCAGGGCTCTGAGACAGTCTAATCAAACCACGGTACTCTCCGGATTCGTGATTCCCTCAGACACGTCCGTGCAACACGCGATCGACATCAGTCGGCTCCCCTGGATCCGCCGTCTGGCTGCCGACTACGCCTCCAATTTCTCGACGCTCGCCACGTTCTTCGCCGGCGATCCCTCAGCGGCGTCGGACTGGCGCTCCGCGATAGCCCGTCGCGCGACGGTGCGCCCGCCCGCCGAATTCGCCGACGTCCTTATCGCGCAGCAGCACGGACGCGAGGCGCCGCCCGAGGCGGCAGCCGCAGTCGAGCGGCTTCGATCGCCCGACACGGTTGCGATCGTCACCGGCCAGCAGGCCGGCCTGTTCGGCGGCCCACTCTACACGCTGTTGAAAACCCTGACCGCCATCCAGCTCGCGGCGCGGGCCGCCCAGGCGTACGGCGTGCCCGCCGTGCCGGTGTTCTGGATCGACGCGGAGGACCACGACTGGGATGAGGTCGGCTCGTGCGCGGTGCTCGACGCCGACGGGCACCTCCAGCGCCTGACGCTGACACCACCGCCCGGTGCCGGCGCAGTGCCGATCGGAGCCTTGAAGATCGGCGCCGACGTCGAGCGGGTGCTGGATGCGCTCAGTGCGACGCTCCCGCCGACCGAATTCACGGGCGCGATCCTCGACCAGCTTCGCCGCGCGTACCCGCGCGGCGCCGGCATGGCCGATGCGTTCGGGCGCTGGCTGGAAGCGGTCCTCGGGCGGCACGGTCTGATCGTCTTCGACTCGAGCGATCCGGCCGCCAAGCCGTTCGTGCGGGGCCTTTTCGAGCGTGAGCTGCGTGACGTTCGCACCGCGGCACTGGCCACCGAGGCCGGCGCGGCCCTGACGGCAGAGGGTTATCACGCCCAGGTGACGCCGCACCCGAACAGCGTGGCGCTGTTTCATGTCGACGGCGCCAGGACCGCCATCCGGCGAACGGCCGACGGATTCACCGTCGGCGACCGTGCGGCTGACGCCGACGAACTGATCGGCACGCTCGAGCGTCACCCGGGGCAGTTCAGTCCGAACGTCTTACTGCGGCCGCTGGTCCAGGACAGCTTGTTTCGAACGGTCTGCTACGTGGCCGGACCGAGCGAGCTCGCCTATCTCGCCCAGCTAAAGACCGTCTACGAGCACTTCGAGCTGCCGATGCCGCTCATCCACGCGCGCGACAGCGCCACGCTCATCGACTCGGCCAGCTTCAAGTTCTTGACCCGCCACAACCTGCCGTTCGAAGCGCTCCAGCCGCAGGACGACGCCGCCCTAAACCGTCTGCTGGCGGCGCAGCTGCCCGCGTCGGTCGAGCAAGCGATCGACGACGCCCGCCTTACGCTCCAGGCGCGTCTCGGCACAATCGCAAGCGTGGTACCCGCGGTCGATCCGACGTTGGCGGGCGCGGCCCGCTCGACGCTCGGGCGCATGGAGAAGGACTTGAAGACGCTCCACCACAAGGTCCTCCAGGCGGCGAAACGTCGCGACGAGACACTGCGCCACCAGTTCACGCGCGCCCGCGCCCAGGCCTTTCCCGACGGCCATCCCCAGGAACGCACGCTGGGCTTCATCGGCTTCCTGAACCGCTACGGCCCGGGCCTCGTCGATCGCCTGCTGGCCGAGCTACCCCTCGATCCGCAGCATCACTGGCTCATCACCCCCTAGAGTGGGGCTCTGCCCCACACCCCGGCTCGGTCGCTCGCGGGGACCCCGAATGGGGCGCACCGCTTGGGCATCGCTCAGAACCACGCCGTGAGCGGCCTGCCGCCACCGACCGATAAGTAGGACTGGGCGCCCCACCGGTCTAGATAGCAGCAGCTGCACCGTCCGCCGCAACACCGATGCCCAAGCCACTCCGGATTCGCGTACGCCAGCGGCGCCGCCGACCGGCCCGGCGCCGACGGTCGACGCTGCGGGCGCTTCTCGTCTCGATCGGCCTGGCCCTGGTCGCAGGCGGCGTCACGTTTGGTTACGGTGTCGTTCGCTTGGCCGCGGATCTCGACGACCGGCTGCGCCCCGACCGACACTCACCCAGGCTCCAGGTGTTCGCTCGTCCCCTCGAGCTCTGGGAAGGGCAAGCGATGACGCCGGCGCAGCTGGTGGCCCGACTGAACGTGCTGGGGTATACCGAGCGACCACACACCAGCCAGCCGGGGCAATTCACGATCGGTCCGGACACGGTCGTCCTCGCGGCCAGCGGCGGCACGTACGCCGGACAGATCGTCCGGATTCACTTCACGCGGAGACTGGCCGACCCGCGGGTGCGTCGGCTGCAAATCGTCGGCGGCGAGCGGCTGACCCGGCTCGACCTCGCAGCGCCGCTCCTCACGTCGCTCGGCGAGACCTCCAGGCAGAAGCGGCGGGCCACGGCGCTCGACGACATTCCGGAGTCGATAATTCACGCCGTGCTCGCGATCGAGGATCGCCGCTTCTACGAACACGCCGGAGTGGACCCGCTCCGGATGGTGGGCGCACTCGTCACGAACCTGATCGGTGACCGCCCCTACCTCGTCGGCGGCAGCACGCTCACCCAGCAGCTCGTCAAGAACACGCTGCTCACGCCTGAGAAAACGCTCCGCCGGAAGCTCACGGAGCAACTGTTGTCGGTGAGCCTGGAGCAGCGGCTCACGAAGGCCGAAATCCTCGAGCTGTACGTAAACGACGTGTACCTCGGTCACTACGGGTCATTCGCCATTCACGGCGTCGCCGAAGCGGCCCGGATCTTCTTCGGCAAGGATATCGCCAATGTGTCGCTGCCCGAGGCCGCGACAATCGCCGGCATCATCCAGGCGCCCCAGACCTACTCGCCGTTCCGGCATCCCGATCGCGCCAGGGCGCGACGGGACGTCGTGCTGCGGGCCATGAGCGACGCCGGCTTCGCCTCGGCGGCTGTGACGAGCGCGGCGATAGTCCAGCCGCTCGTCGTCAAGTCCTTCGCCCTCGAAGACGAAGCCCCCTACTTCGTGGACGTCGTCGGCCAGGTGATATCGGACCGACACCCGGAGTTGATGCGCTCGACCGCGCCGGTCGTCGTCCGGACGACGCTCGACCTCCACCTGCAGCGCCTCGCCCAGCGGGCGGTCCGCGACGGGCTCGATGCCGTGGATCGGCGGCTCACGGCGGATGGGCACACCGCCCAGGCGGCGCTGATCACCACCAATCCCCGCACGGGAGAGATCCTGGCGCTCGTCGGTGGCCGCGCCTACGGCCAGTCGCAGTTCAACCGGGCGACGCACGCCCGGCGCCAGCCCGGCTCGGTGTTCAAGCCATTCGTCTACCTGGCGGCCTTCGAGCGTGCGCTCCTCGACCGCCGCACCGACTTCACCCCGGCCACGGTCGTCTACGACGAGCCGACGACATTCATCGACGACACGCGACTCTGGCGCCCCGACAACTACGGCGGGCAGTACGACGGCCCGATCACGCTGCGCCGGGCGCTGGCCCGCTCGCGCAACGTCGCCGCCGTCAAGGTCGCCGAAATGGCCGGCTACGACCGGCTGGCCGCACTCTGGGAGCGCGCCGGCGCCAGCTCAATTGAGCCCTATCCGTCAATCGCACTCGGCGCTTTCGAAACCACGCCGCTCGAAATGGCCAGCGCGTACGGCGTCCTGGCGACAAACGGCGTGCACCGGCCATTGAGGGTCATCCGGTCGATCCGCGACGGCGACCGCGACATCGAGACACCCCCCGCGGCACCTCGGCGGGTTACCCGTCCGGACGTGACCTATCTCGTGACCAATATGATGCGGAGTGTCCTCAGCGACGGCACGGGGGCGGCGGCTCGCGACGCCGGCTTCTGGCTCGACGCAGCCGGAAAGTCCGGGACCACCAACGACCTGCGCGACGCCTGGTTCGTCGGCTTCACGCCTGACCTGCTGACCGTCGTCTGGGTCGGCCTGGATGATAACCAGCCGCTCGGACTCTCCGGGAGTCAGGCCGCGCTCCCGATCTGGACGACCTTCATGGCGGGCGCACTCGCCGGCCAGCAAGTCAAAACGTTCGAGGTCCCGATCGGCGTTGGGTTCGCGGCGATCGATCCAACGACGGGTGAACTGGCCCGCCCGGGGTGTCCGGAAGTCCTCACCGAGAGCTTCCTGACCGGCACCGAGCCGGTCGTGTATTGCCATCTGCACCGGCGCTAGCAGGCTGCTGAAAAAGTCCGTGGAATGGGATCGACAGATCGATCCCGGCGTACTCCCATGCTCCCAATATTGCTGAAGGGAGCCACCTCATGCGCGGACACGATGAGCAGACCCATCACATGTTCAGTTACCGGTCGCCGGAACAGCGCGTGCTGGCCGATCCTCCGCTCCGCGCGGTCCGCGCGCTGACGGATCACGCGCTGAAGACGATGTCGCGCAGGTTCGCCGGCCTGTACGCCAAGACGGGACGTCCGTCGATCCCGCCTGAGCCATTGTTGCGGGCCCTGTTGCTGCAGGTGCTGTACACGATCCGGAGCGAACGGCTGCTGCTGGAAGAGCTCAACGACAACCTGCTGTTCCGCTGGTTCGTCGGCTTGCATATGGACGACCCGGTCTGGCATCCCACGACGTTTACCAAGAATCGTGACCGGCTGCTGGCGGGGGATGGCGCGGCCGCCTTCGTTGATGCGGTCCAGGCCCACGCCCGGGCGGCCGGTCTGCTCTCGGACGAGCATTTCACGGTGGACGGGACGCAGTTGGAAGCCTGGGCCAGCCTGAAGAGCTTCCGATGCCGGGACGCCGCGCCGCGCGCGCCCCCCGATGACCCCGGGAATCCCACGGTCGACTTCCACGGCGAGCGGCGGCGCAACGACACGCACCAGTCGACGACTGATCCGGCGGCGATGCTGCATCGGAAGGGCCAAGGGAAGGAGGCGAAGCTGGCGTCTCTGGGCCACGTGCTGTTGGATAATCGGCAGGGGCTCGTCGCCAACGTCTGTGCGACCCACGCGACGGGGACCGCCGAACGCGAGGCGGCGGCACTGTTGCTGGAGGCCAGCGCGCCGCCGGGCAGCACGGTCGGAGCAGACAAGGGCTACGATGTGGCGAGCTTCGTCGCCGATGTCCGCGTCCGGGACGTCACGCCCCACGTGGCGCAGAAGGTCCGCTGGCGGGCGATTGATGGTCGGCCCACCCGGCATGCGGGTTCTCACGTGAGTCAGCGGAAACGAAAACTCGTGGAACAGGTCTTTGGGTGGAGGCAGACCGTCGGTGGTTTGCGCAAGCTCCGGCCTCGCGGCGTCCCACTCGTCGAGTGGCAGCTCACTTTCGCCGCCACGGCCTATAACTTGGTCCGCCTGCGGAATCTGGAGGCGACGTGTCCCTGATCGCCGGCCGCGCGTGTCGCCGGCCCCCTCATCGGGGTCAGCGCACACCCGTGCGCACGGTCGTCGGGCGGTCGTTACCTACATGATGCTTAAGAAAACAGCCCGATACCCGGGTTCTTCAGCAGCCTGCTAGACTGCCCGTGGTGGACGTCCCGCTGCTTCGGCCGGCGATGCATCCCCGCTGGCGGCGTTGCTTCTCGTTCAAATATTCCCGATATGCTCACTCGTCGCGGCTGGCTCGGACGGACCGCAGCTTCAATATCAGGGGCCCTCACGGCAACGCCGGACGTCCACCGCTCGCCCCGGCCACGAGCGGTCAGCGGTCAGTTGACCCTGCTATAATCAAGAATTAAGGAAATCGTCTCCGCAGACCGGCGGTGCGATCCGTCGGTGGCCCGAGGGTCTCGATGAGTCAGGAAGTCTTCGCGGCCGTTTCCAAGGCGCTCGCCACCGGCGAGTCGGCGGCCCTCGTCACGATCGTCAAGACCGCGGGATCGACGCCTCAGCGTGTCGGCGCGAAGATGCTCGTGTACGCGGACGGCCGGACGGTCGGCACGATCGGCGGCGGCTGCTACGAGAACGACGCGTTCTGGAAGGCACGCGCGGCGCTGGAAACCCGGCGGCCGCTCGTGGCCAACTACGAGTTGACCGACGATTTCGCCGAGGAAAGCGGCCTCGTTTGTGGTGGGCAGATGGAAGTCTACATTGAGCCGCTCGAACCGACACCGCCGCTGTACATCGTGGGGGCGGGGCACGTGGCCCTGCACCTTGCCGCAATCGCGTCCGGGGTGGGGTTCCGCGTCCACGTCGTCGACGATCGCGAAAAGTTCGCGAACGCCGAACGGTTTCCTGATGCGGCCGAGGTCGTCGTCGAGCCGATTCCGGAATGGCTGCACCGGGCGGATATTCCGCCACATGCCTACGCGGTGATCGTCACGAGAGGCCACCGGCAGGATCTGGACGCGCTGCGCGCGCTGGCCGCTCGGGACCTTCGATACCTGGGACTCATCGGCAGCCGCGCGAAAGTCGCACGGATCTTCGAGGCCCTGCTGGAGGAATCGATGCCGGCCGAGTCTCTCCGTCGGGTGCACGCGCCGATCGGGCTCGACATCGGCGCGGTGACGCCGCAGGAGATCGCCGTGAGTATCTTGGCCGAGCTGGTCGCGGTCAAGTACGGGAAGACCGGCGGGAATGGAGCCGAGCCCGCGGTTCGCTCGCTACGATGGTCGCCGAAGAGCGTCGAGACACGCTGACTGACATTCCCCGCATTCGCGATGGCTTTCCCACGAACGTGGACGCACTCATGACACCGGTTTCCAGACGCCGACGTGCCGCGCCGAGCCCCCAGCTCTCCGACCGCTCGCTTGCGATTCTGTCGGCCGCGGTGCGAACCTACATCGAGCGCGGCGAGCCGGTGTCATCGCTCTGGCTGTCACGGCACGCCCGCTTCGGCGTGTCGTCGGCAACGCTGCGAAAGACGATGACCGAACTGGAGCACTTTGGCTACGTGCGCCAGCCGCATGCATCGTCCGGCCGCGTACCGACCGACCTCGGATACCGCTGCTACGTGGATCTGCTGCTCGCCGAACGGCAGCCGGCGCGCTCACCCCGCACCGTCGAAGCACGGCTGCGTCGAGCGGCCACGGTGGAGGATCTGCTGAGCACCGTCTCGCACGAGCTCTCGCGAGCCTCGCACCATCTCGGCTTCGCCCTGGCGCCGTCGAGCGACGCGGTAGCCTTTCGGCACATCGACTTCGTCCCGCTCGATCGCCAGCGTGTCATGGTGGTGGTCGTCTCGGCCACCGGGCATGTCTCTCATAAAGTCGTCGGCGTCGCCGACGTCTTGCGGCCGGCCGATCTCACTCAGGCCGCCAACTACCTCAATCAGGAATTCGCGGGCATGCCGCTGCAGGACGTCCGGGCCGCGATCGTCAAACGGCTCGAGCAGGAGCGCACGCTCTACGATGCGCTTCGTGCCCGCGCGCTGCGGCTGGCGCGCGACACGTTCGCCGACATGCCGCCGGACGGCCCGCTGTTCGTCCAGGGCGCCTCGCTGCTCCTGGACGACGCGGCCGACGGCGATGCGTCACTGTCGATGGCGACCCTCCGGGCGCTCTTCGGCTTGATCGAGGAGAAGGACCGGCTGGTGCACCTGCTGAGCAAGTATATCGACGACCCGGGCCTGACCATCACGATCGGCACCGAGCACCGCACGCAGACGCTGCAGACCCTCAGCCTCATCACGTCGACCTACTTCGACGGTCAACAGACGGGATGTGTCGGCATCATCGGCCCGCGACGGATGCATTACTCGCGAACGATCGCCGCGGTCGACGGGCTCTCACACAGCGTCAGCCGCCTCCTCGGCACCGAGGGCGGCGGCGCCTGGGCCAATTGATCGAACCCATGACCGATAACGCGTACTCGGCACCGGCCAACGAGGCGACCGACGTCGAGGCGGCACCCGACGACGCGCCCGACCGGGCGCCAGGGGAATCGGCCGACGACGAGAGCGAAATCGATCTCCGGCGCACGCGTGACGAGTACTACGACCTGCTCCTTCGCAAGACGGCCGAGTTCGACAACTACCGCAAGCGCGTCGAGCGCGAGCGTCGGGGGCTCCTGGAGAGCGCCGGCGCGGACGTCCTCGAGGAACTGCTCCCGATCGTCGACGGTCTCGAGCGCGCCCTCGAGGCGGATGCCGATGGCGCAACAACAGCAGCCTATCGGCAAGGCGTCGAGATCATCCATCGGCAGCTCCTAGAGCTCCTGCGCAAGCACCGGGTGACACCGATGACGGCCGTCGGCGCAGACTTCGATCCCCACGTCCACCAGGCGGTCGCGCACGTACCCAGCACCTCCCACCGCGACGGCGAGATCACCGCGGAACTGCGTCGCGGCTACATGATCGGCGATCGCCTGCTCCGCCCGGCCATGGTTAAGGTGGCGAAGCGTGAGTAAGCGCGACTACTATGACGTCCTGGGCGTCGGCCGTGACGCCCGCGCTCAGGACATCAAGAGTGCCTACCGCAAGCTCGCCCTCAAATACCACCCTGACCGCAATCCCGACGACCGCGCCGCGGAAGAACGGTTCAAGGAAGCAGCGGAGGCCTACGCCGTGCTCGCCGACGATCAGAAACGGGGTGTGTACGACCGCTTCGGCCACGCGGGGCTTGGTGCCACACCGGGCGGCGGCGTCGACCCAACGATCTTTCAGGATTTCGGCGACATCCTCGGTGGGCTAGGCGACATCTTCGGCTTCGGCGATCTCTTCGGCGGCCGGCGGCGCGCGGAGCCCCGGCCCGGCGCCGACCTGCGGTACGACTTCGAGATTCCCTTCGAGGATGCGGTACGCGGCGCGGAGACGGCGTTGCAGCTGCCCCGCGAGGAGCCGTGCCAGACCTGTCAGGGATCGGGCGCGGCGCCAGGCAGCAGGCCGGAGACCTGCCCACAGTGCGGCGGGAGGGGACAGCTCCGGTATCAGCAAGGCTTCCTCACGGTGGCGCGCACGTGTGGACAGTGCCGCGGCCGCGGCCGCGTGATCACCAAGCTCTGCGGCACCTGCCGCGGCGCCGGACGTACGCCCCACGTGCGCAAGCTCACGGTGAAGATCCCGGCGGGCATTTCGACCGGTCAGCGGCTGCGCCTGCAGGGCGAGGGCGAGTTGGGCGACCGCGGCGCCCCGCCCGGAGACCTCTATGTGGTGATCCACGTCGGCGAGCACGAATTCTTCCGCCGGGACGGTGACGATCTCCGGTGCGCCGTTCCGGTGCCCTACCCGACGATGGTCCTTGGCGGCGACGTCTCGGTGCCGACGCTGAACGGCGACGCGCGCGTCGCCGTCCCGAAAGGCACGCAGACCGGCACGCATGTCCGCCTGAAGGGCAAGGGCATGCCGAACGTCGGCGGCCGAGGCCGCGGCGACCTCTTCGTGGAGCTGCTGGTCGACACGCCGCGTCGGATCTCGAAGGACCAGCGCGCGCTGCTCGAGCAACTCGCCAGCACGATGCGCGATCACAAGGCCGAGCCGCGAACCCAGGATGCCACCGAATCCGATCGGCCGTTCTTCGAGCGCGTCAAAGACATCTTTGGCTGACGCATTGAGAAGAGATCGGCCTCACCTCTCGTCCCACAGGCAGAGCAGCGCGGCGAGCGCCGCGATCGGCACGGTCTCGGCGCGGAGCGTCCGCCCCCCAAGCGTGACCGGCTGGAAGCCGTGCTGCGTGAACGCGTCGATTTCGGCCGGCGTCCATCCGCCTTCCGGCCCCACCGCGACCGCGATCGTCGCCGGCCGCGCCGCCGCCAGGGCACGCAGTCTGATCGCCTCCCGGCCGGCGGCGGGCTCCGCCAGCACGAGGCTGAGCGCGGAGCGGTCGCCGGCGGCGAATCGGGTCGCGTCCACCGCGTCGTGGACCACCGGCACGACCGCCCGGCCGCTCTGCTTAGCGGCCGACACGGCAATCCGCCGCCAGCGTGCCACGCCGCCTGGCCGGCGCACTGTCGGACCGTGGACGGCCAGTTGGGCGGCGAGCAGCGGCTGCACCGCGACGACCCCGAGCATCACTGCATCCCGAACCACGCCGTCGAAGGCCCTTCCCTTCAGAACGGCTGGCGCGAGCGTGACGGCGACAGACGCCTCCGGCGCTGAGGGGGTCGCCTCCAGGGGTCGCACGATCACCGCCTGACGCGACACCCGGTCGACCGCGGCCACGTACTCGCCTCCTCGGCCATCGAACACCGACACACGCGCCCCCACGTCAAGCCGGAGGACGTGACGCAGGTGATGGGCTTCCTCCTCCGGCAGCGCGACGGGAGCGCCGACACGCTCGACGCCGGGTGCATAGAAGCGCGGCATGCTGGAGATTATAGGACGGGCCGCGCGCGCATGCCGACCGCACGCCCGGGCTTCCACGACGGGCTGCTATACTCAACGTCGTGCTGGTTCGCGGTCAGACCCTCGGTAAGTACAAGGTCATCGAACCCCTTGGCAGCGGAGGCTTCGGCACGGTCTACCTGGCAACCGACACCTGGATCGACAAGCAGGTCGCCCTCAAGGTTCCCCACCGTCAGAACCTGGACTTTGGAGAGTTACTGCGTGAACCGCGGCTGCTCGCCAGCCTGAACCATCCCAACGTCGTGTCCATCACCACGGCTGAAAAGCAGGACAGCGTGTTCTTTATCGTGATGGAATACGTACCCGGCGAGACCCTCGAGCAGATCATCGCCACGAGCGGTGCCGTGGGTCTGAGCCGCGCGCTCGACTTCACGTGCCAGATCTGCAACGCCGTCGACCACGCCCATCGGCAGGGCGTCCTGCATCGCGATCTGCGTCCGGCGAACGTGCTAGTCTCCTCGACCGGCGTGGTGAAGGTCGCCGACTTCGGCACGTCGCGCTTTCTCGAAATCGCGGCGCGCGGCACGACACTCATCGGCAGTCCGCCGTACATGGCGCCTGAGCAGTTTCACGGAAGGGCAGTCTTCGCCTCGGACATTTATTCGCTCGGCGTCACGATGTACCAGATGCTCACGGGGATGCTGCCTTACGACACGCCCACTCCAGCCGATCTCGAGAAACTCATGCGCGGCACCCTGGTGACGCCGCCCCGCCAGAAGAACCGGAAGATTCCGACCCGGATCAGCGACATCGTGATGCGGGCACTGGCGGCGGACATCGCCCAGCGCTATCAGCGCGCCAGCGACCTGCTGGACGACCTGATCGCCGAACGTCCCCGCACGCCCCTCCGGGCAGCTGCACGCCGCGAGCGTTCCTTGGCCGGTGCCACTCCGGCGGCCGGCCGGGTGACGCCGTCGCCTCGCTTCTGCTGGCACTGCCGGAAGCCGCTGCACGCGCGAACCGACCGCTGTCCGTTTTGCCGCGAACTGCAGTAGTGCTAGAATTGGCCTTGATTCAAGGCGGTTTGTGGGCGTGCTTCGCTTATCCGCCGCATCCGCTCCCCCGCGCGAGGAGTCTTCCATGGGGTTTTCTGGCACCAGCAAAATCTGGATGAACGGATCGTTGGTCGACTGGGCCGACGCCAAGATCCATGTCGGGTCGCACGTCGTGCACTACGGCAGCGGCGTCTTCGAGGGTGCCCGCTGCTACGACACCGAACGTGGTCCGGCCTGTTTCCGGCTCGACGCGCACATGCGCCGTCTGCTCGATTCGGCCAAGATTTATCGGATGGACTGTGAGCGTTCGCAGGAACAGCTGGAGGCAGCGGTGCTCGACACGATTCGGGCCAATGGGTTCCGCGCGTGCTACATCCGCCCCCTCATCTACCGGGGCTACGACTCGCTCGGCGTGAACCCGCTGCCGTGCCCAGTCGACACGGCCATCATGCTGTGGGAATGGGGAACCTACCTCGGGGAGGAGGCCCTGGCCCGAGGCGTGGACGTCTGCGTCAGTTCCTGGGCACGCAGCGCTCCCAATACGTTCCCGGCCCTGGCGAAGTCGACCGCCAACTACGCCAACGCCCAGCTCATCAAGATGGAAGCCGTGGCCAACGGCTACACTGAGGCGATCGCACTCGACACGGCTGGCACAGTGAGCGAAGGCAGCGGCCAGAACCTCTTCATCGTGCGCGATGACACACTGTACACACCGTCGGTGACGTCCTCGATTCTGCCTGGCATCACGCGAGACTCGGTCATGACGATCGCGCGCGACCTCGGGTTCACGGTCGTCGAGCGGGCCGTCCCGCGGGAACTGCTCTACATCGCGGACGAGCTGTTCTTCGTTGGCACGGCGGTCGAGGTCACGCCGATCCGATCGGTCGACAAGGTCGTGGTAGGTCCGGGCGTGCGCGGCCCAGTCACCGAGACCATCCAGCGGGCGTTCTTCGACATCGTCAGCGGCCGGGTACCAGATCAGTACGGGTGGCTAACGTCCGTCTATCCGAAGGATCCGGCCGCGCCGCCTCCCGGCCGCGAGGCCGTGAAGGCGACCGGCTGATCGCCAACACACGGCGGAGACGGGCCATGGACATCAACGATCTACTGAAACTGGCGATCAAGCACGGAGCCTCGGACCTTCATCTGAAGGCCGGATGCCAGCCGATGCTCCGGCTGCACGGCCACCTGATCCCCGCCACAGAGGCCAAACTCGACCGGGCCGACACCGAGGCGTTCGCGGCCGCGACCCTCACGCCGGCGCATCGCAAGCGATTCCAGGAAGTCCAGGAAGTGGACCTAGCGTACAGCGTTCCGGGCCTGGGCCGCTTTCGTTGTAACGTGTTCCAACAGCGGGGCACGATCGGTCTGGTGGCCCGCGTCATCCCGACGACGATCAACACGATTGCCGAACTGGAGCTCCCCGCGGTTCTGACGGCGGTGGCCGAACAAGAGCGCGGGCTGGTGCAGGCCACCGGCACGACCGGCAGCGGCAAGAGCACGACCCTGGCCGCGATGATCGACCACATCAACACGACGTGGACAGCGCACGTCATGACAATCGAGGACCCTATCGAATTCCTGCACCGCGACAAGAGCTCGATCATCAATCAGCGCGAGGTGGCGGTCGACACCAGTCGTTCGCGCAGGCTCTTCGGAGCGCGCTGCGGCAGGATCCGGACGTCATTCTCGTCGGCGAGATGCGCGATCTGGAAACGGTCGACACCAGGCTGCTGGCCGCGGAGACCGGACACCTGGTGTTATCGACGCTCCACACGATCGACGCCACCGAGACGATCAATCGGATCATCGCGCTCTTCCCACCGCACCAGCAGCGGCAGGTCCGGCTGCAGCTGGCGGCGGTGCTGAAGGCGGTCGTCTCGCAGCGGCTCGTACCCCGCGTCGACGGCCAGGGACGGTGCCCCGCCGTCGAGGTGCTCATCTCGACCGCCTTCATTCGCGACTGCATCGTCGACAAGGACAAGACCCACCTAATCGCCGGCACCATCGCCTCGGGCAGGTCCCATTACGGCATGCAGACGTTCGACCAGTCGGTCTTCGGCCTGTATCAGCGCGGCCTCGTGTCCTACGAAGAG
This sequence comes from Vicinamibacterales bacterium, assembly GCA_965197385.1. GTDB lineage: Bacteria > Acidobacteriota > Vicinamibacteria > Vicinamibacterales > UBA823. The sequence continues at coordinate 433,961 of CBDANA010000008.1, forward strand.
GCCTGGCGCTGGGCGACCAACGTCGACGAGTTCGAGTTGAAGGTCCAGGGCATCGCCACGACGAGCGACATGGCGCAGGATCAAATGGCGCAGTCGGCGCCGGACGACTCGGAGATCGTTCACTTCTGAGCGAAGGGTGCTCCGTCACCCCGGATCCACCGCGTGGCCTCTCGCATCCCCGCCGATCCCTACGCGCTCGGACTGGCCTGGCTCGCCCGCCGGGAATTGACCGAGCAACAGCTCCGTCAGCGTCTCCGCACGCGCCATGTCGCACCCGCCCACATCGACCAGGCAATGACCCGGCTGCGACACGTCGGCGCGCTGGACAACCGGCGGACCGCCTTCGCCTACGCCCGCACCGCCGTGCGGCTCACGACACGAGGACCGCGCCGCGTCCTCCAGGAGCTGGCCGCACGCGGCATCGACGGCGACCTGGCGCGGGAGGCGGTCGATGCGGCGTTTGCCGAGGTGGACGACGCGGCGCGCCTCGCCCGCGCACTCGACAAGCGGCTCGATGGGCCGATCAGGGATGCGGCCGAGCGCCGGCGCCTGCATCGCGCGTTGGAGCGTCAGGGCTTCCCGTCACCATCGATTGTCCGCGCGCTCGACGCGGCACCGTCACTCGACGGCGACGACAGCGGATCTTAGTGCCCCGTCTCAGAAGTTGGGTGACAAATATTCAGGGCGCGGCGCCCGGCTGGCAAGGCGCGACGAGGGAGCAAATCGGGAATGTGTGACCCATCGAGGACGACGTCCAGCGCAGCTGCAGCCGGGAGGCCCCGCCAGGAAGATATGTTGCGAATTACTGTTACAGGACCCTAGCAGGCTGCTGAAAAAGTCCATGGAATGGGATCGACAGATCGATCCCGGCGTACTCCCATGCTCCCAATATTGCTGAAGGGAGCCACCTCATGCGCGGACACGATGAGCAGACCCATCACATGTTCAGTTACCGGTCGCCGGAACAGCGCGTGCCGGCCGATCCTCCGCTCCGCGCGGTCCGCGCGCTGACGGATCACGCGCTGAAGACGATGTCGCGCAGGTTCGCCGGCCTGTACGCCAAGACGGGACGTCCGTCGATCCCGCCTGAGCCATTGTTGCGGGCCCTGTTGCTGCAGGTGCTGTACACGATCCGGAGCGAACGGCTGCTGCTGGAAGAGCTCAACGACAACCTGCTGTTCCGCTGGTTCGTCGGCTTGCATATGGACGACCCGGTCTGGCATCCCACGACGTTTACCAAGAATCGTGACCGGCTGCTGGCGGGGGATGGCGCGGCCGCCTTCGTTGATGCGGTCCAGGCCCACGCCCGGGCGGCCGGTCTGCTCTCGGACGAGCATTTCACGGTGGACGGGACGCAGTTGGAAGCCTGGGCCAGCCTGAAGAGCTTCCGATGCCGGGACGCCGCGCCGCGCGCGCCCCCCGATGACCCCGGGAATCCCACGGTCGACTTCCACGGCGAGCGGCGGCGCAACGACACGCACCAGTCGACGACTGATCCGGCGGCGATGCTGCATCGGAAGGGCCAAGGGAAGGAGGCGAAGCTGGCGTCTCTGGGCCACGTGCTGTTGGATAATCGGCAGGGGCTCGTCGCCAACGTCTGTGCGACCCACGCGACGGGGACCGCCGAACGCGAGGCGGCGGCACTGTTGCTGGAGGCCAGCGCGCCGCCGGGCAGCACGGTCGGAGCAGACAAGGGCTACGATGTGGCGAGCTTCGTCGCCGATGTCCGCGTCCGGGACGTCACGCCCCACGTGGCGCAGAAGGTCCGCTGGCGGGCGATTGATGGTCGGCCCACCCGGCATGCGGGTTCTCACGTGAGTCAGCGGAAACGAAAACTCGTGGAACAGGTCTTTGGGTGGAGGCAGACCGTCGGTGGTTTGCGCAAGCTCCGGCCTCGCGGCGTCCCACTCGTCGAGTGGCAGCTCACTTTCGCCGCCACGGCCTATAACTTGGTCCGCCTGCGGAATCTGGAGGCGACGTGTCCCTGCTCGCCGGCCGCGCGTGTCGCCGGCCCCCTCATCGGGGTCAGCGCACACCCGTGCGCACGGTCGTCGGGCGGTCGTTACCCGCATGATGCTTAAGAAAACAGCCCGATACCCGGGTTCTTCAGCAGCCGACGGGTGGCGGACTGGCTGTACAATGGCCGCATGCGCGCCCGTGACACCCGACGCAGCTTCCTCGACTACTTCGCGCGGCACGGGCACCGCATCGTCGACAGCGCGCCGCTCGTGCCCGAAGACGACGCCACGCTGCTCTTCACCAACGCCGGCATGAATCAATTCAAGGGGGTCTTCCAGGGCCGTGAGCGGCGCGCCTACACGCGCGCGGCAACCGCGCAGAAGTGCATGCGCGTGAGCGGCAAACACAACGACCTCGACACGGTCGGCCGATCCTTGCGCCACCACACGTTCTTCGAGATGCTCGGGAACTTCTCGTTCGGCGACTACTTTAAGGACGAAGCGATCGCCATGGCGTGGACACTGCTGGTCGACGAGTGGGATCTGCCCGCCGATCGTCTCCGAGCCACCGTGTTCGAGGGTGACGGGCGCACGCCGCGGGACGATGATGCCTACGATCTCTGGCGCCGGTTCCTGCCAGCCGACCGAATTGACGCCCTGGGCGCCGCCGACAACTTCTGGGCCATGGGCGACACCGGCCCCTGCGGCCGGTGCTCGGAAATTCACTTTCATCAGGGCGACGACCGATCGTGCGCCGCACCAACCTGCCTGGGACCCGCCTGCGACTGCGACCGCTACATCGAGTTGTGGAACAACGTGTTCATGGAATTCGACCGGCAGGACGACGGCTCGCTGGTGCCACTGCCGACTCTCTCGATTGACACCGGCATGGGCCTGGAGCGCGCGGTGGCCGTTCTTCAGGGCGTGCAGTCCAGCTACGATACCGATCTGTTTCAACCCCTACTCCGCGCCATCGCCGACATGGCCGGCACGCGCTACGGCGCCGATCCCGAGACCGATGTGTCGCTGCGGGTCGTCGCCGACCACGTCCGCGCGACGACCTTTCTGGTCGGCGATTCGGTGACACCGTCGAACGAGTGGCGGGGGTACGTCCTCAGAAAGATCATGCGGCGTGCCATGCGCCATGGAAAGCGACTGGGCCTCACCGAGCCGTTCCTCCACCTCCTGGTCGACGTCGTCGTCGACGAGATGCAGGACGCCTATCCGACGCCCGCGCGCGACCGCCGGTCGATCGCGGTCGCGGTGCGCCGGGAGGAGGACCGGTTCGACGCGGTACTCACGACCGGGCTGCCCAAGCTGGAGGATGTCCTGGCCCGCGCCGCGGCTGGCGATCAGCGAGTCAGCGGCGAGGACGTCTTCCGATTGTACGATTCGCTCGGCCTGCCGGCCGATTTCGTGGAAGATCTGGCGCGTGAACAGCATCTAGCGATCGACTGGGAAGGCTTCGAGCACCTGATGGCGGACCAGCGTGAGCGGGCCCGGGCGGCGAGCGGTTTCAAAGCCCAAGGCAACGATGCGCTGGCCTTCGGCGCCCCGGCGGAGCTGGTGCCTGGGCTCGAGACGTCCGGCGATCGCTTCGAGGGCTACGATCGAACGGCGGTCGACGACGCGACGATTCTGATGATCTGGAACGACGCACCGGCGCCCCGGGAACAGCTCCATGAGGGCGACAGCGGCTACCTGGCACTGGACCGGACGCCCTTCTACCTCGACTCCGGAGGGCAGGTCTCGGATACGGGCACGATCACGTGCGGTAACGGCCAGCACCGCGCGACGGTCGTCGGCATGACCGGGTGGGGCGAGCACCCTCGGCTGCACAAGGTTCGGGTCACGGCCGGGACGTTGAGCCGCGGCGACGTCGTCACGGCGGCAGTCGATACCGACCGTCGCGACGCGATCCGGCGCAACCACACAGCGACCCATCTCTTGCACGCAGCGCTGCAGCAGGTACTCGGCACCCACGCGAAGCAAGCCGGGTCGCTGGTCGCGCCGGACCGATTGCGCTTCGACTTCGCGCATCCGGCGCTGGTGTCTCCCGGCGAGATCGAGGAAGTTGAGCGGCTGGTCACCCGGCAGATCCTGAACGCGACCCCAGTCGAGACGCTCGAACAGACGCCGCAGGAGGCGATCGCCGCCGGGGCAATTGCCCTGTTCGGAGAGAAGTACGGCGAGCGTGTGCGGGTCGTCTCGATTTCCGGATTCAGCAAGGAACTATGCGGGGGCACGCACTGCCGGTCGACGGGCGAGATCGGCGCGTTCTCGATCGAACAGGAAACGGGGACCGCGGCCGGCATCCGGCGGGTCGAGGCCGTGACCGGCACGGCAGCGCTGAATCGGGCCCAGGCTCGCCGCGCGCTGCTGCGACAGCTCCTCCACGCCTTGGCCACCTCCGAGGACCAGGCGGCCGACGCGCTCGCCCACCAGCAGGCGCGGGTGAAGCAGCTGACGCGCGAGGTGCGCGATTTGAAGCTCAAGCTCGCGGCCGGGACCGGCGAGGCCACGGGCGGCCAGACGGACATCGACGGCGTCAGGCTCGTCACGCGGCGCGCCGACAGCCTGGACCGGCGCGCCCTGCGAACACTCTCGGACTCCTTGAAGGGCGAACTTTCGTCCGGCCTGGTCGTCCTGGCGTCGGCGACCGACGCCGGACGCGTCGCCATCGTCGTAAGCGTGACCGATGACCTCACGACCCGCGTCCAGGCCGGACAGATCGTCAAGGCCCTGGCGCCGCTGGTGGGCGGCGGCGGCGGTGGGCGGCCGGAGTTCGCCGAAGCCGGCGGTAAGGACCCTGCACAAATCGACACGATGCTCGCCGAAACGGCAGAGGTCGTCCGCCAGTTGCTGCGGCACTCTAGCAGCCACTGACGCTCAGCCGGTACTCGTCCGACCTGCTGAACACGGACGGGGCCCGACCGGCGGCGCGTCTGTTTGCTGTTAGCGGCCGCGCCGGGATAAACTACTCGGCACGTTAGAGTTACTACACATGGGACTCCGAGCCGTTCTGATCGCAGGCTTGTTGTTGGTGGTGGCCGCCGGCGCGGCCGAGGCCCAGATCTATTCGTGGCGGGACGCGCAGGAACAACTCGTGCTGTCCGATCGACCCGAGGACCCCAGCGCGCTCACCGTCGGAGTGGGGCGCTCGGGCGCGGTGCGGACGACGCGCGCCGTCCTGTCGCGTGGCGCCCGGCAGTACAGCGCGCTCATCGATCGCCACGCCGGCGCAATCGGCGTCCGTCCGGATCCCGAGCGTGCCGTCATCCAAGTGGAGTCGGCGTTCAACCTCCGCGCCGTCTCCTCGAAAGGGGCGCAGGGACTCATGCAGCTCATGCCGGCCACCGCCCACGACCTGGGCGTAACCGACCCGTTCGTTCCCGATCAAAACATCCGCGGCGGCGTGACCTATCTGCGCCAGCTCCTCGATCGGTACGACGACAACGAAGAGCTGGCCCTCGCCGCGTACAACGCCGGCCCCGGCGCCGTCGAGCGCTACGGCAACCAGATCCCGCCCTACCGCGAGACCCAGCGATTCATCGGGCGCATCCGCAACCGGGCCGAGATCACGACGGTGTCGGGGACGGGCACGACCATCTACAAGAGCTACGATGTCGTCGGCGAGCGCCGCATCCCGCGCTACTCGAACGTCCAGCCGGCCAGCGCCGACTACAAGGTCGCCGACCGCCCACGCTAGCAGCCGTGAGCGACCGGACCCCGCCACCCCCACGACTCCGACTCGACGTCTGGCTCGACGTCGCGTGTCTGTTCAAGACGCGATCCGAAGCGCAGAAGGGCTGCAAGGGCGGCAAGGTTGACGTCAACGGCCAGCGGGCCAAACCGCACAGGGAAATCGGCCTGGGGGACCGCGTCACGATCACCAGGGGACTCGGCGGTCGGCAGCAGGTCGTCGTGCGGGCCCTCGTCGCGCACCACATCGCGAAGGCGGAAGCCCGGGCGCTGTACGAGGATGTGACGCCGTCGCCGTCGCCGGAAGAGGCGCAACTGCGCGAACTCATGCGCTTGGCGAGCCGTGCGAACCGATCGGTGGCCCGCCGGCGCACCGCCCCTGGCAAGCGCGAGCGTCGGACGCTCCGACGGCTCAGGGGGCTGGATGACTAGGAGCCCGTCCGAGTATTCTCGTGGGCCGCGCGTCATCTGGTGTTACACTGGCGGCTTGCCGGTGACGGAACGCCGGCTCATGAGAGGACGCAGACCGTGGCGAACCACAAATCGGCGCTGAAGGCGCATCGCCAGAACGTGAAGCGACGCGAGCAAAACCGGCAGGCGCGCACCCGGTTGCGCTCGGCGCTCAAGTCGATTCGCGCCACCTTGGACGCGGGCGACGCGGCGGCGGCCAAAACAGAACTGCGTAGCGCCGTCTCCCTGATCGACAAGATGGCCGGCAAGGGCCTCATCCACGACAACACGGCCGGCCGATACAAGTCCCGCCTGACCCACCACGTCGCCAAGCTATCGGCGTGATCACTGTGGGGCTTCGCCCCACACCCCCGCGCGGCTGCTTACGGGAACCCGATTGCCCCGCGCCGCATCCGCGCGGGCCGCGCCGTGCGCGGCCTGATTCATCTGGGGCTTCGCCCAGCACTTCTCGCGGCATCACCTCCCTGGCATTCGACAGAGGTCGACTACAAGGCGTTCCAGCAACACGCGGGGGTCCCCTCCCGAGGTCTTGAGGGCCAGGTCGGTCCGATAGAGCGCCTCGACCGCGGCCGGCACTCTCGGGGCCGGGAACTTCGTCCGCGCCACCCACCCGAGCTGGCCGAGAATCATCACCGGCACGGCACCCGCATCGAACACCAGTGCCAGTTCGCGTAACGCCACGTCTGCCGCGCCCCGCTCGATCGCTCGAGCGATCGCCCACTCGTCCTGCGACACGGCCGGCCCGACCACCATTTCCACGTCGCGCCGGTACACGGTCTCCTGGCCCATCGCGTAGATCACGACCCGCTCGAAGTCGGCGCGGAGCCGGACAATGTCTGGTCCGGCCCTGGCAATCAACAGACGAATAGCGTCCGGCTCCATCGTGACGCGCTGGCGCTTCAGCTCCGCGCGCACCCACCGGTCCGCGTCACCAGCGTCATCGAGGCGCCCGAACTCGACGACCGTAGCTCGCTTGAGCAACGCCGCGACGATCCGGCGCCGACGATCGAGCGGGCCTGCCGCGAGCACGACCGTCGCGTGCGGTTCGGGCGCCTTGATGAACGCGTCGAACGCCTCGAGGTCACGCGTGGCCTGGAGGCTCTCCCGCTTCGGCATCAGCAAGCGCTCGGCCCGCACCACCGTCACCACGCGCCGCGGGGCGAGCACCGGGAGCGTGCGCGCCGACTCCATGACGGCGCCAAGCGTCGTCTCGTCACCGTATAGCCGTTCGATGTTGAACGGCCGCAGGTCCTCCTCGACGATCTCGGCAAACTGGGTCACCAGTCGAGATTTCTCCTCTTCATCCTCGCCCAGGAGCAGGTACAGGGGACCGGTCTTGCCGGCGGCAATCTGCTTGCGAACGGTGGCTGGGCTGGCAGCCGCCACTAGAATGCCTCGAGGATCGAGCTGACGACCGTGGTCGCGAACTCACGGGCCATCCGCTCGAGCGCGTTCGTATCCTGGCCGAAGAATGCACTGGCATTGAGCGCGCCGCCCCCGGTGGCCACGTCGTACTCCTCGACGAAGATCAGCGACCGGTTCTCCCAGACGATCTCGTCGGCTTGCAGATCGCGCATGATGATGCTGGCGGTCAGCGTAAAGGTGTAGCGCGACGCCTGCTGCTGGTCGGTGAAGCTCGACGGACGCAGCTGAATCGACATAATCCGGCCTTCGATGACCGCGTCGACGCCGGTCGCGTCCGGCACGACCTGGTAGTTCCCTCGCCCGATGAACTCGCTGCGAACCGACTGGGTCAGGAGTTGCTCGACCTCGAAGAAGGAGGTGTTGTTCATGAAAAGCGGGATGCCGATCGTCTCGATGTGCTCCGGGAGAAACGATCCCCGGCCCGCAAGCGAGTAGCCGCACCCCGCGGTGAGAGCGGCCACGAGCAGCGGTATCGCCACCAGGTGGCCTGCCCGCCCGCCGAACACTGATTCTGTTGTACGCATCACGTGAGTGCCTCACTCTTCACGCGCATCACTTCGCGACGATGCTGACGAGACGTCCTCTCGCCACGACCACCTTCGTCACCGTCTTCCCGGCGAGACGGGACTGAACCTGCGGATCGGCAAGCGCTTGCGCCTCCAGCGCCGTGTCGTCGTCGTCCGCGTTCACGGTCAGCCTGGCCCGCACCTTACCATTGACCTGCACCGGAACAACCAATGTCTCGGCCTTTGCCACGGCCGGATCGAACTCCGGCCACCGGGCGGCCGACAGGCCGTCCGCATGCCCGAACCGCTCCCAGAGCTCCTCGGCCAGGTGCGGCGTGAACGGCGACAGCATCAGCACCAGCGCCTCGATCGCTTCCCGCAGCACGGCCCAGCTCTGGATTCGCCCGATCGCCTCGGTCGCCGGCGCGCTCGGCCCGCACCCGGCCTTGTCGCAGAAGATGTACAGCTCGTTGACCAATTCCATGAGCGCCGAGACGGCCGTGTTCAGGTGCACGCGCGGGTCGAGGTCAGTCGACACCCGCTTGATCGTTTCGTGCGTCTTCCGACGCATGGCCCGCTCGTCGTCGTTCAGCGTGACCGCGGACTCGATCTGGGCCGCCAGACCCAACCGCTCCGCCAGAGGTTCCACGAGGCGCCACACCCGCCTGAGGAACCGGAAGCTGCCTTCGAGGCCGGTGTCCGTCCACTCGATCTCCTTCTCCGGCGGCGCCACGAACATCTCGTACAGCCGCAACGTGTCGGCGCCGTAGATCGCCATCATGTCGTCCGGGTCCACGACGTTGGCCTTCGACTTGGACATGACGGCGCCGTCCTTGAGCACCATCCCTTGGGTCAGCAGCCGTGAGAAGGGCTCGTCGTGCTCGACGAAGCCGAGGTCGTGCAACACCTTGCAGAAGAAGCGCGAGTAGATCAGGTGCAGGATGGCGTGTTCCACCCCGCCAGTGTAGAAATCTACCGGCGCCCAGTACCGCACGGCGTCGGGGTCGAATGGTAGCTCGGTGTTGTTCGGGTCGCAGTAGCGGTAGTAGTACCAGGAGGAATCGACGAACGTGTCCATCGTGTCGGTTTCCCGTTTCGCGGCACCGCCGCACGACGGGCACGTCGTGTTGACGAACTCCGGCACCTGCGCCAGCGGCGAGTCACCACGCCCGCTGAACACCGTCACGTCGGGCAACTCCACCGGCAGGTCCGCGTAGGGCACGGGCACGAGCCCGCAGGCATGGCAGTGAATGATCGGGATCGGCGTGCCCCAGTACCGCTGGCGTGAGATCCCCCAATCCTTGAGCCGATACTGAACCGTGCCCTGCCCGATGCCGCGCGCCTCTGCGGCCTCGGTCATCTTCGCCATCGCGTCTCGCCACCGCAGTCCGGAAAACTCTCCGGAATCCACGAGGCGGCCCGATCCCGCATAGGCCTCCAACAGCGCGTCACCCGACAGCGGCGGCGCTCCGTCGTCAGGCTGAATGACCACGCGGACCGGCAGATCGTACTTGTGAGCGAACTCGAGGTCGCGCTGATCGTGCGCGGGCACGCCCATCACCGCGCCCGTGCCGTACTCGGCGAGGACGAAGTTGGCCACCCACACCGGCACCGACTCCTCGGTGAACGGATTCGTGGCCACGCGGCCCGTGTCGAAGCCTTCTTTCTCAATCTCACCGGTCAGCCTGGCCTTTCGATCCTGGGAAAGGAATCGTCGGACAAGAGCGCGGAAGACCTCCGGATCCTCGGCCGCCTCCGCCATCCGGTCCACCAGCTCGTGCTCTGGCGCCAGAAGGACGAACGTGCCGCCGAAAATCGTGTCGATCCGGGTCGTGAATACCTCGATCGCCTCGCCCTCCGCGCCGGCCAGTCGGAACCTGACCTGCGCACCCTCCGACCGGCCGATCCAGTTGCGCTGCATCGTCAGCACCTTCTCGGGCCAGTCCGAGAGGCGCTCGATCCCATCCAGGAGCTGCTCGGCGTACTCGGTAATCCGCAGAAACCATTGTTCCAGCGCGCGCGTGTCGACGTCGGAGGAGCAGCGCCAGCACTGCCCATCGACCACCTGCTCGTTGGCCAGGACGGTCTGACATCTCGGACACCAGTTGACCGTCGATCGGCGGCGGTAGGCCAGCCCCCGCTCGAACATCTTCAGAAAGATCCACTGATTCCAGCGGTAGTACTCGGGCAGGCAGGTCGCGATTTCACGCTCCCAGGCGTAGCTGATGCCGAGGCGCTGCAGTTGCCCTTTCATATGGGCGATGTTGTCGAGCGTCCACGTCCTCGGGTGTACGTTGTGCTCGATCGCGGCGTTCTCCGCCGGCAGACCGAAGCCGTCCCACCCGAACGGATGCATCACGTGGAAGCCGCGCAGGCGCTTCATCCGCGCGACGACGTCGCCGATCATGTAGTTTCGGACGTGACCGACGTGCGCGTGCCCGGACGGGTAGGCGAACATCACGAGACAGTAGAACTTCGGCCGCGCCGGGTCCTCGGCCACCTCGAAGACCCGCTGCTCGGTCCAGCGGTGCTGCCACTTCTTCTCGATCGACTGGGGCGTGTAGTCGGACACGGGTGAGGCCATCTGCGCGTGCGCCCGCCGGGCCCTATCGCCGACGGCTCCTCGACGGGCACGGGGAACGTGGAACCCGTTGGGTCGGTTGGCGGCCGACACCGACGGCAACGGCGACGCCGCCACGGCGTTCATTATAGCGTAGCAATCCGAGCTGCGGACCGAAGACACGACGACCAATGGCTGGCAGCCCGCGGTGAAAGTCCCGCTGCATTCGACCGTCGATGCCACGCTGGACTTTCACCGCGGGTTGCGAGAAGAGGGCCTGACGTTGACAGATAAGTGCCGGACGTGTAATTTGCCAAGCAGGCACGGTTTGCCATCCATAAGACAGCTACGCGATCTGGAGGGTTCGAGATACGGATGAGAACCAGCCTGCTGTTGTGGGCCACTGCCATCGTGCTCATGCTCGGCGTGGGCACGACGTCGAACACGACCAGTGCGGCTCAGGACTCCGGAGGGAGTTCTCAGCGCAGGCCGGCTGGCGAGACGTTCGCTCCCATTGCGATCGAGGAGATCGAGCCGTGTTGCGTCAGCACGCTATCTGAGCGGGATAGGCAGTCAGGAAGAGTCAGCGGCAAAGTCGCAGTGCCCAGAGGCAAGAGGGTCGATCCTGCCACGTACCGGAGATTGAAGCAGCAGGCGGATTTCAACCCGCGTGTGCCGAGAGGTTCCGAGGTCGCGCTTGCCGAAGAGGCGCCCATGATTCCTGCCGCGCCGAGAGCCCGCTTGAAGTTCGAAGGGCTCAATAGCAGCACGGCAACAGCGGAGGTCAACGATTTTTCCCACCGGACACCATCGTGGCCGCGGGCCCGAATGAGGTCCTCGAGGCCACGAACAGCGCGCTGCGGCTATCGTCACGAGCCAACAAGGACGTCCAGACTCAGAACCTCAACGACCACTTCGGGGTCAAGGCTTTGTCCGGGCAGCGTGGCGGCATCAGTGCCAGCAAAGGCTTTCTCTTCGACCCGAAGGTGTACTACAACCGGCTGTCGAAACGCTTCTTCGTCGTCGCGCTATCTCAGACCGAGAGCCCCAACACAGGGTTCATCTACCTGTCGGTGTCTCGAAGCAGCAGCGTCGTGAGCCTGTCGAACGGCTGGTGCAACTACCGGATTCGAAGCAAGCGCAGCAACGCCTGGGCGGACTACCCGGGCCTCGGGATGAATGAGCGGTGGGTGGCGATCAGCGGAAACAACTTCAAGTTCGTCAATAAGGGGAGCGCATTCTTTAATGTCTATCTCTTTGTCGTGGACAAGGCCCCCTGGTAGACAATGCCGCGTCGTGCCCCAAGCTGACGCTTTTCGTATTCAAGGCACCGAAGATAGTTGGGCAATTTTCCCAGTACAAGGCGTTCACCATCCAGCCGGCGCAGCACTACACCCCAAGCAACCTTCCCGGAGATCCGTTGTTCATGGTCAGCACGGGCAACTTCAACGAATATGCTCTCTGGCAGATCACCGCAGAACCCAGCAGCGGGGCCGTGAAAAAGCCGAGCCTTAGCAGGGTCACTCTACGTGGTGACGTCCACAGCACTCAACCCGATGCGCGGCAGAGGGGTGGCGGAGTGCGCCTCGACACCGGCGACAGTCGGATGATGCAGGCAGCCTTCCGCGACGGCGAGCTCTGGGCCACCCATGCCACCGGATGCAACCTGGGAGCCGGACCGAACGAAAGCTGCGTCCGCGTCTTGAAGATCACTCCAGGCGGAACCTCCGTGAGCTTGGCACCCTCCGGGACGATCGACTTCCAGGAAACCGTCGGACGCAGGAACGAATTCTTCTGGTGGCCAGGGATTGCCGTCAACAAACTGGGCGATATCGTGGTCGTCTTCCAGCGCAGCAGCCGCAGACTGTTTCTGGGCACCGCGTACAACGGCAAGAAGGCGCAGGCCACGAAAATGGATGCTGTCGTGAGCCTGGCCAAGGGGAAGTGCAAATTGCAGGACATCGACGGCAGCCGCAATCGCACGGGGGATTATGTCGGCGCACAGACCGACCCCCTGGACGACCTGAGCTTCTGGATTGCGGGCGAATTCTCGAAGAGAGTCAAGGGTCTTAAAGGCTGTAACTGGGCGACTCAGATCGCGACAGCCAAGTACTAGCAGCCCGTGGTGAAAGTCCCACTGCATTCGACCGCCGATGCATCCCGCCCCGCGGCGTTGCTCGTCGGTCAAATACTCCCGGTATTCTCCCTCTTCGCGCCTGGCGGGGTGGACGTCTCGACGGTCTCGGTGCCACGCGGGACTTTCACCACGGGCTGCTAGGAGTCGTATCGCTTGCATCGGGTGCCCTCCGGGCGGGTCGTGTGTCGCGAATCGCGTTCGAGCGCTCGGCAGGTCGCGAGGGTCGCGCTTGCCAGCCGCCAAGCCATGATGCTACAAACTCGCCGTGACTGCGAGCGGCCCAACTCTGTTTGCAGCGATCGGCACGCCGCTGGCGCCGGCTGACACGCTCGACGCGAACGGGCTGGAGCGCCACCTCGACGCGCAGTGGCAGGCCGGACTCCACGGCGTGCTCGTGGGCGGCTCCATGGGCGCCATGCAGCTGCTCACCGATCGCGCCTACGGCCAGCTCGTCGAGCGATCCGCCACACTGTGCACCGGACGCGGTGAGCTCCTGGTCGGTGTCGGCGACACGAGCTTCGCGCGCACGGTCCAGCGGATCGAGCTGCTCAACGGCCACCGGGTCGATGGCGCGGTCGTGCTGACGCCGTTCCTGTTCAAGTTCCAGCAGAGCGAGCTGGTCGACTACTTCACCCGCCTTGCCTTCCTGCCGCGACACCCGCTCTACCTGTACAACCTGCCCGGGCTCGTCGGGGTCGACCTCGAACCGGCCACGATCGAGCAGATCGCCGAGCATCCCAACGTCCGCGGCATCAAGATGTCGAACGAGATCGGCGCGACGCGACGCCTCATCGAACGCCTCGGCGACCGGCTCCGCATCTTCGTCGTGCAGCCCACGCGCGTCATCGAGCTGCTGCGCGAGGGGCTCATGGAGCATCTCGACGGCATGTTCGCGGCCGCGCCAGACTGGGCGGTGGCCATGGCGCGCTGCGCCGCCGAGGGCGACTGGGCGAGCGCGTTCGAGCACCAGGAGCGAATCACGAGGCTCTCGAGCTCTTCAAGCGATTCGTGGTACTGCCGGCCTTCAGCGTCCTGCTCAACGCGTGTGGCATCCCGGGCAACTTCGCACCGGCCCCGCTTCGTCAGCTGGCTCCAGACGAGCAGTGCGAGCTGCTCGACGACCCGCTCGTCCGCCGGCTGCTGGCGGAGCGCGGAGCATGACGGCCCGTCCTGACACGATGACGCGCCAGACCCGGCGTGTGGCGTCCATGGCGGCGGGGCTGCTTGTGGTGCTGGCCGGGACCCCGCACGCGCAGACGCGCGCCCCGATGGTCAGCTGGTCGGCCGTCCCCCACTGCCAGGTGGCGGTGTGGCCGGCGCGTGCGCCGGCGTCAGCAACGGCGTCCTGATCGTCGCGGGTGGCTCGGACCTTCCCTCGGCCCCGCCGTGGGAAGGCGGAGCCAAGCGATGGCACGATGGGATCCACGTACTGGATCGACCGGACGCTCGATGGCACACGGCCGACCGGCGACTGCCCGTCGGCGTCGCCAACGGCGCATCGGTGACCCACCAAAACTCCGTCATCTGCATCGGCGGCGCCGATCGCGACGGACATCGGCGCGATGTGCTCAGCCTGCGATGGGATGGGGCCGCCATCCAGATCGCACCGCTGCCATCTCTCCCTCGGACAAGCGCCTACCTGACCGCGACTGTACTCGGAAGTACGGTCTACGTGGCGGGCGGACTGGAACGTCCCGACGCCACCGAGGCGATGCGCACGTTCTGGGCGCTCGACCTCTCGCAACCGCCACAGTCGCAGGCGTGGTTCGAGCTCGAGCCGTGGCCTGGCCCTGAGCGGCATCTGGCGGTCTCCGGCGTCCAGGACGGCGCCGTCTATCTATTTGGTGGAATTCGGCTGCGCGCGGCCGAGCACGGCGGCGCGGCCCGGATCCAGCCGTACCTCCGCGACGGGTATCGATTCACGCCTGGGACCGAGGCGAACCGCTGGGCGCGGACGCTTGACCTCCCGCGCGCCGCCGCGGCCGCCCCGAGCCCGGCCCTGTCGCTCGGCCAGTCGCATCTACTGATCGCGGGTGGTCTGGACGGGTCGCTGATCGATGTCGATCCGACCGAGCATCCGGGATTCACCCGTGAGGCGCTGGTCTATCACACACTCACCGACACCTGGGTCCGGCAGCCGGGCGGCGCGCCGGTCCCGACCCCCATCGTGGCGCCGGCGGTTCCGTGGGCTGGAGAATGGGCGATCGTCAGCGGCGAGGTCCGGCCGGCCGCTCGGACGCCGGCGGTGGCGTTGGGCTTGCTCGATGTCGATCAGGCGGCCTTCGGCCTCACGAACTGGAGCGTCGTCGTCATGTATCTGGTGGCGCTGCTCCTGATGGGTCTCTACTTCTCGCGGCGCGAGCGAACGACGCACGAGTTCTTCCTGGCCGGACGGCGGATTCCGTGGTGGGCGGCGGGGCTCAGCATCTTCGGGACGCAGCTCAGCGCGCTGAGCTTCATGGCGATTCCGGCTGTCGCATACTCGAGCGATTGGATCCGCATGACCGGTACCGGCACGATCGTGCTGGTCGCCGGCGTCGTCGTCATCTTTTTTCTGCCGTTCTTCCGACGCCTGGAGATCTCGACGGCCTACGAATACCTGGAGCGTCGCTTCAGCCTCGCCGTCCGGCTCTTCGGGAGCACGATGTTCGTTCTGTTCCAGCTCGGACGGATCGGCATCGTGCTGTACCTGCCGGCCATCGCCCTCTCAGCGGTCACCGGCCTCGATGTCTTTGGCTGCATCATGATGATGGGCGTGTTCTGCACGGTCTACACCGTGCTTGGCGGCATCGAGGCGGTGATCTGGACTGACGTCATGCAGGTCGTCGTCTTGATGGCGAGCGCCATCTGGTGCCTGGGCGTCATCCTGGCGGATGCCGGCGGCCCCGCGGGCGTCCTCGCCGTCGCGGCATCCCAGGACAAGCTGCGGATATTCGACTGGCGCTGGGATCCGACCGCGATGGTCGCGTGGGTCATGCTCGTCGGGTCGACGTTCACGAACCTGGTGCCGTACACGACCGACCAGTCGGTGATCCAGCGCTACCTGACGACGCGTGACGAGTCGGCCGCGGCGCGGAGCGTCTGGACCAACGCCATCATCTCCATCCTGGCGGCACTGCTGTTCTTTGGCCTGGGCACGGCGCTGTTCGTCTTCTACCAGTCGCATCCGGAACTGCTGGGAGCTGGCCGCCACGATGAGATCCTGCCCCGCTTCATGGTGCAGCAGCTGCCGGCCGGGCTCGCGGGACTCGGGATTGCAGGCATCTTCGCCGCCTCCATGTCGTCGCTCGACAGCAGCATGAACAGCGTGACGACCAGCCTGGTGAACGACGTCTACCGGCGGCTCAAGCCGGCCGTCACCGACGCCGCCTGCCTCGTGCTGGCCAAGTGGATCACAGTGGCGATGGGGGCGATTGGCGTTAGCATGGCCATGCTGCTGGCCTCGCGGGCCGACATTCGATTCGCCGCCGACTATTTCAACGGGCTGATGGGGCTACTGGGCGGCGGGCTCGCGGGCGTCTTCTTGTTGGCCGTCTTCACGCGCCGCACGAGCGCGCGCGGCGCACTGGTCGGCGCCATCGTCGGCGCCGCCGCGCCGATCGTGGCCCAGCAGACGACCGACCTGCAGTTCTTTCTCTACGCGCCGATCGGCGTCGGCTCGTGTGTCGTGGTCGGCTACCTGACGAGCCTCCTACTCCCGGACCCGAAGCGCGATCTGACCAATCTGACCTGGTCGACGTTGACGAGGACCGAGCCGCGGCGGTCTCCGCCGTAGGAACGTTACTGTCGCTGCGCACGGGCCTCGAGATCGTCGATCGCGATCGTCGGGCACTGCCGCGGGGCGCTCATGCGCTCGATCGAGTCCGGGACCTTGAACGCCGACCCGGTGACTAGGCAGACCACGCGGGCGGCGGGGTCGACCGCGCCGGAGCCGAGTGCGGGCAGGAGCCCGGCCAGCGCGGCGGCACCCGCCGGCTCGGCGAACAGCCCCTCCTCGCGCGCGAGCCTGGCCTGCGCTTCGAGGATCTCCGTGTCGCCGACCGTGTGCCCAGTCCCGCCGCTTCGTCGACACGCCGCGATGACCTCGTCACCGTCGAGCACGCTCGGCACCTGGAGACCACTGATATCGGTCGTGCAGGTCACCGCCCTTGCGTGCCGCGCGCCGTTGCGCAGCGGCCCGGCGACCCGGGCGGTCAGTTTCATGGAGTGCTCGCCGGCGAGGCTACCCTGCCATCGGCAGAACGGCGTGCTCCAGTACGCCCCATACGGAATGAACGTTCTCTCGAGTGCCATCGCTGTCTCCGTCACCACACGTCGCTCGCCCAGTAGGGACGGTGGGCCGCCAGGGCCGCGTCGACCGCCGTCTGGGCCCGCTCGGTGACGTCGTCGAACGAGGGCGCCTCGCCGGCCGAGGCGCCGCCAAGCACATCGATTGTCGACACGAGGCAGGCCGCGAGCGCCCGCAGGTCGTAGCCGCCTTCGGTCACGACCGCCATCTTGCCCCCGCATACCGCGTCGGCGACCCCGCGCAGGTGCCGGGTCATCGCCCGGTAGCCCTCGGTCGTCACGCGCATGCCGGCGAGCGGGTCGCGTTCGTGCGCGTCGTAGCCGGCTGACACCAGCAGCAGCTCGGGCGCGAACGCGGTCAGGGCCGGCACGATCAAACGGGTGAACACGAGGTCGTAATCCCCGTCGGTGGCGCCGGCAGCCATCGGCACGTTCAGCGTGAACCCGGCGCCCGCGTCCCGTCCGACGTCGACGGCCGCGCCCGTGCCCGGATAGAACGGATACTGATGCGTCGACACGTAGAGGATCCGTGGATCGTCGTAGAACGTCCACTGCGTCCCGTTGCCGTGATGGACGTCGTAGTCGACGATCGCCACCTTCGACAGCCCGCTGGCCAGAGTGTGCGCGGCGGCGATGGCGACATTGTTGAACAGACAGAAGCCCATGGCACGGTCGGCTTCCGCATGGTGCCCCGGCGGCCGCACCAGCGCCAGGCTCCGCCCCCGACCCGCGAGCGTCCGATCCACGGCTTGGACGATCGCGCCGGCCGCTAGTCGCGCCACCTCGTACGACTTCGGCGACGTGAAGGTATCCGGGTCGAGCCCGACCGCCTGGCCCGCCGTGGCCGCAATCGAGGCGACGTAGCCGTCCGCATGCACGGCGGTGAGTTGCGCGTCGCTGGCCGGCGCGGGCTCGATCAGCTCGCCGCCTCCGCGGGCCCACCCCGCCGCCACCGTCTGCATGACCTCCGCTCGCCCCACTCGTTCGGGATGGCCAGGCGGGGTGACGTGGTCGGCGAAGCGTTCCGACGCAAACAACGCCAGGGCAGAGTCGGTCATGGAGCCTCCAGCAGACGGACAGCCTCGCCGCCCAGCCTCTGCAACGTCCGTTCGAGTTCGAGTCGCTTTGCCTCGAGTGTGTCCGGGGCCGGATCCCGCGGCACCTCGATCGGCGCCCCGACCACCAGCGCCACCCGGCTGAACGGCTTGGGTACCTGCGTCCGATCCCAGCTGCGCGCCGTCCAGCTGCTGGCTGCCTCCAGGTGAAACGGCAGCAACGGGCTCCCTGTCGCGCCGGCCAGCCAGACCGCGCCCGGCTGCGCTTGCTCCGCCGGGCCGCGGGGCCCATCCACCGTGAACCCTGCCGGGCGCCCCTCCGCCAGGGCCCGCTTCAACTCAAGGAGCGCCCGCCGCCCGCTCCGCGAGGTCGACCCACGTGCCGTCCCGTAACCGAAGCGCTCGATGATCCGCGCGATCCACTCCCCGTCGAAGTTCTCGCTCGTGATTACCATAATGCCGCGGCGGCGGAAGTAGTAGGTCGCCGCCAGGATGCGCCCATGCCAGAACGCCATCACCGGCGGCTTGCCGTCGCGGCGGAGCCGATCCAGGTGATCGAGGCCTCTCACCCGCCAGCGGAGCGTCGCACCCAGCATTGCCACGAGGGGATACCCCACCGCCGCGATACTCGCCACCTGGGCGCGCTGCCATCGCGTCAGCTGCCGGTGTGCTGGACTCTCCATACGCTGCTGACTTGCCGCGGTGCCCCGGTCACATGCCGTCGTACTGCGGTCCGCCACCGCCCTCCGGCGGCACCCAGTCGATGATCTGGTACGGATCCATGATGTCGCATGCCTTGCAGTGCACGCAGTTCGACGGGTTGATCTGCAACCGCACGCCATCCGGAGACTCCACCATCTCGTACACGCCAGCCGGACAGAAGCGCAGGCACGGATTCGCATACTCCTCGCTGCACCGGGTCCGACACACGTCCAGATCGTGGACGAGCAGGTGAGCCGGTTGGTCCTCCTCGTGTCGCGTGCCGGAAAAATGAACGTTCGTCAGGCGATCGAAAGTCAACGTCCGGTCGATCGGCACGCCCGCCGTGGCAGGGCGGTCGGCCTCGTGCCCATGGTACGCAGACACGGTGGTCATGCGCTCGTGCCCGGCATGGCTGGGCATCGGATCGCGAACCCACCAGCCTCGCGTGAGGAGCGACAGGCCCGCATAGGCCAGCCCGGCCAGCAGCCCGTGCCCGAAGCCTTGGTGCACGTTCCGCACCGGATAGAGCTCACGTCGGACATCTCCACCGTCGACCTTCGCCTGGAACATCCGCAGCTGCGACGCCGAGGCATCGCCTGTCCGGAGCGCCTCGAGCGCCGTCTCGGCCGCATACATGCCGGTGCGCATCGCCAGATGGATGCCCTTCAAGCGGAGGGAATTCAGATACCCCGCGGCATCTCCGATGATCAGCGCCCCGTCCAGATAGGGACGCGGCAGGGCGTGCCAGCCCCCTTCGGGCAGTGCTTTCGCGCCGTAGCAGACGAGCTGTCCGTCGGCGAGGAGCGCCGCAACGCGGGGATGGCGCTTGAAGCGCTGGAACGCCGCGTGCGGATCGAACAGCGGGTCCCGGTAGTCCAGGCCGGTGACAAAGCCTACGGACAGGCGCTCAGGGGTGAGCGCGTAGATGAACCCACCGCCGAATTCCTCGAACCGCAGCGGATAGCCCATCGTGTGGACGACGGTCCCGGGATCGAGCCGTCCGGACGGCACGTCCCACAGCTCCTTGATTCCGAGTGCATAGGTCTGCGGCTGGGACGCAGCATCCAGGCGCATCCGCCGCAGCACGGTTTTCGTGAGGTTCCCTCGAACGCCGTCGGCGAGGATCGTCACGAACGCCCTGATGTCGACGCCCGGCTCGAAGGTGGGCTTGCGCTCGCCCCGCCGACTGACGCCCCGGTCGCCGGTGCGGACGCCGACGACCCGATCCTTGTCGTACAGCAGTTCCGTCGCCGCGAACTCGTTGAACACGTCGACGCCCTCAGCCTCGGCCTGCTCAGCCAGCCAGCGCACGAGACGGTTGAGCGAAACGACGTAGCACCCGTGGTTTGCGAGCGGCGGCGGGGTGAAGGGAAACCGGAGGGCCCGATGCTCCGTGAGGAACAGGAGGCGGTCCTCGCGGACCGATGGCCCGAGGGGCGCCCCGCGCGCTTCGAAGTCTGGCAACAGATCCCGCAGCGCGCTGGGATCCAACACGGCGCCCGACAGCATGTGCGACCCGCTATCGCGGGACTTCTCGAGCACGGCGATGGCGAGGGGCTCGCCACCGTGCGATTTCCGCAGGCGTGCCAGATGGAGCGCGGCTGACAGACCGGCCGGTCCGCCGCCGACGATCAGCACGTCGACGTCGAGCGTCTCGCGCTCCGCCTCAGGGTTCGGGGTCATGACCTCCGGATTCGAGGGCGTCCCGTCGACGCGCCGTCGCGCTCACTCGGTGCGGCACGAGAACCGTGCTACTAGCCTTCCACCTCGGCGATCATTGCCGGCACGAACTCGAACAGGTCGCCGACGAAGCCGTAGTCGGCGATCTCGAAAATCGGTGCGTCCGCGTCCTTGTTGACGGCGACGATCGTTCGCGCCCCCTTCATGCCAACGACATGCTGGATCGCACCGGAGATGCCGAGCGCGAGGTACAGCGTGGGTGCCACCGTTTGGCCGGAGCTTCCAACCTGCCGGTCCATCGGCAGCCACCCGGCATCGCAGATCGGCCGCGACGCCGCTACCTCGGCGCCCATGGCCGCCGCCAATCGCCGCACGGACTCGAGATGTTCTTCGCCCTTGATCCCGCGACCCACGGCCACGATGCGCTCGGCCTTCGACAGATCGACCGCGTGCCGGGCCTCCTGGAAGGCCGGCTCCAGGTGCTGCCGGATCGTGGCCGAATCGACCGCGACGGACACGGCACGGCTGGCCGCGGGACTGGCGCCCTTGACGACGGCATCGGCGCTGACCGCGCCGCTCTGGAAGGTCACCAGATGAGGCGGCGGGCCGAGTGGCACGACGTCGGCCATCAACTTGCCCTGAAACATCTGGCGGCTGAACGCCAACTCCCCGTCACGCCGCACGCTGCGCGTACAATCGGTCAACAGCGCCCGGTCGAGTGAGACTGCCAGCGCCGGTACAAAATCACGCGTCTGGTAGGTGTGCGGAAGGATGACGAGCGTCGGCTGCTCGGCCTGGATGATCCCGGTCAGCGCCTGCACCCAGCCATCGGCTGTGTAGGCGGCAAGCGCCGGCTCGTCGAGCACGAGCACTTCAGCGAGATCGGCGGCCGCGAGCGCCGCGGCCGCCGCGCCGACACCCGACCCGACGACCACAGCCGTGACCGGCGGGCCGATCTGCTGCGCTGCCGCCACGGCCTCCCAGCTCGTGCGGCTCAACTCGCCCTGACGCTGTTCCGCGACGACCAGAATCATCGAAGCTCCACGTCGGCCGGCCTCATAACGCGTGCGCCTCCCGGAGCAACCGCACCAACTCCTTGGCCGCCGCGGGCGCCGCGCCCTCGATAAAGCGGGTGTGCTTCCCTTTCCCTGGCGGATAGAGCGCCACGATCCGCTGACGCGGCCCGGACGTTTCCGCCACGGATACGGTGCGCACCTCTTTCCTCTTCGCCCCCATGATGCCCCTCAGCGTCGCGTAGCGGAGCTGGTTGATGCCGCTCTGCACCGTCAGGAGCGCCGGCGTCGGCAGCGCCACCCATTGGAACCAGCCGCCTTCCAGCTCGCGCTTCACGCGCACGCGACCCGCGCCGACCTCCACGTCCATTATGATGGTCGCGTGCGGCAGGCCCATCAGCGCCGACAGCACGACGCCGGTCTGCGCGAATCCTTGATCGTCGGACTGCAAACCGGTGAGCACGAGATCGACCGGCTCCTCCTTGATCGCCGAGGCCATCGCCGACGCGACCGTGAACGCATCGACGCACACCCCAGCGTCATCCACGACGTGGATCGCGCGGTCCGCCCCTCGAGCGAGCGCTTCTCGGATAACCTGGGTCACCCGCGGCGGACCGACCGAGCATACGGTGACCTCGCCACCCTGCACTTCCTTCAGCCGCAAAGCCGCTTCCAGCGCATAGGCATCCGGCTCGTTCATCTCGAAACTGGCGTCCTGCTCGCGAATCCAGGCGCCCGCGTCATCGACCCGTACCGGCCACTCGCGGGTGACGACCTGTTTGATGCAAACGATGATATTCATCGGCTCAACGGATGACACACGCGAATCCGCACCGCACGGCGTGCCCAGCGGTGGCTGGCCGTAGACCCCTGACCAGCCCGTGGTGAACGTCTCGCGGCAGTCGACCGGCGCTGCATCCCGCCTGGCTGCGTGACGCCTCGGTCCACTACAGCCAATATTTTCCCTCGTCGCGCCTTGCTCGGACCAACCACGGCTTTGGTCAGCGAGGTCGCTGGACGTTCACCACGGGCGGCTAGGCGTCGTACCGCTTGAACAGAAGAACGCCGTTCGTTCCTCCGAACCCGAACGAGTTCGACATCACGTGGGTAATGGTGGCGGCGCGCGCGGTGCCCGGCACGTAGTCGAGGTCGCAATCCGGGTCTGGCGTGTCCAGATTGATGGTGGGCGGCAGTATCTGGTGACGCAAGGCCAAGACGGCGATCGCCGCTTCCAGCCCGCCCGCCGCGCCGAGCAGGTGCCCGGTCATCGACTTCGTGGAGGACACGGCGAGCCGCCGGGCGTGTGCACCGAACACGTTCTTAATGGCCAAGGTCTCGAGCCTGTCGTTGTAAAGCGTGGAGGTCCCGTGCGCGTTGATGTACTCGATCTGCTCCGGCCGACACTGCGCGCGCGCCAGCGCCGCCCGCATCGCCCGCGCGGCACCGTCGCCATCCTCGGCCGGCGCGGTGACATGGAACGCATCACTCGACATACCGTACCCGACCAACTCCGCGTAGATCCGCGCCTGCCGGGCGCGCGCGCTCGCGTAGTCTTCGAGTACGACCACGCCGGAGCCCTCGCCGACGATAAATCCGTCGCGATCCTTGTCAAACGGGCGGCTCGCCCGGCTCGGCTCGTCGTTCCTGGTCGACAGGGCCCGCATCGCGGCGAACCCACCCACGCCCAGCGGTGTGATTGCCGCCTCCGATCCGCCGGCGATCATGGCGTCGGCGTCTCCGCGGCTGATGATTTCAAAGGCATCTCCGATCGCATGGGCGGACGCCGAGCAGGCTGTACAGGTCGCGGAGTTCGGCCCCTTGGCACCAAACCGGATGGACACCTGACCGGCCGCGAGGTTGATGATGGCTGACGGAATGAAGAACGGTGAAATTCGACGCGGCCCGTGCTCGAGCAACGCGCGATGCTCACGTTCGATCGAACTGAATCCGCCGATGCCGGATGCGATGAACACGCCGACGCGCGGAGCGATGTCCGGAGTCACTTCAAGCCCAGCGTCGCGCACCGCGAATTCGGAGGCCGCGATGGCAAACTGGATGAAGGCGTCCATCTTCTTGACGTCCTTCTTCGAGATGAACCGCAGCGGATCGAAGTTCTTCACCTCACCCGCAATGCGGGCCGAGAACTTCGACGCATCGAACCTCGTGATCGGCCCGATCCCGCTCCGCCCGGCGCACAGCGCTTCCCAGTTCGCGTCCGTGCCGATGCCCAACGACGACACGAGACCGACTCCAGTGACGACGACTCGCCTCTTCACTAAAGTCTCCAAGCTGCCAAGCGCGTTACTTCTTGGCCTTGGCGTGCGACTCGACGTACTCGACCGCCTCTTTCACGCGGGTGATTTTCTCGGCATCCTCATCCGGAATCTCGAGGTTGAACTCCTCCTCGAACGCCATGACCAACTCGACCGTATCGAGCGAATCCGCGCCGAGATCGTCTACAAAGGAGGCATCCGGGGTCACTTCCTCCTCGTCGACGCCAAGCTGCTCCATAATGATGCCTTTGACTTTGTCCGTGACCGCCATTCGCGCCTCCTACATGTACATGCCACCGTTGACACCTAAGACTTGTCCAGTAATATACGATGCCGCGTCCGATGCGAGAAAACATACTGCGTGGGCGACGTCGGCCGGCGTGCCGAGCCGGCCGAGCGGGACCAGCGACCGCCACTGGTCGCGACCGCCGTCGGTCAGCGCCCGCGCCATGTCGGTGTCGATCAGGCCAGGCGCCACCACGTTCACGGTAACCCCGCGTGACGCCACCTCCCTGGCAACCGCCTTCGTGAAGCCGATGAGGCCAGCCTTGGACGCGGCGTAGTTCGCCTGGCCGGCGTTGCCCGTCTGGCCGACGACCGAGCTGATCGCGATAATCCGGCCGGACCGCTGCCGTACCATCGATCGTAACACCGCCTGGGTGCAGGTGAACGCCCCGGTGAGGTTGGTCAACAGCACGTCATCCCAGTCGGACCGCTTCAACCGTAGCAGGAGCTGGTCTCGCACGATGCCGGCGTTATTGACTAGCACGTCAATCCGTCCGAGGCGATCGACCACGTCGCCGACGAGCTGCGAGACGCCGTCGGCGTCGGTCACATCGACGCTCGCCAGCTCGGCCCGGCCGCCCGCGGCCGTGATCGCCGCCACCGTCTCCTCGGCGTTGCGCGCCCGGGCCACCGCGACCACAGTGCATCCCGCCGCCGCGAGCTGCTCGGCCACCGCCCGGCCGATCCCGCGCGACGCGCCCGTCACGATCGCCACACGTCCGTCCACATCGGTCATGCACGTCTCCCGACGGACCGGCGGCACTCCGCGGCGTCGCCCCCTCGGGGCTCAGCGCTAGCCAATCGACTCCTTGACGTGATCCAGCGTAGGCAGGCTATCCGCCGAGACCGCCTTCAGCGAGCGGTCGATCTTCTTCATCAATCCGGTCAGCACCGACCCCGGCCCCACCTCAACATACGTGCGCGCGCCCTCCGATGCAAGGCACCGGACGACTTGTTCCCAGAGCACCGGTGAGGCGATCTGCCCGATGAGCGCCTCCACGGCGGCCGCCCCGTCCCGCTTGGGCTCGGCATCGACGTTGGCGACGACTGGCACCCGCGGATCGGCTGTGCGCGCGGCGCGCAACTCTGGCGCCAGCCGGTCGGCAGCCGGCTGCATCAGCGCGCAGTGGAACGGCGCGCTGACCGCCAAGGGGATCACGCGCCTCGCGCCGAGCCGCTTCGCTGCCTCTCCCGCCCGCGCCACCGCCGCTCGCGCTCCGGCAATCACGATCTGGCCTGGCGCGTTCAGATTGGCTAGAGCTACCACGTCGCCGTTGGCCGCCTCCGCACAGGCGCGACGCACCGCATCGGCATCCAGTCCCACCAGCGCGGCCATGGCGCCGTCGCCGTCCGGCACCGCGTCCTGCATGTACCGTCCGCGCTGTCTGACGATGCCCAGCGCGTCGGCAAACGCCAACGTCCCCGCCGCAACGTGCGCAGAATACTCGCCGAGACTGTGGCCCGCGACGATAGCCGGCGCGAGGCCGCGCGCCGCCAGCACGCGATACATGGCGATGCTGGTCGCCAGGATCGCGGGCTGTGCGTTCTCGGTCAGCGTGAGCCGATCCGCTGGTCCCTCGAAACACAGCGAGGACAGTGACTCGCCGAGCGCAGCGTCCGCCTCGTCGAACGTGGCACGGCATTCGGGATAGGCTTCGACGAGCGCCCGGCCCATCCCGACACGCTGTGAACCCTGTCCCGGAAAGATGAATGCCAGCATCGATGTCAGCCCGCCGCCAGGCGCTCGCCCAGCCGCTCGACGACTCGCGCATCGGCGAGACGTGACGCCATCACAACCGCGTTGCGAACCGCTTTTGCCGACGACCGACCGTGGCCCACCACGCACAGCCCGGCGACGCCGAGCAGCGGGGCACCGCCGTACTCCGAATAATCGACCCGCTTCCGAAAGCGGCGAAGCGCCCGCCGCGACAGCAAATATCCCACGCGCGTGCTGAACGTACGCGACAGCTCATCGCGCAGCAACTTCTCCACCATCTCGACCAGTCCTTCGCTGACCTTCAACGCGACGTTGCCCGTGAATCCGTCGCACACGACCACGTCAGCCAGCCCGGCGTACACTTGCCGGCCCTCCACGTTGCCGATGAACTCCGGCAGGGCGACCGACAGCAAGCGGTTCGCCTGGCGGGTCAGCTCGTTGCCCTTCGACGCCTCCTCGCCGGTCGAGAGCAGGCCGATCCGCGGTCGCTCGACCTGCAGCGCCACCTGCGCGTACGCCGAGCCCATCACCCCGAATTGCACGAGGTGCTGCGGGCGGCACGTCGCGTTCGCACCGGAATCCAGGAGCACCGCTTCCTGCCGAAGGGTCGGAATCGTCGTCGCGAGCGCAGGTCGGTCAACACCGGCGAGCAAGCCGAAGGCGCTGTGGGCCGCGAGCAGCGTGGCGCCCGTATTCCCGGCACTGAACATCGCGCCGGCGTCGCCTGACGCCACCAGGTCGGCCGCAATCCGGACCGACGCGCGCGGCCTCCGCCGCAGCGCCGCAGCGGGCGATTCGTCCATCCCGACGGCATCGTCCGTATCGACGACGCGGATGCCGAGTGAGGCGCCGTCGGCATGCCGGTCGAGATCCGCGCGCAAGCTGTTTGCGCGTCCGACGAAAATCAAGCCGATGTTCAGATACCGCGCCGCCACCATCGCGCCATCGACGATGGCGCGGGAGCCCGCATCGCCGCCCATCGCGTCGATCGCAACGTGCATGGCAGGTAATAGCTAGTGTCCCGTCACAGTAGTTCGCGAAACAATTCCCAGGCGGGGCATCCCCGCCCTCTGTGCGACGCCGGAGTTCCACCACGGGCGGCTAAACCTCGTCGACCTCACGCACCTGCCGCCCCTTGTAGTAGCCGCAGTGCGAACACACCTGGTGCAGCCGCTTCATCTCATGGCATTGCGGACACTCACCGAGCGGCGTCGGTTGCAGCACCTGGTGCGTTCGTCGCTTGGCTGTACGCGCCTTTGAATGTCTCCGTTTGGGATTCGGCATCGTCGATTCCTTGTCTCCAGACTCCCCGTCAGGTCTTGCGATCCAGCAGTCCTTTGAGGGTATCCAATCTCGAATCCTGCCACTCGGCCGAACACCCGCACTGGGACACGTTGAGATTCCTGCCGCACACAGAGCACAGTCCCCGACACTCCGCGCGGCACAGCGGTTTCATCGGCAGCACCAGGTAGAACTGCTCGCGCATGAGCTGTCCCAAATCAATCTGTTCGTCCCGATAGAACGCCGTCGACAGATCGTCATCGCCAATCTCCGATTCGCCGTCGCCCGTGTTCCGATCCTGCGGTAGATAGCGCAGATCGAATGCCGTCTCCACCGGCGTCTCGCACAGTTCCACGCACCGACAGCACAGCACCCGCAATCGTGTTGTGAGGCGGCCGACCAACCGGTATCCGTCGCGAAGTCGATCGACGTCGCACGAGAACGCCACATCGGCCGCGACCGCGAAATTGTCCATCGCCTCGAAGTCGGAAGCAGGATACATCCGCTCCAGCCGTTCGCACGGCTCCGCCAACCTCCGCAGGTCCAGCAGCATCCAAGCAGGCTCGGTCGGGCACTTCCGAACCCACAATCCTAGCACGGATGTGACCAGCATGCCGGGTGGCCCTGCCGGATCAGCCCATCTCGACCCACGGTTTCGGAATGAACAGCCGTTCGTACAGCCCGACGGCGAATCGATCGGTCATACCGGCCAGAAAATCCTGAGCCGCGGCGTCGACTCCCTCGTCCACGACGGTTCGCTCGTCCAGAAAGGCCTCGGGTTGTTCATGGACCTTGTCCCAGAGCCCGCCGAGGATGCCGGACGCCTTGTGGAATTCGCTCGTGGCGTCGCTGTTCTCGTACACCGTCTCGAACAGGAAGGCGCGCAGGTCGAGCAGCGCATTCAGCACGAGGTCGCCCATCCTCACCTGATCGAGCCCGGCCTCCAGCGTCTGCAGCACGACGTCAGTGACCAGTCGGCCGATCCGTGTCGAGGTCGTCTGCCCCAGTAACTGGATCGACTTCTCCGGCAGGTCCGCGACCACCAACAGCCCGGCGCGCAGCGCGTCGTCCATGTCGTGATTGACGTAGGCAATGATGTCTGCCACGCGGGCGACCTGACCTTCGAGCGTCGTTGCCCGGTGCGCCTGCTCGGCGCCGACCGGCGCGCCCCGCTTGCCCTTGGAGTGAGTCGCGATGCCATCCCGGACCTCCCACGACAGATTGAGGCCGCGCCCTTCGTCCTCGAGGCGATCCACGATCCGCAAGCTCTGCTCGTAATGGTTGAACCCCCCCGGAATCAGCTCGCGCAAGACGCGCTCCCCGGAATGTCCGAACGGCGTGTGCCCGAGGTCGTGGCCAAGGGCAATGGCCTCGGTGAGCTCCTCGTGCAGCCGCAGGACTTTCGCGATCGTTCTGGCGATCTGCGACACCTCGAGCGTGTGCGTCAGGCGTGTCCGATAATGATCGCCGGCCGGCGAGAAGAACACCTGGGTCTTGTGCTTCAGCCGGCGAAAGGCCTTGCAGTGCACAATCCGATCCCGGTCCCGCTGAAAGGCCGGCCGGATAGGATCAGCCTCCTCCGGCTGCAACCGCCCTCGGCTCTCGGCGCTCTTCGAGGCCTGCGGCGCCAGGAATATCCGCTCGCGTGCCTCGAGATCCTCTCTGATGCTGCTGCTCATCGGTCGTCAGACACTCCGCTCTTCGACCGCGCCGGCGGCGACACGGTCCCGAAAACTAGTCCCACACGCCAGCGGTGCCACGCCCAGCGCCTCGGCCAACGTCTGACCGAGGTCCGCGAAGCTCGACCGGGTCCCAACATCGACGCCCGGCTGCACGGACGCGCCAACCATGAGAATCGGGACGTACTCGCGGGAATGGTCCGTGCTCGGCGTCGTCGGGTCATTGCCGTGGTCTGCCGTGATGACGAACAGGTCATCGTCCCCGAGGCGCGGCAACAACGCTGCCAGCCGTCGGTCAAAGGCCTCCAGATTAGCGGCGTATCCCGCGACGTCGTTCCGGTGGCCGTAGACAGTATCGAAATCAATCAGGTTCGTCAGCATCAGCCCCTCGGCGCTCTCGGCCAGCGCGCGCTCCAGCTCGTCGAGGCCATGGGCGTCCGACGTAGTGTGAATCGCGCTCGAGATGCCGCGTCCGGCGAAGAGGTCGTCGATTTTGCCGATAGCCACGACGGGCAGCCCGGCCGCCGCCGCGCGGTCGAGCAGCGTCTGTCCCGGCGCGGCTCGAGCGAAATCCCGACGTTCCGTCGTCCGGTGAAACGCGCCCGGCTCGCCGACGAAAGGCCGCGCGATGACACGGCCCACCCCCAACCCCTCGGCCATGACCTCGAAGGCTGCCTGGCAGAACCGGTAGAGTTCCTCCACTGGCGCCACCGAGTCGTGGACGGCGATCTGACACACGCTGTCGGCCGAGGTGTACACGATCGGCGCGCCGGTTCGGAGATGCTCGCGGCCCAGGCGCTCAATAATCTCCGTGCCCGACGCCGCCACGTTCCCGATCGTCGGCCGGCCGATTCGCCGCTCCAGCGCCCGGATCGCGTCAGCCGGAAACCCCGCGGGGAACAGGGGAAACGGCTGCGCCAGCGTGACCCCGGTCAGTTCCCAGTACCCGGTCACCGAGTCCTTACCGGGCGACGCTTCGGCCATTCGTCCGAACGCCGCGAGCGGGGCTGTCGGCGTCGCCCCCCCGATCTCCACGACCCGCCCGAGACCCAGGGCACGCAGCGTCGGCACCGCGAGCGGCACCCGGCCAGCCACGTGACCCAGGGTATTGCTGCCCGCGTCGCCGTACTGCGCAGCGTCCGGCAACGCACCGATGCCGGCACCATCGAGCACGATGATGATCGCGCGGGAAACTCGAAGGGACGAGGGTCGCACCGACTTCCAGGCTGACAGCCCGTGGTGAAAGTCCCGCTGCATCCGACCGCCGATGCATCCCGCCATGGGCGACGCTGGGCGTTGTCCACGCAGGGTCAAATACTCCCGGTATTCTCCGTCCTCGCGCCTAGCCCTGGGCGACCGCGGCTTCGGCTTGACCTTACAGGGGTCTCGGTGCGACGCGAGACTTTCACCACGGGCTGTTACTGAACGCCGGGGCTCACGGTTGCAGACGCTGCGGTGCTCACGGACGGACGTGCGCGCATCACGTCTAGGCGCTCGCGCACGATGCGGTCGGCGGCCTCCAGCGTCCGAGCCGGCACATCGTCGACCTCAATCCAGTGTAGGTTAGGCTCTTTTCGGAACCAGATCAACTGACGGCGCGCGTAGCGACGATTCGCGCGGACGATCTCCTCACGCATGCTCGCCTCGTCGCCGCCGCCCTTCAGGAACGCAAGCGCCTGTCGATAGACCATGCCGGTGAACGGCGGCGCGACGTCCGACACGCCGGAGGCCCGAAGGCCGCGAATCTCGTCCAGTAAGCCAGCCGCGAACTGGGCGTCGACCCGCCGCGCCACCTTCGCCGCCGTGGTGTCGCTCGCCTGCCGCAAACCAACGCCGATGATGTCGTATCCGGTCAGCGGCGACCGCGTCTCCCGGAAATGCGCCGTCAGCGGCCGTCCTGTCAGAAAGTACACCTCCAGCGCCCGAACCATGCGCTTCTCGTCTCGCGGCTGAATGCGATCGGCTGACGCCGGATCGACGCGCCGCACGACGCGATGCAGGCGGTCGACGCCGTAGCGTCGAGCCAGACCGGTCAACCGCGCGCGCAGGCGGGCGTCGCGACCGGGCCCAGGAAACAGGCCTTGCGTCAGCGCGCGGTAGTAGAGCCCGGTGCCGCCCACGAGAATCGGCAATCGGCCGCTGTGCGTCACGCCACGGATCGCTGCAGCCGCGGCAGTGGCATACCGGGCGGCGGAATAGACCTCGCGCGGATCGGCGACGTTGATCAGATGGTGCGGCACGCCGCGTCGCTCGGCCAGCGGCACCTTGTCGGTCCCGATGTCGAACCCGCGATACACCGCAGTCGAATCGCAGCTCACCACCTCGCCGCCGTGCCGTTCGGCCAAGCAGATGGCGAGCTCGCTCTTTCCGGTCGCGGTCGACCCGACGATGGCGACGAGCGGCACGGCGCGCGCCGGGGCTCGTGGTTCGGTGTCCCGTCCGATCCGCCGTCCGGATGAGTCGATCATGACTTAGGACCCGGGTGGGAATACGTGTGCCATTCTGGTCGCCGGTGCATCCCGCCCAGAGGTGGCACACGTATCCCCACCCGGGTCCTTAGCCGCCCACCCAGCCGACCAGCATGACGAGAGTCAACACTCCCAACACCAGGGTCAGTCCCGCGAGCTGCGTCCAGGTGAGCCAGACCATCTAGCAGCCCGTGGTGAAAGTCCCGCGTGGCACCGAGACCGTCGAGGCGCCCGCCCCGCCAGGCGCGAGGAGGGAGAATACCGGGAGTATTCGACCGACGAGCAACGTCGCGGGGCGGGATGCATCGGCGGTCGAATGCAGCGAGATTTTCACCACGGGCTGCTAGTACGTCGGCGGGCGCTCGTTATAGTAGAAGGTGACCGTGAAGAACGCCTCGTCCGACGGATACTCCGGCGGCAGCGGCTGCGTCGGATTCGACGCCAGCAGCGCGTTCCGGGCCGACAAGTTGAAGGAGTCGACTGTCGACGGAGCGATGACGCTCACGTCAGTCAACGCGCCGCTCTTGTGCACGTTGAACGTAATGACCGTGTGCCCCTTGAACGCCATGGCGGCGTATGGCAGGAGCCAATTGCGCTTGATCTGCACGACGAAGCGGCGAATCCACGGGCCAAACTCGACCCCCTTCGTATCGAACTGGATCGACGGCCCGAACTGCCCCCCGTCGCCACGTGGATTGTTGAAGCTCTCCTGGTCCATATAGCGCCGCAGATTGCGGATCGCTTCACCCAGTGCGCCGCCCGACAGCGGCCGCGGTGGTAGGGTTCGCACCGCGACCCGTGGCGCCACAGCATCTGGCTCCGGCGGCCCGTCGAGTTCCAGACTGCCAACCGCCTCGCCCGGCGCTGCGTCAGCCGCTTCCGCCACCTCGCTCCGGTCCAACGCCTCGGCCGGCTCGGTCTCCGCCACCTCACCGGCCAGGTCGCCCTCGACCGGATCCGGCGCCGGACCATCACCGCGCGCCGTCTCCGCGGTCTCCGGCGCAATCACCAGCTCGGGAGAATTTCCCCTGGCGAACGGCAATGGATTCGCAGGGTCCTCCGCGCGCTCGGGCGCGCTCGCCACGCGGTCGAGGTCGGACAGGAACCCGGCGTCCGGCGGCGCTGGCGCCTCGGTGTCGATGAGCGGCTGCACGAACACGAAACGGCGCGCCTGTCGCTCCTGGGCTTGCCGCTGCTCAAGCAGCCGGGCCTGGCGAAGCAGCGCTTCCTCCGCGCGGCGCTCGGCTGCCGCCCGGACCGCTGGGAGCGTCGAAATCACCAGCAGCAGCACGAGGGCCACCGCATGCCCGACCACCGAGATCAAGAAGCCTTCTCGGCGCGACATCGCACCGTCCAGCGATGGTGTGTCCGGACGCAATTCCTCAAACTTGAAGTACATCAGTCGATTGGACGATTATAACAGCTCGTCGGTCTGCACTCGTTCGCGGGCGAACGGCCTGCAGGCCGTCGTGAGAGTCCGGGCGAGGCTTCACCACGGACGGCTAGATGCAGGTAGACCACACCGAACGTCAGGGAAACGCACCGCACCTGCGTGAACCCCGATGCGCCGAGCAAGTTCGACAGCGCCGCCGGAGACAGAAACGTGAGGACCGACCCCGGCAGGTAGTCGTAGGCATCCGAGTGACGCGACACGGCTCGGCCCACGCGGGGCAGCACTTGCGTGAAATACCACTGATACAGGCCGCGGAGCAGCGTGGAAGACGGCATCCCGAATTCGAGAATCGCCAATCGGCCACCCGGCCGGAGCACCCGCCGCATCTCGGCGCATGCCGCGCGCGGCTCCTCGACATTGCGGATCCCGAAGCCGATCGTGACCGCATCGACTGACCGGTCGGCCAGGGGCAGGCGCGACGCGTCCCCACGCAGCAGCCGCACTCGGCTCCCCGCAGGATCACGGCCGAGCTTTCTCGCGCCATGTCGCAGCATCTCGGCCGCAAAGTCGAGGCCAACCACGCGTCGTGCCCCGGCCGGGCGCGCCCGAATGGCGGCCAAGGCCAGATCGGCCGTGCCAGTGCACACATCGACGACCGTTTCGTTACCCCGCAGGTCGAGCGCGTCGATCGCGCGCGCCCGCCACCGCCGGTCGAACCCGGCGCTCAGCAGTCGGTTGAGGGTGTCGTAGCGGGGCGCGATCGCGTCGAACATGCCCGCGATGCGGGCAGCATCTTTCTGGATGGGACCCGGCGATCGCGTCATGCCTTCCACGGCGGATACAGGTCGTGCTCCACCCCGAGAGCGGCCAGGATCTTTCCAGCCATGAAATCCGCCAGGTCGGGCAGGCGCGCCGGTCCCTGATAGAACGCCGGCATGGCCGGCAGCATCGTCGCGCCAGCCTCCGCACACAGCACCATGTTTCGCAGTTGCGGCAGGCTCATGGGCGTCTCGCGCGGCACGAGCACGAGCCGGCGACGCTCCTTGAGCATGACATCGGCGGCCCGCTCGACGAGCGTCCGGGAGAGACCGTGGGCAACGCCGGCTAGCGTCTTCATCGAACACGGCACGATGACCATTCCGTCGCAACCGTGGCTGCCGCTGGCGATTCCCGCGCCCAGATCCTTGTTGGAATGCAGGTGTAGCGCGCCGTGCTCGACTTGCGCGCCGTAGGTTCGGATCAGGTAGGGCAGCAAGCGATCGACAGCGGCTTCACTGCCCAACTCCTCCAGCAGCAACCGTCGTCCGAAGTCGCTGACGACGAGCTCGATCCGGTATCCCCGCTCCAGCAGGGCCGCCACGGTCCGGACGGCGTACAGCGCACCGCTCGCACCGGTAATGGCGACGGCAAGGGACCGCGGCTCATCCGACATACACTGCAACCGCCGTCGTGAAGAGATACAAGAACCCGACGTAGCCGTTCAGATCGAACGCCTGCTTGACCCGCGACAGGTCGTCGGCGCGTACGAGCGACTGCTCGTAGACGAGCAGCGCCGCGACGGCCGCCACACCGGCGAGGTAAATGGGACCGAGCGCCGTCACGACTGCCAGCGCCGCGAGGGTGGCAATCGCCACGACGTGCATCGCGCGAGAAATCCTTAGCGCGGCCGCCACGCCGAACCGCGTGGGAATCGACCGAAGCCCCTGAGCCCGATCGAACTCAACATCCTGACAGGCGTAGAGCACGTCAAACCCCCCGACCCACGCCCCGACTGCGACGCCCAGCAACCACGGTTCCCACGCCGGGTGCCCGCCCGCGGCGATCCATCCGCCCACCGGCGCCACGGCCATGGCCACACCCAGAAACATCTGCGTATACGCCGTGTAGCGCTTGGCCACGGAATACCAGAAGACGATGGCAAGCGCCACGGGCGACAAGACGAAGCAGAGCATTGAAATCTGCGCCGTGACGGCCACGAACGTGACCGACCACACGGTGACGAACGCCACGGCCTGTCCGCGCGACACCACCCCGCGCGGCATCTCGCGATTGGCGGTGCGGGGGTTGAGGGCATCGTGATGCGCGTCAGCCAGCCGGTTGAACCCCATGGCTGCGGCGCGGGCGGCCACCATCGCGGCCACGATCCAGCCGACTCGCGCAAGCGTCACCGGCGCGTGGCACGACGCCAGGAGCGCGCCAGCCAGCGCGAACGGCAACGCGAACACCGAATGACTGAACCTGACGAACGCTGCGTACGTCCGGATTCGAGTCAACATGGTACTCGCCGAAGGCGCTCGCAGCCGCCGACCCGACGCCGGGCGTCCGGTCACGCGCACTCCTCGAGCCAACGCACGGCCCGCGGCGTGATGCCGCTCAGTAGGTATTCTTCCACATCTGCAACCTCATCCGGCAGCGTGACGGCAATCAGCTCGCTTCGCTTGCCAGGCTCGATGGTGCCGTACGTCTCGGCCCAGCCGAGAGCCCGCGCACCGCCCAACGTGGCAGCGGCTAGCAGCGTGCGCGCCGCTATCTCGGGTGCCTCGGCCCGTAGCGCCGTGAGCTCCGCGAAGAGATTGAGATCCGGGGTGCTGGCGAGGCTATCGGTGCCGACCGCCAATCGGACGCCAGCCTCGAGGGCGCGGCGGACCGGGGCCCGCCCCGCACCCGTCCAGGCGTTGCTCCGCGGACAGACCACCAGGGCCAGGCCGTGGCGCGCCAGCCGGCGGAGCTCCGCCATCGTGAGCTGCACGCCGTGCACAGCCACGACGTCATGGTCCAGCCAGCCGACCCGGGCCAGGAACTCCACGGGACCGCACCGGGGCGGGCGCCAGTCGGGATCCCACACGCCGAGCCGCTGCAACAGCTGGCGCCACGGACCGGTCCCGTCCCTCAGAAACTGGATTTCCTCGCTCGACTCGGCCAGGTGGACGGCCAGCGGACCCTCGAGGCGGTGCGTCATCCTGTGGCGTTGAATCGCCGCGAACAACGATGGCGCAACCGAGTATGGCGCATGCGCCGCCACGCGACGGCGCACGTGAGCGGCCGTCTCGGCCCCGCGCGCGTCTGTCACGGCGTGGCGGGCCGCCACCTCCACATCGGCCGGAGCGAATCCGATCAGCTCGTGGAACACCACGGCGGACACCGGGCCACGGCCGAGCGGGCCGACGGTCGACAGCGAGTTCGTGATGTCGCCAACGAGCGCCGTCCCGGCCTGCCGTAACTCGGCGATCGCCGCCTCGACGGCGGCCGAATCACCCACCGTGTCCGCGGACCGCTGCGTGAGCACCCCCTCGACCCAGGCCGGCATCGAATCCGCGGGCGGCACCAGGCCACGCAGACCCGACAGTTCGAGATGCGTGTGCGCGTTGACGAGCCCTGGGAGCAACGCGACCGATCCGAGGTCGACCTCATCTGGGTGTCGAGGTCCCGCGCCGGCTGGCCCGACGGCGAGAATCCGGCCTCGGTCCACCGTGACGGTGGCGTCGGCCACAGGGGGGGATGCGATCGGGAGGACCCAAGCCGCCCTGAAACGACGCATCTGCCCAGCAGCCCGTCAGTGGGATGCGCGCTGGCGCTTCCCGGTCGGGGTCCGAGCGCGATACCGCGCCAGCTCTTCCGGGACGGCTTGATCGTCGGCGGCCCGGGCCTCGGCGAGTGACGTCATCCTCGGCAGATCGCGCTCGCGTACGATCGGGTCGCCCAGTACGTCGTAGTGCATGTTGCGCCGCTTCGGCACGAATCCGGCGTTTTCGACATGGCGCACGATCTCCAACTCATCCATGCAGAAGACAGCGCCCGCCGCGCGCACGACATTTTCCTCGATCATGACGCTGCCCATGTCGTTCGCCCCGTACGACAAACTGAGCTGGCCAACCTTGCCGCCCTGCGTCACCCACGAAGCCTGCAGATTGTCGACGTTGTCCAGCACGATTCGCGCCACGGCGAGGGTGCGCAGGTACTCCACGGCGGTGGCTTCGTCGCCACCGCGTTCGGTATGCGGCGGTTGGAAGCTCCACGCAATGAACGCCGTGAAGCCGCCAGTCTCGTCCTGCACGTCGCGGACTCGCATCAAGTGCTCGATGCGCTCGTCGAGCCGCTCGACGGTGCCGTACATCATCGTCACGGTCGTACGCAGGCCAGCACGATGGGCCGTTCGCATCACGTCGAGCCACTCATCGGCTGACGCCTTGCTGTAGCAATTCAACTCGTGACGCACCCGGTCGACCAGCATCTCGGCGCCGCCACCGGGAATGCTGTCCAAACCCGCGTCGATCAGCCGGTCGATGACGGCCGCCACCGGGAGCTGGCTGAGCCTGGACAGGTGCAGGATCTCCGGCGGCGACAGCGCATGCAGCCGAAACGCCGGATACCTGGCCTTCACCGCTTGAAAGAGATCCTCATACCACTCGAGCGGCAGGTCAGGGTTGTGCCCGCCCTGCAGCAGCAGCTGCTCGCCGCCAACCGCGATCGTCTCGTCGATCTTGCGAAAGAGCTCATCGAAGCCGAGGACGTACCCCTCGGCTGACCCGACCGCCCGGTAGAACGCACAGAAGTTACACTTCGCAACACAGACGTTCGTGTAGTTGACGTTGCGGTCGATGATGTAGGTGACGATCCGCAACGGGTGCCGTCGCGCCCGGATGCCGTCGGCCAAGCGCCCGAGCAGGTGGGTTGGCGCGTGCACGTAGAGCGTCAACGCCTCCGCACGATCGAGGCGCCCGCCATCGCTCACCTTGCGAGCAATCGCATCGACGGTCGGCGCGCTGGGAGTCACGTCTCGTAATACTTGAGCGAGGGCAGCGTCGGGACGATTCGCTGGTCCTTGGCCGCGTCGAGGAACTTGCGGAGTCCTGCACGCGCCTGGTCGTCGAGCGTGAAGCCGACGTTGTTCCGGAGGTACTCGACGGCGACATCCTCACGCTCGTCGTCGCCCTCGCTGAACGCCTTGGCAATCTCGTCGCGGGCGGCAACCCCGGCCGAGCGGGCGGCGCGTAGCGCGGCTATGTCCTCCGCGCCGACGGCCCCGGGCCGGCCTGCCCAGAACGCCCACACGAACGGCAGATCGGTCATGGCGGTCCACTCCCCGCCGAGATCGACCTTGTCAAGCCCCAGCGCGTCAGGGTCGGTGAACAGCGCCACATCGCCGATGAGGAGCGCGGCATCGCACCGCTTCAGCATCGACTTGATGTCGGGCGGCAGAGTCACGTACTTGGGCTCGATGTCGAACCACTGGGCACACAGCACCCGCAGGAGGGCGACCGACGCCCGCGAACTGCTGTCAACGGCAATCGACCGTACCGCACCGATGGGCCGATTGGTGAACACGGCCACGGACGCCACCTTCCCGATCGAGGTGATCGCCACGTCGGGCACGACGTGATAGTCCGGGCGCTGCACGAACTCGATCGAGGGAATCAGTCCAAGATCGACCGAGCCGTCGTGCAGGAGCGCAGCACACTTCGACGGCATGTCGAATCGTAGGGAAAATCTGTCAGCCTGCTGGTCGAGACCCTGCACCAGCGGCCTGGCATTCAAATACGAGACTGCGCCAAGCCGAATCATCTCGTCACACTCTCGAAGCAGCCGTTTCGCTCGGTTGGAACGAACGCCGCCGCCCTGATGTTTCGCCGGATCTCCTCGAGCGCAGTGCGGCGGGCACCCAACTCATCAGAGTCGGTCGCGGGCACGGCATCGACGTCATCGGCGCCGAAGGTCAGCGCCACCTGCGCCAGTTTCGGACCGTGCAGGGTCCAGTCCACCTGTATCGTGTCGACATTGTCAACCACGAGCCGCGCGAACGCAACCTGCCGCACGTCATCGTAGCCCGTCGCCGGTGCATGCCCGGCGTCACCGCCGTCGGTGCGCGGCAGCGGCGCGAACGCCCAGACCGCCTGCGGCGGTATCGTCCAGCCAGCGACCCGACGGATCAGCGCCAGTCGCTCGTCGCCGTGCGCCTCGCGAATGGTCACCCGGGATACCGGCAGCCCGGCACCTACAGTCGCCTCGATTGCTCGAATCGGATCAGCCATCCGATCCGCCGGCAGCTCGGCGACGGCGGACAACCCGGCGACCCGAAACCGCTCCAGCAACCGCTCGAGCGTCACGCCATCACGCCCGCACAGCCTCTCGAGGTCGTCGAGCGAAAAGGCACTCACGGGAATCCCGGCCGACGCGGCGCCGGCGA
Source organism: Vicinamibacterales bacterium (assembly GCA_965197385.1). Classification (GTDB taxonomy): domain Bacteria; phylum Acidobacteriota; class Vicinamibacteria; order Vicinamibacterales; family UBA823. The sequence goes on from CBDANA010000008.1 coordinate 472,737, forward strand.
CAGCCGCCTGCACGACGATCTCCGCGACCTCCAGACTGTCGGGCGCACCCACGACGCGAAGCTCGCCTGCCGCGCCGGGCACCTCGAGGCGCGCGATCGCGTCGACCGGCACCACGGCAACCCGGGCGAACGTGGTCCGGTCGCCATGCCGGCGCCGGCGCGCGTCATCCGCCAGCATGCCCAGCGAGATCAGATCCGTCGTGGACACCAGCGCGAGAATCTGCGTGTCGTCGAGCCGACCGCCTGCCGTCAGCGTCGCCTGGATACCATCGAGCCTCTCGTCCATCTCCCCGTACCGGGTGCGACCCCTCTCGCTCACTGTCACGTTAGTTGTGAACGTCCTGCTGCATTCTGCATTCTGCAGGCGATGCAACGCCCGACGGTCTCCACGGACTGCTACAGACTGTGCTCTATTCGCGCCGTGATCTGCTCAGCCAGCGCGAGGGCCCGACGACCCTGCTCCCCCGGCACGCCGGGCGGCCGCCCGTGGCGAACCGCGAGGATGAAGTCGGTCAACTCTCGCTCCAGCGGCTCCCCACCGATCACCTCCAGCGGTCCGCCTGCGATGGCCGGCTCGTCGTCCTCCCGCTCCACGATCCGCCAGGCCTCGGCCTGCTGTGCCGCGTAGTCGACCGACAGATACGCACCCGCCTGAAAGAACCTCATTTTTCGGACCCGATCGCGGCTGATGCGGCTGGCCGTCACGTTCGCGATGCACCCATTCTCGAAGCGTAGGCGCACATTGGCGATGTCCACGCGGTCGCTCAGGATCGGCACGCCGACGGCCTCGATCGAGGCCACGTCGCTGCCGAGCATACTCAGAATGACGTCGAGATCATGAATCATCAGGTCGAAGACGACGTCGATATCGAGGCTGCGGGACGGAAACGCCCCCAGGCGATGCACTTCGATGAACCTCGGAGACTCGACCAGCGGCGCCACGGTCGCCAGGGCTGGATTGAACCGCTCCGTGTGTCCGACGGCGAGGCACGTGCCGGTCCGGCTGGCCGCCTCCAGCATAGCGTCCGCCTCGGCGACCGTCTTCGCCATCGGCTTCTCGACGAGCACCGGCACCCCCGCCTCAAGCAGAGGCCGCACGACCGCCAGATGCGCCTGCGTCGGCACGGCCACGGTGACCGCGTCGACTCGGCCCGTGATCGCAGCGACCTGTGTCTCCGCAGTCGCGCTGGTCTCGGCGGACGCCTCGAGGGCGCGCCGCTCGTCGATGTCCACGGTCGCGACCAAATCGACGTCTGGCAGCGAGTCGAGGATCCGCGCATGATGGCGACCGACGTGCCCCACGCCAACGACGGCGACTCTGATCGACGGCTCGCTCACGGGACCTCGTGCTCAGGCGCTCTGGCCCGTCCGACGACTGTCACCTCCGCCTCGTCCGCCGCACGCACGAACGCGTCGCCGTCCATGACGAGCGTCTTGCCCGCGTCGATCGACAGCGCCGAGGCCCCGGCCGCGCACAAGGCCTCGATGGTCGGAACACCCACAACGGGCACGTCGAACCGCATGTCTTGCTTGGGCTTCGCCACTTTGATGACGCGTACGCCGGCGCCGGCGAGCCGGCCCGCCCTCGCGATCATCTCGTCGGTCCCCTCCATCGCCTCGACGGCCACCACGGCCTTACCCTTGACGGCGATCGTCTGCCCGAGGTCCAGCCCCGCGACGGCATCGGCCATCCGGTAGCCGAACTCGAAGTCATCCAATTCATTGGCGTGAGGCGCCCGGCGCGTGAGCGTCCCGGATCGTGCGAGCAGGGGCCGCAGGAACGTTGTGGAATCGAGCAAGGTGATCCCGTGCTCCGCCAGCACCTGGGCGATCGCCGTCAGGAGCGCGTCGGTCGATTTTACCCGGAGTCGACGCAGCACCGACAGGAGCGTCATGTCAGGCACCACGCCTGAAAACAGCTTGGCGTGTCTGACCTGACCGGCCATCAGCGCCTCGCACACATCCGCCTCACGCAGCACCGAGATGCACTTCCCCAGTTGGCCGAGCGACACCCAGTGCACGGCCGCCGGCGGATCGCCGGCCGCCGCCTGCTCAATCGCGGGATCCGCTTCCTCGCGAATCGCGACCACCGTCACCTTGCGCCCGAGACGTCGCGCGGCCTCGAGGACGAGGATGGGGAACCGACCATTGCCGGCGATCACGCCAAGGACAGGCATCACCGTCCGTGGTGCCGGTCCCGCTGCATCTGTCGGGCGAGGCATTCCGTCTGGCCGCGTCTAGTCGTCCACAATCGGATCGTCCATGCGCTTGTTCGGTCGCCGCAGTCCGACACCCCGCTTGGACGACCGAATGAACGTCACGAGATACTCGACCTCGGCGCACGTCAGCGTCGTGTCTTGCTCGATCTGCGTGAGCGCCTGGCTCGTGTTTAGCTTCGACTGCAGAAGGTACCGGTAGGTCCGCTTGAGCTTGGCCACGAGGTCCGGCGCAAACCCACACCGCACGAGCCCGATCGTATTCACGCCGTACACCCGGGCTCGATTCCCCACGGTGCGTGCGTACGGCAGCGCGTCAAGGGTCACCACCGAAAAGCCGCCGACGAACCCATAGGCGCCCACACGGCAGAACTGATGCACGCCGGAGAGCGCACTAATGGTGACGTGATCCTCGACCGTCACGTGGCCGCCAAGCGTTGCCCCGTTGCCGAAGATCGTGTGGTCGCCGATCGTGCAGTCGTGGGCGACATGGGCGTACGCCATGAAGAGATTATGATCGCCGATCCGGGTCACGCCTCCGCCGCCCGCCGTACCCCGATGAATCGTCACGAACTCGCGAAAGACGTTGTGCACACCAATGACCAGCCGGCTCCGCTCACCGCGAAATTTCAGATCCTGCGGGATGAGGCCGATGGAGGCGCACGGAAAGATTACGGTCTCGTCGCCGATCTCGGTCCACCCGTCCACGACGGCGGAGGCGCCGATCCGGCAGCGCCGCCCGATCCGGACGTGCTCACCCACGACCGCGTGCGGCCCGACGACGGTCCCGGCGCCGAGCTCGGCACCGGGCGCCACGAGAGCAGTCGAATCGACTTCGGCCTCGGCCTCCGTCAACCCGAGCCACAGCGTCGCTTCGGCGACCAGCTGGTCGTCGACGAAGGCGCGTGACTCGGCTTCGGCCACGCCGGCACGGGTCCGCCCGAGCGAGACCTCAAGCCGCAACTGGTCGCCCGGCACCACCTGACGCCGGAACTTCGCCCGATCGATGCCCCGCAGAAACGTGCGTTGACCGGGGCGGTCCGTATCCTGAAACAGCAGGACGGTCGCCACCTGCGCGAACGCCTCGATCATCAACACGCCCGGCATGAGTGGCATGCCAGGAAAATGCCCCTGAAAGAACTCCTCGTTGACCGTGACGTTCTTGACCCCCACGATGCGCCGGCCCACATCGTGCTCGATGACAGCATCGACCAGAAAGGAGGGATACCGGTAGCAAAGCTTGTCGAGGGCGGCCGGAATGTCGATCGTCACGGAATGTCTGAAGATTGGATGGATAGTCGAACCGCCGTGACGGCGGGACGCAATGCCAGGGCGGGCAACACCCGACTCGCCGCCGCCGCCCAGCACCGCGTCGGCGCTCAGGGTTGCGGTTGCGCCGCCGCTGCGTGTACGACGTCGAACTGGGCAATCACGTCGGCCGTGATGTCTAGACCTGGGGCAGTCCAGACGACTGCCGAATCGGTGATGCTCAAGACGACCTGTAGACCCTTTTCAGCCGAGACCTCGGCGATGATCGGCAACAGATCCGACTGGAACGCCATCTGCAGCTCCTCTTGGAGGCTCTGGACCTCGACTTGGGCGTCTTCGGACGCGCGCTGGATATCGATCTGCATCCGTCCGATCTCGCGCTCGAGCTGCGCGCGCGCCGAGTTGCTCATGACGGTCCCGCCTTGCTGCAGCTTCTGCTGGCTTTCCTGCAGCGCCTCGTTCATCTTGTTGAGGTCGGCCAGCTTCTCTTCGTTCAGCGCCTGGACCTGCCCGGACAGTTCTTGCCCGCTGGCCGACTCCGCGGCAATCCGGGGCACATTGACCCACGCGACGGTCGCCCCGTCAGGCAGCGTCGCCTGGGCCTCCTGCCCCCTCGCGAGCACCTGGCTCGGAACGATGCCCAGCGCAAGCGCGGACACTGCGACGACACACAACACTCTCATCGACTACATCCCTTCAAAGGAAAGCGGGGTCATGCCCGCGAACTGTCTTCATTCCAACCGCCCGGAGCCTTCGCCACGCCTCGGCACCGAACAGCCTATAATTTTACACGGTTCCGTCGCGGATGTCCGATCCCCGGCTGGCGGACCCGGCGCGCCGGCCATCGGTCCGTGCCACACGTCACGCGGCATTCGGCCGACGATGCATCCCCGCTGCAACGCTAGACACGGACTGCTAGAACGACGAACCTACCGCAAACCGAAAGTTGAAGGCCGATTCCGGCCGGAACGTGTTGTCGAGCACCCCGGATCGGTGCAGATTGTAGGCGAAAATCAACCGGAACGGGACGCCCATCACCGGCATCATGAAGCGCACCTCTCCGCCGGTCGAGGTCTTGAAGTCACCGATCGCGAAGCCCATACCGCGATCCTGCACCTGCCCTGTGTCGTAGAAGAAGATCAACCGCACCGGCTGCGAGATCGTGATCAGATACTCGCCGTTGAACAACAGACTTTTGTTACCGCCTAGCACGAGACCCGTTCGAGCATCTCGCGGGCCGACGGTGCGCAGGTCGAATCCGCGGATGCTGAACTCCCCACCCAGGAACAGCCGCTCGAAGAGCGGCAGCACCTCGGTGTCGCCGAAGGGCGAGATGTACTCCGTCTCGGCGCGCAGGCCGATCGACGTCCGCGGTCCGGTTTGGAAGTACCAGATCCCTTCGAACCTTGGCTTGTAGAAGTTCGTGTTGCCGCCAAGTCCGGCGAACTCGAAAGCGGTGATGATCCGCTTGCCGGAGTTCGGGAAGACGGGGTTGTCGATCGTGTTATGAATGAAGCTGGGCGTGATTCGACTGACCGTCCGGCGCCCGTCCTGTCCAATGAGCAGTGAGTCCTGGAGATACGGGTTGTTCTGCAGGACGCGCGGATCGGTGAACAGCGGATTCAGTTCGCTGACCGTCACCTCCTCGTAGCCGTAACTCAGAAACATGCGCGTGAAGTTGGCAAGCGGCACCCCGAGAGTCACGTTGCTGCCCAATGACCCCTGCGTGAACTGGCCGATGAACTGCAGCTTCGTCTTGAACACGGTGAATCCGGCGGAGATGTTCCGATCGAACAGAAAGGGCTCAGTAAACGCGAATACGAAGTTCTGGGACCGCGATCCGCCCTGCATCGACACCGTCATCGTCTCACCGCGCCCCAAGAAATTCGACGTGGCGAACGACAACTGGCCGAAAAAGCCGTCGAACTGCGAGACGCCGGCGCCGAACGTGATCTGATTGCGGTTCTGCTCCTCCAGGGGAAACGTCAGGTCAACGCGGTTCTCGTCGCCTTCGCTCTTCTCGACTTCGACCGCCTCCTCTTGCAGCGGCATGAAATAGCCCAACTGATTGAGCCGCCGCACACTGATCTTCAGCATCTCCGTGTTGAAGATCCCGCCCTCGAACACGCGCATCTCACGGCGAATGACGTTGTCCCGCGTCGTCGTGTTGCCGGCGAACTCGATCCGGTTGACGAGGTACTGCTCCCCCTCCTCCGCCCGAATCGTCACGTCCACGATCGCCGGCCCGTCGGTGCGGCGCACGGAGCCATCCGCCTCTTCCTCTTCATCGAGGGGCGAGAGGTCTGGGAAGGCCACGAACTCCATGTAGCCGAAGGCGCCGTACAGCGCCTGTGCGCGCTCGATGCCTCGCCGAATGCGCTCGTCGTCGTAGTAATCCCCCTCGACGAGGTCGAACTGGGTGCGCAACGCCTCCTCGCGAAGGATCGTGATGCCCTCGAACGTCAGATCGCCGAGGCGATACCGGCGCCCCTCCGACACGGGAATGCGCATCCGCACGAATCGCTTCTTGCCGTCCTCTGAATCCTCGAGCGTCGTGAGCACCGGCTGACCGACCTGCGCGCGCACGTACCCGTTCTTGCGGTAGTGCTGGATGATCCCGTCCGCATCCTCAGCGAACCGGTGCTCCCTGTACGTGCCGTGGCTCGAGAACCAGGAGAGCGGCCATATCTTCGGCTCCTTGTTGGCCGTCATCTGCTTGCGCAGCGCCCCGGCACCGATCGTCTCGTTCCCCGTGAACTCGATCTCGCGAATCCGACTTTCCGGACCGTCCTCGATCGTGAAGACGAGACGCACGCGCTTCGGCCCACCCGCCACGGCCTCCACTTCGTGGGTCACGACCGGGGTGTGATATCCCACCTCGGCGAGCATGATGCGCAGAATCGTCTTCGCTTTTTTGATGAGCGCGCCGTCGAGGAACGTGTCGAGTCCGATGGCCGCCTCGGATTGGGTCAGGGCCTCCTCGATCTTCGTACGGTCCAGCTCTTCCGAACCGTTGAACTCGACGATCCGGACGCGCTCCCGCTCCTCCATGTTGTAGACGATTGTTCGCCCGATGACACCGTTCGGATACGGCTCGTCGCTGACTTCAATCGACAGGTCGTCCAGAAACCCGGTCTCCCAGAGGCGGCGAAAATCACCCAGGGTGCGCTGCTCGTCGTATGGTAGCCAGACGTCCTCCGACGGCCGGCTCCCCCGCATTTCGATGTAGTACAGGTAGGTCTGGGGCTCGATGGAGGGCACGTTCCCCTGGGCCGGAAACGCGATCACAATGTTCCGTACCACCGGGGGCGAGCCGTCCGGCGGCATCGGGACCGCCGCCTGCGCCTCCACGGCCGCCCGCAGCGCCGCCGTCACCGGCTGTGCGCCCGCCGCGACAGGCCGCACCCCTCCCACCATGGCAATCGCGGCCACGGTCAACGTCAGGCCGACCCGAATGACATCTCCTCGCATGATCACCTAGCAGCCCGTGGTGAAAGTCCCGCGTCGCACCGAGACCCCGCTGAACCAACGCCGCGGTCGCCCAGGGCCAGGCGCGAGGAGGGAGCATACCGGGAGTATTCGACCCATCGTGGACAACGCCCAGCGCTGCCGAAGCCGGAATGCATCGGCGGTCGGATGCAGCGGGACTTTCACCACGGGCTGCTAACGCTCCGCGCCACGCCGCCACCCCAGGAGACGCCCCGGAGCTTCCGATGCCCACCCCGCCACCCCGGGAGACGCCCCGGAGCTTCCGATGCCCACCCCGCCACTTGGGTCCTCGAACCTTCAGACGTCGTGCACCAGTCGACGGCCTTCGACCCCGTCGCCGGCCGCGCGGTAGGAGAGCGACCCGCCGTTAAGGTACACCTCGATATTGCCGCTCTTGAGATGACCGCGGATCAACTCTTCCGACAGCGGATCCTCGACGTAGCGTTGAATCGCCCGCCGGAGTGGCCGGGCGCCATACGAGCGGTCCTCGCACGTTTGGTCGATGATCCAGGCGATGACCTCTGGCGCTAAGGTGATGTGCAGGTCGCGATCCACGAGGTGCTCGTTCAGTTGCGCGATCAGCAGGCGCATGACATGGTGCAGGTCGTCGTCGGACAGCGCCTCGAACACGATCGTTTCGTCAATCCGGTTGATGAACTCAGGATTGAACGTCCGTTTGACCTCCCCGAGCACCATGTCGCTGACGCTGCGGCTGATCTCGTTGGCATCGGCCGACTGGAACCCGAGCGACGCCTTCTTCTGGATGTAACGGGCGCCGATGTTCGACGTCATGATCAAAATCGTGTTCTTGAAGTCGACGCGGGTGCCCAGGCCGTCGGTCAGGTGCCCGTCTTCGAAGACCTGCAGCAGGATGTTGAACAGGTCCGGATGGGCCTTCTCGATCTCGTCGAGCAGCACGACCGAATATGGGTTTCGCTTGACTTTCTCGGTCAGCTGGCCGCCCTCCTCGTGTCCCACGTAGCCGGGCGGCGAGCCGATCAGCTTCGACACCGAATGCTTCTCCATGTACTCCGACATGTCGAAGCGGATCAGCGCCGCATCCGATCCGAACAGAAAATTCGCCAGCGCACGCGCCAACTCGGTCTTCCCCACACCGGTCGGGCCCAGGAACACGAAGCTGCCGACCGGCCGGTTCGGCGCCTTCAAGCCGGCGCGGGATCGGCGAATCGCCCGCGCCAGCGCCGAAATGGCCTTCCCCTGGCTGACCACCCGGCGATGCAGCTCGTCCTCCATCCGCAGCAACTTGTCGCCTTCGTCCTGATTGATGGAGGTTAGCGGTACGCCGGTCCACTTGGAGACCACTTCGTCGATCTCCTGCTTGCCGACGATCACACGTCGGACGCTCGACTTCACGTCGAACTTCTCCCGCACGAACTGCAGGTTCTCCCGGGCGATCACTTCCTGCTCGCGGAAGAACTGCGCCTTCTCGTAGTCTTTCAGGGCCGCCGCGCTCTCCATCTGCTCCACGGCAACCCGAATGCTGTTGTTGATCTCGCCGAACTCCTCGCTCTGGCCGGCGTCGCGAAGCTTCGCCCGGGCCCCCGCTTCGTCCACCAAATCGATCGCCTTGTCGGGCAGAAACCGGTCCGTGATGTAGCGGCTCGACTGATAGACGGCCGCCTCGAGCGCCTCTTGTGTGTACTCGACGTGATGAAACGCCTCGTAGCGATCCTTGACGCCCAGCAGGATCTGAATGGTCTCGCGCTCCGCCGGCGGATTCACCTTGACGGCCTGGAACCGCCGTTCCAGCGATCGGTCCTTCTCGATGTACTTCCGGTACTCCGCTGGCGTGGTCGCGCCAATACAGCGAATCTCCCCACGCGAGAGCGCAGGCTTGAGAATGTTGGCCGCATCGAGCGAGCCCTCGGCCGAGCCGGCGCCCACGAGCGTGTGCAGCTCGTCGATGAAGACGACGATGTTCGGATTCTCGGTCAGCTCCTTCATGATCGCCTTCAGGCGCTCCTCGAACTGACCGCGATACTTCGTCCCCGCCACGATGAGGGAGATGTCGAGCGCCAGCACCCGCTTGTCCGCCAGGAAATGCGGGACGTCGCCGCGCACGACTTTCTGCGCCAGCCCTTCGACGATCGCCGTCTTGCCGACTCCCGGCTCGCCGATGAGCACGGCGTTGTTCTTGGTGCGGCGGCACAGTACCTGCTGCACGCGCTCGAGCTCAACGTCCCGGCCGACCAGCGGGTCCAGCTGGTTCTTCATGGCCGAGTCGGTCAGATCGCGCGAAAATTCCACCAGGAGCGGCGTCTCCTTGACCCGCGTGATGGTCGTCTTCTCGTTCAGCAGCGCGACGACGTCCTCACGGACGCTGTTCAGACGCATCCCCTTTTCCATGAGAATGGACGCGGCCACGGAGCGCTCCTCGCGGAGGATGCCCAGCAGCAGATGTTCGGTGCCGATGTAATTATGCAGGAGACGGTCGGCTTCCTCGGCGGCGAACTGCAGGACCCGCTTGGTCTCGCCACTGAACGGGATCTCGACGGAGGTCGACACCTTCTCACGGAAGACGGTGCGCCCCTCGATTTCCTTTCGAATGTTCTCGAGCGACAGGTGGGAGCGGGCGAAAATCCGACTCGTCAGCCCCTTCCCTTCCCGGATCAGCCCCAGCAGCAGATGCTCGGTCTCGATCGAGATGCTGCCGAGCTGACTCGCCTCGTAGCGCGCAAAGAACAACACGCGGCGCGCCCGTTCCGTATACCGTTCGAACATTCCGATCTCACTCTATCGTGGAACCACGCGTGAGAGGTCGTGCCGACCCTATGAAGCCATTATACGGCATCGGGCCGCACCGCGAACGCACGAATGTGCGCTAACTCATTCATTCTCTTGATTGTTACGACTCGCCGGTCGTCAGGCTGCTCTGAGCCGGCCGGCCTCGAGCCGGAGGACCCGGTCACACGCGTCGGCCAGCCGGAGGTTGTGGGTGGCGATGAGCGACGTCAGCCGGCGCTCCCGGTGGATCGCCCGCAGCAACTGGTGCAGCGCCGTCGCTGTGCCCTCGTCGAGATCCCCTGTCGGCTCATCGGCCAGCAGCAGCGTCGGCTCCATCGTCAGGGCCCGGGCGATGGCCACCCGCTGCTGCTCCCCGCCAGACAGCATCCCCGGACGGTGATCCACCCGATCGCTTAGGCCGACCCGCTCGAGCAGCGCCGTGGCGCGCGGCCTCGCCTCATCCAAGGTGAGGCGTGCGATGCGCAGCGGCATCTCGGCGTTTTCGATCGCGGTGAACTCTGGCAGCAAATGATGAAACTGGAAGACGAAACCGACCTGGGTGTGCCGGAAGCGGACCCGCTCGGCATCCGACAGGACCGAGATGTCCACGCCGCCGATTCGGATGACGCCGGCATCGATCGGATCGAGCCCGCCCAGCACGTGCAGCAGGGTGCTCTTGCCAACACCCGAGGCTCCGACCACGGCCACCATCTCCCCCGTCTCGATCGTCAGGTCCAGTTCGCAGAGCACCTGCAACGGCCCACGTGGGGTCGGATAGGTCTTCGACAGTCCGTTGACTTCGACGTATGGCATGCCCGTCACTGATACCGCAGCGCCTGCGCGGGATCGAGCGCAGACGCCTGGCGCGAAGGGTAGATGGTCGCCAAGAAGCAGACAGCGATCGCCGACACGACGACGAGCACGACGTCGAGCGGGTCGAGCGTGAACGGGACGTAGGTCACCTGGTAGACGTCGCTCGGCAACTGCACCAGCCGGTAGCGATTCAGCACGTCGGTGGTGATCACGCCGCCGAGCGCACCGGCCACCGTGCCAACGATCCCGATGATCAGTCCCTGCAACATGAAGATGACGGTGATGCTGCGAGCGCTCGCCCCCATCGTCTTGAGAATGGCGATGTCCCGGCTCTTGTCCATCACCAGGAGAATCAGTGACGCCACGATGTTCAGCGCCGCGACGAGCACGATGAGACCGATCGTGATCGAAATGGCCACCTTTTCGAGCCACAGCGCGGAAAACAGCGAACGGTTGAGATCCGACCAATCTTGGGTCAGGTAACTCGCGCCGAACTCCCGCATGATCGCCGCCGCCACCTCGGGCGCGGCATACATGTCGTCCACCTTGATCTCGAGGAAGTCGGCCGCCGGCCGGTCCAGCAGCTGCCGTGCCACATCCAGCCGCACGTAGCCGTACGCCGTGTCGAACTCGTGCAGTCCCAGGTCGAAGATTCCGACGACCTGAAACCGTCGGGTCCGCGGCATCAGACCGAAGGGCGACAGACGGCCCTGCGGCGACAGCAGCGTGACCTCGTCGCCGACGAACACACCGAGTTGCCCGGCCAGCGCGTCGCCGATCACCAGACCCGGCACCACGCCGAACTCCCGTTCATCGAGCGCCTCGAGGCTTCCGTCCCGGATCGACGCCCCCACCTCGGTCACCTCACGCTCCAGCACCGGTTCGATGCCCTTGACCGTGATGAACGCCTCGCCCGCCTCGCTCGTCGCGAGCGCCTGACCGAGGATGACCGGGGCGACTGCGCTGACGCGCGGCACGCGTTGGAGCCGCTCGATCTCGCGCTCGTAGTCGCGCAGCCCGTCCTCGCCCAATTTCCAGACGTAGACGTGCGCCGCGGATCCCACGATTCGGTCGCGCAGCTCCTGCTGCAACCCGGTCATGAGCGCCAGTGCGATGAGCAGCGCCATCACTCCCACCGCCACGCCGAGCATCGAAATAACCGAGATGAGGGAGATGAAGGCCTGCCGGCGGCGGGCCAGCAAATAGCGCAGTGCAACGTAGAGTTCGAACGGTAGGCGCATCGTCACCCCGCGCGCTTAGGACCCTTACTCCTGGCGCGGCCGCATCAGCGGGAAGAGAATCACGTCTCGAATTGAACGACTGTCGGTCAGCAGCATCAGGAGCCGGTCGATCCCGACCCCCTCCCCCGCCGTCGGCGGTAGGCCGTATTCGAGCGCCCGGACGTAATCCTCATCCATTACGTGAGCCTCGAGATTACCCTGCTGCCGTTCCTGACGCTGGGCATCGAAGCGCCGCCGTTGCTCGACCGGGTCGTTGAGCTCACTGAACGCGTTGGCAATCTCTAGCCCGCCGGCGTACAGCTCGAAGCGCTCGACCGTCTCCGGGTCGTCGGCCCGCTGCTTCGACAACGGAGAAATCTCGGTCGGAAAATCGTGGACGAAGGTCGGCTGAATCAGCGCTGCCTCGCACAGGTCCTCGAACAGTGTCAGGACGATCTTCCCCGCGCTCGCGCCCGGCGACACCTCGACAGCCAGCTCGGCCGCCAGCGCCGCAGCCGCCGCGCGATCGCGGAGCACCGACGGTACGACCTCGCGCTCGAGCTTCGCCGAGGCCGCCTCGCGGACCGCGTCGCGCAGCGACAACCGAGCGTAGGGCGCCGCAAAGGAGATCCGATGCTCACCCCAGGCCACCTTATCCGATCCGGTCGCCTGTTTCGCCACCGACGCCAGCATCTGTTCGGTCAGCGTCATCAGATCGCGATAGTCACTGAACGCCTGATAGAATTCGAGCATCGTGAACTCCGGATTGTGCTGCGTCGAGATGCCTTCGTTCCGGAAGTTCTTGTTGATCTCGTAGACCCGCTCGATTCCACCGACAACGAGCCGCTTGAGATAGAGCTCCGGAGCAATCCGGAGGTAGAGATCGAGGTCGAGTGCATTGTGATGCGTGACGAACGGCCGCGCCAGCGCCCCGCCCGCGATCTGCTGCATCATCGGCGTCTCGACTTCCAGGTACTCGCGCGCGTTGAGAAACTCACGCAGGCCCGCGAGGACTCGGCTTCGCACCTCGAACACCTGGCGCGCGGCGGGATTGACGATGAGATCGAGGTAGCGCTGGCGATACCGCGTCTCGATGTCGCTCAGCCCGTGCCATTTTTCAGGCAGCGGAATCAAACACTTGGCCAGAAACTCCAGCCGGGACGCCCAGATCGTGAGTTCGTCGGTCCGGGTCCGAAACAGGCGCCCTTCGACCCCGATCAGATCGCCGAAGTCGAGCAGCTTGAACAAGGAGAAGTCATCGGCCGACACCCCGTCTGTCCTGACGTAGATCTGCAGGCGCGTCCGGCCGTCGGACAGGACGAGGAAGTTCGCTTTCCCGAAGCTGCGAATCCCGAGGATACGGCCGGCCGTCGTCGCGATCGGGCGCGACGCGTCCAGGACGTCCCCGGCGTCGCCGCCGTGGCGGCTGACCAGCGCCGAGATCGTGTCGCTGCACGAGAACGCGTGCGGATACGAGGCGCGACCGAGCTTGCCCACCTCCTCCAGGTTGCGTCGCCGCTGAGCGAGTTGTTCGGTCTGCTGAGCCATGCGCATGCACCGCCGCCGGTTAGCCGACAGGCGATCGCTCCCCGGCGTCCAGCCGGCGCCTGATATCGTCGAGCACGCCGTTGATGAACGCCACCGCTTCGTCGGCGCTGAAGGTCCGCGCGAGCTCGAGCGCCTCATTGATGACGACGGCGGGCGGCGTGTCGTCCGCGTAGAGCAGCTCGAACACCGCCAGGCGCATGATGAGCCGGTCGATCACGGCCATCCGCGAAAGCCGCCAGTGCTGTGCGCTGCCCGTGATGAGTGGATCAATCTCGTCCAGGTGCGCCGCCGTGCCACGCACCAGCCAGGCCGCGAACGTCGTCTGCCGCGGCGGCGATTCCAACTTGTCGAACGCCTCGAGAGCATCGTCCACCGGCACCCGAGCGATCTCACTCTGATACAGCACCTGCAGCGCCATTTCGCGACTCTGGTGGCGCTGATCGTGGCGCGGCGCGGCGGCGGTCACCCCATCTCCTCAGGCGGCCCTTCGCGGGTGAGGCTGCGGCACACCTGGGCCAGTTCAACCGCAGCGAGCGCCGCCTCCCATCCCTTGTTCGCCGGCCCCTCGCCTGCCCGGGCGACGGCTTCGTCGAACGTATTGGTCGTCAGCACGCCGAACGCCATCGGAATGCCGGTCTCCGCGGACGCTGCCGTGATGCCGTGTGCCACCGCCGACGCGATGAATTCGAAGTGCGGCGTCTCGCCGCGAATCACGCACCCAAGACAGACAATGGCGTCGAAGCGGCCACTCTCCGCCGCGTGCCGCGCGGCCAACGGAAGCTCAAACGTGCCCGGCACGGCGACCACGGTGACGGCATCGCCCACCGCGCCGGCCGCCCGCAATGCCGCCCGGGCGGCGTCCCGAAGCCGGTCCGTCACCGACGCGTGATATCGCGACACGATCAGCGCGACGCGAAGTCCGCGCACCTGCGCCGGCGCCGACGGCGAGTCAACTCGGTGGGTCATGAGTCGAGATTCCTCACGCGCCCTTGAACACCGGCTTCCGCTTCTCGAGAAACGCCCGGGTGCCTTCGCGCATGTCCTCGGTGGAGGCGACGAGGCCGAATCCGAGCGCCTCATACGCCGCCGCCTGCGCCAGCGGCATCTCCAGACCGTCGTGGACCGCCTCCAGAATCGACCGGACGGCGATGGGCGCCTTCGCCGCGATCTCACTGGCCAGTACCCGCACCTCCGACATCAATTGGGCGGCCGGCACGACCCGGTTGACCAGCCCGATGCGATGTGCCTCGTCGGCGGTGATCGGGACACCCGTCAACAGGAGCTCGAGCGCCCGGCCCTTGCCGACGAGCCGCGGCAGGCGCTGCGAGCCCGCATAGCCGGGCATGATGCCAAGATTGATCTCCGGTTGCCCCAGGCGGGCGGAGTCGGCTGCCACCCGCAGCGTACAGGCCATGGCCAGCTCACAGCCCCCGCCCAGCGCGTAGCCGTTGATGGCGGCAATCACCGGCTTCCCGAGTCGCTCGATCAGATCCAGCAGCGCCTGGCCGCGCCGCGCGTGATCGCAGCCTCCGACCGGCGTCTGCTCGGCGAGCTCGTTGATGTCGGCGCCCGCCACGAACGCTTTGGAACCGGCGCCGGTCACGATGATGCATCGCACCGCCGCGTCGCCCGCCGACGCGGTAAACGCGTCGCGGAGCTCATCGAGCGTCTGACTGTTGAGCGCGTTTAGGACCTTGGGACGGTTGATCGTGATGACCGTGACTGCGCCTTCACTGGTGACGTCGATGTTTTCTGGAGTCATGCTGCATCCTCGTCGCGCGGCAGGGTCGCTGCGCAAACGACACAACGCTCGTCATTATTCAATTCATTACCTATCATTCATTACCGTCATCGGCGGGAAGACCCGCGCGGACATCATCGGAACCGTTCAGTGGAGGCCGGCGCGGCGTGGCCCGCTCGACGCGCGGCAAGCGCTCGACTCGCCCTGATTATACTCCACGCCCACAGCGTCCCCACGACCGCGACCGCGGCCAGCGCGTCGACGGTGAGGTCGCCGACCTCAGGCGTCCGGCCCGGCACGTACCCTGATGCCATTCATCGAACCCGCCGTACCCGATCGTCAGCACCACGGCCATCCACGCCGGACGAGCTTGGATGCTCGACCAGCGGGCGCGTATCAGCGCGCGCACCATGAGGGCGCCGAGCAACCCGTAGACCAGGCCATGGACCAGCGTGTCCGGAA
Organism: Vicinamibacterales bacterium; assembly: GCA_965197385.1. GTDB lineage: Bacteria > Acidobacteriota > Vicinamibacteria > Vicinamibacterales > UBA823. The sequence goes on from CBDANA010000008.1 coordinate 488,240, forward strand.
TGGCTGACAGGGCTGAGGGAATCGCAGCGCCCGGCAGTGACGACGAGGCAAAGATGAGCACCATGTGCGCCCAGGCAGGCGCCCACGCCCACGAGCGAGGCAGCACCGGGTCTGCGTGGGTACGCTCGGAGGCCTCCGCGGGCGGATCGGCGTTCACAGCGGGACGGGGTACATCAGCCAGCCGAGCACCACACCGGCCAGCACGAACCCGGCGAAGATCATGGCGCCCAATCGCACCTGCTCGCGGAGCTGGTCGCGCATCAGCGCCGCGAAGACGACCGACACGAACCCGGCGAAGAGGGCCATCAGAAAGAAATGACTCGTCATGGCATCCGCCTGCTCGACTATTTTCGCCCGAGGGCGATATCGTACACGTCGATGATGACGAGCATGTTCAGCAGGCCGGCGACAACCAGAAACGCATTGCCGTATTCGTAGGTGGCCGCCACGACGCGACCGCCGCCCCACCCGGCCGCCCGCGCCGCCAAATAGGCTAGCCCGTTGCCGAGATCGGCCAACGAGGCCAAGGCCACCAGCGGCTCAGACATGTCAAACGGGAAGATGCGTCCCTCGAGAAACAGACCGACCGCGAACATGACGGGCAATGTCAACAGGAAGACGATACCTTGGCGCGTACGCCCCAACCAGAGATGGCCCGCGCCCGGCACCGCCCAGGCCGCGACACAGACCAGCGCGGGGCGGGATCCTGCACCGTCCCCGCCCGGCGCCGACGATTTCGCTCGCCGCGACGACCGGCGCGCCATCAGCGTTCCCCCCACAGACACGCGGCAGACAGCAGGCTGGCAGCGACGGCCCCCAGGGGCAACGCGGCGATCGCCCGCACCCACGGCCCCGGACTGGCGACCCCGAGCCACTCGATCGCCACGAGCGCGGCGATCGGCACTGCAGCGAGCAGCACGGCGGCCCGCAGACCGCCCGGGGAGCGACGTCGGCGCCGCACCGACACGGTCGGCCAGATCACCCCCAGCGGTGCCGCCGCGTACAGACCGAGACATCGCGCACAGACGGGCATCTGGACGTTCCAGAGCAGGAACGAGCGGTCCGCTTGCTGATGACACACGAATCGCCCCGCCGCGTACGGCGCCGCCGCGACCCACGACGCGTAGGGTGACGCCAGGTGATGAGACGCCAGGTACGGGGCAGCGACGAGGCTGAAGCACCAGAGACTCGCGACGGCCGCCGCCGCCCACACCGTGACGCGGCGCGTCCGGTCGCCGTGGACTCTACGCGTAGACCTCGCGGACTTCATGCGTGCCGCACGATAGCACACGCGCCTTGGGTCGAGGCTCTCGGCTCTCGGCTCTCGGGCATCGGTGGAAATCGTCCGAATGCCGAAAGCCCAGAGCCGAGAGCCAGGCGATCAGAGCTTCTCGAAATGCGTCAGCCGCTTGAACTCGAGGAACCGTCGCTTGATTTCCTCGTCGGTGACGCGCAATAGCCGCGCCAAGCCGAACGCCTCGACGGAGAATGACGCCATCGTGCTGCCAGCGATCACCGCACGGGCGAGGGCCTCATCGGTCACGGCCGGGCACCCAGCCAGGTATCCCAGAAACCCGCCGCCGAACGTGTCACCCGCGCCAGTCGGATCACAGACGTCCTCGAGCGGCAGGCCGGGCGCGGTGAAGAACCCGTCCCGCCGCGTCATGAGCACGCCGTGCTCACCCCGCTTGATGATGAGCAGTTTCGGTCCCATGGCCCGGATAGCGCGCGCCGCCTTCACGAGATTCGGCTCACCACTCAACTCTCGCGCTTCGGCGTCATTGATGATGAGCGCATCGATCCGGGCCAGGACACGGCGCAGGTCATCCGGCGTGCCTTCGATCCAGTAGTTCATAGTGTCGGCCGCCACCAGCGTCGGCGACTCTACCTGGTCCAACACCTCGAGCTGCAGCGCGGGATGGATGTTCCCAAGGAAGACGAACGGTGACGCGCGGTAGGCCGCCGGGATCGTCGGCCGAAACGTTTTGAACACGTTGAGGAAGGTGTAAATTGTCTCGCGGTCGTTCAGGTCGTCGCTGTACTTGCCCTTCCAGCGAAACGTCTCGCCGGGCACGCGCTGGAGACCGTCGAGGTCGATCCGGCGCCCCTCGAAGACGCGCATGCGCTCGTCGTCGAAGTCATCGCCGACGACCGCGACCACGCGCACGTGAGTGAAATGCGACGCCGCGAGGCTGAAGTAGGTCGCCGCACCGCCCACGACCCGCGACGCCTCCCCGAAGGGGGTCTCGATCGAGTCGAGCGCCACCGAACCGACGACGAGAATTGGATGCATCCAGGCAGTCTCTGACGAATGACGGATGACGAATGACGGATGACGGATGAAGGTGCAACGGCACCTCAGGACGTCACGTACTTGCCGATGATCGGCTCGAGCTCGGCGCGCGTCTGGGCCGCCATCGCCTCGGGTCGCGTCATGATGGCGGTGGCCAGCGCGGTCGCGCACTCGCACGTACGCGGCCACGGCAGCCGCGCGACGACGTCGCGGATGACCGCCTGGGCCGTGGCGGCGTTCTGCGTCAGGTTCGCCACGATCATCTCGACCGTGACCTCGTCGTGGGCCGGATGCCAGCAGTCGTAGTCGGTCACCAGGCCGAGCGTCGCATAGCAAATCTCTGCTTCGCGCGCCAGCTTGGCCTCCTGCAGGTTCGTCATGCCGATGATGTCCATACCCCACGACTGATAGAGCCTCGACTCGGCCAACGTCGAGAACTGCGGCCCCTCCATGCACACGTAGGTTCCGCCTTGATGGACGCGTACGCCGACGGCGGTCGCCACCTCGAACGCGGCGACGCTCAGAGCCGGACACAGCGGATGCGCGAACCCAACGTGGGCTGCGATTCCGCGGCCGAAGAAGGTGCTGATGCGCCCCCGGGTGCGGTCTAGAAACTGATCGGGCAGGACGATGTCCAGGGGGCGGTAGCGCTCCTGCAAGCTGCCGACGGCGCTGGCCGACAGGATCCAGTTCACCCCGAGCGTCTTGAAGCCGTAGATGTTTGCGCGGAAGTTGAGCTCCGATGGCAGGAGCCGATGGCCCGGCCCGTGCCGCGCCAGAAACGCCACACGCCGGCCGCGAAGGCGACCCGTCACGTACGGGCCAGACGGCGCGCCAAACGGCGTCTCGACCGTGACCTCCTCGCGGTCGGTCATGTCCGCCATGTCGTACAGGCCGCTGCCCCCGATGATGCCGATCTGGATCGTCATGGGTCTCGCGCAAGCGCCACGCCAGAGCGTACGAGGCCAAGGCGCCCGGCCGCCCGTGCTAGCCGGGCGTCGACTCCTTGAGTTCCACGAGCACGCCCTCCGCACTCGACGGATGAATGAACGCGATGCGCGACCCACCCGCTCCGGTCCGCGGCGTCTCGTCAATCAGCCGCACACCTCGAGCGCGAAGGCGCGCCAGGGTCGCCGACAGGTCGTCTACCGCCAGCGTGATGTGGTGCAACCCCGGGCCTCGCCGACCGAGAAACCGCCCCACCGGAGAATCGGCATCGTCGGCTTGCAGCAGCTCGAGTCGCGCGCCCGCGAGCGCCACGTCGGTGACCGTCACACGCTGAGACACCACCGGCTCGGCGGGCGCGACCTCCAACCCAAGGGCATCGCGATAGAATTCGAGCGCTCGCTCGAGATCCCGCACGACAATCCCCACGTGGTCCAGTCGGGCCTTCATTCAACGGCGCCCCGGTGCGTCCCACGCCGCCCGAGCGCACGCTCCACGATCGCCTCGGCAGCCGAATACGGATCGGCCTCGCGGCGCGCGACGCGCGCCGACAGGTCCGCTAATTCGCCCGGCCGCAGCACGGCCCGAGCGATATACGACCAGCACCCCTCGCCCACGAGCCGCCGGATCTCCGCATCCTCGCGCCGGCACCGGCGCTCGGATCGGGTCTCTTCGCCCCAAGCCCGAAAGCGTTTGAGCGCCGCCAGTAGATCGGCGACGCCGTCGCCCGTCGTCGCCTGCGTCTGGATGACGGGCGGCCGCCACGCCCCCGGCGGCGGCGAACTTAACGACTGCATCGCTTCGAGCTGGGACGCCGCTCGATCGGCACCTTCCCGGTCCCGCTTGTTGACGACGAACACATCGGCAATTTCGAGAATCCCAGCTTTGATCGCCTGCACGTCGTCGCCGAACCCGGGTGCTAGGACGACGACCGATACGTCGGCGGCCTGGGCCACGTCCACCTCGTCCTGCCCGACGCCAACCGTCTCGATGAACACCACCTCGTAGCCTGCGGCGTCGAGAATCAACGCCGCCTCCCGCGTCGCACGCGCCAGTCCACCGAGGTGCCCGCGCGTGGCCATGCTCCGGATGAAGACGTCGCCGTCTCCGGCGTGCGCCTGCATCCGCACGCGGTCACCAAGGACCGCGCCGCCGCTGAAGGGACTGGTCGGATCGACCGCCACGACGCCCACGCGGCGGCCCGCCCGCCGACATTCCGCAGTGAGACCGTTGACGAGCGTGCTCTTCCCCGCGCCGGGTGGTCCCGTCACACCGACCAGCCAGGCCCGGCCGGTCCGCTCGAAGAGCGCACGCACGATCCTGACGCCGGCCGGCGCCCCCTCCTCGACCAGCGAGATGGCACGGGCCACTGCGCCCGGATCGCCGTCGATCACCCGCGCGGGCAGCAACTGTTCGCCTTCTACGCTCATCGGCTCGCGCAGCACTCTATCACACGGATCCTGGGCGTCTCGGCCGCACGGACGCCTGTGTCGGCGTATACTACGACGTGGCCGCACTCGAACCGCGGCATCCACACGTTCAAGGAGCGAGCGAATGTTCGTACGGGCCACGTTGACTGTCGTCACCGTCGTCTTCGTCGTCTTCGTCCTCGGTGGATCGGTCGGTCACGCGCAGGACCTTACCTCCACTGCGCCGATCGGTGTGCAGGATCGTATCTACACCGCGCCGGCCGGCATGATGTTTCACCCGATTCTGCCCGACAAGACGGCCGACTTCGAAGACGTCATCACCCGCCTGCGCGACGCGCTCAACAGCAGCACCGACGAGACCCATCGCGCCCAGGCGCGGGGCTGGAAAGTCTACCGTGCCGTCGAGCCCGGTCCGCCGGACCAGACCTCGGTGTTGTACGTGTTCGTCCTCGACCCGGCCGTCAGCGGCGCCGACTATACGATCGGCGAAATGCTCCGGCGGGAGCTGCCGTTGGAGGCCCAGACGCTGTACGAGAAGTTCGCGGCGTCGTACGCCTACAGCCCGAGTTTGATCAACGTGCAGCTCCTGGCCGACTTTGCCGCCGCCGGCGCCCCGACAGGCGCTGTCGGTGAGCCCTAGCGTCCTGTCCCAGCGATTCGCGGCATATATCCCGGAGCGCGGCGCCCGGCTGGGAAGGCGCGACGAGGGAGCACATCGGGAATGTGTGACCGAGGAGCAACGCCGGCAGCCGGGACGCCCCGCCCGGAAGATATGCCGCGAATCGCTGGGGCAGGACGCTATCATCCCGTGGTGCGCGCGCCCGTTCGCCGCGCGCGTCAATCCCGCGTCACGCTCGGCCTCGGCTTCGTCATGCTCCTGGTCCTGGCCCTGATCCTGGCTCCCGGGACAGCCGATGCCGACGTGACTGTCTTCACCGGCGCCAACTCCACGCCTTCGAACCGCGCCGCGCGTGGCTTTGCGGCCGGCCTCTCGCTGCTCGTCCTTGGCTTCGAGTTCGAGTACTCGTCGGCGATCGAGGACGAGCTGCTGGTCGCGCCCTCGCTCCAAACTGGCATGTTCAACGTCCTGGTGCAGACACCGGTTCCACTGGCCGGGCTCCAATTCTACGGCACGACCGGCGGGGGCATCTATCGGGAGCGACTGGTGGGGGTGCAGGAAACGAACGTCGGCATGAACTTCGGCGGCGGCGTGAAGATTGCCCTGGCCGGCCCGTTCCGGGCCCGCATCGATTACCGCGTCTTCAGCCTGCGCGGCCAGCCGCTCGTCGCCAAGCCGCGGCGGGTCTACTTTGGCCTGAACGTCGCGTTCTAGCCGAACGGGCTACCAGACACACCGACGACCTGGCGGCCTCGGCGTCTTGCGCCCACTGACCGCCCGGTCATCAGATCTGATCACGCGAGGGGTGGAACGAGACCGCCGTTCACAGCCTAGCGGCTGAAATCATTGATGAGTCTGAGATTCATGGCTGTGATGCCGCCCGCGAACGCGCCGCTGAACGTCGTGTACAGCTGTTGGCCCTCGCCGCCAGGATAGCCTTCGGCCAGAATCGTCGAAATAGTGTAATCGGCGTCACGCGCCGACGGATCGATGACCATGAAGTAGATCACCGAGTTGTTCGGACCCGGCTCGGCGACGCGGTAGACCTTCCAGCCCCGCAGCTGCTGCTGGCGAGTCGAATTCTCGCTCTTCTGCAGCGCTTCCTTGACCTTCTGCATCACCATTTCGAAATCGGCAGTCTTGTCCGCCAGAATGACGCTCTGCAGGAATCCGCCACCCTGATTGAACAGCCGCTGAGGATTCTGCTCCTGCCCGCTAGCGCGACCCTGCACCCCAAGTACCATTCCCAGAACGACTGCCGCAACGACGGTCAGGCCGATCCGGGCCGGACCACGACCCTGTGACACCTCACGTGAACGCATTCGCGACCCTCCTTTTTCTGAATTTGCTACTCTACCGTACTCCGGCGCTAGACGAAAACCGCCATGACCTCGTTGGCCAGCAGCATCCCCTCGCGGCTCAGGCGCAGCCTGGTGCCGCCGTCGACAACGTGGCCGCTGTCGATGAACGGCTGGAGCGCCTGGCCATACCGGGCCCGAACGTCCACCGCGTAACGCGCCTGGACACGGGACAGATCCACACCCTCGACCAGCCGCAACCCCATGAAGAGCGCTTCGGCCAACTGATCGTCCGCCGATCGGATCTCAATCCCGACACGAGGGTCAGCCGCCCGGTCGAGGCAACGCACATAGGCCGCCGTGTCCGCTGGATTCCTCCACCGGTCGCGCCCCATGGTCGAATGGGCGCCCGGGCCGACGCCCCACCAGCGGCCGTCGGTCCAGTATTTCAGGTTGTGCCGGCACCGATGGCCGGGCCGAGCGACGTTGGAAATCTCGTACTGCCGATACCCGACCGCTTCGAGGTGGTCCAACGCCGCGAGATACATCTCCGCAGCCTGTTCATCCGGCGCCTGGGTCCAGAATCGCCGCGCCATTTCCTCTCGCAGCGGCGCATTCGGATAGACCTCCAGCAGGTACAGCGACGCATGGTCCGGATCGAGCGCGATGAGCGCGTCGATCGACTCGAGCCACTCCGCGACGGTCTGTCCCGGCAACCACATCATCAGGTCGAGGCTGACGTCGTCGAACCCCGCCCGGCGTGCCCTCTCGAACGCCCGGCGCGCCCCCGCCGCATCATGGACACGCCCGAGGCGGGACAGTTCATCGTCTCGAAACGACTGGACCCCGAGGCTGAGTCGCGTGACTCCCGCCTCGCGATACCCCGCCAACCGGGCATCGGTCGCCGACTCCGGATTCGCCTCCATCGTGATCTCCGCCTGTTCGGAGAGCGACCACGCCGTCCGGCACGCCGCCACGATTCGGCCGATGTCGTCGGGCTCCAGCACCGACGGCGTCCCGCCGCCGAAGTACACGGTGTCGGCCTCGCCAGGCCTCTCGACCTGCTCGATCTCCCTGACGACGGCTTCGACATACCGCCGGGCCAGGTCATCGTCGAGCAGCCCCCGGGTGAAATTGCAGTAGGTGCAGATCGACTCGCAGAACGGCACGTGCACGTACAGACCGACGGGAGAGGCGGCCTCTTGCGGCGCCGGCGACAAAACCGCATCCGTCACGGCGTACCCGCCTTGCCGCCGGGCCACCGCACGTCGGCCCGCCCAGTGCGCACTTGGGCCTTGAGTTGCCCCGCCGCGCGCCGGCGGACACCCCGACTCGGGCGCTTCTGGTTCTTGTAGAGGGTCAGGAGATCGGCCGGCGTCGGCGCGCCTGGAGCGTCCCAGAATCGGTAGTCGGCGCCGTCGAATTCGAGAAACTCGCACATCTCGTGCAGCCGCGACACCATCCGGAAGCCGACACGCTCGAGGAGCGACAACTCGAGCTCGTGGTCCGGGTACTCCTCATAGTTGGAAGTGAAGATTGTCGGCCTGCGCTCGTTGTACCTGGTGTTAACGATGAGGTTGAGCGTCTCGTCGACCCACTCCGACGTCTTCTCGGCCCCGAGATCATCGAGGACAAGCAGTTCCGCCTCGATGACGGGCCGCAGCACATCGGACTCGGTCGTCCGCACGACTGGATTGTAGGTGCTCCGGATGACCCGCAGCAGTTCGCGCGTGTCGTAGAACAGCCCCCGCGCACCGCAGTGCTGAATAATCTGTTTGAGGACGGCGACCGCCAGATGGGTCTTGCCGATGCCCGGTGGTCCAACGAAGAACAGCCCCTGATCGACGACAGGAAAGGCCTCCGCGAACGCACGGGCACGCGTCACCGCCTTCTGGAGCTTCTCATTCGGGTACACGACGAATCGGTCGAGGTCGCATCGCTGATACCGCGGTGGGATGCGGGCGTCGCCGAGCAACCTGTTGGCCAGCGCGTCACGCCAACACTCGCATCGGATGACCCGCCGCACGCCGTTGTCATCAACGGGCTTCCATCCTGTGCCGCCGCACTGAGCACACGCCATGAGGTTCCAAGCCGCTAGGCCGTCCGTGGTGAACGTCGCGCTGCATTCGTCAGGCGATGCATCCGCCCGGTGGCGCTGCTCCTCCCTCACATACTCCCGACATGTTCGGTCGTCTCGCTTAGCCACCAGCCGCCACCGGGCGACCGGAGCCACATTGTAGCGCGATTGCCGATGCGAACAAGCGGCGCCCGTGGAGAGTCAGGACTTGCGGCGACTGCTCCGCCGCGCGCGCGCGGAAGGGGTGCCCCCGGTGGGCTTGGCGGGCTCCGCCCGAACGAGGTCGGCGGGTGAGGCCTTGACCAAGGCCGTGCCGAGGCGCTGCTCCCAGTCACCGAGGCCCCGCGCCAGTTCCTGCTTGACGTAGCCGACGAACTCGTTGATCTCCTGCTGCATCTGCTCGATCTTGCGTCGCATGTTCAGGATGATCTCGACGCCGGCCAGGTTGACCCCGAGATCCCGAGTCAACGCCAGAATCGTCTCGAGTTGTTTGAGGTCCTCCTCCGCATACAAGCGCGTATTGCCGTCCGTCCGCGACGGCGTGAGCAGCCCTTCCCTCTCATAGAGCCGCAGCGTCTGGGGATGGATATTGTACTTCTGCGCCACGGCGCTGATCATGTAATGTGCCTGGCTCGTACGCTTCGTTGGCATGAGGGACTCGCTGACCTTGCGATCACGACAAGGCCGCGTCGATTTCCTTGCGCACGCTGTCCTGATTCAGGCGTCCGAATTCCCGTAGCAATTCCTTCGACCGTTCGTCGACCACCCTGGGCAACACCAGCCGCACCTCCACGACGAGATCACCGCGGCGTCCGTCCCGCGTCGAGGGTGCCCCGCGCCCCCGCATGCGGAACCGCTGGCCCGACTGGGTGCCGGGGGGCACCCGCACGCGGCCGGGGCCGTCCAGCGTGGGCACCTCGATTTTCGCGCCGAGCGCCGCCTCGTGCACAGCGATCGGCAGCGAGAGATACAGGTCATCTGCCTGGCGCTCGAAGAGCGGATGCGGTTCGACCTCGATGGTGAGATACAGGTCACCCGGCCTCCCGCCACCCCGGCCGCGGCCGGCATGCCCCTGCTCCGGCACCCGGACCCGTCCACCTTCCGCAACTCCAGCCGGAATGCGAACGGTAATCGATTTCGACCGCGGCGCCACCCCCTCACCACCGCACGTCGAACAGGCCCGGTGCTGCTGCCGTCCCGACCCGCCACAGTGCGTACAGCTCTTGGAAAACACCATGTGGCCGCGGGCCCACCGCAGGTTGCCGGTCCCGCGGCATTCGATACATCGCCCCTCGGTCATGCGGAGCGCGCCGGCACCGCGGCAGGACGGACACGTCGCGAGCCGCGCAACCACGACGCTACGCTCGGTGCCACGCATCGACTCGTCGAAGCTGATGCGCACCGTCATGTGTAAGTCGGTCCCGCCTCGGCCGGCGTCCTCCTCGTCGCTCGCCTGGAACACGTCGGCGAAGAGATCGCCGAACGTCGACGCGGCCGACCCCTCGGTCGGCGTCAAAAAATCGAATCCCTCGAACTGGAACGAGGATACGGGTGACGCGCTGGGCGTTTCACCCCTGGCGTCATACCGCTGCCGGCGCTCCGGATCGCTGAGGATTTCGTATGCTTCGTTCACGCGGCGGAACACCGCCGCCGAGGTCCTATCGCCCGGATTGATGTCGGGGTGATACTGGCGGGCCAAGCGTCGGTAGGCCCGCTTGACGTCGCCCAGCGTGGCGCCGCGATCGAGCCCGAGCACAATGTAGAGTTCCATTGCCGGCACGCTCCCTCAGCGGGCAGAGCTCATTTCTTGTCGTCCTCGACGACCTCCGCGTCGATGACGTCGCCCTCGCCCGCCGCCCCGGTCGTCGACGAGGCCCCGCCAGCGTCCGGGGCATCATCGGCTGGCGGCGACTCGGCGGCTTGGGCGTTCTTGTAGAGCGCCTCGGCCGCCTTGTGCTGCGCGGTATTCAGGGCGTCCAAGGCCTGGTCGATCGCGGCGGTTTCGCCGCCCTCGACCGCCGTCTTCAGCGCGGCGATCGTCGACTCGACGGCGGCGCGGTCGCCCGCCTCGATCTTGTCGCCGCTCTCCTGCAGCATGCGCTCCCCGACGTAGACCGCCTGATCCGCCTTGTTGCGCGTCTCGATTTCTTCGCGCCGCCTCTTGTCGTCCTCGGCGTGCAGTTCGGCCTCCTTCATCATCCGTTCGACCTCGTCCTTGTTCAGCCCGCTCGACGACGTGATCGTGATCTTCTGCTCTTTGCCCGTGCCGCGATCCTTCGCCGAGACGTTGACGATGCCGTTGGCGTCGATGTCAAACGTGACCTCGATCTGCGGAATACCGCGCTGCGCGGGCGGCAGGCCGACCAAATGAAACTTGCCTAGCGTGCGATTGTCCCGGGCGAGCGGCCGCTCACCCTGCAGCACGTGGACTTCGACGCTGGTCTGATTGTCGGCCGCTGTCGAAAAGACTTCGCTCTTCCTAGTCGGAATCGTGGTGTTGCGCGAAATGAGGGAGGTGGACACGCCACCCAGCGTCTCGATGCCCAACGACAGCGGCGTCACGTCGAGCAGCAGGAGGTCCTTGACCTCGCCGGCCAGCACGCCGGCCTGAATGGCCGCGCCGATTGCCACCACCTCATCCGGATTGACGCCGCGGTGTGGCTCCTTGCCGAACAGTTCCTTGACCAGTTCCTGCACGCGGGGCACACGGGTCGATCCGCCGACCAGTACGACCTCATCGATCTTCGATGCGTCGACGCCGGCGTCGGCAATGGCCTGCTTGACCGGACCCGTCGTCTTCTGGAGCAGCGGCTCGACCAACTGCTCGAATTTCGACCGGGTCAGCTTCATCGCCAGATGCTTCGGCCCTGACTGGTCGGCGGTGATGAACGGCAGGTTGATGTCCGTCTCCTTGACGGTCGACAGTTCCATCTTGGCCTTCTCCGCCGCCTCCCTGAGCCGCTGGAGCGCCATCCGATCCTGGCTCAGGTCGATGCCCGACTCCTTTCTGAACTCCGCGACGATCCATTCGATGATCCGCTGATCCAGGTTGTCGCCGCCGAGGTGGGTGTCCCCGTTCGTCGCTTTGACCTCGACGACACCCTCACCGACCTCGAGGATCGAGATGTCGAACGTCCCGCCGCCGAAGTCGAAGACGGCGATGGTCTCGTCGGTCTTCTTGTCGAGCCCGTACGCCAGGGCGGCAGCGGTCGGCTCGTTGACGATGCGCATGACCTCGAGGCCGGCGATCTGGCCGGCGTCCTTCGTCGCTTGCCGCTGGGCGTCGTTGAAGTAGGCCGGCACGGTGATCACCGCCTTGGTGACGGTCTGGCCCAGATACTCCTCCGCGGCGCTGCGGAGCTTCTGCAACACCATGGCGGAAATCTGCGGCGGCGTGTAGGGCTCGTCGCGGCCGCTGATCTTCACCCGCACGTCACCATTCGGCCCGGCCATGACCGAATACGGGACCATCGTCATCTCCTCGTTCACCTCGTCGGCCTTGCGGCCCATGAACCGTTTGATCGAGAAGACGGTATTTTCAGGATTCGTCACGGCTTGGCGCTTCGCCACCTGACCGGTCACGTGCTCGTCCGACGCCGTAAAGCCGACAACCGACGGCGTGAGACGGTTCCCCTCTGGATTGGTGATGACGACCGGTTCCCCACCCTCGATCACAGCGACGACCGAATTGGTCGTCCCGAGGTCGATACCGATAATCTTGCTCATATTCGCTGTCCTCGCCCGATGTGCCGGCCCTGATAGCGGCGCCGTATGTCAAAATAAAAAGTGATGAGAGATGACGACAGGATGACCACTAATCTACACGATAAATACTATAAAATATGAGTGTTGGCTTGTCGATCTCGAGTGAGGTCGGCGGGCGTGAAAACGAGGCTTACTCATTGCAATACAGTGAGTTGTACGCCGAATGCTATAATGCATCACGTCCTTACAAGGCGTCCCGATTCGTCGCGTGGCGGTGCATCGATGCCGCCCGGTCGGGGTCGGGTATCCTGGCTGAGAGGTTTCGGTGGCTTGCTACGTCATCCGCGTCGCCCGTCAGACCGGCCTCATCGCCGTGTTCGTCGGCACGGCGATCTTCGGCACAATCAGTGGTGTCCTGTTCGCCTTCGTCGGCGACCTCCCCCAGATCAGCGCCCTGGATGACTACGCACCCAGCGCCATCACGCGGGTGCTGGCGGCCGACGGCGAAGTGGTGGCGGAGTTCGCCACGCAGCGACGCGTCGTCGTCGCCTACGAGGAGATCGCGCCGAGGCTGCGCGAGGCGATCGTCGCGTCCGAAGATGCCAGCTTCAACAGCCACTTCGGTGTGAGCCCCGTACGGGTCGCGGTCACCGCCGTCCGCAACATCCTCAACCAGCAGCGCCGTGGCGCGAGCACGATCACCATGCAGCTCGCGCGCAACCTCTTTCTCACGCTGGACAAGACGTGGGAGCGCAAGATCAAGGAGCTGCTGCTCACCTTTCAGATCGAAAAGCGGTACACGAAGCGGGAAATCCTGACGATGTACGCCAATCAGGTGCTCTTCGGGCATGGGGCCTACGGCGTCGAGGCCGCCTCGCGCATGTACTTCGACAGGTCAGCGCACGAGCTGCAGCTCGCGGAAGCCGCGCTGCTCGCCGGCATCATCCAGGCGCCTGCCCGCCAGAGTCCGTTCGTCAGTCTCGAGCGTGCGACGACCCGGCGCAGCTACGTCCTGAGCCGGATGGAAGCCGACGGCTACATCACGGCCGATGAGGCCGAGGCGGCGCGCGCCAAGCCGATCACCGTCGTGGACCGACGCGGCGAGAGCTCGGTGGCGCCCTATTTCGTCGAGGAAGTCCGACAGCACCTCGAACAGCGATACGGCGCCCAACAGCTGTACGAAGCCGGCTTGGAGGTGGGTACGACGCTGGACGCCGATCTGCAGCGGGTGGCCAACACGGCGGTCCGAAATGGGCTTCACCGTCTCGACAAACGGCGCGGCTACCGCGGTGCGGTGGACAACGTCCTGCGCGGCGAGTCGGCCGGATCGCTCGACGACTACGATCACTCCCGCTGGCGGCAGCCGATAGCCGAAGGTGACCGCGTCCCGGCGGTCGTGACGGCGGTGGCAGTGGACCGGTTCGACATACGCGTGGGCCGCTACGCCGGCGTCATCGACCGGGACGGGTACCGCTGGACGCGGCGGACACCGGCACAGCTCGTCGAGGTCGGCGATGTCGCCCTCGTGCAGGTGACCGACATCGACGAAGCGGCCGCCCTCGTGTCGGCGTCGCTCGACCAGGAGCCGATCGTCGAAGGCGCCCTCGTCGCGATCGACAACCGGACCGGTCACATCCTGGCCATGGTCGGCGGGTACGACTTCGAACGCAGCAAGTTCAACCGGGCGGTGCAGGCACGACGCCAGCTCGGGTCAGTCTTTAAGCCGATTCTCTATGCGACGGCGATCGATCGCGGCTACACGCCGACATCGATCATCATCGACGAGCTGGTCAGCTTCCCGGCCGGCCTCGATCAGCCCGACTACGAGCCGCGGAATTACGACCAGAAATACGAAGGCCCGGTCACGCTCCGGCGCGCGCTGGAGAACTCACGGAACGTCCCCGCGGTCCAGGTGATGGCCGAGCTCGGGCCCGAGCAGGTCGTGGACTACGCGCGGCGGCTGGGATTCACGTCGGAGCTGCCACCGTTCCTCTCGGTGGCGCTCGGAGCGGCCGAAGCGACACTGCTGGAAATCACGAGCGCCTACACCGCGTTTCCGAACCAGGGCGTCCGGCTGCAGCCGTTTCAGGTCCTGACCGTCACGGATCGCGACGGCAACAGGCTCGAAGACAACCGGCCGATTGCACATGGGGCGCTGCCGGCCGACACGTCGTTCATCATGACGAGCCTGCTGCGGGGCGTGGTCGCGCGCGGCACCGGCCGGCAGGCCAGAACGCTCGACTGGCCGCTCGCCGGCAAAACCGGAACGGTCGACGACTACACCGACGCCTGGTTCGTCGGCTATGACCCCGACGTGACCGTCGGCGTCTGGGTCGGCCACGACCAGAAGACGACGCTGGGACCGGCCGAAGAGGGGGCGCGGGTCGCGCTGCCCATCTGGATCGAGTTCATGCGGGCCTACATCGATACGCGCACCGAGGTCCCTGAATTCGTGGAACCGGCCAACATCGTCTATCTGTCCGTGGACCGGCGGACCGGCATGGTCACGACGCCGTCGTCGCCCGGCGCGATCCGCGAAACCTTCATCGCGGGCACCGAGCCCGGCATCGCGTTCCAGCCCTAGCAGCTAGTCGTCGGCGGCGCCCGCCTGCCCCAGGGTGCCAGACGCCTTCCGCATCAAGTAGGTTTGGATGAACCTGTCGATGTCGCCGTCTAGCACGCGGTCGACGTCGCCCATTTCCGTTTTCGTACGGTGATCCTTCACGAGCCGGTACGGGTGCAAGACGTAGCTCCGGATCTGGCTGCCGAACGCAATCTCCTTCTTCTCTCCTCCGATCTGATCGAGTCTCTGCTGTTGCTCCTTCAGCTTCCTGTCGTACAGGCGCGCGCGGAGGACCTTCATGGCCGAATCCCGGTTGCGGTGCTGGGAACGCTCGTTCTGACACGACACGACGATGCCGGACGGAAAATGGGTGATCCGGACGGCGGAGTCGGTCACGTTGACGTGCTGGCCGCCCGCGCCGCTCGAGCGGTACGTGTCGATCCGGAGATCTTTGTCGTCGATGTCGACCTCGACGTCGTCGGACAGCTCGGGCCATACGAACACCGACGCGAACGACGTGTGCCGCCGCGCCGCCTGGTCGTACGGCGAGATCCGGACAAGCCGATGGACCCCCGCTTCGGCGAGGAGCAAACCGTAGGCATACTCGCCACCGACCGTCAGCGTCGCGCTTTTGATTCCCGCCTCGTCGCCAGGCTGCAGATCGATCACGTCACGCTTGAATCCACGCCGCTCGGTCCAGCGGAGATAGAGGCGCAGCAGCATCTCGGCCCAATCCTGGGACTCGGTGCCGCCCGCGCCGGGATGGATGGTGAGGATCGCGTTCCGGCGGTCGTGCTCGCCGCCGAGCATCTTCTTCACCTCGGCGGATTCGACTTCGTCTCGTAACTCGTCCAGTCCCTGGTTCAGGTCGTCGTCGACCGCCTCGCCCTGCGTCGCCCACTCGACCAGAACGGCCAGGTCATCACGGCGCCGGCGCAGGGACTCGGCGAGCGCCCGGTCGGCCTGGAGGCGGCGTCGGCGCTGGAGTACGTGCTGTGCAGCGGCTTGGTCCTTCCAGAAGTCAGGTGCAGCGGCCTGCGCCTCCAGGGTCTGCAGTTCGTCATTGGTACCAGCGGCGTCAAAGATAGCTCCGTAAGTCGTCCGCACGCTTCGCCAGATCTTGATATCGCCGCAGTTGATCCTCACGCGTCACAGCCACGTTCGTCCTCCAGACACCGCCGGTACCCCGGTCATCGGTTCAGTGGTTCATCGGTTCAGTGGTTCAGTGGTTCCGTCAGGTACGTCCGACAATCCGTTGCCACCTCACGCGCGCCCCGAGCACCCCAAACACCAGCAGACCGCAGGCATAGGCGAAGAGATCGCCGGTCCGCCCGTAGACGGTGCGCGCACGGAGCCAGCGCACGTCCACCACGACTGTAGCATGCTCGAAGAGGTTCGTCCGGGCGAGCACTCGCCCGTACGGGTCCACGGCGCCGCTGATCCCGGTGTTGGCTGCGCGGACCAGGTATCGCCCTTGCTCGATCGCCCGCATGGCCGCCTGAGCGAAGTGCTGATACGGCGCTGACGACTCTCCGAACCAGGCGTCATTGGTAATGGTCGTCAGCAACTCGCTCCCGCCCGCAACGAAGGCGCTGATGAGATCGGGGTAGATGACCTCGTAGCAGATCGCGGTACTCACCCGATGTCCGTCCACCGACCACGTGACGGCTTCTGTGCCCGGCGAAAAATCGGCGACGGTCGGTACTAGCGTGTCGACAAAGAACAACCAGCGGCGGAGCGGGACGTACTCGCCGAAGGGCACGAGGTGGATCTTGCGGTACGTGCCCCGTGGCGCGCCGTCGGCGCCGACGAGAAACGCGGCATTGTAGTACCGAAAATCATCGCCTCGCTCGATCGCTTCGCTTCCGAAGAGCAGGTGCACCTCCAGCGTCGCCACCAGGGTCCGAATGGCCTCGCCAGCCGCCAGGTCTTCCTCGAACGGCAGTGGCGTGGCCGACTCGGGCCAGATGAGCAGTCGAGCTCCGTCCGCCGCCGCGGCCCGGCTCGCCGACAGATAGGTTTCCAGAATCGACCCACGCTGGAGGGGATCGCGCTTTTCCTCCTGCGGCACGTTACCCTGGATCATCGCGACCCGGACCGGCTCACCCGCCGACGTGAGCGCGCTGCGCGTGAGCCGCCACTGCCCCCACCCCGCGGCCAGGAGAATCAGTCCGGCGGTCGCGCCCACGGCCAGGAACCGTGATCGGGACGGCACCAGAATCGCGCCGGCCAGGACAGCATTGACCAGCACGATCAGGAACGAAAGCCCGTACACGCCGAACAGACTGGCCACCTGGGCAATCGGCAAGACCTCGACCTGGGAGTACCCGAGAAACGCCCAGGGGAAGCCCCCGAACAGGTAGCCCCGCCCCATCTCAGAGATGACCCAGGCCGCTGCTGCGAGGACCGCGCCGAGCGAGTCGAGCCCGCGGACGGCCACAATGGCAAAGAGTCCCGGAAACAGTCCCAGATAGGCCACCAGCAGCGCGTTCACCGCCACCGCCGTCAGCCACGGCAGGCCGCCGTAGGTCGTCATGACCCCGGTGATCCAGTACAGGATGCCGGCGAACGCGACGAGTCCGGTGATGAGCCCGAGGCCAAAGGCACGCGAGACCGCCATCCGCCACGCGCTCCCCAGCGCAACCAGCAGCGGCACCAGTGCGACCCACGCGAAGGCCGGATGCCCGAGCTGAGGAAAACTGAGAGCCAGGAGGGCTCCGGACAGCGCGGCGAGCAGCCAGCTGTGAACGGCCGATGTCGAGCCGAGGCTGGCCTGCACCACGGACAGTTAACGGGTGATCCAGGGCTTGAATTGCTCTTCCGTCTCGAGACGGCGGCGCACGTCCTCCGCTTCGGCCCGCTCCTGGTAGCGCCCGACGCGGACGCGATAGACCGCAGCGGGTGCGTCCGGTGCAGGATCGAGCACGTAGGCGGAATAGCCCTTGCCGGTCAACTGATCGCGGATGGTCTGTGCGTCGGCGCGGTCCCGCACGGCCGCCACCTGGACCGTGAACCCGTCGGACGCCGACGCCTCCGGCTGGGCCTCCGCGACCGGGACGGGCTCCGGGATGGGCGGTGGGACGGCGGCGGCTACCGGAAGTTCCTCCGTGACCGGCGCGTCGCTTTCGAGGCGCCTGAAGTAGGTGAGCGACGCGGCATCATCGACCGACGCGCCCGTGTCCCCCGGCACGCTCCCCACGTCTGGGCTCGTGGGCGACATGTCGCCCAGCGTGCCGGCGCCGACGCCGATCAAGGCGCTCAGCGGCGCTTGGTCGGCCCGCACACCGCGGCCGACCAGCACGCCACACAGGAAGATCACGACCGAGACGACGGTCGTCGCCATGAACAAGAAGACGAGCTGCTTTCCGCTTAGTTGGATTTCGTGAAACCCGTCGTCCGACATCGCGTAGTCTTCACTCCTTCGACCCGTACTTCGCGGTCGCCTGGTGCAGCAAGGTGAGCAACTCGATCGGCAGCGGGAAGACTATGGTCGAGTTCTTCTCGGAGGCGATCTCCGTCAGCGTCTGCAGATAGCGTAGCGTAATGGCGTTCGGCTCGCTGGCCAGGACATGGGCCGCCTGCGCGAGCTTTTCCGACGCCGAGTTCTCTCCGTCCGCGTGGATGATCTTAGCACGCTTCTCTCGCTCGGCTTCGGCCTGCCGCGCCATGGCGCGCTGCATGTCGGGCGGCAGATCGACGTGCTTGACTTCGACAGACG
The DNA here is from genome assembly GCA_965197385.1 of Vicinamibacterales bacterium. Classification (GTDB taxonomy): domain Bacteria; phylum Acidobacteriota; class Vicinamibacteria; order Vicinamibacterales; family UBA823. Next base: position 506,888 of record CBDANA010000008.1, read on the forward strand.
ACACCTTGATACCCCACGCATCGGTGTTCTGGTCGAGGATCGTCTGCAAATCCAGGTTGAGACGTTCTCGCTCCGAGAGCAAACCGTCGAGCTCGACCTGCCCCAGCACGCTGCGCAGCGTGGTCTGTGAGAGCTGCGACGTCGCATAGTTGAAGTTCTCCACCTCCACGATCGCCCGCTGCGGATCCATGACCCGGAAGTAGACGACGGCGTTCACCTTGACGGAGACGTTGTCCCGGGTGATGACGTCCTGCGGCGGCACGTCCATCACGATGGTCCGGAGGCTCACCCTGACCATGCGATCGATCGGCGCGAACACCAGGATCACGCCCGGGCCCTTGGGCTTCCGCAGCAGCTTGCCGAGGCGGAAGATCACACCTCGTTCGTATTCGTTCAGCACCTTGACCGAACTGGCGAGATAGAGCGCCACGATCAGTCCAAACACGACCATCGGTGAGAGGTTCATTCGTCATCTCCTGCGTGCAGGATCTGGGCGGCGCGCCGGACCGTCAGCGTCAGACCGTTTACGGCGACCACCTGCACGCGATCGCCTTCCGTAATCGACTCGGCCGCGGTGGCCGACCAGATTTCTCCGTGCGTCTCGACCCGGCCCGCGCCGCCTGGCGCGATGGCAGTCAGCGCGTGGCCAACTTCGTCGATCATCCCCGCGCTGCCGGTCACGGCGCGCCGTCGGTGCGACCCGACCACCAGCTTCGCCAGGAAGAGCACGATGGCCGACAGCGCCAGCGTCACCGGCAGGATCAACGACAGTCCGACCTGTAGCTCCGGCAAGGGCGAGTCGAACAGCATCAGCGAGCCTAGCACGATGCTCACGATGCCGCCGGCCGCCAGCAGGCCGAAGCTCGTGACGAACATCTCGAGTGCCAGCAGGCCGATCCCGAAGCCGACGAGCGCGACACCCGCCAGATTCACCGGCAGCACCTGAAAGGCAAAGAACGCCAGTAGCAGACAGAGCCCGCCGACGACGCCAGGCAGAATCGCGCCAGGATTCCACAGCTCGATCGTCAGCCCCAGCGAGCCGAGACTGAACAGTAAATAGGCGACCTCCGGCCGGGCGATGCCACTCAGGAAGCGCTGCCGCCACGTCATCGCCAGCTGCTCGATCCGCGCGTCGGCCGTTCGCAGCACGACTTCCCGGCCGTCGAAGCGGGTGATGGTCCGCCCGTCGAGCTCTGCCAGCAGCGCATCCAGGTCGGCGGCCACGACGTCGATGAGCGGCGGCTCGGCGCCCAGCGCTTCTTCCTCGGTGAACGCGGTACTCTCGAGGACCGCCTGCTCCGCCAGCTCCACGTTCCGGTTGCGCCGAGACGCCAGCGACCTGGCGAACGCAGCGACATCGGCCGCCGCCTTCTGCGCCGTGGTCTCGTCGAGCTGCTGCCCTCCGCCGCTGACCGGATGTGCCGCGCCGATGTGGGTGCCTGGCGCCATCGCAGCGACATCCGCCGCAATCGTAATCAGGAAGCCGGCCGAGGCCGCGCGGGCGCCACTCGGTGCGACGAAGACGACGACCGGGGTTTCGGCGGAGATCATGCGCGACGTGATCGATCGCGTGGACTCGACGAGCCCGCCGGGGGTCCGCAAGGTGAACACGATGAGCTCGGCGTCGGCCGCGTCCGCGCGGTCCATCGCCTGCATCATGTACTCGGCTGAAATCGGATGAATGATCGCGTCGACCTCGGCCGCCAGCACCAGCGGACGATCCGCCGCGTCCGGCGCCGGGTCCTGCTGGGCGAGCGACATCGCGGCGCTCGAGACGAGCGCAACGAGCATCGGGGCCAGGCGCCCCGCCGTGAGCCAACCGAGCAGCACTTGCATCCGTGCCTCGCGGACCGACATCGTCGCCGCACGGCCGACGTGGCGCGCGGCTACGGCGGTGGCGGTCTCCTCGTACGCTAGCGAAGCCCGCTGCCCCTGTCAACGCGGCAGAACCCAGCCGAACAGGGATGGATCCGATTCGCGCCTCGCGCATTTTTTGATAAGGTTACCCTCGGCGCATGTGCACGGCGGCCATCATTGCTGGCGGCAAAGCGCGTCGACTTGGCGGGCGCCAGAAAGGCACGCTGGCATTCGGCTCGACGAGCATCATCGAGCGCCAGATCGCAACGCTGCGAACGCTCACCGACACGCTGCTGATCGTGGCGAACGACACCGCGTCGTACGCCCGTTTTGGCGTGCCGGTCATCGGCGATGATATCCCAGATGCCGGCGCGCTTGGCGGTATCTACACGGCCTTGGCACACGCGCCCGCCGATCCTGTCATCATCGTGGCGTGCGACATGCCGTTTGTTCAGGCCGCATTTCTGCGCTACCTGATCGACGCCGTGCGCACGGCCGACGTGGCCATCCCGAGAACACCCAGCGGCTACGAACCGTTGTGTGCCTGCTACGCGGGCCGGTGCGCCCCTCATCTCCGGCGGCAGATCGAGGCGGGCGTCTTCAAGATTCAAGATCTGCTGCCGTACGTGCGGGTCCGCGAGATCGGACCGCGCGAAATCGCCCCGTACGATCGGGAGGGCTTGTTGTTCTGTAACGTGAATACGCCCGACGACTACGCTCGGGCGCTGGCGCGCCTGGACGGCGACCAGTCGGCATCCTAAGCGAGGCCTCCGGCCGGTCGAACGCACCCCGCGGGCACGACACGATGATTCTTCCGTTTCACGAACGTCTCCGGCATCGCCTGGCAATCGCCATCGCCGATCGCTATGGTGTGGACGACGCCACGATACCGTCGATCGCCGTTCAGACGCCGCCGGACCGCGCCATGGGCGACCTGGCCATCGCCGTCGCCTTCGAACTCGCAAAGATCGCTCGCAAGGCGCCCCGCCTAATCGCGCAGGAGCTGGTTCAGAGCCTGGGCGAGATCGACGGCATCGCCGCGATCGAGGCGGCACCGAGCGGCTACGTCAATTTCTTCCTCGACCGGCCGGCGTTCCTGGCCGAGCGCGTCGGGGTGCCAGCGGCGGCCGCGCCGACGGCCGCGTCGGCCGGCAAGGCCATCGTCGAACACACCGCCATCAACCCCAACAAGGCGGCGCACATCGGGCACCTGCGCAACGCGGTGCTCGGGGATACGCTGGCCAGGCTGCTCCGCTTCCAGGGGCGCCAAGTAGAGATCCAAAACTACATCGACGACACCGGCGTACAGGTGGCCGACATCGTCGTCGCGTTCCAGACACTGGAGTCGTTGGGACTCGACGAGGTGCAGGCCCTCGCCGCAGAGCCCAGATTCGACTACTACTGCTGGGACCTCTACACGAAGGTCACCGCGTGGTACGAAGCGGACGCCGACCGCCTGCATCTCAGAGCCGAAGCCCTCCACGCGCTCGAGACTGGGGGCAACGCGATGGCCGACATGGCGGCAGTCATCGCCGAGCGTATCGTCCGCTGCCACATCGACACGATGGCCCGGTTGAACATCGGCTTCGACCTCTTAACCTGGGAGGGCGACATCCTGCGCCTGCATTTCTGGGCTCGCGCGTTCGACCTGCTCCGAAACGCCGGCGTCATGTTCCGGCAGGAGAAAGGCAAGCTGGCCGGGTGCTGGGTCATCCAGATCGACGACGATGAGGGTCCAGACGAGGCGGCCGCGGCCTCGGGCGAGCCTCGGGAAAAAGTGATCGTAAGATCCAACGGTACCGTGACCTACGTCGGCAAGGACATTGCCTATCAGTTCTGGAAGTTCGGACTGCTGGGCATCGACTTCCACTACCGGCCGTTCGCCGACCAGGCCGACGGGCGCACGTTGTGGGCCACCGGATCCGACGCGTCGCCGACCGGAACCACGCCGCCGCCGTTCGGCGCCGCGGCCGCCGTGTATAACGTGATCGACACACGGCAAGCCTACCTTCAACAGTTGCTCGTTCAGGCGCTCCGCGCCATGGGTCATGCGGACCAAGCCGATCAATCCGTCCATTTCTCGTACGAAATGGTCACCCTGTCACAGCAGACGGCGCGCACGCTGGGCTTCGACCAGATCGACGCGAGCCGGCCGTTCGTCGAGGTCTCGGGAAGGAAGGGGCTCGCCGTCAAAGCGGACGACCTCCTCGACCGTCTGACCGACGCGGCCGGCAGCGAAGTGGCGAAGCGCAATCCAGACCTCCCAGCCGAGGAATCGGCCCGCATCGCCAGGATGATCGCAACCGCGGCCGTGCGCTACTTCCTCATCAAGTACTCGCGCATGAAGCTGATCATCTTCGACATCGATGAGGCCCTCAGCTTCGAGGGAGAAAGCGGGCCGTACCTGCAGTATGCCGTCGTCCGCGCGAGCAACATCTTCCGCAAGCTCTACGAGCGCACAGGCCTGGACGAGCGGGCGGTCGCAGAGGCGCTCCCCACCGTGGCATCCGACGCGCTGGCGCGCGGCGATGGCGACGACTTGTGGGGTCTCGTCCTCGAAGCGGCCCGGCTCGACGACGTCGTCGAGCAAGCCGTCCGCAGCCTCGAGCCGTCGGTGCTCGCGAAGTATGCATTCGGTCTCGCACAGACGTTTAACTCGTTCTATCACCGCTATCCGATCATCAACGAAGAGGACCGTGCCCGCCAGCGATGGCGGGCGGCGGCGGCCCTCTACTTCAAGACACAGATGACCGGCGCCCTCAATCTCATGGGGTGCGAAGTGCCCCCTCGGATGTAACGGCGGCTTCGCGCTCGAGCATGACCACCAGCTCGAGGTGGGCGGTTCGGGGAAACAGATCGAAGCCCTCGACGGCGTGAATCGTGTAGCCCGCATCGACCAGGACGCGCAGGTCGCGCGCGAGCGTCCCCACGTCGCACGACACGTAGACCAGCCGCGGCGGCCCGCACGCCGCCACCCGCGCACGGGCATCGCGCGACAACCCGCGGCGCGGTGGATCGACGATCCAGGTCCCGACCGCGAGCCGCGCAAAATCACGGAGGTGGCGCTCGACGCTCTGGCGCGCGGCGCGCGCCGCGCCACGGGTCGCGGCGACGTTCCGGGCCAGGTCCTCGCCTGAGATCGCATCGCCTTCCACGGCGGTCACATCGCGATGACCTCGGGCCACGGCAGACAGCGCGAACAGGCCGACACCCGCGTACAGATCCACGATCGGATCCTCGCCCAGCGCCTCCACGACATGCGCGGCCAGCGGACCGAGTAGCGGACGGTTCGATTGAAAGAACGAGGCCGCGTGCCGCCGCACCACGGGCACTGCCTTCCCGGCGATCGGCAGGACGTCCGACAGCGAGTCGGCAATCTCTGACCGACCGGCCACGATCCGCGGGCTGTCGGCCCGCCCCTCCGCCGCCGACACCCCCGTCACTCCGGGGAGGCCGACGAGCGACCCGAGCGCCGGCGGGAGCGACGACCGCCCGCGATCCAACCACACATGGAGAAGGCGCTGGTCGCCCGCAACCGACTCCACGATCTCGAGCGCTCGAATGCCGGCCGCACCGCCAGACTCGAACGCGCGGTGCACGCCGTCCAGCACCTCGAGCGTCTCACCAGACAGCTGGCCGGTCGCCGCCGCGTCGCACAGGTGATGAGAGCGCTCCCGGAAAAATCCGAGGCGGGTCCCCGCGAGGTGAAGCCGAGCCCGCATGCGGTATCCACGCTCTGGCGAAGGAACAATCCGGAGCGGCTCAGGCGCGGGAAGGCGGGCGATGCGCAGGAACGCATCGGCGACGATCTGCTGCTTGAGCGTCAACTGGCGGGGGTAGGCGACGTGGGCGAACGCGTTGCCGCCGCACGCCGGGTCGCCATCGACGGGCCGCCGATCCGGGTCCGCCTCCAGCACGTCCTCGACCGAGGCCAGCGCGACCTCGCGGCGAACGCCCTCGATCCGTGCCCTCACCCGCTCGCCTGGAATGGCGCCCGACACCAGGACGATTCGTCCCGCGTAGCGCCCGATCATCCGGCCACCGACCGCCGGCCGCTCGATGGTCAGCTCGATCAGCGCGCCGGGGCGAAGTTCGGTTTTCTGGGCAGCCATGTCTAGACGGGAACTAACATCGCCGCGCCTAGCCTGGGCGCCCGTCCGAGTATTCGCGTAGGCCGCGTTGCGAGCGCCGTGGGGGACGTCGCGTGTCGGCACGCCGACCTACTCGAGCACGACGCGGGGCACGCCGAGCTTGACGCGAAGCTGCCGCTCCAGACTTCGCGCGAGCGCCTCGACGAACGCCGGCGCCGCCATGCGCTCACGAAACGGTTCGAGCTCCCGTGTCGCCTCCGCTCGCGCGGCCTCCAGGGCGCCGGCCTCAGCGGACTCCCGCAAAGTGCGCATCAGCGCCGCATCGAGCGTTCGTAACTGCTCGAGCAGCGCGGCGCGTGCCGGGCCTCTGGCCGTCACCGCCAGATTCGTGATCGGGTCGAGCGCCCGCAGGCACGCCTCGAGTGCCGCGTGGACACCGGGCCAAGGCTCGGGAGCCATCAGCAGCCCAGTCAGCCTCGCCATGACGAAGGTCAGGTGCCTGGGCAGACTGGGCCCGCGCCGGGGCGCGACTGGCTCGGCCGGCGCTGACGCCACGTCGCCCGCGTGGTGTACGCCCGGGCCGATAGCCTGTCGCCATTCGTCGAACTCCCGCAGCACGTCGCCCTCGCAATATTCGATATGCAGAAGCCGCGGCCGACCGCCCTTTCCCGCGAGACGCGCGACACGGCGATCGATCCCGCGCATGACGACCTTGAGTGGCACGCCCTGCTCCACCCAACCGCGCACCACCTCGAATGACGGACCGACCAGGCGGATCAGATGACCGTGGTTCTTCTGACAGAGGTAGGTTTCGACAGACCGGCAGTAGGCGGCGATGTCGCTCACCCGTGCAATCGCTCCCAGACGATGCGAAGCCCGTGCAGCGTGAGCTCCGGCTCGACCGATTCGATGACGGCGGTCTCCGCCGCCACGACGGATGCCATCCCGCCCGTTCCCACACAGACGGCCAGCGGCCCACCCGGCGCTTCCAACTCGCGGCGGAGCCTGGCCACGATGCCCTCGACCATCGCCACATAGCCGTAAAACAGCCCAGCCTGCATCGACTCGACGGTCGTCCGCCCGATGAGGTGCGACGGCTTCCTGACCTCGACACGCGGTAGCCGCGCGGCCCGCTGGAACAGCGCATCGGCTGAAATCTCCACGCCGGGGCAGATAACGCCGCCAAGGTACTCCCCCCGGGCGGAAATCGCATCGAACGTCGTCGCCGTGCCGAAATCGACGATGATGATCGGCTGCTGCCCGGCGCGGCCGAAGCGCTCGTAGGCGGCGATGCCATTGACGAGCCGGTCGGCCCCGACCTCACCCGGGCGGTCGTAGCGCACCGGCATCCCGGTGTCACCGGTCGGATCGACAATCGTGACGTCGCGATCGAAGTACCTGGCGATCATGTCCGACATCGTGCCGGTTAGGGGCGGGACGACCGATGCCATGATCACGCCGCCGATCGCCGACGGGTCGAGCCCACGGGTCTGGAACAGATCTCTGACCAGAATGCCCAACTCGTCAGCCGTGCGCTCCCGCAGCGTGGCCACACGCCAGCTCTCGGTCAGGGTCGCCCCTTCGAAGACGCCCAGCACGATGTTGGTGTTCCCCACGTCGATCGCCAGCAGCATCGGATCTCTCTCGTTGGTCACGGGAGCCATCGGTCAGTTCCAGCGAACGTCGCCGGCAATCACCCGCTCGACGGCGTCCCCGACGCGGACGCACAACGCGCCGTCCGCGTCGATGCCGGCGGTGATGCCAGGCCGCGGCCGGGCGCCATCGGCCAACTCAACCGGCGCTCCCTCACTCGATGGCGACAGCTGCCGCCAGCGCTTCAGGATAGCATCCGTCCGCCCCGCCGCCAGCGCCGCCCGCCAGACGGCGAGCGACGCCAGGCACTCGACGAGCAACGTCGGCAGCGGCACCGCGTGGCCGGCTTCCGCTTCGATCGAGGTCACGGCGTCGCCCAGCGATGCTGGTCGCTGGATTTCGGCAACGTTGATGCCGAATCCGACCACGACGTGTGCCGCGCCGCCGGTCGATCCGCCGGCCTCGGCCAGGATCCCGCCCAGCTTCCGGCGAGGACCCCGCTCGACGACGAGGTCGTTCGGCCATTTCAATGTGACCGCGACGCCCGACACGCCATACACCGCCTCCGCAAGGGCGACACCGCTCATGAGGGTCAGGAGCGGCGAGATCGCCGGCGGCCGGAACACCACCGAGACGTAGAGTCCTGCACCTGACGGAGAAAACCACTCGCGTCCGCGCCGGCCGCGCCCGGCCGTCTGGCGCCCCGCCACGAGGGCGGTCCCTTCGGGCGCGCCGGCCAACGCCAGGTCCAGCACCGCGTCATTCGTGGACGGCGTCTCCGGAACGTAGCGCACGCGCTCCGCGAAGCACCCCAGGCGCTCCGCATTCGCATCCAACACCGGTCTCCACGCGTCGGGAAGCGAGTCGCTGGACGTCATGGGGTCGCTGGCTCGAGCTCGAGGCTGAAATTGGCCGCTGGCGCCGAGTGCGTCAACGCGCCGACCGAGACGCGGTCCGCACCCGTCGCCGCCAGCGTCGCCATCCGGTCGAGCGTCACGCCCCCGGAGATCTCCACGGCGGCACGCCCGCGCGCACGCCGGACGACCTCCACCACCTCATCATCCGTCATGTTGTCCACGAGCAGCACGTGCGCACCGGCCGTCAGGCCGGTGTCGGCCTGCTCCAGGCTCTCCACCTCGACTTCCACGGTCGCCTGCGGCGCCGCCGCGCGCATGCGCGCGACAGCCGAACCGACGCCACCGGCCAACGCGATGTGGTTGTCCTTGATGAGCACGCCGGCATCCAGACCCAATCGATGATTGGCGCCGCCGCCGACGCGCACGGCATACTTCTCCAGGGCTCGGAGGGTGGGAGTCGTCTTGCGCGTATCGAGCACCTCGATGGCACCACGGCTCGCCTCCACGAACGCCCGGGTCAGCGTGGCAATTCCTGACAATCGTTGGAGAAAGTTGAGCGCCGTCCGCTCCGCCGTGAGCAACGCCCGCCCATATCCGGACAATTCGGCCACGACGTCGGCAGGCTGACACCGGTCGCCGTCCACCCGGCGCGGCGTGACCCTCACCGCGGCGTCCACCTGCCGGAACACCTCGACGGCGACATCGAGACCGGCCAGGACACAGTCCTCATTCGCCACGATCCGCCCGCCCGAGCGAAGCGCGGCCGGGATGACCGCGTCGCTCGTGATGTCTTCGGCGCCGACATCTTCCGCCAGCGCACGGCGCACGAGGTCCCGATACTGCGTCGCGTCGAGCGGCGTCACCCTCACCGCGACAGCTCCTCGAGTAGCCGCTCCAGCGTCTGCCGCTGCTGGACGAGTCCCGTCACCCGCGCTTCGGTGTCGGCAACCACATCGGCCGCGGCCCGCTCCCGGAACTTGGGATTGGCCAGCTTCGCATCGTCGGCCGCCTGCTGCTTCACGACTTTCGCCAGCGCCTTCTCGATGCGAGCCGCTTCCGCCCGGCGGTCGACGATGCCGGCCAGCGGCACGTGGAGCTGCACGTCGCCCAGGACGCGAACGACCGTCTCCGGATCCCGCGCCACCTGGTCCCGGAACTCCAGCTGCGCCACCCCCGCCAGTCGAGTCAGGTCATCGCGAGCGGTCTCGAACCGGTCTCGCGCCAAGTCTGACGCGCCTTCCACGATCGCCGTGATCGGACGCGTGCGTGGCACGCCCCATTCGGCCCGGATCGTCCGAATGGCGGTGATCATCGCCTGAACCGCCGCCATGTCGGCCGCCGTTCCCTCGTCGAGCCAGGCCGGCACCGACTCTGGGAACGTAGCCAAGGTGATAGTCTGGCGCTCGCCGTCAGGCGTCCGCCCCGCCACCAACTCCGGGCGCCGAGGTAGCTGCTGCCAGACTTCCTCGGTCACGAACGGGATGATGGGATGCAGGAGCCGAAGCACGCGATCGTGCACCTCCAGCAGGACGGCGACCGCCGTCTCGCGCGCCGGCCCCTCGGCCTGCAAGTGCGGCTTGACGAGCTCGATGTACCAGTCGGCGTACTCGTGCCAGAAGAAATGGTAGAGACGATCAGCAGCCACATCGAATCGGAAGCCGTCTAGGGCCTCGCCGACCTCGGCCCCGAGCTGACTGATGCGATGCAGGATCCATCGGTGCGCCAACTCGGCCGGGCGCTCCGGCACATCGGGACGCGGCTCGTCATCGCGGCGTTGCATCAGGACGAATCTGGACGCGTTCCAGATCTTGTTGACGAACTGGCGTGAGCTGCGGAGCCGTCCCTCTGACAGCGCAATATCCATTCCGGGCGAAGCCAGTGCCGTCAGCGCGAACCGCAGCGCGTCGGCGCCGATCTCGTCCATCAATTCGAGCGGGTTGATGACGTTCCCCTTCGACTTGCTCATCTTCTGCCCATGCTCGTCCCGCACCAGCGAGGTGATGTACACCGTGCGGAACGGGACGTCGCCGCCGAACTTCAAGCCGAGCATGATCATGCGCGCGACCCAGAAGAAGATGATGTCCAGCCCCGTGATCATCAAGGTCGTCGGGTAGTAGCGCTCGAGATCGGCCGTCGGCTCCGGCCAGCCCATCGTGCTGAACGGCCACAGTCCAGAGCTGAACCAGGTATCCAGGACGTCGGTCTCCTGCCGGAGTGCCCCGCCGCAGGCGCACCCCTCCGGCGTCTCCTCCTCGACGAGGATACGGTCGCACGCGTCGCAGTACCAGGCCGGAATGCGGTGTCCCCACCAGAGCTGGCGCGAGATACACCAATCATGGATGTTGGTCATCCACTCAAAGTACGTCTTGGACCAGTGTTCCGGAACGAACCGGATGCGCCTGTCCCGCACCGTGTCGATTGCCGGCTCGGCCAGCGGCGCGATCTTCACGAACCACTGGGTCGACACGAGCGGCTCCACCACCGTCTGACACCGCTGGCAGTGCCCGACCGCGTGCCGGTGGTCCTCGACCTTCTCGAGCGCACCCTCCCGTTCGAGGGCATCGACGACGGCGGCACGGGCCTTCCAACGGTCGAGACCGGCAAACGGGCCGGCCGCCTCCGTCATCCGTCCGTCCTCGTCGATCACTGCCACCTGCGGCAGATTGTGCCGCGCGCCCATCTCGAAGTCGTTCGGATCATGAGCTGGCGTCACCTTGACCGCGCCGGTCCCGAATTCGGGATCCACGAAGTCGTCCGCGACGACAGGCAGCTCGCGGCCGAGCAGGGGCAGACACAGCCGGCCACCAACGGCGTCCCGGTATCGCTCGTCGTCCGCGTGCACCGCAACGGCGGTGTCGCCCAGCATGGTCTCGGGCCGCGTCGTCGCGACCGTGATGGAACCTTCCCGGCCGACAAACGAATACCGCACGTGGTAGAGCTTGCCGTTGGTTTCTCGGTGCACCACCTCGAGGTCGGAGAGCGCCGTACGACACCGCGGGCACCAGTTGACGATGTACTTGCCCCGATAGATGAGTCCTTCTCGATACAACGTGACGAACACGCGCCTGACGGCGCGCGACAGATCTTCGTCCAACGTGAAGCGTTCCCGGCTCCAGTCGACCGACGAGCCGAGCGTCCGCATCTGACCGACGATCGTCCTCTTACTCTCCCGGGCCCAGTCCCAGACGCGCGCCTCGAACGCCTCGCGTCCGATGTTGTGGCGCAACTTCCCCTCCTCTGCCAGCTGTGCCTCGACGACATTCTGGGTGGCAATGCCAGCATGATCAGTGCCCGGCAGCCACAGGACGTCGTCGCCCTTCATCCGCCGCCACCGCGCGACGATGTCGGGCAACGTCTGGTTGAGGGCGTGCCCGATATGGAGCCGCCCCGTCACGTTCGGCGGCGGCAGGACCATCGTGAACGGAGGGCGCCCTGAGGTCGGATCGGCGCGGAAGGCCCCGATCGATTCCCAGAAGGCGTACCACTTGGAATCCACGTCACGATGGGCGAACGTCGTCGACAGCGCTACCTTGGGCATGGGCGTTCTGATCGTATCAGCTCGGACGTCGCACGGGTGCCGTGCGCAACAGGTCGCCGGCGGCGAGGTGGGTGGGGTTGCTAGGCGCCCGTCCGAGTATTCGCGTGGGCCGCGCGCGTGGGTCTTGCGAGCCGCAGACAAGCAGCGCGGAGGAGTCGATGCCGCGGTGCATCGGCGACGACGTGCGACGTGGTCTGCGGCCGCAACCCCCACGCGCCCTTCGGGTTGCGGCGGCGTGCGGCCATCTGCCGCGTTGCGCCTCGCAGCTGGCCCCACGGCGCTCGCAACGCGGCCTACGCGAATACTCGGACGCGCGCCTAGCAGGCTGCTGAAAAAGTCCGTGGAATGGGATCGACAGATCGATCCCGACGTACTCCCATGCTCCCAATATTGCTGAAGGGAGCCACCTCATGCGCGGACACGATGAGCAGACCCATCACATGTTCAGTTACCGGTCGCCGGAACAGCGCGTGCCGGCCGATCCTCCGCTCCGCGCGGTCCGCGCGCTGACGGATCACGCGCTGAAGACGATGTCGCGCAGGTTCGCCGGCCTGTACGCCAAGACGGGACGTCCGTCGATCCCGCCTGAGCCATTGTTGCGGGCCCTGTTGCTGCAGGTGCTGTACACGATCCGGAGCGAACGGCTGCTGCTGGAAGAGCTCAACGACAACCTGCTGTTCCGCTGGTTCGTCGGCTTGCATATGGACGACCCGGTCTGGCATCCCACGACGTTTACCAAGAATCGTGACCGGCTGCTGGCGGGGGATGGCGCGGCCGCCTTCGTTGATGCGGTCCAGGCCCACGCCCGGGCGGCCGGTCTGCTCTCGGACGAGCATTTCACGGTGGACGGGACGCAGTTGGAAGCCTGGGCCAGCCTGAAGAGCTTCCGATGCCGGGACGCCGCGCCGCGCGCGCCCCCCGATGACCCCGGGAATCCCACGGTCGACTTCCACGGCGAGCGGCGGCGCAACGACACGCACCAGTCGACGACTGATCCGGCGGCGATGCTGCATCGGAAGGGCCAAGGGAAGGAGGCGAAGCTGGCGTCTCTGGGCCACGTGCTGTTGGATAATCGGCAGGGGCTCGTCGCCAACGTCTGTGCGACCCACGCGACGGGGACCGCCGAACGCGAGGCGGCGGCACTGTTGCTGGAGGCCAGCGCGCCGCCGGGCAGCACGGTCGGAGCAGACAAGGGCTACGATGTGGCGAGCTTCGTCGCCGATGTCCGCGTCCGGGACGTCACGCCCCACGTGGCGCAGAAGGTCCGCTGGCGGGCGATTGATGGTCGGCCCACCCGGCATGCGGGTTCTCACGTGAGTCAGCGGAAACGAAAACTCGTGGAACAGGTCTTTGGGTGGAGGCAGACCGTCGGTGGTTTGCGCAAGCTCCGGCCTCGCGGCGTCCCACTCGTCGAGTGGCAGCTCACTTTCGCCGCCACGGCCTATAACTTGGTCCGCCTGCGGAATCTGGAGGCGACGTGTCCCTGATCGCCGGCCGCGCGTGTCGCCGGCCCCCTCATCGGGGTCAGCGCACACCCGTGCGCACGGTCGTCGGGCGGTCGTTACCCGCATGATGCTTAAGAAAACAGCCCGATACCCGGGTTCTTCAGCAGCCTGTTAGGCCCCCATAGACCCCATCCTCCCAAGCAATGAGGTCTCCAAGAAACCCGGTACGGTTCACGACAGCCGCTCGAGCGACTGTTGAACCGTCGGTCGCTGGCCCGACTCGACATCCTGCCGCCGACGCTGATGAAACGCCGTGAGCGTCCTGTTCGCGCTAGCGAATGCGGCAATCTGCCCACAGTACTGGTCGAGACGATGTGCCGGCAGGGCCCATAGCGCCACATCGTCCGTCAACGCATCGAGGTAGGCGCGCGCCCCACAGCACCCCAGGCTCATGGCCGCGCGCTGTTGATTGAGCACGTGCGGGACGATGGCACACGCCGGTCGCCCCATCGCCGGGGGGGTGCCGCCATCGACCCGCGCGACGGCCTCACTCAGGATGAGTCCGTGTTGCGCGTGGGCGAACACCAGGACGACCTCAGGCTGGACCGGGAAGTCCGCGAGCGGCCCGTAGAGCGCATGGGCCAGCTTGTGCTGCATGACCGGAATGGCGGCGATTTCATCCTCGCGTACGTAATCGAGTTCCATCATGGCCTTGAGCGAGGCTTGCAACTCATCCGGCTGCGAGGCCGCCGCGCCCGAGAGATTGTGCGTGTGGATGCCAATCGCGCACAGGGCGTGGTCACAGGCGGCTGTCGCGAAGGTGCGCGACGTGGCCTGCGACCAGAACGCGCATCCCGCGGGAACCACCCCCTGAAACATCGGCACGTCGTCGGGCACGACGTCACAGAACGCGAGGGCCACCGGGGGCAGCGACAGCTCCAGCGACGACACCAGTTGCTCGGCGTGGACTCGACGCATGTCACTCATCGGGGATTCCTCTCTTGGGCTTTGTCAGGTTAACTCTCCGCGCGGCACAATGCCGGGATGCACATTCGACGATCCCGCTACCTTCGGCATCGCTTTCCGCCTGAAATCATCAGCCACGCCATCTGGTTGTATCACAGATACTGCCTGAGCTTCCGGGATGTCGAGGATCTGCTGGCCGAACGCGGCATCATCGTGTCGTACGAAACTATTCGGCAATGGTGCGGGAAGTTCGGCCCCGATGACGCCCGGCGGTTGAAGCGACGTCAAGGTCGACTCGGAGATACGTGGTTTCTGGACGAAGTCTTCGTCGCGATCAACGGTCAGCGCCAGTATCTGTGGCGCGCCGTGGACCAAGACGGTGACCTGATTGACCTTCTCGTCCAACCCCGTCGGGACGGGCGTGCGGCGCGGAGATTCTTCCGAAAACTCTTGAAGAGTCAGCGACAGGAACCGTGTCGTCTCGTGACCGACAAGCTGGGCAGCTACCGAGTTGCACCTCGGGACGTCATGCCCTGTGTCACCCACGACACGACCCAATACGCGAACAATCGCGCCGACAGGAGCGTCAGATGCGCGGCTTCACCTCACCTGCCCACGCCCAGCGGTGCTTGCACGTTCACGGTGTCATTCAGAATCTGTTTCGAGTGGGTCGGCACCTGCTCAGGTCGGTTCATCATCGGATGCTGCGAGCACGATCATTCACCGTGTGGGCCGAGGTGACCGCGGCCTGATCCTCTGATTAGTTCGCCTCATCCTGGTCCAGGCTAGCAGGCTGCTGAAGAACCCGGGTATCGGGCTGTTTTCTTAAGCATCATGCGGGTAACGACCGCCCGACGACCGTGCGCACGGGTGTGCGCTGACCCCGATGAGGGGGCCGGCGACACGCGCGGCCGGCGATCAGGGACACGTCGCCTCCAGATTCCGCAGGCGGACCAAGTTATAGGCCGTGGCGGCGAAAGTGAGCTGCCACTCGACGAGTGGGACGCCACGAGGCCGGAGCTTGCGCAAACCACCGACGGTCTGCCTCCACCCAAAGACCTGTTCCACGAGTTTTCGTTTCCGCTGACTCACGTGAGAACCCGCATGCCGGGTGGGCCGACCATCAATCGCCCGCCAGCGGACCTTCTGCGCCACGTGGGGCGTGACGTCCCGGACGCGGACATCGGCGACGAAGCTCGCCACATCGTAGCCCTTGTCTGCTCCGACCGTGCTGCCCGGCGGCGCGCTGGCCTCCAGCAACAGTGCCGCCGCCTCGCGTTCGGCGGTCCCCGTCGCGTGGGTCGCACAGACGTTGGCGACGAGCCCCTGCCGATTATCCAACAGCACGTGGCCCAGAGACGCCAGCTTCGCCTCCTTCCCTTGGCCCTTCCGATGCAGCATCGCCGCCGGATCAGTCGTCGACTGGTGCGTGTCGTTGCGCCGCCGCTCGCCGTGGAAGTCGACCGTGGGATTCCCGGGGTCATCGGGGGGCGCGCGCGGCGCGGCGTCCCGGCATCGGAAGCTCTTCAGGCTGGCCCAGGCTTCCAACTGCGTCCCGTCCACCGTGAAATGCTCGTCCGAGAGCAGACCGGCCGCCCGGGCGTGGGCCTGGACCGCATCAACGAAGGCGGCCGCGCCATCCCCCGCCAGCAGCCGGTCACGATTCTTGGTAAACGTCGTGGGATGCCAGACCGGGTCGTCCATATGCAAGCCGACGAACCAGCGGAACAGCAGGTTGTCGTTGAGCTCTTCCAGCAGCAGCCGTTCGCTCCGGATCGTGTACAGCACCTGCAGCAACAGGGCCCGCAACAATGGCTCAGGCGGGATCGACGGACGTCCCGTCTTGGCGTACAGGCCGGCGAACCTGCGCGACATCGTCTTCAGCGCGTGATCCGTCAGCGCGCGGACCGCGCGGAGCGGAGGATCGGCCGGCACGCGCTGTTCCGGCGACCGGTAACTGAACATGTGATGGGTCTGCTCATCGTGTCCGCGCATGAGGTGGCTCCCTTCAGCAATATTGGGAGCATGGGAGTACGCCGGGATCGATCTGTCGATCCCATTCCACGGACTTTTTCAGCAGCCTGCTAGTTAACTTGACAGTACCCGCCCGGAACGCGCAGGCCCGGGAGCTTCGAGCCCCTGACTGAGGGCGAGCGCTTAGCGCCAGAGGCGGCCCTCGAAATTGGTCGTTGGACGGGCGGTGATCTCGGGTATAAGGGGGAATCCTCGTGCGCATACATGTCGGTGATCCTGCGGTGCCGTTTGCGCTGCCGGATGCGGAAGGTCGGCTCCACTACCTCGACGATTACGGCGGGCACTGGCTCCTGCTGGTCTTCCATCGGCATCTGGGCTGACTGCCGTGCCGTAGGCATCTGTTGCAGTTGCAGCAGGACGAACCGGTGTTTCAGAAACTCGACATCCGCATCGTCGTAGTGACGTTCGAGCGCGGGCCGCAGGCCCGCGCGTACGCAGCCGCTACGGGTGTTGGGTGGCCCATTCTCGTCGACGAGACGAGGGCGCTTTACCAAGGGTACGGCATGCTCCGCGGCAAGCGGCGGCACATCTGGGGTCCACGCGCGTGGTGGGCGTACACGAAGGAGTTGTTCCGAGGACGATTGCCCCGAGCCGCCGACCTCCACAGCGATATGCGTCAGCTCGGCGGCGATATCCTTGTCGATCCGTCTGGCACCGTCAGGTTTCTTCACGTCGGATCGGGTCCAGCCGACCGGCCGTCGATCGCCAGGCTCCTTGCCGCGCGCGAGGCGTAACGGGCGAGTGTAGCGACATCAATGCCGCCGAAGTTGCGCTCGCGTGCTGGTGGCGCAATTGCACACGTATCCCGACCTGCCGCGACCGGTCGACGGGTTTCACCACTGGCTTCATCTGAGTAATCCAAATCGGATCGATGCGGACGGGAAGCTGATCTAGCGCGAAGGCGTCGCCTCGGTCGCGTTCGGGCCGCAGGCGGGGACATCCCTCGCGGACCTGGCGGCCAACAACCGTGGCTTTCTCGAATGGGTGCTGCGCAAAGACTTCTCGGAAGAGGTCAAGGTAATCGCCGCGCTAGCAGGACGATTTCCCGTTCGAAGCGAGACGGAGTCAAAATAGCGGAGGGTTGTCCGCGGATTTTAGGATCAAGAGGCTCTCTGGCGTTCCTCGGTTTCCAGCGAATCGATGACCGCCCTGTACAAAAAATGGATCGGTCCGTAACTGCCTGTGAGCGTGAGAATTGAGAGCGCCTACAATGGCTGCATGACGGCCGCTACTCTCCCTCTCCAGCTGCGCCTGCTGACGGTTTCTGGCTGAGTGCATAGGCATCAGCAGGACGTTATCGCCTACCAGGTCGGGGAGAACCGGGTCCTCAAAGAGCAGCTTGGTGGCCGGAAGCTCCGGCTGACTGACGATCAGCGTCGTCGACTGGCGGCGAAGGCCAGGCTCCTCGGGCGACGGGCGCTCGACGCCGTCGCCACGCTCGTCACCCCCGATACGTTGATGCGCTGGCATCGCCGTCTGATCGCCTGGAAGTGGACCTACGTGGCCCGGCGGGTGGGCCGGCCTGGCCTGACTGAGGCAGGCAATCAGCGACCTGATTGTCCGGATGGCTCGTGAGAACGACCGCTGGGGCTACTGCCGCATTCAAGGCGAACTGAGAAAGCTCGGGCATCGGGTGGCGGCAAGCACGATCGGCAAGGTGCTAAAGGACCACGGTATACGCCCGGCACCGGATCGGCCCTCCTCGTGGCGAACGTTCTTGCGCGCGCATTGGGGCGAGGTAGCTGGCATGGACTTCTTCACGACAGCAGTGTGGACGCCGCTCGGGCTCACCACTGACTACATTCTCTTCCTCATCGATCTGAAGACCCGACGGGCTCACGTTGCGGGCCTCACGACGACGCCCGACGGGCCTTCATGGCGCAGGTGGCCAGGAACCGGGGATGTCCCGTGCGCTGTTGAAACTCAGCAGCAGCTTGGTTCACGACTACGCAACCATCTCTGACGACTCCCCGAGTCCTAACCGCGCGTCGCGTGCCAGGAGGGCAGCGACCAGCGCGGGCATATCTTGACATCCTTGCACCCGACGGAACCCCTTCGCCGCTTCGAGCACCCCGGCGGCCACCCAGCGCAGCACCATCGTCCCGCCGCGCCAGCGTTTCACATGGCGCTGCACATGGCGCGTTCGGCTGAGGAGACTCTCGATGGCGTTTGTGGTGGCGAGCGATCGTTGGAGACGCTCCGACAGACCCAAGCCGAGCACGGTCAGCGTCTCGTCGAGCCCTTCCCGCACGCTCGTGGCCGCACTCGGGTAGTCAGTGTCCAAGCGCCGCGCCAGGTCCTGCAGCAGACGCTTGGCCGTCTTGACGGGGCTGTTCGTGTAGGCGCGCGTGAGGACCGCCTTCACCCCCGGCCGCTGTGCCTCAGGGAGATGCTCCAAGATGTTCCGGCCCTTATGGACCTGACACCGCTGCACCAGCGCGGCGCGCCCAAATGTCTGGGTCACGGCCGTGTCGAGGGCCTTCGCGCCATCGACGATCACCAGCAGGCTCCGGTCGGTGCGCAGCCCGCGGCTGCCGAGATTGGTCAAGAGCCCCTGACAGACCGTCGCGTTCTCCGTGGCCCCTTCCCACAGGCCGAGCGGGTGTTTCGCGCCCATTTTATCGATGCCTAGGGCGACAACGATACAGTGTCCACCCACGTGCACGCCATCAATCAGCAGCCCCACCAGGTCCAGCGCGTCGAGCGGCGTCGCCCGCCACGCATCCAGCTGCGCCTGGGTTTGCGCGACAAAGCGTCGACTGACCGCACTCTTGCTCGTGCCCCGCGTGGTGACGTCGGCGCCGAGCGGTTCCAGACTCCGCGCATACTGGCGGGTCGCCACACCGATCAGCATCTGGTCGACCACGCGCCGGTTCAGCGGGTCCGCATTCGCGAATGCCCGGGCCGTTGGCAACGGAACCTCCTCGCCGGCGCGCCGCGCACGGGGCCGACGAATCGCCACCTTCCGCCCGCCCAGCACGACCTGACTCGGCGTATGCCCCGTTCGATACGCCTGGCGCGCAGGTTGATGCGCATACCGTGGCCCACAGACGGCGGCCCGATCCTCTTCCAGCATGGCTTCGAGTACCTTCAGGCCAGACGCGACGACCCGCTCCTGGAGCGCGGCCTGCGTATCAATGAGGATATCGACCAACGGAAGGTGCCGTGGCGTCGGGGATACCGATTGGCGACGGCGAGGGACTGTGCGAGACTGCTTCTTCATGGCGGCTCCTTACTGGGAGGCTTGCACCTCGGTTTCGTCACCGGTCGTATAGCACGACCAGTGAAGAGCCGCCGCTTCAAATTTCAACAGCTACTGGGACATCCCCCAGGCACCTGACCGATCCGGAGGATGGGTTCCTTCGGGCGCACCATTTCGTAATCTGCGACCGCGACGCGAAGTTCACGGCGGAGTTCCGGCGCATCCTACAGGCCGTAGGCGTGCGGGTCATCCGGACCCCGAGGCAGGCCCCGAACTGTAACGCTCACGCGGAGCGATTTGTGCTGTCGATCACGTCCGAGTGTTTGAACCGGATGATGTTCTTCGGCGAAGCGTCGTTGCGTCGCGCTGTTGGAGCATACCTTCAGCACTACCACCGGGAGCGACCGCACCAGGGGCGCGGGAACGAGACGCTCGATTCCGCTCCGCGGTCCACGGCGGGGGCGCTTCGGTGCACTGAGCGACTCGGCGGCCTCCTCAAATATGACGCGAGAGCGGCGTAACGATGGGCGCTATCAATCGGGCAGCTGTAATCATCCGACCGTTGCCACCCTACCTCGCCTGGGCCAAGCGAGACGACACCACTGATATCGCCGAGCCGGTCTTCGAGGACCTGCGACGGGCGCCTCACGTGTACCTCTTGCCGGAATACGGGGACGCCGACTCGGAACGGGAGATTCTGGACGACTTCTGGCCAGACCTGTTCGCGGCGATGTTGAACTGTTGGCTGACCGATGAGCAGCAGTGGCCAAAGAACCGGACGCCCCAGATGTTTGGAGCGTGGTTCGACCTCCAGATGTGTCCGGTGGTCGAGGATCTGCATGTGGATGAAGAGCTGGTCGAACTCGACTAGAGCCGGACATGCGGCGATTCCAGATTCGCGGCGGCCCGATATTCGGATAGGACGGGCCTGGGCCGGTCCGTCCGTTGCTCTACTACGATCCCCGTTCCCTGGACACCGACCCTGCCGAGCGAGCGACGTGGCACGCGAAGGTGATCGTTATCGATGATGAGACAGCATTCGTGACGTCTGCGAATTTCACCGAGTGGGCACAGCAGCGAAATGTCGAAGCCGGTGTGCTGATTCGGAATACTGAGTTCGCGCGGCGGCTTCGCCAGCAGTTCGAAGGGTTGGTGCAGTCGCGGGCTGTGCTGGAGGTTCCGGGCTTCCGATCGTGACTTGATTGGACCGAATCCCGTGGCGAAGGTGAACTTGCCGTAGTATCAGGTCGAGAATGGCGAGCGGTACCGTGAAAGCGGTACGGCTGAGGGCTTTGTCAACTTGCCGGATGCGGGCCTGGTCGTCGGCCAAGACCCGAACTTGGGCGGCTGCTCACGAAGCACGCGTCACCACGTTCCACTCGGCGAACGCTCGGGTGCGGAGCGCGCGGTGATGAGCGGCTCGTAGGAGGTGCCGGCCGACGCGAAAGAGATTCTGGACGACGCCGTGAACCGACGCGAAGCGTTGGAGGTGCGCGATCGATTTGAAGCCGCCGGTGGAAAAACGCGCTGTCCTCGTCAACTTGGCGGCTAGCTCTGCTGTGTCTTCTTGCGCCGGGCCCAGTATTTCTTCATCCGGATGCTGGCTGCCTTCTTGGCGGCGTCCGACATCTTCCGCCGCTTACGAACTGGCGTCGTCGCAGAGGCAGCGCGGCGCGGTCTGTGACCCATGACTATCGATCGTGATATCGAGCCGTCGCGGCCTGCTCCCGATCGTGACGCGGGCCGCGATCGGGACCCTGCACGCCATGGCCATCGCCGGGAGTCTGACGCGACGCACCCGCGCCGGGATTTCTCGGAACGGGTCGATGGGGATCGCAGCCGCCCCCGTCTCATGGCGCGAGGCCGGTCAGCTCTGCCGGGCAGGTCGGCGCGCTCCGATGTCGCGCCGTCGTTTTCGACCATCGAGTGGGAGTGCAGGAGCGCCACGAGCTGAGGTGGTCCCGGCCGCGAGAGTGCAACCAAACGGAGATTGAGCGGAAGGAGACCGCCTGATCACGTCTCGGGTCGATCCACAACGCCTGACAATACCTCTACAGCTGCTACGGTCTCGGTGTGCGTTCACGACCCATTCGCCAGACACGAATTTTTCGTTGGAGCCGGTGGACGACCGGAACTCTGCTGCTCCTCATCATCGTCATGTCAAGGCCGACTCGGAGATACGTGGTTTCTGAACGAAGTCTTCGTCGCGATCAACGGTCAGCGCCAGTATCTGTGGCGCGCCGTGGACCAAGACGGTGACCTGATTGACCTTCTCGTCCAACCCCGTCGGGACGGGCGTGCGGCGCGGAGATTCTTCCGAAAACTCTTGAAGAGTCAGCGACAGGAACCGTGTCGTCTCGTGACCGACAAGCTGGGCAGCTACCGAGTTGCACCTCGGGACGTCATGCCTTGTGTCACCCACGACACGACCCAATACGCGAACAATCGCGCCGAAGTATCCCATCAGCCTACGCGCCAACAGGAGCGTCAGATGCGCGGCTTCACCTCACCTGCCCACGCCCAGCGGTGCTTGCACGTTCACGGTGTCATTCAGAATCTGTTTCGAGTGGGTCGGCACCTGCTCAGGTCGGTTCATCATCGGATGCTGCGAGCACGATCATTCACCGTGTGGGCCGAGGTGACCGCGGCCTGATCCTCTGATTAGTTCGCCTCATCCTGGTCCAGGCTAGTTAACTTGACAGTACTAGGATTAGGCAAGGTCGAAGCGGTCAAGATTCATCACCTTGTCCCACGCCGTCACAAAGTCACGCACAAACGCCTGCTGCGAGTCGTCGCAGGCATAGACCTCCGCGATGGCTCTGAGCTGGGAGTTCGAACCGAAGACGAGGTCGACGGCGGTGCCGGTCCACCTGAGCTCGCCCGTCCCCTGATCGCGTCCCTCGAACACGTGCTCGGATGTGGAGGACGCCTGCCACTTCGTGTTTATGTCGAGCAGGTTCACGAAGAAATCATTGGTCAAAATATCTGGCCGCTTAGTGAAAACGCCGAGTTCGGACTGCCCGACGTTGGCGTTCAGGACACGCATACCGCCGACGAGCACCGTCATCTCAGGAGCGGTCAGCGTCAGCCTGTGGGCCCGATCCACCAGCAGCTCCTCCGCCGACCTGCGGTGTCCGTTTCCGAGGTAGTTGCGAAATCCGTCTTCGGTGGGTTCGAGTACGGCGAATGAGTCCACGTCGGTTTGCTCCGGCGACGCGTCCGCGCGCCCCGGCGAGAAGGGAACCTGCACGTCGTGCCCGGCGTTCTTCGCAGCTTCCTCGACGGCGGCGCACCCGCCGAGAACGACCACGTCGGCGAGTGAGACGATCTTCCCGTTGGGCTGCGAGCTGTTGAATGCCGTTTGGATCTTCTCCAGCGTCTGCAGCACGTTCCCCAGTTCGGCCGGGTTGTTCACGTCCCAGTCCTTCTGCGGCGCGAGGCGAATGCGCGCCCCATTTGCCCCACCGCGTTTGTCGGTGCGACGGAACGTTGCCGCGGACGCCCAGGCGGTCGAGACCAGCTGCGAAATGGAGAGTCCTGATGCGAGAATTTTGCCCTTGAGTGCAGCGATATCTGGCTCGCCGATCAATTCATGCGTGACGTCGGGGACCGGGTCTTGCCACAACTGCGGCTCCGCAGGAACCAACGGGCCGAGACACCGCGTGCGAGGCCCCATGTCGCGGTGCGTCAGCTTGTACCACGCCTTGGCGAAGGCGTCTGCGAACTCCCCCGGGTTCTCGTGGAAGCGCTTTGAAATCGGCGCGTAGATCGGGTCCATTCTCAGTGAGAGGTCTGTTGTTAGCATGATGGGGGCGTGCTTCTTCGACGGATCGTGAGCATCCGGCACGGTGCCCCGCGCCGATGCATCGGTGGGGGTCCACTGCGTCGCACCGGCAGGACTCTTGACCTGCTCCCACTCGTAGCCGAACAAGTTGTCGAAGTAGTTGTTGTCCCACTTCGCCGGCTCGGTGGTCCAAGCACCGTCCAACCCGCTGGTGATCGTGTCGCCGGCCTTGCCGCTGCCAAAGCTGTTCTTCCAGCCTAGGCCTTGCTCCTCCAGGCTGGCACCCTCTGGTGCGGGACCGACGTACTGGTCCGCATCGGCGGCACCATGTGTCTTGCCGAACGTGTGTCCGCCGGCAATGAGCGCAACCGTCTCCTCATCGTTCATCGCCATGCGGCGGAATGTTTCTCGAATGTCCCTGGCTGCAGCGAGTGGGTCCGGGTTACCGTTCGGTCCCTCCGGATTCACGTAAATCAGGCCCATCTGAACGGCGCCGAGGGGATTCTCGAGTTCCCTGTCGCCGGTGTAACGCTCGTCGTCAAGCCACGTCGTCTCCGGTCCCCAGTAGATGTCCTCTTCCGGTTCCCAGACGTCCTCGCGCCCGCCGGCGAAACCGAGCGTCTTGAAACCCATCGACTCGAGGGCACAGTTGCCGGTGAAGATCATCAGGTCGGCCCATGAGACCTTCCGGCCGTACTTCTGCTTGATCGGCCAGAGCAACCGGCGCGCTTTGTCGAGGTTCGCGTTGTCGGGCCAGCTGTTGAGGGGCGCAAAGCGGAGTGTGCCGGAGGCTGCGCCGCCGCGGCCGTCGCCGATGCGGTACGTGCCCGCGCTGTGCCACGCCATCCGGATGAAGAGCCCGCCATAGTGACCGTAGTCGGCCGGCCACCAGTCCTGCGACGTGGTCATCAACGCATCGATGTCCTTCTTCAGGGCATCCAGGTCAAGTGTCGCGAACTCCTCGGCGTAGTTGAACTCCTTCCCCATGGGATCTGACAGGGGGGAGTTCTGGTGGAGAATTTTCAGGTTCAACTGATTTGGCCACCAGTGTTGGTTCGACGCGGTCCCAATCGCCGTGTGTCTGTGCGGCCCGCCCAACACCGGGCACTTGCTTTCGCTCGACATATTCTCTCCAATCGTGTCCTGCATTCCTCTTCCAAACTGTTCTGTATACAAGAATCATGAGGCCTTGGAAAGTGCGATGCACACACTGTACATTTACGAAGCCTCTCCGAGCGCGGCTTCGTAATCGTACTCGGTTACCAACACCGCCCGGGTAGGCTTGCGCCTGTCGCACACCACGGCAAAGGTTGGGACAGTATCGATGCGAACCATCGCCGGAGTGTCGCCTGGAAACAGCGAACCTTGGCCCTGATATCGTGCCCCGTCCGTGTAGTCCACGCAGCCGTCCGACGGTGACGCCGTAGCCTGCGGGCACCGGCCCAGCGAACGCGGTTTTGGCCCGATGCTCTCCCCGGTCGAGCGTGAACTCGACCATTCACTTATCCTCGCGGAAAAAGAGATTGACCGGTCGCATGGTGCCGCGGACAAGCACGGATCGGTGCAACGCTTGGACGATGAAGAAGAGCGCCGCCAGGGCCGCGAGCACGGCAAGTGTGGCGTCGAACCACCCAAAGTACAGCCCGCTGTATTTTCGCCACTGCACAAACTTGACGACCAGGTAGAGCACTCCCGCCAGCGCGGCCAACACCACAGTAAACGCGCCGGTCTTGGTCTGCGCCTGCACACGCCTCTTGAGCCGCGGCGGTTGGCCGTCGTAGCCTGCAAGATTCATTGCGAGAGCCTGAGTCTGTAGCTCCCTCGGTGGGACCTCCCACGAGCGGTGGCTTCGATCGTGTAGGTGCCGGTCTTCTTGAGCCTGGCGTTATTGATCTCTGCGTCCTTACCGCCTCCGCCGTTGTCATCCTTTTCGACAACCTTTCCTTTGGGGTCGACCAAGATCAAGTAGGGGTCTGGCAGCGATCTACCGTCCATGGTGATGTCGATGCGGTCACCACGCGTGCCGGAGAACGTGTAGAGATCGGCCTTCCGTCCCTTCGGTTCGGGGCGGTGCAGTCGTCGTCCCTCAACTTTCCGCGGACGCGCTTGCCAAACGTAATGGTCTCCGCGTCGCAGGAGTCGCCTCCACCGCCGCCGCCCCCTCCACCATCATCGCCACCGCCACCGTACAACGCCCGCGCACCATTTTCGTCGTCCGCCTGCAGTCGGTCGATGTTGCTGATGTAGCTCTGCATGATCGACGCACGGCTGTTCTCATGTCCGAACCCGAGCGAGTGACCGAATTCGTACAGGGCGACACGTCTGATATCGACGAGACCTGACCGTCGTGAGCCGCGATATGAACCCCACGTGAACGCGCTATTGAAAATGACGTCGCTTTCTACGATGCGAGAGCCGCGGCGCGAGGTAAAGGCGACAGCCAGGACATTTGAGCCAAAGGTAAAACCGTAGGTAGACTTGGCCATAGCGACTTCGTTGCGCCCATTGTGGCTCGGACTGCCGGACGTGTTATTCGACGTGAACCGCACCCCAGAACCGTCAAGCGCCCCATTCCATGCTGACAGAGCCTTCTTGACCTCTCCATTACCCCATGAGTCCAGCTGCAGACGCGTCCCGACCTGGCCGTCCGGCCACCGGGTCGTCGATCCAAACAGAAAGACGTATCCAAGGACCGATGAGGCGGATGCCCCAAGAAGGGTGACAAAGAGGGCCGCCGCAACCAGCGTGCGCGGGCGATGGGTCAGTCGTGTCTGCGATGTGTGAGTCATCTGGCGCCTACTGAGGCGGGGTATTGTCCGACTGCACAAGTCGCAGAATCTCGGACTCGAATTGCCCCACAGTCATGGGAGACCTCGAAACCACGTTCGCGATGGGCGGCCCGACCCGGCCGACCTGATCGAGGCCGGCGAGCACCGTCCCATCGTCGAGGACCACGACGTCGTCGGAATTGCTGGTCTCAATCGCGAAGTGGCCTTGCGCGTACCCCACGATGGGGCTGAGTTGACTCGCCTGGTTGTGTAAAAACAGCACCGCTCGATCGCCTACCTCGAAAGTCGCCATCCCAGACACTTCGAGCGTTTCATCACCGACGGTGCCGCCGAGAAACTCGAGGAGCAGTTGGCCGAGATTTTCATTTTGCCTGTCCCGGGTGGCACCGTTATACACCCGACCGCCGCCGAGCGCACGAATTTCTGTTCGTCGCACAATCGTCCAGCTCCAGAGACTGTCACTCAGCCCGCGCTGACGTGCGACCGACTGGAGCCGCTGTTTTCAGGGCATTTCTCAGACACTGGTCCACACGTACGCCGTTTCTTCGCCGGAGTTCCTCCGGTGTACGTCGTCAAACCAATCCGGACCACTGCGGCTGCGTCGCAAGAGAGACGTCCTGCCGTTGTGCCGCGTGGTGCGGCGTCCTCTGATTCTCTCTCCGTCGTGCTCGTAACGTTCGCTGCTTACTCTGCTCCCGGCGTGCCAGAATCTGCGGTCGCCGGCCGGGGTAGACGTCGGCCGGGGTCACGTTCTGGAGTGACTCATGCTAGCGCCGGTGATTGTCGTTTTCCACGAAGCGCGCCAGGGCGCGTTGGAGTTCCCACGGGCTACAGTCCTGCTCGAGCTTGACGACGTGCTTCATCGACCGGTGGTCGCGTTCGATCTTTCCTTGCGTCATGGGGTGAGAGGGCGCGCCCCGCGTATGCGCCAGTGACCCGCCCCCCAGGGTTGAGCCAGTTCTTATGAGAGAGCTGGGCTCATGATCAGGCCGCTCAGGGGCGCTGGGCTGAGGGCTGCCGCAGCTTGCTGACAATCTGTTCCGTGCTATACCGCTTTGTGGGCATCCTGCCTCCTCCTTCCGCCCAAGATCCTAACGCTGGATCTGGACCGGTTTAAGGGGGGCAGGCCACCAGACCGTGCGTGTCCAGGGAGTCGGCCAACTCTTGCGAGATGTAGCATGGGCCATTATCACGAAGCAGCCGGGGCCGATGGACGACCCGCACCCGGTCCACCCCGGCCTGGGCCCGGGCCAAGTCGAGCGTCTCGGTCACGTCCGACGCCTGCATCGACGTCCGAAGCGTCCACGCCAAGATGTAGCGCGAGTCATCGTCGAGCACGGTCGACAGGGAGTACCAGCCCCACCCGACCACCTGCAGGTAGGTGAAGTCGGTTTGCCACACCTCGTTGGGCCGGTGCGTCGGATGAGCAACTGTCTTGGCCGCCGAGAACACCACATACGCCGGACTGGTGATCAGATCCTCGGCTTTGAGGATGCGATACACGCTGGACTCCGAGAGAAAGTGGCGCTCCCGGTCCGTGAACTGCCACGCCAGCTCGCGGGGCGACTTTACCGGATCGGCCAGGGCGGCCTCCACGACGCAGTGCCCCGTGGCGACCCGGCAGGCGGGAAGGCCACGTGTCTGTGGAGCAACAACACGTCAATCAGAGAGGCAATCAGCCGCGCGTCCCTGTCGGTATCGGTCTCCTCGTACTGCCGAGAGTCTCGATTCACATCCGCCAGCAGCATCCGCCAGACGTCTCCTTCCGCCGCACATTCCACTTGCCTGTCGCGCCCACCAGAGCGAATGTGGACGGACGGCCGCCGCCCGTGGCCGCCGGAAAGGAGGATCCGCGTCCATGACCCCGCACGAGACCGCCTCGACAACCACGCCCAGTACCCCCCGCGCGACGGCGCCGCCCACGCGCACATTCGGCCCCCAGGGGCCGACCCTGGGGGATCTCAGCGACGCCTACCTCCAGGACTACCAGGTGCGGCAGTTCCGGTCCCACAGCACCGCCTGTGGCCGGGTCGCCCATCTCGCCGCGTTCTTCGGCCGCGACACGCGGGCCGCCGCGCTCACCACGCACCAGATCCGCCAGTACCAACTCGCCCGGCGCGCCGCCGGGGCGGCCACCGGCACCATCAACCGCGAGACCTCGGCCCTCCACCGCATGTGCGCCCTCGCCGTCCACTGGGGCTGGCTCGACACCGTGCCCGGCTTCCCCGACCGCCTGCGTGAGAATCCCCCCCGCCAGGGCTTCTTCGAGCACCCCGAATACCTCGCCGTCCGCGCCCACCTCTCCGCCCCGTGGCAGGACATCCTCGACCTCGCCTACTACTCCGGCTGGCGCAAGCAGGAGATCCTCGGCCTCACCTGGGAGGAGATTGACATGGCCGGTGGCGTCATCCGGCTCTCGCCGGCGCGCTCGAAGACCCTGGTGGGACGGATTCTCCCGATCTCGCCCCCCATTGCCGAGGCCCTGGCGCGACGGCGGGCACGCCGTGACCCCGTCAGCCCACTGGTCTTCCACCGTCTCCAGCTAAATCAATGTAAGTTATTGTTTATAAACAGATTACTGGTATGCTGCACACCACTATTCCCTCACTGTACCCCGCATTCTGAACGGGACTTCCCTGCACCTCGAACACCGGCTGTGGACCGATCAGGATTAGACCTGTGCCGGCCGCCCCCCCACGCCGACCGCACGCTGGCCTGAGCGCTCCCGGCGCTGCGCATCGACGCCCGCGCGGATACCCGAGCTGAGCTGGCAGCCTTTGAAGCGAGACGATGCTGGAACAAACAAGCGTTTCGCGCGCTGCGCGGCCTTTGCGTGTATAACGTGGCCATCTCGGGTAGGCAAATCGGACATCTCGGCTGATACCCTTGGCCCCAAGTAGACTGTGAGCATGATTCCCCTGCCTGTCGGGGTTGCTCAGTGACACCGGTGGGTGCCGGTGGGCGCTGGCCTGACCCACAAGTTGACTGACCTACGGTCCTGGCTACTGAACTGTCGGTCATCGTCCGTCGGCGATTGACACGGCAACCCGTCTGACCGGATGGGCCGTGACCCCATAGGGCTGCTGCACCCACGGCCCGTCACAGTCCTGTCCGCCCACCCGGGCCAGCCACGGGCCGTACATCCGAGGAGGCCACCCCGTGACCAACAGTATGACGACCCAGCCCGATGGGCAGACGGTGATTGTCGGGGTCGATACCCACAAGCATGTCCACGTCGCGGTGGCGATCGACACGTGCGGCATCCGCCTGGGCGATCAGGCACCGGCAGTTATGGCGCCGGTCTCGCGGGAGCCGTCCGCCGCGCAGGGTATCGTGTCGCGGAAGTGAATCGGGGCGACCGGAGCCTGCGCCGCGCCGCTGGCAAGTCCGACACCCTCAACGCCGAGGCCGCCGCCCGGTCGGTACTGGCGGGCCAATCGACGGCGACCCCCAAGACCGCAGACGGCGCCGTCGAGATGATGCGCCAGCTCAAAAATCGCCCGAGATACCGCGGTGAAGGCGCGCACCACGGCGATGATCACGCTGAAGCAGATCGTCGTGAACGCGCCGCCCGGGCTGCGAGAAGCCCTCCAAGACCTTCCTGATCACGGCTTGCTCACGCGCTGCGCCGGACTTCGACCGGGCCCCCTCGACACGCCCACCGCGTTCGCCAAGCACACCCTTCGGGCGCTCGCCCGCCGCTGGATCGCCCTCGCCGAGGAAATCGCGACGCACGACCGCCACCTCGCGCGACTCACGACCGAAACGTCGCCCACCCTCCGGGAGGGCTTCGGAGTCGGCGCCCACACTGCGGCCGAGATGTTGATCCTCTTCGGCGATAATCCCGACCGGATTCGCTCGGAAGCCGCCTTCGCGAAGCTCTGTGGTGCCTGTCCGATCCCGGCCTCATCCGGGATGACCACTGGCCGGCACCGCCTCAATCGTGGCGGCCACCGACAGGCCAACGCCGCGCTCTATCGAGCCGTCATCGTCCGCATGCGGTACCATCAGCCGACCGTTGATTACGTCGCACGCCGCACGGCGGACGGCCGAACCAAGCGAGAGATCATCCGGGGCCTGAAACGTTTCCTCGCTCGCGAGATCTACCAGCGCGTCATGACCGATTTCCGCGCTCGCCAAGAGATCATCCAGGCCGCCTGAACGAGTGTCTTGACATATAGGGGCGTCAATGCCGGCGCAAGGAATACGGCGGGTTACGGGTCAACCACCTCAAACGGCTGAAGGCTCTTGAGCTCGAGAACAGCCGTCTGCGGGCGGTTGTGGCCGATCAGGCCCTGGCGCTGGTGGGCGGGAGAGAGGCCGCGGGGAAAGCTGACTGATTCAGCGGTCCCAAAACGCTGAACTCTCTCATAATAGGTGGACCAATCACTGGGGGCAGGTCAGTTTCTTCGACGTCGTTTCTGGGACGACTGATCCCAGCGGGTGAGACAGGAGACTCGAAATGGAGGAGCGCTTGCTGCCATGAGCGACTTCGGATGGCTGTGCAGGGCGAACTGCTTGGTTCGCCTCCACCCGGCACCAAAGGCTTAACGGCGTGGCCTATCAACCGATTCAGAACTACGGGATCATCGGGGACCTCCATACCATCGCTCTCGTTGGCATGAACGGATCGATTGACTGGTTCTGTTTTCCACACTTCGACTCGCCAAGTGTCTTCGCCGCCATTCTCGATGACGAGAAGGGGGGAAGATTCAGTATCGCCCCTATGGGCGAGAACGTCACAAATAAGCAATTCTATTGGCCCGACACCAACGTCTTGATCACGCGGTTTCTCTCGGCGGACGGTGTCGGTCAGGTCACAGATTACATGCCCGTCGGTCTCCCAGAAGGCGACCCACGTCGCCATCAGGTAGTACGACGCGTACAGGCGGTGCGCGGCTCGATGTCGTTCCGGATGGAGTGCGTCCCGGCATTCGACTATGGTCGAGATCATCATGAGACGACGCTGGTCGGTTCGGGGGCCTGTTTCCACAGCTCGACCCTAGAGCTCGCGCTCGGCACCCATCAGCGACTCCGAAGAGAGCGAACGGGTGTTGTCAGCGAGTTCACGCTGACGGAAGACGAAACGGCGACCTTCGTGCTAGGCGAGACCACGGGTCGGCACTGCGAAGTCTTGCTCACCCATGACGACGCAGAGGACTTGGTCGCAAAGACGGAGGAGTACTGGCGGGGCTGGCTGTCGCAGTGCACCTACCGAGGCCGATGGCGCGAAATGGTCCAACGATCGGCCCTCACCCTGAAGCTCCTGACGTTCGAACCGACCGGTGCGATTGTGGCGGCGCCGACGTGCAGCCTGCCGGAGCACATAGGGGGCGAGCGGAACTGGGACTATCGCTATACCTGGATCCGAGACGCGGCCTTCACGACCTACGGCCTCATGCGGATTGGGCTCACTGAGTCCGCTGGGCAGTTCATGAGCTGGCTCGAAGCCCGCTGCCACGAGCTCAATCCAGACGGATCGTTGCAGGTGATGTACGGGATTGATGGGCGCCACGACCTCACCGAGGAAACGCTCGATCATTTCGAGGGGTACAGAGGCTCCCGACCGGTCCGGATCGGCAACGATGCCTACGGCCAACTGCAGCTCGACATCTACGGAGAGTTGTTGGACTCGGTGTATCTCTACAACAAGTACGGCTCTCCGATCTCCTATGACCTATGGCAGCACCTGCGCACGCTGATCAACTGGGTGAGCGAGAACTGGCGGCAACCGGATGAAGGCATCTGGGAGGTGCGTGGTGGACGACAGCACTTCGTGTATTCGAAGCTGATGTGCTGGGTCGCGATGGACCGGGGACTACGTCTCGCCGACAAGCGTTCGTTCCCAGCAGAACGAGATCGTTGGGCGAAGGTGCGCGACGAGATCTACGAGGACATCATGGCGAAGGGCTGGGATCCTGCCGAGCGCGCGTTCAGGCAGCACTATGCGGGCACGGCGCTCGACGCCTCCAACCTCATGATGCCCCTGGTTCTGTTCGTCTCGCCGACCGATCCGCGTAACCTTGCCAACATCGAAGCGACACTTCGCAGGCCGGCCGCGGGTGGGCTCGTGTCGAACAGCCTCGTGTACCGCTACAACGTCAATCAGACGGACGATGGGGTCGGGGGAGAAGACGGGACCTTCAACATCTGCACCTTCTGGCTGGTTGAAGCCTTGACGCGGGCGGGAAAGGCCGACCGGCGCTATCTCAAACAGGCGCGGCTGATCTTTGAGGAAATGCTCGGCTACGCCAATCATCTAGGGCTCTATGCCGAGGAGACTAGCAAGAGCGGAGAGGCGCTCGGCAACTTCCCTCAAGCCTTTACACATCTGGCTCTTATCAGCGCCGCCTTCAATCTCGACCGGGCGCTCGGCGATCGTGACTAGGCCCGTCCCGGTCAGCGAATAGGTGGCTCCGCAAGGAATCTGTGATCACCGATCCAAGACCGCCGGAGGGTATTGTCAAGTTAAACAGAATCGGGATGACCGCCCCCAAACATGCCCGGTTCACAACAGGATTCGAGTCCATCATCTTGGGGGTCGCCCGGCCGTTAACTTGACTGTGCCCTCACCGATGTCGCCGGCTCGCGCGGCGGTTCACCGGGCTCTGCCGGTGGTCGTCGCGCCGCTCCTGTGTGCCTGCGCCGGCGTCGACGGGTGGCCCGCAGCGGGGCGCAGTACCAACCCGGTCGCACCCGTGGCGGCGCGTTACCAGGGAGAAGAGGCGGTGCCGAACCCCGCCAATCCAATGGTTGGGCTCCGGTTCACCGGCAAGCCGTGCGACGCCGTCGTCCGCGTTGATGACAGCGGTGCGGCGCGCGTCGAGAGCAGTTTCGTACCAGGCCGCGTGGTCGATCTGACGCCCGTCGCCGACACGTTTTACCTCGGGGAGTTGGGCGGCGGGAGCGCTCTCGTCGTTCAATTTGACGGAGACGGTGCGCTGCTGGATCTGACCTACACCTCGTACGACGAGGCCGGTGATCTCAACTATGGGGTCAGCGGCGCGGGGACGTTTATGAAGGAGTGTTTGCAGATCAAGCGGCTGGCGTGAATCGTACCGGGTTTCTCGGAGACCGAATTCGTTGAATCAGGCCACCTCAGCCTGCTCATAGTACTGCGCCTCGAACTCTGCTGGTGGAATGTCCCCGAGCGGCCCCAACAGTCGTCGTGTGTTGAACCAGTCCACCCACGTCAAGGTGGCGAACTCCACGGCCTCGAGGGTGCGCCACGAGCCCTTCCGTCGAATCACCTCCGTCTTGTACAAGCCGATCACCGATTCGGCGAGGGCATTGTCATAGGCATCGCCTTGGCTGCCGACCGACGGCGCGATGCCGGCGTCCACGAGGCGATCCGTGTACCGCATCGAGAGATATTGCGACCCGGCATCACTGTGATGTACGAGGCCGGTGAGGGCGTCGCCCCGGCGGGCGTAGATCGCCTGCTCCAACGCATCCAGCACAAAGTCCGTGCGCATGGAGGCCGACACCCGCCAGCCCACAATGCGGCGCGCAAACACGTCGATGACGACCGCGACGTAGACAAAGCCGCCCCAGGTTGCGACGTACGTGAAATCGGAGACCCAGAGCTGATTCGGACGGGTGGCCACGAATCGGCGGTCAACGAGGTCCACCGGGCGACCGCCCTCACCTGCGGGGGTCGTGGTGACCCAGGCCCGGCCCCGGACGGCCCCGGCAAGGCCCATCGCGCGCATCAGGCGCGCCACGGTGCAGCGCGCCACGCGGACGCCGTCCCGCCGCAGCTGCTTCCAGACTTTCCGGGGGCCGTAGACCTGCTGGTGCGCGTCATAGACCCGCTGAATCTCGACGCGGAGCTGATCGTCGCGCTGCGCCCGTGCGGACCGGCGCGTCGGATGTGTCCGCTGGTGCCGATGGCGATGATATCGTCGCGCTGCGCCCGTGCGGACCGGCGCGTCGGATGTGTCCGCTGGTGCCGATGGCGATGATACGTCGACGGGGCGATCGGCAGCACGGCGCAGATCGGCTCGACCCCGAACACGGCGCGATGGTCGGCGATGAACTGGACCATCGTGGCTACGTCCTCCGGCGGTCGAGCTCCGCCTGGGCGAAATACGCGAACGCTTTCCGCAAGATCTCATTCGCCCGCTTCAGCTCACGGACCTCGCGCTCCAGCTCCTTCAACCGCTCCCGCTCGCTCGTCGTCAGGCCCGGCCGATGCCCAGCATCACGCTGCGCCTGCCGCACCCACTTCCGCAGCGTCTCTGCCGTGCAGCCGAGCTTCGGCGCCACCGACTGCAGCACCGCCCACTCTGAGGCGTGTGAATCGTACCGGGTTTCTCGGAGACCGAATTCGTTGAATCAGGCCACCTCAGCCTGCTCATAGTACTGCGCCTCGAACTCTGCTGGTGGAATGTCCCCGAGCGGCCCCAACAGTCGTCGTGTGTTGAACTAGTCCACCCACGTCAAGGTGGCGAACTCCACGGCCTCGAGGGTGCGCCACGGGCCCTTCCGTCGAATCACCTCCGTCTTGTACAAGCCGATCACCGATTCGGCGAGGGCATTGTCATAGGCATCGCCTTGGCTGCCGACCGACGGCGCGATGCCGGCGTCCACGAGGCGATCCGTGTACCGCATCGAGAGATATTGGCCGGTTTCAAGGGGTCGTCGCAACACGTCCTCACTGGTGTGAGAGTAGCAGTTCGTTGAAGGCTTCGGATGGCGTTCTCCAACCGAGAGTCTTCCGCGGTCGGCGGTTGAGTGTGGCCGCGACAGCAGCAATGTCGCTCGCACGATGCCTATGGAGGTCAGTCCCTTTGGGGAAGTACTGGCGCAGCAGGCCGTTGGTGTTCTCGTTCGTGCCGCGCTGCTACGGACTGCGGGGGTCGCAGAAGAAGACGTGCAGCCCAGTGTCGATACGCAGTTGGGCGTGCTGTGCCATCTCTGCGCCTTGGTCCCAGGTCAGTGACCGACGTAGCTGATCAGGAAGCGTCGCGAGCGTCGACGTGATCGCATCGCGGACGGCTTCGGCGCCATGCCCCGCAAGAGCCGGACCGTTCTTGACCCTGAGTCGGCCACGGTCGGCCATGCGAGGCAGGTGGAGCAGCATCGTGAATCGGGTGGTGCGTTCGACCAATGTGCCGATCGCGGAACTGCCAAGTCCGATGATCAGGTCGCCTTCCCAGTGTCCAGGAACCGCTCGGTCCTTGGCCTCGGCGGGCCGCTCGCTGATCATGATGTCGGAGCCCACAAACTCCTTGCCGCGACCACGGCGGCGAGCCCTCGGCACGCGTAGCGCCCGCCCGGTGCGCAAGCACGCCGTCAGCTCGCGGCGCAGTGCCCCCCGCCCCTGGATGTACAGCGCTTGGTAAATCGCCTCGTGCGAGACCCTCATCGATTCATCGTCTGGATACTCGGTCCGGAGCCGATGGGCGATCTGCTGCGGGCTCCACGATGTCGCCCAATGTCGGTCCTGGCGGCGGCCATGACGTCGACCACTCCAGGAGCCCACGTTTGGGCCAGGCGCGGGCGTCCCATCCTCAGCCATCACCGTGCCGGCGAGGTGGTCCTGCACGTAGCTCCTGAGCCGATCGTTCGCGGCCAGCTTGGCTATCTTCGGGCGCTTGGCACGTCGGTCGCTGTGCCACTGCGCAGTCGACGCCCGATACGCCAGACCGCCGCTCCGAGTCGCCGCGTTGCGACGCAGCTCACGTGAGACAGTCGACGGGGCTCTCCGGAGCCGACGGGCAATGTCGCGCACCCCGGCGCCCTGAGCTCTCAGGATCGCGATTTCTTCCCGCTCCGCGAAGGACAGGGAGCGAGCTGATCGGGGCGCCAAGCTGATCGGCGGCATACCACCGCCCTCACGGAACCAACGACCACCCACGGGCGGCGACACGCCGCAGGACACTGCGGCATCCTCATTCGACAGCCCCCGGGTGATCGCCTTCCAGAACCGTTGCTGCTCCGCACGCCCCGCTACCGGCGGCCGGCCAGGCGAACGCATCGCAGGTCGACCCGCCCGGTCTGACCTTCTCCGTCTCCGTTCCTGCATCGCAGCACCTCATCATCGAGGTGTTGCGACGACCAGTTGAATTCACCTTGCGACCCGGCATCACTGTGATGTACGAGGCCGGTGAGGGCGTCGCCCCGGCGGGCGTAGATCGCCTGCTCCAACGCATCCAGCACAAAGTCCGTGCGCATGGAGGCCGACACCCGCCAGCCCACAATGCGGCGCGCAAACACGTCGATGACGACCGCGACGTAGACAAAGCCGCCCCAGGTTGCGACGTACGTGAAATCGGAGACCCAGAGCTGATTCGGACGGGTGGCCACGAATCGGCGGTCAACGAGGTCCACCGGGCGACCGCCCTCACCTGCGGGGGTCGTGGTGACCCAGGCCCGGCCCCGGACGGCCCCGGCAAGGCCCATCGCGCGCATCAGGCGCGCCACGGTGCAGCGCGCCACGCGGACGCCGTCCCGCCGCAGCTGCTTCCAGACTTTCCGGGGGCCGTAGACCTGCTGGTGCGCGTCATAGACCCGCTGAATCTCGACGCGGAGCTGATCGTCGCGCTGCGCCCGTGCGGACCGGCGCGTCGGATGTGTCCGCTGGTGCCGATGGCGCTGATACGTCGACGGGGCGATCGGCAGCACGGCGCAGATCGGCTCGACCCCGAACACGGCGCGATGGTCGGCGATGAACTGGACCATCGTGGCTACGTCCTCCGGCGGTCGAGCTCCGCCTGGGCGAAATACGCGAACGCTTTCCGCAGGATCTCATTCGCCCGCTTCAGCTCACGGACCTCGCGCTCCAGCTCCTTCAACCGCTCCCGCTCGCTCGTCGTCAGGCCCGGCCGATGCCCAGCATCACGCTGCGCCTGCCGCACCCACTTCCGCAGCGTCTCCGCCGTGCAGCCGAGCTTCGGCGCCACCGACTGCAGCACCGCCCACTCTGAGGCGTGGGCCTCTCGGTGCTCCTCGACCATCCGGACGGCACGTTCGCGCACTTCCGGAGAAAACCGACTTGGACGTCCCATAGACCCCATCCTCCCAAGCAATGAGGTCTCCGAGAAACCCGGTACGATTCAGTACCCCGGATTTCCGATTTGGCTGTGGTACCGCATCGGCAGACCAGTCGCCGCGCCTTGATTTCCGGGGCTCCGACGCAAGGAACCCCGCCACGGAGGGTGACACCCTGTGGGTGAATGACAGCACGAGGCGTTTCGGTTCACGTTCAATGGCTTTCTGAAGGTCGCATTCCAGGGGTCGCGCATCACCTCCGACGCCGGTCTCCTTCTGGTGCGCGAGTTGGATGAACGCCTGGGGCTGGCGACACTCATCGCCGAGCACCTGAGCGACTCCCGACAGGGCTTGCACACCCAGTTCAGCCTGGCGGATCTCCTGCGACAGTCGGTCTACAGTCGGCTCGCGGGCTACGAAGACCTGAACGATGCGGTGCGCGTGTCGGCGGACCCGACGTTTCGTCTCATCGGGGCGCCAACGCTCTGGGACCGCGGTGGCGCGCTGACCTCGCCGCTGCATTGGTTCGAGACTGAGCTGCTGACCCGAGAGGAGAAGCTCGTCGGGCTGATGGCCGTGAACCGGGAGGTGCTCGCACAGGCTGAGATGCCAACGCGCGCCGGCCGGATTGTGCTCGACATGGATTCGAGTGAGAGCCCGGTGCATGGGGCGCAGGAAGGGAGCGCGTACAACGGGCACTTTGAATCAGTCTGTTACCACCCGCTGTTTCTGTTCAACGAGCACGGCGACTGCGTGGCCGCCCCGCTGCGGCCCGGCAACGTGCATAGCGCCGACGATTGGGACGACCTGCTCGTGCCGGAAATTGACCGGCAGCAGGCGGAGGGTACGCGCGTGGCGTTCCGCGCGGACGCGGCGTTTGCCAAGCCGGAGATCTACGACGCGCTCGAGACGCGCGACGTGGACTATGTCATCCGCATGCCGGCGAACAAGAGCGTGGAGCTGGAAATCGAAGCCCTCCTCTTTCGTCCGCCGGGACGGCCGAGCCGCAAGCCCTTGGTGCGCTACAAGAGTTTCCGCTATCAGGCGAAGAGCTGGACCACGCCCAGACGGATTGTCGCCAAGGTGGAGCACCACCGAGGGGAGCTGTTCCCGCGCGTCGGCTTCATCGTGACCAAGATGGCCCTCCCGAGCCGCTCGGTCGTACGGTTCTACAACAAGCGCGGCACGGCGGAGCAATGGATCAAGGAAGGCAAGCAGGCCACCCACTGGACGCGGCTGTCGTGCCCTCGGTTCCGGGCGAACGAAGTGCGCCTGCAACTGAGTGTCCTGGCCTACAACCTGGGCAACCTCTGGCGCAGATGGGTCCTGCCGCCGCGGGTCACGCGCTGGTCGCTCACGAGTCTCCAGCAGCGGCTGGTGAAAACCGGAGGCCGGCTGGTGAAGCATGCCAGGGACTACTGGCTCCTGCTGGCAGAAGGGCATCTGACCCGTCGGCTGTTCGGCGACATACTGCGGAGGATCTGGGCGCTGCCCGTGCCGGGAGGATAGCGGGCGACCGCTTCCCGAGGAACTCCGGCGAAGAAACGGCGCACGTGTGGACCAGTGTCTGAGAAATGCCGTGAAAACAGCGGCTCCAGTCGGTCGCACGTCAGCGCGGGCTGAGTGACAGTCTCTGGAGCTGGACGATTGTGCGACGAACAGAATTTCGTGCGCTCGGCGGCGGTCGGGTGTATAACGGTGCCCTCCGGGACAGGCAAAATGGAAATCCCGGTTTAAACTAGAATGGAAATATCGTGAAAAAGACCTCAATCGTGGTGGGGCTTCTTGTCGTGGCGCTCGGAGGCGTGCCGAGTCCGGCGCAAGGGCAGGGCTGGTATCTGGGGAGCGAACTGGGCGCGCACGTGGTCCCGGCCCTGGGCATCACCGGGCTGTCCAACGACCGAGCGAGTGTGTGTGACGAGTTCATCAATCCGCAGTATGCAACGGTGACGCAGACGGCGGGATATGAAGCCTACAACTGCACGGGATCGGATCGCAGGGATGACTGGGTTAATCAGTTCGCCAGGGCCACGGGCTTGCAGGCCAGCTGGGTGCTGGGGTATCGCTTCGGGGCCGACGCCTCTGGCCCGCGGTGGCGCCACGTGCGGACGGAGATGGAATACTTCTACCGCGCCACCGCCTACGACCAGACCGTCGCCGTGCCCGGCCTCAGCGCTGGCTCGGGCAGCGTCACCGCCGACAAGCTGAATCAAGAACTTCAGACGGCGACGGACTACCTCGGCGGTGTGACCTCGCACACCCTGTTCGCGAACCTGTATTGGGACGTTCGGACCCGCAGTCGGCTCACGCCCTATGTCGGCGTGGGTGTGGGGATCGGGTCGACGGCGGTGGCCTACGGCAGTCTGTGGTCGAGGAACGCGAATCCCACCGCGATTACCACCGGCGAGGGGCTGCCCAACGTGGACGAGATTCGCCAGAACCTGGCAGCCACGACAAGTAGTTTCCAGGGCATCCTGTCCGACAAGCTGGTCAGCCAGCAGGTGCTGGTCGGAGTGAACTATGCGCTCACCGAGGGTCTGTCGGTGGGTGTAAAGGGTCGCTGGGTCCACGGTGCGGCCTTCGAGAGTGACGACGCGCTCGTCTGGGATCCGCTGCGTAGTCACGTCCCCAATCTGCGCCGCGATGGGAGCGAACCCGTCTCGGGGCAGCTGCTGACTGACGCCAGCACGCTCTGGGATGTGGGCCTGAGTCTCACGTACCACTTCTAAAGCGGGACGCTGGTTGCCGGCTCGCCGCCACCCCCTTCCACGGCGAGGGCCACCGTAAAGCGCGCCTCGTCGCCAGCAAGGGTGCCGACCGGCAAGGATGCCCCTTAAAACATCGGAATTAGGACGCCCATTCGGATTTGCGGGTGTACTACGACGTTCTCAACGACTCGCGCTGGACGCCGTTCGCCGGCGCCGGCATCGGCTGGGCGGCAACGGAGTTGAACTACTACCTCCAGTTCATCCGCACACCTGAAGCGGAGTACCTGCAGGTCGAATTCGACCCGGACTGGCCGAACGTGGCCAAGCGCGCCGCCGCGGGCCGGCTTCGGCCTACCTCGCGTTGACACCGCGCTTCTTCGTGTGGGGGTTGTTTCCGGTCGGCGTGTATCTCGTGGCCGCGGTTGCGACCCGACAGAACCACAGAGAGCTGGGCGCGGCGCTGGTTGCAACGAATGCCGTGGTGAGTTCAAAGGGTCGATGCAACGCGATGAATGATCACAGCAAGGAGGGATCATGGGTCGCGTTCGTCGTCCACGGATGTCAGCAAGAGAGAAGGTGGAGCTGTGGAAGCGGTGGAAGCGAGGTGAGTCGCTCAGCGACATCGGTCGGGCACTCGGTCGGATCCCGGGAGCAGTTCACCACGTCGTGTCAGCCCGTGGGGGTATCCCGCCGCCGTCACGGACCCGGTCGCGACGCTCGCTCACCCTGACGGAGCGGGAGGAAATCTCCAGGGGCTTGGCCCGGGGCTACTCCGTGCGCCTGAGTCGAGCGCCATCGACGATCAGCCGGGAGGTGCGACGGAACGGTGGCCGACGGCAGTACCGTGCGTCCGTTGCCGACGCGCGTGCCTGGGACCGAACTCGGCGTCCGAAACCCTGTCGGCTCGCCCTCTCGCCGTTGCTCCGTGCCCTGGTGGCTGAGAAGCTGGCGGCAGACTGGTCCCCACAGCAGATCGCCGGGTGGCTCAAACGGACCTTTCCGAAGGATCCTTGTTTGCACGTGTCGCACGAGACGATCTATCTCAGTCTCTTCGTGCAGAGTCGCGGGGTGCTGAAGAAAGCCCTGAACGCCCACCTTCGCCGTCGGCGACGGATGCGTCGGTCCAAGCACGCCAGCACGGCGGGCCAGTGCCGTGGTCAGATCATCGACGCCGTCTCGATTCGAGAGCGTCCGGCGGAGGCAGCGGATCGGGCCGTGCCCGGCCACTGGGAAGGCGACTTACTGACCGGGGCTCGCAACTCACACATCGCCACGCTCGTCGAGCGCCACTCGCGCTTCCTGCTCTTGATTCGTCTGGCTGGCAAAGACACCGCCAATGTCGTGCGGGCGCTGGCCAACGCCGTTCGCACGCTCCCGAAGGGGTTGATGGCGTCTCTGACGTGGGACCGTGGGACCGAATTCGCCTCGCACAAGCGCTTCACGGTCGCCACGAACGTGAAGGTGTACTTCTGCGACCCGCAGAGTCCATGGCAGCGAGGTACGAACGAGAACACCAACGGCTTGTTGCGGCAATACTTCCCCAAAGGAACAAACCTCTCGACCTACACGCATGAATCGTACCGGGTTTCTCGGAGACCGAATTCGTTGAATCAGGCCACCTCAGCCTGCTCATAGTACTGCGCCTCGAACTCTGCTGGTGGAATGTCCCCGAGCGGCCCCAACAGTCGTCGTGTGTTGAACCAGTCCACCCACGTCAAGGTGGCGAACTCCACGGCCTCGAGGGTGCGCCACGGGCCCTTCCGTCGAATTACCTCCGTCTTGTACAAGCCGATCACCGATTCGGCGAGGGCATTGTCATAGGCATCGCCTTGGCTGCCGACCGACGGCGCGATGCCGGCGTCCACGAGGCGATCCGTGTACCGCATCGAGAGATATTGGCCGGTTTCAAGGGGTCGTCGCAACACGTCCTCACTGGTGTGAGAGTAGCAGTTCGTTGAAGGCTTCGGATGGCGTTCTCCAACCGAGAGTCTTCCGCGGTCGGCGGTTGAGTGTGGCCGCGACAGCAGCAATGTCGCTCGCACGATGCCTATGGAGGTCAGTCCCTTTGGGGAAGTACTGGCGCAGCAGGCCGTTGGTGTTCTCGTTCGTGCCGCGCTGCCACGGACTGCGGGGGTCGCAGAAGAAGACGTGCAGCCCAGTGTCGATACGCAGTTGGGCGTGCTGTGCCATCTCCGCGCCTTGGTCCCAGGTCAGTGACCGACGTAGCTGATCAGGAAGCGTCGCGAGCGTCGACGTGATCGCATCGCGGACGGCTTCGGCGCCATGCCCCGCAAGAGCCGGACCGTTCTTGACCCTGAGTCGGCCACGGTCGGCCATGCGAGGCAGGTGGAGCAGCATCGTGAATCGGGTGGTGCGTTCGACCAATGTGCCGATCGCGGAACTGCCAAGTCCGATGATCAGGTCGCCTTCCCAGTGTCCAGGAACCGCTCGGTCCTTGGCCTCGGCGGGCCGCTCGCTGATCATGATGTCGGAGCCCACAAACTCCTTGCCGCGACCACGGCGGCGAGCCCTCGGCACGCGTAGCGCCCGCCCGGTGCGCAAGCACGCCGTCAGCTCGCGGCGCAGTGCCCCCCGCCCCTGGATGTACAGCGCTTGGTAAATCGCCTCGTGCGAGACCCTCATCGATTCATCGTCTGGATACTCGGTCCGGAGCCGATGGGCGATCTGCTGCGGGCTCCACGATGTCGCCCAATGTCGGTCCTGGCGGCGGCCATGACGTCGACCACTCCAGGAGCCCACGTTTGGGCCAGGCGCGGGCGTCCCATCCTCAGCCATCACCGTGCCGGCGAGGTGGTCCTGCACGTAGCTCCTGAGCCGATCGTTCGCGGCCAGCTTGGCTATCTTCGGGCGCTTGGCACGTCGGTCGCTGTGCCACTGCGCAGTCGACGCCCGATACGCCAGACCGCCGCTCCGAGTCGCCGCGTTGCGACGCAGCTCACGTGAGACAGTCGACGGGGCTCTCCGGAGCCGACGGGCAATGTCGCGCACCCCGGCGCCCTGAGCTCTCAGGATCGCGATCTCTTCCCGCTCCGCGAAGGACAGGGAGCGAGCTGATCGGGGCGCCAAGCTGATCGGCGGCATACCACCGCCCTCACGGAACCAACGACCACCCACGGGCGGCGACACGCCGCAGGACACTGCGGCATCCTCACTCGACAGCCCCCGGGTGATCGCCTTCCAGAACCGTTGCTGTGCGCGAGGCGGCGCGGCGGCGGTGCCGTCATCGATCGATTCTCGCGCTTTTCACTATACAGTTAACTATACACATTAAGTTAGGAATATACCGGACGTCGTGGTACCACGTCAAGACGCCAGCCAGTTATTAACACGTTTTACTAACGTATTTTACATGAACATGGTTGGACACCATGGGAATACGTAGGGCCATGATAGATGGTGGACGCCGTCTCCACCATTTAACTCTTGTCCTGTCAATCAGTTAGTCATCTGGGATCGACCCGTCTCCAATATGTCTCCAACAGCGGGGACATCTAGCCGCGCCCCGGATCAAGCGACAGATACTCCAAGCGGCCGCGGCGTGCATCGCCGCCGACCGGAAGATTACCATTGCTGAGGCGGAGTTACTGAGAGCGATGTCTGCGTCGTTGGGCTGTCCTATGGCCCCGCTCCTATCTACGTGAGCTACCCTCGTTCCGGGCGCAGGGCAACAGATCGTGCGGGGCTCCTCGTGCTCGCGAACTCACTCCTGGCCTTGCCGTGCTGTACATGGCCGACGAGAATCAACTATCAGAGGCCGTGCGTCAGGGTGTGGCGAAAACCGGCAATCCGTACCTGATGAAATCCTTTGATCGCAAGTACCTGCTCCTGAAGGTGCGGGCGGCGCTGAAGGGCTGAGAGGGTCCAGGCGGCCATCTATAATCGACCTTGGCATCGTCGTCGCGTACTTCGTCATCATTTTCGTCATCGGCCTGCGCGCGCGAGCCGACGCCGGCGTGGGTCCCGAGGAGTATTTCCTCAGCTCACGCTCGTTGCGGTGGCCGTCCATCGCGATGTCCACGATCGCGACGAACGTCGAGGCCGGCCATTTCCTCTCCGTAACCGGCGCGGCCTATGTCGACGGATTGGCGCAGGGGAACTTCGAGCTCAACGCGATCTTCGGCATCGTGATCGCCGCTTTCTTTTTCGTCCCCCCTCTATCTCCGACTCAAGGTCGTCACGATCAGCCAGTTCTTCGAACAGCGCTTCGGGCCGCGGATCGCGTTGGTGTATGCCCTGTTGATGATTGTGCTCTACGCACTGCTCTACCTCGGCACGGCGCTGTTCTGGGCGGCGTACGCGCTTGATGGCCTCTTCAACGAGATGGTGGCGTGGATCAGCGACCGGGAAGCGGTGCGGCTCACGGTCCTGATCATCGCCCTGGGAAGTTTCTCAGCGGTCTACACCTATCTTGGCGGATTGCGTGCCGTGGTCCGGACCGACATCGCCCAGTGTGTCTTGCTCCTCGGGGGCGGACTCATCACAGTCTCGATCGCCGTGCATCAGCTGGGCGGCTGGTCGGCGCTTTTCGGCACGACAGAACACCTCATGCACCTGCACCTCCCCCGGGACCACGCGACTGTACGTCGTCAGACCAGAGTGGACCAATGAGCGTGTTTTACAAGAGAGACCTTTCGCCGGTTGACCGCTCCACGCGGCGTGTGTAGATTCTCCCGTTTTCGTTGTGCCAGTGTCCTCCGTTTGATCTGGTCGCGTCGCGCGAGGATCACCGGCCGTCGCCCGTGATAGACGTCGGCCGGCGTCACGTTGTCCAGCGCCTCATGCAGCCGTCGATGGTTGTAGTCGTCGACGAACCGCGCGATGGCCCGTTCGAGTTCCCACGGGCTGTAGTATTTCTCGAGTTTCACCACGTTCTTCATCGACCGGTGATACCGCTCGATCTTGCCCTGGGTCATCGGATGATACGGCGCCCCACGCGTGTGTGCGATCTTGTGGGTTTCCAGATACTCCGCCAGCTCC
The DNA here is from genome assembly GCA_965197385.1 of Vicinamibacterales bacterium. Classification (GTDB taxonomy): domain Bacteria; phylum Acidobacteriota; class Vicinamibacteria; order Vicinamibacterales; family UBA823. Next base: position 551,745 of record CBDANA010000008.1, read on the forward strand.
CCCGAGACGTAACACGGCCCGTTGTCGCTCAAGAGCCGCGGCCGATGGACCACCAGGACTCGGTCGAGCCCCGTCTTGGCCCGGGCCAGGTCCAGCGTCTCCATCACGTCGGCGGCTTGCATCGACGTCCGGAGCATCCAGGCGATGATGTAGCGCGCGTAATCATCCAGCACCGTCGACAGGTAGTACCAGCCCCAGCCAACCACCTGCAGATAGGTGAAGTCGGTCTGCCAGAGCTCGTTCGGCCGACGGGTCGGATGCCGGAACGACTTCGCTGCCGACAGCACGATGAAGGCTGGGCTCGGAATCAGGTCATAGGCCTTGAGGATGCGATAGACGCTCGATTCCGACAGAAAATGGCCCTCCCGGTCGGTCAGCTGCCAGGCCAGCTCCCGCGGCGACCGTTCGGGATCCGCCAACGCCGCCTCCACCACGCGCTGCCGCACCCGTGGCGGAATCCGGTTCCAGTAGCGGCGCGCCGCCGAGGGCTTCGACTGGAGTCCCGCTCGCCCCCGTTCGGCGTAGCGGTGATACCAGACGTAGAACGTGGACCGATTCACCTGCAGCTCCCGTAACGTCTGCCGCACGGGCAGGTCGGAGCCCTCAACGAGCCGGATGACCTCGTACTTCTCGGCGGCGGTCCGTCTCACGTACCGACCTCCGAGTCGAAGGCCGTCACGTTTTTTTTCAACAGTCGATTCTCGAGCACCATCTCGGCCACGACCTGCTTGAGCCGGCCGTTCTCTTGGCGCAGGTCGGTGACTTCACTCGACGTCGCTTCGCGGGTCGTATCCCCAACCAGCCGTTTCTTCCCGGCTTCGAGGAACTCCTTGCTCCACCGGTAGTAGAGATTCGGGTTCAGGCCCTCGCGGCGACAGAGCGTCGCTATGCTCTCTTCGCCTCGCAGCCCCTCGAGAACGATCTGGATCTTTTCTTCGGCTGAGAACCGGCGCCGCGTCTTCCGCCGGATGTCTTGCACCACTTTCTCTGCTGACTTCGCCTTGCTCATGAGGACCTCCTCCTCTGGCGGCAAAGTCTCTCTTATTTCTAGGCCTCACGTGGTCCACAATGGTCTGAACCCATGCACTCATGGCCACGGTCGGTCCGTACCAGATGCATCCGAAACGGAAACTTCTTGATCACGTAGTCGAGGCAGTGCCTGGCGTTCTTCTGGGTATGGCGCGTGTAGACCTTCAACGCTCGGATGCGTGTCGCGTCATCAATGGCCGTGTACTGATATCGCCGCGTCGCCCGCCCGTCTTTCCCGACGAGCTTCAGGAACGTGACGTCAACCTGCACGTGGTGCCCAGGGACCTGCTTGGCGTACCGGTGCGTGTGCCCCGCTCGTCGCCCGACGCGACTGGGTAAGCGCTTCAGGCCGTGGCGCCGGAGGAGGCGGTAGACCCCGGCTTCGAAATCGTGCTGCCGTGATAGCGCTCGAGATACCAAACGATGCGGATGGGGCCGAGGTGAGACGTGCGGTGGAGATGAAGGACCTTCTCGACGATGGCGGGGGGCGTGCGGAGCCGGGGGGTGTACGGGCACGGCTTCTGGGTGACCAGGCCCTCATCCCCATGGGTCTCATACGCCTTCTTCCAGACGTAGAACCCTGACCTTGCGACGCCGAAGTAGCGGCAGGTCTTTCGCACGTTGCCGATCCGCGCCGCGTGCTCCAAAACCCGTTTCTTGCGCCGAATGTCCCGCTGAGCTTTGTTCATGACCGACCTCCAGATTCTGGACACCTACGGGTACACAATGTGTCCAGCGAGGTCGGAATTTCCTACACCCGGACGTTGCAGAAATACGTCAGGGTGAGGAGTTTTAGATGATTCGTTCTCGAGCCGCTCGACACCCGTGACACCCGACGGGGTTAGTCGGTCCGGCGCGGGCGCTCTTGAGGCAGTCTTTCACTATCACGACGCGACGAAGCATTCCTTCCAGGGTCACGCCAGAGGACCAGGGTTTCTGGACTGGGCCACGCAACCGGACCCGTTTCGCCGCTATCACGGCGCTCGACTGATTCCGCTGGAACAGATCCCGGTGACGGACGCACCGCTGTATGACGAGGCGTTCGTTCACGGTCGCATCACACCTGCGCCGGTCACCCGGCGGAGCCTCTCGCAACTGTTCTACGACAGTTTGGCGATATCGGCCTGGAAGAGTACGGGGACGGTCAGTTGGGCCCTCCGTGTGAATCCCTCCAGCGGCAATTTGCATCCCACCGAGGCCTATCTGATCTGTGGGCCAATCATCGATCTCCACGACACACCGATGGTGTGTCATTACGCACCGAAGGAGCACTGAATCGTACCGGGTTTCTCGGAGACCTCATTGCTTGGGAGGATGGGGTCTATGGGACGTCCAAGTCGGTTTTCTCCGGAAGTGCGCGAACGTGCCGTCCGGATGGTCGAGGAGCACCGAGAGGCCCACGCCTCAGAGTGGGCGGTGCTGCAGTCGGTGGCGCCGAAGCTCGGCTGCACGGCGGAGACGCTGCGGAAGTGGGTGCGGCAGGCGCAGCGTGATGCTGGGCATCGGCCGGGCCTGACGACGAGCGAGCGGGAGCGGTTGAAGGAGCTGGAGCGCGAGGTCCGTGAGCTGAAGCGGGCGAATGAGATCCTGCGGAAAGCGTTCGCGTATTTCGCCCAGGCGGAGCTCGACCGCCGGAGGACGTAGCCACGATGGTCCAGTTCATCGCCGACCATCGCGCCGTGTTCGGGGTCGAGCCGATCTGCGCCGTGCTGCCGATCGCCCCGTCGACGTATCAGCGCCATCGGCACCAGCGGACACACCCGACGCGCCGGTCCGCACGGGCGCAGCGCGACGATCAGCTCCGCGTCGAGATTCAGCGGGTCTATGACGCGCACCAGCAGGTCTACGGCCCCCGGAAAGTCTGGAAGCAGCTGCGGCGGGACGGCGTCCGCGTGGCGCGCTGCACCGTGGCGCGCCTGATGCGCGCGATGGGCCTTGCCGGGGCCGTCCGGGGCCGGGCCTGGGTCACCACGACCCCCGCAGGTGAGGGCGGTCGCCCGGTGGACCTCGTTGACCGCCGATTCGTGGCCACCCGTCCGAATCAGCTCTGGGTCTCCGATTTCACGTACGTCGCAACCTGGGGCGGCTTTGTCTACGTCGCGGTCGTCATCGACGTGTTTGCGCGCCGCATTGTGGGCTGGCGGGTGTCGGCCTCCATGCGCACGGACTTTGTGCTGGATGCGTTGGAGCAGGCGATCTACGCCCGCCGGGGCGACGCCCTCACCGGCCTCGTACATCACAGTGATGCCGGGTCGCAAGGTGAATTCAACTGGTCGTCGCAACACCTCGATGATGAGGTGCTGCGATGCAGGAACGGAGACGGAGAAGGTCAGACCGGGCGGGTCGACCTGCGATGCGTTCGCCTGGCCGGCCGCCGGTAGCGGGGCGTGCGGAGCAGCAACGGTTCTGGAAGGCGATCACCCGAGGGCTGTCGAGTGAGGATGCCGCAGTGTCCTGCGGCGTGTCGCCGCCCGTGGGTGGTCGTTGGTTCCGTGAGGGCGGTGGTATGCCGCCGATCAGCTTGGCGCCCCGATCAGCTCGCTCCCTGTCCTTCGCGGAGCGGGAAGAGATCGCGATCCTGAGAGCTCAGGGCGCCGGGGTGCGCGACATTGCCCGTCGGCTCCGGAGAGCCCCGTCGACTGTCTCACGTGAGCTGCGTCGCAACGCGGCGACTCGGAGCGGCGGTCTGGCGTATCGGGCGTCAACTGCGCAGTGGCACAGCGACCGACGTGCCAAGCGCCCGAAGATAGCCAAGCTGGCCGCAAACGATCGGCTCAGGAGCTACGTGCAGGACCACCTCGCCGGCACGGTGATGGCTGAGGATGGGACGCCCGCGCCGTGGTCGCGGCAAGGAGTTTGTGGGCTCCGACATCATGATCAGCGAGCGGCCCGCCGAGGCCAAGGACCGAGCGGTTCCTGGACACTGGGAAGGCGACCTGATCATCGGACTTGGCAGTTCCGCGATCGGCACATTGGTCGAACGCACCACCCGATTCACGATGCTGCTCCACCTGCCTCGCATGGCCGACCGTGGCCGACTCAGGGTCAAGAACGGTCCGGCTCTTGCGGGGCATAGAGGTGGACCCCGAAATTCGGACAGGTTGCTAAGGTGGATTCCGACCTCAGAATGGAGAGATCGGAATCATGCAGAAACGGAAAAAATACCCCGCTGAGCTGAAGGCCCGCGTGGCCCTGCAGGCGCTGCGCGGCGAGCAGACGATGGCGGAGCTGTCGTCGCGCTACAAGATCCACCCGAACCTGATCGCGAACTGGAAGAAGAAAGCCCAGGAGGCGCTTGTGGACGTCTTCTCGGACCACCAGCAGCGCCGAGAGGCGTCTCGCGATGCGGAGATTCAGGAGCTGCGAGCGAAGGTCGGCGAGCTCGTCATCGAGAAGGATTTTTTGTCCAAGGCCTTCGGCCGTTGAGTCACGGTCGAAGGCGAATGCTGATCGACTCGAACCACTCCGAACTGAGCATCTCGCGACAGTGTGGCTTGGTGTCGATCTCGCGCTCGACGTTCTACTACGATGGTCTCGGGGAGAGTGAGTTGACTCTCGAGCTCATGCGCCGGATCGACGAGCAATTTCTGGAAACCCCGTTCTACGGATCGCGGCAGATGGCGCGTTGGCTGCGCCGGGAGGGCTTCGCCGTCAGTCGGAAGCGGGTGCGTCGTCTGATGCGAAAGATGGGCCTCCAGGCGCTGTACCAGCGCCCGAGCACGTCGGTTCCGCACCCGGAGCACCGGGTCTACCCCTATTTGCTGCGCGACCGAGCGGTCGAACGTGCGAACGAGGCCTGGTGCGCCGACGTGACGTACATTCCGCTGCACCGCGGCTTCCTGTACCTGGTCGCGATCCAGGATTGGGCCAGCCGGAAGGTGCTGTCGTGGCGCTTGTCCAACACGATGGATGCCTCGTTCTGTGTGGAGGCCCTCGCGGAAGCCCTCGCGCAGTACGGACCGCCAGCGATCTTCAACACCGACCAAGGCAGCCAGTTCACCAGCCTGGAGTTCACTCAGACGCTCAAAGACGCAGGCGTGCAGATCTCGATGGACGGCAAGGGCCGCTGGATGGACAACGTCTTCATCGAGCGGCTGTGGCGCTCGCTCAAGTACGAGTGCGTCTACCTGCACGACTTCGAGGTTGGCTCCGAGGCGCGGGCCAGCATCGGCCGGTGGATCGACTTCTACAATGCCGAGCGACCGCACTCGTCGCTCGATGATCGCACGCCTGATGAGGCGTACTCGGATTTGGGAGGTGCGCCGACCTCGTCGCTGCGCTCCTCGTCAGCGCAGTCGGAAGCGGCTTAGAAACATGAACCTGGAATCCACCTTAACTTGGCCGCTGAGCTGTCCAAAGGATGGGGTCCACCTCTCATGGCGCCGAAGCCGTCCGCGATGCGATCACGTCGACGCTCGCGACGCTTCCTGATCAGCTACGTCGGTCACTGACCTGGGACCAAGGCGCAGAGATGGCACAGCACGCCCAACTGCGTATCGACACTGGGCTGCACGTCTTCTTCTGCGACCCCCGCAGTCCGTGGCAGCGCGGCACGAACGAGAACACCAACGGCCTGCTGCGCCAGTACTTCCCCAAAGGGACTGACCTCCATAGGCATCGTGCGAGCGACATTGCTGCTGTCGCGGCCACACTCAACCGCCGACCGCGGAAGACTCTCGGTTGGAGAACGCCATCCGAAGCCTTCAACGAACTGCTACTCTCACACCAGTGAGGACGTGTTGCGACGACCCCTTGAAACCGGCCAATATCTCTCGATGCGGTACACGGATCGCCTCGTGGACGCCGGCATCGCGCCGTCGGTCGGTAGCCAAGGCGATGCCTATGACAATGCCCTCGCCGAATCGGTGATCGGCTTGTACAAGACGGAGGTGATTCGACGGAAGGGCCCGTGGCGCACCCTCGAGGCCGTGGAGTTCGCCACCTTGACGTGGGTGGACTGGTTCAACACACGACGACTGTTGGGGCCGCTCGGGGACATTCCACCAGCAGAGTTCGAGGCGCAGTACTATGAGCAGGCTGAGGTGGCCTGATTCAACGAATTCGGTCTCCGAGAAACCCGGTACGATTCACACCTACTCGAGGTACGAGCGGAGTTCGACTGTGGGCTGTGGGACCGTCTCTGGTCAGACGCGGCAGCGGACACGTTTCTGGTCGGCCTGACATCGATTCACTGGCGAGAGGCGTGGAAGTACGGTCAGCGAGCCTATCGCTACTGCCAGCATGATGCGGGTCACGCCATCGGCGCCATCAGTGTCGCCGCCGCGGGCCTCGGATGGCAGGCGGCGATCCTGGACGACGTGGGTACGGATGAGTTGGCGAACCTCATGGGTACCTTTCGCGACCACGACGCCGAGCAGGAAGAGCCAAACGTCCTGATGGCCATGGGCCCGCGTGTCGCGGACGTGTCCGAGATGCACGTGCCCAAGGAGCAGATCCTGGCGTTCGGCTCACTGGACTGGAAAGGGAACGCAAATCACCTGAGTCCGTCTCACGTGGACTGGGGTATGAACGACATTGCCGCACAGACCCGCAAGCCTCAGTGTCTCCATGGCCACGCGCTTCCTCGTCCTCAGGCCGCGCCGCTCACGTCGTCTAACCTTAGGGACAGTCGTCCGGTGTCTCTTCGGCAGATCATTCGGCAGCGCCGCAGCGCCGTGGCCATGGACCGAGCGACGCACATCACGCGGGACATGTTCTATTAGATGCTCCACAAGACCGTGGCCGGTCCAGGAATCGTGCCCTTCAGCACGCTGCCGTGGACCCCTCACCTCCACTTGGCGATTTTTGTTCACCGCGTGAATGATCTTCCTCCTGGCTTGTACGTCCTGGTGCGCGATCCGTCACAGCGAGCCGCCCTCGAAGACGCCCTGACCAATGCTGACCATTGGCGGCGACCCGCCGGCTGTCCGCCGCACCTGGAGCTGTATTCCCTCATCGACGCCGATGTCACACGGGCCGCCCAGCAAGTGTCGTGTTTCCAGGACATCGCCAGTGATGGCTGCTTCAGTCTTGGGATGATTGCCGAATACGAGGCCCCGCTGACACGTCATGGTCCCTGGCTGTATCCTCGCCTGTTTTGGGAAGCTGGTCTGATTGGCCAGGTGCTGTATCTGGAAGCCGAAGCCGCTGGCATCCGGAGTACCGGTATCGGCTGCTACTTCGACGATCCGATGCATGACGTCCTCGGCCTTCACGACCACACGTACCAAGATCTCTACCACTTCACGATCGGGGGAGCCGTCGAGGACACACGACTGACCACGCTTCCCGCGTATCCAGAGGAATAGCAGTCCGTGGTGAAAGTCCAGCGACGTAGCCGTCGACTGCGGTCAGCGTCCCGCCGCCCGTCGTGCCAACCATCGCACGTCCACGGCAAACGACGCGCTCAGCAGGCCGAGTGCCACGACCGCGACCACCGAAGCCATGACCGAAGGAACGACCGGCGTCAGGCAGAGGAGCAACACGACGCCCTGGACCACACAGACCGTCTGTCGGCGCCGGCTGGGCGGTAACTCCGCCGTCAGCGCCGGCCACACCCAGCCGGCCGCCACGAACAAGTAACGAAGCGCGCCGATGAGCAGCACCCAAACTCCTGCTTGGCCGCTCTGCCAGACCAGCACGGACAGCGCCAGTATCAGAAAGGCGTCCAGTTCCATGTCGAAGCGAGCACCAAATGGCGTCGTGCCGGTGCGGCGCGCAATCCACCCATCCACGCTGTCGAGGATCATGGCGACGGTCGACACCGCGATGATCCACCAGGCGCCGGCCGTCCCGAGAATCGCCGGCTGCAAGGCGAGCGCAGCCAGGGGCAACACCATCGCCGCCCGGCCCAAGGTCACCCGATTGGCGGCGCCAAGTCCCGGACCGGGGAGGTAGCTCGGCAGGCGCCACAGGATGAGCCCAGCCAGAAGCATGTACATGCTGACCGCGTGCAGGAGATAGCTGGCTGGAAGGTCGAAGAACCGCCGGGTGATCAGGGCCACCGCCAGCGTGGCCGAGAACCCGGCAGCCAGGTCGCGACCGGCCAGGCGCAGGCCGGACCCTCGGCCGCGGGTGGTGCGGGTGTCGTGGACGGCGGGCTTCATCGCGGCATTTGTCAGCGTGTCTTCAGTCAGGGCGTCATTTGTCAGGGCGTCATCGGTCAATCGTCAGCGGTAATGGGTTATGGTCTGTTAGGAGAAGCGCGGACACCATGCCGGAGAGTACCACCGCTCGGCAGTTCTGGATCCGGACGCCCGGGCACGGAGAGATCGTGACGGCCGACCTGGCCCCCAGACGTGCGGATCAGGTGCTGGTCCACACGCTGTACTCGGGTATCAGCCGCGGCACGGAGTCCTTGGTCTTCAGGGGCGAGGTACCGGCCTCGCAGTACGAGGCGATGCGCGCGCCATTCCAGCAGGGTGAGTTTTCCGGTCCGATCAAGTACGGCTACACCAGCGTGGGGCAGGTCCTGGAGGGCCCGGACCCCCTCCTGGGCCGCACGGTGTTCTGCCTCTATCCCCACCAGGACCGCTATTGCGTGCCGGCGACCGACGTCACTCCCGTCCCAGACGCCGTGCCCGCTGATCGCGCCGTGCTGGCAGCCACCATGGAAACGGCGGTGAACGCCGTCTGGGATGCGCGGCCTGCGGCTGGTGACCAGATCGTGGTCGTTGGCGCCGGCGCGGTGGGACTGCTCGTCGCCTGGCTGTGTCGGCAAATGCCGGGCACGCAGGTGACCGCGGTGGACATCAATCCGGCACGGCGAACGGTCGCCGAGGCGGTGGGCGTGACCTGTGCCGTCGAGCCGCCGCACGACGCGACGGCCGACCTGGTCGTTCATGCGAGCGGTCGGCCTGAGGGGCTAGCCCGCGCGCTGGCGGTGGCTGGCGCCGAGGCCACGATCGTCGAGGTGAGTTGGTACGGCAACCGATCCGTGCCGCTCCCGCTTGGCGAGGCCTTTCACTCCCGACGCCTGACGCTTCGGAGCAGTCAGGTCGGTCGCCTCCCTCCGGAGCGCACGCCGCGTTGGACCCGAGCACGACGGATGACGTTGGCGCTGGATCTGCTGCGCGACTCGCGGCTCGATGCTCTGATCACGGGTGAAAGCCCGTTCGAGGATCTGCCCGAGGTGCTAGCGACGCTCAGCCGTGAGCCGAACGACACGCTCTGTCACCGCATCCGCTACTAGCGACTAGCTACCAGGAGGCCCACACCGTGTACAGCCTGAATGTGCGCGACCACTTCATGATTGCCCACAGCTTGAGCGGGGAGGCATTTGGCCCGGCGCAACGCCTCCATGGCGCGACCTACGTCGTGGACGCGACGTTCAGACGTCCCGAGCTCGACGCGAACGGGCTCGTCGTGGACATCGGCCGCGCGAGCGAACAACTCAAAATCGTGCTGGCGAGTTTCAACTACAGCAACCTGGACGACGACCCGGCGCTCGACGGCAAGAACACGACGACGGAGTTTCTCGCGAGGGAGATCTTCGATCGTCTCGCGCAGGCCATCCGCGACGGGAAACTCGGGGACGCGGCCCGCGGGATCGTCTCAGTCTCGGTGACCCTGAAGGAATCCCACTTAGCCTGGGGCAGCTACGAAGGCTCGGTGTGATCGGTCCCGAGCTGCACGTGATCGTGCCAGGTGCGCTGAACCAGCGGACCGGCGGCTATGTCTACGACGCCCGGATGGTCGAGGGTTTGCGGCGGCTGGGGTGGCAGGTCGTCGTGCACGAGCTCGACGGGACGTTCCCCAAGGCGGACGCGCGGGCAAGAGCCAGCCTCAGCCGGACCCTCGGTGATCTTCCCGATGATGCGCGGGTCCTCGTCGACGGTCTGGCCCTGGGGGGGCTTCCCGAAGCGGCGCGAGACCATCGGGGGCGACTCCGGATCTTGGCCCTCGTCCACCATCCGCTCGCCAACGAGACCGGCCTCTCACTGGAGCAGCGCGAGCGATTCGCCGCGCTGGAGCGCGAGGCCCTCACCGCCTGCCTCGGCGTGCTGGTGACGAGCGACTTCACCGAGCGCCGGATGGCGGCGTTCGGCGTGCCCGCCGCTCGCGTGCGGGCCGTGGTCCCCGGAACCGATCCGGCCAGACCCGCGCAGGGACCGGGATCCGACGTGCCGCCGAGGCTGCTCTGCGTTGCGTCGGTGATTCCCAGAAAGGGGCAGGATGTGCTGGTTCGTGCGCTGGCCCAGCTTCGGGAGACGGCCTGGAGTTGTGTCTGTGCCGGCAGCCGGACCCGGGCTCCGGCCTATGCCAGTGTGGTGCAAGATGCGGTGCGCACATCGGGACTCACCGACCGGGTCAGCTTCCCCGGCGAATGCGATCCGGACACGCTGGACGGTCTGTACGATGGCAGCTCGCTGTTCGTCCTGCCGTCGCACTATGAGGGGTATGGCATGGCCCTCACCGACGCCCTCGCTCGAGGGCTCCCCATCGTCAGCACGACCGGCGGGGCGATCCCGCACACCGTCCCCGCGGAGGCCGGCGTCCTGGTGCCGCCGGGTAACGACACCGCGCTCGCCGAGGCGCTTGGCTCTCTCCTGTCCGTGGGCTCGGGTCGTTCCATCAATGAAGGTCACGCGCGGCGTGCCACACTGGCGGCCGCCGCGCGGCGTCATGCGGCGAGTCTGCCAGACTGGGATCAGGCCGCGCGGGCGTTCGCCGACGCCACGCTGGAGCTGGCGCCTAATGGGGTCTGACCCCTTTAACTTCGACGCGGCCTGGCTCGCGCTACGCGAGCCGGTGGACCACCGCTCGCGGCCAGCGGCGCTTCTCCCACTGCTGGCGACGGCGTGGCGCACGCGCTACTGGTCACAGGTTCTGGATCTCGGGAGCGGGACCGGGTCGAACCTCCGCTACCTTGGGTCCAGGTTACCGGGTGGCCAGGAATGGACCTTGGTCGATCACGATCGGGATCTGCTGAACCACCCGATCGGGGCCGACGCCCCGAAACCAATCCGGAGCGTGCGCCGGGTGCACGGAGGCCTAGCCGACCGCGGCCTGGCGGCAGTCGCGCGGGCCCACCTGGTGACCGGCTCCGCGCTGCTCGATCTGGTATCGAGAGAATGGCTGAGACGACTGGTCGAGGCCTGCCGGAGCGCTGGTTGCGGCGCGCATTTCGCGCTGACCTACGACGGTGAGATCCAGTGGTTCAAGAGAGCTGGTTACGGTGGCGGCGCCGACCTCGACCCGGACCCGGACCCAGGCCCGGACCCGGACGATGCGTTGGTCCGGCTTTCTGTGAACGCCCACCAGCGAGGCGACAAGGGCTTGGGGCCGGCGCTGGGACCGACGGCCAGTGCGGTCGCCGATGCACTCTTCCGTGCGGCCGGCTACCGGACCTGGCTGCTGGCCAGTCCGTGGCATCTGGGTCCGGAGGATGGCCAGCTCGCTCGAAAGCTGATCGACGGCTGGGAACGCGCCGCCCTGCTGCTGGACGACGACCCGGACCACGCCTGCCGCGTCCAGGCGTGGGCGGTGCGCCGACGGCGGACGATCAACAGCGGGGCGTTCGGTTTGAGCGTGGGACACCAGGATCTGCTCGCCCTGCCCCCGGACCCTCGCCCCCACCCTCTCCCGAAGGGAGAGGGTGCAAACTGAGGCGGTGCGATCATCGTTCACCCTCACCTCGATCCTCTCCCAGAGGGAGAGGGGGCGACACGTGGCTCTCGGCTCTCGCACGGATCATTCAAGTGAGGCCGAAAGCCGAAAGCCCAGAGCCGAGACCCGGATCAGGGGCGCGAGCGAAGGTCCAGATCAAAAAGGATATCGTCGCCAAGATGGAAGTGCCGGCAGGGCGGACGCAGCGCCTGCTGGAGCGACATGATCGGGTCCAGGGTGAGCGCCGGCCGGCCGGAACCGATCAGGAGCGGCGCCACCGTCACGTGCAAGCGATCGAGCGCACCAGCCTGCAAGAACCGGGAGATGGTGATGCCGCCCCCTTCGACGAGGATCCGCCGATAGCCCAGGTCGCGGAGTGCCTGGACGACGACTCTCGGATCGAAGCGGCCGTCGGCGTCAACCGGAATCATGAGCACGTTGAGCACGTGGCCCGCGGTCGAGGGCCGGCCGGCGCCCTGGCTGGCTGGGGCGCGGCGGATGATCAGGGTTCGCGCGGCACCATCGGTGAAGACGCGCTGATTTGGGTCCAGCCTGCCATCCGGGTCGAGGACCACGCGAACGGGATTGTCGCCCTCGACGTCGCGGACGGTGAGACGGGGGTCGTCGGACGCGATCGTGCCCGCCCCCACGACGACGGCATCCACGAGGGCGCGGAGCCGGTGGAGGCGTCGGATGTCGGCCGGACCTGTGACATACTGAGAATGGCCACTTTCGGTGGCGATCCGGCCATCGAGGCTTTGTCCTATTTGAGCGATAACCAGGTCGGCCTGGACCTGAAGGGGCAGGTACAGCGCCAGCACGTCGCGCGCGTCATCGGTCACCGGCGTGGAGGCTTCCCACCGACCGGAGCGGTGCACTTGCAACCAGACATCCGACCTGTGATCATCATGCACGCGGACGGAGGAGTCCTGGCCGGTCAGGCCAGGGGGAACCGCGCGCACCAGGTTCCAGGCGGTGCGGCCGTCGATCGGGGTGCTAAGGTCAACCATCTTCGTTCGCTGAACACGCTGGACAGAACATGTACGAGGCGGAACGCGGCCTGTTCGAGCTAGAGCGCGGCCGATGCCTGTACGTCACGACCCCGGACGGCCCGGCGCCCGGGTTGGCGAGCCTCCTGGCCGCAGTCGATGGCTTGCGGAGCCAGACGCTGGAGCGGCTCCGGCAGGTTGCCGGCGGATCGCTACGGCTGGCCGTGACGCACCACCGGGCCCACGCCATGGGCTTGAGCCAGGCGTTGGCCGCGGGCTCCAACGGACGGCCTCCACGCCACCTGAGCCTTGGCCTGAACGGCGACACCTGCCCCGAGCAGATTCTGCGCTTGTCCGCCGCCGCGGGCAAGTACACCGCCGACACGCTCGACCTCAGAGACGCCTCTGCTGCAGAGATCGGCGGGCTGACCCTGGCGCGGCTGGGCAGGTTGCTCCCCGCCATCGTGAGCATGCCCGTGGATGCCGCCCGTACCGCGGCGTTGCGAGAGTCGCTGGACAGCGGCGCGATCCTCGCCGTGACCACGACGCAGATCGCCGCCATGGCCGAGAACGCCAAGGTCGAGGTGACCCGCGTCAGCGACGGCCCGATTCCGCTGGACGTGGCCGAGGATGCCCGCTTCATGCTGTTTCGTGAGGCCGACGGAATCTTCGAGCACGTGGCGATCCTCATCGGTGCCCGGGAACGCTGGCCGGATCCGGTGCCGGTGCGGATTCATTCGGCCTGCCTAACCGGAGATCTGTTCGGCAGTCTCTGCTGCGATTGTGGTGAACAGTTGCGCGGGAGCTTGCGCGTCTTCTCGTCGAGCGGCGGCGTGCTCCTCTATATGTCACAGGAGGGGCGGGGCATCGGCCTGGGCAACAAGTTCCGAGCCTATGCCTTGCAGCACGAGGGCCTTGACACCGTGGAGGCCGACGGCACACTGGGCTTCGGCGCCGACGAGCGAGGCTACCATGCCGCGGTCGAGATGCTGCGACACCTTCAGATCGAGCGCATCCAGCTTCTGACCAACAACCCGGAGAAAGTGCGGGCCATGCGAGAGGGGGGCATTCAAGTGGTGGATCGCCAGCCAATCTACGGCACGCTGAACCGCCACAACCTGCGGTACGTCAGGACCAAAGTCGATCGCGCGGGACACTGGCTGACGGAGATGCTGTCCGGGGCGGTGGCCAGGGACTGATCACTATTCAGTATTCAGATCAGTCGATCCAGCGGGAACGCCCGAGCGTCCAGGATCACGTCCGCCAGCACCTCACCGTAGTGGGCCACCAGCCGCTGTCCCGTAGCGGCGTCCGCCTGTCGGGCATCACCCACGACGCCTGAACCGTTGAGGTCGCCGGCCAGCCAAGCAAAGGAGGCCGCTTCGTGTTCCGGACCCAGGCGACGCAAGGCCCCTTCGAGTTCCTGTCCGAGTGACGGCGCGTCCCGGATCTCCTGCGTGCGCACCAGGTCGGGACGCAGGTGCAGCATCATCGCGGTCTCCACCGCTCCGCCATGCAGCCCGTGGCGCCACTCCGCGTCCGGCAGACTCACCCCGTTGGGGCGCGGAAAGTAAAAATAGCCGGCCTGCACCACGAGTAGACCGGCGTCGGCCCGCAACCGCAGCCCGGCGGTGTCCAGCGCGGGACGATTGCCCCCATGGCTATTGCTGAGCACCAGCCGTCTCACCCCACACCGGGCCATGGCCATGCCGTACTCGTGAATCACCCCGCTCAGTAGCTCCGGCGCCAGGCTCAAGGTTCCCTCGAAGCGCAGATGCTCCCCGCTGGATCCGACCGCCTGTGGCGGAAGTACCCAGGCTGGGAAGTCATCCGGTAAGCGACTGAAGGCGCTGGCCAGTAGACCCAGGCCGATGTCGAGGTCGGTAGACAAGGGCAGATGCGGACCGTGCTGCTCGATGGCGGCCAGCGGCAGGATGACCACCGGATCCGTCGCGGCCAGGCCTTTGGCCTCGGTGGTGGTCATGGAGTGCCAGTAGCGGATTGGATTCTGAGGCATCGTGCGTTCCCGTGGGCTCGGGAGAACTACTTGCCGTCCACGGAGGCCGTCATGTCGGGAGCCGCCGGTTCGCTGAACGCCCGCACGAACCAGTCACGAAAGGTGTCCATGCCGCGCGCCGGCTGATTCGGGTCGGGCAGCGCTCCGGCCTCGAATCCCCAGTCCAGAAAGGGCTGCACCAGCGCCGGGTCACGGCTGATCACATGGACCGGCACCGCTCGACTGGCGTCGTCGCCGGTAATCAACGGCGCCGGCTGGTGGTCGCCGAGCACGATGCACAGCGTGCGGTCGTCGACGTAGCGTTCGGCGTACCCAATCATCGTATGGATCGCGTAGTCCACCGACCGTGCATAGTGCTCGCGCACGCGATCGTAATCCCGCCACAGGTCCTCCGGCCGCTCGCCAGCGTCCGCCCACTTGGCGAAGACCGATCCGTCGCCGATGGCATCCCAGTCATCGAGGACAGGCAGAATCGGCGTCCAGGGCGCATGGCTGCTGATCAGGCTGAGCTCGGTGAACAGCGGCCGCGCGTCGGTCTCCCGGATCTTATGTTGCAAGAAGGACCAGGTGAACTGATCCGGCATCGTGACCCAGTTCAAGGGCGGACCGGCGTAGTCGATGTCCCGACGGGCCAGGATCTGGTCGTAGCCGAGGCGATCCCCCTCCGGCCAGGCCAGCGTGATCTGCGGCATCAGGGCGACCGTGCGATGTCCGGCCCGACGGAAGTCGTCAATGAGGGTCTCGCGGCCGCTCGCCAGGAGCAGGTCATATCGCAACTGATTGTCCAGCCAAGCTCCGCTGATCAGCGACTCACGCGCCAGCCAGGACTGGCCGCCCTGGATCGGCGCCACCAGCGTGCCGGTGGCCAGATGCAGGCCGGCGTCATCCATGCGCTCGGCCAGCTCGTCCAGCCGGGGCACGATGACCGACGCATATCGCGAGTCGTACAGCGCCGACACCCCGTAGGACTCGACGAAGGCCAGCACCACATCACGGCCCCGCAGCCGCCCCAGGAGGCCCCCCAGCTCGCCATAGGTGGCGGGCCTCGCGGCCAATTCGGCGGCGAACCGTTCGCGTTCATTCAGCATCCGGAAAAAGTGCCGAGTCTGGTTCGTGGCAATCTCCACGGCGGGCCAGGTCACTCGCTGGGCGAGCAGAGGGATTCGGTTTCCCGCGAACCCGGCGCAGGCGACGGCGACGAGCGCCACGCCGACGGTCCGGACGACGAGTCTTCCCTTCTGAAACTCGAAGGGGCTCAAGAGGTACGCCAGGAGCCAGATCATGAGCACGGGAGCCGCCGCCAGGCCGAACATGATCAGCCCGGCCTTGGTCGGACCCATCGTGCCCGTCAAGAGGTTGTAGACCGCGCTCAGCAGGTGCACATCGAGGTAGAGGTTCAAGGGCCGGGCTAGGGCGAGCCGGATCGCGGCGTCCGCGAACGCCAGAAGGCCCAGCAGGACGATGACGAGGGCGACGACGAGGGTGATCGCGGCGCTCCAGCGGCTCCGGGGGAGCAGCGCACAGAGGCCGACGACCAGCCACGCGTCCATCGCCAGCCACGGTGGACCCAGACTGCCCTGGAGCAGCCACCCTGGCGCCAGGACCAGGATATTGACAAGCACCAGCCCGATCAGCAGACTCGAAATTCTCACGCGCACGCGCAGCCGTCCGGTCGGGGATCCTCAGCACTCACGAATGCCATGACGTGTCGTCGCCTCGTCGTTCTCGGACTCGCCGTGTCGGTCCCATTCGTCATTGCCACGTGCGCCGCGTGCGATGAGGGGTCCGAACGGCACTCCACAGTACTCCAGCGCCAACAGGACGCCAACCTGGCCGCGGACCAGCCAGCCGAATTTCCGCTGGGTCCAGCGTTCGAGCCGGCCACTCCGGTCGCGCTGTACGAGCAGATTATCGAGCGCGCGCGCCGCCTGGCCGAGACCCCCTATGCGCCACCCACGCCGTCGCTGACGGATGCCTTGGCCGGTCTGAGCTACGAGCAGTACCGGTCGATCCAGTCTCGTCCCGAGAAGGCGCTCTGGCAAGACGAAGGGCGATTCGCCGTTCAGCTCCTGCATCCAGGGTTTCTGTACCGAGAGCCGGTGCGGATACACGTGGTGCGGGGCGATCAGATTACCGCGCTCCCATTCGACAAGACCCTGTTCCGCTACGTCGGCAGTGCTGAGTCCGTGGGTAGGATCGTCACCCCTGAACTCGACCTTGATTATGCCGGCTTTCGGGTCTACTACCCGCTTGAGGATGACGATGACGACGACGACGATGACAATACCGGTCGCTCAGAGGTGGTCGTCTTCCTCGGCGCCTCCTACTTCCGCCTCCTGGGTCCCGGCCAGGTGCATGGGCTGTCCTCGCGAGGCCTGGCGGTCAACATCACCCTGGACCGCGGGGAGGAGTTTCCCGCCTTCCAGGAGTTCTGGCTGGTCCAACCGGAACCCGAGGCACCCTCGCTGACCTTCTACGCCCTGCTCGACAGCCCGTCGGTGACGGGCGCCTATCGCTTCGATCTGGAACCGGGCGCGTACACCGCGATGACGATCGACGCCCGGCTGTACGCGCGGCAGGATGTCGGCAAGCTCGGTGTGGCACCATTGAGCAGCATGTTTCTGTACGGCCAGAACCGAATGCCGGCCTTCGACGACTTCCGTCCGCAGGTGCACGACTCGGACGGTCTGCTGATGCACACGGCCGGAGGCGAGTGGATCTGGCGACCGCTCAGCAACGGGCCGGGGTTGCGAGTCACCTCCCTGCGCGACCAGACGCCGCGGGGGTTCGGCCTGCTGCAGCGTGACCGGAGCTTCACCAGCTATCTCGACCTGGAGGCCAACTATCATCGTCGGCCGAGCGAGTGGGTCGCCGTCGACGAGGGGGATTGGGGTCGCGGGGGCGTCGAATTGCTGGCCATTCCCACCCGCTCGGAGTTCAACGACAACATCGCCGCCTATTGGGTGCCGGACCAGCCGTTCCTGGCAGGCGATGCGCGGCGCTACCGCTACCGCCTGACGACCTTCGACAGCCGACTCGAGGCCCAGACGCTGGCGCACGTTGAGCGGACCCGCTTCGGCCGCGACGCGCTCCCCGGCCAGAACGATCCACTCCCGAGTCGACAGCGGCAGTTCGTCATTGACTTCACTGACTTCACTGACTTTGATTTCGTCAATGGAGAGTTGTCCGCGCCCATCGGTGCTCAGTCGACCGCCGTGCACGCGGTGTTCGAGACGTCTGCCGGTCGAATGTCCGACCTGGTCGTGCAGCGGTTGCCAGGCGACGTGGGCTGGCGCGCCGCGTTTCGGCTGACGCCGTCCGGCACCAGACCAGCCGACATGCGGCTGTATCTGAAGGCGGACGGCCGGCGGCTGAGCGAAACCTGGAGCTATGTCTGGTACGTCCAGTGACACGGCACCGGCGGCGCGGCCGATCATCCGGGTGCCGTTCGCACGGCTGCGGCGCGGGCTGTTCTTCGGGCTGGTGATCGGAGCCACGCTCGTCGGTGTCGGCCTGATGCTCGACATCGTGCGGGACAAAGGCATCACCGGTCTGGAGATCGTCATCCTGGGATTGTTCGCCGTGACGTTCAGCTGGATTTCCATGGCGTTCTGGAATGCGGTGATCGGGTTCGTCCTCACCCTGGCGCGCCGCGATCCGCTCTCGCTCGACCGGGCGCCAGCCGCCCCGAGCGGCAACGGACCGATCGCGAGCCGCGCGGCGCTCGTCATGCCGGTGCACAATGAGGATCCGGACCGGGTCATGAGCGGGCTGGCCGCCATGCGACGGTCGCTCGACCGAACCGATCACGCTGACCGGTTCGACATCCACCTCCTGAGCGACACCACTGATCCCACGATCGCCCGAGCGGAAGAAGCCGCGTGGCGGGACGTGTGCCAGCAACTGGGTCACTCGACCGGCCTGCACTACCGGCGCCGCGCCACCAACGCCGGTCGCAAGGCGGGGAACATCGCGGACTTCTGTGAGCACTGGCGCGCGGCGTACGACTTCATGGTGGTCCTGGATGCCGACAGCATCATGAGTGGAAACACCGTCTTGGCGCTGGTGCGCACCATGGAGGCCAACCCGAGCGTGGGCCTGATTCAGACAGTTCCGTTACCGGCGCGCCAGACCACGCTGTTCGGCCGGCTGGTGCAGTTCGCCGGCTGTCTCTACGGCCCGATGCTGGCCGCCGGCCAAAGCTTCTGGCAGACCGACGCCGCCAACTACTTCGGCCACAACGCCATCGTCCGGGTCGGGGCCTTCGCCGACGACTGCCGCTTGCCCGTGCTGCCCGGTCAGCCCCCGCTGGGTGGCCTCATCCTGAGCCATGACTTCGTGGAAGCTGCGCTGATGCGGCGCGCCGGCTGGCAGGTCTATCTCATGACGTCGCTAGGCGACAGCTACGAAGAAGTGCCAGGTACCATTCCGGAGTACGCCACGCGGGACCGGCGCTGGACCCAGGGGAGCCTGCAACACCTACGTCTCCTGCTGGCCTGCGGCCTGCATGGGATGAACCGGCTGCATTTCCTCTTCGGGGCGATGGGGTATCTCTCGTCGCTGCTGTGGCTGCTGATGCTGCTGGCCAGCACCGCCTACGTCCTGCTGCCGGCCCTCAGCACCGACGCGCTCCTTCCTGACGGCCGACAGTGGTTCCAGGACTCGTTGATCGTCGGCATGAGCCAGGTTGTCCCCCTGCTGGCTGTGACCGTCGTCGTGCTGTTCGCGCCCAAGTTCCTGGCCCTGATCCTGGCGCTGGGCCGGCGCCGGCACGCGTTCGGGGGCACCGGGCGACTGCTGATCAGCACGGTGCTAGAAATGCTGTTTGCGGTGCTGATCGCGCCGGTCATGATGCTGCATCACACGCACTTCGTGATGAGCGTCCTGGGCGGCCATGACATCGAGTGGGCCCCGCAGGTGCGCGATGGGCACGCCGTCGGCTGGCCAGACGCCTGGCGCACCACCGGGTGGATCGCGACGGTCGGCCTGCTCTGGGCCGGCCTGACGCTATATCACAGCCCAGCCTTCTTCCTGTGGCTGACGCCGATCTTCACGGGCCTGCTCCTGGCCGCACCGCTCGTTCGCTGGACCAGCCGCCGGTCGTTGGGGCAATGGACCCGCCGCCTGGGCCTCTTCCTCGTACCCTCCGAGACGTGGCAGCCACCGGAATTGCAGTGGTCACGCTCGTCCGGTGAGGCGACGAGCGGGCTTTCGATTCGCGAGATTCGCCACCCGGCTTCGGCTTCCTCATCGCAACACGCGACCCTTGGGATCGAATGATCCTGGAAAGCACCGAGGCGACGTGAACACGATGACGTGACCTCCGTGTTCTATTCTGATTTCAAAATAGCCGCCCTGGGTCCAGAAATTCCCCAGGAAGATACCGCCATCTCTCAGAACGGCGCTGACCTTCTCGAACGTCTCGGCTTCTTCCGCAGTGACAGTCGGTCGCCGGATGGGTTCGCGGTTTTTAAACGGAAATGACATCTTTCACTCTGCGATCGATCGCCCGTACATGCTGTCGCTTCAAGGCTTGTTCAGCGCTTGTTCAGAGCCCAGACACAGCCTAGCAGCTCGTGGTGCCATGTCGATGGATGCCCCACTCATTTCAGGCGTTGTCTCTGCGTCCCTCACCCTCTACAATGCCCGTGGTGAAAGTCCTGCTGCATTCGACCGCCGATGCATCCCACCATGGGCGGCGCTGCGCGCTGTCCACGATGGGTCAAATACTCCCGGTATTCTTCCTCCTCGCGCCTACCTCGGGCCGACCGCGGCTTCGGTATAGTCTTAGCGGGTATTGTCAGGTTGAGGCGACGAGTGGCAGAGTAGGCCGATGAGGAGCCAGTCGGCCAGCTATCACGGATATCGATTCCCACCCGACATCATCAACCACGCGGTCTGGCTCTACTATCGATTCTGCCTCAGCTTCCGCGATGCTGAAGATCTCCTCGCGCAACGAGGCGTGACGGTCACCTACGAGACGCTTCGGCAGTGGTGCCAGCGGTTCGGTCCGGTCTACGCCCGGCAGCTGCGGCGCCGGCGCGGTCGGCTGGGAGACACCTGGTATCTCGACGAGGTGTTCGTCACGATCCAGGGTCGCCAGCAATACTTGTGGCGCGCCGTGGATGAGGACGGTGACGTCCTGGACATCCTCGTGCAACCACGACGGAATCGGCACGCCGCGGTGCGATTCTTTCGCAGGTTACTGAAGACCCAGCGGCACGTGCCGCGACGCCTGATCACCGACACGCTGCGCAGTTACTCGGCCGCCTGTCGCGCGGTGATGCCATCGGTGCTCCACTGCACCGATCAGTACGCGAACAACCGCGCGGAGGTCTCTCATCAACCGACACGACAGCGTGAGCGCCAGATGCGGTGTTTCACGTCGGCCGCTCAGCTCCAACGGTTCGCGTCGGTTCACGGTATCGTGCAGAATCTGTTCCGAGTCGGTCGGCACCTCTTGCGGTCGGCTCACCACCGTCTGCTCCGCACCCGCGCGTTCGTTGAATGGGATGCGGTGACGTGCGCCTGCTGAGAACGATCGGAGGCATCGATTTCACGGGGCAAGAGCGTGCTGCCCTCAACAAGTTGACAATGCCCCTGGACATCCTCGTGCAACCACGACGGAATCGGCACGCCGCGGTGCGATTCTTTCGCAGGTTACTGAAGACCCAGCGGCACGTGCCGCGACGCCTGATCACCGACACGCTGCGCAGTTACTCGGCCGCCTGTCGCGCGGTGATGCCATCGGTGCTCCACTGCACCGATCAGTACGCGAACAACCGCGCGGAGGTCTCTCATCAACCGACACGACAGCGTGAGCGCCAGATGCGGTGTTTCACGTCGGCCGCTCAGCTCCAACGGTTCGCGTCGGTTCACGGTATCGTGCAGAATCTGTTCCGAGTCGGTCGGCACCTCTTGCGGTCGGCTCACCACCGTCTGCTCCGCACCCGCGCGTTCGTTGAATGGGATGCGGTGACGTGCGCCTGCTGAGAACGATCGGAGGCATCGATTTCACGGGGCAAGAGCGTGCTGCCCTCAACAAGTTGACAATGCCCCTGGACATCCTCGTGCAACCACGACGGAATCGGCACGCCGCGGTGCGATTCTTTCGCAGGTTACTGAAGACCCAGCGGCACGTGCCGCGACGCCTGATCACCGACACGCTGCGCAGTTACTCGGCCGCCTGTCGCGCGGTGATGCCATCGGTGCTCCACTGCACCGATCAGTACGCGAACAACCGCGCGGAGGTCTCTCATCAACCGACACGACAGCGTGAGCGCCAGATGCGGTGTTTCACGTCGGCCGCTCAGCTCCAACGGTTCGCGTCGGTTCACGGTATCGTGCAGAATCTGTTCCGAGTCGGTCGGCACCTCTTGCGGTCGGCTCACCACCGTCTGCTCCGCACCCGCGCGTTCGTTGAATGGGATGCGGTGACGTGCGCCTGCTGAGAACGATCAGAGGCATCGATTTCACGGGGTAAGGGCGTGCTGCCCTCAACAAGTTGACTGTGAGCATGATTCCCCTGCCTGTCGGGGTTGCTCAGTGACACCGGTGGGTGCCGGTGGGCGCTGGCCTGACCCACAAGTTGACTGACCTACGGTCCTGGCTACTGAACTGTCGGTCATCGTCCGTCGGCGATTGACACGGCAACCCGTCTGACCGGATGGGCCGTGACCCAATAGGGGCCTGCTGCAACGTCGACCCATCACAGTCCTGTCCGCCCATCCGGCCGACGCACCAGCACCCGAAGAGGCCACCCGGTGACGAACCACAGGACTATCCAGCCTGACGCGCGGAAGGTGATCGTCGGCGTGGACACCCACAAGCACGTCCACGTGGCCGTGGCGATCGACACGAGGGGGGTCCGCCTCGACGATCGATCGTGTGCCGCCGACTCAGACGGCTACCAACAGCTGATCACCTGGGCCGAGCGTCACGGCCGCATCGCCGCGTTCGGCATCGAGGGCACCGGCAGCTACGGGGCGGGACTCACTCGCGCGGTCCGGCGAGCCGGGCACCAGGTGCTCGAAGTGAACCGAGGCGACCGGCGCACACGTCGAATCGCCGGGAAGTCCGACCCCGTGGATGCCGAGACCGCCGCGCGGTCGGTTCTGGCGGGCCAATCGACCGCCATCCCGAAGACCGCGGACGGAGCGGTCGAGATGATGCGCCACCTCAAAGTCGCGCGCCGGACGGCGGTCAAAGCCCGCACCTCGGCGATGATCACGCTGAAGCAGATCGTCGTCACCGCGCCGCCCGCGCTGCGAGAGACCCTCAACCCGCTCGCCGACCAGGCGCTCCTCAAACGCTGCCGCGGATGGCGCTGCGGCACGATCGATACGCCGACCGCCTCGGCGAAACATACCCTCCGGGCGCTCGCCCGTCGCTGGTTCGCTCTCTCCGTCGAAATCGTGGACCACGACCGTCACGTGAGTCGACTCACCACCCAGACCTCACCGACGCTGCGTGAGGGCTTCGGCATCGGTGCCGACACCGCCGCCGAACTGCTGATCATCTTTGGCGACACCCCCGATCGGATTCATTCTGAAGCCGCCTTCGCCAAGCTTTGCGGGGCCTGCCCCATCCCGGCTTCGTCCGGGATGACGACGGGGCGCCACCGCCTCTACCGCGGCGGTCATCGCCAGGCCAACGCCGCGCTCCACCGGGCCGTCATCGTGCGGATGCGGTTCCACACACCAACCCTCAACTACGTCGAACGACGCACCGCCGAAGGGCGGCCCAAACGGGAGATCATCCGCTGTCTTAAACGCTTTCTCGCCCGCGAGATCTTTCAGCGCGTGATGGCAGACTACCGAGCGCGCCAAGCCGCAGACTTGGCGGCCTGAACGACCGTCTTGACATATAGGGGCGTCAAGGCCCTCACCGAGGCATGCGCATCGGCGCAAGGCTCGTAGAATCAGACGGAGCCGCCGGCGCGTTGCGCGGTCCGCATCATGCCCACTGTTCGAGTCGTGTCCCTGCTGAGTCTGGCGCTGCTCTACGGCTCCGCCGCGTCCGGACAGGCCCGGCCCACGGTTGTGGAGCGCGGCCCGGCGCCGATCTTCACCTCGGGCGTCGACATCGTGACGATCAACGTTTCCGTGCGCGACGGCCGGGGACGCGTCGTCCGCGGCCTCGACGCATCGCAGTTCCGGCTCATCGACAGCGGCTTCGGACGCCCCATCGACAGCGTCTTCCCGAGCGACGCGGCGTTGCGCATCGCCGTCCTAGTCGACGTGAGCGGGAGTATGGCCATCGACCGCAACATCGACCGGGCCTGGAGAGCGGTCGACCACATCGTCGACGCTCTGCAACCGGGTCGCGACGAGCTCGCGCTCTTCACCTTCGACACCGTCCTGCGCGAGGTGGTGCCGTTCACCACCGAGTTCGATCGGTTCGACGACATGACCGAGAAGGGCACGGAGAAGCCCTACGGCAAGACCTCGCTCTACGACGCGGTTGCCGACACCGCTACCCTCGTCGGCCAGTTCGGCAGCATCCACCACGCGCTGCTGGTGGTGACCGACGGCGTGGACACCGGCAGCCGGCGCACGGCGGAGGAGGTCTCGCGCGTGGCCAGCGAGGTCTCCGTGCCGGTTCACCTACTCACCGTGGGCGGTCCGCTCGACGTGCGCGACGGCGCCGGCGGAGCGGGCGGCACCGACAGCGCCGCGCTGACCGCAACCCTCGCCGATCTCGATCTCGCGCGCTGGACGGGCGGCAGCGTGCGGGCGACGAGCACGGGTGACGACGTGCGCGAGGCGCTCGCGCACGTGCTGGAGGGGCTGCGCTATCAGTACGTCGTGACGTTCAAGCCCGGTTTCCGGCGAGGCTGGCATCCGATCCGGATTCGAATGTCGGATAATGACTGGGCTGTGCAGGTCCGCAACGGCTACGTGGCGGGAAGGGCGCGACTGACTCGAAGATGACACACGTTACTCAAGGAGGAACCATGCGGATGATGCTGAAGCAGGTCGCGTTGGTGGGAGTGGTCGCGCTGGTCGCGTCGGCGTGCGCGACTCGGGGCTTTGTACGCCAGGAAGCCGCGGCGGTCGACGCCAAGGTCGACACCCTGGCGGCCACGGGCGAGGAGACACAGGAGCGCACGCTTCAGAACGAGGAACAGATTGGCGTGGTCGACCAGCGCGCCCAAGCGGCCGGACAGGCGGCGGAGATGGGTCAGCAGGCGGCGGACGCTGCCGTCCAGGCCGCCGAGGCGGTCGACATGCGCGTGGATGGGGTCGAGGAAGAGGCGCGGCGCTTCATGTTCGAGGTCACGCTCAACGAGCCGCAGGGCAGCTTCGAGCTCGGCCGGGCCGACTTGCCGGATGCCGCGCGCGCCCGGATCGATCAGCTGGTGGGCCAGATCCAGGCCGACCCCCAGAACGTGTATTTCGAGATCGAGGGGCACACGGACTCGACCGGTTCGGAGCGCCGCAACATGCAGCTCGGCATGCAGCGCGCCGAGATGGTGAAGATATACCTGTACGACCAGCACAACGTGCCGCTGCACAGAATCAGCGTGCTGAGCTTCGGCGAGGATCGCCCGGCGGCACCGAACGACACCGCGGAAGGGCGGGCACAGAACCGCCGCGTCGTGATTCGGGTCCGGTCGTAGTATCGAGAGGTGGGGGCGGGCCGCGTCAGCGCCCCGACCCCACCCGATCACCGGCCGGCGGACTTTCCTTCCGCCATCGGGCGCACCAGCGCCCGATGGTCCAGAGTACGGCCAGCAGCGAGCCCGTAGACCACGTACTGTCCAAGGACCCGATCGGCGCCGTCCGACGGGCTGATTCTACGCTGGACGCTCGCCGGGTCGCGACGTTCGTGACCGCCGAGAGCCGCTGCTAGGCTCGCCCCGTATGTCGCCTTGTCCCCAAGTGTTGCAGTTCCTCGTCGTGGCCGTCGCGGGCTGGATCAACCAGCAGCCGCGTGACGTCATGGACTCTCTCCAGGAAGAGAATCGCGTCCGCCGAGAGCAGCTCGGTCCTGGCCGTCTCCGGTTCACCGACGCCCAGCGCCGGCGCCGGGCCGCACAGGCCAAGCGCCTCGGGCGACGGGGACACCGTGACCGGCACACCCTGGTCACGCCCGATACCCTCCTCCGCTGGCATCGACAGCTGATCGCGAGGAGATACGCCGGCCGCGGCCGTCGCGGACCGGGCCGCCCACGGGGCCTGGACACGATCCGCCGGCTCATCGTCCGGATGGCCACCGAGCACCGCGAGTGGGGCGACACCCGTATTCGGGGTGCCCTCGGCAACCTCGGGCATCAGGTCGCGCGGGGCCCCATCGCCAACGTGCGCAAGGAGCGCGGCCTAGCACCCGCCCCCGAACGCAAGACGCGCACGACCTGGCGGGAGTTGCTCGCGGCCCACGGGGACGTGCTCGCCGCCGCCGACTGCTTCACGGTCGAGGGCTGGACGCCACGCGGCCTGACCCGCGTCACCGGGCTGGGCCTGATTCCCCTGGCCAGCCGCCGCGTGCAGGCCGGTTTCAAGGGGTCGTCGCAACACGTCCTCACTGGTGTGAGAGTAGCAGTTCGTTGAAGGCTTCGGATGGCGTTCTCCAACCGAGAGTCTTCCGCGGTCGGCGGTTGAGTGTGGCCGCGACAGCAGCAATGTCGCTCGCACGATGCCTATGGAGGTCAGTCCCTTTGGAGAAGTACTGGCGCAGCAGGCCGTTGGTGTTCTCGTTCGTGCCGCGCTGCCACGGACTGCGGGGGTCGCAGAAGAAGACGTGCAGCCCAGTGTCGATACGCAGTTGGGCGTGCTGTGCCATCTCTGCGCCTTGGTCCCAGGTCAGTGACCGACGTAGCTGATCAGGAAGCGTCGCGAGCGTCGACGTGATCGCATCGCGGACGGCTTCGGCGCCATGCCCCGCAAGAGCCGGACCGTTCTTGACCCTGAGTCGGCCACGGTCGGCCATGCGAGGCAGGTGGAGCAGCATCGTGAATCGGGTGGTGCGTTCGACCAATGTGCCGATCGCGGAACTGCCAAGTCCGATGATCAGGTCGCCTTCCCAGTGTCCAGGAACCGCTCGGTCCTTGGCCTCGGCGGGCCGCTCGCTGATCATGATGTCGGAGCCCACAAACTCCTTGCCGCGACCAC
Source organism: Vicinamibacterales bacterium (assembly GCA_965197385.1). Lineage (GTDB taxonomy): Bacteria > Acidobacteriota > Vicinamibacteria > Vicinamibacterales > UBA823. The sequence goes on from CBDANA010000008.1 coordinate 578,501, forward strand.
GGCGGCGAGCCCTCGGCACGCGTAGCGCCCGCCCGGTGCGCAAGCACGCCGTCAGCTCGCGGCGCAGTGCCCCCCGCCCCTGGATGTACAGCGCTTGGTAAATCGCCTCGTGCGAGACCCTCATCGATTCATCGTCTGGATACTCGGTCCGGAGCCGATGGGCGATCTGCTGCGGGCTCCACGATGTCGCCCAATGTCGGTCCTGGCGGCGGCCATGACGTCGACCACTCCAGGAGCCCACGTTTGGGCCAGGCGCGGGCGTCCCATCCTCAGCCATCACCGTGCCGGCGAGGTGGTCCTGCACGTAGCTCCTGAGCCGATCGTTCGCGGCCAGCTTGGCTATCTTCGGGCGCTTGGCACGTCGGTCGCTGTGCCACTGCGCAGTCGACGCCCGATACGCCAGACCGCCGCTCCGAGTCGCCGCGTTGCGACGCAGCTCACGTGAGACAGTCGACGGGGCTCTCCGGAGCCGACGGGCAATGTCGCGCACCCCGGCGCCCTGAGCTCTCAGGATCGCGATCTCTTCCCGCTCCGCGAAGGACAGGGAGCGAGCTGATCGGGGCGCCAAGCTGATCGGCGGCATACCACCGCCCTCACGGAACCAACGACCACCCACGGGCGGCGACACGCCGCAGGACACTGCGGCATCCTCACTCGACAGCCCCCGGGTGATCGCCTTCCAGAACCGTTGCTGCTCCGCACGCCCCGCTACCGGCGGCCGGCCAGGCGAACGCATCGCAGGTCGACCCGCCCGGTCTGACCTTCTCCGTCTCCGTTCCTGCATCGCAGCACCTCATCATCGAGGTGTTGCGACGACCAGTTGAATTCACCCAGATCGCGGGCATCAGCGCCGAGCCCGACGGGCCGTGGGTCACCCAGCTCATGCGGCACGCCACCGATGCCGAGGACGGATGCCTGCGACACATCTGGTTCCTCATCCATGACCGCGACCCGCTCTTCTGGCCGGCCGTGCGCGACACGCTCCCCCCGGCCGATGTCACCCCCAGCCGACGCCCCGCCCGCGCGCCGAACCTGAACGCCTACACGGAGCGCTTCGTGCGCACCATCAAGGACTCCTGCCTCGAGCGCCTGGTCCTGATCGGCGAGGGCTCGCTGCGTCGCGCCGTCCGCGAGTGCGTCGCGCACGACCACCACGAACGGAATCACCAGGGGCTCGACCATCGCTTGATCCTGCCGCTGTCGACGGCCCCGCCACCCCGTGGTCGCGTCCCGTGCCGCCAGCGGCTCGGTGGGATGTTGACACTACGACTCTCGGTCAGCAGCGTGATACATGACCGGCCGTCAACCCCACGATCTAGTTTTTGGACCGTACGACGTCGTCGGCTGGATGGTCGCGGCCCACGAGAGCGCGCGGCTCGCCGAGCGCCTGATCGAGGCGCCATGTCACAAGCAAGGCATCGCGCCGAAGCAGCTGACGATCCATGCCGACCGCGGCGCGCCGATGCGGAGCAAGCGCGTCGCCGAGCTGGTCGCCGACCGCGGCATCGCCGCCAGCCACTCGCGCCCGCGCGTGAGCAACGACAATCCGTTTTCAGAAGCCCAATTCCGAACGGTCAAGTATCGTCCCGAGTTTCCCGACCGCTTCGGCTCGATTCAAGATGCGCGCGCGATCGGCCACGGCCTCGTCGGGTGGTACAACAACGCGCATCCTCACAGTGGCCTGCGGTATCTCACACCCGGCGACGTCCATTACGGGCGCGCGGCGCTGATCCTGCAGGTCCGGCACCAGACGCGCCTGGCCGCCTCTGCAGCGCATCCCGAGCGCTTCGTGCAAGGCCCGCCCCGCCTCGAACCCCTTCCAGAGGCGGTGTGGATCAATCCTCCGGCGAAATCGACCCGCCAGGATGCCCCAGGAGCGGCGCTCGTCACCCCGGACGACCCGCAGCATCGGGTGATTTTCGGGTCACACGTGATCGTGGAAAATCGACCGATCGTGCTCGTCAACAGCGTGGAGTCGCTTCACTAAATGCGCACTCAGGTTGTCTCAAAGTCATTGACGCGGCCCGATCGGCGTAGAGCGCCTTTTATGGCTTGTTTACGGGAGGGGGCGAAAGACTCCGCGAGGCAGGTGCAGCGACTAGGAGCCGTCCGCCTCTGAGACGCGGGCGTAGCCGATCAGCATGTGTCGTAAACAGTCGTTTGGGACATAAAGGCGCGGGCGCCGTCCGGCGCACTCCGCCGTGTGTCGTATCCCGAGTCTGATTCTTATGTCTTGCATACGTCGAGCGAACGAGCATGGCCCGGAGAACCGTTCTGACACGCCGGCCGCGATCGGCTCTGTTTTACCTTCCGCAACGTCGTCAAAACATGGTTTCACGGCACCACCGAACACGCTGCACAGTTGTCGTGTGTCCAAGGGATTGCACCAGGTTGCTGGATCGGCACCGGAGGTGAGTGCTGCGGCGTCATGGGGCACGACTCTCTCGACTGTTTTCTGGAGCGTCGGCGTTACCTGTGGATCCTTGAGATCGTCAGCCCCGCGATAGATGGTGATGTTAAGGCTCAGCTGTTTCGCGAGGCTGTTAATCCTCGGCGTTCACAATAGCGGAGTGACGGGCCGATGGACCGGCCAGGATCAGACCTCCTTGAGGTGCCCGGCGGCGTACTTGTGCAACAGGCTCGAGATCAGGGTCTGGTACGACAACCCCTCGGCCAGCGCGCGCTTCTGGATCGCCTCCAGATCCTTGCTCGATAGCCGAATATTCAGCCGGCGGTCCTTGCGGAACGTGGCCTTGGCGTAGCGAGCGTAGCGCGTTCGTTTTTGCTTCCCGCTACCGGTAGACTTCCACTCTCCGCGCTCGACTGACTCGAGCAAGTCCTTTTCCTTGGCGTCAATCTTCATGGTCGTCAGACTCCTCACCGAGATACTGATGTGTGGCCTTCCGACTCGGAATGATTGTCTTCAGGAAGACCGTGTCCTCGTCCTCGACGTACGGCACCAGATACACGTAGTCGTCGCGTTGGATAACGAAGATGCGTTGGCCGGCGTAACGGTTGGGGTTCGGGTGTTCGAGAATGTCGAGCAAGTCACCGCGCTCGATATGGAAAACGATGTCCTCGAACCCGATGCCACGGTCCGCTCTGAGCTTCGCGTTTTTGGCGTCGTCCCAGGCGAAAAATTTCACTCAGGACAGCGTAGCATAATGTGTGCCCAACAGGCACACATTGGCGTCTGCTAAACTGTGCCCGGAGACGATCTACTCCCAGGCGCTGTGATCAGTAGTATCCACACGCACCCGCACCATCCGGGCGCGTATCGCGTGCAGGCGGCGACGAGGATCCGCGTGCACGCCGACCGCATCGAAGCGACGCCCAACGGGGCGTCATGATAGGAGTCCGAATGATCAAGATCGAATGCCGCACGTGTAGAGCCAATGGTGTGCCGCCGCTACAGGATCGGAGTCTCGCCAGTTACCTCGTCGCGATCCCGGAAAATGTCCTCGTCCCACGTTGCCAATGTCAGGACGGGATCACTGGCCACGGATACCTCGAAACCGCGTTGCAGGAACTCGCGCGCTACGCACGAGCCGGCGGACGCTTGGACATTGAGCTTCGATTCGACCCAGACGACTTCGATCCGGATGAGTTCAACACGCAAGAGGTCGAGACCGGAGAGTAGATCGGGACTGCGCCGGGGCGGGGGATAAGCGCAGGGTCGGCGGGGTCCTGATCGGGCGCCGTCCTGGCATGGCGTAAAAGCTGGTCGGGTGGCGCTGAAGGAACGGCAGTTGCGGATCGCCAAGCCGTGGCTAGATACTTCCCCCACGGGCGGCGGACGTCGGTTCTCTAGGTAGGCACCGGGCCACCCAGAGGATGCGGCGGCGCTGAGATGTTCTCGAGACCGCCACACTGGCCCTCCACTTGGCCGTCGCGTCGGCATCATCAACCTGGACCCGCAGTGTATGGCGTGCTCCTGCATCCAGTCTGTTAGGATGAACTCTTTAACCATGGACTAGGCATCCAGTGGCGGCTCATCAGGAAATCACCCGCCAGGAAGTCGCCCAGCGCGGAAGAGTTGGTCCGCCTCATTGTGCAGCGGGCCTCTGTGTCTCCCCGAAAAACGGCGAGGTCCGATAATGGACCGCTTTCAGTAGCACATGCAAGTATGAAGGCTATGCCAACAACGCGCAGTCGGCGTTCTCACGGCTCGCCAGTTGCGCCATGCAGAGCGGCGACGATCTGCCGTGAGAAATCATCTGTCGCGGCGCGGTGGGCGGGATCTCGATGGTGATCCACATGACGCGCCGTGTGCGCCAGTGCAACACTGTCGGACGGCTGATTCCGTCGGCAGATATATACTCTCCCGCACTGAATGGCGAACCGGCGGATCGCGAACTCTCTGAACACGTCACACGGAACGTAGGTGATCCAATGCAGGAACCAATCTGCCCTAAACGCGTCGACCTGCGCGACATCTTTTCTACTGAAGCGCATGATTTCACGCCCTGGCTGGCCAGGGAAGAGAATCTCTTCGTCCTGGCCGACACGTTGAAGATGGATCTCGATTTCGAAGCGCAGGGTCTGGACGCTTGGTCCCCGCTTCCTGTCGGCAGGGCTTCGTGACGTTGAGTGATCAAATCGTCCCGCCCAAGCTCGCCATCATCATCCAGCAGGGCAAGGTCCTCGATTTCATCGACGGGAAGACGCAGCGGAACGAAACGCCGGAGGAATACGTTCGCCAAGAGATTGCGTAGTCGATCGTGCGCGAATACCTTTACGAGAAAGCGCACATCGAGGTGGAATTCACGGTCAGGGTGGGGAGCAGGAAGCCGCGCGCCGACTTGGTGATCTTCCCGCCCGCGGCGGCACACGTCCAGGAGAAGGCCCACATCATAGTCGAGTGCAAGGCGGCGACGATCAAGGCTGCGGACAAAAACAATGGCGTTGGCCAGCTGCAGAGCTACATGGCGGCGTGTCCGAACGTCGCCTACGGGATGTGGACGAACAGCGTAGAGCGCTTTTGCTATCACCGCGTCGTTAAGGCCGGTCAGGTCCTCGTCGAGGAAGTTCCTGATATTCCGGTGTTCGGACGCGATGACAAAGAGGAAGATCGTCCGCGGTTCGACCAACTTAAGCCGGCTACTTCGGATGCTCTGCTGTTCGGATTCAGACGCTGTCACAACTACATCGCCGGCAACCAGGGACTTCAGAAACCGCAGGCGTTCTGGGAACTGCTAAAACTGATCTTCTGCAAGATCTACGACGAGCAGCAGAACGACGAGGTGCAGTTTTATGCTGGCAACAATGAACGACATGGGATGAACGGGCCGCTCAAGGTCTAAAAGCGCGTCGAGGCGCTGTTCAGTAAGGTCAAGGACGACTACCCCACCATCTTTAAACAATCGGAGACCATCGACCTCAAGCCGGTGGTGTTAGCTTATCTCGTGTCGCAGCTGCAGATGTATTCGCTGCTGGAGAGCGACATCGACGTGAAAGGCCGGGCCTACGAGGAGATCGTCGGATCGAACCTACGCGGCGACCGGGGCGAGTTCTTCACGCCGCGCAACATCTGCTGCATGGCGGTCGCCATGCTCGCTCCGACTGAGAAGAAGCTGGTGCTCGATCCGGCCTGCGGTACTGGGGGCTTCCTGAGCACCGCCATGAACCATGTCATCGAGAAGATCCGCTCAGCGGAAATGGTGAAATGGGGCAATAACCTAAAGCGCGCCGAGGATGCCGTGAAGGGGCGCATCAGGAAGTTCGCGGAGCGGTTCATTGTCGGAATGGACTTCAATCCGGAGCTGGTGAAGGCGTCCAAGATGAACATGGTGATGAACAACGATGGCGCCGGCAGTCTGTTCCAGGTGAATTCTCTGGAGGCGCAGGCGACGTGGGAAGCCGATCTGGTCAAGCGCAAGGTCATGGGCCGCGTCGACATCCTGTTCACCAACCCGCCATTCGGATCGAAGATTCCGGTGACGGAACCGAGCATTCTTGAAAAATACGATCTCGGCCACATCTGGAACTACGACGAGTGTGCCGATCGCTGAAAAAAGAGCACCGCCATCAAGAAATCGCAGCCACCAGAAATCCTGTTCATCGAACGTTGTGTCAAGTTTCTGAAGCCTGGGACTGGGCAAGCCGCCATCGTCCTACCCGACGGCATCCTGGGATCGCCTGGGCTCGGATACGTTCGCGAATGGATTCTCAACAACACTCGCATTCTGGCCAGCATCGACTTGCACCCAGACACCTTTCAGCCGGATGTCAGTATTCAGACGAGTATTCTGGTTTTGCAGCGGAAGCCTGATGACGTTATCGCTGTGGAAGCGGCTGCGGGAAAGATCAACGACTATTCGGTCTTCATGGCCGTCGCCAGCCATGTGGGACATGATAAACGCGGCCACAAGACCTATGTGCGGGATAGCAAAGGCAACGAGGTCATCGAGGAAAGCGAGGAAGTAGTCAAGGAATGGGAGGCCGGCACGCCCGTCTATCGGCGGCAAACGACGCGCCGCAAGGTCGTTGATGACAACATGCTCCAGATCGCACAGGAGTTCTGCCAGTGGCTCTCCGAGCAAGACTAGCACCGCCGCGGGCTGGATCTACGCGTTTCTCCGCACGCCGCACTCACGGGCCATGTGCAAGAGCGCGCACTATGGCCACATGATCAAGCATCTTGAGCCGTCGCACCTGAACGCCCTGCCGGTGCCAACGGTCGGAGATAACGTCGCCAGGGATTTTACTCGGCGAGTAGCACGGATCGTCGAGCGGCGCAACGAAGGTAATCGCCTGACGCTCGAAGCGGAAGAGCGATTCGAGAAGGCCCTCGGTCCCACAAGAGTAAAAGTAAAGGACTGGGGAGAGAACGGGTTTGTCGTCAAGGCGTCGAGAGCGTTCCTTCCGCGCCGCCTGAGGCTTGACGCCGCGATCCATAATCCTGGCGTGATGACCATCATTCGTCATCTCGCCAAAAACGGGCAGGGTTTCACGACAATTCCCCGGGCGGGCTATGACGTCTGGGTTCCGGGTCGCTACAAAAGGACACCGGCAGCAGATGGCGTTATCTACCGGGACAGCGCCGATCTGCTAGAAGTGTCCCCGGACTTGAATAAACGATATGCCGATTGTCGCTTCGGCGACCAGTTCCGAGGCCGTGTTAAAAGCGGCTGGATTCTAATAGCAAGTTCGGGCCAGGTATACGGCATCATCGGGTCCGCCATCCTGGCGACGCCGGCCCTCGACGATCAGGTCGTCTCAAACCATGTGATCAGACTGGCCCCCAAGAATGGCAGCGTTCCCGCTGGTTATATCCTGACCGCGCTCACTCATCCAACACTGGGTCGACCGCTCGTGAAGGCTTTGGTCTTCGGGTCGAGCATCCCAGAAATCGACAGTAATGATCTTGCCGGTCTTCAGATTGTCCGGCTGAAGCCTGCCGAGGAAACAGCCATCGCCGAACTGGCGGAGTCATCGGCCAAGGTCCGCGCGGAAGCCGATCTTCTGGAGCGCGAAGTCGCAACCGACGCCGCTGTCATCGTTGACCACTTCCTCGCTAACGCGTGAGCCGCCACGGACCGTCGCGCGTCGTCGACTACGAGTTCCACGAAGAACGAGGCACCGACCGCGTACTGTCCAAGGACCCGATCGACGCCGTCCGACGGGCTGATTCTACGCTGGACGCTCGCCGGGTCGCGACGTTCGTGACCGCCGAGAGCCGCTGCTAGGCTCGCCCCGTATGTCGCCTTGTCCCCAAGTGTTGCAGTTCCTCGTCGTGGCCGTCGCGGGCTGGATCAACCAGCAGCCGCGTGACGTCATTAACTCTCTCCAGGAAGAGAATCGCGTCCGCCGAGAGCAGCTCGGTCCTGGCCGTCTCCGGTTCACCGACGCCCAGCGCCGGCGCCGGGCCGCACAGGCCAAGCGCCTCGGGCGACGGGGACGCCGTGACCGGCACACCCTGGTCACGCCCGATACCCTCCTCCGCTGGCATCGACAGCTGATCGCGAGGAGATACGCCGGCCGCGGCCGTCGCGGACCGGGCCGCCCACGGGGCCTGGACACGATCCGCCGGCTCATCGTCCGGATGGCCACCGAGCACCGCGAGTGGGGCGACACCCGTATTCGGGGTGCCCTCGGCAACCTCGGGCATCAGGTCGCGCGGGGCCCCATCGCCAACGTGCGCAAGGAGCGCGGCCTAGCACCCGCCCCCGAACGCAAGACGCGCACGACCTGGCGGGAGTTGCTCGCGGCCCACGGGGACGTGCTCGCCGCCGCCGACTGCTTCACGGTCGAGGGCTGGACGCCACGCGGCCTGACCCGCGTCACCGGGCTGGGCCTGATTCCCCTGGCCAGCCGCCGCGGTCAGATCGCGGGCATCAGCGCCGAGCCCGACGGGCCGTGGGTCACCCAGCTCATGCGGCACGCCACCGATGCCGAGGACGGATGCCTGCGACACATCCGGTTCCTCATCCATGACCGCGACCCGCTCTTCCGGCCGGCCGTGCGCGACACGCTCCCCCCGGCCGATGTCACCCCCAGCCGACGCCCCGCCCGCGCGCCGAACCTGAACGCCTACACGGAGCGCTTCGTGCGCACCATCCAGGACTCCTGCCTCGAGCGCATGGTCCTGATCGACGAGGGCTCGCTGCGTCGCGCCGTCCGCGAGTGCGTCGCGCACGACCACCACGAACGGAATCACCAGGGGCTCGACCATCGCCTGATCCTGCCGCTGGCGACGGCCCCGCCACCCCGTGGTCGCGTCCAGTGCCGCCAGCGGCTCGGTGGGATGTTGCACTACGACTCTCGGTCAGCAGCGTGATACATGACCGGCCGTCAACCCCACAATCTAGTTTTTGGACCGTACGGGGTCCATCCCCGCGCGTGCGGGGGAAACGACGATACGGTGTTGCGCGAAGTCTATCCAGTGGGTCCATCCCCGCGCGTGCGGGGGAAACACCATATCGGGTCCCATCTCGTTCGCGAGCAGCGGGGCTGAAGCAGATCGTCGTGAATGCGCCACCTCACCTGCGAGAAGCCCTCCACGCCCTCACCGATCACCGTCTGCTCACGCGCTGCGCCGCCCTCCGACCGGGCCCGCTCGACACGCCCACCGCAGCCGCTAAGCACACCCTCCGGGCGCTTGCCCGTCGCTGGCTTGCCCTGGCTGGGGAAATCGGCACGACCAGCACCTCACCCGCCTCACGACCGAGGCGGCGCCCACGCTCTTGGAGGGCTTCGGTGTCGGCGCCCACACGGCCGCCCAGATGCTGATCATCTTCGGCGACAACCCCGACCGGATTCGCTCAGAAGCCGCCTTTGCGAAGCTGTGCGGTGCCTGTCCGATCCCGGCTTCGTCCGGGATGACGACCGGCCGGCATCGTCTCTATCGGGGCGGGCACCGACAAGCGAACGCCGCCCTCCATCGCACGGTCGTCGTCCGCATGCGGCTCCACCAGCCGACGGTCGACTACGTCGCCCGCCGGACACGTCGCCTCCAGATTCCGCAAGCGGACCAAGTTATAGGCCGTGGCGGCGAAAGTGAGCTGCCAATCGACGAGTGGGACGCCGCGAGGCAGGCTTCCAACTGCGTCCCGTCCACCGTGAAATGCTCGTCCGAGAGCAGACCGGCCGCCCGGGCGTGGGCCTGGACCGCATCAACGAAGGCGGCCGCGCCATCCCCCGCCAGTAGCCGGTCACGATTCTTGGTAAACGTCGTGGGATGCCAGACCGGGTCGTCCATATGCAAGCCGACGAACCAGCGGAACAGCAGGTTGTCGTTGAGCTCTTCCAGCAGCAGCCGTTCGCTCCGGATCGTGTACAGCACCTGCAGCAACAGGGCCCGCAACAATGGCTCAGGCGGGATCGACGGACGTCCCGTCTTGGCGTACAGGCCGGCGAACCTGCGCGACATCGTCTTCAGCGCGTGATCCGTCAGCGCGCGGACCGCGCGGAGCGGAGGATCGGCCGGCACGCGCTGTTCCGGCGACCGGTAACTGAACATGTGATGGGTCTGCTCATCGTGTCCGCGCATGAGGTGGCTCCCTTCAGCAATATTGGGAGCATGGGAGTACGCCGGGATCGATCTGTCGATCCCATTCCACGGACTTTTTCAGCAGCCTGCTAAACGCTTATCTTGACATATAGGGGCGTCAATACCCTCGCCGGACTCCAGGAGGGCCTGCCACTTGACTGGGCCGGCTCTAAGTAAGAATTACAGAACGCGTTGGTCAGCATCAGGTTCGCGGTAGCGATTCTGAAGACACAGCCGGAAATCGATTCTCGCAACACGAGCGCCCCCTCTTCCTCTCGATGATGAAACGGCAGGAAGGCAATAGGGTCGTCTGTTGTTCCGCCGCCCCGTCGCCGTTCAGAATTGCTCAGGCTGCGAGCCCAAACGTTCGAACCGCCTCGAGAAGACGACCGAAGTCAGGCTCCGGTGCAGCGCACCGAGTTCGATACGTGTCCAAGAAGGGCAGCCAACAGAATCCGATAGCCGCAGTTCTCTATAACCATCGACGAAACGGTCAGTTGAGAACTCGAAGAACGTGGCCGACTACGTGGTGCGCTTGACCACGGGGCCTGCCGTTGTCGACTTGCAGCTTCGAAAGACCGAACGCCGGAAGCGCTCCACGAGGCGGCGTTCCACACGTCGAAAGGGCCCCCAGGGTCATCCGATGCAGCGCTGCGAACCACCGGCGCAGACCCCTCGCTCAGACAGCGGGAGGAATCGCGCGCGCCTCCGTCCAGAGGTGGCGCAGCATTCCGGCGAACGTGACGGCCCATGCACCCAGGGCGACGTAGACGGTGACGCGCGGAATGTCCCAGAGAAAACCCAGGCCGGTGGCCTGGACCAGCCTCACGGTGCAGACCGTATACATGCCGATCGGAAACACGATGCCCCAATACTGAGGGTCGTAACGCAGGGGAAAACGCCGGACGACATGCCGCCACACGCCGAGGATGAGAAGCAGCGGGATCCACCATGTCGCGGTGGCCCAGAAGAACAGCGTGAAGCCCGCCACGAATGGACGGAGCATCTCGAGAAACGACCAGCGATTCGCCTGGATGAGGAGCGACGACCCGGCCAGCGTCGTGATGGCGACGGCGCCCGTGTTGATCCAGTACGGGGGCGTCATCTGTTCCACCGTCAGCGCCACGAACGTGAATCTGTAGAAGATAAGCGTGATGATGGTGAGGTAGAGCATCGCCCCCAGCAGGTACATGCACAGCGCGAAGAACAGGGCCGCCTCGCGGCCGCCCTCCATCTCTGGCGCGAGCAGGGTTCCCAGGACGGACACGGATTGGGTCGCCACGATGCCTAAAAGCCACGCGCCGTTGATGCCTGTCTCGAGTGACGGCTTCACCTCGCGGACAACCGTCGCTGTGAAGAACGCGTACATCACGACCACCCAGAGCACGATTCCGGCGATCCACAGCGCGTGGGCCACTTCGGCGCGGCCGGTCAGGATCACGATCTCGCTTCCCAGCACACATGTCCCGGCGACCACTGTGAAGAAGCCCGGGCCGCGCGCGTGGCTGTTCAGGTCTTCCAGCACGCGCGGGAAATAGGCTATAAGGCGAACCACGAGCGCGACCACCAGCACCGCATAGGCGCCGATATTGACAGCGAGCAGCGCCCACGCGATGCGCGGCATCTGCAGCACGTGCGCCGCGATCGAGACGACCCCCGTCGCCATGACCAGTGCGAAGTAGCCGGGGAAGAGATGTTGGATGGCGCCAGCAAGACGTTGCATTGTGGTGTCGGTCGGCTGGCGGTTCATTCAATCCAGACCGACCAGGTACCAGAGCAACCCGGCATTGAGGCCGAGGCAGGCGAGGCTGGCGAACGCGGCCGGAGCCGCCATGCTGGCGTCGCCACCCAAATATGCGTTCATAGTCGCCGTCAGCAACCAGAACTGCAAGATCACGACGAGGATCACGAACGCGAGCATGGCGTTCAGGATCGTCATCCGCTGTGCGAGGACCATCCGCACACGTCTGCTCACGTCAGCGACTCCTCGACCCCGATCGCATAGACAGTGCCGTCACGGACCTTCACCAGAATTCGCGGCAGTGCCCGTTGCGGCGGGCCCGCAACCGGCCGGCCCGTCTGGAGGTCGAACCAGCCATTGTGGCAAGGGCAGTGTAGTCGGCGTTGTTCAACAGCCGGCACGACGGGACATTGGAGATGCGTGCACTGTTGGTCGTACGCGACGAACGCGGTCGCACCTGTCCGGACGAGTAGCCTGGACGTGCTGCCTTCGGGGTACGTAAACGTCTTGGCTCCGCCGATGGGTAACTCGTCCAGGCTGGCGATCGGCTCGCCCACCGATGGTGCCGGCGACCGGCTGAAGGTGCTCTTGAGCACCATCCAGAACTGTCCGGCCACGAGCGCCGCGCTCGTGAGCACGATGAACTTGACGAGTTCTCGACGCGAGACGTACTCGTCCTGTGCCCAGTCGATGGGGAAGTCCCGGCGCCACTTCGGCTGGTCGGCAAGAGGGCGCCCGTCGGGTGGCGCCGTCCCGTGCTCGAAGTCCCTCGGGCCTTCAGTGCCCAGCTGGCTCTGAATCAAGCGTCACTCCCTCGGGTATCTCCATGAAGACATCGTCGAGAATCGCGCGGCCAATGGTGGGCTCGTGCATCGCCGCGGTCACGTCCACGATCTCCGCGGGCGCGTCGCGCGGCACCATGATGTTCACCTTGGTCCGAATCGTTTGTATGCCGAACTGAAACGTGTTGACAGGCTTTGCGTGTGGGCGCAGCCGCGCCATCTCCTCGCGCGTCCCGAACGCCAGCGCCTGGCTGGGGCAGGCTGAGGCGCACCACGGCTTCAGCCCGACCGACGTGCGGTCGTAGCACATATCGCACTTCATCATGAGGTTCATCTTGGTCTGCATCTTCGGCACGCCAAAGGGACACGCGAGAACGCAGTTGTTGCACGCGATGCATCGTGCTTTCTTGGCGGTCTGTACGATGCCGTCCTCCGTTCGCTTGATCGCGTCGGCCGGGCAGACCTCCGCGCACGTCGGCGAGTCGCAGTGCAGGCAGACGACGGGCACCGTCTGCGTCGAGTGCGCGCGGTCCACGTAGTCGAGCTGAATCATCGACTGCCCTTTGTGGGTGTCGCATTCGGTGCAGGCTTGGATGCAGGCCTGGCAGCCGATGCAACGGTCTGGGTCGATGAAAAACTCGAAAGTGTCCGGAACAGGCATGAGTATGGACCTGGCTACTGTTGTGGCTCGAGGGCACCAGCATACTCGGGCGGGGCATCCGTCTTGCGAACCCGCACGGCGCACACTTTGTACTCGGGGATCTTCGATATCGGATCCTGAGCGGAACTCGTCAACTGATTCGCGCTCTTGCGGCCCGCCCAGTGGTAGGGAATGAAGACAGTATCTGGCCTGATCGTTGTCACGACCGACGCCCGCAGCGTGCAGTTGCCGCGGCGGCTCTCGGCCGTCGCCCAGTCGCCGTCGGCGATGCTCAACCGCACCGCCAGCCGGGGGTGCATTTCGAGCCGCGGCTCGGGGCACTGATCGACGAGTGGGCCGATGCGCCTGGTTTGATTTCCGGACAAGAAGTGGCTGACGACGCGTCCAGTGGTCAGGATGATCGGAAATTCGTCGTCCACGTCTTCGGTCGGCCCCACGTAGGGCGTCACGTTCCAGCGGGCCTTGCCGTCTGGGAAATAGAACGGCCCGGCACCCTTGGCGACAGGGTTCCATGATCCGGGCTCGAACAGCCGCACCGTTCCCTGCGGCCCTGGCATCGGTACGCCCTCGGGCACGTCGCTGGGACACGGCCAGAACACGCCGTAGTGCTCTTCGATTCGCGCGTAGGTAATCCCGGAATAGTCCGCGACCCCTCCCTTCGAGGCGACGCGCAGTTCCTCGAAGACCTCTCGCGGGCTCTCAAACGTGAGCCCCTTCTCGCGGCCAAGGGCCTTCGCGATGTCCTGGATGATTTGCCAGTCGGGCCGTGCCTCGCTCGGGCACTCGACGGCCTTGTTGATCTTGACGACACGACCCTCGGTCTGCGTAACGGTGCCTTCATCCTCTTCGTGAAGGGAGCCCGGCAGGACGACATCGGCGTAGCGCGCGCTTTCGCTCATGAAGAAATCAATTACGACGTAGTAGTCCAGCTTCTCGAGCGCCTGCCGGACGAAGTTGTTGTCTGGCAGCGAGACGACCGGGTTGAAGCAGAGGCTCAGCAGTCCCCTGATCTCACCGGTGTCGATCTTGCGCATGATCTCGCACGCGTCGACGCCCGGCTGCGGGAGTTCTGCCGGATCCATCCCCCACACGCCGGCGACGTAGGCGCGGTGCTCAGGGTTGGCGAGGTCACGCCCGCCCGGGAGTTGATCGCACTTCTGGCCGTGCTCGCGTCCTCCCTGGCCGTTGCCCTGTCCGGTGATGGTCGCGTAACCGCAATTCGGCCGGCCGATGCGCCCGGAGGCCAGCACGATGTTGATGGCGCTCATCACGTTCTTCACGCCGTTGCTGTGGTGCTCCAGACCGCGCGCATGGCAGAGGAAGCTCGTCTTCGCTGTCCCCCACCATTCGGCGGCTTGGTGGATCGACTTCACCGCGATGCCGGTGACCTCAGCCGTCCGCTGCAGCGTCCATTCGTGCACGTGCGCCGCGACCGCATCGAACCCGACCGTGTGGTTCTCGATGAACGCGTGATCGAGCCAGTCGTGCTCGATCATCAGGTGCAGGATGCCGTTGAAGAGCGCCGTGTCGCGCCCCGGCTTGACCGGAAGGAACAGATCGCAGGTCCGCGCGATCGGCGTGATGCGCGGGTCCACGACGATGACTCTGGCCCCCTGCTCGCGGGCCTGCCAGACATAGTTGGTGGTGATGGGCGCGCATTCGGCGATGTTCGCGCCGCTCACCAGGATTACGTCGGCGCCGAGGATGTCATCCCAGGGGTTCGCGGCACGATCGATTCCGAACGCCTTCTTGTTGCCCGCCGCGGCGCTCACCATGCAGAGTCGGCCGTTGTAGTCGATGTTCGCGGTGCGCAGGCACATGTGGGCGAATTTTCCCATCAGGTAGGTCTTCTCGGTTGTCAGGCTGGCGCCGGACAGGACGGCGAACGCGTCCTTCCCGTACGTGTGTTGTATTCGATCGACCTGCGCGGCAGTCTGGCGGATCGCGGCGTCGTACGCCATGGTTCGAAAGCCGCCGGGCGAGTCGGCATCTTTCTCGTAGGCGTGAAGAAGACGATCAGGGTGCGCCTGCTGGAGGTAGCGCTTGATGCCTTTCGGACACATCATCCCCTTGTTGAAGGGGAACTCGTACCACGGCTCCACACCGACGACGAGGTTGTCCTTGACCTTGAGCTGCATCCCGCACTGCTGGCCACAGAAGCAGCAGTGTGTCCTGACATACTTGTCTGGTTCGACACCGGTGTCGAGCCGATCCTCTCGCGCGTAGGCGAGATGCGGCCCGAATTCACCGATGGTCTCCCGATCGAGTAGCGGGGTCGTCTCAGTCGTTCGAGCATTCATGTGGTCAGCGTACTCCTGTGGAATCTGTCGCGACTGTCGGGTTACGGGAAGAAATTGTCGGCATCTTCGACACCGAGCGGGCCCTGGCCGAGTCCCGTATTGACGTGGACGGGCATCGGCAGCGGGCGACCGTCGGCCGGCGGCGCACCTCCCCGCCGGCCCCGCCACAGCGCTCCCTGCGCCATGGCCAGCGACGCACGCCGGCAGCGAGGGCAGATCCACTGGTAGTGGCCGGCTTCGCCACCGGGGATCTCGTACGTGAACCCCAGTTGACGTTCCACCTCGATCAGATCTTCGATGTGCATGCGCGAGCTGAAGGCGTGGCCGCAGCGGCGGCAGCGCGCCAGTTCCTGTGCTCGCCCGACGTCCTTGTAGAACCCGACGCCGAGTTGCGCCGGCCGCTGAAAGACGTGGAAGAACTTTCCGAAGGGAAGCCAGAGGAACGTGCCGATCACCGTGATCGCATGCAGAATCGCGATGAACGTGTAGGCGTACCCCTTCATCCACGTGTAACTCGCCGTGAGCATCAGTCCCGTGAGACTGACCGCGAAGAGGAGGATCAGCGGGATGAAGTCCTCGGCGAATCGTTGGACCGCTGCCGCGCCCTCCTCGCGCATGCGACGTCGCACCGCCAGCATCACGCCCGCAATCACCAGGAACGACGACCAGACTAGTGCGTGGAACAGGACGAACGCGATCATTGAATCGTACGGAAACCGGAAGGCCGGGAACCCGAACGCGACCGCCTCATAGAGGGACAGATCGCCAGGAACGGGACGAAAGTGCAGCCAACCAAACACGAGAGGAAAGGTGATCGCAACGGCGATCAGGCATCCCCACATGATGAGCATGTGCGTGAGGCCGCGTAGCTGGTCACGCGCGAAGATGAAGCGATTGGTGAGGACATCGGAGCCGACGCGCCGGAACCACGTGCCTGTGTTGCGCAGTCTCCAGCCCCGGCGGAAGAACGCTTGCCAGCCACGCCGCCAGTACACGGCCGTAGGCGGGCGCTGCAGCCACATCGCGTAGCGATAGGTCAGCCCAAAGGTCGCGAAGATCACGGAAAACGTGTAGCCCACAAGGGCGGCGTCGAAATGGGCAAGATTACGCGAGCCGACAAGGATGAGCGCCAACAGGAGCAGCGTCGCCCCGAGGCCCCACGCGGTTGATCTGATTACCTGGCGGGCCATCGGCTCCCCATACGACAGTGAAGGGGATTATATGCCAAAGTGCCTAACATGAAAGCTAAAGCACCCTGTCAGTATTGCGACTCTCCAGGAGGCGAACAAACACTCAGGAATCAGGTTTGCATGCCACTCAATGGCCGTGTGCAGTGTATCGACCACTGTATTCATCACCTCGTCGCAGCCTTGAACGCCGCTGGAATACGTACCGTCGCGAGTTGCTGCGGTCACGGCAAGACGCCCGGACGAATCGACTGTGATGTATACGACCTAGCTGGACAGTGACAATGTAGCTCATCCGAGCTTCTCGCGAAGCGTTTCGTAGGGTGTCTTCCCCTGGAACGCTCCGTGCGGGCGTTGGTCGTTGTAGAAGTTCTCCCATTCGACGAGCTTCTCATTGAGATCGACGGCACCCGTGTACGTCAGCAGCTGATAGCACTCTTGCTTGTCGGTCCGATGTGACCGCTCCACCTGGCCGTTGAGCTGTGGCGTCCGGGCCTTGATGTAGACGTGCCGGATGCCGTAGTCGGCCAGGTGCCAATGAAACTGGGCTTGGAACTCATGGCCACGGTCGGTCCGTACCGGATGCATCCGAAACGGAAACTTCTTGATCACGTAGTCGAGGAAGTGCCTGGCGTTCTTCTGGGTATGGCGCGTGTAGACCTTCAACGCTCGGATGCGTGTCGCGTCATCAATGGCCGTGTACTGATATCGCCGCGTCGCCCGCCCGTCTTTCCCGACGAGCTTCAGGAACGTGACGTCAACCTGCACGTGGTGCCCAGGGACCTGCTTGGCGTACCGGTGCGTGTGCCCCGCTCGTCGCCCGACGCGACTGGGTAAACGATTCAGGCCGTGGCGCCGGAGGAGGCGGTAGACCCCGGCTTCGAAATCGTGCTGCCGTGATAGCGCTCGAGATACCAAACGATGCGGATGGGGCCGAGGTGAGACGTGCGGTGGAGATGAAGGACCTTCTCGACGATGGCGGGGGGCGTGCGGAGCCGGGGGGTGTACGGGCACGGCTTCTGGGTGACCAGGCCCTCATCCCCAGGGGTCTCATACGCCTTCTTCCAGACGTAGAACCCTGACCTTGCGACGCCGAAGTAGCCGCAGGTCTTTCGCACGTTGCCGATCCGCGCCGCGTGCTCCAAGACCCGTTTCTTGCGCCGAATGTCCCGCTGAGCTTTGTTCACGACCGACCTCCAGATTCTGGACACCTACGGGTACACAATGTGTCCAGCGAGGTCGGAATTTCCTACACCTGAGCCAACACGGCATCCAGGCAAATCTAGGGGAGTGATGGGGATGGAGAAGGAGCCAACGACGGCTCTCCAGGGCGAAATCTCACAGGGTAAAACTGTCGTCGGAATCTGGAATCTACATGTGCGGATCACGCGCGAGGATCAACAGTGGTTTGCTCAGGGGATGTGTCCCGAGTCTTGTAGAAAAGCGTCGTGGCGGAAGGCTCCTGCCGACTGGTTGACGACTCTACCGCGTTACGCGGCCTGATACCACTGCTCCTGCCTCAGGAAGGCCGCGAGGTCCTGATGGCCATCGATCTTACGGAAGACGATCTGGCCCACGGCGACGAGGCCGAACAGCACGGTGAGCGCGGCGGCTTCCGTGCTGAAGGACGCCTGGGTCTTCGTTCGTCGGCGAAATTCACGATTGAGATTCTCTAACGCGTTGGTCGTGCGCAACGACTTCCACATCGCCTTCGGGAAGGTGTAGAACGTGAGCAGCTCGAGGCCCGCTTCTTCCAGCGACCGCGCGACCGGTGGGCACAACGGGGTCCACTTCTTCAGGAAGGCGTCGTAGGCCGCGCGGGCGGCCAGGCCGTCCGTCGCATAAAGGAGGCGATGGTAGTCTCGGCGCAGCTCGGGTCGCGCATGCACGGGACAGGCGTCGGCGAGATTGCGTCCCTTGTGGGCGGTACATCGCTGCACGCGGGCGGTCGGCCACGTCTCCAGCGCCTTCTTCAGTCCCGCATGGCCATCGGTGACGACCAGCAACGGCGCCGGCAGTCCGCGCTGCTGCAGCTTGGCGAGCAGACCACCCCACGAGGCCGCCGCCTCGGACGCAGCCAGCTGCATGGCGAGTAGCCGCTTCTGGCCAGTGTCGGTGACGCCGAGCGCCGCCAACACCGGGACCATCACCACGCGGCCGGCGAGCCGTACGCGCAGATGAAACCCGTCCAGAAACACGACCCCGTACCGTTCGTCGGTCAAGGGCCGCTGCTGCCACACCGCGAACTGATCCTTCACCCGCGTCACCACGCGCGAAACGGCGCTCTTCGACAGGTGCGCCTCGCCCAACAGCGGCCGGAGAGCCCGGCGGATGCGGCGGCTATTGACGCCGCCAAAATAGCAGCCCAGCAGCGCCTCATCCACCTCTCGGGTCCGTCGCGCATAGCGCGGCAAGACGGTGCTCCGAAACTCGGTCGGCGGCCCATCCTGGTCGCGCAGGCGAGCCCGCGGCACCGTAATGGCCCGCGTCCCGTCGCGAGTGGTCACCGTCCGCTCGATCGTGCCGTGACGATACCCGCGCCGCCCCGATATACGCTCATGCGCGGCGGCCCCCAATGCCGCGAGGAGCTCTTCCTCGAGGACGGTCTCGATGGCCCGACGCACGCCATCACGAAGCTTGGTTTGGAGATCCTGGTGAAACTGCAGAACGGGCGAAAGGGCTGTGCTACTGTCCGACATGGCGTAATCCTCCGTCGCCGTGATCAGCGGCGAACTGCTGTTTGAGATTCAGCAGGAGGTTACGCCATTTTCAATTTCTACAGGACTCGGGACGGATCCTGCTCAGGGATACGAGATCGACTATGCAGCATGCGGATCGTCCCAGGAGGACGTGAAGAAAAAGTTCCAAGACGGAATGGCTGCCACCATTCATGAGCATCTAAAGTTGTTCGGTACCATCGAGGGTTTTCTTGTCCCAGCTCCGGCTGGCGCATGGCAAGAGCTGAAGAAGGCTCCAGGGAAACAGCATACGTATTCCCATGTCAGAATACATGAGCTGTTTCCAGATCAGTCAATGCAGGATGTGTTTCCATTCGACGGGATTGAGTACAGAGGACCAGAATTGCTCGATGCCTGACGATGGTGTAGTTTCACTTGACGTCGTCGTTGCTATCCTAAGGGCTCATGGAGTGGACATTACATCGCGGTCGTTCAACGAGGATGTATACACTAACGATGATGAAGAGGCAAATCGTTGAAGTGCAGGTATTCCCACCCACCGTTAATCATCACATGATGAACCGGCTGGCGCAGAAATTTGACGTCCCGGTTCATCATTTTTATCACCCCGAAGTTGCCCTTGGAAACCCCATGCACTAATGCATGGGGGTGGTTCTACGCGATGAGTTGATCCGACTGGTCCCACCTAATTCTGGGAGCCGGGATTAGGGCACTGATGAATAGCCGCGATAACCCCAAATAGAATGTTGGGCACTCACGTATATAAGCGGTGAGTTCAAAGGGTCGATGCAACGCGATGAATGATCACAGCAAGGAGGGATCATGGGTCGCGTTCGTCGTCCACGGATGTCAGCAAGAGAGAAGGTGGAGCTGTGGAAGCGGTGGAAGCGAGGTGAGTCGCTCAGCGACATCGGTCGGGCACTCGGTCGGATCCCGGGAGCAGTTCACCACGTCGTGTCAGCCCGTGGGGGTATCCCGCCGCCGTCACGGACCCGGTCGCGACGCTCGCTCACCCTGACGACGATCAGCCGGGAGGTGCGACGGAACGGTGGCCGACGGCAGTACCGTGCGTCCGTTGCCGACGCGCGTGCCTGGGACCGAACTCGGCGTCCGAAACCCTGTCGGCTCGCCCTCTCGCCGTTGCTCCGTGCCCTGGTGGCTGAGAAGCTGGCGGCAGACTGGTCCCCACAGCAGATCGCCGGGTGGCTCAAACGGACCTTTCCGAAGGATCCTTGTTTGCACGTGTCGCACGAGACGATCTATCTCAGTCTCTTCGTGCAGAGTCGCGGGGTGCTGAAGAAAGCCCTGAACGCCCACCTTCGCCGTCGGCGACGGATGCGTCGGTCCAAGCACGCCAGCACGGCGGGCCAGTGCCGTGGTCAGATCATCGACGCCGTCTCGATTCAAGAGCGTCCGGCGGAGGCAGCGGATCGGGCCGTGCCCGGCCACTGGGAAGGCGACTTACTGACCGGGGCTCGCAACTCACACATCGCCACGCTCGTCGAGCGCCACTCGCGCTTCCTGCTCTTGATTCGTCTGGCTGGCAAAGACACCGCCAATGTCGTGCGGGCGCTGGCCAACGCCGTTCGCACGCTCCCGAAGGGGTTGATGGCGTCTCTGACGTGGGACCGTGGGACCGAATTCGCCTCGCACAAGCGCTTCACGGTCGCCACGAACGTGAAGGTGTACTTCTGCGACCCGCAGAGTCCATGGCAGCGAGGTACGAACG
This sequence comes from Vicinamibacterales bacterium, assembly GCA_965197385.1. Taxonomy (GTDB): domain Bacteria; phylum Acidobacteriota; class Vicinamibacteria; order Vicinamibacterales; family UBA823. The sequence goes on from CBDANA010000008.1 coordinate 599,591, forward strand.
AGAACACCAACGGCTTGTTGCGGCAATACTTCCCCAAAGGAACAAACCTCTCGACCTACACGCAGGCTGATCTCAACACCATCGCGCAACGTCTCAACTCACGTCCACGCAAGACGCTGGGATATGCCATGCCAGCTGATACACTGCGACCGCTGTTGCATTGACCGATTGAACCTGCCGCCCCTTTTTTTGCTAGGAGTGGCTGCGGATCGCGGTGAGGAAGGTCTCGCCCAGGTCGTCTGCCTTCCGCACGCCGACGCCCTTGACGGCCAGGAACGCGTCGAGCGACGTGGGCCGCCGTCGGGCCATCTCCCGCAGTGTCGCGTCGTGGAAGATCACGTAGGGCGGCACGCCGCGCGACCGCGCGATCTCGAGCCGAACGGCACGGAGACGGTCGAAGAGCGCGCGATCGACGTCCTGCCACGATTCGGCCTCGGCACGTGATTGCGCGCGCTTCGCTTCCTTTCGGGGTTTACGTTGCCGCGCCAGCCTCAGGTCCGGGCGCTTCGTCGCGTCTTTCAGCAACTCGAGGCCTGTTGGCGTCAGCGCGAGCACGGGGTACTCCTCTCCGGCCTGCAGCAGGAGACCCAGCCCGGTGAGCTGCTCGATGTAGCCGCGGACCTCGGTGACCGAGGCGTGTGGCAGCAGGCCGAACGTGCTCAGTTTCTCGTGCCCTCTCGCGACGACCCGTTCGGAGGCGTGTCCGCGCAGGATGCTCGCCACGTGCGTCGCGCCGAACCGCTGCCCGACCCGGGCGACGCACGACAGAATCTGGCGGGCGAGCACAACCGGTGCGGCCACCGGCTCGAGCTCGTCGAGGCAAAAGTCGCACGCCGCGCACCCGCCCTGCGTGCCGGTCGTCTCGGTCAGGTACTGGTCCCCGAAATATTCGGCGAGATGCCGATGACGACAGCCAACGCCCGTCGCGTAGCGCTCCATCTGCCGCAGCAGGCCTTGGTTGGCATCGGAAAGCTCGCCGCTCCGCTCGAGCATCAGGCGCCACTTCATGAAGTCGGCAGCCGAGGAGATCAACATACACTCGGCCTCGAGACCGTCCCGGCCCGCTCGTCCAGACTCCTGCTGGTAGTGCTCGAGCGACCGCGGGGCTCCGGCGTGCACGACGAACCGTACGTTCGACCGGTCGATGCCCATGCCGAAGGCGACGGTGGCGATGATGACGTCGACACGTTCGCTCAGAAACGCATCCTGATTGCGGCGGCGTTCCACGTCCGAGAGCCCCGCGTGATACGGCAGGGCCGGGGTGCCAAGCCCGGTCAGCCACCCGGCCAGCGCATCGACTTCCCGGCGCGACGTGCAGTAGATGATTCCCGGCTCACGACGATGGCGGTCGAGCACCTCGAGCAGTTGGCGCTTCAGGGCGGATCTCGGCAGCACTCGATAGAGGAGATTCGGCCGGTCGAACGAGCCGATGAACTCGAGCGGATCGTTCAGGGCGAGCCCGGCGGCGATGTCCCGCCGGACGCGCGCGGTGGCCGTGGCCGTGTAGGCGTGAACGCTGACACCGGGTAGCAGCTGGCGCAGGCGTCCGAGCTGACGGTACTCGGGCCTGAAGTCGTGTCCCCATTGGCTGATGCAGTGGGCTTCGTCGACGGCGACAAAGCTGACCCGGCACGACGACACGAGTGCCAAAAACCCGTCGCTGCCTTCGCCCACCAGCCGTTCGGGGGAGACATAGAGGAGGCGGTAGTGCCCCTGGCGCAGTCCCGCGACGACGGCGGCTTTCTCGTCGGCGGCCAGCGAGCTGTTGTAGAGCCCGGCCGGCACGCCGTTCCCGACGAGCGTGTCGACCTGGTCCTTCATCAGCGAGATAAGCGGTGAGACGATGAGGGCGAGATCCGGGCGCACGACGGCCGGCGCCTGGAAGCACAACGACTTGCCGCCGCCGGTCGACAGCACGACCAGTGAATCGCGGCCCGCGAGGACCGCGTCCATCGCTTCGCGCTGCAAGGGCAGGAAGGTCGTGTATCCCCAGTAGCGCGCGATCGCGTCTTGAAGCGCCGTCACGCGCACACGCCGGTCAAGGAACGAAGCCTCCGGGAAACCCGGTGCGGTGCAGCAGAGGTCATGGGGGGGCGCCTTCTGCGACTGATCATGCTGACTGGCGCGATCGTGCCACAGATCTGGGTCGTGCGGCCACCTCCGCCGCCCGCCCGACGAGTACGGATCGCGCGGATCACCGGCCTCGGTGCAACGCGGGACTTTCACCGCGGGACACTAGCAGGCTGCTGAAGAACCCGGGTATCGGGCTGTTTTCTTAAGCATCATGCGGGTAACGACCGCCCGACGACCGTGCGCACGGGTGTGCGCTGACCCCGATGAGGGGGCCGGCGACACGCGCGGCCGGCGAGCAGGGACACGTCGCCTCCAGATTCCGCAGGCGGACCAAGTTATAGGCCGTGGCGGCGAAAGTGAGCTGCCACTCGACGAGTGGGACGCCGCGAGGCCGGAGCTTGCGCAAACCACCGACGGTCTGCCTCCACCCAAAGACCTGTTCCACGAGTTTTCGTTTCCGCTGACTCACGTGAGAACCCGCATGCCGGGTGGGCCGACCATCAATCGCCCGCCAGCGGACCTTCTGCGCCACGTGGGGCGTGACGTCCCGGACGCGGACATCGGCGACGAAGCTCGCCACATCGTAGCCCTTGTCTGCTCCGACCGTGCTGCCCGGCGGCGCGCTGGCCTCCAGCAACAGTGCCGCCGCCTCGCGTTCGGCGGTCCCCGTCGCGTGGGTCGCACAGACGTTGGCGACGAGCCCCTGCCGATTATCCAACAGCACGTGGCCCAGAGACGCCAGCTTCGCCTCCTTCCCTTGGCCCTTCCGATGCAGCATCGCCGCCGGATCAGTCGTCGACTGGTGCGTGTCGTTGCGCCGCCGCTCGCCGTGGAAGTCGACCGTGGGATTCCCGGGGTCATCGGGGGGCGCGCGCGGCGCGGCGTCCCGGCATCGGAAGCTCTTCAGGCTGGCCCAGGCTTCCAACTGCGTCCCGTCCACCGTGAAATGCTCGTCCGAGAGCAGACCGGCCGCCCGGGCGTGGGCCTGGACCGCATCAACGAAGGCGGCCGCGCCATCCCCCGCCAGCAGCCGGTCACGATTCTTGGTAAACGTCGTGGGATGCCAGACCGGGTCGTCCATATGCAAGCCGACGAACCAGCGGAACAGCAGGTTGTCGTTGAGCTCTTCCAGCAGCAGCCGTTCGCTCCGGATCGTGTACAGCACCTGCAGCAACAGGGCCCGCAACAATGGCTCAGGCGGGATCGACGGACGTCCCGTCTTGGCGTACAGGCCGGCGAACCTGCGCGACATCGTCTTCAGCGCGTGATCCGTCAGCGCGCGGACCGCGCGGAGCGGAGGATCGGCCGGCACGCGCTGTTCCGGCGACCGGTAACTGAACATGTGATGGGTCTGCTCATCGTGTCCGCGCATGAGGTGGCTCCCTTCAGCAATATTGGGAGCATGGGAGTACGCCGGGATCGATCTGTCGATCCCATTCCACGGACTTTTTCAGCAGCCTGCTAGGCCCGGATTTCCGATTTGGCTGTGGTACCGTATCGGCAGACCAGTCGCCGCGCCTTGATTTCCGGGGCTCCGACGCAAGGAACCCCGCCACGGAGGGTGACACCCTGTGGGTGAATGACAGCACGAGGCGTTTCAGTTCACGTTCAATGGCTTTCTGAATTTCTGAAGGTCGCATTCCAGGGGTCGCGCATCACCTCCGACGCCGGTCTCCTTCTGGTGCGCGAGTTGGATGAACGCCTGGGGCTGGCGACACTCATCGCCGAGCACCTGAGCGACTCCCGACAGGGCTTGCACACCCAGTTCAGCCTGGCGGATCTCCTGCGACAGTCGGTCTACAGTCGGCTCGCGGGCTACGAAGACCTGAACGATGCGGTGCGCGTGTCGGCGGACCCGACGTTTCGTCTCATCGGGGCGCCAACGCTCTGGGACCGCGGTGGCGCGCTGACCTCGCCGCTGCATTGGTTCGAGACTGAGCTGCTGACCCGAGAGGAGAAGCTCGTCGGGCTGATGGCCGTGAACCGGGAGGTGCTCGCACAGGCTGAGATGCCAACGCGCGCCGGCCGGATTGTGCTCGACATGGATTCGAGTGAGAGCCCGGTGCATGGGGCGCAGGAAGGGAGCGCGTACAACGGGCACTTTGAATCAGTCTGTTACCACCCGCTGTTTCTGTTCAACGAGCACGGCGACTGCGTGGCCGCCCCGCTGCGGCCCGGCAACGTGCATAGCGCCGACGATTGGGACGACCTGCTCGTGCCGGAAATTGACCGGCAGCAGGCGGAGGGTACGCGCGTGGCGTTCCGCGCGGACGCGGCGTTTGCCAAGCCGGAGATCTACGACGCGCTCGAGACGCGCGACGTGGACTATGTCATCCGCATGCCGGCGAACAAGAGCGTGGAGCTGGAAATCGAAGCCCTCCTCTTTCGTCCGCCGGGACGGCCGAGCCGCAAGCCCTTGGTGCGCTACAAGAGTTTCCGCTATCAGGCGAAGAGCTGGACCACGCCCAGACGGATTGTCGCCAAGGTGGAGCACCACCGAGGGGAGCTGTTCCCGCGCGTCGGCTTCATCGTGACCAAGATGGCCCTCCCGAGCCGCTCGGTCGTACGGTTCTACAACAAGCGCGGCACGGCGGAGCAATGGATCAAGGAAGGCAAGCAGGCCACCCACTGGACGCGGCTGTCGTGCCCTCGGTTCCGGGCGAACGAAGTGCGCCTGCAACTGAGTGTCCTGGCCTACAACCTGGGCAACCTCTGGCGCAGATGGGTCCTGCCGCCGCGGGTCACGCGCTGGTCGCTCACGAGTCTCCAGCAGCGGCTGGTGAAAACCGGAGGCCGGCTTGGTGAAGCATGCCAGGGACTACTGGCTCCTGCTGGCAGAAGGGCATCTGACCCGTCGGCTGTTCGGCGACATGCTGCGGAGGATCTGGGCGCTGCCCGTGCCGGGAGGATAGCGGGCGACCGCTTCCCGAGGAACTCCGGCGAAGAAACGGCGCACGTGTGGACCAGTGTCTGAGAAATGCCGTGAAAACAGCGGCTCCAGTCGGTCGCACGTCAGCGCGGGCTGAGTGACAGTCTCTGGAGCTGGACGATTGTGCGACGAACAGAAATTCGTGCGCGCGGCGGCGGTCGGGTGTATAACGGTGCCCTCCGGGACAGGTAAAATGAAAATCCCGACTGGTACAGCGAATCGTCGGTGCGACCGAACACGCTCGTGCGCTTCGAAGCCGAGCGCGAGAGCTTCCAGACCTGGGTGATCCCGTCGGGCGGAGGCGTGATTCGCAACATGATGGCCACGGCGGACGGGAACCTCGTGCTGGCCTGCAGTGCCGTGAACCGCGTGGTGTTGGTCGAAGTCGGCAACTGAGTCGGCCAAAATGGTCGTGACTCGCGCCCCTGGATGGGCGCACGGAGGTCAACATGAAGCGAACTGTACTGTTGGTGATCGGCATCGTGGCGGTTTCGATCGTCTCTTTCGCAGAGCAACGCCGCCGCGGTGAAGCTCTGCCCATACCGCCGCTTGAGGCGGGGGCGTCGCAGGCCGACGTCGACAAGGCCCTGATTGCGGCGCCGGGCAGTCTGAAGGACCAGGCCACCGTGATCAAGTGGAAACCGGACTTCACCTACGAGGTCCTGAGGAAGGGCACCAACCACCTGGTCTGCTACGACCGGTCCGGCTTTCCCCTGCACCCGCCGTTCGCGGTTCAGTGCACTAGCCTGGCGAACCTGGATCGCGTCGCTCAGAACCTGGAGGCCGAGTCGACGGGGGACAGGGAGGAGTCGGAGGCGATCTTGAGGGCGGCGGAAGAGGCCGGGACTCGCGTGGCGCCAGAGTACGGGTCCATGTGGTACAACGAAAATGGCGCGGATGCGCGCTCCGCTGACCCGCATCACCTCATGATCGCGGTGCCGGGCGCCACGACGGAATCGACGGGCCTGCCCGAAGGTCGCAGAAACAGTAACGGCGGCGCCTTTATCATGGGGGCGGGGACATTGACCGCACACATCATGATCCCGAATCGATAAGCACGGTCGCGTTGCTCTGCTCCCCGAAAAGGGCGACGCATCTCACGACTGTCTAGCACGAATTTAACGCGACGGCGGCCCATGCGCTTGGGCCGCCGTCGGCTGAACCTTACCCGCACTGTCCTGTCAGATCCGTTGCACTCACTCATCTGCCTCAGTGCCCGGGTGCCGACGGGACGGAACTGATCGAGGAACGCCGAGGGATGAAGGCCGGAAATTTGTACGGCGCGGCGCTCTTGTGCGGACGCCTTCTGACCGTTCTGGTCCTCGGGCACTCGCGATCCACCTACCGGACTTGGCTGCCCCGCGTCTTCTCAGGACTCAAGACACGGCGTTGCAACTCGGGGCGCCGCCTGGTGTCGGCGGACCGGGGCCGGCTACCCGAGCAATGGCTCGATGAGGGCGACCAGTTCCTCCTGGCTCAAGTTGCCGGGGTTGTACCGCTGCACGATGCCCTCACGATTGACGAGGACGAGCGTCGGCGTCGTACTGACGCCGAAGTTGACGAAATTGTCGGCACTGATCGGTACCCCCATCCACGACGGGATCGGATACTGCGCCGCGTAGTCGCCGTTGAGATACGCCAGCTCCTCTTCGGGCGTCGCCGCCTGCCCGCGGGAGACGAAACCGTAGAGTTGGGTTGGACCGACGATCACCAGACCGCGGTCGTGGTACTCCTCGTACAGTGCCTTCAGCACCGGCTCCTGCCGCTTGCAGTCCGAGCACCAATGGGCCCAGAAGTAGAACAGCACGACTTTGCCTCGCAGGTCATCCGGCGTGGGTGGCGGAGCACCGAGGTAGTCATCAACCTCGAGAACAGGAAACAGTTTTCCCTGCAAGCTGAGCAAGAGGAAGTTCTTTTGAATGCGAGTTTCGATCGACGTGCCCGCATGCTTTCGCCGCTCGGTACTCAGAAAGGTGACAGCCCTGGCCCGGTCTCCCCGGGCGTCGTACACACGACTGAGCACCTCGATCCCGGCCCCAAGGGCGGTGGGCAGGTAGCGTTCCGCGTCGAGCGGCCGGTCCTTCATCAAGGCGAGGCTGCCCTCGTACGCTTCGCGCGCATACCGCTCCGCGAGGTCCCACCGCTCCGCGAAGCTTGCCCCGCGCGCCAGCCAAGAGACCGCGGCGAGCCATTCTGCAGTCGGTTGCTCGCTATCGATCCGTCTCGCCTCGAGGATGTCTCTGGCCCTATCGACTTCTTCCGCCCAGGCCAGATCGCTCATTTCCGAAACGAGGCTGCGCGACTGGCCGAACAGGGCCAGCTGCGAGACCAGGCAGATCAGCAGGAACGGCATGCGCAAAACCTTGAACTGTCTCACGGGCGCCCTCCAACAATTTGTCGTACGAACGAACAACTCGAGAGAAACTGCGCAAACGGGCCGACCCGGGAATCGCCCTATGACCGGAGCAGGCTCGATTATACGGGAATTTCTATATAAGACGAAGTGCCGCGTTGCGAACTGGCCGGCCTACAATCAGGCTCTCGTTCGACGCGGCGATGTGACGGTGTGGTTGACATCGGAGGCGATCGCTGCCTGGACGCCCGGCCGGAGCGGCCGGCGGGGTGGGCAGTGGCGCTACTCGGATCTCGCCATCGAGACCGCCCTGACCCTGCGGCTCCTCTCCCATCTCCCGCTGCGCCAGGCCGAAGGGTTCCTGCACGCTCTGTTCGGGATGATGCGCCTCGGCCTCTCCGTCCCCGTACGGTCCAAAAACTAGATCGTGGGGTTGACGGCCGGTCATGTATCACGCTGCTGACCGAGAGTCGTAGTGCAACATCCCACCGAGCCGCTGGCGGCACTGGACGCGACCACGGGGTGGCGGGGCCGTCGCCAGCGGCAGGATCAGGCGATGGTCGAGCCCCTGGTGATTCCGTTCGTGGTGGTCGTGCGCGACGCACTCGCGGACGGCGCGACGTAGCGAGCCCTCGCCGATCAGGACCAGGCGCTCGAGGCAGGAGTCCTGGATGGTGCGCACGAAGCGCTCCGTGTAGGCGTTCAGGTTCGGCGCGCGGGCGGAGCGTCGGCTGGGGGTGACATCGGCCGGGGGGAGCGTGTCGCGCACGGCCGGCCGGAAGAGCGGGTCGCGGTCATGGATGAGGAACCGGATGTGTCGCAGGCATCCGTCCTCGGCATCGGTGGCGTGCCGCATGAGCTGGGTGACCCACGGCCCGTCGGGCTCGGCGCTGATGCCCGCGATCTGCACGCGGCGGCTGGCCAGGTGAATCAGGCCCAGCCCGGTGACGCGGGTCAGGCCGCGTGGCGTCCAGCCCTCGACCGTGAAGCAGTCGGCGGCGGCGAGCACGTCCCCGTGGGCCGCGAGCAACTCCCGCCAGGTCGTGCGCGTCTTGCGTTCGGGGGCGGGTGCTAGGCCGCGCTCCTTGCGCACGTTGGCGATGGGGCCCCGCGCGACCTGATGCCCGAGGTTGCCGAGGGCACCCCGAATACGGGTGTCGCCCCACTCGCGGTGCTCGGTGGCCATCCGGACGATGAGCCGGCGGATCGTGTCCAGGCCCCGTGGGCGGCCCGGTCCGCGACGGCCGCGGCCGGCGTATCTCCTCGCGATCAGCTGTCGATGCCAGCGGAGGAGGGTATCGGGCGTGACCAGGGTGTGCCGGTCACGGTGTCCCCGTCGCCCGAGGCGCTTGGCCTGTGCGGCCCGGCGCCGGCGCTGGGCGTCGGTGAACCGGAGACGGCCAGGACCGAGCTGCTCTCGGCGGACGCGATTCTCTTCCTGGAGAGAGTCCATGACGTCACGCGGCTGCTGGTTGATCCAGCCCGTGACGGCCACGACGAGGAACTGCAACACTTGGGGACAAGGCGACATACGGGGCGAGCCTAGCAGCGGCTCTCGGCGGTCACGAACGTCGCGACCCGGCGAGCGTCCAGCGTAGAATCAGCCCGTCGGACGGCGTCGATCGGGTTCTTGGACAGTACGCGGTCGGGAGTTCCTACAACCTGATCGCCAGTCCGACGCTCATCGTGCTGACAGCGGGCAAAACCTTTCCCCAGGCATCTTGGGGGCGGGGATAGGGTTTTTAGGCTCCCGCCCTCACGAATCGAGAGCGCGCCTGATGCGGCGGACGCAAACGTCACCGGAATCTGCCAATTGGTGCTCCCACAGCCGGATCACGGTCCAGCCGCAATCCCTCAACAGTCTATTCACGAGGCTGTCACGACGCCTGTTTGACGCAAGCTTCTCTCTCCAAAAGCCGGTGTTGCTCGAAGGCAGCTTGCAGTGCCGGGCACAGCCGTGCCAAAAACAGCCATCGACAAATACCACGATTCGGGGAGCAGGGAAGAGAAAATCTGGACGAGTAGAGAGCTTGCGCAGCGACTGGGACGACCTGCGTGGTGCAAGGAGGACAAGCCTGCGATGTCGTCGCCAGCCGGTAATGTGGTTCCTGCGAAGCAGCGTCGCCAGCGCCAACTCTGTGGTGTGATTGCCCTTGCCGCGGATTCGGGACATTACCTCGCTGCGTTTCTGCTTCGAGAAGACGTCAGCCATGACTGCGTTCGACAATTGCAGTTGCACGACCGAGAGTGCGCGACGAGATAGCCACGTACCAAGCGTTTATGCGCTTGTCCCAAGAGTGCACATCCACGAACGTACTCCAGTCAAACTGATGGATCGACTTCAGGGTCTGTAGGAAATTCCGACCTCGCTGGACACATTGTGTACCCGTAGGTGTCCAGAATCTGGAGGTCGGTCATGAACAAAGCTCAGCGGGACATTCGGCGCAAGAAACGGGTCTTGGAGCACGCGGCGCGGATCGGCAACGTGCGAAAGACCTGCCGCTACTTCGGCGTCGCAAGGTCAGGGTTCTACGTCTGGAAGAAGGCGTATGAGACCCATGGGGATGAGGGCCTGGTCAACTGACCCGCCCCCCAGGGTTGAGCCAGTTCTTATGAGAGAGCTGGGCTCATGATCAGGCCGCTCAGGGGCGCTGGGCTGAGGGCTGCCGGGGCCGGTGGCCGAGAGCCCAGCGCACGGTGGGGCCGCACCGTGTTGTCCTCGCGCCGCCATCGTTCGATCAAGATCTTGGCTTCCGTCAACGTGTAGAAGATCTCGCGGTCGAGCAGTTCGTCGCGCAGTTGCCCGTTGAACGATTCCACGTAGCCGTTCTCTCAGGGACTCCCCGGCTCGATGAACAGCGTCTGCACCTGCAGGGCGTCCAGCCACAGCCGGATGCGCGTGGCCGTAAACTCCGGGCCGTTGTCCAGGATATGGAGATGACAGGAAGGGCGCCCTCACCCCATCTCCGCATAGTCTCCGTGCAATCACGACAAAGCAGGGAGGCCAGCATGAGACAGGATGAGAGGCACCACACGTTGGACGACATCTTCGTGGGCATCGATCTGGCGACCCGTCAGCACCAGGTGGTCGTCCTCGATGGGCAGGGACACCGCCTCACGAGCTTCAAGGTTTCGCATTCTCGAGAGGGGCTGCGCGAGCTCGTGGAGCGCTGCTCGGCCCGTCGAGTCGGCCGGGGACGAGGTACGGTGCACTTCGCGTTCGAGGCCACCGGACACGTGTGGGAGGCGGTTGGTGCATTCTTTGAGCAGCGCGCGCTTCGGTATCACGTCGTCAATCCGCTCGCGACCTTCCGGGTGCGCGAGGCTCGGCAGATGGGACGCGACAAGCGAGACCTGACCGACGCAGAGCAGATCGCGCAGCTGCTGCGCACGGGGGTCGTGACCAAGTGCCAGCTCTTGCCCGCTCGATACATGCAACTGCGGCGAGCCTGGGGCGAGTATCAGCGTCTACGCTGCGAGCGCGCCCGCCTCAAGACCCTGCTCGTGCATCAGCTCTACGGCGTGTTTCCGGAAATCGTCGGCGAGTGGAAAACCGTCACGGCGCCTGGGTGCCTCGCGGTGCTGCGGGCGGGCTTGCCCCCGCAGGACATCGCGATGCTGACGAAGCCGGCCTTCATCCGAGTCGTGCAAGAGCACCGGCGGGGACGGCGGATGTGGCGCTTCAAGATTGAGCAAGTCTGGGAGAAGGCCGGGAGGACGGTGGCGGCGCTCTATGGGCATGAGGCCGCCATGCGTGAAGTGACTCGGCTGGTCGAGCGTCTCGACTTCGTCGGCGACCAACTCGATCGCGTCGCGGGCGAGCTCCAGACCGACCTCGAGGGGTTTGAGGAGCCGACGTATCTCGCGACGTTGCCGGGGACCGGGTGGGTCACGATCGCCGGGCTACTCGCCGAGATCGGCCCCTTTCACCGATTCCGGCACGGCCGGCAGTTAGTGAAGCTCGCCGGCCTGCAGCCGTCGAGACGGGAAAGCGGCCAGCACGCGGGCCGCACACCGATCAGCAAGCGCGGCCGGGCGCAGCTGCGCGCCGTGGTCTACATGGCCACGCTGTCGTCCATACGCCATACCCGGCGCCTGAGAGCCCACTACGAGCGCCTCACGCAGCGCGTCACGCGGCCCCTGCCCCCCATGCAAGCGATCGGGGCCTGCATGACCAAGCTGCTGCACTACGCGTTCGCCGTCGTCCACAACCAAACGGCGTTCGACGTCAACCACGTGTGGAGGGATGATCCGATCGTCGCCTAGAGACCTGAGGCTCCGGCTCCGGCCGGAGAGGAGGCCATGCCGACCGTTGTCCTGAGCCCTTCGAGTCGAAGACAGCTCGACGCCCGTCCGCCAGGCACCCTCCGCTCCTCGGGTATGAGTCCGGATGACGCACGATGGGCCGGCTCCAGCGAGCCCGTGCCCGTATCTGTCCCTCGATTGGACAGCCCAACGGCGCCGAGAGCCTTGACAACTTGGTCATAGCACGCGGAGCGACTGTGCGCGGGGAGGGCACTGACGCCCCTATATGTCAAGACAAGCGTTTAGGCTGCCTGCGTGACGTGTCTGCGCATGCGGAAGTCTGCCATAACACGCTGGTAGATTTCACGGGCGAGGAAGCGTTTGAGGCAGCGGATGATCTCGCGTCTGGTCCGGCCGCCAGCCGTCCGGCGGGCGACGTAGTCGACCGTCGGCTGGTGGAGCCGCATGCGGACGACGACCGTGCGATGGAGGGCGGCGTTCGCTTGTCGGTGCCCGCCCCGATAGAGACGATGCCGGCCGGTCGTCATCCCGGACGAAGCCGGGATCGGACAGGCACCGCATAGCTTCGCAAAGGCGGCTTCTGAGCGAATCCGGTCGGGGTTGTCGCCGAAGATGATCAGCATCTGGGCGGCCGTGTGGGCGCCGACACCGAAGCCCTCACGGAGGGTCGGCGATGTCTCGGTCGTGAGGCGCGTGAGGTGCTGGTCGTGTATCGCAATCTCCTCGGTGAGAGCCATCCAGCGGCGGGCGAGCGCCCGGAGGGTATGCTTGGCGGCTGCGGTGGGCGTGTCGAGGGGGCCCGGTCGGAGTCCGGCGCAGCGCGTGAGCAGGCCGTGATCGGTGAGGGCGTGGAGGGCTTCTCGCAGGTGGGGTGGCGCATTCACGACGATCTGCTTCAGCGTGTTCATCGCCGTGGTGCGCGCCTTCACCGCGGTATCCCGCGTGATCTTCAGCTGGCGCATCATCTCGACGGCGCCGTCCGCAGTCTTGGGAATGGCTGTCGACTGACCCGCCAGGACGGACCGCGCGGCGACCTCCGCATCGATGGTGTCGGACTTGCCGGCGGCGTGTCGCGTGCGCCGGTCGCCCCGATTCACTTCTACGACCCGATGCCCCGCGCGGCGCACCGCTCGTGCCAGGCCGGCGCCATAGCTGCCGGTGCCTTCGACGCCGAACGCTTCAATCCGCCCGTGGGTCTCGGCCCACGTGATCAGCGCCTGGTAGCCGCCCGAGTCAGCGACGAACGCTTGATCGCGTAGACGGATCCCCCAGCTGTCGATTGCCACGGCGACGTGGACATGCTTATGCGTATCAACGCCGACGATCACCTTCCGCGCTTCAGGCGGCGTGGGTATGCGGTTGGTCACGGGGTGGCCTCCTCGGGTTGCGGCCCGAGCTGGCCCGGGTGGGCGGACAGGACTGTGACGGGCCGTGGGTGCAGCAGGCCCCTATTGGGTCACGGCCCATCCGGTCAGCTAGCAGCCATACGATTCGCCGGCGGACGATGACCGACAGATCAGTAGCGAGGACCGTAGGTCAGTCAAGTTGAGGGTCAGGCCACCACCCACCGGCACCCACCGGTGTCATGGAGCGACCCCGTCAGGCAGGGGGGGATCATGCTCACAGTCAAGTTAACGAGTCCGGGACATACGAGGGCAGGCTAATCAGAGATCAGGCTGCCGTCACCGCGGTCCACACTGTGAACGCTCGTGCCCGCAACATTCGATGATGAACCGATCTCAGCCGGTGCCGACCCACGCGAAACAGATTGTGAATGATGCCGTGAACGTGCAAGAAACACTGCGCGTGGGCGGATGACGTGAAGCCGCGCATCTGACGCTCCCGTTGTCGCGTGGGTTGGTGCGACACTTCGGCCCGATTGTTCGCGTATCGCGTCGTGTCATGGGTGACCAAAGGCATGACGTCCCGATGGGCGACACGGTAGCTGCCCAACGTGTCGGTCACGAGCCGCACGGGTTCCTGTCGCTGACTGTTCAACAGTCGGCGGAAGAATCTCCGCGCTGCCCGCGCGTCCCGACGGGGTTGTACGAGGATGTCGATCAGATCACCGTCTTGATCCACCGCGCGCCAGAGATACTGGCGCTCACCGTTGATCGTCACGAAGACTTCATCCAGGAACCACGTATCGCCGAGTCGACCCTGTCGGCGCTTCAACTGCCGAGCGTAGTCGGGGCCGAATTTCCCGCACCACTGCCGAATGGTTTCGTACGACACGATGATTCCTCGTTCGGCCAGCAGATCCTCAACATCCCGGAAGCTCATGGCAGTATCTGTGGTAGAGCCAGACGGCATGGCTGATGATGTCGGGCGGAAAGCGATGCCGAAGGTAGCGGGGCCGGCGAGTGTTCATCCCGGCATTGTGCTGGGCGGAGAGTTAACTTGACAATACCCGCCGGGCTCCTGGCGGTCGCCTTCCTCGCCTCGCCGACACGATGGTCGACGGCGACTTTCCAGGCATGTTCCAAGGTATCCGCGTCTGGATGGATCGCTTGACGCCTTGGGGCACGCGGGGACTGCTCCTGGGACGACTGATCGTTCCGGACCTCGCGTGGGTCTGGGCTGTCGTCGGCATCTTCCTGACGGTCTTCCTCGGTCTCAACTTCGTTCTCGACGGACCGGTCCGCGCCTCGATCCAGCCGCTCACCGCCAAGCCCCTGACGACGTTTCTCGTCGGACTGCTCGTCCTGGCGCTGGTCGGGCCCGTCACGTTCATACTGACGGTGTCCGTCATCGGCATAGCGATCGTGCCGTTCCTCTGGACGGCCCTGGCGGGAGCGGCCGTCCTCGGAGGCGTGGAGGTCTCCCGCTGGATCGCCGCGATGCTTGTGGCTGAGGTGGCCCCGGAGAATCGAGCCCAGGGGGCACGCTCGCTCTGCCTCGGGTTTGCGGTCATCTGCGTGGCGTTGATGGTTCCGGTCCTCGGACTGATCGCGTGGGCCAGTCTTGGAGTCCTGGGACTGGGTGCCGCCGCAATGGCCGTGGCGGAAGGGCTCCGCCAGGAAAACTCGGCACCTACGCCCCTACCGCAGGGCGGGTCGGCACCGGTCTCCGAAAGCCCCGTGGCGACCGCATCCGCAGCCGACTCGTCAGAACAGGCGCCACTCGTGGATCTGGCTGCCTTCGCCCGGGCGACGTTCCTCGCGCGTACGGGAGCGTTCCTTCTCGATTGCCTCCTGGTCGCGCTGCTCTACGGGCTGCTAGGACTGGGCGCCGGCCAGTGGTTCGCGACGCTCCTGCTCGTCTATCACATCGCGCTCTGGACCTGGAAGAGAACGACGGTGGGAGGCATCATCCTCCAGATGCGCCTCGTCCGAACTGACGGCCAGGCGCGGGTTTCACCGACGCGCTGATTCGGGGCCTGGCCAGCATCTTCTCGGTGGCCGTGGTGGGTCTGGGATTCTTCTGGATTCTCACGGATGCGGAACGGCAGTTCTGGCACGACAAGATCGCCGGAACCTATGTCGTCACCGTGCCGAGGAACTGACCGTGATAGGCACCGGCGAGCGTCCCACGTTGCGAATAAGAATCCAGTAACCATTGCGAGATGCGTGCGGAACTACGCGATGGCTCTTGAGGGCGTTGTTGCACGAATCGTCACTGGCCCGCACGATGCCAACCGACAGGATCCTCACTTGCCGATGCGATACGACGCTGGTCGGCCGAGGGCGATCATCCGATTGAAGATCGCACAGCCGAGGACGACCTCACTCGCCTGCCCAGCTGGACTCCGGGCGCGAAGGCGTCAGCGCCAGCAGGTTTCGCGCTGCCATCACCCCTGATAGACCACCCGCCAGATCCGGCCGGTCTTGTCGTTCGCGATGTAGAGGCTGCCGTCCGGGCCCTGGGCAACGCCCGAGGGCCGGTAAGTGGCGTCGTCGCGCTCCATCAGCGGCACCTGACCGGCGAAGCCGTCGGCGAAGATCTCGTAGTCGCCGGTCGTCGGCTCGGCGCCGGTGAATGGGACGAAAACGACGTTGTAGCCGCCCTGCGGCAGCGGCGCGCGGTTCCACGAGCCGTGGAAGACGATGAACGCGCCACCCTGGTAGCGCGCCGGGAACATCGCCCCGGCGTAGAACATCAGGTCGTTCGGCGCCCAGTGGCCGGGGAAGCCGATGAGCGGCGGCGGGTACTCGTCGCACCGACCGACCATCTCGCCGTCGCCGCCGTACTCCGGATTGAGCACCCGCTTGCCCTGCTGCCAGTCGTGGAAGCAGTAGGGCCAGCCGAAGTTCGAGCCTTCCTCGACCTTCAGGAACTCCTCCGACGGCAGCTCGGCGTTCTGCTCGTCGGTAAACCGACCGGGCCACAAGGTGTTGAGCTGATCCCGCCCGTGCTGGACCAGGTAGAGCCCGCCCTCGGCCGGGTGCCACGCCATGGCGAAGTTCTGCCGCATTCCAGTCGCGTAGTGCTCGCCCGTCGCCTGCGTCTGATCGGCCGCGGCCTCGTCGAACTTCCAGACGCCGCCATGCTGATCGAGCATCGCACAGGGGTCCTCGCCCAGCTCCTCCGGGACGCGGCCGCCCGGCTGGCAGGTGTTCGACGGCGCTCCGACGTTGACGAACATCCCGCCTTCGCCGTCGAAGGCGATTCCCTTGGCGCGGTGGCCATCCTGGTCCGGCAGTGTGACGAGGACCTCCAGGGTCGTCTCCGGCACGAGCGAGTCGGCGAGCATCCGGTAGCGCTCGATCGCAACGTCGCGGCCGAGGTAGAGGTAGCCGCCGTGCAGCTTCATTGCCGTGCCCCCGTCCTCGCCGAATCGCTCCTCGATGTCCATGCGGCCGTCGCCGTCGGTGTCGCGCAGCGCCACGATGCCGCCCAGTGTGTCCTGCTGGTTCCGGATGGCGACGTAGATGTCGCCGTTCGGCGCCACGGTCAGATGCCGCGCGGCGCCGAGGCCGTCGGCCACGACCAGCGCACAGAAGCCGTCGGGCAGCGTGATCCCGCCGTTGTCGGGGTCGCAGGCGGGGAGACTCGCTGACGGGGTGGCCTTTTCAGGCTCCGGAACCGGGGGCTGTCCGCACGCGGCGGCGAGGGCCGCCAGAACGAAGCCGATGATGATTAGTCGCTTCATGATTGCTCCCTTTGGGGGTATCCATTTAACCGGACCAGTTGAGCGCCGCGATTCTCCAGGGGCAATTCGCTGGAGGGCGTTCCAAGCTCGGCGGGTGCCCGCGCACATACGGCGGCGTGAGTCGCACGGCCCGGGGCCGGCTGGTGGCGATTAGGTCCTGGTAGCGTACCGGGTCGTGGGCCACGGCGAGTTCGAGCACGCGGTAGAAGACCCTGCCGCGGCTGCGGGAGCGCCGGCGGTTGAAGCGGAACACGAACTCGTTCAGGTAGCTGGCTAGGTGCGCCGGCTCCACCGAGCCCTGATGGGTGCCCAGCAGCCAGCGCTTGGCTAGCGAGACCACCCGATGCACCGCCGGCAGCAGCGCGCCGGGATCCTCGCCGCAGGCTCGGGCCGCCCGCTGGCTACGTCGGTCATGGACGTAGCCGAGCTTCTCGAGCCCGCTGTAGCCCGCCCAGCCGTCGGTGATCACCGTCGCGCGCGGCTCAACGTGATCGGTCACGAAGGGGTGCAGCGATGCAGCCGAGGCATCGGCCAGCGGCAACATCCGGCACCGGCCGACGCCGTTCGGCGCCTGGATCTCCACGGCGATGCCGGTCAGCGGTATTGTCAACTTGTTGAGGGTAGCGCGCTCTTGCCTCGTGAAATCGATGCCTCCGATCGTTCTCAGCAGGCGCACGTCACCGCATCCCATTCAACGAACGCGCGAGTGCGGAGCAGACGGTGGTGAGCCGATCGCAGGAGGTGTCGCCCGACACGGAACAGATTCTACACGATACCGTGAACCGACGCGAACCGCTGGAGCTGAGCGGCCGACTTGAAACGCCGCATCTGGCGCTCACGCTGTCGGATCGGTTGATGGGAGACCTCCGCGCGGTTATTCGCGTACTGATCGGTGCAGTGGAACACCGATGGCATCACCGCGCGACAGGCGGCCGAGTCACTGCGCAGCTTGTCGGTGATCAGGCATCGCGGCACGTGCCGCTGGTTCTTCAGTCACGTGCGAAAGAAGCGCACCGCGGCGGGCCGATTTCGTCGCGGTTGCACGAGGATGTCGAGGACGTCACCGTCCTCATCCACGGCGCGCCACAAGTACTGCTGGCGACCCTGGATCGTGACGAACACCTCGTCGAGATGCCAGGTGTCTCCGAGCCGGCCACGTCGGTGCCGTAATCGGCCCGCATACTCAGGACCGAACCGCCGACACCACTTCCGGGTGGCCTCATAGGTGACGTCGGCACCCCGGTGCTTCCGCCATCAACTGTTGCTACCCCGCCCTTATCTCATTCTAACCAAACCGCTTAGACTAGATATTCAGTGCCAGAGAGCTGCCAGCGTCAAAATCGACTGGAAGTATTTGGATGATTAGGGCTTAAGCTCTCTTCACCAACACTTGATGACGGAAGCACCCGGATGGCTCGTGAGAACGACCGCTGGGGCTACTGCCGCATTCAAGGCGAACTGAGAAAGCTCGGGCATCGGGTGGCGGCAAGCACGATCGGCAAGGTGCTAAAGGACCACGGTATACGCCCGGCACCGGATCGGCCCACCTCGTGGCGAACGTTCTTGCGCGCGCATTGAGGCGAGGTCGCTGGCATGGACTTCTTCACGACAGAAGTGTGGACGCCGCTCGGGCTCACCACTGACTACATGCTCTTCCTCATCGATCTGAAGACCTGACGGGCTCACGTTGCGGGCCTCACGACGACGCCCGACGGGGCCTTCATGGCGCAGGTGGCCAGGCACCTGACCGATCCGGAGGATGGGTTCCTTCGGGCGCACCATTTCGTAATCTGCGACCGCGACGCGAAGTTCACGGCGGAGTTCCGGCGCATCCTACAGCCGTAGGCGTGCGGGTCATCCGGACCCCGAGGCAGGCCCCGAACTGTAACGCTCACGCGGAGCGATTTGTGCTGTCGATCACGTCCGAGTGTTTGAACCGGATGATGTTCTTCGGCGAAGCGTCGTTGCGTCGCGCTGTTGGAGCATACCTTCAGCACTACCACCGGGAGCGACCGCACCAGGGGCGCGGGAACGAGACGCTCGATTCCGCTCCGCGGTCCACGGAGGGGGAGCTTCGGTGCACTGAGCGACTCGACGGCCTCCTCAAACATTACGCGAGAGCGGCGTAACGATGGGCGCTATCAATCGGGCAGCTGTAATCATCCGACCGTTGCCACCCTACCTCGCCTGGGCCAAGCGAGACGACACCACTGATATCGCCGAGCCGGTCTTCGAGGACCTGCGACGGGCGCCTCACGTGTACCTCTTGCCGGAATACGGGGACGCCGACTCGGAACGGGAGATTCTGGACGACTTCTGGCCAGACCTGTTCGCGGCGATGTTGACCCGGATTTCCGATTTAGCTGTGGTACTTTGGCGGCCTGACCGCCTCTCGGTGTCTGATTGACGGGGCCTCCGAGGCGATGAACGGCACTGCGGAGGAAACACCCTGTGGGTGAATTACAACACGAGCCGTTTCAGTTCGCTTTCAACGGTTTCTTGAAGGTGGCGTTCCAGGGATCGCGCATCACGTCCGACGCCGGTCTCCTTCTGGTGCGCGAGTTGGATGAACGCTTGGGGCTGGAGACACTCATCGACGAGCACCTGAGTGACTCCAGACAGGGGTTGAACACCCAGTTCAGCCTGGCGGATCTTCTTCGGCAGTCGGTCTACAGCCGGCTCGCGGGCTACGAAGACGTCAACGATGCGGTGCGCGTGTCGGCGGACCCGACGTTTCGCCTCATCGGGTCGCCCAAGCGCTGGGACCGGGGTGCGGCCCTGACATCGACGTTGCACTGGTTCGAGACCGACCTGCTGACGCGAGCAGAGAATCTCGTCGGGCTGATGGCCGTGAACCGGGAGGTGCTCGCGCAGGCCGGGGTCCCGACGCGCGCCAACCGGATTGTCCTCGACATGGATTCGAGCGAGAGTCCGGTGCATGGGGCGCAGGAAGGCAGCGCGTATAACGGGCACTTTGAATCCGTCTGCTACCACCCGCTCTTTCTGTTCAACGAGCACGGCGACTGCCTCGCCGCCTCGCTGCGGCCCGGCAACGTGCCGAGCGCCGACGACTGGGATGACCTGCTCGTGCCCGAGATTGCCCGGCAACAAGCGGAGGGTCTGCGCGTGACGTTCCGGGCGGACGCGGCGTTCGCCCGGCCGGCGATCTACGAGATGCTCGAGCAGCACGACGTGGACTACGCCATTCGCATGCCGGCGAACAAGGCCTTGGAAGTGGAGATCGAGGACATTCTGTTTCGCCCGCCGGGACGGCCGAGCCGCAAGCCCTTGGTGCGCTACAAGAGTTTTCGCTATCAGGCAAAGAGTTGGACCACGCCCAGACGGATTGTTGCCAAGGTGGAGCACCACCGGGGTGAGCTGTTCGCTCGCGTCGGCTTCATCGTGACCAACATGGTCCTTCCGAGCCGCTTGGTCGTCCGGTTCTACAACAAGCGCGGCACGGCGGAGCAATGGATTAAGGAAGGCAAGCAGGCGACCCACTGGACGCGGTTGTCGTGCCATCGTTTCCGGGCGAACGAAGTGCGCCTTCAACTGAGCGTCCTGGCCTACAACCTGGGCAATGTGTGGCGCAGACTCGTCCTGCCGCCACGGATCAAGCGCTGGTCGCTGACAAGTCTCCAGCAGCGGCTGGTAAAAACTGGGGGCCGGCTGGTGAAGCATGCGCGGTACTACTGGCTCCTGCTGGCGGAAGGGCATCTGAACCGGCGGCTCTTCGGCGAGATGCTGCGGAGGATCTGGGCGCTGCCGGTGCCGGCAGGCTGACGCGCGGCCAAGTGCAACGAAGGCTGGCGACGAAAGGGCACAAGTGTGGAGCGGTGTCTGAGAAATGCCCTGAAAGCAGCGGCTCCGGTCGGTTCCACGTCAGCGTGGGCTGAGGTGACGGCCTCTGGAGCTGGACGATTGTGCGCCGAACAGAATTTCGCGCGCTCGGCGGCTCTCGGGTGTATAAAGGTGCCATCTAGGGCAAGCAAATCGGAAATCCCGGCTTGAGGCACTGCGCGATAAGCAGCTGACGTCCGGTGATCGGTGGATGCCCGCGAGAGTCGCTTTCGACCTGTCGGTGATCTATTACGAATAGCTCCTGCCTTGTCGCCAAGGGGCGGGCGATATGCTGCCCGTGACTCGGGAAACACTGCAGCGTTTTTCGCGCGTAGTGGAGCCCAAATGCGAGGCGCAACCCGGCTGACTCCAGGCGGACGGCCCAGGCGTTCTAGACTGTCCCGATGGTTGCGCTCCACGCTGCGTCTACAACCGCCCTTTCTCCGTCCTTTCTGCATGACGTTCGGACCCTTCTCGACACCGCGTTTGAAGGTGACTTCACCGATGAGGATTGGGACCACGCTATCGGCGGCGTTCACGTGTGGTTGATCGGTTCACGCGGTTTGATCAGCCACGGATCGCTCGTCGAGCGCAGCCTCGTGTGTTCGGGCAAGACGTTGCATGTCGGATACGTCGAGGCCGTTGCCACCGCGGTATCGCATCGGCGCAAGGGCCACGGAGCGAGGGTCATGAAGCACATCGGCGAACTGATTCGCGAGCGCTACCCACTGGGCGCGCTGTCGACGGGGACCCACGCCCTCTACGAGACTCTTGGCTGGGAGCGCTGGCGTGGACCGACCTTCGTGGACGGTCCCAGCGGCCGTGAGCGCACGCCGGGCGACGATGGCGATGTCATGATCCTCCGAACACCGCGCTCACCGCGTCTTGACCTCGACGGAGAAATCGCCTGCGACTGGCGCCTGGGCGACGTCTGGTAGCTGGGCGAGAGAATCCGCATTAGAAACCGACAAGGCTGCACAACGCGTTTAGATCGGCCTCGTAAGTCGCCAAGGCGCGAACGCTGCACACCGTCCCGGAAATCGGCAGTTGAAGGTGCGCTTGGCCCGCGCGCTCGCCCAGAGCGAGAGTCCCAACCCGGGCAGGATGAAGAGGAAATACATCGGGTCGAAGAACATTGCGTTACCTCTGCATGGAGAACGGTGTCGTGGTCGCGGCGTGGCTCTATTTTGCCTCTGTCCGCCGGCCACACGTGCGCGTCGCTGGCCGTCGCGCGATCGTCGTGTGGCCACAACGGCGGTGGCGACGATGGTGCCCCGCAGCCGCTGATCAGCGCTTGGTAGTCTCTGTGGTCCGCGATCTTGCGACGTCCACACACGGTCTTCAAAGCCCGCGGACATCCGATTGCGCAAGAGGGATACGATGAGGGGAAGCGATGACAGCTTAAGCTTTAAGAGATTATTATAAAATGAGTTACATCGCCTCGTGCTCGTCGACGACGTCAGGGCTCCGGCATCGGGCCATCGCATCAGTGCAGGTGCCGGCGTCTCGTGGCTCCGTGCGGACGCCTGTGACCCTGGCCTCGGCGATGTCGAGTGCACCCTCGACGCAGACCGGGCCCTGTCCTGGACTCCGCGCACATCCGACGGGTCCAGCCGGAACGGGCGCGCCTTCGGCCGCCCGCCCCCATCCCGCCCCGGTCCAGACCCCCACGGGAAGTCATCGTGACCCCTCGGGCCCGGCCCGCGCGCACGTGAGGAACGGCCGCGGGCTCGACCGCTGCCCGACTCCACCAAGCCCGACGACCCCATGGGGCCTGCTCACCACGAACGTCCAGACCACCAGGCCGAGGTTCGGCGGCGATCCGACCTGTCAATTGTGTATGTAATTGTATATGTCAGCAGACATCAGTAACAACCTTAGTAATTATTAGAATAACGGCGGAACATACCTCCACCAAACAAGACTCTCGTTTTTTATTCGCTACTCTTCAGCCCGCTTCCCACACTCGACGACCCCATGAGACTTCGCACCCTAGAACGTCCAGCCGACCGGCGCCGCTGGCAGATCCGCTCGACTATTGGGCGACGATCAGACGGAAATCGGCTTGAATGCCAGGCGAAAGCGGAAAATGCCCGTAACCGATCGGCCAGCCCGAATTCAAATAAGAGTTCGCGCCTGCTCAGGGAGAAAAATTTGGGTGATTTCATGGGGGCGAAAGTGTGTGGTCTTTGGGGAGTGTGACAGGGTGTGACGGGCTGCCAGGGTGCTCAGAGCGCACTTGATGCCATCTTCGTCGAACGCCTGACAGCTAAACGCGGACTGTATCGTTTTTCTCTAAATCCTCCCGCCCAGACCGACTACGCAAGTTAGGAGCGAGAATTTTCTGGCAACCGAGGCTCACCAAGTCTCACCACGCTATTCCAAACATTTCTGTGGAAGCGTGGGGTGAATCGTACCGGGTTTCTCGGAGACCGAATTCGTTGAATCAGGCCACCTCAGCCTGCTCAAGTTAGGAAAAATAGGGGGCGAGAATTTTCTGGCAACCGAGGCTCACCAAGTCTCACCACGCTATTCCAAACATTTCTGTGGAAGCGTGGGGTGAATCGTACCGGGTTTCTCGGAGACCGAATTCGTTGAATCAGGCCACCTCAGCCTGCTCATAGTACTGCGCCTCGAACTCTGCTGGTGGAATGTCCCCGAGCGGCCCCAACAGTCGTCGTGTGTTGAACCAGTCCACCCACGTCAAGGTGGCGAACTCCACGGCCTCGAGGGTGCGCCACGGGCCCTTCCGTCGAATCACCTCCGTCTTGTACAAGCCGATCACCGATTCGGCGAGGGCATTGTCATAGGCATCGCCTTGGCTGCCGACCGACGGCGCGATGCCGGCGTCCACGAGGCGATCCGTGTACCGCATCGAGAGATATTGGCCGGTTTCAAGGGGTCGTCGCAACACGTCCTCACTGGTGTGAGAGTAGCAGTTCGTTGAAGGCTTCGGATGGCGTTCTCCAACCGAGAGTCTTCCGCGGTCGGCGGTTGAGTGTGGCCGCGACAGCAGCAATGTCGCTCGCACGATGCCTATGGAGGTCAGTCCCTTTGGGGAAGTACTGGCGCAGCAGGCCGTTGGTGTTCTCGTTCGTGCCGCGCTGCCACGGACTGCGGGGGTCGCAGAAGAAGACGTGCAGCCCAGTGTCGATACGCAGTTGGGCGTGCTGTGCCATCTCCGCGCCTTGGTCCCAGGTCAGTGACCGACGTAGCTGATCAGGAAGCGTCGCGAGCGTCGACGTGATCGCATCGCGGACGGCTTCGGCGCCATGCCCCGCAAGAGCCGGACCGTTCTTGACCCTGAGTCGGCCACGGTCGGCCATGCGAGGCAGGTGGAGCAGCATCGTGAATCGGGTGGTGCGTTCGACCAATGTGCCGATCGCGGAACTGCCAAGTCCGATGATCAGGTCGCCTTCCCAGTGTCCAGGAACCGCTCGGTCCTTGGCCTCGGCGGGCCGCTCGCTGATCATGATGTCGGAGCCCACAAACTCCTTGCCGCGACCACGGCGGCGAGCCCTCGGCACGCGTAGCGCCCGCCCGGTGCGCAAGCACGCCGTCAGCTCGCGGCGCAGTGCCCCCCGCCCCTGGATGTACAGCGCTTGGTAAATCGCCTCGTGCGAGACCCTCATCGATTCATCGTCTGGATACTCGGTCCGGAGCCGATGGGCGATCTGCTGCGGGCTCCACGATGTCGCCCAATGTCGGTCCTGGCGGCGGCCATGACGTCGACCACTCCAGGAGCCCACGTTTGGGCCAGGCGCGGGCGTCCCATCCTCAGCCATCACCGTGCCGGCGAGGTGGTCCTGCACGTAGCTCCTGAGCCGATCGTTCGCGGCCAGCTTGGCTATCTTCGGGCGCTTGGCACGTCGGTCGCTGTGCCACTGCGCAGTCGACGCCCGATACGCCAGACCGCCGCTCCGAGTCGCCGCGTTGCGACGCAGCTCACGTGAGACAGTCGACGGGGCTCTCCGGAGCCGACGGGCAATGTCGCGCACCCCGGCGCCCTGAGCTCTCAGGATCGCGATCTCTTCCCGCTCCGCGAAGGACAGGGAGCGAGCTGATCGGGGCGCCAAGCTGATCGGCGGCATACCACCGCCCTCACGGAACCAACGACCACCCACGGGCGGCGACACGCCGCAGGACACTGCGGCATCCTCACTCGACAGCCCCCGGGTGATCGCCTTCCAGAACCGTTGCTGCTCCGCACGCCCCGCTACCGGCGGCCGGCCAGGCGAACGCATCGCAGGTCGACCCGCCCGGTCTGACCTTCTCCGTCTCCGTTCCTGCATCGCAGCACCTCATCATCGAGGTGTTGCGACGACCAGTTGAATTCACCATATACTCCGCCGTCCCCATGATGATGCCCATCTTCGTGGCGGCCGCCGTCATCGTCATCGTGGGGGAGTTCGCGGCGTCGAAGTTGACAGATCCGGCTGCAGCGCCTTGGCGAGACCGAAGTCCAGCACCTTCACCGTCCCGTCGTCCTTCACCTTCACGTTGGCGGGTTTCAAGTCGCGGTGGATGATGCCCTGCTCGTGCGCGGTTTCCAGAGCTTCGGCGATCTGGCGGGCGATGGGCAGTGCCTCATCGAGCGGGATCGGGCCTTTGGCGATCCGGTCCTGGAGCGTCTGGCCGGGAACGTATTCGAGGACGAGGGCCGGGGAATCGCCAGCTTCCTCCAGCCCGTAGATCGCTGCGATGTTTGGATGATTGAGCGAGGCCAGCACCTTCGCCTCGCGCTGGAAGCGGGCCAGGCGCTCAGGGTCGTTGACGAGGGTGTCCGGCAGGACTTTCAGGGCCACATCCCGGTTGAGCGTCGTGCCGGTGGCCCGATAGACGACGCCCATCCCGCCTTCCCCGAGACGGCCCGTGACCTCAAACACTCCGAGGCGGCTGCCCACGTCCAGTGCCATGTGGAGACGAAAAGTATCCTCGGCGGTCGGCTACTAGCGCGAAAAGGGCCGCTAGAAAGCCGACGTTCGGGTTCCTACGCGGGGATCTCTGGCCATGCGGGCCTGGGGTCACTCACGGCCCGATGCACCGTCAGGAACCTAAATGTTTAACTGCGTGCGATTGGGCGTATGATGGCTGGGATCGGCGCGGCGGCGGCGACTGCAGACTGACCAGAGGTTCGCATCGTGGCGCTGGCTGTGGGTTCCCATCTCGGCCCCTATGAAGTCCTCTCCGCCATCGGCGCGGGCGGCATGGGCGAGGTCTACAAGGCGACCGACACCCGTCTGGAGCGGACCGTCGCCATCAAGGCGCTGCCCGCCCACGTCCCGTCTGACCCTGATCTGAAGCAGCGGTTCGAGCGTGAAGCCAAGACGATCTCTAGCCCGAGCCTCACATCTGCGCGCTCCATGATATCGGCAAGGAAGGCAACACCGACTTCCTGGTCATGGAATACCTGGAGGGTGAGACGCTGGCCTAGCGCCAAGGCGGCTCGGAGAGAAAGGAGTCTCGAGTTATGACCAGGACATGGATGAGCTGTTGGATCGTGTCGACTCTGGTACTTTTTGGCTGTACGCCGGCATCTCCGGAAATGCAGATCATCGACGACGCCGTCGAGGCCGTCGGCGGCAGGAGGGTGGTTGAAGATGTGAAGACGCTGGTGATCGAGGGTGAAGGCGAGAACTTCCGTCTGGGCCAGAACCAACACCCCGATCGCGACCTTCCGATCTATGTGATCTCGAACTTCACGCGAGAAATCGACTATGAGTACAGCCGCTGGCGACAGGAACAGGTTCGAACCTCAACCTTCCTGACCGGCAACTCGGCGGTTAACCAGCGGCAAATCACGGCGGTTGACGGCGACGTGGCGTTCAATGTGTCCGAGAATGGAGACGCAACGCGCGCCTCGAGCTTGGTGGCCAAGGACCGGCGGATCGCGCTTTACCACCACCCGGTCGGCATCCTTCAGGCGGCGATGGCCGAGGCGTCGATCGTCAGCAACGCGCGGCAGGAAGATGGTTATGATGTCGTTGACATTACCACCGCCGAGGGTGATCAGCTCACACTCTTCGTCGAGAGCGAATCGGGGTTCCCGGCTAAGGTGAGCTCGATGAGCTACAACCGAAATCTGGGCGATGTGACGATCGAAACCGAGTTTGACGACTACTGGCAAACCGATGCACTGGGAGGGTTAGGGTTAGGGGCGCGCCCGACATTACCGAGGCAGTTGTTGTGGAGGCTCGACAAGTACGTGACCGCGGAACTTCGTGTGACCACCTCGGTGAATCGCGAAATCAGTGATCTAGCCGCGCCCGACGAGGCGAGGTCGGCCGACGAGCCGGTTCCCACGGCCAACGTGACGGTTGAGGAGCTCGCGAGCGGGATTTGGTACCTGGCGGGTCAGTCGCATCACAGTGTGCTGGTCGAGTTCGCCGACTACCTCGTGTTGATCGAAGCACCACAGCACGATACGCGGACACTGGCCGTGATTGCAAAGGCGCGCGAGCTAGAGCCCGACAAACCGCTGAGGTATGTGATCAACACCCACCATCATTTCGACCACTCCGGTGGGATTCGCGCGGCGGTCTCCGAAGGACTCACCGTGATCACACACGCGGTGAACAAGCCCTTCTTCGAGGACATCGTCGCACGCCAGCACACGATCGTTGAGGACGCGTTGGCGAAGAACCCGCAACCGCTTGCGATCGAGACTATCCCCTACGACGGCAACTATGTGCTGGACGACGGCAGGCGGACCATGGAGATCTACCCAATCCTCGATAATCGGCACTCCCGCACGCTCCTGATGGTCTATCTCCCGCGCGAGCGGCTACTGGTGGAAGCAGATGTGTACTCACCTGCTGCGTCCGAGGCACCGTTCGCCGCAAATCTGCTGGAGAACATCACGGATCGCGGCCTTCGCGTCGATCGGGTGGTGCCCATCCACGGTGGCGTCGTGCCCTTCGAGGACTTTCAGCAAGCGGCAACGAGGGTAAACCCGTCGGAATGATGTTCTAGCCTTTCCATGCGGTTTACTGGAACGTATGGAGGCAACGGCACTGACTTCCGACGAAACACATGGGGATGTCCCAGTAGCTGTTGAAATTTGAAGCGGCGGCTCTTCACTGGTCGTGCTATACGACCGGTGACGAAACCGAGGTGCAAGCCTCCCAGTAAGGAGCCGCCATGAAGAAGCAGTCTCGCACAGTCCCTCGCCGTCGCCAATCGGTATCCCCGACGCCACGGCACCTTCCGTTGGTCGATATCCTCATTGATACGCAGGCCGCGCTCCAGGAGCGGGTCGTCGCGTCTGGCCTGAAGGTACTCGAAGCCATGCTGGAAGAGGATCGGGCCGCCGTCTGTGGGCCACGGTATGCGCATCAACCTGCGCGCCAGGCGTATCGAACGGGGCATACGCCGAGTCAGGTCGTGCTGGGCGGGCGGAAGGTGGCGATTCGTCGGCCCCGTGCGCGGCGCGCCGGCGAGGAGGTTCCGTTGCCAACGGCCCGGGCATTCGCGAATGCGGACCCGCTGAACCGGCGCGTGGTCGACCAGATGCTGATCGGTGTGGCGACCCGCCAGTATGCGCGGAGTCTGGAACCGCTCGGCGCCGACGTCACCACGCGGGGCACGAGCAAGAGTGCGGTCAGTCGACGCTTTGTCGCGCAAACCCAGGCGCAGCTGGATGCGTGGCGGGCGACGCCGCTCGACGCGCTGGACCTGGTGGGGCTGCTGATTGATGGCGTGCACGTGGGTGGACACTGTATCGTTGTCGCCCTAGGCATCGATAAAATGGGCGCGAAACACCCGCTCGGCCTGTGGGAAGGGGCCACGGAGAACGCGACGGTCTGTCAGGGGCTCTTGACCAATCTCGGCAGCCGCGGGCTGCGCACCGACCGGAGCCTGCTGGTGATCGTCGATGGCGCGAAGGCCCTCGACACGGCCGTGACCCAGACATTTGGGCGCGCCGCGCTGGTGCAGCGGTGTCAGGTCCATAAGGGCCGGAACATCTTGGAGCATCTCCCTGAGGCACAGCGGCCGGGGGTGAAGGCGGTCCTCACGCGCGCCTACACGAACAGCCCCATCAAGACGGCCAAGCGTCTGCTGCAGGACCTGGCGCGGCGCTTGGACACTGACTACCCGAGTGCGGCCACGAGCGTGCGGGAAGGGCTCGACGAGACGCTGACCGTGCTCGGCTTGGGTCTGTCGGAGCGTCTCCAACGATCGCTCGCCACCACAAACGCCACCGAGAGTCTCCTCAGCCGAACGCGCCATGTGCAGCGCCATGTGAAACGCTGGTGCGGCGGGACGATGGTGCTGCGCTGGGTGGCCGCCGGGGTGCTCGAAGCGGCGAAGGGGTTCCGTTGGGTGCAAGTGACCTGCCTGCCGTTTTTCGGACCAGCTGACGCTTGAGAGAATGGCGTCCTCCGGGCCAGGAGGAGCCATGAAGAAGACTCGGTTCACGGACGAGCAAATGGTCACGATCCTGCGGGAGGCCGACCGGCGGCCGGTGCCGGAGGTCGCCAAGCGGCACGGCGTCAGCGCCCAGACGATCTACAGCTGGCGCAAACACTTCGGGACGCTGGAACCGGCCGACGTGAAGCGCCTCCGCCAGCTCGAGCAGGAGAACGGTCGGCTGAAGAAGATGGTGGCCGATCGGGATCTCAAGATCGACGTGCTCCAGGAGATCACGCGAAAAAATGGTAGGCGCACGTGCGCGCCGGCAGCAGGTCGCGTCTGCGTGCCGACGTGGGCTGTCGAGCCGCCGCGCGTGCGCCGTATTATCCGTCGCGCGGTCGACGCTCGGTTACCAGTCGCGGCTCCAGCAGCGCGATGCGCCGGCCCTGGCGGTCATGCGCGAGCTCGCGGGGCAGTATCCGCGGTACGGCTACCGAAAGATCCGGATCTTTCTCGCGCGCCGGGGACACCAGATGAGTGCCGAACGGACCTATCGGCTGTGGCGCCAGGCGGGCCTGCAAGTGCCGCGTCGGCGCCCGCGTCGGCGGATGGCCACGCGTCGCCTCCGGCCGCAGCCCCCGACCGCGAGGAATCACGTGTGGGCCTATGACTTCGTCTTCGACACGTGCGCGGATGGCCGGGCGCTGAAGTGCTTGACGATCGTCGATGAGTTCACGCGGGAGTACCTGGCGATCGATGTGGCGGGAAGCATCCGATCCGGGCGGGTGATCGACGTGCTCGGACAGCTGGTGAGCCTCCACGGCGCCCCGCGCTATCTGCGCTCCGCGTGCTATGACCAAGTTGTCAAGGCTCTCGGCGCCGTTGGGCTGTCCAATCGAGGGACAGATACGGGCACGGGCTCGCTGGAGCCGGCCCATCGTGCGTCATCCGGACTCATACCCGAGGAGCGGAGGGTGCCTGGCGGACGGGCGTCGAGCTGTCTTCGACTCGAAGGGCTCAGGACAACGGTCGGCATGGCCTCCTCTCCGGCCGGAGCCGGAGCCTCAGGTCTCTAGGCGGCGATCGGATCATCCCTCCACACGTGGTTGACGTCGAACGCCGTTTGGTTGTGGACGACGGCGAACGCGTAGTGCAGCAGCTTGGTCATGCAGGCCCCGATCGCTTGCATGGGGGGCAGGGGCCGCGTGACGCGCTGCGTGAGGCGCTCGTAGTGGGCTCTCAGGCGCCGGGTATGGCGTATGGACGACAGCGTGGCCATGTAGACCACGGCGCGCAGCTGCGCCCGGCCGCGCTTGCTGATCGGTGTGCGGCCCGCGTGCTGGCCGCTTTCCCGTCTCGACGGCTGCAGGCCGGCGAGCTTCACTAACTGCCGGCCGTGCCGGAATCGGTGAAAGGGGCCGATCTCGGCGAGTAGCCCGGCGATCGTGACCCACCCGATCCCCGGCAACGGCGCGAGATACGTCGGCTCCTCAAACCCCTCGAGGTCGGTCTGGAGCTCGCCCGCGACGCGATCGAGTTGGTCGCCGACGAAGTCGAGACGCTCGACCAGCCGAGTCACTTCACGCATGGCGGCCTCATGCCCATGGAGCGCCGCCACCGTCCTCCCGGCCTTCTCCCAGACTTGCTCAATCTTGAAGCGCCACATCCGCCGTCCCCGCCGGTGCTCTTGCACGACTCGGATGAAGGCCGGCTTCGTCAGCATCGCGATGTCCTGCGGGGGCAAGCCCGCCCGCAGCACCGCGAGGCACCCAGGCGCCGTGACGGTTTTCCACTCGCCGACGATTTCCGGAAACACGCCGTAGAGCTGATGCACGAGCAGGGTCTTGAGGCGGGCGCGCTCGCAGCGTAGACGCTGATACTCGCCCCAGGCTCGCCGCAGTTGCATGTATCGAGCGGGCAAGAGCTGGCACTTGGTCACGACCCCCGTGCGCAGCAGCTGCGCGATCTGCTCTGCGTCGGTCAGGTCTCGCTTGTCGCGTCCCATCTGCCGAGCCTCGCGCACCCGGAAGGTCGCGAGCGGATTGACGACGTGATACCGAAGCGCGCGCTGCTCAAAGAATGCACCAACCGCCTCCCACACGTGTCCGGTGGCCTCGAACGCGAAGTGCACCGTACCTCGTCCCCGGCCGACTCGACGGGCCGAGCAGCGCTCCACGAGCTCGCGCAGCCCCTCTCGAGAATGCGAAACCTTGAAGCTCGTGAGGCGGTGTCCCTGCCCATCGAGGACGACCACCTGGTGCTGACGGGTCGCCAGATCGATGCCCACGAAGATGTCGTCCAACGTGTGGTGCCTCTCATCCTGTCTCATGCTGGCCTCCCTGCTTTGTCGTGATTGCACGGAGACTATGCGGAGATGGGGTGAGGGCGCCCTTCCTGTCATCTCCATATCCTGGACAACGGCCCGGAGTTTACGGCCACGCGCATCCGGCTGTGGCTGGACGCCCTGCAGGTGCAGACGCTGTTCATCGAGCCGGGGAGTCCCTGGGAGAACGGCTACGTGGAATCGTTCAACGGGCAACTGCGCGACGAACTGCTCGACCGCGAGATCTTCTACACGTTGACGGAAGCCAAGATCTTGATCGAACGATGGCGGCGGCACTACAACGAAGAGCGCCCCCTCATGAGTCTCGGCGACCTCACCCCCGCCGAGTTCAAGGCGCAGATAGAGACGACTCACAGGTGGTTAGGAGAGAGCCCAACGAGCGTCATTCTCCAGTAATCACTGGTCCGAAGAAACCGGGCATGTCAACACCCCCATATCGTCTGAGGTTTTGATCTATGACTTCCTGATGCCACTGACGAACGAAGCGCACTTGCGGATAACGCTCGACGCCTTGTTCTTCAAAGACACCATTTTGGCGCGACTGAAGACGATAGGAAGAGACCGACTTGGACAGCAGATACCCCTAGCAGGCTGCTGAAAAAGTCCGTGGAATGGGATCGACAGATCGATCCCGGCGTACTCCCATGCTCCCAATATTGCTGAAGGGAGCCACCTCATGCGCGGACACGATGAGCAGACCCATCACATGTTCAGTTGCCGGTCGCCGGAACAGCGCGTGCCGGCCGATCCTCCGCTCCGCGCGGTCCGCGCGCTGACGGATCACGCGCTGAAGACGATGTCGCGCAGGTTCGCCGGCCTGTACGCCAAGACGGGACGTCCGTCGATCCCGCCTGAGCCATTGTTGCGGGCCCTGTTGCTGCAGGTGCTGTACACGATCCGGAGCGAACGGCTGCTGCTGGAAGAGCTCAACGACAACCTGCTGTTCCGCTGGTTCGTCGGCTTGCATATGGACGACCCGGTCTGGCATCCCACGACGTTTACCAAGAATCGTGACCGGCTGCTGGCGGGGGATGGCGCGGCCGCCTTCGTTGATGCGGTCCAGGCCCACGCCCGGGCGGCCGGTCTGCTCTCGGACGAGCATTTCACGGTGGACGGGACGCAGTTGGAAGCCTGGGCCAGCCTGAAGAGCTTCCGATGCCGGGACGCCGCGCCGCGCGCGCCCCCCGATGACCCCGGGAATCCCACGGTCGACTTCCACGGCGAGCGGCGGCGCAACGACACGCACCAGTCGACGACTGATCCGGCGGCGATGCTGCATCGGAAGGGCCAAGGGAAGGAGGCGAAGCTGGCGTCTCTGGGCCACGTGCTGTTGGATAATCGGCAGGGGCTCGTCGCCAACGTCTGTGCGACCCACGCGACGGGGACCGCCGAACGCGAGGCAGCGGCACTGTTGCTGGAGGCCAGCGCGCCGCCGGGCAGCACGGTCGGAGCAGACAAGGGCTACGATGTGGCGAGCTTCGTCGCCGATGTCCGCGTCCGGGACGTCACGCCCCACGTGGCGCAGAAGGTCCGCTGGCGGGCGATTGATGGTCGGCCCACCCGGCATGCGGGTTCTCACGTGAGTCAGCGGAAACGAAAACTCGTGGAACAGGTCTTTGGGTGGAGGCAGACCGTCGGTGGTTTGCGCAAGCTCCGGCCTCGCGGCGTCCCACTCGTCGAGTGGCAGCTCACTTTCGCCGCCACGGCCTATAACTTGGTCCGCCTGCGGAATCTGGAGGCGACGTGTCCCTGATCGCCGGCCGCGCGTGTCGCCGGCCCCCTCATCGGGGTCAGCGCACACCCGTGCGCACGGTCGTCGGGCGGTCGTTACCCGCATGATGCTTAAGAAAACAGCCCGATACCCGGGTTCTTCCGCAGCCTGCTAGAGGCGCATTCCCCCGTTAAGTCCTTCAGGGCCGTCGCGACCTGTTCGACCTCCAGATTCAGGGAATTCGGGTCGATATCGACAAAAACCGGCAGCGCGCGCTGATACAGGACCACGTTGGCGGAGGCAACGAAGGAGAACGGACTCGTGAGCACAAGGTCGCCCTCGCCGACGCCAGCGGCGATCACGCCGAGATGCAACGCCGCTGTTCCGCTCGCAACCGCTACCCCGTGCCGCGCGCCCAAGTACGCGGCAATCGCGCGCTCGAACTCGATGACGTGACGACCCAAGCTCAGGCACGATGTCAGAAGTACACCGGCGACCGCGGCACGCTCGGCCTCGCCGATATTCGGTGCGGACATCGGCACGAGGACTCCCACGCCCCGTGGGTTCGTCTCGACCTTCACGGGACTTGTACCCTCGCGGTGAGCTTCGCCGGCACCCCGACTACTGTGGCGCCTGGCTCCACATCGCTCACGACAGCTGCGCCAACGCCGACGACGGACCATGCTCCGACCGTCACGCCGGAAGCGATCGACGCGCCGACGCCAACGAGCGCACCTTCCTCGACGGTCACGTTTCCAGCCAGGTGGGCTCCCGGCGCGACGTGTGCGTACGGCCCGATCTGATTATGATGATCAACTGTGCATCCTGTGTTGAGGATCACGCCTTCGCCCAGCTGCGCCAGCGGATTCACGACCACCCCGGCGAGGATCACCGTGCCCACCCCGACGTCCACGCTGCCGGCAACCACCGCTGACACGTGAACAACAGAGACGACGCTGTAGCCCCGCAATCTGCGCAACACGTCCGCCCGGGTCCGATTGTCACCGATCGCGACGACAATGGCGCCATGGGAAAGCTCGGAAAGGTCCGCGAGCGTTCCGATTACCGGCAGGCCGAGGACCGTACGACCGACGAGATTCTGACGATCGTCAACGAAGGCGAGTTCCGCGGCGTGGCGCTCCCCCGTACCGCATGTGCCGGCAGAGTTCAGCAGGGTGTCGGCGACCACTTGTCCGTGGCCGCCCTCGCCGACGATCAAGGTTCGCGTTGGTGTCACCGGCTACTCTCGTGCCAAGCGGGCTGAGTGATTCAGACTCGCTACGGCAATGCTGCCGAAGCCTGCCAGCAGGACGCATCGGTTACGCACGCGTACGCTCCAATGGCATCGTCGTTTATGTACTGTCTGAGGTTGCGGCGACGTCGGAGGTTCTGACGGTATCAGAGCCGTGGCTGGCGGATGCATCGGATTCCAGGAAGTGAACCCGCTCCATCGGAAATTGGGCGTCCTTGAGACGCCTGCGAATCGCCTCGGTCTTGCGGAGTGCCACGACGACAAGGCGGCCAAACGGCTCGCCGTTCAGGCTCTCAGGCTTGAGCAGGTCCGGACTATGGACTGGGAATCCCAAGAAAGGCTTTCTGGGCTTGTCATCTACCACGCCGACCAGCTGGAGGTCCGTTTCCTGGAGGCTGATGTACGCGATCTCGGCAACTTCGCCCGTCCCGTAGAAGACGATTCGCTTCCGGCCGTTCTCGTCCAGATCTTCGGCCGGCCAGCCTGCCGACAATCGATCGAGGCTCTCGCGAATCAGGGCTCGCGTCTCGGTGTACAGATGGATGGTGCTCTCGATATAGGCGTTCGTCAGGTGGGCCTTCTCCGCGATGCCTGCGGGCGTGATGAGATAGGCAACGCGGTTGGCCTTCAGGTGAGTGACCTTGATCCACCCTTTGGTGACGATCCGCTTCACGAGCAGATTCGTCAGCCCGAGCGCGATCCCGAGCTTGGCGGACAGTGACCGCTGGGTAATATGCTGGTCGCGCTCAACGGCGTCCAGCATCGCCAGCTCTCGCTGGCCTTCCGCATCGATATTCGAAGGTTTCATCGGTGATGCGTCGCTGGGAACGACGCCCGGAACAGGTGGATCGGCAGGAGGCCCTCACCGAGGCCACCCAAACTCCCGCCCTCTCGCTTACAGAGGGCATCCCGAGCGAGGGACCGGCCACAGCGAAAAAGACCAGGTAGGCTGCGCGAATTTGGCTCCTTGTTCACATATTGAACACGAATTCAGGCCCAAAGTCAACGCAAAACGGCCGCAACGGGCGCGAGTTCTGGAACGGTCGGGTGCCGCTCCGGTGGGATAGGTCAGGAGGAGGACGGGAGCGGGGTCCGGGCTTTCGAGGTCGCCAGGCACTCGAGGTCGGCGTCAACCATGCGGCCGACGAGACCCTTGAAGTCAATGGTCGGCGCCCAACCCAGATTCCGGCGAGCCTTCGACGGATCCCCGATTAGATGATCCACTTCCGCCGGTCTCAGCAGCGACTGATCGGTTTGCACATGCGACTGCCACTCGAGTCCGGCGTGTGTGAACGCAATCTCGACCAACTCTTTCACCGAATGGCTGACTCCGGTTGCCACGACGTAGTCGCTCGACTCGTCCTGCTGGAGCATCAACCACATCGCACGCACGTAGTCGCCGGCGAAGCCCCAGTCGCGGTGCGCGTCCAGATTCCCAAGCGAGAGATGGTCGGCCAACCCCAACTTGATCCGCGCGACGCCGTCACTGACCTTGCGCGTGACGAACTCCAGCCCGCGCCGGGGAGACTCGTGGTTGAACAGGATGCCCGAGCAGGCGAACAGATCGTAGCTCTCGCGGTAGTTGACCGTGATGTGGTGCCCGAAGACCTTGGCCACGCCGTACGGACTTCTGGGATAGAACGGCGTCGCTTCGCTCTGGGGTACCTCCCTTACCTTTCCGAACATCTCGCTCGAAGATGCCTGATAGAACTTGATCGACGTATCAACCTGGCGAATCGCATCCAGGACTCGTGTTACACCCAGGGCATTGAATTCGCCGGTCAGCAGCGGCTGATCCCACGATGCTGGGACGAACGACATGGCCGCCAGATTGTAGAGTTCGTGCGGCCGTACCTCGTCGATCAAGCGAATGAGCGACAGCTGGTCCAACAGGTCGGCGGGCCGCAAGGTCAGGCGATCGAGGAGGGGCTCGATGCGCCAGTAGTTCGGCGCGCTGGATCGGCGCACGACCCCGACCACCTCGTAGCCCTGCTCGAGCAGCAGCTCCGCCAGATACGAACCGTCCTGCCCCGTAATCCCCGTGATGATGGCGCGCTTCGACATGTCTGAAACCGCTAAGTCCTGTGTATTCTAGAAGATTCGCAGACCATCGTCAAAGCAGCGCCGACACTGTCGGCGCTACAGCCTGACGATGTGCGGCTCGCTCCGCCCCTTCAGCGCGTTGCGCGTGTCGACGATCAGTGGTGAGCGCGCGACGATTTCATCGTAATCGAATGACGTGTGGGGAGTGGTGATGATGGCGCAATCGACGCCCCGGTCGAACGCGGCCTGAGGCTCCACGGCGGAGGTCTTCAGCGATCCGAGGGCCAGGTCCGTCACGAACGGATCACTGAACGACACGATGGCGCCCCGCTCGTGCAGCAGCTCGGCAACGTCGATGGCCGGCGACTCGCGCACGTCGCTGACGTCTGCCTTGTAGGCGATGCCGAACAGGTGGATCCGAGATCCCTTAAGCGGTTTGGCCACGTCGTTGAGCGCGTCACTGATCCGCTCGAGGACGTAGCGTGGCATCCCCGAGTTGATGTGGCCCGCCAACTCGATGAAGCGGCTCTCGAAGCCGCTCTGACGCGCTTTCCAGCTCAGATAGAACGGATCGATCGGGATGCAGTGCCCACCGAGGCCGGGCCCAGGATAGAACGGCATGAAGCCGAACGGCTTCGTCTTCGCGGCGTCGATGACCTCCCAGACGTTGACGTCCAGGTCGCGGTACATCAGCGCCAGCTCGTTCACCAACCCGATGTTGACGGCACGAAAGGTGTTCGCGAGCAGCTTCACCATCTCGGCCACGCGTGTCGAGGACACCGGCACGACGGTGTCGACGATCTGGTCGTACAACGCCGCAGCCGCCGCCGTCGATGCCGAATCGACGCCACCGACCACCTTGGGAATGTTGGCCGTCCGCCACTCGGCGTTACCGGGATCCACTCGCTCGGGCGAAAAGGCCAGAAAGAAGTCTCGGCCGGCCTCGAGTCCACCGCGCTCCAGCATCGGCCGAACGACCTCCTCGGTCGTCCCCGGATAGGTCGTCGATTCCAGGATGACCAGTTGCCCGTCGTGTAGATGCGCCGCCACTGATTCGGCGGCGGTCACCACGTACGACAGGTCGGGGTCCTTGGTCTTCCGGAGCGGCGTCGGAACACAGATGTTGACGGTATCGACCTCCTTCAGCCGCCCGACTTCCGTCGTCGCCACGAGACGACCTGCCCGCACGACAGACGCGAGCTCATCAGACGGCACGTCGGGGATGTACGACTCTCCCTGGTTGATCTGATCGACCTTGGATGGCCAAATGTCGAACCCGATTGCCGAGAAGCCCGCCTTGGCGAACTCCACGATTAAGGGAAGCCCGACGTAGCCGAGACCCATCACGCCGACTGTCGCGGAGCGGTCGGTCAACTTGCGGACGAGTGTTTCCTGCGACGCGCTCACCCTCTTGACTCCGCCGTCACTATAGCACTCAGGTTACCGGCCGATGCTCCTGCCGGGCCGTCAGGTAGCGGTCCAGGGCATCTTGCCAGGTCGGCATCCGGACGCCCACAGCGGCCAGTCCGGCGTTTGACAGCGCGCAGTACCCCGGGCGCTTGGCTCGCAGCCCTGCCGTCTCCAGGGTGACCGGCGCCAACCGAGGCTCGGCTCCCACCTGGCGCGCGATCTCCTCGGCCACCTCCCACCAGGTGCCGTGGCCGGAGTTCACACAGTGGTAGAGGCCGGGCGCCGCGTCCGACTCGATCAACGATCGGGTCGCCCGGGCGACGTCATGCACGTAGCTGGGTGAGACGGTCCGGTCGGTGAAGACACGCACCTCTCGTCGGTCCGAGATGGCGTCGATGATCCGATCGACACTGCTCCGCTGGGGACTCCCGCCGAACAGGCTCTCCACGCGCAACACGTACCCCGACGGCACGTCCAGCGCGAACCACTCGCCCAGCAGCTTCGAAACCCCGTAGACGCTCCGGGGGTTCGGCGTCGCCTGCTCCGTATAAGGCGTGGACACCTCGCCGTCGAAGACGAAATCGGTACTGTAGTGCACCAGCGCCGCGCCCACGTCGGTGGCGGCCCGTGCGAGCGAGCGCACGCCGAACGCGTTCACGGCAAGCGCGTTCAAGGCATCGTCTTCGGCGTCGTCAACGCGATTGTAGGCGGCGCAATTGATGATGACCGCAGGCTCCTGCTGCTGGACCGTTCGAATGACGGCGGAGTGATCGGTCAGGTCCAGATCCGCATGGGTGAGCGGGACGATGTCGTCGCCGCCGAACTCCCCGCAGATAACCCCGCCGAGCTGGCCGGCGGCGCCCGTCACGAGCACTCGCTGCGGCACACTCAGGACATCCGGAGAAACTGCACGACCGTCTCGACGACGTGCGCTTGCTGCGCTTCGGTCAATTCAGGATACATCGGCAGCGCCAGCGCCGTCTGCGCCGCCGCCTCGGCGTGCGGCAGGGTGCCTTGTTTGTAGCCGAGATCGGCGAAGCATTCCTGTAGGTGCAACGGGACGGGATAGTACACCGCCGTGCCGATGCCGTACGCCTCTAGGTGCGCCTGCAGCTCGTTCCGGCGCGGCAGCCGGATGACGTACTGGTGATAGGTGTGCCAGCACTCCGGCGGCTCGGCGGGCAGCTGGACCCCGAAAGTCTTCACGCCGGCCTCGTCGAAGAACTGGGCATAGCGGGCGGCATTCTGCCGGCGGGCGTCGAGCCAGTCGGCCAGGTGCGGCGCCTTCGCCCGCAGCACCGCCGCCTGGATGGTGTCCAGGCGGAAATTCCCGCCGATCATCTTATGTACGTACTTGGGCCGCGCGCCTTGTCCCCGCAGCAACCGCAGACGCTCTGCCAGGGCGTCATCGTTCGTGACCACCAGCCCCGCGTCCCCGAACGCGCCGAGCCCCTTGCTCGGAAAGAACGAGATGCCGCCGACCGCGCCGAGCGCGCCGACAGGGCGATCCCGGTAGCGCGCGCCGATCGCCTGGCAGGCGTCCTCGATGAGCGGAATGCCTGCCTGCGCCGCCGCCTCGAGGAGCGGATCCAGATCGGCGCTCAGGCCGAACAGGTGCACCGGCATAATCGCCTTCGTCCGCGGCGTGATGGCGGCCCGCGCGGCGCCCGGATCGATGTTGAACGTCGCCGGATCGACGTCCACGAAGACCGGCGTCGCACCCAGGCGGGCGATCGAGCCAGCCGTCGCGAAGAACGAATAGGCGCTGGTCACGACCTCGTCACCCGGCCCGACCTCGAGCGCCATCAGCGACACGACCAGCGCATCTGTCCCGGACGACGTCCCAATCGCGTGCCTGGCTGACAGCCGAGCGGCAAGGTCCTGTTCGAACAGCTCGACCTCGGGTCCGAGAATGAACCGCTGGCTGTCGCACACCCGGGTCACGGCGGCGAGCACGTCATCGCGAATCGTCTCGTACTGGGCCACGAGATCGACCAAGGGCACTTTCATCCCGGTTAGCTGCCTCATCTAGCTCGCCGCTCCTTGATGGCGGCCCGCGTCTCCCGCTCAGTCTCACGCCGCCGGATTCGCTCCCGCTTGTCGTAGGTTCTCTTCCCCTTGGCCAATGCGATCGCGAGCTTGACGCGTCCATTCTTGAAATGCATCCGGACCGGCACGAGCGTCATGCCCCGCTCGACCGTCTTACCGACCAGTTTCCGGATCTCCGATTTGTGCAGCAGGAGTTTCCGCCGGCGTGTCGGCTCGTGGTCGGCATAGCCGCGGTGGCTATACGGACTGATATGGATGTTGTAGACAAAGACCTCTCCGGCTTCGACGCGGCCGTAACTGTCGCGCAAGTTCACCCGACCCTCGCGGATCGCCTTGACCTCAGTCCCCACCAGTACGATGCCCGCTTCAAAGGTGTCGAGGATGAGGTAGTCGTGGAACGCCTTGCGATTCTCGGCGATCGGGCGCTCCCCACGCGAGCGCTCGGTCATGACCCGAGCGCGGCGCCCGCCCGTCCCGCCGCCAGCCGTGCCGCCAGGAGCACCGCTTCCGCCATGCTGGACGGATCCGCCACGTCCTGCCGGGCGATGTCGAACGCCGTGCCATGATCGACCGAGGTGCGGATGATCGGCAGGCCGAGCGTGACATTGACGGTCTTCCCGAACGCCGCCAGCTTCGCCGGGATCAGCCCCTGGTCGTGGTAGCAGGCCACGACGGCATCGTACTCTCCCCGCGTCGCACGCACGAACAAGGTATCGGCCGGAAGCGGCCCAACCACATTGATGCCGGCCCTCCGGCAGACCTCGACCGCTGGCCGCAGGACTTGCTCGTCCTCACAACCCAGCAAGCCGTGCTCGCCGGCGTGAGGATTGAGTCCTGCCATCGCCAGGCGAGGCTCCGGAAAGCCGAACCGCGGCAACTCGGCCGCGGCGAGCCGAATGGTCGCTGCGATCAGGTTTCTGGTGAGCAGCGCCGGGACCTCCGCGAGCGGCACATGGACGGTGGCCAACACCACCCGCAAGACGTCCGAGTGGAACATCATGGCGACCTGCGTCGCACCGGTCAGATGCGCGAGGAGCTCGGTATGGCCGCGCCAGGGTAGACCAGCCTCGGCGAACGCTTCTTTGTTGATCGGCGCCGTCACCAGCGCGTCGGCTCGACCGGCCTGCACTTCGGCGACCGCGCGCTCGATCGTCTGATACGCGGATCGGCCGGCGTCGGCCGACACTTTGCCCGCGGTAAACGCCGCCAGGTCGGAATCGGTTGTGGGACCGTACAGCCGAACGTCAGCGGCCACCTGCACCCGCGTGTCTGCCGACGCCTTGAGCGACACCTCCGGACCGATCCCCGCCGGATCGCCGACGGTGATGGCGATTCGCGGCCGTCTGGACGTCATCATGAAGGTCGAATCTTCCGTCGG
This sequence comes from Vicinamibacterales bacterium, assembly GCA_965197385.1. Taxonomy (GTDB): domain Bacteria; phylum Acidobacteriota; class Vicinamibacteria; order Vicinamibacterales; family UBA823. Next base: position 640,683 of record CBDANA010000008.1, read on the forward strand.
GGCGGTTCGATCAAAGCTGCAACATCAGCCAGTCCGCGACGATTTTCGGACTAGCGTTGCGAACCGTGAGCGCACCGAGCGCTCGATCGACAGCTGAAAACGCGTGGAGCACCCGATCGCCATCGTAGTCGGCGGCCAACCGGGTCAGATCCGACCTGAGATCGGCGTTGGCGATGGCGGCATGGTCCGCGCGGCTGTTCACGAGTCCGACATCCCGAAGCAGCGACGTCATCGCGCGCAACCTGAGTGCGAGCGCCTCCCGTTCGGTGGCGGCGACGTCCTTCTTGACGACCAGATCCTTCGCGAAGTCCAGGCGACGTTTGGGATCGGCGGTCGCCGCCGCGCCCTGCAGGCTTCGAGAGGCACCTTCACGGGCGCGGGCCAGATCGCCCAAATGTACCCGAAGTGCGCGACCCGGACTTCCGTCCGCGTTCGCTGCCGCCGCGCGCGCGTCCGTCTCAGCGTAACCGTGATCCTGTACGAGCAACTCGGCGACCTCGGTCGCACGCAGCCGCCCGAAGCGGAGCTGCGGGCACCGCGAGCGCACCGTGGGCAAGAGCACGTCCGGCCGGCACGACACGAGGATGAACACCGACCCTGGCGGCGGCTCCTCCAGCGTCTTTAGTAAGGCGTTCTGGGCCTGCCGCACCAGCGTGTCCGCCTCGTCGATGATCACGATTCGCGTGCGGCCCTCAAACGGCCGGTAACTCGCGCGGTCCACGATCTCCCGCGCCTGCTCGATCTTGATCGCGCCTGTCTCGCCCGGCTGGATCAGCAGGACGTCGCCGTGCACGCCACGTTCGATACGCTGGCAGCTTGGGCACGATCCGCAGGCGTCCAGTTCGAGGCCGTCATCCGTCAACTTCCGCGACGGTAGCGTCCGCACTGGCGCCTCACAGTTGATGGCTTGCGCGAGGGCAACCGCGACATGCCGCTTCCCGACACCCTCGGGACCGGCGAACAACAAGGTCGGGGGCAGCGTGTCGCGTGACACGGTGCGCGCCAAGAGGCCTAGGAGAGACCGGTGTCCGGCGACGTCCCGGAATGGCATGAGGAACTCGCGAGGATCGTATCACACGCGAATGCAGCCATCTTGATTCAGCTCTTCGAGGTAATCCAGGCTCTGCGCCACCGATCGCGCCACCCGGATTCCGAGACGCTTGGCGTTCGCGGCAGTCTGCGGATCGTCACGGCGCAACACCAGCATCGGTATCGTCGTCGAATCCGAGAATACGTCCACACAGTGCTGGACGGTGTCGTCGAGCAGAACGTCCAGCTCGAAGGCGCATTTCCTTTCGGAATCGAGCGTCTATCGCATTCTGAAAGCCTTCGACCTGATCACCAGCCCGGCCTTCGTCGTGCTGTCGGCGGGCAAGGTGTTTCAGCAGCCGACGCACCGGCCGAACGAGCTGTGGCAAACCGACTTTACGTATCTCCACGTGGTGGGCTGGGGCTGGTACTACTTGTCGACCGTGCTCGATGACTACTCGCGGTACATCCTGGCCTGGACCCTGCGCACGTCGATGCAGGCCATGGACGTCATGGAGACCCTCGACTTGGCACGCGCCGCCACCGGCGTCGATGCGGTCCCGGTGGCGCATCGCCCGCGCTTGCTCAGCGACAATGGGCCCTGCTACATCTCGGGGCAGCTCGCGACCTATCTGGAGGCCCACGGGCTGCCGCACACGCGCAGCGCACCGTATCACCCGATGACCCAGGGGAAGATCGAGCGGTACCACCGCTCGCTGAAGCCGGTGGCCTCGAACGCGAAGTGCACCGTACCTCGTCCCCGGCCGACTCGACGGGCCGAGCAGCGCTCCACGATCTCGCGCAGCCCCTCTCGAGAATGCGGAACCTTGAAGCTCGTGAGGCGGTGTCCCTGCCCATCGAGGACGACCACCTGGTGCTGACGGGTCGCCAGATCGATGCCCACGCGTGTCCGGTGGCCTCGAACGCGAAGTGCACCGTACCTCGTCCCCGGCCGACTCGAAGATGTCGTCCAACGTGTGGTGCCTCTCATCCTGTCTCATGCTGGCCTCCCTGCTATGTCGTGATTGCACGGAGACTATGCGGAGATGGGGTGAGGGCGCCCTTCCTGTCATCTCCATATCCTGGACAACGGCGAAGTAGTGAACCTCTGCCGAGTTCAGCGAACGGCCTATGATGTGTTCTTGCGGTAGGAGCGCCAAGGGTGACGCGTGCTACTGGCATGGATCCAGAGGCGCGGCCCTGACTGGACATCACGGCGCCATCACGTGCTCGTGTGTCCAACTGAGATAGGCTGCCCACTCGTCCATCAGGCGGCGCCGACGCTCGAAGAGGTCACTGCGCGCGTAGGCCGCCTCGGTAGGGTTTTGGACCGTATGGGCGAGCGCGGCCTCAACCACCTCACGAGGCGTATTCGTTTGCTCCGCGGCCCAGTCCCGGAAGCTCGACCGGAACCCATGCGGCACGGCGGCGATGCCGAGTTCCTTGGTTAATCTCGGGAGCGTCACGGCGGAGAGTGGCTTCCCGCGCAGACTGCGGAACACAAGGGCGGTGCCATCGCTCAGTCTCGATACGTCGTGCAGGATCGCGAGCGCCCGCCCCGAGAGCGGGACGCGGTGATCCCGCTTCGCCTTCATGCGGGCGGCGGGGATGGCCCAGACGCCCGCGTCCAGGTCTATTTCGTCCCACGTCGCCAGGCGCACTTCGCCGGACCGCGCCGCCGTCAGCACCAGGAACTCGAACGCCCGCTTGATGGTGACCGCGGCCTGGGAGGCTCGCACGGTCGCGAGGGCGTACGCCACTTCACCGTGGGGCAGCGCCCGCATGTGCTGGACGACGGTCTGCTGCCGCCCGAGGGCGTCGCCCGCCGGGTTGTCCGGCCGGTAGCCCATGGCGATCGCCCACTTCATCACGGCACTGATTCGCTGGCGCACCCGCTGTGCGGTCTGGGCCTTCTCGTGCCAGATCGGGGTGAGGATGGCCAACACGTCGGCCGTGGTCACCGCGGACACGGGCAGCGCCCCGATGCGCGGGAACGCATAGGCGCGCAGACTGCGCGGCCAGTCCAGTGCGTACTTGGCATTGCGCCAGCCGGGGCGCTGCTGCGCCAACACCTCGGCGGCGGCCTCCTCGACCGTGGGCACGCCCTGGCCGTGGCGCTTCTCGGCCAGCGGGTCTCCGCCCGCCCGGGCTCGCTGGCGGTTCGCAAACGCCACGTTGCGCGCCTCGGCCAGTGACACCAGCGGGTAGCCGCCGAGCCCGAGCATCCGGGGCTGGCCTCGAATGACCAGCCGTTGCACCCACTGCCGCGCCCCGGACGGATCCACGCGCAAGTTCAGCCCGTGGCCGTCGCAATAGAACCCGGGCTCGGCGGTCCGCACAAAGGCGGCGCTCAAGCGGTGCGTGAGGCGGCGCGGCGGCGTGGCCGTCATCGATTGTAACTATACAGTTAGCTATACATATTAAATTAGGAATATACCGGACGTAGTAGCACCGTGTCAAGACGCCAGCATGCAATTAACACATTTTATTAACGTATTTTACATGAACACTGTGGGACAGTATGGGAAGACGTAGGACCGTAATAGACGGTGGATGATCACTCTCCGATGGCACCGGAGCGATTGCGGACGAACTCGGCCGACAGCACCCGGGCCGGGTCGCGGTCCTGCACCGAACCGGACCGCGAGGCCTCGGGCGTTCGTACATCGACGGGCTGACGCGGGCGCTCGCCACCGACGCGGACGTCATCTGCCAGATGGACGCCGACCTGTCCCACGATCCGAAATCCGTGCCCTCGCTCGTCGCGGCCACCGAGCAGGCCGACCCGGTGATTGGCTCGCGCTATCTCGACGGCGTGAGCGTCGTCAACTGGCCGTTCCTCCGGATCATCCTGAGCGCGTTCGCCAACCGATACGTCAGGGTGATCACGGGAATGCCAGTACATGACTGCACCAGTGGCTTCCGCTGCTGGCGTCGAACGGCGCTGGCCGCCGTGCCGCTCGCGCACGTCCGGTCCGAAGGCTATGCCTTCCTCGTCGAAACCCTCAGGGAAGCTGTCGGCGCCGGCTTGCGTGTGCAGGAAGCCCCGATGTGTTCGTGGAGCGACGCCAGGGGCAGTCCAAGCTCGACCTGGGTGTCCTGAGCGAATCGCTCATCACGCCGTGGCGGATTCGCTGGCGTCAGGCGACGCGCTCAAGGTGCTGAGCAGGCCCCCCTGACGTCCGGTTGCGTGTGGGCCCGCGACGGCCTGCTGTCACCGAAGGACGCGTCCAGAACCCTGAAGAAAATGGCGGGGTCGACGAGACTCGAACTCGCGACCTCCGGCGTGACAGGCCGGCGTTCTAACCAGCTGAACTACGACCCCGCTGACGGAACCCCTCCGACCGAGCCTCATACTATAATCCATTTTCGCTCGCCTGCGCGAGCCCGCTCACGGCCGTCACCCTGAACCTGAGAGTCGATGCTTCACCCTCCGACGGGCCGACCTCGACGCCTCCACTGGGTTGCCCTGGCGGGCGTCGCGGTGTCCGGCATGGGCCTGGTCGCCGCCACGGCCGAATGGTACGTCCGCCGCATCGTACCCATCGATTGGACCCAGGAGTATCGGGTGCCCCATCCTGTCCGGGGATGGGCGCTCGAGCCGAACGCGCGCTACACGACCTACGTCCCCGAGCCGATACGCGTCGCCTACAACTCCGAGGGCTGGCGGGATCGTGAGCGCCCGAAACCGGCTGGCTCGACACCGCGCGTCGCCGTACTCGGCGATTCTTTCGTGGAAGCCTACTCGGTCCAGCACGACGAAGCGTTCTCCAGTCGACTCGAGCGGCTGGCAGCGGCATCAGGACGCCCGCTCGAGGTCTTGAACTTCGGGGTCGGCGGGTACGGAACGCTGCAGGAGTACCTGACCTTCACGGAGGCTGCACGGGAGTACAGACCACGGCTGGTGCTACTCGGCTTCTACCTCGGCAACGATGTCCGCAACAACGACCTGGCGCTCGAATCAGTCGTCAGTACTGGCCAGGCGAAGGTCACGAGTCGCCCGTTCCTCGACCCTAACCGTAATTCGGAAAGCGACTGGGCGCTCCTGCCGGTCGACTTCGAGCGCGCCATGCGGGAATACGGAGCTGAACGCGCAAGGCGAGAACGGTGGCCGCTCAGGGATGCCCGAAAATCAGTGCTGTTGCGGCTGGCGGGCCGGGCGGTCCGCCAGGTACGGCGCACCTGGTCGGAGCCGGCCGCCATCCCCGACGCTCGCCCCTCTGGGGTCGAGGTCGGCATCGATATCGATATCGGCATCGATCAGGGCGATCTCGCTCGCTTCGGCGTTCACTTCTGCGACGAGCCGAGCGCGATCACCAGAGCCTGGACGATCACCGCGCGCATCCTGGCCCGGTTGCGTGATGCCGCAGCATCCAGTGGCGCGTCGCTGGTCGTCTTCACCGTGCCGGCCGTCGAAGAGGTCGACCCGGACGCTCGGCGAATCGCACTATCGGAGGCCGACGATGCAAGCCGGATCTGCCTCGACCAAGCTCCGGGATACGCGCGGCTGGCCAGCCTCCCGGCGGATCTGGACATCCCAGCGATTGACCTGTTGCCGGCGTTCCGGATGGCGATACAAGACGGGCGGCCGGATCTCTTCCGGCGCGAAGGGCACTGGGGCCCAGCCGGACACGCGCTCGCCGCAGAGCAGGTCCTGACCGCGATCGACGAAGGGAACTGGCTGGCCCGCTGATGGGAGCAGCAACGCGAAGGTTGGTGGGCGGTACAGGACTCGAACCTGTGACAGCCGGCGTGTAAAGCCGGTGCTCTACCACTGAGCTAACCGCCCGGCACACTCGCCAACCTCGCAACCAGCACATCATTATAGGAAGCGCTGATAGGGTGGGTCAAACCGCCCGAAGCCACAACAGACCGACGACGATCACCAGGCCGGCCACGGCACGGTACTCCCGATTCTGCATTGCCAGGTCCAGGCTGAACGCACGGTCAGCCTCCGACGACGTGCCGGCCCGGTAGCGGTCGTACGTCGCCCCGAATCGCTCGGCCAGCCATGCCTCCTCCGATTTGATCGCCGCCGTGATTGTCAGGCCCAGATAGATCGCAATGGCCAGCGCAATGAGCGGGCTACCAGCCGCCACGATGAAGCCGACGCCGATGACCGACGAGCCCGCGTACAGGGGATGGCGCACCCAGCGATAGGGACCGGATGACGTGACCTCCTTGCCTTTGTCGAGATGGCCGGCCGCCCAGATTCGGACACCCTCGCCGACGACCGCAATCGGCACCCCGAGCATGAGCGTCGTCACGCTCGGCCGGGCGAGCGCAATCGCGACCACGCCGACGACGAAGCCGAGCGGCACCCGGAGTCGGGCGGTCCGCGCGAGAATCGACGCGGTGTCCACGTCAGGCATGATCAGGCATGCGCCGCACCTGTCGCCAGGCGATCGTCCACCGCGCGGGCGACCTCCTCGACCGAGATGTCGCTCACACACCACCGCGCGGCATGACACCGTCGCCGATGGTGGCAGTGGCACTCATGGAATCGAGAAATCGTCAGATCGTCGGCCGCCCAGGGACCGTTGCGCTCCGGGTTCGTCGGACCATAGATGCCGACGACCGGTGTGCTGACAGCAGCCGCAAGGTGCAGTGGTCCGGTGTCACCCGAGACGAGTAAGGCGGCGTCGCGCAAGACAGCGACCAGGCCGGCGAGGGTCGTTCGCCCGCCGACCGTGGCCGTCCCGCCCGACGCATCGGCCACCGCCGCGGCCAGCGCTTCCTCGCCCGGACCCCACACCACCGCGACCGGCAGGTCGTGCCGCACGCGTAGCCGTTGCGCGATCGCGCCGAAGCGCTCGGGCGGCCATCGCTTGTTCGGCCAGGCCGCGCCAGGGTTCAGGACGGTATACCGGCCACCGTCCGGCAGCCCGAGACGCTGGCGAACATCGTCAGCCGCGGTCGCGCCGCCCGGTTCGACCTGCAGTGGGTATTCCCAGATGTCCGGCTTCACGCCGAGGGCGGCCGCCAGCGACAAATTCAACGCGACGACATGAACGACGTGTGGGGCATCGGGTGGCCGCGCAGTCTCCGAATAGAAGACAGACGCGGCCCCCTCCCTGAGATGCGTTCGAGGCAAGCCGATCGTCCGGCGCCCGCCGGCCGCCCGCGCCAGGACTGCCGACTTGATCAGCCCCTGCAGATCGAGCACGGCGTCGTATCGCGCGCGGCGCAGCTCGGCGATCAGCCCGGGAGCACTACGCCAGGCCGGTACCGAGCGGGTCCGCCAGACGAGACGCCGGTCCACGACCGGGACCAGGTCGAGTAGCTCGCGGTGGCGCTCGTCGACGACCCAATCGATCCGGGCGTCCGGCAGGGCGCGGCGCAAGGCGGCCGCCACCGGCAGCGCATGCACGATGTCGCCCAGCGACCCGAGCCGGACAATCAGGATGCGGTTGATGTAGCGCAGCCCTTCAGGGTTGCGTGCGTCAGTCATCCGTTCGGCGATCCGTAATAAGCGACGGGCTGCTCCTCGGCTCCGCTCGGGGGCCACGCTTTGTTTAATACCTGGCGAGGTGGCAAGCCCTGCGCTACACCACGTTACTGATCCGAGCAAGCAGCTCCCGCGTGGAGTGACCTTTCGGATCCCCCACGATCGCCGTGCGACCTCCATAGGCGCGGACCGTCTCACGCTCGGGCACGGTCTCGACCGTGTAGTCGGTCCCCTTGCAGTGGACATCCGAGTGGACCAGTTCGAGGATCTTGGCCACCGTGGTGCCCGAGAAGATGACGACGACGTCGACGACGCCGACCGCCGCCACCAGCTCCGCACGGTCGGACACCGGCAGGACGGGACGCCCCTCCCCCTTCAGCGCCAGGACCGACGCGTCGTCGTTGATGGCGACCAGCAGCCGGTCGGCCTCGCGCTTGGCGCCGCGTAGGTACCGCACATGGCCGACGTGCAGCAGATCGAAACAACCGTTGGCCAGCGCGATCGTGTCGCCGTGGCTCCGCCAGGCGGCGACCAGACTCACGAGTTCCGAGCGGTCGACGATGGGTGCCATGGTAGTAACGCGTTTTGGCTGCAACCGGGAACCGGGCTTCGCCTTCGGCTCGCCTACGCAGGGATGAATCCCTGCGCTACAAGAGCTCCGGGAGATCATGATCGGCTTCCACCGCACCGCGCAGCTCCTCGGCGGTCACGGTCGCCGTGCCCCGTTTCATCACGACGAGGCCGCCTGCGTAGTTGGCCAGGCGCGCTGCCTCGTACATCGAAGCCCCGGCCGCCAGCGCCAGCGCCAGCGTGGAGATCACCGTGTCCCCCGCCCCGGTCACGTCGGCGATCTCATCCGACCCGAAGATGGGGATGTGCACGGTGCGCTTGCGTCGCTCGAATAGCGCCATGCCCCGGCCCCCGCGCGTGATCAGGACAGCCTTCATCTGCAATCGTTTCAGCAAACCTCGGCCGGCCCGTTCGAGCGCCTCGCCGTCGTCGCCAATCGTCACGTCGAGGAGCTGCTCCACTTCCGCCTCGTTCGGCGTGCACGCGGTGAACCCCCGGTAGTCGAGCAAGCTGTGGCGCGAGTCCACGACGACAGGAATAGGCCACCGTCGCCCGCGCCGGGCCAGATCTCGCGTGACGGCGGCCGCGAGCGTCGGTGTGACGAGGCCCGATCCGTAGTCGGAGAGAATCACCGCATCGCAGCCGGACACGGCACGGCGCACGGCGGCGGCGAACCTCCGTCCAGCCTGGGCATCGACTTCGGACGACGTCTTGTCGATCCGCACCACCTGCTGCTTCGCGGAGTGCACACCGCCCGCAAGGATGCGCGTCTTCGTCGGCGTCACGTAGCCGCGCGGACGAACGAGCCCTATGGTCTTCACGCAAGGGTGCAGCCCGGCAACCAAGCGCTCACCTACCGCATCTCGTCCGAGCAATCCGCAGAGACGCGCCTGGCCCCCGAGCGCCGCCACGTTGTTGGCGGCATTGCCAGCGCCACCCGCCACGACGTCGGTCGAATCGTAGGTCAGAATCAAGACCGGTGCTTCTCGCGACACCCGCTCGATCCGGCCGTAGATGAACTCGTCTGCGATCACGTCGCCGACCACGGCCACACGCTTGTTCGTGAGGGCGTCGACCAACTCGAAGAACCGCTTCGCCCGATCGTGGTCGCCCGGCAGCGCTTTGACTGGAAACTGTAGATACATGAATGAAGGCCGCTCAGTTAGTCTGTCGGAGAATCCAAGAGACGGCGGTCATCAGCTCGGGCGCCACCAGCGCCGCCTCCACGCCCGGCTTGGGTTTGGCAACCTCGGCTTCGCCGTAGCCCGTTCGCACCAGCACCCCCCGGCCGCCGAATCCCTGGGCCAGCTCGACGTCGAACCACCGGTCACCGACGACGAAGGAGCGCTCGAGATCCAGCTCCAGCTCTTCCTGCGCTCGCCGGGGCATGCCCTGGCGCGGCTTGCGGCACTCGCACTGTCGGCGGTAGGCTTCGATCGGTGCGTCGGGATGGTGCGGACAGTAGTAAAACCTATCGATAGCCGCGCCGCCTTCCCGTAGGCGCGCGTCGATGAAGTCGTGCGCCTCGGCAACGAACCGCTCGTCGAACATCCCGCGCGCCACCCCTGACTGGTTCGTCACAACCACCACACGGAACCCCGCCCGATTGAGCAGCTTGACCGCGTCGATGCTCCAGGGATAGAAGGCAATCCGATCGAGGCGATCGAGATAGCCCACCTCCTCGATCAACGTGCCGTCCCGGTCCAGAAACACCGCCGGGGTCACGACGCCCACCCGGCGATGCGTGAGACCGCCTCGAACACGTCGGTCGTGTGGATGCCCGTCATGCAGCGATGGTCGATCGGGCAATCGCGGAGCAGACAAGGACGACACCGGACGGCGTGGGTCAGGATTTCATGTTTCCCCAACGGCGCCGTCGCCCGCTCGTCGGACGGACCGAACAGCGCGACGACCGGGACGCCCAGCGCCGACGCGAGATGCATCGCACCGGTATCGTTCGAGACACACACTTCACAGCCCGACAGCACGCCCATGAGCTCCGACAGATCGGTCTGACCGATGAGGTTGACGATGCGACCGTCGTTCGACAGCGCCGATCCGAAATCGAAATCGACGTCGAAATCGGCCAACGCGGATTCTACCGCACGCCCGGCGGCGCGGTCGCCTGGGCTGCCGACCAGCAAGACCGTCCGGTCGAGCTCGGTCGCCACACGGCGGGCCAGCTCGGCGAACCGCTCGGGCAGCCATCGCTTCGCGTGTCCGTTCGTGGCTCCGGGCGCGACCACAACGCGCGGTGTGTCGGCCGTCACCCGGTGGCGCTCGAGCAGCGCCGCGGCGCGGGCCCGCTGGGCCGGCGTCGCGACGAGCGTGGCCTGACCCGGATCGACTGAGACATCGAGTCCGCGCACGAGCGCTCGATAATAATCGGCCTGATGACGGCACTCACGGCGCGGTGGTCGCCTGACGGCACGGGTCAACAGCCATCCGCGCAGCTGGCCCCGATAGCCCCAGCGCTCGGCAATGCCGGCACGACGGGTGACCCAGGCGGAACGAAAAGAATTCGGGAACAGGATCGCGACGTCGAACTGGTCATCGGCCAGCCGGTCGGCGTCGGGACCAATGCCGTCTCGCCCCCCCTGGAGCGGCACGACCCTGTCAAGCGCAGGAATCCCATGAAAGAGCGGCGCCATCGCCTGTGGGACGGCCACGGCCACGGCGTCCGCGCCGAAATGCCGGCGAATATTGGTGACGGCAGGCAGCGCCATCACGATGTCGCCGAGCCAGTTCGGCGCCACGATCACGACGCGTCGCGTCTCGCGGTCGCCGTCACTCACGCGGCCCCGCTCCATCTCATGCTCCGCCTCATGCTCCGGCGGATCCTCCGGCTCGGCGGCCGGAAACATGCCGGTCGTTTGCTCGAGCTCGGACTCGCGATCGCGCCAGCGCCGATGCATCCAGAGCCAGAGGCTCGGGTGCCGCCGGACGTACATCTCCAGGATGTCGGTGCAGCGCTGCGTGAAGGCGCGGAGCGCCTCGGGCGTCTCGTTCTCCGGCGGTGCAACCGCCGGCTCGTAGACCAGCCGGTACCGGCCATTGTCCAACGGTAAGGCGAACAGCGGAATGACCGGCGCGCCGGTGCGCGCGGCCAGGACGGCCAGTGCCAACGTCGTCGCGGCCGGGCGGTCGAAGAAGTCGACGTAGACCGCGTCGCGGCTCTGCACGTGCTGATCGATGAGCAACCCCACCGCGCCGTTGGCGGCCAGCGTCCGGAACACCCGACGCAGGGCACCGCGCCGGTAGATGACCGAATTCCCCGTCGTGGTACGGGCGCGCTCGAGAAAATCGTGCACGTGCCGATTGTCCAGCGGTCGGGCCATCACCGACATCGGGCCGAAACGCAGGGCGTGCGCCAGTGCCTGGATCTCCCAGAAACCGAAGTGCCCGGTCAAGAACAGGATGCCGCGCCCTCCCGCCTGCGCGTGCTCCACGCGCTCGGCGCCCGAAACGTCGATCATCTCGAGCATCGCCGTGTGCGACAGCGTTCGAAACTTCAGCAGGTCAAGGGCCAGTCGGCCGAAGTGCTGAAAGGTCGCCTTCGCCAGGGCGTGGCACTCGACGGACGATCGCGCAGGAAAAGCGGCTTGAAGATTTGCGATGGTCAGGCGCCGGTGGGCACTGTCGAGCAGGTAGAACGCCCGCCCCAGCGTGCGGCCGAGTCCTCGGGTCACGCTCCAGGGACACTGCCGGATGATCGCCGCGGCGGTGACAAGCGCGGCGTACTCGCACCGATGCCGGAGCGCCCTCGCTGTGTCGCCCATCACCCGTCGGATAGCTCCCGACGGAGCGTAGCCAGCCGATCCAGCAACCAGGATCGAAACTGGGCCTGCTGTGGCATCTCGACGACGAGCGGGAGCGCGGCCAGCGCGAACGGTAGCGGGCGGCACGGCAGGAGCCGCACCAGGTCCTTCTCGGTCGTCAGGACCAGGTCGACGTCCGACGCACGCGCTTTCTCGGCAATCTCCAGAACATCGTCAACGGTGTACGGGTGGTGATCGGCGAAGCCGAGGCCACCGACGAACTGCGCGCCGAGCGCCCGGACATCGTCGAAAAACCGCTCCGGCTGCACGATGCCGGCAACGCCCAGGACGCGCGTGGCGGCACTGATCTCCACGGGCGCGTGATGGTCGGCAATGCCGGTCGGCGTTCCTGAGCAGCGAGCAAACTCGAAGACCTGGGGCACGCCCAGCCGGTTGCCGAGCCGAGCGGCTTCCCCGTCCTTCGCCCTGGCACCGCTCAGGATGAGGGCGTCGGCGCGCGCGGCCGCGGTCACCGGCTCGCGCAGCCGGCCCGAAGGCAGCGTGGTCGGACGGTCGAGCTCGCGCGCGTCCATCACCAGCAGGTCGATGTCGCGCGCAAGCTGCAGGTGCTGAAAGCCGTCATCCAGGAGGTGCACGGTCGCGCCGAGCCGGCGTTCGGCCATGCGCCCGGCCAGATACCGCTCGGGCGCCACGACGACGGCGACGCCTGGCAGCGCCCGGGCCAGCATCATCGGCTCGTCGCCGGCATGGTCCAGGTCGACCCGAATCGCGTCGGCGTCACGGACGACGGTGACGCCATCCGACGGTGTGCGGCGCCGATAGCCGCGGCTGAGAATCGCCGGGCGTTCGCCTGCGTCTCGCAGCAGCGCCGCCACGAATTGAACGAACGGCGTCTTCCCGCTGCCGCCGACCGACAGGCTGCCAACGCTCACGACCGGCTGCCCCAGCCGGCGACGGCGATCGGGATGGAATTCGTACCACCGGCGGCGCTGCCGAGCGACCGCCGCGTAGAGTGAGTCGATCACCGACACGGCGCCTCCACCGTCACTGGACCAGGCGGAACGGTCGCACGACAGGCGGTGTCACCTCGGAAGGAACGGGTGGCATCAGATCGCGGATCACCTGGAGCGTCCGGCCCTTCGCGCCGCGATTCGACTCGACCAGCGCCCGCGCCGCTGCGCCGAGACCGGCGCGCCGTGCCGGATCGTCGAGCAGCGCCAGCAACGCATCCTGGAGCTCGCGGCCGGATCGGACCTGGCACGCCGCCCCCGAGGCCACGAAGGTCTCGGCAATCTCCTGGAAGTTCTGCATCTGCGGCCCGAAGAGGATCGGCCGGCCGAACACGGCCGGCTCGATGACGTTGTGGCCGCCCGCATCCACCAGGCTGCCGCCGACGAAGACGACCGTGGCAACCTGATACAGGCGCGCCAACTCGCCGATCGTGTCTAGGACGACGACATCCACCCGGGGCTCCGCATCAACCGCCAGGTCGGTGCGCCGCGCCACGCTGAACCCGGCCTGCTCGAACATCCGGACCACTTCGTCAAAACGCTCGGGATGCCTGGGGGCAATGATGAGCAGCGCGTCAGGCGTCACGCGTTTGATCTTGACGAAGGCGCTCAGGACGTGCGCCTCCTCGCCGCGGAGCGTGCTGGCCGCCATGACCACATGCCGGTGCTCGCTCACCCGGAAATACCGGAGCACCCGATCCTTCGTGCGCAGGCCCGGCCGGGCTGATGGACGTTCCAGCGAGTCGAACTTCAGGCTGCCGGTGACGGTGACGCGCGCGGGATCGGCGCCCAGATCGACCAGCCGCTGCGCGGACTCATTCCCCTGCGCGCAGAAGCGATCCACGTGCTCGAGCACGTGGCGAAACACAGGCCGAATCAGACGATACCGCGGAAAGGATCGCGACGAGATGCGACCGTTGACGAGGACCGTCTTGACCCCGCGACGGCGGCAGGCCCTGAGCAGATTCGGCCAGATCTCCGTTTCCATCATGATGAACAACTGCGGCTGCACGAGCCGCAGCGTCCGATTCACGATGAAGGTCAGGTCGAACGGAAAATAGAAGACGCCGTCGAGCCCTTGCAGGTTCTGGCGCGCGAGCCGCTGCCCCGTCATCGTCGTCGTGGACATGAACAGGCGCAGCGACGGGTACTGCTCGCGAAGCTCCGGCACCAGCGCCCGCGCCGTCAGGACTTCGCCCATTGACACGGCGTGAATCCAGATGGAGGGCTCCGCATCGAGATTGAACGAGACCGGGAGATAGCCCAACCGCTGGCGCAGGCTCACGACGTACTTGCGATAGCGCAGCGCCTGGTAGCCGAAGTACGGCGACACGACGACGAAGAAGACGAGCGTCAAGAGACTGTAGATTAGGTACATCGGAGATGTGCTGCACGCCTGGGCGGCCTCGCAACCGGACCGCGCTCACCACAGCGACGCCATCTCGACGACGTCGGTCGAGTATAGCTGGCCGTTTGACCCTCCGCAAGATCGTTCGCTAAAATGGGCTGTTCGTACGAACCAAATCTGGCATCCTGTCTGAGCGGCGCCGCGCTGGAGGGGACATCATGAGCATTCGGGTTGGAATCAACGGGTTCGGCCGCATCGGCCGGAACATCATGCGGGCGACGATGAGCCGACCGGATGTCGAGGTGGTCGCCGTCAACGATCTCACCGACGCCGGCATGCGGGCGTATTTGCTCAAGTATGACTCGATCATGGGGAACCTCACGGTCACGGTCGAAGCAGGCGACGACCAGATCAGCGTGGACGGGCGCCGGTTCAAGGTGGTGTCGCATCGCGACCCGGCCGAGCTGCCCTGGGGTGACCTGGGCGCCGACATCGTCTTCGAATCGACCGGCCTGTTTGCCAACCGTGAGGCGGCCAGCAAGCACTTCACCGGCGGCGCCAAGCGCGTCATCGTGACCGCGCCGGCCAAGGATCCGGACGTGACGATCGTCCTCGGCGTGAACGCCGACCGGTACGACCCTGCCAAGCACAGGCTGATCTCCAACGCGTCGTGCACGACGAACTGCCTCGCGCCGGTCGCGAAGGTGCTGCACGAGCGCTTCGGGCTGCGGCACGGCTGGATGACGACGATCCACTCGTACACGAACGACCAGCAGTTGCTGGATTTCCCGCACAAGGATCAGCGACGCGCCCGTGCGGCGGCCGTGTCGATGATCCCGACGACGACCGGCGCGGCGATCGCCGTCGGCAAGGTTCTCCCCGAACTCGAGGGACGGCTCGACGGCGTGTCCGTGAGAGTCCCCACGCCGAACGTCTCGGTCGTTGATCTGGTCGCGACCGTCGACAAGAAGACGACGGGTGAGGAGGTCGTCGCGGCGTTCCGCGAAGCGGCGGCGGGTCCGCTGAAGGGCATCCTACAGGTTGCCGACGAAGAGCTCGTCTCCGTCGACTTCAAGGGCAACCCGCATTCGTCGATCGTGGACGCGGCCTACACAAAGGTGATGGACGGCGACTTCGTGAAGGTCCTGGCCTGGTACGACAACGAGTGGGGCTACTCGAACCGTTGCGTCGACCTCCTGCGGTTCATCGCCGAGAAGGGCCTGTAGCGGGCGGCTCTCGCGTTCGATGGCCGGGGCGAAGCAACCGCACAAGCTGACGATCGCCGACATCGATCTCGCAGGCCGGCGGGTGTTCATCCGGGTCGATTTCAACGTCCCGATCGATACCAGTGACGGCACGATCGGCGACGACACTCGCATCCGGGCCTCTCTTCCCACGATCCGGCACGCACTCGAGCGCGGGGCCACCGTCATTCTGGCCTCGCACCTCGGGCGCCCGAACGGACGCCGGGTCGAGGCGCTCAGTCTCCGGCCGGTCGCGGCCCGCCTTGACGAACTGCTCGACCGACCCGTGACCTTTGCGGCGGATACGATCGGCCCGTCCGCCCACGCGGCGATCGACGCCATAGAGCCAGGCGGCATCGTCCTGCTGGAGAATCTCCGGTTTCACGCCGAGGAGGAAGCGAACGATCCGGAGTTCGCCAGGGCGCTGGCGGCGCTCGCCGACGTGTATGTGAACGACGCGTTCGGCGCCGCTCACCGTGCTCATGCCTCGACCGAGGGCATCGTCCACCACGTCAAGAACAATGCGTTGGGCGCCGGCCTGCTGATGGCGTCCGAGCTCGACTATCTCGGCGCGTTGGGCAATCCGGCGCGGCCGTTCGTCGCGGTCATCGGCGGCGCCAAGGTGTCCGGCAAGCTCGACGTCATCCAGAACCTGCTGGAGCACGTGGATGCACTGCTCGTCGGCGGCGCGATGGCCTACACCTTCTTCAAGGCACAGGGGCAACCGGTCGGCCGATCGCTCGTCGAAGACGACCTCCTCGGAGCCGCGCGCGACCTGCTGGCGCGCGCGCGAGCTCGACACAACACCTTCGAGCTGCCGGTGGATCATATCGTCACGACGAACCTCGACGGAACGGCTGAATATGAAACACTTACGGCTGACGACCCCGCAATCGCCGATCGGCGTGGCGTCGACATCGGGCCCGCAACGGTCAGATGCTATGCCAAGATCCTGGCCGGGGCGAAGACCGTCGTCTGGAACGGGCCGATGGGCGTCTTCGAAACGGATGCCTTCGCCCAGGGGACGACGGCGGTCGCGCGCGCCATCGCGGCGGTGGACGGCACGACAATTGTCGGAGGCGGTGACTCCATCGCGGCGGTCGAGAAGGCGGGCGTCATGGATCGCATTTCGCACATCTCGACCGGCGGTGGGGCCGCGCTGGAGTTTTTCGGCGGCCGGACCCTCCCCGGTGTCGCCGCGCTCCCCGATCGGCCAGCCACGAGTTCAATGTAGCCCTTCAGGGCTGCGACATTCATCATTTAACGAGGCAGACGATGCGCACTCCCCTGCTGGTGGCAAACTGGAAGATGCACAAGACAGTGCAGGAAGCCGAAGCTTTCATCGCCACGTTTCGCACGCTGGCCGCGAGTGTCACCGGCGTCGACATCGTCGTTGCGCCGCCTTACACGGCGCTGACCGCCGTCGCGGCCGGCTTGAAGGGATCGGCGATCGGCGTCGCCGGACAGGACGTCCACTGGGAGACGGAAGGCGCCTTCACCGGCGCGATCAGCGCGACGATACTCGTGCAGGCGGGTGCCACCCACGCGATCGTCGGCCACTCCGAACGGCGGCGCCTCTTTGGCGATACCGACGAATCGGTCAACCGGAAGACCAGGGCTGCGCTGGACGCCGGCATGACGCCGATCGTCTGCGTCGGCGAGACGCTCGAAGAGCGGGACGGGGGCCAGGCGCTCAAGGTGCTGACCAGACAGACCGACCGTGGTCTCAACGGCCTGTCGAGCGATCAGGTGGCGTCGCTCGTCGTCGCGTACGAGCCGGTCTGGGCAATCGGCACGGGACGTAACGCCACGGCCGAGCAGGCCGGCGAAGCTCACGCGTACATTCGCGTCACCCTGCGGGAGAAATTCGGCGCGGACGCCGCGAATTCGTGCCGTATTCTCTACGGGGGCAGCGTCAAGCCGGGTAACGTTTGGGAGCTTGTTGCCCATTCGGAGGTCGACGGCGCGCTGGTGGGCGGGGCGAGCCTCGACCCAAAGAGCTTCTTCGAAATTGTAGCGGGTGGGCGGCAGGCGACGGTATAGGTATAATCAGGGGCTATGTTCTACTACGCACTGTTGACCGGCTACGTGGTCACCTGCTTCTTCTTGCTGCTGGTCGTCCTGCTGCAGCAAGGCAAGGGCGGCGACATCGCGAGCGCCTTCGGCGGCGGCGGCAGCCAGACGGCGTTCGGCGCGCGTGGGAGCGCGACCGTCCTCACGAAGGCCACGACGGTCCTGGGTACGCTCTTCATCGTCGGCGCGCTCGCCCTGGCGATCATCGGTCAGCAAGGACCCGGTTCGCTCTTGAGCGGCGTCGAGGGGCCGGCACCGGCGGCGGCGCCGCTCCTGCCGGCGTCGTCGCCAGAGTCAGCACCTGCCGCAGCGGACAGCGCGACGGAAGAAGCTGAGGAGCCACCGGCGGACCCGCCGGCCGAGCCGCCTCAGTAGCAGTCACGCGCACCCTCCTGAACGCGGAAGTGGCGGAACTGGCAGACGCACCAGCTTGAGGGGCTGGCGGTGGCAACATCGTAGGGGTTCGAATCCCCTCTTCCGCACCAACACCAACTACTGGGTAGTCAAGGGCTTATCGGTGTTCGGAAGACGTGAGGTCCGGGCGCCGGAAGGGGCTGAGTCGGTCGGATCTTGCAAGGAACTTGCAAGCGGATCAGATTTCCCCCGCGAATCCTCCAACTTCCGGACCGCCTGGGTCCCTACCGGCCACTCAAGACTCTCACGGGGGCATCGGAGGGCCGAATCCACCGTCGGGGTCGCCAGCCGCCGTGTCTCAGAGTTACGGGGTTCGGTCCCGAGACATCGGTACCAGAAGCGTCCGGAGGGGGCATCGAGTCTCCAGCCCCTTTCGGTGTCCACGTCACGTCAGCGCGTCGGCGAGCGTCGACTCACCTCGATTCCGTCTCCGCGGCTTCTGCGGGGCACAGTCAAGTTAACGAGTCCGGGACATACGAGGGCAGGCTAATCAGAGATCAGGCTGCCGTCACCGCGGTCCACACTGTGAACGCTCGTGCCCGCAACATTCGATGATGAACCGATCTCAGCCGGTGCCGACCCACGCGAAACAGATTGTGAATGATGCCGTGAACGTGCAAGAAACACTGCGCGTGGGCGGATGACGTGAAGCCGCGCATCTGACGCTCCCGTTGTCGCGTGGGTTGGTGCGACACTTCGGCCCGATTGTTCGCGTATCGCGTCGTGTCATGGGTGACCAAAGGCATGACGTCCCGATGGGCGACACGGTAGCTGCCCAACTTGTCGGTCACGAGCCGCACGGGTTCCTGTCGCTGACTGTTCAACAGTCGGCGGAAGAATCTCCGCGCTGCCCGCGCGTCCCGACGGGGTTGTACGAGGATGTCGATCAGATCACCGTCTTGATCCACCGCGCGCCAGAGATACTGGCGCTCACCGTTGATCGTCACGAAGACTTCATCCAGGAACCACGTATCGCCGAGTCGACCCTGTCGGCGCTTCAACTGCCGAGCGTAGTCGGGGCCGAATTTCCCGCACCACTGCCGAATGGTTTCGTACGACACGATGATTCCTCGTTCGGCCAGCAGATCCTCAACATCCCGGAAGCTCATGCAGTATCTGTGGTAGAGCCAGACGGCATGGCTGATGATGTCGGGCGGAAAGCGATGCCGAAGGTAGCGGGGCCGGCGAGTGTTCATCCCGGCATTGTGCTGGGCGGAGAGTTAACTTGACAATACCCGGCGCACGCGGGGCAGGCGGACGATCCCTGAGGCAAACCTTGAATCCCGTCGTAGAGAGCTCGTGGAAGTCGTGCTCCAGGTCGAGGTCCTGCGGTCGGCTCACCACCGTCTGCTCCCGCACCAGCGCGCTCGTGGAATGGGATGCGGTGACGTGCGCCTGCTGATGAGAATGATCGGGGGCGTCGATTTCACGGGGCAAGAGCGCGCTCCCTCAACAAGTTGACAATAGCCCTTATTATGCTTGCAACAAGCGCCGCTGCAACAATGCCTGCATGTTACGCCGCCCATCAGCAATCACAAGCACGTAGACGTTATCTCCCATCACTCGGTAGATGATGCGGTAAGGCTTGAAGAAGATCTCACGGTACTCCCGAATTCCAATGTCCCGCAATTCCTTCGGGGAGTTTCCACGCTGGGGATGCTCGGATAGGCTGTGGAACGCCTTTTCGATCTGCTCCAGCACGTGATCCGCCCGGCCCGGCGCATCGTGCCAATCGATGTAATCGCCAATCTCCTCCAAGTCGTGTGCCGCGTCCTTGGTCAACTGAACCAGGAAGGACATCAGCGATCTTGTCGCCGCTCCCGAAGCCGCGTGATGACATCGGCGGCGGGTTGCACCTGACCCGCTTCGATTTGACGGCTACCTAGTGCGAGGATTTTGAGCAACGCTACGGTCTCCTGCGTCTGCTCGTAGCTGTCGATATCCTGCATAACGACCTTGGCTTCGCCGTTCTGGGTGATGATCAAGGGGTCCCGCTGGACCCCAAGCGTGCGCACGATCTCGGCGGCGTGGGCCTTAAGGTAACTGATCGGCTTGATTTGGTTGGACAGTTTCATGGGGCACCCTCTTTTCGGACTAAATATAGTCCATGAATAGGTCAACATACAAGGCCTACCTCGGTTGGTCAGTCCTGCGAAGCCCCTGGCCCGAACGGCGCGAATACCTCATGGTCGAGGACACCGTGGACGACCCGAGGCCGATCACTCAAGGCCCTCGGTTCGATTGCGATCGGGACGTCACTGAACAGGCGGTCCTCCTAGCGATGAGCGTTGCCACAATGTTGCCACGACTGGGGTCGACTCGGGGGGACTCCAGGAGACTGGAGGGGACGACCGCATGGCTGGAACATGATGACCGACAAAGACTTATCGCCAGAAGTCCTTTGCCATCATTAACTTAAGAAATCACGTGGTTCGGGTTCGACTCCCGCCGCTTCCAAGGTCGCGTGCGGCTCAGCGCCGGCCACCGAGCAGGCCCGCACTGCAGAGGACGTACAGGCACGTCCTGCGCGGCGGTTCGGCTCTCTTGTGCCTCTGTCCGCCGGCCACGCGTACGCGTCGCTGGCCGACGCGCGATCGTCGTTCGGTGACAACGGCAGCCGTGGCGATGGTGCCCCGCAGCGCGGATCAGCGCGTGGTCGTCTCTGCGGTTCACGATCTCACGCCGTCCACAGAGGGTCTTCAACGCCCTCGGACATCTGATTGCGAACGAGAGATACGATGAGGGGAAGCTATTACAGGTACATCTGTAAGCTGTTGCTATAGAATGAGTTACCTCGTCTCTATGGCAGAGGCCCAGTTGTCCATGAGCCGTCGCCGCCGCGCGAACAGGTCCGAGCGGGCGTAGGCCGCCTCGACCTTGTTGCCGACGGCATAGGCGAGCGCCGCCTCGACGACCTCGCGCGGATGGTCCGTCTCCTCGGCCGCCCAGTCGCGGAAACTGGACCGGAATCCATGCGGCACGCAGGCGATGCCGCAGCGTGCGAGCAGCAGGCGCAGTTGCTTGAGATCCAACCGCCGGCCGCTCCGGCTGGGGAACACGAGCGGGCCGTCGCTGAGCGCCCGGGCGGCGGCGAGGATCGCCAGCGCGCGCCCGCACAGAGGCACCCGGTGCTCGCGCTTCGGCCGACCCGTGTCATATCGCATCGGCCGGTGAGGATCCTGTCGGTGGGCATCGTGCGGGCCCGTGACGATTCGTGCAACAACGCCCTACGCTGGGCTCGGGTGGTCATGGCGTGACTCTTTTGTGAGTGAGGTCGATGTTGACAATCAACCTCTTGCCATGACCGCTCATTTTTCTCAAGCGCTTTTGCACACAAGACAGCACACTACCTCGTAGAGGAGTAAGATGGCCGCCTTGGGCCCCGGTACTCCGGCGCCGCTTCCGCCCCAGGGCGCCACCTTGGCGGTGTGCGTGGCGTGTGGGGGCGGGGTTGGTCTGGTGTGGCCAATTCGACGGGATCGCGCGCTGTGGGCCTGGCGGGCGACGGCCCTCGCGGCGGGCCCGGTGAGGCCAGGGAGATCCTCGCCGGGACATGACGGCGTCACGCCGGAGTACCTGGAGCGTACTCGCCGGAGGTTCGCACGTCGTGCAACAGCCAGCACCATCCAGAAACCAGATGCCAACGACACGCGTATGTCGGTCTCGGCGATTGCGAGCCCGTGTCTCGCCGGGGATCCCATGATGACGTGGCGCACCTGGGGGGTTCCTGTGCGGTGCGGGGTGGGCATGGTGGCCCTGCAAACCCTCCTCGCGCTCTACCGCTTTGGAGACACTACAGCCTGGCTGCAGTTGGTGAATCCGCTGATGTGGATCGGGCTGGGTCTATTTTTCGTCACGGGCTGGGTCATTGGCTGGGTGGTGGAACGCCTCCTCCGCGGCACGACCGGCCGGTTCCGCACATTGCTGCTGGGGGCGACGATTCTGGCCACCCCCGTGGCGGTCGCCGGGAGCCTCGTGGGGGGGCTGTTCGGCCCTCCGGGGGTCCTGCTCTATGGCCTGATCCCGTATCTCCTCCTGGTGGGGATTCCCAGACTGATTGGGAAGGGGTGGGCAGTGTGGACCAGGCACGGCTCCTGAGTCCTTGCGCCGCAAGGAACAAGGGCCTCCCACGAACCCGGGGCGGTTCGCCCGCAGCCTAACCCGCGCCGGGGTGCCCGAGCGGGTCGCCATGCTCATCACCGGCCACAAGATCGCCAGTGGGTGAATGAATCGTACCGGGTTTCTCGGAGACCTCATTGCTTGGGAGGATGGGGTCTATGGGACGTCCAAGTCGGTTTTCTCCGGAAGTGCGCGAACGTGCCGTCCGGATGGTCGAGGAGCACCGAGAGGCCCACGCCTCAGAGTGGGCGGTGCTGCAGTCGGTGGCGCCGAAGCTCGGCTGCACGGCGGAGACGCTGCGGAAGTGGGTGCGGCAGGCGCAGCGTGATGCTGGGCATCGGCCGGGCCTGACGACGAGCGAGCGGGAGCGGTTGAAGGAGCTGGAGCGCGAGGTCCGTGAGCTGAAGCAGGCGAATGAGATCCTGCGGAAAGCGTTCGCGTATTTCGCCCAGGCGGAGCTCGACCGCCGGAGGACGTAGCCACGATGGTCCAGTTCATCGCCGACCATCGCGCCGTGTTCGGGGTCGAGCCGATCTGCGCCGTGCTGCCGATCGCCCCGTCGACGTATCATCGCCATCGGCACCAGCGGACACACCCGACGCGCCGGTCCGCACGGGCGCCGCGCGACGATCAGCTCCGCGTCGAGATTCAGCGGGTCTATGACGCGCACCAGCAGGTCTACGGCCCCCGGAAAGTCTGGAAGCAGCTGCGGCGGGACGGCGTCCGCGTGGCGCGCTGCACCGTGGCGCGCCTGATGCGCGCGATGGGCCTTGCCGGGGCCGTCCGGGGCCGGGCCTGGGTCACCACGACCCCCGCAGGTGAGGGCGGTCGCCCGGTGGACCTCGTTGACCGCCGATTCGTGGCCACCCGTCCGAATCAGCTCTGGGTCTCCGATTTCACGTACGTCGCAACCTGGGGCGGCTTTGTCTACGTCGCGGTCGTCATCGACGTGTTTGCGCGCCGCATTGTGGGCTGGCGGGTGTCGGCCTCCATGCGCACGGACTTTGTGCTGGATGCGTTGGAGCAGGCGATCTACGCCCGCCGGGGCGACGCCCTCACCGGCCTCGTACATCACAGTGATGCCGGGTCGCAATATCTCTCGATGCGGTACACGGATCGCCTCGTGGACGCCGGCATCGCGCCGTCGGTCGGCAGCCAAGGCGATGCCTATGACAATGCCCTCGCCGAATCGGTGATCGGCTTGTACAAGACGGAGGTGATTCGACGGAAGGGCCCGTGGCGCACCCTCGAGGCCGTGGAGTTCGCCACCTTGACGTGGGTGGACTGGTTCAACACACGACGACTGTTGGGGCCGCTCGGGGACATTCCACCAGCAGAGTTCGAGGCGCAGTACTATGAGCAGGCTGAGGTGGCCTGATTCAACGAATTCGGTCTCCGAGAAACCCGGTACGATTCAGTCGTACGCGTTCCCGCTGCCGTCCAGCTCATGCAAACTAGCCCAGCCGCGCTGTCATCGTTCTCGTGGCCGCACGAACACAGATCGGCTGCCTGATCAACAGCGAATGGCGCAAGCACCACTCGATGACTTGCCACTGAATCCCAAATAATCCTATGGACATCGTCCTCGCCTTCAGCGCGTTGTGCATCTTGCTGGTGGTCGGCAAGATCCTGCGAGTTACGATCCGCCTGTTCCAGAAGCTCTATCTGCCGGCCTCGGTGATCGGTGGGCTGCTTGGCCTGGTGCTCGTGCAGACGATCGGTGGCTCCCTGCCCGAAGCGACGACGGCAGGCTGGACTCAGCTGCCAGGATTCCTCATCAACATCGTCTTCTCAGCCCTCTTTCTGGGAGTCTTCATTCCACCGATCAGACGCATCTGGGGGATCGCCGGGCCGCAGCTGGCGTACGGCCAGATTGTCGCCTGGGGCCAGTATGTCGTCAGCCTTGGGGTGGCGATCGTGCTTCTGACACCGGTTTTTGGCGTCCCGGGGGCCATCGGCACCATCATTCCAGTCGGCTTCGAGGGGGGGCACGGCACGGCCGCTGGCCTGGAACCGGTCTTCGATGCCTACGACTGGCCCGAGGGCAGGGACCTAGCCCTCACGTCGGCGACCTGCGGCGTCCTGTTCGCCATCATCGTCGGGATGGCGCTGGTCAACTGGGCGGCGCGCCGGGGCTACACCCGGCAGCTGAAGCGCATTGAGGACATGCCCGAGAGCAGTATCGTCGGCGTCTACGACCCAGCCGAGCGGCCGAGCGCCGGGAGCCAGACCGTCTCGGCGGCGTCAATCGACAGCCTCGGCTTCCATCTCGCCATCATCGGTCTCGGTGTCTTCATTGGCTATTTGATTCACAGCGGCTTGGTGCGCGTTGAGTTTCTGGTGCGGCCTCTGAGCGCCGACGGCCGCGCCTTCTTCGACAGTTTCCCGCTCTTTCCACTGTGCATGATCGGTGGCTTGGTGGTGCAGCTCTTCTTCGCCAACTTCACCACGCGCAATCCGCTCGACCATCGCCTCATGCAGCGCCTCTCGGGCACCGCCATGGATTTCCTGGTGGTGGCTGCGATCTCGACCATCAACCTGGAGGTGGTGCTGGGGGGGCTCGTGCCCTTGGCGATCCTGGTCGTCGCCGGGGTGCTGTGGAACGTCTTCTGCGTGATGTGGCTAGCGCGCCGCCTCCTGCCAGCGGATTCGTGGTTCGAGCGCTCGATCGCCGAGATGGGGCAGTCAATGGGCGTCACCGCCACAGGGCTCTTGCTGTTGCGCGTCGTCGATCCCGAAGGCGACACCGATGCGACCTCGGCCTTCGGCTACAAGCAGCTCATGCACGAGCCGTTCATGGGCGGTGGGCTGTGGACCAGCGCCGCCATTCCGCTGGCGCTGGCCTACAATCCGGTGGTGGTATTCGGCATCAGCGCCGGGGCAGTGGCGCTCTGGCTGCTGGTGTGGGCGCTGTTGTTTCGCGGTCGGCTCGGCCTCGGGTGATCGAAAGGCGCCTCTGACATTGTCGAGAGTTGTCTCTCCTGCACCCCGTATCATCCGATGACCCAGGGCAAGATCGAACGGTACCATCGCTCGCTGAAGAACGTCGTGAAACTCGAGCACTACTACACGCCGCGGGAGGTCGAACGGGCCGTGGGGGCTTCGCGGAGGATTGCAACCACCGGCGGTATCATGAAGCGCTGCAGAACGTGACGCCTGCCGACATGTTCTTCGGGCGACAGGCCACTGTAGGAAATTCCGACCTCGCTGGACACATTGTGTACTCGTAGGTGTCCAGAATCTGGAGGTCGGTCATGAACAAAGCTCAGCGGGACATTCGGCGCAAGAAACGGGTCTTGGAGCACGCGGCGCGGATCGGCAACGTGCGAAAGACCTGCCGCGGCTCGAGCCCTTCTATCGAGAGCACAAGTACTGCCGGGTCGATGGTTTGTTCGGGAACGGCCATCCGCCCGATACGGTCGTCGCCATGGCCTTGGCCTATCACGCGTTTCGCACCGGCCGCCAACCCGGCGACTACGGCGTCACCATCTGACGGAGGGAGGCCCGGAGGCCGACATCGGGTCGCCGTTCCCGGGTCTCGTCCGCTCGCGCGAAACGCCGCCAGTGCCGCCCATCGCTCGCGTGGCACCACGCAAACCGTTCGGGGGCGGCGGCACCGACATCGACACGACGCCAGGGACGGCCGGCGCGGCGATCGCGGGAGAGGGGGGTCACGAGCACCGGCGGCGTCGCGGCCGTCGCACGAGCGCCCCGGTGGCCGCGTCCCACGGCCGTGCCGCCTCGCCACTTGACAGGAAGGCCGGGTGGCGCGCATCGTCGATGACCAGGGCCTGATCGCCATCGGCGTCGACCGGTCCGTCTGGTTCGACGCACGCGGCGAGGACGGTCCTGGCCCGCTGGTCGGTCCCGTCCAGCGGGCATGGGTTCATGTTCCGGTCCGCCGACCCGTCGAACCGTTCCGGCCAGTACTGCCAGTCGCGAACGCGTGTCTCGGTCAGCGAGCCGCTCGTCCGCCGGCCGCGCGGGCGGGTGGAGGAGCCGTCGCCGTGGTCGCGCTCGTCGTGCACGTTCCTGCCGGGCCGCACGGTGGGGCGGGAGCACCGGCCGACCTCGCGCTCCGTACAGGTGCACTCGGCCGCCACTCGTGGCTCCCCACACATCGCCGTCCCGTCGCCTCCGCACATTTCCCTTCCCTGTGCGGCCCACCAGAGCGAATGTGGACGGACGCCGCTTGCCCGCGGCCACCACAAGGAGGGACCCAGCCCATGACCCCGCACAAGACCGCCTCGACAACCACGCCCAGTACCTCCCGCGCGACGGCGCCGCCCACGCGCACATTCGGCCCCCAGGGGCCGACCCTGGGGGATCTCAGCGACGCCTACCTCCAGGACTACCAGGTGCGGCAGTTCCGGTCCCACAGCACCGCCTGTGGCCGGGTCGCCCATCTCGCCGCGTTCTTCGGCCGCGACACGCGGGCCGCCGCGCTCACCACGCACCAGATCCGCCAGTACCAACTCGCCCGGCGCGCCGCCGGGGCGGCCACCGGCACCATCAACCGCGAGACCTCGGCCCTCCACCGCATGTGCGCCCTCGCCGTCCACTGGGGCTGGCTCGACACCGTGCCCGGCTTCCCCGACCGCCTGCGTGAGAATCCCCCCCGCCAGGGCTTCTTCGAGCACCCCGAATACCTCGCCGTCCGCGCCCACCTCTCCGCCCCGTGGCAGGACATCCTCGACCTCGCCTACTACTCCGGCTGGCGCAAGCAGGAGATCCTCGGCCTCACCTGGGAGGAGATTGACATGGCCGGTGGCGTCATCCGGCTCTCGCCGGCGCGCTCGAAGACCCTGGTGGGACGGATTCTCCCGATCTCGCCCCCCATTGCCGAGGCCCTGGCGCGACGGCGGGCACGCCGTGACCCCGTCAGCCCACTGGTCTTCCACCGTCTCCAGCTAAATCAATGTAAGTTATTGTTTATAAATAGATTACTGGTATGCTGCACACCACTATTCCCTCACTGTACCCCGCATTCTGAACGGGACTTCCCTGCACCTCGAACACCGGCTGTGGACCGATCAGGATTAGACCTGTGCCGGCCGCCCCCCCACGCCGACCGCACGCTGGCCTGAGCGCTCCCGGCGCTGCGCATCGACGCCCGCGCGGATACCCGAGCTGAGCTGGCAGCCTTTGAAGCGAGACGATGCTGGAACAAACAAGCGTTTCGCGCGCTGCGCGGCCTTTGCGTGTATAACGTGGCCATCTCGGGTAGGCAAATCGGACATCTCGGCTGATACCCTTGGCCCCAAGTAGACTGTGAGCATGATTCCCCTGCCTGTCGGGGTTGCTCAGTGACACCGGTGGGTGCCGGTGGGCGCTGGCCTGACCCACAAGTTGACTGACCTACGGTCCTGGCTACTGAACTGTCGGTCATCGTCCGTCGGCGATTGACACGGCAACCCGTCTGACCGGATGGGCCGTGACCCAATAGGGGCCTGCTGCAACGTCGACCCATCACAGTCCTGTCCGCCCATCCGGCCGACGCACCAGCACCCGAGGAGGCCACCCGGTGACGAACCACAGGACTATCCAGCCTGACGCGCGGAAGGTGATCGTCGGCGTGGACACCCACAAGCACGTCCACGTGGCCGTGGCGATCGACACGAGGGGGGTCCGCCTCGACGATCGATCGTGTGCCGCCGACTCAGACGGCTACCAACAGCTGATCACCTGGGCCGAGCGTCACGGCCGCATCGCCGCGTTCGGCATCGAGGGCACCGGCAGCTACGGGGCGGGACTCACTCGCGCGGTCCGGCGAGCCGGGCACCAGGTGCTCGAAGTGAACCGAGGCGACCGGCGCACACGTCGAATCGCCGGGAAGTCCGACCCCGTGGATGCCGAGACCGCCGCGCGGTCGGTTCTGGCGGGCCAATCGACCGCCATCCCGAAGACCGCGGACGGAGCGGTCGAGATGATGCGCCACCTCAAAGTCGCGCGCCGGACGGCGGTCAAAGCCCGCACCTCGGCGATGATCACGCTGAAGCAGATCGTCGTCACCGCGCCGCCCGCGCTACGAGAGACCCTCAACCCGCTCGCCGACCAGGCGCTCCTCAAACGCTGCCGCGGATGGCGCTGCGGCACGATCGATACGCCGACCGCCTCGGCGAAACATACCCTCCGGGCGCTCGCCCGTCGCTGGTTCGCTCTCTCCGTCGAAATCGTGGACCACGACCGTCACGTGAGTCGACTCACCACCCAGACCTCACCGACGCTGCGTGAGGGCTTCGGCATCGGTGCCGACACCGCCGCCGAACTGCTGATCATCTTTGGCGACACCCCCGATCGGATTCATTCTGAAGCCGCCTTCGCCAAGCTTTGCGGGGCCTGCCCCATCCCGGCTTCGTCCGGGATGACGACGGGGCGCCACCGCCTCTACCGCGGCGGTCATCGCCAGGCCAACGCCGCGCTCCACCGGGCCGTCATCGTGCGGATGCGGTTCCACACACCAACCCTCAACTACGTCGAACGACGCACCGCTGAAGGGCGGCCCAAACGGGAGATCATCCGCTGTCTTAAACGCTTTCTCGCCCGCGAGATCTTTCAGCGCGTGATGGCAGACTACCGAGCGCGCCAAGCCGCAGACTTGGCGGCCTGAACGACCGTCTTGACATATAGGGGCGTCAAGGCCCTCACCGATGTCGCCGGCTCGCACGGCGGTTCACCGGGCTCTGCCGGTGGTCGTCGCGCCGCTCCTGTGTGCCTGCGCCGGCGTCGACGGGTGGCCCGCAGCGGGGCGCAGTACCAACCCGGTCGCACCTGTGGCGGCGAGTTATCAGGGAGAAGAGGCGGTGCCGAACCCCGCCAATCCAATGGTTGGGCTCCGGTTCACCGGCAAGCCGTGCGACGCCGTCGTCCGCATTGATGACAGCGGTGCGGCGCGCGTCGAGAGCAGTTTCGTACCAGGCCGCGTGGTCGATCTGATGCCCGTCGCCGACACGTTTTACCTCGGGGAGCTGGGTGGCGGGAGCGCTCTCGTCGTTCAATTTGACGGAGATGGTGCGCTGCTGGATCTGACCTACACCTCGTACGACGAGGCCGGTGATCTCAACTATGGGGTCAGCGGCGCGGGGACGTTTATGAAGGAGTGTTTGCAGATCAAGCGGCTGGAGTGAGGCGGCACCCTGCGAGTCGCGACCCGTACACGGCCGGCGCCACGAACTGTCGGCTGGTGACGCGTATTCGTTGTCGATCTCTTTGGCTATTTCGATCACCCTGCCGACTGTGGCATGAAGGTGATCGGCGAGAATCTCCGCCATCTCCCGGTCCAGCCCTGCACGGCCGTTTTGAAAATACTCGCGCAACATGCACACCGAGTAATCTGTATGACGGTATAGGGCCAACAACGGCTCCTCGAACGGACGGTCACGCTCTGTCAGTGCTGTCCGAAAGCGTTGAAGAGCGTCCTCGACCGTCTGCAGCATCAAGGGTTCGGAGCCAAGCGAGAGAGAACGTGAAGCGGTCATTGAATCGATGTTCTTTAGCAGTATGGATAGGGCTTGGGCGTAGCCGTAGGCGCTAACCTCGAATCGACGACTTGAACGGGGTGCGCGACATTACCCGTCGGCTCCGGAGAGCCCCGTCGACTGTCTCACGTGAGCTGCGTCGCAACGCGGCGACTCGGAGCGACGGTCTGGCGTATCGGGCGTCGACTGCGCAGTGGCACAGCGACCGACGTGCCAAGCGCCCGAAGATAGCCAAGCTGGCCGCGAACGATCGGCTCAGGAGCTACGTGCAGGACCACCTCGTCGGCACGGTGATGGCTGAGGATGGGACGCCCGCGCCTGGCCCAAACGTGGGCTCCTGGAGTGGTCGACGTCATGGCCGCCGCCAGGACCGACATTGGGCGACATCGTGGAGCCCGCAGCAGATCGCCCATCGGCTCCGGACCGAGTATCCAGACGATGAATCGATGAGGGTCTCGCACGAGGCGATTTACCAAGCGCTGTACATCCAGGGGCGGGGGGCACTGCGCCGCGAGCTGACGGCGTGCTTGCGCACCGGGCGGGCGCTACGCGTGCCGAGGGCTCGCCGCCGTGGTCGCGGCAAGGAGCTTGTGGGCTCCGACATCATGATCAGCGAGCGGCCCGCCGAGGCCAAGGACCGAGCGGTTCCTGGACACTGGGAAGGCGACCTGATCATCGGACTTGGCAGTTCCGCGATCGGCACATTGGTCGAACGCACCACCCGATTCACGATGCTGCTCCACCTGCCTCGCATGGCCGACCGTGGCCGACTCAGGGTCAAGAACGGTCCGGCTCTTGCGGGGCATGGCGCCGAAGCCGTCCGCGATGCGATCACGTCGACGCTCGCGACGCTTCCTGATCAGCTACGTCGGTCACTGACCTGGGACCAAGGCGCGGAGATGGCACAGCACGCCCAACTGCGTATCGACACTGGGCTGCACGTCTTCTTCTGCGACCCCCGCAGTCCGTGGCAGCGCGGCACGAACGAGAACACCAACGGCCTGCTGCGCCAGTACTTCCCCAAAGGGACTGACCTCCATAGGCATCGTGCGAGCGACATTGCTGCTGTCGCGGCCACACTCAACCGCCGACCGCGGAAGACTCTCGGTTGGAGAACGCCATCCGAAGCCTTCAACGAACTGCTACTCTCACACCAGTGAGGACGTGTTGCGACGACCCCTTGAAACCGGCCTGTAAGTGGCGGGTCCCCACCCGCCCAGCCTCGGGGCCGCCCAAAACCCAACCGAAGCTGCCGCGCCACGCGCGGAACGTCACACGCCGATCGTTCGTCATGCGGTGCCGGATGTCAATCAGCCCACCGGTGGACAGGTTCCATCACACGCACGTTTGCCGGGCTCACGTCGAGAGGAGCGGGGGCATAGGACAGCCCAACGACGCGGATATCGCTCTCAGCAGCTCCGCCTCGGCACTGGTGATTTTCCGGTCGGCGGCGATGCACGCCGCAGCCGCCTGGAGCACCTGTCGCTTGATCCGGGGCGCGGCTTCCTCCAGGACAGTCAGCGCGGCATCCACCGCCTCGAGCCCGCACTCTTCGCCCAGACGGAAGCGTGCCTGCGGCAGGTCTACATGTCGTTTGGCCTGCTCGAAGGCCCCCCGAGCGGCCGCCTCGTCCCGGTGACCCGTGTGGGCCAACGTCGACAGCAAGAGCTCATAGTAAGGCTGCAGGCGGCGTAGCTTGCGGTACCGCACTCGACCGGTCGTGACGTTGAACCGCTGGGCCTCCAAATCGTGCAGCAGGATCCGCTGCAGTGACCACTCGAAGAGGTCGATGGTCCGGTCGGCTTCCACGAGTTCGGCGACGTTCTGCTTGAACTGCTGGTACTGTGCGTCAGTCAAGGCGCGCAGTGCCGGCAGCGTGATGTCGACGAGCGGAAGCCGAACCCTCGCGTCGAGCGGTTCGACAAGCGGCAGGAGCTTGAGGGTCTCCTTGTAGACGCCCGGGTCGGCCGCCCTGGACAGGTGTGCGATCTGCACCTCTCGGGCCTCGGTCTGGCGATCAATCAGCAAGGCATAAATCAGGGCCCGCGCGCCGTACGGCTCGTGGGCAGCGCCGACGATCGCCGTGGGCAAGCCCTTGACCAGTCTCGCCGCGTATTGAAGATGGGCGGTGCTCGGCTGTCCAATCTGGTCGACCGCGCTGGTTGCGTTCTGCGCGGCGCCGCGAGTGACCGCCTCAACCTCAGTCTCAGCCTCAGCGCCCGCCAAGCCGGCGACACCCGCGGCGGCAGGATGCGGGGCACCGGCGCGATCGGTCCGAGGCGCCCCCTCGACGAACTCACCAGTCCAGGATGGCTCCAGTTTCCGGATGCGCTCCGCGAGCGGAGGATGAGTGGCAAACAGCCCGCGGAGGCCGGATGTGGCCCGGCCGAAAAACATATGGCTGGCTTCTGGCGTGTTCGGGCTCTGGATCGTCGACCCGTTCAGGAATCCGCCAATCCGTTTCAGGGCGCCCGCGAGGCCCGCCGGCTGGCGGGTGAACTGCACGGCCGAGGCATCCGCCAGAAACTCGCGCTGACGGCTGACTCCCGCCTTGATCAGATTGCCGAAGAACGTTCCAAAGAAGCCGACCACCATCAGCCCTGCCCCGAGTGCCAGCAGCGGCAGCGGGCTACTGTCCCGACTGGACCGCCGGTGCCCCGAAAAAGCCGTGACCCGAAACATGAAGTAGCCCAGTATGCCGATGATGAGGATCCCGTTCAGGAGACCGATCAAACGGATGTTGAGACGCATGTCCCCGTTGAGGATGTGGCTGAACTCGTGCGCGATCACACCCTGCAGCTCGTCGCGCGGCAACCGCTCGACCGAGCCGCGGGTCACACCAATCACGGCGTCATCGATCGTGAACCCGGCCGCGAAGGCATTGATCCCGTCTTCTGCGTCCAGGAGATAGATGGGTGGTGCAGGTGTGCCGGAGGCGATCGCCATCTCCTCGACGACGTTCAAGAGCTGGCGCTCGGCTGGAACCGAAGTGTCGGAATTGAGCAGCCGGCCGCCGAGCTCCTCCGCGATGACCCGACCTCCGCCCCTGAGCTGCGCGATCTTGAACAAGGTTCCGCCGCCCACCACAACCAACGTGCCCACCACGGCGATGGCCACCAGCTGTGGGTCGCCGGCAAGCGACCAGTCGATCGCTCCGGTCGCGAGATCTCGACTCAGGTAGCCCATCGTGGCCGCCAGGAGTAGGTCGATCGACACCATGATCGCCAGCACGGCGAGCACGAACAGGAGCACGAGGCGGCCCGTGTTTCGCCTGGCGAGGTCTTGACGCTCGAAAAAGTCTGTCGCCATTTCTAAAATGAGATCTTGGGCGCCTCTTGAATGCGTTCGCTCTCGAACTCCAGTAACGCGGCGTCCTGAGGGTGTCCAAACATGCCGGCGAGCATCACAGCAGGAAACGTCTGTCGGTAGGTGTTGTAGGTCGTCACGCCGTCATTGAAGGCTTGTCTCGCGAACGCGACCTTGTTCTCGGTCGATGTCAGCTCTTCGCTGAGCTGCATCATATTCTGATTCGCTTTCAGGTCCGGGTAGCTCTCCGCCAACGCAAACAGCCGGCCCATGGCGCCGGTCAGCATGCTCTCGGCACCGGCCAGCCCCCGGATCGCGTCCGCGTTGCCGGGATCCTTGGCGGCTTTCTGCAGGCCACCGACAGCTTGATTTCTGGCGCTGATCACCGCCTCGAGCGTCTCGCGCTCATGTTTCATGTAGCCTTTGGCGGTTTCCACGAGATTCGGAATCAGATCGTAGCGCCGCTTGAGCTGGACCTCGATCTGCGCGAACGCGTTCTTGTAGCGATTCCTGTACGTGACGAGCTTGTTGAAGATACCCGTCACCATCGCGGCCAGCGCAACGACGATGAGGACAAGCACGATCACAGGCATGAGAATGAGCATCATGACAAACCTCCACCACACGGGGACGAGCGGACGTACGGCAATTCCACCTGACGATTATAAGTTCACAACTTGACGTGGTCGAGGGCCGGATGCCTGGCGATCAGGCGGAGTGCGTCCTGCAGCAGGGACCTCCCGGGCTCCATTCGGGGCCACGGAGAGGCTCCCGAGGGGTGAGGAAGCGGGATCAAGTCCGTCTCGTGGGCGGCAAACCGGATGCTCAGCTGCTTGCCAATGACCTCGCTGAGAGATGGACACGCCACGAACTGCTCGATGGCCAGCCTGCCGACCGGGATCACGAGATCTGGTCGAAGGATCTGGAACTCGGCCTCGAGCCATCCTGAGCAGTTCGCGATCTCCTGTCGGGTGGGCACCCGATCTCCGCCCCACGGTTTCTTTCCCGGGAAACAGCGGCACACCGCCGCCATGTAGATCGAGGACCGAACCGTCGCTTCGTCCAGTCCACAGCTCTCTGTGAACCACCGGAAGAGCGTCCTGCCAGCCGTCCAGGCGAACGGCCGTCCCAGCTTCGGTTCCCTGTCTCCGGGCGCCTGCCCCACGAGCAGCACCTTGCTCACCACCGCCCCCCCGCTGATCACCGGCCGTTGCATCTGGGGGCACGTGGTACAGCGTCTGAGCGCGCTCACGTGGCGCTCGAGCCGGGAACGCCTGTCTGATGCCGTCACACCGTCAGTTCCCATATCCAGACCGCACATCGTGTCGCCGCGTGTAGCTCTCACCGACTGGCGACGGTCACGTGCAGCTGGTACGGTACACTCTTTATTCAATGACTGCTCCGACCAGTGCACGACCGGGGCGCAACCAGCCCTGCCATTGCGGCTCGGGCCGCAAATACAAGCATTGCTGTCTCAAGAAGGACGACGCCCTGGCGGCTGCCACACGGGCCAAAGCCGCAGCCGCGGCGGCGGCGCCATCGTCCGAGGCGACCACGTCGGCTCGCCCACGAGCACCAAGGCAGCAGACGCACCAGCCTTGGAAGGCGACCACGTCTCGTGGCTTCGTCCGGCGCCCGCGGACGCCACGCAAGGTCGGTGGCGGCTAGCCGCCGAGCGAGGCCAGCCCGCCGAATCCGCTCCCGCTCAATGTCCGCGCCTCGCCGGCGCGACGAGGCGTTGGTGCACGGTGCGACCAGGCAAGGCTGGTCAAAGGGGAGTGACGATGCGGTGACGTCATGAAACTTTGTTCGCCGTCCAACGGGTGCGAAACCCGTCCGGTGAAGGGCGACCCACCCACCCCGGGAGCGAGCCTTGCGGCGTCCGCGGTAACGAAGACGCCGATGCGTAGGCACGCAAGCGAGTGGGCCGTAGGGTTTACAGCCACGCAATAACGCTCATTCTGGGTGCCCAGGGCATTGTGCAGCCTGCAGGCGATGGCGGTCTCGACGCGATGGGCAAGCCGAGACGCGCACCCAGCGGGGTCTGAGCCTACGGCACGCTGGAAGAGGACGGCCCAGGCACCTGGGAGGCCCTTCTTCCTCCTTGTCGCACGAGGGACAGGGTAGGCCGCCGGCCAGGGACGACCGGAGCCGCGGCCGACGGGCGGGAGGGAGTCGGCGGGCTGCAGACGAGCGAGGACGTCGGGGCACGGGTTGGCCCCCGGACCCGGCCGAGCAAAGGCGGCCCGTGTTGGTGTGAGCTTTCGACGGGACCCATGACCGGCGCGTGGACGTCGGGACTCATGTCACCAGCAATTCGAAAGGTAGTGGACCGAGCGCGAAGGGAACCCGAGGGACGGTTCCATTCACTGGGCATCTCCTGGATGTGCCGGCGCTGGCGGCCGCCTACTGGAGTATCCGAAAGGATGCGGCAGTCGGGGGGGATGGGGTCACCAAGGACCAGTATGGGCAGGACTTGGAGCAAAATCTTCAGGACCTGTACGCCCGGCTGAGGTCCCAGCGGTATCGGCATCAGCCGATCCGTCGGGTGCACATCCCCAAAGACGGAGGTCGGACACGACCGATTGGGATTTCGGCGCTTGAGGACAAGATCGTCCAGAGCGCCGTGCGTCACGTGCTGGAGGCCATCTACGAGCAGGACTGTCTGGACTGCTCCTTTGGCTTCCGGCCGGGCCGGCATGCCCATGAGGCCATCCGAGCTCTGGATAAGGTGGTGTTCCGGGGCGAAGGGCACTGGATTCTGGAGGCCGACATCGTGTCCTTCTTCGACCGTCTGGACCGCACCAGGCTGCAGGAGAGGCTCCAGGTCCGGGTGGCCGATGGCTCGCTGTTGCGACTCATCGACAAGCTGTTGCAGGTGGGAGTGCTCGACGGCGAGGCGTCTATCACGCCGGACCGGGGCACCGCACAGGGGTCCGGGCTCTCGCCGTTGTTGGGGAACGTCTATCGCCACTACGCGCTGGACGTGTGGTTCGACCAGGTCGGGCGACCGCGTCTTCGTGGTCGGGCGACGCTCGTGAGATATGCCGATGACGTTGTGATCGGCTTCGAGCGACGCGACGACGCGGAGCGCGTGATGGATGTCTTGCCCAAGCGGCTGGGACGCGACGGACTCACACTGCATGCGGACAAGACCCGTGTGCTGCCGTTTGGGCGACCGCCTCGACGGCAACAGGGGGGCAAAGGGCCGGCCTCATTCGACTTCTTGGGGTTCACGCTGCATTGGCGACGAGCCCGCAGCGGTCGCTGGGGCATGTGGTGTAAGACACGGTCCTCGCGTTTGCAGCGAGCGATTACTGTCGCCGCCGCCTGGTGTCGTCGCCATCGACACCTGCCGGTGGCCGTGCAACACGCCGCGCTCACGAGACGCATCCAGGGGCACTTCAATGACTTTGGCGTGAGTGGCAACGCTCGCAGTTTGGGCTGCTGGTCGACGCCACGGAGCGGCACTGGTACAAGGGGCTTCGCCGTCGAAGCAACCGCACGCGTCTCACCTGGCCGAGGTTCGTTGCGTTGTTGGAACGATATCCTCTGCCCGTGCCTCGGATTCGCGTGCGAATCTGGGGCGCATCGCCATGAGCCACATCAGCGGAAGAGCCGGATGGTGGAAACCTCCTAGTCCGGTTCTGGTGAGGGCCTCGGGGGAGCAATCCCCCGGGGCTACTCGACAGGGGCCCAGAGACCGGTATTCGCTCGATCTTCTCGAGGAAACGGAGCCGATGACCACACGAAGGGGAGGAAGTGGTATCCTCCGGAGCCCGGGACCCTGACTTCGGATACCCACAAGAGGAGCTGGATCATGATTCGACACGCCTGGGTCACATTGCTCGCTGCTATCGCCCTGGGTGGCTGCACGCCGCTCACCCCGGACCAACAGATCGTCGAAGACGCCTCGGCGGTGCTCGGAGGCCGCGAACGCATCGAGGCCGTCAGGACGATCTCGATCGAAGGCGAGGGGGTGCTCGGTAATCTGGGGCAGGACATGACTCCGGAGGCGACGACCCAGACGTTTACGATCAGCGACTACACCCAGCATATCGATCTGACGACAGGGCGGTCCCGGATCGAGCGGACCCGCACGCCCACGTTCACCTACTTCCGCGGGCAGGATCCCCAGCCGCAGGAGTCCGGCATCGATGGCGAGGTCGGATACGACGTGGCGCCGGACGGGAGCGCGACACGCATCCCGAGCGCCGCCGCGCGCGATCGTCGAGTCGCGGCCTACCACCACCCGATCACGATCGTCCACGCGGCGTTGGATCCCACATCGACGCTGACGAACGCCCGTACGGTCGACAGCGAGAACCTCGTCGACGTGACGACCGCCGACGCCTTGTCGTTTACGCTGGCGATCGATGCCCACACCAAGCTGCCAAGTCGCGTCACATCGCTGGCGCATCACGCAAATCTGGGCGACATCACGCTTGAGACCAGCTTCGCGGACTACGAAGAGATCGACGGGCTGATGCTGCCGACCCGCCTGACCTCCTCGACGGCCGGGTACCGCTCGATGGAGATCAACGTGACGGCCCAGGGCGTGAACGGGGATGTCGGCGATCTCGCCGCGCCGCCCGCCGTGATGTCTGCCGAACCGGTGACCGGGCCGCCGCCGGTCACCATTGCAGTAGAAGAATTGGCGAACGGGATCTGGTTCCTGGCCGGCCAGTCCCACCATAGCGTGCTCGTGGAGTTTAGCGACCACCTGATGCTCATCGAGGCGCCGAACGAGGCCCGCACGCTCGCCGTGATCGCCAGGGCTCGAGAGCTCGTGCCGGACAAGCCGTTGACGCACCTGGTGAACTCGCACCACCACTTCGACCATTCCGGCGGGATCCGCGCGGCGGTCTCCGAAGGGCTCACCATCATCACGCAGGCGGCGAACGGCCCGTTCTATCTAGAGCTCGTCGACCGGCCGCGCACGATCGCGCCCGACGCGCTCTCTCGAAATCCTCAGCCGCTGACGCTCGAGACGGTCGAGGATGAGATGACGCTCGAAGACGATTCGATGACCGTGCACCTCTATCACATCGCGGACAACCCCCACGCTGATTCGCTGCTCATGGCATATTTCCCCAGGGAGCGGCTCCTCGTGGAGGCGGACCCGTTCAGCCCTGGCCGCGCCCTGCAGCCGTTCGCAGCCAACCTATTGGAAAACATCGAGCGGCGCGGCTTGCGGGTTGCCCGGATCGTGCCGATTCACGGTTCCGTCGTGCCGTTCGACGACCTGGTGGCGCATGTCCGGGCCACCACCAACTGATAGCGTCGGGCATGCGGGCAGACCTCCGCGGGGCCGACTCGCAGCGAGTTGATCCGAAACCCGTAGCGGTGGGTCGGAACTGGTTCGAGGAACTCCAGACACGGGTGCTGACGGGACAGTGACATGGCACCCGCCTCGGAACTGAATAGAGAGGCTGCCGAGGCGGAGCCCTCGGCAACCCCAAGACTGACGACAGCAAGCAGCCCAGCGTATCCTAGCTGGCGGCCTGCTTGGGACCTGGGATCGCGCCGATCTGTTGCCTCAAACCGAGCGAGTCCCGGTTGACCCAATCCTCCTGCATCTTCTGATCCGCGACGCGACTGACTATCGTGGCTGTACCCGACACGGGCTTGTCAGTCGGTGCGATACCTTCAAGCGTCTCCTTATGGGTGCCGTTCCACGCTACTCGCGCGACGACCTTGTCGCCGTCCGCCAGTAGATCCTCAATCGTGAAATGCAGATGCGGTGAGAACAGCGAAAACTTGTGAGAGGAGGACGAATTACGAGGGGGTGCTATTGAGGGTGCTGGGACCAAGGCAAAGCCGCCAACCGCGCATGTCGAGGCCGCAATGGATCTTCAGGGCTCCCTCGAACATGGCATCCTCATCGTCAAAGGTCTTCGTTTCCAGAGAACCGTCGGGATGCACAAGGGTCAGGACATAGGCATCGTCTTGTCGGCCACAGTCGATACCCACGAACTGGGTGGGGGACGCAGAGTCATTCGAGAACCACAACATACCCATCTTATCGGCCCTTTTTCTCGAACACTCAAACCGACCGGCCGTGTACCACATTTTTGGGGCGAAATTTGGATGCTAGGTATTCGAGCGCCCGCTCGATGGGGCCCCCTCCGCAACTTCCAGAAGAGACGGCTGGCCTGCGCGGGTCAACTGCGACTCACGAACGCCCAACCCTTGAGGTCGTTGCGGCATTGTCACGTTGAGGCGGCACCACGGCTACGCAAGCGACCGGCGCCCACCTTGTGCAGAGGGCACCGAACGCTTAGAATTGGGCTGGTTCTTGCCAGACCGCTCGAGCAAGGACCTCGGCCAGGCTGAGCAGCTCATCATGGAATATGGAATATGGAATTGAGAAGCCGGTCACCGTCCGATCGCGGGAGGAAACGATCATGACGAAGAACAGTGCGTCTCTGAAACTCATCGGAGTCGGCGTAACCATCTTCGCGGCGGCGTCGCTGGTCGGCCTGAGTGCCTGCCAACCGAATGGTGACAGGGTGTCCGTCGACGACGATGACATCGGCGGCGTGGTCAGCGGCCCGGACGGGCCGGAAGCAGGTGTGTGGGTCATCGCGGAGACGACCGACCTGCCCACCAGGCTCAATAAGATTGTCGTGACAGACGATGACGGACGCTACCTCATTCCCGACCTGCCGAGTGCGACCTACGACGTGTGGGTACGCGGCTACGGGCTGGTCGATTCAGGGAAGGTCCGGGTCACGCCAGGAACCGTTCAGGATCTGGACGCGGTGGCGGCCCCCGATCCGCACGCGGCGGCCGAGTACTATCCGGCCGGGTATTGGTTCTCGCTACTCCAGGTGCCGGGCCGGGACGAGTTCCCGGGCACGGGCCCCGAGGGAAACGGGATCTCGCCAAGCATGGACAGCCAAGCCGAATGGCTCAGGAGCCTGAAGTCCGGCGGCTGCATGGCGTGTCATCAACTGGGCAACAAGCCGATGCGCGAGATTCCCGCGGAGCTCGGTGAGTTCGATTCGTCGGTGGCCGCGTGGGATCGGCGCATCCAGTCCGGCCAGGCGGGCGGGAGCATGAGCAACGGCCTCAACCGGATGGGCCGCCGGCGTACGCTGGAAGTGCTCGCCGACTGGACCGACCGGATCGCGGCCGGTGAGTTGCCCGAAGCGCCGCCCCGCCCGCAGGGCGTGGAGCGCAACGTGGTCATCACCCAGTGGGACTGGGCCGATCCGAAGGCGTACCTGCACGACGAGGTGTCCACCGACAAGCGGAATCCGACCGTCAACGCCAACGGCCCGATCTACGGAGCGCTCGAGGCCAGCGCGGATTATGTGCCCGTCCTGGACCCGGTGGGTCACACGGCGAGCCAGGTGAAGGTGCCGGTCCGCGATCCGGACACCCCGGTGGCGGCCGGCCCGCCGCTCCAGCCGTCACCGTACTGGGGCGACGAAGCGATCTGGGACAGCCGCGCCAACGTACACAACCCGATGTTCGATCAGCAGGGACGGGTCTGGCTCACGTCGCGAGTCCGCCCGCGGGAGAATCCGGCCTTCTGTCTGGACGGGTCGGACCATCCGTCGGCGAAGCAGTTTCCGGTCACGGGATCCGGCCGGCATCTTGCCAGGTACGATCCGACAACGGAGGAGTTCACGCTGATCAGCACCTGCTTCAGCACCCACCACCTAGTGTTTGCCGAGGATGATAACGACACGCTGTGGACGAGCGGTGGCGGCCAGGTCATCGGCTGGTTGAACACGAGAATGTTCGACGAGACCGGCGATGAGGAGCAGTCGCAGGGCTGGACCGCGCTCATCCTCGATACCAACGGCAACGGCAAACGAGACGACTATGTGGAACCAGACGAACCGGTCGATCCCGCCAAGGACACGCGGATCGGCGCGGGCTACTACGGCGTGGCCGTCAGCCCCGTCGACGGATCGATCTGGGGATCGTCCTTGGGCTTCCCGGGCGCGGTCTTGCGGCTGGACCCGGGACCCGATCCGGCGGCGACCGCGCTGGTGGAAATCTACATGCTGCCGTGGGGCGACCCCGACGTGGCGCTGCAGGGCTATTCACCCCGCGGCATGGACATCGACCGCAACGGCGTCGTCTGGACGCCGCTGGCAAGCGGACACATGGCCAGCTTCGACCGCAGCAAGTGCACGGCGCCGCTCAACGGGCCCGAGGCGACCGGCCGGCACTGCCCGGAAGGGTGGACGCTCTATCCGGAGCCGCTCCCGCAACTCGAGGGGTTGACGGACTCGGGCAGTGCCGAGTCGAGCTATTACACGTGGGTGGATCAGTTCGACACGTTGGGGTTGGGCGCAAACGTGCCGATCAACACGGGCAACGGATCCGAAGGGCTGCTGGCCCTGCAGGACGGCGCGTGGGTCGTCATGCGCGTGCCCTATCCGCTCGGGTTCTACACCAAGTGGGTGGATGGCCGGATCGATGATCCGGACGCCGGCTGGAAGGGCAAGGGGCTGTGGGCGACCTACGGCACGCGAACGCCGTTTCACCTCGAGGGCGGGAAGGGCACGACGAGCAAAGTCGTGAAGTTCCAGCTACGACCCGACCCGCTGGCACGCTGAAGCGAGAGATGTCCGTCTAGGATTCCTCGTCGAAGAAGCTCTCGACGCTCGGGGCTACCGCCGGCGCGGCCGACCGCGTCAGCCGCTGGCCTGGCGCCGGCGGCCGCATCCACGCGAACCGCTCGATGGCCCGCCCGACGATCCGCTGCCGCGCCTCCTCATCGGGCTCCAGCGTCCAGACGCCGCGCTGCCCCGTGCCGCTAAGCGCGATGCCGTCGGACCGCGGCGTGCACCCGTACCGGTAGTCGACCTCGGGCTGGGGGACCAGGAAGGTGAGCTGCCCCTTCACCGGGATCAACTCCTCGTCGCGGAAGAGGTCGTGCGATCCGAGTCCTGTGCAGTTGACGATGACCGACTCGCTGACCGTCATCAGATCCCTCGGCGTGTCGAACTTGCGGATGACGGTGCGGCCGCCGAACAGGTGGACCTCCCGCAGCATTGCCTCGAGATAGAGCGATGGCTCGATCAGCAGTGACGAGCGGCGGGAGGCATAGCGTGTGGGGAACGGGTGCTCGCCCGGATAGAGGATCTCGGTGCCCGTGCGCATGTGGGCCGGCATCAGCCTCGAGCCTTCCCGTTCGAGCCGCTCCGCCGTCGCCGCGGTGGGCAGCTCGTCCATCGTGTCGTAGCGGTCCATCCAACTGACGCCGAAGTGTGGGCCGGCCAGAAGCTGAAACTGGCGGTAGGCAATTCCCACCGCGATCCTGAATTGCGCCTCCCACGCCGGCGTATACCCCCGGCCGATCACCAGCCTGGACGTTGGTGAGAAGCTGCCCAAGGCCATGTTCGAGGTGGTGTCGGGCGGGACCGCCATCGCGTAGATCGTCACGTCGAAGCCGCGGCGTTGCAGCTGTCTCGCCGCGGCCAGGCCGACGGCGCCCGAACCCAGGACGGCCGCCCGGCGGTCGCCCTGGGCCGCTTCCAGGGCCAGGTCGGCGGCCAGCGCGCCGGTGCCCCAGGACAGGGAGAGGCCGGCCCCGCCGTGACCGTAATTGTGGACCACCGTCTTCGCGTCCAGTTGCTCGGCCCGTAGGACGAACCCCGACGAGCGGTGCGGACGCAGGCCGACCGTGGTCCGGATGACACGATCCCAGGACGCTTTGATCGGCGCCAGGGTAAGCCTCGGCCGAGTCAGCCTGGCCAATCGAGGTGTCCGGCTGGCGCAGCCCCAGAGGCCGAGTCCGAGCGCCGCCATGCCGCCAGTCTTGAGTAGAGTTCGCCTATCCATTGGAGACCTCCTGCGGTGCTTCCCACATTATAGACCTCGAGCCCCCGCTCGCAAAACCACCGAGGCCCACGTCACGTCGTCGGCGCGTGAGCCGCCAGGGGCCTCGCCCGAGCTTCACGTGCGCCGGAACAACGCCAAGGCGCGATCGAGCGCCTC
Organism: Vicinamibacterales bacterium; assembly: GCA_965197385.1. GTDB lineage: Bacteria > Acidobacteriota > Vicinamibacteria > Vicinamibacterales > UBA823. The sequence continues at coordinate 683,464 of CBDANA010000008.1, forward strand.
TCGATCGCCAACGATCACGGCCGTGTCACCCGCCCGATAGCGGAAGGTCTCGTCACGCCGATAGATCGGCTGCCCATCGCGCACGACGGCAACCTGGATTGCGCCGGTCTGCTGCCGCAGGTCGAGCGTCCGGGCGCTCTCGCCCACCGCGGCGGCGCCATCTTCGACCTCGACGATCTCCAACGCGTCGTGAATGCCGAGGTGCTTGAGCGTGTCGAGCGTCAGGTCGGGCGCCGCGGTTCCGCGTAACAGGCCGTAGTGCTCGCTCCGCACAGCCTCGAGCTCGTGCGCGATTCGGGTCGCCGGGATCGTGTAGCTCTCGAGCGCGCACGCGAACAGCTCGAGCGACGCTTCGAACTCTTCGACCACGACCTGGTTCGCCCCGAGCCGCATCAGCTCGTCGATGGCGCGGACATACCTCGTGCGAACGACGATCTGTGCCGCAGGCGCCACCTCACGGGCCACCGCCACCCCACGCCGTTCCTCAACCGGGGAGGAGATGGCGAACACGATGATCCGCGCGCGCGTGCAGGCGACGCGCCCGAGCATCGTGTGCCGTGTGCCGTCGCCGTAGACGGCCGGCAGCCCATCCGCCCTGGCCCGAAGCACCAGCTCCGGGTTCTGATCGACCACCACGCAGGCGATTCCGGCGGCCTGGAGCATCCGCGCGAGATACCGTCCCGCGACCCCATAGCCGACGACGACGGCGTGATCGGTGAGCGCTGCCGTCCCCGCGGCACCGCTTGCGTCGACGTCCGCAGCGTGATCCTTCCACACCGAACCCATGAGCCGTGTGCCGATCGACTCCGAGATCGGGCGCGCCGATGCGATGAGAAACGGCGTGGCCATCATCGACAAGGCCGCTACCGAGAGAAACCCCTGGTAGTCGTCGCCGGCGAATAGGCCCAACGGCAACCCGACCGCGGCCAGTACGAACGAGAACTCGCCGACCTGGGCCAGGCTGAGCCCGCTCATCAGGCCGGTCTCGAGACCGCGCCCGCGCACCAGCACGGCGCCTGCCGCCACGACGCTCTTGACCACGATCAACCCGAGCGTGGCCGCGGCCAGCTCGAGAGGGTGGCTCAGGACGAACGGCAGATCCAGGAGCATCCCGATCGAGGTGAAGAAGACCCCGCTGAACAGCGCGCGGAACGGCAGGACGTCGGAGAGCGCCTGCAGGCCGTATTCCGATTCGGAGATGATCAAGCCTGCCAGAAAGGCGCCGATGGCGAGCGAGAAGCCGGCTGCCGCGGTCACCAGCGCCGTCGCGATACAGAAGAACCCCACGCACAGCGTGAAGAGCTCGCGGTCGCGCAGCCCGACGATACGGTCGAGCACGCGCCGGACCGCGAACCGACCGCCGATGACGAGGACAACCATCACGGCGAGGCTGGCCAGCATGCGTGTCCACACGCTGATGCCCGCCGGCCCTGCCTCGCGCCCGAGCAGCGGCAACAGGACCATGAGCGGCACGATGCACAGGTCTTGGAACACCAGGATGGATACGACCTCGCGCCCGTGAGGAGTATTCAACTCACCGCGGTCGGCGTACGACTTGGTCACCACCGCGGTGGACGACATCGCCGCCAGGGCCCCGTAGAAGAACGTCCGTCCGAGCAGCGTGCCGGTCGCCATGCCGAGCAGCATGGCCACCCCCAACATGCCGGCTACCTGGACGCCGCCCGTCACCATCAGGGAGCGACCCCAGCGCAGCACCTCGGAAAGCGACAGCTCGAGCCCAATCGCGAAGAGCAGCAGCACGACACCGATCTCCGAGAGCGCCGAGACCTCCTCGGAATCGGGAATCAGCGCAACGCCGTGTGGACCGATGATCACGCCAACGAGGAGAAACCCGATGAGGGCCGGTACGTGGACGCGATGGGCCAACGCGACGACCGGGACCGCCAGGCCGATGATGATCGCCAGGTCGCGCAGCACGCTGAGGTCTTGCATCAGGGAGTCTGACGTTTGATCGCTACGTGCGACCGGAATCCGGTCTCAAGTGATTGGCTCACCCCAAATGAATAGTACAGATAGAATTGCTTGAAGCGCTCGATGAATTCATTAAACTGAGAGCTTTATATTGGCCGGTCAGATCAGCACGCGTATACACCTATACACTGACAGGCTCCCCGTAAGGCTAGATTTCGTCGCCGAGCACCACGCAGCCGCGGACAGTGGTAACGCATTTCGCCCTCTCGCCTCTTCTGTGGGATCGTCCAGGTCTTGCCAGGCGGAGCATCGCCGAGGGTTCCGCTCAGTATCGGGATCGTCACGCCGAGCCAGAATCGGGCTTGGCGTCGCGGTGCCAGGGCTCTTTCGATTTTGTCATGGTCGTCCCGGTGTGTGCGGAGTCGGCGGCCTTCATCGATGGGTACCGCGCTGCGGCGCGAGGTGCGGGCCGCCTGCTCGTCATTGCCGTGCTCAACGGCCGTGCGGGGGCAGACGATTCGGTTCATGCGTTGAACGCGGAGTGCTTTCGTGGACTCAGTAGTCGGTTTGCGCTGCGTGAGGTGGGGCGCGGCGGATGGCTGGGCCGCGATGCGAGCATGAGCGTGCTCGTGGTCGACCGTTTCACGACCGGTCGTCGCTTGCCGTCGCGGCAGGGCGTTGGCTTGGCTCGCAAGATCGGTGCGGACATCGCCCTCGAGTTCATCGCGGCGGGACGAGTACGCCACGCGTTTTTCGCGATGATGGATGCCGACGCACGCTTGCCCGAGGACTACTTCGGACGTATCGCCGAGCTCGAGCCCGAGTGCTCGGCTGCGGTGTTTCCGCTTTGGCACGAGCCGAGTGGCCAGGGTGACGTGGATCGCGCCACCGCGCTCTACGAGATCCGCCTTCGATACTTCCAGCGCGGCCTCCAGTGGGCGAATTCACCCTATGCGTTTCACACCGTGGGCAGCACGATGGTGGTGCACGCTCTGTGTTACGCCCAGGTCCGCGGCGTGCCTTTGCGGCAGGCAGCGGAAGACTTCTATCTCCTGGGCAAGCTGAGCAAGCTGCGCCCGCTGGCACGCCTCCCTGGCGCACCCGTTCGGATTCGTAGTCGCGTGTCTGATCGTGTGCCCTTTGGGACCGGCGCGGAAACCGCCAAGCTGGCTCGTGGCGACACACTCGAGCTGTACCATCCCGACTGCTTCGCGGCCGTTCGGGAGGTGACGTGGGGGCTTCAGCGCTTGTCGGAGCTCCCAGACCAAGATAAAATCGAAGAGCTGCTGTCTCGAATGAGCCCTCCCGTCAAGGGCTTCCTCGAGTCGCGGGGTGCCCGCCGTGCCTGGCAGAAGCTCAGTGAGCAAGCTCCGAACCCGGCGGCACGGCTTCGTCGTTTTCACGACTGGTTCGATGGATTCCGCACGCTGAAGCTGATTCACCACGTCCGGGATCACGTGGCGGCGTCACTACCCTGGCAGGACGCGATCCGGCTTGCACCGTTCATGGACGACGTTGAAGATGATGGTGCGTGTCTAAGCGAAGCCCGAACGGAGCTGCTCCGTCTCGAGCAAGCTCTGCCTCGGTTGGTCGGTCCCAGTGTGTACCAGTAAGAAGCGTCGGGCGACTCGCTAGGGCATGACGCCCTGGGTGCTCAGGGCGATCCGGTACAGCCCGGTGCGTGCGGTCGTGTAGAGCGTCCGACCGTCATCCCCCCAGGCGACGTTCGCCGGAACTTCCTCGGGCTAGATCGTGCCCAGGTGCGTGCCGGTCGGATCGAAGATCCACACGCCGCCCGGACCGGTCGCGAACAGGTGGCCCGCTTGATCCACTTTCAGGCCGTCAGGTGAGCCTGGCGCGGTTTCCGACGTAACGTCGAAGAAGACCCGACCGCTGCCGAGCGTGCCGTCCTCCAGGACGTCGTACGCCATCCACAGCTTGCGCTCGGCGTCCGAATTGGCCACATACAGCGTCGTCTCGTCAGGTGAAAAGGCGATGCCGTTCGGGCGGCTCTGCTCACTGGTGAGCAGTTCCAGGTCGCCGGCCGGGCTGAGCCGGTAGATGCCGCTGAAATCCAACTCTTTGGCCGGATCCTCATCTTGCTGCGGCAACCCGTAAGGCGGATCGGTGAAATACAGCCAGCCGTCTGATTTGTAGGCGGCATCATTGGGGCTGTTCAGCCGCCTCCCCTCGTAGCGGTCGGCAAGCACGGTGTGCGTGCCATCAGGTTCGATCCGGGTCACCTGTCGAAGTCCATGCTCCATCAGGATCAACCGTCCCTCGGAATCGAGTGTGAGGCCGTTGGACCCCACCGACGAACCCTCGCCATCGAACACCGGGTTCATGAAGTCGGTCAGCTCGCCATCCGGTGTCCACTTGTAGATGGCGTTCCCTCGAACGTCGCTGAACAGCAGGTACGGACCGCCCTGCCGCACCCATACCGGCCCCTCGGTGAAGACGAAGCCGTCGTGCAGCTTCTCGATGCGGGCCTCGACCGGCACGATCGCATCGATCGCCGGATCGACCCTCACGATCGAGCCAGCTCCGGTGTCGGGCCCCGGAGTCATCTCAGCCGCTGGTGGCGCCGGCTCCGAGCCGCAACCGCCAACCCCGCATGCCACCGCGAGCAGGCCTCCAGCGATCCATTTCGTCTTCAGTCATGGCACCACCCCGCTGCCCACGTCATAGCGACGTGGGTACGTCCTTTTAGCCAGGATTTTCATTTTGCCTGTCCCGGAGGGCACCGTTATACACCCGACCGCCGCCGCGCGCACGAATTTCTGTTCGTCGCACAATCGTCCAGCTCCAGAGACTGTCACTCAGCCCGCGCTGACGTGCGACCGACTGGAGCCGCTGTTTTCACGGCATTTCTCAGACACTGGTCCACACGTGCGCCGTTTCTTCGCCGGAGTTCCTCGGGAAGCGGTCGCCCGCTATCCTCCCGGCACGGGCAGCGCCCAGATCCTCCGCAGCATGTCGCCGAACAGCCGACGGGTCAGATGCCCTTCTGCCAGCAGGAGCCAGTAGTCCCTGGCATGCTTCACCAGCCGGCCTCCGGTTTTCACCAGCCGCTGCTGGAGACTCGTGAGCGACCAGCGCGTGACCCGCGGCGGCAGGACCCATCTGCGCCAGAGGTTGCCCAGGTTGTAGGCCAGGACACTCAGTTGCAGGCGCACTTCGTTCGCCCGGAACCGAGGGCACGACAGCCGCGTCCAGTGGGTGGCCTGCTAAGCGCGCTACCATCCTCACGCTGCTGGTTGAGGGTATGTCGCTGCGGGCGGTTTCCCGCGCAACCGACGCGTCCATCAACACGATCTCCAATCTGCTCGTTGACGCGGGCGAAGCCTGCTCGGCCTACCACGATGAAACCATGCGCCGGGTGCGGGCAAAGCGCGTTCAGGTAGACGAGATTTGGAGCTTCACCTACGCCAAGCAGAAAAACGTCCCGTCCGCCAAGGCCGCCCCGCTTGAGGCTGGCGACACCTGGACATGGACAGCGATTGATGCTGACTCCAAGCTGGTCGTGTCCTGGCTCGTCGGACCGCGCGATGCCGGGTCCGCATTCACGTTCGTGAGCGATCTGGCTGATCGTTTAGCCACTCGTGTGCAGCTTACGTCAGACGGGCTGCGGCTCTACGTAGACGCGGTTGAGGATGCCTTCGGGGCTGACATCGACTTCGCCCAGCTGATCAAACTCTACGGTGCTACACAGGAAACCGAGACACGTTACAGTCCTGCTCAGTGCCAAGGCACGATCTCGAAGCCGATCACTGGCCACCCGGACCCCAAGCACGTCAGCACCAGCTACGTGGAGCGCCAGAACCTCACCATGCGGATGAGTATGCGTCGGTTCACACGGTTGACGAACGCCTTCTCGAAGAAGCTCCTAAATCACATGCACCACGTCTCGCTCTACTTCGTGCACTACAATTTCTGCCGGGTGCACAAGACGTTGCGGATATCGCCGGCGATGGCGGCTGGCGTGACAACCACGCTACGGAACGCCGAGTGGATCGTAGGGTTGATTGATGAGCAGGCGAAGAAACCTGGACCTCGAGGGCCCTACAAGAAACGTCAAATTTCAAACTGAGACACTACCCGGAGGTGCTGGCACTGGACAGCGACTGCGGGCACCTGGTAGTCGGCTGTGAGCGGGCGCGAGTGAACGACGCGGTCCGCACGTTCCTGAACCGGCGAGCGCCCGCCTGTTCTGCGTTCACTCGTGCGGTTCTCGCGCTACAACCCGCTGCGCCCATTCGGAGGAATTTCTGGGTGGTCTACTCAGTGTGGAACAAGGTCAACGCAAACTGGGAATCAGTTTCGATCCACTGCACCTGCCGTACGAAGCCGGCCCACTCACCCATCTCGATGAGGGTCTCCGGCTCGTACTTGTACGAGCTCTCGGTCCAAATCCGCTCGCCTTCGGCGAAGTGCACGCAGCACCCCGCGCCCGTGAGGCGCACGACCTGCGCAACCTGACTCTCAAGATACGACTCGACTCTGAACGCGTCGGCGTTCCACACGACCCGGTGATCGAACTGAGCTAGGTCGAAGTCGGCGTCGAGCTCGCGGTTGAGACGCGCCAGCACGTTCTTGTTGAAGGCCGCGGTGACGCCGAGCGGGTCGTCGTAGGCCAGCAGCAGGTCCGGTTCGGGCTTGACCAGGTCCGCTCCGAGGAGCAGGCGGTCGCCCGGTCGACATCGAGTGCGGATGTCCTTCAGGAATCGGCGCGCGTCCTCCGGATTCAGGTTGCCGAGGTTCGAGCCCAGAAACAGGACGAGCGCAGCACCGTGTCCGTCACGCTGATCAAGGGCGCGCTGCAGGCCGGCCTCGTAGGTCGATTCGTGGCCCACGACCGTGACCGCTGCGTGCTTCGACAGTGTCAGCGCCGACAGTTCGAGGGCGGCAGCGGAGATGTCGACGAGGTGCACACGCAGTGACCGTTGACCTGGGGGACGCACGGACAGCAGCACCGATAGCTTCGCCCCGCTGCCGCTTCCAAGCTCGACGAGCGTGCCAGCCGGACCAACCTCCGACATGATTGCTGCGGCGTGGCGTTCCAGCAGCGCGCGCTCGCCCCGCGTGATCGTGTACCACGGCAGCTCGCAGATCGCTTCGAACAGCTGCGAGCCGAGCGTGTCGTAGTGGTACTCGGCCGGCAGCCGTTTGGGGTGGTCCGCCAGTCCCTCGGCCACGTCGCGAGCCAGCGTAGAAACCGGATCGACACCGACGACGGCCGATGCGCGCTCAGCCTCCTTCCTCGCGGTCACTGCGCGCATGGTACCAGGAACCGACGGAGCATCGCCATAGCGGGCCGAGACGCTCGCCGTTCTCGAGTAGCATAGGTACCTTGCCGCTGCGGTACGCTAAACTATGGCTTCTTTCACCCGTCGCGTCCCTTGGGAGTGACTACGATGCCTAAAAATACGCTGGCGGCCGGGATAATGGCCGCGTTCCTGTGGTTGGTGCTTCCGATGCCGGCGCATGCCCAGCGCGGCCAGCCGGTCCAACTACCAGCGGGGCCTGGCCAGGACCTGGTCGAGGCGAACTGCACCCAGTGCCATCGGCTCAATCTGATTACCCGGTCCTGGGGCAACACACGGGAGGGCTGGAACGAGTGGCTCGACTCGCTCGATGGTCGAGCTGCCCAGCAACCAGACTGACGTGATCGTGAGTTACCTGGCCATGCATTTCCCGGTGAAACCGGCACCGCAGGCTGTGGTGATTTCGGGAGATGTGAGTGTCTCCATTAATGAGTGGATGCTGCCCACGCTCGGCTCGCGGCCGCATGACCCACTCGCCGCCGCGGACGGCTCCGTGTGGTGGACCGGGCAGTTCGCCAACGTGATGGGACGGCTCGATCCGTCGACTGGCGCCATGAAGGAGTATCCCCTGGACACACCCGACTCGGGACCGCACGGCTTGGCCGAAGACGACGCGGGCAACATCTGGTTCACCGCCGTCTCGAAGGGCTACGTCGGCAAGCTCGATCCGACGACGGGCGCCGTGACCGAATACCCGGTGCCCGAGGGTACCCGCGGGCCCCACACGCCCGTCTTCGACCAGAGCGGTACGTTGTGGTTCACCCTCCAATCGGGCATGGTGGGGAGGATTCTTCCAGAAACCGGCGAGATGAAGGTTGCCGCGACACCCAGCGACAACACCTACCCGTATGGCATCGTGGTGAACTCCCAGGGCGTGCCGTGGTACGTCGATTTCCGGGGCAACCGGCTGGGCAGCGTTGATCCGGAGACGATGGAGATTCGGGAGCATGCCTTGCCGCACCCCGAGGCACGCCCCCGGCGCATCGCCATCACGCCGGATGACGTGCTCTGGTATACGGACTACGCCCGCGGCTACCTGGGCCGGTTCGACCCCGCGACCGGCGCGGTCCAAGAATGGCCGTCGCCTGGCGGGCCGGAGTCCCAGCCCTACGGCATCGCCGCCGTCGGCACTGCCATCTGGTACAGCGAATCGGCGGTGCGACCGAATACCCTCGTGCGCTTCGACACGCAGACGGAGAAGTTTCAGACGTGGGTGATTCCATCGGGTGGAGGTGTCGTCCGGAACATGATGGCCACGCCAGACGGCGACCTCGTGTTGGCCTGCAGCGGCGTGAATCGGATCGCGGTCGTCGAAGTCGGCGAGGGCGCCCAATAGACGCCACGGGGAGGCTGTCGACTGGCTGCTAACGCCGAGGCGACAGCGTGCGGTCCCAGTTGAGGACGCCGTACCGCTCGAGTATGGCCTGCGTTTCATCGAGCGGCAGCGCGGGGAGCGTGCGACCGCGGCCGGACACGCTCGTCGCTCGCAGGACCGCGTTGTAGATCGCTTCTTCCGTGGCCTCGATGGTAGCGGCGAACAGCGGCGACATGGAGGGGTTCGGCAGCGAGACCGCGGATTCGGGCGTTCGCGCCGAGCGGTCCCGCCGAACCTCTGAAGCCGTCGAGAAGGCGATCACGTAATCGCCAGAGCTGTTCGACGCGTGCGAGCCGGTGCGGGCCAGCCCCATGATGGCTCTCCGCGATAGACGATCGAGATTCCGCGCGGTGAGCGGTGCGTCGGTGGCGACCACCATCATGATGGACCCGCCGTCCTGCGGCGGCGCGGCTCGCTCCGCGGCCTCGAGCTGACTCCGGTACGAGTACTGCTCCAGCTCACGACCGACCGGGGCGCCATTCATCGTCAGCACGCCGCCGAAGTTCGTCTGGACGAGGACGCCGACGGTATAGCCGCCAAGCGAGGCAGGCAGGCGCCGCGAGCTGGTGCCGATACCGCCCTTCCAGCCGAACGCCCGAGTGCCGGTTCCGGCGCCCACGCTGCCCTCCTTCACCGCTCCGCCACTCGCCGTGTCGAGTGCCTGCCGGACGTGCTCCGGCCTGACCGGATCGGCCCACATGTCGTTCACGCCGCTGTCGTTGGTCTCTCCGACGATTGGATTGATGGTGTGCTCACCCTCACCCGGCTGCGCCAGCAGATAGTCGGCGAGCGCCTCCGCGGCGCTCCAGACGCACATCGTGCAGGTCAAGAGAATCGGCGTTTCGATTTCGCCGAACTCGCGCACCTGGGTTTCACCGATGAGCTTGCCGTACCCGTTGCCGACGTGAATCCAGGCGGGCACCGGCGCACGATACAGATTGCCCGGCTGGGGGATGACGGCGGTGACGCCGGTTCGAACGTCGTCGCCCGCCCGGATCGTCGCGTGTCCGACACGCACGCCAGCCACGTCGGTGATCGCGTTATTGGGCCCGGGCTCGAAGACACCGACGACGAGACCGATATCGCGGGCGCGCGGACGCTGGGCCGGCTGAGCCGCCGCGCCGAGGACCGCGAACGAACACCACAGAACGACGAGTGTCACCTCGCAACCTCGCATGGGTACCTCTCAGGAGGCAGCTTACGCCATTCACCCGTCGCCAGTCATCAGCCACGACGGCGACCGGTCGAGGAAGGCGTTATGTCGAACGACATATAATCACCCTAGTCACGACAGAACTGCGCCGGTGGGCGACCCAGCATTCGACTGCCCGGCATCTGATCTGCCTGGCCGCCTGCGTCGTTTTCTGAAGCACTCGGCCGTGGGCGTGGGGCTCACGGCAGGCCCATGAACGTATTCCACGTCGGAACACCCGGCAACCGGAGGGGGAACTACAATGGCGTGCGTGACTCGTGTAACGGTGGCCGCGCAGCTGATGCTGATGGCCGCGCCCGCGTGCGCTCAGACGACCGACGATCCGTTCTCGACGCCGGTCGGCGCTGGCCACCGCGCCATCGAGGTCGGCATCGTCGAGTTCGCCTCGGTCCCGGACAGCGATGGGCAGCCGGCCCGCATGATGCTGCTGGTCGACGAGCCGGGCACGGGCCGCATGTTCGTGAGCGACATGCGCGGGCTGCTCTACCACGTCAGCTACGACGGCCAGACGGTGACCCGGTATCTCGACCTCGACGCCGAAACCTGGGGCGTGCGCGTCGAAGCGTCCCGGAATGAGCGAGGCTTCCAGAGTTTCGCCTTCCACCCGCAGTTCAGTCAGACGGGCACGCCCGGTTTCGGCAAGCTCTACACGCTCACCGACACGAGCAACACGACGCCCCCGCCCGACTTCGCGTCTGGGGGTGGCAACGACTCGCACGACACCGTCCTGCTGGAGTGGACCGCCGAGAACCCGGGTGCCACGATCTATGATGGCGTACCGTCGCGGGAACTGCTCCGCATCGAGCAACCGTTCGGCAACCACAACGGCGGACAGATTGACTTCAATCCGCTCGCCTCACCGGGCGACGCGGAGTTCGGCCTGCTCTACGTGGGGTCGGCGGATGGCGGCAGCGGCGGCGACCCGATGAGCCTCGCGCAGAACCTCGGCTCCGCCTTCGGCAAGATCCTGCGCATCGACCCGCTGGGCTCCGACGGCGCCAACGGCCATTACGGCATCCCGGCGGACAACCCGTTCGCCGGCGACGCCGCGGCGCTCGGCGAGATCTACGCCTACGGCCTGCGCAATCCGCAGCGGTTCGCCTGGGACGCGGCGAACGGCAACCTGTTCGTCGCCGACATCGGCCAGAACATCGTGGAGGAGATCAGCCTCGTCACCTCCGGCGCGAACCTCGGCTGGAACGACTGGGAGGGCAGCTTCGGCTTCATCAGCCGCCGTGCGGTCAGCACCGAGAATCAGCGCGGCGACGCCGGGCGCGTCTACCCGATCGTCGAGTACGGACAGCTGGATCCGCTCCTGCAGCGCGGCTCGGCCGTCACCGGGATCTACGCCTACCGCGAAGACACGATTCCCCAGCTGACGAACTTGGTGCTGTTCGGCGACAACCCGAGCGGCGAGGTCTTCTGCTTCTCCGCCGACGACCTGCCCGAGGGCGGCCAGGAGGCCATCCAGCGCGTTCTGTTCGACGTCAACGGAGATAACGGGCCGAAGACGCTGCTGCAGCTGATCCAGGACAAGAACGTCGCGCAAGGCAGGGCGCCGGCGACCCGCGCCGACATGCGCATGGGCTTGGGGCCGGACGGTCAGATTTTTCTATTGAATAAGCGGGACGGCACGATCCGCCTGCTCGTGCCAGACCAACGGTAGCGCCGCCGATCAGGCGTCGCGCAACGATCGCTTTACCAGATTCTGCATGAGCGGAATCTTGTAGTGGTTGTAGTTCAACGGCCGCGCGCCGTGCGCGGCCGCGGCGGCGGCCAGCTCGGCCGTCTCCTCACTCTGGGCACGACCCCGGACGAGCGCCTCGACCTCGTTCAGGCGGCGCGGCGTGCACTGCACGGCGCCGCACGCAATCCGGACATCCTCGATCGTGCCGGCGGCGTCGACGCGCATCGCGGTCGCGACGCTCACCAGAGCGAAGTCCCACGAATTCCGATCGGCCACCTTCTCGAAGGAGAACCGGGCACCCGACCAGGTCTCGGGGATGCGGATCGTCGTCAAGATGTCGCCCGGCTCGAGGACGGTCATGCGCCGGATGTCCACGGAGGGCGGCATGAAGAAGTCCTCCGAATGCACGACGCGCTCGCCGCGCGAGTTGCGGATCACGAAGGACGCGTCCAGCGCGACCAGTGCCGGCGCCGTGTCCGACGGCGTCACCGCCACGCAGCGATCGGCCTCGAAGAGGCAGTGCTCCCGATTCATCGCGACCGGCGTGTCGGCGTAGCAGATGTTCCCCCCGGCACGGTAGCAGTCGAGCCCGTAGCGGTAGTACCAGCATCGGGTGTCCTGGCAGAGGTTGCCGCCGAGCGTCCCGGTGTTCCGGATCTGCGGGCTCGCCACCCGGCGGGCGGCGTCGGCGAGCAAGCCGAACCGTTCCCGCACCAGCGGGTCGCGCTCGACCTCGGTGAGGGTCGTCAGGGCTCCGATCTCCAGGCCGGTGCCTACTTCGCGGACCCCCTTGAGCTCCGGAATGCCCTCGAGGTCGATCACCGCGTCGGGCCGCCTGGCCCGTTCCTTGAACCAGCCGAGGCTGTCGTGCCCGCCGGCCAGCGCCCACCCGCGGTCGCCCCAGCGATCCAGCAGCTCGAACGCGGTCTCCAGATCCGCAGGCTGGAACAGCTCGAAATGCGGCATCATGTCGTTCGCCATGAGGTTCCTCAGTCGGTGTTGACTTGCAAGGGCTTGTGGGACTGCGGCCGCTCGGCCACCGCGTTCACGATCATGTCGGGTAGCACCGGCGTCCGGTTGAAGTAGTGGCCGCCCAGCGCGTCCGAAATCGCGCACAGCAGGGCGGCGCCTGCGCAGCCCATCAGCGGCTCGCCGACCCCCTTCGTGCCCATCGGGTTCTGCGGGTCGGGCTGGTCCACGGCATCCGTATCCATCTGCGTGGGCACGTCCAGATAGGACGGCGGCTTGGCCTGGTACAGGCCGACCGAGCGCGGCAGGCCGTAATGCGGGTCGTAGACCTGGCGCTCGAGGGAGGCCAGGCCGAACCCCATCACGGCGCCGCTCCTGACCTGCGCCGCGAGCCCCTGCGGGTGCATGACCGTGCCGCAGTCGGCAACGCCCAGGTAGTCGAGGATCTCGAACTTGCCGGTCTCCAGGTCCAGCTCGATCCGGATGAAGCCGGCGGCGAGCGCCGGCACCATCCCGGTACGCTCCAGCGTGTCCTTGGCGACGCCGATGAGCCCGGTGCCGGCCAAGCCGCGCACCGCCCCCTTCGTCATCGGGTTCAGATCCTCGGCCATCTCCTCGCCGCTGAACTTTCCGCCCAGCTGGATGGCGCGCCTGGCCGCCGCCGCGTAGGTCAGCCGGCGTGACGGGTTGCCCCGCCGGAACACCGTCTCGTTCCCGATGTCGTAGTCGTCGGGCGAGCCGCCCAGATCGTGTGCGGCGATCTCCTTGAGCTTCGCGACGGCGTCCATCGCGGCCACGTAGTTCGTGCGCACCATCGTGAACGACGTGTTGCTGCCGAACTGCCCGAGGTTCCAGGGCAGCCCAAGCCTGGAGTCACCCCGCTCGATGACGCAGTTCTCCCAGTCGCACTTCAGGATCTCGGCCGCCACGCGCGAGGTGGACGCATACGAGTAGGTCCCCAGGTTGCCGACGCCGGTGTGGATGTGCAGCTTGCCCTCCGGGCTCAGCCGCACCAGGCCGTCGAACCCGTTTGAGCCGGCGGAGTGGAACGCCTGGCCGATGCCGACGCCGATCACCTTCGAGCCGCGCCGCTCGCCGCTTCGGACCCGCTTTCCGTTCCAGTCGAACTTCTCGGCCCCCTGGTCCAGCGCTTCCCGCATGTAGGCGCTCGTGATCGCCCCCCGGTCGCCGCCGTATTTCGAATCGTGATCTGGCGCGTTGATCCGGCGGATCGCGAACTGGTCGATGCCGAGCTTCCGCGCCGCCTTGTCGAGCAGCGGCTCCACGGCAATGGCGATCTGGTTCTGCCCCGGACCGCGCTGGGCTCCGCGGGGCGGCGTGTTGGTCAGGACCGAGATGCCGCGGAACCGCATCGCCTCGGGCGTGTAGACGATCGACACGGCGCTGGCCGCGGCGTTCCAGTCGCCACCGCCGGAGTTCGAGCCGCTCTCCTGGATGATGTAGAGGTCGCACGCCAGGAGCCGTCCGTCGTCCCGAAACCCCATCTTGATCCGGCCCTGGAAGCCGGGCCGGGCCGTGCCGACGGCGTACTCCTCGGCGCGGCTGATCCGCATCATGACGGGCCGGCCGGTCTTCTTGGCCATCAGGGCGGGCACCGCCTGGATCGGGTAGGCGGACCCCTTCGACCCGAACCCGCCGCCGCAGTTCTCGCCCACAAAGACCAGCTTGTCCGGCTCGATCTCGAGGTAGTTGGCCAAGCCCGGCACGACGAAGCTCTGGCTCTGGTTCGACCCATACAGGTAGCAGGTGCCGTTCTCCCAGTAGGCCATGGCGGTTCGGGGCTCCATGCAGTGATGGGAGTTGCTCGCCGTCACGAACGTCTCGTCGAGCGTGACCGCGGCCTTGGCGAAACCGGCCTCGATGTCCCCGTAGGACCAGGTCGCGGTCGGCTCGCCCATCGGCAACTCGCCCTCGCCCGCTGCCGCGAAATCCTCCGCCGTCCACTTGACTGAGCGCAGGCCTTCGCGCGGCACCACCGCATTGCCGTCCAGCCTGGCGTCAGGCCCGTCGGCACGAAGGCTCTCGAGCGGGTCCACCGTGAACGGCAGCAGCTCGAGGTCAACCTTGATCTTCGCAATCGCATCCTCGGCGAGTGTCTCGTTCACCGCGGCGACTGCGAGGATCGGCGCGCCCACGTAGTGCGGCTCGTTGGTCAGGATCGGATCGCGGGGCGCCTGGACCTCCGGCACCTCATCGGCCGTCAGGACGGCGACGACGCCCTCCATCGCGAGCGCCGCCGAGTCGTCGATGTTGCGGACCCGGGCATGCGGCATCGGGCTGGTCAGCAGCCGGCAGAAGAGCATCCCGTCGGCGCGGAAATCCTCCGCGTACTTCGCTCTGCCGGTCACCTTGCCGCGGACGTCGGGCGGTGTGAAGTTCTTGCCAACCAGCACGTTCGCCATCTCAGCTCTCCCTCGCCGCGCGCATGACGCCGTTCAGATAGTGGTCGTAAGCTCCGCACCGGCACAGATTCCCAGCCATCGCCTCGCGCGCTTCCTGCCGCGTGGGGTTCGGATTGGCCTGGAGCAGCGCCACGGCGGACACCACCTGCCCTGGCGTGCAGAACCCGCACTGCGGCCCCAGCTCGTCCATGAACGCCTGCTGCACCGGATGCAGCTCGCCGGACGGGCCTTCCAGGCCCTCGACCGTCGTGATCTGGCGGCCGCGCACCCGATGGGTCAGGGTCGAGCACGAGTAGTGGGTGACGCCGTCAATGATGACGGTGCACGCGCCGCACTCGGCTCGATCGCATCCGAGTTTCGTGCCCGTGAGCCCGAGCTTGTAGCGCAGCGTCATCGCGAGGGTTTCGTTGGGCAGCACGTCGACGCGGCGGGTCTGTCCGTTTACGTTCAGCGACAGGAGACGCTCCACCGCGCCCGACTTGCCGGGGGTGGACTGGGCCCACGTCGTCGGCACGTAGGCCACGCTCGAGACAACGACCCCGGAGGCGATCACGCTCTTGATGAACTCGCGCCGCGACGGGGCAGGCTGGCCCTCAGGCAGGAAGAACTCGTGTTGATCGGTCATGACTCTCGACTCTCGGCTCTCGGCTTCGTGCGGCAGTTCGTGACTACTGATGATGCCCCTTTTGGTGTCCCGCGGTACCGGCGACGAACATTAATCGAAGCGGGCTAGCATCGAGACTACCACAAGCGGGCTCCCACACTAGGCGTTCGTTCGGACTGCCGACACGATCTTCTGGATCAGCGTGTCGCTGAACGGCAGGCCGTCGATTTCCCGGCGATTGTCGTTCCCTTGGCGCACGACCACCAGGTCCAGGCTGGGAATGATGTAGCTGTGGTTCTGGTTGTGGCCTCGTGACATATAGAGGTCGCTCGGCACCCCGTCCAGGTCATCCAGGATCCAGAAGGTGTAGCCGTGAGGGTTCGGCGTCGCCCCGTTGTCCCGGACGAACCGGCTGGTCGCCAGCTCCAGCCAGGCCGCCGGAACGAGCTGCCGGCTGCCCCACCGCCCCTGGCGCAGCCAGAGGTAGCCAGCCTGGCGAAATCCCGCGCCGTGACACTCTGCCAGCCTACCCGACAGCCCAGCGCCCCTACCCCAACAGAACTTTCTCGGACGGAGATGCGTATAAACGTATGATTGAAGTGAACGTTTGATTTTAGTTATACTGCTTGCCATGAGCCTGGAAACGAAGGAGCGCATTCTTCACGCCGCCGAGCGGCTGTTTGCCGACGAGGGCTTCGCGGCGACCTCCCTGCGCCAGATCACGGCGGAGGCGAGCGTGAACCTGGCGGCGGTCAACTACCACTTCGGCTCGAAGGAGTCGCTCCTGACGGCAGTCTTCGAGCGGCGTTTCGTGCCGATCAATAAGGAGCGGCTGCGGCGGCTGGACGAACTGGAGACGCAGGCGGCGGACGGCACCCCGATCGAGCTCGAACAGGTCGTCCGTGCGTTCATCGTGCCGGCGTTCCTGGCCGCCGAGCAGTTCGGCGCCCAGGGCGCCAAGTTCATGCAACTGGTCGGCCGCATGCACTCGGAGACGAACCAGCAGCTCCGGGGTACCTTCTTGAAGTTGTTTCAGCCGGTGGGTCTCCGGTTCCTGCCGGTGCTTCGCAAGTTGATGCCGGATCTCGCGGAAGAGGAAGTCCTGTGGCGGCTGCACTTCGTCATCGGATCGCTCGCGCACACCCTGATCTGCACACAGCTCGAGGAACCCTTGATGGGCAAGCTCGTGCGGGGCGAGCATCTGGCTGAGTCGCTGGTCCAGTTCAGCGCGGCCGGCATGGCGGCGCGCGTGCCCGCGCCAGTCGCGGTGCCGAAGTCGTAGCTTGAGCGTCGGAAAGAGAGTGACGGAATGAATCGCGGAATCAGGCGCACACTTCAAGTGCTGTTGCCGATTGCGGTTGTGTTGGCCGCGGTGATCGGCGCGCGCACGATGGTGGCCCTCAAGCCGGAGGCGCCCACCCGCCCACCCGAGGTGACCATCCCGCTGGTGCGCGTGCTGGACGTGGAATTGACCGACGCCACGTTCACCGTGCACAGCCAGGGTACGGTCGAGCCTCGCACCGAGAGCCAGCTCGTGCCGGAAGTCTCCGGACGTATCGTCGAGGTCTCGCCCTCGTTCGTCGCGGGTGGATTCTTCGAGCCCGGTGACCTCCTCATCAGGATCGAACCCCACGACTACGAGAAGGCGCTGGTGCAGCGCGAGGCGGAGGTCGAGAGCGCCCGCCTGCGCATCGTGCAGGAGGAGGCCGAGGCCGAGGTGGCGCAGTGGGGATGGGATCGGATCGGCACCGGTCAGGCCCGCGCGCTCACGTTGCGCGAGCCGCAGATCGCCAGCGCCAAGGCCGGCCTGGCCGCCGCCGAGGCCAACCTGGACACCGCCCGGCGCAATCTCGAGCGGACCGAGGTCCGCGCACCCTACGCCGGCCGCGTCCGTGAAAAGAACGTGGATATCGGCCAGTTCGTGATGGTCGGCACGCCGGTCGCCCGGATCTACGCCGTGGACGCCGCCGAGATCCGGCTGCCGCTCCCCGATGACCAGCTCGCCTTTCTGGACCTGCCCCTGAACTACCGCGGCGAATCGGGCCGCGTGCGCGGGCCGCGTGTGACGCTGCGTGTGAAGTTCGCCGGCCGCACCCATGCATGGGAGGGCCGTATCGTGCGCACCGAGGGTGAAATCGATCCCCGGACGCGCATGGTCCACGTCGTGGCAGAGGTGCAGGACCCGTACGGCCGCGGCGCCGACCCGACGCGACCGCCACTAGCGGCCGGCATGTTCGTCGAGGCGGAGATCGACGGCCGGGTGGTCGAAAACGTGGCGGTGCTGCCGAGGGCCGCGCTGCGCAGCACCGATCAAGTGCTCATCGTCGACGACGAGAACCGCCTCCGGTTCCGTACGATCGACGTCCTCCGCACGACAATCGACGAGGTCATTGTGCAGGGCGGCCTAGCGGCCGGCGAGCGCGTGAACCTGTCGCCACTCGAAGCGGTCTCCGACGGAATGCAGGTCCGCATCAGCGAGATCAGCCGTCGCCCCGCTGCGGCCGCCGACGAGGACAGCGCGTCATGAACGGGCCCATCGACTGGTTCGCCCGGAACTCGGTCGCCGCCAACCTGCTGATGGTGTTGATTTTGGTGGCCGGGCTCTTCTCCGCCCTCACGATCAAGCGCGAGGTCTTTCCCGAGTTCTCGCTCGACATGATCACGGTCCGGGTGTCGTATCGCGGCGCGGCGCCGGAGGAGGTCGAAGAAGGCGTCTGCGTCCGAGTCGAAGAGGCGATCCAGGGCCTCGACGGCATCAAGCGGATCACCTCGACCGCCAGCGAAGGCTCCGGCCTGGTGACGATTGAGCTCGAAGCGGGCGCCGATGCACGCAAGGTGCTCGACGACGTGAAGTCCCGGGTCGACGCCATCGAGACGTTTCCGGAGGAGACCGAGAAGCCGATCATCCAGGAGATCACCAACCGCCAGCAGGTGATCAACGTCGCGGTACACGGCAAGGTTGACGAGGTCAGCCTAATAGCGCTGGCCGAGCAGGTGCGCGACGACCTGTCGGCGCTGCCCGGTATCACCCAGGTCGAACTGGCCAACGCCCGTCCCTACGAAATCTCGATCGAGGTCTCCGAGACGCTGCTACGCCGGCACGGCCTGACCTTCGACGAGGTCGCAAGGGCAGTGCGCCGCTCGTCGCTGGATCTCCCGGGGGGGTCGGTCAAGACCGACGGTGGCGAGTTCCTCCTGCGGACGAAGGGCCAGGCCTACCGCGGCCACGAGTTCGAACACCTGATGCTCATGACCCGGCCGGACGGGAGCCATCTGACGCTCGGTGAGGTGGCGACCGTCGTGGACGGCTTCGAGGACACCGACCAGTTCTCCCGCTTCGAAGGCGACCCGGCGCTGCTCGTCTCCGTGTTTCGCACCGGTGAGCAGAGCGCGATCGAGGTGTCGGATGCGGTCCACGCCTGGGTGGAGACCGCGCGTCCGCGGATGCCCGAAGGCGTCTCGCTGACGACGCTCGGCGACCAGGCGTTCGTGCTGAGGGACCGGTTGAATTTACTGGCCCGGAACGGCCTCACCGGATTCGTCCTGGTCTTCATCGTCCTGACCCTCTTCCTCAGGTTCAGCCTGGCGTTCTGGGTCAGCCTGGGTATTCCGGTTTCGTTCCTCGGCGCGATGTGGCTGTTGCCGAGCTTCGACGTGTCGGTGAACATGATGTCGCTGTTCGCCTTCATCGTCGTGCTGGGCATCCTGGTGGACGACGCCATCATCGTCGGTGAGAACATCTACACGCACCAGCAGCGGCACGGCGACCGGCTGCGCGGCGCGATCGAGGGCACACGGGAAGTCGCGACGCCGGTCATCTTCGCCGTCCTCACCACCGTCGCCGCGTTCGCACCGTTGCTGCTGATCCCGGGCGTCATGGGCAAGATGATGGTCGTCATCCCGCTGGTCGTCATGCCCTGCCTCATGTTCTCACTCATCGAGTCGCAGCTCATTCTGCCCGCGCATCTGTCGCACGGTAAGACGCGCGCGCCGCGCAACACGTGGGGCTCGCGCATGCGGAACCGGATGGACGGCGCGCTCAAGGCTTTGGTGGACCAGGTCTACCGGCCGGCGTTAGCGTTCGGCATTCGCTGGCGGTACCTGACGGTGGCAGTCGGCGTGGCCGTGCTGCTCCTCACGGTCGGGCTGGTCGGCGGCGGCTGGGTGCGGGTGGTTTTCATGCCGCCGGTGGACGCCGACTTCCTGTCGGCGTCGGTGACGATGCCGCCCGGAACGCCGGTCGAAGTGACGGAGGCCGCCGTCTGGCAGATGGAAGATGCGGCCGAGACGCTTCGGGCGGAAGTCAAGGCGGACACCGGGCGCGAGCTCTTCAAGTACGTCTACGGACTGGTCGGCACCGGCGCGCCGCGGTTGAGCGGCCCCATGGGGAGAGGCGCGCAGACCGCCGCGTCGCACCTCGGCGGTATCTTCATCGAGCTGACGCAAGCCGACGAAAGAGGAATCAGCAGCGCGGAGGCATCGAACCGGTGGCGGGGGCTGGTCGGCACGATTCCGGACGCGGTCGAGGTGAAGTTCGACGCCGAGCTGTTCATGGCGGGCGATCCGATCAACGTGCAACTCACCGGATCGGACATCGACGAGCTGCGCGCCGCCGGTACCGCGGTGAAAGCCCGATTGGCCGAATACGCCGGCGTCTCCGACATCGCCGACTCGTTCCGACAGGGCAAGCAGGAGATCAAACTCAACATCAAGCCAACCGCCGAGGTGCTCGGGCTGTCGCTGCAGGATCTCGGGCGACAGGTCCGGCAGGCGTTCTACGGCGAGGAGGCGCAACGGATTCAGCGCGGCCGTGACGACGTCCGCGTCATGGTCCGCTATCCGGCGTCCGAGCGGCGGTCCGTGGGTGCCCTCGAGAACATGCGGATCCGCACCCCCGACGGGCAAGCCGTCCCCTTCTCTCAGGTCGCGCGGGTAGAGGTCGGCCGCGGCTTTGCGTCGATCAAGCGGGTCGACCGGCAGCGGGCGCTCAACGTGACCGCCGCGGTGGACCAGGCGATCACGACCCCCGGCGACGTGATCGCCGATCTGGACACCCGCGTGCTGCCCGAGCTACTGGCCGCGTTTCCTGGCGTGCGCCACTCGTTCGAAGGGCAGCAGACCGAGTTTCGTGATTCGATCGGTGGTTTAATGCAGGGCTTCCTGGTGGCGCTGCTGCTCATCTACCTGCTGCTCGCCGTGCCGCTCAAATCGTACGCCCAGCCGCTCATCATCATGTCGGCCATCCCGTTCGGCCTCGTCGGGGCCACCTGGGGACACCTCATCATGGGCATGGATATCAGCATGCTGTCGATGTTCGGACTAGTGGCCCTGGCTGGCGTGGTCGTCAACGACAGCCTCCTCATGGTGGATTTCATCAATCGCAACCGGCGCACCGCGGTGAGCCTGACCGCGGCGGTCCGCGAGGCGGGCGCCGCACGCTTCCGACCGATCCTGCTGACGTCGTTGACCACGTTCTTCGGCCTGACGCCGCTCATGCTGGAGACCAGCTTGCAGGCACAGTTCCTGATCCCGATGGCCATCTCGCTCGCCTTCGGCGTGATCTTCTCGACCTTCATCACGCTGATCCTGGTGCCGGCCGGCTACATCATGATCGAGGACGTGAAGGGACTGTTCTCGAGCGAACGACGCGACGTCGCCGACGCCGCCGCTGAGCGTGACCCCCAGCCGGAGAAAGGCACCTTCGCCGCGCCGCCCCTCACCGACACCCCAATTGCCTAGCAGTCGATGGTAAGGGGTCCGACCCCTTTTTCCGTTTTTCAGCTTGTTCCGAACGCCTCGCGGGATCGCAAGACGCTAAAATCGCGCACCCGGTTGCCGCGCATGCTCATCGGTCGTTCCGCGACGGCAGCCGGAACAGCCTGCAGGCGTTTCCCGCCCAGATGCGCTCTTTCTCGGCCGCGGCGATCGGCATCGCCTCGACCGCCGGCAGCGTCTCGCGGTACAGCCGTGCGCCCAGTTCGTCGTCGTAGGGCGCGTCGGTCGCGAACACCATGTGATCCGGCCCGAAGAACTCCCAGGCGCACATGAGAGCCGCCGTGTTCCCCTGGATCGCCGTGTCGCAGTAGAACATCCGGTAATAGTCCAGCGGCGGTTTCGAGAGGGTCTCTCCGTCGTACCGGTAGCCCATGCGCCGCTCGTTGAACGCCCAGGACAGCTCCACGCGCTTGTGGAAGTACGGAATCAGGCCGCCGGCGTGGTGGGTAATGACCTTGAGCGTCGGAAACCGCTCGAGGACGCCGCCCCGCCCAAGAGGTAGAGCAGCTCGTAGACGAAGAAGGCGACGATGAACGCCAGCACGGGCGCGGGGTACGACGGCTCGGGCGGCGGCGCGGGTATCGGCGCGACACCGGTTGAAGACATCGGCGAATTCTAGCGCGCGGCGTCCAGCTCGCCGAGCAGCCGTTGCTGCATCGCGTCAGCCTCTGCCGTCCAGACGCCGCGGTCGGTGAAGAACCGGGTCGCGCCGGCGTGGTAGGGATTGATCGAGTCGAGCGACACCGCGCGGTCGAGCGACATCGACGGCAGCGTGGGATGGGTCGACGCGAACTCGTCGAAGTGATCGTAGATCGCCTCGAGCACCTAATAGACGACGTCGTCGTCCAGATCGGTCCGCGCGTGCAGCGCCGTGCTCGCTGCCAGCACCGGCACGTCGCGCGTGACCATCCCGCCGTTGTAGCCGGCCGGACAGATTGACGCGTAGAGCGCCGGATGGCGCGCGTGCACCCAGGCGGCCGCTTCCGGTGGGATGTCGAGCATCCGCATGCCGACCGAGCTGTGAATGATCTCCATCGCCTGATACTGGGTCGAGCAGGCGTAGGCGTCCACCTGGCCCGCCCGGAGCGCCTCGGCACGGTCGGCGGGCACGGGCGACGGAATCGAGACGATCTCGTCGTGCAGGTCGTAGTAGTCGAGCAGGTACTTGCCGGCCCAGTAGAAGACGCCGACCGCCTTCGTGTCCCACATCACCTTGCGTCCGGCCAGGTCCTCGATGCGCTCGATCCCGGAGTCTGGGGTCGTGAACAGCGAGAACATGATCTCGGTGCCGGCCGCGATGACGCGCATCGGCGTGGGACCGACCGGCGCGTAGTACTCCTCGCCGCGGTTCGCCAGATACATCTCGGGCTGGCTCACTAAGATGAAGTCGAGGTCACCGCTCTGGAAGAGCGGCATGGCCGAGACGTGCGAGCGAGTCGGCTCGGCGAAGGCGCGCATCGGCGTGTACTTTTCCACGATGGCGGCCACCGCCGACGCCTGCACGTACTCCGTGCCGGAGAGGCTGGAATTGACGGCAATCTCCGGCACCGCCGTCGACGGTGCGTCGGCCGGCGCACAGGCGGACAGCGTGACGAGCAGCCCGCACGCCAGCCATGTCCTTGGCCGGTGGGAAACGGCAATTATGACGACCCTAGAGGCTCTCGGCTCTCGGCTTTCGGCTTTCGTTCCGGAGTTTCGTGCAAGAGCCCAGAGCCTAGAGCCAAAGCCCTCCTATTCCGGATCTTCATCTGTGCGCTTCACCACTATCTGACGGCGATGAAGTCGATCTCGACGGCTGCGCCGATCGGTAGCGCCGCCACGCCGACCGTCGAGCGGCTCGGCTTCACGTCCACGCCCTCGAAGAACTCGCCGTAGACCTCGTTCAGCGCGCCGTAGCTGTCGATGTCGTCCAGGTAGACGGTCGCTCGGACGACGTGCGCCTTCGTCAGGCCGGCTTCGCTGAGCAGGTTGTCGAGGTTCGACAGCGCCTGGCGCGCCTGGGCTTGCACGCCCTCGTGCAGGCTGCCCGTGTCCGGATTGATGCCCACCTGGCCGGAGAGGTACACCGTCTCGCCCGAGTCTACACCGGGCGAATACGGCGCCAGCGGCCGCGCGCCGCCGTACAGCCCGGTATGCCCCGTCTGCGCCGCCACGCTCGCGCCGAAGCCGGCGCCGGCCGTGAACGCGGCCATGGTGAAAACGCCGCCGAGGATGAAGCCGCCGATCAGATACCTGCGAGAACCCTTCATTGCGTCACCTCGATTGTCTTGAACGAGTCACGAACGGGCGCACATCAGGCCGTCACCGGCGACGCGCCACGGAGGGATAGGTTACCAGAAAGGTCGGCGCGCTGTGCTAAACTGCAGTGTTTCGGGCGGCGAATCCGCCCCTGCCCTTCATGGTGAGTGTAGCTCAAGGGTAGAGCGCCGGACTGTGGCTCCGGATGTTGGGGGTTCGAATCCCCTCACTCACCCCATTCTCTATCTCGATCTTGTGCTGCGGGATAGCGTCATCGGCAGGAGCGTGTTCGTCTCTGCCGGTCGGTGAAATGACGGTCGATCTTTCCTATCTCGACGGCCGCTGGCGTCGTCAGTTCGACGGTATGCGGCTGTTGATTCGGATGAAGGACACGGTCCGGGACAGCGACAAGGTGGACGTCCGATTCCTCCGCCTGCGTCTCGAAGAGGAAGGGCCGTAGCGAGCCGTCCAGTGCCTGGGCGCCAGGCGTCGAAGCTTAGTGGATGACTTCGTCCTCGACGTACTCGAGGTGCGGAATGTCCAGCTCGCGCACGGCCTCGATGGCGACGACCAGCATGGCGGCGTCGCGACGCCCGTCCGACTGCGCGCGCAGCCGCTTGTGTGTCGCTCGCAGCGCCCGGAGGACCCGGGCGCGATCGAATCGTTGGCCTTCACAGTGTTCACAGAAGCTCATGAGGTGTTCCTCGTCTCTGTCATCTCGGCTCTCGGCGCTAGGCTCTCGGCTTGGGGACCCGACTACGCGCTGCGTTGCTGCGAATTTGTGCGAGAGCCGAGAGCCAAAAGCCGTCCGTCATCGCGCCTTCCCCCGATAGTGCGTGGACTGGGCGAAGAAGACCTCCGCCGATTCCATGAGCGTTTCCGACAGCGTCGGGTGCGGATGAATCGTCATCTTCAGATCCGACGGCGTCGCGCCCATCTCAATCGCCAGCACCCCCTCGGCGATGAGCTCGCCCGCGCCGGAGCCGACGAGGCCCACGCCGAGAATCTGCTCCGTTTCCGGGTCGACGACCAGCTTCGTCATGCCGTCCACCCGGTCGAGCGTCACGGCGCGGCCGGACGCCCCCCAGGGGAACTTCGCGATCTTCACGGCTCGGCCGTCCGCCTTGGCCTCGGTCTCGGTCAGGCCGCACCAGGCCACCTCCGGATCGGTGAAGACAACGGCCGGAATGGCCAGCGGCTCGAAGACCCCCTTGCTGCCGTGAATCACCTCGACCACCAGCCGGCCTTCGTGTGACGCCTTGTGCGCCAGCATCGGCTCGCCCACCAGGTCCCCGATCGCGAAGATCGTCGGCTCGGCGGTCCGCCGCTGAGGGTCCACCTGCACGAAGCCGCGCGCGTCCAGCTCGACCCGCGTCGTGTCGAGCCCGTCGATCTTCGAGTTCGGCCGGCGGCCGACCGCGACCAGCACCCGGTCGAACACCTGCCCCGACACCTCGGCCGCCTTGCCCTCCAGCGTCACGGCGATGCCGTCGCCGGCCGCGTCCATCCGGACCACCGTCGTCTCGAGCCAGATCGTCTCAAGGAGGCTCGCCATCCGCTTCGCGACCGGGTTCACGAGGTCACGGTCGGCCCCCGGCAACAGCCCGCCGGTCATCTCGACCACCGTCACACGCGATCCCAGCGCGGCATAGGCCGTCCCCAGCTCGAGGCCGATGTATCCGCCGCCGATCACCAGCAGGCGCGCGGGCACGTCGTGCAACTCGAGCGCCCCCGTGGAATCCATGACGCGATCGCTGTCGAGGGACAAGCCGGCCGGAATGGCCGGGCTCGATCCGGTGGCGAGAATCGCGTGGCCGAATTCGATCCGCTGATCGCCGTCGTCCCCGCGCACCAACAGCGTCTGGGGATCGAGGATCGACGCGCGGCCTTGGATGTAGTCCACCTTGCGCTGCGTCGACAGTTGGCCGAGGCCGCCGGTCAGACGATCCACCACGCCATCCTTCCACGTCCGCAGCTTGACCAGATCGAGCGTCGGCGCGCCGAAGGTCACGCCCCAATCGTCGGCCTGCTTGGCATCGTCGATCACCTTCGCCACGTGCAACAGCGCCTTCGACGGCATGCAGCCGCGGTACAGACAGACGCCCCCGGGGTTTGGCGCCTCGTCGACCAGCGTCACCTGCATCCCGAGATCGGCCGCCAGAAAGGCGGCGGCGTAGCCGCCGGGGCCGGCGCCAACGACTGCAAGATCGGTGTTGCGTTCGGTCACGAGCTCAACTCTCCCTCCCCGGGGCTAGAGGGCCATCGTGAACGGCTCTTCGAGCGCCTCGACGATCCGCCGCAGGAACCGGGCGGCGTCGGCGCCGTCGATGACCCGGTGATCGTACGAAAGCGACAGCGGCAACATGAGTCGCGCTTGAAACTCGCCGTTCACGAACTTCGGCCCCCCTTCGTGCAAGACGTAATCGAGCGAGTCGAGCCACTCGCGCGTCTCGCGCGCCTCGGCCTCACTCGGTTGTGGACCAGCCGGTTCCGTCATGAGAGTGGACCCTTGCCGCAGAAATCACCGTCAACCTATCCCCTCAGCATAGCATCACGTCATCAGACCGTCCCGGTCACTGCGCTATACTTGGATGTTCCATGCGATCTGATTTCCGGCCTACCCGCATCCGTGCCAGCGTGGTCACCGTGGCCGCCCTGGCCGCCCTGGCCGCCGGCGCGATGCTCGCGTGGCCGAGCGCGCTCGGGACGACGACCGCCGCCCAGGCTTTGGGGATAGTCACCCCGCTGCCAGGTGCTGCTCCGTTCGACCCGACGCTCACCGCGGTTCTGCAGACGGCCTGGGACGCGCGCGATCTGGACTACCGGCCCCGCACGCGCCACCTCCGTGACGACGGCACGCCGAAGTACACGAATCGCCTGTACCTCGAAGCGAGCCCGTACCTGCAGCAGCATGCGCACAACCCGCTGAACTGGTATCCCTGGGGCGATGAGGCGTTCGAGACGGCGCGACGGCTGAACCGCCCCGTCCTGCTCTCGATCGGCTACTCGACGTGCCATTGGTGCCACGTGATGGAAGAGGAATCGTTCGAGGACGAGGAGATCACGCAGTACCTGAACGAGCACTACGTGGCGATCAAGGTGGACCGTGAAGAGCGTCCCGACGTGGACGCTATCTACATGAGCGCGGTCCAGCTCATGACCGGACGGGGCGGATGGCCGATGACGGTCTGGCTGACGCCCGACCGCGAGCCGTTCAGCGGCGCCACCTACGTGCCGGCGCGCGACTGTGATCGCGGCGTCCGGCTCGGCTTCTTCACAATGCTGCAGCGGTTGAAGTCCGCCTATGACGATCAGCCCGACCAGGTCGTCGCCGCCTCGGGTGAAATCACGAAGATGATCGCGGCGCGCCTCGCGCCCACGCCCGGCGGCACGGCGCTGCCCGACGGCGCGACGCTCGACGCGGTGGCCAGCTACTACGACGAGCAGTTCGACGACGAGTTCGGCGGCCTGCGCGGCACACAGAAGTTTCCGAGCGGCCTGTCGATCCGGTTGATGCTCCGGCAGCACCGGCGGACAGACGACCCTCGGGCGCTCGACATGGCGACACGCACCCTGGAGCGGATGGCGTCGGGCGGCATGTACGACCATGTGGGCGGCGGCTTCCACCGCTACTCCACCGATCCGCGCTGGCTGGTGCCGCACTTCGAGAAGATGCTCTACGACAATGCGCTGCTCGTGCCGGCCTACCTCGAAGCCTTCCAGGCTACCGGACGCGAGGAGTTCGCGACGATCGCGCGCGAGATCCTGCGCTATGTCGAGCGGGACATGACGTCGCCCGATGGCGGATTCTACTCGGCGACCGACGCCGACAGCCCGGCACCGAGCGGTCACCGGGAAGAAGGGTGGTTCTTCACCTGGACGCCTGACGAGCTGGCGTCCGTGCTCGACGGACCATCGCTCGCGCTGGTCACCGCCTTCTACGGCGTCACGCCGGACGGCAACTTCGACGGGCGCAGCATCCTGCACGCGTCGCGTCCGTTGGCCGAGGTCGCCGCCGAGCTCGAGCTGGAAGTAAACGCCGCTCGGCGGATGCTCGACGCGGCGCGCGAGGCACTCTACGCGACGCGGGCGGAGCGCCCCGCGCCGCTCCGTGACGACAAGATCCTGACGTCGTGGAACGGTCTGACGATCTCGGCGCTGGCGCAGGCGGCGCTCGTGCTCGGCGAGCCGGCGTATGCCGACCGCGCTGCCACGGCGGCCGACTTCATCCTGACGCACCTCCGGGACGGGAATCGGCTGCTGCGGAGCTACGTCGGCGGCGAGGCGCGCGTCGCGGCCTACCTCGACGACCATGCGTTCTTGCTTGCCGCATTGTTGGATCTCTATGAGGCGACCAGCGAGCCGCGGTGGCTCCAGGCCGCGCTGGATCTGGACGGTACCCTCGCGGCCGGCTTCGAGGACGCCGACGACGGGTTCTTCCGAACGAGCGACACCCACGAGTCGATGCTGGCTCGGGAGAAACCGGGCTTCGACGGCGCCGAGCCGTCCGGCAACTCGGTCCAACTACTGAATCTCGTGCGTTTGCACGAGTTCACCTCCAACGATCGCTACCGGCAGCGCGCCGACCGGGCGCTGCGAGCCTTCGGTGCAACGCTCACCAGAGCGCCGGCGGCCCACGCGGAGATGCTGCTGGCGGTGGACTTTAGGCTCGGCACGCCGAAGGAGATCCTCATCGTCACGCCGCGCGCGCGCGGAGACGCCGACCCATTCCTGGCGGAGCTGCGGACGACGTTCCTCCCGAACCGGATCCTGAGCGTCGTCCCGGAGGGCGACCAGTTCGCCGCACACGCCGATCTGGTGCCGCTGCTCGACGGTAAGTTCGCGCGAGACGGTGAGACGACGGCCTACGTCTGCGAGAAGCGGATCTGCGAACTGCCGACGACCGATCCGGCGATTTTCGCCGAGCAGATCCGCGCCGTCCGCCGCCCCTAACCTTAGACGTTGTCTCCTAACTCCTAACTCCTTCGTCCTACCTATCCCCGTGAGCGGCATCCGGATCGGCGTCGACCTGGGCGGCACGAAGATCGAAGCGATCGCGCTGGCCGCGAACGGCACGACGCTAGTACGTCGGCGGGTGCCGACCCCCCTGGACGATTACGACGCAACGATCGACGCTATCGTGACGATCGTCGACGGGCTCGAGCAGGAGATCGGCGCGCGCGGCACCGTCGGCCTCGGCACACCCGGCGCGGTCTCCCCCGCCACCGGCCGGATCAAGAACTCGAACTCCACCTGGCTGCTCGACCGGCCGCTGGCGGAGGATCTGGCGGCACGCCTGGCGCGTCCGGTGCGGCTCGACAACGACGCCAACTACTTCGCGCTATCGGAGGCGACCGACGGCGGCGGACGGGGCGCGAAGGTCGTCTTCGGCGTCATCCTCGGCACCGGCACGGGCGGCGGCATTGTCGTCGACGGGCGCCCGCTCGTCGGCGCGAACGCGATCGGCGGCGAGTGGGGACACAATCCGCTGCCCTGGCCGGAATCGGACGAGCGCCCCGGTCCGCCCTGTTACTGCGGACGCCGCGGCTGCCTCGAAACGTTCCTGTCTGGGCCGGCCCTGAGCCGCGACTACGCGGCGGCCACCGGCGAGCAGCGAGACCCGCCGGCTATTGCCGCCGCGGCCGGCGCGGGGGACGCCGGCGCCGAGGCCGCCCTGCGGCGATACGAGGATCGCCTCGCCCGTGGCCTGGCGTCGGTCATCAACGTCGTGGATCCGGACATCATCGTGCTGGGCGGGGGCATGTCGAACATCGACCGCCTCTACGACCAGGTCCCTCGGCTGTGGGTGCCGTATGTCTTCTCCGATCGGGTGGACACGCGGCTGGTGCGCCCCGTGCACGGCGATTCGAGCGGCGTCCGCGGCGCGGCCTGGCTCTGGACGATCGCGGTATAATGCCCTTCCCATTGCGCCCAGCAGCCCCAGATGACACTCAATCGGAGCAGCGGGCGGCGGCGTCGAGCCATTGAGAACTGAGACATGAGAATGAGGAGGATGCGCATGACCTGGGATCGCCGTGAATTTCTGTATACGACGTCACTCGCGCTCGTCGGCGGCGCATTCGGCCGGCCGCTGTTCGCGCAGGACGCCGCGCCTCGCTTCGAAGACCTCCGCCGAAACGTCGGCGCGTTCCACATGCGGGGCGGCACGATCGGCTGGCTGATCTCCAACGACGCCCTCGTCGTCGTGGACAGCCAGTTTCCGGATACCGCCGAAGCCTGCCTGCGCGGGCTCAAGACGCGCAGCTCACGGATGATCGACGCGCTGGTGAACACGCATCACCACGGCGATCACACAGGGGGCAATAAGGTCCTTCGGCCGGCCGTCCGCCAGATCATCGCGCACGCCAACGTACCCGGCCTGCAGCGCACGCAGGCCGCCGCCCGGGGCACCGAGACGGATCAGGCATACCCCGATGCGACGTTCGACGAGACCTGGCGGATGGACGCGGGCGACGAGGTCGTCTCGGCCAAGCACTACGGCCCGGGGCACACCGGCGGCGACATCGCCGTCACGTTCGAGCGGGCCAACATCGTCCACATGGGCGACCTGATGTTCAACCGGCGCGACCCGTTCGTCGACCGGCCCGGTGGGGCGCGGATCCGCGGGTGGCTGGACACGCTGCCGCAAGTGATCGACGACCACGACAGTGACACGCTGTACATCTTCGGCCACGCCGGAGAGGGCTTCCCACTGACCGGGAGCGCCACCGACCTCGTCGTGCAGCGCAACTACTTCACGGCCGTCCTCGAGCACGTGGAGAACGGGCTGGCCGCCGGACGGTCGCAGGAGCAGATCGCCTCGCTCGAGCGGCTGCCCGGCATGGACGACCATGCCGGCGCACCGCAGCGGCTTCAGGCGGTGTTGAACGTGGCGTACGAGGAGCTGACCGCAGGAATGTAGCGCAGCCTCCGATGTCTCCCTCTCCCTCCGGGAGAGGGCCGGGGTGAGGGCCTATGCCCGCTTGCGTTTCTGGGTCGTCCGGGCGGTGGCGCGCGTGGCCCCCTTCGCCATCTTGGCCTTGGCCGGGGGCTTCTTCGCCCGGCTGACCGAGTCCAGGCTCTTGCGCAGCGCGTCCATCAGGTTGACCACCTTGGTGGGCGCCTCCTCGGCCGGCATGACGACCTCGTCACCGGCGATCTTCGCGTCGATGACCCGGCGCAACTCGGCCTGATACTCGTCCCGGAACTCCGACAGATTCAGATCCCCCTCGAAGTTGCCGATCACCTGCTTGGCGAGCTTCACCTCGTCGGCCTTCACCGTCTTGGGCACCTGGGCCAGTTCGTCGATGCCATCCATGCTCCGCACTTCCTTGGCGTGGCGCAGCGTGTACATGACCATTCCCTGCTCGCGCGGCTGGACGGCGACCAGGTACTCGCGGCCGGAGAGCGCCAGCTTGCCGATACCCGCCTTCCCCTGCATGCCTTCACGCAGGACGGCGAACGCGTCGGCCGCCACCTGCCCGTCCGGCACAAGATAATAGGGCCGCTCGATGTGCACCGGATCGATGGCGCTCGCCGGGACGAACCGCAGCAAGTTGATGACGCGCGTCGACTCGGGCCGGGCCTTGGCCAGATCCTCTTCGGCCATGACGACGTAGTGGCCCTTCTCAAATTCGTAGCCTTTGACGATTTCCGTCTTCGACACCTCGCGCCCGTGCGTGGGACACCACTTCTTCTGCTGGATTCGCGTCTGGCATTCCGCGTGCAACTGGTTGAAACGGAGCGAGGCCGCCGCGTCGGTCGCCGGATAGACCCGCACCGGCACGTTGACGAGACTGACCTTCAAAAAGCCTTTCCACGTGGGTCGTGCCGCCATGATTCGTCTCCTGCCCTCTCCCGGAGCCGAACGAGAGAGGGTTCCTACTTTAATCGGAGGATCGGGCCGTGCGCCCCACCGTGCACGGTTTGGCACCGTTCGACTTCTTGTCGCGCAAGGCTTGCCACCTCGCCAAGAATCAAACGAAGCGTGGCCCCCGACCGTCAGCGAGGGGCAGGCGGGCGGCGTGAATCTATGATACATCTGGCGATCGGTCTTCCGATGCTCACGAGCCGCGCCCCCTTGCGCCTGCGCCCCATGCTCGCCGTCTCCGAGCCCGCCGGCCTGACCGACGCGCGGCTCGTCTACGAACCGAAGTACGACGGCGTCCGTGCGCTCGTCGACGTCGAGCCGCCCAGACGCAAGAGTGAGTCCGCGCGCGTCACCATCTGGTCGAGAAACGGCAACGACAAGACCTTGCAGTTCCCTGACCTTGTGCCCGCGCTCGCGACGCTCGTCGCCCGGCGCAAGACCGCGCTGCTCCTGGACGGCGAGATCGTCGCGCTCGACGCGGCGGGCCGCCCGACCACCTTTCTCAGCTTGCAGCCGCGCATCCACCGCACGACGGTGCGCGAGACCGACCGCGCCGTCCGCGATCGGCCGGTCGTCTACATCGCGTTCGACTTGCTGGAGGAAGGCGGGACCGACCTGCGCAAACTCCCCTTCGCCGAGCGTCGTCTGCGGTTGCAGAAGCGGTTCGGCCGCAGCTACCGCGCCCGCGTCTGGCTGTCGGAGTGCGTCCCCGCCGACGCGCGCGACCTCTATCGCCGGGCGCGGCAGGAAGGCTGGGAAGGTCTGATCGCCAAGGAGGTCGGGTCGACGTACCAGGCCGGCCGGCGAAGCCCCGCCTGGCGGAAGATCAAACTGCGGCGAAGTCAGGAATTCGTGGTCGGCGGCTGGACCGAACCGCGCCAATCGCGGCAGCACTTCGGGTCGCTCATCGTGGGCGTCCATGATCCTGATGACTCGCATGATCCTGACGCCGACGCCGACGGCCCCCTCCGCTACGCCGGGCATGTCGGCAGCGGCTTCTCCGACGCAGAGCTCGCGCGCCTGGCCGAGCGACTGGCGCCGTTGCAGCGTGACCGGTGCCCCTTCGCCGACGTGCCGCCGGCCAACGAGCGCGCTCACTGGGTGGAGCCCACGCTCGTCGTGCAGGTCGAATGCACCGAATGGATCGCCGGCCACGCCCTACGGCATCCCGTCTACGCCGGCCTTCGCGACGACCGGCCCGTCGAGGCTATCGTACGCGAGCCGGCCGGCGGCGCGGACACGCCGGCGCCTGATGCCCAGCGAGAGCTGGTGGAGGCGGTCGTCGCCAAGCTCGGCGCGCTCGAGGAGGCGCGCAGGCGGGGCATCCTTGAGCTCGACGACGGTGTGCGCATTACCGTCGGCAACCTGGAGAAGGTCTTCTGGCCGTCGCTCGGCATCACAAAGGGCGAGCTGCTCCGCTTCTACGCGCGCATAGCGCCCTATCTGCGGCCGGCCGTCGCCGATCGGCCGCTCGTCATGAAGCGGTTTCCGAACGGGATCGCGGGCAAATCGTTCTACCAGCATCGCGCCCCCTCACCGCTGCCGGACGGCCTCCCGGTGATGGCCATTCGTGAGAAGCCGGATCGGCCGGAGACCGACGTGCCGTACCTCGTTGGCGGCTCGCTGACGACCCTCCTCTATTTAGCGCAGCTGGCCGCTATCTCCCAGGATCCCTGGTTCTCGCGGACGTCGTCGATCGAGCGGGCCGATCTGGCCGCCTTCGACCTGGATCCGATGCCGGGGGCCGGCTTTCGCCGCGTGCTCGACGTGGCCTGCTGGATCCACGACGAGCTGGAGCGGATCGGCGTGCCCAGCGTGCCGAAGACGTCCGGGTCGGAGGGGCTGCACATCTACGTGCCGTTACCGCCCGACACGCCATACGCGGCCGGGATGCTCTTCTGTCAGATCGTCGCCACGCTGGTCGCGTCGAAGCACCCGACGGTGGCGACCGTCGAACGCCTCGTCAAAGCCCGGCCGGAGAAGACCGTCTACATCGACTACCTGCAGAACATCTACGGCAAGACCTTGGCCACCGCCTACAGCGCCCGCGCCAGCGACTTTGCCGGGGTCTCGACGCCGCTCGCGTGGCGGGAGGTATACGAAGGCGCCAGGCAGAAACTCGACCCGCGCGCGTTCACCATCCGGTCGGTGATGGCCCGCCTCGAGCGCGTGGGCGACCTGTGGACCGCCCTGCGTACGGTCGAGCCCGCCGATTTGCGGGCCGTGATGGCCCTGACCGAGGGCTAGCGAAGGCTTCCGTTACTCCCTCTGCTTCTGGGAGAGGGCGGGGTGAGGGCCGCGCTTGCGCCCTCTCGGACACTGCCGATATGATCCGATCTTGCGCGCCCGTAGCTCAGCTGGATAGAGCGCCGGGCTTCGAACCCGTAGGTCGGGGGTTCAAATCCCTCCGGGCGCGCCACTTTTTTCGTCGATGAGCAACCGATTTGGCGCCCGTAGCTCAGCTGGATAGAGCGTCCGCCTCCGGAGCGGAAGGCCACAGGTTCGAATCCTGTCGGGCGCGCCACTTCCCTCCTGTAATGACGGCCGTGCCACCAATGCGGGAGTAGACGAATTCGCTCGCGCGTAGTACATTGACCTCCGCTCAGCACATGACCTGGGCCGCTAGCTCAATTGGCAGAGCAGCAGACTCTTAATCTGGAGGTTCCCGGTTCGATTCCGGGGCGGCTCACCAATTTTTCTTCTTTTTCTTCAGTCTGACCCCGATTCTGACCCCAATCGCTCAGCACCGCGTCGAGTCGCTCGACCGCCCGCTCCTTGAGCCCGAGACTCGGAATGAGATGACTGTAGGTGTCCAAGGTCAAGCTGACCTGGGAGTGCCCGAGCATCTCTTGGACAACCTTCGGATGCTCGCCCAACGCGAGTAGCAGCGTGGCGAAGCTGTGGCGGAGGTCGTGAATCCGCATGCGGGGCAACTCCGCCTGTTCCAGAATCCGGTGGAAGTCCTTCCGCACGTTGGCTCCACCGAGGGGCGTCCCGATGGTCGAAGTGAAGACAAAGTCGGTGCTCTCCCAGCGTGAACCAGCGACGAGCCGCTCCCGCTTCTGGGTCGCACGATGCCGAATGAGCGCCTGCATGACCACATCCGAGAGCGGCAACTGGCGACGGCTTCTCTCGCTCTTCGGCTCGACGAGCTGAACTCCACCGTCCAGCCGCTGAAGGGCTCGTTGGATGCTGAGGAACTACCGGTCAAGGTCCACGTCCTTCCATTGCAATCCGAGCACCCCCCCCGGTCCCCGGTGAACCGCCCGCCGCGCACCAGCGTGAGCCCCATTGCACGCCCTTCCAGCCAGCGGTAGGATGGGCGCCTGCGTGCGCATCGTCGTGGTCGTCTGACGACAGCCCATGACCGTTCGCCACACCCGGATCGTCACCCTCGCCGCCATCCTCATGGCGCTTGGACACGGTATGGCAGTGCAGGCGCAGACGTCGGAGATCGACGCGCTGCGGACACTGCACCGTCAGTGTTTGAGGCAATAACGAGGTAGGGGTAGAATTTCTTTTCTCTAGCAGGCTGCTGAGCGGGTCGCCACACCGATCAGCATCTGGTCGACCACGCGCCGGTTCAGCGGGTCCGCATTCGCGAATGCCCGGGCCGTTGGCAACGGAACCTCCTCGCCGGCGCGCCGCGCACGGGGCCGACGAATCGCCACCTTCCGCCCGCCCAGCACGACCTGACTCGGCGTATGCCCCGTTCGATACGCCTGGCGCGCAGGTTGATGCGCATACCGTGGCCCACAGACGGCGGCCCGATCCTCTTCCAGCATGGCTTCGAGTACCTTCAGGCCAGACGCGACGACCCGCTCCTGGAACGCGGCCTGCGTATCAATGAGGATATCGACCAACGGAAGGTGCCGTGGCGTCGGGGATACCGATTGGCGACGGCGAGGGACTGTGCGAGACTGCTTCTTCATGGCGGCTCCTTACTGGGAGGCTTGCACCTCGGTTTCGTCACCGGTCGTATAGCACGACCAGTGAAGAGCCGCCGCTTCAAATTTCAACAGCTACTGGGACATCCCCCATCACGTACCAGGGTATCGCCATCTTATCGCTAGTACTGGAATACGTCGAAGGCCCGACGCTGCGGGAGATGCTCGCCCCCTCACCTGGCCTTCGGCCATCCTCTCCCCCTGCGGGGGAGAGGGTCACAGGGAAGCCTCTTCCTCTGGAAGAGGCTTCCCTATAGCCCGACAGATCGCCGAGGCGCTGGAGGCCGCGCATGAGCAAGGCATCATCCACCGCGATCTGAAGCCCGCGAACGTGAAGGTGAAGGACGACGGCACGGTGAAGGTGCTGGACTTCGGCCTGGCGAAGGCGCTGCAACCGGAACTGTCCGATCTCGACGCGGCCAACTCCCCCACGATGACGATGACGGCCACCGCCACGAAGATGGGCGTCATCATGGGGACGGCCGCGTATATGAGTCCGGAACAGGCGAAGGGCCGGCAGGTGGATAAGCGGGCCGATATCCGGGCGTTCGGCGTCGTGCTGTTCGGGATGCTGACCGGGCGGCAGGCGTTCGCCTTTTGGATGCATCGGCTCAGCCAACGAAACCTGTTTTGGCAGGCGGCGGACGGAACCGGCGTCGCGGAACAACTTCTGGCCGGGATGAGGTCTACGTGCGGCCGTTGTGGATGTACGGGAGCGTACCAGTCGTGACCCGCCTTTTCGAATGTCATACATAGTGTCTATACTTGGCCGTTCTCAACATGGCCCTGGAAGTCCCCGACCGCCTGGGTCCGTACGAAGTCGTTGTTGACGGGGCGGCGCGCGCGGGAGGCAGCGACAGTCGCTGACCGCACGGAAGTCGATCTCCGCGGTACATCGTAGGGTGGTTGTGACTCGACTAGTGTTGTGTCGATGGGTTCGGCCGCAGGGCCGGATCAGGAAACAGTTTAGGAAGGAGTTCTAGATGCCGCGTGCCCATCGAGTTGGCTCGGCGCTCGCAGTCGGCGTTGTCGTGTTGTCCGTAATGTTGGGCGAGGAGTTGAACGGCCAGTCCTCCACGACCAACCCGTATCGCGCCAGCTTCGGCTGGGAGAACCTCCCTGAAGGAAGAGAGATGGGAACGGTGAGCGGAGTCTTTCCCGATCCGGATGGACAGCACTTGTGGATCCTGGACCGCTGTGGGGCGAACCAATGCGCCGGAACCGACCTGGAGCCAATCATGAAGTTCGACCTTGATGGGAACCTGGTAGACAGCTTCGGTGCGGGGCTCTTCGCGTTTCCGCACGGCTTCTTCCTGGATCCCGAGGGATTCCTGTGGGTGACCGAGGGCGGATCGCACGGGGACAGCCGAGCGACGCTGGGCGAGAGCATGGGCATAGGGCACCAGGTCCTGAAGCTCAACCAGCAAGGCGAGGTGGTGATGAGGCTGGGAGAGGCCGGGGTCTGGGGGGACGGTCGCAACCGCTTCAACGGACCCTCGGGGGTGGTGGTCGCTCCCAACGGTGACATCTGGGTGTCGGATGGGCATCGGGGCGGCAACAACCGCATTGTCAAGTTCTCGAACGACGGCACCTTTCTCCTGGAAGTGGGAGGCGGTGTCGGTTCCGAAAGCAAAGAGGCCGCGCGCTTCAGCGATCCGCACGACATCAAGATGGATGCCCAGGGTCGGGTCTTCGTCGCGGATCGCGGCAACAGCCGGATCCAGGTTTTCGACCAGGAGGGCACGCTCATCTACATCTGGACGCACTATGGCAAGCCGAGTGGGCTGTTCATCGACCGCAACGATATCCTTTACGCGGGTGATGGCCTGTCGGGGGCGGTGCGCACCGGCCCCCCCGACCCGTGGCGGAGCAACTTGGGGTGGGAGAAGGGTATCCGGATCGGAGACCTCAAGACCGAACAGGCGTGGGTGACGCACTTCATTCCTCACCATGAGGAGGATGTCGGAGCTGGAGTCGAGTTCCTCGGCGTGGATTTCGACGGCAACATCTACGCCGGGGAAGTCAGCCGCCGGCGGCTGGTGAGGTACGTACCGTTCAGGCCACCCGAGGTCTGGGGAAACAGATCCGGTGGACGAGGCGAGAGGTAGGAAGGCGAGTTGCGTACGACTCCAAGGGGCGAAGCGACTCTCATGTTCTCGCCCGATCTGCACTACCACGCTCGCTTACATTCCAGGAGATCAATATGACTCTTAGATTCTTCAAGCGAATGATTCTCGTTACCGTTGTTCTCAGCCTGGGAGCTCCTATCCTGACCCTGGCGCAGGAAGTTAAGTTAGAGGCCGGAATCAGTTTTCTCGAAGGCCCGACCATAGACCGGGACGGCAACGTCTATTTCACAGACCTCGCATCTGAACGGATCATGAAGTGGAGCGAGGACGGCGTACTGACGCCCCTATATGTCAAGACGGTCGTTCAGGCCGCCAAGTCTGCGGCTTGGCGCGCTCGGTAGTCTGCCATCACGCGCTGAAAGATCTCGCGGGCGAGAAAGCGTTTAAGACAGCGGATGATCTCCCGTTTGGGCCGCCCTTCAGCGGTGCGTCGTTCGACGTAGTTGAGGGTTGGTGTGTGGAACCGCATCCGCACGATGACGGCCCGGTGGAGCGCGGCGTTGGCCTGGCGATGACCGCCGCGGTAGAGGCGGTGGCGCCCCGTCGTCATCCCGGACGAAGCCGGGATGGGGCAGGCCCCGCAAAGCTTGGCGAAGGCGGCTTCAGAATGAATCCGATCGGGGGTGTCGCCAAAGATGATCAGCAGTTCGGCGGCGGTGTCGGCACCGATGCCGAAGCCCTCACGCAGCGTCGGTGAGGTCTGGGTGGTGAGTCGACTCACGTGACGGTCGTGGTCCACGATTTCGACGGAGAGAGCGAACCAGCGACGGGCGAGCGCCCGGAGGGTATGTTTCGCCGAGGCGGTCGGCGTATCGATCGTGCCGCAGCGCCATCCGCGGCAGCGTTTGAGGAGCGCCTGGTCGGCGAGCGGGTTGAGGGTCTCTCGCAGCGCGGGCGGCGCGGTGACGACGATCTGCTTCAGCGTGATCATCGCCGAGGTGCGGGCTTTGACCGCCGTCCGGCGCGCGACTTTGAGGTGGCGCATCATCTCGACCGCTCCGTCCGCGGTCTTCGGGATGGCGGTCGATTGGCCCGCCAGAACCGACCGCGCGGCGGTCTCGGCATCCACGGGGTCGGACTTCCCGGCGATTCGACGTGTGCGCCGGTCGCCTCGGTTCACTTCGAGCACCTGGTGCCCGGCTCGCCGGACCGCGCGAGTGAGTCCCGCCCCGTAGCTGCCGGTGCCCTCGATGCCGAACGCGGCGATGCGGCCGTGACGCTCGGCCCAGGTGATCAGCTGTTGGTAGCCGTCTGAGTCGGCGGCACACGATCGATCGTCGAGGCGGACCCCCCTCGTGTCGATCGCCACGGCCACGTGGACGTGCTTGTGGGTGTCCACGCCGACGATCACCTTCCGCGCGTCAGGCTGGATAGTCCTGTGGTTCGTCACCGGGTGGCCTCCTCGGGTGCTGGTGCGTCGGCCGGATGGGCGGACAGGACTGTGATGGGTCGACGTTGCAGCAGGCCCCTATTGGGTCACGGCCCATCCGGTCAGACGGGTTGCCGTGTCAATCGCCGACGGACGATGACCGACAGTTCAGTAGCCAGGACCGTAGGTCAGTCAACTTGTGGGTCAGGCCAGCGCCCACCGGCACCCACCGGTGTCACTGAGCAACCCCGACAGGCAGGGGAATCATGCTCACAGTCTACTTATCGTGAAGACAGTAACGTGGCGAACGGGATGGTGATCGATACGTAAAATCGGCTGATCATCTGCGAAGGTGCTTCATATGGCCGCTACGGGTTGCAGGTCTCGGGGTCGAACGCCGCGGACTCGACGAGACTTGACATACAGTTCCCGTCGTATGACGGCCTCGGGAACCGCAGAGCCGGTGATAGTCCTCGACTGGTTCGAGGAACTCCAGGCGCGGGTGCCGACGGGACAGTGAACGCCAGACGTCGGTCTCCACAAGCCCTCACGGGTCCGCCCGATCCCTGGCTACAAGACCTGTGCCTGGCGCATCACGGTTTCGCACTTCTGGCGGATCTCGGTGGCGACCTGGAATGGATCCCCCCTCACCAGCTCCGCTCGGAACAACTCGACCGAAAGCGCTCCGGTGTACTGTTTCTCTTTCAGCTTCTGGAGGATCCGCACCACCGGTGCGATGCCGTCGCCGGGAATCAGCCGTGCATCGTTATTGATCAACTCGCGGGGCGTATCGAGCAGATCCTGGAAATGGGCATGGGCAATCTCGCCCGGCTGGAGCAAGTCCAGATCGTCGAACTTGCTCAGTCCTGACCAGAAGTGGAAAAAGTCGAGCATGGGTCTGACGTTGGGATGCGCCGCCTCGCGGACCACCTCGAGCGATGATGTCAGCGTCGCGAGGTGGGTTGACGTGCGGAGGAACTCGACCATCGCCGTGAGGTCGTACTCCTTGGCGATCTCTCCTGCTTCGCGGATACAGTCCGGGGTTGCTGCGAAGTCTTCGGCGGTGACGGTCCGCCTCGTGATCGACGGGGCGTAGATCTTCTGCAGCCCAAGACTGGAAAACTGATCGCACCGCCGTCTCCACGTCTCGAGCGATACCGCCCGAGCCGGACCCGGGATCCATATATCCGGCAGGACCGCGGCGGCGGACACCGGTGTCAATCCCAGATCAGTCAACACGCGCCTCGCCGCCGGCAACGTATCGTTCTCGAGGAAGCTCTCGAGCAGGCTGCCGCTCAGTTCGACGTACTGGATTCCGGCTCTCGCCCAACCCTCGAGGGATCCGCGGTAGCCGGCCGCCCGGGATGTATTCTGGTGGATGCTGAGCAGCATCTTGCCGCGATCCGCGGACTGCGCGCCGACCACCCGCGTTAGGGGTGCCACCAAAGAAGCCAGGAGGAACGTTCGTCGAGTAAGCACGAGACCTACTGTATCGTCGATTGCGGGCAGCCGCGCAGATCTAAATGAAGCGGGTCGGTGGATCGCCTATACGTCCCAGCAGGATGGTCCGTTCGAAGTGTATGTGAGCCGATATCCCGAGTTCGATCGGCAGCGCAGGCTGTCGACATGCGAGGCGGTCGAGCCTCTATGGTCACCCGCTGGGGACGAACTGTTCTATCGGTGCGGCCGACGCTGGCTGGTGACGAACGTCACGACCGGCAGCGACTTCAGTGCCGGCTCGCCACGTGAGCTGTTCGAGACGCCATTCGTCGACACGTTCGGGCTCTCCTATGACATCGCGCCGGACGGCTGGTTCTTGATTCCCAGACCCGCCGAGGCCGAGCCGGACACGAGGCAGATTCGGGTCGTCCTCAACTGGCACCAGGAACTTCGGGCGCGCGTTCCGATTCCGTAACGCGAGCCATTGCGACGGATGCTATGAGGCGCACGCCCATGGCGCCCGTCTCATCCGGGCAGGTATCATGAAGCGGTGCTAGGACCGTTGCACATCGCGTTTCTCGGTTGCGGCTTCATCGCCGGCGTCCACAGTCGTCACCTGAAGGCCCTGCGGAAGGAGGTCGTCCGCAGCTACGCCAGTCGTGACGGAGCCAGGTCGGAAGCCTGCCGCCGGCGCTATCTCGGTGCAACCAGCTACGACAGCTACACCGCGGCCATCGAGGACCCGACCGTTGATGCGGTGGTCATCGCGGTGCCGCCGCGGTTCCATCTCGAGCTCAGCCTGCAGGCGCTCTCGGCCGGTAAGCACGTGCTGGTGGAGAAGCCGGCCTACCTACGGATGACGGATTACCTGCGGGTGAAAGCCGCGCGCGACCGGGCTGGACGTGTGGTGTTCGTCGGCGAGAACGACCACTACAAGCCGCTGGCGGTCTGCCTGCGGCGGCTGCTGAGGGAGGGTGTGATCGGCGAGATGGTGTTCGCGCAGTTCACGACGCTCGTCAAGCGTTTGAAGCGCGCCGACGACTGGCGGAACGACGAGACGATGGCCGGTGGCGACGCCTTCTTCGAGGAGGGGATTCACTGGCTGCATCTGGCCAACAGCCTGGGCCCGGTGATCACCGAGGCGCGCGGGTTTCGACCCGCCGCCTCGCCAGACGGCCCCGACACCCGCGACAAGAGCATGATGGTGGCCTTCCGGTACGACAACGGCTCGGTGGGGACGCTTTTCTACTCGCGCGAGATCCCATCGCTGCTGCGCGGCCTGCGGGTGTCGAAGCTGTTTGGACGCACCGGGATCATCTCGTTCGAGTCCAACGGGACCGTGGTGCTGGTGAGAGGGTCCAGCACGCCGCGGCTGGTCCTGCCGGGGTTCCGTGACATGCGCGGCTATCGGGCGATGTATCGGGACTTCCTCGGAGCGATCCGCACGGGCCGGACACCCGCAATGAGCCTCGAGACCGCGATCGTCGACCAGCGGCTCATGGACCAGATCTATACCACGGCCGGGCCGACACGGCTGGCCGTCGTCACACCGTAAGATGCCGACCGGGCGTTACGACATCATCATCATCGGCACCGGCGCCGGGGGTGGCACCCTGGCGCACGCGCTGGCCGACACGTCGGCACACATCCTCATCATCGAGCGTGGCGACTTCGTCCCGCAGGAGGAGGAGAACTGGGATCCCGAGGCGGTGTGGAAGCATCTGCGCTACCGCACGCGCGAGACCTGGCGCGACGCCGCCGGAAAGGCGTTTCTGCCGTACACCCACTACTGCGTTGGCGGCAACACGAAGTTTTGGGGCAGTGTGCTCTATCGGCTACGCCGGGAGGATTTCGGCGACATCGAGCAGTTGGAGGGGGTGTCGCCAGCCTGGCCGATCGACTACGAGACGCTGGAGCCGTTCTACGAGCGGGCCGAGCGACTGTATCAGGTGCATGGTCAGATCGGCGTGGACCCGACCGAAGCGCCGCGGGGGCCGTTTCCCCATGCCGCGGTGCCCCATGCCGACGGAATGGCCGCGTGCGCCGATCAGTTGCGGCAGCAGGGGTTGCATCCATCGCCCCTCCCGCTCGGACTGCGGAACCCGGGAGCGCAGGACGGGTGCATCTTGTGCGACACGTGCAACTCGTTTCCGTGCCTTCGTCACGCGAAGAGCGAGTCGGACATCTGCTGCGTGCGACCGGCGCTGGAGCAGAAGAACGTCACGCTGTGGACCGGTGCGTACGCCCGGCGTGTGCTGACCGACCCGTCCGGCCAGCGGGTCGAGGCGGTGGAGGTGGTCCGGCAGGGTGAGACACGGCGCGTGGAGGCTCCACTCGTCGTCGTCTCCTGCGGGGCAGTCAACTCGGCGGCACTGCTCCTGCGGTCCACCAGTGACCGGCACCCCGACGGGCTGGCGAATTCGTCAGGGTTGGTTGGGCGGCGGTACATGGCGCACCTGGCCACCATGCTGCAAGGGTTTCATCCATTCCGGATTAACCATACGGTGTTTCAGAAGACGGTCGGAATCAACGACTTCTATCTGCGCGGCCCGGATGACCGGTATCCGCTCGGGCAGATTCAGTCGCAAGGGAGGACGCATGGCGTGATGGCGCAGACCGTGGTGCCCTGGATACCGCTGTGGGCCTACAACCTGTGGGTCGCGCGCGGGGTCGACTGGCTGGCCATGTCGGAGGACCTGCCGCGGCCGGACAATCGCGTGACGATCGACGCGGATGGGCAGATCCGGCTCCACTACCGTCCCAACAACCTGACCGCGCACCACCGGCTGGTCCGGGAGACCAAGCGGATCCTTCGGCGACTCGGGTACTGGATCGTGATGGCCCACTCCTACCAAGGGAAGAACACAACGCATCAGTGTGGGACCGTTTGTTTCGGGACCGACCCACACGCGTCGGTGCTCGACCCCTACTGCCGGTCCCACGACGTCGAGAACCTGTTCGTGGTCGACGCGTCGTTCTTCCCGTCGTCGGCCGCCGTCAATCCCGGGCTGACCATCGCCGCGCAGGCGCTCAGAGTGGCGGATCACATCAAGGCCAAGGAGCTGGGTGGACGCTCGGAGCCGGCCGGAAGCCCTTGAGAGAACCAGGAGACCCCTCGTGCGTGCCAGATCCTTCAGTCACTGCGGTATCACCGTCTCGGATTTCAACACAGCGGTCCGCTTCTACTGGGACGTGTTCCGGTGTTCGCTCGTGGGCGTCGCCGACACACCACCCGATCGGGTCCGGACCTTTTTCGGGGTGGACGCCGAGCAGCCGAGTTGCAAGATCGGCTGGATTCGCGTGCC
The DNA here is from genome assembly GCA_965197385.1 of Vicinamibacterales bacterium. GTDB lineage: Bacteria > Acidobacteriota > Vicinamibacteria > Vicinamibacterales > UBA823. The sequence goes on from CBDANA010000008.1 coordinate 727,064, forward strand.
GGGCGGCGCCGTGCTGGAGATCTTCGAGTTTCGACCGGCCCAGCCGCCCACCGAGATTCCGTGGAACCGGGTCGGGCTGACGCATGTCTCGTTCAACGTCAGGAACACACAGAAGTGGTACGACTACCTGGTGAGCAAGGGGGTGGAGTGCGTCAGCAAGCCGGAGCGCTCGCCGCGCGGCCATACCTTCTTCTTCGCCAAGGACTTCGACGGCAACCTCATCGAGCTCATGGACCTAGGGCACATGTATTACGTGCTCGGCTGGTTCGGGCGCTTGGGTGGGTGGGTGTTCCGGCGAGGGATGTATCGACGCTACTACGAACCGCCGACAACGGATTGAACGGACTGAGCGGATTGAGCGATTGACCGGAGAGCTGGGCGACTAAAGGCGGCCCGTCTTCCTCTCTTCCTTTCAGGCGCGACCCGCTACGACTCCTCTGAGAGCGCCGCCAGGGCCTGCGCGGCCCCTGCGTGGGACGGCCAGTGCTGCAGGATCCGGCGAAACTCCTGCGCGGCCTCGGCCCGCCGCCCGGCCTGCCGCAGAATGGTGGCTAAGGCGTAGTGGAAGCTGACGGTATTGGGCGAGAGCGCCTGCGCGCGACGGACGTGCGCGAGCGCTTCCGGGAACCGGCCGGCGGCGGCCACCGCGAGGCCGAGGTTCTTGTGCGCGGCGGCCAGGTCGGCCTCGAGCACGATCGCTTTCCGGAGGACGACCTCGGCATCCCGCGGGCGGTTCTCCCGCAACAGCATCTCGCCCAGCGAGACATGCGCTGCCGCATGGTCGGGCGCCAGGGACACGGCGGTCTCGAGCGCCGCGCGTGCTTGCGTCACGTCGGAGGCGTACCGGCCGAAGGCCACGTAGACCTCGGGATTGTCCGGATCGAGCCGCCGGGCGCGCTCGAGGATCCGCTGCGCAATCGGGGCCTGCCCCGCCGATGCATACCGCGAGACGTTCAGCAGGAGCCACGGCACGTCGTGGCTCTGCTCGAGCAGTTCGTCAAACCAGGGATCGGGGGCGGGCGCGAACCGACGCAGGTCCTCGGCGCGCGCCAGCGCCGCCTGCTGCTGGGGCGATCGCCCGAGCTGCGCGTACACCGAGGCGAGGAGCCGGTAGACGGCATCGAACGACTCGCCTGCCGCCGCGCGCTCGAGATGACGCTCGGCGACCTCCCACTCCGACCGGGCCAGCGCCAGACGCGCCAGTCCGAATCGGGCATACGGATCGTCCGGCGACAGCGCCAGCCGACGGTCGTAGCTCACACGCGCGCGGGCGTCCAGCCCCCGCTTGAACTGGTTGTCGGCCAGCTTGAGCCAGGCGGGGGAATACTCCGGGGCCAGCTGGACCGTCTGCTCCAGGAGCGCCGTAACCGATTCGCTTTCGCCGCGCTCCTGTCGCACGAGGGCCAGGAGGTACGTCCAGCGCGGATTCTCCGCGTCGCACGTCAGGGCCAGCTCGTAGCACTGCGCGGCGCGGACACCGTCGAGGTTCGCCTGGTAGAGCTGTCCCAGACGACCGGCCGCCCGGCCGACCACTGCCGCGTCGGCCCCATCGGCGATGGCGCGGCGCAGCGCCCGGTCGGCCGCCGTGAGCACCAGGACGAGCGACGCCGGCATCCGGTCCGGCAGGTCGGGCAGCGCCACGGTCGGCGACCGCTCGACCGGCACGGCTCGCGACAGCAGTCGGGAGGTGCCCCACGCCGCGGCCGCCGCCAGGGCCACCAGCGCGCCCACGGCTAGCAGCCCGCGCATGTTTCGCTCCGCCATGGCTCTCGATAGCGCTTCCGGTGTCGGAGTATAGCGTAAGCCCGACGAGCGATCGGGGGCGTGCCGGCTTGACGCCGACCTGCGCGACGCGTTCGTTATACTGGCCGGGCTCATGTCGACGACAGGGACCTCTACTACGCTGACCGTCCCGTTCGACGACGCGTGCGCACTCGTCCAGACGGCGCTCGACGGCCCGTTTCGGCGAACCCTCGCCGCGGACTTCGCCGACGCCCCCACGCTCGGCCAGGCCCTGGAACGGCTGCGCGACGCCATGCGGCATCATGCCTGGCGCGCGGCCGAACGCCGAGTCGACCTGGGGTTCGTCGCACCGTACGACACGCAGACTCGCCGAGAAGGCTTTCACGCGCTGCACGACTGGGACGGTGTCCGGGGCGTCGTCAACACCGACATGATTCCGGTCGACGTCCTCACTCACCTGATCGATGAGCGAGGCAGCCAGCCAGCGGATGCCACGGTGGTGGCCATCCTCCTCGACTACTACTTCGTCTATCTCCTCGGGCTGCTGGCGCTCCGGGCGTGGGACGAGGGCGACGCCGACGCGAACCTCGAGCGGCTCGATGGGCTCCTCGGCGCGGCGCAGGGCGAGCACGGGAGCGGCCAACGATTTGCTGATGACGTGGAGACACTCATCCTGCTCGCCACGTCGCACTACGAACCGAACGAGGCAGGCTACGACACCCTCCTCCACCGGTCCCGCGCGCTCACGCGATCGCATCAGGCGAAGCTCTCACGGGTGCACGCCCAGAGCATGGGCGCGCACTTGCGATTCGGGTTCGAGGCGACCTACGGCCGGGACACGGTGCTCATGCGCGACGACAACGTAACCGACTACCCGTGGGTCTGCTACGCCCTGGCGGGCGTCATGCGCGAGTACCTGCGGCTTCGGGACGCGGAGGCCGCGGACGCCGCGCGCGAGACCATCGTCGAAGCGATGGCGAACGCCCTCTCCTGCGACGCGAAGGCGTTTGTGGGCGACCTCCCGCCCGCGTCGCTGTCGACCACGGCCGCCGAGCGGAAGGTGTTCGTTGATGGCTTCCAGGCGTTTCGCGGCGATCTCATCGAGGAGTTCGAGCCGCTCCGGCCGACCGACCGGGCGTACTCGCCGTTCTCGTTCTTCTTCAACTTCGCGCAGAACGTGCTGAAAGGGGCGGTCGTCGACGCGCTGCTCTGGGGCGAGGCGAACGCCCTGTCGCTCAACGACCTGCTCACCGGCGTGCCCCCTGACGACCCCAAGGGCCCCGCCAAGGAAAAGCTGGCGACGACGCTGATGGGCTACGCCCGCGCCAACCCGGACACGATCCGCGGCCGGCTGATGCCGGTCATCATCTACGATCCCCAGGCCGGACGCCGGGCGTTTGGCGCGATGATGCGTCAGATCAAGAGCTAGCAGCCCGTGGTGAAAGTCCAGCGACGCACCGAGACCCCGCTGACCAAAGCCGCGGTCGGCCCGAGAAGGCGCAACGAGGGAAAATACCGGCTGTATGTGACCCATCGTGGACAACGCCCAACGCTGCCTGAAGCGGGATGCATCGGCGGTCGAATGCAGCGGGACTTTCACCACGGGCTGTTAAGGTTCATCGAGGAGCTCGTCATGAGACATGTTCATGTTCTGACCGTACTCGCGCTCTGGGCCGGCGTGCTGGCCGGCGGGCCGGTCTATGGCCAGGCCGCCCGCGGCGCGAGCCTGCGCGGACTGACCGGCTTCGAGCTGGTCGTCGAGGATCTGATCCCGGAAGCTCCGCTCGACGGCCTCACCGCGACGGACCTCCTGTCGACGGTCGAGGCTCGACTCAGGGAGGCGGGGTTCAGCCTGCGCCCGGACAGCGGCGGCGACGCCTACCTCTACGTCAACGTCAACATGACGGTCGGCAGCGGTATCTACATCTACTGCGCCGAGGTGCAGTTGCGCCAGGCGAGCCGCCTGGTGCGCGACCCCGAGCGGGCGGTGCCCGACGCGGTCACGTGGCACGCCGGCGTCGTCGGGGCGGTGCCCGCCGCGGATCTGCGGGTCGGCATCACGAGCGTGGTGCTCGACGAGGTGGACACGTTCATTCGGGAGTACGACGCGGAGAACCCTGGAACAATCACCATGCCGCCGGCACGTCAGCCACCGGTGCGCTAGCGACGCTCAGCGCTCCGCGCTCGGCGGGTTCGAACGAACCGATCGAGAAAAGGGCGGAAACTCGAGAGGCAAGACCCGAGCACCGAAAGCCGAGAGCCAAGAGCCGATTTACTCAGCTCACGTCTTTTCTGAAGGCCTTGATGACGTCGCGCTTGTCGGAATAGGCGGCACGGGCTTTGACGAACGCGGCGTGGTCGATGCAAAGCTCGCTGGCAATCTGGCGGACGCGGCTTTCCTCGACGCCGGAGATCGAATCGTCGGCCGCCGAGACCGCAAAGACGCAGTCGAGCAACTCCATCCGCTGCTCGGGTGTGGACATCTCCTTGAACTGGCGGGTCACGAGATAGTCCTCGGTGCCGCCGAACAACTCGTTCTGACTCCGTGCGATCTGCACGACGAGCAAGGCCCGCGCCTCGGGCAGATGGCCCAACTCGCGCACGAACGTCGTCATCACGGCGACCTCTTCGTCGCTCACGTGCTGGTCGGCGTGCGCCACGCGGCCGAGCACGTAGGCGAACGCGGCGAGATACCGGGCGCGATCCGGGTCGAGCCGCTCGAGTTCGTCGATGATCCGTTGCACTGTTTGCGTGTCGCATTCGGCATCGGCTGGTTCCGCCTGCCCGAATCCAAGAAACGTCAGCAAAGACATCGTCGCGACCCCGTGCAACCTTTAGCAGCCCAGCTAGCGCCGCAGCGGATTGGCGTCGAGCAGGGTCGCCACCCACCGGAAGTCCTCCGTGTTCTCGAGGGCAATCTTGACGATCACGGTCAGCGGCACCGACAGCAGCATCCCGACCGGGCCCCACACCCAACCCCAGAAGATCAAGGACAGGAGGATGACCAGCGTCGACAGCCCCAGCCGCCGGCCCATGAGATACGGCTCGAGAAAATTGGCAAGGCCGATGTTGATCACGAGATAGCCCGCCGCCACCACCGCCGCCCGCCCCGGGCCGAACTGCACGAGCGCCAGCAGCACGGGCGGGACGGCGGCGAGGATCGACCCCAGATTCGGTATGTAATTAAAGATGAACGCGACCAGGCCCCAGAGCAGCGGGAAGCCGAGGCCCAGCACCGACACCCACAGCCCGACCAGAATGCCCGTGGCCAGGCTGATGAGCGTCTTGATCGCGAGGTAGCGCTGAATCTGGCGGGCCATGACGCCGAAGCGCTCCAGATGATCGGATCGCTCGCCGAAGGCGACACGGAGCTTCCCTGAGAAACCTGCCGCCTCCGCGAGAATGAAGACCATCGTCAGAATGACGAGAAAGGTGTTCTGGGCCACGGCCGCGACGGCGCGCAAGGTGCCGCCCACCAGATCCATGAGCGCGCCCGGGTTCAGGAACTCCCGCGCACCCCAGCCCTGGGTCTCGATGCCCAGGGCGTCGAGCCACGTCAGCGTCGACCCGGCCAGTTCTTGGAAGCGCGCCTGATACCCGGGGGCGGCGACCGTGAACTCGTTGAGCGACCGACCCACGACGATAACGACGCCCGCCAGGATGGCCACCGCCGTCAGGATGGTCGCCAGCACGGCCACGGCAGTCGGGGCTCCGCGACGCTGCAGCCAGACCATGAGCGGCAGGGCGATGATGGCGAGCAACACGGAGACGAGGAATGGCAACAGGAGCTGCCCGGCGGCGCGAAGACCGGCCACGACGACGACGAGGCTCGCCGCGATGATGAGAAAACGCGCGCCGCGATCGCGGGCTTGACTATCGGCAATCATGAGAGACGACGCTCACAGGTGTCATGGTCGAATCGCAGTCTCCGCATGGTACCAGATGCGGCACAGGCCGACGACCCCAACCTCGGACCGCACGGCACGGTATACTGGGAACCTGCTGTGTCTCCCGTGCGCGCCTTGCGGACCGGCGCTGTGCTCGACCGGCGAATGCGAAAGTGGCGGAACTGGCAGACGCGCCGGATTTAGGATCCGGTAGCCGGAAGGCTATGGGGGTTCGAATCCCCCCTTTCGCACCAGCCTTCGCTGGGCAGGCCGCCGCGAACGCGAAGGCTGTCTCGCCGTAGCGCGAAGAGCGCGAAGGCGGACACTCCGAATCACATGAAGACTGAGTTCACCGACGTCAACGAGACGCAAAAGAGCCTCGTCGTCGAGATCCCGTCCGACGTCGTGGATGCCGAGATCGACCGGCTGACGCGTGACTACAGCCGTGCGGCCCGCATTCCCGGCTTCCGTCCCGGAAAGGTGCCGGCGAAGCACGTGCGGCAGCGCTTCCGCGATCAGATCCTGCACGACACCGCGCACGGCCTGATTCCAAAAGCGGTGGACGATGCGCTGCGCGAGCGCGGGCTCGAGCCGGTCGACACTCCCAGTATCAAGGACGTCGTCGTCGAGGAGGGGCGCCCGTTGACCTTCACCGCCTCGTTCGAGACGGTGCCCCCGGTGGATCCGGGCGACTACACGACGCTGACGCTCCGGCGGCCACCCGCCACGGTGGAGGCTGACGCGGTCGACCAGGCGCTCCAGGGCCTGCGCGAGCGTGCCGCTCGCTTCGACCCGGTGGCAGGCCGGCCGACCGAGCTTGGCGACTCAATCGTGCTCGATCTGACCCGTCGGGTCGTCGCAGGCCCGAACGCCGCCGAGCCCCCACCCGACCAGACGGCGCCCGACACCCACGAGGGGATCACCGTCGAGATTGGCGGGTCGGCGAACCCGCCCGGCTTCGACGACGAGGTAACCGGGCTGGAGATCGGCGACATGAAGGAGTTCTCGCTCTCGTATCCGGAGGACCACGCCGCGTCGGAGCTGGCCGGCACGACGGTGCACTACAAAATCTCGGTCAAGGCGCTCAAGCGGCGTGTGGTGCCTGAGCTGGACGACGAGTTCGCGAAGGACACGGGCGACTTCGACACGCTGGCGGCGCTGCGGCTGCGAGTCACCGAGGATCTGCAGAACGAAGCGGAGCAGGATGCGGATCGACAGGTGCGCGCCGACATGGTCAAGCAACTGGCCGCCCGGTTGACCTTCGACGTGCCCGACGCCCTGGTCAACCGCGAGGTGGACCGCCGAGTCGAAGAATTCGTGCGGCGGCTTCTCGAGCAGCAGGTCGATCCGATGAAGACCAATATCAACTGGGAGGAGTTCCGCGACCGGCAGCAGGAGCCGGCGCGGGAAGCGGTTCGCAGCGCGCTCGTCCTCGACGAGATCGCGCGCCGCGAGTCGCTGGTCCCATCGGCCGAGGATATCGATCGCGAGGTCGCCCGCTACGCCGAACGCACCGGCCGTACGGCTGCGGCGGTGCGTGCAAAGCTGGAACAGGAGGGCGGCCTCGCCCGTGTCGAAACCGGCTTGCGGCGCGAGAAGGCGGTCGAGTTGCTCATGTCGCGTGCTAAGATCGTGACACTGTGAGCCGCTGCCCCGTCATTGCGGATTCCCGTCAAATTGCCGATATCGTAGTAGTGGACCGGTAACGCCTCTGCAATTGGCAGCGGCCGCGCGCCCGGTGCGTACGCGCTGAGCACTTCGCCGCAGATGTGTGCAGGAACGTGATCGAGGACGACCATGACCGACGAGCGGGCCCAGCTGATTCCGATGGTGGTCGAGCAGACCAACCGCGGGGAACGGGCCTACGACATCTTCTCCCGACTGCTCAAAGACAGCATCATTTTCATCGGATCACCAGTCGACGACGCCATCGCCAACGTCGTCATCGCGCAGATGCTCTTCCTGGAAGCGGAAGACCCGGACCGCGACATTCTGCTCTATATCAACAGCCCGGGTGGCTCGATCACGGCCGGCCTGGCCGTCTACGACACGATACAGTTCATCAAGCCGGACGTGCAGACCTACTGCATCGGCCAAGCCGCCTCGATGGCGGCCGTGCTGCTCGCCGCCGGCACCAAGGGTAAGCGATTTTCGCTGCCGAACTCGCGGATCGTCATCCATCAGCCGCTGCTGTCCGGGCTGGGCGGCCAGGCGACGGATATCGACATCGCGGCGCGCGAGATCCTCCGTATTCGCGAGCGGCTCAACAAGATTCTGGTGCGCCACACGGGCCAGACCCTCAAGCGGATCCAGGAGGACACCGAGCGCGATTACATCATGTCGGCCGAGCAGAGCCAAGAATACGGTATCATTGACGACGTGATTAGGCAGCGCGCCTGAACCGAGGCGGGCCGCCAGCACGCATGAGTGTGACGCATGGTCAAGAAACAGGTTGATTCCGAGATCCTCCGCTGCTCGTTCTGCAACAAGGATCAAAACGACGTCCGGAAGCTTATCGCCGGACCGACCGTGTTCATCTGCGATGAGTGCGTCGAGGTCTGCAACGACATCATCTCCGACGACAACCGGCTCGAAAGCCGGCCGGGCGTCAAGTCGTCGCTCCCCATCCCGAAGGAGATCAAGAAATTCCTGGACGAGTACGTCATCGGGCAGGAGCAAACAAAGAGGAAGCTCGCCGTCGCCGTCTACAACCACTACAAGCGGATCGAGATTCAGCGGCAGGCGCGCAACGGCAGCGACGTCGAGCTGACCAAGTCTAACATCCTGCTGATTGGCCCCACAGGGACCGGCAAGACGCTGCTGGCTCAGACGCTGGCCAAGCTGCTCTCGGTACCGTTCACGATTGTCGACGCCACGACGCTCACCGAGGCGGGCTACGTGGGCGAAGACGTCGAGAACATCATCCTCAAACTGCTGCAGGCGGCCGGCGGCGATATCGAGAAGTGCCAGCAGGGGATCATCTACGTCGACGAGGTGGACAAGATCTGCCGCAAGGACGAGAACCCGTCCATCACGCGCGACGTCTCGGGCGAAGGCGTTCAGCAAGCGCTCCTGAAAATCCTGGAAGGCACGGTCGCCAACGTGCCCCCGCAGGGCGGCCGGAAGCACCCCCACCAAGAGTTCTTCCAGGTCGATACGACCAACATCCTCTTCATCTGCGGCGGCGCATTCGTGGGGCTCGACAAGGTCATCCGCCGACGGATCGGGAAGCGGGGACTGGGCTTCGGTGCCGAGATCAAGTCGGTGCGCGACCGCGATGTCGGCGCGACGCTGGAAATGGCCGAGCCCGGCGATCTCATTCGCTACGGCCTGATTCCCGAGTTCGTGGGCCGCATGCCGGTCATGGGCACGCTGTACGAGCTCGACAAACCAGCCCTGGTGCAGATCCTAACGCAACCGCGGAACGCCATCACGCGCCAGTACCAAAAACTGCTCGAATACGAGAACGTCAAGCTGCGCTTCACGGATGACGCGCTCGAAGCAATCGCCGAATCGACCCTGGAGCGGAAGATCGGCGCGCGCGGACTGCGAATGGTCATCGAGGAGCTCATGCTCGACATCATGTACAAGCTGCCGGGTGAGAAGAAGATTCGCGAGTGCGTCATCACGCGCGACGTGGTGCTGGCCAAGGACAAGCCGGTGACCGTGCTAGAAAAGGCAGGCTGACCGAGCAGCGGTCCGCCTGGTGCCATTCGCCGTTTCGGAAACGTGACACACACTATGGACGCTTACGAGACCATACCGATCGTTCCACTCCGCGACGTGGTCGTCTTCCCGCACATGATGATGCCGTTCGTCATTGGACGGCCGTCCTCCACGCGGGCGCTCGAACACGCGCTTATGAAGGACAAGCGGATTTTCCTGGCGGCCCAGCACGACGCCACGAAGGACGACCCCGCGCCGAGCGACATCTACTCGATGGGCTGCGTCGCCAACATCGTTCAGAGCCTGAAGCTGCCTGACGGCAACATCAAGGTCTTGGTCGAGGGCGTGGACCGAGCCCTGGCAACGGAGTGGAAGCAAGACAAGGGTTTCTACCGGGTGGTGGTGAAGGTCGTCGAGAAGCAGATCGACACCGGCTCAGACGTCGAGGGCACGATGAGCCGCGTCGTGACGCTGTTCGAGCAGCACGTCAAGCTGTCGAACAACCTTCACTACGATGCCATGGTCGCCGCCGTGCGCGTGGACGACCCTGGCAAGCTCGCTGACACGATCGCTGCGCATCTGCTGGTCGACGTCGACGAGAAACAGAACCTGCTGGAGATCATCTCGCCGCTCGAGCGGTTGAACCGCATCGCCGGTATCCTCGAGGCCGAGGTGGGCAAACTGCAGGTGGACCGCCGCGTCCAATCTCGCGTCAAGAAGCAGATGGAGAAGGCGCAGAAGGAGTACTACCTGAACGAGAAGATGAGGGCGATCCAGAAAGAGCTAGGACGCAAGGAGGACACGGGCAACGAGATCGACGAGCTCAAAACGAAGATCGAAGAGTCGAGGATGCCCAAGGAGGTCGAGGAGAAGGCCGTCCAAGAACTGAAGCGCCTCGAATCGATGCCCCCGATGTCGGCCGAGGCCACGGTCTCGCGGAATTACCTCGACTGGCTGATCGCCGTCCCCTGGTACAAGAAGTCGCGCGAGAACCGCGACCTCAAGCGCGCTGAGCAGATTCTCAACGAAGACCACCACGGGCTGGACAAGATCAAGGATCGCATCCTGGAGTTCCTGGCCGTCCGGACGCTGGTCAGGAAGCCGAAAGGCACCATCCTGACGTTTCAGGGACCGCCGGGCGTGGGCAAGACCTCGCTCGCCAAGTCGATCGCCCGCGCCACCAACCGGAAGTTCGTGCGGCTGTCACTCGGCGGCGTGCGCGACGAGGCGGAGGTCCGCGGCCACCGGCGCACCTACATCGGCGCCTTTCCCGGCCAGGTCATCCAGATGATGAAGAAGGCCGGCACGCTGAATCCGGTCTTCCTGCTGGACGAGGTGGACAAGATGTCGATGGACTTCCGCGGCGACCCGTCGGCGGCGCTGCTGGAGGTACTCGATCCGGAGCAGAACAACACGTTCCTCGACCACTATCTGGACGCGGAGTATGACCTGTCGCACGTTATGTTCATCTGCACGGCCAACGTGCTGCACACGGTGCCGCAGGCGCTGCGCGACCGGATGGAGGTGCTGCTGCTGGCCGGCTACACCGAGCAGGAGAAGATCGAGATCGCCAGGAAGTTTCTAGCCCCCAAGGCCGTGAAGGCGACCGGGCTCACCGACAAGAACGTGCAGTTCACCGAGGAGGCCTTCCAGACGATCATCCAGCGCCACACGCGCGAGGCGGGTGTCCGGAACCTCGAACGGGAAATCTCGTCGGTCTGCCGCAAGATCGCGCGGAAGGTGGTGCTGGAAGGCAAGCAGTTCGGCGAGAAGATCGCGTCGGAGAAGATCACGGAGTATCTTGGAGTGCCCCGCTTCCGGCCGTCGATGGCCGAAGAGCGGAACGAAGTTGGCGTCGCCACGGGCCTGGCCTGGACCGAGGCGGGTGGTGAACTGCTCGTCACCGAAGCAACCCTCATGCCCGGCCGAGGCCGGCTGACACTGACCGGAAAGCTCGGTGAGGTGATGCAGGAGTCGGCGCAGGCGGCGATGAGCTACGTGCGCACCAGGGCGGAGGAACTGGGCATCCCGCGCGACTTCCACCGGAAGACTGACGTGCACGTGCACGTGCCGGAGGGCGCGATCCCGAAGGACGGTCCGTCGGCCGGCATCACCCTGGCAACCGCGCTCGTCTCGGCGCTGGCGAACGTGGAGACGCGACGCGACGTGGCCATGACGGGCGAAATCACGCTGCGCGGCAAGGTGCTCCCGATCGGTGGCGTGAAGGAAAAGGTCCTGGCCGCGCACCGGGCCGGTCTGAAGAACATCATCCTGCCGAAGGACAACGAGAAGGATCTGGCCGACATCCCGAAGAACGTGCTCGACGGCCTGAACCTCTACACGGTCGAGACGATGGACGAAGTGCTCAAGATCGCCATGACCCGTCCGCTGCGGGCCGATCTGTCGGTCGAGTCCGAGTCCACGCCCGTGTCAGACGACGCGGTCACGCACTGACCCGGTGCCGAGGATGCCGGTCGCCGGGCAGTCTCCGTGAAGATCCTGTCAGCGGAACTGGCGTCCAGCGCCGTCAGCGCCGACCAGGTCGCGCGCTTGACCGATCTTCAGATCGCGCTGGTCGGGCGGTCCAACGTCGGGAAGTCCAGTCTCATCAACGCGCTCATCCGCCGCAAGCTCGCCCGCACGAGCCGTGCGCCTGGCAAGACCGATCTCATCAATCTCTACCGCGTCCGTGTCGGGCTCACAGCCACGCGCACGGAGACGCTCTGTCTCGTGGACCTGCCGGGGTACGGCTACGCCCGCGGCGGGACGACGCAGGCTCAAGTCTTCGCCGCGCGCGCCAGCGAGTACTTCGACGCGCTCGAGGGCCAGCGGGCCGCCCACGGACCGACGCGCCTGCCGGTCCTCCTGCTCGTGGACGCGCGCCATCCTGGCCTGGACGCCGACCGCGGGGCGCTCGAGTGGCTGGTGAGCCGAGGGCTCCGCGTGCTGGCGGTCGGCACCAAGGCGGACACGCTGGCGCGGGCAGAGCGACAGCGGGCGCAACGGGCGCTCGACGAGCAAACCGGCAGTCCCGTCCTGCTCGTCTCGGCCAAGAACGGGAACGGGCTGAAGGAGCTGTGGCGGCTGATCCTGGACGTGGCCGTCTGACGTAAAGGCGAGAGGCGAGAGGCGAACGCTAGCCCGACACGCGCGGGAGCGTGGCCGACTTGCGGCCCCTGCTTTTCGACTTCCGCTGCTGGAGCTGTTCCTTCTGCCCCGCCACCGTCTGGGCGCCGTATTTCTTCATGAACCGCTCGACACGGCCCTCGGTATCGACCAGTTTCTGCTTGCCCGTGAAGAACGGGTGGCAACTCGAGCAGATCTCGAGGCGCAGTTCTTTCTTGGTCGACCGGGTCTTCCAGGTGGCGCCGCAGGCACAGCGGGCATCGACATCGAAGTACTCTGGGTGAATCCCTTTCCTCACGGTGTGCTCCTTCCAGCCGGCCGGAACAGGCCAGTATACCACGCGCCCATCTATCCAGCTATCAGCTATCAGGTATCAAGCAGCTTCGCGACACGCGTCTCGCGCCCGATGCCGGCGGTGGCTTGCTGTTTCCGGTCGAGCCTCACCAGGCGATGACGCGCCGCTGCCCGCCGCCTGGAATCGACCTCCCCGTTCAGGGTCAGGGTCATGTCCAGGTTCAGGGCGCGCCGTGCGAACGCCGATGCCCGCGTGAAGTCCCTGACGCGATGTTCGTGATGGATCGCCAGGGCTTCGACCGCTTCTCGGACGATTCGCGCCGGCGCCGCCGGCAGCTCCAGAATGCGCGTCCAGTCGCGGGTTGCCGCCTCGTACTGCCGCGTCCGCCGTGACCACCGCGCCAGCCGGCATAGCGCGTCGGCCCGGGTGTCGTTGGAGGCACGACCGTCCGTCGCGTGGCGATAGCACTCCAGCGCGTCGTTGATCCGCCCCGCCCGCTCGTACAACCCGCCCAGCGCCAGACACTGGTCGGCCCCCGCCGCCCTGGCCGCGCCTTCGGCCACCAGCCGGCAGCCTCGTGCGGTGAGCGCGGCCAGTGACAAGAGATCCAGGCGGTTATGCTCCAGCACCGGAACCAGCGGCGCGGGATCGCCTCGGCGTAGGTAGCCGACATACCGCGACGGAATCTCCGCGCCCGGCACGTCGCCGTCCCGGGTCAGGCCGAGGACATCTTTCTCGAGGGCCGTCAGCCGGCAATCCCGCCGGCGCCACAGGCGCCGCGCCGGGGGCAGCAGGTCCACGTGCGGCAGATTCGTCCACGGCAGCGACATTCGGTGCATCGCCCACCGCGTTTCCATGACCGGCACGTCGAACGACTTGCCGTTGAAGGTCACGAACGCGCGCGACGCGCGGATCACCTCCCCCGCCGCCATGAGCTGGGCCCGCTCGGCGCCGAGGCTGGGCAGCACGTACTGGTTGACATGAAAATCGCCACCGTCGAAGAACCCGACGCCGATCAGAAACGCGACCGTGCCAGCGCCCCCGCTCAGCCCTGTGGTTTCGAGGTCGACGAAGCGCACCAGCCCCTCGGCCACCGGCACCGGCGCCGGCGCCACGTCGCCGAGGACACGGAGCCCTTCGCCATCGAGCGCCGCGTAGTCGGCAATCGGCGACCCGCCATAGACCTGTCGTCCGTTGTAGCGGGAGCGAACCAGCACGTACCGCCCGCCCTCGTTCTCGCACAGTTCGCCGCCGAGCCGCGCCGCGACCTCACCCAACTCGACCGGCCCGCCGCCGGGCACCGGCCCAGCCGGCGCGGCGCCTCGGGCACGGCCACTCTTCAGAATTTCGCGAACGCGCGACAGATCCCGCATGCTGCTGCCAGCTAGTCCAGGAGCGCGGCGAGCAGGGACGAGGCGACCGCCTTGGCTTGCTCGCTGGCATCACCGGCCGGGCCGACGCAGGACGGACACCCGGCCTCACACGCGCAATCGGCGATCAGGTCCCGCGTCCTGGCCAGCAGCTCGTCGTGCAGGCCGAACAGCGGCTCGCTGAAGCCGATGCCGCCCGGGTAGTTGTCGTAGATGAAGATCTGCGGCTCGGGCGGCCGCTGGGCGGGCGTCGCCGACGGCCCGCCGAGCACCGGCGTCTCCGACCCATCGCCGTCGATTGACACGCCGACATCGTGACGATCGCACATGAGCAGCAACTGGGCCACACTGCGCATCGCATGGGCCAGGCCGACGAGGCCGTCCCGCTTGGCATCGGCCGGAAACGGCAGTCCCGCCATCACCCGAGCTGGCACGGTCAGCCAGTAGGCCGACGTGTGCATCTGCTGCTCCGGCAACTCGAGCTCGCCCGCGCCCACGTTCTCGTTCGTGTAGAACTTGATTTTCTTGAAGCCGACGACCCTGGAGACGACGTGCACTTCGCCGTGCGATCGGCGGGCCGCCGCCGCTCGTTCGACCGACGTCTCCCCCGGCCCCGCATCGAACAGATCCAGAATCGTCACCTTCGTGTAGGTAATCGCGTTGGTGTAGTAATCGCAATCGACCGCCTCGACGTAGGCCTTCCGGTTGTCGAAATCGAGCCGCTCGACCTGGAAGAGCCGGCCCTCGACGAGGTAGATCGCCTTCTCGTGGAGCGTTGCGGCGGCGCTCGTGAAATCGACCTCGCCGATGACCTGGGCCCCGTCAGTCGTGTCCACGACGACGAAGTTATCGGACGAGACCGACCGCAGGCTGACCGCATCGGCCGGATACGACTCGTGCGTCCAGTGCCACCACCCCTCGGACTGATGCACGAAGCCTTCCTCGACCATGAGCCCCAGGATGCCAGGTAGGCCGTCGGGGCCGAAGGCTTCGTCCGCTTCGAATGGCAGCTCGAACGCGGCACATTTAATGTGGTCGAGCAGCACGTGCAGGTTGTCCGGATCGATCAGCGCATGTTCCGGCGACGCCTCGAAGAAAAAGTCGGGATGCCGCACCATGAACTGGTCGAGCGGCGCGCTGCTGGCCACGAGCACCGCCGCCGAGCGGCCTGAACGCCGCCCGGCACGACCCGCGCGCTGCCAGGTGGCCGCGATGGTGCCTGGATAGCCCGCCATGATGCAGGCGTCGAGCGCCCCGATGTCCACGCCCAGCTCGAGCGCGCTCGTCGAGACGACGCCGCGCACCCGACCCTCCCGCAAGCCGCGCTCGATCTCGCGGCGTCTGAGTGGCAGGTACCCGCCCCGATAGCCGCGAATCGGCTCCAGTTCGCCCGGCTGGCTCGGACACGCATCCTTGAGATAGGTCGTCAGAATCTCGGTAGCCAGACGGCTCTGCGCGAAGACGATGACCTGGAGCTGCCGGCGCAGGAACTCGAGCGCGATGCGGCGCGTCTCGGCCAGATACGAGCGCCGGATCCCCAGCGCTTGGTTGACGACCGGCGGATTGGCGAAGACGAAAATCTTCTCGCCATTCGGCGCGCCGTTGTCGTCCACCAACTCGAACCGTCGCTCGGTCAACCGCTCCGCCAGCTCACGCGGGTTCGCGATGGTCGCCGACGAGCAGATGAAGACCGGAGTCGAGCCGTAGTGCCGGCAGACGCGGCGGAGCCGCCGCAGGATGTTCGCCAGATGGCTCCCGAACACACCGCGGTACGCGTGGATCTCGTCGATCACCACGTAGCGCAGGTTCTCGAACAGCTTCGCCCACCGCGGATGATGCGGCAGGATGCCGGAGTGCAACATGTCGGGGTTGCTGAGCACGACGTGCGCGCGGCCCCGAATGGCGCGGCGGGCATCCTGCGGCGTGTCGCCGTCGTAAGTGAACACGCCGATCGCCTGCGCCGAGTGCGCCTCGATCTGCTCGGTCAGCTCGTGCAGCTCGGCGAGTTGATCCTGCGCGAGCGCCTTGGTCGGAAACAGATACAGCGCGCGGCTCGACGGATCTTCGAGGATGCGGCTGATGACCGGCACGTTGTAGCACAGCGTCTTGCCCGACGCCGTCGGCGTCACGACGACGACGTTTCGTCCTTCCCACACGTGGGTGAAGGCTTCCGCCTGGTGGGTGTAGAGCTGCTGGACGCCGCGGGATGCCAGCGCCACCCGGAGACAGGCAGCTACGCCGTCCGGAAAAGGCCCCGTGCGGGCGGCACGTGCCGGCAAGTAGTGGACGGCGGTGACCAGGGCCTCGCCTCGCCCTGGCGTCGCCGCCGGCCTGGCATCCTCCCCGGCCCGCCCCGGCGGCGGGCCCACACGCGACAGCGCCTCCTGAAGCGACCGGTCCTTGGCGGTTGTGGCGAGGTCAGACAACTGGGTGGCTGGCATCGCGGCGTCGCTCTCCAATCCGATGCTCGGTCGAGCCCCAA
The DNA here is from genome assembly GCA_965197385.1 of Vicinamibacterales bacterium. GTDB lineage: Bacteria > Acidobacteriota > Vicinamibacteria > Vicinamibacterales > UBA823. Next base: position 743,633 of record CBDANA010000008.1, read on the forward strand.
AGGTGGATATTCGGTGAAAGATAGCAGGCGCCAGACTTTCGATCAAGAGGCGAAAGTGCCCTCCAGCCGCGTCAAGGCGGGGCGCTGAGTGAGGCTGCCACACCTTGGGTATGGAGGGAGGCTGGGGTCATCCGCCGTCCGGGAACGTCTGGAGAGCGCCTCCAGGTGGAGAGAATCGCTAGCTAGGCGCCCGTCCGAGTATTCGTGGGGGCCGCGCGAATACTCGGACGGGCGCCTAGATCAGCGAGCGGGACTGGCAGCCATCGACCGTCACGCAGGCGCCGCTGACCCAGCTCGCCCGCGGGGAGGCCAGGAAGGCTACGACCTGGCCCACTTCCTCCGCCCGTCCGAACCTGCCGAAGGGCAGCTCGCGTTCGACGAACCTCGCCATCCCCTCAGGATCCTCCTGCTGGCGCGTGTGCCAGGAGCCGCCCGGAAACGAGATCGAGCCCGGCGCCACGCTGACGACGCGGACGCCCTCCGGCGCCAGCTGCTGCGCCATCGACTTGCCCAAGCTGATCTCCGCCGCCTTGACGGCGTTGTAGGTCATCCGGCCTCCCGACTCGCGGCCCCAGATCGACGCGATGATGATGATGACGCTTCCCTCCCGCGTGCGAAGGTGCGGAACCGCAGCGCGCGATGCGCGAATGGCCGGATAGAGCGTCAGATCGAAGGCGGCGCGCCATTGGTCGTCGGTCGTTTCGACGATGTCGCTGCCGCCCGCTGTTCCGACGTTGTTGACCAGGATATCGAGGCCGCCGAAGGTCGCGACCGTTCTGTCGATGACCGCGGCGACGCCCTCGGAGGTCGCGAGGTCGGCCTGCACGGCGAGCACGGCGTCGGGCTGGCTCGCCTCCGTCTTCAACTCCGCCTCGGCCTCCGCCAATCGACCGGCCGTGCGCGCGCAGATCGTCACGCGGCATCCTTCCGCCGCGAGCGCCCGGGCACTCGCGAAGCCCAAGCCCTTGCTCGAGCCAGTGATGATCGCTACTTTGTCGGTCAATTGGAGATCCATGGTTTCTCGCCTCTCGCCTCTCGGCTAGACAATCGTTGACAGGGCCGGGCGTCGCCTGCGGCTCGCCCTGGCAGGGCAGCCCGCTCGCTATCGCTCGGGGCCACGCTTCGTTTAGGTTCTGCGCGATGGCAAGCCCTGCGCTACACGATCGTCAACCATCACCATGTAGCGCAGCTCTTCAGAACCCGGTGAGATCGTTCAGGCGCCAGTCGATCTCGAGGTACTCCATCACAAACTCGTCGGCCGCGACGAACTCTCGCTCGCGCGGTAGCAGATGCGGGCCGATGAGCGACAGGACCGCGCGCTCGATCGGGCTGCGCAATCCGAATCGACCGGCGGCACCGGCATATGCCGAGATGAAGCGCTCCTCCTGCCAGCCGAGAATCGGGCTCACGCGAAGTCGCCCGGCAGCGCGATCCACGTCGACCTGCCGCGCGGTCGCAACGAAGTCGGCGACGACGGCGTCGAGCTGCGTGTCGATCATCGCCGCGCGGAACGCCTCGCTGCGCAGTCTGGGGCTGCCGACCGCCCCCCGCCCCAGCGCCAGGAACACTCTTGGATCGTCGAACTCGCCCAGGGTCGCTTCGATGTCGTCGAGCGTGAGCGAACGTCCCCCGACCCGGTGCCGCCGGCCGTCGAACGCGCCCGGGATCTGCCGGATGCTACCCGCCGGGTACGGCGGCGCCGAGCCCCGGATCGGGTATCGGTTGATCACCGTTCGGAGGACCAGCGCGTTGTAGGCGTTCAGCCAAAACGTGGTCTGCTCGGCCTGCGATCGGCCGTCGAGCGGCACGTCCAGCGACGCCACGTAGCGATCGATCAAGGCGCGCTCGCGCTGCAGTGCGCGGTAGTAGACCAGGCCGTCCCGGACGTAGATGTCGAGGATCGCGTCCAGCCGCGCGTGGCTGACGGGCGACTGTCGCTCGAGGGTCGCTCCGGAGACCGTCGTCGAGCCGATGACGGCGAGCGCAAGTAGAATCCAGCGGCGCCCCATGCCGGGCGCATGATACAACACTGGATCAACATGTTAACGGTGGCGACGCTCGGCCTGGCTGCCTACGGACTCTACTCGGCGGTCTACGGCGTGGTCGATCTCTTCCGGCCTGGCTCACTGGAAGCCTGGGCCGACCTCACGCTCATCGTCTTCGGCCTGGTGCTGGCCGTCTCGGCCGCCTTCGTCCGGGTCCTCATCCCGGGCGGCCTCGCCCTGGCCATCGGCGCGCTGCTCGGCCTCGAGGCCATTGCCATCCACAACTCGGCGCACTTCCACGGCCGCGTCCTCCTGCTGCCGCTCGTCGTCCAGGGCGCGTTCTCGGCGTTGCTCGTCCTGCTGGCGTATGTGGGGGAACGGCGGGAGGTAGGAGGCAGAAGTTAGGAGACGCCTTGCTCCTAACTCCTAACTCCTTGCTCACGCACAGCCGCTCGTCGTCCCGCAGTTGTTGCACTTGTAGCAGCTGCCGCTGCGTACCATGATCTCGCCGCAGGTCGAGCAAGGCGGCGCGTCCTCCTGGTTCTGGATGGCGGCGAACGACGCCAACGTCGCCCAACCCGAACCATTGGCACCCCTCTGGTCCAACGGCAGCTTCGGCTCCTCGGCGCTGGGCTCTTCCGGCGAGACCGGCTGATTGACGCCCGCCTCGAACTGCGCTTCGCGCGAGAGGAACTTCGTCGCCATCCATCGGAAGACGTAATCGACGATCGACTTCGCGATCCGCACCTTCGGATTCTTGGTCACGCCCGACGGCTCGAACCGCACGTGGCTGAACTTGTCGACCAGGACCTGCAGCGGGACGCCGTACTGCAGCGCGTAGGAGACCGCCTGCGCGAACGCATCGGCGAACCCCGAGATCGTCGAGCCCTCCTTGGCCATGACCAGGAAGATTTCGCCGGGCGAGCCGTCCTCGAACAATCCGATGGTGATGTAGCCCTCGTGCCCGGCGATGTCAAACTTGTGGGTGATCGCCTGGCGTTCGTCGGGCAGCCGCCGGCGCACTGGCTGCGCGACGAGCCCCTCGACCGCCGCCACCAGGCCGGCTTTCGCAGCGCGCGACGTGTTCAGCGGCTGTGTCCGCTTACTGCCGTCGCGGTAGATCGACACCGCCTTGGCGCCGAGCCGCCATGAGTCGATGTAGGCCCTCTGGATCTCGTCGACCGTCGCCTCCTTCGGCACGTTAACCGTCTTCGAGATAGCGCCAGAGACGAACGGTTGGGTCGCACCGATCATCCGGATGTGGCCCATGTAGTGAATCGACCGCGCACCCTGCATCGGTTTGAAGGCGCAATCAAAGACCGGAAGGTCCTTATCCTTCAGGTGCGGCGCACCCTCGATGGTCTCGTACTCGTCGATGTAGCCGACGATCTCGCCGACCTGCGACGGCTCGTAGCCCAGACGTCCCAGCGCCGCCGGAACGGTCTGGTTGACAATTTCCATCATGCCGCCGCCGACGAGCTTCTTGTATTTGACCAGCGCGATGTCTGGCTCGACGCCGGTCGTGTCGCAGTCCATCATGAACCCGATCGTACCGGTCGGCGCGAGCACCGTGGCCTGCGCGTTGCGGTAGCCGTGCTCCTCACCCAGATCGACCGCGTCGTTCCACGCCTGCTTGGCCGCGGCGTAGAGATCACGCGGCACGTTGGTCCGGTCCACGTCCTTGAGCGCGGTGCGGTGCTTGCGCATCACGCGGAGGAACGGCTCCTCGTTCGTCTCGTAGCCGGCGAACGGGCCGCCGTGGTCGCGGGCGATCCGGGCTGACTGGGCGTAGGCCTCACCCGTCATCAGCGCCGTGATGGCGGCCGCGTAATCGCGGCCGCCCTCGGAGTCGTACGGCAGTCCGCGCGACATGAGCAACGCGCCCAGGTTCGCGTAGCCCAGGCCGAGCGGCCGGTAGTCACGGCTGTTCCGATCGATCGCCTTGGTCGGATAGCTGGCGTGGTCGACGATGATCTCCTGAGCCGTAATCAGCGTCCGGACCGCCGCGGTGAAGCTCGTAGGGTCGAAATCGCCTGCCTCGTCCGTGAATCTCATCAGGTTCAACGACGCGAGGTTGCAGGCCGAGTCGTCCAGGAACATGTACTCCGAGCACGGGTTCGACGCGTTAATCGGCGACGTGTTCGGGCACGTATGCCAGTCGTTGATCGTTGTGTCGAACTGCATACCCGGATCGCCGCAGACATACGTCGCGTCGGCGATCTGGTGCATCAGGTCGCGCGCCTGATAGGTGTCCATGACCCGGCCGTCGCGAACGGCGTGGGTCTGCCACTCGCGGTCATCTAGCACGGCCCGCATGAACTCGTCGGACGCCCGGACGCTGTTGTTCGAGTTCTGGAAGAAGACCGACGCATAGGCCGACCCGGTAAACGATCCGTCATAGCCTGCGTCGATGAGCGCCCACGCCTTGCGCTCCTCCTCGACCTTGCAGTTGATGAACGCCCCGATGTCGGGATGATCCACGTTGAGAATCACCATCTTCGCCGCACGCCTGGTCTTGCCACCCGACTTGATCACGCCGGCGAACGCATCGTAGCCCTTCATGAACGAGACCGGCCCCGACGCCGTGCCGCCGCCGGCCAGCACTTCGCGCGATGACCGGATGGTCGAGAGATTCGAGCCGGTGCCCGACCCGAACTTGAACAGCATCCCTTCGGTCTTGGCCAAGGTCAGGATGGAGTCCATCGTGTCCTGCACGGAGTTAATGAAGCAGGCCGAGCACTGTGGAGCCTTCTCGAACCCGCAGTTGAACCAGACGGGACTGTTGAACGCCGCGCGCTGATGAACCAGCAGGTACTTCAGGTCGCCGCTGAACGCCTGCAGATCATCCTCGCTCGCGAAATACTTCTTGTCGCTGGCCCACTGCGTGATCGCGTCGACCACGCGGCCAATGAGCTGCTTGATGCTGTATTCGCGTTCCGGCGTGCCGAGCTGCCCGCGAAAATACTTGGAGACGACGATGTTGGTGGCCTGCTGCGACCAGGCCTTGGGAATCTCGACGTCCCGTTGTTCGAAGACGATTTCGCCGCGCTCGCTGCCGATGACGGCCGAGCGCAACTCCCATTCGATCTCATCGAACGGATCGATCCCTGCTTGAGTGAATACGCGCGGAAATCGCAGACCGGACGCCGCCGAAACGGAGCGCCGTGTCGATTCCTGCGCACCAGCACTCGTCGTGTGTGGATGCTGGGCTGCGCCTCTGTCCATACTCACCCTCCGAAAACAATCGAGCCCGAGACCTTGCCAAAATCTCTGGCCTTCGCATCATGCAACAAAAACCGTTACCGTAGGCCTCCGGTCGTGCGCCGCTGCCGGAGCCGGGCCGAGATCGCTGGGAACGATTCTCGGCGGGACTCCGTCCGCTCCTACGGCGGACAACTATGCGTCCTGATCTATCGGTTTGTCAAGCGGTAAACTACAAGATATGGTGTGCCTTTTTAGGGTAAACCCAAGATGTTGTCTAAACCGGCCTGATCTCTTGACATTGCATTCAGGGAGCACAAGCGCAGGCCGGGCCCTTTCGGATCGACGGCGCGGCTGGTACAGTCCGGCGCGTGAGGGTGTTCGTGACCGTGACCGATGACGAGTTCGCTTCGCCCGCCGCCCCGTTGCCGTCGCCGGACCCTCGGGCGACGGTGCCGCAGCCTGCCGCCGCGTCGCCGCGCGCCACCTGGCCGGTTCGCGTTGCGGCATTCGCCGAAGTCGTGGCCTGCTCCGACGCTCCGACACAGCTCCTGCTCATCCAGATGCTGGCCTGGCTCGGTCTCCGTCCGCTGCTGAGCGACGGCCGCCTCTCGATGGCCTATGTCGCGACGCTTTCCCTCGTCGACACTGCGGCGCTCATCTTCCTGATGCTCTGGTTCCTCAGACGACACCGGGAGACGCCGGGCCAGATCTTTCTCGGAACTCGCCCGGTCGCGCGTGAGGCGCGGCTCGGGGTGCTCCTCGCGCCCGTCATCGTGCTGCTCGTCGTGGTGGCCTTCTTCCTGATTCAGCAGTTCGCGCCGTGGCTTCGCAATGTGACCAACAACCCCTTGGAGTCGCTCGTGCAGACGCCGCGTGACGCGGTGACGTTCGGCATCGTGGCCATCGTCGCCGGCGGCATCCGTGAAGAAATGCAGCGAGCGTTCATCCTTCGTCGGTTCGAACGCCATCTGGGCGGCCGGACGGTCGGGTTGGTGGTCTTCAGCGCGGCGTTCGGCGCGGGCCACCTCCTGCAAGGGTGGGACGCAGCTGTCATCACGGCCGGACTCGGCCTGGTGTGGGGCGTCATGTATCTGACCCGCGGGAGCATCGTGGCCCCGCTGGTGAGCCACGCCTGCTTCAACACCTTCGAGATCCTGCGCCACCTGGCACAGTAAGGGCCGCGCTAGTCACCGCCGTCCAGGCGCGACACGCTGGCACGCTGTCGCAACCGAACCACCCAGTCGGCGATGAGTTCGAGCCGCCGCGCCTCCTTGAGATCGCGCCGGACCTGCTCACGGACCACCTCGAACGGCTGCGGCTCCTCACCCACGGTATACAGATCTTCGTGATCGCGATAGAACCGCGCCAGTTCGACCTCGGTTGACTGCACCGCCGACCCGAACCGCTGCGCGAGGTAGCTGTCGATGCGCCGGTTGTCGCGGACGAGGCGCGCCACACTCGTGTCCGTGAGGCCGACCGCCTCGAGCGCCTCGAGGAAGCGGTCTGGACTCGCAAACCGCGCGCGCAGCACCGCGACCTCGCGCTCGACCACGGCGGCGTCGGGCTCGGGCACGACGAAACGGTTGACCTCGGCCAGGATCAGCGTGCGATCGATGAGCCGTGTGAGCACGTCGGGCTCGTCGCGGGCGTCGGGCATCAGCCCGAGCGTCGTGACGGCCCGCACATCGGACAACATGATGACGTCGCCGCCGACTACCGCAAGCACTCGGTCGATGATGTCGGCTCGCACCGGCAGCGCGAGAATGAGGCCGGCCGCCGTGAGCGCGGCCAGCCGGCGCCACGCACGAATCCGCCGGCGCGTGTCACCATGCATGTTCAAAACGCCTGCCCGATGCTCACGTGCAAGGCCGTCAAGCCCTCCGGAGTTCCGCCACCAAAGTCACGCCGATCAAGCTTGAATCCGAGGTCCACCCGGATCGGCCCGATGGGCGATCGGTAGCGCACCCCGAAGCCGGCGGCGCCGCGCAAGCGGCCGAGCCCCATGGCGCCGACCGTCCTGAACACGTTGCCGAGGTCGAGGAACGCGACGGCACCCACACCGCCCCAAATCGGCAGGCGGAGCTCGTTGTTGATGACGATCAGGCCGTTGCCGCCCCGGGGAAACCCGTCCTGGTTGATCGTCGATTCATCGCCCAACCGGTCGAGGGCAAAGCCGCGGACCGTCGTGGAGCCGCCGGCGAAGAACCGCTCGCTCGCCGGCAGATCCTGCACGATCGCCTCCACCGGCTGGCCGTCGGGGTTCAGAATCGGATTCCCGTCGTCGTCGGTCACCACGACCGCCCGGGGAAAACCGGTGGCCAACCCGACGCGCAGGCCCGTCGCGAAGATCACGTCGGACCAACCGGGAAGACGCCGGTAGAGAAATCCCTGTATCAGCGTCCTCGCGAATCCGACCTCGGAGCCGATGGTGCGTCCCGCGATGTCGGTGTTCACGCTCATCAGCTCGCCACGGGTCGGCTCGAACGGATCATCCCGGCTGTCTCGGATGAGCGTCCCCGATACGATCGACAGGGCGACGCCGGGAAACAACCGGTCGATGAGCGGCGCGTCCTCGGGGTTGAACTGTTCGTCGAACAATCGATCCTGATTGAAGGAGTACCCGCTGCTCACGCTCAACATGGGCGCCAGCGTCCGACGCCACTCGGCACGCACGCCGCGCTGCGCGAGATTGAAGCTCGACCGGATCGACTGATCGATGAACGCCGACACGATCAACTCGGCCGCCGAGCCGAACACGCGCGGCTCTTGGAAGGTCAGCAGCGCCCGGTACTCGTTGAAGCCGAACCCGTCCGCATCCTGCTCGGCGTTCTTCGGCCGAAGGCTGACCCGCGTGAACAGGTTGATCGAGCGGTTCTTGCCCCACAAGTTTCGGCGCCCGACCTCGAAGAACCCGCGCGGCGCGACTTCGATCCGCTCGACTGCGCTGCCGTCCCCGCCGTTCCCGCGCCGCAACCTAGTGCCTACCTCGAACCCGCCGCCGTAGCCGAGTGTGGTCGCCGGCGCCTCCTCCACCGCCACGAGCACATCGCGACGGGTTTCGCTGCCGTGACTGATCTCGGTGAGACGAATCCGCCGGAACAGCCCCAACGCGCCCAGACGGCGCTGGCTCTCGGCGAGGCGGTCCGGGCTGAGCGGCTGGCCGGACACCAGCGTCACTTCGCGACGGATCGTGGCGGTGCTGACGTGGAACTGCCCGGTGATCAGCACGTGACCGACGAGAATTTGCGGACCGGCTTCCACAACGTAGATGAGGTCGGCCCGGCGGGTCTCGGGGTCGAAGGTGGCGTCGACGCGGACGCCCGCGGTCTCGTAGCCCAGACTGAGCAGTTGCTGCAGGATCGCGTCGCGGTCGGCCAGTGCGATGGCGCGTACGTAGGCGTCGCCGGCCCGCGCCGCGATCGTCGCCTCGAGCTCGGCAGCCACCGAGTCGGGCGCGCCTTCTATGGTGATCGAGCCGATGAGCATACGAGGTCCCTCGGTCACCGTGAGACGGAGACGCACGGCCGGACCGGAGCCGGACGGACCGGGTTCCTCGACGGCCTGCGTCGCCACGCGCGCGTTCGAATACCCAGCTTCCCAGTAGGCGTTGACCATGGCGGCGACACCCGCGGCGAACGTCGCCTCCACGAACGGGTCGCCGCGCGCGACCCCGAGCCGGTCCTCGAGCACCGCGCGCGGGAGCGCCGCGTCGCCTTCGATCTCGATGCTGCCGATCCGCACGCGCGGCCCGCGTTCGACGTGGTAGACGATCCGGAGCTCTTGGTCGTCGGTGACGCGTGTGTAGGCTGCCAGTGCCCGACGGAAGCCGAGCTGCCGCAGGTAATCCACGAGCCGACGGCTGGAGTCCTCGAGCAGATCCTCGTCGACCGAGCCCTCGCGGGCGACCGGCACGAGGGTCTCGCGAATCTCCGCCGGGAGCGCGTCGCCCTCGAACTCGAGCGACACCCGGGGTCCCGGGTCCACCCGCAGGGTCAGATCGATCTGCCGCCCGGAGGGCCGAACCGCGACGGCGTGGCCGACCACCGCTTCGAAGTACCCCTCCTCCCGGAGACTGTCGGCGTAGTCGGCCAACCGCTGTTCGAGCGGTTCACGCGCGTAGTACCCGCCGATCCGGAGGTCAACCCAGCGGAAGACCTCGGGCTCAGGCTGGAGCACCCGGCCGTCGATGGTGAGGGTCGCGAGGCGAGCGCGATCACCGGCGGTGACCTCGATGTCCAGTGTCGTCAGGCCACCGCCTCGGTCGATCGGTGAGATCGTGATGCGCACGTTCGGGTAGCCCTGGTCGCCATAGAGCCCGCGCAGCAGCTCGGCGACGTCGCCCGTCTGATCGAGTTGGGGCCGGGCACCATAGCGTTCGGCGATCGCATCACGCAGGCGGCCTCGAGACAGCCCCAGGTCGCCGCGGAACTCGATCCGATCGACGACTCGCACCGGCGCCAGCTCGTAGCGCAGCGCCACGCCTGCCTCCCGCGGACTCGCATCCACGCGGATGTCGCTGAACCGATCCAGGCTGAAAAGATGCCAGATACTGTCGCGGACGTCGGCCATCGACAACAGCGCGCCGACGCGCGTGACAATCAGCTCTTCGACCCCCGGGGGTGGCTCGGCGTCGCCGAAGTCGAAGTTCACCTCGACGATCGGGAGCCCCAGATAGTCGTCGACCGCGGCCGCCGCACCCGAGGCGCAACTGGCCCAGCCCGCAAGAACGAGGACAGCCAGGCGCCCCGCAGCCCATGGCGAATGGGCCGCGGTACCTGGCGAGCGATCGAACAGGATCATCTAAAAGGTGTGCCGCACGCGGAAGTCGATCGCGTAGGTGCGATCCTCGTTTTGCGAGAGGACCCACGAGACGCGATCACTCTGATCGTACTCGAGCAGGATGAGTAAGTCCTGCTGGGTCCCGGTCAAGGCCCGTGACAGCGTCAGGTAGGCCCGACCCGATACGCGCTTGCCGATCGTCAACCGCGCGGTCGCCGACAGCTCGGCCGTCTCGCGCGATGTCGAGTCACTCAGCGACGGGGTAATCTGGAACGTGTCGACGCCTAGGGACTCCTGGACGACCTGCCCGACGCCCGACGCGATCGGGCTCGTCAGCAACTGCGCCGCACGGGCCTGGAGGAGCTGCTGCTCGGTCTCGTCGGCCGTCCGAATGGCCCGCAACTCGCCTTCAGCCGGATCGCGGACGTCGCCGAACAGCAGCGAGAGGATGTCGATCGCCGGCAGCGGCGGATCGGAGCTCAGGTCCGGCACGAACTGCTCGGCCGTGCCGGCCGCGTGGAAGATCACGCGGTAGATCTGACCGGGGACCCGTACACTGGTCTCGGCCTCGACGTCGAAGAATGGATTGATCTGCACCGGGTCGGTGAAATCGATGCTGCCGCGGGTCACGACGTATCGATTCCCCTCGAAGAACAATTCGCCACGGTCGATTTCGACGTGACCGAACAGCTGCGGCTGCTCGACCGTGCCCTGCACCGTCAGCTCGGCGCTCGCGACCACGCGCGTGTTTCTGTCCTCGATCCGCAGCGTGCCCGGCGCGTTGATCCGCACGTCGTACCGCATCGGGAACACCGGCTCGGCGTCACTTCCCAGATCGCGTGTGTCGGCCTCAGCGCCGAAACTCAGAAATCCCGTGTCGGCCTCGAACGGCTGGATCCAGGTTGCGTCGGTCACCTCCACGGTTCCGGCGAGGACCGGATCGTCGAACGGCCCCCGCAGCGACAGATCGGTGTCGATAACCGAGCGGAACCCTTCCGGATAGCGCAACTGCAGCTCCTGACCGGTGAGGGTCACGTTCATTTCACCGGGCCGGTACCCGTCGAGGCCGATCCGGCCACCGAATCGCACCGGCCCGCCGCCGAGCGACGCCGAGAGGTCATCGAGATGAATGCCGTCGGCATCGAAGAAAATGCGGCCGTTGACCGACTCGAGCGCGTGGGGCAGCGAGAAATGCCGGATCCGGCCGTCGGTCACCGCCGCAAACCCCGTGAGGACCGGCGCCTCGATCGACCCGCGGACCTCGGCCACGAGCTCTGCGTTGCCCGAGCTTCGGATGTCGCCGATGAACCCTTGGAGAATCCCCAGGTTGGCGTCGCCGGTCACCCGCCCATCCACCTCGTTCATCCGGAGGCGGATTTCGCCGGTGAGATCGAGCGCCGTGCCGTCACCCACCAGCTGCATGCGCTCGACGCGGACGACCTCCTGATCCAGCGCCATCCGGATCAGTCCTTCGTTCCGCACCTCGTAGTCGAACAGCGTCAGGTGGAGCTGCTCGACGGTCGCGTCGACCAGCAGATGCTCCAGGTTGCCGAGCTCGCCGACAACGCGGAACGCGCCGCTGGCCACCGCCGTGGTGACCGGCTGGAGGCGCGGCTCGAAGATACGGACGTAAGGATCGAGCGACGTGTCCGTGAACCGGACCGTCAGCTCGGCGTCGGCGGCGGGCGTCAGCGCCACCCGGCCGACCGCCGACACCGCCAGACGCGGAGACGCCGCCTCGATCTCCAACGTCGCTTCCCCGTTCCGCACAAGGATGCGGCCCGTGACCTGCCCCACCGGCTCGTCGCTGATGAACAGATCGTCGATCCGTCCGCGCACGTCGTACTGCGGCGCCTCGAACTCGCCGACGCCGGACGCGGTGAACTCCAGCGTGCCAGACAGCGGCGCGCGCGGGTTCTGCACGGTCGTCAGGTCCGTTATCGGAATCCGGCGGCCGTCGGCGCTGAACGTGTAGATCCCGTCCCACTCGACGAACGCGGCGCCCGTGATGAGCCCGCCGCCCTTCACCAGCTCGACACCGTCGAGCCGGACACCGCCGCCTTCGAACCGCAGGCCCGCTGACCCAGAGGCGATCGGCTCGCCGTAGGCCGTCGCTTCACGCACCGACATCCGGCCAAAGCCAACCGGCGCGGTGTACGGGCCTTGCAAGTGAAACTCTCCCGACAGGCGTCCGTCGACCCGATAGGACTCCTGACCGAAGGCCTTCAGGAGGTCGATGACGCGCCGGTCGGTCACCTGGAATGTCGCGCTCATGTCCTCGCCGCCGTCGGCCTGCGGGTAGGTGAAGGCGAAGCGGCCGTCGAGCCGGATTTCCGAATCACCGTCCTGGACGAGCCCGTCGGCGACGTCGACATAGCCGTCCTCGACGGCGACGTGGCCGACCCAGCGTCCCCACCGCACGTCCCAGAGCCGCAGGTCCTCCGCCATGAACGTGCCTTCGACCCGCGGATTCGAAAACGGCCCGCGCATGATGCCGTCGAACGTGCCGACACCACCGATGGTGACGGCGCGCGTGGGTCGCCCGAACGCGGTGAGCAGGCCGGCGAGCATCCGATCGCTCTCCTGCCAGTCGCTGCTCGAGACGTGGAACGGGATCTCCGACTCGCCGCCGTAACGCGTGCGCCCCTCGAAGGCGATGCGCGTGTGCGGGGTCGCGACCCAGCTGCCGGCGGCAATGTCGAGCCACTCCGACCCCAGCCGGTAGTCCACGGAGCCGCCGACCAGAAACCGCGTGTAGCCGGCAGCCGCGCTCGGCGCGGGCCGCGGGCCGCGGGCCGCGACGAACTGGCCGAGCGCCCCCGCCTGCAGCCGCACGTTCCCGGGCGGTGCGGCCTCGAGGTGTCCCTCGCCGAGGCGATCCCGGAAGCGGCCGCGTGGCCACGACACGCGGTTCCAGCCCGCGCCGCGCCCGTCTAGGCGAACGCCCTCCAGTTCGAGGAAATCGGTGAGCGCCGCCAGATCGACGTCCTCGTAGCACGCGTCGAAGCGCGCCATGTTGCCATCCGGCAGGTCCGGTGACGTCAGCGCGTACTCGAACTGCAGGGCCCCGCCGTGAAGCGCCGCGGCGGCGTCAAACACGTCGAGCCCGTCAGGACGCCAGTGCACCGACCCGGAGAGCGCCTGGAACGGATGATCGTTGATCGTCGTCAAGCCGCTCTGAAATCCTCCCCGCAGATCGTAGCCGCCCTTGAAGACGTGGTAGACCCCCTCGAACTGGCTGGCACCGCCGACCGTGAAGTCGTCCCCGGCGAAGAAGATGTCCCGCAGCACGGGAAGGTCCAGATCCGACCGGACATCGTACTGTTGCTCCGGCCAATTGCCGAAATCCACGGCGCCGATCAGGTGTGAATCGGCGCCGTCAGTCTGCAGGTCCAACCGGTCGAACACGACGTGGCGGCCCTCGATTCTGAAGTCGGCCTGCATACTGGCCGTCATCGGTTCGAACGACTTGACCTGGACCGTGCTGTCCGAGAATGTGGCGTGCCCGCGATAGTCGAGAATCTTCGTGACGGTGACGTCGAGGTTCCGTGTGACGATGCTCCACGGCGATCCGTGGTCTTCGTAGGTGACCGTCCCTCGATACGCCCGCACGTAACTGAGCGTGGTCACGAACCGGCGTCGGTCCTCGCGCCCGACCGTCTCGGCGGAATCGGCCTCCGACGAATCGCCGTCCAGGTCGGGAAAGGTATGCCGTCCACCGGCGAACGTCTCGAGGACCATGTCCCAGTCGGTCATCTCGATTGAATCGAACAGCACTTCACGGCGAAACAGCGATGACCATGGCATGGACATGACGATCCGGTCCGCGCGCAGGAACGGACGATCGGCGGGCGTCGGCCCCTCGATGACGAGATCCTCGATCAGAAACCGGCCGAGAAAGAGATAGACGGACAGCTTGCCGATGTGCATCGGCCGGCCGACCGCCGCGGACCCGCTCCGCTCCGCCTGGGCCCGCAACGCCGGGCCCAGATCTACGGTTGCCGTCGTCACGATGAACGCGGCCACCGCGGCGACGAGCAGCGCGAGGGTCAGCCGCGCGTAGTTCCACCGTCCGCGCGCCGGCGCGCCGGAAGCGTTCGCCTCGACCGGAAGGTCTCTCGTCGTGTCGGTCATCGAATCTCAGCCGCCGGTCTCCTGTTCCACACCTATTCCACGGCCACTAGCATCCGGCCGGCTTCGACTGTCATGCCCTCACGAACGGCCACCTCGACGACCCGACCGGCCTTCGGCGACCCGAGCGCGTTCTCCATCTTCATCGCCTCGATGACGACCAGGTCCTGACGCTCGTCGACCTCGTCGCCCGGCGCCACGAGGACGCGGACGACCCGGCCCGGCATGGGCGCCGTGACAGCCTGCCGGCCGGCCCGCAGGCGCTCCCCCGCCGGTCCCGACCTCAGACGGCCGTCGATGACCGTCCGAAACACCCCCTCGCGCAGTTGGACGTCGTATCGCCCGCGCAGGCCGGTTTCGACGATCGTCAACGCGTGGCTCGTCCGCGCCGGCGAGCCATCGAGGCGGATGAGGGAGAGCGTCGCGCGGTCGAGCCGGCGCACATCCAGGTTGTTCCGGCATCCCTCCACCGTGACGACGAACCGGTCAGACGCGGCACTCGCCCGTTCGATCGTCACCGTTCGTACTCGTCCACCGACCTCGATCTCCAGCCGCATCGCTCGTCAACTCAGGCGCGCAGGCTGTCGGTGCGCGCCGCCTGCCGCCAGGCCGACACCGAGGCCGACGATGACGCGTCGCCATGTCCCACCTCGAGAAACGCATACAGCGCCGCCCCGATCACGGCCAGTTCCTCGGCCTCTGGTGACGACTCAACGAACGGACGCCCGCCGCGCGCGGCGAGCGTAGCGTCGATGAAGGTCGTGTCCACCGGTCCGCTGGCAAACGCCTCGCTGCGAAGCAGCCACCTGAAAAACGGAATCGTCGTCTTGACGCCGTGTATCTCGTACTCGTCCACGGCCCGCCGCATCCGCGCCAAGGCCTGCGCGCGGTCTGTGCCCCAGACGACCACCTTCGAAATCAGCGGGTCGTAGAACACCGGCACCTCGCTGCCAGCCACCGCGCCGCTATCGTCGCGCACGCCCGGTCCCGACGGCGCGCGCAGCTCGTGAATCCACCCGGGTGACGGCAGAAACGACGCATCGGGATCTTCGGCGTAGACGCGACACTCGATGGCGTGGCCGATCGGCGTCAGGGCCCGCACGGGATCGATGTCAAGCGGCGCGCCCCGCGCGATGGTGAACTGCGCTTGGACGAGGTCGATGCCGGTGACGGCTTCCGTCACCCCGTGCTCGACCTGCAACCGTGTGTTCATCTCGAGAAAGTAGAAGGCGCCTGTCTCGTCGACGAGGAACTCGATCGTGCCGGCGTTCGTGTAGCCCACCGCGCGGGCAATCGATGCCGCCGCGTCGGCCATGGCCCGGCGGCGCTCGAGCGGCATGTCGGCGGCCGGCGCCTCCTCGACGACCTTCTGGTGGCGGCGCTGGATCGAGCACTCCCGCTCAACGAACGGCACGACGGTCCCATGCGCGTCGGCGAGCACTTGGATCTCGATGTGTCTGGTCGCCGCCAGCCGCCGCTCCAGGTAGACCGCCTGGTCGCCGAACGTCGAACCCGCCTCGGAGCGCGCGGCCGCGACCGCGGCGACCAGCGCTGACGGCTCGTGCACCAGCCGCATCCCCTTCCCGCCACCGCCGGCGACCGCTTTGACGAAGAGCGGGTAGCCGATGGCGCCCGCGCTGGCCGACAGCGCCGCGTCCGACAGGCCGGGGTCGAGCGACGCGTCGGTGCCCGGCACGACGGGAACGCCGGCCGCCCGTGCGACGGCACGCGCCGTGACCTTGCCGCCCATCAGCTCGATCGCCTCGGCCGACGGGCCGACGAAGGTCCGTCCCGCCGCTCGCACGGCCCGGGCGAACTCGGCGTTCTCCGCCAGAAACCCGTAGCCGGGATGCACGGCCCAGACGTCGGCCCGCTCGGCGACGTCGAGCAGCCGATCGATCCGAAGGTAGCTGTCACGCGGCTCACTCGGGCCGATCGGATACGCCTCGTCGGCATACGTGACGTGCGGCGCCAACCGGTCACACTCCGAGTACACGGCGACGGCGCGGAAACCGAGCTCCCGACAGGCCCGCATGATGCGGACGGCGATCTCGCCGCGATTGGCAACCAAGACCTTCATGTCAACACGCGCGCTCGACGCCCGCCGGACGTCTGCTAGAAATGACCGGAGACGGCGCGATCTGCCCTCAATTCTAGCACTTGGCGGGAAGGCGCGCGGGTCCGCCGCCCCGTCAGTCAGAGCGGGATGTTGCCGTGCTTCTTGGGAGGATTCCGGTCGCGCTTGCCCGCCAGGGCCGCAAACGCTGTCGCGAGGGTGTGGCGGGTGTCGCGGGGCTGGATCACGGCATCCAGGTACCCGCGGGCGGCGGCCGTGTAGGGATTCGCGAACTTCTCCCGGAACTCCGCTACTTTCTGGGCCCGGAGCGCGTCCGGATCGGGCGCCGTCGCGAGCTCGCGCTTGTAGAGCACGTTGACGGCTCCTTCGGGGCCCATCACGGCGATCTCCGCCGTGGGCCACGCGTAGTTTCGATCAGTGCGAAGGTGCTTGCTCGCCATCACGCAGTAGGCGCCGCCGTAGGCCTTGCGCGTGATGAGGGTCACCTTCGGCACGGTCGCCTCGGCGAAGGCGAACAGCAGCTTCGCGCCGTGGCGGATGATGCCGCCGTACTCCTGTCGGGTGCCCGGCAGGAAGCCTGGCACGTCCTCGAAGGTGAGCAGCGGAATATTGAACGCGTCGCAGAACCGCACGAACCGCGCCGCCTTGACCGACGCGTCGATGTCGAGCGTCCCGGCCAGATGGGTTGGCTGATTGGCCACCACACCGATGCTGCGGCCGGCCAGCCGCAGGAAGCCGACGATGATGTTCCGGGCAAACTGCCGGTGCACCTCCAGAAACCGCCCGTCGTCTGCCACCGTCTGCACGAGATCGAGCATGTCGTACGGCTGGGTCAGTGACTCTGGCACCAGGCGATCGAGCGCCTCGTCGTGGCGGTCGATCGGATCGGCGGTCGCCACGACTGGTGGATCGTCGAGGTTGTTGCTGGGGAGGAAGCCGAGTAGCTCGCGCAGCAGCGAGAGACAGGCGCGATCGTCCTCGACGCTGAAGTGCGCCACACCGCTCGTGGAGTTGTGCGTGGTCGCACCGCCCAACGATTCCATCGTCACCGTTTCATGCGTGACCGTCCGGAGGACGTCCGGTCCGGTGACGAACATATAGCTCGTCCCGGCTACCATCACGGTGAAATCGGTTATGGCCGGGGAGTAGACCGCGCCGCCGGCGCATGGCCCCAGGATCGCCGAGATCTGCGGCACGACGCCGGACGCCAGCGTATTGCGCAGGAAGATGTCGGCATACCCGCCGAGGGACAGCACGCCTTCCTGAATGCGGGCGCCGCCCGAGTCGTTGAGGCCGACAATTGGCGCCCCCATCTTGACCGCCTGATCCATTACCTTGATGACCTTTGCGGCGTTGGTTTCCGAGAGCGACCCGCCGAACACCGTGAAGTCCTGGGCGAACGCGAAGACTGGACGACCATCGACGCGGCCGAATCCCGCCACGACTCCGTCCCCCGGCACGACCTGCGCTTCCATGCCGAAGTCCCGGCACCGGTGGGTCACGAAGCGATCGACTTCCTGGAAGGTGGCCGGATCGAACAAGAGGTCGATCCGCTCGCGCGCGGTCAGCTTCCCGGCGTCGTGCTGCCGGGCGCGGCGCACCTCGCCACCCGCCTCGTCGGCGCGCCGCTCGAGATCGGCCAGGATCTTCTCAGGCGTGTCCATCGCGCCCGTCGCGTCGAAGCCTCAGGCCCTGGCGGCCTGGGCCTTCTCCCAGTCGGCGAGGAACTTCTCGAGGCCGATGTCGGTCAGCGGGTGCTTGAACAGCCCGTCAATCACGGCGGGCGGACAGGTGCAGATGTCGGCCCCGAGCCGGCCTGCCTGGACGATATGGATCGGACCGCGCACGCTCGCCACCAACACCTCGGTCCCAAATTCATAATTCTCGTAGATGTCGATGATCTGGCCGATCAGGTCCATGCCCGGCGTCGCGATGTCGTCCAACCGCCCCACGAACGGACTGGCGAACGTGGCGCCGACCTTGGCGGCCAGCAGCGCCTGCGTGGCCGAAAAGACGAGGGTCACGTTGACGCGGATGCCCTCCGACGCCAGCGTCGCGCACGCCTCAACGCCCGGCTTGCCGAACGGAACCTTGACGACGATGTGCTCGTCTATTCCCGCCAGCTCGCGGCCTTCCCGGACCATGCCCGCGACGTCGGTCGCCACGACC
The DNA here is from genome assembly GCA_965197385.1 of Vicinamibacterales bacterium. Taxonomy (GTDB): domain Bacteria; phylum Acidobacteriota; class Vicinamibacteria; order Vicinamibacterales; family UBA823. The sequence continues at coordinate 761,978 of CBDANA010000008.1, forward strand.
TCGGCGCTGACCGGCCCCTTGACCAACGTGCAGATCTCCTTGAGCACGGCCCTCGGGTCGCCGCCGGCCGCGGCCAGCAGCGAGGGATTCGTCGTGACACCATCTATGATTCCCAGCGGTACGAGGCCGACAATGTCGCTGATATTCCCGGAATCGACGAACAACTTCATCGGCGCACTCCTTCCTTCGCTGCGCTGTCTCGAATCGGCTACTGCGGCGACTCGGTCACGCGGTTCGACAACTCGCTGACGTTCGGCGGCGTGGCGGCGTCCACCGCGACGACCGCATAGGTATAGGCGACGCCCGGCGACCCGGTCGCGTCCCGGTAGGTCGTCTCGGTCAACGGCTCCGTCATCAAGGGCTGGAGTGTGTCACCACGCGCCGCGCCGCGCAAGACCAGATAGCCAGCCAGGTCATCCTCCGTGTTCGACTCCCAGATGAGGCTGACGGTCCCGCTGGCGCCGACCGCCGCCAGGCTCCTGGGCGCCACCGGCGGGAACGTATCCTGAAACACGACACAGGTCTGCAGCGACGCCTCGCTCTCCACCGAATCGCCGTCGGCAACGGCGATCGTCCGGACGACGTAACAGCGCTCGACGTCGAACGCGACCAGGGCGTCCGCGAATTCGAACTCCGTGAGGGGCGTCACATTGACCGGTGTCGGCATCACCTCGGCCGCCACGGCGTCACGCGGCGCCGGCGTATACGCGTAGATGTTGTAGGTCGTTGCCTCCGCCGACGCGATTGCCGGCGTGGACGCGAGGGGCGGCGGCGCCAGACTGACCGCGGGCACCGTCGGATCCGGCGCGGCGGCCGGCGGCGAGCCGACAGTCTCCTGGACGGGCCGGCTGGCGCCACGTGCCGCCAGCCAACGGATCGTCACGAGGCTTGCCGTGTAGCTCACGTTGGGTACCGGCGGCGGCGGCGGCGCGGCGTCCAGGCGCACAGTCAATCGCGGCGACAGCACCCCGAGCTCCCCGTTGCTCGTGCGGCCGACCGCCACATAGGTCCGACGGGGCGGGGGGGTCGCAAACGGGATGGCCAGGGGTGGCGGGACCCATCGCAGGCCGGTGATCGTCGGCCGCTCGGCCTCTTCGTCGTCGTCGTCGCGGCGCTCGAACCGTCGGTCGATCTCAGCGAGATCGACCGGGACGAGCGCGTCCTCCGTCAGTGCCTCGCGAACCGTCAGGATCGTCCCTTGCACGGGGACATCCAGCAGCAGCGGATCCTCCAGCAGCGGATCCTCGGACGGCGGCGGCGCATCCGGATCGACCGGCTCAGGCGGTAGGGGCGGCGGCCGGACGTCGATCGCCGCGAGCAGGGTTCCCGCCTCGACCAGTTCTTCATCGGTGAGGGGACTGACACCGGACGGCAGCGGATCGAGGGTCACCCCGTACACCTCGACCACCGACAGATCGGCGGGTGTGCTGCCATCGGTGTTCACCGTGGGCACGACGAACTGGAGGTACACCTGGCTCCCCAGGCGGCGCACGGCGAATTGATCCGGACGCTGCGACACGATGCGGATCGGTGGGAGCGGCAGCCCCTTCTTGCCGCAGGCCACGACCACCAGCAGGAGGATGACAACGAAGGACGCCGCGCAGCGCCGCCGGCAGGCCATCACAGGATGTAACGCGTCAGATCCTCGTTCTTGACGATGTCGGCCAGCATGCGATCGACGTAGGCAGCGTCGATGGTCATCGAGGTCTCAACCATGTCCGGTGCTTCGAACGAGATCTCTTCGAGAATCTTTTCCATGACGGTGTGCAGCCGACGTGCCCCGATGTTCTCGGCCCGCCCGTTGACGAGGGTCGCCAGTTCGGCCACCCGGTCCACCGCGTCTGGGGTGAACCGCAACTCGAGGCCCTCGGTCGCCAGCAGCGCCGTGTACTGCTTGACCAGCGCGCCGCGGGGCTCGGTGAGAATCCGGACGAACTCTTCGGTGCCCAGCGTGTGCAGCTCGACGCGGATGGGAAACCGGCCCTGCAGCTCCGGAATGAGATCGGACGGCTTGGCGACATGGAACGCACCGGCAGCGATGAAGAGGATGTGGTCAGTGCGCACGATGCCATGCTTGGTGTTGACGGTCGTCCCCTCGACGATCGGCAAGATGTCACGCTGCACGCCTTCACGGCTCACGTCCGGACCGTGGCCCCCCTCGCGCCCTGCCACCTTGTCGATTTCGTCGATGAAGATGATGCCGGCCTGTTCGACGCGCTCGACGGCGGCGCGGCCGACCGACTCCATGTCCACGAGCTTCTGCTCCTCTTCCTGCACCAGGTGGTCGAGCGCCTCGGGGACCAACATGTTTCGTGTCCGGCGCCGCCCCTGAAACAGTCCAGGCAACATGTCCTTCACGTTGATGTCGATCTCCTCGATCGATGAGCCGGCGACGATCTCCAGCGTCGGGAACGCCTTATCCCGGACGTCGACGTCCACCCGCCGCGTGTCGAGCCTGCCATGACGCAACTGCTCGCGAAACTTCTCTCGCGTGCGCTGGGCGTACTCACCCGTGGCCTTGGCCTCGTCGCTCGTCCCCGTGGGCTGCACCGGCGGCAGCAGCAAATCGAGCATGCGCTCCTCGGCGTTTGCCGCCGCCCTCTCTCGCACCTCGACGATCCGCTCCGCCCGCACCATGTCCACGGCGAGCTCGACCAGATCGCGCACCATCGATTCGACGTCGCGCCCGACGTAGCCCACCTCGGTGAACTTCGATGCTTCGACTTTAATGAACGGCGACTGCGCGAGCCGGGCCAGCCGGCGCGCGATTTCGGTCTTGCCGACGCCGGTCGGCCCGATCATCAGGATGTTCTTGGGCGCGACCTCCTCGGCCAGCTCGGGCGGCAGTTTGCGGCGCCGCATCCGGTTGCGCAACGCCACGGCGACGGCGCGTTTGGCGTGAGCCTGGCCGATGACGAACTTGTCGAGCTCGGCAACGATTTGACGAGGGGTCAGCGAGTCGGTGGTCGACGCCGCCGTCTCGGGCAGGTAGATCGGCATTAGTAGGCCCGCAGCCGCTCGGCCTTGAGATCGGCTAGCAGCCCCTGGTGAAAGCCCCGCGTCGCATCGAGGCCCCTCTAAGGCCAAGCCGAAACCGCGGTCGCCCAAGGCAAGGCGCGAGGAGGGAGAATACCGAGAGTATTCGACCCATCGTGGACAACGCCTCGCGCCGCCCATAGCGGGATGCAGCGCCGGCCGAATGCAGGGGGACTTTCACCACGGGCTGCTAGAGCTCCTCGATGGAAATGGAGTCGTTCGTGTAGATGCAAATGCCGGCGGCGATCCGCATCGCCTCCTCGGCAATCCGGCGCGCATCGAGCTCGGTGTGACCGGCCAGCGCCGTGGCCGCGGCCCGCGCGTAGGCGCCGCCCGACCCGATGGCGACGATGCCGTCGTCGGGCTCGATCAGGTCGCCCGTACCCGAGAGCAAAAACGTGGACTGCCGGTCGACGACAACCAGCGTCGCCTCGAGCCGGCGCAGCACGCGGTCGGTGCGCCAATCCTTGGCCAGCTCGACTGCCGACCGCTCGAGGTTGCCGCGAAACTGCTCAAGCTTCGACTCGAACCGCTCGAAGAGCGCGAACGAATCGGCCGCCGAGCCCGCGAAGCCCGCCAGGATCTGATCGTTGTACATGCGGCGAATCTTGCGCGCCCCCTGCTTGATGACCGTCTGTCCAAACGTCACCTGACCGTCACCGGCCATGACGGTCTGGCCTTCATGTCGGACGGCAAGAACGGTCGTGCTGTGATGCATCGGGTGACGGAAGGCGAATCGTACCGCGCGTCGGTGGCTGGGCGACGCTGGAGGGGATCAGTGCGTCAACAACTGCCGGTCGATGACGTATTCCCCGACCTTGACCCACTGGGCGCCATGGTGCTTCGCGAAGAGCTCGACCTTCGCATCGACGAACAGACTGTGCTGCAGCATCTTGAGCCTGGGCTCGGTGCTCGTGTAGCCGAGCGTCGAACGCATGACGATGGGAGGCGTTGAGTCACCGGCCGCGAGCCCTTCGCTGCCAATCGCCCGCACGAAGCCATTCCCCCATTCTTCTTCCTCTTCGAGCCGGCGGAACACGCCGTTGATCTGTACGACCGTGATCTTCGATTTTGCGCCGTTCTTGAGCTGAAACAAGATAGTGGGGACCAGCTTGGTCTTGCCGTCCTCGAGCACGCCAGCGTCGAACCACCCGGTCGTGACACTGGACACCAGGAGTTCGCGTTTGACGTCGAGCGACTCACCACAACCGGCAGCCACGCCCGCCGTCAAGACGAGCACGGCAAAGCCAGCCGCTCGTGGCGCACGGGTCAGGGCATGCATCAAGAGGGATTGTAGATCAAAACTCGATCGCGTGAATTCGGTTTTGCGCTTCGGACCGGCTGATGTCCCCGGCACGCAACGCCGCTAGGTCGCGGCCTCGAATTCGCAGCATCATCGCAGTGGCTGCCGACGCGGCTGAGACGGCCGCACCCACCCAGGACGACGCGGCGCCGGTCGCGGCCACGGTCAACCAGTCGTCCGGCCCAAGCGCCAGCGAGCCGCTGTGGTCGAGCATCACGCCGACGAGCTCGTCCCGAATCTGCGAGGCATAGACGTCGGCCGGATCGATGTCGACGATGGTCGCAGGAGCCGGCCGATCCGCATCTCCGGCACCAATCCGCGTCGCCCGCGCGCCGTCCCAACGCGTCGCCGCCAGCGGTCCCACCCGCACCTCGAGGCTGCGGAGCGCCTGTTCGAGCGCGTCGCGCGCACCCGGGTCGCCCAGCGATTGGACGTGCTGTCGCAGTGCCGTGAGCGCGTCATCGAGCGACAGGCCGTTGCGGTTCAACGCGCGAAACGTCCACGTGAGGCTCCGGCGCAGCGACGGCACCTGGACGTCGAAGAACACGCCGTACTCGTCGAGTGCGAAGCCTCGCGCCAGCGTCGCCCCAGTGAAGAGCACGGCACTCGGCGCGAACGTGCGAAATTGCATCGCCACAACCTGGGTCCCGTGCTGCACGGCCTGCTCGAGTACGCGCTCCAGCATACGAATCTGATACCGCGCGCGCTGCGCGTCGGACGGCGCCGTACTCCGCGTCCCCTCGCGCGGTGCGGGCGTCTGCGCCGCCACACCGGTCGCCACACACATCGCCGCGGCGAGTACCCCTACCCCCACCACGTCGATCCTGCCACCTCGCCGAGGTCTGCGCCTCATCGTCCAGCCACTCGCACCAGATAATCCATGATCTCGTTATGCTGCACCACTTCGGCCTCGCTCAGGCCCTGGAGTTGTCCCACTTGCTGTTCGATGCGCAGCAAGTCGGCCTGTCGCTGCGCTTCGGACTCCCCCATCAACTGCGCGAATCGCAGCGCAAGATCCCGCTGTTGTCGCCGCTCGCTCTCTTCAATCAGCCGATGGACGCTGGCCAGCACCTCGGACTCGCCCCTGTCATCCGACACGGCGCCTAGCCCTCGGGGCGTCGCTCCGACCATTTCCTCCCGCAGCGACGATTCGAGCGCTGCCAGGTCGGTACGCCAGGGCATATCGTCGGCCGAGGCGACTGCGTCCACGCCGTCCGGCGCCACCCACCCGGTGCGCACGACCAGTCCATCCGGGCCGTATCGGATCTCCACATTCGCCACGCCCACGCCAATCGCCAGCAGGAACATGGCCGCGGCGGCCAACGCCCAGCCGCGCGCCGCGGGCCACACGCGCCGCGTCACCGCGGCGGCGGCCGGCACGACGCGGAAGTCCGGCGCCGGCTCGGGCGCCGCCCACCCGGCCAGACGACCTCGCAGGCCGGTCAGCGCCTCGACTTCCGCCCGACAGGCGGCACACACCTCCAGGTGCGCTTCGACTCGCTGGCGCTCGACCGTCTCACATTCATCGTAGAGAAAGGCGACGAGCAACGACTTATCGTCGCACGTGCCCGATGTCGAATTCCACATCATGACATCTTCCTGCTCAGTCCGGCCGGCCCGCTCGCGCTCACCACCTCGGACGGATACGCGGCGGCGCGGTCAATTCCCCGGTGCTCGAGCTCGAGTCGAAGGTGGTTCAGTCCCTGATACACACGTGTCTTCACGGTGCTCAGCGGACACCCCTGGAGGTCGGCTATTTCCCGGAAGGTCAGCCCGTGGTATTCCTTCAGCACGATCGCCGTCCGCTGTTCGCGCGGCAGGACGGCCATGGCCCGAGCCACGTGACCGCTCAGCTCACGCCGCCCGACGAGATCCTCGACCGAGTCGCCCCGATCTTCCACGGGCGCCAAGTCGGCCAGGTTGAGGCCCTCGGGCACAGGCGCAGGGCGCGACCGGCGCTCGCGGCGGATCCAGTCGCGGCACAGGTTGAGCGCAATTCGATACAGCCAGGACGAGAATTTCGCCTGTCCCTTGAAACCCTTGATGCCGCGGAACGCCCGGAGGAACGTCTCCTGGCAGACATCGCGGGCGTCGTCCTCTCGACCGATGACACGGTAGGCCAACACGTAGATCGGCCGCTGCCAGCGCACCACGAGCTGGTTGAAGCTGTTCTGGTCCCCGCTCGCCGAGCGGGCCACGAGCTCCTCGTCCGTCCACGTCATCGCCGCGCTGGACACTCCAGTCAACTCGCTCTGAGGCTGAGGCCGCGGAGCCAGCCGAGACGCTCCCGGGGTCGTACGCGGCCGCTCCTCAATAATAGACGGCCTGAGGGGACGTATGGTCGGCGCAAGACGCGGCGGGGGAACTCCACCTGCCAGGGTCGAAATGCAGATGTCACGTAATATATTTTATTTTCAACAAGTTAGCCTGAGCGATACGACGCCGCCACGGCGGCCCTGCGGACTGCCCCGCCGGCCGGATCAGTGGCCTAGCAGCCCGTGGTGCAAGTCCCGCGTCGCATCGAGACCGTCGAGGCGCCCGCTTCGCAAGGCGCGAGAAGGGAAAATACCGAGAGTATTTGACCGACGAGCAACGCCGCGGGGCGGGATGCATCGGCGGTCAAATGCAGCAGGACTCGCACCACGGGCTGCTAACGCACCGCCACCGGGCGTGCCGAGTGATGATAAAGTGTTCCGGACGAGCGGATCGTGAAGATGACTGATGACTGATGACTGTCTCAAGGCGAACATTCCGGTCATCATCATCACGGGCGACTCCTCCAAGGCGAACGCCATCGCGGCCGCCAACCTGGGCGTGTCGAGCTACCTCACGAAGCCGTTCGAGCTTCGGCACATTCTGACGGCCGCCGCCAAGAGCCTCGACCAGTAGCCGGCTCTGGGCTCTGGGCTCTCGATAGCCCAGAGCGACCCACGAAAGCCGAGAGCCGAAAGCCCAGAGCCCAGTTGGCGGCCTCCACATGATCCAACTGTCGGCGGTCACGAAACGATTCGGCGATCGCACCCTGCTGAATGACGTGACGTGGCAACTGGGGCCGGGTGACCGTGTCGGCCTGTGCGGCCCGAACGGCGCAGGGAAGACCACGCTGCTCAGGATGATGGTGGGTGAGGAGGAGCCCGACGCCGGCCAGGTCGTCACACCCACCGGCCTGACGATCGGCTATCTGCCGCAGGATGGGCTCACCCACGCCGGGCGCACCGTCTTCGATGAGGTGAGCCGAGGCCTGCAGCCACTGCTCGATCTGAAAGCCGAGATGCACGCGCTCGAGCACCAGCTCGGGGACCGGTCCGTGCCGCCCGCCGAGCACGCGCGCCTGCTCGAGCGCTACAGCGAGGCCCAGGACGCCTTCCATCGACACGACGGATATACGCTCGAGCCGCAGGTCGCCACGCTCCTCGCCGGCCTGGGATTTGCGGACAGCGACGCCCAGCGACCGGTGGACACGTTCTCCGGCGGCTGGCAGATGCGCATCGCGCTCGGGACGCTGCTGCTCAAGCGACCCGGCCTCTTGCTGCTAGACGAACCGACGAACCACCTCGATCTCGAGGCGCGTAACTGGCTCGAGGCTTACCTGGTGAGCTATCCGCATGCCGTGATGCTGGTCTCGCACGATCGGTTCTTTCTCGACTCGGTCGTCACCCGCATCACCGAGGTCGGCCTCAAGACCCTGACGGATTATCCGGGCAACTACAGCGCGTACGTGATCGAGCGCGACGCGCGGCTGGTGCGGCTGCGGGAGGCCAAGCGCCGGCAGGACGAGGAGATTGCCCGCGTCCGGCAGTTCGTCGATCGTTTTCGTTATCAAGCCACCAAGGCCTCGCAGGTGCAGAGCCGCCTGAAGATGCTGGGCACGATTGTCCCGATCGAGGCACCTCCCGAACGAAAGAAAACGCACTTCAGCTTCCCGGACTGTCAGAAGAGCGGTCGGAACGTCCTCACCCTCCGGGGCGTTAGCAAAGCCTACGGCACGAACCAGGTCTTCCGTTCGTTCGATCTCACAATCGCGCGGGGCAGCCGGATCGCCCTGATCGGACCGAACGGCGCCGGCAAGTCAACACTCATGCGTATGCTGGCCGGTGTCGAACCGCCGGATACCGGCACGCGGGTCGAGGGTCACCAGGTGCACATGCAGTACTTCGCCCAGGACGAGGCGGCGCGTCTCAATCCGGCGGACACCGTCCACGACACGCTGGCGGCCGGCGCACGGCTCGACGCCATGCCGGCGATCCGCAACCTGCTCGGCGGGTTCCTCTTCTCGGGCGACGACGTCTACAAGCGGGTCGGCGTCCTGTCGGGAGGCGAGCGAACGCGGCTGGCCGTGGCGCGGATGCTGCTCAGGGCGGCCAACGTCCTGCTGCTGGATGAGCCGACGAACCACCTGGACATCGACTCGACCGACGTGCTGCTGGAGGCGCTGGACGCGTTTGGCGGCACGCTGGTCTTCGTCTCGCACGATCGCTATTTCGTCGACCGCCTGGCTACGCAGGTCATCGACATCGGCCGTGGTGAGGCCATCGTCTACCCTGGAACCTACGAGGAGTTCCGGTGGAGGCGGAATCACGCCGCGCCGGTGGCCAATCCGGCAGCGTCGTCCGTCCGGCGACAGGCCGGACGGGCGAAACCGGCGGCGTCGCGCAGGCAGGCAGCCGCCGAGGACAAGAAGCGTCAGCGGCGCCAGGACGCCCGGCGGCGGCGCGTCATGAACCTGGAGGACGTGATCTCGGAGCGCGAAGCCGCGCTGAAAGCGCTCGAGGCGTCGATAAGCGAGCCCGATTTTTATGGCGATCCGGAATCGGCGAACGCCCTGATCGCACGTCACCAGGCGCTGATGTGGGAGATCGGCGATCTGATGCACCAGTGGGAGGAACTGGAGACCCTCCCTGAGGACGAAACCGGATAGAGCCGGCCCGAAGAACTCCTTAAATCACGATATTGTAATATTTGTACATTATTGTCGCCGTTGCGCGAGCGGAAGGACGACATCTCGGAGCTGGCGCAGTTCTTCATCCAGCGATCCGCCGCCGAACTGAAGAAGAAGATCGACGGCCTCGAGCCTGCGGCCGAGCGGCTGCTGGAACGCTACACGTGGCCCGGCAACATTCGTGAGCTGGAAAACACGATCGAACGGGCCGTCCTCCTGACCGACGGACCGTACCTGCAGGTCGACGACCTTCGGCTCGGCGAGCTTTCGGTCGGTGGCAATCCGCGGAACGCGGTGCCGGCGGTCACGATCCCACCGACCGGCATCTCGCTGGGCGAGATCGAGCGGCAGGCCCTCGTCGAAGCACTGCGAATGTCGAATTGGGTGCAAAAGGACGCCGCGGAGCTGCTCTGCATCAGCCCGCGCGTGATGAACTACAAGATCAAGACGCTCGGGATCGAGCTGCCCCGCACCCGCCGCTCGGCCGGCGTCACGGCTTCCGCTGCCGAAGCCGTGGCCGGGTAAGCTGGAAGGCATTCGGCTTTCGGCTCTCGCACGGTCCAGCCCAGAGCCAAGAGCCGGTCGTCACGCCCGCGGATGGGTCTTCTTGTAGATCGCGAGAAGTTGCGCCGCGTTGACGTGAGTGTAGCGCTGCGTCGTGCTCAGGCGGGCGTGCCCGAGCAGTTCCTGAATCGAGCGCAGGTCGGCACCCCGCTCCAGCAGGTGTGTGGCGAACGAGTGGCGCAGGGCGTGCGGGCTGATCCCGAGCCGCACAGAGCAGGCCGAAACATATCGCCGGACCAAGCGATCAACGCTGCGCGTCGACAGCCGCCCGCCACGGTAGTTGAGAAACAGCGGATTGGCTCGGGTCCGCGCACGCCGCGACGGCCGCGCCGGCGGCGGGCTCGATCGCACGTTCGCCTGCAGCGCGTCACGGTCGCGCAGATAGCTCCGGATCGCCTTGGCCGCGCTCCGGTTGAACGGTACGATCCGTTGCCGCCCACCTTTGCCGTGCACGCGGACCAGCCGACCGTTGAGATCGGCATCTTCGACATCCAGCGCGACCAGCTCACTCAGTCGTAACCCGGACGCGTAGAACAGCTCCAGAATGGCTCGGTCGCGGCGGCCAAGCGGAGTGGCGATATCGGGCGTGGCCAAAAGCTGCTCCATCTCGTTCACCTCGAGATAGGCCGGAATCTTCTGCTCGAGCTTCGGCGTGCCGACCAGCGCGCCCGGATCCCCGTCGATCTGCCGCTCGCGCCGCAGGTAGCGTCCAAACGATCGAATGGCGGCGAGTTTGCGCGCCGCTGACGCGCGCGAACTACCTCGCTTGTACAGCTCGGCCAGAAAGCCACGCACCGCGAGCTGGTCGAAATCGGCCGGTCTCACACGCGACGGCGCACATCCGAGTGCCTTCGCCATGGAGCTGATGAACTGAGTCAGATCGCTTTCGTAGGCGCGCGCCGTGTGCGCCGACACGTTGCGATTGAACCGCAGATACTCAAGAAAAGCTTGCCGCTGGTCGAGCATCGTGTGTGAGTCCGGCTTCCACGCGCCAGGTCGCAAGATCGTGGAGCGCCTGTTCCGCCGTCGCGAGCCGCCGTGCCGCGCGGCGCCGTGGCGCCTTGGGCGGCGGCGGGAGGAGTCCAAACGCGATATTCGTCGGCTGATAGTTCTGCGGGTCGGCGTGGGACACGTAGTGTGCCAGGGCCCCGAGCGCCGTAGTCCGGGGTGCCACGAGCGGCCGGCGGCCCTGAACGACAGCGGCCGCGTTCAGGCCGGCCATCAACCCGGAGGCCGCGCTCTCGACATAGCCTTCCACGCCGGATAGCTGCCCCGCAAAAAACAGATCGTCGCGACCGCGCGTCTGCCAGGTTTCGCGCAGCACCGTCGGAGCATTGATGTAGGTGTTACGGTGGATCATGCCGAAGCGAACGAACTCCGCGTCGGCCAGCCCCGGAATCAGGCGCAGCACGCGGTCCTGCTCGCCCCACTTCAACTGCGTCTGAAAGCCGACGAGGCTGAAATGGTCGCCTGCCAGGTTGTCCTGGCGCAACTGCACGACCGCGTAGGGCCGCCGTCCGGTTCGCGGATCGGTCAGCCCCACCGGCTTCATCGGCCCGAATCGGAGCGTGTCACGCCCGCGGCTGGCCATGACCTCGATCGGCAGACATCCCTCGAAGAACTTCGTTCGATCGAAGTCGTGCACCATGGCCGATTCGGCCTGGGTCAAGGCGTCGTAAAACCTCGCGTACTCCTCGACGGTCATGGGGCAATTCAGGTAATCCCCACCGTCTTGTGCCGCCTGCTCCGTGTCCGGGGGCGGCTTGGCGCCGCGGGCCCAGCGGGACGCGCGAAACACGACGTCTCGATCAATCGTCTCCGCCAGCACGATCGGGCTGATCGCGTCGTAGAAGTAGAGATGATCCCTGCCGACGAACGACGCGAGGTCGCGTGACAAGGCCTCGGAGGTCAGGGGCCCGGTCGCCACGATGACCGGCTCCGCCGGCGTCCGGGGCGCGGGCAGTGCCTCGAGCTCGGCTCGTCGGACCGTGATCCGAGGATGCGCGTCGATGGCGGCAGTCACATCGGCTGAGAACCGTTCGCGATCAACGGCCAGCGCGGTGCCGGCCGGCACGCGGTTGCGATCGGCCGCCTGCATGACGAGCGATCCCATGCGGCGCATCTCTTCCTTGAGCAACCCAACGGCGTGTTCCAGTTTGCCACCCCTGAAAGAATTGCTGCAGACCAGCTCTGCGAGGCGATCGGTCTGATGCACGGGGGTAGGGCGCCCGGGCCGCATCTCGTACAGCGTGACCGGCTCGTCGAGCGAGGCCGCTTGCCATGCCGCCTCACTGCCGGCCAGGCCGCCGCCGATGATGTGGATCATGACCGGTGCCCGCTAGCAGCCCGTGGTGGAAGTCCCGCGTTGCACCGAGGACATCGAGGCGCCCGTCCCGCAAGACGCGAGGAGCGAGAATACCGGGAGTATTTGAACGACGAGCAACGCCGCGGGGCGGGATGCATCGGCGGTCGAATGCAGTGGGACTCTCACCACGGGCTGCTAGGCCGTTCAGCGTCGCCGAGGGCGATCAGACGGCCGCGAGCTCTTCAGCGCGGACATAGTCGCAGTCTTCGTTGTGGCACAGCACCTGACGGCCGTGGCGCTTGGTGATCTTCTCGACGAGGAACGGCGCCTTGCAGAGTGGGCACAGTTCGGCCAGTGGCTTGTTCCACAACGTGAAGTCGCAGTCAGGGTAATTGCTGCACCCGTAGAACGCACGGCCGCGCCGGGACTTCCGTTCGACGATGTCGCCGCCGTCCTTCGGGCAGGCCACGCCCGTGCTCTTCAGCTTGACGTATTTGCACTTCGGATAACTGCTACACGCCGTGAACTCGCCGAAGCGGCCGTGCTTAATCACGAGGTTGGACTCGCACCGCGGACACTTCTCGTCCAGCATCTGGTCGGGCTTCGCCGCTTCGAGGCCCTGCTTGGTCGAGATGAGCTTGCGGGTCGTCTTACAATCGGGATAGCCTGAACAGGCCAGGAACTGTCCGAAGCGCCCCCGCTTGACGGCCATCGGCTTGCCGCAATTCTCGCACGTTTCGGCCGCGTCGTCCTGGCCGTTATCTACGCTCTCGAGCTCCCGGGTATTCTTACACTCAGGATAGCGGCTACACGCGAGGAACAGTCCGAAGCGGCCGACCTTGATGACCATCTTCGAGTCGCACTTGTCGCACACTTCGTCGCTGGGCAACCCCTCAGCCTTGATGTTCGGCATCGATTCGAGCGCCTGGGTCAAATCGGCGCTGAACTTGGTGTAGAAACTCTCAATCGTCTCGCGATAGTCGGCCTCCCCGCTTTCGATCTTGTCAAGGCGCTCTTCGAAGTCCTTCGTGTACTCGACGTCGAGAATGTCGTCGAAGCTCTTCGTCAGCAAGTCGGTCACCAGGGTCCCGAGGCGCGTCGGCTTGAACCGGCCTTCGAGCTTCTCGGCGTATTCGCGCGTCTGCAGCACACCGATGATTGCCGCGTAGGTGCTGGGCCGGCCGATGCCGTTTTCCTCGAGCTCCTTGACGAGCGTCGCCTCGCTGAACCGGGGCGGCGGCTGCGTAAATTTCTGCTCCGGCCGAATCTCATGGAGCGTTAACCGGTCGCCCCGTTGCATCGCCGGCAGGACGCCCGACACGGCCTCGACGTCGCTGTTCACGTCCGCGGCCGGTCCTACCGTCTCGCCAGCCTTGTCGTCGCTCAAGCCGTGCGCGGCTATCCATCCCTTGAACTTCAGCACCGAACCCTTGACGCGGAACGTGTACGCGCCCGCGGCGACGTCCACGGTGGTGTCGTCGAAGCGCGCCGGCGGCATCTGCGACGCGACGAACCGATTCCAAATCAGGCGGTAGACCGAATACTGCTCGCGCGTCAAGTGTGGTTTGGCCGTCTCGGGATCGTATTGCATCGACGTGGGCCGGATCGCTTCGTGCGCGTCTTGGGCGCCGGCCTTGGTCCGGAACCGGTTCGGCTTGCTCGGCACGAACTCCTCACCAAACGCCTGTCCGATGTACGCGCGAACGCCGGCAATGGCCTGCTCCGAGACCCGGGTCGAATCAGTCCGCATGTACGTGATGAGGCCGACGAATCCCTCACCGGGCAGCTCGATCCCCTCGTAGAGCTGCTGGGCGATCATCATCGTCCGCTTCACCGGCATCTTCGACGCCTGCTGAAGCTTGCTCGTGATGAACGGCGGCGCGGCCTGCCTCTGTCGTTCCTTGGTCGCGACGGCGCTCACGACGAACCGCTCGTCGGCCAGCGCGTCGAGGGCGGCTTTGGATTCGGTCTCGTTGCCGACCTTCAAGGTCTCGCCGTCTCGCTTGACCAGCTTCGCTTCGAACTCCGGCGGCTGGTCCGCCGACAGCCGGGCGAAGATATGCCAGTATTCCTGCGGCGTGAATCGCTCGATCTCCTGCTCTCGCTCGCAGACCAAGCGCAGCGCCACGGACTGCACGCGCCCAGCGCTCAGGCCACGTCGCACCTTGTCCCACAGCAACGGACTGAGCTTGTAGCCGACCAAGCGATCGAGCACGCGGCGCGCCTGCTGCGCATCGACCATGCGCTGGTTGATGTTGCCCGGGTGCGCGACCGCCTCCAGCACGGCTTGCTTGGTGATCTCGTTGAAGATCAGCCGATGAATCTTGCGCATCTGGCCGCCGAGCTCGGCGGCCAGATGCCAGCCGATTGCCTCACCCTCGCGGTCCGGGTCGGTCGCGACGTAAATGTCGCTGACGCCCTTGGCCGCCGCGCGCAGCTCCTTGATGACCTTCTTGCGCGCTGGAATCGGTTCGTAGGCCGGCTCAAACCCTTCGTCGATGTCGACACCCAGCTTGCTCTTCGGCAGGTCGCGGATGTGGCCCATCGAGGCCACGACCTTGTAGTCCTTGCCGAGATACTTGTTGATGGTCTTCGCCTTCGCCGGCGATTCGACCACGACGAGCGACTTGGGCATGACGAAGTTCCTACCTCACCGCAACCACGGGCTACTAATCCACGTTACCACTTTCCGGCGACACGAACGAACCGACCTCCCTCGACGCGGCGAACGACGCCCTGTAACTCAAGATCGAGCAACCGGGTCAGCAACGTCGCGCTGTTGAGCCCGGATCGCTCGGTCAGGTCGTCCAGGTCGCACGCGTCACCAACGGTCAGGCACGCCAGAAGCGGGTCCTGCGAGACCGCGGACTCCCCGGCGCTTTCAGGTCCGCGCTGGACCAACCCACCGATCTCCTCCAAGATATCGTCCGCATGCTCCACGACCTTTGCCCCATCCTTTCAATAAGGCGTGGAATCCGAGATTTCTGGCTCCAAACACGCTGCCCAGCACCGCCATGACCTCGCACCCTTGGTCCAGCGCGCAACGGGCAGTGATCAGCGACCCGCTGCGGGCCGACGCCTCGACCACGACCACCGCCTGCACCAACCCGCTGATGATCCGGTTGCGCTGCGGAAAGTGCCACGGGCGAGGCCCGGTCCCGGGCGGAAACTCCGACACCAGCGCGCCGTCTTGTATGACGGCCTCGGCCTGCGCAGCGTGCTCGGGCGGATAGACGATCTCGACACTCGAACCCAGGACGGCCACGGTCCGGTCGGTGGTCAGCGCCCCGCGGTGCGCCGCCGAGTCAACGCCACGCGCCAGGCCACTCACCACTGTGACGCCGCGACCCGCCAACTCGGATCCCAGCCAGGCCGCCACCTCCCGGGCGTAGGGCGACGCGGCCCGCGACCCGACGACGGCGACCGACAACGCTTCGAGGGCCCCGGGACGTCCCCGTAACCAGAGCACCGGCGGCGGGTCCGGAATGGCCGCGAGGCGGGCGGGAAACCTCGGGTCGGTCCAGTCGATCACCTAGATTCTCAACCCGGCCGCCTGGGCCATCGCCCGGTCCGCGCATCGACGTGCCACCGCGATGGCCGACGCGGGTGCCGCAAGCCCAAGGCGATCGAGAAGGCATTCGAGCGATCGGTACGGCGCGGTCTTTCCACCGCCAGCCGCCAGTCGCCGAGCCTCTTGCAGCAACCTGCCTGGAAATTCTTTCAGCGCAGCCAGCGCGACGGCGTCTCTCAATTCCATCCGGACCTCCCTGACCGAATCGCCCCGTCGAGACGGCGCCCCGCGGAGGACCGTTCGGCTCCTGTCGACTCTCCGACCCGCAAATGGCGTGCCGGATTCACCGGGTGAAACCGCTTGCGCCCCACGCGCGTCCATAGCTATAGTTGGGTCCTCGGAGGCTTACATGCGCAGAGCGGTGCTGTGGGCTGTCTTGGCGCTGGCCCTGGGTGCAGTTCCCGCCCGCGCGGACGGCCGCTCAGACGCCCGGCGCCAGGTCGATTTCGGCATTCAGGTCGCCGAGCGCGGGCTCTGGCGCGAGGCGGCATATCGATGGCAGCGGGCGGTGGACATCGACCCGACCTACGCCGCGGCCTGGAACAACCTCGCGGTCGCGCACGAGCACTCGGGAGATTTCGAAGCGGCGCGTGAGGCCTACGATCGCGCGATCGAATTGGATCCAGACAATCGGACCATTCAACAAAATTACGACCTGTTCAGAGAAATCAATGACCGCACGAACAGCTAGCCTGACTACCGCCCTGGCCCTGGGGCTCGTCGGATGCGGCGGCGGAATTCACGAAGTGTCGATCGAGACGCCCTTACAGCCCAAGCTCGACATCTCGGCCTTCAGCCGCGTGCTGATCGCCGGCTTTGTCGCGGGCGGCACCGACGAGGTCGACGCGAACCTGGAAACCGCACGCTTGCTGCGCAGCCAGCTGCGCAACCGATCGGACCTGCAGATCGTCGAGACCGACGTCCTGTCCCTGATGGAGATGGTGGCCGACGGGAGTGTGGCCAGCGGTTTTGGAGATGTCGTGCCGCTGGTGGACCCGGCCGAGATCACCCAGGAGCAGGACCTGGAAGCCTATGAGCGCGTCTTCGCCGACATCGGGTTCTGGAAACAGCTCGGCGAGGAACATCAGGAACCGTTGATCGTGACCGGCACCGTGCTGTTCACGCCGCATTCGCGGGCTGGATTCATCACCCAGGAGCAGGAATCGTACGATTCGTTTGGCCGGCGCCGTGTCGTGCCGGTGCGCGCCTACCGCGAGCGCCGCGGGTACGTGCTCAGTCCGAAATTCATCTTCATCGACGGACGGACGGGCACCACGCTCTACTCCGAGTCGCACCGCGAGGAAATTCTCTACGACGCCAAGCAGAATACGCCTGCCCTGTCGTCGTATTTCGAACTGATGGACCGGCTGATCCCGACGTTCCTTAGCGCCTTGAGCACCCAGACGATTCGCGGGACGCGTGTCCTGCTGCGCTGACACGGCCGGGTCCGCCCCACCTCCGAGCAGGCCCTGAACCCGGCGCGCGTCTGTCCCGGCGACCGGCCGGTGAATACCGGTGTGGTTTCTTGACGCGTTGAGTGGTACTCTAAGAAATCGGCGCCGCCCGCCAGGGGCCTGGCGCGGGCTGGTCTAGTGAGGAGCGGTGACGGTGTACGCAATCATTCAGAGCGGGGGGCGGCAGCTGCGGGTCATACCCGGAGCATTCGTCACGGTCGATCGGTTGTCGGAAGACGCAGGCGCTGAGGTCAACTTCGATCGCGTGCTGCTCGTCGGGAAGGATGGCGGCGAGGTTGTCGCCGGCTCACCGTACGTGGCCGACGCGTCGGTCGTCGGCGTCGTCGAGGGCGTCGTGCGTGGCCCTAAGATCCGGGTGTTCAGGAAGAAGCGGCGCAAGGGCATGCGCCGCACGCAGGGCCATCGCAGCGTGTTGACGCGGGTCCGCGTGAAAGACATTCAGGTCAAATAGCCTCGCAGCCCCACAGATATACAGCCATGGCACATAAAAAAGGACAGGGCAGCTCACGCAACGGCCGCGACAGCAACGCCCAGCGACTGGGCGTCAAGCGGTTCGACGGCGCTCTGGTCACGGGCGGCTCGATCTTGGTTCGCCAGCGCGGCCGGCGTTTCCGGCCGGGCCTCAACGTGGGTCTCGGTAAGGACGACACCCTCTTCGCCAAAAGCGACGGGCGAGTGCGTTTCGAGGACCACGGCGCCCGCGGCCGCGTCATCAGCGTCCTCCCACTCGAGGACTGAGCTCGCACCTGCGTCGCGCGGCTGAGATCCGGGCGAACGTGCGACCGCTTCCATGTTCGTCGACGAAGTCAACATTCACGTCACCGCCGGCCACGGTGGCCGCGGCTGTCTCAGCTTTCGTCGCGAGAAATTCGTTCCGCGCGGTGGACCTGACGGCGGCGATGGCGGCCGCGGCGGCTCCATCTGGGTCGTCGTCAGCTCGCACGTCAATACCCTCATCAACTATCGATTTCACCACGAGTTTCGCGCGCCGCGGGGCGGCCACGGCGAGGGATCCAATCGCACGGGCCGCAGCGGTCGCGACCTCGAGCTGGACGTGCCGGCGGGCACGATCGTGTACGCGCTGGACGACGGGGAGCCGAGCGAGCTCGCCGACTTGACGAACGTGGGACAGCGGGCCTGCGTGGCTCGCGGCGGGCGTGGCGGATGGGGCAACGCGCAGTTCGCCACCTCGACCAATCAGGCCCCTCGCCGGACCGAACCTGGACTGGACGGTGAGGTCAGGAACCTCCGACTGCAGCTCAAGCTGCTGGCCGACGTCGGACTGGTCGGCTTTCCGAACGTCGGCAAGTCCACGCTTATCGCTCGGGTGTCGGCGGCGCGACCGAAAATCGCCAATTACCCCTTCACGACGCTCTCGCCGAACCTGGGCGTCGTCAGCCTGTCCGATGGTCGCAGCTTCGTGGTGGCGGACGTGCCTGGCCTGATCGAGGGCGCACATCACGGTCACGGACTGGGACACCGGTTTCTCAGCCACCTCGAACGGACGAAGATCCTGGTGCACATCGTGGATGTGTCGTCGTCGACCGGACGCGATCCGCTGGATGATTACGAGACGATCCGGCGGGAGCTCGCGTTGTTCCCGGTGGGCGAAGAACACGAGGCCGGGCCGCTCGATCGTCGACCGCAGCTCATCGTGGCCAACAAGGTCGATGTGATGGACGACCCGAGCCGCCTGGCGCGGCTACAAGCGGCGCTGCAGGCCAGTCAGATCCCGATCTTTCCGATTTCGGCCGTCACCGGCGAGGGTGTTCGGGAACTGCTCGAAGCGCTCTGGCAGGCGGTGTCGCGTCCGAGCGACACGAGCGTCCCGGCGGCACACGAATGAGCGATCCCAGGCGCATCGGCCTGCTCGGCGGCACCTTCGATCCGATTCATTGCGGCCACGTGGCCGTTGCGGAGGCCGTCCGGCGTTCGCTCGACCTGGATATCGTGCTGCTGCTGCCGTCGCACATCCCGCCACACCGGGAGTCGCTACCGGTCGCCTCGGCGTTTCATCGGTTCGCGATGGTGGCACTTGCCGCCGACGGACGGGAAGGACTCTTGGCATCCGACCTGGAACTGCGCCGTCCGGCACCGTCGTACACGACCGTCACGCTCCAGCATCTGATCGAGGCCGGCCATGCGCCGACGCAGTTATTCTTCATAGCCGGCGCAGATGCGTTTGCAGAAATTACTACGTGGCGAGGCTATCCGACGCTCCTTGACCAGTCCCATTTCGTCGTCGTTTCCCGTCCGGGCTACGCGCTCGAGACGCACGCCACCGCCCTGCCGCCGATCGAGCCGCGCCTCAGGAGAATCGGGGTGGCCGGCGCGGCGCGGCCGCCAATGACCGACGTCCACGTGTTTCTGATGCAGGCAGACACGCCGGATGTGGCGTCGAGCATGGTGCGCAGCCGGATCGCGGCCGGAGCCCCACTCGACGGCCTGCTGCCGGACGCGGTGGCACGCTACATCCGCGCGCACCGACTCTACGAGCCGGCGCCCTCCGGCAAAGTCCTTGCATGAGCAGGCACCATGACGGTAGTAATCAGTTGAAGTCGCTCCCGGCGCAGCTGCGGGAGAGTATTTTGGCCGCCCACGACAAGAAAGCGTCGGAGGTCCTCGTGTTGGATCTGCGGGGCTGCGCCGCGTTTACTGATTTCTTCCTGATTTGCTCGGGCCAACACTCGCGACAGGTCAAAGCGA
Source organism: Vicinamibacterales bacterium (assembly GCA_965197385.1). GTDB lineage: Bacteria > Acidobacteriota > Vicinamibacteria > Vicinamibacterales > UBA823. The sequence continues at coordinate 781,877 of CBDANA010000008.1, forward strand.
TCGCCGATAGTATCACGGACCGGCTCCGCCATAGCGGCGTGAAGCCGGCAGTGGTCGAGGGTACGGAGCGCGCCGAATGGATTCTGCTCGACTTCTTCGACTTCGTGGTGCACGTCTTCACGCCGGAGACGCGCAGCTTCTATGCACTCGAACGGCTCTGGGGAAGCGCCCAACGCGTGGAGGTAGACGCCAACCCGGCGTAGGGACGACGGGCTGAGGCGATGCGACCGTCCGCCCTAATCGCCCGAAGTCAGCCCATGCGGCAGCTGGTTGAGGAAGTTCGGCGCTTCGCCATCATCGACGCGAACGTGCTCAGCTCCGGCGAGACCGGCGTCGGCAAGAGCGTCATCGCGCTCGCGCTCCATGCGGGCGGGCGGAGGCGACGGCGTCCCTTCGTCACGATCGACTGCCGCAGCCTACCCACGACTCTGATTGAAGCCGAGTTGTTCGGGGTCGAGCGTGGCGCGTTCACCGGCGCCACTCGCGATAAGCCAGGCAAATTCGAGGCCGGCCGGCACCGGAACGATCTATCTCGACGGCGTGGATGAGCTGCCCCTTGACGCGCAGGGCAAGCTGCTACGACTCGTCGAAACGAAACGGGTCGAACGGATCGGTTCGCTGGTCTCGATCGAACTGCAAGCCCGCCTGGTGGCCTCGACCGGGCCCGATCCGGATCAGGCCGTGCGAGACGGCTTGCTGCGCAGCGACCTGTATCATCGACTCCGGGTGCTCCCGATCGTCGTGCCGCCGCTCAGAGACCGCCATCCCGATATCCTCCCACTGGCCCGACTGTTCGTTCGCGACGCCGCGACGCGCGTCGGGCGCTCGGCGAGGGGCTGACGACACGGGCCAGCCAGGCCATCGAGGCGTATCCGTGGCCGGGCAACGTTCGCGAGCTGCGACATGTCATCGAACGGTCGATGATCGATCTGGAGGACACGGCGCGTGAGCGTCTCGACACGAACGACCTTCCGCTCGAGATCTTCGATGACCAAACGGCCTACTTTGACACGGCATCCTCGCGTCGATCCACGCTCGAGGAGGTCGAGCGACGCTACATCGAACTGACGCTCCGGAGCGTACGCGGCAATCAGACCCTGGCCTCACGGATCCTCGGCATCAGCCGCAAGTCCCTGTGGGAAAAGCGGAAGAAGTTCGGGCTGCCCTGACCACCAACGGGCCGGCGGCGCCGTGGCGAAAGGTGTCCGACGCGCTGCTGGCGGCACTGGTCGCTCCGCGCTGCGCCGCCTGCGACCACCTGCTCGTCGAGCCGACCCGCGGCGCCGTCTGCGCCGACTGCTGGCGAGCCGTCCGGGTCTTCACCCCACCGCTGTGCCGCGGATGCGGCGTCCCGCTGCCGCCACGGCGCGGCGAGGGCGGCTGCCCGGCGTGCCCGAAGCCGGGCGCCGCCGTGGACGAGGCCAGAGCCGTGGGACCGTACGATGGGACGCTTCGGCTCATCATTCATGCCTTCAAGTACGGCGGCCGACGGTCGCTGGCGGCGCACTGGCCTCGCTGCTTCGGCGCCAGGCGGGCGACCTCCTTGCGCGCACCGACCTGCTGGTGCCGGTGCCGCTGCACTGGTCTCGGCACCATGCGCGAGGCTTCAACCAGGCCGCCGATCTGGCGGTCCACCTTGGCGAACCGGTGGCCCACGCGTTGCGCCGGACGGTCCGCACCGCGACGCAAGTCACGCTGCCGTCGGCCCGCCGCCATGCCAACGTTCGCGCAGCCTTCGCGCTGCGGTCACAGCGGTGGCGTGCAGCCGGCGACCGTCGCGACCTGCTGGCGGGGGCATCGATCACGCTCGTCGACGACGTCTGCACGACTGGGGCAACGCTGCAGGCTTGCGGACAGGTGCTCAAGCAGGCGGGAGCCCGACGCATCTGGGCGCTCATGCTGGCAAAAGTCTGGACGTGACCGCCTCGACGACCGCCGCGGTGACCACGGTCTCGGACTGCTCGCCGTCGACGGTCACCCAGCGGTCGTCGGACGCCAGCCGCAGGTAGCTCTGGCGGACCTTGCCGAGCAGGGCTAGATCGCGCTCGTACCGGTCACGGTCGGTCGTCTTCCGGCGGGCGGCCGTCTCCGGCGACACATCGAGCAACACCGTCAGGTCCGGTTGCGGCAAGAATCGCTGGAGGTCGGTCAACCAGGCCGGATCGAGTTCCTGCGCTTCGCCGTAGGCGATGCTGGACGCCAGGTACCGATCACACAGGACGATGAGGTCACCAGCCAGCCACCGCTCCAGGTCGGCCCGTCGTTCGAACCGATTGGCCACGTAGAGCAGTTGCATAACTTCCGGCGAATACTCCCGCTCGCCCTGCAGCGCACGGGCGATCTCCTCGCCAATCGACGTGCCGTAGTCGGGAAAGGACTCGACCCGAGACTTGCGGCCCTGCTGCCGTAGATGATCGCGCACATGCCGCGCCTGGGTCTCCTTCCCGCTTTGATCGAGTCCCTCGAATGCGATGAGCAATCCAGCCATGAGTAATTCGGCCGCCCTCTTTCGACCAACCTCAGTGTCCTCGCTGCAGCGTCAAGGCGTCCACCGCGGGCTCTACGCTTCGTGCGCCAGCATGGCGTCCACACTCTGTCGTCGGCGGATCACGGTCCACGCCCCGTCTTCGATGAGCACTTCGGCCGGTGTAGGACGTCGATTGTAGTTCGATGCCATGGCCGCGCCATAAGCGCCAGTGTCGCGGATCGCGATCAGGTCGGCCACCTGCAGCGGCGGCAAGCCATGATCGGCCCCGAACGAGTCGCTGCTCTCGCACACCGGGCCAACGACCTCGTACGCGGACGGCGACCCCTCGCGCGGTGAGACCGGTTGGATCCGGTGACGCGCGCCGTACAGCGCGGGCCGCAAGCACTCGGTCATCCCGGCGTCGAGCACGGCGAACGTGCGCCCGTCCGGATGCGACTTCAGGTCGACGACACGGGCCAGCAGCACACCCGCCGGACCGACGATGAAGCGACCGGGCTCGAGCAACAGCGAGAACCCCGATCCGGCGACCTCGCCGACGAGCGCCGACGCGTAGGCGGAGAGGTCGAGTCCGGGGGTGCCGTCGTAGGAAATACCCGCGCCGCCGCCAAGGTCCACGTACTCGATCGGCACCCCGTCTGCCCGAAGCGCGCGTGCCAGCCCGACGACCACCGCGGCAGCTCGCTGGAGCGGCCCCAGCTGGACGATCTGCGAGCCAACGTGCACGTGGACGCCCACGAATCGCAGACCTGGCCGGGCCGCGGCCAGGCGGCACACCGCTGCCGCGTCGGCGAGCGCGACACCGAACTTGTTGCGCCGGCTCCCGGTGGAAATGTACAGGTGAGTCATCGCCTCGATGTCCGGATTGACCCGGAGCGCAACCGCCGCAGTCCGGCCCTGCCCCCGAGCAATCGCATCGAGGCGCTCTAGCTCTCCAGCCGACTCCGCGTTGATCGCCCGGACGCCGAGCGTGACGGCCCGGGCGAGTTCGTCCGGGCGCTTACCGACGCCGGTGAGGATGATCTGCGGCGGCGTGAATCCCGCGCGAAGCGCCACCTCGATCTCGCCGCCGGAATTGGCGTCGACGGACGCACCGAGGCCGAGCAGCACGCGCAGCAGCCCGAGCGTGGAATTGGCCTTGAGCGCATAGTGCACGGTGTGCGGGTGCGGCGCGAACGCTCGGTCGAACGCCTCGAAGCGATCGCGGACCATGGCCGCGCTGTACACGTAGAGTGGTGTCCCCTCGGCCTTAGCCACCCGGCTGAGCGGCACGCCGTCACACGCCAGGCCGCGCACCGACTCGTGAAATCCCATCTCAGGCACGTCTTCAGCATCACGCGAGACGCGGCGAAGGGGCCGGCAGCGTCTCGCCGTCGGCTGCATTGTAGTCGCAATCGTCCGGCGACGTTCGCTCCTCACGACCGCCCGCGCCTGCGTTGACACCCCCAAAAAACGCTCTGTTATGATGCCCGTGTTCCTGCCCTCAGACGATCCGAGGCGCATGCCGGCCAACCCAGCCCCCGCTCGCTCGGCGCCTCCGGACGAGCTCATCGAGCAGTGCCTGCGCGGCGTCAGATCGCCTGGGAGGCCATCGTCCGTCAATACTGGCGCAGGGTCTTCAATATTGCGTGCAAGTTCGTCGGGCGACACGACGAGGCCGAGGATCTCACGCAGGATGTGTTCTTGAAGATCTTCAAGGCCCTCAAGACCTTCGATCGACGTGCGAACTTCCAAACGTGGCTCATCAGCGTCAGCCGCAATCTGTGCATCGATCACTACCGCAGTGTGCGCAAGAACGCGAAAGTGCCGACCGCAGCGTCGATGCCGGAGCTCTGTCGCTGACCTCCGGCGATATCGATCCCCTGACCGCGCTGGAGCGAAGCGACCGCCGCGCTTTTCTGCAGCGGGCCATGAACGAGTTACCGCCGACCCTGCAGACGGCGGTGTTGCTGCGCGACATTCGCGAGTTCTCATACCAGGAAATCGCGGAGCAATTGTCGCTGCCTGAGGGCACGGTCAAGTCACGAATCAACCGGGGCCGGCACGAGCTCACCCACCAAATCCTGCGCCTGCTCGAGCCTTGCCGCCTTTAGACGCCCCAAGTTTGCTCAAGGCCACGGCAGCCTGATTGCGGGTATCTTCGGGCTCTGGCGGGGCCTGTCCGATCGCTTCCTGTACGACGCTCCAGGCGAGCTAGTTGGTATCGCGGGGCCGTTTCTTCTTCGCGGTGCTTGCTCGTGAAAGCACGCCACATTGTCCCACATCCGAGCGATCTGTCCAGGGCCATTATTTTCAAACTAGACCACTACCCCTCGCTCTATCCGCTTGAGCCTCCTTCACCAGGATGCTACAATCGCAGGCTGCACGGCACGTAAGGCCTCGGCGCCTGATTGAAGCGTCCCCGGCCTTCCGCTCTCCAGCAGTACTCCGTTCATGCACTCTGGCGCCCTCAGGGCTCTCGATTTCGATCGCGTGATCGACGCGGTTCGAAGCTTCGCGCAGACCTCGCTCGGAACCGCCCGGCTGGCCGGTGTGCGCCCGCACACCGATCCGCGACACGCGCGCGAAGCGCTGGACATGACCTCTGAGGGAGTGCTGTATCTGCATGCGGCCGACGCTGCCCTGCGCGCCGCGGATGATCTGGCGCAGGTGCTGGACGCACTCGCGGTCGAGGCCCGCCGCCTCGAGCCGACGGGCCTGCTGGCACTGGCGACGTTCCTCTCGTCAGTGCTCGACGTGCGTCAGGCGATCCGAAGCCTGGCGCCAGAGGCCGCGCCGCACCTTCACGCGATCGCGGATCGAGTGGCCGGCTTCGAAGGCGAGATTGTCGGGGTGAGACACGCGATCGACGACGGTGCGGAAGTCGTTGACGAGGCGAGCCCCCAGCTCAGGACCATCCGGGAGCGCCTGCGGAAGCAGCGGCAGCGTCTGCGTGGCACGTTGGAATCGTTCGTGCGCGGCAAGGATGCCAGGCGCTACCTGCAGGACCAGATCGTCACGGACCGCAATGGACGATACGTGCTGGTGGTGCGCGCCGAGCACCGCAGGGCAATTCCCGGGCTCGTCCACGGCCACTCGGCCAGCGGCGCTAGCGTGTATCTAGAGCCGCTGAGTACCGTCGAGCTGAACAACGACATCGTCGCCCTTCAGGATCAGGAACGCGAGGAAGTCCATCGCATTCTGCTCGCGCTGACCGACGCCTTCAGACACCGGGCGGCAGACCTCCAGCGCACCGTGACCTCGGCGACCGATTTCGACGAAATTCAGGCCAAGGCCAGATTCGCACGGCTGGTCGACGGCATCGCCCCGGCACCGGCACCCGATGGGCGAATCGAGCTGCTCGCCGCCAGGCATCCATTGTTGCTGGCCGACGTCGTCGCGCGTCTGGATACGATGCGAGGCGTCGACCCAGCCGGGGCGCCGCCGCCCCGAGCCGCGCCGGTGCCGATCGACATCGTGATGATTCCACCGGTGACCGCGCTGGTGATCACCGGACCCAACACGGGCGGCAAGACCGTGGCGCTCAAGACCGCTGGGCTCCTGGCGCTCATGGCCCAGGCCGGCCTGCACGTGCCCGCCGCTCCGGGATCGCGGCTCCCGGTGTTTCGATCAGTCTTTGCCGACATCGGGGACGAACAGTCGATCGACGAGAACCTCAGCACGTTCTCGGGCCACATTGCCAACATCGTCACGATGGACCACCAGCTGAAGCTCCCAGCTTTGGTGCTCCTGGACGAAGTCGGCGCGGGCACCGACCCCCGTGAGGGTAGCGCCTTGGGAACGGCCATCGTCGACCATTTTCGCTCCCGCGACGCACGGGTCATCGTGACGACCCACGATGACGCTCTGAAGTCCTTTGGGTCGACCACCGACGGCGTTGCCTGCGCGGCGTTCGGATTCGATCCCGAAAGTTATGCGCCCACCTTCGCCCTGCGCTACGGCTCGCCCGGTCGAAGCCTCGCGCTCGAGATTGCCGGCCGGCTCGGCATGGCACCCAGCGTCCTCGACGCCGCACGGCGCCTGCGGGGGCGGCGAGAAGGTCAATTGGCGGACCACCTGGCGACACTCGACCGGGATCGCCAGGCCGTCGACCGAGACCGCGTCAACCTAGAGCTGGAACGGAAGCGAGTCGCCGCAGCCACCGCCGAGCTGAACGCCCGTGAGGCGGAGATTCGCGACCGGGCCCAGACGAGTCGTCGACAGGAGCATGAGGCGGTCGACCGGCGCATACGCGAGGCGAAGCGGGAAATCGACGCGGTCATGTCAGACCTCAGGGCACGGTCCGAGGCGCTGGCACGGGAGGCTGCGCGTCGTCCCGCCCCGCTCGGTCCGCCGCGCCTCTCGACCGGCCAGCAGGGAGAGGCCCGCCGGCAGGCGCGGGACGCCCTGGCGGCGATCGCCGACCGCCTCGGGCCACCGGCGGAAGGCTCGACTGCGCCGGTCGTGGAGAGTCCGCCAGGGAAACAGCCGGCGATCGGCGATCTCGTAGACATTCGGCCGCTGGGCCTGCGCGGTCGTCTCAGAGACATGAGGGGGCAAGAAGCCGAGGTCGAAGCCGAGGGCAAACGCCTTCGTGTCGACCTGAGCACCCTGCGCGTCGTGGCAGGCGGTGGCACGGCAGATCGGGGAACGGTCGACGTCACGGTCCGGTTGCAGCCCCGAGCGGACAGTTCTTCGTCCGAGCTCAACGTGATCGGCTGCCGTGTCGAGGAGGCCGTGGCCCGGGTGGAGAAGTTTCTCGACGGCGCACTGCTGGCAGAGCTTCGCTCGGTCCGCGTCATTCATGGACACGGCACCGGCCGGCTTCGGAGCGCAATCGCCGAGGCTCTCAAGGGACACTCGCTGGTGGCGCGCGTGAGCCCCGCCCCGGCCGAGCAAGGCGGAAACGGTGTGACGGTCGTCGAACTCAGCGGCTAGCAGCCCATGGTGAAAGTCCAGCGACGCACCGAGACCCCGCTGAACCAAAGCCGCAGTCGGCTCGAGCAAGGCGCGACGAGGGAAAATACCGGCTGTATGTGACCCATCGTGGACAACACCCAGCGCTGCCGATGTCGGGATGCCGCACCGGCCGAATGCGGCGGAACTGTCACCACGGGTTGCTGAGGCCGAGTCCACGGACACCTGACGATGGGGCTGTTTCTACAATCGTTCATCGACGACCTGAAGACGCAGATCGACCTCGTCGCCGTGGTGCAGGACTACGTGCCGCTCAAGAAGGCCGGCTCGAGCTTCAAGGGCCTCTGCCCTTTTCACGGCGAGAAGACCCCGTCGTTCCACGTGAACCGCGACCGCGGATTTTTCCATTGCTTTGGCTGCGGCGTCGGAGGCGACGTCTTCAAGTTTCTGGAGCTGCAGGAGAAGGTCGCGTTTCCTGACGCCGTGCGTCAGCTCGCACAGCGCTTTGGCATCCCGGTACCCGAGCTCGAAGGCGGGCGACGAGACCCGTCCGCGGATGCCCAGCGGGAGTCGCTTCTGAAGGCACATGAGGTGGCCCAGGCGTACTTCCACGAACACCTGACAGGCGCTGCCGGAGCTCGGGTCCGGCAGCAGCTCGCCGATCGCCGCGTAGGCGAATCAACCATCGAATGCCTCGGACTCGGCTACGCTCCGGCCGCCCGGGATGGGCTGACGAAGCGGTTGCGGGGTCAAGGATTCGAGTTTTCGCTCTTGCTGACAAGCGGCCTGGTCGTGGAACGGGAGTCTGGTCTCCGGCTCGACCGGTTTCGCAACCGTCTCATGATTCCAATTAGCCGTGAGAGCGGCTCGATCATTGCCTTCGGCGGGCGGGCGGTCGACGACGAGCAGCAGCCCAAGTACGTGAACTCCCCCGAAACCCCGATCTACTCCAAGGGGCGCACCCTCTACGGCCTGCACCTGACCAAGACGGCAATCCGTCAGCTTGGTTATACGGTGCTCGTTGAGGGATACTTTGACTTTGCTCAGGCGCTTCAGGCGGGCATCACGTCGGTCGTGGCAGCATGCGGCACGGCCCTGACCCCCCAGCAGTGCAAGGTGCTGCGGCGCTTCACGGACAAGGTGGTATTGAGCTTCGACGCGGATACGGCCGGTCAAAGTGCGGCGCTCCGCTCCGGCGAGTTGCTCCTGAGCGAGGGATTTCAGGTCAACGTGACGGTGCTGCCGGCGGGTGAAGATCCCGATACGTTCGTGCAGAGGCAGGGCGGCGCTAGTTACGTGGAAAAGTTGCGCACTTCGCAGCCGTACCTGGAATTTCTGCTCGACCGGGGCGCCGCCGAGCACGACGTCAATCGGGACGATGGACGGCAGGCGTTCTTGAACCGGATGTTGGGAGTCGCCGCCAGGATTCCGGACGCGACCGTCCGGGACCAATTCGGCGACCGGCTCGCCCACCGGGCACGGGTCCTGGAAGAAGTGGTGCGGACCGAGATTCGCAAGGCTGCCGTCGCGCGCCAGCCGACCCTGGGGGACGATGTTCGGGCGCTCACGGGTCAGGGGCATATTCGGCCGGCCGAGAAGGGTCTGATCTGGGCGCTGCTCCGAGACACGGCGGTCGCGCAGACCGCGCTGAGGGGCCTGGACGACGGCGACCTCGAGGGCATGGCGACCTCGCCGATTCTTCGAGCCGCCAGGGCCCTGGGCGACTGGCCCGCCGCGGCCATGCCGCAGACGCTACTCGAGCGTCTCACTGAGAGTGAGCGGGCGCTGGTGTCGACGCTAGCCGAGGCCGACGCGGCACCGGCTCCGGCCGTGGAATGCGTGAGGGCAATCAAGCGCCTCCGCTACGAGCGGGAGCGTGCGGCCGTCCAGGAGGACATAGATCGCCTCCAGCGCCTCGGCGGCACCGAGCGCATGAACGAGATCGACGCGCTGTGGCTGCGGAAGAAGGAATTGCTCAAGCGGATCGAAGCCCTGAACCTATGATCCGGGCATGATCATCCCTGCGCGCTCGCGTGCGAGCGGGCAGACGCGGCTGAAGGAAGGAGGCCCTGTTGTCCATCGAAGAAAAGTACGACGAAGTCAAACAGCTCATCATCATCGGTAAGGAAAAGGGCTACCTGTCGTACGACGAAGTCAACGAGCTGCTGCCGGCGGACATCACGTCGTCCGAGGAGCTCGACGATCTCTTCAGCACGTTTGGCAACGCCGGCATCGAAGTGGTCGAGTCCGAGCAGAAGTATCGCGAAGAGAAAATGCTCGGTCGGACGTCCGAGCGCGGTGGTGAGCCGGAGCTCGATCTGACGCCAGGGGCCCTCGACAAGACCAACGACCCGGTCCGCATGTACCTGCGCGAAATGGGCACGGTGCCGTTGCTGACGCGGGAAGGTGAAGTCGCAATCGCCAAACGCATCGAGCGCGGCAAACTGGCGATCATCAAGTCCATTTCGAGGACGCCCACGATCGCGAAGGGCATCATCCACATGGGCGAACAGCTCAGAGCCCGCGCCCTCACCATCCGTGAGCTCGTCACCTTCCAGGACGAAGAAGTCACGGAGGCGCGAATCGAAGCGCGAACTCGCGAAGTGCTCAAGCAGATGGATGCCGTGCGCAAGGCACGTCTGGACGCCCAGAAGTGCGAAGCGAAAGCGCACGGGATTTCGAAACGCGACCGCCGGAAGTACCGGCGCGCCCGTTGGAAGATGCTCCGGGCTCGCATCGAGCTCTCAGAGCTGATCCGGCAGATCACATTCACCGAGGTCGTCAAGCGGAGGATGACCGAACAGATCAAGGACTCGGTCGAAACCGTGCAGCGCATCCAGCGGGAGCTGGACAGCCTAAACCGCCAGCTCCACTCGAAGACCAAGCGCGGCCGCCTCAAGGCAGAGGACCGGAAGGCAATCATGCGGCGCCAGCGTGAGGTCCGGGCCGCCCTACGCGAGATCACGGCCGAGCTCGAAAGCACGCCTGAGGAGCTGTGGCGGACGCTGTACACAATCACGCGCGGTCAGCGGCAGGCCGAGCAGGCCAAGCAGGAACTCGTCGAGGCCAACCTGCGCCTCGTGGTCTCCATCGCCAAGAAATACACGAACCGTGGCCTGCAGTTTCTGGATTTGATTCAGGAGGGCAACATCGGCCTCATGAAGGCGGTGGACAAGTTCGAGTATCGCCGTGGTTACAAGTTCTCGACCTATGCCACGTGGTGGATCCGGCAAGCCATCACCCGAGCGATTGCCGATCAGGCACGAACCATCCGCATTCCGGTGCACATGATCGAGACGATCAACAAGCTCATTCGCACGTCGCGGGCACTCGTGCAGGAACTCGGACGCGAGCCCACGTCGGAGGAAATCGCCAAACGGATAGACATTCCCGTCTCGAAGGTCCGCAAGGTCCTGAAGATCGCGCAGGAGCCGATCTCGCTCGAGACACCGATCGGCGAGGAGGAGGACAGCCATCTCGGCGACTTCATCGAGGACCGACAGGTCCTCTCACCCGCCGAGACGGTCATCAACATGAACCTGCAGGAGCAGACCGAATCCGTGCTGCGGACCCTCACACCACGCGAAGAGCGCGTCATCAAGATGCGGTTCGGGGTGGGCGACGGGAGCGAGCATACGCTGGAGGAAGTCGGTCAGAGCTTTGCGGTCACGCGCGAGCGGATCCGGCAGATCGAAGCCAAGGCTCTCAGGAAGTTGCGGCACCCGTCGCGAAGCCGGAAACTGCGGGCGTTCCTCGATGGACGCATGTGAGCCGACGCGGCCGGGAGTATTCGACCCATCGTGGACAACGCCCAGCGCCGCCCATGTCGGGATGCAGCGCCGGTCGACTGCAGCGGGACTTTCACCACGGGCTGCTAGGGGCCCATAGCTCAGCGGTAGAGCCGCCGGCTCATAACCGGTCTGCCCCAGGTTCGAATCCTGGTGGGCCCACCATCACCTAGCAGCCCGTGGTGAACATCGCACCTCGCACCGAGACCCCGCTGCACCCAAGCCGCGGTCGGCCCGATGGAGGCGCGAAGAAGGAGGATCCCGGGGGTATGTGACCCATCGTGAACAACGTCCAACGCCGCTGAAACCGGGATGCATCGGCGGTCGAATACCGCGGGACTTACACCACGGGCTGCGGTCGACTTCCGGGCCACGAACCTGACACAATACGCATGATGTCGAATCGCCAACGTGGCGCAGCCGACCGCCGATCTGAGCTCTCCCGGCCGGCCGAAGCCGTGGACCCGCGCGACGTCCCGTGCCAGCGCCTGTGCCTTCCCGATCCATGCTGCCCGATCTCGAACGACTGATCCGCCTGCAGAGCCTTCACAACACTGCCGACGACGCCCGGCAGCGCATCGCCGGCATCCCCGATCAACTCGACGCCCTCGATGCCACACTGCGCGAGCACCGCGCCTCGGTCGACCAGGCGAAACACCGTCTGAACGACAACCAGACGGCCTGCCGAACGCTCGAAAAGGACTTGGCGGCCGTGCAGAGCCGGCTGAGCAAATTCAAAGAACAGTTGATGGCGGTCAAGACCAACAGGGAATACCTGGCGGTGCAGAAGGAGATTGCCGGCGCCGAATGGGAGGTCCAGTCGTTCGAAGAACGCATCCTCGAATCGATGCTCGAGAGCGACGAGCTGGGAGCCCACGTCGCGGACACCGAGCGTGCGCTGGCCGCCACGGAAGCGGCGGTCTCCGCCGAGCGTCAGTCAATCGAGCAGGACCGCGCCCGGTTCGAAATCGACGGGCACCGCGCGCTCGACGCGCACGCGGTGCTTGCCCAGGAGGTTGATGCTGCCGCGCTGGCGCTCTTCGAGCAGGTCGCGAAGCACCGCAAGGGGGTGGCGGTCGTCGAGGCTCGCGACGGACTCTGCAGCTCCTGCCACGTCAGGCTGCGGCCTCAGGTCTTCAACGAGATCCGGCGCAATGACAACCTCATTCAGTGCGAGAGTTGCAGCCGGATTTTGCACTTCGTCGAGCCGCCGGGTGGCACGGCGACGGTTGACCAGCCGTGACGTCCGGTCCGGCGCTCGTGGCCTACATTGACGGCGGATCGCGCGGCAATCCCGGCCCGGCCGGCTACGGCGTCCGAATCGAGGCGCCCGACGGCACGGTTTGTGCCGAGCTCAGGGGCTCCCTGGGGGAGACGACGAACAACGTGGCCGAATATCGCGGGTTGATAGCGGCGCTCACGCACCTCGTGCAGACCGGAGCGCGGCGGGTGACCGTGCGGTCCGATTCCCTCCTGCTCGTGCGGCAAATGCGGGGAGAGTATCGCGTCCGCCATCCGGCACTCCAGCAGCTGAATGGCGAGGCCCGGGCGCTCGCGGCCCGCCTCGACCAGGTGCATTTCGAGCACGTGCCGCGGGCGCTGAACACGGCGGCCGACCGGTTGGCCAACCTGGCCATGGATGAGATGGATGAGATGGATGAGGACGAGGGCCGCGACGACGCCTCAGACAGGCCGACCTGATCCTAGCAGCCCGCGGTGGAAACCCAGCGTCGCACCGAGGGCGGGGAGAGTCTTCGGCAGCGGCTGGTGAAGACGGGCGGCCGACTGGCGCACCATTTTTGCCCCGTAGACTTTCGGCTGTTCGGAAAACGGACACCGAGTCCACGCGCGTCGCACGGCCAATGCTCGGGCGGTCTGAGGCGGAGCCTCGTTAGTCGTCGTGTCGCAATCAAGGCTGTATGATTCCATAAATATACCCTGGAATATTTGAATGAGAAGCAACGCCGCCAGCGGGGATGCATCGCCGGCCGAATGCAGCTGGACTTCCACCGCGGGCTCCTAGCCCATGCAGATCCTTGGTACCGGTCTCGACGCGACCGACATTCCTCGAATCGAGCGAGTCCTGGCGCGGTACGGCGAGCGGTTTCTCACCCGCATCTTCACGGAAGGGGAAGTCGCGTACTGCCGCCGGCGCCGCAACCCGGCGCCGCACCTCGCTGGGCGGTTTGCCGCCAAGGAAGCGGCGATGAAGGCGCTCGGGACCGGCCATTCCCGCGGGGTGCTCTGGCGCGACATCGAGGTCGTCCGACAGGGCGGCCCGCCACGCCTTGCATTGCACGGTGGCGCCGCGAGACGCTTCGCCGAGCTCGGAGCCGACGCGACGGTGCTGACAATCACCCACTCCGACGCACTCGCGTTGGCACACGTGCTGCTGCTCGGCCCCGCGGCGGCCCCACCGACGCGCGAGTAATAGCAGCTCGTGGTGAAAGTCCCGCGTGGCACCGAGACCCCGCTGAACCAAAGCCGCGGCTGGCCCGAGGGAGGCGCGAGGAGGGAGAATACCGGGAGTATTTGACCCATCGTGGACAACGCCCAGCGCCGTCCATAGAGGGATGCATCGGCGGTCGAATGCAGCGAGACTTTCACCACGGGCTGCTAGCAGCCCGTGGTTCAACTGGACGCCAGATCGCCGACGGCCGCCCCCGCCCCAGCCACGCCGGTGCGTCGCTGAGACAGGGTCCACTCCTCACGCAATCCTTTGTCGAATTCCGATCGGAAGAATCCCGCCTTTGCGCCGCCGTCGATGATGTCCCAGGGCAGGGCGCAATCGCGGCTCCGGTCGCGAAAGACCCAGAAATCCGGGTCGATGTCGGCCGTCTCAACGGCACGTCGCCAGTCGCCGCCGTTCCGCGCCGCCGCGTCGATGACCGGGGCGATCCGCCGATCCCCGAGCGAAAGCAGCGCCTGATAGTACGAATGGCGTTCGGACTTGATCGACAGGTAGACGTGGTCGAGCCCGGCCATGAGCGACCGCAGCCGCTTCGTGCGTGATGCCACCACAGCCAGCGGCGTCATCGGCAGCCACTGATAGGTCGTTCCGGGCTTCGGCACGAGCGGGTTGACGCTCGCCACGAGCCGCCCGGGCCGGCCCCGCCGCCTGGCGTGGACGAGCATCCGGTCCCGAATCCGCCGGACGAGGTCGTGGATGGCCGCCAGGTCGTCGTCCGTCTCTGTGGGCAAGCCGATCATGAAGTACAACTTCAGGTTTTCGATGCCGCTCGACAGGATCGCATCGGCGCGATCGACGATCTGCGCGTTCGTCACGGTCTTGTTGATGACGCGACGCAGCCGATCCGAGCCGGTTTCCGGCGCGATCGTGAGCGTACGTTGACCGCTCCGGTACAGCAACTCGATGATCCGGGGTGTCAGGTCGTCGAGCCGCAGCGATGCCGGGCTGACGGTGTAACCTAAATTGAGCAGACGCGCCAGAATCTCCTCGATGTCGGGATGGTCGCAGAGCGCAATCGAGACCAATCCGACCCGGTTGGCGTGGATTTTGGCTCGCTCGGCGCACGCCAGGATCCGGCTCGTCGAGAAGGCGCGCACCGGCAGGTAATTGTATCCGGCCCAGCAAAACCGGCACAGGTTCGCGCACCCTCGAACGACTTCGATGAGGAAGCGGGATCCGAACTCGGTCTGCGGGGTGAAGATTCGCGTGCACGGCGGATCGAGGTCGCGTACCGACGGGACGGACGCCTTCGTGACGAACGGCGGTAGCGCGGGGTCGATCGGTTCGTGTGGCTCGACGGTGCCGTCATCCGCATACCGCACCGCATACAGCGACGGAACGTAGAATCCCGGCATCGTGGCCAGCGTGCGCAACACCGCCTTGCGGTCGGCCGACCCGGCGGCGGCCACGAGCGCGGGCACGAGCGCCTCCCCTTCCCCGGCCGTAACCAGGTCCACGAACGGCGCCAGCGGCTCCGGGTTCAGAAACGTTACCGCACCGCCCAGCACGATCAACGGATGGCGGCTTGTACGCTCGCTGGCGTATACCGGAATCCCAGCCAGTCGCATGATCGTCAAGATGTTCACGTAGTCCCACTCGAACGACACCGTGAACGCGAGCACGTCGAAGTCGGACACCGGAGTCTGAGTCTCGAGGGTCAGCAGGGGCGAACGGGCGGCCATGAGCGCGCGCACCTCCTGCTTCGGCGGCAGGAACACCCGCTCGCATGACACGCCAAGCTCCGCGTTGAAGAGGTGATGCACCGTCTGCAGGCCCAGATTGGACATGCCGACGTAGTAGCTATTGGGAAAGCAGAGGGCGACGCGCAGGCGATCGCCCACCGTGCGGGAACACTCGCCCCGCTCGAGCTCGAGAAACTGCTGCGCCTGCTCGCGTTGGCGCCAGGAAGACATCGGTGATCGAGTCGGCGGCGGCTGGTCTCACACCTGCCGCCAGCGGTGAACAGGTCGCGGGAGCGAACCGGCGCGGCACGCCGAGCCACCCGCCTCGGCTTATTCTACCACGCCGGCGGCGCGCCGATCGATCACGCTTCGGATCGCCGTCGAAGAAATGCCGGCACGTCGACCCCGGCCGTGATCTCCTCGGGATTCTCCTGGACCGACCCAGGCCCGCCGTCGGCGGACGCCGGCGCCGAAGCCAGCGGCAGATCCACGGCGGGCCGCCGCGCCAAGGACAGTCGCGGCGCGACCGCCTCCGGTTGCGGCTCAGGCGTCCAGGAGGAGTACTGCTGCAGGTCAACCGGCGTCGTACTCGGCTCTGCCCGCGTGGTCCCGTCCCGTTCGAAGCCCGTGGCGATCACGGTGATCTTCACCTGCCCCTGCATCGAGGGATCCACGACCGCGCCGAAGATGATGTTGGCCTCTTCGTGGGCGGCTTCCTGGATGATCGAAGAAGCTTCACTCACCTCGACCAGCGAGAGATCGCCACCGCCGGTCACATTGATGATGACGCCGCGCGCACCCTTGACGGACGCATCTTCCAGTAGCGGGCTGGAAATGGCGAGGTTCGCCGCGTCGCTGGCTCGGGACGCCCCTTCGCCAACGCCGGTGCCCATGATCGCCATGCCCATGCCAGACATGACCGTGGTGACATCGGCGAAATCGAGATTGATCAGGCCCGGAACGAGGATCAGATCGGAAATGCCCTGGATGGCCTGGCGCAGGACGTCATCTGCCGTGGAGAAGGCCTCGACGAGCGACGTCGAGCGATCGATGGTCGACAACAGGCGTTCGTTGGGAATCGTGATGACCGAGTCTACGCACTCGCGTAGCTCCTCGAGGCCGCGCTCCGCGCGCGCCGCGCGCTTCTTGCCTTCGAAGGCGAACGGCCTGGTCACGACGGCGATGGTGAGCGCGCCGAGCTCACTGGCCAGACTGGCAATCACCGGTGCCGCGCCGGTGCCGGTGCCGCCGCCGAGCCCGGTTGTCACGAACACCATATCCGCCCCATCCAGCGCTTGCAGGAGCTTGTCGGTGTCTTCGAGTGCCGACTGTCGTCCCAGGTTCGGATCGGCGCCGGCACCGAGCCCCTTCGTGATCTTAGCTCCGAGCTGAATCTTGTTCGGCACCGCGTTCCACTTGAGGGCTTGGATGTCGGTGTTCGCCACGATGAAGTCGACGCCCTGGAGGCCGGACGCCACCATCCGGTTCACGGCGTTGCCGCCTCCGCCCCCGACACCGATGACGGTGATGCGCGCGCCGGCGCGGAGATCGTCGTCGAGCGTGAGCCGCAACGGTCCGCTCACCGATGGCTGCCCGGTCCCGGTTGGTTTCGTGTGCACATCGGTCATGGTCAAGTCTCCACCTCACGAATAGGGACGGAGGATCGGTCCTAAAAAAACTCCTTGAACAAGCCGCGCAGCCGGCCAGCTACCCGTCCCAGGGCCCCCATGCCCACGAGGCGCGTCGGTTCGGCCGCGCCGGTTCGGTGCGCGTACATCACGAGCCCGACGGCCGTGGCGAACGCCGGACTATGCACGTGATCGGCCAGACCGCCGACCTCGCCTGGACACCCGCGCCGAATCGGCAGGTCGAAGATTTGCTCGGCAATTTCGGCCATGCCGTCGAGTACCGCACCGCCTCCGGTGAGGACGATGCCCGAATTCAACGCTTGCTCGTATCCGGCGCGCCGGATTTCGTCCCAGAGCAAGTGGAAGATCTCCTCCGCCCGAGGCTGCAGAATCTCGGACAGAATGCGCCGTGCCATGACCCGTGGCTGCCGTCCGCCGACGCTGGCGACCTCCATCGTGTCTTCCTCGTCCACCATGGCCGACAGGGCGCAGCCGCACCGGCGCTTGATCTTCTCGGCGTCTGGAATCGGCGTGCGAAGCCCGATGGCGATGTCGTTCGTGAAGTGGTCGCCACCAATCGCCACGACGCCGGTGTGCCACAGACTGCCGCGCTCGAAGATGGCGAAATCCGTTGTCCCACCCCCGATGTCTACCAGCGCAACGCCTAACTCTTTCTCATCCTTCGTCAGCACCGACTCACTTGCGGCCAACTGTTCAAGGACGGTGTCGAGCACAGCCACACCGGCGCGGTTCACGCAGGCTACGATGTTCTGCGTGGACGACGCACTTCCCGTGATGACGTGCACATTCACCTCGAGCCGGGCTCCGGTCATGCCGATCGGCGCGCCGATGCCATCCTGTTCGTCCACCACGAAGTCCTGCGGAAGGACATGAAGAATCTCACGGCCGCTTGGCAGCGCCACGGCCTGGGCGGCGGCGATCGCCCGGCGCACGTCCTCTCTCTCAATTTCGCGGTTCCTTCCGGCGACGGCCACGACGCCTCGGCTGTTGAACCCCTTGACATGGGCGCCGGACAAACCGAGGTGCACCGAGTCGATCTCCACGCCGGCCGTCAACTCAGCCTCCTCGATGGCCTTCTTGACCGATTCGACCGCGGCCTCCAGGTTCACCACGACACCGCGCCGGATGCCGTGCGCCTCGGCCACGCCAATGCCGATGATGTCGAGCCCGCCGTCATCCACGATCTCGCCAACGATGGCCGATATCTTCGACGTCCCGACGTCAAGTCCTACGAGATATCGCTCTTTACGTGCCACGCATCCTCCGTCCCGTTGCAGGGCGTGTCTCTAGCTAAGCTAGCTGCTACGGGGTGGCCGGGACCGATGCCTTCGACCCGGTCGGCCCCACGTACACCCGCTCACCAAAACGTAAATCCACGTAGTCGATGTCCGGCACGCGTTCACGGAGCGCCGCGGCCATTTCCAGATAGGCATGCAGCCGATCGGCGAAGCGCTCGTTCCCGAGGTGCAGGAGTGCGCCGTCACCGTCAAGCAGCACCACGACGTTGTAGGGATCGGTGACGTCCAACTGCGAGACTCGGCGCGCCAGATCGGGTCGATCCAAAAGGTCGTCGAGCACGCGGCGGGCCAGTGTCGCGCGCGCGCCGTCGATCGTGGGTGGCCCACCTTCGACCAACTCGATCAGCCCATCGATGATCGGAAGGTCGAAGTCGGCGTACTGCGGCCCGTATTCGTCGATGACGCCTCCAAGCTCATCGACCAGGTAGAGCCGGCTGCCGGCTCGGCCGAGGCCGACCGGCATCCGCTCCGAGACAACGATCTCGACGGTCGACGGCACGATCTTCCGAAGCGCGGCATCCTGCACCCACGGTGAGGTCACGAGACGGCTGCGCCACTCGTGCAGCCGAGCGGTCAAGATGTTCTGGCCCCGGAGCCCGTCAACCAGCGCCAGCACCTCCCCGGTCGACAGCCGCGTGTTGCCCCAAACCTCGACCCGATCGATCGACAGGGCCGACGCGTTGAGCACCAGATGCGCCGCGCGATACGCGGCATAGCCCACCAGTGAAAGCACCACGACCGCGCGGAATGCGCTCCGCCAGCGCAGCTTCCAATCACGGCGCCGGCGTGCCGGTCTGACGTGCGACCGACGAAAACGCTTGTCCGTAGGTGCGCGAACGCCCATCTACCCGCGTCGCTCCTTCCGGCCGGTTCCGGCCGGGCGCGCCGACTCGAGCCGGCCCACGATGGTTCCGGCCACATCCCCGATCGAGCCAGCACCGAGTGTGATGACCAGGTCACCCGCCCGCACGAGCCCCAGCACGACATCGGCTACATCCTCGAGCGACTCGACGACCCGCACGTGCGACTGGCCTGCCTGCCTGACGGCCGCCGCCATGGCCGCCGCCGTTGCACCCGGAATGGGCGTCTCACCCGCCCCGTACACCTCGGTGAGAACGATCTCGTCCGCCTCGGCCAGGGCGGTGCCGAATTCATCCAGCAAGCGGCTCGTGCGCGTATACCGGTGAGGTTGGAAGACGAGGATGACGCGGCGATCCAATCCGGCGCGGGCCGCCGCGAGCACGGCGCGGATCTCGGTCGGATGGTGGCCGTAATCGTCGATCACCATCACGTCGCCTACCTCACCGCAAAGCTGAAACCGTCGTTCGACCCCCCGGAACTCGGCCAGCGCATCCGCGATGCAGTCGAACGCCACGCCCACCTCGAGCCCCACGACCACCGCCGCCAGGGCGTTGCGTAGGTTGTGGTGGCCCGGGACCTGGAGGTGAAGGCCTCCCGAAGCATCAGACGGACCAGTGCCGGCCGCGCGAACCCGAACCTCGCAGGACGCACCAAACGGCCGCAACTGCACGCTGGTACCGCGCACGTCCGCGCCGTGCGCTTCATCCAGCCCGTAGGTGATGACCCGCCGGGTCATGCGCGGCAAGAGCTGGCGGACATGCTTGTCGTCCGCGCAAGCCACCGTGGCACCGTAGAACGGCACGGCATTTGCGAAATCCAGAAACGCCTCTCGCAGACGGTCAAAGGTGCCGTAGCGATCGAGGTGCTCGTAATCGATGTTGGTGATGACCGCGATCGCCGGCGACAGCTTGAGAAAAGACCGATCGCTCTCGTCGGCTTCCGCCACCATGTAGTTGCCTCGCCCAAGTCTCGCATTGCTGCCGAACGCACTGAGTCGCCCGCCAATCACCGCGGTGGGATCGAGACCGCCGCGCTCCAGCACCAGCGCGATCATCGACGTGACCGACGTCTTACCGTGCGATCCCGAGATTGCGATGCCGTATCGCAACCGCATCATCTCCGCCAGCATTTCGGCGCGAGGAATGACCGGAACCTGACGGCGTCTCGCCTCGGTCACCTCCTCGTTCTGCTCGGTCACCGCCGACGACACGACGACGACATCGGCCTGCTGCACCAGGCTCGGGTCGTGACCAATGTGCACCGCCACCCCAATCGTTTCCAGCCGGTCGATCACAGCCGATCGAACCAGATCCGAGCCGCTGACGACATAGCCGAGATTCGTCAGCAGTTCGGCAATGCCGCACATGCCGCTCCCACCGATGCCCACGAAGTGAATGTGTCTGGTACGCCCCAGCATCGTTTAGGCTCGATTCATCTCGACTCCGCCAGCTGCAGTCCGCGCTCGACGATCATCGACGCCGCATCGGGCCTCGCGAACTGCCCGACGGCTTTGGCCATCGCGGCCAGCCGCGGCGAGTCGCCCGCCAGCGCGGCGATCCGCTCGGTGATCGATGCCGCGCTCAGATCGGCCTGCAGCAACAGTTCCGCACCCCCAGCGCGCGCGATTACTTCCGCGTTCCTGCGCTGATGGTCGTCGGCCGCTGTGGCCAGCGGCACCAGGATGCTCGGGCGGCCGACGGCGGCGACCTCGGCCAGTGTCGTCGCGCCCGCCCGGCACACCACGAGTTGCGCCGCCCGCATCTCCGGTGCCATCGGCTCCAAAAACGCCTCGACCCGCGCGGCCACCCCCGCCGCTCGATACGCGACGCGCAGGCGTTCGACGTCGCGCGCGCCGCTCTGGTGCGTCACGACGATCCTGGGCTGCACCGCTGCCAGCGCTGGCGCTGCCAGGCACATGGCCTCGTTAATGGGCCGCGCCCCGCGAGAGCCGCCGATGACGAGCAGCCGGATCGTGTCGGACGGCGCCTCGGCCTTTTCCCGCGGTGCCAGGAACTCCGGCCTGACCGGATTGCCGCTCACGAAGGCCTTTCCGCCGAAGGACGCCCGAGCGGTCTCGAACGAAACGGCGGCCGTTCGCACGAACGGCGCGAGGAGGCGGTTCGTCAACCCGGGCCACGCATTCTGTTCCAACACCATCGTCGGAATGCCTCGCAGGGCGGCGAGTAGCACGGTCGGACCGGAGCTGTACCCCCCGACGCCGATGACCAGGTGCGGCCGGAGCCGGGATAGCGCCCGCCACGCATCCCAGGCGCTCAGCGGCAAGAGGGCCGCGCTTCGCGCCGTCGCCCCCCAGGACCGCCCTTTGAGGCCGGCACTCCGGATGTGCTCCACCTCGAACCCGGCGTCCGGCACGGCCCGCGCCTCCAGACCGCGCACCGTGCCGACAAAGGTCACCACCGCCTCCGGACGCTGCCGGACGAACTCTCGCGCCACCGCAATCCCCGGATAGACATGGCCACCCGTGCCGCCTCCACCAATGACCACCCGCAACCTGGCCGCCATGGACATGGCCCTACTCGGCCGAATTCGGCCGGTCTGTCCCATCCACGCTCGCTCACGACTCTGCCGAGGCATGCTGCGACACGTTCAGCAGAATGCCCATGCCCACCAGACTGCTCAGCAACGACGACCCTCCGGCGCTCACGAACGGCAGCGCAATCCCCTTCGTGGGCAGCAACCCGAGCACGACGCTGATATTGACGAAGGCCTGCAGCGTCAACATCGTCGTGAGCCCGAGCGCCATGAAGGCGCCGAACCGATCCGGCGCGCGCACCGCGACCCGAAATCCTCGCCAGGCGATCACACCGAAGCACAGCAGCACGGCGGTCGCACCGAGCAGTCCGGTCTCTTCGGCGATGACCGCGTAGATGAAGTCGGTGTGCGGTTCGGGCAGAAAGAACAGCTTCTGGACGCCGCCCATCAAGCCGCGGCCCGTCAGGCCGCCCGTGCCGACGGCGATCAATGATTGAATCACCTGGAACCCGTCACCCAGCGGATCGTCCCACGGATCGAGAAAAACGAGCAGCCGACGTCGGCGGTAGTCCGCGCTGATCACGGCGGCATAGAGCAACGGCACCATGACGAGGATGGTACCCAGCAGGTAGCGGTAGGTCAGACCCGCCGCGAACACCATGACGCCGACGATGAGCGCGAGGACGAGGGCGGTTCCGAAGTCCGGCTCCAGCAGGATCAGCCCTGCGACGAGCGCGACGACGATCGCGATCGGCGTCAGCGAATAGCCGATCTCGTTGATGCGATCCATCCGCCGTTCGAGGATCGCCGCGGAGAACAGAATAACTGCCAGCTTGGCCAGTTCCGACGGCTGGACGCCAATGCCCCCGAGCGCGAACCAGCGTCGGGTGCCGTTGATGGGCGGCGAAAACAGCACCGCGACCAACAGCACGACTGCCACACCCAGCGCGCTCCAGATGACCACCGGCTGGCGATAGTTCCGGTAATCGAGCCGCATCATGACGGCCAGCCCGAACACACCGACGACGGCCCAGGTCACCTGCTTGAAGAGAAACCAATACGGTTGCTGGTACCGTTCCATTGCCAGCACGGCCGACGCGCTGTACACCATCAGGACGCTCACCCCGACCAAGAGCAGCGTCGCCATGAAGAGCAGCTTGTCGGACTTTAGTTTTCGAGCCATACTTCCCGTTCTCCGGTCGTTCGGCGCCGTCGGCCCAGCCCCGGCTAAAGCTTTGCCAGGCTGAACCCGACACGTGGACTGCAGCCGGCCGTGAGCAGTCGGTAGTCATCAGTCAGACTTGAGGGAGGAGACACCAGCCTCGCAGACCGGGGCAGCCTGCGTTCCCAGCAGCCAGTTCTCCACCGCCGCAATCTGACTGATGACTACTCACTGCTCACGGTGCACGTCCGTCACGCCCCCGGCCAGCCGATCGACCTCCTCCTTAAACCGCCGGCCCCGCTCGGCGTAGTCGCGAAACATGTCAAAGCTCGCGCAGGCCGGCGCCAGCAACACTGTGCCTTCGGGAGCCGCCAGCGTGAACCCGATCCGCACGGCGTCGCCCATCGAACCGGCGTCGTGCACCGGGACGACGTCACCCAGCGACTCGTGGATGAGCGCCCGCGACTCGCCGATGGCCACCACCGCCGTGGCGCGGCCGGCCAGCGCCGGTCGCAGCGCGCGCCAGTCGCCACCCTTGAAGCGACCCCCAACGATCGCGACCAGCCCGGAGTCGAAACTCTCGATGGCATACCGGGCGGCGTCGACGTTCGTCGCCTTCGAGTCGTTGACGAATTGCACGCCGCCGATCTGCCGGACTGTCTCCAGCGCATGCTCCAATCCCACGAACTCGGCGACGGCTCGGGTCATCGCGTCCGGAGTCGCACCCACGATCAGGCCAATCGCCACGGCAGCCAGCACGTCCTGCAGTAGATGTCGTCCGCGCAAGCGGACCGTCGACCTCGGCATGATCGGCGTGGACGCCGACGGCGTGCGGCGGACAATCGCGTCGTCCGCGACGGTCACGCCATCAACCAGCGACGCCTCCAGCCCGAACAGGACACGCTGGGCCCGGCTGTCCCGAATCATCGCCAGCACCTGCGGATCATCTGCGTTGGCCACGACCCAGTCGCGCTCGTTCTGATTGGCCACAACGCGCCGTTTGGCGGCGGCGTACCGCCCGATGGTGCCGTGCCGATCCAGGTGGTCGCACGAGAAGTTCAGCACGACGGCGATCCACGGATGAAACCGTTCGGTCAGCTCTAGCTGGAAACTGCTGGCTTCGACGACGTGAATCACGTCGGGCGTCGACTGCTCCACTTGCGCGCTCAATGCCGTGCCGACGTTGCCGCCGACGAGCGTCGAAAATCCTGCAGTGTCGAGGAGGCGTCCCGCCAGCACGCTCGTGGTGGACTTGCCTTTCGTTCCGGTCACCGCCACGATGCGACCGCGCAGCCACCGCGAGGCCAGCTCCAATTCGCCGATCACCGGCACCCCGGCCGCGCGGGCGGCGCGAACCGCCTCCAGTTCCGGCGTTACGCCAGGACTCAGCACCACGAGATCCGCTTCTGTAAAGGTCTTCGCCCGGTGCTCCCCAAGCTCGAACCGGATCCGATCGGACATCGACTGGCGACCCGCTTCGAGAGTCTCCCGGACGTCGCTGACGACGACGGTCGCCCCCTTGGCGGCAAGGAGCTCCGCCGCAGCTGTGCCGCTGCGGGCACCGCCCACGACCACGACGTGCAACCCGTCTACCGTGAACTCCTCCGTCCCGCTCTGTCCCGTCCGGCTCATCGGTCAGTCACCCTGCGTCTCTACCGCAGTTTCAGCGTCGTCAAACTGAACAGCGCGAACACGACCGAGACGATCAGAAAGCGGCTGATGATCTTTGGCTCGCTCCACCCGACGAGCTCGAAGTGGTGGTGGAGCGGCGCCATCTTAAACACGCGGCGCCCGGTCAGCCTGAAGGAAGTGACCTGGATGATCACGGAGAGCGCCTCGAGCACGAACACGCCGCCGACGAGCGGCAGCAACAGCTCCTGCTTGATCAGCACGGCGACGGTACCGAGCGCCCCACCCAGCGCCAGCGACCCGACGTCGCCCATGAACACTTCGGCCGGATACGAGTTGTACCAGAGGAACCCGAGGCTCGCGCCGACTAACGAGCCGCAGAAAATCGTCAACTCGGCCGCCGGCGAGAAGCGCACGAGCAGCAAGTACTCTGCCAGCACCCGATGTCCCGTGACGTAGGCAAGACACGTGAATGCCGCGGCCGCGACGGTGAACGTGCCGATCGCCAACCCGTCGAGGCCGTCCGTCAAGTTGACGGCGTTCGACGCCCCTACGAGCACCAGCACGGTAAACGGCACGTACAGCCAGCCGAGATCTGGAATGGCGTTTTTGAAGAACGGAAAAATCAGCCGGGTGTTGTACAGGTTCTCACCGGCTAAGACGAGCAGCACGATGCCGACTCCAGTTGCGACACCGACCTGAGCGACGAGCTTGTACCGAGGCCGGAGCCCATGATGAGATTGCCTCGTCAGCTTGAGGTAATCGTCGGCGAAGCCGATGGCGCCAAACGCCAGGGTGGAGAGCACGGCGATCCAGACGTACGCGTTTGTCAGATCGGCCCACAGCAGCGTCGGCGTCAACGCCGCCGTCAGGATCAGCAACCCGCCCATGGTGGGCGTCCCCGCCTTGGGCTGGTGCCCCACCGGGCCCTCGGTACGGATGATCTGGCCGACCTGCGCGGCCCGGAGCCTGCGAATCATCCACGGGCCGAGCGCGAGGCTGATGGCGAGCGCCGTCACGCTGGCGGCGACGGTCCGAAACGTGATGTAGCGCGTCACGTTCAAGACTGACAGCTGCGTGTGGAACGAATACAGCACGTAATACAGCATCACGCCAGGTCCGACGTCAGACGCGCGACGACGATGTCCGTCCGCACGCCCCGCGAACCTTTCACGAGCACGAGATCGCCGGCGCGCACCGTCGACGCCACGTCTTCGGCCGCCTGCTCGCTGGTCGCTGTGTGACGGACTGCGCCAGCATCGAGTCCCGCGCGAACGGCGGCGTCGGCCATCTCCCGGGCCGCGTCGCCGCCGACGGTCACCAGCAGGTCGAGGCCGCAGGCCGCCGCCACGGCTCCACAGCGGCGGTGCAGGTCGCGCGCGTGCGAACCGAGTTCGAGCATCTCGCCAAGGACCGCAATCTTTCGACCGCTCGGCCGCTCGACGCGAACGACCTCAAGCGTCGCTTCGAGAGCCATCGGGCTCGAGTTGTAGGAGTCGTCGATCACGACGATGTCATCGCGCAGTCGCACGACGTCACCTCGACGAGCTGGCAAACGGAGAACCGCAGCACGCTTCACGATCGCCTCGAGCGGCACCTGGAACTGCAACGCGACGGTGACGGCGGCCAGCACGTTCGCAAGCTGGCCCCGTCCGAGCAGCGGCACGTTGATCTCGACCTGCCCGACGGGCGTGCCGATCACTGCGGCGGTCCCATTCACGCCCAAATCGTCGATGCTCGCCGCCGAGACATCGGCCGACTGCTTCAGGCCAAAGGTCACGACACGCCCCGGAAACAATCGCGTCCGTCGCATAATGGCCCCATCGTCGGCATTCGCCACGAGCAGGCTATGCGTGTCCGCGCCCTGCATGATTTCTGCCTTCGCATCAGCCAGGTCGTCCGACGATTCGAAGAATCCCACGTGCGCCTGGCCGACGTTCGTCCAGACACACACGTCGGGCTGGGCAATCGCGACGAGCTGAGCGATTTCACCTCGGTGGCTCATGCCCAACTCCATCACGGCCAGCTGGGGCCGATGGCGGAGAGCCATGAGCGAAAGCGGCAGTCCGATGTGATTGTTCAGGTTGTCGCGGTTCCGAACGGTCTGATACCTCAACGACAAGAACTCGAACACGATCTCCTTCGTCGATGTCTTCCCTGTGCTTCCGGTAATGGCCACCACCCGCGCGCCCGACTCGTGCCGCACGTGCCGCGCCAGTTGCTGCAGGGCTTGCACCGTGTCGCGGACGACGATGACAATCTGCGACCGGCCCGCCAGGCCGCCCAGCGAAGCGGCGTCGCTCACCACGACGCCTTTCGCTCCAGCCTCGATCGCCTGACCTGCGAACTCGTGTCCATCGAATCGGTCGCCTCGAATCGCGAAAAACAGGTCGCCGGCCTCCAGGCTCCTCGAATCGATCGACACCGGCCCGACCTCATCGTCCGGGCGGCCCGCCCTCAACTCCCCGCCCATCACGCGCGCGACGTCGTTGGCTGTCAACCACCACTCAGGTTGTGTCGGCACCCGTTCCTTTACGACACGGGCGAATTGCTGCGCCGCCGCACCAGCGCGGCACGGACCATCTCGGCATCGTCGAACGCCACCGTGTCGCGGCCGATGATCTGAAACGCCTCGTGGCCCTTGCCGGCCAGAATCACCATGTCCTCGACGCGAGCTTCCCGCACCGCGTACTCAATGGCTTCGGCCCGATCGGCGAACGTTCGAAACGGCGTCCGACGGTCATCCGCCCTGGCAGCAGCCGCTGAGGGGTCGAGCCAGTCGCCGCGGGGCTCGATGCCGCTCACCACCTCGGCAATGATCACGTCGGGATCCTCCGATCGCGGATTGTCCGACGTCACGATCACGAGGTCGCTCAGCCGCGCCGCCACCGCACCCATCAGTGGGCGCTTCGAGCGGTCGCGGTCGCCCCCACACCCGAACACGGTGATGAGCCGACCCTTCGCGAGTGGCCGCGCGGCTTCCAGCAGGATTCGCAGGGCGTCGTCGGTGTGCGCAAAATCGACGACGACCGTCAGGTCATCACTTGACGTGGAAACCGTTTCGAACCGGCCCGGCACCGCCTGCACGTCGGCAACCCCGGCCTCGATGGCACTGAACGGCAGGTCGAGGGCGATGCCCGCAGCGATCGCTGCCAAGATATTGGAAGCGTTCGCCCGACCGATCAGGGCGGAACGCACCCGGAGCGCGCCTCGCGGCGTGCGAACATCGAATTGCAAGCCGCCCAGTGAGGCATCGATCGGCCCGCTCGTCACGTCTGCATCCGCCCGAACGGCATACGTCACCGGGCGCTCGACGATCTCGACGAGCGCGGCGCCGCGGGGATCGTCGACGTTGACGATCGATGGCCGCCCGGGCAACAGCATCTCGAACAGTCGCCGCTTCGCGTCGAAGTACCGGTTCATATCGCCGTGAAAGTCGAGGTGGTCACGCGTCAGGTTCGTGAACACCGCCGTCGCGAACCGGACCTGTGTGACCCGATGAAGCGCGAGCGCGTGCGAAGAGACCTCCATGGCGCACGCCGCGGCGCCCCGGTCGACCATCTCGCGCAGGTAGCGCTGAATGTCGGGCGCCTCGGGTGTCGTCAGAGAGGCAGATCGCTCGTCCGCGCCCACCTGGTGGCTGATCGTGCCCAGCCGGCCGCAGCGTACGCCGGCGCGCTCGAAGATGGCCTGCACCAGATAGGCCGTCGTCGTCTTGCCGTTCGTTCCGGTGATCCCGACCACGGCCATCTCGTGACTCGGATGCGAGTAGAACTCGGCTGCCAGAACGCCGAGCGCACGCCTCGCGTCCGGAACCCGCACCCAGGGGATCCCGACACTGGGATCCGCGTCGCTGTTCGAGACGATGCAGACGGCACCTGCTCGCGTGGCATCACCCGCAAACGACGTCCCGTCGAAGCGCTCGCCCCGAAGACCGACGAACACGGCACCGGGAGCGACCTGGGCGGAATCGTGCACGACGCCGCTCACGGCCGCGCTCCCCGCCGATTCGTCCGGCCTCAGCCCGGTCACTCCCGCACCCAACGACGTCTCGAGTCTGAGGATCAGCTCCCAGAGGGTCATGGGATGGACCTGCTAGAATCGACCGACGACACGATTCGCATCAAGCGAAGCCTGCTGGAGGTCCCCCGCTCGATGGACGCACCGGGCGCCGGCGCTTGGGCCACCACGAAGCCATCGCCCCGCATCGTCGCCGACACGCCGAGCCGTGTCAGGATGCGGAGTGCCGGTCGTGCGCTCAGTCCGCTCAGATCCGGCATGACGGACGGGCCTGGCTCGGCGGTCGCCACCGCGGCTGACACCGGGCGCGCCATCACCGCACCCGACGCGGGCAGCGGATCGCTCAGCCGGCGGGCCACGACGGGTGAGGTCGACCGGATCGACGGCGGCACGCCACGGTGCCGCAGGGCCGCCTCCGCGACCCGTTTGAACATCGGAGCCGCCACGGCCCCGCCGTAGGACTCGGCCCCGTGTGGGGCGTCGATCACGACGAGCACCGTGAAGACCGGTTCGCGTGACGGCACGAACCCGACAAACGAGGCGATGTACTCGCTGTTCGAGTAGCGACCATCCACGATCTTCGCAGACGTCCCCGTCTTGCCGGCCACCGTGTAGCTGGAAAGGTTGCCGCGGCGAGCAGTGCCTCGCGTGACGACGCCCTCCATGATCGTTGTGACCGTCGCGGCCGTTTCGGCAGTGATCGCCCGGCGAATGGTGCGCGGCGAGACGACGGTGCGCCGGCCGCCTTGCCGGATCGCCCGCACGATGCGGGGCTCCATCAGTGCTCCGCCGTTCGCGATGGCGCTGGCCGCAGCCACCATCTGGAGCGGCGTCACACCCACCTGATACCCAATGGCGACGGAAGCCAGGGCGCTGTCGTCGAGGCGGGCGGGATTCCAGACGATGCCCGCGCTCTCGCCGCGGAAGTCTCGCGACAGCGTCTGCCCGAACCCGAGCTGCTCCACATAACGGCCCAATCGCTCGGGTCCGACGCGCAGCGCCACCTTGATCGCGCCGACGTTGCTCGACTTGACGATCACGTCGGTAAACGAGAGCGTACCGTATCGGTACTCGTCGTCGATTTGCCGAGAGCCGAACCGGATCATCCCTGCCGAGACATCGATGAGCTCGTCGGGATGCACGACCTGCTCCTGGAGCGCGGCCGAGGCTGTGACGATCTTGAAGGTTGACCCGGGCTCGTAGATGTCCTGAATCGCGCGGTTCCGACGATCCTCCGCGGGCGAGGACGCAAAGATGTTTGGATTGAACGTCGGCTCGTTGGCCAACGCAAGCACCTCGCCCGTGTGCGGGTCCATGATGATGACCGTACCGCCGTCGGCGTCATGCAGGTCGACGGCGGCGCGCAGCTCACGTTCGGCGATGTGCTGGAGGTACTCGTCGATCGTCAGCTCGAGCGTCGCTCCGACGGTCGGAGGCCGGTCGATCCGGCTGAATGCTCGGCGCCGGGCGTCGGTCTGAATGAGGATCTTGCCTGGACGTCCCCGGATCTGACTGTCGTAAGCAAACTCGATGCCGTGGAGTCCCTGGTTGTCGATGCCGACGTATCCGAGCAGATGTGCGGCGAGCTCGCGGTTGGGGTAAAAACGGCGGTTCTCCTTCAGGAAGCCGACCCCGTCCAGGTCAAGTGCCGCGACTAGGGCGGCCTCACGAGGCGACACGTGCCGGCTGACGTAGGCGAACGCCCGATCGCTCGACAGCCGATCGACTAAGCGCGCGTACAGCGCCGCCTCGCAGTCCTTGAGCGTGTCGCAGAGCAGGCGCGCCACCCGCTCGGGTTCCTCGATGTCGGCTGGAACGGCATAGATGGAGTCAACGTCGACGCTCAACGCCAGGACCTTGCCATGCCGGTCCAGAATCTCGCCTCGCTTGGCCGGGATCTCAATCGTGCGAAGCTGCTGCCGCTCGGCGCGCGCCACCATGGCGTCGAACTGCCACACCTGCAGCACGAAGAGCCGAGCTTCGATGCCGATGGTCCAGAGGGCCATGCCGGCCGCCACGACGAAGATCCGGCTGCGCATCGTCCGGCGCCACTCGAGCGCCGGTGATTCCGCGGCCACGCCTTCGGCGGCCTCGAAGTGGGCGAACAGACCACCCCGTCCGCCCGCGGGGCGGCCGTGTCCACTCTTGCGTCCTGCCCGATCGGCCATTGCTCTCTCCCGGGCTAGCGCGTCGCCACAACGGCGCGACCGGCTGGGCGCGCCGGCGTGACGCGCTCGATGACCACAGCGTCCTCCTGGGTTGGCGCCACCAGGTTCAGTTTTTCCGTGGCGATCTGCTCGATTCGCTTCGGCGATCGCAGTGTTTCGATCTCGAGCCGGAGATGCCGGTGGATTTCCTCTTCTTCGGCCCGGTCGTGCTCCATCTGCTCGACCCGATACCCGTGGCGCAGTAACTCGAAGTGCTGCCACGCAGAAAACAACAGCACGGCCACAAGGAGCCCGCCCACGGTCAAGAATTGCCAGAGTTCACGTTGCCGAGTCTCGTCGACTTCGCGGACGATCGATCGGTTCCGAACGTCCTTCTTGACCGCGTGGTCAACCTGGCGTGGGCTCATGCGATGCGCTCCGCCGCGCGGAGCTTGGCGCTCCGCGCGCGAGGGTTCCGGGCCCGCTCGTCGGCATCCGCGATCAGCGGGCGCTTCGTCAGCACCCGCATGAACGCGTCCTGGCCTCGCTCGAGGGCCCGCAGCGTGTGCTTGACGATTCGATCTTCGAGCGAGTGGAACGTGACGACCACGACCCTGGCGCCGTTCGCCAGCCGACCGCAGATGGCTTCGATCGCCGGACCGAGATCCTCGAGCTCACGGTTCACCCAGATGCGAATCGCCTGAAACGTCCGCGTCGCCGGGTCAATCCGCCGCCAGCCGCGTCCCGGAATCGCCCGCCGGACCGTAGCCGCGAGTTGGCCGGTCGTGCGCAGCGGATCCTCCCGCCGAGTCTCGACGATGGCGCGTGCGATGCGGCGGGAGTGCCGTTCCTCGCCGTACTGAAAGATCCGGTCGGCCAACTCCTGCTCTGACGCGTCACGAATCAGCTCAGCTGCCGTCGCGCCGCTGGACCAGTCCATCCGCATGTCCAGCGGCTCATCTCGGTGAAAACTGAACCCCCGCCCCTCGCCGTCGAGCTGCATGGACGACAGCCCGATGTCGGCGATGGCGCCGTCGACGGTCGTCACGCCGCGCTCGTCCAGTATCGCATCGAGCTGCCGGAAATCCGCGTGGACGAGCTCAACCCGTTCGCGCCACGGCTCAAGCGTCTCCGCCGCCATCGTCAACGCCTCGGTATCGCGGTCCAATCCGAGTACTCGCGTCGC
The DNA here is from genome assembly GCA_965197385.1 of Vicinamibacterales bacterium. Lineage (GTDB taxonomy): Bacteria > Acidobacteriota > Vicinamibacteria > Vicinamibacterales > UBA823. The sequence continues at coordinate 813,643 of CBDANA010000008.1, forward strand.
GCCCCCCTCGAGCAGCGCACGCGAATGGCCGCCCCCGCCCACCGTACAGTCGAGGAAGAATCCACCCCGCTCGGGCGCTAGGAAGGTCACCGCCGACGCGGTCAGGACCGACACGTGCCCAGGATTCGGCATCAGATTCCGAATTCCGCCAGCGCGCGCGCGTCATCATCCGAGTAGGGCTCGCGCTGCAGCTTGGCCACGAAGCGATCGTGGTTCCAGACCTCGAGGTAGTCGTAGTGTCCAAACACATCGACCTCTCCGGCCATCGACGCCGACTCGCGCAACCGTCCGTGAATGGATACACGACCCTGCTTGTCGAACTCGGCCGGCTGTCCGAAATAGTTGACGCGGTCGAAAAACCGGATGCGGGCGGGATGGGACGAAGGCACCTGGGCGAGCCTGGCCTCGATGGACTCCCAGACCGACATCGGGTAGATGCGAACGAACTCGCCGGAGAGGCTGGTCACGAACAGCTCCACACCGTGCCGCTGCTCGATCGGCGTCCTGAAGGCAGACGGAATTTTGAGTCTACCTTTGTCATCGATCTTCGCCGAAAAATTACCTCTTAGCACCAGAAAACTCCATATAATTCCATATAAATCCACCGCAATCGTAAGAAGGCGCTCGTATGTTGTCAACAACTAAAAATCCGAAGGGTTAACAGCTTACGCTAAATATTCGCCTGTCGCGGGCTAGGAGCCCGTGGTGAAAGTCCTGAGTCGCACAGAGACCGTCGAGACGGCCGCCTCGCAAGGCGCGAGGAGGGAAAATACCGGGAGTATTTGACCGACGAGCAACGCCGCGGGGCGGGCGACCTCGGCGGTCGAATGCAGCAGGACTTTCACCACGGGCTCCTAGGGCAAGCGACGCGGTCGTGACGTGCTACCATCTCGACACTAGAGCGTCTCTGTTTCGCCCTGAGTCCCCTCTCACCCAGGCCGGCTCATCCCACTCCGCGAGTCGATCCGCGATGCTTCGTGCGGCCCTGATTGGCTTCCCCTCGGTCGGCAAGACCACGCTCTTCCGCCTCATGACCAGCGTGGCGGAAGCTCGAGACGGAGCCAGACGGCAGGCAGCGCATGTCGGCGTCGCCAGGGTGGCGGATCCTCGCCTGGATCGACTCGTCGAGCTGTACCGTCCCCGGCGACGGGTCCCCGCGACAGTCGAGCTCGCGGAAATGGTCGGCCACGCGGCCACGCGGTCCCTGCTGGACGTCGCGGCTTTCAGGAACGCTGATGCCCTTCTTCACGTCGTGCGCACATTTCGAGACGAACGGGTGGCGCACGTCTCTGGAAGCGTCGAACCGCTCCGTGACGCGAGAACAATGGAGGATGAGCTGATCTTGGCCGATCTCGGCGTCGCCGAGCGGCGACTAGACCGACTGGCGCAGGACCTCAAGAAAATCAAGAACGACGATCTCACCGCCGAACACGCCGTGTTGGAACAGTGTCGGGTGGCGCTCGAGGCCGGGACGCCGCTGCGGCGCCTGTCGCTCGATCCGCACGCCGCCAAACGTCTCCGGGGTTTTCAGTTCCTGTCCGCAAAACCGCTACTGCTCGTCAACAACCTCGACGAAGCCGACCTTCCCGACAGGTTGCAGGCATCCGCGTCGTCCCTGGCCCCCTTCCTCGAGGAATCCGGCGCGCAGGCGGTCTCGGTTTGCGCCAAGATCGAGCTCGAGATCAGCCAGCTCGACCCGGATGCGGCCAGCGCCTTCTCCGACGATCTGGGTCTCACGGAGTCCGGGCTGAACCGAGTCGTCAGGGCGAGCTATGATTTGCTCGGCTGCGTTTCGTTCTTCACCGTGGGTGACGACGAGTGTCGGGCCTGGACGCTGCCGCGCGGAACCTCCGCGCGAGAAGCAGCCGGGGAAATTCACTCGGACATTTCCAGGGGATTCATTCGAGCGGAGGTCGTCGCCTACACCGATCTCGTGGCCCACGGCTCGTTGCCTGCCTGCCGTGACCACGGACTCGTGCGACTCGAAGGGAAGGACTACGTCGTGCAGGACGGCAACGTAATCAATTTTCGATTCGCGACGTGATAGTATCCGGCGGTGCGCGTACTGATTACGGGCGGCGCCGGCTTCATCGGCTCCCATCTCTCGGAAGCGCTCCTGGACGCGGGCCACGATGTGCACGCGGTGGACGACCTCTCCACGGGCACGATCGAGAACATCGATCACCTCAAGGATAGGCCAGGCTTTCACTACATGATCGATACGGTGATGAACGAGCCGGTGCTGGCGGAACACATCGACCGGTGCGACGTGGTGTTTCATCTGGCCGCGGCCGTTGGCGTGAAGTTGATCGTCGAAGCTCCGGTTCACACGATCGAAACCAACGTGCACGGCACCGAGCTCGTCCTGACCCACGCCGACAAGAAGAAGCTCGTTGTCATCGCATCGACGTCGGAAGTCTACGGCAAATCCACAGAAGTCCCGTTCCGGGAAGACGCCGACCTCAGGCTGGGCGCGACCTGGAAGCACCGCTGGGCGTACGCCTGCAGCAAGGCAATCGACGAGTTCTTGGCGCTGGCGTACTGGAAGGAAAAGAAACTACCGGTCATCGTGGTGCGGTTGTTCAACACCGTCGGCCCACGGCAAACCGGCCGGTACGGTATGGTCATTCCGACTTTCGTGCAGCAGGCGCTGGCCGGTCAGCCGATCACCGTGTTCGGCGATGGCTCCCAGTCACGCAGCTTCACCTATGTGGGCGATGTCGTGGGCGGGCTCGTGCGGCTCGTCGGCGAGCCGAAGGCGATCGGCCAGGTCTTCAACATCGGGAACGGAGAGGAAATTTCCATCGGGTACCTGGCGGAGCGAATCAAGCAGATGACGAACAGCTCGTCGCCTATCGTGGCATCCCGTACGAAGAGGCCTACGAGGCAGGATTCGAGGATATGCCGCGGCGCGTGCCGGACATTACGAAGATGCGCGAGCTCATCGGATACGAGCCGCGCGTCCAGCTGGATGAGATTCTCACCCGTGTGATCGACCATTTCCGGCGACGTGAATCGACCGACGTGGTTGTTGGCAGCTAGCAGCCCCAGTCTCTGGGACAGGACACTGGCGTATACTGAAACGAGTTTGGCATGACCCGCCACACTTCGCGGCACATGATCGGCCTCGCAATGCTCGGGCTGCTCGTCGCCACCGCCACCGCGACCGCCGAACAGCTCACGCTGCGACTCGAGGATGGGCGGGTGTCGCTCGTCGCCAGGGACGTCTCGGTCGAGCAAGTGCTCGCCGAGTGGGCGCGCCTCGGAAGCACGACCATCGTGGACGCCGATGCGCTCGACGATACGCCGATCACGATAACCCTGGAAGACGTTTCTGGAAATCGAGTGCTCAAAACCCTTCTTCGGTCGGCCACCGGGTACGTCGCAGCACCCCGGCCAGCCGGGACGCCGGGCGTGTCCAGATTCGATCGAATCTTGATTCTGGTGTCGCAGTCGGCTTCCGCCCCTGCTGCCGTCTCACCCGTGAGTCCGCGGGCCGTGAACCGCCAACCAACTGCGCCAGGCGGCGCGTCACCCGCCATGGGGACGCCGGCCGGCGTGCCGACGGCACCTCCCGTGTTCCCGCAGGCACCGGCCTTCGATCCAACGCAGCCGCGAATATTGCCAGGCAATCCGTTCCTCTAGCCGCCGACGGTGGGGAATCCACCTCCCCAGACGGCGCCGCGCCCGGGGATCGTCATTCCGCTACCGCAGGCCACTCCTCCTGGAGTGCGCCAGTAATCGCACGGTTCGACGACGGCCCGTGTCGACAGGGTCCGCCTGATGGATCTGCTAGCTCGCGTGGACGGCGCGATGACCACCGCGATGCGCGCCCGTGACCGGGTGACGCTCGCTCCTTTGCGCATGCTCAAGACTGCACTCGTGAACCGACGCGTGGAGCTCGGACGCGCGCTCGACGACATCGAGGCGCAACGCGTGGCGGCATCTCTCGTCAAGCAGCGGCGGGATTCAATCGAGCAATTCTCACGCGCCGGGCGAATGGAACTAGTGGAGCATGAGCGCGCCGAGATGGCGGTGCTCGAGACCTTTCTGCCGCCGCCGATGGACGAGGCCGACGTGGTCTGCGCTATCAACACGGCAATCACCGGGCTCGGTGCCAGCTCACCGAAAGACATAGGACGGGTCATGAAGCGAGTCATGGCTGAGCTGAGCGACCAGGCGGTCGATGGCGCGGCCGTCAGTCGGCTGGTGAAACAGCGGTTGATCAGCGCTGATTAGCAGCCCCAGTATTCGCGCGGGCCGCGTAGCGAGCAGCGTCAACTCACGCGATAGCCCCCTCGAGTCTCAGCAGCGCGCGTTTCGCCCGTGCGCCGCCAACATAGCCTCCCAGCATGCCCGTCGCACGAACCACCCGATGACACGGAATCACGATCGGGACAGGATTCCGGCCGAGCGCACTGCCGACCGCGCGCGACGCACGCGGTCGGCCGAGTCTCCTGGCCAAGGAGCCGTAGCTGGTTACTCGTCCGAACGGAAGTCGTTTCGCCAACCGCAGCACCGCTCCGACGAAAGGCGTCACGCCACAAAGGTCGGCCGGAATCGAGAACTTCCGGGTCCGACCGTCGAAGTAAGCCAAGAATTCGGCCCTGACCTCCCGTAACGCGGCATCATCTCGCCAGATCTCCGGCACGCGACGGCCCAGACGCCGACGATAGTCGGCGTCACGACGGAGGCCGAACGTGACGTCGCAGAGCCCGCGGTCCGACATCCCGAAATACACCAGTCCCACTGGCGACCGCACCGAACTGAACGCGACCGGCGGACACCCGGCGCGGGCGAACGCCGCCCGCAGCCGCACTCGAGACGTCCCGAGGCTCTCCCGGCTGACACGTGACGCTTCCACCGACACGGATTTGAACAGCTCGAGCGTCGCCCGCACCTCCGGCCAGATCAGTTCGCAGGTGCCGCATGCCTTCGCGTGACGTACCGCCCGCGCCAACGCCGCTGGGCTCGCATCGCCGACCAGCGCCGATTCGATCGCCCTCTGAAACTTCGAGCAGGTCCTCATCGTGTTCTCCTCGTCCCAAGCTCTCGCCGAATACGTGTGGCAGCCTGATAGACGTGCGCCCGGGCCGTCGTCGCCGAACATCCGAGCGCATGGCCGATCTCGGCATATGACCGTCCCTCGAGGTGTCGCTGAAAGAATGCTGCTCGTTGACGGCGCGACAGCTTCCGCATCGCACGCGTCAGCGCCAGCCGGGCTAGCGTGGGCTCGCTTGGCGCCGGGAGGCCCCAGGCTGCCACGTCATTGTGGAGCGCTGTTTCTCCTCTCCGCCGCACGCCGCGGCGATAATTCAGATAGGTGTTGGTGGCGATTCGATACACCCACGCGCGCGGATTCGAGTGGCGACGCAGGCGATCGAACGCCCGGAACGCTCTGAGGAACGTCTCCTGAAACAGGTCGTCGGCGGTGTCGCAATTTCCAGTCAACCGCACGAAGTATCGCAGAATCTCCGCCTGGTGCGCGTCAATGAGCTCGCCGAACGTCGCAACGTGTGCAGCCATGGCCTCTCGTAGCCGGGTCACTGGCATCTATAAACCCGGCAGATCCGATTTGTGTACGCACACCGGTCGGCCCTCACACACGACGCCAACCGGAGAAGTCGTATGTTAGGCTGACACGCAGCCGATGACCGCTGCGCCCTCTTCGGACGTCGATCCCCCCCCGTCCGCACGTCCTCCGCATGCGACTCGGTCCCGCCAACTCGTACGTTCCGCCAGCATCATCGGCGCCGCGACGATGACGAGTCGCCTGCTTGGGCTGGTTCGCGATCAGGTGTTGGCCTACCTGTTCGGCGCCGGAAACGCGATGGATGCGTTCACCATAGGGTTCCGCATCCCAAACCTGATGCGCGATCTCTTCGCCGAAGGGGCGATGAGCGCCGCCTTTGTCCCGACGTTCACCCGGCGACTGGCGGCTCGGGGCCGGGACGAGGCCTGGAAGCTGGGCAACCAGCTGATCAACGTGCTGATCGTCACGACCGGCTTGCTGGTCGTCGCCGGCATTGTCTTTGCCGCCCCGCTCGTGAGCCTGTTCGCGGGGGACTACGCCGAGGTGCCCGGCAAGCTCGAGCTCACCACGACGCTCACGCGGATCATGCTCCCCTTCCTCAGCCTCGTGGCCATCGCGGCGGCGTTCATGGGCATGCTGAACTCGCTGCAGCACTTCTTCACACCGGCGCTCTCGCCGGCGATGTTCAATCTCGCGATGATCGCCAGCGGGTTTGCGCTCGTCCCGCTCATGCCTCGACTCGGGCTGCCGCCGATCGCGGGAATGGCCATCGGCGCCATCGCCGGAGGATTCGGACAAGTGATCATGCAGTGGCCGGCGCTGCACCGGGCGGGGTACCGGTACCGTCCGATGCTCAACCTACGCGATCCCGGCCTTCGCGAAATTCTCAGGCTGATGGGGCCGGGCACGCTCGGACTCGCGGCGGTGCAGATCAATCTGCTGGTGAACACCGTGCTCGCGACGGGCGAGGGCACCGGCGCCGTGTCCTGGCTCTCATACGCGTTCCGGCTCATGTACCTTCCGATCGGGCTATTCGGCGTCTCGATCGCCACGGCCGCCCTCCCGGCGCTGTCACAGCAGGCCGCGCGTGGGGCTCCGGACGCGATGCGCCAGACCATTTCGAGCGCTCTGCGGCTGACGCTGATGCTGAACGTGCCGGCCACGATCGGCCTCGTCGCGCTCGCGACTCCAATCGTCGCTTTGATTTTCGAACGAGGGAGCTTCACGGCGGCCGACACCGCCGCGACTGCCGCAGCGCTCGCCTGTTACGCGCCCGGACTCCTCGGCTATTCGGCCGTCAAGATCGTGGTCCCGAGCTTCTACGCGCTCGGAGACAGCCGGACGCCAGCGCTGATCAGCGTGGGATCGGTGGCGCTGAACGTGGCACTCAACCTCCTGCTAGTCAGGTTCCTCGGCTACCGGGGTCTGGCCCTGGGCACGGCGATCGCCGCCGTCGTCAACGCGGTGACGCTGTTGCACGTCCTCCGGCGCCGCCTCGGGGGACTGGAGGACCGACGCCTGGTGACGGCGTTGGCCAAGATCACTGTGGCCGCCGCCTGCATGGGGCTGGCGGCCGCCGCCGCGGAGCGGTGGTGGGCGTCCGTGTGGCCAACGCCCGAGGTGCTCGGACAAACGATCCGTCTGGGCAGCGCCATCGCCGTGGGTCTCGTGGTGCTCGCCGGCACGGCCCGGGTGTTGCGCATCGAAGAGTTCGATGAGGCCCGGCAGCGCATCCTCGCGAGACTCCTGCCTTCCCGCCGGTAGGCCGGCAGCTATGGTACGATGGCTCGTAGCCGGGACGGGCATCCGAGTGCCACGTCCCGTGTCCTTTACACATGTATCGATATCGCTACGCGCCCAGCCGGGGTTCGTTCGGCCCAGGCGGAATCTCTCCCGCCATCAAGATGATCATCTGGGCCAACGTCGGCGCGTTCGTCATGCAATGGCTGGCCCCTAGCCTGGTCATCTTCTTCGGGCTGACGCCAGCCTCCGTCTTCGAGCGGCTCTGGATCTGGCAGCCGCTCACCTACCTCTTTCTTCATGGCGGCTTTTCCCACATTCTGTTCAACATGCTCGCGCTGTGGATGTTCGGCGTGGAGCTCGAACGCCTGTGGGGCACCGAAGCGTTCCTGAAGTACTACTTCGTCACGGGGCTGGGCGCTGCGGCGACCGTGCTGATCATGGCGCTCCTCCCGATGTCCGGCGCCGATCGAATGTACGCGATTCCCACGATCGGTGCGTCCGGCGCGATCTACGGCGTGCTGCTCGCGTTCGCGTTGCACTACCCGGACCGCCCTATTTACATGTACCTTCTGTTTCCGGTTCCGGCGAAGTACTTCGTCATGATCATCGGCGCCTTCGTGTTCATGTCGTCGGTGAGCGGCGCGGGTGGCGGGGTCTCACACTCGGCCCACCTCGGCGGGCTGGTCGCCGGGTATCTGTACTTGAAGGGTGGGACCGGCGGTCTCATCGGCGAGCTCAAGTACCAATACGTCAAATGGCGGATGAATCGGCTCCGCCGTCGTTTCAACGTGCATTCCGGCGGACGTCGAAAGGACTGGGACAGCCGGATTCACTAAGTACTGGTGTTCGCAATTACGGTGGCATTCGGCTGGCGATGCATCCCAGCTGACGGCGTTGCTCCTCCCTCAAGTATTGCCCGATATGCTCGGTCGTCGCGCCTTGCCAGCCGGGCGCCTCGCCACCCTCGATGCGTCACCGTAATTACGAACACCAGTACTAAGCGTCATCGTCGCCGGACATACCGATTTCCGTGAGCCAGTCGTGCCGGACCGGACTGAACACGTCGAGCTCCAGCGTGTCGTCCAGCGCCTCGGCCTGATGGGCGACACCTGACGGAATGAGGATGATGTCGCCCTCGCGGACGATCGACTCCTGCCCGGCGGCAACAATGCGAAGTCGCCCTTGCAGCACGTAGGTCAGCTGCTCGCTCTCGTGCACGTGCATTGGCACGAGCGCCCCTTTCTTGAGGTACACCTGCGCCATGAGTGCGCGCGCACCGGCCACGATCTTGCGTGACACCATCTCGGTGACTTTCTCTGGAGCAATCTCGTCCCAGCGGTGAACACGGGCCCTGGACACCAGCGCACCTCCTGTGTAACTTCAGTATATTAAGTCACTTACGTGACTTGATCGGCACATTTGATCGGCGGTGTCCGGTGCTATAATGTCGCCGGTCAGTTCGACGATTGACCGCGCAAGTCAACGAGTCGATGAGCCCCAAAAGTTCGGCTTCGAATCGCTCAGCCCGTCCCACCGCAACCTCCCTACGACACGAGGACGCCGGACTCTCACGAGCGCAGCTGCTGCGAGTGTACCGCACGATGCGTCTCTCGCGGCGTCTGGACGACAAGGAGATCCAGTTCAAGAACCAGAGTCTCGCGTATTTCCAGATCAGCGGGGCGGGCCACGAAGCGATCCAGATCGCGGCCGGCATGTCGCTGCGTAGCGGATACGACTGGGTCTTCCCCTACTACCGGGACCGGGCACTGTGCTTGACCCTCGGGATCTCGGCGTCCGACATGCTGCTCGGAAGCGTCGGCTCGGCCGACGACCCATCGTCCGGTGGACGGCAGATGCCGTCCCACTGGAGCGACCGAAAGTTGCACATCGTGTCGTCGTCGAGCGCGACTGGCACACAGTGCCTGGCCGGCATCGGGTGCGCGGAAGGCGGCGTGCTCGATCGCGCGATTGCCGCTGCCGACAAAAAAGAACCGACGGCACATGCGGACGAGGTCGTACTGATCTCGCTGGGCGACGGCACCACGAGTGAAGGAGAGTTCTGGGAGTCGCTCAGCACAGCCTGCACGCTGTCTCTCCCAGTCGTGTTTCTGGTCCAGGACAACGGCTACGCGATCTCGGTGCCGGTGGACGTCCAGACCCCCGGCGGCAGCATTTCTCACGTGGTCGCATCGTTCCCGGGCCTGCACATCGTCAGAACAGACGGCACGGACTTCCTTGCGAGCTGGAAGGCTGTGCAGGAGGCAGCCGGCTACGTACGGCAGCGGCGCGGTGCGGCGCTCGTTCACGCGCGCACGGTGCGTCTGTACTCGCACTCGCTGTCAGACGACGAACGGCTCTACAAGACAAGTGCCGAGCGCGAGGCAGAAGCGCGCCAGGATCCCCTCACTCGATTGCGAGCGCTCTGCCTAGCTGATGGTGTCGCAACGGAGCATGAGTTGACGGCGCTGGACACCGAAGTCGACGCAGAAGTCGCCGACGCTGCCCGTATGGCGCGCCGCGCCACGGCGCCGTCACCCGACACCGTGACGCGCTATGTCTACTCCCCTGACGTCGATCCGTGCTCGCCGGCCTTTGACGCACCACCCGCGCCCAGCGGCGCGCCGGTGACGCTGGTGGCCGCCATCAACCAGACCCTGAAGGACGAGATGACGCGCAACTCGCGCATCATCGTGTTCGGGCAAGACGTGGCGGACAGCAGCCATCCCGAGGCGCTGGCGGAAATCGCCGGCAAGGGCGGCGTCTTCAAGGTCACCCACGGACTGCAGCGGGCATTCGGGTCCGACCGGGTCTTCAACTCACCGCTGGCGGAAGCCAACATCGTGGGGCGTGCGCTGGGCATGGCCATCCGCGGCCTGAAACCGGTCGTTGAAATCCAGTTCTTCGACTACATCTGGCCAGCAATGATGCAGCTGCGCAGTGAAGTGTCAATGCTCCGCTACCGCTCGAATGATGCGTACTCCTGTCCAATCGTCATCCGCGTGCCGATCGGCGGGTATTTGCGCGGAGGTGCGATCTATCACAGTCAGTCTGGCGAGAGTATCTTCGCGCACTGCCCCGGGCTCCGTGTCGTGTATCCCTCTAACGCCGCCGATGCCTGCGGGCTGTTGCGAACCGCCATTCGATGCGACGATCCCGTGCTGTTCCTCGAACACAAGCACCTCTACCGCCAGACCTATAACAAGAGCGTCTACCCGGGCGCCGATCACATGCTGCCGTTCGGCAGGTCGATCCGTCGGCGCGAAGGCAAGGATGTCGTGATCATCAGCTGGGGGGCACTGGTCCAGCGATCCCTTCTGGCGGCCCAGCAGGCGGAAAAGTCTGGGATCGACGTCGGGGTGCTCGATCTGCGGACGATCGCGCCGTACGATTGGGACGGCGTGGCCAACGCCGTGACCCGAACGAACCGGATCGTCGTGGCCCACGAAGACCAGTTGACCTGCGGTTTCGGCGCGGAATTGGCCGCGCGAATCGCCGACGAGCTCTTCGGCGAGCTGGACGCTCCGATCAAGCGCGTCGCCGCGCTCGATTGTCCGGTCGGGTACCACCCGATTCTCGAAGAAGCCACACTCCCTCAGGCCGCCGACGTCCTGCGCGCCATCCACGACGTTGCACGTTACTGACCGGCGACGCAGCACGGCATCTCGGACGCCGAGGGCCGCGTGATCCGCCTGCGGTTCATCGCCCACCTCGTCGGGCGCACATGGGAAATCGTCAACTGTATCCTGAAGGACCTTCGCCAGCTGGGGGCTGATCGAGACCGACCGACGCAGCATTGATGCGTCAAGACGCGGTCGCGCGACTACAACTGATCGACTCTGGCCTTGAGCCGCTCGAGTTCGAGGTGGAGGAGCTCGAAATCGAGTTGCGAGGCATCGAGCTTCGCTCGCTCGGCGCGCACGAATCGGCCGTACGGGGCGATACCCTCACGGATGCGGGCTACGCTGCGTGACAGCTCGGTTTCGAACTGGCTCCGCAGCACTCCTTCGAGTTGCTCGCGCATACGAGCGACCTTCTCCGCCATGTCCCGCTTCGCGCGTCGACGCCGTGCCGGCATGATGAACAACCCAAGCACCGCCAGCGTGCTGGCCACGAGGAGGCCAGACACATCGATCGCCAACGAGGTCGTCAGAATCGCCACCAACGCCCCGAGTCCGATCGCTCCGGCCTCGACTGCCGCCGCCGCCGCCACCGCGCCGCGCGCACCGTCGGCAATCAGCTGGGCTTCGCGTGTTCGATCGTAGGTTTCGACGACACGCTGGACGTCGCGTCCCACCGTGTCAATCAGGTGCTCGCGGTCGTAGTGAAACCCGCTGCCGTCGTCGTGTCCGACGATCCGATCGCGATACTCCTGCTGGCGGTTGGCGAGATGGCTGCGAACGGCCTGCCATTGGCGAAAATCGCTCTCGACCAACCAGTCGATGAACTGGCTGACGCGTCGCTCGATCTGCTGCGGCACATCCGCGACGACGTGCTGCTCGAATCCCCGCTGGATCCGCGTGGTGTTCAGCAGATCCACGACCCGACTGAGGCGCATCAGGTCGTCGAAGTAGTGGTGGCCGCGACCCTCCATCTCCACGAGAATCTTGCCCAGGTCGGCGAGTCGAAGCCGGAACTCGCGTTCCATGTCTTCCTCGTATAGCGCCAGCTGCCGCTCGACGTCCTCGAGCATGCCGAAGTCCTTCTTGAGAACAGCGAGCTGGTCGCGAGCGGCGGCCAGATAGAGCTCGCAGAGATGCAGACCCACGCCCAGAGGATTCAGTAGCTTGAGGCGAATCCGGCCGCCCTCGTCCAGCGTGTCCTGGACGTACCGTTCGAGTTGCTCGAAGCCGCTGGCGGCCCAGACGTCCCGATTGCCCTGCTTGGCCCGCAGGGCGAGACGCGCGCTGACCGGGAAAATCTCCGGCGTCAATCCGAGCAGATGCTGGGCGCTCTCGGTCACGAACCGCTGCACCTCCACCACGTCCTGTCCAGCGTCGAGGATGTCCGTCTTGTTGAGCACGACGACGATCTTCTTGCCCCAGTCACGAGTGCGCTCGAGAAAGGCTCGCTCGCTCTCGGTGAACGGCCGATCGACCGACGTGATGAAGAGGACGAGATCCGATCGAGGCACGAAGTCCGCGGTGATGCGCTCGTGCTCCCGGTTGATCGCGTTCGTACCGGGCGTGTCCACGATGTGGATGTCCAGAAGCATGTCGATCGGCGCGGTGAGAACTTCCAGCTGCTCCTCGACCACCTGATGCCCATCTGCCTCACCGTAGCGAAGCACGGTCACCCGGACAGTCGTCGGAGTGACGCCCTCACGAAGGATGGCCTGGCCGAGCAGCGCGTTGATGAACGCGCTCTTGCCCGAGTTGAACTCGCCGATGACCACGAGCAAGAAGAACTCGTCCAGTTGCTGGATCGATCGCTCGAGCGTCACCTGATGCTCGGACGAGGCGTCGAACCGCGCCAGCGCGACGCGGAGGTCCCCCAGACAGCCGCGCTCCTCCTTGAGCAGGGTCTCTTGACGATCGTCGAGAATTCGCTTCAGCACGACTGTTCCATCAGGTTTCGCAGTATCCACTTTACCCTAACAGCCCGTGGTGAACGTCCCGCGTCGCGCCGAGGATGGCGATGTGCCCGGACGATTCGGATCGACCCTCACGCCGACGCCGGACGTTCGCCGCGGGCTGCTAATTTCGTGAGCGCCACCCCGGCCAAGATGCTGGCGGCGCCGCCGAGCTGGACCGAACCCACCGGCTCCCGCAGCCACACGACCGCCACCGCCATCGCGGCCACCGGCACCATGTTGGCGTAGACCGATGTGCGGCCACTGCCGATGCGCTGGACTGCCGTGTACCAGATGACGTAGGCGACACACAGGGCGAAGACCGCCGAGTAGACGAGCCCGAACCAGGCACCCATGCTGACCACGCGCCACTCCAGCGCGACCAACCCCGGCAACCCCAGCGGCACGAACAGCGTCGTGCCCACCGCCATCGTCCAGGCGGTGACGACCAAGGCCGAGTGTCGATCGAGCATCGACCGCGCTCCGACCGTGTAGGCGGCCCAGCAGCATGCGGCCCCCATCATGAGTAGATCGCCCGTCAGCGACGTCGTCCCCACCCGCGCGCCCTGCCCGACCACCAGGTAGACCCCGAGCAGGGACAGGCCGATTCCGAGCCAGTGCCAGCCTGACGGTACGTCCCGACGACTTACCACATTGAGCAGGGCGACGACGACCGGCGTCGCGCCGAGGATGAGCGAGCTATTCGCGACGCTCGTCCGCGCGATGCCCTCCATGAAACACACCTGGTAGAGAAAGTGGCCGACGAGGCCGAGGCCGACGAGGCCAGGCCAATCGCGACGCGCGGGCAGGCAGTCGGGCGCAGTCTTGACCACCAGCGCCAGGAACAGCGCCGTGGCCAGCAACATTCTCAGCGCGTTGAACGGGAGGGGTGAAATTTCTTCGAGCGCGGTCTTGACGACGCTGAAGTTGCTGCCCCAGATGAGGGTCAACAGGATCAACAGGCCGTCGATCGGCGCGACGCGCAACGGCATGGCGGGTCTGGCGAGTCGACTGTGCAACCCGCCCAACTCACCTCAACAGTTGGCTGGTACCAGCCCGTGGTGCACGGGCTGCTAGGCACCGAACGGCTGCACGAAGAAGAGAATCAGAGCGATGAGCAGCACGTAGATGACCAGCGACTCGATCAGCACGAGCCCAAGAATTAGCGAGAACCGGATGTCCGGCGCCGCCGACGGGTTGCGCGCGATTCCTTCGACCGCCGCGCTCAGCCCCTTCCCCTGAGCCAGCGCGCCGAAGCCGGCGGCGAACGCCAGCGCGAATCCCGCCGTGATGATCGACCACTTCACCAGCTCGGTGTCGGCGCCAGCTGCCGCCTGCGCGTACACCGGCGAGGCCAGCCCGAAGGCCACCACCACGAATGTCAGCGTCCACACTACACGTGTACTCACGACCCCTGCCTCCTCAAATCACTGAAATGATGACGTCGACCGTCGTTCGACCCTAGCAGCCGCTGTCCTCACGCGTGCGCCGCCGCCACATCGCCGGGCGCGTGTGGGTCCTGCGCGGGCTCGTGCTCATGCTCCACGGCCACCGCGCCCTGTAGGTAAATCATCGTCAGCATGACGAAGATGAACGCTTGCAGGGTACCCGTGATGATACCCAGGAGCATCATCGGCAGCGGCACGAAGAACGGCACGATGCTGAACAAAATCAGAATGACCAATTCCTCGCCGAAAATGTTGCCGAATAGACGCACGGACAGTGACAGCACGCGTGACACGTGACTGATGATCTCGATCGGAAAGTAGATGGGCGCTATCCACATCGGCGCGCCCGGCGGGGCCGCGAAGTGCTTGATGTAGGCGACCGCGCCCTGCTCTTTGAAACCGTGGAATTGATAGTAGACGAATACCGTAATGGCGCATCCGAGCGTCGCGTTGATGTTGCTCGTGGGCGCCATCAGCCCAGGCACCAGCCCCACCAGATTACTGATCAGGATGAACAGGCCGACCGCGCTGACCAGGGTCACGTACCGCGGCCCTTTTGGACCAACCGTGTCTTCCAGCAGGGCCAGTAACCCGCCGAGGCCGTCCTCGAGTAGGAGTTGCACGGGGCCGGGATTCTCGACGCTCAAGCGGGGTCTCATGAAAGCACAGCCCGCCGCCACGAGCACGACGATGAGCCCGGAGATCACGAGGTAATTCGGAATGACATGCTCGGCCTGGCTCAGATCGAAGCCCAGCAGGCCAAGCAGTGCAGCGACCGGCGGCCCGAACACAGCGTTGGTCGCGTCGACGATCCATAGGGGGTGTTCGAGCTGTTCCATTCCTCAAACACTCAAATCCTTAGAGCCTCGGTCTCCCGGAGCCTTAGTGTTCGCATCGACCCGTCACGGCGACGCTCGGCGTCCGGTCAGCGTTCGGAGACCTTCGAGCGCAATGCCGACCACAATCGTCGATACACCCACCAGGAGGCTCAGCGGGTGCAGGCGCAAGCGAGCAATCATAACGTACGCAATTCCAGCGAGTAAAGCGTACCGGCCGACGAGGCGCAGCACGTCCCCGGCCGAGACCCGAGCGGCCTCCCCTACGGCCGTTAGACGGTCAACAGCGTTCTTGATCGTCCAGTAACTCGCGCCCATCAGCAGACTACCGCCCAGCACGCCGACCGCCGCAGCCGGAGCGCCGGACCAAAACCATGCGATGGCCGCGAACACCCCGCACGCGAGTACCGTGTCGCGCTCAATGCGTCCGAGCGCGGGGTCCAGATCCTTGCGTGTCACGCTCGAATGCGGCGGCGACCCTCAGGACGTTGAGGATACCCGCCGCCACACCGATGAAGAAGAACACCAGGAAGAGCCACGGTGAGGTGCCGAGCCACCGGTCCAGTCCATACCCAGCGCCCGCCCCTATCACCACGGCCAGGACGAACGAAATGCCAACGGCACTGAGCGCGCCGACCGTACGAACGGTGCGCCCGCGCGATGTGCCGAGACGCCACATGCGGCAGTACCAAGACGGCCCTCGTCGCCGTCGAAATCAGAAGGGAAGCGCGCCAACCATGGCGGCGACACCGCCGAGTGACTGTGCCGATAGCTCGGCCAACTCGAACAGCGGACCCGGGTAGACGCCGAGCACGACGGCGCCGGCCAGTGACACCGTCAGCGCCACGGCCATGGCCGGGCTTGTGACGATCGGCGATCCGAGAGCCTCTTCCTTGAACCACATGAACACGATGACCCGGACGTAGTAGTACAGCGAGATCGCGCTGTTGACGACACCGATCACCGCGAGCCACACGTACCCGGACTCGACGGCCGCACCGAATAGCCAGAACTTGCCCATGAAACCGGCCGTCGGGGGGATCCCACCGAGCGACAGCATGAAGAACAGCATCGCGCAGGCGGCAGCCGGATGTCGAAAATAGAGCCCGCTCAGATCTTTCAACTCGTCGCCCACGACGTCTGTGCGCCGAAGCATCACGATGACGGCGAACGCCCCAAGCTGCATAAATGCATACACCACCATGTAGACGAGTATCGCCGTCACGCCGCGGGTCGTTCCGGCCACCACGCCAATTAACACGTACCCGGTGTGCGCAATCGCCGAATAGGCCAACATCCGCTTGACATTGCTCTGCGTGAGCGCGGCTAGGTTGCCGACCGTCATCGTCAGGACGGCGAGCACCCAGAACAGCGGCTGCCAGACGTCGGCCAGGAGTGGCAGACCCTCGACGAAGATCCGCAACATCATGGCGACTGCCGCTGCCTTCGAGCCGACCGACAGGAACGCGGTGATCGGCGTGGGCGCCCCTTCGTAGACGTCCGGCGCCCACATGTGGAACGGCACGGCGCCAATCTTGAACCCGATGCCGGCAACCACCATGACGAGCGCCATGATCAGGAGCGGGCCGCGCTCTTGGGTAGCCAGCGTCGTGGCCAATTCCCGCAGGTTGGTCGTACCGGACAGTCCGTACAGCGTCGACATGCCAAACAGCAGGATGCCCAGCGAGAACGCCCCGAGCAGGAAGTACTTGACCGAGGCTTCGTTCGATCGCCGATTGGGTTTCAGGAATCCGACGAGAATATAGAACGCGACCGCCATCGTCTCCAGACCGACGAAGATCGTGATGAGGTCGATACCGCTCGCCATGAACATCATGCCGAGCGTCGCGCACAAGATCAGGAAGTAGTACTCACCCGCCCGCAAGCCCTCGACGTCGAGATACGACGCCGACATCAGGACCGTGATCACAGCGGCCAGCAGGAACAGGAGTTTGAAGAAGAACGCGAAGCCGTCGATCGCCAGCAGCCCCTGGGACGCCAGCGTGTCGGCGTCGTGGAACGGCAACAAAGTGAGAATGGTGGCCCCCAGGACGGCCAGCGTCACCCGGCCGAGGAGCGGCCGTGAGGCGCGGGACGTCACCACGTCGGTCACCAGCACGAGCAGTGCACCCGACGTCAGCACGATCTCCGGCAGGATGTTGTAGAAATCAGCCGCTGAAAACCCAGGAGGCATCGACTACTGCCCCTCCGCCAGCGCCCCGCCAGCGGTGACATCAGCGTTCGCGCTCTGTGGCGCATACGCCGGATTCACACGAGCTATCACGAAGGTCACCGACGATTCGAGGCGCCGCAGAATCGGGGACGGATACAACCCGATCCAGACGGCCAGGATGATCAACGGCACGAACGTAGCCACCTCACGCATACTGAGGTCCGCAAGTTGCTCGTTCTTCGGATTGTCCACGGGGCCGAACATCGTCCGCTGGTACAGCCACAGCATGTAGGCAGCGCCCAGCACGATGCCGCTGGCCGCCACGGCCGCCCACGTCTTGTTCACGACGAACACGCCCTGCAAGATCAGGATTTCGCCGATGAACCCGTTCAGTGCCGGCAGCCCAATCGACGACATCGTCATGATCAGAAAGATCGCGGCATACACCGGCATCACCTTCGACAGGCCACCGTACTCGGAAATCTCTCGCGTGTGCCGACGTTCGTACACGAGGCCCACGAGCAGGAACAGCGCGCCGGTCGAAATCCCGTGGTTGAGCTGCTGGACGATGCTCCCGGTGATGCCGACCGGCGTCAGCGCGAACATGCCCAGCGTGACCATCGCCATATGGCTGACCGAAGAGTACGCGATCAGCCGCTTCCAGTCCCGTTGCGCCATGGCCACTAGCGCCCCATAGACGATACCGATGATCGACAGCCAGATCATCATCGGCACAAACTGGCGCGTGGCCTCGGGCAGAATCGGCAGGCTGAACCGGATGAAGCCGTAGGTGCCCATCTTCAAGAGGACGGCCGCCAGGATGACCGACCCAGCCGTGGGCGCGTCGGTGTGCGCGTCCGGCAGCCATGTATGAAACGGGAACATCGGCACCTTGATCGCAAACCCGAGGAAGAACGCCAGGAACACCCACCACTGCACCTCCACCGGCAAGTTCAGCTCGTGGAAGCGGGTCACGTCGAAGCTGTAGGTTCCGGTGAGACTGTAATGCTCGAAGTAGACCGCCAGGATGCCGAGCAGCATGACCACGCTGCCGACCAGCGTATACAGGAAGAACTTGATCGCGCTGTACAGCCGCCGGTCGCTCCCCCAGATGCCGATGAGGAAGTACATCGGCACCAGCATGACCTCCCAGAACAGGAAGAACAGGAGAAAATCCAACGAGACAAATACCCCGATCATTCCGGTCTGGAGCACCAGCAGAAAAATGTAGTACTCCTTCACGCGCTCGGTGATCACCGTCCACGATGACAGGATCGCGATCGACCCCATCATCGTCGTCAGCAGCACGAGCAGGGCGCTGAAGCCGTCCACGCCGAGGAAGTACTCCGCCCCGATCGACGGAATCCAGGGCACGCGCTCGACAAACTGCCACTGGGTGCCGTCTGTGTCCCACCAAAACCAGAGCGGCAGCGACACCAGGAATCCCGCACCCGCGGACAGATTCGCAATCCAGCGGATCGTGTCCTCGCGCGTGCGGTTCACGAACAGCAGCAGCACAGCGCCGGCGAGCGGCGTGAACAAGACCAGCGACAACAACGAGAACTCAGCAGCGTTACTCATAAAAGTAACCAGCACGAGGGTAGCGACCGGCGCGGCGTCGGTGCCATGACGCCCGCATCATCTAACGAACACATACACACTCACGAACACGAAGACCCCGAGCAACGTGGCGAGCACGTAATTCTGGATTAAGCCGGTCTGGAGCCGCCTGACGCTGAAGCTCCCCTCCCACGCGGACCAGCCGACCAGGTTCACAGCGCCGTCCACGATGTACTTATCGAAGAGCTGCGAGCACCAGGCGGAGGCCCGCGTGAGCCAGCCAGTACCGTTCACGGCGCCGTCTACGACCCGGCCGTCGAAGCGCCACAGCCCGCGGCTGCTCGACATGATGCCACGCACAACCGTGCCATGATACAGCTCGTCGACGTAGTACTTGTGGAGCAGCACCCGGTGCACACCCACCCATCGGATCCGCCAGGCTTCGGCTAGTTCGGGCCGGGCGATATACGCGCGGTGCGCCAGCGCGATGCCGCCGAGCGCGACCAGGATCGAGAGCGCCATCAGACCGAGCTCGCCCGTCCTCGACATCTCGTGCTCGGTTTCCTGGGCCTCACCCGCGACCGCGCCTTCTTCGTCACCCACCTCGACCTCGGCGATTGCGGCGTTCACCGTGAAGCTTGGCTCCAGGAAGTGCTCGATCGCATTGCTGCCGCCGAGCGCGGCGGGAATACCGACGAACCCCGCGACGATCGCGCCGATCGCGAGCAGCATCAACGGCCCCGTCATGGCCGAGGGCGACTCGTGCGGGCCGTGCCACGCGCCGCGCCCGTGACCGTGACCGTCATCCGTCGCCCCGTGAGCCTCATCGCCGCCATGGCCCGATCCCTTGGGCTCCCACGCCGGTCCGCGGTACTCCCCGTAGAACGTCATCGCTATCAGGCGGAACATATAGAACGCCGTCATCGCCGCGGTGAGCACCGCCAGGGCCCACAGCGCTCGGTTGTGCAAGAACGTACGGAACAGAATCTCGTCTTTGCTGAAGAACCCGGAGAGCGGCGGGATTCCGGCGATCGCCAGGGTCCCCACCAGCATCGTGACGAATGTCACCGGCAGGTAGATCTTCAATCCGCCCATGCGCCGCATGTCCTGCTCGTCGTTCATCGCATGGATGACCGACCCGCTCCCGAGGAACAGCAGCGCCTTGAAGAAGGCGTGCGTCAGCAGGTGGAACGCCCCGGCGGCAAAGGCGCCAACGCCGGTCGCCAGGAACATGTAGCCCAACTGCGACACCGTCGAATACGCGAGCACGCGCTTGATGTCGGTCTGCGTTAGGCCGATCGACGCAGCCATCAGGGCGGTTATCGCCCCGATCACCGCAATGGCGCTCATCACCATCGGGGCATGCGAGAAGAGGACGGCATTCCGGCCGACCATGTAGACCCCTGCGGTGACCATCGTCGCGGCGTGGATCAGGGCCGACACCGGTGTCGGTCCCTCCATGGCGTCCGGCAGCCACACGTGTAACGGAATCTGCGCGCTCTTACCGATCGCGCCGACGAACAACAGCGCGCAGATGAGAGAGAGCGGGCCGAACTCGGTCGCCTCGATCGGCATCGCGGCCGCGCCTTCCGCCACTCCGCGGAAGTCGATCGTTTCGAACGTGAAGAAGATCAGGAAAATCCCAAGGACGAAGCCCCAGTCGCCAATCCGATTGACGATGAAGGCCTTCTTCCCGGCATCGCACGCACTCGGCTTGTGATACCAGAAGCCAATCAGCAGGTACGAGCAGAGGCCAACTCCCTCCCAGCCGACGAACATCACGAGTAGGTTGGCGCCTAGCACCAATGTGAGCATGAAGAAGCAGAAGAGGTTCAGATAGCAGAAAAACCGCGCGTACGCGCCATCCGGCTCGCCCTGCATGTAGGACGTGGAGTAGACGTGGATCAGGAAACCGATGCCGCTGACGACCAGAATCATCAGGCCCGACAGCGGGTCGAGCCGGAACGCCCAGTCGACGTGGAACGCGCCGATCCCGTCGCCCGTCTCCAACGGGATCGCCGGAATCCACGCGGCTAGCACGACGTCGTGCACCCGCGCGTCCGAGCCTAGCAACTGGATGAACGCGTAGGCCGACAATACGGCGGCTAGCCCCATCGACGCGCACGCGACGGTCGCGGCCTGCGCCTTCGAGAAGAACCGGATCCCGACGAGGCCGTTCACGGCGGCGCCGAGGCCGGGCAGGAGAGGTATCAGCCAGATCAGGTCCATAACTCGAACAATGACTCGAACAGTGCTCCGCCGTCGCCACCTACCAGCGCATCACATTCATCTCGTCGATGTTGACCGTTTCCTTGTTGCGGTAAAACGCTAGGATGACGCCCAGCCCGACCGCCGCCTCGGCGGCCGCCACCGCGATCACGAATAGGGCGAAGACCTGCCCGGTCACGTGCTGCCACTGATGCGAAAACGCCACCAGGTTCACGTTGACCGCATTCAACATGAGCTCGATCGACATGAAGATGATGATGATGTTACGCCGCACTGCCACGCCGATGACGCCAATCATGAACAGCGTCGCCGACAGGACCATGTAATGTGACGGGGTGATGTCGATCACGACGTCGTCATCCTCTCCGGTCGTGCCGAGCGCGGACGCTCCGGTCCGCTACAGGTCACGCTTCGCCAGCACGATGGCGCCGATCATCGCCACCAACAGCAGGATCGACGCAACCTCGAACGGAATCAGATAGTTCGTGTACAGTTGCCAGCCGACCTGCTCGACGTTCCCGCCCTCAACCGCCTGGGCTGCCACGACGGGCAGCCCCTCTGGTGAGGTGTAGCCGTAGACGACAATCGCCACGAACTCGGCCAGGATGGCGCCAGACAGTGCCAGCCCCAGGCGCATCTGCCGCCGGGGATCCTGGTACGTCTCGGGCGGCCGCTTCAGGTTCACGAGCATGACGACGAAGAGGTACAGCACCAAGATGCCGCCGGCATAGACGAGCACCTGAATGACGGCGAGGAACTCGGCGCCCAGTAGGACGTAGAGCATCGCAACCAGCAGGAAGTTCACGACCAGGAACAGCACGCTGTGCACGGTGTCGCGGGTGCTGATGACCATCACCGCGAAGCCGAGTATCAGTGCCGACAAGCAGTAGAAGACGATCGCTTCGCCCATGTCGACCCGCCTACAGCAGGACCTTCACGACCCCCGTCACGACGATATTGCCGATCCCGATCGGAATGAGCACCTTCCACCCCAGCCGCATCAGCTGGTCGTAGCGATAGCGCGGCAGCGTGGCGCGAATCCACAAGAACACGTACAGAAACACGAAGGTCTTGAAGAGAAACCAGATCCAGGCCGGCACCAGGTCCAGGAGGCCGAGCGCGGCCACGCCGGGAAACGGCCGCAGCCAGCCCCCCAGGAACAGCGTCGTCGCCACCGACGAAATGACGATCATGTTGGCGTACTCGGCCAAAAAGAACAGCGCGAACCGCATGCCGCTGTACTCGGTGTGGAACCCGCCGGTCAGCTCCTGCTCCGCCTCGGGCATGTCGAACGGCGCACGGTTCGTCTCGGCCAGTCCGCCGATGAAGAACGCCACGAAGGCGACCGGCTGGGCGAAGGCGAACCAGAGTCCGGCGTCGCGCTGCGCTTCGACGATCCCCACCATGCTCAGGGTGCCAGCCGTCAGAACCAAACTGACCAGAATCATCGTCACGGCGACTTCGTAGCTGATGAGCTGGGCTGTCGCGCGCAGGCTCGCCAGCAGAGGGTACTTGCTGTTGGAAGCCCATCCGGCGAGGATGATGCCGTAGACCCCGAGCGAGGCGATCGACACGACGTACAGCAAACCGACATTGATGTCCGCGATGTAGAGCGGTACCGACCGGCCGAACAGCTCGACTTCCGGGCCGAAGGGCACGACGGCAAATACGATGAGTGCGGGCACCAGGACGATGATCGGCGCCGCGGTGAAGACCCACCGGTCGGCGCGGGTCGGCGTGATGTCCTCCTTGATCATCAGCTTTATCGCGTCGGCAATCGGCTGCAGGGCGCCGTACGGTCCGACGCGCATCGGCCCCAGCCGCGACTGCACCCACGCGATCACCTTCCGCTCGAGCAGCACCATGTAGGTCACGGCGATCAGGATGGCATTCAGGAGAATAACGATCTTGAGCAGGGGGATGACCAGGGTGTCGACCATGACTTACCGATCCACCTCTCCCAGCACGATGTCGATCGACCCGATCAGCGCGACGACGTCGGCGACCAGGTGTCCGCGAATGAGCCGGCGCAGCCCCTGAAGGTTGCACAAGGACGGCGGCCGCACGCGGAGGCGATACGGGTTCGTGGACCGGCCGTCACAGGCAATGAAGAAGCCGATCTCCCCCTTGGGGGACTCGTTGGCGTGATAGGTTTCGCCCGCCGGCGGTTTGATGAGGCGCGGCACTTTGCCGGCGATCGGCCCTTCTGGCAACCCGTCGATCGCCTGCCGGATGATGCGTAGCGACTGGCGGAACTCTTCCAGGCGCACGAGATAGCGATCGTAGGTGTCACCCTTCGCGCCGATCGGCACATCGAATTCGAACTCGTCGTAGGCGGCGTACGGCTCATCCTTCCGGACGTCGCGCGGCACGGCCGAACCGCGCAACGTGGGCCCGCACAAGCCCAGCCCAATCGCTTCGGGGCCGTCGATGACACCGATGTCCTTCGTCCGATCGAGCCAGATCCGGTTGTGCGTGAGCAGCGTCTCGTACTCGCCCAGCTTCGAGTCCATGATGTCGCAGAACGACGACACCTTCGTGTCCCAGCCGGGCGGGATGTCGAGCGGGAGACCGCCGATGCGCAGGGCGGTGTACGTCAGCCGCGCGCCGCAGTACTCCTCGAAGAGGTCGAGAATGAGCTCGCGCTCCCGAAACGCATACAGGAACACGGTCATCGCCCCGATGTCCATCGCGTGCGTCCCCAGCCACAGGCAATGGCTCGCGATCCGCTGCAGTTCGGCCAGGATCGTCCGCACGTAGCGCGCGCGCCGCGGGACCTCCACCGACATCAGCTTCTCCACCGTCTCGCAGTAGGCGAGGTTCGTGGAGGCCGCCGCCACGTAGTCCATGCGGTCGGTCAAGAGGATGATCTGCGTCCAGTCCCTGTTCTCCGAGAGCTTCTCGATGCCGCGGTGCAAATAGCCAACGACGATGTCGCTATCGATGACGCGCTCGCCGTCGAGACGGAGCACGATCCGCAGCACGCCATGCGTGCTCGGGTGCTGCGGGCCCATGTTCAGGACCAGCTCACTCGTATCGAACATCGAACTGGGAACGTCGACCTGCATGTGCTTCCTCGTCAGGCGGACGCTGCGCGGCGATCAGGCATCGCTATTCGATTTCGGTTTCGCCGCTCAGATTGCGGAGCCGCAGCCAGTCCTGTGGATGTTCCATCAGGAGCTCGCCCGGACCCTCCAGTGGATAGTCCTTCCGCTGTGGGTGGCCCTGCCACTCCTCCGGCATCAGCAGCCGCCGGCGATCGGGATGCCCCGTGATGTTGACCCCGAACAGATCATAGACTTCCCTCTCCAGCCAGTTGGCGGCCGGCCACAGGCCGGTGACCGACGGGACCGGTTCGCCGTCGGCCGCGCGGACCTTGAGGCGAACCCGGTGCCGGTGCCGCATGGAGTACAAGCAGTAGATGACATCGAACCGCTGGGCACGCGGCGGCCAGTCCGTCGCGGTGACGTCGGAGCAATAGTCAAAAGCCGCATCGGGCGCATCACGTAGATACCCCGCCACGTCGAGGAGCGATACGGCAGGTACGATCACGGTCCAGTCCCCCACCCAGTAACTGACCTGCTGAATTGCTCCGCCATGGGCCGACCGCAGCCCGGCCAGGAACCCAGGTTCTGTTGCATCGCCGGGCGGCGGTGGATCGGGCGGTCCGGTCGGCGCCGCGGGCGGCGCCTTCGGCGGCGGTTTCGGCTTCGCGGACGCCGGCGCGGCCTCCTCGGCCTTGGGTGGCGGCAGGGAGGCGCCTGGCGATTCGGGCTTGGGCTCGTCTACCATCGGTCCCGACGGGCTAGGCCCACTCCAGCGCGCCCTTGCGCCACGCGTACACGTAGCCCACGACGAGGATGAACAGGAACACGAGCATCTCGATCAACCCGAACAGCGCCAGGCGATCCATGATGACGGCCCAAGGAAACATGAAGACAGTCTCCACATCGAAGATCACGAACAGCATCGCCACGAGATAGTACCGGATGCTGTACCGGTCACGCGCATCGGTTTCGGGCTCGATGCCGCATTCGTACGGCTCGAGTTTGACCTTATTGTAGCGTTCGGGACGAATCAGGCTGGCCAGAACCAGCGTGAAGATCGCGAAGCCGACCGCGACGAACATGAAGATGAGAATCGGGACGTAGGCTTCGAGCATGTCGGGGAACTCTGACGCGGGTTGGGTTGGCCAAACAGAAACGTGAACGCCGCGTCGAGTAAGACCGGCTATTTATAGCATGCGCTCCAGGGGGTGTCAAGAAACGCCACCCCTTCCTCCGACCCGCGTCGATCGCGACAACTACTTCATTTACAATGAGTTTGGACGGTTGACCGACCTTGACGTCCCGAAACCGAGAGACCTATACTGCTCGCTGGACGGCTATTAATGACGCGACGGGATTCTCGTCAGAATGCGCTGCCGGTGCCGCGCGCGGGGAACGCGCGTGCAGTCGTGATCGCGCTTCTGGTCGGGCTGTTGGGCGCTGCACGCGCCGACGCCTCGGCTCAGTCACTCGAACGCCAGATGTACGTCAGCGTGCTCGATGCCGACGGCGCGCCGGTGGCCGAACTGACCGTCGAGGACTTCACGGTGCGAGAGGATGGGCTGCTCCGGGAAGTCCTCCGCGTGAGCCCTGCCACCGAGCCGATGCAGGTCGCCCTGCTGGTGGACAACAGCGTCGCGATGTCGCCGTACCTGCGAGATCTGCGGAACGGGCTCGAGTCGTTTGTCGAGCAACTGGCCGGCGATCACGAGGTGGCCGTCATCACGTTCGGTGACCGGCCGACCATCGTGGTGGACTATACGCGGAGCCTCATCGAGCTGCGACAGGCCATCGGCCGGATCTTTCCGCGCCCCGGCAGCGGCGCCCTCCTCCTGGACGCGATTTACAACGCTGGACAGGGCCTGCAGCGCCGTGCGGCCGCACGGCCGGTGTTCGTCGTGGTGACGACCGAGGGTGTCGAGCACAGCAACCGGTCGTACCAGATGGTGCTGCGCACGATCGAAGACGCCGGCGCGACGTTCCATGCGGTGGTGATGACCGCGAGCGGCCCCTCGTTCGACACCGGCAGCTATTTCCGAGACATCGTCCTCGATCGGGGGTCCGCGCTGACCGGAGGCCGACGGATCGACCTGCTGCGAGGCCAGCGGTTTCAGGAGACCATGGAGGCGATCGCCGCCGAGCTGCTCTCTCAGTACCTGCTGGTCTACGCCCGTCCCGAGATATTGGTGCCACCGGAGCGGATCGAGCTGGGGACGACGCGCGATTCACTCACGGCGAGAGGCCGCCCCGTGCGGGAGGCGCCGTGAGGGGTCGTGTCGCTCGACAGGCCGGCGCAGCCATGGTGACGGCGATCGTCGCCGGCGTCGTCGCGCCCGCGCCCGTGCCCTCTGGCCAGACGCCGGCCCAGCCGCAGACTCCGTCGTTCCGCACCGGCATCGACATCGTCTCGGTCACCGTCACCGTCACCAATCCCGAGGGCCACTACATCACCGATCTGGAGCAGGCAGACTTCCACGTCTTCGAGGACGGCATCCAGCAGGAGCTGAGCTTCTTCACCCGTTCGCAGTTGCCAATTGCCCTGGCGCTGCTGATCGATACAAGCGCCAGCATGGAGCGGCGGCTGCAGACCGCCCAGGAAGCCGCCAGCGGGTTTGCGAATCGGCTACGGCCGCAGGACCTGGCCTTGGTGATCGACTTCGACAGCCGAGTCAACATTCTAGAGGGCTTCACCAACGACGTCGCTCGGCTAGAGCGGGCCATCCGGCGCACCGCTGCGGGTGGCTCGACGTCCCTGCACAATGCCATCTACATCTCGCTCAAGGAACTGAGCAAGGTGCGCGCACGGACGCCGGATGAGATTCGACGCCAATCCATCATCGTCCTGTCCGACGGGGAAGATACGTCGAGCCTCGTAGCCTTTGACGAAGTGCTGGAACTCGCCAAGCGCTCAGAAACCGCCATCTATGCCATCGGACTCCGGACCCGCGAGCATCGCAGTAGCCGCGGATTCCAGGAGGCGGAATACGTGCTCCGGCAGTTGTCCCAGGAAACCGGCGGACGGGTCTTCTTTCCGGGCTCGATCGACGAACTGACCGACATCTACGGGCAGATTGCCGATGAACTGTCGAGCCAGTACACGATCGGCTACACCTCGAAGAACCCGCTCCGTGACGGCCAGTGGCGTCGCATCATCGTCCAGTCAACCCGACCGAGCGCGACGGCACGGACGAAGCGGGGCTACTACGCGCCGACGTCGAAGTGACGCCGCACGGCCAGCAACGCCTGCCGCGCGTGGCGTCGTCATGTCAATCTCGCGAGGCGGAGTGACACTGTGAGTTCTGCACCCTTGCTATTCTATGTCGTCGCCGCCGTCGCGTACGCGTGGCACTTCACGAAGCGCAGCGCCGAAGTCGGTAAGGTCGCGACGATCTTGCTCGTCGCCGCCTGCCTGGTGCACACGTTCATCATCGGCATGCAAACGACCGAGGCGGGTCACCTGCCGCTGGTTGGGACGACCGGCGCGGTGTCGGTCTTCGTCTGGCTGGCGTCGCTCGCCTATCTGTACACGGAGACGACGAGCAACGAGCGCTCGATGGGCGTCTTCATCGTTCCGCTGCTAGCCGTCCTGGAAACCATCCCGGCGTTCAGTAACTACCAGGTCACTACGCGCCCACCCGTGCTGGAGAGCCCCTTGTTCGTGCTGCACGTCTCGTCTCTGCTGTTCGCCTACGCGAGCCTCGCACTGGCCTGCGTCATCGGCGTGACCTACGTTCTCCTCTTCAAGGAGCTCAAGGCGAAGCATATCGGCTTCTTCTACGCCCGACTGCCCTCGCTGCAGGTCCTCGACGCCATGAACGCCCGCGCCGTGACCATTGGCTGGCTGTTCCTGACCGTCGGCGTGGTGGTCGGGGGCGTGTGGGCGTCCCAGGCGCAGGCCGAGTTCAGCGACCCACGGGTGCAGGCCATGTCGCTGCTCGACCCGAAGATCTTCGTCGCGCTGCTGTGCTGGCTGGTGTACTCGTTCGAGCTCTACGCGCGCCGCGCCATCGGGTGGGCCGGCTGGCGGACGGCCTGGCTGTCGACCATCGGGTTCGCCATCGTCCTGCTGAACTTCTTGCCGGTCGGGTATTTCCTGACTCGCAGTCACAACTTCTAGTGTCCTGTAACAGTGATTCGCGGCATATATCCCGGAGTGCGGCGCCCGGCTGGCAAGGCGCGACGAGGGAGCAAATCGGGAATGTGTGACCCATCGAGGACGACGTCCAGCGCAGCTGCAGCCGGGAGGCCCCGCCAGGAAGATATGTTGCGAATTACTGTTACAGGACCCTAGCAGGCTGCTGAAAAAGTCCATGGAATGGGATCGACAGATCGATCCCGGCGTACTCCCATGCTCCCAATATTGCTGAAGGGAGCCACCTCATGCGCGGACACGATGAGCAGACCCATCACATGTTCAGTTACCGGTCGCCGGAACAGCGCGTGCCGGCCGATCCTCCGCTCCGCGCGGTCCGCGCGCTGACGGATCACGCGCTGAAGACGATGTCGCGCAGGTTCGCCGGCCTGTACGCCAAGACGGGACGTCCGTCGATCCCGCCTGAGCCATTGTTGCGGGCCCTGTTGCTGCAGGTGCTGTACACGATCCGGAGCGAACGGCTGCTGCTGGAAGAGCTCAACGACAACCTGCTGTTCCGCTGGTTCGTCGGCTTGCATATGGACGACCCGGTCTGGCATCCCACGACGTTTACCAAGAATCGTGACCGGCTGCTGGCGGGGGATGGCGCGGCCGCCTTCGTTGATGCGGTCCAAGCCCACGCCCGGGCGGCCGGTCTGCTCTCGGACGAGCATTTCACGGTGGACGGGACGCAGTTGGAAGCCTGGGCCAGCCTGAAGAGCTTCCGATGCCGGGACGCCGCGCCGAGCGCGCCCCCCGATGACCCCGGGAATCCCACGGTCGACTTCCACGGCGAGCGGCGGCGCAACGACACGCACCAGTCGACGACTGATCCGGCGGCGATGCTGCATCGGAAGGGCCAAGGGAAGGAGGCGAAGCTGGCGTCTCTGGGCCACGTGCTGTTGGATAATCGGCAGGGGCTCGTCGCCAACGTCTGTGCGACCCACGCGACGGGGACCGCCGAACGCGAGGCGGCGGCACTGTTGCTGGAGGCCAGCGCGCCGCCGGGCAGCACGGTCGGAGCAGACAAGGGCTACGATGTGGCGAGCTTCGTCGCCGATGTCCGCGTCCGGGACGTCACGCCCCACGTGGCGCAGAAGGTCCGCTGGCGGGCGATTGATGGTCGGCCCACCCGGCATGCGGGTTCTCACGTGAGTCAGCGGAAACGAAAACTCGTGGAACAGGTCTTTGGGTGGAGGCAGACCGTCGGTGGTTTGCGCAAGCTCCGGCCTCGCGGCGTCCCACTCGTCGAGTGGCAGCTCACTTTCGCCGCCACGGCCTATAACTTGGTCCGCCTGCGGAATCTGGAGGCGACGTGTCCCTGCTCGCCGGCCGCGCGTGTCGCCGGCCCCCTCATCGGGGTCAGCGCACACCCGTGCGCACGGTCGTCGGGCGGTCGTCACCCGCATGATGCTTAAGAAAACAGCCCGATACCCGGGTTCTTCAGCAGCCTGCTAGGTTCGAAATCTGGGAGCGAAGGCCGAAGCCGTGAGTCTGTTGTTTCTTCTGGGTGTCAGCCATCACACGGCACCCATCGATGTGCGGGAGCGGTTGGACTTCTCGACGCGGGGACTGCCCGAGGCGTTGGCGTCGCTCTCGGCGCGGCCGACCTGCGACGAGGCCGTGGTCCTCGCGACATGCAATCGCGTCGAGATGTACGTCCGCTGCGAAGATCCCGACACGGCGCACGCTGACCTCTCCGCCTTCCTGACCGAGTTTCATAGCATCGAGCCGACCGCCCTGGCACCGCACCTCTATGGGCTGTCCGGAATGGAAGCGGTCCAGCACCTGTTTCGGGTGGCCGCCGGCCTGGATTCGCTGGTTGTCGGGGAGCCGCAGATACTGGGTCAGGTGAAGGAGGCCTACGCGACCGCGTCCGAACACGGCGGCACCGGGAGTCTTCTGAACAAGCTGTTTCACTGGTCGTTCATCGCCGGCAAGCGCGTGCGGTCCGAAACGGAGTTGGGCGAAGGCGCCGTGTCGGTCAGCTATGCCGCGGTGGCGCTCGCGCGCAAGATCTTCGGCGACTTGGCGGAGCATGAGATCCTGCTCGTCGGCGCCGGCGAGATGTCGGAATTAACGGCCGTCCACCTCCAGGCACAGGACGTGCGGCGGATCGCCGTGACGAGCCGGACCGCGGCGCAGGGCCTG
The DNA here is from genome assembly GCA_965197385.1 of Vicinamibacterales bacterium. Taxonomy (GTDB): domain Bacteria; phylum Acidobacteriota; class Vicinamibacteria; order Vicinamibacterales; family UBA823. The sequence continues at coordinate 844,064 of CBDANA010000008.1, forward strand.
GCGCTCGCCAAGAAAATCGGTGGCGTGGCGCTGCCGTGGGCCGAAATTCCGCAGGCGCTGGCAACGGCTGACATCGTGGTCACGGCCACTGGATCGAGCCAGCCGATCCTGACGCACGAACAGATCGCCCGGGTCATGCGCGCACGCCGCAATCGCCCGCTCTTCATCATCGACATCGCCGTGCCGCGCGATGTCGACGTGTCGGCCGGCGCCATCGAGCAGGTGTTCCTCTACAACATCGACGACCTCCAGGCGATCGTGAATGAGAACCTGGTGCGTCGCAACGCCCAGATCGCCCACGCCGAGGCGATCGTTGCCGAAGAGGTCGACGGCTTCATGACCTGGCTGCGATCGCGCCGTGCCGTGCCGACCGTCGTCGCACTGCGGCAGCGCTTCGAGGCGATCCGCCAGGCCGAATTGCAACGACTGGACGGCAAGCTCTCGTCCCTGGCCCCCGCCGATCGTGCGCGCGTCGACGACGTCACGAGACTCATCGTGGAGAAACTCCTGTCGACGCCGACCGAACAGCTCAAGAGCCTCTCGGACGCCAAGACTGTCGCCGTCTATGCGGACGCTCTCAACCAGCTGTTCGGGCTAGATCCACCGCACACCGGACCGACCTCCCAGACCGATCGCGAGGCCAATCCCGAGACGCCCAGCGGATCGAAGGCTCCGGTGACATCGTGAGCGGGCTGCGGATCGGCACCCGGGGAAGCGACCTGGCGATGTGGCAAGCCCGCGCCGCCGCAGCCGCGATTGAGCAGACCGGGGGCCCTCCATGCGAGCTGCGCGTCATTCACACGAGCGGCGATCGACTCCGCGAGGTCTCGCTATCTGAAGTTGGCGGCAAACGGTTGTTCGTCAAGGAAATCGAGGAGGCCCTGATTCGCGGCGACATCGACCTGGCCGTGCATTCGGCCAAGGATCTGCCGGCCATCTTGCCCGACGGCCTGTCCGTGCGAGCGGTGCTCCCCCGGGAAGACCCCCATGATGCGCTGGTGTTACCGGACGGCGCGGCGGCGGCGGGTTCGCGCACAGACGCAATCCTCGAAGCCCTCGGCCCGAAGCCGCAGATCGGGACAAGCAGTGTGCGACGAATCGCCCAACTGGCGCCCCGGCTGCCGTGCGGGCGGTTTCAGCCCATCCGGGGAAACCTGGACACGCGCCTGCGGAAGCTCGACAGGGGCTCGTACGACGTGATCGTGCTGGCCGCCGCCGGTCTTCGGCGGCTGGGATTTGGGCATCGGCTGACGGCCCGACTGCCGTTCGCGCTGTGCCTCCCCGCTCCCGGACAAGGGACCGTTGCCATCGAGACCCGGTCGGACGACCGGCGCGTACACGAGGTCGTGGCGCACGTGAATGATGAAGGCACCATGGCGGCCGTCTCGGCCGAACGAGCGCTGGTCGAAGCGCTCGGCGGCAGCTGCCAGATGCCGATCGCGGCGTTGGCCACCGTATCAGACAACGGCCTGACCCTCGAGGGACTGGTGAGCTCACTCGACGGCAGCCGCGCCCCGCGCGTCCGTCTACGCGGCGCGCCGGCCGACCCGGAAGCGCTAGGCCGCGCCGTCGCCGAACGGCTCGTCACCGCGGGTGCGGCAGACATTCTCGAGGAGGTCCGCCGGATGCAGCCGCCAGCGAGCGACCCATCGTGACACACCGCAAGCCGCGTGTCTTCATCGTGGGTGCCGGACCGGGCGACCCCTCGCTCATCAGCGTGCGGGGGCAGCGGTATCTCTCGGCGGCCGACGTGGTCGTCCACGATCACCTCGTGCCCCATCGCATCCTCCAGTTGGCGCCACTCGATGCGGAGATCTTCGACGTCGGTGCGGCCGCCCACACGCAGTCGCTGGAGCAAGACACCATCAGCATTCTGATCGCTGAAAAAGCCCGCGAAGGCAAGACCGTGGTCCGTCTAAAGTGGGGCGACCCGTTCGTGTTCGACAGCGGCGCGAAAGAGGCGATGTTCCTGCACGAGCAGGGCATCCCGTTCGAGGTCGTGCCCGGGATTCCCGCCACGATCGGGGCGCCGGCCTACGCCGGCATTCCAATCACCTACCCCGGCGCAGGCGACACGCTCATCCTGATCCGCGGGCACGAAGACGAAACCGACGCGCCACCCGACGTGGACTGGAAGAGCCTGGCGAAACTGACCGGCACGATCGCCTGCTACGTCGGCGCCCGGCAACTGGAACAAGTCGTCGCGTCGCTGCTCAAACACGGCCGTCCCGGCGACGAGGCCGCGGCAGTCGTGTACCACGGGACGCAGCCAACCCAGCGAACGGTGCTGGGCAGCCTCGAGGGGATCGAGACCTCAGTCCGTGAGTCGGACGAGCACGGGTCGGCCGTTCTGGTCGTCGGCTCGACCGTCGGGTTGCGAGAGCATCTGCGATGGTACGACACCCGGCCGCTGTTCGGCCGGAGGATCGTGGTGACCCGCACCGGGGAACAGGCCGCGGATCTCGTGGGTCGTCTCGCCGATCTCGGCGCCGACCCGATCGAAGCGTCGGCGATCCGCATCGCGCCGCCGGCCGACCTCGATCCGCTCGACGATGCGTGCGCCCGGATCTCCAGCTTCGACTGGATCGTGTTCACCAGCGTCAACGGCGTCGAGTATTTCCTGCGCCGCCTCGTGGCCGGCGCCGGCGATGTGCGCGACCTCAAGGGCGTCCGGCTCTGCGCGGTCGGATCGGCCACCGCCGAGCGACTGACGCGCTACGGCATCAAGGTCGACCTGGTGCCGGAGGAGTACCGCGCCGAGGCGGCGGCCGCCGTGCTGCGAGCGCAGCACGATCTCCGCGGCAAACGGATCTTGCTGCCGCGGGCCGATCTCGCGCACGAGGTGCTCCCGCGCGAGCTCGAGGCAGCCGGGGCCATCGTGGAACAGGTGACCGCCTATCGAACGGTGTTCGAGCCGCAGGACCGGCCGGGCGGCCCGGATATCTACAAGATGCTGCTGGAACGCCAAGTGGACGCCGTGACCTTCACGAGCGCCTCGACGGTCCGGAGCTTCGTGCAGCAGCTGGGCGCCGGGCCGGCCGCCGATCTGATGCGCACGACCGTCATCGCCGCCATCGGACCGGTTACGGCCGACGCTGCCAAGCAGCTGCACATCGAGACCGACGTCATGCCCTCGACCTACACGATCCCGGCGCTCGTGGACGCGCTGGTCGAGCACTTCGCGAAGGCATCCGGATGACTGACGACCCGACAGCTTCGACGACCTTCGACGGGCGCCAGCGACCCCGTCGCTTGCGGCGCACCGACGCCATCCGGGCGCTCGTCCGGGAGACCGACGTCCGCCCGCACAAACTCGTGTACCCACTGTTCGTCTGCGATGGCACCCATGTGCGGCGCGAGGTCGCGTCGATGCCGGGCGTGTTTCAGCTCTCCGTGGACGAAGCGGTGCGCGAGGCGGCCAACGCCAGGACCGACGGCGTACGAGCGGTACTGCTGTTCGGATTGCCGGCACGTAAGGACGATCGCGGATCGGCGGCCGATGACGCAGCGGCACCGGTCCAGGCCGCCGCGCGGGCGCTGAAGCAGGCCGACGATGATCTCATCGTCATCACGGACGTCTGTCTGTGCGAGTACACGTCGCACGGCCACTGCGGCATCGTGGCGGACGGAGACGTGCTGAACGACGACACCGTTGCGCGTTTGGTGGACGTCGCACGATCGCACGCCGACGCGGGCGCCGACATCGTGGCGCCGTCAGACATGATGGATGGGCGCGTCGGCGCCATCCGCGATGCGCTTGACGCCGCCGGGCACGACCGGGTGGCCATCATGTCTTACGCCGCCAAGTATTGCTCAGCATTCTATGGCCCGTTTCGTGATGCCGCCGCCTCCGCGCCGGCATTCGGCGACCGGCGCACGCATCAGATGGATCCGGCCAATGCGGACGAGGCGCTGCGTGAAGTGGCGCTGGACCTCGAGGAAGGGGCGGACATCGTCATGGTCAAGCCGGCGCTTCCCTACCTCGACGTCATCCACCGCATCAAGCAGGAGTTCGGCTGTCCGACCGCGGCCTATCAGGTCAGCGGCGAGTACGCCATGCTCAAGGCGGCGGCCGCCAACGGCTGGCTCGACTTATCGCAGGCGATGCTGGAGTCGCTCACCTCGATTCGGCGAGCCGGAGCGGACATCATCATCACCTACTTTGCGCGGGACGCCGCGCGGCGGCTGACCTAGGAGCCCGCGATATCGTCAGCCCATGCCTCAGCCTACTTCGGCATCATCCCGACGACAGTTCGCGCGCGCGCGACGCCTCATGCCAGGCGGCGTGAACAGTCCGGTGCGCGCGTTCACGGCCGTGGGCAACTCGCCGCCGTTCATCGCGCGCGGGTCCGGCGCCCACCTGACAGACGTCGACGGCCGGCGGTACGTGGACTACGTGATGTCGTGGGGCCCGCTCATCCACGGTCACGCCCCGCCCGGCCTGATTCGCTCGCTTGGCGCAACCGTGAAGCGCGGGACCAGCTTCGGGGCGCCGACCCCCCAGGAAGTGGACCTCGCCGAGCGGGTCTCGGCGCTGATCCCGTCGATCGAACGGGTTCGGTTTGTCAACTCTGGCACCGAGGCAACGATGAGCGCGCTGCGGCTCGCACGCGCGGCGACCGGCCGGGATAGGATCGTGAAATTCCAGGGCTGTTATCACGGCCATGCTGACTCGCTGCTGGTCCAGGCCGGCTCCGGAGCGCTGACCCTGGGCGTCCCGACCAGCCCAGGCGTCCCCAAGGCGAGCGCGGCGGACACGCTCGTCGCCAGCTACAACGACCTCGGATCGGTCGAGCGGCTCTTCCGCAGGCATCGCCGGTCGATTGCCGCCGTCATCGTCGAGCCGATCGCCGGCAACATGGGTGTCGTGCCCCCGCAGGACGGGTTTCTACAGGGACTGCGCGAGGTCTGTGACCGCGCCGGCACGCTGCTCGTCTTCGATGAGGTCATTTCCGGGTTCCGCGCGGCGGCCGGCGGTGCCCAGGCGGTCTTCGGCGTGAAGCCGGACCTCACCTGCCTCGGCAAGATTATCGGCGGGGGGTTACCGGTGGGCGCGTACGGCGGCCGCGCCGATCTCATGGGCCGCATGGCGCCCGAGGGCCCCGTCTATCAGGCGGGCACCCTGTCGGGAAATCCGCTGGCCATGACGGCCGGCCTCTGGGCGCTGTCGAAGCTCTCCGATCGACTGTATCACCGCCTGGCCGGACTGGGCGCGCGCCTGGCGGCCGGGCTGGCAGAGGCCGCAAGCGAGGCAGACGTCCCGCTGCAGGTCAACGGCTTCGGCTCGATGGTCACGCCGTTCTTCACGAACCGGCCCGTCCGGAACTACCGCTCCGCCGTTCACGCCAGCACGTCGAACTACGCGGTCTTCTTCCGGGCTATGCTGCGGCAGGGCATCTATCCGCCGCCATCACAATTCGAAGCCTGGTTCCTGTCGGCGGCGCACACGACGCGCGACGTGGATCGGACGATCGACGCGTCGCGCCGCGCCATGCGGTCCGTCGCGAAGAATCGGTCCTGATACGTCAAGACGCGGTGTGACGATCCTTCCGCTAGGCCGGGCGCAGCGGGATGTGATCGCCGACAAGCGACCTGTCAATGGTCGTCGTGATGCAGCTCGTACTCGCGCTGCGTCCGAGCGCGCTCGTCCGCCCGCACCGCATCACGCCGCTTGGCCGCCTTCAGGCCCAACTGCTTCGTCGTCTCGGAGTGCACGCTCGGCAAGGACAGCAGGCGCTCGAGATCTTCGTGGGCACATGCCGGACAGGCCGGCACCGTGTCTTTCCTCACGAGGATCTCGAACTCGTGACCACAGCCGTTACAGGAATATTCGTAAATCGGCACCATGCGCCTTTGACGACACTACCGTCCGGGCGATCTCGCGGCAAGAAGGTTAGAATTTTAGACCGGCTCATGTCATTCCGCCATCTTCTTCGATCTCACGCCGCGTCGCCAAGCTGCATCTGACGCCGGTGATATCATCAAGGCTGTGCCAGAGGTGAAGGTGCATCGCACGGTCGGCGTCAGGGTCGGCCACGTGCAGATCGGCGGCGGCGCGCCGGTGGTCGTGCAGTCGATGACGATGACCGACACGGCCGACGCGGCGGCAACGGCGGCGCAGTGCGCCGAGCTGGCCCGGGCCGGGTCGGAGCTCGTCCGGATCACAGTGAATGTGCCCGAGGCGGCGGCCGCGGTGACCGAGATCCGGAAGCGGCTCGACGACGACGGCTGCGACGTGCCGCTCGTCGGTGATTTCCACTACAACGGCCATCAACTGCTGGCGCGGTACCCCGATTGCGCGCGGACGCTCGACAAACTCCGGATCAACCCGGGCAACGTCGGCACCGGCAACCGGCGCGACGAGCAGTTCTCCACCATCTGCAAGATCGCCCGCGATCACGGGACACCGATCCGGATCGGCGTGAACGGCGGTTCGCTGGACCAGGACCTGGTCATGGCGAAGATGCAGGAGAACACGGACCGCGACCTGAGCCGCCCGTCGGAGGAGATCATCAACGACTGCATGGTCCTGTCCGCGCTCCAGTCCACGGAACTGGCGCTGGCCACCGGCCTGCGCGAAGACCAGATTGTCATCTCCTGCAAGGTTTCGCAGCCGCGCGACCTGATCGCCGTCTACACGGCGCTCGCACGTCGGACCGAGCAGCCGCTCCACCTCGGCCTGACCGAGGCCGGCATGGGGATCAAGGGGATGGTCTGGTCCTCGACCGCGATGGGGATCCTGCTGCACCAGGGGATCGGCGACACGATCCGCGTGTCGCTCACGCCGCGGCCTGGCGGCGACCGGCGGGACGAGGTGATCGCGGCCTGCGAGCTGCTGCAGGCGCTGGGGCTGCGCTCGTTCGCGCCAAGCGTCACCGCCTGCCCGGGCTGTGGGCGGACGACCAGCACGACATTCCAGGAACTGGCCGAGCGGATCCAGGCCTACGTGCGTGACATGATGCCCGAGTGGAAGACGCAGTACGACGGGGTGGAAGAGATGCGTCTGGCCGTGATGGGCTGCGTCGTGAATGGCCCGGGCGAGTCGAAGGCGGCCAACATCGGCATCAGCCTACCCGGCACCGGCGAAGCGCCGCACTGCCCCGTCTACATTGACGGCCGCCACACGACGACGCTTAAGGGCAGCTACGACGAGCTGGCCGAGGCGTTCCGCACGCTGGTGGATGATTATGTCGTCCAGCACTACCCTCGCAAACCGGCTCGGGAGCCCGTCTGAACGCCGACGGTGGCTGCCTGGCAGTCGGTCGATGCCCGTCAAGCTGATCGCCATCGACATCGACGGCACGCTGCTCGACAGCGCCGGCCAGCTGCCCGAGCGAAACCGGCAGGTGCTGCACGACGCGGCGGCGCGCGGCATCGAGGTCGCCCTGGCCACCGGCCGGAGCTTCCATCACACCCGTGAGATCGCCGGGCAGATGCCGGCGTCAACCATCCTGATCCTGAACAACGGCTCGCTCGTGAAGGATCGCTCGGGCGCCACGCTGGCTCGCCATGGCCTGCCGACCGAGACGGCACGCTACGTCGTGGACGAGACCCGGGACGTACGCGAAGGCGCCGCGGCCATCTTCGACCGCGACGACGACCGGCAGTTCGTCTGCGAGCGGATCGACTGGACCCATCCGCACCGCCAACGCTACTACCTGCTGCACCAGGAATGGATCACGCAGACCGCGTCATTGGCCGCGGAGATCACCGAAGACCCGCTGCAAATCGGCTTTAGCGGCGGCGTGCGCGCGATGCGCGCGCTGGCCGAACTGCTGGCGTCGCTGCCGCGCGCCGCGGAGTTCTCCCACACGCTGACCGAATATCCGCTGCGCAATTTCTCGCTCCTCGACGTTCTCGGTCCGGGCCGCTCGAAGGGGCGGACGCTCGCCGAATGGACGCTGCGCCGGAACCTAGCCGCCACCGAGGTGATGGCGATCGGCGACAACCTGAACGATCATGAGATGCTGGAATTTGCCGGCACGCCTGTCGTGATGGGCAATGCGGCGCCCGAGTTGAAGGCGTTCGGGTGGGCTGAGACCGGGACGAACGACGAGGGCGGGCTGGCCGACGCCATCGAGAAGCATGTGTTGGAAGGCACATCGCGGGACTGAAGGTCCGCGCTACGTTAATGTCCCGCGCGACCTCAATATCCTACGCCACGGGTACTCAGACATCGGCGACAGCCGCTCCGGCAACATCCTTCCGCAGCCGCGCAATCTGCCGGCTCCAGACGACCAGCAGGACCAGCGACACAACGGTCAACCCGGCCGACAGGCCGATCCACAGCCCGACGACGCCTCGTCCCCAGACGAAGCAGAGCGTGTAGCCGAGCGGCAGGCCAAACGCCCAGTGGCCCGCCAGGTTCCACAGCATCGGTGTCCGGGTGTCGCCGAGGCCACGCAGCGCCCCGGTAAGCACCCCCTGCACTCCGTCGAACAGCTGGAAGATCGCGGCAACGAACAGCAAGGTTACGCCGATGTTGACGACCGTCCGGTCAACGGTGAACAGCCTCATGAGCGGAGCGGGGATCAGCAGGAAGGCCGCGGCGGCGCACGCCATGAAGAACGTTCCCAGCATCACAGCGGTCCACCCGGCCTGTTCGGCGCCGACGGCGTCGCGCCGCCCAACCGCGTGGCCAACGCGGACGGCAGCGGCCGAGGCCACGCCCAGCGGCGCCATGAAGGTGAAGCTCGCCATGTTCAGCGTGATCTGGTGGGCCGCCAGCGTCACCGGAGCGAGACGCCCGGCCAGTGCGGTCGCGGCGGAAAACACGCCAACCTCGAGTGTCACCTGGCAGGCGGCCGGCAGCCCCAGCCAGAACAGTCTCGCCAAACGTGCTCGCTCGATCGCCCAGGACGCGCGTCTGAGCGCGTGGCCGGTTCGCGCATCATGGTGGACGACGACACCAAGAAGTCCAAGCGCCAAGTAGGCGCGCGAGATGCAGGTGGCCCAGCCCGCGCCGCTCACGCCGAGCGCCGGCGCGCCCAGGTTACCGCAGATCAACATCCAGTTGGCTGCTACGTTGATGAGGTTCGCCGTCAACAGCGTGATCATGATCGGCGTGACGACACCCATCGCCTGCAGGTAGCGTCTGAACGACACGTAGAGCAACAGTGGCCAGACGCTCCAGGTCACGATCCGCAGGTATGGCTCGGTCAGCCGCAGCACCGTCGGATCAAAGCCCCACAGGTCGAGGTAGGCGATGCCGATCCAGGCGACGAGGGTCAGCGGCACGGCGAGCGCCAGGCTCATCACGACACCGTGAACGAGCCAGCGGTGACACTCGTCGAGCCGCCCGGCTCCGAAGGCTTGAGCGATGAACGTGTCGAGTCCTAGCAGCACCCCGATGCCGAAGACCGCCAGCGCTATGAACAGCATGGAGCCGACGCCCACCGCGCCGATCGCTTCCGGCCCGAGAGATCCGACCATCAGGATGTCCACCGTGCCCATGGCAATCCAGCCCATTTCGGCGACGACGACCGGCACGGCCAGCGTCAACATGGGCCCCACTTCTCGCCGGAGGCCGGACAAACGCGGTATCATCGCAGCCGCCGAATGCGGGATTTCCGGAAGACGAGCGAGGAACGGACGATCATGCGAGACACGCTGCTCTGGGATGGACTGCTGACATTCGTGTTGGTCCTTGGTCTCGGCCCCGTGACCTGACTGACCGCCGCCATGCCGGCCGCGCAGGATCTGCCCGCCGGCGCCGAGGCGCGGTCGCTCGACGGCGAGCCGCTGTACCCGCTCCCGCTGACGGCTGACGTGCAGGCGCGGCTCGAAGAGAACCTGGCGGAGGCCCAAGCGGCCTACGAGCGGAATCCGGACGCCGCCATCTGGGTTGGCCGTCGGCTAGCCTACCTCGGGCGCTACCAGGACGCCATCGCGGCGTTCACCGACGCGATCGACGCGCATCCAGCCTCTGCCAAGCTCTATCGCCACCGCGGGTACCGGTACATCTCGACGCGGCACTTCGACGACGCCATCGCCGACCTCGCACGAGCCGCCGAGCTGATCGAGGGCGTCCCGGACGAGGTCGAGCCGGACGGCGCGCCGAACGAGCGCAACATCCCGACCAGCACCTCGCACACGAACATCTGGTATCACCTGGGCCTCGCCTACTACCTCACCGGCAACCTCGAGAAGGCGCGCGACGCCTTTCGGGAGTGTCTGGCGTTCTCCAAGAACCCCGACATGCTGGTCGCCACGAGCCACTGGCTCTACATGACGCTGCGCCGTCTGGGCGAAGACGACGCGGCCACGGCGATCCTCGAGCCGATCGAGGACGGGATGGACATCATCGAGAATGGCGCCTACTACCGGCTACTGCTGATGTACAAAGACCTCATCCCGCCGGAGCTCATCCTGGAGCGCGCGGCAGCCGACGGCGGCGTCCAGCTCCCCACCTCGGCCTACGGCGTGGCGAACTGGCACCTCTACAACGGACGCCGGGAGGTGAGGCTGGTGCTGCTCAATCGCATCGCGGCGGGCGACCAGTGGGCGGCCTTCGGGTACATCGCCGCCGAGGCGGATCTGCACCGCATCGCCCAGGCAAACCGCTGAGAATTGCTAGGGCGTCGGCCGCTCGGGCAGTGACGGCATCTCGTCGCCGACGCGCGGCAACAGCTCGGCACGCATCGCCAGGTGGTACACCGCGGCGGCGATCGTGATCGCCGACGTGATCGCGTCCTGCTCGATGACCCGCTCGTAGGTGTCGAGATTCGTGTGCCAGGTGTAGGTCCCGTACTGAATCGGGTCCTGGCGCATGCTGATGCCCGGCAACCCCGCCTCGTTGAACGACGTGTGATCCGAACCACCGCGGCGCCGGCTCATCGTGGCGCTCACCCCGACGACACCTAGATCCTCGAAGGGCGCCAGTGCGGCGCGCAGCACGTCGGCCGCCCCGCGCGGCCCGAAGACGGTCGCGGCGCGCGCCTGCCCGGTACCCGAATCGATGTTGAAGTAGCCACCGAATTTCGCGTAGGCCGGTTTCGGATCCTCGAACGACCCGAAGTGCTCCTTCACGTAGGCTTGCGAGCCGAGCAACCCCTGCTCCTCGCCGCCCCACAGCGCGACGCGAATCGTCCGCCGGGGCTCGACGCCGATCGCCTGGAGGATGCGCGCGGCTTCCATCATCACGGTTACGCCGATCCCGTTGTCGGTGGCGCCGGTCGCGGCGTGCCACGAATCCAGGTGGCCGCCGAGCATGATCACCTCGTCGGCCCTGTCCGTGCCGGGAATCTCGGCGATCGCGTTGTAACTCGTGCGCCCTTCTGGGTACACCCGGTTGACGATCTCCACCTCGAGCTCGACGTTGCCGTGGCGCAGCAGACGCGAAATCCGGCCGAAGTCCTCGTTCCGCATCACCAGGGTGGGCGGCGCCTGGTCGACGTCATACGTCCGGTTGCTGAATGCGCGAATCTGGCCGTGGTCGCGGCCCGCGTCGTTGACCTGCACGGCTGCACCGTGATCCTTCAGGAAGGTAGCCACGCGCTGCGCGATCTTCCGACGCGAGAGGACGCCGTCGTCGTCCCCCGCCGGGCCGGTCTGGCGCACCGGCGGTGGCGTGGGCGTGTTGCTCGGGTCGTACTGCGCGCTCAATGCCGCCAACTCGCGGCGGCGCGGGGGACCGTCGATCGTGACCGGCACGACGGCCGGTTCACCAACGAGGACGATCTTGCCGGTCACTTCGTCGCCGACCGCGTCCAGGTGCGCCGCCAGCTCTGCCTCGGTCGGGCGGTCCGGCAGCGTCATCTGGTAGACCGGCGCGGTGAGGGGGCCGTCGATCCCGGGCGTCCAGGCCAGCACTTCGGCCACGAGCGGGTCCTTGACCGGCGACACCAGATGCGCCGTCATTCGTTCGTTCAGCCAGCCGGGGTAGCCGAAGTCCCATGGCTCCAGATGGCCGTTGGTCAGTCCCCACGCTTCCATCTGCTCCACCGCCCAGCGCGCCGCCCGCTCGTGATTCGGCGACCCGGTCAAACGCGGACCGTAGACGTCGGTCAGGTAATGGAGGGTATCGAGAATCTGCGAATGGGTCGTCGCTTCCTGGCGAATCCGCCAGTTAACCTCCGCATCGACCCGCTCGTCGGATGCCTGCGGACCGGCCCACAGGCCGACGGTCACGAGCGCGGTGATTAGCGCGTGCTTTGACATGGGGCTCTTCATCGCCACGGCATCAGGTTTTCGATCCACGTGATGCGCGTCAGGTCGTTGTAGATCACGGCCACCATCAACATCATCAGGACAGCGAAGCCGGCCAGCAGCATCCTCTCCTTCACGCGGACGCTGAAGTCGCGTCGGGATACGCCTTCGAGCGCCATGATGAGGATGTGCCCGCCGTCGAGCACCGGAATCGGTAGCAGGTTCAAGATACCGAGGTTCAGGCTGATCATCGCCATCAGCGTGAAGAGCGCCACCAGTCCGATCTGGGCGGCGCCACCCGACAGCTGCGCGATGCCGACCGGCCCCATGAGCTGGCGCGGTGAGGTCTCGCGGGTCAACAAGCCCCACAGCGTCTGAAAGATGAGGCCGGACCATTCGTAGTTGCGTTCGACGCTCATCTGAATGGCCTGCAGCGGTCCCGGATCGATGGTGCGAAGCTCATACGGGCTCAGCTCGACACCGATCAAGCCGATCTCACCGCGGAGCGCCGGCGTCACCTCGATGTCCTGTTCGCGATCGCCGCGCTTGACAGTTAGCGTCAACGGCCTGTTCACGCTCGCGTTGATCCGTTCGACCAGCGGGTTGTCGGGGCTCACCGGCTCGCCGTCGATCGCCACGATGACGTCCCCGCGCCGGATTCCCGCGCGCTCGGCCGGCTCCCCGGCCAGGACGTTGCGGATCTGCGGGTGCATGACCGGCAGGACGCCGAGGTCGCCCATCTCGAATCGGGTCTGGGCTTTAGGGATGATCAACATCGCGATCGACCGCTCGCCTCGCCGGATGACGACCTCCAGCTCACGCTCAGCCCGCGGCATGACCGCGAGGAACAGGTCCTCCCAGGTCGGCACCGCCTTGCCGCCGATGCTGACGATGAGATCCCCAGGCAGAATCCCGCTGGCCTCCGCTGGCAACCCCTCCGCCACCGAGCCGACAACCGGCGGCTGCTCCTCGTAGGCCGGGACCTCGGCGCCCTGATAGAGGACGACCGCCATGACGACCAGTGCCAGGACGATGTTCATGGTCGGCCCCATGACGAGAATCTGGAACCGCGCCCACTTGCTCTTCGACAGGAACTCGTCGTCCTTCCCGGCGCCGGTCTCCTCCGGGTTCTCCCCGGCCATCTTCACGTAGCCCCCGAGCGGAATCGCGCTCACACAATAGTCGGTGTCACCGCGCCGCACAGTCAGCAGCTTCGGACCGAATCCGAGCGAAAAGGTCAGGACGCGCACGCCCAGACGCCGCGCCATCATGTAATGGCCGAGCTCGTGCACGAACACGAGAACGCCAAGGACGAATACGAACGCCACCAGACTCGTCAGCACCACTCCTCCACGAGGCCAGGCTGTGAACGATGCGGGCCCGAACTCATCATCTGTTGATTGTCGTCTGTCACCGTCGGCACATCACGGACGCCGATCGTCACGGGCCACCACGCGACTCACACCGATTGTATCTCCGGGACAAGCCCCTGCGAAAACTCTCGCGCCCACCGATCGACGGCGCGGACAGCCTCTAGCGTCGACAGTGGCTCGCCGGTCGGGTCGGCCCGGGCGTCGAGCGCTCGTTCGATAACGACCGGAATGCCGGTGAACGACAGTGCCCCCGCCAAGAACGCGGCCACGGCGACCTCGTTGGCGGCGTTCAAGACGACCGGCGACGCCCCCTGAGCGCCCAGGGCGCGATAGGCCAGCGCGAGACAGGGAAAGCGCTCGAGGTCCGGAGCGTGGAATTCCAGCGGACCACAGGCGGTCAGGTCCAGAGTTGGCACGGTGGCGTCCCATCGCTCCGGGTAGGAAAACGCGTACTGGATTGGCAGCTGCATGTCGGTGATGCCGAGCTGGGCGATGACCGATCCGTCGCGCAGCTCGACCATGGAATGCACGATCGATTGCGGATGCACGACGACATCGACGCGATCGGCCGGAACACCGAACAGCCAGCGCGCCTCGATGACTTCCAGCCCTTTGTTCATGAGCGTCGCTGAATCCACGGTGATCTTGGCGCCCATCTTCCAGGTCGGGTGGCGCAGCGCATCAGCCGGTTGCGCCCCGGCCAAGGCCTCCGGCGACCACTCTCGAAACGGCCCGCCCGAGGCGGTGAGGATCAACCGGCGCACCTCAGCGTCGGTCCGGCCGTGGAGGCACTGATGGATCGCATTGTGCTCGCTGTCGACCGGCAAGACCGACACGCCACGTTGCCGGGCGGCCTCCATGACGAGGCTGCCGGCCATGACCAAGATTTCCTTGTTCGCGAGCGCAATCATCTTGCCGGCGTCGATCGCCGCAAGCACCGCCTCGAGACCGGCCGTGCCAGCCGACGCGCACAATACGATGTCGGCGTCGGGATGGGTGGCGACCGCGACCAAACCGTCCGGACCGGCGCGGGCCGACACGTCCCGGAGCAGGTCGGCACCCAGTGACCTGCGGACCTCGTCGAGCGCGGCGCCGGTGGCCATCGCGACGACCGAGGGCACAAACTGGGCCACCTGCGGCGCGAACCGGGCGGCATTCTCGCCAGCGGCCAGGCCGACGACCCGCAGCCGGTCGGGATTCGCCTGGACGACCGCGAGCGCGCTGGTGCCAATCGAGCCGGTCGAGCCGAGAATGGCGATCCGCTTCACGTTTCACAGTCCCCGCAGCACGATGTCGTAGAGCGGAACGGCGAACAGCAGGCTATCGACCCGATCCAGCACGCCGCCGTGCCCCGGGATCAGGCCGGAGACATCTTTCACGCCGGCTTCCCGTTTCAGCCGCGACTCGAACAGATCGCCGAGCAGCCCCACCGCCGCCAGCGCGGCCCCGAAGCCGACGCGCAAGCCCGCCGGGAGCTCCAGCACCCGCGGCCCCGCGGCCAGCATGACCAGCGCCGCGGCGACGACACCGCACGCGGCGCCTTCCACCGTCTTCTTTGGGCTGGTCGCCGGCGCCAACGGCCGGCGCCCGAACGCGCGTCCCCCGTAGTACTGCGCCGTGTCGCTGGCGATGATGACGGCCAGCAACACGAAGGCCACTTCGGCGCCGCGCGACGCGTGGAGCGCCACGAGCGTGCCAACCGGCAGGCCGACGTACAGCGGACCGAACATGCCGGCGGCGGCCGCCCAGGCGCCGGACGCCCGGCCCTGGGTCTGCGCGAGCGCGGTCGCCCCCACGGCGACCGTCGCCGCCATCAGCACCAGGTCCACCCCGTCACCGAGCGCCACGGCGGCACAGACCGCGAGTCCGGCCACGACGACGATGCCGGTCGGTAGCCCGATGCCGGCGCGCTGTGCCAGATTGGCATACTCCGTGAGCGCGAAGCACACGGTGAGCAGCGCCAACATGAGCGTCGCCCAGGACGGTAGCCACGCGAGAGTGCCGACGACGAGCGCCAGCATGACGAGGGCGCTGATTACGCGCGTCATCCGCTCAGATCCTCGTTCCGGGACACCAGCGACGCCAGACTTTCACCACAGGAGGGCGTGCGGCACGAAGGCGAGCGTCACCCGGCGACGACCGGACGGGCGATGCCGCCGAAACGCCGATCGCGCTTCTGATAGGCGTGCAGGGCCTCGAACAGGTGGCGGCTGCGAAAGTCCGGCCAGAGGGTCTCGGTGACCCAGATCTCCGCGTAGGCGATCTGCCACAGCAGAAAGTTGCTGACCCGCATCTCGCCGCTCGTGCGGATCAGTAAGTCGGGATCTGGCTGACCGGCGGTGTAGAGATATCCCGCGAACCGCTCTTCGTCCAGATGCTCGGATGGCTCGCCCGCCGCGATCGCCAGCCGGGCCGCGTCGACGATCTCCGCTCGTCCACCGTAATTCAGGGCGATATTGAACTGCATGCCGGTGTTGCCGGCGGTCTGCTGTCTGGCGAGCTCGAGCTCGTCGCGCACGTCGCTGGTCAGCTCGTCGGCGCGTCCCACCACCTTGAACCGGATGTTGTTCTCGAGCAGAGTGCACAGCTCCTGGCGCAGGTACCGCTTCAACAGGGACATCAGCGTTGCCACTTCGCTCGGCGGGCGCTTCCAGTTCTCGACGGAAAAGGCGTAGAGCGTCAGCACACCGATGCCCAACCTGGCCGACGCTTCGACCACGTCGCGCACGGAGTCGATTCCGGCGCGATGCCCCTGCACGCGGGGCAATCGGCGCTGGGCCGCCCATCGGCCGTTGCCATCCATGATGATGGCCACATGGGCCGGCAGACGCTCGAAATCGAGCTGCCGTGCCAGCTCGGCTTCCGCCGTCCCTTCACCAACCCAGGTCAGGAGGTCTTCTAGGCTCATACGACTGACAGGACTCCTTCGAAATAGTGATGATACCGACTGCGCAACCGCCATTCAAGCTAGCAGTCTCAGTAGCTGACCTGCACGAGAAACAGGCCGCGCGCCGGTGCGGTCGGACCCGCATTGGTGCGGCCTCCGGACGCGATAGCCCGGGCGACGTCATCGACCGCACGGCGACCGTTGCCGATCTCGATCAGGGTGCCGACGATGATCCGGACCATGTGTCGAAGAAAGCCGTTGCCTTCGACCTCGATGGTGACCGAGCGTCCGACCGCCGTTGACTCTCGCGGCCGACGCACATCGATGTCGATCCGGTCAATCCTTCGTATCGACGTCTTTACGGAGCCGGCGACCGCCTGGAATGCGGCGAAGTCGTGCTCACCGCACAACAGCGCGCCGCCTTCCCGCATCGCCGCACAATCGAGCACCTGCGGCACGTGCCAGACATGCCGACGCTCGAACGGGCTGACCCACGGTCCGGTGATGATGCGATACCGGTAGAGCTTGCTGTGCGCGTTCGACCTGGCGTCGAAATCGGCCGCCGCGTCGACGACCTCGATGACCCTGATGTCGTCGGGCAGCGTGGCGTTCAGCGCGCGGGCGAGCGTCATCACGTCCAGGCCATGGTCGAGCGTCACGCTGGCCACCTGGCCAAGGGCGTGGACGCCGGCATCCGTCCGTCCGGCGCCGATGACCCTCACCGGTCGCCCCTCGATTCGACCGAGCGTCTGCTCGAGCTGCGCCTGCACGGACGGCCCGTTCGGCTGCCGCTGCCAGCCGACGTAGTCGGTGCCGTCGTAGGCAAGTGTGAGCTTGAGAGTTCTGGGCATGGCCGCCCGCGGGTCCAGCCGTGTTACACCGGATCCGGGCGAGAGCCAAGCTTGACGACTGGGGTTCCGGCGGCGCACAGCGGACAGGTCGCAGGGTCGTACGTCGGCAGCGCTAGCGTGACCAGCGCGTGCGATGGCACGCCGAAGTCCGCTCCGGAACCTCGATCGATAATCGAGACGGCGCCCACGACCTCCGCGCCGGCCGCGCGTGCCACGTCGATCGTCTCTCGCGTCGACTTGCCAGTCGTGATCACGTCCTCGACGACGAGCACCCGCTCTCCCAACTCGAAGCCGAAGCCCCGTCGCAGCGTCAGCGCACCCTCGACCCGCTCGGCGAACAACGCGCGGGTCCCGAGGCTCCGGGCGACCTCCTGACCGATGATGACGCCGCCCAGCGCCGGTGACAGCACCGCCGCCGGCCGCCAGTCCCGCGCCGCGTCGGCGAGCGCGGATCCGAGCGTGCCGGCCGAGGTGGGGTGCTGCAGCACGAGGGCGCACTGGAGATATCCCGAGCTGTGCAATCCGGAGGACAGCCTGAAGTGTCCCTCCAGCAGGGCTCCAGATTCACGAAACAGCGACAGGATCTCGTCCGACGTCATGCGGTTCCACCGCGGCGCTAGTAGCCCGTGGTGAAAGTCCCGCCTCGCACCGAGGCCCCGCTGAACTAAAGCCGCGCCCGCTCAGGGCAAGGCACGAGGAGGGAGAATACCGGGAGTATTCGACCCATCGTGGACAACGCCCTGCGCCGCCCGTGTCGGGATGCAGCGCCGGCCGAATGCAGTGAGACTTTCACCACGGGCTGCTAGTATACAATCGATTAAAATTTGGCTTCGGGCTCCTTCGTCTATGTATGACAGGGCTCGAACATCCCTCCGAACGCGTTTGAAACGCGGTCGGCGCGGTTCTTGCTCGATTCAGACTCCAGTCGCCCGCGCACGGGCTCGAAAACAGAGGAAAGAAGGAAGTCATGACAGCGGAAGTTGCTCGAGGGTGCCGCCGGCTTAGAATCGCGGCGATTGTGCTGTTGCTCGTCGTGCCCGCATACGGCCAGACGATGTCCGAATTCGAACGGCTGTCCCTTCTCGCGAGGGCACGAACGAACGAAGGCCTGCGCCTGCCAGCGGTCTTCGCCGGCCAAATGGCGAACCGCCCGCTGCTGAGGCTTTCATTGGACGAAGCGGTGGAGCTGGCCCTGGAACAGAATCTCGACATCCGGGTGCAGCGTCTGAATCCCCTGATTCAGGACTTGTCCATCGCGAACGTCAGATCGGCTTGGGCGCCGAACCTCAGCACGACGTTCCAGAACAACTCCCAGACCACACCGGCGACGAACCAGTTGTCCGGCGGCCTGGACCAGATCAACACCGACACGTTCCGGAACACTGTCGGATTGAACCAGCTCACGCCGTGGGGCGGATTCTACAACGTCAACTGGAACAGCTCCAACCAGTCGACGACGAACTTCTTCACCAGTTTCGACCCGCAGCTGCGATCGACTATGTCGCTGCAGTACACGCAGCCGCTGCTCCGAAATTTCACAATCGACGACGTCCGACAACGGCTTCAGATCACCCGGACGAATCGGGACATCTCCGATATCCAGCTGCGCGACGCGATCGTGTCGACCGTCCGCAACGCCAAGAACGCCTACTGGGAGCTGTCGTTCGCCATTTCGGCGCTCGCCGTCCAGCAGCAGTCGCTCGAGCTCGCGGAGGAATCGCTACGCAACAACCGCACGCGAGTCGAAGTCGGCACCATGGCGCCGATCGACATCGTGGAAGCCCAAGCGGAAGTCGCCAGGAACGAGGAAACCGTGATCGTGGCGGAGGCGGCGATCGACGAGGCGGAAGACGTGTTGCGCGCTCTGATCATGGATCCGACGACACCGAACTTCTGGGCGCTCCGCCTGGAGCCGACCGACACCCCGTTGCTCCAGACGCGGGAGATCGACATCGATGCGGCCGTCGCCAGCGCTCTGGCCAGACGAACCGACCTGGCGCAGATCCGGCGCAGCCTCGATAACACCGACACGAACATCCGGTTTTACAGGAACCAGCGGATGCCGGATGTCAACTTCCAGGTGAACTACTCCGCTACGGCCGCGGGCGGCACGGAGTTGATCCGGGAGGGCGGATTCGGCGGCAATGTCGTCGACACGGTCGACATGAGCTTCGGCTCGGTCCTGGGCAGCGTGTTCGCGAGCGATTTCCCCACGTGGACGGTCGGCCTCACCATCAGCTACCCGATCGGCACGAGCAGCGCGGATGCGAACCTGGCGCGGTCTCGCCTAGAGCGGACCCAGACCGAGGCGCGGATCCGCAGCGTCGAGTTGCAGGCAGCCACGGAGGTTCGACGGACGGGCCGGAGCGTCAACACGAACCTCAAGCGGGTCGATGCCACCAGAGCGGCCCGCCAGCTGGCCGAGGAGCGACTCGAAGCCGAGCAGAAGAAGTTCGCCGTTGGCATGTCCACCAGCTTCCTCGTATTCCAGGCCCAGCGAGATCTGGCCACCGCGCGCAACAGTGAGCTGCGCGCGGTGCTTGACTACAACCGGGCGCTCGTCGATTTCGAAGCCGTCCAGGAGACGTCGCTGACCGGCGGAGGCGGCGCGTTCACGCTGACGACCGGAGCCGGAACGGTGGGCGGCCAGGAGGTTGGCGGCAGCGCGGTCATCGGCACCGGCGCCGGCGGAGGGAGTGGCGGCCAGTTCTAGCATGATGGCGGGCATGATTGGGCCGCCTTTCTGGTGACACGGCCGCCTGGAGCGACCTGGGGATGATGCTACACTCGCCGCGTGCCGAAGCTCTCGATCACGGTGATCACGGAGAACGAAGAGGCGAACCTCCCTGACACATTGACGTCGGTCGCGTGGGCCGACGAGATCGTCGTCGTCGACTGCGGGAGCACCGACGCCACCGTCGACGTCGCACGCCAGTTCACCGATCGCGTCTCGGTCAACCCCTGGCCGGGGTACGGCGCCCAGAAGAACCACGCGGCGGGGATCGCCAGCCACGACTGGATCCTGTCGCTCGACGCCGACGAGCGCGTCTCGCCGGCGCTGGCCGAGGAGATCCGCCAGCTCCTGGCCACTGAACCGGCGCGGCGCGGCTACCGACTGCCGCGCGTGGTGTTCCACCTCGGGCGCTGGATTCGATCGACCGACTGGTATCCGGATCATCAGCTCCGGTTGTACGACCGGCGCGCCGGACGCTGGAGCACGCCGAGCGTTCACGAATCGGTCCAGATCGACGGTGCGCCCGGCGTGCTGCGTCACGAACTGGAGCACTACACCTACCGCGACCTATCGCATCAGTTGGCGACGATCGACCGCTACACGACGCTGGCGGCGCGCGATATGGCGGAGCACGGCCGGCGCGCCAGCCGGCTGCGACTCCTGGTGTACCCGCCGCTGGCCTTCCTCCGAAACTACGTCTTGCGCAAAGGGATGCGTGACGGCACGGCTGGCTTCATCATCTCCGCCATGAACGCCTACTACGTCTTCCTCAAGTTCGCCAAGCTCTGGGAACGGCACGAGCGCCGCTAGCGGACCCAACGCATGCGTACGCCTTCACGCGGTGGGTCAATCACGCTGGGGACGCGCATGGGAGAGCACAGGAGGTCGCGCGTCCGGGAGCGATTCAGTGCCGCGACGCGGCTCGACGCGTTGGTGCCCCTGGGTGACACAGCCCTCGCAGCGGACAGTGGCCATCGCCCTCGGGGCGCATGAACCCGCAGGCGCCAATTATCCCCAGGTGGCACAGCGCGAAGTCGTACTTGACAGGATCCTCCACGTCGAGTGCCCGGAGTGACGCGGTGATCTCGGCGGCCATCCGCCAACCGGGGGAGCGATACCGCGTTAGCCGCAGGCACTGTCCGACGCGGATGACGTGGGTGTCGAGCGGCACGACGAGGGCAGCCGGAGCCAGGCAAAACCACCCGCCGGGATCGATCGCGTCACGCCTCACCATCCACCGCAGGAACAGGTTGAGGCGCTTGCAGGCGCTCCCGCCCGACGGGCGAGGGAAGAAATAACGGACCCCCGGCGAACGCGGAACGCGGCCGTAGGCCGCGCGCATGTCCAGACGCAGCACTCGTGCGCAGAACGACTCCAGCGCATCGTCGACGCGCCCCTCGTCCACGCCTGCCCCGTCTGCAAAAAAGCGCTCGATCGAGCCGCGTCGGTCTAGCATCTGGTGGATCAGCCACAGCAGCGCCACGATGTCCAGGTCGCGCACCCAGCGATGGCTGAGCCCCTGCAAGCGGCGCCGCCCGGCGACGGGGTCGAAGGCCGCGATGAAGCGTGACGGCGAAGGCCCCATCAGCGCCACCAATGCCTCGACCGACGACAGCACGCTCCGTACCCGGCCGAAGGCCAGCGCGGCCGTACACAATGCGACAATCTCCCGATCGGCCAGGTCCGGATAGCGCCGGACGATGTGGATCGGATCGGCGGCCGATTCCACCCGGTTGTACTCGGTGTAGAGCCGGTCCAGCGCGGCTCGCAGGCGGGCGGGTGAATCACTCCGGGAGCCCGGCACGGAGAAGCCGTCAGAACGCGGTGATCGGCTGACCCGTCGCGCAGAGCGGGCAGGCGTCTGCCGGGTAGTTGTCGGGCGCTCGATACTCCGCGAGCGCGACGTTGGGAACATCCAGCCGCGCGACCACTTCGAGGCGGTCATAGATCTCGACCGTGCCAATGACGCTGCCGCCCGCTTCGGCGACGAGCGCAGCGCACGCCTGGAACGTTGAGCCCGTGTTGCGCACGTCATCGGCCAGCAGGACGCGCTTGCCGTCGAGCTGACGCGCGTAGAATGCGCGCAACGTCAAACGTCGATCGGGATCGAGGTTGAAGGGCGCGAAGCTGCACGGGGAGTGCGTCAGGCTGCGCCGCCCGTCCAACAGACCCGCGATCGTGTGCGCCAGCAGCGCCCCCCCGGTGACCGGCCCCGCCACGACCTCCGCCCGCGAGACCAGTTCGAACGGCAGGACGTCGATGAGGTCCTGCGCAAGTCGCCAGATAGTCGACGGCTGGCGAAACAGTTGATGGGGATTCAGATAGACCCGTCCGTGATACCCGTTGCCGTAGTCGAAATGCCCATCCACCATCAGGACCTCCAGTTGCTGCAGGTCCTTCATGGCCTTCTGGCGAATATCGTGCTGACGGCTCACGTCCGTCTGACCTCCGCGCTGGCGTTCATCCAACCTTAGGACCCTAGCCGAACGCCTCGGCGCCGAACACCGCGTCGTTTACGTAGATCGTCCGGCCGGCCACGATCGTGGCCGCCACGGCGCCGCGCAGCTCCCAGCCACCGAACGGCGTGTTCTTCGACATGGACCGCATCCGGGCGACATCGACTGTCGTGGTGACACCTGGCGCCAGAATCGTGAGGTCCGCGGGCCCGCCGGCCGCCAACGTCCCGCCCGCCACTCCCAGGATCCGCGCCGGATTCGTCGCACACAGCTCGACCAGCCGACCCAGTGACACCACGCCCCGGTGGACGAGGCGATCGAGCGACAGCGATACGGCCGTCTCCAGGCCGATAATCCCGAACGGCGCCTGGTCGAATTCGACCGCCTTTTCGTCGTCGTGATGCGGCGCGTGGTCGGTGGCAATGACGTCCACCGCACCGTCGGCCAGCCCCTCCAACAAGGCGTCCCGGTCCTCGGCCTCGCGCAACGGCGGATTCATCTTGACGTTCGTGTCATAGCCCTCGAGCGATTCGTCCGTCAGAACGAAGTGGTGCGGTGCGACCTCACAGGTCACACCAATGCCTCGATCCTTGCCCGACCGGACGGCTCGCAGCGCGCCGCGGACGCTCATGTGCGCCACGTGCACCGGCGCTCCGGTCAGCCCGGCTAGCGTCACGTCGCGTTCGACGATCAGCTCCTCGGCCACCGCCGGCAACCCTCCCAAGCCGAGGCGCGACGCATGGTAGCCCTCGTGGGCTGACCCGCCCCGCAACGATGGATCCTCGCAGTGGTCGATGACTGGTATGCCGATCATCCCAGCGTACTCGAGGGCGCGGCGCATCAACAACGCATCTGGCACCGGATGCCCGTCGTCCGAGACGGCGACGCAGCCCGCGGCGCGGAGCTCCGCGAGATCGGCCAACTGTTCGCCCTTTGACCCGCGTGTGATCGCGCCGATCGGGTACACCCGCGCCTGCCCCGCGGCCGCGGCTTTGCCCAGCATGAATCCCGTAATGCCGGCTGAGTCGTTGACCGGCTGCGTATTCGGCATGCAGGCCACGGCGGTGAATCCTCCCACGGCGGCGGCAGCCGTGCCGGTCGCGATCGTCTCCTTGTGTTCCTGGCCCGGCTCACGCAAGTGGACGTGCATGTCGATGAAACCGGGACACACGACGCATCCGGCGGGTACGTCGATGACGGCGGCGCCGTCCACGGGCACCTCGGAGCCAAGTTGCACGATCGTCTCACCGTCGATCAACACGTCACAGGCCCCATCCCGGTTCGCGGCGGGGTCCACGACCCGTCCGCCTCTCAGCAATATCTTCATGACGTTGTCGCCATTCAGGTGTTTCGTCGTCACACCTGCGCCGGATTTCCAGCCAGCAGGTACAACACCGCCATCCGCACGGCGACGCCGTTGGCCACTTGCTCCAGCACGACGGAGCATGGCCCGTCGGCCACCTCCGAGGCGATTTCTACGCCACGGTTCATCGGCCCGGGGTGCATGATGATCACCTCCGGGCTCGCCCGCCGAACATGGGCCATGGTCAGTCCGAAGATGGTGAAATACTCTCGGAGCGACGGTACGAAGTGCCCGTGCATGCGCTCACGCTGAATGCGAAGCATCATGATGACATCTGCTCCATCGACCGCGTCGTCGAGCACGGTCGTCGCGTGCACACCGAACCGGTCGATCCCCGCTGGCATCAATGTCGACGGTCCGCACACCCACACGTCGGCGCCCAGTGCCTGCAGCAGCAGGATGTTCGACCGTAGCACACGGCTATGCATCAGATCCCCGACGATCGCCACTTTCAACCCCAGGATTCGCCCCTTGCGCGCGCGAATCGTGAAGCCGTCGAGCAGCGCCTGCGTCGGATGCTCGTGCGAACCATCGCCCGCGTTGATGATGCCAGCGCGGCAGACACGGGCCAACTGGTGCGCCGCACCCGAGGCCGTGTGCCGCACCACGATCATGTCGGGAGCCATCGCCTCGAGGTTACGCGCCGTATCGAGTAGCGTCTCACCTTTCGCCACGCTCGACCCCGTCGCTGTCACGCTGAGTGAATCGGCGCTGAGGCGCTTCTCGGCGATTTCGAACGAGGTCCGGGTGCGTGTGCTGGGTTCGTAGAACAGATTGACGACGGTCTTGCCGCGCAGGGCCGGAACCTTCTTGATTGGCCTCGACCCGATCTCCTTCATCGCGTCGGCTGTATCGAAAATCAGCGTGATTTCATCCGCGGACAGATCGGCAATACTGAGCAGGTGTCGCGAACGCAACGTCGTCACGGCGCCACGTCCGGCGTCGACCGCGTCGGTCGAGAGCACCGCGCGTTGCGTGTCGGCCGTTCCGCTCATGCGTGACCCCTCGACTCGCCCTCACGCATGGTCAGCATCCTGGATCACGACCTCGTCGCGACCGTCGACTTCGTGCACGAGCACCCGCACGCTTTGCGCAAACGATGTCGGCAGATTCTTGCCTACGTAATCCGCTTTGATGGGCAGCTCACGGTGCCCGCGATCGACGAGGACGATCAGCTGGATGGCACGAGGCCGACCAAAGTCGATGAGGGCGTCCAGCGCCGCGCGAATGGTGCGGCCCGTATAGAGTACGTCGTCGACGAGCACGATGGTCTTGTCGTCGATGGAAAATGGAATCTCGGTGTGGCGCACCAGCGGCTGCGGCCCGACCGGCTGGCGCATCAAGTCGTCCCGGTACAGCGTGATGTCGAGGGTGCCCGTTGGCACCGACGTACCGAGAATCGCCACGAGCTTGGCGGCGAGACGTCGCGCAATGACGGCGCCCCGCGTGCGAATCCCGACAATTGCGAGTTGGTCTTCGCCCCGATTGCGCTCGCTGATCTCATGCGCGATGCGCGTCAGGGTCCGGTCCACACGGTCGGCGTCCATCACGACCGGCATGCGGCGCTCCCCCCTAGCAGCCCGTGGTGAAAGTCCCGCTGCATTCGACCGCCACAGGCTGCTGGGCTGGCGCATGAGGATACCGGTCGCCACACGGACACCGAACCAACAACAGCAATGGGAAAAGGCGAGTCGCGAGTGGAGTGGGGGAACAACGTCGCCGCCACGGGTGCACCTCTTCGTAACCTCACAGGGCCACGCTTAAAGAGTGCTTTGATTGTATCGACGGCTCGAGAAGCGTGTCAAGGCGCGTGGAAGTTCGGCTTTCGGCTCTGGGCTCTGGGCTCTGGGCTCTCGGCATTGGGCTCGCGCGGGCCGCCTCACCGGTGTCCTACGCCGCGGGTCCTGTCACCGCTCGTAGGTAGGAATGAACGTGATCGGCCGCGACGCCGTGAACGCGTTGGTCAAGATATCGGTCCGCGCGATCCCATCGACATCGCGGCCGACCGGCAGACCGAGGTAGTACAGGAGCGTCGGCGCCACGTCGACGACGGAGCCTCTGCGGACTCGACCCGCGGCCACGTGGGCGCCGTAGGCCAGCATGAATCCGTCCGGCGCCCGCTCGTGTGTGCCCGAGCGATCCGGATCGCCGAACACGCGCGCCAGGAGACGCTGTCCCAGGCGAACCGGCTCCATGCCGAATCCGGACACGACCAGCAGGAGGTCGTCGGGCCCCAGCGAGGCCATGCGGGTCCCGATGCGCGCGTCGATAACGGCATAGTACTCGTCCAGGACTTGCCCATAGCGGCGCAGTTCGTCGTCTGAGACGTCACCGAAGGCTCGCGGCATCGCGTATCGCAGGAATCGGTGCCCGACGGTGTCGAGCCCCTGGTAGCGAACCACCACGACCTGGGCGTCCAGGCGTGCCTGCAACATCGCCGCCACGTCGTCGTACAGCTCGTCGCGCGCGGCTGACGACGCCGGCGCCGGCATGGCGCCGGCGTCGCGCACTGACGATTGCAACGCCGAGCGCTGCACGAGCGGAACCACGTTCGGCGGATACGCGACGTCGTCCGCGGTCGCGTCGATCGGAGAATCGGTCAACTCGTGCAGGCAGTCGCTCACGAGGTAGCCGTGCACGGGCTGCGCCGGATGGGTCAGCGGCATCCCGACGACGCCCACCGAGATCCCGAGCCCGCTGAGAATGTTCCACAGCGGCCGGGCCCGAAGCGCGCCAGGCGTGTTGGGTACTTCGGTCAGAAAGCCCAGGCGTACGAGCCCTTGCGCGAGCGCGCGCTGGGGCAACAGCTCGATGATGGGGTCCCCGTCCAGCGGCCGATAGCCCGACGTCGATTGCACGCCGTGCTTGGGCGGGTACTTGCCGGTCGCGACGGCGGCCCAGACCGGACCGGGCTGCGTGGGCCGAAGCGTCGCGAGGTGCATGGACGCGCCGGCGTCGAGCAGGGCGCCAAAGTTGGGGAGCCGGCCCGCCGCCGCGGCCGGGGAAATGTACTCGAGCGAGGCGCCGTCGAGCAGGACGAGGATGACGTGAGGTGACGCCTCGCTGGGAGGCATCCAGCTTCCCACATCCAGTCGTGACGAACCGAGCGGCCGTGCCACACCTGGGCCGCGTGCGACGAGGGGCAGGGCGACCGACGCCGCGACGGCCAGCGCCAGCAGGGACCCGCCCACGCGGCTGCCACGCCGGCCGAACGAGTAATGCACCACGGCGATCGCCAGAAGAGCCAGCGCGCACACGCTGGTCGCGACCGCGCCGACCGCCATCCGGCGTGCAGTCTCCTCCGGCAGCGCCAGCTGCAAACCGTTCAGATTGAGCCACATCAGGCTGGATGCCGCCATCGCACCGGCGGCACTCAGCCAAGCCAGAATCCTGAGGCTCAGCCAGCCGGGGGACATGACTCGCCGCGCCACGATCTGTCTGAGCACGATCAACGCATAAAACAGGACCATAAGGTTGACGCCGTAAAACAGCCAGAGCGCCAGCCCCAACGGCACTAGCTGCATCGGATGCAGCGCCACATGCGGGTTGAGTTGCAGGACGAGCACGGTGGCATAGACAGCGACGAGCGTGCCGCCGAGCACCGCATTGCTGAGCATCCGCAGATATCGCATCGTGTGTCCCGCTGCAGTCGACCGCCGATGCATCCCGCTATGGGCGGCGTTGGGCGTTGTCCACGATGGGTCGAATACTCCCGGTATTCTCCCTCTTCGCACCTTGCCCTGGGCGAGCGCGGCTTTGGTTCAGCGGGGCCTCGGTGCGAGGCGGGACTTTCACCACGGGCTGCTAGCGTGCACCGCGTGCGTCGATTATGGCAAAGCGCCGCCACAGATGCACGCCATCTCTGTCGCCAGCCGACCCTGACCTTCAAGGTATACTGCGTCGATGACGATCGACGTGGACGCGCGCGTCTCGTCCAACATTCGCCTCTCGAGCGACTGCAACGTCGTGAGGCTGGACGCGCCCGCGCTGGCCGCGACGGCGCGCCCGGGTCAGTTCGTCATGGTCAAAGCGTCGGCCGGCCTCAAGCCGTTGCTCCGGCGGCCGTTTTCCATTTTCGAAATCCTGACGACTGCCGACAGCTCGCCCGCCGGATTCTCTTTGCTGAACAAGCGAGTCGGCGTCGGCACGACTCTGCTGTTCGACGTGAAGCCGCAGACCCGAATCGCCTGTCTCGGGCCACTCGGCCGCCCGTTCACGCTCGTCGACCCGCCTCGCGAGGCGTGGATGGTGGCTGGCGGCGTCGGACTGGCCCCGTTCCTGACGCTGGCGCGTGCCCTGCGGGCGCGGGGTACGGCGGCTTCTTTGTTCTACGGCGGCCGCTCGGCTGACGACCTCTTCTTCCTGGACGCCTTCGAGCAGCTCGGCGTGACCCTCGTGGTGACGACCGAGGACGGCAGCCGGGGCGAGCGAGGGCTCGTCACCGCACCGCTGCACCGAGCGCTAGCAGCCGCGGCGGCGCTCCCGCCGATGCTGTATGTCTGCGGCCCGACGCCGATGATGCGGGCCGTGGCCACGATCGGGGCGACGCACGCCTGCCCGTCCGAAGTGTCCCTCGAGCCGATGATGGGCTGCGGCATGGGCGGATGCTACAGCTGCGTCGTGTCCGTGCGAGACGACCATGACGCCTCGCCGCATTTCGTTCGTGCATGTATGGAAGGTCCGATCTTCGCCGGCGATCGCCTCGTCTGGCGAGAACCGGCGAACACGACCTGAGAGAACTGGGCGACGTCCGTCCGCGCGCCCCGCACCGACATGGAATGGATCTGAGCGTCGACATTGGCTCGCTCGGGCTGAAGAATCCGCTGATCGCGGCCAGCGGGTGCTTTGGCTACGGCCTGGAGTACGCCGACGTCGTGGATCTGGCGTCGCTGGGCGGCATCGCCGTCAAGGGACTGTTTCTGGCCGAGCGCGAAGGACATGAGCCTCCCCGAATCGTCGAAACACCGGCCGGTATGCTGAACGCGATCGGCCTGCAGGGCATCGGCGTGCATCGCTTCGTCCGCGAGAAGCTGCCGGCGTTGCGCGCGTGCGGCGCCACGACGATCGTCAACATCTGCGGCAGCTCGATCGAAGAATATGCGGAAATCGCCAGGGTCCTTTCGGACGCCGAGGGTGTCTCAGCGATCGAACTGAACATCTCTTGCCCCAACATCAAGGAGGGCGGCATCACCTTCGGCTGCAGTGCGGCTGGCACGCGCGACGTCGTTCGGGCCGTGCGGGCGGTTACCCCGCTTCCGATCATGCCGAAGCTGACGCCCAATGTGACCGACATCGGCGGCATCGCCGTCGCGGCGGAGGACGCCGGCGCCGACGCGGTATCGCTGGTCAATACGTTCCTCGCCATGGCGATCGACGTGGAGACCCGACGGCCGAAGCTCTCCAACGTCGTGGGCGGCCTGAGCGGACCGGCCATTCGTCCCATCGCCGTGCGCATGGTCTACGAGTGCCGCCAGGCGGTGAACATTCCGATCGTCGGCATGGGCGGCATCATGACGGCGACCGACGTCCTGGAATTTCTGATCGCTGGGGCGACCGCCGTGCAAGTGGGCACGGCGAATTTCATCGATCCGCACATCTGGCCGAAACTGCTGACGGGCCTCGACACCTACGGCGCCCGTCATGGGCTGACAACGATTCGAGAGCTCATCGGCACGCTCGCGCCGGCGGACACGCAGGAATGGACCAGCTCCTAGTTGCGCTCGACGTCGATTCGCGGGACCGCGCCGTTGCCCTGGCCGACGATCTGCGCGGCCATGTCGGTGGCTTCAAGGTCGGCAGTCAGCTGTTCACGGCCGAGGGACCATCCGTCGTCCGGGCGTTGACGGAACGAGGCGATCGCATCTTCCTGGATCTGAAGTTTCACGACATCCCGAACACCGTGGCCGGCGCGGTGCGCTCGGCCGCGGCACTGGGTGTCTGGATGCTGACGGCGCACGCCGCCGGGGGTCTCGAGATGCTCCGTGCGGCGAAGGACGCCGCGGCGAAGCATTCGTCTGAACCGCCGAAGATCGTTGCCGTCACCGTACTGACGAGTCTGGATCAGCGCGCGCTCTCGCAGAGCGGGGTCGAGCGCCCGGTCACGGAGCAGGTCGTGGCCCTGGCCCGAACGGCCCAGACGGCCGGTCTCGACGGTGTCGTGGCGTCGCCTCGGGAAATTGCGGCGATTCGAGACGCGTGCGGTTCGTCGTTCATGATCGTGACGCCGGGCATCCGTCCGGCGGGCCGTGACCGCACCGACGAGCAGGCCCGAACCATGAGCGCGGCCACGGCCGTGGCCGCCGGGGCGAGCTATCTCGTGGTGGGCCGGCCGATCATCGCTGCCCCGGACCCAGTCGCCGCCGCGCACGCGCTGGCGGCGGAGTTGACCGACGCCGAGCTGATTCGGAAGTCGACGCACGGCGGGCGCGGCGGGTGACCTGCCGCGCCCGTCTCGAACGCGATGGCGTGAACCGCGGTTACTTTGCGGTGACGATAAAATGGCCGCGGCGATTGCGTGACCAGCAGCTCTCGGCCTCGTCGGTGCAGACTGGCTCTTCCTCGCCCTTGCTCACCATCGTGACCCGACCCCCGGAGATCCCGAGACTCGTCAGGTAGTCCACGACGGCTTGAGCCCGACGCTCACCTAGCCCGAGGTTGTATTCGTTGGTTCCGCGATCGTCGCAGTGGCCCTCGACCATGATGCGCGTGCTCGTCCACTGCTGCAGCCATTCGGCATTGCCCTGCAACGCCGCCCGCGCCTCGTCGAGCAGCTCCGCCTCGTCGTAGTTGAAGAACACGTTGCTCAACGGCCCCTGCGCATTGAGCTCCGCCAGCGACATCCGCTCGAACAACTCCTCTTCCGTGGGTGGCGGCGGTGGCGGCGGAGGCGGCGGCGGTGGTGGTGGTGGTGGCGGCGGCGGCGGTGGTGGCGGCGGCTCAGCCGGCGGCGGCGCTGGTTCCGGCGGCGGCGGCTGTGGTCCACAAGCGAACGCCCCGAGGCTCAGCACCAGGCAGAGGCACGCGGCGAGAATGATGCGGTAGCTACGACTCATGATGGAGCTTCTCCTCTTCCGATGCTCTCGGCGTCCGTGAAGCGAACCGAAGGACCAACCCGCTCGGGCGATCACACAGATCGCTGGCTGGAGCTTACAGATTTTGGGCGAAATCTGTCAATTCACACTATTTCACCGCATGACACGGCCATTTACCCCAGTAAAAATGGGGCTTTTGAGGCGCACCCGAAATCCAACCAAACGCCTCGGCCGAGCGTAACGTCCTTGCCTCAGCCCGGCGAGGACACACCTGCGGTCGAAAAGCTGGACCGGATTGCTCCTTTCGCCGATCGAACGGGCTGCTAGCCCTGGTCCCCGTCTTCTTCCTCGTCCTCCTCGTCCTCGTCTCCGTCCGCTTCGTCGTCGGGCAGGAGATCCAGCTCGAGTGGAGTGAGGCTGATGACCTCCAGCATCTCGCCGCATTTGGAGCAACTCACCGTGTCCCCGAGATCGACGTCGAAGGTGTCCACGTCGACGTCCGCTTCACACGCTGGGCAATCAGGCATCGCACACTCCGGAATGACCTCTTAGGTGGTGCGGCGAGGAAATTATAGCCAAATGCCGAGATTTTCCACAATGCCGCACACAGCCGGTATCTGGATACAATGGTGAGCGCGTCCTCGTCTGACCCCGTTCGATCTCATGACCGCCAAGACCGTCGTCATCGCCTCTCGACACCCCGTCGTCTCGGAGCGCTTCGCGTCGGCGCTCGTCTCTGCCGAACACCGTCCCGTGCGCGTCGCCGACGTCGAGGACTTGCTGGAGCGCGTGGCGCAGCGTAACGGCCGCGTCGACTTACTGATTCTCGATGCGGGCTTGGGTTCCATCCCGGGGCCCGATCTCGTTCGCAAAATCCGAGGCCTCGACGAGGGGCGCCTCCCCATCCTCGTCTTCAGCGGGACGATCGACTCGACGGACGAGGTCAGGAGCTTGGCGACGCTCGGCGTTGCCGGCTATGTCAACGAGCATTGCACCACGCCGCAGATCCTGCCAGCGCTCGCCCCGCACCTGTTTCCGGACAGCTTCAATCGTCGCGGCAGCCCCAGAGTCGCACTGAGGATCCCCGTTTCGTTTCGCCTCGGCGAGTCGCTCATGACGGCCACGACGCTCAACCTGGGCAAAGGGGGCCTGGCGGTCAGCACGATGCGCCCGCTCGAATTGTTCTCACAGGCACGCGTCACGTTGCGCCTTCCTGACTCCAGACAAGAGATCGATGCCGAGTCCCGCGTCATGTGGACGGATCACCGCGTCGGGATGGGCCTGCAATTCGAGCGCATCGACGCCGCGGCGCAGGCGGCGATCGACGACTTCGTCGATCGCCAAGCCGACCGCGCTCGGAACCAGGATCGGCGGGATTCGGCGACCGATCTGTCGGAGCGGAGATCGCATTCATGATCGAGGTGCAACACCTCACGAAGTCGTACGGATCGATCACGGCTGTCAACGACATTAGCTTCCGTGTCGAGCCCGGCCAGATTCTCGGACTTCTCGGTCCGAACGGCGCGGGCAAGACGACGACGATGCGGGTGCTGACCGGGTACATGCCCCCGACCGACGGCAAGGCGATCGTCGCCGGGTTCGACGTCTTCGAGCAGCCCCTCGAGGCGAAGCGCCGCACCGGCTACTTGCCCGAGACCCCGCCGCTGTACCCGGAGATGACGGTCCGCGCATATCTGACGTTCGTGGCGCGGATCAAGGGCGTCTCGGCCGCTGACCGGGAATCATGCGTCGATTCGTCGATGGAACGGACCCGCCTCGCCGACGTGGCCACGCGGCTTTGCGGCAAGCTGTCGAAGGGCTATCGCCAGCGTGTGGGGCTGGCGCAGGCCATCCTGCACGATCCGGACGTCCTCATTCTGGACGAGCCGACAGCCGGACTCGATCCTAAGCAAATCATCGAGACCCGAGAGCTCATCAAGAGCCTGGCGGGTGACCACACGATCATCTTGAGCACGCACATCCTGCCGGAGGTCGCCCAGACCTGCCACCGCGTCGTCATCATCAACCGGGGGCGCGTTGTGGCAGAAGATGCCCCCGACAACCTGACGGCGCGACTCCGCGGCGCGGAGACGGTTTCGCTGCAGACGGACACTGCTGGTGTCGACCCGGTGCCCGCCCTAACTGCCGTGGACGGCGTGACCGGCGTGAGCGCCGTACCCGTGCGCGACGGCGTGGTCGACTTGACAATCGAAACGGTGCAGGGCCGTGACCTGCGCCGCGAACTGGCGCGAACGGTCGTCGACCAGGGCTGGGGCCTCCTGGAGCTCCGGTCGCTTCGCATGAGCCTCGAGGAGATCTTCTTGCACCTGACGACTGAAGAGACTGACGAGCAAGACGGCGAGCCCGTGGCCGCGAGCCCAGAGGCCGAGGGAGACGCCGAGGCGGAGGTGCAGGATGAGTAATCTCCTCGCCATCGCGCAGAAAGAGCTCAAGTCGTATTTCGCGTCGCCGATCGCCTACGTGCTCATTGGCCTGTTCGCGCTCCTGTTCGGCTGGTTCTACAGTGCCATCCTGTCGTTCTTCGTACGCCAGAGCATGCAGGTGAGCCAGTTCGGGTTCGGCGGATCGACGACCGTCAACATCAACCAGGACCTGATCCGACCGCTCTTGATCAACGCCAGTGTCATCGTCCTGTTCGTCCTCCCGATGGTGACGATGCGCACCTACTCGGAGGAGAAGCGGTCGGGAACGATTGAATTACTCCTCACCTCTCCGCTCAGCAATCTGCAGATCATCTTGGGGAAATTCCTCGGCGCGATGGCGCTCTACGGCCTGATGCTGGCCGTGACACTCGTGCACATCGGCATCCTCTTCATCTACGGCGAGCCCGAGTGGCTACCCGTCGTCACCGGCTACCTCGGGCTGCTGCTGCTGGGCGGATGCTTCGTGTCGGTCGGGTTGCTGATTTCGAGCATGACTAAAAACCAGGTCGTGTCCGGCATGGCGACCTTCGCTGTGTTTCTGATGTTGTGGGTGATCAACTGGATGGCAGATTCGAGTGGACCAGTGACCCGAGAGGTGCTGACCTATTTGTCGATTACCTGGCACTTCGATGACTTCTCTCGTGGCGTACTCGACACGAAGCATGTCGTCTACTACGTCAGCTTCATTGCGTTCGGATTGTTCCTGACGGCCAAGTCGGTCGACAGCGAACGCTGGAAGGGGTAACAGCCCGGCTCAGCGCGGCACCCTGAGCCTTGAGCCGTACACCATGCTGCATACGATCATCGCCGGTCTGGGTTGGATAGGCGCCGCGCTCGTCTTCAGCGCCGTCGCGGGGCGCTTGCTGCGCGCGGAGTGGCAGGACCTCTGGTACTGGTGCTCCGTCGCTGGCCTCGTCTGCGTCTCGCTCTACTTGCTCGCGCAGTGGCGGGAGCTGTTGCGCCTGTTCGAGCGTCGCCACGCGCGGTATGGCTCGATGGCAGCCGCCAGCACCCTGGCCGCCCTGGGCATTCTAGTCTCGGTCAACTACATCGCGGCCAAGCAGAACCGGCGCTGGGATCTGACGGCGGCCCGGCAGTTCACGCTGTCAGACCAGACGGTCAGAATCCTCGAAGCGCTCGACGACCCGATGGCGATCGCCGTCTTCGGACGGGACGACGACTTCGATCGGTTTCGCAGCCGGCTCGTCGAGTACGAAGACGTGAGTCCGCAGATTTCGGTGCGGTACATCGACATCGACAAGGAGCCGATCGAGACGCGGCAATACGACATCCAGTCCTACGGCACCGTCGTCTTCGAGTATGGCGGACGCGTCGAGCGCGTCATCGCCGACACGGAACAGGAGCTCACGAACGCCCTGATCAAAGCGGTCGAGGGTGAGGCGCAGACCGCCTACTTCGTGGAAGGTCACGGTGAGAAGGACATTCGGAGCGCCGAGCGCGATGGCTACAACGCCGTCGCGAGCGCGCTCGAGGCGGACAATTTCGCGGTGGAGACGATCGTCCTCGCGCAGGAGGCCGACGTGCCGGAGGATGCCGGAGTCGTCATCGTCGCTGGCCCGATGACGGACTTCCTGCCCGGCGAAGTCGACGCCGTCGAGCGGTATCTCGACGCAGGCGGCAAGGCACTGTTTCTCGTCGATCCACCGGCAACGGTCGACGCCGCTCAGTTGCCTAATCTGTCAGCGCTCCTGGCCGACTGGGCGATCGAACTGGGCAACGACGTCGTGGTCGACGTGAGCGGGATGGGCCAACTGCTCGGTACCGACGCGTCCGTCCCGATCGCCGCCAGCTATCCGGATCATCCGATCACAGAGCGGTTCAGCTTCATTACGGCCTTTCCGCTGGCCCGATCCATCGCGGCGACACCGGGCGGCGTCGGGGATCGGATGGCAGAGCCGTTCGTGGAAACCAGCGCTCGCAGCTGGGCCGAATCCGACATCGATCGGCTGATCGACGGCGGCGAAGTCGAGCTCCAGGAAGACCAGGGTGACCGGCCGGGACCGATCGTCATCGGCCTGGCCGTCGCGGCTTCGGTTAGCGTCAGCACCGACCCGGCCGCCCAGACCGACGCGCCGGCCGAGGCCGACGGCCCGAGCGATTCGGAGGCACCCGCGGACTCCGGCGCAGCGGAGTCAGCGAATCCGCCCGACGGCAGTAGCGGCGACGCTGACGCGCCGGCACGCGAAGCGCGGGTCGCCGTTATCGGTGACTCCGATTTCGCCGCCAACTTCGGACTGGGCATTCAGGGCAACCGCGACCTCTTTCTCAATACGGTGAACTGGCTCGCGCAGCAAGAGAATCTCGTCGCCATCCGCCCGCGCAAGCCTGAGGATCGGCGCATCACCCTGACCCTCGATCAGCAACAGCGTATCTTGTGGCTGTCCATCCTGTTCCTGCCAGGCGTCGTCTTCGGCGCCGGTGTCTACAGCTGGTGGCAGCGCCGCGACTAGTTGCGAATCACTAGGACAGGACACTAGCATGCGCTCGACTCTCCTCCTGCTCGTCGCGGCGGTGGCCCTGGGCGCGTACGCCTACTTCGTCGAATCGGAGCGGCCGACGCGAATGGAAATCGAGAGCGCGAAGGACAGCGTCTTCGCGATCGAGTCGTCGGATCTGGTCGAGCTCGACGTCACCGACTCCTCGGGAGAACGCACCCTCCTGCGCAAGACGGACGGAACATGGCGGTTGACCGATCCCGTCCAGGTGGACGCCGACGCCATCGAGGTCTCTGGCATCACGAGTGGCGTCGAGTCGCTCGAAATTGAGCGGGTCGTCGCGGAGTCACCAGTGGTTCTGGCATCGTTCGGCCTCGCAGATCCTCGAATCGTGATCGCCTTCAAGGCGGAGGGCGACACGGAGTTCACCCGACTCCTGCTCGGCGACGACACGGCGACGGGCGGCGACATGTACGCCATGACCTCGAACGACCCTCGCGTGTTCCTGGTCGCGGCCTATCTCGAAACCAGCTTCGACCGGGCCACGTTCGACCTGCGCGACAAGGCGATCTTGGATTTCGACACGGACGAGGTCGACCGAATCGACATCACGGCGCCGTCACACACGGTCGCGCTGGTGAAGACGAATGAGGACGACGCGTGGCGGCTCCAGGAGCCCTGGAGCACCCGGGGCGATGCGAGGATCACAGATGCCCTGGTGACGCGGCTCGTCACCGGCCGCATGCAAACCATCGTGGCGACCGACACGGCAGAGCTGGACGCCTTTGGCCTCGAGGCCCCTCGCCTCACAGCGGTCGTCGGTACCGGATCGACGCGGGCGACGCTGCTGGTCGGCGACGCGACCGACGACGGGACCGTCTACGCGCGCGATGCCGCCCGACCGCTGGTATTCACCGTTGAGGAATCGCTCGTCGACGAGCTGATGCGGCCCCCGGATGTCTATCGCCAGAAGGATCTGTTCACCTTCCGGTCGTTCAATGCGACGCGGATCGAGATCGCTCAGCCAGACTCGACGCTCGTGCTCGAGAAGTCTGACGGGGACCCGCCGGAGTGGCGACGGCTGGAGCCAGCGCCCGGTCAGGTCGGCCAGCCGCAGGTCACCGCCCTGCTGTCGGCGCTCTCCGGCCTTCGCGCGGACAGCTTCGCCGACGCGGATGCGGGCGTCAGGAGCAGCAGCCCGATTGCCACGGTCACGGTACGCTTCGGGGACGATCAGGAGGAGCGGGTCGTCTTCGATCGGGTAGCGGACGAGGTCCACGCGACGGTGGCCGATGACAGCAGCGCGGGAATCATCGACGCCGCCGCCTTCGACGCGGCCCTCGCCGACGCCAGCGCGCTCGCCGGCGACGCTCCCTAGCAGCCCGTCGATCACTCAGCATAACTCGGCCAGGATACGCCACGCCTCAGCCACGACGTCCGCCGCGACGCCACCGAGGCCCCCGGCCTGCCCGAACTCCGGCTGGCCCCCGCCACGCCCCCCGAACCGCTCCGTCAAGCGTCCAAGCACGACGCGCGCATCCAGCACGACGTCGCTCGCCCGGGCCACGACGACGCGTCGCGGCTGCCGCGGCGAGACGAGAACCGCGAGGCGCCCGGGCTCGGCGACGATCGCCCCGGCGAGCTGCTTCAACGCGCCGGCGTCAGTCGCCGGAACGGCGGCCACAACCGCCCTCCATGGGCCAATCGCACGAGCGCCCGTCACGAGCCCGGCCGCTTCGAACCCGCGGAGCTTGGCTTCCAGCTCCTGACGGGCGCGTCGCTGCCCTTTGATGTCAGCCTGGAGCTTGGCGATCTGGGCGGGCAACTCGGATGCCGCACAGGAAAACAGCCTTGCGCTGTCGCTCAGCAGGGCCCGCTGGCTCCTGAACCCGTCCAGCGTGCGCCGCCCGCAGCGAAACGACACTCTCAGGCCGCCCTTGAACCGCTCGGTCGCGGTTACCACGATCGTGCCGATGGCGCCTGTCCGCGCCACATGGGTCCCGCCGCACGCGGAGAGATCGACCCCGTCGATGTCGATGAGCCGGAGTGTTCCCGACTTGACCGGTACCTTGCGCAGCGGCAGCGACGCCGCGTCAGCGGCGGTCACGAACGTGACAGCCACCGGCCGGTCGTCCCACACGATCTGGTTCGCCTCCGCCTCCGCCTCCGCCACGGCGTCGGCAGGCAGCGCCCGGTCGAGGTCGATCGTCGAAACCGCCTGGCCGAGATGAAAGCCGAGCGTGCGCGCCCCGTGGCACCGGTCGAAGGCGGCGGACAGCGTGTGCTGACCCGAGTGCTGCTGCATGTGGTTGAACCGGCGGCCCCAGTCGATCGCACCACTGACCACCTGACCCACCTCGAGTGTGCCCTCGACGACATGGGTCACCCGCGAGTCGTCGGTCTCGCGGACATCCACGACGCGCAGGCCGCCGAGGGTGCCCGTGTCGTGCGGCTGCCCGCCCGAGGTCGGATAGAACGCGGTGCGATCGAGCTCCACGAGCGACCGCGTGCCGTCGCGTGCGACTCCCACGACGCGCCCATCGAACTCCGTCCGGGTCGGCTCGGTGTAATAGAGGCGCTCCGTCATGACGTCGCTCCCGCTGGCAGCAGCGGATCGACGGCGCCGGCATCGCGAAAGCCGCGCGCCCGAAGCAGGCAGCTATCGCAGGCCTGGCAGGGCCCGCCGTCAGGCGCGGGGTCGTAGCAACTGTGAGTCACTCCGTAGTCCAAGTGCAGCGAGAGCCCCAGGCGAATGATGTCGGCCTTGGACGATCGGATGAGCGGCGCGTGCACGGTGAACGCCTCTCCTTCGACACCCGCCCGGGTAGCCAGCACGGCAAGTCGCTCGAACGCCTCGATGAACGCCGGACGACAGTCAGGATACCCCGAGTAGTCGACGGCGTTGACGCCGATGACGAGATCGAGGGCACCCAGCGACTCGGCCCACGCGAGCGCCAGCGAGAGCAGAACGGTGTTTCTGGCCGGCACGTAGGTCGACGGAATACGGGTCCGCTCCGGCGATTCCAGAGTCGACTTCGGAATGG
Organism: Vicinamibacterales bacterium; assembly: GCA_965197385.1. GTDB lineage: Bacteria > Acidobacteriota > Vicinamibacteria > Vicinamibacterales > UBA823. The sequence continues at coordinate 882,850 of CBDANA010000008.1, forward strand.
TGCTTGCCCCCGTCAACGACGATCCGCCGAAGGCCGCCAGGTCGACGTCGATCTCGCGGTGCTGCACGACGCCGAGCGCGCCGGCCACCTCGCGCGCCGCTGCCACCTCCCGGGCGTGCACCTGGCCGTAGCGCACCGTCAGCGCGTACAGCTCGAATCCACGCTGCGCCGCCACCGCCGCCGCAGTATAGGAGTCCAGCCCGCCGCTCAAGAGCGCGACCGCCTTCATCGACACTCCGTCAGACGCCCCGTGCGTCGGCACCCCAGATGTACTTGTGCACCTGCAGTTGCACGCGGACGGCGAGGCCATCCGCCAGCACCCACTGCGCCAGCTGCTTCGCCGGCAGCACACCGTGCACCGGCGAGAATAGCACCACCGCGCAACGGCGCGGGAGGTCGTGGTGCTCGACTATCTCCCGGGCGTACTCGTAGTCGGCACGATCCTGGATGACGAATTTCACTTGGTCGTGAGGCGCCAGCCGCCGCAGGTTGTCCCACTGCTGACGGTCGGATTCCCCGCTCGCCGGACACTTCACGTCCAGAATCGTGACCACCGACGCCGGCAGGCGCTCGGTCGACAGGTGGCCTCCGGTTTCGACGAGGACCTCCCAGCCGCCGTCGATCAGATGGTCGATCAGCCGATGTACGTCGTCCTGCAGGAGCGGCTCACCGCCGGTGAGTTCCACGAGACGGCAGGGGTAGGGCGTGATGGCCGCCACAATCGCCTCGACGGTCATCTTGCGTCCCTCGTGGAACGCGTAGGCCGTGTCGCACCACGTGCACCGCAGGTCGCATCCGGTCAGCCGGACGAACACGCAGGGCCGGCCCGCGTAGGTGGACTCGCCCTGAATCGAGTGGAAGATTTCGTTGATGGTCAGCACCAGGGATCTCCGTCGCCTACGGCGCTGGACGGTGCGCGACAGCGCCTGTCATTGTAAGGTGAAACGGTGCGACCCTGACGCCGACCGGAGGATCCATGCCGAAGCTGATTCGCCGACCCGTGCTCGTCGCCGGCCGACGGGTGGTCTTCGAATTCGACAACGCACGCGTCACCAGCGCCGTTCTGGCCACGCGCTAGCAGCCCGTGGTGGACGTCCGGCGTCGCACCGAGGGCGCACTGAACCGAAGCCGCGGTCCGCCAGAGCCAGGCGCGACGAGTGAGAATATCGGGAATATTCGAATGAGGAGCAACGCAGCCAGCGGGGACGCATCGCCGGCCGAATGCAGCCAGATGTCCACCGCGGGCTGGTAGGCCTATGGAGCTCCGTGTCGGCACCGCCGGCTGGAGTTACCCGTCTGGGCGCGGCACCTGGAACGGCGTCTTCTATCCCCGCAGAGGGTCGGCGGCACGCCGGGGGTTCGACGAGCTCGCCTACTACGCCGAGCATTTCGACACCGTCGAGGTGAACTCCACGTTCTACCGGCAGCCGAGCGCGGCCATGACGGCACGCTGGACCGCGCGCACTCCGTCCAGTTTCGTCTTCTCGGTGAAGCTGTTCCGGGGATTCACCCATCGCGATGGACCCGGGCGGCCGACGAGCGCGCGACCAGGGGCCGTCGACCCGGACGACGTCCACGCTTTTCGCGACGGCATCGCGCCGATCCGCACCGCCGGAAAACTTGGAGCCGTGCTCGCGCAGTTCCCGGCCAGCTTCAAACGGAATTCGGAAGCGGTCGATCATCTCGGCGCCGTGCTCCACGCGTTCGAGGACGTGCCGCTCGCGGTCGAGCTCCGCCACCGCAGCTGGAGCGACCAACGCGGGGACACCGCCGCGCTCCTGGGTGAATTCGGTGCCGCGTGAACGCGAATTGACGAACCCCAATTCGCATCGTCGATCGGTGACACCCTCGACCACAAGGCAACGCCGTTCGCTTACGCACGCCTCCACGGCCGGAACGCGGACGCCTGGTGGCAGCCGAAGGCGTCGGAGGACCGCTACGATTACCTGTATTCCCGCGCCGAGCTCGAGCCATTCGCCGAATTGGCGCGAACCGCCGGCTGGCGCGGTAAGACAGTGTACCTGTATCTCAACAACCATTTCGCCGCGAAGGCGGTGGCCAACGCGACCGTGCTGAAACACGAGCTGAACTTGCCGATCACGAGCGATTACTCGCCGGAGATGGTGGCCCGATATCCGGAGCTCGCGGATCTCGTGCACGTGTCCGCGCCATCACTGCCCGGCTAGCAGCCCCAGACGTTGCTCAGAGCCCGACGCGGGTCACGTGCACCCGCGGGCAGCGCGTCGCAATTGCACACCGCCCGCAGGCCGGATAGACCGGCTTGCACACATGCTGCCCCCACGTCACCAGAAATCGGTTGACCTGGGGCCACCACCGGCGCGGCACGACCTCGTACAGCGCCAACTCCGTCTGATCAGGCGTCTTGGTCCGGACCCAACCCAGGCGGTTCGAAATCCGGTGGACGTGTGTATCGACGCAGATGTTGTCCGCGCTCTGGTGCGCCAGGACCAACACGAGGTTGGCTGTCTTGCGCCCGACACCCGGGAGCGTCAAGAGCTCGTCCATCGCCGTCGGCACCTGGCCGCCGTGACGCGTCATCAGCAGTCGGCAGGTCGCCCTGACATGTTCGGCCTTGTGACGATAAAAGCTCACCGGATAGATCAGGCGCTCAATGCGTCGGACGGGGACCTTGGCGAGCGCGGCCGGCGTTGCCGCGACGTCGAAGAGCCGAGTCGACGCGGCGAGCGTGACCGCATCCTTCGTCTGGGCCGACAGCATCGTGCCGATCAGGACGCGGAACGGATCGGCGGCGTGCTCGTCGGCGATCTTTTCCATGGCGGGCACATCGAGCTGCTGAATCACCCGTGCCAGCTGCCGGAGGATGCTCGAGACGCGTCGACCATCGACCGACGGTGAGCCACGCCTTCGGGGTGCCTGGGATGCCGTTTTGCGCCCACCCATTGGGCTCACGCCGTGTCTCCGGCCGCAACCGGCGTCAGCGGCGCTTTCCCGCCGAGGACCGCCTCAACGTTGCGGGCGGCCAGATCGGCCATCGCCGTTCGCGTCTCCCGCGAAGCGCTCCCGAGATGCGGCGCGAGGACGACGTTGGGCCGGCGCATCAGGCCAGGATGGACCGTCGGCTCGTGCTCGTGCACGTCCAGCGCCGCGCCCGCGATCAATCGCTCCTCGAGCGCCCAGTCGAGCGCCGTCTCGTCGATGATCGGTCCTCGCGCCGTGTTGATCAGATAGGCGGAACGCTTCATTCTCGCCAGGGTGCGTCGATCGATCAGGTGGCGCGTGTTCGGCCTGAGCGGAAGGTGAAGCGACACGACATCAGACGAGACGAGCAGCTGATCCAGCGGCATGACGGCCGCGTCACCGCCGGCGTCTTGCGAACCGCCGCTCGCCCGGCGGGCGGCGAACACGACCCGCATCCCGAATGCGGGCGCGCGAGCCGCCACGGCTCGGCCAATCCGTCCAGCACCGACAATGCCGAGCTGCTTGCCGCCGAGTTCCATGCCCAGCATGAAGTCCAACGCCCAGCCCTTCCACGCGTGCTGACGGACCAGCCGCTCTCCTTCGGAGATTCGCCGGGTCACGCAGAGGATCAGCCCCCACGTCAATTCGGCGACGGCGTCGGTCAGGACACCGGGCGTGTTCGTGACCGAGATGCCCCGATCGGCGGCAGCGCCGAGGTCGATGTTGTCGTAGCCCACCGCGATGTTCGCGATGACGCGAAGACCCTGCCCCGCCGCGATGACATCGGCATCGACGCAATCGGTTACGACCGAGACCAGCGCCGCCTTGTCCCGGACGCGGTCCAACAGGGCCTCGCGCGTCAAGCCGTCGTTCGCCACGTCGACGGCAGCGATCGCGTCGAGGCGGCTGAGCACCGACGATGGAATCCGGCTCGTCACGAGTACTGGAGGTTTCATGGCGGGCACTCGGACGCGGGGTTCGCCCTCATGTGGCAACACGCGGCAGGGTTAGCGGCCGGACGATTCGTGCTAGCTGCTAGTGGCCGAACGACTCGCAGTAGCCGCTGCTAATGCAGGTAACGGTCGGCTCGATCAGGCACGCGTGGCCGTCAGAGGCGCCTGACCGCAGGGCGAACCGGACGTGGCTCGGATGACGGCCGACCGCGGATGCCGTCGTGAGGTGCCGGGCGACTCTGCGGACGTCGTCCCGCGTCAACGTTTCGGCGGACTCTGCGCGCGTCATGTCATCTCGATGTCATCGACGATGCCGAGGATGGCCGCATCGACTGGTGCGAGAGGTATGCGGAGCGCCTGACTGGCCGCGCGCCCTTCGAGCACGATCAGGACCCGCTCGCCCACGCCGGCACCGACCGAGTCGATGGCGAGCAGGCACAGCCCGGCCCGCTCATCCCCGAGGACCAAGGGCTCGACGAGCAGCAGCTTCGCGCCGGTCAGCGCCTCGTGCTTCTGGGTCGAGACGACCGTCCCAATCACGCGCGCCAGCTGCATGGTCAATGCCCGTCAGCTGTCGTCCAGTGATCGACGATGCCGACTATGCTCAGATCAGTCGGCACCTGGGCGGGGAGAAACGGAAATGAGGCCTCGCGCCCGCGCACGACGAACACGTCCTCGCCGGCGCCGGCGCCCACGGAATCGACGGCCACAAGCGCCCGCCCCACCGGCTTTCGGTCCGAATCGAACGGCTGCACGAGCAGCAGCTTCTGCCCCGTGAGGTTCGGGTCCTTGCAGCTCGCCACGACCTCGCCGATGACGTTCGCGAGTTGCATCGTCGTTCCGGCCGGTTAGCCGCTAAGCCTTCGTCTCGATCGCGTCGACGACGCCGACGATCGCCGCATCGACCGGGCGATCCTTGAGCCCGGCCGCCATGCGCGCCGAGCTTCCGCTCACGATCAGGACGGTGTCTCCAGCGCCGGCGTCCACGGTATCGACCGCGACGAGATAGCTTCCGGTTTCCTTACCCGTTGGATCGATCGGCCTGGCGAGCAGGAGCTTGCTGCTCACCAGACGCTCGTCTTTTTGCGTCGCAACGACGGTACCGACAACCTTGGCCAGGATCATGGAAGGCGTGGCGCGGCCGTGGCCACCACGGCCACCGGCTGATCATTCGCGTGAGCGGTCACTTGCCCGACTTGCCAATAGGCAGAGCATTCTCGAGATTCGTGTGCGGGCGCGGAATGACGTGCACCGACACGAGCTCTCCGACCCGGCGCGCCGCAGCGGCGCCCGCATCTGTCGCCGCCTTCACGGCTGCGACATCGCCGCGCACGATCGCCGTCACGCACCCCGCGCCGATCTTCTCCCAGCCGATCAGCGTCACTTTCGCGGCCTTGACCATGGCGTCGGCCGCTTCGATCATCGCCACCAACCCCTTGGTCTCGATCATCCCTAGTGCTTCGCCCATGCTCTCCTCCCACGCGCTCGCGCCTGCCTGCGCTCGAGGCGCTGGAGCGCGACGAATCACTTTACTGCCCTCGGTCAGGGCCGTTGCTATTTCAAAACCTTGACAGCGTCCTCGATAAGCGCCGTCAGCTTGTGGTACGTTAGTCGAATTTCCCCACCGCTGCATACCTCCTCGGGCACGCGCGTCGGGGACCGATCGTCGACCAGCCGCGCGTCGGGCGACGAGGGGGCCTGCACGACCTGACAATCGGCGCCTTCACCAGACGACTCGTCAAAGGCGCAGATCGGCGCCGGTGCCGCGATACCGTACGTCCCACGCAACTCCTGCAGCCGAAGGACTTCTTCTCTGGACAGCACGCGTTCACGGCCGAGCAATCGCGCCACGAGGCTGATGCGGGCGAAGTGCTCGACCGTCTCCATCCGGTAGTACGCCGCGAACAGCTCCTGGGCGATCGTCAACGCGCCGTGATTGGCGAGTAGCAGCCCGTCGTAGGTCGCAATGTCTTTCCTCACGGCGTCCGCCAGCTCCGCCGTCGAGGGCGTGCCGTAGCCCGCGATCGGAATGCTACCCAGCGTTACGACGACTTCCGCCAGCACGGCGCGGTCAAGCGGGATGCCGGCAACCGCGAAGCCCGTCGCCGTCGGCGGGTGCGCGTGCACGACGGCGCGAATCTCCGGTCGCTGCTCGTACACCGCCAAGTGCATGAGCAACTCGGACGAGGCCTTCCGATCGCCGGCGAGCTGCGTGCCCCGCATGTCCGTCATGACCATCATGTCCGGGGTCATGAAGCCCTTCGACACGCCGGTTGGTGTCGTCAGGAGCCGCTCGTCGTCGAGTCTGACGCTGATGTTGCCGTCGTTCGCAGCGACATAGCCGCGCTCGTGGAGGCGTCGCCCGACTTCGACGATCTCGGCGCGAATGCGCTCTTCAGCCTGCATGGTCAACGGGAGGAAAACCGCTGCCGACACGTGTCGGAGCAGAAATATTCGACATGGCCACCCTGTTTCAACATGACGGCTCCCGATCGGGTCACGTAGGTGCCGCAGACCGGATCGCGCGCTAACGGCACACTCTTCGGCAGCGTCTTCCGCGGACCGGACGCCCCGTCCACGACGCCCGCCAGAAACCGCCACACCGCGCGGACGAGGAAGGCGATCAGGAGAATTCGCAGGAACCAGCCAATCCACATTGCCGTCACCCGATGAAACGCGCCGAACCGACGCGGCTCACTCGTTCGGCGCGCCGGTCGCCCCCACCTCGGCGGCGTGCGCCGACCGAAGACTGTCGAGCGCCTGCCGTGCCGCGCGCCCTTCTGAGCTGTCCGGCGCGAGCCGGATGACCTGCTCCCAGGCGTCTGCCGCCCCCGCAAGATCCTGCTTTCCGAACGCGCGCACGATCCCCATGTTCAGCATCGTCTTGATGTGCTCGGGGTCGACCCCGAGCGAATGTGCAAACTGATCGAGGGCGCGGTCAGGCTGATTCGTGTAGTAGTAGCTCACTCCGAGGTCGGTGCTGACGTTCACATCCTGCGCGTCGAGCGCCAGCGCCGCCTCGTACCAGGCGATGGCATCCTGAAAGCGCTCGGCGTCGAAGAACAGGTCGCCCAGCGTGACGCGCGCCGCTGCGTCGGACGGATCGCGCTCGGCCACCACCATGAGTTCCTCGACGCGTGCCTGATCGGGTGGTGGTGGCGGCGGTACGGCGGTGGCCGACTCCGTTGGAGCCGGCTGCGCCGCCGCGGGCACGGCGGCCTGGCCGTCCGGCGCCTGCTGGCTCCCCAGCACCCATCCGATGATCAACCCGAAACAGGTACCCGACACGAGAAAGACGAGCGCTTCACGCTTCATCGCACCGCGACTCCTGAGCCGTCATCTGAGCCCATCATACTGCACCGCGGAGGTGGCGAGCCGCGCCTGCCGGCTGCTAATCGAGTGTTCCTGACCTGCGTGTTTTTTCGACGAATGCCTTGATCTGCTCCTGGTCGGGCGGATCCATGTCTAGAAACTCCGTTCCGACGCCCTTCCCTTCGAGGCTGTGTCGGACAATCACCTAACACGCGATCTCGCCTAGCTCGGCTGTGCTGAATCGGAGCCTCAACAGGCTGCCGATCGCATAGCTCTCACCGAGTTCAAGGAACGCTTCGCCCGCGCCGAGGACGACAAGGCGTCCAAATATGAGGATCGCCTCGCCGCCGCGATTCACCCACACATCAGCATCGAAGTCGACATGCGCCCGTGGGTATCGCCGCTGATCCGGGGTAGGTGCCGGCCGCGTCATGCTGTTGTTAGCAGCTCCTGAACCGTCCAGATATGGTCCGTCCAGCCGGCTTCCATCGCGGGCGTCATCCGCAAGGTCTGGTGGACCCGACAGAAGTTGTACCACACGAAGAACAGGTCCACCAGAACCTTGAACTGCTACCCGAGCTCACGCCGCACGACGACGGCGATCTCCTCGGCCCAGGCGTCGATGGCGTCCTGGTCGCGCCCTTCGAGCATGATCCGCAGCAGCGGCTCCGTTCCCGAATACCGGACCAGGAGACGCCCCTGGCCTTCGAGCCGCGCCTCCACGTCGTGTATAGTCGCCGCGACGGCGGGCACCGATTGGAGGTCCGCTTTCTCGCGCACGCGCACGTTGACGAGCACCTGTGGATAGACGGTCAGGTCGGCGGCCAGCTCACCCAGGCTGCGACCACTGGCAGCCACCGCGCGAAGGACCATGAGCGTCGTCACCAACCCGTCCCCGGTGGGCATCACGTCGGGGAAAATGACATGTCCCGATTGTTCGCCCCCCAGCGCCAGCTGACGCGCACGCAGCAGTTCGACGACGTACTTGTCGCCAACGGCGCAACGCGCCAGGTCGACGCAGAGCGCCCGCAGCGCCATCTCCAATCCGACGTTGCTCATGACCGTCGCCACGATCGCGTTCCCACGGAGCTGTCCCTGACGCTGCAGATCTCTCGCGCACACGAAGAGGACCGCGTCGCCATCCACAATGCGCCCCTCGGCATCGACGAAGATGACTCGATCGCCGTCGCCATCGAAGGCGACGCCCATCCGGCACCGCCGAGTCGTCACGAGCTGGGCGAGCCGCTCCGGGTGCGTCGACCCGCAATCGTCGTTGATGTTGCGGCCGTCCGGCTCGCAGCCGATGGCCTGAACGTCGAACCCCAATCCCCGAAACAGGTGAGACGCAACGCGGGAGGTCGCGCCGTTCGCACAGTCGATGCCGAGGCGCATCGGCCCAAGCGGCGACGGATCGGGCAGAATGTCGCGCAGGTGATCGAGATAGCGGTCGAGTAAGGCCGGATCGGCCGTCATCTCGAGAGACCCGGTCGCCACGGACCAGCTCTCGTCGAGGATGACGCGGCTCAGTTCGTCTTCCCGACGGTCATCGAACTTGACGCCGTCGGCGTCGAACACCTTGATGCCGTTGTCGGCGTACGGATTATGAGACGCGGACACGACGACACCAAGCCCGAACCCGGCCGACGCAGCCAGATACGCGACGGCCGGCGTGGGCGCCACGCCGACGCTCGTCACGCTCGCCCCTTGGGACGTCGCACCTTCGGCCAACGCGTGTTCGATCCACACGCCGGACTCGCGAGTATCGCGACCGACGATGATGGCGGGCGGCGGGGCGCCAGCCGGCCGGGCCCTGACGAGCGCCGCGCCGATGCGGGCGACCGTCGGCGGGTCGAGGGGAAAGGTCCCGGCGGCTCCCCGAATGCCGTCGGTGCCGAACAACCGTGGTGTCATGGAACGAAGCGATGCGGAGGGCCGTCCAGCAGCCGCCTCAGCGAATCTCGATCTCGAGCATGGCAGGCTCGACGGCCTCGACCTCAAGCCCAGGGCCGAGTCCGACGTGAACCGGCACAGTGTAACGGCCGGCGTCCAGGCCGGCAAGGTCGACGAAGGCGTCGATCAGGTCGGCGCGAAAGCCGCCGAGCGCTTGCCGCGAACCGCTCGCGCGCACCGTCACGGTCGGATCGGTGGGCGTCGCCCGTCTTTCCGGGACCAGGTTCCTGAACGCGACGGTCACCCGACGGCTGACTTGCTGCAGATCTCCCGTTTCGATCTGCACGATGACCGTCGCCGTGCCGGCTTGCGCCAAACGCAACGCGTCGTCCGACACGCCAACGCTGACCTCCACCTCGACGGTCTCCGTCGCGTCGGTCACCTGCACCGGCTCGGTGATGGCGACCGCGAGATCCGCCAACCGGCTGACCGGTCCCTCGACCTCCACGCTGGCCGGTGACGTGGACACGTTGACGATGACGTAACCCGGCGCCGGTGTGCCCTCGACGACTGGTTCGATCGGCACAAATCGACGACCGGAGCGCTCGAGTGTCAGCGGGATGGTCGACGGCGAGACCTGCGCGATCTCCACGCCGAAGGGTGCCCGCACCTCGGCCGGCGACAGATGAAAGAGGCGCCGGCCAGACCGGGCCGCCCCGAGGTCGAGGACGGCCACGACGTCACTGGCGCTGAGCCCAGCGAGGAGCGCCGAGGATCCGCGAACCCGGACGTCGATCGTACTCGGCCCTGTCCCGACCAGGGCCAACCCGTCCGGCACATTCTGATATTCCAGCGGCGCACGCAGTCCGCGCTCGACAAGCGGATCCCCGGCAATGGTGAGCCAGAGCACGATCGCCAGCCCCAGCGACAGGAGCTTTAGCCAGAAATGGTGAAACAGGTGCACACTCATGCCACCGAGGCCTCACTGTTCGGTGCCGTGTCGCGAAGGTGAACGCCCAGCTCCTGCAGCCGCGAGCGAAGCTCGTCGGAGCTCAGGTCTCGCTCGATCCGGCCATTAACCGCCAGCGCAACCTGCCCGGTCTCCTCGGACACCACCACCGCCACGGCGTCACTCTCCTCCGTCGCGCCGATCGCCGCCCGGTGCCGTGTGCCGAGATCCCGACCCAGACGCGGATTCACGGTTAGCGGCAGAAAGCAGGCCGCGGCGGCGACTCGATCCTCCTGGACGATGACCGCACCATCGTGCAGCGGCGACGTGACCTGAAAAACGCTGACGAGCAAATCGTAGGTCAGCGCCGCATCGAGACGAATGCCGCTCTCAATGTGGGCACGCAGTCCGATCGCGCGCTCCACCACTATCAGCGCTCCGACCTGCTGCGCCGCCAGGTGTGAGACAGCCACCACGATCTCCTCGGTCGTCTCGTCATCGGCGTCACGGCGCGCGAAGTAGCGCAAGAACGGTCCGCGGCCGAACTGGGCCAGCGCACGACGAATGTCCGACTGGAACAGGACGATGGCGGCAAACACGACGTACCCGACCATGTTGCGGATCAGCCAATTGACGGTTTGGAGCGGCGCGAGGCGAGAGACGTAGAAGAGGACAACGATGAGGCTGACGCCGAGTGCCATCTGCGCGGCGCGCGTGCCGCGGATCAGCGTGAGGAATTCATAGATGAGAAACCCGACGATCGCGATATCGACGAGATCCCACCACCCCATGGGCGCGCCCCCCACCAGCGCTGACATCGACTCGATCATCGATCGCAATCCCTCACGGCGATCACGACGTGGTGAACGAGCTAGCGGCCGGCGCCTCGGGATCCGCCGTCCCTCGATGCATCCGGATGGCGTCGGCGACGCGCACGACGTCGAGCATCGCCCGCACCCCGTGCACCCGGACGATGTGCGCGCCCAGCAGGACACTGGCGGCCACCGCGCCGGCCGTGCCCCACTCGCGGTGCTCAGGCGGCACATCGCCCAGCACCGCCGTCAAATACGATTTCCGCGATGGCCCCACCAGAATCGGCCGGTCGAGGCTCCGCAGCCGATCGAGCTGCGCCAGCATGGTGAAACTGTGCCCGGCGCGCTTGGCGAATCCGATGCCCGGATCGACGATCAGCCGGTCTCGCGGGATCCCGGCGGCGACCGCGGTCCTCAGGCTCCACTCGAGCTCCGCGGCGACCTCGTCGGCGACCGCCGCGTAGTGCGCCTCACCGTACATGTCACACGCGCGACCGCGCGTATGCGACACCACAAGCGCCGCACGCGCCGCCGCGGTCGCCTCCGCCAGGTCCGGATCATACCTTAGTCCGCTGACGTCGTTGACCAGCGACGCGCCGTGCGCCGTCGCTCGGCGCACGACGCTGGCCTTGTAGGTGTCGATGGAAATGGGCACCGTCGCCTGGCGAGCGAGCGCCTCGACGACCGGAAGCACCCGCGAGGACTCCTCCGCCGCGTCGATCGGCGCGGCGCCGGGTCGGGTGGATTCGCCGCCGACGTCGAGCAGGTCAGCGCCCGCCTCGACCAGGGCCAGCCCCTCGGCCACCGCCCGCCCAGCGTCCACGCCACCACCATTACCGGCATTACCGGCGAAGGAGTCAGGCGTGACGTTGACGACCCCCATCACCAGCGTCCGCGCACCGAGGCGCAGGACGCCCCCGTGCGCCAGCGGGATATCGTAAGACGTTCTGGGGATCACACACGCGCCTCGTCCGGCACCGGCCGCGTCCGGTCGCGATAATCGATACTCGATGACCGATGACCGATGACCGACCCTGAGCCAGCCGACTCGTGCACGCCGTTCCGACGGCGCCACGCTTCACTCTTGAGGCAGCGGTTTATTGAGCGGCGGTAGCGGCGGTACGGCCGACGGCTGCTTCGCGTCCGACGCCGTGTCGGCAGACGGCGGCGTGTCGGACGAGTGCTCGGACTCGTCCAGAGGCAGCCCGGCAGCCACTCGCCGCACCTGATCGCCGTTGAGCACTTCCCGAACCAGCAACTCCTCCGCCATCTTCACCAGAACGACCCGATGCTCCTCGAGCATGGCGCGGGACCGCTTGTAGTTTTCCATGACGACGCGTTTGATCTCTTGATCGATCCGAATCGCTGTCTTTTCGCTGTACTCCTGGTGCTGCGCGATCTCACGGCCCAGGAAGATTTGCTCTTCCTTCTTTCCGAATGTTAGGGGACCTATCTCGTCGCTCATGCCCCACTCGCACACCATGCGCCGCGCCAGGTCCGAGACGCGCTCGAAGTCGTTGCCAGCGCCGGTCGTCACGCTGTCGTTCGTGATCTCCTCGGCGATGCGCCCCCCCAAGAGAATGGCGATCTGATCGTTCAGGTACTCGCGAGAGTAATTGTGCTTGTCGTCCACCGGCAACTGCTGAGTGACTCCCAGCGCCACGCCGCGCGGAATAATCGTCACCTTGTGGATCGGATCGGCGTTCGGCAGCAACACAGTCAGCAAGGCGTGACCGGCTTCGTGCACGGCGGTCACTTTCTTCTCCGCGTCGCTGATGATCATGGACCGGCGCTCCGTGCCCATGAGCACCTTGTCCTTCGCGAACTCGAAATCGAACATCTGAACGGCTTTCCGGTTGTAGCGCGCGGCATAAAGCGCCGCCTCGTTCACCAGGTTGGCAAGATCCGCGCCGCTGAACCCGACCGTACCGCGCGCCACGACGCCGGTGTCCACGTCGTCGGCCAGCGGGATCTTCTTCGTGTGCACGGCCAGCACGCCTTCGCGCCCCTTGACGTCGGGACGGTTCACGATGATCCGCCGGTCGAAGCGACCGGGCCGCAGCAGCGCCGGATCGAGCACGTCGGGCCGGTTCGTCGCGGCGACGAGGATGACGCCCTCGTTCGACTCGAAGCCGTCCATTTCGACAAGCAACTGATTCAGCGTCTGCTCCCGCTCGTCGTGTCCGCCGCCCAACCCGGCGCCGCGGTGGCGGCCCACGGCGTCAATCTCGTCGATGAACACGATGCAGGGGGCATTCTTCTTCCCCTGCTGGAACAGGTCGCGCACGCGCGAGGCACCGACGCCAACGAACATCTCGACAAAATCTGAGCCGCTGATCGTGAAGAACGGGACGCTCGCCTCGCCAGCCACGGCGCGCGCCAGCAATGTCTTCCCGGTGCCAGGCGCGCCCACGAGCAGCACGCCCTTCGGAATCCTGGCGCCGAGCTTCTGGTATTTCTGCGGTTCCTTCAGAAACTCGATGATCTCCTGCAACTCCTCCTTCGCCTCATCCACGCCGGCGACGTCCTTGAACGTCACCTTTTTCTGCGTGCTCGAGGACAGCTTCGCACGGCTCTTGCCGAACGACAGCGCCTTGTTGCCGCCGCTCTGCATCTGCCGCATGAAGAAGATCCAGAACCCAATGATGAGCAGGACAGGTGCCCAGGAGTACAGCAGCGTCGCCCACGGACTGGACGCGGCCTCTTCAGCCGTGATCTGGACGCCGCGCTCGAGCAGCGTATTGGCCAGGCCCTCGTACTGGGGTGGTGCGTAGGTGCGGAATCGCTCGGCGTTCTTGAGGGTGCCGACGATCTCGTTGCCGGTGATCGTGACGCTCTCGACCTGCCCGTCCTCGACTTGCGTGATGAATTCGCTGAAGCTCCGCGCCGTGTCGCGCGTCTGGAAATCGGTCGAAAAGTTCCAGATCAGCACGCCCACGACGACGAGTACCATCCAGAACAGCAAACTCCTGAGCGTCGGATTCAACCTGATCCTCCCAACTGCTTGACCGCCAAGAGTATCACGGACCGCGTTGCGTCCGTGATTCGAAATTCGTGGGCAATGGTTTGCCCCACGATCCACACGATTCGTCCCGTGGAATCGGTCACGATCGGCACGCGATCGCGACGTGCCCGGGGAACCTTGCGATCGACAAACAGATCCTGCACCGAGCGCCCGCCCGGCGCCCCGAGCGGCTGAAGGCGGTCGCCTGGCCGTCGTGCGCGCACGGTCAACGGCTCGACCAGGTGCGCCGCATCGATCGCCACGGCCCCGCCCCGGTTCGACAGCACCGAACGATCGGGCACACCGGCGGGCGCCGCCGTCACGACGATCTCGGCCTCCGCCACGGTCACAGCTCCCGGAACCGACAGCGCATACGCGAATGTCTCCCGCGCAATGGGCGGCCGAGCCTCGTCCAGTGAGCTTAGCCGGATGCGGTCGCCGACCCGGGCCGCCACCTGTCCGGGCAGTGACACGCGACCGGCGCCAGCGGTGCCACCCAGCTGTCGCAGCGCCTCGACGTGCTCGAACCCGACGAAACGGCCGCCCGCACCCTGCACGAGTGCCGCGCGGGCGACCCGACGCGCCAGCGCCGTCGGCAACTGGTCCAGTGCGGGCAGATCGATCTCGACGGCGCCCTCATGTACTAGGACGACGCGGTCCTCCACCTGGTTCGCCGCAGCATCCAGCCAGTCGGCGTCTTCCCGGGCCACGTCGGCTTCTCGAGCGAGCACGTCGGTGATGCCGCCGGAAAAATGCTCCCGCAAATAGGGAAGCAGTTCGTGGCGGACCCGGTTGCGGGGAATGCGCAGGTCGGCGTTCGACGCGTCGTCCCGAAACGGAATGCCGTGGGCGCCGAGAAACTCCCGCAACTCGGGCCGCGTGACGTCGAGCACGGGTCGGATGACCACACCGTGCCGCGGGTAGATGCCGGACAGCCCTCGAGTGCCGGCACCCCGCAGGAGCCGCAGCAGGAACGTCTCCGCCTGGTCGTCCACCGTGTGCCCGACGGCCACGCGGCCCGCCCCGACCTGCGCTGCTACCCGCTGGAAGAACGTCAGGCGAGCCGCGCGGCCGGCCGCCTCGACCGAGCACCGGCGCGCGTCGGCCAGTGCCTGCACATCGACGGCCTCCTCGTGATAGGGCAACCCGAGTCGACAGGCGAGATCGCGCGCGGTGTCGGCGTCACGATCCGCGTCGGCGCCCCGCAGCCGATGATGCAGGTGCACGACGCCCACCAGCGAGAACGGATCGGTGTCGGCCAGCCGGTGCAGCAGATGCGCCAGCGCCACCGAATCCGATCCGCCGGAGACGGCCGCCAGTACCCGGCTCCCTGCAGGAATCAGGTCGTGCCGGCGGATGGTGCGGCGGACGCGGTCGAGGAGAGCGTGCATCACCTTGTTGCGAATGACTGGGACAGGACACTAACGGCCGCGGAAGGTCTCGGCGGCGCCGAGCGCGGTGAAGTCGACCGGGTCGTCGCCAACGCGGCCGGTGACATAAAAGCTGGCGCGGAGCTGATAAAAATCGAGCGGGCCACCGAACGACTCGGGATCTATCCGCGTGACCATGGCGTCCTCGACGTCGATCTCCATCGTGAGATCGAGCGAGGGGCTTTGCCCGCTGACGACGATGCGGCGTGGCTGTCCGGTCTCGGCGACGTCTTCCTCGTCAATCCACACCGCCATCGAATGGCCGATGAGGCCGTCTGGTCCCAGGACGCCAAGGAACCCGGGGATGCGATCGGGGTCGGCCGCGTCGGCCGGGGGATGCAAGCGCCCGTAGACGAACGAGAGCCCATCGCCCTGCACCTGACCCCACTGCCACGAGACCCCCTCCCAGTGGCTCCAGTTGTGGTCGTGATAGCCGGCGCCGCCGTCGAGCGAGATGACGTCGCCCGCGACGTTCAGGGTGCCATCGAGCGTGCCCGACATGACCGGCACGGCATACCCCGACAGCCAGCCGCCGGCGCCCTGGATCGTCAGCGGCGGGAGCGCCTGGCCGACCTTCGCCGTCAGCACGAGGTCGCCGGTGACCCGGGGGTAGGCGGCGATGGTTGAGGGGCGCCATCGGTCGTGATCGTATCGGGCGCCGGAAGATCGATGGTGACGTGGTAGCTGAGACCCTCCAGCCGCAGGCGGTTGCCCCCGATCGTGAGATCTGGCGCGTCCGCGAGCAGCCGCGCCGCGTCGATCTCCGCCGATTCGGTGTACGACGCCAGCTGGCCGTCGCGGTCGAGCTGCAGCCGGACACCCGCCACGCGTCCTCCGGATTCACCCTCGGGTCCGACCAGGAACGTTAGGTAGAAGCGCGTGGGCCCGGCGACGCCGTTAAAAAACAGCCACTCGGCCCACGAGCTGGCACGCGCCGCCGGGCCGGAGATGGGATGGAACCTGTCCATCGCCCGGAGGACATCGCCCGGGTCGGGTGATGTCCAGGCGACGTCGGCCGGCACGTCGGTCCAGGTCTCGACCGCCGCCGTCTCGGCGTCACCAATCGCGCGCTCCAGGCTCGGGATGCCACCGTGCGTCTGGACCGGGACGACGCGATCGTCCCTGACGAGATAGAGCGGCGTCTCAACGCTCGGCGACGCGCCGATCGCGCGCCCTGCGAGCGCCGGCGTGTTGAGGGAACTCGACAGGATGAACCTGGCGTTCGGCACCTTCCCAGTCCATCCCGCGATGACGACATCGCCGCCAATCAGGAGGGCGAGCGACGCGATCACGAGCAGGCGGCGCGATGCGGCGCGGGCCATGGCAGAGATATTATCGCAGGCGACCGCAGACGCGCGGCGAAGTCTCACCGTCTGTTCGAGATAGGATGGAAGCCTCGCACGGGATATGGCGCAGCACTGGTCTGAACCGATGGAGGCGCTGGCGGCCTGGTGACAAGAGATACCGTTCGGGCATGTGACACCTCCTTGGGTTTAAGGAGGCGTTATTGTGCGGAGTGATCGGTCAAGCTCGCTCAGGCAGTCTCAACGGCGGGATAAGGCGATCCACGCCTTGACCAGATCCGCCACTCAGCATAATCCCCAGCTCCGCATAATCCGCCAGCGCGGCTAGGACGTGCAGCTGAGCTCGCAGGGCACCGGGATCTCTCGACGACGCAGCGGTACACGCACTTGAGTCCGGCAGCGAAGAAAGCGGCCATTCGGCTGCTCGATCAGCCCCCGCCGTTCCCTGATTTTGTCTCTGGTTTTGGAGACATTCTGGAGACGGGGAAGGCGGGATCGCTAACTGCAACAAACGACAGGAGAAAAGTGGTGCCGGTGCAGGGACTTGAACCCCGGACAACGCGGATATGAGCCGCGTGCTCTAACCAGCTGAGCTACACCGGCAGAACGCTGTGGGAACTGCTCGCACCTCGCGCTCGGAGCCGCGACCCGCCTCGGCGGGGCCACACTCAGGCGAAGCAACAAGGGATTATATCAAGGGTCCGTTTCCAGTGTTTAGAACCCATCTCATAAACCACGCCGGCATTCGGCCGCCGATGCATCCCGTCCCGCGGCGTTGCTCGTCGGTCAAATACGGCCGGTATTCTCCCTCCTCGCGCCTGGCGGGACGGGCGCCTCGACGCCCTCGGTGCCTCGCCGTGGTTTATGAGATGGGTTCTAGTGTCGGGGTTGGCCCGCCCGCTCGACGAGCGCGGCGGCCAGCAGCGGAATCAGCAACTCGTGGTGGCCGATCAAGGCGATCCCCCGCCCTGTGCCGGCCGTGGGCCGCTCCACGACATTCGTCTGTGGACGGTAGTGCCGGAGGAAGTCGAGATTCACCGTCGTGAGTTGGGCCAGCGGGATGCCACGGTTGCGCGCCAACGCGACCGCCTTGAGGAAGACCTCCGGCAGCAGCACGGCCGAGCCGCAATTCAAGTAGACGCCGCGCTCAAGCCTGGCGACGCTCGACACGAAATATCGAAAATCCCGAAGACTGCCGGCACCAAGCGCCTCGCCTGACACCTGCGGGTGCATGTGAATGATGTCGGTGCCGATCGCGACGTGGACGGTGATCGGGATGCTCAGGCGATGGGCGGCGGTGAAGACGCTGACCGACGCATGCGGCGGCTCACGCTCGGCCAGGAAACGGCCCACGGCCTGACCGATCCCCCGCCCGGCACCAACGCCCTCGTTGATCGCCTGATTCAAGAGGCGGCCGGTTTCCTCCGCCATGCCGAACCGCCCGGGCCCGAGCGACTCGTCGACGTCCTCTGATGTCCCACCCGACAGCGCGACCTCGAAGTCGTGAATCACGCCGGCACCGTTCGTGGCGATGGCCGACACGAAGCCTCGCTCCATCAAGTCGATGATGACGGGCGACAGCCCGGTTTTGATGACGTGTGCGCCGAGTCCCCAGACGATGCCTGCCTCGTCACGCCGAGCGTCAATGATCGCGTCGACGACCCGTCGGAAGTCGACGCCGGCGAGCAGGCGCGGAAGGCGGTCGACCAGGGCGGCGACGCCGGCACCTGGCGCGTACGGCCGTGCGAAATCCTCGACGCGGGCCTTACTCCGCCTGGACCCGAGCGGGTAGGTTCGGATCTGGTCGAACCCGAATTCCTCGTACGGAAACTTCATCACATCACTCGATGACGCACGTTCGATCTCTGCCCACCACGCTCAGAGAATCAGCATCGCGTCGCCATAACTGTAGAACCGGTATCCGCGCCGGATCGCCTCGGCGTAGGCCGCCAGCACGCGCTCTCGACCGGCAAACGCGCAAACCAGCACCAGCAGCGACGACCGGGGCAGATGAAAATTCGTGAGCAAGCCTCCGACGACGGCGAACCGGTGTCCGGGACGGATGAACAGCTCGGCGACGGCCTCGCCAGCCACGACCTGGCCCTGCCTCCAGGCGCTCTCCAGCGCCCGCGTGGTCGTCGTCCCGACCGCGACGATTCGCCGGCCGGTATCGACCGCGGCGTTGAGCGCCGACGCGGCCCGCTCCGAAATCATGTACCGCTCCGGATCGACCGCGTGCGCCTCCACCCGCTCGGTTCGCACCGGCTTGAGCGTACCGTACCCGACGTGCAGCGTCACGTCCACGCGGTCGACGCCGCGCGCCCCCACGGCCCGTAGCAGGCCAGCGGTCAAGTGCAAGCCGGCGGTCGGCGCGGCCACCGACCCACGCGCGCGCGCGTAGACGGTCTGATAGCGCTCGCGATCGGCCTCGGAGTCCGGCCGCCGGATGTAGGGTGGCAATGGCACGTGACCCACCACGTCGATCGCGTCGTCGAGGCTCCCGCCGCCAGTCGTCAAGCGAACGACACGCCGGCCGAAGAACCGGCGCTCGAGAATCTGCCCGTCGATGGCCCGCCCGCGCCGCTCGAACCGCACGCACTCGCCGACGCGCAGCTTTTGCCCCGGGTGCACGAGGGCACTCCACCGCGCCTCGTCGAGGCGCTCCAGGAGCAAGCACTCGACGGCGCCGCCGCTCGGCACGCGCCGACCCCGGAGCCGCGCCGGAAACACCCGGGTGTCGTTGAGCGCCAGCACGTCACCCCGCTGCAGCCACTCGGGGAGCGCCGCGACGGTCGTATGCGTCGCGCCCCCGCCGACGCGGTCCAGCACGAGCAATCTGGCCGCATCCCGCCGAGCCGCCGGCGTCTGCGCGATCAGATCAGCCGGCAGCGCAAAATCGAAATCGGTAACGTTCATGACCACGCCGCGGCACCAGCAAGAAAGGGGTCTGACCCCTTTTTGGTTAGCAGCCCGTCAGAACCCCCACCGCAGCAGGACGGAGCCGACGGTGTAGCCTGCACCGACCGACGTCAGCAGGACGAGATCGCCTTTCTTGAGTCGCCCGTCGGCGACGGCATCACCGAGCGCCAGCGGAATCGTGGCCCCGGTCGTGTTGCCGTAGTGATCGATGTTGACCACGACTTTCCGCTCATCCAGCCCGAGCCGGTTGGCCGCCGACATGACGATGCGCCGGTTCGCCTGATGACTCACGAACAGATCCAACTGGCTGGCGTCGATGCCGTTTCGCTCGAGAATCCGCCTGGAGATCTCTTCCGTCTTGCGGACCGCAAACTTGAAGACGGCTTGCCCGTTCTGCCGCACGTAGTGCAAACGCTGGTCGACCGTCTCGTGCGATGCCGGCTTCAGCGAGCCGCCGGCCGGGAGGCACAGCGCAGCGCCACCGCTGCCATCGATCTCGTGCAGGTAATCGATGATCGCCGGTCCCTCCTCGTCGGCCGGGGAGACCACGACCGCGCCGGCGCCGTCGCCGAACACCACGCAGGTCGCGCGGTCCTGGTAATCGAGGATGCTCGTCATCACGTCGGCGCCGATGACCAGCGCGTGACGCTGCCCGCCGGTGGAGACCAGCATGGCCGCCGTCGTCAGCGCGTAGGTGAATCCTGAACAGGCGGCGCCCAGATCGAATCCCCAGGCATGCGGCGCCCCGATCTTGTGCTGAATCAGACAGGCGGTGCTGGGAAACATCATGTCGGGCGTCGTCGTGCCGACCACGATCAGGTCGATGTCGTCCGGCGTGAGGCCGGCCTGCGCGATCGCCTGCGTCGCCGCCGGCACGGCCAGATCGGACGTCCCCACGCCCGGATCGACGACATGCCGCTCGCGGATGCCGGTGCGCTGGCGAATCCACGCGTCCGAGGTCTTGACGAGCTTCTCCAGTTCGGCGTTCGTCACCACCCGCGGGGGCACGTGCGTCGCCAGCGCCGCAATCTTCACCGGCCGTATGAAGCGCCGTCCCGCCGGTGGTTCGGTCCCGTCGCCCGCTACCACAGTTTAGAATCCTTCCTCGGTGTCTCCAGCCCGAAATACTCGTACGCCCGCGGCGTGGCCATGCGTCCCCTAGGCGTCCGATCCAGAAAGCCTGTTTGAATGAGAAACGGTTCGTAAATGTCCTCGATCGCGTCCTTCTCTTCGGCAATGGCCGCGGACAGGCTGTTGAGACCGACCGGGCCACCGCCGAACTTTTCGATGATCGCTTTCAGCAGGCGCCGGTCGGCGTCGTCGAATCCGTGATCATCGACCTCCAGCAGCTTCAGCGCGTCCTGTGCGACCGGCCAGGAAATTGTCCCGTCGGCACGCACCTCGGCGAAGTCGCGGACCCGCCGGAGGAGTCGATTCGCCACGCGGGGGGTCCCGCGGGACCGCCGGGCGAGCTGCTCGGCCGCGTCGCCGTGAATCGGCACGCCGAGGATGCCAGCCGACCGGCGGATGATCTCGAGCAGATCGACCTCGGCGTAGAAATCCAGCCGGTGCACGATGCCGAAGCGCGCCCGGAGCGGCGCGGTCAGCAAGCCCACGCGGGTCGTGGCGCCGATGAGCGTGAACTTCTGTACCGGCACCTTGACCGATCGCGCGCTCGGGCCCTGCCCAATCACGATGTCGAGCTCGTAGTCCTCCATCGCGGGATACAGAATCTCCTCGATGGCCGGATTCATGCGGTGAATCTCGTCGATGAACAGGACCTCCCGCTCCTGGAGGTTGGTCAGGATGGCCGCGAGGTCGCCCGCCTTCTCCAACACGGGGCCGGCCGTGGCCCGCACCGGCACACCCATCTCGTTGCCAATGACGTAGGCCAGGGTCGTCTTGCCCAGGCCGGGCGGTCCGTAGAGCAGCACGTGATCGACCGCCTCGTGTCGCTGCCGCGCCGCCTCAATCGACACCTTCAGATTTTCCCGCAGCCGATCCTGGCCGATGTAGTCATTGAGCGTCTTCGGCCGGAGACCTGCCTCGTACTGCGCATCCTCATCAGCGCGCACCGAACTCACGACTCTCGGATCGGTCATGACTCTGGGATCAACGCTCACGTCAAGGGCGTTCGCGCGCGACGCGCTCAGCGGGCGAGCTCGCGAAGCGCCCGCCGGAGCACATGCTCGAGCGCGCGATCGTCCGACGCCTTCAGCGCCCCGTCGATCGCCTTCTCGGCGAGCGGCCGATGATAGCCCAAGTTCAGCAGCGCGGACAGGACGTCGCCGCACAGGTCGTCCGGCGGCGCCGATCCGGTCGTCGTGGGCGCGTCATCGCCGCTGACAGCCGGCAACCGGTCCTTGAGCTCGACGACCATGCGTTCCGCCGTCTTCTTCCCGACGCCCGGAATACCGGTGAGCCGGGCCACGTCACCCTGCCGCACGGCGCGCACCAGCTCCGGCGGCTCGATGCCGGACAGTGCCGTCAGCGCCAGGCGCGGCCCGATGCCGCTGACGGCGATGAGGTGCTCGAACAGCTGCAGCTCGAGCGCCGACGCGAAGCCGAAGAGCGCCAGGGCGTCCTCGCGCACATGCGTGTGGATCCGCAGCGCCACCTCTGCGCCAGGGTCCCCGAGCTCGTAGAAGGTGGACAGCGGCACGCGTACGTCATAGCCCACCCCGTTGACGTCAATCACGATCCGGCTCGGGTGCTTCTCGGCCAGCCGGCCCGTGAGCGTGGCGATCACGAGGGTCTCCGCGTCGCGAGCGTCTCCGGCTTGACCTGCCGCCAGCTGCGCGGCCGCCGGGGTCCGGGCGGCGGACCGTCGGGGAGTCCCGCCGGCGCCAAGCTATGGGCGTGGCACAAGGCGACGGCCAGCGCGTCGGCGACGTCATGCGGGCTCGGCACGGCGTCGAGTCCGAGCAGCAGCTTAATCATCTGCTGGACCTGATGTTTCTCGGCGCGGCCGTAGCCGACAACCGCCCGCTTGATCTCGGTGGGCGTGTACTCGACGATGGGAAGGCCGGCCTGGCTCGCGGCCAGAATCACGACGCCGCGCGCGTGGCCCAGCTTCAAGGCGCTGCGCACGTTGCGCGCGCTGAACAGGCTCTCCACCGCGACACACTCGGGCCGGCAGGTGGACAGCAACTTTGTCAATTCGGCGTGAATGACCTTGAGCTTCTCGGGAAACGAGACACGGGCGGGCGTGGCGATGGCGCCGCACACGATGAGACCATGACGGCTGCCGTCGTGGTCGATGCAGCCATAGCCGGTGCGATGGGAGCCGGGATCGATTCCGAAGATCCTCACGCCAGCGAGGCCTCGATCTCCTTCTCCTCGACGGTGAAGTTCGACCACACGTGCCGGACGTCGTCGCTGTCCTCGAGCGCGTCCAGCAGCTTCAGCAGCTGCTGCGCGACCTTGCCTGCCAGCTTGACGTAGTTCTGGGGCAGCATCGCAATTTCGGCCGTGATCGGCTCGACGCCGAGCTGCTTCACCGCCTCGAGCACCGTGGGAAACGCCTCGGGCGGGCTGACGACTTCCCAGTTTCCCTCGTCGTCGCGCAGATCGTCGGCCCCGGCGTCGATTGCCGCCATCATCAACGCCTCTTCCTCGGCGGCCGACTTGGCGACGAGGATGCACCCCTGCTTCGTGAACATCCACGCCACGCTGTTCGACTCACCCAGGTGGCCGCCGTGCTTCGACAGCAGGTGTCGAATTTCGCTGACGGTGCGTTTCTTGTTGTCGGTGAGCACCTCGACCATCAGCGCCGCACCGCCGGGCCCGTAGCCCTCGTAGGTCACCTCTTCATAGGAGACCCCCGGCTCTTCACCGGTGCCGCGCCGAATGGCGCGCTTGATGTTGTCGGCCGGCATGTTGACCGACTTGGCTTCGGCGATGACGGTGCGGAGCCGCGGATTGCTCTCGGGATCGCCGCCGCCGGCGCGGGCCGCCACGGTCAACTCCTTGATGATCTTGGTGAAGATCTTGCCGCGTTTCGCGTCGGCGGCGCCCTTCTTGTGCTTGATTGAATGCCACTTGGAATGGCCAGACATGGCAGGCGTCCTCTGAAGTTCGGGGCAGAAAAATCAGGCAAAGTCTAGCATAACGGGGCTGCTAGTGGGCCATCCGTCGAATGGCCGCATCGCGGGACTGCCCCTCGTCTCACGGTCGGGGGCCACGGCTTTACTTGATCCCTGTCGAGGTGGCAAGTCCCGCGCTCCCTACCTGCCGCTTCGTGGCCAGGACTAGCCAGACCGCCGCGCGCGGCTCCCACGGCCCGCCGCGGTAATCACCCAGGACCGCGTCGACCACGAAGCCGGCGCGATCGAGGCGGCGGGTCATCTGCGGCACGGACATCGTCCGGAAGGTCAGCGAGAACCGGCGTTCGGCGCGCGTCGCACCGCGACGCTCGACGTAGCGTTGATCGAAGATCGTCAGGCTTCGCGCCGGATCCTGACGCACCGATTCGATCAGCGTCAGATGCGAGCCCTTCGGGCTGCGGCGGCCCTTCAGGCTGACCCGGTTCTCGTACTCGGCCCAGGCCGCAAGATCGGGTACGAGATCGATGCCAAATGTGCCGCCGGTCGCCAGCGCCGCGCTGACCGATCGGAGCGTGGCGGTGAGATCGCGGTCGCGCAGCAGCGACTGCAGAATGCCGTACGGCGCGATCGCGAGCTGAAACGGCCGGGCGATCAGAAACGGCAACGCCCGAATGTCACCACGAACGAGCCTGACCCGCGACCCGTAGCGCGAGCGACGCAGCCGGCGTCTGGCCCGCGCGAGCATCTCGGCGGACCGATCAATCCCGACGAGCAGGTCGGTCGTCCTGGCGACCGGCAGCGAGACACGGCCGGTCCCACAGCCCAACTCCAGGACGGGACCACCGACACTCGTGGCGAGGCGTTGCCAGAACCCCACGTCGCGGCGCTGGACCGTCTGCGCATTCTCCCAATCGTAGAAGGGGGCGTAGTCATCCCAGCCGTGCCATCCCTCCTGGGAGGGCGACGCGGCGACTCGCCGTCGTCTGCTCGATGAAGCGCTCACGTGCGGCGGATTCTTCCCGCGGCCAATCCTCGCGTCGTGTCGGCGCGCGTGAGGTCAGTCGGCGATCGCCCACGTGCCGGGAACGATCGGACGGGTACGGGGCAGTCGTCCCAACCGGGCCAGGTTGCCGACGACGACCAAAATGCCGACGAAGACCGCCAGTTTGAGCAGGTCGGGACCGAAGCCTCTCGGCAGCGCCGTCCACATCAGCCAGAGCACCGGCTGGGCGATGCAGACCGCCCAGACCGACCCATAGAAATAGCGTCGCTCGTGCCCTTCACCCTGCGTCGAGGCCTTGACACGTGGAAGTTGCCCGGTCGCCCCGAGTAGCCAGATGACCACCGCCAGCGGATAGTACCCAAGGTCGTAAATCTGGCGCAGGTGCCACTGCCCCGTCACAAGCGCGACCAGCAACCCAGTGAAGTTCAGCAGCGCGAAGGTCAGGACGGCGCTCCAGGCGAATGTGTAACAGACCCGGCGATACAGTGGATTGGGCCGATCCTCGGTGAAGCGCAGGATGTAGGGTTTGGGCTCGACGCCGGGCAACCGCCCTCGCAACCCGGCGATGCCGGTCCCGAGCAGCACGAGGCCCAGCCAGGTGGATATCCGCGGGTCGAAGCCGCGCTCGAACAGGTCGAACGTCACCGGGCCCGGCGTGATGAAGAACACCCAGATCCAGATAGGCCAGTGCAACACGCGGTAATACCCCTTGTTTCGCGCCCTGAATTTTCGATGTTCCGCCAGCTCCACCAGAATGTCATGGCCGAGGGCCGCTGGCGGGGCCGGCGGGCGGACAGCGGTTATTGATTCATCACTCATGTCAATCATGTCGATGTCGTCGCCAGGTGTGGGGCAAGGGCCGGCGTTTTGGCTGTCCGAAAAGAGAACAGTGATTCCAGAATCGTATTCAACAGGTGACCGGAACCAGACGCCTGAGGGGCCGCGTGCCCCCCGCTTTGGGGCAGTCAAAAGGGGCGGGTATAGTGCGTTCAGCACAGCACTTGCGCATTCTTACACAAGGATACTCTACGTGTATATGAGAAGAGGCCTATTTTTCAGTGGTTCCTAGGCAGCGGACTCGCCCGGCGGGTGATTCAGCGTCCCGAGCTGGCGAGCGCTGCGGAATTGCGCCGCGAAGGATCGCAAGCGCCGAGCCTGATTGCCGCGGTCAGGTCGATTGGGACGTGACTCACCGATTTTCCGCTTTTCGGCAAGGATGTGCCGGTCGAGCCTTCGGCGCCGGATGAAACCGATCTGGAAAGTGTGCTCACGAACAACTTCGTGTCGCGCGTCGAGGTTGTGCCGGTACGAAATACGCAGCTGGTGGACGTCAGCTTCGTCGCGGCGGATCCAGAACTGGCCGCCACGGCGGTGAATGCGCTGGCGGAAGAGTACGTCCTGAATCGTACCGGGTTTCTCGGAGACCGAATTCGTTGAATCAGGCCACCTCAGCCTGCTCATAGTACTGCGCCTCGAACTCTGCTGGTGGAATGTCCCCGAGCGGCCCCAACAGTCGTCGTGTGTTGAACCAGTCCACCCACGTCAAGGTGGCGAACTCCACGGCCTCGAGGGTGCGCCACGGGCCCTTCCGTCGAATCACCTCCGTCTTGTACAAGCCGATCACCGATTCGGCGAGGGCATTGTCATAGGCATCGCCTTGGCTGCCGACCGACGGCGCGATGCCGGCGTCCACGAGGCGATCCGTGTACCGCATCGAGAGATATTGGCCGGTTTCAAGGGGTCGTCGCAACACGTCCTCACTGGTGTGAGAGTAGCAGTTCGTTGAAGGCTTCGGATGGCGTTCTCCAACCGAGAGTCTTCCGCGGTCGGCGGTTGAGTGTGGCCGCGACAGCAGCAATGTCGCTCGCACGATGCCTATGGAGGTCAGTCCCTTTGGGGAAGTACTGGCGCAGCAGGCCGTTGGTGTTCTCGTTCGTGCCGCGCTGCCACGGACTGCGGGGGTCGCAGAAGAAGACGTGCAGCCCAGTGTCGATACGCAGTTGGGCGTGCTGTGCCATCTCCGCGCCTTGGTCCCAGGTCAGTGACCGACGTAGCTGATCAGGAAGCGTCGCGAGCGTCGACGTGATCGCATCGCGGACGGCTTCGGCGCCATGCCCCGCAAGAGCCGGACCGTTCTTGACCCTGAGTCGGCCACGGTCGGCCATGCGAGGCAGGTGGAGCAGCATCGTGAATCGGGTGGTGCGTTCGACCAATGTGCCGATCGCGGAACTGCCAAGTCCGATGATCAGGTCGCCTTCCCAGTGTCCAGGAACCGCTCGGTCCTTGGCCTCGGCGGGCCGCTCGCTGATCATGATGTCGGAGCCCACAAACTCCTTGCCGCGACCACGGCGGCGAGCCCTCGGCACGCGTAGCGCCCGCCCGGTGCGCAAGCACGCCGTCAGCTCGCGGCGCAGTGCCCCCCGCCCCTGGATGTACAGCGCTTGGTAAATCGCCTCGTGCGAGACCCTCATCGATTCATCGTCTGGATACTCGGTCCGGAGCCGATGGGCGATCTGCTGCGGGCTCCACGATGTCGCCCAATGTCGGTCCTGGCGGCGGCCATGACGTCGACCACTCCAGGAGCCCACGTTTGGGCCAGGCGCGGGCGTCCCATCCTCAGCCATCACCGTGCCGGCGAGGTGGTCCTGCACGTAGCTCCTGAGCCGATCGTTCGCGGCCAGCTTGGCTATCTTCGGGCGCTTGGCACGTCGGTCGCTGTGCCACTGCGCAGTCGACGCCCGATACGCCAGACCGCCGCTCCGAGTCGCCGCGTTGCGACGCAGCTCACGTGAGACAGTCGACGGGGCTCTCCGGAGCCGACGGGCAATGTCGCGCACCCCGGCGCCCTGAGCTCTCAGGATCGCGATCTCTTCCCGCTCCGCGAAGGACAGGGAGCGAGCTGATCGGGGCGCCAAGCTGATCGGCGGCATACCACCGCCCTCACGGAACCAACGACCACCCACGGGCGGCGACACGCCGCAGGACACTGCGGCATCCTCACTCGACAGCCCCCGGGTGATCGCCTTCCAGAACCGTTGCTGCTCCGCACGCCCCGCTACCGGCGGCCGGCCAGGCGAACGCATCGCAGGTCGACCCGCCCGGTCTGACCTTCTCCGTCTCCGTTCCTGCATCGCAGCACCTCATCATCGAGGTGTTGCGACGACCAGTTGAATTCACCTTGCGACCCGGCATCACTGTGATGTACGAGGCCGGTGAGGGCGTCGCCCCGGCGGGCGTAGATCGCCTGCTCCAACGCATCCAGCACAAAGTCCGTGCGCATGGAGGCCGACACCCGCCAGCCCACAATGCGGCGCGCAAACACGTCGATGACGACCGCGACGTAGACAAAGCCGCCCCAGGTTGCGACGTACGTGAAATCGGAGACCCAGAGCTGATTCGGACGGGTGGCCACGAATCGGCGGTCAACGAGGTCCACCGGGCGACCGCCCTCACCTGCGGGGGTCGTGGTGACCCAGGCCCGGCCCCGGACGGCCCCGGCAAGGCCCATCGCGCGCATCAGGCGCGCCACGGTGCAGCGCGCCACGCGGACGCCGTCCCGCCGCAGCTGCTTCCAGACTTTCCGGGGGCCGTAGACCTGCTGGTGCGCGTCATAGACCCGCTGAATCTCGACGCGGAGCTGATCGTCGCGCTGCGCCCGTGCGGACCGGCGCGTCGGATGTGTCCGCTGGTGCCGATGGCGATGATACGTCGACGGGGCGATCGGCAGCACGGCGCAGATCGGCTCGACCCCGAACACGGCGCGATGGTCGGCGATGAACTGGACCATCGTGGCTACGTCCTCCGGCGGTCGAGCTCCGCCTGGGCGAAATACGCGAACGCTTTCCGCAGGATCTCATTCGCCCGCTTCAGTGACCTGCCTGCCGTTTTTCGGACCAGCTGACGCTTGAGAGAATGGCGTCCTCCGGGCAAGGAGGAGCCATGAAGAAGACTCGGTTCACGGACGAGCAAATGGTCACGATCCTGCGGGAGGCCGACCGGCGGCCGGTGCCGGAGGTCGCCAAGCGGCACGGCGTCAGCGCCCAGACGATCTACAGCTGGCGCAAACACTTCGGGACGCTGGAACCGGCCGACGTGAAGCGCCTCCGCCAGCTCGAGCAGGAGAACGGTCGGCTGAAGAAGATGGTGGCCGATCGGGATCTCGAGATCGACGTGCTCCAGGAGATCACGCGAAAAAATGGTAGGCGCACGTGCGCGCCGGCAGCAGGTCGCGTCTGCGTGCCGACGTGGGCTGTCGAGCCGCCGCGCGTGCGCCGTATTATCCGTCGCGCGGTCGACGCTCGGTTACCAGTCGCGGCTCCAGCAGCGCGATGCGCCGGCCCTGGCGGTCATGCGCGAGCTCGCGGGGCAGTATCCGCGGTACGGCTACCGGAAGATCCGGATCTTTCTCGCGCGCCGGGGACACCAGATGAGTGCCGAACGGACCTATCGGCTGTGGCGCCAGGCGGGCCTGCAAGTGCCGCGTCGGCGCCCGCGTCGGCGGATGGCCACGCGTCGCCTCCGGCCGCAGCCCCCGACCGCGAGGAATCACGTGTGGGCCTATGACTTCGTCTTCGACACGTGCGCGGATGGCCGGGCGCTGAAGTGCTTGACGATCGTCGATGAGTTCACGCGGGAGTACCTGGCGATCGATGTGGCGGGAAGCATCCGATCCGGGCGGGTGATCGACGTGCTCGGACAGCTGGTGAGCCTCCACGGCGCCCCGCGCTATCTGCGGTCCGCGTGCTATGACCAAGTTGTCAAGGCTCTCGGCGCCGTTGGGCTGTCCAATCGAGGGACAGATACGGGCACGGGCTCGCTGGAGCCGGCCCATCGTGCGTCATCCGGACTCATACCCGAGGAGCGGAGGGTGCCTGGCGGACGGGCGTCGAGCTGTCTTCGACTCGAAGGGCTCAGGACAACGGTCGGCATGGCCTCCTCTCCGGCCGGAGCCGGAGCCTCAGGTCTCTAGGCGGCGATCGGATCATCCCTCCACACGTGGTTGACGTCGAACGCCGTTTGGTTGTGGACGACGGCGAACGCGTAGTGCAGCAGCTTGGTCATGCAGGCCCCGATCGCTTGCATGGGGGGCAGGGGCCGCGTGACGCGCTGCGTGAGGCGCTCGTAGTGGGCTCTCAGGCGCCGGGTATGGCGTATGGACGACAGCGTGGCCATGTAGACCACGGCGCGCAGCTGCGCCCGGCCGCGCTTGCTGATCGGTGTGCGGCCCGCGTGCTGGCCGCTTTCCCGTCTCGACGGCTGCAGGCCGGCGAGCTTCACTAACTGCCGGCCGTGCCGGAATCGGTGAAAGGGGCCGATCTCGGCGAGTAGCCCGGCGATCGTGACCCACCCGATCCCCGGCAACGGCGCGAGATACGTCGGCTCCTCAAACCCCTCGAGGTCGGTCTGGAGCTCGCCCGCGACGCGATCGAGTTGGTCGCCGACGAAGTCGAGACGCTCGACCAGCCGAGTCACTTCACGCATGGCGGCCTCATGCCCATGGAGCGCCGCCACCGTCCTCCCGGCCTTCTCCCAGACTTGCTCAATCTTGAAGCGCCACATCCGCCGTCCCCGCCGGTGCTCTTGCACGACTCGGATGAAGGCCGGCTTCGTCAGCATCGCGATGTCCTGCGGGGGCAAGCCCGCCCGCAGCACCGCGAGGCACCCAGGCGCCGTGACGGTTTTCCACTCGCCGACGATTTCCGGAAACACGCCGTAGAGCTGATGCACGAGCAGGGTCTTGAGGCGGGCGCGCTCGCAGCGTAGACGCTGATACTCGCCCCAGGCTCGCCGCAGTTGCATGTATCGAGCGGGCAAGAGCTGGCACTTGGTCACGCCCCCCGTGCGCAGCAGCTGCGCGATCTGCTCTGCGTCGGTCAGGTCTCGCTTGTCGCGTCCCATCTGCCGAGCCTCGCGCACCCGGAAGGTCGCGAGCGGATTGACGACGTGATACCGAAGCGCGCGCTGCTCAAAGAATGCACCAACCGCCTCCCACACGTGTCCGGTGGCCTCGAACGCGAAGTGCACCGTACCTCGTCCCCGGCCGACTCGACGGGCCGAGCAGCGCTCCACGAGCTCGCGCAGCCCCTCTCGAGAATGCGAAACCTTGAAGCTCGTGAGGCGGTGTCCCTGCCCATCGAGGACGACCACCTGGTGCTGACGGGTCGCCAGATCGATGCCCACGAAGATGTCGTCCAACGTGTGGTGCCTCTCATCCTGTCTCATGCTGGCCTCCCTGCTTTGTCGTGATTGCACGGAGACTATGCGGAGATGGGGTGAGGGCGCCCTTCCTGTCATCTCCATATCCTCGATAACGGCCCGGAGTTCATCGCGACCGCTTTGCTCCGTTGGCTGCAGACTGCGAAGATCGACACGGCGTTCATCGATCCGGGCAAGCCCTGGCAGAATGGCACGGACGAATCGTTCAACGGGAAGTTCCGGAACGAATGCCTGTCCCTCGAGTGGTTTCGGAACCGGATGGAGGCCAAGATCGGGATCGAACGCTGGCGGCGGCACTACAACGAAGAGCGCCCCCTCATGAGTCTCGGCGACCTCACCCCCGCCGAGTTCAAGGCGCAGATAGAGACGACTCACAGGTGGTTAGGAGAGAGCCCAACGAGCGTCATTCTCCAGTAATCACTGGTCCGAAGAAACCGGGCATGTCACTGACAATATCGTTGCAACTTTGGCTGGCGGCGGGCTGGTAGCCGGAAGACATCATGAAGAAGGCAATCCGACCGGCAATGTTCAAGTGGCGACAGACGGCTCCGGAGCTGATCCTGTGCGCTGTGCGCTGGTATCTGCGGGGTATTGTCAAGTTGAGGACGACAGCCGTTTTTAACGCCCAGCATGGCGGGTTCACGGCTGGCTCGAGCCCAGTATCTTGGGGGTCGATCGACTCGCTTCTCGTCAACTTGACAATACCCTGCGGAGGCCTGACCAGCGACGCCAGGTGGGTGTGCGGGCGGTGTGCTCATGCTGGCGTGATTCACATGCGCATGTGGTCTGGCTCTACCTGGCTGCTGATCTTCAGGATGTCTACAGTTCAAACTGGCTTGCGCGAACTCAGTGGATTGATCCAGACCTGGACCGAAAGATGCGACCCATTGAGCTATCAGCATCCGAGCACATAGATTCCATCGCGGTTACGTGGAATGATTCCTACACGTCGATGCGCGAATTCTATAGGGCGCATTCCACGGACAAAGGCAAGGCGCTTGATCAGCTTGAACCACTCGTTGTGCAGGCTACTCGGATCGGAAGTCGGATTTCCAGTTGGTTCGATGCATTAGAGAACAGTAATCTCGACGAGACAACCCTGATTGCGAGAGTTCGTATCGTATCGTCGGAGATAGACGCCATCGCTGACCAAGCATCGAATCTGTCGTTTCCGCCGCAGGACGTAAGGGACTACTATGCCCGGTGGAATGTGCGAGGGCGAAGGCACGGCGAGAGCACATGCTCGGCCGTCGCAGTTCTGGACGACCTGGATCACCTGCAGATGGCTCGTGTGGTTGCCATGCGACATGTTGAGCCGCGCGATGTTCATTCCGGCGGCGGCGAGCTGTTCGATCTGTTCTGGCGTTGAGCTGGCCGGACCCAGCGTGCACACGATCTTGGTCAACTCGGCCATTCCGGTCGCCGGATCATCCTGATGCCGCACAATAAGGCATGAGCAAGCGCATCGGCATCCTGACCGGCGGGGGAGACGTGCCGGGCCTGAACGCGGTCATCAAGAGCGTTGTCTATCGCGCCACGGAGAACCAGTGTGAGGTCATCGGCATTCGCAAGGGATGGGAAGGGCTTACGCACTGCAACCTGGACGACCCGGCAAGCAACGCCAGGTACATCTGGCCCCTGGACCGAGCCAACACCCGAACGATCGATCGCTCCGGCGGCACGGTCCTGCACACCAGCCGCATCAGTCCGTCGCGCATCCGCCGACTCCCGGAGTTTATGAGCGCGGACGGCGTTCCGCGAAACGGCGAATGGTTCGACTTGACCCAGCACGCCGTGAACAACCTGGACCGGTTGGGAATCGAATATCTGATCGCGATCGGCGGCGACGGTACGCTGGCGACGACGCCGAGTGTCGAGAAGCTGGGCGTGAAGGTGATCGGCATTCCCAAGACGATGGACAACGACGTGCGCAACACGGAGTACTGCATCGGATTTTCGACGGCGATCACGCGCGCGACAGACTCCATTCAACGGCAGCGGACGACGGTGGGTTCACATGAACGCTATGGTTTGTTCCGGATCTTCGGGCGTGAATCGGGATTTACGGCGCTGTATGCCGCGTACACGACGTCGATTCGCTGCTGCATTCCGGAGTACGACGTATCGCTCGACCGTCTGCTTGCACTGCTCGCTGAGGAGAAGCGCAACACGCCCAGCAACTACGCGCTCGTGGTGCTGTCGGAAGGCGCGAAGTGGCAGGGGTACGTACCGGCGTTCGAGCGATACGACGCGTCGGGCCACGTGCGACCACCCAGCATTGCCGAAGCGCTCAAGACCGAGATCGCCGAGCGTCTGGGCGAGGAGAGCATGGCCAGCGACCTCACCTACGAGCTGCGAAGCGGCGAGCCGGACTTCGTGGACAAGCTGGTGGCGACGACGTTCGGCAACATCGCCACCGACGCGATCCTGGCCGGCAAGCACGGGCTCATGACGGCGCTGGTCGGTGGCACCTACACGTTGGTGTCGCTTCCCGACCCGACGTTGGGTCCGCGCAAGGTCGATCTCGACTCGCTGTACAACGTGCCGCGCTACCGGCCCAAGTATGCCGACAGGCTAGGGTTGCCGATCTTCCTGACCAGCGCGGAGGATTGACGGCCCGAGCACCCGGCCGTAGGCTCGCGCGTTCTGCTCGGTTGCGGGTGCTTGCGCCATTCGCTGTTGATCAGGCAGCCGATCTGTGTTCGTGCGGCCACGAGAACGATGACAGCGCGGCTGGGCTAGTTTGCATGAGCTGGACGGCGCCGGGAACGCGTACGACCGCCACATGGAATGCGTAGAGAGCGGCCGGCGCCGTGAAGATGTCGCGCCAGTTCATTGGCGCGTTCACCAAGCCGGCTTGCATCGCTGGCGTCCGGGTCTCTCGACCGAACTTCAACGCCCTGTGCGGCCGGATGACATTGTAAGAGCAGCGCAAGAGGTCGACGTGCCCGTGGAGCTGGTCGGCGCCACGGGCGTGGCAGGGCGAGCGACGGCGCAAGTACGCCGAGCCTTGGCGAATCGTGAGGTTGAGACGCTCGACGAACGAGGTGTGCAGGGTCTCGGAATCCTCCGACTCCCACAGCGCAGCCTTCAGCCGACCCGCCGTGCCGATCCTCCGGCGCCGTTCGACTCGGACGACGCGATCGTTCCGCCGAGTCTTGAGCGCTTGACCATAGACGCACGCCGACCCAAAGGGGCGCTCAATCACCCCAACGTAGTCCTCGAACCCCTCGGTCGCGATCAGCGGGAATCCCACCACGCGTCCGCGGAGGATGACGTCGTTGAGGACGGCCGTGGCGTTTCGAGAGGAGCGGCGGCCGAGCACGCTCCCGGCCCACAATCGGGAACACACCTCGATGGCCGCACACAACCAGGGGGCTCTGCTCTTGGTGCCGATGAACGTGCAGAGCTCATCAGCCGGCAGCTCAATGATTTCGAAGTCGCGCAACATCCGCTGGTTGAAGCGCTTTGCCGCTGTCGAGGCCCGCTCGAGCCATCGCGCGATGGTATTGCGGGAATGGCCCGTGACCCGGGCGGTCGCAGAAATGCTCACACCCTCGACGCGCAGGCTCGCGACCTGGTCGAATGCCCTACGAGCGCAGCGAAGGCCGCTGTACGCTGTCCCCGTGTGCGTGCTGACCGTTCCCCCGCAGACCGTGCAGCGGTACCGCCAGCGTCGGCCCTACGCTGACAGCTTCGACGACCCGAGTGGGCGTCATCATGGGGACGGCGGCAACTCGTGGTAGACTGCGGCGCTGGCGTCGACACCCCAGTGAACACTGCGTCAACCTCTAGCCGGGAGGGTTAGTACGATGACGAGACGCGTGATACTTGGTGGACTGGCTCTCCTAGGCGTCCTGGTGGCCGCCCAGCCATCGGAAGCGCAGCGCGAGCTGCAGCTCGGCACGATCAATTTTCCGACGTCGGCACGCTCGGATGAGGCGCAAGCGCTCTTCATTCGCGGCACCGCCCTACTCCACAGCTTCGAATGGGAAGATGCGGCGGAGGCGTTTCGGCAGGCCCAGGAGATCGAATCTGATTTCGCCATGGCCTATTGGGGTGAGGCGCTGAGCTATACCGAAGGCCATCACTTCCCCGCGGGACAAAACCTCCCAGCAGCTCGGCAAGCGCTCGCCCGGCTCGGGGAGACGCGGGCCGAACGCGCTGCCAAGGCTCCGACTGCGCGCGAGAAAGCTTATCTCGACGCCGTCGAGGTCTTGTACGGCGCGGGTGGCGGGTTGGAGCGCAGCCTGGCGTATTCGGAGGCGATGGGCCAGATGCATCGCGACGATCCGGACGATCTCGAAGCGGCAGCGTTCTACGCCTTGTCCTTGATGCGCAGCGTGCGCCGCGGCGAAGGCAGCATCAGACAGGACATGCAGGCGGGCTCGATCGCCCAGGCCGTGTTTCGCGAGAATCCCGACCATCCCGGCGCCGCGCACTACGTCATTCACGCGTTCGACGACCCGGTGCACGCGCCGGTCGCGCTCTACGCCGCCCTGAAGTACGCCGACATTGCTCCCGCCGCCGTGCACGCGTTGCACATGCCGTCGCACATCTTCGTCCACCACGGGATGTGGGATTACTTGGCCGCGTCCAATAGGGCGTCCTGGGCTGCGTCGGTCGAACGAGTCAACCGGTCCTTCCACGCGCTCTACTGGCTCCATTACGCCTACCTCCAGCAAGGGCTGTACGACAAAGCCGAAGAATGTCTCGACGAGATCCGGGCCGTGACCGCGTTGCCGGACGTCCGGCCAGGCACCGAAGCGACGCAGGCCATCATGGAGGCCCGCCAGACTCTCGCCACGCGCCAGTGGCAGGTGCCGTCAGATCTCGAGCAACTGGTCGAGCGGATCCTGGACGACCCTTCGGAGGTGCGCAGCCACGCCGCGGGGGCCGTGCTGCTGGCCGCTGGCATCAGCGCCGCACGGCTGGGCGACATTGCCGCCGCGGAGCTGGCGGAACAGGGGGCGCGTGAGGTGCACGAATACCTGGACGCGATGGGCCGCGAGAACCTGAGCGCGACGCAAGCCGCCGTCACGCGCAAGGAAATCGAAGCCATGGCCCGGCTGGCCAAGGGCGACTCGGATGCCGCCGTACGGCTTCTGCAGGACGCCACCGCGATCGAGGAAACCATGGTACTGCCGTCTGGCCCGCCGGGAGAACAATCGACGGATGGACCGATCAAGCCGTCGCATGAGCTCTTGGGTGAGGTGCTACTCGAATTGGATCGCCCGGCTGAAGCGGCCGAACAGTTTGCTGACGCGTTGCTGCGCATGCCGCATCGGCCGCTATCGGTGCTGGGTGCGGCGCGCGCGGCGGCCGGTAGCGGCGACGCCGCGACGGCGCGGGCGCATTATCAAGAGGTCGTGACGCTCTGGGATGGCAGCCGTGAAGGGGACACCGTCGCCGAGGCGAAGCGGTTCCTGAGCCAGACCGAAGAACCGTAACGAACGCAGGGGACGGGAGCCGCTCCCATCCTCCACGCGTCGCCGTGCCCTCAGGGCTTCGCACCCAAGGCCCGCAGAACGGCACTGCCTGCAGCGACCGCAAACAACGCTGTGAAGAGGACTGGCTGGGGCGCTGTCCGCAGCGAGCACGGGCGGTCACGCAGTCAGTCGCACAGCTCCGTCGAAGTCGAGACCGACCGTAAAAATGGGGTTACGCGAGGTATCGAATCCCCGTACCGCTACCAGAAAGACCCTGAAGATCCTCGCAATAGCAATGTAGCGCAGGACTTCAGTCCTGCGGGGACGAGCCGCAGGCGAAGTCTTGGTCTGCACCGGGAACCCGCTATGATTCCTCGCTCCTTTATCAATGCCCCCCAACCCGGCACCACGCTCGGCGCTGCGGGATTAGGTGAGGTTCTTGCGCAACTCCTCGTAGCTACCACCCGGCGGGGCTGTAGTTTCGACCGGCAATCCGGCCGTTGACCATCCCTCGTCTACCAATGCGCCGGTCACCGGGTCACGAGCACCACCGAAGCCACCTCGTACATTCGCGCTTATACGTGGGATGAACCTTCGACTGCATCCCTGCAGTGTGACTCCTGCGGAGACGAGAAGGGCGGGCCAAACCGCCCCACCCGCAGAAGGTCTTTCATGCAACAACGCGTGTGCCGGGAAAGCACGGTCAAGAGGGACAAGATGCCGTGATGTGATCTTTGAAACCTTGTTCGAAACCCTGTGGGTATCCAATCCCATCCGGCCAAGGTCGGCCGCCAGCCGGAACCGAGTGATGCGTGGGCCTGGGGTGACCCAGGGCGCGAAGCGTTCACAGGGAGCCCGTAGGCTGCGTGATTGAGCCCCGAAATGCATTGAGTGCGAGGGCCGACGTCGTGCGTTGGACGGAAGGTCATCTCGCCGCGTCTCAGAGGCCGTGGAGGCGGCGACCTCGCCGGGGTCGGAGCGCGTGGCATGCGTGCGGGTGGGTTTCCCGGGAACCCGGGAGGCCTCGTCGTCTCCATCTTAAAGACCGCCGGGGCGCGGGCACCGGCTCACCAAGCCCGAGGCCGTGGACGGAGCACCTGCCGTCCGACAGAGCGAACCGCAGGTGCTCGGATGGTACCGCCGGGCGAAGGCAACGAAGCGCGGGGGGATGGGCGGCGAGGAGTCGGAGTGTCTCATAGTACCGCCGAAGCGGGGGAATTGAGCCCACGAGACCCCGTGGAGGGAAGGGGGCACCGGCAGGTGGCACCGTTGGAGGGAAAGACGGCCAACACGCCGAGGTTGGGTCCCGTCTCCACGTCACGACAACGGATAGCCGAACTGGCCAGACAAGCCTTAGGGATGGCGGTGGCCATCGCCTGGCTTCCTGGACCAGCGGGTACGCGACGGCGCGTAGCGAAGCTGTCTGTCGAGGAGCCGGATGCGGCAGAACCCGCACGTCCGGATCTGTGGGGGGCCAGGGTCAGCAACGACCCTGGTCTACCCGACCGCCCAGCGCCGCCCAGAGCCCGGCCAGCGCCTCAAGGCCCGCCCGGTCATCGTTCGCGGCGGCGACCGCCACTGCCGCCGTCCAGTACGGCGCGTCGAGGCAGTCGACCGACAGCGTGAGCCGCTGGGCAAGATATCCTTCCCGCCGCATGCGCCGGGCCGCCTTCACGACCAGCTGCCGCGCCAAGATCCGGGCGGCCGATGCCTGCCGTTGCGACGGGGGCAGGACCCGGCCGTGGCCGATGGACCGACGCTGTGTCCGCGGCGGGGCCACCGCGTAGCCATGGAGCGCGTACCAGAGTCGCACGCCGGTCACGCTGCCCCAGGCCGCGCGGAGCTGGAGCGGGTCTGCCTGCCACAGATCCTCCACGGACGTGAGGCCCCATCGCGCCAGCCGCGTCCGCATCCGCGTGGCCACCCCTGGCACGTCCTCGAGGTCGAGCGTGAGCAGACGGCCCGGCAGGTCCCGCGGATGCAGCACGGTCAGACCATCCGGCTTGTCGAGGGCCGCGGCGATCTTGGCGAGCCAGCGGTTCGGAGCGTAGCCGATGGAACACGTGATGTGATCGCCCACGGCGTCACGGAGGCGCTGCTTGATCTGGTGCGTGAGGGCCGCAGGGACACCGCGGGGCGCCACCGTGGCGGCGAACTCGTCAATGGAGCACATGAACCGTACCGGCTTTCTCGGAGACCTCATTGCTTGGGGGATGGGGTCTATGGGACGTCCAAGTCGGTTTTCTCCGGAGGTGCGTGAGCGCGCGGTCAGGATGGTCGAGGAGCATCGCGCCACCCACGCGTCCGAGTTGGGCGTGTTGCAGTCGGTGGCACCGAAGCTTGGCTGCACGGCCGAGACGCTGCGGAAGTGGGTACGCCAAGCCAAGCGTGACGCCGGCTTCAGAGTGCTTCGCCAGAGGAAGCACGTCGTAATGACCGACGGATCGCGCATTCTGACCATCCCTCGCCACAACCCAGTCAATGCGTACACGATGGGCGGCATTATTCGTGATGCGGGCCTCACGAGGAGCACTTTCGGAGATTGCTATAGGGCTCAATCTGCTCACCCCTAGATATTGATAAACGGCCGGCGATTGTCCAGGAAGAGTTGGGCCGCTGACTGAGCCCGCGCGCGCCGTCAGCCGCGACACCACTAAAGTGAGATTGTGGGGTTAGAAGCGTAGCCTGAGCCCGGCCGCGGTGTGCAGCCCTCCCACGGCGATGGCGGTCGGACGATCACCAAGGTCAACCTCTGATCGGCTGAACCGGATCAGTCCGCCAACGCCCACCCACCGGGAGAAGTACACCGCGACATCAGCGCCGACGTTGAAGCCGATCGTCGATCCGTCCTCGGTGCGTGTCATCGCCCCTGTGAGTGTTGCGGTGTCGTACGGATACGCCTGATCAAAGTCGATCCCCGTGACGAACGCCTGGGAGACCGAGAAGAACGTCGGCCCTCCGAACAGCGCGACCTCGACGGACTGGCTGACGGGAATCCCCCACCGCGCATGCACATGGATGGCCGTCTCCTCGCGGGCCACGCCCGCCTCCGTCCCATCGATGGCCCGCGGTCGGTCGAAGAAGAACGGGTGCGGGAGCTGTCCAGTGAGGCCGACGGTTTCCGAACGGGACAAGCGCGACACGCCGACGCCAACGCCGAGCTGCCGCCAGAGGCGCGCGCCGGCGGAGGCATCGAACACTGTCGCGTTCCCACCAGGATGGCGCGCCGTCAGCGTGCCATCTTCCGGTCCGAACAGCGGCGAGTCGACGAGGCGGTCCTGCGAGAATCCCTTAGACCCTGATTGCAGGCCGCCGTTGACGGCGACGAATCCACGGGTGGTCTGGGCGGTCGCTGTCCCACAGAGGGCCAGCACGAGCAGGGCGAGCAGGGTGCTGGCCGGTTTCAAGGGTCGTCGCAACACGTCCTCACTGGTGTGAGAGTAGCAGTTCGTTGAAGGCTTCGGATGGCGTTCTCCAACCGAGAGTCTTCCGCGGTCGGCGGTTGAGTGTGGCCGCGACAGCAGCAATGTCGCTCGCACGATGCCTATGGAGGTCAGTCCCTTTGGGGAAGTACTGGCGCAGCAGGCCGTTGGTGTTCTCGTTCGTGCCGCGCTGCCACGGACTGCGGGGGTCGCAGAAGAAGACGTGCAGCCCAGTGTCGATACGCAGTTGGGCGTGCTGTGCCATCTCCGCGCCTTGGTCCCAGGTCAGTGACCGACGTAGCTGATCAGGAAGCGTCGCGAGCGTCGACGTGATCGCATCGCGGACGGCTTCGGCGCCATGCCCCGCAAGAGCCGGACCGTTCTTGACCCTGAGTCGGCCACGGTCGGCCATGCGAGGCAGGTGGAGCAGCATCGTGAATCGGGTGGTGCGTTCGACCAATGTGCCGATCGCGGAACTGCCAAGTCCGATGATCAGGTCGCCTTCCCAGTGTCCAGGAACCGCTCGGTCCTTGGCCTCGGCGGGCCGCTCGCTGATCATGATGTCGGAGCCCACAAACTCCTTGCCGCGACCACGGCGGCGAGCCCTCGGCACGCGTAGCGCCCGCCCGGTGCGCAAGCACGCCGTCAGCTCGCGGCGCAGTGCCCCCCGCCCCTGGATGTACAGCGCTTGGTAAATCGCCTCGTGCGAGACCCTCATCGATTCATCGTCTGGATACTCGGTCCGGAGCCGATGGGCGATCTGCTGCGGGCTCCACGATGTCGCCCAATGTCGGTCCTGGCGGCGGCCATGACGTCGACCACTCCAGGAGCCCACGTTTGGGCCAGGCGCGGGCGTCCCATCCTCAGCCATCACCGTGCCGGCGAGGTGGTCCTGCACGTAGCTCCTGAGCCGATCGTTCGCGGCCAGCTTGGCTATCTTCGGGCGCTTGGCACGTCGGTCGCTGTGCCACTGCGCAGTCGACGCCCGATACGCCAGACCGCCGCTCCGAGTCGCCGCGTTGCGACGCAGCTCACGTGAGACAGTCGACGGGGCTCTCCGGAGCCGACGGGCAATGTCGCGCACCCCGGCGCCCTGAGCTCTCAGGATCGCGATCTCTTCCCGCTCCGCGAAGGACAGGGAGCGAGCTGATCGGGGCGCCAAGCTGATCGGCGGCATACCACCGCCCTCACGGAACCAACGACCACCCACGGGCGGCGACACGCCGCAGGACACTGCGGCATCCTCACTCGACAGCCCCCGGGTGATCGCCTTCCAGAACCGTTGCTGCTCCGCACGCCCCGCTACCGGCGGCCGGCCAGGCGAACGCATCGCAGGTCGACCCGCCCGGTCTGACCTTCTCCGTCTCCGTTCCTGCATCGCAGCACCTCATCATCGAGGTGTTGCGACGACCAGTTGAATTCACCCTGTGTCTGGCCGTGGGAACGGTGACCGCACAGAAACCAACGTGTATGGACATAGATCTCCTCGTCATGGCTGTGGGATGGATTGGCTACAGGCCGACCGCGTAGAGCGCCTGATTGACCGCCAGGGAGGTCGCGCTACCGGTGCCGAACAGGTCGACCGCCGACTGGCGGATAACGGCCGCAGTCATTTGGAAGCTCGTTCGGGCTGGCA
Organism: Vicinamibacterales bacterium; assembly: GCA_965197385.1. GTDB lineage: Bacteria > Acidobacteriota > Vicinamibacteria > Vicinamibacterales > UBA823. The sequence goes on from CBDANA010000008.1 coordinate 924,115, forward strand.
TCAGGTGGGTCATCGCCCGAAAGAAGACTCGTTCGACGTTGTGCCGATTCGCGCCACCTACCCCTTGGACGGTTCGCCCGGTTGTGCGGTTCTGCCCGCCCTCGATGGCGAGATAGAACGCGTGACTGAGGATAGTGGAGTTCCAGTGCACACCGTCGTAGCCGCCCTCTCGGAGTGTGAACTGGTGGCCATCAACGAACCCGATACTCGTGTAGTGGATGAACTCGCCGTCGTCGGCGACGAGGAAACGAAATTCATTACCCCATGCGTCCGGAAAGGGAAAGGATGCCCTCGACCTCGACCTTGGGTTCTCAAGCGATCGGCCCGTTGTCTGCCCAGTGTCCTCGCCCATCACGTAGTCCGCGCGGAGCGGGCCGACCCCAGGCTCGTGCACCGAGAATTCGACTGCGGTGCCGATGATGTCCGAATAGGCTTCGTTGACGGCACCCCCGTGGTTTGCAAACAGTAGGAACTGGTCGCCCTCACAGAGGATCGGGAGACGTCGGCCATCCTCGACCTGAAAGGTGGACCCACAGTGGAACGTCCGTCCATCGTAGGTGAAACTCGACGGCCCTCGAACGTACCTGTGGGTGCCGAGTAGACCGCTTCCGGTGCGCGATGCGACCGAAAAATGCGTCACGCCGTGCATCATTTCGTGGGCGACGATATCGGCCGACACGATCGGCGTGCCGTCATCCCACGCGCCAAACGCGACCACGCCGGTCCCTTCCGGGCCAAACGGGGGAGGCGCGAAGAACGCCTTGTTCTCGGCTGCGCGGCCGAGATTGATCATGCTGAGAATCCGACCATCCCGCCCGTTCATGCCGCGCCACCCCTGCTGTGCGAAGAGGTAATCGTAGGTGAAACCCCCATGAGCATGCACGTCGACGACCGCCGCGTCGCGCCAGTCGTTGTCGGCGTCCCACGCGACATCGCTCGCCACCCATACCGCGCCCCTCGGATCGAGCAGGCTGACAGCGCGAGCGTCATCATGGCGCAGGTCGAGCGTGACGATCTCGGCTGGCCGAAGCCGGTCGTACGTCTGGAAGCCCCCGCCGGCCGGAGAGACACTTACCTTCTTGAGGTCATTTTGGATGCCGACGCCGCTCCCCACCGCGCCCTGCTCGTCTATCTCGTTCTCCACATGCACGATCGCGCCGCTGTGAGCGTCGACGAAGTAGGTGCGGAAGTCGCGCATCGTTGCGCGGTAGGCGAGGACGTAGGTATCGAAGGGGGTTGGCAAGATCTCCAGCGTTGGCGGATCGTCGGTTGCCGGGCCGGCGCCGGCCTGCTGTTCGACTAGGGCGAGAGCCTCGGTCTGGGCGACACGAGGCATCATGTCGAGGTCGATTCCCTGATGGATCGTGCCAAAGATCGAAACGGTCAGCCCATTGTTGGCGAGCTGCCGGGAGATGCCCCCGCCATACACCGGCACACCCGCGTGGTATTGCTTAAAGGTTTCATGGACGCGCCCCGACAGCGATACGTCGGGCTGCTGTGACGCCAGCACCAACGCATCAGCACGCACCAGCGCGTCGACCTGCGCGTCAAGGAGGCGCAACTCCGACGCGTCGGTCGTGGCCGACATCGCCATGATATTCAGCGCCAGCCGGCTGGCCGGTTCCTGCCCGGCCACCGTGACAAGGCCAGCCCCGGTCAGCGTCACGGCCAGCGCCGTCGTTGTAAGTGTTCGCATTAGAGAATACGTCTCCCGTACGTTGACTCCATTATCAAACCGCCGATCGCTGCGGCCTCTGACTCACATTCCCTCACAAGGAAGTCGAAGTTTGAGCAATCAGCAGACTCACAGACAGGACGGGTCAGGAGATGATCCGATGATCTACCTAACGACGTCACCAGTTGATTCCATCTCTCGCCAGCCGCACGGGCAGCTGACGTAGCTGCTTCCGAAACAGTACCTCCATAGAGGGCGAAAGCTTAGACTCCCACCACGAGTATTGAGGACATACGCCAGATGCTGCCATCCAAGAAATGACAGCGTTGTCCGCAAGCGCTCGGGCGTGGTTCGCAGGTACTTCTGGGTGGCCGGGAGAGGCAAGACATCCACAAGGGCAGCGACGGCAAGCCCACACACAATGGCGGCGATTGGTATCCGTCCTAACACACCGCCGGTCATGAGGTACTCCGCAATGGCCGCAACGACCGGCGCAACAATACCAAACCGATACACTTGCTTCCAGCGCATGTTCAGGAGCCAGTACCAAGATACGGGCCGTGTCAACGACTTTGAGACAACCTGCGCTAAGTAGCCCGTCTAGCAGGCTGCTGAAGAACCCGGGTATCGGGCTGTTTTCTTAAGCATCATGCGGGTAACGACCGCCCGACGACCGTGCGCACGGGTGTGCGCTGACCCCGATGAGGGGGCCGGCGACACGCGCGGCCGGCGATCAGGGACACGTCGCCTCCAGATTCCGCAGGCGGACCAAGTTATAGGCCGTGGCGGCGAAAGTGAGCTGCCACTCGACGAGTGGGACGCCGCGAGGCCGGAGCTTGCGCAAACCACCGACGGTCTGCCTCCACCCAAAGACCTGTTCCACGAGTTTTCGTTTCCGCTGACTCACGTGAGAACCCGCATGCCGGGTGGGCCGACCATCAATCGCCCGCCAGCGGACCTTCTGCGCCACGTGGGGCGTGACGTCCCGGACGCGGACATCGGCGACGAAGCTCGCCACATCGTAGCCCTTGTCTGCTCCGACCGTGCTGCCCGGCGGCGCGCTGGCCTCCAGCAACAGTGCCGCCGCCTCGCGTTCGGCGGTCCCCGTCGCGTGGGTCGCACAGACGTTGGCGACGAGCCCCTGCCGATTATCCAACAGCACGTGGCCCAGAGACGCCAGCTTCGCCTCCCTCCCTTGGCCCTTCCGATGCAGCATCGCCGCCGGATCAGTCGTCGACTGGTGCGTGTCGTTGCGCCGCCGCTCGCCGTGGAAGTCGACCGTGGGATTCCCGGGGTCATCGGGGGGCGCGCGCGGCGCGGCGTCCCGGCATCGGAAGCTCTTCAGGCTGGCCCAGGCTTCCAACTGCGCCCGTCCACCGTGAAATGCTCGTCCGAGAGCAGACCGGCCGCCCGGGCGTGGGCCTGGACCGCATCAACGAAGGCGGCCGCGCCATCCCCCGCCAGCAGCCGGTCACGATTCTTGGTAAACGTCGTGGGATGCCAGACCGGGTCGTCCATATGCAAGCCGACGAACCAGCGGAACAGCAGGTTGTCGTTGAGCTCTTCCAGCAGCAGCCGTTCGCTCCGGATCGTGTACAGCACCTGCAGCAACAGGGCCCGCAACAATGGCTCAGGCGGGATCGACGGACGTCCCGTCTTGGCGTACAGGCCGGCGAACCTGCGCGACATCGTCTTCAGCGCGTGATCCGTCAGCGCGCGGACCGCGCGGAGCGGAGGATCGGCCGGCACGCGCTGTTCCGGCGACCGGTAACTGAACATGTGATGGGTTTGCTCATCGTGTCCGCGCATGAGGTGGCTCCCTTCAGCAATATTGGGAGCATGGGAGTACGCCGGGATCGATCTGTCGATCCCATTCCATGGACTTTTTCAGCAGCCTGCTAAGTCGAGACGGTCTCGGGCCAGGCCTGACATCAGCAGAAGCGCGACATCAGGGTCAGACATGCCATCGGCGCATGGCACGCGCTTTTCGTGCTGGCGTCTCTTGTAAGCAAGGTCGGATTCCAGCGCCTGCCTGCCCTTCTCCAAGACGTCGATTCGTTCGTCGCGCCGCGCGCCCGGCGTGCCGGGCGTCCCCCGCCACAGCCGACTTATTTATGGCGTTGCCTTTTCGAGCGATTGAATGAATTGAATTCCCCTGATGTGTTTTTTACTTAGCCGGGATTTCCGATTTGCTTGCCCCAGATGGCACCTTTATACACCCGAGAGCCGCCGAGCGCGCGAAATTCTGTTCGGCTCACAATCGTCCAGCTCCAGAGGTCGTCACCTCAGCCCACGCTGACGTGGAACCGACCGGAGCCGTTGCTTTCAGGGTATTTCTCAGACACCGCTCCACACTTGTGCCTTTTCTTCGCCAGCCTTCGTTGCACTCAGCCGCGCGTCAGCCTGCCGGCACCGGCAGCGTCCGGATCCTCCGCAGCATCTCGCCGAAGAGCCGCCGGTTCAGATGCCCTTCTGCCAGCAGGCGTGCCCGACAACCGCAGGTGTCGCACGTCGCGATGAACATCCACGTACCGTCGGCGTAGTCACCCGGCCGCATCCTCGTGAAATTCCTCCAGTTCCGGAATGCGCCCGCAGGCGATCTTGGCGCCCAGGTAACCGCCGGTTGATCATACCTGCATCGGGTATACTCGTCTCGAATCGTGGCGATTCAAGGATTCGCCAGTCGGGCCGTCGAGCGCTTTTTTGCGGATGGCACGCTGCCCGGCGGCATAGGCTGGACGCGGGTGGCCCGGATTGCGTACCGAAAACTCGACATGCTCGATTACGCCAACGCACTGAACGACCTGAAGTCGCCGCCCGGGAATCGACTGGAGAGCCTCAAGGGCCGCTTGGCGGGTCTGCACAGCATCCGGATCAACGACCAGTGGCGTGTCGTCTTTCGCTGGACGGCGGACGGACCAAGGGACGTGGACATTCGTGACTACCACTGAATCCTGAAGGGAGAACTGTATGGCAGTCCTGCGGCAACGACGTGAACCCACAAGCCCTGGAGAGATCCTCCGTGAGGAGTTTCTCTTACCGCTCGACATGACGCAAAAACAGCTTGCCGAGCATCTCCGCTGCGACGTCAAGGTGGTTAACCGACTCGTGAACGGCCGGACCTCCGTAAGCGTGACCATGGCGCTGAAGCTCGGAGCGACGTTTGAAACGACACCCGAGTTCTGGCTCAATGCGCAGAAGGCCGTGGACATCTATCGAGCCTTGCGCGACGGTCTAGACCTGCCGCGACCGATCCTGCAAGCGGGCTAACACGCCACGGACGAGGAACGGAGTCGGTGCCACCGGTTGTGATGTATACGACCTAGCTGGCCAGTGACAATGTAGCTCATCCGAGCTTCTCGCGGAGCGTTTCGTAGGGTGTCTTCCCCTGGAACGCTCCGTGCGGGCGTTGGTCGTTGTAGAAGTTCTCCCATTCGACGAGCTTCTCATTGAGATCGACGGCACCCGTGTACGTCAGCAGCTGATAGCACTCTTGCTTGTCGGTCCGATGTGACCGCTCCACCTGGCCGTTGAGCTGTGGCGTCCGGGCCTTGATGTAGACGTGCCGGATGCCGTAGTCGGCCAGGTGCCAATGAAACTGGGCTTGGAACTCATGGCCACGGTCGGTCCGTACCGGATGCATCCGAAACGGAAACTTCTTGATCACGTAGTCGAGGAAGTGCATAGCGTTCTTCTGGGTATGGCGCGTGTAGACCTTCAACGCTCGGATGCGTGTCGCGTCATCAATGGCCGTGTACTGATATCGCTGCGTCGCCCTCCTGTCTTTCCCGACGAGCTTCAGGAACGTGACGTCAACCTGCACGTGGTGCCCAGGGACCTGCTTGGCGTACCGGTGCGTGTGCACTTCCGGGTGCGCGAGGCTCGGCAGATGGGACGCGACAAGCGAGACCTGACCGACGCAGAGCAGATCGCGCAGCTGCTGCGCACGGGGGTCGTGACCAAGTGCCAGCTCTTGCCCGCTCGATACATGCAACTGCGGCGAGCCTGGGGCGAGTATCAGCGTCTACGCTGCGAGCGCGCCCGCCTCAAGACCCTGCTCGTGCATCAGCTCTACGGCGTGTTTCCGGAAATCGTCGGCGAGTGGAAAACCGTCACGGCGCCTGGGTGCCTCGCGGTGCTGCGGGCGGGCTTGCCCCCGCAGGACATCGCGATGCTGACGAAGCCGGCCTTCATCCGAGTCGTGCAAGAGCACCGGCGGGGACGGCGGATGTGGCGCTTCAAGATTGAGCAAGTCTGGGAGAAGGCCGGGAGGACGGTGGCGGCGCTCCATGGGCATGAGGCCGCCATGCGTGAAGTGACTCGGCTGGTCGAGCGTCTCGACTTCGTCGGCGACCAACTCGATCGCGTCGCGGGCGAGCTCCAGACCGACCTCGAGGGGTTTGAGGAGCCGACGTATCTCGCGCCGTTGCCGGGGATCGGGTGGGTCACGATCGCCGGGCTACTCGCCGAGATCGGCCCCTTTCACCGATTCCGGCACGGCCGTGGGGGAGGTCTACAAAGCCACCGACACCCGGCTGGAGCGGACCGTCGCCATCAAGGTGCTGCCCGCCCATGTGGCCTCGGACCCGGAGCGGAAGCAGCGGTTCGAGCGCGAGGCCAAGACGGTCGCCGCGCTCAGCCATCCCCACATCTACCCGGTCTTCGATGTCGGCCGGGAGGGCGAGACCGACTTCCTGGTCATGGAGTACCTGGAAGGCGAGACGCTGGCCGAGCGTGCACCTTGAGGAGGGATACCATGAACCGACGCATTCTCCGCACCCTGATCGTCACGGCGCTCGCGCTCGCCACGGTCGGTGCCTCACAGGCGGCCCGCGCCGACGTCACCGGCGTCGTGCTCACCTACTGCGTGGACGTCCTGGGGGGCAAGTCGTTCGGGCGCACCGGCGCTTACGAGAAGTGCATTGGTAAGATCTTCTTCTCGCTCGACCCGGACGCTCCCCGCAACCGGGGCATCGTGGATCTCGACAAGGCGCCGCTAAACGCGAACGGCGAGGTTGGCTTCTCGTCCGACCTGTTCGTCCTTCGGCCCAAGGACCTGAGCCGTGGGAACGGGGTCTTGTTCTTCGACGTGGTCAACCGTGGTAGCAAGGGGCTCCTGAGGAATTTCAACTTCGCTGAAAGGTCAGTCGATCCAACGACCGAAGCGGATTTCGGTGACGGGTACATGATGCGCGAGGGGTACACCCTCATCGCCGTGGGGTGGGAGCACACCCCGAACACGCCCGCGGTCGCCCTGTATCCGCCGATCGCCACCGAGAACGGCACGCCGATCACCGGGGAGATCGACAACTGGTTCATCCCCCTGTACGCCGGCCAGACCTTCGATCTCACCACTTCGTACTCGAGTGGATTCGACGTCTACCCGCCCCTGGATCCACGTGATCCCGACTACACCCTCACCGTGCGCGAGGGCTTTCACGGCGAACCCACCGCTGTCCCACGCGAGAGCTGGGAGTTCGGGCGGCTGGAGAACGGCGAGGCCGTGTATGACGCGGGCTCGCTCCTCCTGTGGACGGGGTTCAAGCCGGGGTACACCTACGAGCTAACGTACGAGACAAAGGACCCTCGCGTCATTGGGGTCGGCTTCGCAGCCATCCGTGACGCAGCCTCGTACTTCAAATTCGACCCGAGCTCACCGATCCGCGGCGAGTACGCTTACGCGTACGGCAGCTCGCAGACGGGGCGCTACCTGCGGCAGCTGATATACGAAGGCTTTACGGTGGACGAGCAGGGGGAGCGCAGGGCGCTCGACGGGATCTTCGTCAACACGGGCGGGGCGTCCCTCGGGTCCTTTAACAAACGGTTCGGGCAGCCCAACGATGGCGGGTTCCACACCCAGACCCGGTTCCCCATACTCTACCAGTCGACGCGCGATCCGGCCACCGGCCGCGTGGACGGCCTGGGCGCACGGATCCCGGTGGGATTGGAGCCGAAGGTCATGCTTGTCGAAACCGCCTCGGAGTACTGGGACCGCGGGCGCGTGGCGGCGCTCAACCACACCTCGATCGACGGCCGCGAGGACGTGCAGACCGCTGAGAACGTGCGCTTTTACGTGATGGGCTCCTTCCCCCATGGCGGCGGCGGCTTCCCACCGACGTTGACCTGGGACCAGCAACTGCCGGGGAACCCCATCGAGGTGCGCATCGCCAAGCGCGCCATCCTGGCTGGACTGGACCTCTGGGTCCGCGAGGGCGTCGAGGCCCCGCCCAGCCGCCACCCGACCCTCGCTGCCGGCACTCTGGTGCCTCAGGGCGACATCGAGTTCCCAGAGATTCCGGGCATACAGTGGCCGTACGACGTGCCCGGCGGCTACTGCGGCGACCTCCCCGGTAAGCTGATCGACAACCCCCTCCCCTTCCTTGTTGCCAACGTGGACGCGGATGGCAACGAGACCAGTGGGATCCTCCCCCCGGACGTGACCGTTCCCCTGGCCACGTACACCGGGTGGGCGTTTCGCAGCCTACGTGCTGGGCTCCCCGAGCAGATCCGGATGATGAGGGGCTCGTACATTCCCTTCCCGCGTACCTGGGCGGAGCGCCAGCAGCTGGGCGACCCAAGGCTGTCCATCGAGGAGCGGTATTCCGGTAAGGCCGACTACCTCCGTCGGTTCGAGGCGGCGGCGCGCCACATTGTCGAGGAGAGGTACATGTTGGAGGAGGACCTCAACCGATCGCTCGCCCAGGCGGCCGCGCACTGGGACCTGTTGATGGGGTCGAGCGAGATGGAAAGCAATGGGAACTTTTGAGGTTCGGTGGGGGTGTCGATCCCCCACAGCTCTTTCGGGCGGTACGGCTCGCCGGGCATCATGACGATCCTCGGCGTCCTCGCCAACGTGAGGTAGGTGCCCGTGAAGACATGCCCCTTCTGCGCTGAAGAGATCCAAGACGCCGCCATCGTGTGCAAGCACTGTCGGCGGGATCTCCCGACAGACACGCCGACTGGCGCGTCACCTGCGCCAGCACGCCAGGAAGCGTCGAATGCTACCTGTCCGGCTTGCGGCAAGGAAAGCCAAGACCTCAAGTTCTGTACTCACTGCGGGAAGGACTTCGGCTCCACAGCCTCGGTAAACAGCGCACAACGCAAGACGCCGGCCTGGCAGGTCATCTTTCTCGTGATTGTCCTCGGTGGGGGCCTGTTGGCACTGGTCGGTCTTTACCGAGCGCCAGTACTGCACATCCGCGTGTGCCTGGAGTGAGAACCGTGGGTGACCAGTGAGGATCGGTTAGTGATAGACCACCGTCTTCGTGTTTCTACGGCGCAACGGCGACCCTGACGTATCCGTTCGTCTAGCAGCACTGGTCTGGCGGAGTGCTATCGACGGGGTTGAAGTTGTCCGCCCGGACGCGGAGAACGTACTCGCCGGGTTCGCTGAAGGTCACCGTCGTGGTGGCCCGGTTTCCAGCTTAAGCTGTCAATCTCCTCATCGCCATGCACCCGCGTGAGCCGTAACGCCCGTCCCCGTTGAACCGGCCGCCGCTTCTGAGTAGCCCTGGCGGGACATGGCCGCGTCCCGCTTCAGCACCTTCCTCGAGTCGTTCGATGCGGACCCGAAGAGACGTGATACAGGCGAGTGAGGTTCCGTCGCCGGGGGCACGGCAGGCGCGCTGGCACTTTCTGTACCGACTTCACCGGGGGGACGCTATAATTTCCGCACTGTCAGCCCATGGCTTTAGAGCGCGGCACCAAGCTCGGCCCGTATCAGATCGAGTCCCCCCTCGGTGCGGGCGGTATGGGCGAGGTCTACAAGGCCCGTGACACGAAGCTCGACCGCGATGTCGCGTTGAAGATCCTGCCCGACGCCTTCGTCAACGACCCCGAACGGCTGGCCACTAGCAGGCTGCTGAAGAACCCGGGTATCGGGCTGTTTTCTTAAGCATCATGCGGGTAACGACCGCCCGACGACCGTGCGCACGGGTGTGCGCTGACCCCGATGAGGGGACCGGCGACACGCGCGGCCGGCGATCAGGGACACGTCGCCTCCAGATTCCGCAGGCGGACCAAGTTATAGGCCGTGGCGGCGAAAGTGAGCTGCCACTCGACGAGTGGGACGCCGCGAGGCCGGAGCTTGCGCAAACCACCGACGGTCTGCCTCCACCCAAAGACCTGTTCCACGAGTTTTCGTTTCCGCTGACTCACGTGAGAACCCGCATGCCGGGTGGGCCGACCATCAATCGCCCGCCAGCGGACCTTCTGCGCCACGTGGGGCGTGACGTCCCGGACGCGGACATCGGCGACGAAGCTCGCCACATCGTAGCCCTTGTCTGCTCCGACCGTGCTGCCCGGCGGCGCGCTGGCCTCCAGCAACAGTGCCGCCGCCTCGCGTTCGGCGGTCCCCGTCGCGTGGGTCGCACAGACGTTGGCGACGAGCCCTGCCGATTATCCAACAGCACGTGGCCCAGAGACGCCAGCTTCGCCTCCTTCCCTTGGCCCTTCCGATGCAGCATCGCCGCCGGATCAGTCGTCGACTGGTGCGTGTCGTTGCGCCGCCGCTCGCCGTGGAAGTCGACCGTGGGATTCCCGGGGTCATCGGGGGGCGCGCGCGGCGCGGCGTCCCGGCATCGGAAGCTCTTCAGGCTGGCCCAGGCTTCCAACTGCGTCCCGTCCACCGTGAAATGCTCGTCCGAGAGCAGACCGGCTGCCCGGGCGTGGGCCTGGACCGCATCAACGAAGGCGGCCGCGCCATCCCCCGCCAGCAGCCGGTCACGATTCTTGGTAAACGTCGTGGGATGCCAGACCGGGTCGTCCATATGCAAGCCGACGAACCAGCGGAACAGCAGGTTGTCGTTGAGCTCTTCCAGCAGCAGCCGTTCGCTCCGGATCGTGTACAGCACCTGCAGCAACAGGGCCCGCAACAATGGCTCAGGCGGGATCGACGGACGTCCCGTCTTGGCGTACAGGCCGGCGAACCTGCGCGACATCGTCTTCAGCGCGTGATCCGTCAGCGCGCGGACCGCGCGGAGCGGAGGATCGGCCGGCACGCGCTGTTCCGGCGACCGGTAACTGAACATGTGATGGGTCTGCTCATCGTGTCCGCGCATGAGGTGGCTCCCTTCAGCAATATTGGGAGCATGGGAGTACGCCGGGATCGATCTGTCGATCCCATTCCACGGACTTTTTCAGCAGCCTGCTAGGTGATCGATGCGGTTATCTGAAAGGAGCACGAGAATGCCTACCAAGCACGAGCCGAAGCCATGTACCGTCGAAGGTTGCGACGGCACCATGATCTACACGCACTTTCTGGTCCTGCCTCATGGGGCCCAAGAAACTCTGGGGCCGGGCGGCTTACGGCCGAAGACACGGCCTTGCTGGAAGTGCGGCGCTAACAACGAGCATATCGAGTGGGATGACGGCCGAGCGTGATCGTTCGCCTCACCTTCGCGCGCTTATCGCGTTCTCGAACGTACAAGACCATTTCAAGCCCGGACGCATCGGGAAGGAGATCACCGAGCTGACGCGGGACGAGGCGGCGTCCGACGTCGACTCGGGGCGCTGGCAGGTCTCGACGAACGGCGGCGCCAGGTCACCGTTTCCCGGCATCGAGCGAATGCGTCGGCCGCCGAGAATCGATGTTCAGAGAGTGTCGCTGACCGCAGCCATGTTCGTCGCGGTCTTCATATTTGTGCTTGGCCTCGCGCCAGGCTACTCGACGACTGACGGCTGGTCGAAATTCACCGTCTGCCCAGGGTGTGGAGCCTATGAACCAAAGCAACTACGACGAACAAAACCGCGTCAAAGCGTCCTTCTATGCAGCGTATACCGCACTGACCCCGCACCGATACCTTCACAACATGACCGCCGTCGATTACCGGATGGCTGACTACATGAACCCCTTTCTCACCGCCGTCGTTGACGCTTCCGTGTCTCCCCCCTCGCAGTGCCCTGTCCGGATCTTGGACCTGGGGTGCTCCTATGGCGTGTCCGGAGCACTGCTCAAGACGGGTTGCTCGTATCAGGAGTTGGCGAAGTTTTTCCGGTACGAGACGAGTTCGGAATACTCGTCGTGCGTCACCGAGTCTAAGCGTTGGCTGGAATCACACGTAGCGCGAGAAGACGTAGAGGTCGTCGGGTTCGATAGTTCGGCGGAGGCTATCAGATTCGCTACGGCTTCTCGGATGATAGATAAGGGCATCACACGCAACCTTGAGGAGAACGAGTCCGAACTGACGGAAGATGAGAGAAGCCTTATTCGACAGTGTGATGTGCTCCTTAGCACCGGCGTCATAGGGTATGTCACCGAGAAGACCGTCAGTCCCATCTTGGACGAGTTTGGTCACGATGTCCGAGGCCCGTTAGGGGCAGTAGCCGTCATGTCGGTGCTTGAACTCTTTGACCCGGAACCCATCGCGGAGTCCTTTGCCAAGCACGGCTATCGATTCGGTCAGCTTCCGATTCGGATACCCCAGCGGCGCTTCGCGGACGAGGAAGAGCGCGAGGGTGTGCTGGAGGCACTTCGAGACCGAGGTGAGCCTACTGCGGTCCAAGACTCAGAAGACCAGATGTTTGCCAGCCTTTGTGTCGCGGCCCGTCCGCAGTCGTTCGAAGTTCTCGCCAAACGGGTGAGCGAAGTCGCCGAGGCGCTACCGGCAAAAGTCCGCCTAGGTCACCAGGAGCCCACTACCTTCTCAGAGAGTGAAGTCAGTGGCTCTTCCGTCGAGTAGTTGATGTTTGCGGGCACTTTTGTGGAAGCCGGAAATCAAGGGAAAAGCAGTCATTGCGGCCTGGGCTTGGCGGGTAATCGCTACCCTCCCCCCCGTCCCCGTTGAACCGTTTGCCGCCCAGCGGTAGGCTAAACATCTCGCCGTCCGTCGTCGTGGTCGGAGCAAGCCGATGACCTCAGGACGCTACGCACGCCTCATCGCGGTGGAGTGTCTGACCCATTTCTGCTGAGCCGTGAGGACCAACAACCCATGTGCTCGAGCCGACAATCGGCTCACGGGTGCCCCTCCTGTCAAAGCCGAGTTCGGCCGGTTAGCGACTTGTCATCTGGTCGGTTCGGCTATACATCACCTGGCCCCCGACGATCGTATGCACCACGTCGGTCGTCGGGATCTCGTCCTCCGGAATCGTCATGATGTCCTGTGACAAGACCGTGATGTCGGCCAGCTTGCCGATCGTCAGGGACCCCTTGATGTCCTCCTCGAACGCCGCGTAGGCGGCGTTGATCGTGTAGGTCTGCAACGCCTCCAGTCGGCTCAGCCGCTGCTCGGGGTAGAACACCGACCCGTCCGTCAGCTTGCGTGACACGGTCGCGTAGTAGCTCGCGATCGGGCTGGCGTCCTCGACCGGTGCGTCAGTCCCGTTGCTAACCACGGCGCCGGCCTCCATCAGGCTCTTCCAGACATACGCACCTTCCTCCGCACGCTGCTCACCCAGTCGCGGCACGACGAACGGTGCGTCCGACGTCGCGTGCACGCCCTGCATCGAGGCGATGACGCCCAGTTCACCGAAGCGAGAAATGTCATCGGGGTGGAGATGCTGCGTATGTTCGTCGCGCCATCGGAGGTCGGTCTTGTCAGGGTTCGCCTCGAACGTGGCCGCGTAGATATCGAGCACCTCCCGGTTCCCACGATCACCAATCGCATGCACGCACAGCTGGAAGTCGTTGTCGATCGCCCAGGCGGCGGTCTCGGCGATCGACTCGGGTGATGTCGTGTTCAGGCCGGTGCTGTCCGGCAAGTCGGTGTACGGCTCCAACATCCATGCGCCGCGCGATCCCAGCGCCCCGTCGATGCTGCGCTTGATCGCGCGCACCGTCAGACGATTGTCGCCGTAGCCCACCATTCGGTACTCGGCGCCACGTTCGGCGAGCGCGTCGTTGCCCTCGCGTAGCATCACCCACAGCCGGATGCCGAGCGCACCCTCGTCCACCATGCTCTTGAGCATGTCGACCGTTTCGAACGACGATCCAGCGTCCTGAAAGCTCGTAATACCTTTGGCCAGCGCCTCTTCGACCGCCAATTCAGCCTGTCGCCTGGGATCTGGTGGCGTCGCATCGGAGGAGGCGCCCCCGAGGAGACCCGCTGCCCGCTCACTGAACACGCCAACGGCGTTTCCGCGGGCATCCCTGATGATTTCGCCGCCTTCCGGGTCCGGCGTGTCGCGGGCGATGCCGGCCATCTCCATCGCCTTTGCGTTCGCGAACGTCGCATGGCCGCTTGCGTGGGTGAGGAGGACCGGATTGTCTGGCGAGACTTCACTCAGTTGGTCGTGCACCGGGAACCCGGCCACATTCGGTTGCGGCGGCGGATCGAATTTCTCCTGGTGCCAGCCGCGACCGCGGATGAGCTCGCCGGGTTGGGCCTCCGCGACTGCAGCCGCCACCATCGACACCACCTCGTCCCAATTCTCCACGTCCATCAGCCTGAGCTGCATCTGCGCGCCGCCGACGCCGAGGAAGTGGCCGTGTCCTTCGATGAAGCCGGGAATTGCGGTCTGACCTGTCAAGTCGATGACGTCGGTCGCCTCACCGATGTAGGTGTCGACGTCATCGTTGGTGCCAACGGCCACGATCAGGTCACCGCGAACGGCAAGCGCCTCCGCCTGAGGCACCGTTTCATCGACCGTCACGATGTTGCCGTTGTGGAGCACGAGGTCGGCCGGCTCGACGCCAGGGCTACACCCCAGCACCACGACAACGCTCGTGCACAGGAACACACCGAGCAACCCACTCCGGGCATCTGCAGCCACCATCACGGACCTCCTACAAAAGAGTTTGAGCTGAAGCGTATGTGAGGCGGGCGGTCAATGCAATAGATCAGCCCTCAGCCATCAGCTCTCAGCCCACAGCACCGCAACCGCGCACCTCGCACCTTGTACCCTGTACTTTGCTCCTTGTACGTTCTCCAGCCCAGTTCCGAGTTCCCAGTTCCCTGTTCGGAGCGTATGCTGAGGGCACAGACTCGCCATCGAAGCAGGATTGGAGGGCGCAGTGAATCGCCGAAAATTCGTGTCGCTTGCCGGCGTTGCCGCCGGCGCGCTGTCGCTGCCCGGGTGCGGCCGGGCCCCGGCCCCCACTCCCGCCGAGGAGCGTCCACCTCGGATGCCAGCTCGCATGGTCGTGGGCACGCAGCGCTCGCCAAGCACCGTCGAGATGTTGATGTACTTCAGGCGCCACGGCGTGGAACACATCTGCGGCTACCCCGAAGCGGATGGCTGGACGGCCGAGGCACTGCAGCAGCTCCGCGAGCGGTGCGAATCGCACGGCGTCGCGCTCGACATGGTCCAGTTTCCCTTCATGTCCTCGTCGCACGTCGACCGCGCCACGCGCAAGGCCATCATGTTGGGGCAGGAACCCGAGCGCCAACAGGAAATCGATGAGGTCTGCGAGATCATCAAGAACTGCGCCAACGCCAGTATTCCGGCTGTAGGGGTTCAGACCCTTTTGGACCATTGAGGCCCTGAAAGTAAGAGACACTTCCGAGCCAGGGGAGGAGGATCCCCATGGGCAAGGAAGCGTCGCCAGAAAGAGTCGTGCAGGAAATCCGGCGGAAGACGCGCCGGCGGTTTTCAGCCGAAGAGAAGATTCGGATCGTACTCGAGGGCCTGCGCGGCGAGGAGAGCATCGCCACGCTGTGCCGGAAGGAAGGGCTGGCGCCGAATCTGTACTACCGGTGGAGCAAGGAGTTTCTCGAGGCCGGCAAGAAGCGTCTTGTCGGCGATACGAGCCGTGAAGCGACGGCCCCCGAGGTCACCGATCTGCGCAAGGAGAATAGCCGCCTGAAGCAGCTCGTGGCCGAGGTCGTCCTCGAAAACCGCCTGCTCAAAAAAAACGTGACGGGCTCCGACTCGGGAGACGACACGTGCGACTGACGGCGGCCGAGAAGGCCGAAGTCATTCGCTTGGTCGAAGGCTCGGATCTGCCCGTCCGGCAGACGCTCCGCGAGCTCCAGGTGCCGCGCGCGACGTTCTACACGTGGTATCGCCGCTACGCCGAGGGCGGATTGGATGGGCTCGCGGCCCGCCCGCCGGCTGCGCGGCGGCACTGGAATCGCATTCCACCACGGGTGCGACAACAGGTCGTCGACCTCGCCTTGGCCGTGCCCGAGCGCACGCCGCGGGAACTGGCCTGGCAATTCACGGACCGGGAGGCGCATTTCCTTTCGGAATCGAGCGTCTATCGCATTCTGAAAGCCTTCGACCTGATCACCAGCCCGGCCTTCGTCGTGCTGTCGGCGGGCAAGGTGTTTCAGCAGCCGACGCACCGGCCGAACGAGCTGTGGCAAACCGACTTTACGTATCTCCACGTGGTGGGCTGGGGCTGGTACTACTTGTCGACCGTGCTCGATGACTACTCGCGGTACATCCTGGCCTGGACCCTGCGCACGTCGATGCAGGCCATGGACGTCATGGAAACCCTCGACTTGGCACGCGCCGCCACCGGCGTCGATGCGGTCCCGGTGGCGCATCGCCCGCGCTTGCTCAGCGACAATGGGCCCTGCTACATCTCGGGGCAGCTCGCGACCTATCTGGAGGCCCACGGGCTGCCGCACACGCGCAGCGCACCGTATCACCCGATGACCCAGGGGAAGATCGAGCGGTACCACCGCTCGCTGAAGAACGTCGTGAAACTCGAGCACTACTACACGCCGTGGGACGTGGAACGGGCGGTCGCCCATTTCGTGGAGGACTACAATCACCGGCGGTATCATGAGGCGCTGCAGAACGTGACGCCCGCCGACATGTTTCACGGACGGCAGGTCACCATCCTGGCGCGCCGGGCACGCATTAAACAGCGGACGCTGCAGCAACGGAAACGCGAGAACTTACACGGGCCGCATCACGCGGCCATTCGCTCGGATGTGTCTCTACGCAACGGCGCCGAAGTGTCCAACTTGGTCTGACGACGTACACGAGACAGGAATGTCCCACGCCAGCCCTCAGGAGCTGCGAGCCAGCGCTCTGGCTATCGTAAATATTGCGGCGAGACGGGCTGTTTGATCCGACGAACTGGAGCTTCCCTGTGCCTCGCGGTGTTTGGTGGGCAACGGCTATCTCACGGTGCTCCGACGTGCTCACGAATATGAGCGACAGCGCTTCTGACTTTGTTGTCGATGAACATTCTTCCGAGCTCAGCGGAAACGATCCGCGCATCTTCCGGTGGGAGTCGATCGTGACGGACCCACCTGTTGTCGGTGTCGACAGCCATGACCTCTGCGGCGTTGTCGATGGGGGTCTGGCGTTCGGCCGGTACCTGTAATTGCGTGAGATACTGCTTGATTTGTCCTTCACCCTCGTCGTAGACGGGGACGTAGAAAACCCGAACGCCCTTGGAGGACCACTCGGCATCCATTTCTGACGCGACGTTCCTCAGGGCGTCCTGACCACCATAGTGATCGCCCATCAGCGCCACATATTTGAATCCCGCAGCTATAGCGCTATACGCAATGGCTCTCGACACTGCGGCAAACGTTTCGTCGCTGAGCGACGTCGTTCCCGGAAACCGCATTTCGCCGGTTACAGCGACGGGGTCTCCCGCTGGGGCATAGGGATTGATGGGATAGACGAGAGCGTTACCCAATTCTTCGGCGATCCGTCGCGCCAAGTGATTGACCAGGATGTTGTGTTTACCGATCGCCACGGCGTCGCCGTTCTCGTGAGCTCCGCCGACATAGTAAATTGCCGTGGTCTTGCCAGCCGCGATGGCATCGGCCACTTCAGTGGTCGTGAGATCTTCAATCATCACGGACGTTGGCTGGCTGAACCCCATCGCAGGAGCTAGCAGGACCACCGACATCAACACGAAAGGCCTCATTGCACTGCCCTCGCTTTCTTGTCAGTCGATTTTTCTCGTGAAGGCTTCGAACGAGGGGGGTACAGTATGTCCGTATGTCAACCACGTCAAGGAAGGAGCTACCAGCGCGTGACGCCAGCGGTCAAGCAACCTTTTCGAGGAGTGTCAGCAATCTCTGGATGTCGGCGCGGTTGTTGAACATCGACACACTAACACGCATCAACGCCTGGTTCGCCTCTCGGAAGCTGACTGCAATGGCCTCTTCATTGAGCAGCCGTTTCAGATGATCGATGTCCTGTCCATGAACGAAGCTCACGATTGGTGACGGGTTGCCGTCTGGCGTCCAGATTTCGAATCCCAGCTTGGCGATGCCTGCCCGCAACTCACGGACGAGCGGCATCGTGTGGGTTTCGATGTTGGACAGACCGACCTTCATGAGGAGGCCGAGGGACGCGGCGAGCTGGGCGACCGCGCCGTACGCGAGACAGGAGTACTCGTACTTGTCCGCGTTGGTTCGGAGGCGGAACTCGAGCTCGGCGAAGCGTCCTGCTGGTAGGCTAGTGCTCCAGCCCGCGGGCGTGCGCGTCTGCGCGACCTGACCGTGGCCCCACCGATCGGGGCGAATGCGATCGAGATGCTCTTCGCGGATGAAGAATCCCGCCACGCCGAAGCCCCCGAACAGCCACTTGTGGGCCGCGGCACAGGCAAAGTCGACGCCCAGGTCGCTCAGGTTCGTGGGGAACGTGCCGAGGGCCTGTACCGCGTCGGCGTACACCAGCGTTCCCTTGGCGTGTGCGAGCTCGACCAGCCCGCGGAGGTCCTGCCGGAAGCCGTTGCGGTTGTTGACCCACGCCACGGACACCAGTCGGGTTCTCTCGTCGATATGCGCGTCCCAATCCTCGAGCCGGACACGGCCCTCGGTCTGGGGCACGATGCGAAGCTCGATCCCTCGCTGTTCTTGAAGGTACATGAAGTGGCAGAAGGTGCCGGTGTAGTGGAGCTCGTCCACCACGACGTTGTCGCCGGCTCGGAGATCGAGACCGTTGGCGACGATGGCCTCGCCGTCGGCCGTCGTGAAGAGCAGCGCCACTTCCTCCGGCTTGGCGCCGAACAGGTCGGCGAACGCGGTGCGTGCCATCTCTTTCTCTTCCAATCGACTTCGGCTGTCGGCCCACACCAACGTCTCATCGGCGTACGCGACGCCGGCGTCTCGGGCGACCTGCGGGATTGGACCGACCCATGCCGTGTTGAGGAAGGTCTGGTTCCGGGCGGCAGGGAACTCGGCGCGCACCCCGAGTAGATCTTCCTCGTCGGTGGGTTGCGTCATGCCGCGCGCGGCATCGAGCGAAGCCAAGCCCGCAGCGGTCATTGTGAGGAAGCTGCGGCGGTCCAGCATGCTCATGGGTCTTCCTTCTCAGGCCTCTTCTTCTGCGACGTCGAGGTCGTGGTGGTAGGCGAACCCCTGCTTCTGCATCGCACGACGGTAGTTGACGGCAACCGCGTCGAACTTGAAGTGCAGTTCGTCGGCCAAATCGAACGGCACCTGGTCGGGGCGCTGTGACTCAACGACTCGCTTGTCCTGGTCGAAGATGACCTTCTCAAAATCCTGCAACACGCTGTCAGGCTGCTCGAGATCGTAGTTTCGACCAATGACACAGTAGCCCCGACACCGCTTCTCGTTGATCGGTTGGGAGGCGAAGAAATACACCATCCCTTGTTCGCCACCCCATCCCAGCCGCAGCGCGATCGAATAGGGCAGGTGAAGCTCATAGCGGCTGTGTCGGTCCGGCTTGACGACCTCTTCATTGGCGAAGACGGGGAAGTCACGCGTGTTGGCGGCTTCGGGGCGGACCACCGAGTAGTGCAGCACATGCCCGCGGGTCTCTACCTCGTGCGTGGGCACGATCGGACGCTCCGGGTCGCCCAAGAGCCCCGGGTGGACCCAAGGAAAGTGGCCGAAGTCGGTGAAATTCTCAACTTGCCGAGAGGCGTCGCTCTGCCACTCGAACGGGCCGGTCAGGACGATCCTCCACGCGTTGTCTTCCAGTTCCGGCACTTCTGGCAACGGAAACATCGGGTCTTCGAGCGCCACCCAGATGAGCCCGTAGCGTTCCAACGCCTGGTAGCAGCGAACCCGTGCCTTGGGTGGAATCGGGGCGTCGGCTTGCTGGGGAATCTTGACGCATGCGCCCGTGGCGTCGTAGTGCCAGGCGTGGTACGCGCAGACGAGACAATCATCCTCGAGCCGGCCCAGGGAAAGCGCGGTGCCACGGTGGATACATACATCCCGCATCACATGTGGCACACCGTCTGCCGTCCGCCAAACGACGATGGTTTCGTCCAGCAGCATTGAGCCGTAAGGCGCATCCTGCGGTACTTCACGAGCGTACGCAACCGGATGCCAACAGTGAAACAGTTTCTCGGCGAACCTGGACATCCTTCCATCCCGAGGGCGCTGATCGCGCAAGGCCGGTTCGTCTGTCGCCGCCTTGGGGCCAGTGAAAGCCGGTGCCCGCGTCACGCAACCGTTTCGAGGAGCTGTAGTAATCGCCTGATCTCGGCGCGGTTGTTGAACAGGGAGACGGCCACACGCAGCAGTGAATGGTTCGCCTCGCGGAAGGTGACCACGATGGATTCTTCCTCCAGAAGGCCTTTCAGAAGGTCCGGGTCTCGTCCATGAATGATACTGACGATGGGTGACTGGTTGCCTTCGGGCGTCCACGTCTCGAATCCCAACCTGGCGGCGCCTTCCCCGAACTCGTGGGCGAGTCCCACGGTGTGCTCCTCGATTCGGGCAAGACCAACGTTCTTCAGGTAGCCGAGGGCGGCGTCGAGCTGGGCGACCGCGCTGTACGCGAGTGAGGCGTGCTCGTACTTCTCCGCAGTGTTCACGTGGCGGAAACGGAGCTCGAGGGAGCGCCCGGCTCGGTGTGAGCTGGACCACCCGTCGCCCGTGAGCGTCTCGGCGACCTGGCCGTGACCGTAGCGATCGGGCGAAATGCGATCGAGGTGCTCCTCACGGATGAAGAACGGCGCCACGCCGAAGTTCGCAAACAGCCATTTGTAAGCACCCGCGGCGAGAAAGTCCACGCCCAACTCGGTCAGGTTGACGGGGAACGTGCCAATGGCCTGGACGGCGTCCGTGAACACGAGGGCGCCCTTGGCGTGGGCGATCTCGGCCAGCGCGCCGAGATCATGTCGATAGCCGTTGCGATTCGACACCCAGGCCACGGATACAAGTCGAGTCCGCTCGTCGATGCGCGCGTCTAAGTCTTCGAGTCGCGTCCGGCCCTCCTTCTGGGGAACGATGCGCAGCTCGATTCCCCTGTCCTCTTCGAGCTGCCGGTACAGGACGAAGCTCGACGTAAAGTGCAGGTCGTCGATGACGACGTTGTCGCCGGCCTTCAGATCAAGGCCGCGGGTGACGATGTTTTCTGCGTCGCCTGTCGAAAAGAGCAGTGCCACTTCCTGCGGCTTGGCGCCGAAGAGCTCGGCGAACGCGGTGCGCGCCATCTCCTTCTTCTCCAGGCGAAGCCGGGTGTCCGCCCACTGCATCTTCTCGTCGACGTAGTCGACGGCGACGTCTCGCACGACTGTCGGCATCGGGCCGATCCAGGAGGTGGCGAGAAACCGAAGGTTCCGGGTGATGGGGAAATCTGCGCGTACTCCGAGCGGATCCTCGTCGGCGGTTTGCGTCATGCCGCGGGCGGTCTTGAGCGACGCCAGCCCGGCAGCCGTCGTTGCGAGGAAGCTCCGACGATCCATTACGCTCATCGAGAAATCTCCTTTCTGATCAGGGCCGCAGTATGGACGCCATGCTGTGTGCTGTCAAACGGTTGAGCCGAGGAGAGGTCAGTGTGATGGGCACGACCTCGTTGGACAGTGAGACTGTAGCTCATCCGAGCCTTTCACGGAACGCTTCATAAGGCGTTTTGCCTTGGAAGGCTCCGTGTGGTCGTTGGTAGTTGTAGAAGTTTTCCCATTCCGCGAGCTTCGCTCGGCTATCTTCGCCTGGTATCGTAGGCAGTGAAAGGGAACGGAGGGATAATCGAATGTGGGTGTTGGTCTGTAGACTTCATCCATCTCCCCTGGGGGATGTCCCGTGCGCTGTTGAAACTCAGCGGCAGCTTGGTTCACGACTACGCAACCATCTCTGACGACTCCCCGAGTCCTAACCGCGCGTCGCGTGCCAGGAGGGCAGCGACCAGCGCGGGCATATCTTGACATCCTTGCACCCGACGGAACCCCTTCGCCGCTTCGAGCACCCCGGCGGCCACCCAGCGCAGCACCATCGTCCCGCCGCGCCAGCGTTTCACATGGCGCTGCACATGGCGCGTTCGGCTGAGGAGACTCTCGATGGCGTTTGTGGTGGCGAGCGATCGTTGGAGACGCTCCGACAGACCCAAGCCGAGCACGGTCAGCGTCTCGTCGAGCCCTTCCCGCACGCTCGTGGCCGCACTCGGGTAGTCAGTGTCCAAGCGCCGCGCCAGGTCCTGCAGCAGACGCTTGGCCGTCTTGATGGGGCTGTTCGTGTAGGCGCGCGTGAGGACCGCCTTCACCCCCGGCCGCTGTGCCTCAGGGAGATGCTCCAAGATGTTCCGGCCCTTATGGACCTGACACCGCTGCACCAGCGCGGCGCGCCCAAATGTCTGGGTCACGGCCGTGTCGAGGGCCTTCGCGCCATCGACGATCACCAGCAGGCTCCGGTCGGTGCGCAGCCCGCGGCTGCCGAGATTGGTCAAGAGCCCCTGACAGACCGTCGCGTTCTCCGTGGCCCCTTCCCACAGGCCGAGCGGGTGTTTCGCGCCCATTTTATCGATGCCTAGGGCGACAACGATACAGTGTCCACCCACGTGCACGCCATCAATCAGCAGCCCCACCAGGTCCAGCGCGTCGAGCGGCGTCGCCCGCCACGCATCCAGCTGCGCCTGGGTTTGCGCGACAAAGCGTCGACTGACCGCACTCTTGCTCGTGCCCCGCGTGGTGACGTCGGCGCCGAGCGGTTCCAGACTCCGCGCATACTGGCGGGTCGCCACACCGATCAGCATCTGGTCGACCACGCGCCGGTTCAGCGGGTCCGCATTCGCGAATGCCCGGGCCGTTGGCAACGGAACCTCCTCGCCGGCGCGCCGCGCACGGGGCCGACGAATCGCCACCTTCCGCCCGCCCAGCACGACCTGACTCGGCGTATGCCCTGTTCGATACGCCTGGCGCGCAGGTTGATGCGCATACCGTGGCCCACAGACGGCGGCCCGATCCTCTTCCAGCATGGCTTCGAGTACCTTCAGGCCAGACGCGACGACCCGCTCCTGGAGCGCGGCCTGCGTATCAATGAGGATATCGACCAACGGAAGGTGCCGTGGCGTCGGGGATACCGATTGGCGACGGCGAGGGACTGTGCGAGACTGCTTCTTCATGGCGGCTCCTTACTGGGAGGCTTGCACCTCGGTTTCGTCACCGGTCGTATAGCACGACCAGTGAAGAGCCGCCGCTTCAAATTTCAACAGCTACTGGGACATCCCCCTCCCCTGCGCCGCTGGGGGCAACGATAGGGACATGGCTGTGCCGTCCTGTGCGCCGAAATTAGGCCCGATTGTAGACCCTGGCGTCAGTCGTGACAACGCTGGCGAGCGGGAATGGGCGGGGCGGTCCACAGGGTGCTTACGGCCCAGTGGCGGGCCTCATCGAAGTCCTCAAACGCGTTTCTCGGTGTCGAGCAGGTAGCAAATCAGCACGAAAACAACTCACCCCTCTGTGCGCGCGTGGAGTCCCTCCTGCAACGCACTCCACCTCCGGTACGCCCGGACGCCGACGTTCAGCGGCGGACGCGCCTCGGCGGACTTCTCAGTTTCTACCATCGAGAGGCCGCATGAGAGGTTGGCCCATTAATCGCACCTTACGCGGTGAAGCGGATCCTGCAAGACCACGGGATTGACCCGGCTCCCGAGCGGACCCAGCGCACGCCGTGGAAGACGTTCTTGCAGGCACAGTGGGACGACCTGGCGGCAGCCGATCTGTTCACGGTCGAGGTGCTCACGCTGACTGGTCTTCGGCGTTACTTCGTCTTCTTCGTGATCGAGCTGAAGACCCGCCGCGTGCACATCGCCGGGATCCACCCGCAGCCGGGCGGCGCGTGGATGGAGCAGATGGCTCGCAATTTAACTGACACGGTCGATGGCTTCCTGGGGACCGCGCGCTAGCTGATTCACGACCGAGATCCCCTCTAAACCCTGGTCTTCGGCGAGATTCTGAAGCCCCAGTGGTCCCGGAAGTCGAGCGTTAGGCGCCTCGGCGGGCGAGTTCACCGAGGCCTTCGAGCGTGCGATCGACCTCCTCGACCGTGTTGAAGTACGCCGTGCTGATCCTCACGCCATCGAACCCCGCCGGATCCGACGGGTAGACCGGCCCGCGCGAGCGGGGCGAGGTGTAGACGTTGTGGTGTTCGAGCAGATGCTCGTGCACGATGTCGCCCGTCATGTCGCGCACCGACAGCGTCGTCATGCCGGCCGCGAGTTTCGGATCGTTGGATGTGTAGACCCTGACGCCAGGGATCGACGCAGCGCCAGCCCGCAAGCGAGAGCCCAGCGTCCGGATCCGCCTCTCGATGCGGTCTGGCCCGATCGCCAGATGATAGTCGATCGCGTCGCCGAGCAGCTCGACCTGCGGCCACGGGCGCCGGCTCAGTCGATCAAACTTGCGAGCGCCGACGTCGTTGAACCAGCTCTGCGTCACGATGTTTGGCCAAATGCGCTCGACCAGCTCCTCCCGCACGTAGAGGATCTCCGCGCCGGCCGGTGAGCCCAGCCACTTGTGGCCCGGAGACGCGTAGGAGTCAACGCCCAACTCGTGCAGGTCGTAGCGGATCTGCCCCAGCGGGTGCGCGCCATCCACCAGGCAGAGGATGCCCTTGCTGCGCGCCAGCGCGGCCAGTTCCTTGACCGGGGTGAAGCAGCCGGTCACGGTCGTGCAGTGCGCGATCGTGATGACCCTGGTGCGCGACGTGATTGCGCGATCGAACATGTCGACGATCTCCGCGGGATCGTCCGGCGGCGTCGGGATCGGCACCTCTTTGAGGACGTAGCCGTGACGCTGCGCGCGGAGTGACCACGGCTGGACGTTACTGGAGTGCTCATGGAACGAGTGGATGATCTCGTCGCCCGGCTCGAGATCGAGCCCGTTGATGACGGTGACCAGCCCTTCGGTCGTATTCCGAACGATGGCAATCTCGTCGGGAGAGGCGCCGACCAGTCTCGCGGCCTTCACCCGGACCGCCTCCTGCCTTGCTCGTAGACGCGGCTGTTCTCAGTAGGGCTCACAGCCATCAGGCGCCAGTACTCCACCAGGTTTTCGTAGATCGGTCTCGGCGTGGGTGCGAGCCGCGCGGTGTTCATGTAGGCGAGGCCGTCCGGGGTCAGCATCTGCGTCCGCAGATCACCCCAGAACATTTCGTCGTCGTCGGCAGCCTGACTGGCGAGCGAGACGACGTGATCGAGCGTCTGGGCGAAGCCGGACTTGACCAGCGCGAGGCCAGGGATGACGCTCGCCAGGGTCTGACCGAACGCGCGGCGGGAGACAGCCGGTGCCATAAGGACCTCCATGGGTCGGGCAGCGGATCGGCGCCATGAGAAACTCGAAGTTCCTGGCGCGGCCCCCCCTGCCGGCGAACGAGCCTTGGATCTTCCCGTCGAGCAGGCGGGAATGGAATCCAGCCCGCGCGACCTCGGCTTCGGGATACCCCTTGTCCAACAGCCGAGCCGCCTGCATGCGGCGCCGCTCGAGCGCGTGGAAATCACGCGATACTCCTGCAGGATGTCCCATGCGTCGGAGTGTAGCAGAAATCGCGGCAGTTGTCACTATATTATGAGACTCTCGTTAATGGCCACGTACTGCCAGGGGCGACTCAGCGCCCCCCTTTTGCCTCCACGCCGTTGAAGCGGGGATCTACGAAGTCTGGACACGGCTGAGCGCGGGGCGCCCGCGTCCTGGCCACCTTTCCGGGGCCGGACGGCAACGTCGACGTGCATGTGTTCCATCTCGAACGCGAGACCTTTGAGCGGTTGACGCTAGACGCCGGCGCTGACCTGACGCCGGTCTGGGCGCGCGACGGCCGGCGGGTGTTCCTCTCCTCCACCCGGGAAGGGAGAGGGGTCTTCTGGAAAGCGGCTGACGGGACGGGTGAAGTCGCACTCCTCAGAACGCCAGGCGCGGAACCATCGTCCGTCTCGCCGGACGGGACCGTATTGCTCGTGACCGAGCTCCGTCCGGAAACCGGCCGGGACGTGATCCTCGTCCCGATCGAAGACCCGCCCAAGTCGCAACCGCTGCTGGAAACGGCGGCGAACGAGACGTCCCTGGAGCTCTCCCCCGGCGGACACTGGCTCGCCTACGCCTCAGACGAGTCCGGTCAGATGGAGGTCTACGTTCGTTCGTTTCCCGAGGTCGAGGGTGGTCGATCGAAGATCTCGACGGCCGGGGGCCGCAGCCCGGTATGGAGCCAGGACGAGCGCGAGCTGTTCTATCGCTCCGGCGATGCCGTCCTGGCGACGGCGATCGCCACCGAACCGACGTTTCGGCCCGGCGCGCCGCGAGCCCTGTTCCGGGGCCGTTACCTGATGGGGCTCGAGTTTCGTGCCTACGACATCGCTCCCGACGGCGAGCGGTTCCTCATGGTCAAGCCGGTTGGTGACGAGAAAGGTCTGTCGAATCCGAATCAGATCGTCATTGTCAGGAACTGGTTCTCAGAACTCCAGGCGCGGGTGCCGACGGGACGGTAGGCAACAAGGCAAGAGGAGACCCTCGTAGTCAAGTTCATCTTCGTCGGTTTCAAGAGGCAAGGACCGCCAGTCTATCTCCTGCCAAATCAGGTCAATCGATAGACCATGCCTCTGGGCGGGGCCACCTGCGCCAGGGCGTCGTCAGCCCGGAGCGAGAGGCGCGCTATGCTCCGAAGCCACGACCCCGACGTGGGGCTTCCGGCAGCTCGTCCACAAGGGCAACCATCCGCTGAAGGTGCTCCGGGGTTGGAAGCCGTCCCATGCCACCACCGAGATTGTCCGTCATGTGTTCGGGATTGCTCGTGCCTGGCGTGGCCACGGTGACCGCCGGATGGACGACGACGAATTTGAGCATGAACTGCGCCCAAGTGGTTGCGTTGAACTCGCTGGCCCATTCCGGCAGCTGGCGATCACCGATCCGAGTCCACATGCGGCTGCGGCCGAACGGTAGATAGACGAAGACGCCGATTCCTCGGTCCTGTGCCAGCGGCAGGATGGTCTCCTCGGCAATCCGGTTGTCAACGGCGTAATCGATGCTGATGAAATCAAGCGGGTAGTTCCGCATGACGTCCGCGAGCGCGTCGTACTGGCGTTCGCTCGTGGTGGTGATGCCGATGTAGCGGATGCGGCCCTCGGCCTTCAGGCGCTGGAGGATGCCCAGCTGCGTCGGCGGATCACCCATGTTGTGCACCTGGATGAGGTCGATGAGCGGAATTCGCAGCCGGCTGAACGACCGCTCGATCTGCGCAAGCGCCGCCTCGGGATCGGCTGACCCGCCCCCTCGCCCCGCGACATTGACCTTGGTGGCCCAGAAGATCCGGTCGGCGACGCCAAGCTCCTCGACCACGCGGCCCGCCACCTCCTCGGAGGCGCCGTAGCCGGCCGCCGTATCGAAGACGCTGCCGCCGCCGTCAACCAGAGCGCTGAGCACGTCGCCGATCGTCTCGAACTCCTCGGCGCGAGCGGCGGCCGAAAACGTGTTCGCGCCGCCCAGCCCGATCACCGGGAGCACTTCCCCGCTCGACGGAATCGCCCGCGAGATGAGGCCACCGGCCTGGACGGTTGCCCCGCCACTCCGGGCAAAGCTCTTGGACGGCATGCCGCCCTTGAACACCATAGCGGCGCCAGCCCCTGCAACCACGCGTAGCCAGTCACGTCGAGAAATCATCATGTCTCCAATGCTTTCGCTGATCTCCAGTCCGGCCATCTCGTCCCGGCCCACCCCGCACGATCCGGGACTCGCTCATTGTGGGCCGCCAGCAGTGCGCGGCCCGAGGATACCCACAGGATACCCGCTCTCCGACTCCCTGTGTGTGACAAACCGGTCCCCGTGCCTCTTCGGAACCAGTACACCGGACGCGCATGCGACCAGACGTCTCGTTTAAACCCCTGGTGCGGTGCCTCGTTCCTGGTGCGAGTGACAGCGGTGGCGCATCGCTTCAGCGTTGCGCATGGCGCGGCGAAGTCCTGATCGTACAGGAGCTGTACGTCGTCAGACCAGAGTGGACCAATGAGCGTGTTTTACAAGAGAGACCTTTCGCCGGTTGACCGCTCCACGCAGCGTGTGTAGATTCTCCCGTTTTCGTTGTGCCAGTGTCCTCCGTTTGATCTGGTCGCGTCGCGCGAGGATCACCGGCCGTCGCCCGTGATAGACGTCGGCCGGCGTCACGTTGTCCAGCGCCTCATGCAGCCGTCGATGGTTGTAGTCGTCGACGAACCGCGCGATGGCCCGTTCGAGTTCCCACGGGCTGTAGTATTTCTCGAGTTTCACCACGTTCTTCATCGACCGGTGATACCGCTCGATCTTGCCCTGGGTCATCGGATGATACGGCGCCCCACGCGTGTGTGCGATCTTGTGGGTTTCCAGATACTCCGCCAGCTCCCCCGAGACGTAACACGGCCCGTTGTCGCTCAAGAGCCGCGGCCGATGGACCACCAGGACTCGGTCGAGCCCCGTCTTGGCCCGGGCCAGGTCCAGCGTCTCCATCACGTCGGCGGCTTGCATCGACGTCCGGAGCATCCAGGCGATGATGTAGCGCGCGTAATCATCCAGCACCGTCGACAGGTAGTACCAGCCCCAGCCAACCACCTGCAGATAGGTGAAGTCGGTCTGCCAGAGCTCGTTCGGCCGACGGGTCGGATGCCGGAACGACTTCGCTGCCGACAGCACGATGAAGGCTGGGCTCGGAATCAGGTCATAGGCCTTGAGGATGCGATAGACGCTCGATTCCGACAGAAAATGGCCTGTACGTCGTCAGACCAAGTTGGACACTTCGGCGCCGTTGCGTAGAGACACATCCGAGCGAATGGCCGCGTGATGCGGCCCGTGTAAGTTCTCGCGTTTCCGTTGCTGCAGCGTCCGCTGTTTAATGCGTGCCCGGCGCGCCAGGATGGTGACCTGCCGTCCGTGAAACATGTCGGCGGGCGTCACGTTCTGCAGCGCCTCATGATACCGCCGGTGATTGTAGTCCTCCACGAAATGGGCGACCGCCCGTTCCACGTCCCACGGCGTGTAGTAGTGCTCGAGTTTCACGACGTTCTTCAGCGAGCGGTGGTACCGCTCGATCTTCCCCTGGGTCATCGGGTGATACGGTGCGCTGCGCGTGTGCGGCAGCCCGTGGGCCTCCAGATAGGTCGCGAGCTGCCCCGAGATGTAGCAGGGCCCATTGTCGCTGAGCAAGCGCGGGCGATGCGCCACCGGGACCGCATCGACGCCGGTGGCGGCGCGTGCCAAGTCGAGGGTCTCCATGACGTCCATGGCCTGCATCGACGTGCGCAGGGTCCAGGCCAGGATGTACCGCGAGTAGTCATCGAGCACGGTCGACAAGTAGTACCAGCCCCAGCCCACCACGTGGAGATACGTAAAGTCGGTTTGCCACAGCTCGTTCGGCCGGTGCGTCGGCTGCTGAAACACCTTGCCCGCCGACAGCACGACGAAGGCCGGGCTGGTGATCAGGTCGAAGGCTTTCAGAATGCGATAGACGCTCGATTCCGAAAGGAAATGCGCCTCCCGGTCCGTGAATTGCCAGGCCAGTTCCCGCGGCGTGCGCTCGGGCACGGCCAAGGCGAGGTCGACGACCTGTTGTCGCACCCATGGTGGAATGCGATTCCAGTGCCGCCGCGCAGCCGGCGGGCGGGCCGCGAGCCCATCCAATCCGCCCTCGGCGTAGCGGCGATACCACGTGTAGAACGTCGCGCGCGGCACCTGGAGCTCGCGGAGCGTCTGCCGGACGGGCAGATCCGAGCCTTCGACCAAGCGAATGACTTCGGCCTTCTCGGCCGCCGTCAGTCGCACGTGTCGTCTCCCGAGTCGGAGCCCGTCACGTTTTTTTTGAGCAGGCGGTTTTCGAGGACGACCTCGGCCACGAGCTGCTTCAGGCGGCTATTCTCCTTGCGCAGATCGGTGACCTCGGGGGCCGTCGCTTCACGGCTCGTATCGCCGACAAGACGCTTCTTGCCGGCCTCGAGAAACTCCTTGCTCCACCGGTAGTACAGATTCGGCGCCAGCCCTTCCTTCCGGCACAGCGTGGCGATGCTCTCCTCGCCGCGCAGGCCCTCGAGTACGATCCGAATCTTCTCTTCGGCTGAAAACCGCCGGCGCGTCTTCCGCCGGATTTCCTGCACGACTCTTTCTGGCGACGCTTCCTTGCCCATGGGGATCCTCCTCCCCTGGCTCGGAAGTGTCTCTTACTTTCAGGGCCTCAATGGTCCAAAAGGGTCTGAACCCCTACAAGCGTAACCTACTTCTACGTCGAGGACGCCGTCGACGCCTACATCCTGCTCGCCGAGAGGATGGAGGAATTGGAGCTGGGCGGCGAGACGTTCAACTTCGGCACCGAGGAACAGCTGACCGTGCTCGAGGTGGTCGACCACATCCTCGATCGGATGGGACGCAAGGAGCTCGAGCCGACGACCCTCAACGAGGCTAGCCTGGAGATTCGCGAGCAGTATCTCGACTGCTCCAAGGCCCGCGAGCGGCTGGGCTGGAAGGCGTCGTACACGTTCGACGAAGATCTGGATCGCTGCATCCCGTGGTACCAGGCGCAACTGGGTTTAAGGTAACCCACCGATGACTTCGTTGCTCTCCGACTGCCGCGGCCCGGCCTGGCTGCTCGTGATCCCGCTCGTGCTCGCCGTCTACCCGTTCAGCTTCAAACCCGAAGAGGCGGAACGATGCCACGGAAGCTGCCGGATAAGAAAAGGTCGAACGTGACTCCTCACGTTCGGCCTCAATAATAATCCCGGCAGTGACCTACTCTCCCACGAAGTTGCCCCCGCAGTACCATCGGCGGTAGAGGGCTTAACTGCCGTGTTCGGAATGGGAACGGGTGTGACCCCCCTCCTATGACCACCGGGAAAACGCCTGCGGCCGGCGCGACGCGCGAGTCTTCGAGCCACGGAGCACCAGCGAGGGGGGGATGGGGCCTCGCGAGCGTTGAGTAACGCCCGCTTGGCCGATCTTATGCCCTTTATGCGCAGGTAGATGTCAAAGAACGTGATGCAGCCCGCACATACGGCAGCACTGCACCGACAACTGAATACCCTACAAACGGTAGTGTTCCCGACCGCACATGCAGCATGAACAGGTAAATGGTCAAGCCGCACGGCTGATTAGTACCAGTTAGCTGAGACCATCACTGGTCTTACACACCTGGCCTATTAACCTGGTCGTCTTCCAGGAGCCTTCAGGAGTCTTACGACTCGGGAAATCTCATCTTGGGGAGGGTTTCACGCTTAGATGCCTTCAGCGTTTCTCCCGTCCGAACGTAGCTACCCAGCGCTGCCGCTGGCGCGACAACTGGTACACCAGAGGTTCGTCCATCCCGGTCCTCTCGTACTAGGGACAGCCCCCCTCAAATTTCCTGCGCCCATGGCAGATAGGGACCGAACTGTCTCGCGACGTTCTAAACCCAGCTCACGTACCGCTTTAATCGGCGAACAGCCGAACCCTTGGAACCTGCTACAGCTCCAGGATGCGATGAGCCGACATCGAGGTGCCAAACCTTGGCGTCGATGTGAACTCTTGGCCAAGATAAGCCTGTTATCCCCGGCGTACCTTTTATCCGTTGAGCGATGGCCCTTCCATGCGGAACCACCGGATCACTAAGGCCTGGTTTCCCACCTGCTCGACTCGTAGGTCTCGCAGTCAAGCTCGCTTTTGCCTTTGTACTCTACGGCTGATTTCCAAACAGCCTGAGCAAACCTTCGCACGCCTCCGTTACATTTTGGGAGGCGACCGCCCCAGTCAAACTACCCGCCTAGCAGTGTCCCTGACCTGGATAACAGATCGAGGTTAGAGCGCCGGAGCGCTAAGGGTGGTATCTCACCGTTGACTCCCCGGACCCCAAGAGGCCCGGTTCACAGTCTCCCACCTATCCTGCGCATAACGCGCCAACACTCACTACTAGGTTGTAGTAAAGGTGCACGGGGTCTTTCCGTCTTGCCACGGGTAACCGGCGTCTTCACCGGTACCACAAATTCGCAGTGCCCCTCGTTGAGACAGCGCCCAGATCGTTACGCCATTCGTGCAGGTCGGAACTTACCCGACAAGGAATTTCGCTCGGTTCATCCACTCTGTTTCCAGAGCAGCCGGACTTTACCTTGGCGACCCTCAATTCATCTGCGCGGCGATGCGCCGGATCTTCTCGATGCCGACATCCGTCAGATGATCGCCCGCCTTCATCATCAACAAGACACGTCGAAACTTCATGTAATCAACGCGCTTCCTGGATTTCAGCGAGTGCCTCTCGAAGAATGGAACGATGCGCTCAAGCAAATGCTCGAGCCCGCGCACCCTGTAGGCCATTCGTGCACCGTGGTTGCGACGAACCACGCCACAGCCGAATGTCGCCTTCAGGGCATGCAGAATCTGCACATCGCGTTCGTGCTGCACGACGGTGAATTCTGGCAGCACTTGCACACCAGTCCGCATTCCCGAATGCCGGTTGATGCCGACATGGAAATACCCTTCACCGTCCACGAAGCCTGTGATCCATCCTGCGTCGAGCTTCAATGGGTCGCCCCGAACGTCAAGTCTCTGAGGGTTCCCGGGTGCAACACCCGGGCCTTCCCTGCGGATTGTCCCCATGTCCAGCGGATTGTTACTGACCTCTTGACTGAGGCCGAGTACCGCGTGGCTGTCGAGGAGTTTCCCGCATATGGTTCAGTTTTACTAAGGCTAGCGAAACGTTAACCTTAGGACCGTTCGTACTCTGTTACCTCCTGCCAAAAGACAGGCGGCCAGGACGTTTCCGCCTGGCTCTCCATGTCGCCATGGAGTTCGGACTGTATCATCCACGTACCCACTGGATTTTGTAGGCGTGGTCTGGCGTGCAGTCTCTGAGGATCCCCAAGCCGATACGCGACTCAGGTTTCCTGCTGATTGTCCGCACTCCGCGCATTGTCACTCGCCGAAGCGAGTAGCGGGAGATACTCGGATATCCCAGCATATAGCCAGATTTTGGTGTCGTAACTACAACGGTTCATAGTTACGGCCGCCGTTTACCGGGGCTTCAGTTCGAAGCTTCACCTT
The DNA here is from genome assembly GCA_965197385.1 of Vicinamibacterales bacterium. Classification (GTDB taxonomy): domain Bacteria; phylum Acidobacteriota; class Vicinamibacteria; order Vicinamibacterales; family UBA823. Next base: position 956,847 of record CBDANA010000008.1, read on the forward strand.
ACGGTTGACCTCTCCCTTTAACCTTCCGGCACCGGGCAGGCGTCAGACCCTATACGTCGTTTTCGACTTCGCAGAGTCCTGTGTTTTTAGTAAACAGTCGCCTGGGCCTTTTCACTGCAACTCCTACTCGCTTTGGCGGGCAAGCCGCCGGACGAGCATGGAGCACCCCTTCTTCCGAAGTTACGGGGTGAGTTTGCCGAGTTCCTTAACGAGGGTTCGCACTCGCGCCTGAGGATTTTCTCCTCGCCTACCTGTGTCGGTTTACGGTACGGGTACCCGGAAAACTCCTTAGAGGCTTTTCTCGGCAGCGTGGCGTGACCCACTTTGCGGCCCTTACGGACCTCGCCATGACACCTCAGGGAATGTGACCCACCGGATTTGCCTGGCGGGTCCCCCTACATGTCTGAACCTACACGTCCAATCGTAGGCTGGGCTAGCCTCCTGCGTCCCCTCATCAGTAATAACGTTTTCCAGGTAGTTCAGGAATGTTGACCTGATATCCATCCGCTACGCCTTTCGGCCTCGCGTTAGGACCCGACTGACCCTGAGCGGACGAACCTTCCTCAGGAAACCTTAGGCTTACGGCGGAGAGGATTCTCACCTCTCTTATCGCTACTTATGCCGGCAGGGTCACTTCTCTACGCTCCACCAGTC
>CBDANA010000008.1:962500-1053326 GCA_965197385.1 Vicinamibacterales bacterium
GTCGAGCAGCTTGAACACCTGGACCTTGTAGGTTTCGGCATTTTCGGCGATCTGCTCGCGCTCGAGCGGCGGTCGTATCTTTGATCGTCCGGTCGGATCACCGATGAGCGCGGTGAAGTCGCCGATCACGAAGACGACCGTGTGCCCGAGGTCCTGGAAGTGCTTCATCTTCCGGATGAGTACCGTATGCCCCAGGTGCAAGTCAGGCGCGGTCGGATCGAACCCGACCTTCACAACAAGCGGTCGGCCGGACGCGTTCGCCCGATCGAGCTTCGCGCGCAAGTCGGCGGCGCGGACGACGTCCACACACCCCTTGGTCAGATAGGCAAGCTGTTCATCCAGCGTCAGCGTCATCAGCCCTGCTAATATACAACTACCCATGGCCGAGCCGCGCGAGCCGGCACGTCCCGTCGGTCGCCGCTCCGTTCTGAAGGCGCTCATCGCCGCCGGGGTCGGTGGCGTGGCTGGCACAGGCGCGTACGGATTTCTCTACGAACGGCGGCAGCTCGAGGTCACCTACGCCGATGTGCCGGTGTCAGGCCTGCCAGACGCCTTGTCGGGGCTGCGCATTGGCCTGATGACCGACCTGCACCGGAGCCTCACGGTGCCGCGTGAAGACGTCAATCGCGCGGTCAGGCTCATGCGCCTGGAGCAGCCCGACCTCATCGTGCTCGGCGGTGACTACGTGTCGTGGCAGGATCGGGCCTACGTCGACGACGTTGCCGAAGCGCTCTCGTCGCTGACCGCGCCCCACGGCGTTTTCGCCATCCTCGGCAATCATGACGACGAGCGCGCGATGCCGGCCGCGCTCACGGCGCGGGGCATAGAGGTCCTCACCGACACGCGGACTCACCTGGAGATCGCTGGCGAAGGGCTCGAACTGATCGGGATGAGATTTTGGACCCGTCGCGCGACCGACGTCATCCGGGTGCTGACCGGCACCACAAGTCCGGCCATTCTGCTCGCCCACGATCCCCGCCGCTTCATCGAAGCAGTCGCGCTGAATCTGCCGGTCGTCCTATCGGGCCACACCCATGGCGGCCAGATCATCCTGCGTGGCCTCGGGGCGGTGGCCGCCAGAAAATTCCCGATCGCCTCAGGGCTGCTCACCCGCGAGAACACGACGCTGTTCGTCAGCCGTGGCGTCGGAACCGTCTACCTGCCGTTTCGTCTGAACTGTCCCCCCGATATCGCGGTCCTCACGCTGCAACGGCAATCGCAGATCTAACAGCTAAGGATCTTAAGGGGTCTGACCCATTTTTTTCACGCGCCGGCCCGACACCGTCCAGGCCCCGTCCAGCACGCGCCCGATTGCCTCCGGGTAGATCCGGTGTTCCTCGATCAGAATGCGCCCCGCCAGCGACTCCGGTGTGTCGTCGTCGTGCACCGGTACCGCCACCTGCGCCACGATCGGCCCGGCGTCCAGATCAGCGTTCACAAAATGCACGGTGGCGCCGGCCACCGTGACGCCGTGCTCCCACGCCTGGCGCTGCGCCTCGAGGCCAGGGAAGGCAGGCAGCAGCGACGGATGGACGTTGAGGATCGCATTCGGGAACGCGTCGATGACCGTTGGACCCAAGAGCCGCATGAAGCCGGCCAGGCAGACCAGCCCGACGTCACGGGCGCGCAGCGCAGCCACGAGCGCCGCGTCGTAGTCCGCTCGCCGCTGATGGCGTCGATGATCGAAATGCCGGGTCTCGATGCCGGCGGACCGCGCGCGCGCGAGACCCTCGGCCTCCGCGCGGTTGGAGATGACGACACCAATCGTCGCGTCCAGGCGGCCCGCGCCGATGGCGTCGATGATCGCCTGGAGGTTGCTGCCCCGACCGGAAATGAGCACGCCCAGGCGACGGTTCATCTGCCTCACCCGGCCGAATAGGTCACGGTCCGGTCGCCCTCGACGATCTCGCCGATCAGCGACGCCCCGTCCTCACCGAGCTCGGCGAGCCGACCCAGTACCCCGTCGGCGTTCCGGCGGTCGACCACCGCCACGAGCCCGATCCCCATGTTGAAGACGCGGAACATCTCGTCATCGGCCACACCCCCACCGCGCTGAAGCCAGGCAAAGACCGGCGGCACGGTCCATGCCGTTCGGTCGACCGCCGCCGCCGTCCCCGGCGGGAGTACGCGCGGCAGATTCTCGGTGATGCCCCCGCCCGTGACGTGGGCCAGACCCTTGAGCCAGCCGGCATCCAGCAGCGGCCGGACCAGCCGGACGTACGAGCGATGCGGCGCCAGGAGGGCCTCACCGAGTGTACCTCCGAGCTCATCGACAGCAGAGGCGACGTCCAGGCCGAGTGTGTCGAACGCGATCCGGCGCGCCAGCGAGTAACCGTTCGTGTGCAACCCGGACGACGGGAACCCGATCAGGCGATCGCCGATCGCGATGCCGCGGCCGTCCAGAATCTTCCCGCGGTCGACGACGCCGACGACGAACCCAGCCAGGTCGTACTCCCCGTCGGCATAGAAGCCAGGCATCTCCGCCGTCTCCCCGCCGAGCAGCGCGCAGCCGTTCGCCCGGCACGCGGTCGCCATGCTCCCGACAACCTGGGCCGCCACCTCCGGCGATAGCCGACCGGTGGCGAGATAGTCGAGAAAGAAGAGCGGTTCGGCGCCCTGCACGAGGATGTCGTTCGCGCAGTGGTTGACGAGGTCACCGCCGATGGTGTCGTGGCGATTCGCGAGAAACGCCACACGCAGCTTCGTGCCCACGCCGTCGGCGCTGGACACCAGCACCGGATCGGTCCGGTCCGCGGTGTCCAGGCGGAACAACCCGCCGAACGCGCCGATGTCCGAGAGGACCCCGGGTGTGAAGGTGCTGCGGGCGAGTCGTCGAATGCGACGGACGACCTCGTTGCCGGCGTCGATGTCGATGCCGGACTCCTTGTAGTCGACCATTATCACTTCGGGGCTTCACCCCGAACCCCCGCACGGGTCTCTGCGGGGACCCCGAGTGCCCCACGCCGACCCGCGCGCGCCGCGCCGTGCGCGTCGTGGTCCAAACTTGCAGGCTGGTGCCTTGCGCCAAGCCCAAGTGCTCAGGCTTCAAAATTCGAGACGGTTGATGATCTCCTCCGCCAGCGCCCGTTCGGCTGAGCCCGCCCCGGCCGCCCTGTAGCTCCGTCGCAGCCAGGCGTAGAACCGCTCCTCCTCGTAGTCCTCCTGGAACATGTCGAAGGCCTCGACCAGAAGATCGATGGCACCCACCCGGTCGCCTCGCGCGCCCAGCGCCGACACGACGAAGGCCCGATTCCTGAGCGCGGCCGTCCCGAGGGCCAGCGCAATCGGCGCCCGCACACGCTCCGGCGCGTCGTGCCCGCCATCGAGCAGCACGGCCAGCGCTGCAGCATGCCCCCGGGCCGCGAGCGCCCCGAGGCCGGCACAGACGCTGCGCAGCTCGCCCTGATAGGCCTCCTGCCCTGACGCGTAGCGCAGCGCGTCCTTCAAATAGCCAACCTGCGCCGGACAGTCGACGCCGAGCAAACAGCTGGCCGCGGCAATCGACGACAGCAGCGAACGGGAAGCGCTGCGTTGCGCATCGCCAAGCGCGCGCAGCGCCCCCGGGGTCCCGATCTTGCCGATCGCCACGATGGCGTCATCCTGGAGCGGCCCGTCGTGGCCGGCCACGCGGATGAGCACCTCGAGCGCATAGACCGCCTCGTAATCGCCGAGCGCCTCGATGACCGTGCTCCGGAAGAAATCCTCCCCGCGATCGACCTCCCGAATCAACGCGGTCCGGACGTCGGCCTCGTTCCCCCGCGAGGCCAGCGCTCGGACGATCGCGGGTCTGACGAATTCCGAGGCCTCCGCCTTCAGTGCTGCCAGCAGCTTCGGCGTGATTGCCGCGTCGGCGTGATGCTCGAAATAGGCGTAGGCCACGCCCCGCAGTCGGTCGTTCGGGTCATCCAGCAGACCGAACGCCACGTCGTGCGCCAGCCCGTCGTCGAACCCGGTCAGCAAGACCAGCGCGCGGTACCTGACGTAGCCGTTGGCGTGACTGGCCACCGCGGCGGCCAGGACCGGCACCACGGCCGGCGGCGACACGCGCCGAAGGGCGCGGGCCGCCGCGGTTCGGGTGTCGTAGTCGAAGTCGCCTAGCCGATCGATCGCGGTCGCCAGTTCGGCGGCGGCCGAGACCTGCCAGACCGCCGGCGCCGCGGCCGCGCTCCCGCTCGCGACGCCGCCCGCCAGATACCTGACCGCGACAAGCGCAACGACCACGACCCACCGGAAGGGGCGCACAGTCACGACTGGTCGGGCAGCTTCAGCGCGAGCTGGAGATACGCGTCCTCGTCGCGTGGAAACTCCACCGGATACTTCCCGGTGAAGCAGGACGTGCAGTAATCCTGTCGCCGCGATCCGACGGATCCGAGCATGGCCTCGATGTCCAGATAGGCAACGCTGTCGGCGCTCAGATACTGCCGGATCTCCTCGACCGAGTGCGTGGCGCCAATCAGCTCGGAGCGACGCGGTGTGTCGATGCCGTAATAACAAGGCGAGATCGTCGGCGGACAGCTGATCCGCATGTGGACTTCGCGGGCGCCGGCGGCGCGCACCATCCCGACGATCTTCCGACTCGTCGTGCCGCGGACGATCGAGTCGTCAACCAGCGTGACCCGTTTGCCCGCCAGGATGCTCCGGACCGGGTTCAGCTTCACCTTGACCTTGAAGTGTCGGATCGCCTGCTGCGGATGGATGAACGTCCGGCCAACGTAGTGGTTTCGGATCAGCCCCATCTTGAACGGAATGCCGGATTCCTCCGCGAACCCCAGCGCGGCGCACACGCCCGAGTCGGGAATCGGCACGACGACGTCGGCGTCCACCGCGGCTGCGCGCGCGAGCCGGCGTCCCAAATCGGTGCGCACCTCGTTGACGCTCTGTCCGAACACGTGACTGTCTGGCCGCGCGAAGTACACGTGCTCGAAGATGCAGTGGGCCGGCGGGGCCTCCACCCATGGCTTGTACGATCGCATGCCGGACGCGTTGATCACGAGCACTTCGCCGGGCTCGACGTCGCGGACGTAGGTCGCGCCGATCAGGTCGAGCGCGCAGGTTTCTGAGCACACGATCGTCGAGCCGTCGAGCTGGCCGATCGCCAGCGGCCGGAACCCGTGCGGGTCGCGAACCGCAATCACCTTGTCCTTGGTCAGCACCACGAGCGAAAAGGCCCCACGCACCTGCGACACCGACTCGATGATGGCGTCCTCGGCGGTTGGCGCCTGCGACCTGGCGTAGAGGTGCAGGATCACCTCGGTGTCGCTGCTGGTCTGGAAGATGGAGCCGCGCTTCACCAGATCGTCACGCAATTCCGCGGCGTTGACGAGATTGCCATTGTGGCAAAGCGAGATCTCGCCGTGCGCACAGTCGATCAGGATCGGTTGCGCGTTGACCAGGCGGCTGTCGCCCGCGGTGGAATAGCGCACGTGCCCGATGGCGGCCGAACCCCGGAGCGTGAACAGCGTCGCCTCGTCGAAGGCGTCGGACACATACCCCATCGCGCGCGACAGGAAGATGCGGGTCCCGTCCGTCGAGGCGATACCGGCGCTCTCCTGGCCGCGATGCTGTAGCGCGTAGAGTCCGAGATATGTGAGGTTCGCCGCGTCGTCGTTCCCGAAGATCCCGAACACGCCGCATTCGTCTCTGAATTTGTCTCGCATGCTTACTCGACTCACTCGAGGATACGCGACCTCGGTCAATCTTAGCAGCCCGCTAGCAGCTAGGCCGCCGGATCGACGAAACACCGTTCCAGTCCCTGCATCCACACCGTCTCGACGTCCGCGACGGCGACATCGAGCAGCGTGCCGCCACGCCCGTCAATCCGTATCCTCGTGCCACCAGTCCGCCCGGCACCCCGAACCGGCACCCCGGCCGCCCCGACCCGCGCGCGCACCGCGTCGGCATTGCCGTCGGCGACCGACACGAGAATGCGCGTCGGCGCCTCACCGAACAGCGCGCACCCGCGCGCCACGTCGTCCCGGCCGGCGCCCATATGGTCGGACAGCGCGAGCGACGCCCCGATGCCGTTGGTCTCGAAGCAGCACTCGGCCAGCGCCACCGCCACGCCACCGTCCGAGCAGTCGTGGGCCGACTGCAGGAGCCCGTCGCCCGCCAGGTCGACAAGGAGCCGCTGCAGCGCCCGCTCCGCCGCCAGCGACAGATCGGCCGGCACGCCCGCGACCCGGCCGCAGACCGTCTTGAGGTACTCGCTGCCCCCGAGCGACGGGCGCCCCGCCCCGAGCAGCAGAATCGTGGCGTCCGGCACGCGAAACGTCCGGCCCAGAACGTGCGAGACCTGCGCGATGACGCCGACGACCCCCAGGACTGGTGTGGGGTAGATAGCCTGGCCGTCGGTTTCGTTGTAGAGGCTCACGTTACCGCCAGTGATCGGCAGGTCGAGCGCCCGGCAGGCCTCCCCGATCCCCTCGACCGCGCGCGCGAACTGCCACATGATCTCGGGCCGTTCGGGATTGCCGAAATTGAGGCAATTCGTTGCACCGATCGGCAGCGCGCCGGCGCAGGCGACGTTGCGCGACGCTTCGGCCACGGCCAGCATCGCCCCGAGACGCGGATCGAGATAGCAGTACCGCCCGTTGCCATCGACCGACATCGCCAGCGCCCGGTCGGTCCCCTTCAACCGCACCACGCCGGCCCCCATGCCGGCCGGAGTAATCGTGTTGGTCCGCACCATGTGGTCGTACTGCCGGTACACCCATCGCTTGCTGGCCACGGCCGGCGAGCTGAGCACCAGCCGCAGCGCCTCGTCCGCTGGCGGCACCCCCCCCAACGCGTCGAGATCCAGGCGTCGCGCCGCGTCGAGGTACGCGGGCCGCGCGGTCGGACGGTCGTAGAGCGGCGCTTGGTCGACCAGCTTGTCGTTTGGGATCTCGGCGACGACCGTGCCCCGTTCCCGCACGCGCAGCTGCCCGTCGCCGGTGACCTCCCCGATCGGCACGGCGTGGAGGTCCCACTTCTCGAAGATCCGCTCGACCTCGGCTTCACGGCCACGCCGCACGACCATGAGCATGCGCTCCTGCGACTCTGACAGCATGATCTCGTACGGCGTCATGCCGGTCTCGCGCTGTGGCACGCGCGAGACATCGACGTCGATACCGGTGCCGCCGCGCGATCCCATCTCCGCCGTCGAGCAGGTCAGCCCCGCCGCGCCCATGTCCTGAATGCCAACCAGGGCGTCGGTCTGCATCAGCTCGAGGCACGCCTCGAGCAGCAGCTTCTCCATGAACGGGTCGCCCACCTGCACCGCGGGCCGCTTCTCCGACGACCGCTCGTCGAACTCGGCCGAGGCCATCGTCGCGCCGTGGATGCCGTCGCGGCCGGTCTTCGCGCCGACGTAGTACACCGAATTTCCGGTGCCCGACGCCTGCCCCAGCACCAGCGTCCCCGCCTTGGCCAGCCCGAGGCAGAACACGTTGACGAGCGGATTGCCCGCGTAGCAGTCCTCGAACGCAATCTCCCCCCCGACCGTCGGAATCCCGATGCTGTTGCCGTAGCCGCCGATACCGGCCACGACCCCCTTGAGAACCCTCCGCGTCCGGGCGTCCTCGAGCGATCCAAATCGCAAAGAATTGAGCAGCGCGATCGGCCGGGCGCCCATCGTGAAGATGTCGCGGATGATCCCGCCCACGCCGGTCGCCGCCCCTTGGTACGGCTCGATGAACGACGGGTGGTTGTGCGATTCGATCTTAAAGACAGCCACCAGACCGTCGCCCACGTCGACGGCACCGGCGTTCTCGCCCGGCCCCTGCACGACGCGGGGGCCGGTGGTCGGCAGCGTGCGCAGGTGAACCCGCGAGCTCTTGTAGCTGCAGTGCTCCGACCACATCACCGAGAAGATGCCGAGCTCGGTCAACGACGGTTCGCGTCCGAGGATCGCGAGAATCTTCTCGTACTCGCCACGGTTCAAGCTGTGCTGTTCGAGGGTCTGTGAATCGATGCTGGTCATCCGCCACTCGCGCGTCAGACTCACCCGGTCTTCAACATCCCGTCGCCCGCCAGCGCCGAGACGACCGACTCGAAGATCGCCAGGCCGTCGGCGCTGCCGACCGCGGACTCGCACGCCCGCTCCGGGTGCGGCATCAGCGCGACGACATTGCGCCGCGCGTTGCACAGCCCGGCGACGCCGCTGGCCGAGCCGTTCGGATTGGCAACCTCGGTGACTTCACCGTGCGGGTCGCAATACCGAAACACGATCTGCCGGTTCGCCTCGAGCACGGCGAGCACGTCGGGCGGCGCGAAGTAGTTCCCTTCCCCGTGGGCGATCGGAATTCTGAGCACCTGGCCGACCGCCGCCGCGCACGTGAACGGCGTGTCGGTCTGCTCGACGCGCACGTGTACCTGCTCGCACTGAAACTTCACGCTCCGGTTACGCAGCATGCCGCCGGGTAGCACGCCGGCTTCGAGCAGGACCTGGAATCCGTTGCAGACGCCGAGCACCGGGCCGCCCGATTCGGCAAAGGCCAGGACCGGTGTCATGACGGGCGAGAATCTGGCAATCGCGCCGGTGCGCAGGTAGTCGCCGTACGAGAACCCACCGGGCAGGACGACGACGTTGGCCCCCTTCAGATCGGTATCCTTGTGCCACACGAACTCGGCATCGGCGCCCAGCACGTGTTTCGCCGCGTGATAGGCGTCGTGGTCGCAATTGGACCCAGGAAACACGATGATGGCAAATTTCATGATGCGTCAAGGAGTAAGGAGAGCCGGTGTCAGCGCTCCCTAATCCTCCCAACTCCTAACTAACTCCTAGCTCCTAACTCCTTGTCCCCTTCAATCTCCACCCGATAGCTCTCGATGACGGGATTCGCCAACAGCTTGTCCGCGACCTCGGACGCCATCGCGCGCGCCGCGTCGGCCGTCGTCGCGTCGACTTCGAGCTCGAAGTACTTGCCCTGGCGGACGTCCTGCACGCCGGCATACCCCATCGTGTGCAACGCGTCGGCAATCGTCTGCCCCTGCGGATCAAACACCGACCGTTTCAGCGTCACGAAGACTCGAGCTTTCACGAGGCGACCTCTCCCGCGCCGGCGTCGCTACCGAACACCCGCTCGAAAATCCGATCGACGTGGCGCAGCTGCACCTCGAGATCGAACGCGCGCTCGATCGCCTCGGGCGGTAACACCGCCACGATCTCGGCATCGTTCAACAACAGCGTCTTGAACTCGGCCGCCTCGTGGAACGACCGCATCGCGTTGCGCTGCACCCACTCGTAGGCCTGCTCGCGCGACACGCCGCGCCGCGCCAGTTCGAGCAGCACGGTGCCAGAAAAGATGACCCCCCTCAACCGTGCCAGATTCTCGCGCATCCGGTCCGGATGCACGACGAGTCCGCGGACGATCCGGGTGAACCGCCGCAGCATGTGATCCAGCGCCAGGAAGCTATCCGGCACGATCACCCGCTCGACCGAGGAGTGCGAAATGTCGCGTTCGTGCCACAACGCGACGTTCTCGAGTGCCGCCATCGCGTTCGACCGCACCAGCCGCGCCAGGCCGGCCACCTGCTCGCAGCCGATCGGGTTGCGCTTGTGCGGCATGGCCGACGAGCCCTTCTGGCCCTTCCCGAACGGCTCCTCGACCTCGCCGATCTCCGTCTTCTGCAATCCACGAACTTCAAGCGCGAATTTCTCGAGCGAGGCGGCCGTGATGGCCAGCGCCCCGAGCACTTCCGCGTGCCGGTCGCGCTGCAGCACCTGTGACGAGACCGGCGCCGGCGTGAGGCCCAGACGTTCGCAGACGCGCGTCTCAATCGACGGATCGAGGTGCGCGTAGGTTCCCACCGCGCCCGAAATCTTACCGGCACTGATGATGTCCCGCGCCCGGCGGACCCGCACCCGATCGCGGACCAGCTCCGCATGCCAGAGCGCCAGCTTCAGCCCGAACGTCATCGGCTCGGCATGTATGCCGTGGGTGCGCCCGATCATCGGCGTGCAGCGATGCTCCTCGGCTCGCGCCTGGACGGCGTCGAGCAGGCCGTTAAGATCCTGCAAGATGAGGTCGCACGCCTCGCGCATCTGCAAGGCCAGCGCCGTGTCGAGCACGTCGGATGACGTCAGGCCGAAGTGCAGCCAGCGCGCCGACTCGCCGACTCGCTCGGCGACAGCGGTCGTGAACGCGATGACGTCATGCTGCGTCGTGGCTTCGATCTCGTCGACCCGGGCGGCGTCCACCGCGCCGCGCTCACGAATGTCACGCGCCGCGTCAGCCGGAATCATGCCCGCCTCGGCCATCGCCTCGGCCGCCGCCGTCTCGACGCGGAGCCACGTCTCGTAGCGGCACTGGTCGGTCCAGATGCGACCCATCTCGGGGTGGGTGTAGCGTGGAATCATGAGTTAGGAGTTAGAAGTTAGGAGTCCTCACTGGGAGTTGGGCTGTTGGGTAACCGAATGGCAGCGAGACTTGCTGCGCCCGGCGGGCGGGCGACGGCACCGCTGCTGGCGTCTGTGTCAAGGCCGCGAGATCGATCGTGGGCGTGGGGTGGTCCGGCGACGCCACCACGACTCGCACCTCGGAGCGCCCGATGCGCGCCAGCGCTTCCTGACAGCTCAGATCTGCAATCTCCGGCACGTTGGTGACCCGGCTCAGGTGCGCCAGCACGATGCACCGAACGGCCGGTCCCAGGTGCTCCCGCACGAACGCCCCCAGCGCCTCGTTCGACAGGTGCCCGTCGTCTCCGCCGATTCGCGCCCGCACACTGGGCGCGTACGGGCTCACCCGCAGCAACTGGACGGCGTGGTTCGACTCCATCACGAGCAGCAGGCACTGGCGGAAGCGCTCGACGAGCTCAGCAGTGACACACCCGACGTCGGTGGCGAACCCGATGGCCCCCGTCGGCGTGTCGATCCGAAAGCCCAGCGTCTCGTCGGCGTCGTGCGTCACGGCGAACGGCAAAAAGCGCAGCGCACCAAAGTCCACCGAATGGCCCGGGCGCAGCCGCGCCCACCCGGACACCTTCGCCGCACTCGGACCCCAAGATTCCCGCGCGGCTCGCGTCGCGTGGACTGTAATTCCATGCCGGCTGGACAGGCGCGCCGCGCTGCGGACGTGATCGACGTGCGCGTGAGTGACCACGATGGCGCGAAGCGCGTCGGGCGCCACACCCAGCCGTTCAAGCCCCTGCCGGATCGCGCGATAGCTGAGGCCCGCGTCGATCAAGACCCGGTCGTCGCCCGACGCCACGAGCGTGGCGTTGCCGCTGCTGCCACTTCCCAGCACCGTGAGTTTGGCCGAGACGGGACCCTCTCTCCGATTCATGTGTCAGGCACCACCCGCCCCGCGAGGCTCACTCGACGAGCATGCCCACCCCGGCGCCGAACCGATCCGGCGCCAGCTCGAGCCCGGCGGACGGCCCCAGCACGGTCGCAGCCAGCACGCCGTCGACGAACAAATCCCGGGCGACCCGCTGCACGTCGTCCACCGTCACCCGGTCGACGCTCGCGAGCGTCTCGTCCAGGCTGACCTGCCTGGAAAAATAGATCTCCTGCCGAGCCAGATGCGACATGCGGCTAGAGGTGTGCTCCAGCGAGAGCATCAGGCTGCCCTTCAGATGATCCTTCGCCCGCTGCAGCTCCGTCTCGGGCACGGTCGTCTCGGCCAGCGTCCGCATCTCCTCCAGCACGAGGCCCAGGACTTCGTCGACCGACTCCGTGGCGCACCCCGCGTAGACCGTCAGCGCCCCGGCGTCGCGGTAGGCGTTCAGGCCGCTGAAGACGGCATACGCGAGCCCGCGCTCCTCGCGGACGTGCTGGAAGAGCCGCGAGCTCATGGACCCGCCGAAGATCGTATTCAGGAGATAGCTGACGTAGCGATCGTCGTGGTCCTGCTGGTGGCCGGCCGTGCCCAGACAGAGGTGGCTCTGCTCCAGATCTTTGTCCTTGACGTGCAACCGGGACACCATGGTCGGCGCCACCCACGGCACGGTCGCACCGCGCGACGGCAGGTCCGCGAACGCCGACTCGGTTAGGCCGCGCAGCTGCGTGTGATCGAGGTTGCCGGCGGCCGAGATGATCACGTTGGGCGCCACGTAGGCCTGCTCGAAGAAAGCCCGCAGCTGGTCGCGGGTGAACCCCGAGACTGACTCGGCCGACCCGAGAATTGGACGACCCAGCGCGTGGCGCTCCCAGAAATACTGCGTGAACAGGTCGTGGACCAGATCGTCGGGCGTGTCCTCGACCATCTTGATTTCTTCGAGGACGACCTTCTTTTCCCGTTCGATGTCCGCGTCCTGAAACGCGGGGTGCAGCACAAGATCCGACAGGATGTCCAGCGCCGCCGGCAGGTGCGCGTCGAGCACCTTGACGTAGTACCCGGCGTACTCCTTGGCAGTGAAGGCGTCCAGCTGTCCGCCGATAGTATCGATCGCCTCAGCGATCTCTCGCGCCGAGCGCGACGTCGAGCCTTTGAACAACATGTGCTCGATGAAATGCGAAATTCCGGCTTGGGAGTCCGATTCGTGGCGTGAGCCGCGGGTGAGCCACACGCCGAGACTGATCGAACGAACATGCGGCATGGCCTCGGTGAGGAGACACAAGCCGTTGTCCAGGACATCGCGAACGATCATCGGCGGCGGAAGAGAGTGGGACCGGGTCACGAGACGCGCGCGACGGCGCAAGTCATTGATCGAAAAGGGATTAGGCCCTCTACACGAACGCCCGATCATACCACGCGAGGCCGACCTCGGCAACTGGGAACGGCCGATGCGCGTGTGTCGGCCGCGAGATCCGTGACTGATGACTAGCAGGTAGTGGCTAACGCCATTAGCCCACTACCGACTAGCAGCCGGGGGGAGCTGCCCGACCTCCCCGTGCTAGAATCGGGGTTCACGTTCTTCCAGAAAGCAGACGCGAGTGCCTAGCTTAACGCGCGACCTGGCGGAGTTCGAGCTCGCCGATCTCGAGACCGCGATCGCGCCGCTGGGCATCCAGCCCTTCCACGCCCGACAGATCTATCGCTGGATCCACCGGCGCGCCGTGACTGACGTCGCGCAGATGACCGACCTCTCCAGGCAGCATCGAGACAGTTTAGCCGACGCATTCGGCCTCTCGACGCCACGTGTCGCCAAGCGCTACCAGTCGAGCGACGGCACCACGAAGTTCCTGCTGGAACTCGATGATGGCCGGCGCATCGAGGCCGTCTACATCCCGGATTCGCCCGCCCACACCTTCTGCCTGTCCACTCAGGTTGGCTGCGCGATGCAGTGCGCCTTCTGTCTGACCGCGCGGATGGGTCTGGAGCGCCACCTGACCGCCGGTGAAATTGCCGGGCAGGTGCGGGTGCTCGTGTCGGAGCTGGGTCTCGTGGGGCAGCCCGTCAACGTCGTTCTCATGGGCATGGGCGAGCCGCTGCACAACTATGACGCGACGATGCAGGCGTTCCGGATGATCATGTGCGAGCACGGCGCGGCCCTGTCACCCCGCCGGATCACGCTGTCGACGGTCGGCATTCTGCCTGCGCTGACCCGGCTGGCAGCGGAGCCGATGATGCCAAACCTCGCAATTTCGCTGCACGGCACGACCGACGCCCAGCGCAGCCAGATGGTCCCGATCAACCGGCGCTACCCGCTGGCGGACCTGCTGGCCGCCTGTCGCGCCTTCCCGCTCAAGCGGCGCAACCGCATCACGTTCGAGTATGTGCTCATCAAGGATGTCAACGATTCGATCGCTGATGCGCACCGGCTCGCCCGCCTGCTCGGCGGGCTGCGCGCCAAGGTCAACGTCATCCCGCTCAACGCAGCGCCGGGTATTCCGTTCGAACGCCCGTCGGCCAGTCGGATCGATCGGTTCGGCCGTCTGCTGGCCGATCACCACCTGAGGGTGTCGATCCGGAAGAGCCGGGGGCGCGACATCCGGGCTGCGTGCGGGCAGCTCGTCGTGGAGGGGACCCGGCCGTCGCCCGGCCAGCGGCTCGCGAGCCTGCTCGATCGCGCGCCATCTGTGACACGACCCGGCCGGTCACCCGGCCCAGCTCGGCCGACTCGACGCGCACGTCCACTAGGCAATTCCTGATCGCCGGCTCGCGCAGCTGGACCTTGAGGTAATTGTCGGTGAGCGCCGTGCCTCGGTCGTCCAGCACCAGCGCCGGACGAATCGTCCCGATCGCCGCCGCTTGAAACCTCCGCTGGAGCTGCCCGGCCACCGCCCGGAGCTCACGCGCGCGCCGGTGCGCCAGGCCGCCATCGACTTTGTCAGGCATCCGGCTGCTGGCCGTCCCCGGCCGATCGGCATACGGAAACACGTGGATGGAGGTCAGCGGCGAGTCGGCCAGGTAGGCCACGTGTGTGTCGTGATCCCGCTCGGTCTCGCCAGGAAATCCGCCATGGCGTCGGACCCGAGCGCCGCGTCTGGCAGGCGATCGCGGACCGTATCAACTACCCGCCGATAGTCGCTCAACGAGTAAGGGCGACCCATCGCCCGCAGACAGGCGTCACTCGCATGCTGGAGCGGCAGGTGGAAATGCGGAACGAACCGGCCGCTGCGTGCCACGAGATCGATGAGAGGCTCCGTGCAATCCATCGGCTCGAGCGAGCTGAGCCGCAGCCGGCACGCGGCGTCCTGCCGATCGAGCGCCCGCAGCAGGTCGACGAGCGAGGATGCGGGCCTCCGGTCACGCCCGAACGAGCCGAGATGCACGCCGGACAGCACCACCTCCTTGAATCCGGCGTCCGACGCGACCTTGACGCGACGCAGCACCTCGGGGATGGAACGACTGCGCCCGCGGCCGCGCGTGCGGGGAATGACGCAGTAGCTGCAGTGATCGTCACAGCCCGTCTGCACGGCGAGCGTGTGCACGGTGCGGCCCGCCGCCGCCGGCTCGACCGGCACGCCGCAGGGACCGTCGCCGGTCTGGTGTCGCAGCGGATCGATCAACGGTTGGATGTCGGCGACGAGCGCCTCCTTGCGGTCGTTCGTCACCACTGCCCGAACACCGGGCAGCGCGACGAGTTCGTCCGGAGCGCGAGTGGCGTAGCACCCGGTGACGACAATCCGGGCGTCCGGATTGCGACGGGCGATCCGTCGAATCGCCTGCCGGGCAGACCCGTCGGCCGACGACGTGACCGAGCACGAGTTGACGACGATGAGATCAGCCTCCTCCGGCGGGGCCGGGCTGCCTCCGCAGGCGCGCAGATCGCCGTCGATGCACGCCGAATCGGCCTGATTGACGCGGCACCCGAACGTGAGGACTGCGAACTTCATCACCGGAGGCTCACGACTCGAGCCGCGCGGCCGCCTGGTCGACCTTGGCGGCCAGGGAAGCCTTGTAGTCGGTCAGTTTCTGGGCGAGCGCCGCGTCGCCTGTGGCCAGGATCTGGGCGGCCAGCACCGCCGCGTTCGTCGCGCCGGCCTTACCGACCGCCATCGTGGCGACCGGCACGCCCGGCGGCATCTGTACGGTGGCCAGGAGCGCGTCGAGCCCGTTTAACGCCGTCGAGTCGATCGGCACCCCGATGACCGGCCGCGTCGAGTGGGCGGCGACTACACCCGCAAGGTGGGCCGCGGCACCCGCGCCAACGATGAAGGCGCCGACGCCACAGGCATGCGCGTCGTCGATCAGCGCGCGCACCCGATCCGGGGACCGGTGCGCCGACGCCACGGTCATCGTGTAGCCGATGCCGAACTGCGTCAGGACCTCCGCCGCGGCCTGCATCACCGGCGCATCCGAATCCGATCCCATGAGAATCAATACCTGCCGATCGCCCATCGTGATCACCCTAGCCTAAGCCTAGCAGCCCGTGTGCCGGCCGCTCATGACGCCGGCGTCAGCGCCTTGCGTCCAATGTCCTGCCTGACGTGCATCCCTTCGAACTGAATCAGCCGTACCGCGGCGTACGCGCGATCGATCGCCTGCTCGAATCCAGTCCCTTTCCCGACCACGGTCAGCACGCGGCCACCGGCCGTGACGATTCCGGGACCGGCGTGTTTCGTTCCGGCGTGGAAGACCAGGACGCCCTCGCGCCCGGCCGCGGCGTCCAGCCCCGAGATCGGCAGCCCTGTCGGATAGGCGCCCGGATAGCCACCCGAAGCAACCACCACCCCAACGTGCGGCTCGATGCGGAGCACCACCGACCGGCCATCGAGGGCACCTCGTGCCGCATCCACGAGCAGCGGCGTCAAGTCCTCGGCCACCTGAGGCAGCACGACCTGGGCTTCAGGATCGCCAAACCTGACGTTGAACTCGATCACCTTCGGGCCATCGCCGGTCAGCATCAACCCGACGTATAGCACACCCGCGTACGGATGCCCTTCGGCCACCATCCCGTCC
The DNA here is from genome assembly GCA_965197385.1 of Vicinamibacterales bacterium. Lineage (GTDB taxonomy): Bacteria > Acidobacteriota > Vicinamibacteria > Vicinamibacterales > UBA823. The sequence continues at coordinate 978,769 of CBDANA010000008.1, forward strand.
AGCACAGGCTGGACGATCTCCCGCATGACCCGTGCGCACACCTCGTCGGTCAGCCGCGGGCTCGGCGAGAACGCCCCCATCCCGCCCGTGTTGGGTCCGCGATCGTTATCGAAGGCGCGTTTGTGGTCTTGCGCCGACGGCAGCGCCAGCGCGCACCGGCCATCGCAGAGCACGAAGAACGAGGCTTCTTCGCCGTCGAGATACTTCTCGACGACCACCGTCGCACCAGCCGCCCCAAACCGGCGATCCACCAGCAGGTCGCACACCGCGCGCTCGGCCGCCGGCTCGTCAGCCGCGATGATGACACCCTTGCCAGCCGCCAAGCCGTCAGCCTTGAGCACGACCGGGTACCCGAACCGGCCGGACCGGATGGCCGCCAAGGCACTCGAGGGGTCGTCGTGCGTTTCGTAGGCCGCCGTCGGAATCCCGTGCCGGCTCATGAACGCCTTGGCGAACGCCTTGCTCGATTCGAGGCGCGCGGCGTCCCGCGTCGGACCGAACAGCAGCCGACCGCCGACGGCGAACCGGTCGGCGACGCCGCCGGCCAGCGGAGCCTCCGGACCCACGACAGTCAGCTCGACCGACTCCCGGTCGGCCAACTCGAACACAGCGTCCGGATTGGCGATGTCGACCGGGACGCAGGTCGACACCTGGGCCATGCCGGGATTCCCTGGTGCAGTCAGCACCTGCCCGGGCCGATGCTCCTGGGACAGCTTCCAGGCCAGGGCGTGCTCTCGCGCACCGCTGCCGACGACCAGGATCTTCATGGACGCTCTATATCATTGAAAAATATATGGTTGCACTGAACTTCAGGATTCCGAATGAGCCGGGGCCCCGGAAAAGGAATCGTCGCGGGCCGGTGGGTTTTGGGCCTGGAACCGCCGGCTACCTATGATAGCCTAACATATTCGGTAGGTGTCATTCGGGCGGACAGGTGCCCAGGTCGGCGGGTGAGGGGGTGGATCAGGTTGGCTGAAGTGAGACTCCAGGACGGAGAATCGATCGAAAGCGCGCTCCGTCGTTTCAAACGAAAAGTCCAGCAAGAAGACATCATCAAAGACATCAAGAAGCACTCCTACTATCTGAAGCCGGGTGACAAACGGCGCGCGAAGCAGGCGCTCGCGCGCAAACGCACTCGGAAGAAGCAGCGTCGAGACGTCGAGTGAGGCGTCCAGCGACAGCGATCCTCCCCAGTCCGAAGGTCGTCGCCAGGTCGAACGGTCACGACCTCGAACTGGGGGGGTTGATTGAGCAAAACCCCCGCAGGTGCTTGACAGCATTAGAGTTTGCGTAGTACGGTGGCCGGTCCTGAGTCGGGCGACACCGTACTGGGGCGCCGTCGAAATCGGTCATGGTGACGGCCCACGCAGGAATTGCACACGGGAGGGAGAGCAGCGATGCAGATCGAGGAACGGGAGGTCGGTGAGGTCCTGATTCTCGACCTGAGCGGGAAGTTGACCATCGGCGAAGGCGACGAGCTCCTCAAGGACAAGATCAACAGCCTGGTTCAGCAGGGTCGGCGCGAGCTCGTCTTGAATCTCGCAGGTGTTCCCTACATCGACAGCGCGGGACTGGGCGAAATCGTCCGGACCTACACGACCGTGAGCCGTCAGGGGGGCAAGTTGAAGCTCCTGAACCTGACCAAGCGGATCCAGGATCTGCTGGCGATCACCAAGCTGCTCACGGTATTCGAGACCTTCGACTCGGAGCAGGAGGCCGTCCAGAGCTTCGCCTCGTAGCTGGGCCCGCTTTCCCGCCGCGCTTCATGGCGCGCAATTCTCTTCAGTCTCTCGCTTCGCCGGATGCCGAACCCATCGTTCGGGCGTCCGGCCGCTCGATCGCCTCTGGCCTAATCGTCTCCCTGCGGCCACACCAGTGGACCAAGAACTTACTGATCTTCGCCGCGTTGCTGTTCGGGCAGCACCTGACCGATCCGACCGCCACCCTGCGTGCGATGGCGGCGTTCGTGGTGTTCTGCGGCCTGTCCGGCGCGGTGTACTTGGTGAACGACGTGATGGATCGGGCCGGCGACCGCCGGCATGCCCACAAGGCGACGCGGCCCATCGCCGCCGGCGAGATCTCCCCCCGGCTGGCGCTCGCGGCGGCGGCCCTGGTGGGACTCGCCTCGATCGCAGGCGCCTTTCGGCTGTCGCCGGCCATGGCTGGTGTGGCGTCGGGCTACGCGGCGCTCCTGGTCGCCTATTCCGTCTTCCTGAAACATCTCGTCATCGTCGACGTCATGACGATTGCGGCCGGTTTCGTCCTGCGTGCCGTCGCAGGCGGCGTGGCGATTGGCGTGTCGGTCAGCGCCTGGTTGCTCCTGTGCACGAGCCTGCTCGCGCTGTTCCTGGCACTCAGCAAGCGCCGGCACGAGATGGTGGAGCTGGCGGGAAGCGCGGCCGAGCATCGACCCAGCCTGGGCGAGTACAGCCCCTCCTTGCTGGATCAGATGATTTCGGTCGTCACCGCATCGACGCTGATCGCCTACAGTTTCTACGCCATCAGCCCGGACGTCGCCGCCCGATTCGGCACGGACTGGCTTGGGTTGACGATCCCATTTCCGTTGTACGGGATTTTTCGGTATTTGTATCTGGTGCATCAGAAATCCGAGGGTGGGAGCCCAGCCGAGATCTTGTTGGCTGACCGCCCCTTGTTGAGCTGCGTGGTGCTCTGGAGCGTGGCGGTCGTACTAATCGTCTATCGCCCCTGGTGACCTTCACTGCCGCCGGCCACGCGCCGAACGGCCGAAAGTCGAGAGTTCATGTCTGACTTTGCCATCCGAGCGGGTTCGATCGACGTCGAGGAAATCATGCGGCACATCCGCACCCGCATCCGCGACAAGCGAGGCATCGATTACACCGACAATGAAATTCGAGAATTGGCGAATGTGAAGCTGGAGCGCATTCTCGACCCGAGCGGGATTCGGTCCGATCTGTTCGAGCACTTCCGGCAGCGGCCCAAGAGCACCCCACTCGACACGGCGCCGGTAAGCCTCGCGCCCTGGCCGGAACCGTTCCCATTCGACGATAAGTCGATTTACGCCTCCACGCGCGGGCTGCTCGTGCTCATCCGCCGGCTCCTGCGTCCGGTGTTGAAACTCCTGTTCAATCCGAATCCGCTGATCACGGTGATCCACCAGCAATCGCTGATCAACGCACACACCGAGGGACAGCTTCATGCCATGGCCGACCAGCTCTCCGAGCAGATCGCCGGCCGGTCCGAGACCCACATGCTGAATTACGAGGTGCTCAATAACCTGGTCGTGGAAATCACCCGGCTCGGCATCAAAGTCAAGAATCTCAAAATGCAGGTGCAGTCGGTGAGCAGCCGGCTCGACTTCGACGAGCGCCGAGCGCGCGCGCTCGAAAGCCTGGTCAAGCCGGCCCCTGACGGGCCGGCCCCCGAGGCGGCGGCGCCCACCAGCGCAGCCGACACGGGAGACGGATCGCCGAACCAGAAGCGCCGACGCCGACACCGACGGGGCGGCCGACGAAGGGGCGCCGAGACGGTCGCGACCGACGCAGGCGGCGTGGTCTCCGGCGTGACGCAGACGGCAGAGGCGACGTCCGCCGGCGACCCGTCTGACGCGGACGCCGCGCCGGTCGCCCCACAACCGGCGCCGGCCCCGCCGGTGGCCCAACCACCGGATTCTGCACCGTCGGTGACCGAGTCCACGCCGCCGGAGGCGGCCGCCCCCACCGCATCGGACGGTGGGCCGGCTGACACGCCCGACCAGTGAGGCTCGCCGTCGTCGTGCAGCGCTACGGCGCCCAGATCAACGGAGGCGCCGAGCTCCACGCCCGCTACATCGCCGAACACCTCGCGCGCCACGTCAAGGTGGAGGTGCTGACGACGTGCGCCAAGGACTACGTCTCCTGGGCTAACGAGTTCGAGCCCGGAGAAGATCGCGTGGGCGACCTGCTGGTCCGTCGGTTCCCTGTCAAGCGCCAGCGGGATCCGGCCGTCTTCGGACGCTGGTCGGAGCGCGTGTTCGCGCAGCGGCATTCGATCGGACAGGAGCTGAAGTGGCTCGACAGTGAAGGCCCCGCGAGCCCCGAACTCATTCGTCACCTCCGTCGGCATGGCGCCGACTACGACTTCTGTATCTTCTTCAGCTATCGCTACTACCACGCCTACTACGGCTGCCGCATGGTCGCGCCGCGGGCGGTCCTGGTCCCGACGGCCGAACGCGACCCGGCGGTCGGGCTGTCGATCTTCGGGCCGGTCTTCCGGGGCGTCCGCGCGATCATGTACAACTCGTTCGAAGAGCGCGCGATGATCCAGGCCGTGGCCGACAACGCCAGTGTCCGGCACACCGTCGTGGGCGTCGGGTCAGAGATTCCGAGCGACAGTCAGCCGGATCGGTTCCGGCAGAAGTTTGACATCTCGAAGCCGTTCATCGTCTATGTGGGCCGCCTCGAAGAGAACAAGGGGTGTCCTGAACTGTTCCGATTCTTCACGAGCTATGCGTCGCGCGTGTCCACGACCCTGCAGCTCGTGTTGATTGGCCGGTCGCTTCTGCCGATCCCGCCGCATCCTAGCATTCACTATCTCGGGTTCGTGTCGGATGAAGACAAGTTCGATGCGATCGCCGCCGCGCAGGCGCTGGTGATGCCGTCGCGGTTCGAGAGCCTGTCGATGGTGGCGCTCGAGGCCTGGGCCATGGGCCGCCCCGTGCTCGCCAATGGACGCTGCGACGTGCTGCAGGGCCACTGCCTCCGGAGTAATGCCGGGCTGTACTACGACAACTACGAGGAGTTCGCGGAGACCCTGTACGCCCTCGAAACCAACCGTCCACTGCATGCGGCACTGAGCTACAACGGACGGCAGTATTTCACTCACAATTACGCGTGGCCGGTCATCGAGCGCAAGTACATGGACCTGCTGAACCGACTGAGCGGGGAAGCTGCGCCGCGGATGGAATCGCTGCCCGGATGGTTCGCTAGGCGGCGACGGAACGTTCCTCCAGCGTGCGGCGTTGTCGACGCGCTGCCGACCGGCCCGGCGCTGAAGACGGCCCGTGGACGGCGTCACTCACGGCGCGGATGAAACGTGTCATCGACCACCATTGGACGACCGGCCGGCCACGCGAAGGTGCACCAGGTGCTCGCCACCCTGGGCTACGGCGACGCCATCGGCCACGAAGTGCTCGGCATCCAGCGCGTGCTGCGTGAGGCCGGCTTCACCTCCGACATTTTCGTCGAGACCGCCGATCCGCGGCTGGAGCCACTCACCCGTGATTACCGTGAACTGCCCGAGGAGGCCGGCGCCGACGACCTCCTCATTCACCATTTCTCGCTGGCCTCCAAGGCGTCGCGAACTGCCTACGCCCTGCCGAGCCGCATGGCGCTCATCTACCACAACATCACGCCGCCCGAATACCTGATCGACGTGAATCCGTTCCTGGCCCTGCGCTGCTGGGAGGGCCGGCGCGAACTCGGCGCCTACGTGGCGCGGTGCGACCTTGCCGTGGGCGACTCCGAATTCAACCGTCAAGAGCTCGAAGCGCTCGGGTTTCCGCGAACCGGCGTCCTGCCGGTCGTGCCCAGCTTCGCGCATCTCAACCTCGAGCCGGATCGCGCGCTGGCGTCACGTTTCGACGACGGGTGGACCAACATCCTCTTCGTGGGCCGAGTCATTCCGAACAAGCGGATCGAGGATCTGATTCGCTTCTTCCACGCCTATCGGCTGGCGTTCGATCCGAGCTCACGGTTGCTGATTGTCGGATCCTACGGCGGCTTCGAGAGCTACCTGATGACGGTGCACGACTTGCTGGCGAGATTGCGCACGCCGGACGTGCATTTCGTCGGCCAGATCACAAACGCCGAACTGGCGGCGTTCTACGACGTCGCCGACCTCTTCTTGTGCGCCAGCGAACATGAGGGCTTTTGCGTCCCCATCATCGAGGCCTTCTACGAGCGCGTGCCGGTGATCGCGTACGCCGCCACGGCCGTGCCAGCGACGATGGACGGCGCCGGCATTCTGTACGACGACAAGGACCCAGAAGTCGTCGCCGCGCTCATCGACGCTGTCGTGTCGAACCCGTCGCTCTACGACAGGATGCTCGACGAACAGGATGCCGCGTTGGCACGGCTGCGCGCCCGTGACTTTGCGGGGACGCTGCTGCGGTTCGTCGATCAGGTCCGCCGCGCGCCGCGATTGCCCGCCTGGGACGTTATTTGGAATTTCTGGCAGCAGTTCGACATGGATGAGCGCCTCGAGACGCTCCGGACGGACCGGCCGTCCATCTATCAGGCGCTCCCGAAGGATCCTGCGGCGCCATGAGCGTCGTACCCGGCGCGGGCGACGACGGATGATCATCAATCAGTGGGTTCCAGCGGCGCACCGCGGAGACGCGATCGGCGACAGCGCGCGGCGGGTGCGAGACATGCTGCGCACGCTGGGACACACGTCGGATCTCTACGCGCTCACGATCGACGAATCGCTTCGTGACGACGTTCGCCCGTTCGACGATGCCGGCGTCGATCGGGGTGACGCGACGATTCTCCACTACGCCCTGCCGTCGCCCATGACCGAACGGTTCGCGGCACTCTCGAGCGGCCGGATCCTGCAATATCACAACATCACGCCGGCCCACTTCTTCGCGCCGTACGATCCTGGACTGTTCCGGCTGGCAGTGCTGGGCCGCCGCGAGCTCGCGACACTCGCCGGCCGCGTGGACTACGCGCTCGGGGACTCGGACTACAACCGCCGGGAGCTGGAGGAGCTGGGCTTCACCGACACCGGCGTCCTGCCGATCGCCGTGGATACGGCTCGAATGAGCCGGCTCCCGACCCAGCCGGCGCTGGCGCGCATGCTCGATGACGGCCTCACGAACATCCTGTTCGTCGGCCGGCTGGCGCCCAACAAGAAAATCGAGGACCACGTTCGCCTGGCCGAGCTCTACAAGCGGTACATCGATGCCGACTACCGGTTCATCTTCGTCGGACGGGACGACGCCGTGCCCCGGTACTTCACGATGATCCGTGCGCTCGTCACCGAATTCCACATGCCGTCCGACCGGTTCTGGTTCACAGGGCCGGTGCCGGATGATGATCTGGCCACCTTCTACCGCACCGCCGACGCCTACGTCTCGTTGAGCGAGCACGAAGGCTTCTGCGTGCCGCTGCTGGAGGCGATGGCGGCCAACGTCCCGGTCCTCGCCTACGCCGCCGCAGCCGTGCCTGAGACGCTGGGGGACGCCGGCGTGCAGTTCGCGCCGAAGGATCTCGAATATGCAGCCGAGCTTCTCGGCCGGCTGGTGTACGATGACGATCTGCGGGCGCCGGTACTGGCGGGCCAGCGTCGGCGCCTGGTGGATTTTGGAAACGCGGCAATGCGGCGACGATTGACGCAGCTTGTCGCGCGGTTCATATGACAAGGCGCGGTTCTCGTCGTTCACCACAGGCTGCTGGACTGATTCGGCGCGGCTTCGGGACCCTTGTCGGTCGCCAGACCGACAGCCTGGCCGCATGACATCGTGAAAATCGCGTTCATCGTCCAACGCTACGGCACGGAGATTCTCGGGGGCTCCGAGTACCACTGCCGTCTCATCGCCGAGCGCGTGGCCCAGCGGCACGACGTCGACGTCCTGACGACATGTGCGCAGGAGTACATCACCTGGAAGAACGAGTATCCGGAAGGACCGGATCGCGTGCGCGGCGTCACCGTGCGCCGGTTTGCGAATGCCGAGACGCGGGATATCAAGGTGTTCAACCGATACTCGGACTGGATCTTCCACCACCCCCACACACGTGAAGACGAAATGCAGTGGCTCCGGCGCCAGGGCCCCTGGTGCCCCGCGCTCCTCGAGTATCTCGAGCGTCAGGCCACGTCGTATGACATCCTGATCTTCTTCACCTACCTGTACGCCCCGACGGTGCTTGGCCTCGCCGTGGCGCCAGGACGCAGCATCCTCGTGCCGACGGCTCACGACGAACCGGCGATTCACCTCGACCTCTACCGGGACGTCTTCCGATTGCCGGCCGGGCTGGCGTACAACACGGACGTCGAGCGCGCGTTTCTGACGTCGACGTTCGGCATTCGAGCCGTGGCCGAGGAGACCGTCGGCTGCGGGGTCGACCTGCCGCCGCAGTCCGAAGACGACCGCCCACAGCGCCAAGGCCGATCGAGGCGCCGTGGGGGCGAGCGCTCGCGTGACGCCGGGCGACGTGCCCAGGCGGACAACGGGCGGAACCGCAACCGTCAGCTGGAGCGCGGCGAAGTCTTCCGCCGGCGCCATCGCCTCCACGGGCCTATCGCGCTCTACGGCGGCCGCATCGATCCGGGGAAAGGCTGCGAGGAGCTCGTCGAGCACTTCGGCGCCTACGCCGGCGACGGCGGCGAGGCCACGCTGGCGCTCATGGGCATCAAACTGATGCCGCTGCCGGAGGAGTCCTTCATCCGCTTCGCCGGACGGTTGTCGGAACAGGAGCGGGCCGACGCGCTCGAGGCGGCGACGGTCGTCATCGTGCCGTCGCCGTACGAAAGCCTGTCGCTCCTCACCCTGGAAGCCTTCGCCGTGGGCACGCCGATTCTCGCCAACGGCCGGAGTGAGGTCGTCGTCGATCACTGCCGGCGAAGCAACGCCGGCCTGTATTACGAAAGCCAGGCCGAGTTCGTCGAGTGCCTCAAGCTCCTGGTGGCCGACGAGCGGCTGCGCGCGACGCTGGGTCGCAACGGACGGGAGTACGTTCGCCGCCACTACCGGTGGGAGGCCATCATGACCAAGTACGAACAGATGCTCTCGAAGATCCGAGGCCAAGCGGCCGGTGACGGGTCGCGCCGAGCAAGTCGCTAGACCGCCGGCGCTCGGCCCTGGGCTCTCGGCTTTCGGACGGCCGCCGGCCCAAGACCCCACGCGTGGGCTTCAATCACGCGCGGGGACCCCATGCGGCCCGTTGACTCCGACCGTCCGAGAGCCGTGCCGCTCAGTCGTCCCGGCTGGCGTTGGCAACGAACGCGGGTGGCGAGGCGGGCGCCGCGCGCGATTCGACAGCGGGCGGTGAGGATTCGGTCGCCTTGCGCCCGTTGCTTCCCCGCCGGCGGCGCGGCTGAATCGCGTAGCGCTTGATCATCTCGTTCAGCGTCGTCGGCTTGATCCGCAGCAGCTCGGCCGCGCGCTTCTGGACGCCGCCGGCCTCCCGCAGCGCCGACTCGATCAGCTGCTTCTCGGAATTCGCGATCACTTCCTTGAATGAAATCCCCTCGGGGGGCATGACGATCGTTGGCATCTCGAAGGCGTGCGTGGTGCGCACGTGATCGGGAATGAGCTCCACGCCGATCCGTGAATCTGACGAGAGCACGACGGCGCGTTCGATGACGTTCTCGAGCTCACGGACGTTGCCCGGCCAGTCGTACTCCATCAGCGGGTCGAGCGCCTCGGGCGTGATCTCCAGATCCGATCGCTCGTTCTCCCCGCCGTACTTGCTCAGGAAATGCTGCACGAGCAGCGGGATGTCGTCCTTGCGCTCGCGCAGCGGCGGCAGCTGCACCGTGATGACGTGGAGTCGGTAGTATAGGTCTTCGCGGAACTTCCGCTCGTCGACCATCCGCTTGAGGTCGACGTTCGTGGCCGCGATGATCCGGACGTCGACCTTGATCGTTTCGACGCCGCCGAGACGCATGAACTGGCGTTCCTGCATGACACCCAGCAGCTTGGCTTGCGTCTCGAACGGCATGTTCCCGATCTCGTCGAAGAAAATGCTACCGGTGTCAGCGAGCTCGAACAGGCCCTTCTTCAGGTAGATCGCGCCGGTGAACGCCCCCTTGACGTGCCCGAACAGGTTCGACTCGAGGAGGTCGTGCGGCAAGTTGCCCGAGTTGACCGTGATGAACGGGCTGGCCGCGCGGGTCGAGTGTGTGTGTAGCGCGCGCGCCACCAACTCCTTGCCGGTCCCGCTCTCGCCTTCGATCAGGATCGTTGTGCGACTCGGCGCCGCCTGCATGATCAGGTCGAAGACCTGACGCGTGCGCGGGCTGCGGCCGATGATGTCCCCGAAATTGTGCTTCCGGGCCTGCAGGTTCTGGCGGAGCGTCCGGTTCTCGAGCGCGAGGCGCCGCCGCTCGACGGCGTTCCGCAGCACCTTGAGCACTTCGTCGTTCTTGAACGGCTTCGTGATGTAGTCGAAGGCGCCAGCCCTGATCGCCTCCTTCGCGCTATCGACCGACCCGTAGGCGGTGAGCATGATGACCGGCAGCTCGCTGTCGAGCTTTCGCAACTCATCGAGGGTGGCCATTCCCCCGATTCCCGGCATCATGACGTCGACAATGGCCGCGTCCAGCGACTGCTGGCGGGCGATCTCGAGCCCCGCTTCGCCGGTCGCGGCCACCTGCAACGTGTACTTTTTCTCAAGGAGCTCGCTGAGCACATCGCGCATGCTCTCGTCGTCGTCGATGACCAGGATCGTGCGTTCGTCCGTCATACCGTACCGCCGCGGCTCCTGACCTTCACTGCGCCGCCTCAATGGGCTGGCTGAGCACGGCAGTGGCCAGCGGCAACTCGATCCTGAACGTCGTGCCCTGGTCCCTGACGCTCTCGCACTCGATCGTGCCGCCGTGCTCCTGGACGATGCCGTAGGTAATCGATAGTCCCAGGCCGGTGCCCCGGCCGAGTGACTTCGTCGTGAAGAACGGATCGTAGATGCGCGACAGATCCTCGTCCGAGATGCCCGACCCCGTATCGCCAATCTCGATCACCGCGCGGTCGCCGTCGGGCCGGGTCTGGATCGTCAGCCAACCACCCTTCGGCATGGCGTCGCGCGCATTCAGGACCAGGTTCAGCAACACCTGCTGCAGCTTGTAGTCGAGTCCGAGCGCAATCGGCGCCGGCGTGCCGAGCTCCTTGCGAACGCCGATGTGCGACGCCTTCAACTGATGCTCCAGCAGTGACAGCACGTCGTTGATCACCGCGTTCACGTCGACCGGACCGGTCTCCGCCCGCGCCGGACGCGCCAGGTTCAGCAGGCCGTTGACGATCTTCGCCGCGCGGAACGTCTGGCGCTCGATCTTTTCGAGCAACCGCGTCTTCGGATCCTCGGGCTCGGCGCCTTCCAGGAGCATCTGGGTGTAGCTGGAGATGCCGGTCAGCGGGGTGTTGACCTCGTGGGCCACGCCGGCGGCGAGCAGGCCGATGGACGCCATCTTCTCTGAAATCTGGAGCTGCTCCTCGAGCTGCACGCGCTCGGTGATGTTTTCCAGGATGATGATCGTTCCGGCGCTGCTGCCATCCGGCGTCCGGAGCGGCGCGGTTGCCGCGTTGACCAGCAGCCGCTGCGGTCCGTCCGCACGGCGCGACACCAGCGGGACACGGTAGCGCACGGCGCCGGCCGGGTCCTGCTGACGCGCGCGCCGCAACAGGTGTACGAACGACGGCTCGAACAGATCGTCCAGTGACTTGCCCAGCGCCGTAGCGCGATCGAGGCCGTAGAGCTTCTCGAGCCCCCGATTCCACCGAAGGACCCGATCGTCGAAGTCGACGACCGCCAGGCCATCATTCAGGGACTCGATGACATTCTCGCTGAACGCCCACAACCGGTCGAGCTCGGCAGCCTTGGCGTGCAGCTGGCCGTAGAGCCGGCCGTTCTCCAGCGCGGTCGCCGCCTGCGCCGCCACCGCAGCCAGCAGCGCCAGGTCCTCGCTGCTCAGCGGCTCGCCGCTGTTCTTGCGGCCCACCGCGAGCATCGCCGTCGTGCCATCCTTCGACACGCTCGGCACCAGATAGTGAATCCCGGCCGCTCGCCACGACTCGACATCGGCGTCGTCGAGCCGCCGCGCCACGTCGTCGAGCGCCACCGTCCGCGACTCCCACAGCCGCTCCCCGAGCACCGATTGGCGCGAGAGCGCGGGCAGGTCATCGTCGAGGCCCACGGCGTGGATGACCCGAAGCGCGGCATCCGCCTCACCGTCGGACGCCGCGAGCAGGAGCGCCATGCGATCGACGACGAACGTCTCCATAACCCGGGCGACGAGGCGCTCGCTCAGACGGGACAGATCCAGATCGCGGTTGAGGTCTCGCGCAAAGCCGATAAGCGCGCGCCGGTAGTCGTAGCGATCCCGGTAGTACGCCCGGTCCAGCGTCGACTGAATCACGTTCTTCACCGGACTGGCCAGCAAGATGACGACCAGCGTTGCGAGCAACGCGATGATCGAGTTGTGCTGTTGCGATCCGCCCAGTAGGATCTCGCTGGCCACGCGCAACAGCACCGCGTAGATCGCCACCATCGCGAGGATCGCGGTCGTGTAGGCAACCGCCCGCTTGATGATGACCTCGACGTCCATCAAGCGGTAGCGGATCACCGCCGAGGCAAAGGCCAACGGAATCAGACCGAGCGGAATGGCCGTCAACTCCATCTGCGGCGGGGGGTCGAAGCCCAACGTGAACGGCAACAAGTACCCGACGAGAAACGGCAGGCCGCCCAGCATCGTGCCCCAGAGAATCCAGCGCAGCTGCCGGCGGGCCGTCACCGATCTCGCGCGCCGGAGCGCGCGGATCATGATCGCGGCGCCACCGATGACGCAGACCGCCAGGTAGATCAACTCGAGCGACTCCAGCGTTTCGATTGTCGAGGTGAACCGTGGCCCTTCGAGGCCGGCATCCGAAATCGCAATGGCCCGCATGCCGCCCAGCAGCACCGCGGGCAAGTACAGCAGCGGCATGAGAAACGGCCGTAACTGATTTTGCATCCAGCCGGGCGCCCGCTCGGGGAAGACCAGGGCAAAGTGAACGAAGAGCGGCGCGAGCATCAGCATCGCGACGACGTCCGCCCAGTAGAACACCCAGTCCAGTCGGTCGAGCCGGCCAGCGAACGAGAAGGTCAGTACACCGAAGAACGCTACGGTAATCCAGAAGAAGTGCAGCGTCGCCTGGGCGGTTGGCCGACGAAGCCGGACTGACGCGCCCACCAGCAGCGTGAAGATGCCGACCGCGGCCAGGACGAAATAGAGCGCACGGTTCCCGGCAGGAATCGGCTGGAGCGTCAGCTCGCGGAGTTCCTGCGATCCGAGACGGAGCACGACGTAGCCGAGCTGGTCGCCGCGACTGCTGGCATGGAGGCGGTCGACGACCGCCCCCGGCGTATCGACCGGCTGGCCGTCAATCACCAGCAGGACATCCCCGGCCTGGAGACCGGCACGCGACGCGGCCGACCCGCTCCCGATCTCGGCCGCGACAACCCCCTCGGGCCTCGACACCCAGAGGACGCCGTCCCCCACCTCGCTCCAGCTGGACCGAACGGCGATGTTGGCGAATGCCAGGGCGAGCAGACCCGCGACGACCGACACGGCGAGCATGCCGTGACCCAGCCCGCCGAAGTGGGGCCGCGTCGCCGAGTAAGGTTGCCTGGTTGGCCGCATCAGAAATATGCTCACATCGCGCCCGCGCGCCGAGGCCTAGAAAACGACGTGGCAATCGCTGTACCAGCCGAGGCTGCTAGCCAGAACTCCAAGAATTCAAGACAATTGGATCTGGATCCAAACATTAGAATCAATTATTCAAATATTTGAATTTGTTGTCGGTCAAAAAAAAGCCGGCTCCTAGGGAGCCGGCTCTTCAGAGTCTCCTAGAACCGCACCATTAGTCCGCCGACGATTCGCTTCGGCGGCCTGACGACGAGCATCTCGTCGTAGACGCCGGAGCCGTTTCCGAAATCTTCCCGGAACAGGTTTCGAACCGCCACCAGCAGTTCCCAGTCAGTCCCGGTGAACGGCAAGAACGAGAGCCGCTGCTTCACCTGGACATCGAAACGTCCGTCCAACCCGGGCGTGGCGATCCCAGGGTCGGCGGCGGCAAAGGCGGTGTTGACGCGATATAGTACGAAGACCCGCGTGTCGGTCTCGGAAATGTACGTCTGCAGCGACGTCGTGACATCGTGGAACTCTTCGACGCCCAGCCGCACCGCGCTCGGCGACACGGCGGCGATGCGCTGCGCCTCGGCCGATGGATCCCAGCGCGCCCGCGTGAACGCGTAGTCGACCGATCCGCTGAAGCGACCGATCTCGCGCCGGAACGTCACGCCCCACCCGTCGGCGGCGACGTTGCCCCCGTTCGCCACGAAGTAATGGCGCGGACTCGACGTGAAGCCACTGGAGCCTTCGACGCCGAACAACGTCACCAACTGATCGTCGACGCTCTGGCTGAACCGGCGCAACGCCACGACATAGGCGCCACCAAGGTCGCGCTCGACGGCGACCGCAACGTGCCGCGCACCCTCGGCCCTGAAATCTGCGCCGGCCGTGAATGGGGCGAACGTGCGCTCCGGCGGCAGCCACAGGCTCATCCCCGACGGCGGCAGGAACTCCTCCCCGCCAGGCGCGCGGGTCGTGTGCAACACCGAGGCCCGAATCCGTGTGTGCTTCACCGGCGAGACCGCGACGCCGAACCTGGGGCTGATCAGGGACGGACCCGGCAAGTAGTCGTGGCTGGCCATCCGCACGCCGTAGTCGACCGCCACACCGGGTGTGACCGTCCAGCGATCGAACGCGTAGACCGAGCTCACGGTGCGGCTGTCGGCGCGCAGCGCGGCAGTCGCCGCCGGGTCGCCACCGTTGTACCGCTGAGCGCTGTACGACATGCCGAGATCGACACGGTGATCGTCGGCCACGTCGTCAATGTAGGACCCGGCCAGAATCCACGACGAGACGTCGCCGCGCGTCATGGCCCCCTGCACCGACCACGCTCCGCGATCGCTGACGGGCGCGCCGAGCTCGACGTAGGCCACGCCGCGCGGACCGAAGTCGGACGACAGAAGATCTCCGACCTGTTCGATCGAACCGGACGTCAGTAGGTTGATCTCGCCGGTAAACGGGGCGCCGCTGAAGAACGAGGACGCCATTCGCGCGGACGATTCCATCGCGCGGCCGAAGAACGACAGCGTGCCGGGCAGAAACGACGAATCCTGCTGGCTGGATTCGACCCTCGCCAGCTCGTTCGCCTCCCTCAGCACGCTCCGGCGCACGTGGCGGAGCCGCCACGCCAGCTCGCTGTGGTCATGCCCGGTGGCATCGTTGTCCTCACCGCCGGTCATTGCCCCAGGTGTTCCAGGCGCCGCCGGCACGGCATCGCCCTGCCCGGCGGTGAGGAAGCCGGCGGCGAGCACTTCCGGCTCGGCCACGATGCCGTCCGGCAACCCGCTCAGCGCAAACGCCTGCTCGATCTCGGCCGCGTGCGAGACCTCGATGAAATTCCTCCCGGACGCGGAGAATCCGCTCAGATGGACTCGCAGGAGATACGGTCCCGGCAGCAGATCGGTCAACTCGTAGCGGCCAACGCCATCCGTGACGGCCAGCGCCGTCATCGCGGCCCCGAGCGCCGACACCATGGCGCCCTCGAGCGGACGCCCCGCGTCATCGGTGACGACTCCGCGTACGACCGCGCCGCCCACGGACGCCATCTGCGTCAGCGGTCCGTTCTGCGCGGCGAGCGGATGCCCCACGCCGACCAGCATCGACACGACGAATGCGGTGATTCCCTGGTGATGACTCATCGTCCCTCCGCCTCGACTCCTTCAGGATGCCATGACGGTGAAACCCACGTTGCGCAAAATCGACGCCGATGCCGTGTTGTCGGTGACCTTGATCTCCAGGCGGTACGTCCCTTCAGGAAACGCACTCAGCGGCACGTTCTGGCCGGCCGACAACTGATGTCCCATCGACATGTCGAACTGGGGCGGCAGTGTCTCTGCATTCAGCGTCTGCGGTGAGGTCGTGTTAAAGAACTGCTCGCCGTCGCCCGTACGCTGATGAAAACTGTATTCGACCGTAACGTCCGGCTTGTTCTCTATCAACTGCGGGTTGTAGATGAAGAACAGGAACGACAGCGTGTCGGTCGTCCCGTACTGCAGCACGTCGCGCGGCACGATCCGGGCGGAACCGATGGCGTACGGGTCGGCGCGCTGCTGCTCCGCTGACAGCGGCGCCACAATCGGCTCTACGCGATCGGTGACGATCACCGAGCTCGTCGTGAGCTGCCCGCCCCACAGGTCGGGTACTTCGACCGTCCGCTTCACGACGGCCCGCCGGACCTTGATGGAGTCGGTCTCCACCAGCTCTGAATCCTTGATGCCGAGATAGAGATCGTACGACCCGGCCGCGACGGCGAACGCTCTCCGCACGATGTAGACGTCGGCCGCTATCGGCATGTCGATGAAGTGGACATCCTCGAATGGAAACGACGGCGGCTCGACCGCCGGCGGCTGGGCCGGCGGCGCACCCGGCTCCGGGGGCGGGGGCGGCAACATCATCCCGGACGGTGCCAACCGGACGTAGAGCGTGATCGACTGACTCACTGTCGCCGGATCCAGCTTCAACGTGAACGGCACGTAAACCTGTCCCGGCTGCGCTTTGAGGAAGTCGTAGCCCAGGTCCACGCTAATGTCGGACGGCACCGGCTGGTCCCGCATGGCGTCGTTCATCAGCGGGAGCAACTTGGAGGCTTCCGCGCGCTCCGCCTCGGTCAGCGACACATCGGGCTCGAGCGGTGCCTGGGCGGTCTGCTCACCGCCCGCCGGGGCCTGCGCCCACGCGGCGCCGCTCCCGAGACACAGGCTGGTCACCACCAGGAGCCCCCAGAGGGTCGCTCGCTCACGACTCACGCGCATGACGGACAGATATCCCCTGGTGACGATGACGGCGCTCAACCTCTAGCGGCTAGCAAGTGTACAAGGAGTCAGCCGTCTTAGGCAACCTCTCCGCGGCACGTCAAACCCATGTCAAACCTTTGATTCCGGGTAATTTTCGCCCTTTTCTCCCAGCACCGGCCCGCCCCACCGCATGATATGATTCCGGCCGCGCTAGAGCAGCCCGTGGTGAAAGTTCCCCTGCCTTCGGCTGGCGCTGCATCCCGCCATGGGCGGCGCGGGGCGTTGTCCACGATGGGTCGAATACTCCGGGTATTCTCCCTCCTCGCGCCTTGCCCTGGGCGACCGCGGCATTGGTTCAGTGGGGCCTCGATGCGACGCGGGACTTTCACCACGGGCTGCTAGGGGCCGGAACAGCGCCCCGTGACACGCCTGACCACCGTCACGGCCGGCCGGTGGTTCCAACGAGTGTCGAGGGTCATCGTGCACATCACAACAGTCGTCGGTCGGGAGATTCTCGATTCGCGAGGAAATCCCACAGTCGAAGTGGACGTCACCCTGGGGGACGGCGCGACTGGACGGGCCGCCGTCCCCTCCGGGGCATCGACCGGCATCCGGGAGGCACTGGAGCTGCGCGACGGCGATCACGGGCGCTACCTAGGCCAGGGCGTGCTGAAGGCGGTCGCCCACGTCAACGGGGAGATCGCCAACGCCCTGAAGGGCGGAGAATTCGATCAGGCGGCGCTCGACGCGTGCCTCACCCAGCTGGACGGCACTCCGAACAAGGGACGCCTCGGGGCCAATGCGATGCTGGGCGTCTCACTCGCCGCCGCCAAGGCGGCCGCCGCGCACGCGGGCCTACCCCTCCATGCGCACTTGCGACAGCTGGCCGGCGGGCTGGCCGATGCGCCGTGGACCCTCCCGGTCCCGATGATGAATATCCTCAATGGCGGGGCACACGCCGACACGAACGTTGACTTCCAGGAGTTCATGGTGATGCCGATCGGCGCCACCACGTTCGCGGACGCATTGCGCACCGGAAGCGAGATCTTCCACGCGCTAAAGGCCGGCCTCCAGCGGCGCGGGCTCGCCACCGGCGTCGGCGACGAGGGTGGCTTCGCCCCCAATCTGAAATCGAATCAGGAGGCGATCGAGCTCGTGCTGCAGGCGGTGGCCGACGCGGGCTTCACCGCCGGCCGCGACGTCTACCTGGCGCTCGACGTGGCGGCCAGCGAGCTGTGGGACCAGGACCGTCCAGGACACTACGTTTTGACGAAGTCAGGCGGCGGCACCAAGACGGCAGACGATCTGGTGGGGCTGTACGCCGAGTGGATTGCCCAGTATCCGATCGCGTCGATCGAGGACGGCCTGTCCGAGCAGGACTGGTCTGGATGGCAACTGCTGACACGCGAGCTCGGCGCCACGGTGCAGCTGGTCGGCGACGACGTGTTCGTCACCAATCCGGATATCCTGCGGCGCGGCATCACCGACGGCGTCGCCAACGCCCTGCTCGTCAAGCTGAACCAGATCGGTACGCTGACCGAAACGCTCCAGGCGATGGCCCTGGCGAGCGAGGCCGGCTACGCGTTGATTGTCTCCCATCGGTCGGGCGAAACCGAGGACACAACGATCGCCGACCTGGCCGTCGCCGCCGGCGCGGGACAAATCAAGGCCGGGTCGGCCAGTCGCACGGATCGGCTCGCCAAATACAATCAGCTCCTTCGGATCGAAGCGGCCGCGGGCGGCGGCCGCTACGCCGGCCGCGGGGCGCTCCGGCACTTAGGCTAGCAGCCGATCCGGCGGGCGTTCAAACCGGTCCGCATCACGATGGCTGATCTGCTTCTCCCGCTCGTCCTGGTCGTGCTCGACGGCTGGGGTCTGCGCCGCGCGCGCGAGCACAACGCGGTCGCCCTTGCCCGCACCCCGGTCTACGACGAGATCCTCGAGCAATTTCCGCACACGTCATTGATCGCCAGCGGCGAGCCGGTCGGCCTCCCGGCCGACCAGATGGGCAACTCCGAGGTCGGCCACATGAATCTTGGGGCGGGCCGGGTCGTCTACCAAGACATCAGCCGCATCGACGCCGCCATCCGGAGTGGTGAGTTCGTGTCGAACGACGTCCTGACCACCGCGATGGCGGGATGCCAGGACCGCCAGGCGCTGCATTTGGTCGGGCTGCTCTCCGACGGCGGCGTCCACAGTCATCAGCGGCATCTGGACGCGCTGCTCGAGTTGGCGGCCGCCGGGGGGGTCACACGGGTCTTCGTCCACGCGCTGACCGACGGCCGCGACACGCCGCCCAACGCCGGAGTGGAGTACCTGGCGGCACTCGAGACGACGATGTCCCGCGTGAGCGTCGGCCGCGTCGCCAGCGTCTGCGGCCGCTACTTCGCGATGGACCGCGACCAGCGCTGGGCGCGAACCCAGCGTGCCTACGACGCCATCGTGTCCGGCGAGGCGCGGCCCGCTCGTTCGGCCACCGAGCTGGTGTCCGCATCCTACGCCGACGGCGTGACCGACGAGTTCATCGAGCCGGCGGTCATGGTCGGCGCTGAGGACCGGCCGCTCGGGCCGATGCGGGACGGCGACTCGGTCATTTTCTTCAATTTCCGTGCCGATCGGGCTCGCCAGCTCACGCGCGCCTTGGCGTTCGAGGCGTTCGACGGGTTCGAGCGTCGGTTCCATCCATCGCTGTCCTGCACGACCTTGACCGAGTACGACGCGACCTTCGGGCTGCCCGCCGCGTTCCCGCCCCAGGCGTTCTCCGGCAACCTGGCGAAGGTGCTCGCCAAGAACGGCGTGACGAATCTGCGGCTGGCGGAAACGGAAAAGTACGCGCACGTGACGTACTTCTTCAACTCAGGCGAGGAACGGCCCTACGCCGGCGAAGACCGCATCCTCGTGCCGTCACCCAAGGTTCCGACCTACGACCTGCAGCCGACGATGAGCGCCGCGAGCATCACCGACGTGCTCGTGCGCGACGTCGAGACGGGTGGACATCGGGTCATCATCTGCAACTTCGCCAACGCGGACATGGTCGGCCACACCGGCAAGCTGGACGCGGCGGTCGAGGCGGTTGGCACGTTGGATCGGTGCCTCAACCGGATTGTCTCGGCCGTGCGGGCGACGGGCGGTACCGTCGTGGTGACCGCGGACCACGGAAACGCCGAGCTCCTGTGGGATGCCGAGCGCCAGTGCCCACACACGGCGCACACGATGAACCAAGTGCCACTGATCGTGATCGCTGGGAAGGCGGCGGGGACGCTGCGGACGGGCGGGTCGCTGCGCGACGTCGCGCCAACGCTCCTCGCCCTGCTGGACATCGAGCCGGCGGCGGAAATGACGGGACGCGACCTCCGCATCCCCTAGCTACTCGACTTCTTCTGGCGTTTCGTCGACAGCGATCCGCAGCGACCTGAGAAACCGGCGATCGTTAGCGCTGATCTCCACCCCCTGCTGCGGCGGCACCGCCCGCGAGGTGCCGACCTGCGCCAGCGCCGTCGGGTTCGAGCGGTTGACGAAACCGATCACGGCCTCCAGTGACACGCGCATTTCGTAGCCGGCCGCGCGCGTCTTCTCACGACACGCTTCGACCTTCGGATCCTCCGCGACGGCAGCGGCAATGGCATCGGCCAGCTCTCGAGCCAACCGGTTTATGACGTCGTCCATGGCTGGAACTCCTTACCTTGCCGCGCCCACGCACCCCAGCTCAGCGACACGCACTCCGGCACCTCGCGATCCGCTCGTCGCTGGCTACGCGAGACGTGGGTCGGCGCCATGGTTCGCTCATCTGTACCGTGGAGTGCTCGATGAACTGCCCGCATTCTAAACGGGCGATCTTGGGGTGTCAAGGCAACGCCGGCCGCCACAGGTCCTGCATTACAATGCCTCGCATCATGACCGTGTCGGTGTTTCGCCCAGACGACCTCTCCGATTGGGAGCCCGACCGCGATCTCGGCGCGCCCGGGCAGTTCCCCTTCACGCGCGGCATTCATCCCAAAATGTATCGTCGCCGGCTCTGGACGATGCGCCAGTACGCCGGCTTCGGCACCGCCGTCGAGTCGAACGCGCGGTACCGCTATCTGCTCGACCAGGGCGTCACCGGCCTGAGCGTCGCCTTCGACCTGCCGACCCAGATTGGCTACGACTCGGATCACCCGCTGGCCACCGGTGAGGTGGGGCGGGTCGGCGTGGCGATCGACTCGCTCGACGATATGGCCGATCTGTTCGAGGGGATCCCGCTGGAGCAGGTTTCGACATCGATGACGATCAACGCGACGGCGAGCATCCTGCTCGCGCTGTACGTCGCCCTGGCGCGCCAGCGGGGCACGCTCCTCGGCGACCTGCGAGGCACCGTGCAGAACGACGTGCTCAAGGAATACGTCGCCCGCGGCACCTACATCTTTCCGCCGCGGCCGTCGCTCCGCCTCGTCACCGACCTGTTCGCGTACTGCGATGCCGCGTTGCCGCAATGGCACACCATTTCGATCAGCGGCTATCACATCCGAGAGGCGGGCGCGACCGCCGCCCAGGAGCTCGCCTTCACGCTGGCCAGTGCCGTCGCCTACGTGGAGGCGGCCGTGAGCGCAGGCCTCGACGTCGATCGATTCGGACAGCGGCTGTCCTTCTTCTTCGCTGCGCACAGCGACATCCTAGAGGAGGTCGCGAAGTTTCGGGCTGCGCGCCGCCTCTGGGCTCACCTCATGCGCGACCGGTTCGGCGCGACCGATCCGGCCGCCCAGCAGCTCCGCTTCCACACGCAGACGGCGGGCAGCACCCTGACCGCCCAGCAGCCAGACAGCAACATCGTGCGCGTCGCGCTGCAGGCGCTCGCGGCAGTCCTCGGCGGCACCCAGTCGCTGCACTGCAACGGCCGGGACGAAGCCCTGGGTCTGCCCACCGAGGAATCGGCTCGCCTGGCGCTGCGCACGCAGCAGATTCTCGCCACCGAGACCGGCATCGCTCGCACGGTAGACCCAGTCGCCGGAGCCTATGCCGTCGAGCGGCGAACCGACGATCTAGAGGCCGAGGCCCGCGCCACCCTGGCGGACATCGACGCGCAGGGCGGCACGCTGGCCGCCATCGAGGCGGGTACGGTGCAGCACGCGATCCACCAGTCGGCGTTCGATGCGCAGCAGGCGATCGAGCGCGGCGAGCAGATCGTCGTCGGCGTCAACCGGTTTTCCGACGTGTCCGAGGCGCCCGGCGCCACGCGCAAAGCGATCGAGGGCCTGCGGCTGGACCCCGCGATCGAAGTGGCCCAAGTCGCCCGGCTGCGGCGCCATCGGGCGGCGCGCGACGAGTCACGCTGCCAAGCGGCCCGGGAGGCCGTGGGCGCCGCGGCCGGCGGCGCCGATAACCTCATGCCGCCGATCGTCGAGGCGGTCGAGGCTGGCGCAACCGTCGGTGAGATCGCCGACACACTCCGCGAGGTCTTCGGCGAGCACCGCGAGGGAGGGATGCCGTGACCGGCGACCCGGCGCCGGCAGCCAGCGCAGCCCCGCTGCTGGCGGTCGAGCGCCTGACGACGGTGTTCGACGCGGGTGACCGTGCGCTCCCGGCCGTCGATCAGGTCAGCTTCTCCATCGCCAGCGGCGAGACGCTGGGGCTCGTCGGCGAGTCTGGCAGCGGCAAGTCGGTGACGGCCCTGTCGATCATGCGGCTGGTGGAGCCGCCTGGCCGTATCGCGGGCGGATCGGTCCGGCTGCGCGGCCGCGAGCTGCTCACCCTCACCGAGCGGGCGATGCGCGAGGTGCGCGGCGGCGATATCACGTTGATCTTCCAGGAGCCGATGACCGCCCTCAACCCGGTCTTCTCGGTCGGTAACCAGATTGCCGAGGCGCTGCTCGTTCACAAGCGCGTGAGCCGCGCCCGCTCACGGCAAGCCGTGGTCGAGCTGCTCGCCTCGGTCCGGGTGCCGGATCCCGACCGCCGGTACGGCGACTACCCGCACCAGCTGTCCGGCGGCTTACGCCAGCGGGTCATGATCGCCATCGCGCTCGCCTGCCGGCCGGCGCTGCTCATCGCCGACGAGCCGGCCACGGCGCTCGACGCGACGCTCCACGCGCAGATTCTGGATCTCCTGCGGGATCTGAAGACCCGGTTCGAGCTCTCGTTGCTGCTGATCACGCACGACCTCGGCGTCGTCGCCGAAACGGCCGACCGGGTCGCCATCATGTATACCGGACGAATCGTCGAGCAGGGCTCCGTGCGGGACATCTTCCACCACCCCAGTGACCCGTACACCCGGGGGCTGCTGGCGTCGATGCCGGGCGGCGCGCCGGGCGCCAGGCTCAAGGCGATCGAGGGCACCGTGCCCCCGCTCGGCCAGCTACCGGCCGGGTGTGCATTCGCGCCCCGGTGTCCGGATCGGATGGACCGGTGCGAGGCCTCACCGCCGGAGGCGGTTTCGATCGCGCCGGGTCACGACACGCGCTGCTATCTACACGACAACGCGTCCGGAGGACCGAGCTGATGGCGCTGGTGGAGGTCCGCTCGCTCGTCAAGCAGTTCGTCCGCCGTCACGGCATGTTCCGCGAGGCGACCATTGTCAAGGCGGTGGACGACGTGAGCTTTTCGATCGAGGCAGGCGAAACGTTCGGCTTGGTCGGCTAATCGGGCAGCGGTAAGACGACCACCGGCCGCTGCATGCTACGGCTGATCGAGCCGACCTCAGGCGAGGTGCGGTTCCGCGGCGAGAACGTCCTGGCCTACTCGACCAAGCGGATGCGGCGAGCGCGCCGCGATATGCAGATGGTCTTCCAGGATCCGTACTCGTCGCTCAATCCGCGGATGCGCGCCGGCGACATCGTCGAGGAGCCGTTCATCATTCACAAAATCGGCGCCCACCTGGAGCGACGCGCGCGGGTCGCCGAACTGTTCGAGCTGGTCGGCCTCGACGGCCCACCTCGCCAGGTATCCGCATGAGTTCAGCGGCGGCCAGCGCCAGCGGATCGGCCTGGCGCGTGCGCTGGCGCTCAACCCGTCGCTCATCATCGCCGACGAGCCGGTCTCCGCGCTCGACGTCTCGATCCAGGCGCAGGTGATCAACCGGCTGACGGAGCTACAGGCGCAGATCAAGCTCACGTATCTCTTCGTGACGCACGACCTGCGCCTCGTACAGCACACCTGCGATCACGTGGCGGTGATGTACCTGGGCAAGATCGTCGAGCAAGCGCCGGCCGCTGCCCTCTTCGACAACCCACGTCACCCGTACACCCAGGCGCTGCTTTCGGCGATCCCCGTGCCCGACCCGGACGCACAGCGAACGCGAATCCCTGTGGACCCGGAGCAGTTCGACCGGAACGCACCGCTCCGTGAACTCGCGCCGGGCCACTGGGCGGCGATCTGACGGGCTGTGGGCTCCACAGGACCGGCGATCACGGTTGTGACTGTGGCGCAGCCCTTGCCACTTCGCCAATGAGTCAACCGAAGCGTGGCCCCCGAGCGTCAGTCGAGGGGCCGGGCTGCGACGACCGCAGATGACACCATCAACCAAGGGCTCCGCCTCCGGCTTGCCCACGCAGGCTTCCCCGCTCGCTGACTCGGGGGCCACGCATGGCTTGATTCTGCGTGAGGTGGCAAGGCCTGCGCTACAGATAATTGGCCGGACACGCGAGGGCGGTTTTTCGAATAGCCCCTACCCCTCTTCGTCCGCGTACTCGTCCTTGAGCTTGGCCACGACGGCCGGATCGGCGAGCGTCGTCGTGTCGCCGAGCGCCTTGCCGCCGGCGATGTCGCGCAGGAGCCGCCGCATGATCTTGCCGGACCGGGTCTTGGGCAGGTCGGCGGCGAACAGGATCACGTCGGGCCGGGCGATCGCGCCGATCTTCTTCACGACGTGCGCCTTGAGCTGCGTGACCAGCTCGTCGGAGGTGGACACCCCTTCATGGACGGTCACAAACGCGGCCACCGCCTGCCCCTTGATCTCGTGGGTCCGCCCGACGACCGCTGCCTCGGCAACGTCCGGGTGATCGACCAGGGCGCTCTCCACCTCCATCGTGCCAAGCCGGTGGCCGGCAACGTTGAGGACGTCGTCCACCCGGCCGAGCAGCCAGAAGTAGCCGTCGGCATCGAGCTTGGCGCCGTCGCCGGTGAAGTACACGTCGTCGGTCCACTGGCTCCAGTACTGCGTGGCGAACCGATCCGGGTCGCCGTAGATCCCCCGCAGCATCGAGGGCCACGGCTTGACAATGGCGAGCAACCCGCCGCCTCGGGCCACCGCCTGGCCATCCGCCGTCCGGATCTCCGCCGCGATGCCGGGAAACGGCCGTGAGGCCGAGCCCGGCTTGAGCGTCGTGAGTCCCGGGAGCGGGGTGATGAGGATGGCACCGGTTTCGGTCTGCCACCAGGTATCCACAATCGGACAGCGCTGCCGGCCGACGTGCTCATGGTACCACATCCAGGCTTCCGGGTTGATCGGCTCGCCCACCGACCCCAGGAGTCGCAGGCTCGATAGATCCCGCTTCGCTGGCCACGCGTATCCCCACTTCATGAACGCGCGGATCGCGGTCGGCGCAGTGTAGAAAATGGTGACGCCGTATCGCTCGACGATCTCCCACATGCGGTCGCGCGCGGGCCAGTCCGGCGCGCCCTCGTACATGACGGCGGTCGCGCCGTTGGCGAGCGGCCCATAGACTAGGTAGCTGTGACCGGTCACCCACCCGATGTCGGCCGTGCACCAGTAGACGTCATCCTCCTTGAGGTCGAAGACCCACTTCGTCGTCGCGTAGGTGCCGACCAGGTACCCACCGGTCGTGTGGACAATCCCCTTCGGCTTCCCGGTCGTCCCGGAGGTATAGAGGATGTAGAGCATGTCCTCCGCGTCCATCGCCTCCGGCTCGCAGGTCAGCGGCGCCTTCGCCATCAGCGCGTGATACCAGTGGTCGCGGTCGGGCTGCATCGTCACTGGCAGCGGATCGTGCGCCTGCCGGCGGACGACAACGACGTGCTTGATCGACGGCGTCTCGCGCACCGCGTCGTCCGCCATCTGCTTGAGCGGCACGACCTGGCCGCGCCGGTAGCCACCGTCGGCGGTCACCAGCACGCAGGCTTCCGCGTCGTTGATCCGGTCGCGCAGCGACTCGGCGCTGAAGCCGCCGAAAACAACGCAGTGCACGGCGCCGATCCGAGCGCAGGACAGCATGGCGATCGCCAGCTCCGGCACGAGCGGCATGTAGAGCACCACCCGGTCGCCGCGCCGCACGCCGAGCGACTGCAGGACGCCCGCGAACGCGTTGACCTCGCGGTAGAGATCGAAGTACGTCAGCGTCCGACGATCGCCTGGTTCCCCTTCCCAGATAAGCGCCGCCTTGTTGCGCCGGGCGGTGCGCACGTGGCGGTCGACGCAGTTGACGCTGGCGTTGATCTTGCCGCCAATAAACCATTTGGTATGCGGCGGCGCCCACTCGAGCACCGTCGTCCACGGCTCGATCCAGTCGAGCTCGCGGGCGAAGCGCTCCCAGAAGGCCTCGGGGTCGTTCGCGGCCCGGTCGTAGACATCGGGATCGGCTACGTTCGCGGCGTCACGGAAGGCGTCGGATGGCGGGAACGTGCGGCGCTCCTCAAGCAACACGTCGATTTCCTGCCGAGCAGGATCGGGAGTCTTGGTCATGGGTCCTCGTGTGACAGCTCCGGCTAGGCATCCACGACGGGCTGCTCGCTACGCCGACGGCGGCACGGTCGACGGTGTCGGCGGCTCGACCTGCGCCCCCTTCGCGAAGAGCGCCGCGCCCAAGGCACCACCCATCGTCGCAAAGACCACGCCGACGATCAACATGATGACGAAACCGACCGCCAGCCCCACCGCTCCAACATCGACGTCCTGCAGCAAATCCCTCAGCTCGGGCGGGATGTCACGCACGCGGTCCAGCACCTGCTCGGTCATCCGCCGCTGCAACGGCGCCAGCACAAGTTGCATCGGAATGGCGGCCACGACGTAGATGAACGCACCGACCACCCCCGCCCAGAACCCAACCGCCGCGCCGTCGCCCAGCGTGATCGGCGCCGACTGCCCCTGCTGCAGCAGATAGGCCGCCAGGACGCCGCCTGCGACGACCCAGAGGCAGCAGCACAGGTTGGCCGCGGAGACGATCGGCAGGGCCGACAAGATCCCGAGAAACGTGCCGCCGAGCAGCGCCGGCTGGAGCTTGCTCGAGTTCATTGTAAATGTAACGGCCGTCGCGCGGACGGCCGGACCCGCGCTCAGTCGTAGTACTCTAGGCCCAGGTGCGTGATGAGTTCCTCGCCGCGGAGGTACCGCAGCGTGTTCTTGAGCTTCATCAACTGGATGAACAGGTCATGCTCCGGATACAACCCAGCGGCGTGCATCGGACTCTTGAAGTAGAATGAAAGCCACTCCTGTATGCCGTTCATGCTGGCGCGCTTCGCCAGATCGAGGAACAGCGCCACGTCGAGGACGATCGGCGCGGCCAGCACGCTGTCACGGCACAAGAAGTTGATCTTGAGCTGCATCGGGTAGCCGAGCCAGCCGAACAGGTCGATGTTGTCCCAGCCCTCCTTATTGTCGCCGCGCGGCGGATAGTAATTGATCCGCACAACGTGACACAGATCCTTGTAGAGCGTCGGGTACAGATCGGGCTGCAAGATGTACTCGAGGACCGATTTCTTGCTCTCTTCCTTGGTCTTGAACGACTCGGGATCGTCCAGCACCTCACCGTCGCGGTTGCCCAGGATGTTCGTCGAGTACCACCCCGCCACGCCGAGCAGCCGCGCCTTCAATCCCGGCGCGATAATCGTCTTCATGAGGGTCTGGCCCGTCTTGAGGTCCTTGCCCGTGAGCGGCGATCCGGTCTGGGCAGCCAGTTCGAGCATGGCCGGCGTGTCGACAGTGAGGTTCGGCGCCGCATTCGCGAACGGAATGCCTTCCTTGAGCGCCGCGTAGGCGTAGATCATGCTGGACGGCACTAACGGATCGCTCTCGTTGAGCGCGCGCTCGAACGCGTCCAGCGACGCGTGCGCGTCGTTCTCGATCATGAACACTTCGGTGCTGCCGCACCAGACCATGACGAGCCGGTCGACACCCTTCGCGGCCTTGAACGCGTGAATGTCCGCTCGTACCTGCTCGGCCAGGTCACGCTTCGTCGCCCCCTTCTTTACGTTCGGGCCGTCGAGTCGCTTGACGTATCGGCGGTCGAATACGGCCGGCCACGGCTTGATCGTGGAGAGCTCGTCCTTGAGCTGGTCGAGCAGATCGCTTGCAATGACGCCGGCGGTCCGCGCCGCCTCGTAGCAGTCGTCCTCGAAAATGTCCCACGCGCCGAAAACCATGTCGTCGAGCGAGGCCAGCGGCACGAAATCCTTGACGAGTGGCGACCGGCCGGCGGTCCGCTTACCGAGACGGACCGTCCCCATCTGCGTCAGCGACCCGATGGGGGCGGCCAGCCCTCGACGAACGGCGTGCACACCAGCGATGAGCGTCGTGCTGACGGCGCCGAGGCCGACCAACAACACTCCCAACCTGCCTTGTGCGGGTATGATTTCGATGGAATCTTTCACGGCGCCAGACTATATCATGAGGCTTCCCATGAGGTTCTTCCGCCCGGGCCAGGGTCCCCACGCACTCGAAGTGTCGATGGCCGGCCTGAAGATGGGCGAGCGATTCCTCCAGATTCGTTGCGGCAATGGCAAGATGTGCGCCGCCATCGCCGCGAAGGTCGGTCTCTCGGGCCGGGCCTGCGCCGTCGACGAGGCGGCCGAAGGATGCGATCACGGGCGCAAGGCCGCCACCAAGGAAGGCGTGCTGGTCGAGGTCGAGCAGGCGTCGTACGACACGCTGCCCTACGAACCAGACTCGTTCGACGTCGTCGTGCTGTGGGATCTGATCGGCCGGCTGTCACCGCAGCGCCGGGTGCGCTGTCTGCAGCAGGCACTGACCGTGTTGCGACCGGGTGGACGCGGCATGGTGATCGAGCGCGTGCCCCGGGGGGGGCTGGGAGCGCTGCTCGGCAGCCCGCAGGTGGACGAGCACTACAAGGCCTCCGGCGGCGCCCAGCGCGCGCTCGAGGCCGAGGGCTTCAAGGCGGTCCGCTGCCTGGCCGAACGTAACGGCCTGGCCTTCGTCGAGGGCATCAAGCCGGTCTAACAGCCCGTGGTGAAAGTCTCGCTGCATTCGACCGCCGATGCATCCCGCCATGGGCGGCGCTGGGCGTTGTCCACGATGGGTCAAATACTCCCGGTATTCTCCCCCCTCGCGCCTGGCGGGGCGGGCGCGGCTTTGGTTTAACCTTATCCCGGATTTCCGATTTGGCTGTGGTACCGTATCGGCAGACCAGTCGCCGCGCCTTGATTTCCGGGGCTCCGACGCAAGGAACCCCGCCACGGAGGGTGACACCCTGTGGGTGAATGACAGCACGAGGCGTTTCAGTTCACGTTCAATGGCTTTCTGAAAGTCGCATTCCAGGGGTCCTGGTATGCAGCGATGTCGCGGTCGGTGATGTCGGTTTAAGAGGGGCCTTAGTTCAACGCGGGACTCTCACCACGGGTGTCAATACCCCCCCGATCGGGCCGATCGGCCCAGATGTGCCTTGCAATGTGTGCCAAAATGTTCAAAATCGGTACAGTTTTGGCGAGTTACCGGAGTCGCAACCGACCCTGGCAGGGTTCGCCTAACAGCCCGTGGTGAAAATCTGATGAGCTCACCCAGCAAGCGCACCGAGCCCTCGGCGGTCGACTCGCGCTTTGCAACGCTGGTGCAGTCACCGCTGCGGGCTGGCCTGCTTCGCTTCCTCCACGCCCGCCCGCACGAGCCACGGTCGAGGAAGCAGAAGCCAAGCGGACCGAGTTGCAGCAGGTGGTCTGGGCTCTGGAGTTCGAAGCCCGTCCCGGCAAGCGCCTCGCGCTAGGCATGAGCATCGGGAAGGCGGTGTTTCCGAACGACGGAGAATCGTACGAGGCGCTGATGGCCGTGGCCGACAACCGCATGTATCAGGACAAGGACGAGCGGAAACGAACGCGGACTGGCAGCTCCCCGAAGGGCGGCACCCGGCCCGCGGCGGGCGGGCCGGAGGTCACGACCGACAGCGCCGTCTCGGGTCTCTAATAACCCCAGCCGCCCGCTCAGGAACTTGACTGGTCGAGATCGTCCGTGTCGACCCAGTCGGGACGGCGCTCACCGAGACCGACCACCAACACGGCCACGCCCGTCGCACCAGCAACGAGGCCACAGCCGTCGGACACCCAGGTTTCCCACGGGTAGTCCCCTGTCGCCAGCGCGACCGCGGGCAGGACCAGCGCAACGCCGACGAGCACGGCGACCCGTCGATCGAATGTCAGCCGGAGGACGACGCCGCGCACGCGACGCAGTGTGGGTGTCAAGGCGCGTGTATCAGCCCGACGGCCCGCCGCACGACTGGCGCGACGACCCGAAGCCGTGAATCGATCTCCGCGACGCCGGCCACGGTGCGCGCCACGGCAGCCGCATGTGACGCCTGGGCTGCGCTGCGGACATCGCCGTCAAGGTCACGACCCGCGCGCGCGTCTCGACGGTCACGCGCAACCCCCAAACGATCGGATCGTTCAGGAGTGCCCTGCGGACTCGAGCCGTGATCGCCGCGTCGTCGAACGTGGTGTCGATGGTAGTCCCACAGGCGGCGAGCGCCAACACCGCCAGTATCAATGCCCTCGGCGCCAATCGCAGGCGAGCCACGTCTTGACGCATCTAGTGTCCTGTCCCAGTGATTCGCAACATATCTTCCGAGCGGGGCTTCCCGGCTACCTGCGTTGCTCCTCGGTCACACATTCCCGATGTGCTCCCTCGTCGCGCCTTGTCAGCCGGGCGCCGCACTCCGGGATATATGCCGCGAATCACTGGGACAGGACACTAGAGCCCCATGGCGTGATAGCCGGCATCGGCGAAAAGCACCTCGCCCGTCACGGCGCGGCCCGCCTCGCTCAGCAGGAACAGCGCGGTGTCCGCCACTTCGGCGGCATCGATGTTCCGCCGAAGCGGCGCGCGGTCGCGGTAGACCGACAGGATGTTGGAGAAGCCGGAAATTCCGGCGGCCGCCAGCGTCTTGATCGGACCGGCCGAGATGGCGTTGACGCGGATCTGACGTGGCCCGAGGTCGCTGGCCAGATACCGGACAGATGCCTCCAGCGCCGCCTTCGCCACGCCCATCACGTTGTAATTCGGAAAAACACGCTGGCTGCCGAGATAGGTCAGCGTGAGGACGCAGCCGCCGCCGCGCGCCGCCATGAGCGGCGCCGCGGCCCGAGTCAGCGCAATCAACGAATAGACGCTGATGTCGAGCGCCACCTGGAAGTCCTGACGGGCCGTCTCGACGAACGGCTCCGAAATCGCTGCGCGAGGTGCGAACGCCGCGCCGTGCACCAAGAAGTCCAGACCGCCGAACTCGCGCTCGAGACCGGCCGCGACGGCGTCGACCTGCTCGTCCTGCGCCACGTCACAAGGCAGCACGACCGCCGGCTGATTCAAGGTTGCCGCAAGATTGCGGACGTTGCGTTCGAGCCGCTCATTGACGTAGGTCAGCGCGAGGCGTGCGCCCGCGCGATCGGCCGCTTGCGCAATGGCCCAGGCGATCGACCGTTTATTGGCCACACCCACGACCAGGCCCTGCTTGCCTGAAAAGTCAATCATCGTTGACGTCCCTCGGAACACATGCCCGACAGTGTGCGTGGTGACGAGTCGCCAATGACGGCGCGGATGGGGGCGGATTGCAGCTAGCTGCTAGGACGGCTTCTTGCCGCGACGACCCGACCGGGAGCGAGACCGCCCACGGTCGGAGGATCGGCCTCGACGGTGGTCGCCCGATCCAGAACCAGTTTGCGACCGTTCCTGGTCCCGCGAGCGCTTCTGGAATCCGCCGTTGCCCGCCCCCCGGCCGCTCGCCAACCGCTTGCCGGAGTAGCCGCCGCTATTGCCCTCGCGGGCGTTGCCATTGCGTCCTTCGGACTGGCGAATCGTGAACTCCGGCATTCGACGCTCCAACACCTGCCCCTCGAGCCGAGGTAATGTCGCTCGGATCAACGGGCGGCGCACCGGACCTTCGTCTGGCTCCGCACCGGCCGCGAGCGCCTGGTCAGCCGTCGGCGGGTCCGCCACGGTCGGATCCGGCACGATCGAATCGGTCGGCGTGGAATCGGCTGGGCGGACGGCTCGCGCCGGCGCCGCCGGCGCGCCGAGCGCCGCGGCCGTCATCACCTTGGGCCGGCGCTTGGGGGGTGCCTTGGCCGCTTTGTACTCATGTTCGGCATCACAGGCTGTGCACCGCGTTTGTTTCACCTCGTCCCCCACCATGGCGACGATGGCATGCGTGGTGGCACGGCGCTCACGCGGACAGTAGTCGTCCACGTTGTCACCCAGCCGGAGCCGGCGTTGTTCCATCAAACCCTAACCGAAAGGACGTCCGTCAAAGACTTCAAAAGGAACGCTGGCAGGTAGACTGAGTCTAGCAGAGAAAGTCACGGCAATGCAACCAGTTCCGACAGAGGCGAGTCCGGCAGACCGCCACTCAGTCTGCCGACCCGGATGCCGCCCGGGCCCGCTCCAGCCAGGCTGACATCCCGGCGAGCGCGGCGGCCACGGCGTCCGGATTGGTCGATTGCGGCGTGCGGCGCGCGGTGACCGCTGCCCGGGGCGAGACCCGCTCCACGACGTCGGCCTGGAAGCGCTCACTGAAGGTCTGCCACTCCACGACGGTCAACGACTCGAAGTCCCGCTGCGTGGCCATCAGGTCACGAACCATGCCGCCAACCAGCGCATGCGCCTCGCGAAACGCCATGCCCCTCCCCACCAGGTAGTCGGCTACCTCGGTCGCGAGGAGCATCCCGGACGCCGCCGGCTCGGTGCGCGACGCGGTCAGCGACAGGGCTCGCACGACGGCGGCCGTGGCCAACGTCGATGCCAACGCTGTGTCCTCGGCGTCGAACAGCGCGTCCTTGTCTTCCTGCAGATCCTTGTTGTACCCGCTCGGCAGGCCTTTCATGCTGGCGAGCCAGCCAGTCAGACGGCCGATGGCGCGGCCCGCCTTCCCACGCACGAGCTCCAGCGGATCCGGGTTCTTTTTCTGCGGCATCAGGCTGCTGCCGGTGGTCACGGTGTCGGCCAGCTCGAAGAAGCCGAATTCCTCGCTGGTGAAGATGATCAGATCCTCGGCGACCCGGCTGAGGTGCACCATGAGCAGCGCGCAGGCGTGGAGGAAGCCCGCGACGAAATCCCGGTCGGACGTGGCATCGAGGCTATTGGCGACGACACGCGAGAACCCCAGGCTGGCCGCAAGCGCGGCGGTGTCGATGTCGTAACTCGATCCCGCGATTGCGCCGGAGCCGAGCGGCATCGCGTCCGCTTCGTCCCGTACCCATTCCAGTCGCCCGTGGTCGCGGCGGAGCGCCTCGCCGTGCGCCAGGAAGAAATGGGCGACGGCGATCGGCTGCGCACGTCGGAGGTGCGTATAGGCCGGCATCAGCGTCGTCCCGGCTAACGTCGCCTGATCTACAAACGCCGCCGTCAAGTCGAGAATCGCCCGCTGCACCACCCGCGCGCGCCGCCTCACGTACAGACGGAGGTCGAGCGACACCTGATCGTTGCGCGAGCGGCCGGTGTGCAGCCGCTTGCCGGCCTCGCCGACGCGGTCCACGAGTTGACGCTCCACGAAGGCGTGGACGTCCTCGTCGGGACCGGACACGAACGCCGGATCGCGACGGCCGGTATTAAGGATCTCTCGCAGCGCGGCCGACACCGCAGCCGCTTCGTCGGCGCTCAGCACCCCGGCCGGCACCAACGCCTCGGTCCAGGCCAGGCTGCCCCGGACGTCGTCCTCGAAGAGGCGCCGGTCGAAACTGAACGACGACTGAAAGCCGAAGACGTCGGCGTCCGGCGCCCCGGCGAATCGACCGGACCACGGGTGGTCGCTCATGACACTGGTCCCGACTCGGGCCCGCCTGGCGCCTTCCGGGCGGCGATCTCCACCGGCAGGCCGAAGATCTTGATGAACCCCTCGGCCGCGCTGTGATCGAACTGATCGTCGGCATCGTAGGTGGCGAGCGCATGCTCGTAGAGCGCGTAGGGTGACTGGCGACCCACGACGTGACAGTGGCCTTTAAACAGTTTGAGGCGAACCGTCCCGGTCACTCTCGGCTGGATGGAGGCCACGAACGCGTCGATCGCCTCCCGCGTCGGCGTGAACCACAGGCCGTCATAGACCAGGTCGGCGTAGATCCCGGAAAGATCCCGCTTCACACGCTCCAGATCGCGCGGAATGACCATCATCTCCAATTCGCGGTGTGCCATGTGGAGCACGACCGCGGCCGGCGCTTCGTAGATCTCCCGCGACTTGATGCCCACGAGCCGGTTCTCGACCATGTCGATCCGGCCGACGCCGTGCGATCCGGCGATCGTCTCGACACTGTGAATGAGCTCGACCAGCGGCATCGCGACGCCGTTCACCTCGGCCGGCACGCCGTCGGCGAATCGAATCTCGACGTAGGCGGGCGTCTCGGGACACTTCGCCAGCTCTTGCGTCAGGGTGTAGATGTCCTCGGGTGGCTCGGTCCAGGGATCCTCGAGCACGCCGCACTCGATCGACCTCCCCCACAGGTTCGAGTCCGTGCTGTACGGGTTGTCCACCGTCACGGGCACCGGAATGCTGCGCTCCTGCGCATAGGCGATCTCATCCGGGCGACTCATTCCCCACATCCGGGCCGGCGCGACGACCCGAATGGCCGGATTCAGCGCACGTGCCGACACGTCTATCCGCACCTGGTCGTTCCCCTTGCCCGTGCACCCGTGGGCGATGGCGCTCGCCCCCTCCATCTCGGCAATCTCGACGAGCCGCTTCGCGATGAGCGGCCGGCCCAGCGAGGTGGCCATCGGATACCGCCCCTCGTAGAGCGCGCTCGCCTGCAACGCCGGCAACACATACTCGCGGACGAACTCCTCGCGCACGTCGAGCACGTGTGCGCGGAGCGCTCCCACGGCCAGCGCGCGTTCCTTGACGTCGTCGAGCTCCTTCCCCTGCCCCATGTCGAGCGTCACGGCGATCACCTCCGCCTCGAAGCGCTCGGCCAGCCACGGGATGGCGACCGACGTGTCCAGTCCGCCCGAATACGCGAGTACGATCCGTTCCATCACTCTGTCTCCTTCACGTCTCCACTCGTGCCCTGCGGGCTCTGGCCCAGGTTTCGAATTGCTTGGCCATGGTGGTGGCCGCTCGTCGATGGCGGGCGATCACGAGAATGGTGTCGTCTCCCCCGATGGTGCCAACGACGTCGTCGTAGGCGGCCTGGTCGATCGCCAGCGCGAGCAGCTGCGCTTCACCCGGGTCGGTCTTCAGGATGATCAGCTGCTCCACGCGCTCGACGCGCTTCAGGTAGTCAGCCACGGCGCGCTGGGCGTCGACCCTGAAATCGACCGCGCGGGCCAACAGTGGGTCGGCCTGCTGATAGCCGCCGTCCACCGCACGCTTCACCAGGCCCAGTTCCTTGATGTCGCGCGACAGCGTCGCCTGGGTCGCGTCGAATCCCTGCCGCTTGAGCCGCTGACGCAGGCGCTCCTGACTGGGAATCGCCTCGCGGGTCACGAGCTCGATGATGGCCGCCTGCCGGAACTGCTTCATGATTGTCCCAGAAAACGCGTCGATTCCAGTCGCTATCTCGCAGCGGATCTGGTATAAATATCCCTCCGTTCGTATAAATATACATGGCTCGCATGAATATACAAAGCATCCGGGTGGGCGTGGCCGGCGCGACCGGCTATGCGGGTCAGGAGCTCGTGGCGCGATTGGCTCGCCACCCGCGCGCGCTACTCTCCGTGGCGATGTCCTCCAGAACGGGCCCGACGGCCCTGCCTAGGCTGCGCGGCGTTTGGGACGGCGAGGTGACCCCGCTGTCGGTGGAGCGCCTCATGCAGGAAACCGACGCGGTCTTTCTCGCCCTGCCGGATCCCGTGACCGCAGAGGTCGTGTCGCCGCTGCTGGAGGGCGGCGTGCGTGTCTTCGATCTGTCGGGCACGTTTCGCCTCAGCGACCCGGCGCTGCGGTCGCGTTGGTACCCGGCGGCACCGTCCGACGTGGCCGCCACGGCCGTCTACGGCCTGCCCGAGCACCATCGGAACGCTCTGCCCGGGGCTAGGCTGGTCGCCTGCCCGGGCTGCTATCCGACTGCCGCCGTCCTCGCCCTGCGCCCGCTGGTCGAGGCCGGGCTCGTCACAGGCGACCTGATCGTGGACGCCAAGTCAGGAATCTCCGGCGCCGGCAAGACGCCGAGCGAGCGGACGCACTTCTCCGAGTGTCATGGCAACGTCGCGGCCTATGACGTCTTCACCCACCGGCATGCGGCCGAGATCGAACAGGAGATCGGTACGCCGGTGACGTTCGTACCGCATCTGGTGCCGCTGGACCGGGGCATCCTCGAGACGGTCTACGCGCGGCTGCGCCCAGCGGCCGGCGCCGACGACGTGGAGGCTGCGCTAACGCGCGCTTACACGGCTGCGCCGTTCGTGCGTCTGCGGGGTACCGCGCTGCCGGAAATCAAGGATGTCGTCTACACGAATTTCTGCGACATCGGATGGTCGGTGCACGAGGATGGACGGCTGGTCGTCGTCGCCTGTCTGGACAACCTCGTCAAGGGCGCGGCGGGACAGGCCGTCCAGATCTTCAACCTGGCGTTCGGTCTGGACGAGCGCGACGGACTGTCGTAAGGACGAAACCGCATGTCCCACTCTGCCGCCCATCACACGGGGCTCGTCGTCCTGAAGCTCGGCGGTGAGCTCGTCGACGGCACCGACGCGATCGACCGCATCGGCGCGATGATCGCCCACGCCGCAGCGCGGCAGCCCGTCGTCGTCGTACATGGCGGCGGCCGCGAGATCGACACGGAGCTCGCCAGCGCCGGCCTCGACAAGCAGGCCGTCGATGGGCTGCGGATCACCAACGCCGCGACCCTGGATGTCGTGGTGGGCGTGCTGGCCGGGCGCGTGAACACGCGGCTCGTCGCGGCGGTCACGCGAGCGGGCGCCAGCGCGGTCGGGTTGACCGGCGCCGACGACCGGATCGGCTTGTGCCGGCTGGCGCCGTCCTATCGAGCCACCGACGGCCGCCTCGTCGATCTCGGCCTGGTCGGCCAGCCGATCGCCTCCGAGGCGCCGCGTCTGCTCGACCACCTGCGCCGCGCCGGCTACACGCCGATCGTCGCCTGCATCGGCATAACCAACGACGGCCAGTTGCTGAACGTAAATGCCGACACGCTCGCGGCCCAGCTGGCGGTGAACATCCAGGCGGGCCGTTTGATCATCGCGGGCGCCACGGGGGGCGTTCTCGACGATGCGGGACGGACGATCGCGACGCTCGACGACAGCGCCATCGACGCCCTGGTGCGGGCCGGCGGCGCCAGCGCGGGCATGGTGGCGAAGCTCGAGGCCTGTCGCATGGCCCGCCGGGGCGGCGTCGCCAGCGTCATCATCGCCGATGGCCGGCAGGGCGCCGACCTCGACGTCCTGAGCGGAACGATGGTCGAGGCGACCGG
This sequence comes from Vicinamibacterales bacterium, assembly GCA_965197385.1. Classification (GTDB taxonomy): domain Bacteria; phylum Acidobacteriota; class Vicinamibacteria; order Vicinamibacterales; family UBA823. The sequence continues at coordinate 1,015,842 of CBDANA010000008.1, forward strand.
CCCGTCCGGCTGGGAGTCCGAATCGTGACGACGACACGGGTAGTGGACATCGAGGCCGCACACGTCCTCCAGACCTACAAGCGGGTCCCGATCGTGCTGTCCCGCGGCCGAGGGATTCACCTGTATGACGAGGCCGGACAGGACTACATCGATCTGGTCTCCGGCATCGGCGTGGCATCCCTGGGCCACGCCCACGCCGGTCTGGCGGCGGCGATCGCCGACCAGGCGGCGACGCTGCTCCACTCGTCGAATCTCTACTTCCATTCGCTGCAAGGCCGGCTGGCCGAGCGTCTCGCGGCGCTGTCCGGGCTGCCGCGGGCTTTCTTTTGCAACAGCGGCAGTGAAGCGGTGGAAGCCTGCCTGAAGTTCGCTCGCCGGTACTGGCACACCCAGGGCGACGTGGCACGGACCGAGATCGTCGCGCTCGAGCGATCGTTCCACGGGCGGACGTTCGGCGCGCTGTCGGCCACCTGGGTCGAGCACTACCGGACGCCGTTCCAGCCGCTGGTGCCCGGCATCCGATTCGTGCCTCCGGATGCCGGCGCGATCGCCGCGGCGGTGTCGAGCGTGACCCAGGCGATCATCGTCGAGCCCCTGCAGGGCGAGGGCGGGGTTCACCCGCTGGCGGCCGACACCGCGACGGCGATCGGCGACGCCTGTGCGAAGACCGGCGCGCTCCTGATCGCCGATGAGGTGCAGTGTGGGCTCGGCCGGACGGGCCGGCCGTTCTACTACCAGGCGCTGGAACTCCAGCCGGATCTCGTGTCGGTCGGCAAGGCGCTGGGTGGCGGCGTGCCGGTCGGCGCGGCGCTGGTCGGCGAGCGGGTCGCCGCCGCGGTCGCCTACGGCGACCACGGCAGCACGTACGGCGGCAACCTGTTGGCGTGCCGCGCGGCACTGGTGTTTCTCGAGGAGCTCATCGACCGCGATCTGATCGGCCACGTGCGCGCCGTCGGCGCATTTGCCGCCTCACGGTTACGCGCGCTGGCGGACCGCCATCCAACCATCGTGGACGTCCGCGGGGAGGGCGTCATCTGGGGACTCGAGGTCGACGGCGATGCCGCCGCGATCGTAGAGGCCGCACTGGGCCGTCACCTCCTCGTCAATCGAACGGCCGGCAATATCATCCGGCTCCTGCCGCCGCTCACCATCACCGAAGCGGAGCTCGGCGCCGCCCTCGACACGCTCGAGGCCGCCTTCGCCGATGTTGCGGCAGGCAGCGCGTCATGATTGCCACGCTGGACGCATCGACGCCAGGCGCCGTGCTCGGCACGCATTCGACTGGACGCGCGCGGGCGGTCGCGCCGGCGCCGGCCATCCGCGCTGCCACGGTCGACGACGCGTCGCGCATGCACGAGCTCATCGCCGACCATCGTGTCGAGGGGCACCTGCTGTCGCGTTCACTGGCGGAGCTCCAGGCGCACGCCACCCGGTTCTTCGTGGCGCACGACGGACCGGCAATCGTCGGCTGCGGCGAACTGGCGCCGCTCGGCACCTGGACCGTCGAGGTGCGCTCGCTGGTGGTCGAAGCGGCGTTTCGCGGCGCCGGCACCGGAACCGGTCTGGTGCGCGCCATCATCGACCGGGCCTGCGCTCGGCAGTTCGCCCGGCTGGTCGCGTTCACCCGCGACCCCGTGCCGTTCGTCCGGGTGGGGTTCTCGATACTGCCTCGACTCTGGGTGCCGGAGAAGATTGCGGCCGATTGTGTGGCGTGCGAACGGCTCCGGGATTGCGCGCAATACGCCCTCCGGCTCGATCTCGGCCCGGCCGCGACAGGGGCGACAGGGGCCTGAGGCGCTGAGGTGATGAACACGCTCGAAACGATCGCAGGTGGCGTGACCGCACCGGAAGGGTTCCGCGCCGCGGGCGTCGCCTGCGGAATCAAGTCGGGCGACGCCACCCTCGACCTGGCCATTGTGCATGTAGATGCCGACATCGACGGGGGAGGCGCCGTACCGGCCGCCGGCGTGTTCACGACGAACCTCGTGACGGCCGCCCCGGTCATCGTCTCGCGGGAGCATCTGGCGCGGTCTGGTGGCTCGGCGCGGGCGGTCATCATCAACAGCGGGTGCGCCAACGCCTGCACCGGAGCGTCCGGTATCGCCGCCGCGCGATCCATGGCGGCGGACGGTGCACGCCAGTTCGGGTGTGACGCCTCGGAGATCCTCATTGCCTCGACCGGCGTGATCGGCGTCGATCTCGACGCCGCGAAGATCGCCAGCGGCATCGCGGACTCCGCGACGGCGCTGCGGCGGGAGGCGCACCTGGACGCTGCACGCGCCATCATGACGACCGACGTGGGGCCGAAGGAAGCGGCGGTGCGGATCTTGACCCCCGGCGGCACGTTCCGGGTGGGCGGCATGGCGAAGGGTGCCGGCATGATCGAGCCGAACATGGCCACGATGCTGGCCGTGTTGACGACCGACGCCAGCGTCGACGCGCCGCGGCTGCGCCCCGCGCTGGCTGATGCCGTACGCGACACGTTCAACGCGATCACCGTCGACGGCGAGTGCTCGACCAACGACACGGTGTTCGCGCTGGCCAGCGGCGCCAGCGGCGTCGAGATCGACGACGCACGGCTGCCGGACCTGGTCGAGGCGTTGACGGCGGTGGCCCGCCGGCTGGCGATCGACATCGTCAGGGGCGGTGAAGGCGCGACGAAGCTCGTCGCCATTCGGGTGCATGACGCGGGGACGGCCGACGACGCGCGGCGCGCGGCGCATACCCTGGCCAACTCTCTGCTCGTCAAGACGGCAGTGCACGGCAGCGATCCGAACTGGGGGCGCCTCGTGGCTGCCGCCGGGCGAGCGGGCGTGGCCTTCGACCCGGCCAGGGTGACGGTGCGCATCGGCGACGTTGTAATGTTCGAACAGGGCCGCCCGTTCGACGAACGCGCGCCCGCCGCCGCGGAGCACCTGCGCGGACCGGAGATCGACATTCACGTCGGCCTCGGCACCGGTGCGCAGGAGGCGACCGTCTGGACGTGCGACCTCAGCGCTGAGTACGTGCGGATCAACTCGGAGTATCGAACCTGAGCACGCCGAGGAAGCGATGAAGAAGGACTTCCTGTCAATCCTGGACCTGAGCCCAGAGGACTTGACGCGCTGTCTCGACGTCGCCACCCGGCTCAAGGCGGAACGCTCGCTCCGGCGAAATGCACCCACGTCGAGCACCCTCGCCGGCCGGCACGTCGCGATGCTGTTCGACAAACCCTCGCTCCGCACGCTGGCCACGTTCGAAATCGCCGTCCGGGAGCTCGGCGGGGAAATCATCGAGCCGCCCGCCGATTCCACGCTCGGCGGCCGCGAGACGCTGTCCGACGTCGCGCTCAACCTCGAGCGCTGGGTGGCCGCCGCGGTCATCCGCACGTTCGCCCAGGGCCGGCTGGTGGAGTTCGCACGGGCCACGACCCGTCTGCACGTCGTCAACGCGCTGAGCGACGCGGAGCATCCGTGCCAGGCGCTGGCCGACATGATGACGCTGCGCGAGCGCTGGGGCACGCTGGCCGGCAAGACGCTGACCTTCGTCGGCGACGGCAACAACGTCGCGACGTCGCTCGCGCACGCGGGCGCCATGCTCGGCCTGACAATCCGCGTGGCCTCCCCCGAGGACTACGCGCTGCCAGACCGCGTGGTCACAGAGGTGGCCGCGCTGACCGATTCCGCCTCGGGTGTGGAACGCTTCACCGACCCAGACGCCGCGGTGGCCGGTGCCGACGCCGTGTACACCGACACCTGGACCTCGATGGGCCATGAGCACGAGTCGGCGGCGCGTCGCCAAGCCTTTCTGCCGTATCAGGCGAATGCGGCCCTGATGTCACGCGCGAAGCCCGGCGCGCTCTTCCTACACTGCCTGCCCGCCCACCGTGGAGAGGAAGTCACCGACGAGGTGATCGACTCCGCCGCCTCCGTCGTCTTCGACCAGGCCGAAAACCGCCTGCACACCGAGAAGGCGCTGCTGGCAATGCTCTTGGCGGAGCCGTGATAATCGCCCGCGACCAGTCGTCGCTCCGATTCGGCTAGACGGGCTATACTCCCCATCTCGAAAGGACGCCGCGAACGATGCTCGAGACTATCGAACAATCCAACACCTGGCTGAACGGCTACGTCTGGGGCGCGCCGATGATCGTGCTCCTGATGGGCACCGGCGTGCTGCTCACGATTCTCACCGGCGCCGTCCAGTTTCGCTACCTTGGCTTCGCGCTGAAGGAGGTGCTGGGCAAGCTCACACAGCGTGGCACAGGCGACGGCAGCGTCAGCCCGTTCCAGGCGGTGTCCACCGCGCTGGCCTCGACGGTTGGCGTCGGCAACATCGCGGGCGTGGCCACGGCGCTGACGCTGGGCGGCCCGGGCGCGCTGTTCTGGCTCTGGATCTCCGGCGCGCTCGGCATGTGCACCAAGTTCGCCGAGATCGTCATCGCGCTGCACTACCGCGAGCCGGACACCACCGGCACGATGCGTGGCGGCGCGATGTACACGCTGCGCAAGGGGCTTGGCCTGCCGTGGCTGGGCGCGATCTTCGCGCTGCTGACCTCGCTGGCGGCGTTCGGCATCGGCAACATGGTGCAGGCGAACTCGGTGGCCGATAGTCTGCAGTCCAGCTTCGGCGTCTCGCCGATGATTACCGGCCTCGTCCTCGCGGCTGTCACGGCGGCGGTCATTCTTGGTGGCATCCAGCGGATCGGCGAGGTGACGCAAGTGCTCGTGCCGTTCATGAGCGTCCTGTACCTCGGTGGCGGCCTACTCATTATCGTGCTGCACATCGCCGACATACCGGCGGCGGTCGGCCTGGTGTTTGAGGGCGCATTCACGGGCACCGCGGCGACCGGCGGCTTCGCCGGCTCGACCGTCGCGCTGGCGCTGCGGTTCGGCATCGCACGCGGCCTGTTCTCGAACGAGGCTGGCCTCGGCTCGGCGCCGATGGTCCACTCGGCGGCGCAGACCGATCACCCCGCGCGCCAGGGTCTCTACGGCATCTTCGAGGTCTTCGTAGACACGGTCCTGGTCTGCACCGTCACCGGACTGGCCATCCTGGTCACCGACTCCTGGCAGAGCGGCATGACCGGCGCGACGCTGTCGGGCGAGGCTTTCCGTCTGGGGCTGCCGGGCGTCTTCGGCAACATCATCGTCACGAGCAGCCTCTTGCTATTCTCGTTCTCGACGCTGATCGGCTGGAGCTACTACGGTGAGACCGGCATCGTCTATCTGTTCGGCGCCAAGGCGGCGCTGCCCTACCGGCTACTGTGGCTAGTCTTCATCTATCTCGGCGCCACCGGATCGCTGCAGCTCATCTGGAGCGTCTCGGACACGCTGAACGGCCTGATGGCCATCCCCAACCTGGTGTCGGTGCTCTTCTCGATTCCCATACTGCTCAAGCTCAAGAAGGAGTTCTTCAAGAGCCGGTAGAAGCTGTCGCGCCGCGACCGGTCGCTTAGCAGCCCGTGGTGAAAATCCCGCTGCATTCGACCGCCGATGCATCCCGCCCCGCGGCGTTGCTCGTCGGTCAAATGCTCCCGGTATGCTCCCTCCTCGCGCCTGGCGGGCCGGGCGTTTCGACGGTCTCGGTGCCACGCCAGACTTTCACCACGGGCTGCTAGGGTACATCCGCCGAACGGGTGAAGGTCATCATGTTCCCGCTCGGAAAGTTCAGCCGCAGCCGGTCGCCGTCGCGCACGACCTGACACGGCTCCTCCGGCGCGTCGTCGTCCGGCCCGCGCGCCACCATCCACAGCTCGCTCGCCGCCAGGCCGGGCATTGCCTCGCCGGCCGACAGGTGGTACCGGTGCGTGAACACCAGCCGGTCCCCGCTCAGCGTGAAGCTGCCGCCTTCTCCCGAGCCGCGGCGCGCCTTCCCCGACTCGTCGAGGACGAAGAACAGGACGGTCCAATCGTTCCCCGTGAAGAAGATCAACCCGGCCACCGGATGCTCGGCGCCGTCCTTCAGGATGTAGCGCTCAGCCTGCCAGGCACCCTGGATGTCGACATCGGCGTCCTGTGCGACCTGGTCCAGCGACGCCGCGCGAGCTTGGCCCGCCACAGCGAGCGCCGTCAGGCAGATGGCTGGAACGAACAGATTACGCGTCGTTGGAAGCTTCGGCATCCCAGAACTCCTCGAGCGGCACGCCCAACCCGTCAGCTAGGCGATTGACGAAGGCGTAGTAGCCGGTCACCAGGTTGATGTCCAGGATCGCCCGGTCGCTGAAGCCGCTCGCGCGCAACTGGGCCACGTCTGCCTCTGCCACACGCCAGGGTTCGCGGGTCAGCAGGACCGCGTGATCGAGCATCGCCCGGTCGGCGGCCGACAGGTCCGCTGCGCGGTAGTCTGATACGAGCCGCTCGACCAGTTCGTCGTTCCGTGTGAGCTGACGCAGTCCCGCTGCGTGATGACGGATTCAGCCGCTGCATAGTGACACTGGTTGGCGGCCGACGTGACGACCGCAATCATTTCCCGCTGGATCCGGCTGAGCGGCGACCGGCCGTACATCACCAGCTTGTAGAAGTCGTAATGCACACGCAGCGACCGCGGATGCAGGCTGTGGATCTTCAGGATGTTGTCGACGTGGCCGCGCGGATCGCCCATCGCGCCGTAGAGGTCGCGCAGCGCCGGGTCGAGGTCGGGCGCGTCCTCGTCGTGCGTCTCGATCCAGGGGCGGCGCGGCGCGTCGGCCATGTCGGGAGACGGTACGTGATCACGCCAGGGCGACGCAAGCAGCGACGCCACCCCAGCGCTCTACCGAAACAGGTCGAACAGGTGGCTGTACTTCAGCGTCAAGCTGCGGCCGGCGACCTCGGGCGTCAGGCCGTTCAGCCCGCGGGTGTCGTTGTAGACGAGGAACAATCCGGTGTTGGCCTGTCCAAGCACACCGAATCGCAGATTCGTCGACCAGAGGTTGTCCCGGTCGTTGTACTGGATCAGGCTCTGGATGAAGACGCGCGGCGTGAACGAATAGGATGTCCGCGAGAGGATGAGGTTGGTGACGAACGCCCCAAACGGTAGGTCGATGTCGTTCCGGCTCACGCTTACTTCGGTGTTGAACGCATCGCCGATGCGGAACCGAACGGACGGTGTGAGGCTCGCCCGATCGCCGCCGAAGAAACCGCCGGCGATCACCGTCAGTTGGGCGCTCAACGGGGCGCCCTGGTTCGAGGCGAAGACGAGAATCGCTTCCTTGTGGTCGTAGGTGCCCGCGGGCACCACCACACCGGGAGAGATCTCGAACGCCTCGCTGACGCCCTCGGTCGTCAGGTTCATTCCCGACTGAATCCGGGCGCCGTTCCTGAACACGATGTGGCTGTCGATGTGGACGACCTGGGTCTCCTTGAACCCGGCGAAGTCCCAGAAGACGTTGTAGCTCAGGTGCGGGCGAAGCTCGAGGACGCGCAGCGGCGCGCTCGGCCCTAGACGAAACGTGCGCTGCAGCCGCCCGTTCGAGCTCCGGAAACCCCGGCGGCGCAGGAAGCCGACTTCTGGATTGAAGTTGTCGCCGACCTCCGTGTAGCCGTTCTGAATCTGCCATTCTTCAGAATTGTAGGAGTAGTTCAGGGCGTAGGCGTGCTCGCGCCCGCTCAGATCCGGGGTTTGGGTTCTCGCGGCGAAGCCGCTGAGGGTCGAGTCCTGGCCGATCCCCCACCGGCCGTCGACGCCGTAGGTCCGGTTGTAGTCGTTCGCCCCCGCCAGGTCGCCCGTCGCCTGCCGGTTGACGAAGATGGCGCCGACGTTCGACCGGTTGCGCAAGTCCTTCCGCACGCGCGCCACGGTAAAGTTGTTCGACGGCGCGACGCCATCGACTTCCTGCGTCTGCATGCTCAGCAGGCCGAGGTTGAGCTTCCCGCCGACCTGGCCCGAGAGGCGACCGCCGCCCACGATAGGAATCACCTCCCCGTTGGGGCCGATGCCGATCCGCCGGCTGAAGAACAGCTCGGCCGACCCGGTGTTCCCGACGCCGAACAGGCCGGCGTTCTCGAGGAAGAACGGCCGCTTTTCCGGGAAGAACAGGTTGAAGCGGTTCAGGTTGACCTGCTGATCATCCACCTCGACCTGCGCGAAGTCGGTGTTGTAGGTGGCGTCGAGCGTGAGGCTCGACGTGAGGCTGTATTTCAGGTCGATACCGATGTCGCCCAGCAGCGCGTCGTTGCCGTTGAACTCGCTCGACACGGCGTCGCCGAGCACATACGGCATGATTTTCAGGTTGCGCTGCGGCGGCAGCTGCAGCCCGGCGAGCTGGCCGGCGAGCGACAGCCGGTAGAGACGGTACTGGCGCGGCAGCGCCGACCAGAACGCCGTTTCGTTCCGGCGCCGGATGTTCCGCTGAAGGTTCAGCCCCCAGGTCTGCGCCTCACCGGTCGGATAGCGCAGCGTCCGGAACGGAATGGCGAACTCGGCGCTCCAGCCGATGTCGGACACCTGGGTCCGCACCTCCCACGAGCCGTCCCAGTTGAGGTTGAAGCCGCGTCCCGTGCCGCGCTGCTGGCGTCCACCTCCGCCGCCCCGGCCGCCGCCCACGAACCCCCCGGTGCCCTGCCCTTCGTTCGTCACCTGGCCGTCGTACTCGAGGCCGGAAGGATTGGTGCCGAACACGAAACCGTTCTGCTGGTCGAGATAGGTGTCGAGGATGATTAGGAACGAATCGGTCTCGCTGAGCGGCGAGTCGCGCCGGCTGTCCGACACGATGATCGTTGAGGGATTGCCGTCGTAGCACACGACGCCGAAGTACAGCGTGTCGGCGGAATACGCGATCCGGACCTCGGTGCGCTCGGACGCCGGTTGCCCTTCGTTCGGCTTGGTCTGCGTGAAGCCGGTGACCGGCTCGATCGCCGTCCAGACCGGGTCGTCGAGGACTTGGCCGTCGATGGTCGGCGCACCGGTGATCGGCTCTGCCGTGGCACCGGGAAAGGTCATACCTGCGCCGGTGTCACGATCGACCTCCTGCGCACCGGCTCGCCCGACGGTCACGATCGCGAGCGCGACGATGCCCAGCATGAAGCGCGATCGGGTGTTCGGCCTCCCAACGTCACAAGACATCGTCTTCGCCACCGAACGAACTCCTCGACACGATTCAGTTATGGGCGGTACCGCGCACAGGCCGCGAGCGCGGAGCGAGCCATCCTACTAAAGAGAATCACATAATATAGTGACAACTACCGTGATGCATGGGTTCAGACCATTGTGGACCACGTGAGGCCTAGAAATAAGAGAGACTTTGCCGCCAGAGGAGGAGGTCCTCATGAGCAAGGCGAAGTCAGCAGAGAAAGTGGTGCAAGACATCCGGCGGAAGACGCGGCGCCGGTTCTCAGCCGAAGAAAAGATCCAGATCGTTCTCGAGGGGCTGCGAGGCGAAGAGAGCATAGCGACGCTCTGTCGCCGCGAGGGCCTGAACCCGAATCTCTACTACCGGTGGAGCAAGGAGTTCCTCGAAGCCGGGAAGAAACGGCTGGTTGGGGATACGACCCGCGAAGCGACGTCGAGTGAAGTCACCGACCTGCGCCAAGAGAACGGCCGGCTCAAGCAGGTCGTGGCCGAGATGGTGCTCGAGAATCGACTGTTGAAAAAAAACGTGACGGCCTTCGACTCGGAGGTCGGTACGTGAGACGGACCGCCGCCGAGAAGTACGAGGTCATCCGGCTCGTTGAGGGCTCCGACCTGCCCGTGCGGCAGACGTTACGGGAGCTGCAGGTGAATCGGTCCACGTTCTACGTCTGGTATCACCGCTACGCCGAACGGGGGCGAGCGGGACTCCAGTCGAAGCCCTCGGCGGCGCGCCGCTACTGGAACCGGATTCCGCCACGGGTGCGGCAGCGCGTGGTGGAGGCGGCGTTGGCGGATCCCGAACGGTCGCCGCGGGAGCTGGCCTGGCAGCTGACCGACCGGGAGGGCCATTTTCTGTCGGAATCGAGCGTCTATCGCATCCTCAAGGCCTATGACCTGATTCCGAGCCCAGCCTTCATCGTGCTGTCGGCAGCGAAGTCGTTCCGGCATCCGACCCGTCGGCCGAACGAGCTCTGGCAGACCGACTTCACCTATCTGCAGGTGGTTGGCTGGGGCTGGTACTACCTGTCGACGGTGCTGGATGATTACGCGCGCTACATCATCGCCTGGATGCTCCGGACGTCGATGCAAGCCGCCGACGTGATGGAGACGCTGGACCTGGCCCGGGCCAAGACGGGGCTCGACCGAATCCTGGTGGTCCATCGGCCGCGGCTCTTGAGCGACAACGGGCCGTGTTACGTCTCGGGGGAGCTGGCGGAGTATCTGGAAACCCACAAGATCGCACACACGCGTGGGGCGCCGTATCATCCGATGACCCAGGGCAAGATCGAGCGGTATCACCGGTCGATGAAGAACGTGGTGAAACTCGAGAAATACTACAGCCCGTGGGAACTCGAACGGGCCATCGCGCGGTTCGTCGACGACTACAACCATCGACGGCTGCATGAGGCGCTGGACAACGTGACGCCGGCCGACGTCTATCACGGGCGACGGCCGGTGATCCTCGCGCGACGCGACCAGATCAAACGGAGGACACTGGCACAACGAAAACGGGAGAATCTACACACGCCGCGTGGAGCGGTCAACCGGCGAAAGGTCTCTCTTGTAAAACACGCTCATTGGTCCACTCTGGTCTGACGACGTACACTTCGAGGGCGTCGTTGTCACCCGCGTCCGCCACCGCGTCGGGACACTGCACGACGTGCAAGCCCAGGTTGAACGCGTTGCGGCGGAAAATGTCGCCCATATTGTGGCCGCAGACGATCACGAGCTCCAGGCCGACTTCCTCCGCGATCGCCTTCAGGCCGGCCGGGCTCATCTCACGGGACGAGCCGATGGCGAACCGGTCACCGGCGATCACGAAGGTCTGGCCGGCGTGCACGCGCGCGCGAAAGTCCAGCATGAGGTGTCTGAAGGTACCTACTTTCCAGCGCTCGTCGAGCGTCTCGAGACTCTCCGAAACGCAGTCGGCGGCTGGCGTGATCTGGTCAGTATCGATGGCGTCGAGCTTGCGCCGCTCGTCCGATCCGTCGTCGGGCGCCCAGAAGATAAGGGCCCGGCCTCTGATTGTGCTCGCACCGCGCCGTGAGACGGCTGGCGGCGCATCAGTTGGCGATGGGGCCACTTCGTGAGCGGAGGCGGATGTCTTGAGCCGGGCAGGCTGAATGGTGTGCATGGTCGGACGATCAACAGGCCGCGCACCGCATCCTATCATCTGGCGGACCTTCGACGGATCGGCTCTCGGCTTTCTAGGCTGCGGGGTGTGGGCTGTGGATAGAATCGGCCGGACATGACGTCGTCTCCGTCCCGCGCCTTGCCCTATCTCGTCTGGCTGGCCATGACTGCCGTCTGGGGGACGACCTGGGTCGTGATCCGTATCGGGCTCCAGGACCTGTCGCCTCTGCTCTTCTCGGCGGCCCGAGCGACGCTGGGCGCCAGCGTGTTTCTCGCGGTGGCGGTCCTGACCGCGTGGCGCCGCCGGCCCGAGGCGTCGGAGATCCGATTCTGGGCGCTGGTCGGGATTCCGCAGCTCGGCCTGCCCTACGCCCTGGTCTTCTGGGCGGAGCAGACGATCTCCTCCGGCCTCACGGCGACGCTGTTCGCGACGTTTCCGGCGTTCGCCGCCGTCACGGCGCACCTCCTGCTGCGGGATGAGCCGTTGTCATGGCTCAAGATGGCCGGGACGCTCCTGGCGTTCCTGGGCGTGGCCGTCCTCGTCGATCCTGGCGAGGGGGTGAGTACGGTGGCGGCGGCGCCGATTGTCGCCGTGCTCGTCGCCGCGGCGTCGGGCGCGGTCGCCACCGTCACCGTTCGGCGGCACGGCCGGCACACGTCGACGATCTGGTTGACGGCGATCCAGATTACCGGCGCGGCGGCGTTTCTGATGCTGCTGGCGGTCGTGGTCGAGCCAAGCCCGCGATTTGCCCTGACGACGCGCGCCGTCGCGAGCACCGCCTATCTCGGCATCGTCGTGACCGGCGGATGCAATTTCGGTTTGTTCTGGCTGCTCAAGCGGCTGGACGTCACGCTCGTGAGCATGAGCGTCGGCGGCGAAGCGACGGTCGCGGTCTTCCTGGGTACCCTGGTACTGAGTGAACCGCTCGGACTACGTGCCCTTGTCGGGTTATCGCTCGTCGTCGCCAGTGTGGCGCTGGTCAGCCTGCACTCTCGCGCGGAACCTGTCGGTCACTGACTCGCCGGCTCGGCCGCACTCAGCGGTGGCGTCGACGCGGGCCGACGCCGGTGACCGGTGCTCTGCTCGAACGCGTAGGCCAGCCCGATGAGTCGCGGCTCCGCGAACGCCCTCCCCAGCATCTCGAGCCCCACCGGCATGTCGTCATCGGTAAAACCAGCCGGCACGGTGATCGCCGGCAGCCCTGAATGCGCGCTCAGCCGGCAGTTGTCGCCACCCTGCCGCTCACCGATCACCGCCGCCTGCCGTCGCATCGTCGGATAGATCAGGGCATCGAGGACTAGCGCGTCCAGTACCTCCACCACCCGGCGCCTGATCGTCTCGCGTCGTCCGAACGCCTCGCGATATTCGTCGGTGTCGAGCGTCTCCACGGCGTTCGACTGCTCGAGCCGCTCCCGCACCGACGGGTGATACAGCCCGTCGGCGAGCACCTGCGCCAGCGAGCTGACCGGGGCGCCAGGTGTCGCCGCCAGGTAGGCGTCGAGGTCGAACTTGAACTCCTGGCTCAGCACGACGTAGCTGTCGAGCAGCTCGGCGAGCCCGTCGATCTCCACCTCCTCGATCTCGGCGCCGAGTCGGCGCAGGTCGGCGACGGCAGTGTCGATCACGCTCGCAACCGGTTCGTCCTCTGGATCCTGCCTCACCAGCATCGTCAGCAACCCCAACCGCGCGCCGCTGAGTCCGTCCGCGTCGAGCGACGCCGTGTAGCTCTCGGGCACGTGTCGGTCGGCGTCGGCCGTGACCTGGTCTGCCGGATCGGTGCCGACGGTCGCGTCCAGCATGAGGGCGAGATCGGTCACGCTGCGCGCCAGCGGACCGGCGACATCCTGCGTATGCGACAACGGCACGACGCCGTCGCGGCTCGACAGGCCGGCGGTCGCACGGAGTCCGACCAGGCTGTTGTGCGCCGACGGGATCCGGATGGAACCGCAGGTGTCACTGCCCATACCGGCCGCGGCGAAGCTCGCCGCCACAGCCGCGCCGGTGCCGCCGCTCGACCCACCGGGATTCCGCGACGGGTCGTACGGGTTCAGGGTCTGCCCGCCGACTGAGCTGACGGTCGTGATGCCCCTCGCGAACTCATGGAGATTCGTCTTGCCCAGGATGACGGCGCCCGCCGCGCGAAGCTTGCGCACCTGGAACCCATCGTCCGGCGGCATCAGACCCGCCGTGGCGATCGAGCCGATCGTCGTCGGCAAGCCCGCCATGTCGTAGTTGTCCTTAATCAGGATCGGCACGCCGTGCAGCGGCCCGCGCGGGCCGGTGGCCCGCCGCTCCGTGTCGAGGGCGCGCGCCGTCGCGGCGGCCTCCAGGTTCAGCGTGATGATCGTGTTGAGGGCCGGCCCCTGATTGTCAAACGCCTCGATCCGGGCAAGATACCGCTCGACGAGCTCCTCCGACGTGACCCGGCCAACGTCCATCGCCGCGGCGAGATCCCCTATGGACGCCTCGGCGACTTCGAACCGGAACCGGAAGGCGTACTCCTGCGCAGAAATCGTGTCCTGCTCGTGCACGTCCGCACCCCAGCTCGTGTCCCCGGCCCTGTCCGGGGAGGCCGGCGCCGGAGGCGTCGCGCAGCTGGCCATCATCGCCAGGAACACCCAGGCAGGCGCCGCGAGCAGCCCGTGGTGAAAGTCCAGCGACGCACCGAGACCCCGCTGAACCAAAGCTGAGGTCGGCCCGAGCAAGGCGCGACGAGGGAACATACCGGCTGTATGTGACCGAGGAGCAACGCCGCCAGGCGAGATGCAGCGCCGGTCGAATGCCGCTGGACTTTCACCACGGGCTGCTAGGCGGCGGCGCCGTCCACCCATGCACCAGATCATCATCTCGGGAATCCTTCTCATGGCGTCATGCTAACACGGAAACCCGCCTGGAATCAGCGTGTTGCGGTGTTCGGACACCGGGTGGACCTGCCGGGGAAACTGAAGAAAGGGGTCTGACCCCTTTTTCCTGAGCCGCCGAAACTGAACCAGACTCCCCGGCGTCTTACCCCGGATTTCCGATTTGGCTGTGGTACCGTATCGGCAGGCCAGTCGCCGCGCCTTGATTTCCGGGGCTCCGACGCAAGGAACCCCGCCACGGAGGGTGACACCCTGTGGGTGAATGACAGCACGAGGCGTTTCAGTTCACGTTCAATGGCTTTCTGAAGGTCGCATTCCAGGGGTCGCGCATCACCTCCGACGCCGGTCTCCTTCTGGTGCGCGAGTTGGATGAACGCCTGGGGCTGGCGACACTCATCGCCGAGCACCTGAGCGACTCCCGACAGGGCTTGCACACCCAGTTCAGCCTGGCGGATCTCCTGCGACAGTCGGTCTACAGTCGGCTCGCGGGCTACGAAGACCTGAACGATGCGGTGCGCGTGTCGGCGGACCCGACGTTTCGTCTCATCGGGGCGCCAACGCTCTGGGACCGCGGTGGCGCGCTGACCTCGCCGCTGCATTGGTTCGAGACTGAGCTGCTGACCCGAGAGGAGAAGCTCGTCGGGCTGATGGCCGTGAACCGGGAGGTGCTCGCACAGGCTGAGATGCCAACGCGCGCCGGCCGGATTGTGCTCGACATGGATTCGAGTGAGAGCCCGGTGCATGGGGCGCAGGAAGGGAGCGCGTACAACGGGCACTTTGAATCAGTCTGTTACCACCCGCTGTTTCTGTTCAACGAGCACGGCGACTGCGTGGCCGCCCCGCTGCGGCCCGGCAACGTGCATAGCGCCGACGATTGGGACGACCTGCTCGTGCCGGAAATTGACCGGCAGCAGGCGGAGGGTACGCGCGTGGCGTTCCGCGCGGACGCGGCGTTTGCCAAGCCGGAGATCTACGACGCGCTCGAGACGCGCGACGTGGACTATGTCATCCGCATGCCGGCGAACAAGAGCGTGGAGCTGGAAATCGAAGCCCTCCTCTTTCGTCCGCCGGGACGGCCGAGCCGCAAGCCCTTGGTGCGCTACAAGAGTTTCCGCTATCAAGCGAAGAGCTGGACCACGCCCAGACGGATTGTCGCCAAGGTGGAGCACCACCGAGGGGAGCTGTTCCCGCGCGTCGGCTTCATCGTGACCAAGATGGCCCTCCCGAGCCGCTCGGTCGTACGGTTCTACAACAAGCGCGGCACGGCGGAGCAATGGATCAAGGAAGGCAAGCAGGCCACCCACTGAACGCGGCTGTCGTGCCCTCGGTTCCGGGCGAACGAAGTGCGCCTGCAACTGAGTGTCCTGGCCTACAACCTGGGCAACCTCTGGCGCAGATGGGTCCTGCCGCCGCGGGTCACGCGCTGGTCGCTCACGAGTCTCCAGCAGCGGCTGGTGAAAACCGGAGGCCGGCTGGTGAAGCATGCCAGGGACTACTGGCTCCTGCTGGCAGAAGGGCATCTGACCCGTCGGCTGTTCGGCGACATACTGCGGAGGATCTGGGCGCTGCCCGTGCCGGGAGGATAGCGGGCGACCGCTTCCCGAGGAACTCCGACGAAGAAACGGCGCACGTGTGGACCAGTGTCTGAGAAATGCCCTGAAAACAGCGGCTCCAGTCGGTCGCACGTCAGCGCGGGCTGAGTGACAGTCTCTGGAGCTGGACGATTGTGCGACGAACAGAAATTCGTGCGCGCGGCGGCGGTCGGGTGTATAACGGTGCCACCCGGGACAGGTAGAATGAAAATCCCGGAGTACAACACGGTGCGGCCGCACAGTGCGCTGGGCTACCGCCCACCGGCCCCGGACGCGATCATACCGGCAGCGCTTGGGAGCTCAGAAATGAGTCCAGCTCTCTCATAAGCAGTGGCACAACCCTGGGGGGCAGGTCAGTCAGCGGTGGCCGTTCTAAATAAATTCGGCCTCGAATCAGGGGAGACGGGGTACAGAATTGGGCACAGTTCCTCGAGCCTCGAGAAGACCGGCCGCGTAAGTAATTGAAAAGGCTGGCGCGCCCTGCAGGACTCGAACCTGCGACCTCCTGGTTCGTAGCCAGACGCTCTATCCAGCTGAGCTAAGGGCGCCAATCACTGGACCGCGCAGCGCGGGACGCGCGCGGGAATCACCAATCGTCAATCATAGCATGCGGCGCTGACCAGGTCCGGCCACCTCACGGCTGGAAGACCGCCCGTTCGAGTCCGTGCCCGGCCGGAAACATGCCGGGCAAGGCCACCGGCAGCCGTCCACGAATAGGCGTCTCACCGGCAAGCGCCCGCACCGCATTGCGCTCGGCCCGGTCGTAGAAATCATACGTCAGCAGCACAGCAGGCACCGAACCGAGCGCCAGCGCGGTGTAGGGGCTGCCGAACAGGACGGCGACGTACGGTTGGCGGCGCGCCTCGGTCACGCGAGCCAGTCGGTCGAGCAACGATACGATCGGCTCCGCGAGGTCCATGCCGCCATCGCGCGGCGTCGTCCGGACGAAGACCGAGGCAATGACCGCATCGTACCGGTCGGCCGTCGAGCGCACAAGATCGATTGCCTGTCGTGACGTCTGGTTCGACACCTCGACAGCCGTGACGTTCGGCCACCGATCGCTCAACTCCGCGATGAAGGTACGGCTGGGCGATGCAATGCGCCAGCCCGACGGGCGATCGAGCACCGACAGATACAGGATCTTGGCATCGCGTGGCAGCCGGAGGGGCACGTCGCCGCGAGCATCGGACAGCAGCGTCATCGCCCGCTCGCTCACCCGGTCGGCCACGGCCGCATGCGCGCGTCCGCCGACGCGCGCCGGCAACTCCGCCAGGTCGACCAGGCTCGATCGATGCAGGTCCAACCTGGCCTTCGCCCGGAGCATGCGCGAAACGGATTCACGGATGCGTTCCACGCTCAACTCTCCGCGCGCGACCGCATCACGCACGCCGTCGAACGCCGCGACGGCGTCGGCCGGATGCAGCACGACGTCGTTGCCTGCCGCCAGCGCCAGGACCGCCGCCTGCCTGCTCGGCCAGCGGTCGGCCACGGCACCCATCTGCATCGAGTCGGTGAAAATCAGCCCGTCGAAACCAAACTCTCCCCGGAGGACGCCGCCGATCACGGCACGGCTAAGCGTCGACGGAAGGCCCGCTTCGGCCTCGAGCGCCGGCAGCACGATGTGCGCCGTCATCACCCCGTCGGCGCCGGCGGCGATCCCGTCCCGAAACGGCGGCCATTCGACGGCTCGCAGGCGCTCCCGGGTGTAGGGAATGATCGGCAACCCGACGTGCGAGTCGATGTCGGTGTTGCCGTGACCCGGAAAGTGCTTGACGGTCGCGAGTACCCCACCGGCGCGCAGCCCACGCACATAGGCCGCCGCCAGCCGCCCCACGCCCGCCGGGTCCTCGCCGAACGAGCGCGTATTGATCACCGGATTCCGGGCATTGTTATTCACGTCCACGACCGGGGCGAAGTTCACATGGACGCCGATCGCCCGTGATTCGAGCGCGGTGATTCGTGCCGCGTCGTACGCCAACTGCTCGTCACCCGCCGCGCCGAACGCCATGGCGCGCGGAAAGAGGGTCGCGCCGGCGATGCGAAAGCCGACCCCGGCCTCGAAGTCACTCGACACCAACAGGGGCACCTGGGCCGCCCGCTGCAAGCGGTTGATGAGCGAAGCGGCCGCCAGCGGCTGGCCGAGCGTCACCGTCCCGTACGTCGGGTTGAGCAGCACGTCGGGCGCCGGCTCCCGCCCACCGAACACAAGAAACCCGCCCACATGCTGATCGCGCGTCAATCCGACGAGCTCGTCGAAGACCTCTGTGTCGCTGCTGGTGTAGGTCGACATGAACGACGGCATGATCAGCTGGCCGATCTGATCGTCGAGCGACATCGCCTCCAGCGTTCGCGCCGCCCACGCCTCAGCCTGCGGCGCCAGCGTCGGACCGGTCAGCTGATGTGCGGCGAGTAGGCCGCCCGATACGAGCAGCGCCGCAGCGGCGGTGAGCATCTGTCGCACCGGTATCCGTGGAAACATCTGCGCCGATGATAAATCGAAAGCCGCGACGCCGCAACGACGCCTCGTTCTGATCTAGGCGCCCGTCCGAGTATTCCGACAGGCTCCTAGGTATAATCTGGAACATGGGCCATCGAGAGCATCGGGCGCAAGCCCCGGACCAGGTCCGCTGCTTCGTCCTGACGGTCTCCGACTCTCGTACCGAGGACACCGACTCGGCCGGATGCGCCATCGTCGAACTGCTGACGGGCGCGGGCCACGAGGTCGTCGAACGTCGCCTCGTAAAGGACGAGCCCGACCAGGTGCGCTTGGCCGTCGCCATGCAGCTCGCGCAGGAGCGTGTGCAGGCGATCATCACGACGGGCGGCACCGGGATCTCGTCCCGCGACCGTTCCTACGAAGCCATGACCGGCCTGATCGAGAAGCGGATCGACGGATTCGGAGAGCTCTTTCGCGCCCTGAGTTTTCAGGAAATCGGACCAGCGGCGATGCTGAGCCGGGCGTTTGCCGGAACGGCGGGGGGTAAGATCCTGATCGCCCTGCCAGGCTCGGAACATGCGGTTCGCCTCGCGTTGACGAAGCTCGTACTCCCGGAGTTAGGCCACCTCGTTCACGAAGCGTCACGTTGATCGACGCGACCCATTGCCATGTCCACGACCAACATGCGGCCGATTCGGGAAACGATTCCGCTGGATCTCGCGCTGGCGCTCATCGAGGAAGCGACGGCGCCGCTGGAGCGCACCGAGCGAATCCGGCTCGACGGCGCCGGCGGGCGCGTCGCGGCCGCCGACGTCGTCTCGGAGCAGCAAGTACCACCGTTCGACCGCGCGGCAATGGACGGGTTCGCAGTCATCGCCGAAGACACGTTCGGCGCGGGTCGCGATCAACCCGCGCTCTTGAAATGGATCGAAACACTCTACACCGGTGAGACACCTCGGCAGCCCGTCGGGCGGGGCCAGTGCATCCAGATTGCGACCGGCGCCCCGATGCCGGTCGGTGCGGATGCCGTCGTCATGGTCGAGGTGACGGACCGGGGCGACGGTGACGAGGTGCGTATCTTCACGCCGGTGTATCCCCGGCAGCATGTCGGACGGAAAGGCGCCGACATCGCGCCTGGGCAGACGCTCGTGCGGCGTGGCGATTTGCTTGGCGCCGCACGGGTCGGCGCGCTGGCGGCCATCGGCGTGGCCGACGTCGAAGTGTACGCGCGACCGTCGGTCGCGCTACTATCCACCGGCGATGAGATCGTCGAACCAGGCCGGGCGCTTGGGCCGGGTCAGATCTACGACATCAACCGGTACACGCTGGAGACGATCGTCCGGAGTCACGGCGGCGTTCCGGTCGAGCACCCGACCGCTGCCGATACGCTGGACAACCTGACGACCGCCGTGGACGCCTGCGCCGAGCACGATCTGCTCGTCTTCTCCGGTGGGAGCTCGGTCGGCGAGCGCGATCTGATCTTGGATGTTCTCCAGCACCGCGGCGAGGTGCTGTTCCACGGCATCGCCGTCAAGCCGGGCAAGCCGACCGTGTTCGGGCGCATCGGCCGGATGCCGGTCCTCGGCATGCCGGGCTACCCCACGTCCTGCCTGTCGAACGCCTACCTGCTCCTCGTCCCGATGCTTCGCCGGCTGGCCCAGCTTCCGCCGTACCGACCCCAGATGGTGACCGTGCCGCTGGCGGAGCGCATCGTCTCCACCACTGGCCGCCACCAGTTCTACACCGTTCGGTTGGAGGACGGCCGTGCGGTGCCCGCGTTCAAGGCCTCGGGAGACATCACGAGCATGTCGCTGGCCGACGGCTACATCGAGATCTCCGCCCAGACCGACATCGTGGAAAAGGGCGAGACGGTCGCCGTCAAACTGTTCTGAGGAGCCTCGAAACCAAAGCTAGCGGGCGCGGCCGACCTGCTTCGCGTATTCCGCTTCCAGGATGTCGGCCGTCAGCAGGTCGAATGCACCGGCCATGCGCCGGAACCGCCCTCGGAGCTCGGCGTGGCAGCGGTAGCACACCGTCACGTCGCCCAGCCGGCGGTACACCACCAGGTCGATGAATGCGGCGGCAGCCAGGATGCCGTAGGCGACCAGATCCATTCCGTAGCCGTAGAACACGGCGCTGATCGTCGCTCCGACGATGACGCAGGCGAGACCCATCTTCGGGTCGAAGTCCTTCCGGACATAGAAATCCCGGCCGCGGCAGACCGGGCAGGCGTCCACCGCCACGTCCTTCGCGACGGCGTCGGTCACCGTCAGCGGAATCACCCGACGGCAGCTACCGCACGCGATGTAGTCGGGCGCATCGGCGGCACGCACCGGCAACGCGGCGTCGCACCCTGGACACTTGACGGTCACTTCCATCGAACAGTCAGCCGGCGTCAGACCGGCACCGACGTCGACAGGTACAGATACTTGGCGAGCACCTCGCCGACGATGACGGTGAAGAAGTCCACGTAGAGGATGCCCGTCGCGGACTGGGTCGAACGAATCTTTGCCGTTTCCCAGGTGAGGTAGGCCAAGACGGCCGGCCCGAGCAAACCGAACAGCACCCGCTGCCAGAAGAACACGCCGGCACTGGACAAGACGTAGCGCTGGAAGCTCGGGCCGAGCCCGGGCTCCCACCCGACTATGGCGATCCAGACCGCCGCCAGCACGACGAGGGTGCGCGCAATCGTCGAGCCGATGTGGAACTTGACCATGCCCTGCAAGAGCGCGATGTCGAGCGACGGCAGGATCAGATACCAGTGGCCGAGAATCATCGCCGTACAGGAGCCTCCCATCAGCGCCGCCGACGTCAGGAAGCTAGCCACCGCCAAGGCGGTTGGCGCGACCGTCAACGACGAGCCGAGGGCCAGCGCCTGCGCCATCAGCGTGGCTAGGCCGCCGGCCGACGCCAGCCACAAGAGACCGGACCGGAGTGCCGCCAGCGCCCGTCCGATCGTGACCCAATAGACGACGAGCGAGCCGAGGGTGACGACGAGCGCGCCGAGGGCGACGCCCGACGCGACTCCGCCGAGGACTGACGGCTCCGGCCGAAACGCGAGCCCGATCACGAGCAGCGCGACCGCCAGGCCCGCGTTGAAGCGAAAAAACTTGACGCCCGCCGCGCGAGACACGAGCAGCATCGTCCAGACGATGCCGATGCCCAGGTGGGTCAGAAACAGGAACAGGATGACGGAAAGCGACATGTATCGGGACCGGCCGGCGCGGGGCGACGGACGGTTCCGCATGGGGAGCCGGCAGCGCCGGCTTCCCGATGGTGTGCGGATTCGAATTACCTACCCGAGGCGCGCGTTGACCCCGGCCCAGTTGACGACGTTCCACCAGGCACTGATGTAATCGGGGCGGCGGTTCTGGTAGTTCAGGTAATATGCGTGCTCCCAGACGTCGAGGCCGAGAATCGCCCGCTGCCCATCCATGAGCGGGTTGTCCTGATTCGGCGTGCTCGTGATCGACAGCGCCCCGCCGTCCGCCACGATCCACGCCCAGCCGCTGCCAAACCGCCCCATCGCCGCTTTCGCGAACTGTTCCTTCAAGCCATCGAAGCTCCCGAATGACGACGTGATCGCGTCGGCGACCTTGCCGGTCGGCGCGCCGCCGGCGTTCGGTCCCATGACCTGCCAGAACAACGAATGGTTCCAGTGGCCACCGCCGTTGTTGCGGACCGCCGTCCGGATGTCCTCGGGCACGCTGGCCAGGTCCCGGACCAGATCGTCGAGGCTCTTCCCCTGGAGCGCCGGATGCTTCTCGAGGGCCGCGTTCACGTTCTTCACGTAGGCCGCATGGTGCTTGTCATGATGAATCCGCATCGTCTGTTCGTCGATGTGCGGCTCGAGCGCGTTGTAGGCGTACGGCAGCGGTGGCAATTCGTGAGCCATGAGCGTCTCCTTCATACGGTCGCCGTTCCGGCGACCGGACAGAGTCAAGAGTCTGGAAGTTTACTGGATCGACAGCATCCGGTCGAGGGCCGTGCGCGTCCAGTGTTTCTGATCGTCGGGCACGATGATCTGATTGTGCACATCTCCGTCGACGAGCCCTTCGAGCACCCAGCACAGGTGGTTGGGTGACACGCGGAACATGGTCGAGCAGAGGCACCCGAAGGCGTCCAGCGTCATGACGGTCCGTTCCGGCGCCAGTTGCTGCGCCAGGCGATTCACGAGATGAATCTCGGTGCCAACGGCCCAGGTCGATCCCGGCTCGCTCTCGCTGACCTGGCGGATGATCATCTCGGTGGAGCCGCTGGCATCGGCCGCCTGCACGACATCCCAGGTGCACTCCGGATGGACGATCACCCGAACACCGGGATGGGTGCGGCGCACCTGATCGATCTGTGCCACCGAGAACCGCGTGTGCACCGAGCAATGCCCCTTCCACAGGATCATCTTCGCGGCGTTGACATCGTCGGGGCGCAAACCGCCCATCGGCAGCTGCGGATCCCAGACGACCATTTCGTCCAGCGGCACGCCAAGAGCGTAGGCGGTGTTACGGCCGAGATGCTCGTCGGGCAGGAACAGGACGCGCTCGCCGCGCGCCCACGCCCACCGCAGCGTCGCGGCGGCGTTGCTCGACGTGCAGGTCGCGCCGCCCTCCCGTCCGCAGAACGCCTTGATGGCCGCCGCGGTGTTCATGTAGGTCACCGGGACGACCCCGCCGATGCCCATCTCCTCCAGCTCGCGCCAGCAGATCTCAAGGTCGTCCGGCGCCGCCATGTCGGCCATCGAGCAGCCGGCGGCCAGGTCCGGTAGGACGACCTTCTGGTGCGGCGCGCGCAGGACGTCAGCGCTCTCGGCCATGAAGTGCACGCCGCAGAACACGATGAACTCGGCGCGCGAGCGGCCGGCCGCGGCCTTGGCCAGCTGGAGCGAGTCGCCCGTGTAATCGGCGAACTTGAACACCTCGTCGCGCTGGTAATGATGGCCGAGAATCACCAGACGATCGCCCAGCATGGCGCGCGCCATGGTGATCCGGGCATCCAGCTCCACCTCCGACACGCCCAGATAGCGCTCGGGCAACGGCTGGCGCTCGCCAATCTGCGTCCGTTCGTAATCGTTGAGAACTTCCAGATCCATCAGTCCGTCCCGCCGACATTGTGAAACTTTTCTCAATCTAGAAACGAGAAAAAGGCCAGACCCCGCGCCCGGACGACCGACCGGGTTAAGCCTGACGCTGCGGGTATTCTAACACACGCGCGATTTGATCACCGCACTAAGAACCAAACGACGGGCAGCCCCCGAGCGTCAGTCGAGGGGCAGTCGCGCGATGCGGCGCTCCGGAGGAGTGCCCTCCGTCCCGCCCTACGAGGCTGGCAGCGAGACAACGTTGTAGAGGGTGTCGCGCTCCACCGGTTGGCGTCCGGCGGCGCGGATGAGCCGACCGATTTCGCCGGTAGTCATCGCCTCGGGCGTGCGCGCCCCGGCCATGTGGTAGATGCGCTCTTCCTGTACGGTGCCGTCCAAGTCGTCGGCGCCGAACCAGAGCGCCGTCTGTGCGACCTCGACCCCGGTGGCGATCCAGAACGCTTTCACGTGCGGGATGTTGTCGAGCACCAGTCTGGCCACGGCGTGCACCCGCAACGTGTCGGCGGCGGTCGGCGCGGGCAGCTTGCGCATCTGGTTGTTGTCCGGGTGGAAGGCGAGCGGAATGAACGCCTGGAAACCGCCGGTCTCGTCCTGGAGCGCGCGCGCGCGCAGCATGTGGTCGACCCGTTCGGCGGCTGTCTCGATGTGCCCGTACAGCATGGTCACGTTCGACCGCATGCCGAGGTGGTGGGCCGTCCGATGGGTCGCCAGATACCGATCCGTACCGCATTTGTCGTGGCTGATCTTCCGGCGCACCCGCTCAGCGAAGATCTCCGCGCCGCCTCCGGGCAGTGAATCCAGCCCAGCCGCCATCAGCTCGCGCAGCACCTGCTCGTCCGACCTGCCGTACAGATCTGCGAAGAACGCGATCTCCACGGCCGTGAAGCACTTCAGGTGCACGTCCGAACGGATCCGCTTGAAGCCCCGCAGCAGATCGAGGTAGTAGCTGAACGGCAGATCGGGATGCAGCCCGTTCACGACATGGAGCTCCGTCAGCGACTGATTCTGCCGTTGGCGAAGCTTGTCCCAGGCCTGCTCCAGCGACATGGTGTAGGCGCCCGGGTCGCCTGGCTTGAGCCTGGCGAACGCGCAGAACAGACAGCTCGCGACGCACACGTTGGTCGCCTCGATTCGAAGGTTGTGGTTGAAGAAGGTCCGGCCCGCGTGCCGCCGCTCGCGCTCCCGATTGGCCAGCCATCCGACCGCCAGCAGATCTGGCGCTTCGAACAGGCGAACGCCGTCATCGAAGCTCAATCGTTCACCGGCCTCGAGCCGGTCGGCGATGTCCGTCAAGCGGCAGGCCACCAGGCGCGCGTGCATGAATCCCAGGAGGAAGATCGCCGGACGCCACCGGGCGACCGGCGAATCGGTCGAATAGCCAGTTTCGGGCACCTCGACGAATGCTTATTCTGCCATGCTATACTCCCCCCGGACAATCGACGCTTCCCGGTGGCCAAGCGAAGTGGGTGTGACTCCCACACGGTGCCGCCACTGTGAGCGGGGAGCGAAGCGGCTTCGGTGCTCCGGAATAACGTCCTCAGTCCTCAAGGAGCCGCCACTGTGCTTGAGCAGAGCATGGGAAGGCGCCGTCGCTTCGTGTTGATCCGCGAGTCAGGATACCTGACCACCGGGCTCGTTCTCTTCTGCCCGCTCCGGCGATGTTGCCGCGAGCGGGTTCGGCGCGCGATCACGCCGAAAGGAGCCCGATGCCAGACTCGTCTCGCCCGTCGCCCCTTCTCTTCATACTCGTCCTCGTCTCCTTCAGCGTCCTGCTCGCACCAGCGCTCGTGTCCGGGGCGGAGCTGGCCGGACGCGTCATCGACCCGGACGGCCGTGTGGTGCCGGGAGCCCGGGTGCTGCTCTCGCAGGCGTTGGCGGTCACCGCCACCACGGCCACCGACGCACAGGGGCGCTTCCAGTTCGCCTCGCTCGACGCCGGACGGTACGAGGTGCGCGTCGGCGTCGCCGGATTTCGCGGGGAGTCGACCAACGTCGATCTCGCCGGCGACGAGACCCGGCAGGTCACCATCGCGCTGAGGGTCAGCGCAATCGCCGAATCCGTGGTGGTGTCGGCGTCGCACGTGGACCGACCGCTCTCGCACACACCCGACAGCGTCACGGTGATCGACGCCGGCCTTCTCGAGGATCGTCAGGTCGAGACGGTCGCGGACGCGCTCCGCCTGGTGCCGGGGCTCACCGTGACCCAGGGCGGCGGGCGGGGAGGCGTCACGTCGCTGTTTCCGCGCGGCGGCGAATCGAACTTCACGCTCGTCCTGATCGACGGGGTGCGCACGAACGCCTTCGGCGGCGGATTCGACTTCGCCCATCGGCCGGTGGCCGACATCGAACGCATCGAAGTCGTCCGCGGTCCGCAGAGCGCCCTCTACGGGTCGGACGCCATCGGGGCTGTCGTGCAGATCGTGACCCGGCACGGTGGTCCGACACGCGCGACCGGACTCGTCGAAGGCGGCGGCTTCGGCACGACCCGTGTCACCGGCTCGGTCGCCGGGTCCAGTGGCGCCTGGAGTTGGGGCGCCAGCGGGGAGCGACTCGACACGGACGGCTTCACCGGCACCGCCCCGGCGACGGGTGAGCCGGTCACCAACGACGACTACCGGCGGCAGGACGGGTCCTTCAGCCTCGGCTGGACCGACGGCCGCGCGATCCGGATCAGGGGTACCGGACGGCTGAGCGCCACGGAACGAGGCTTCCCCGGGCCGTTCGGCAGCGACCCGGCTGGCAACGTAGCGGCGATCGACACGATCTCACGCGGTGAGAATGACTCGCGACTGCTCTCCCTGAGCGCCTCGTTTCCGTGGCATGCCCGCGTGACCCAGCAGGTGCAGGTCTCCTGGAGCGACCTCGACGGCGCTTTCACCAGCCCGTTCGGCGAATCGGAGTCCGAATCGCGTCGTCTGTCGGTTCGCGCCCAAGCCGACGTGACGCTGCACCGGCAGGTCGGCCTCTCGGCCGGCTTCGAACTGCAGCGCGAGCAGGCGCTGAGCACGTTCATCACCGGAGCGGACGTCAGCCAGGTCCCGGTTCGACGCCGGGTGTTCGGGTCGTTCGCCGAACTGCGGCTCGAGACCGCGGACCAGCTCTACGTGACCACCGGGCTGCGCCTGGAGCACATTCATCGGAACGCGCTGGCACCGGATCCGAACGCGTTCTCGCCGCGCCCGTCGTTCGGCGCCGACACCGTGGTCTCCGCGAACCCCAAACTGTCGGCCACCTACTTCCTGCAGCCGGTCCAGCAGCGGCAGCGGCACTGGACACGGCTGCACGCCTCAGTTGGCACCGGCATCAGGCCACCCGACGCGTTCGAGATTGCGTTCACCGACAACCCCTCGCTCGCGCCCGAGCGTAGCCGTAGCGCGGACGTCGGGATCGAGCAGACCTTCGCCGGCGGCGCCCTGATCGTCGACGCGACCGGGTTCTTCAACCGATACGATGATCTGATCGTCTCGGTAGGCCAATCGCTTCGAGACGCCAGCCAGTTCCGGACGGACAACATTTCCAACGCCCGATCACGCGGCCTCGAGCTCGCGGTCTCCAGCCGGACCCGGTGGGGCCTCGGCGTCGGGATGACGTACACCTGGATGGCGACCGAGATCCTGGCCGTGGACCAGGTGCCGGACGAAGCCCCAGCCCCGTTCACGATCGGCGACTCGCTGCTGCGCCGGCCGCGTCACCAGGGTGCGCTGGACCTGTCGTACCACCGCGGCGCGCTGACCGCGTTCGGGCAAGTCGGCGCGCGCAGCCGAAGCCTCGACGTCGAGCCGTCCTTCGGGGGGTTCGGCGGGCTCTTCACCAACCCTGGCTACGGCGTAGTGACCGTGGGCGCCACGCTCGAACTGCGGAGCGGACTGGACCTGTTCGCCCGTGTGATGAACCTGCTCGATCGCCAGTACGAGGAAGCCTTCGGGTTTCCGGCGCTCGGCCGGAGCGCCATCGTGGGGATTCGCGTTGCTGCGCGTCGCTGACGTCGCATTCGCCTACGGCCGACAGCCCGTCCTGCGCGACGTGTCGCTGGACCTCGCGCCGGGAGATCTCGTCGGCATTCTCGGACCGAACGGTTCGGGCAAGACAACGCTGCTCCGGCTGATCGGCGGGCTGCTCCGTCCGTCGGCCGGTCGCATCGAGCTCGACGGATGCGACCTGGGCGCCCTGCCGCGCGCCGAACTCGCGCGGCGCATGGCCATCGTGCCCCAGGAGACCCAGCTCGCGTTCGACTACTCGGTGCTGGAAATCGCCCTGATGGGACGCTACCCGCACCTGCGCGCGCTGCAAGTCGAGGGCCCGGCGGACATCGCGATCGCCTGCGCGGCGCTGGCGCAGACGGGAACGGCCTCACTCGCCGATCGGTCCTTCATGACGCTGAGCGGCGGCGAAAAACAGCGCGTCGTCATCGCCAGCGCCCTGGCACAGTTCGAACCGCCGACGGAGGGTCAACGGCGTGATGTCCACGAGCTGCTCCTGCTCGACGAACCGACGGCGTCGCTCGACCTCCGATACCAGCTCGACGTGGCCGCCACGTTGCGCCGGCTCAACGGCGAGCGCGGAACGGCGATGGTCGTGTCAACGCACGATTTGAACTTCGCCGCCAGCCTGTGCGACCGCGTCGTGCTCTTGCGAGAGGGGCGGATACTTGCCGCCGGCGCCATTCGCGACGTGCTTCGCGCGGACTCGGTCCGTGCCCTGTACGACGTCGAGGCCGTCGTCGAAGATCACCCGATGGTAGGTCATCTGACGGTGGTACCGTTCGCGCGGCGGAACGTAGCCTCCAGCATGAACGATGACACACAATAGACTGGCGGCGGCCCGGACGCTCGCCCCGACCGCGCCGCCTGCTCGAAAGGAAGGTGTGTCCAGTCGGACCAACGCCCGGTGGAGTCTCCGACAGCGCCTGACCGTTGCGGTCGCCGCCTTCGGCGGCCTGGCCGTGCTCGCGATCATGGTCGCGCCGCTGATCGGGCCCACGCCAATCGCCCTGGGACGGGTGTTCGATCGATCCGTGCCCTTCGCCGACAACGTCGACGCGCAGATCTTCTTCATCGCTCGGCTGCCGCGCGCCCTGGCCGGTGCCGTCGTCGGCGCGTCACTGGCGGTCGCCGGCGTCGTGTTCCAGGCGCTGCTGCGCAACCCGCTCGCGACGCCGTTCACGCTGGGCGTCTCGGCCGGCGCGTCGCTCGGCGCCATGCTCGTCATCACCTTCGGCGTACCGCTTGCGGTGGGCGGTATCCCGGCCGTGCCGATCGCCAGTCTCTTCGGCTCGCTCGGCGCGGCCGGCATCGTCTACGCGATGGCGACGCTACGGCATCGGGGACTGTCCACGACCGTGCTCCTACTCGCCGGCGTGACGCTGAACTCGTTTTTCTCGGCGATCATCATGTTCGTCCAGTACTCGGGCGATTTCGCACAAACGTTTCAGACGGTGCGGTGGCTGATGGGCAGTCTCGACGTGAGCGGGTTCCAGCCGATCGCGTCCGCCCTGCCGCTGACCGGCGCCGCGTTCGTCATGTTCGCCACGCTGCCCCGCGCGCTCAACCTGCTGACGCTTGGAGGCGACAGTGCCGCGTCGCGCGGCGTCGACGTGCTGCGCACCCAGCGCGTGGCCTTCCTGAGCGCGTCACTGGCCACCGGCGCGGCAGTCTCACTGGGCGGTCCGATCGGCTTCATCGGCATCGTGATCCCGCATCTCGTGCGCCTGCTGGTCGGCGCCGACCACCGGATCGTCATGCCCGCCTCGGCCTGCCTGGGCGCGGCCTTCCTGGTGACGTGCGACGTCGCCGCCCGCACCGTCATGGCGCCGCTGGAGCTGCCCGTCGGGGTGATCACGGCGCTCACCGGAGGACCGTTCTTCTTATGGCTGCTCGTGCGACGGCGTTGACGATGTCGCGGCGGATCCGGTCGCCCCTCGCCTGGCTCCTCGCGATGACCGCGGTCGCGACGCTGGTGACCGCCCAAGCCGTCCCACAGCGCATCGTGTCGGCCATTCCCGCCGTCACCGAGATCCTGTTCGCCATCGGCGCCGGATCCCAGGTCGTCGGCGTCGGCAGCTACGACCGGTACCCGCCCGAGGTGGAGGATCTCGCCCGTGTCGGCGGACTGATCGACCCCGACATCGAAGCGATCCTCGCGCTGGAGCCCGACCTCGTCGTGCCGTACGCCACCCAGCGCGACCTGATCTCCCAGCTCGAGCGCGCGCGCATCCCACTCTTACTCTACGCGCACGGAAGTCTAGGCGACGTGCTCACGACGATCCGGGCGCTCGGCCGTCGGACCAGGCGGAGCGCACAGGCGGAGCGCGTCGCACGCGGCATCGAGCAGAACCTGGCCGTGATCGGCACTGCCCTGACCGATCGTCCTCGTCCGCGCACGCTCCTGGTGATTGCGCGCGAGCCAAACTCCCTGCGGAACCTCTTCGCGAGCGGAGGCATCGGATTTCAGCACGACATGCTGGTGCTGGCCGGGGGTGAGAACGTGCTGGCCGCCACCTCGACTCGGGCGGCACAGGTCACGACCGAGACGATCCTTCAGCTCGCACCCGACGTCGTACTCGAGGTGCGGGCCGGCGACACGGTGACCGAGGCCGAGATTGCCCGGGAGGCCGCGGTCTGGCAGACGCTTCCGTCGCTCCCGGCAGTACGCGAGGGCCGAGTGGTGTTTCTGGCCGGGAGCGATCTGGTGATTCCCGGACCGCGCATTGCCTCGGCCGTCGCCCGATTCGCGCGGGCCCTCCATCCGGACGCGCCCGGATTCGGCCAATAAATAAATAATAAATATCGATGCGAGCGCCGAAGTTACTCGTCTCCTGGAACTCGGGCAAGGACAGCGCCTGGATGCTCCACGTGCTCCGCCAGGAGGGACGATGGCCGGTCGGCGGACTCCCGACGACGACCAACGAAGTCGCGGGACGCGTCTCGATGGATGCCGTGCGTCGAGACCTGCTCCGCCGCCAGGCCCGTGCGGTCGACCTCCCGCTTGTACGTCGTCAGACCAGAGTGGACCAATGAGCGTGTTTTACAAGAGAGACCTTTCGCCGGTTGACCGCTCCACGCGGCGTGTGTAGATTCTCCCGTTTTCGTTGTGCCAGTGTCCTCCGTTTGATCTGGTCGCGTCGCGCGAGGATCACCGGCCGTCGCCCGTGATAGACGTCGGCCGGCGTCACGTTGTCCAGCGCCTCATGCAGCCGTCGATGGTTGTAGTCGTCGACGAACCGCGCGATGGCCCGTTCGAGTTCCCACGGGCTGTAGTATTTCTCGAGTTTCACCACGTTCTTCATCGACCGGTGATACCGCTCGATCTTGCCCTGGGTCATCGGATGATACGGCGCCCCACGCGTGTGTGCGATCTTGTGGGTTTCCAGATACTCCGCCAGCTCCCCCGAGACGTAACACGGCCCGTTGTCGCTCAAGAGCCGCGGCCGATGGACCACCAGGATTCGGTCGAGCCCCGTCTTGGCCCGGGCCAGGTCCAGCGTCTCCATCACGTCGGCGGCTTGCATCGACGTCCGGAGCATCCAGGCGATGATGTAGCGCGCGTAATCATCCAGCACCGTCGACAGGTAGTACCAGCCCCAGCCAACCACCTGCAGATAGGTGAAGTCGGTCTGCCAGAGCTCGTTCGGCCGACGGGTCGGATGCCGGAACGACTTCGCTGCCGACAGCACGATGAAGGCTGGGCTCGGAATCAGGTCATAGGCCTTGAGGATGCGATAGACGCTCGATTCCGACAGAAAATGGCCCTCCCGGTCGGTCAGCTGCCAGGCCAGCTCCCGCGGCGACCGTTCGGGATCCGCCAACGCCGCCTCCACCACGCGCTGCCGCACCCGTGGCGGAATCCGGTTCCAGTAGCGGCGCGCCGCCGAGGGCTTCGACTGGAGTCCCGCTCGCCCCCGTTCGGCGTAGCGGTGATACCAGACGTAGAACGTGGACCGATTCACCTGCAGCTCCCGTAACGTCTGCCGCACGGGCAGGTCGGAGCCCTCAACGAGCCGGATGACCTCGTACTTCTCGGCGGCGGTCCGTCTCACGTACCGACCTCCGAGTCGAAGGCCGTCACGTTTTTTTTCAACAGTCGATTCTCGAGCACCATCTCGGCCACGACCTGCTTGAGCCGGCCGTTCTCTTGGCGCAGGTCGGTGACTTCACTCGACGTCGCTTCGCGGGTCGTATCCCCAACCAGCCGTTTCTTCCCGGCTTCGAGGAACTCCTTGCTCCACCGGTAGTAGAGATTCGGGTTCAGGCCCTCGCGGCGACAGAGCGTCGCTATGCTCTCTTCGCCTCGCAGCCCCTCGAGAACGATCTGGATCTTTTCTTCGGCTGAGAACCGGCGCCGCGTCTTCCGCCGGATGTCTTGCACCACTTTCTCTGCTGACTTCGCCTTGCTCATGAGGACCTCCTCCTCTGGCGGCAAAGTCTCTCTTATTTCTAGGCCTCACGTGGTCCACAATGGTCTGAACCCATGCACTCCCGCTGATCGAGGTGCCGCTCCCGTTTCCGTACTCGAACACCGACTACGAAATGCGTATGGCGCAGGCCGTCCGCCGCGCCGTCGCCGAGGGCTTCACCCATGTCACCTTCGGCGATCTGTTCCTCGAGGACGTCAGGCAGTATCGGGAAACCCGGCTTGCTGGATCTGGCCTGGACCTCATCTTCCCGCTGTGGCGGCGCCCGACCGCCGCGCTGTCACGCAGGATCGTGGCTGAAGGACTGCGTGCGAAACTGACCTGTGTCGACCCGCGTCACCTCGATCGGGCGTTCGCCGGCGTCGACTACGATGCTGCACTGCTGGACCGGCTGCCCGACGACGTGGACCCCTGCGGCGAGCGCGGCGAATTCCACACATTCGCCTACGACGGCCCGATGTTCGGGACGGCGATCGACGTCACGGTCGGTGAGATCGTGGAACGGGACGGATTCGTGTTCGCCGATCTCGAGCCGCCCGTCTAGCAGGGCTGCTCAGCCCACGAACTCAATCGGAACGCGATTCGGAATTAGCTGCTGCGCGTACGCGTCATCGAACAACCGCACCACCGCGGCCCGCCCGCGATCTCCGTAATCCAGGGTCAGCTCGTTCACGTACATCCCGACGAACTGGGCTATCCGCGCGGCGTCGAGCCCACGCCCGAATTGCTGCGCGTACTCGATCGCCTCCGTCCTGTGCGCCATAGCGTACGCGATGCTGTCATGCAGGATCCGCGAGACCCGGTGCAGCACTTCGGAGCCCAGGTCGCGCCGGATGACGTTGCCGCCGAGCGGGAGCGGCAATCCACCGGTGCGATCCGCCCACCACTCGCCCAGATCAACCAGCTTTCGCAGGCCGTCATCCGCATAGGTGAGCTGCCCTTCGTGAATCAGCAGGCCCGCCTCGACGTCTCCAGCGATCACTGCCGGCTGAATCTCGTCGAACGGTACGACGGTGTGATCGAAATCCGGCTCGAAGAGCTGCAGGACCAGATACGCGGTCGTCAAGGTGCCAGGAATGGCCACCCGCGCCCCCTTGACGGCCGTCGGGCCATCCTGGCGGGTCACGACGATCGGCCCGTACCGATCTCCCATGCTGGCGCCGTGCGGTAGCAGCGCGTACCGGTCCGCCAGCTTCGCGTACGCGTGGAACGACACAGCGGTGACCTCGTAGCGCCCCTCGAACGCGGCGCGATTCAGCGTCTCGATGTCGGCTAGCACCTGTTCGACTTCGAGCCCGTCGGTCGCGATGGCGCCGCAGGCCAAGCCATAGAACATGAACGCGTCATCGGAGTCGGGGCTGTGTGCAACGGCGATTTTCATCGGCATCCGGACGAGCCTGGTGGCAGACGACGCGACGGGTTGCTAGCAGTCGTCGTCCTCGGCCTCGGGATAGGGATTGGCGACTCGCCTGACCACGATCGTCAAGCCGAACACGATGAGCACGGCCGACGCGCCCAGACCGAGATAGGTGCCGGCGCCCGTCATCGGCGTGGACGGCTCGGCTCCCGGGCGACCCGAGACGATCTCGGCCGCCTGTGTCACCGCCCAGGCCTGCTCGGCCGCGGCCCGCTCGAGGAACCGGTAGCCCACGAACAGAATGCCGAACGCCGCGAGACCGACGACCAGCAGCGGATGGCGCGAGTTCTTTCGCGTGATCAAGCTAAGCGTCGCCAGCACTGTCGCGAGCAGGCCGAGACCGAGAATCCACAGGCTGGCGATTCCGGGTACGCCGCCAAGGGCTCGCTCGCCGATGCGGACCCACGGAAAGAACGCGCTCACGGCCAGCACGAGACCTGCGACCGCTGCGAGGTAGTACCCGCGCATGACGTCGTCTCTGACGGCGCGCACTGCATCGAGCACGTGCATCGCAGGGGAGTGTACCACAGCGATCCAGCGATCAGTGGCACCACGGGCTGCTAGAGCCGGCGTCACGGCCGGCGCTTGACTGCCGCCGACAGCGAAACGACGCGCGCGTCTTATCGTGTCTTCGTCGAGAAGCTGGGCGGCTTCAAGCGAGCTCCCGGCCGCAGCGCCTCGAGGCCTTCCAGAATATCGGACGCCCAGCTGAACACGTTGCGTCCGGCAATCACGCGACGCAACGCGCGCATGCGTCGATACCGCTCCTGCTGCGGCATCTCGATCGCCCAGTCCAGTGCACTGGCGAACCCATCGATGTCGTACGGATTGATGATGATGGCGTCCGTCAGCTCGTGCGACGCGCCGGCCAGCTCGCTGAGAACAAGGACACCGTCGAGATCCTCGCGCGCCGCAACGAACTCCTTCGCCACCAAGTTCATGCCGTCGTGGAGCGAACTGACGATGCAGAACGTGGCCATGCGGTACAGCGCCACGAGCCGCCGAATCTTCAGCGCCGACTTTCGATACCGGATCGGGCCGCGGTTGCCGTGGGGAAACCTCGTATTGATCTCGACGACCTTCGCGTCGATCTCGGCTTCGACAGCCGCATAGCTTTTGAGCTTCGAGCGCGACGGCACCCCGATTTGCACGAACGTCAACCGCTCCAGCAGCTCCGGCCGTCGGGCCAGCAACAGGCTCAATGCATCCAACTTCTCAGGAATGCCTTTCGTATAGTCGAGCCGGTCCACACCGATTCCGATGAGGGGCGTATCGATATGAAGCTCGTGCCGGAGCTTGGCGATCTCCTTGTCCATCGTCGGCGCGGTCGTGAGCTCCTGGATCCGGTCGTAGTCGACGCCGATCGGCACCGAGAGCACGTTGGTCATCCGATCGCGATACCGAATCGCCGAGCGGCCGATCACGGTCGCGCCGAGTTCGTCCCGCGCTGCGGTCATGAAGTTGCGGCGATCCCGATCGAGCTGAAACGCGAGCAGGTTGTTGGCAAGTAAGCCCGCCAGGATTTCCCGGCGCCAGGGACAGATGCGCAGTCGGTCGGGGTGAGGCCACGGAATGTGCCAGAACAGCGCGGTCCGCACGCCCGGCCGCCGAGCGCGAAGCGCTGACCCAACGAGCGCCAACTGATAATCCTGGATGAAGATCGGGGCGGAATCGTCTGGAAGCTCCTCGTCGATTACGTCGGCGAACCGGTCGTTGACCTTCTGGTAGGACGCCCAGTCGACCGCGCGGAACACCGGCCGGACGTGCGCCTCGTGACACAGCGGCCAGAGTCCTTCATTGGCGAACCCCACGTAGTAGTGCGTTTCCTCCGCCGCGCTCAGCCAGATGCGGCGCAACGGATAGGTCGGATTGTCCGGCGGCACCATCACGCGATCGTCCGCGTCCACAACGGCGCGATCCGCACTGCCTGCACCATGCGCCACCCAGACGCCGCCGCGCTCCCGCATGAGGGCGTCGAGCGCCACCGCCACGCCGCCAGTCGTCGGCGCCCACGAAATCGACCCGTCCTCCGCATAGGTGTGGAGATACGGCTCCCGATTCGACACGACCAGGATCGGCCTCCGAGCGGTGCGCGGCGCGAGCTCGTCTGCGGTTGACGCTATCGACATGACCTTCTACGCCCCTGATCTTGCCACAAGCCGCCGCGAGGCACACGCGATTCGTCCGATGATTCGCAGACACTCAGCGGCGATCAGGCGTGAGCCTCATACCTTACCGATCGACGAGTGTGCGGTTCGCCCGAGCGAGGCGTGACGAGTAGGACAGCCACCGGTCGGTGGTCAGTGGCCGCGGGATATAGGGAATACGTGAATGAGAAGCAACGCAGCCGGCGGGGATGCATTCGCCGGCCGAATGCCGCCGACACTTCCCCACGGACTGTCGCAACGCGGCCTACGCAAATACTCGGACGGGCTCCTAGACGTTGAATGACGAGCCGCACCCGCACGCACTCGCCGCGTTCGGATTCTTGAACACGAGCGTTTGGCCGAGCATGTTGTCGTCGCAGTCGAGCACTGTGCCCTTGAGGTACGGATAGCTCTTCGGATCCACGTAGATCTTGACGCCGTCGGCGCCTTCGAACACTTGATCGTCTTCTCGCGGCGCCGGGGCCCAATCGTAGATGTAGCTCATCCCCGAGCATCCGCCAGCCTTCACGCCGACGCGCAGCCCGCCGCCGACGACGCCCTGACTAGCCATGAGCGCACGAATCCGCTTTGCCGCGGCCTCGGTCACCTGAAACATCTGTGGCTCTCCGTTCTCAGTTCCGCCGACGACCCACACTTGGCTTCGTAGTCGCCGACCGCGGCCCGGATGGCGCTCTGGGCCAACTCGGCGCAATACGTTTTCTCGACCGAGAGACTCAGGGCGGCGGCGATATCGTCAGCCGTGATGGTGAGCGCCGACGCCAGCGTCCGCCCGGTCACCCACTCCGTCGCAAGGCTCGCGCTCGCGACGGCGACGCTGCACCCGAACGCCTTGAACCGGGCTTCCCGAATCACGCCGCTCACGCGGTCCACCCGCACCTGTAATCGCGTGACGTCGCCGTGCGTCGCGGCCTCGACGCGACCGGTGCCGACATCCGGATCGTCAGCCGGCAACGTGCCGACATGCCGCGGGTTCAGGAAATGCTCACCGACAAGGGCTGAGTGTTCCATGGTCACGGCTCGGCGAGCCACCGCGCGCCCACGGGATCGCCGCGGCTGGCCACCGCCTCGTCTGCGAGCGGCGACAACTCGCGGAGCCGAGTCACCACCCGCGCCACCTTGTCGATCACGTAATCGACTTCCGCCTCGGTCGTCTCGCGGCTGAGGCCGAACCGCACCGACGCGCGCGCCAGATCTCGGCTCGCCCCCAGCGCCTGGATCACATATGACGGCTCGTCGGTCGCCGACGCACAGGCCGATCCGGACGACACGGCCACGTCGTCGAGCGCGGTCAGCAGCGCCTCGCCGTCGACGTATGCGAAGCTAACGTTCAAATTGTGCGACACGCGGTGCTCCCACGATCCATTGAGCACGACGCGATCGATCCGCTCGCGCAACCCCTGCCACAGACGATCCCGGAGCGCTCCGATGCGCGGCACGTCAGCCTCCATCTCGGCTGACGCCAGCGCCGCGGCTTCCCCGAACCCGACGATGCCCGGAACGTTCAACGTCCCAGACCGCAGCCCGCGCTCGTGTCCGCCGCCCTCGGCGATCGGCTGGAGCCGCGCGGGCGGCTGACTCAGCACGTAGAGCGCGCCGACACCCTTCGGTCCGTGCATTTTGTGGGCCGACATCGACGCGAGATCGATTCTCTCTCGTTCGACGTCGAACGGTCCCCTGCCGATGGCTTGCGCGGCATCGCTGTGCACGACGACGCCTCGCGACGTGGCCAACTCGGCGACCTCCGCCAATGGCTGCCGCACACCGATCTCGTTATTCACCGCCATGACGCTGACAAGTACCGTCTCCGGCGTGATGGCGCGCGCGAGCGCGTCGACGTCGATCCTCCCGTCCGGATCCACGGACAGCACCGTGACCGCGCAGCCTGCCGCCTCGACCCGGCGGCAAGGATCCAACACCGAACGGTGCTCGGTCGCCACCGTGACGACATGACCCGACTGCCCGTCGTGCGCGGCAACGACGCCCTTGATCGCCAAGTTGTTCGACTCGGTCGCACCGCTGGTGAACACGATCTCGCTCGGCCGCGCGCCGATCAAGTCTGCCACCTGACACCGCGCGACGTCCACCGCCTCCGCGGCCTTCCGCCCGAACGCATGGCTCCGGCTGGCCGCGTTCCCAAAACGATCGCCGAAGTACGGCAACATGGCATCGAGGACGCGCGGGTCGAGACGCGTCGTCGCATGATTATCCATGTAGATCGGCAGGGTCACCATAGGATGTCGTCCGCTCGCGCCAAGCGAGCACGCGGGTTACCGGCTGGCGGTGGGCACGACCAGCGGCGCCACGGCGTCCGGCCGTGTCGACCCGGCCAACGGAAACACCGCGT
>CBDANA010000009.1:0-1192369 GCA_965197385.1 Vicinamibacterales bacterium
GCGTGTGCCACGATCGCGGGCCGGCCCGGCCGTGTGGCCTGGGCGCGAGCCGCAGCGCACAGACGGGCGGTGTCCGGCCCCCGCCGCCCCCGCCCCGCGGCGGCGTTGTTGCACAAATCAAGTGTGAGGTTGAGAGGGACCCAGACGAGACTGGAGGGATGAAGTCGAGAGTCCATCCGAAATACAAGACGAAATACCGCGTCCGAAACTGGGCGTCCTACGAGCGAGCCCTGATCGGTCGGGGCAACATCACCATCTGGTTGTCCAGGGCGGCCATCGCAGCCTGGACACCTGAGGGACCGCGCACGCGGGGCGCGCCACCGAAGTACTCGGACCTCGCGATCGAAACCGCCCTGACGCTGCGTCTCCTCTTCCATCTGCCGCTCCGTCAGGCGGAAGGCTTTCTCACCTCACTCTTCCATCTGATGGGCCTTGACCTGCGGTCGCCCGACCACACGACGCTGTCCCGGCGCGGGCAGCATCTCAACCGCACACTCCGACGCGTTCCCAGGCGCGCCGCCCTGCACCTCTTCATCGACAGCACTGGCCTGTCGATGGTCGGCGAGGGTGAGTGGGCGGCGGCGAAACACGGACGACGCGGGCGGCGGGGGTGGAAGAAGCTTCATCTGAGAGTCGACCACGCGGGAGTGATCGTCGCTCAGGCGTTGACCGATGCCGCGGTGGATGACGCGAGTACGGGCATCGATCTGATCGAGACCATTGCCAGCAGCGCGCGGACGGTCACGGCGGACGCGGCCTACGACACGCTCGCCTTCTACGAGACAGCCAACACCCGAGGCACGACCGTCGTCGTGCCGCCGGCGAAGACCGCCAAGCTGTCCCGACGCAACCCGCGGTCGAGCGCTCGCGATGGGACGATCAGAAGGATCAGCAAGATTGGGCGCCGTCGATGGAAGAAGGAGGTCGGCTATCATCGACAGGCCCGCGTCGAGAACGCGTTCTTCCGGTACAAGTCGATGCTCGGCGATCGACTTCGACGTCGGACTCGCGCAGCGCGAGCTGTCGAATCGGTGCGTGCGTGCAACGTGCTCAATCGAATGACCGAGCTTGGTCGACCAGAGTCGTGCGCGATCGATCGGTGACGAACCTACGCGTGGGAGCGCTCGGTGCCAGTTTCGATTTACGCAACAACGCCACGGCAGAGTACAATACAGGGTCGTTCCGGCGCCGGTGGACGACCCATAACCATACCAAGGAGACGCAATCGATGCTGCCATACGGAGCCCGGGAACTGGCCCGGGGCTTTCGCACCGTTCGAGACAACACCCTGCAGATCGTGAACGAGTTACCGGAGGACAAGCTGGACTTCGCCCCGGCGGACGGGGCGCGGACGATTCGCCAGCTCCTCTCGCACATCGCGTTCGGCGACGAGTTCGCCAACGCCGTGCACAAGGGCAGGCTCGGCTCGGTGCTCGAGCTCGATTTCCCGACCATGGTCGCCCAGGCGGCAGCCGAAGAAGCCAAGCCGCGCGACAAGGCGGCACTTGTCGCCCTCCTCACCGAGCGGGGCAAGGCGTTCGAGTCGTGGCTGTCGTCGCTCAGTGACGACTTCCTGGCCGAGCCGGTCGGGATGCCCCCGGGCGCGGAGCCTGCGACCAAGACCCGCATCGAGATGATCATGAGCGTCAAGGAACACGAGATGCACCACCGCGGCCAGCTCATGCTCGTACAGCGCCTGCTGGGCCAGGTACCACCATTGACCCGGCAGCGGCAGGCACAGATGGCCGCGATGGCCGCCGAGGCCGCCAAGAAGTAGGTCCGGTTCCCCCGTGGCGTCTCCCTTCACGCGAAAGGCGCTGGCGTTCCTCCGGGCGCTCCAGCGGAACAACGATCGCGAGTGGTTCCGCACCCGTAAGGGTACTGACGCCCCTATATGTCAAGACACTCCTTCAGGCGGCCTGGATGATCTCTTGACGAGCGCGGAAGTCGGTCATGACGCGCTGGTAAATCTCTCGCGCGAGGAAGCGTTTCAGGCAGCGGATGATGTCGCGTTTGGTCCGGCCAGCGGCGATGCGTCGGGCGACGTAGTCGCGGGTCGGTTGGTGGAATTGCATCCGGACGATGACGGCTCGATAGAGGGCCGCGTTGGCGTGTCGGTGGCCGCCTCGATTGAGGCGGTGCCGCCCGGTGGTCATCCCAGACGAGGCCGGGATCGGGCAGGCGCCGCAGAGCTTCGCGAAGGCGGCCTCCGAACGAATCCGGTCGGGGTTATCGCCGAAGATGATCAACAGCTCAGCCGCGGTGTGGGCGCCCACACCGAAGCCCTCGCAGAGGGTCGGTGATGTCGCGGTGGTGAGACGCGCGAGGTGCTGGTCGTGCAGCGCGATTTCCTCGGCGAGAGCCATCCACCGACGGGCGAGCGACCGGAGGGTGTGCTTGGCGGACGCGATGGGCGTGTCGATGGGGCCCGGTCGGAGTCCGGCGCAGCGCGTGAGTAGGCCGTGATCGGTGAGATCGTGGAGGGCTTCTCGCAGGACGGGCGGGGCCTGCACGATGATCTGCTTCAGCGTGTTCATCGCCGTGGTGCGCGCTTTCATGGCGGTATCCCGTGTGATCTTGAGCTGGCGGATCATCTCGACGGCGCCGTCCGCGGTCTTGGGGATGGCCGTCGACTGCCCCGCGAGCAGGGACCGCGCCGCCACCTCGGCGTCGATGGTGTCGGACTTGCCGGCGGCGCGGCGTGTACGGCGGTCGCCCCGATTCACTTCCACGACATGATGCCCGGCTCGGTGGACGGCCCGTGCCAGGCCAGCGCCGTAGCTCCCGGTGCCTTCGATCCCGAACGCCTCAATCCGCCCGTGTGTCTCGGCCCACGTGACCAGAGCCTCGTAGCCACCCGAGTCCGCGACGAACGCGTGATCGCCCAGACGGATCCCCCAGCTGTCGATTGCCACCGCGACGTGGACATGCTTATGCGTATCAACACCGACGATCACCGTCCGCGCTTTGGGCGGCGTAGTTATGCGGTTGGTCACGGACTGGCCTCCTCGGATTGCGGCCCCGAGCTGGTCCGGGTGGGCGGACAGGACTGTGACGGGCCGTGGGTACAGCAGGCCCCTATTGGGTCACGGCCATCCGGTCAGCTGGCTGCCGTACGAGGGCACCGCCACCCCGTGGTCGCGTCCCGTGCCGCCAGCGGCTCGGTGGGATGTTGCACGACGACTCTCGGTCAGCAGCGTGATACATGACCGGCCGTCAACCCCACGATCTAGTTCTTGGACAGTACGACCAGGACCTAATCGCCACCAGCCGGCCCCGGGCCGTGCGACTCACGCCGCCGTATGTGCGCGGGCACCCGCCGAGCTTGGAACGCCCTCCAGCGAATCGCCCCTGGAGAATCGTGGCGTTAAACTAGTCCGGTTAAATGGATACCCCCAAAGGGAGCAATCATGAAGCGACTAATCATCATCGGCTTCGTTCTGGCGGCCCTCGCCGCCGCGTGCGGACAACCCCCGGTTCAGGAGCCTGAAGAGGCCACCCCGTCAGCGAGTCTCCCCGCCTGCGACCCCGACAACGGCGGGATCACGCTGCCCGACGGCTTCTGTGCGCTGGTCGTGGCCGACGGCCTCGGCGCCGCACGGCATCTGACCGTGGCGCCGAACGGCGACATCTACGTCGCCATCCGGAACCAGCAGGACACACTGGGCGGCATCGTGGCGCTGCGCGACACCGACGGCGACGGCCGCATGGACGTCAAGGAGCGATTCGGCGAGGACGGGGGCACGGCAATGAAGCTGCACGGCGGCTACCTCTATCTCGGCCGCGACGTTGCGATCGAGCGCTACCGGATGCTCGCCGACTCGCTCGTGCCGGAGACGACCCTGGAGGTCCTCGTCACGCTGCCGGACCAGGATGGCCACCGCGCCAAGGGAATCGCCTTCGACGGCGAAGGCGGGATGTTCGTCAACGTCGGAGCGCCGTCGAACGCCTGCCAGCCGGGCGGCCGCGTCCCGGAGGAGCCGGGCGAGGACCCCTGTGCGATGCTCGATCAGCATGGCGGCGTCTGGAAGTTCGACGAGGCCGCGGCCGATCAGACGCAGGCGACGGGCGAGCACTACGCGACTGGAATGCGGCAGAACTTCGCCATGGCGTGGCACCCGGCCGAGGGCGGGCTCTACCTGGTCCAGCACGGGCGGGATCAGCTCAACACCTTGTGGCCCGGTCGGTTTACCGACGAGCAGAACGCCGAGCTGCCGTCGGAGGAGTTCCTGAAGGTCGAGGAAGGCTCGAACTTCGGCTGGCCCTACTGCTTCCACGACTGGCAGCAGGGCAAGCGGGTGCTCAATCCGGAGTACGGCGGTGACGGTGAAATGGTCGGCCGGTGCGACGAGTACCCGCCGCCGCTCATCGGCTTCCCCGGCCACTGGGCGCCGAACGACCTGATGTTCTACGCCGGGGCGATGTTCCCGGCGCGCTACCAGGGCGGCGCGTTCATCGTCTTCCACGGCTCGTGGAACCGCGCGCCGCTGCCGCAGGGCGGCTACAACGTCGTTTTCGTCCCATTCACCGGCGCCGAGCCGACGACCGGCGACTACGAGATCTTCGCCGACGGCTTCGCCGGTCAGGTGCCGCTGATGGAGCGCGACGACGCCACTTACCGGCCCTCGGGCGTTGCCCAGGGCCCGGACGGCAGCCTCTACATCGCGAACGACAAGACCGGCCGGATCTGGCGGGTGGTCTATCAGGGGTGATGGCAGCGCGAAACCTGCTGGCGCTGACGCCTTCGCGGCCGGAGTCCAGCTGGGCAGGCGAGTGAGGTCGTCCTCGGCTGTGCGATCCTCAATCGGATGACCGCCCTCGGCCGACCAGCGTCGTATCGCATCGGCAAGTGAGGATCCTGTCGGTTGGCATCGTGCGGGCCAGTGACGATTGTCGAGTAGCCCCGGGGGATTGCTCCCCCGAGGCCCTCACCAGAACCGGACTAGGAGGTTTCCACCATCCGGCTCTTCCGCTGATGTGGCTCATGGCTCGGTCCACTACCTTTCGAATTTCTGGTGACATGAGTCCCGATGTCCACGCGCCGGTCATGGGTCCCGTCGAAAGCTCACACCAACACGGGCCGCCTTTGCTCGGCCGGGTCCGGGGGCCAACCCGTGCCCCGACGTCCTCGCTCGTCTGCAGCCCGCCGACTCCCTCCCGCCCGTCGGCCGCGGCTCCGGTCGTCCCTGGCCGGTGGCTTACCCTGTCCCTCGTGCGACAAGGAGGAAGAAGGGCCTCCCAGGTGCCTGGGCCGTCCTCTTCCAGCGTGCCGTAGGCTCAGACCCCGCTGGGTGCGCGTCTCGGCTTGCCCATCGCGTCGAGACCGCCATCACCTTCAGGCTGCACAATGCCCTGGGCACCCAGAATGAGCGTTATTGCGTGGCTGTAAACCCTACGGCCCACCCGCTTGCGTGCCTACGCATCGGCGTCTTCGTTACCGCGGACGCCGCAAGGCTCGCTACCGGTGTGGGTGGGTCGCCCTTCACCGGACGGGTTTCGCACCCGTTGGACGGCGAACAAAGTTTCATGACGTCACCGCATCGTCACTCCCCTTTGACCAGCCTTGCCTGGTCGCACCGTGCAACAACGCCCCTCGCGCAGGCGTTGGTGCACAACCCTTCGGCTGCGACGAGGCAGCTGTAGGCTCTCTGGCCACGGTGACCGCTGCGGGTGCACGATCTCGACATGAGATCAAAGGTCCATCCGAAGTACAAGACGAAGTATCGCGTGGGGAATTGGTCAGCGTACGAGCAGGCTGGTCCAGCGAGGGGACGTGACGCTGTGGCTCTCTGCCGACGCCACGGACGCGTGGCGCCCGGCGCCGTCCGGTCGACCAGGCGCGCCGAAGAAGTTCTCGGACTGTGCGATCGAGACGGCGTTGACGCTCCGCCTTGTCTTCCGGTTGCCCTTGCGCCAAGCGGAAGGCTTCTTGCGGTCGGTCTTGTCGTTGAGGGGTGTCGATCTCGAAGCCCCCGACCACACCACGCTCTCCCGACGAAGTCAGTCTCTCGCGGTTGAATTCCGCCGCATCCCATCGAGAGGACCCATCCATCTCATCGTCGACAGCACGGGACTGTCGATTGTGGGCGAAGGCGAATGGGCTGCGGTGAAACACGGTGGACGCGGCCACCGAGGCTGGAAGACGCTGCATCTTGCTGTTGATCGAGCGGGCGTGATCGTCGCTCACGCGCTGACCGAGCCGACGGTGGATGACACGACCATTGGCATCGACCTAATGGAGACGGTCGACGATGAGATCGCACGGGTGACCGCTGACGCGGCCTACGATGCACACGCGCAGCGCACCGTATCACCCGATGACC
The DNA here is from genome assembly GCA_965197385.1 of Vicinamibacterales bacterium. GTDB lineage: Bacteria > Acidobacteriota > Vicinamibacteria > Vicinamibacterales > UBA823. Next base: position 6,324 of record CBDANA010000009.1, read on the forward strand.
CAGGGGAAGATCGAGCGGTACCACCGCTCGCTGAAGAACGTCGTGAAACTCGAGCACTACTACACGCCGTGGGACGTGGAACGGGCGGTCGCCCATTTCGTGGAGGACTACAATCACCGGCGGTATCATGAGGCGCTGCAGAACGTGACGCCCGCCGACATGTTTCACGGACGGCAGGTCACCATCCTGGCGCGCCGGGCACGCATTAAACAGCGGACGCTGCAGCAACGGAAACGCGAGAACTTACACGGGCCGCATCACGCGGCCATTCGCTCGGATGTGTCTCTACGCAACGGCGCCGAAGTGTCCAACTTGGTCTGACGACGTACAGTTCGCTCGCACTGGCCGTCTTACGGAGGCGCTTGAAGCGGCCGAAGGCATTGGCCAAGAATCTCTCCGCGCATGGGTTGCTTCACTCAGAGCGGTCAAAGCAGGAGACCTAGAGGGCGCCCTGAGAATTGCGTCGAGCATTGATGACGGTCGCGCCAGCGTATTGGGCGACGTTGCGCAGGCACTGGCCGAGGGCGGCGATGTTGTTGGAGGCCTGAGAATCGCGAACAGCATCGAGGATGCTCACGACCGCGTGGCTGCACTGGCCGGCATCGCTGAGGCGCAAGCCGATAACGACGACATCGCTGGAGCCCTGCGAACGTGCAGGACCATGCAGAACGTCTTGCGACCGCTTGAGCGTCGCGTTCGCGCCGGTGCGAGCGTGACTATGCGTTTCGCGGTAGCCGACATCGCCGTCAAGCAGGCTAGCTCCGGCGATCCTACCGGTGCGGTTCTCAGCGCCACGGAGTTCCTTGGCGGAAGTGCTCTCGCCGAGGCTCTTGCTCGCATTGCGACGGCAATCTCCCGGAACCAGTAGGGTAGGGAGTTGCGTATGACCGGCACTTTCACCCTGATCGCGTTCGATGAGGATGAACCGCGCGTCAGGAAGGGACCAACTGGAGGACTGTGGGTCGTGTGCCGCACCGGGAAGGACGGCAAGATCGCGATTTGGGGTAGCGACAACTCGAGGCGGAACATCGATGCAGTTCTGATGGCGGGCCTTCCTTGCACCATCGAATGCGGGTACACGGAATCGCTCCCGCGATGGGCAACGAAGTACGGTCACACTCAATGGGTAGAACAACACTCACACCTTCAAGTCATCGAGGCAGGCTCCGCCTTGACCGCCTGAGCGTCATGGTCGAGGCGCTCGTAAGTGAACACCAGTTCGCCATCTCGAGCATCAGCGTTCGGCGGACTTAATGTGAAGCTGGAAGGCTGTGCTCCGAATAGCTCCGGATCCCCGTCGAACGGAACCTGGAACGACACCCTCGTGCCGGGTAGGTAAAACGGGCTGCTTCGGTAGAGAATAAAATGCTGCGGGTCGTGGCTTACATCGGCCTGCGCTTCCTCCTGACTGGCCTGAATGTCCGACTCCCGCACGACTGGAGGCTCTACTCTGAACGCATCGCATAGCTCCTCCGCCCTGTGGTCGGGCGTCCTAGAGAGAATCTCAGAAGCGGCAACCGATTCGACACTGCCAGTCAGTTTGTTGTCCCTCTCCTCAAAGGCCGCACGCAACTCGAATCTGCGGAAAAGCGTGGCTCTCGGGTCTCTTGTGGGTAGGGCAGGCGTAGAGCCCGTCCGGTCCTGGCACGTCTGTCGCCATCTCTGGGCGACCTCCAACCCTTCGTTGTACCCGACCGACCGCAAAAGGTTGAAGCAGAGCCTGCGACCGCATGTGGATCGACCAGAGTGGCGGGCTGCAGCACCGTCGGGGCGGTCGTCCAGCTGTTCGCCTGATACTGGAAGCTCTTGTAGCGGATGAGCGGCGTGCGGCTGGCCCGTCCCCGTGACACGTCTACGACACCGACTGTATGGGTTCAGACCATTGTGGACCACGTGAGGCCTAGAAATAAGAGAGACTTTGCCGCCAGAGGAGGAGGTCCTCATGAGCAAGGCGAAGTCAGCAGAGAAAGTGGTGCAAGACATCCGGCGGAAGACGCGGCGCCGGTTCTCAGCCGAAGAAAAGATCCAGATCGTTCTCGAGGGGCTGCGAGGCGAAGAGAGCATAGCGACGCTCTGTCGCCGCGAGGGCCTGAACCCGAATCTCTACTACCGGTGGAGCAAGGAGTTCCTCGAAGCCGGGAAGAAACGGCTGGTTGGGGATACGACCCGCGAAGCGACGTCGAGTGAAGTCACCGACCTGCGCCAAGAGAACGGCCGGCTCAAGCAGGTCGTGGCCGAGATGGTGCTCGAGAATCGACTGTTGAAAAAAAACGTGACGGCCTTCGACTCGGAGGTCGGTACGTGAGACGGACCGCCGCCGAGAAGTACGAGGTCATCCGGCTCGTTGAGGGCTCCGACCTGCCCGTGCGGCAGACGTTACGGGAGCTGCAGGTGAATCGGTCCACGTTCTACGTCTGGTATCACCGCTACGCCGAACGGGGGCGAGCGGGACTCCAGTCGAAGCCCTCGGCGGCGCGCCGCTACTGGAACCGGATTCCGCCACGGGTGCGGCAGCGCGTGGTGGAGGCGGCGTTGGCGGATCCCGAACGGTCGCCGCGGGAGCTGGCCTGGCAGCTGACCGACCGGGAGGGCCATTTTCTGTCGGAATCGAGCGTCTATCGCATCCTCAAGGCCTATGACCTGATTCCGAGCCCAGCCTTCATCGTGCTGTCGGCAGCGAAGTCGTTCCGGCATCCGACCCGTCGGCCGAACGAGCTCTGGCAGACCGACTTCACCTATCTGCAGGTGGTTGGCTGGGGCTGGTACTACCTGTCGACGGTGCTGGATGATTACGCGCGCTACATCATCGCCTGGATGCTCCGGACGTCGATGCAAGCCGCCGACGTGATGGAGACGCTGGACCTGGCCCGGGCCAAGACGGGGCTCGACCGAATCCTGGTGGTCCATCGGCCGCGGCTCTTGAGCGACAACGGGCCGTGTTACGTCTCGGGGGAGCTGGCGGAGTATCTGGAAACCCACAAGATCGCACACACGCGTGGGGCGCCGTATCATCCGATGACCCAGGGCAAGATCGAGCGGTATCACCGGTCGATGAAGAACGTGGTGAAACTCGAGAAATACTACAGCCCGTGGGAACTCGAACGGGCCATCGCGCGGTTCGTCGACGACTACAACCATCGACGGCTGCATGAGGCGCTGGACAACGTGACGCCGGCCGACGTCTATCACGGGCGACGGCCGGTGATCCTCGCGCGACGCGACCAGATCAAACGGAGGACACTGGCGTGTACGTCGTCAGACCAAGTTGGACACTTCGGCGCCGTTGCGTAGAGACACATCCGAGCGAATGGCCGCGTGATGCGGCCCGTGTAAGTTCTCGCGTTTCCGTTGCTGCAGCGTCCGCTGTTTAATGCGTGCCCGGCGCGCCAGGATGGTGACCTGCCGTCCGTGAAACATGTCGGCGGGCGTCACGTTCTGCAGCGCCTCATGATACCGCCGGTGATTGTAGTCCTCCACGAAATGGGCGACCGCCCGTTCCACGTCCCACGGCGTGTAGTAGTGCTCGAGTTTCACGACGTTCTTCAGCGAGCGGTGGTACCGCTCGATCTTCCCCTGGGTCATCGGGTGATACGGTGCGCTGCGCGTGTGCGGCAGCCCGTGGGCCTCCAGATAGGTCGCGAGCTGCCCCGAGATGTAGCAGGGCCCATTGTCGCTGAGCAAGCGCGGGCGATGCGCCACCGGGACCGCATCGACGCCGGTGGCGGCGCGTGCCAAGTCGAGGGTTTCCATGACGTCCATGGCCTGCATCGACGTGCGCAGGGTCCAGGCCAGGATGTACCGCGAGTAGTCATCGAGCACGGTCGACAAGTAGTACCAGCCCCAGCCCACCACGTGGAGATACGTAAAGTCGGTTTGCCACAGCTCGTTCGGCCGGTGCGTCGGCTGCTGAAACACCTTGCCCGCCGACAGCACGACGAAGGCCGGACTGGTGATCAGGTCGAAGGCTTTCAGAATGCGATAGACGCTCGATTCCGAAAGGAAATGCGCCTCCCGGTCCGTGAATTGCCAGGCCAGTTCCCGCGGCGTGCGCTCGGGCACGGCCAAGGCGAGGTCGACGACCTGTTGTCGCACCCATGGTGGAATGCGATTCCAGTGCCGCCGCGCAGCCGGCGGGCGGGCCGCGAGCCCATCCAATCCGCCCTCGGCGTAGCGGCGATACCACGTGTAGAACGTCGCGCGCGGCACCTGGAGCTCGCGGAGCGTCTGCCGGACGGGCAGATCCGAGCCTTCGACCAAGCGAATGACTTCGGCCTTCTCGGCCGCCGTCAGTCGCACGTGTCGTCTCCCGAGTCGGAGCCCGTCACGTTTTTTTTGAGCAGGCGGTTTTCGAGGACGACCTCGGCCACGAGCTGCTTCAGGCGGCTATTCTCCTTGCGCAGATCGGTGACCTCGGGGGCCGTCGCTTCACGGCTCGTATCGCCGACAAGACGCTTCTTGCCGGCCTCGAGAAACTCCTTGCTCCACCGGTAGTACAGATTCGGCGCCAGCCCTTCCTTCCGGCACAGCGTGGCGATGCGCTCCTCGCCGCGCAGGCCCTCGAGTACGATCCGAATCTTCTCTTCGGCTGAAAACCGCCGGCGCGTCTTCCGCCGGATTTCCTGCACGACTCTTTCTGGCGACGCTTCCTTGCCCATGGGGATCCTCCTCCCCTGGCTCGGAAGTGTCTCTTACTTTCAGGGCCTCAATGGTCCAAAAGGGTCTGAACCCCTACACACTGGCACAACGAAAACGGGAGAATCTACACACGCTGCGTGGAGCGGTCAACCGGCGAAAGGTCTCTCTTGTAAAACACGCTCATTGGTCCACTCTGGTCTGACGACGTACACACCGACTATGAAGTGGCAGCTTGCCCGTCAACTGCGCGGAGTCGTTAGAGGTGGACCCCGAAATTCGGACAGGTTGCTAAGGTGGATTCCGACCTCAGAATGGAGAGATCGGAATCATGCAGAAACGGAAAAAATACCCCGCTGAGCTGAAGGCCCGCGTGGCCCTGCAGGCGCTGCGCGGCGAGCAGACGATGGCGGAGCTGTCGTCGCGCTACAAGATCCACCCGAACCTGATCGCGAACTGGAAGAAGAAAGCCCAGGAGGCGCTTGTGGACGTCTTCTCGGACCACCAGCAGCGCCGAGAGGCGTCTCGCGATGCGGAGATTCAGGAGCTGCGAGCGAAGGTCGGCGAGCTCGTCATCGAGAAGGATTTTTTGTCCAAGGCCTTCGGCCGTTGAGTCACGGTCGAAGGCGAATGCTGATCGACTCGAACCACTCCGAACTGAGCATCTCGCGACAGTGTGGCTTGGTGTCGATCTTGCGCTCGACGTTCTACTACGATGGTCTCGGGGAGAGTGAGTTGACTCTCGAGCTCATGCGCCGGATCGACGAGCAATTTCTGGAAACCCCGTTCTACGGATCGCGGCAGATGGCGCGTTGGCTGCGCCGGGAGGGCTTCGCCGTCAGTCGGAAGCGGGTGCGTCGTCTGATGCGAAAGATGGGCCTCCAGGCGCTGTACCAGCGCCCGAGCACGTCGGTTCCGCACCCGGAGCACCGGGTCTACCCCTATTTGCTGCGCGACCGAGCGGTCGAACGTGCGAACGAGGCCTGGTGCGCCGACGTGACGTACATTCCGCTGCACCGCGGCTTCCTGTACCTGGTCGCGATCCAGGATTGGGCCAGCCGGAAGGTGCTGTCGTGGCGCTTGTCCAACACGATGGATGCCTCGTTCTGTGTGGAGGCCCTCGCGGAAGCCCTCGCGCAGTACGGACCGCCAGCGATCTTCAACACCGACCAAGGCAGCCAGTTCACCAGCCTGGAGTTCACTCAGACGCTCAAAGACGCAGGCGTGCAGATCTCGATGGACGGCAAGGGCCGCTGGATGGACAACGTCTTCATCGAGCGGCTGTGGCGCTCGCTCAAGTACGAGTGCGTCTACCTGCACGACTTCGAGGTTGGCTCCGAGGCGCGGGCCAGCATCGGCCGGTGGATCGACTTCTACAATGCCGAGCGACCGCACTCGTCGCTCGATGATCGCACGCCTGATGAGGCGTACTCGGATTTGGGAGGTGCGCCGACCTCGTCGCTGCGCTCCTCGTCAGCGCAGTCGGAAGCGGCTTAGAAACATGAACCTGGAATCCACCTTAACTTGGCCGCTGAGCTGTCCAAAGGATGGGGTCCACCTCTTAGTTTGAAATCTGGGCTGCAAAGGCCCAACTTAGGAGCACCGTTCCGATCACAAATGCTCCGATCTGGCAATAGAGCAGCCGCCAGCTAGCCCTACCCAACCCCGCAACCCTCTCGCGGGTTACGGCCTTCTTTTCGTCTTGGATATCGTCTCGGGCAATCTCGGCGGTTCCTCTGAAGTCCAAGAGTCGGCTGATCGCACACACTCCACCACAGGCTACCGAGATGATCAGAGCTGCAATCAAAAGACACAGAAGGCTTCCGAGTGCCGCCCCGTCCAGCATGGTCAACGAAAACCCGAGAGCACCAGTGGCGAGTACTAGGAACACATTGTTCACGAAGCCGAACTGCGCGATGGTTGTTGCTTGCCAGCGGATGAAGCGATCGTTTTGAGCCATCGGCTAGTGGCTTGTACTGACGACGTGTAAAGCGTACGGATGGTGCATGCCATCGACTCGCGCAGTGTAGCGTGGCGGGATTTTAAACTAGACCACTACCCTCGTGGTCGATATCGTCGAACCGGGTCCAGCGTAGCGCGGCGCCGAGGGCCGTGCGTTCGCTCAGCGCGTAGTCGACCCCGACGAGCGCTTGGTATCCGAAGCGGGTCGTGCCCGCGTACGTATCCAGAATGCTGGCGGTTCCCGCGGCGGCGCGCTTGGCCACGTTCGGCCAGTCCGGGTCGAATTCGATCTGCAGGTACTCCGCTTCAGGTTTGCGGATGAACTGGAGGTAGTAGTTCAACTCCGTTGCCGCCCAGCCGATGCCGGCGCCGGCGAACGGCGTCCAGCGCGAGTCGTTGAGAACGTCGTAGTACCCGAGATCATCAGTCACGCCGTCTGGCTGTACCACCGACCGATACCCAACTCGGTCGCCCATGTCGGCAGTCTAATCCTGACTATTAAACCGAACAAACGCGAGGGCGTAGTTGCTGTTCAACGGAATGACCAGCTGGTTCTGAGTCGAGTCGTAGCACATGGACGCCGCGCTTGGTATGCCCGAGGCGATGACCTCTGCCTCTTGACCCGGGCGGATACGGGACACGCTGCCATAACGCACGCTGCTCGCGTATTTCGTCCCGTCGGCGGTTATCACGATGCCATCGTTCCCGCCTTCGACGCTATGCTCTATCCGAATGACCGCTCCGTCTTGGTCGTAGGTGATGATGGCATTGTCACCGACGTTGACCACCACAATGTTGCCGTCCTGGTCGATCGCCACGCCGTTGGGGGCAGCGAGTGGAGCGCCCTCTGCGAACACCGACACCTCACCGTCTGCGGTGACCTTCCAGATCTGCTCCGGGTTCCGAGTATTGGAAGCGTACACGGTGCCATCATCCGCAACGGCAATGCCATTTAGTATCGTAGATTCAGGAACAGGAATGGACCGCAGGGGTCGCCCTGTTGCCAGATCAAATAGACGGACGTATCCCACATCAACGGTATAGAGCACGCCATTGCTGATGGCACTGCCCAACGGATCATAGAGTTCCAATCCGTCCCGAGTGGCGCCGATCCACTTGGGCGTATGCACACTCCCATCGGGATTGATGAGGGAGACAAAGCCATCATTTTCGCTGGTGTCTCCTCGGTTACCGGTATTCATGGCCAGAATCAGGTTCTTGTTGGAATCAAACGTGCAGCTTTCAGAAAAATGAAAGCTGCCATAGACCGTGACGTTGTCCGACATCGGTTGCCACACGCCGGCCTCATTGAGCGCGCCGATCGGCTCACCAGCCGCAAACTCCTGAGCGGCAGCTGGGACCGCCAAGACAACGGCGATGAGAACTGCGGGGACGATTCGCCGACTCGCTGAATGCATCATCACTGCGTACATGGTCAATGACTTCTCCGTCTTCTGCAGAGCGTGGTCGAGCTCCGGTAGCTCGACCACGCGGGTTCACCGCGACCGTAGACCGTGCGCCAGATCTCGAACGGAAGGTTCACCGGTGGCGCGGTATGTTGACGTCGCGCCGGCCATTGTATCCCGTAGTGTGCCGTAATCCGGCCGCCACCGCCGACACCGTTTCCTTTCGGCACCTCCTCATAGAGCCACCCTTGAGGTCTGAGCCCATCTGGCTCTCGCCTGCACGTGAGAAGGAGGGGGAAAGTGCGCCTGCGGACCCATTTGGCTAAGATGGGCGCTGAATCGGGCTCACTCCTACAGCAATGCCTTTGAGTACATATTGGCGCACACCTGGTGCGGCCTGTAGTCCCCAATCCATTCGAAGGGCGGCTCTTCGGTGCTCCACTCCGAGGTCTTGCTCAGCAGCGCGGTGCTAGTCGTGCCGCCGATCGGCGACTCGGCGCTGCCCAGCGATGCGTTGAGATACTCCATCTCGAACCGCAGCCTGCCGGTCCCATAGCCCACTATGAAGCCGGCGGTCGGCCCGGCGCCCAGAGTGAACGTATTGGCCGTGGTCCCGGGCGTGTTGTTGGAACATGCCGGATCGTCGGCGGGCGGACTCACCGAAGGTGGATACAACAGCACATCGCAGCGGGTCGGGTGGCTGACGTAGCGACGGGCCGACGTCACGACGGTGGGGAGCGCAACGCCGAGGTGCAGGCCCGCGTAGAATCCCTCGCGATCGTCCTGGGCGCCGGCTACATCTGGGATGCATGCCAGCGCAGCGCACAAGGCGGCGACAAGGGCGCCGCGCGAGCGACAGCGAACGTGACCGGAACGTTTCATGATGTCCATGATATTCGTCGCCCGATGTCGGTGACAGCAGCAGGGCGCGTTCTAGCGTCTCTAAGCCCTGGTCGACCTTCGCGAAGGCGCCGTCGACGGCCCGCAGGCGCGCATCCATGCTGCGCGCGTCCGTTTCAAGTCGCTCCAAGCGACCGTTCAAGTCGTCGATTCGGGGTTAGCGCCTACGGCTACGCCCAAACCCTATCCATTACTGCTAAAGAACATCGATTCAATGACCGCTTCACGTTCTCTCTCGCTTGGCTCAGAACCCTTGATGCTGCAGACGGTCGAGGACGCTCTTCAACGCTTTCGGACAGCACTGACAGAGCGTGACCGTCCGTTCGAGGAGCCGTTGTTGGCCCTATACCGTCATGCAGATTACTCGGTGTGCATGTTGCGCGAGTATTTTCAAAACGGCCGTGCAGGGCTGGACCGGGAGATGGCGGAGATTCTCGCCGATCACCTTCATGCCACAGTCGGCAGGGTGATCGAAATAGCCAAAGAGATCGACAACGAATACGCGTCACCAGCCGACAGTTCGTGGCGCCGGCCGTGTACGGGTCGCGACTCGCAGGGTGCCGCCTCACTCCAGCCGCGTGATCTGCAAACACTCCTTCATAAACGTCCCCGCGCCGCTGACCCCATAGTTGAGATCACCGGCCTCGTCGTACGAGGTGTAGGTCAGATCCAGCAGCGCACCGTCTCCGTCAAATTGAACGACGAGAGCGCTCCCGCCACCCAGCTCCCCGAGGTAAAACGTGTCGGCGACGGGCGTCAGATCGACCACGCGGCCTGGTACGAAACTGCTCTCGACGCGCGCCGCACCGCTGTCATCAATGCGGACGACGGCGTCGCACGGCTTGCCGGTGAACCGGAGCCCAACCATTGGATTGGCGGGGTTCGGCACCGCCTCTTCTCCCTGATAACTCGCCGCCACGGGTGCGACCGGGTTGGTACTTCGCCCCGCTGCGGGCCACCCGTCGACGCCGGCGCAGGCACACAGGAGCGGCGCGACGACCACCGGCAGAGCCCGGTGAACCGCCGCGCGAGCCGGCGACATCGGTGAGGGCATTGTCAACGTGGGGCCAAGGGTATCAGCCGAGATGTCCGATTTGCCTGCCCGAGATGGCCACGTTATACACGCAAAGGCCGCGCAGCGCACGAAACGCTTGTTTGTTCCAGTATCGTCTCGCTTCAAAGGCTGCCAGCTCAGCTCGGGTATCCGCGCGGGCGTCGATGCGCAGCGCCGGGAGCGCTCAGGCCAGCGTGAGGTCGGCGTGGGGGGGCGGCCGGCACAGGTTTAATCCTGATCGGTCCACAGCCGGTGTTCGAGGTGCAGGGAAGTCCCGTTCAGAATGCGGGGTACAGTGAGGGAATAGTGGTGTGCAGCATACCAGTAATCTGTTTATAAACAATAACTTGAATTGATTTCGCTGGAGACGGTGGAAGACGAGCGGGCTATCGGGGTCGCGGCGTGCCCGCCGCCGCGCCAGGGCCTCGGCAATGGGGTGTGAGATCGGGAGAATCCGCCCCACCAGCGTCTTCGAGCGCGCGGGCGAGAGCCCGATGACGCCGCCGGCCTCGTCGATCTCGTCCCAGGTGAGGCCGAGGATCTCGTTCTTGCGCCAGCCGGAGTAGTAGGCGAGGTCGAGGATGTCCTGCCACGGGACGGGGAGATGGGCGCGGACGGCGAGGTATTCGGGGTGCTCGAAAAAGCCCTGGCGGGGGGGATTCTCGCGGAGCCGGTCGGGGAAGCCGGGCACGGTGTCGAGCCAGCCCCAGTGGACAGCGAGGGTGCACATGCGGTGGAGGGCCGAGGTCTCCCGGTTGATGGTGCCGGTGGCCGCCCCGGCGGCGCGCCGGGCGAGTTGATACTGGCGGATCTGGTGCGTGGTGACCGCAGAAGGTGTCGACCGACTCGAAAGAGATTCTGCACGATACCGTGAACCGACGCGAACCGTTGGAGCTGAGCGGCCGACTTGAAACGCCGCATCTGGCGCTCACGCTGTCGGGTCGGTTGATGAGAGACCTCCGCGCGGTTGTTCGCGTACTGATCGGTGCAGTGAAGCACCGATGGCATCACCGTGCGACAGGCGGCCGAGTAGCTGCGCAGCTTGTCGGTAATCAGGCGTCGCGGCACTTGCCGCTGGGTCTTCAGTAACTTGCGAAAGAAGCGCACCGCGGCGTGCCGATTCCGTCGCGGTTGCACGAGGATGTCGAGGACGTCACCGTCCTCATCCACGGCGCGCCACAAGTATTGCTGGCGACCCTGGATCGTGACGAACACCTCGTCGAGATGCCAGGTGTCTCCGAGCCGGCCACGTCGGCGCCGCAATCGGCCCGCATACTCAGGACCGAACCGTCGACACCACTTCCGGATGGCCTCATAGGTGACTTCGACACCCCGGTGGGCCAGCAAGTCCTCCACGTCTCGGAAGCTGAGCGCGAAGCGATGATAGAGCCACACCGCGTGGCTGATGATTGCAGGGGGAAACCGGTATCCGCGGTAGCTGGGCATGCGATAACTCTGCCAGCAGGAGGCCAAGTTGACTGTGAGCATGATTCCCCTGCCTGTCGGGGTTGCTCAGTGACACCGGTGGGTGCCGGTGGGCGCTGGCCTGACCCACAAGTTGACTGACCTACGGTCCTGGCTACTGAACTGTCGGTCATCGTCCGTCGGCGATTGACACGGCAACCCGTCTGACCGGATGGGCCGTGACCCAATAGGGGCCTGCTGCAACGTCGACCCATCACAGTCCTGTCCGCCCATCCGGCCGACGCACCAGCACCCGAGGAGGCCACCCGGTGACGAACCACAGGACTATCCAGCCTGACGCGCGGAAGGTGATCGTCGGCGTGGACACCCACAAGCACGTCCACGTGGCCGTGGCGATCGACACGAGGGGGGTCCGCCTCGACGATCGATCGTGTGCCGCCGACTCAGACGGCTACCAACAGCTGATCACCTGGGCCGAGCGTCACGGCCGCATCGCCGCGTTCGGCATCGAGGGCACCGGCAGCTACGGGGCGGGACTCACTCGCGCGGTCCGGCGAGCCGGGCACCAGGTGCTCGAAGTGAACCGAGGCGACCGGCGCACACGTCGAATCGCCGGGAAGTCCGACCCCGTGGATGCCGAGACCGCCGCGCGGTCGGTTCTGGCGGGCCAATCGACCGCCATCCCGAAGACCGCGGACGGAGCGGTCGAGATGATGCGCCACCTCAAAGTCGCGCGCCGGACGGCGGTCAAAGCCCGCACCTCGGCGATGATCACGCTGAAGCAGATCGTCGTCACCGCGCCGCCCGCGCTGCGAGAGACCCTCAACCCGCTCGCCGACCAGGCGCTCCTCAAACGCTGCCGCGGATGGCGCTGCGGCACGATCGATACGCCGACCGCCTCGGCGAAACATACCCTCCGGGCGCTCGCCCGTCGCTGGTTCGCTCTCTCCGTCGAAATCGTGGACCACGACCGTCACGTGAGTCGACTCACCACCCAGACCTCACCGACGCTGCGTGAGGGCTTCGGCATCGGTGCCGACACCGCCGCCGAACTGCTGATCATCTTTGGCGACACCCCCGATCGGATTCATTCTGAAGCCGCCTTCGCCAAGCTTTGCGGGGCCTGCCCCATCCCGGCTTCGTCCGGGATGACGACGGGGCGCCACCGCCTCTACCGCGGCGGTCATCGCCAGGCCAACGCCGCGCTCCACCGGGCCGTCATCGTGCGGATGCGGTTCCACACACCAACCCTCAACTACGTCGAACGACGCACCGCTGAAGGGCGGCCCAAACGGGAGATCATCCGCTGTCTTAAACGCTTTCTCGCCCGCGAGATCTTTCAGCGCGTGATGGCAGACTACCGAGCGCGCCAAGCCGCAGACTTGGCGGCCTGAACGACCGTCTTGACATATAGGGGCGTCAAGGCCCTTTGGGTGGATGCAGACCGTCGGTGGTTTGCGCAAGCTCCGGCCTCGCGGCGTCCCACTCGTCGAGTGGCAGCTCACTTTCGCCGCCACGGCCTATAACTTGGTCCGCCTGCGGAATCTGGAGGCGACGTGTCCCTGATCGCCGGCCGCGCGTGTCGCCGGCCCCCATCGGGGTCAGCGCACACCCGTGCGCACTGTCGTCGGGCGGTCGTCACCCGCATGATGCTTAAGAAAACAGCCCGATACCCGGGTTCTTCAGCAGCCTGCTAGAACTGGTTCGAGGAACTCCAGGCACGGGTGCCGACGCCGTGAAGCGTTCACGCTGCCGACGTTTTCCGCGGCCGGCCTCGGCGCTTCACCGTGGTGCGCCGCTTCGGAATCTCGACTAGATTGCCGGCGATCGTCTGCCGAGCATGCCAGAGATCCCACGCCATTTGGGCACGCATCCAGAACTCTGGCGACATGTCGAGCAGCGCCGCAAGACGCAGCGCCGTATCGGCCGACACCCCTCGCTTACCGCGGATGACCTCGTTCAGCCGGTTCCGCGTCATCCCCATGCGCTCCGCCGCGACGCGCTGCGAGATGCCCGCTGGCTTCAGGAATTCTTCCCAGAGCAGTTCGCCGGCATGCGGGAGTGGCGCCGCGTCAGGCAGCAAGAATTCAGTGTGTGTAGGGTTCGCCGCAGTGGACCTCGTAGGCATCGCCGTCCTCCCATCGAAACGTGATCCGGTATTTCATCGTGACGCGGATGGCGTGATACCCGCGCAGATCGCCTTTGAGCCTTTCCAGGCTCAGCGAGGCGCCTTTGAGGTCTCGCAGGCTCGAGGCAAAGTGAACCAGCGCCAGCCGTCATCGCATGGTCGGCCACAGATCCCTCGCCAACCCTCGGGCCGCCTTGGTGTTCCGCCCGTGAAAGAGATCCTCGGTGCCGCTGTCTCGGAAACTCCGAATCATGCCGACGATTAATGATACATGGATACCGGGTCATCGTAAACTATTTATCAAGCGACACCAACGATGAAGTGAGTCCTCAGCCCTCTGACCTGCGATCCACCACCCGCCGGGCTTTCAGCTCGAACCGGGGGAGTGCGCCGACCGGCATGGCGCGCGTCGGGATGCGCACGGCGAGACGTTGTGAGAACGCGTCGGCGAGGGCGCTGGCGATTTCGTCCGTGGCTTCCACCTCGACCGCCAACTCTTCCATTTCCTGGCGCCGCGTCCGGATGATCCGGAACTCCGCGATCTCGAAGTCCCTGACGATCGCCTCGATCGACGACGGGTAGATGTTGATGCCGCGCAGGACCATCAAGTCGTCGGCCCGGCCGATCAGGCCGCCGGGCAACTGCAGAAAGGTCCGTCCGCAGTCGCAGGTATGACCGCCTGCCCTGACGAGGTCGCCCGTACGATATCGGATGACCGGCCAGCCAGAACGGCCCAGGTTCGTCACGACGAGCTCGCCGGGCGTGCCCGGCGCGGCCGGCACACCCGTGCGCGAGTCGAGGATTTCGACGATGAATTCCGATTCGATGATGTGTAGTCCGGTCTGTGCCGCGCAGGTGTAGCCGTAGGCGCCGACCTCGGTGGCTCCAGAGTGATCGAAGCAGGTGGCGCCCCACGCGGCCTGGATCCGATCTCGTACGGCTGGAATGGACGCGCCGGGCTCGCCGGCATGAATCGTGGCGTGCACGGCGAAGGTGGACAGATCGATCTGCTCCTCCCGCGCCACCTCGGCTAGGCGCAGGGCGTAGGTCGGCGTGCTCAACAGCACGGTGGCCCGGGTGCTGGCCATCATCTGGAGGCGGGCCTTGGAATCGAGGCCGCCGCTGGGAATGCTCAGCGCGCCCAGCCGACGTCCGGCGGCGTGCGCGGCCCAGAACCCGATGAACGGGCCGAAGGAGAACGCCAGGAACAGCCGGTCGCGATCGGTTACGCCGGCGCTGCGGTAGACGTACTGCCAGCACTCGATCCACCAATTCCAGCTCTCACGGGTATCGAGGATCATCAACGGCCGGCCGGTGGTGCCCGATGTCTGGTGGTACGTCAGGTAGCGCTCGGGCGGGTAGGTGGCGATTGTGCCGAGCGGCGGCGCCGCCGTTTGGTCGGCGACCAGTTCGCGCTTGGTCGTGAACGGCAGCGACATGAAGTCATTCCAGTCGAGCGGTAGGGGTAGCGCACCGAACTTCGCCGCATAGAACCGGTTGTGGGGGAGAATCTCGGCGAGCAGCGCGTTGAACCGCTCGAGTTGACGCGCTCGCGTGCGCTCCGGCGGGGCGGTTTCGAGATCGGGCTTGTACACCGTCGTCCACCGGGAGTCGTGGATTATGGCCGAGAGCCGCGCTACGCCCTGTCCGAGGCAGCCGGCAGTGGCACCGGCGAGCCGTTCAGGGTCGCGCGTATCGTCGTCGGGAAGGCTGCTCGCATCGATCCGTGCAGGAAGCAGGTTTGTTCTCCCATCCGCACAGACTTACGTGCCACGTCGTCCCGCTCGTCCGCGTCGATGAAGACCTGGGTGTCGACCGGTGCAGCCTCTGCGACGGCGCTCTCGGCGACCGGCTGGGTGTACGTGTTCTGCTGCACGATGCGGGTCGACGTGACCTTCTGCTTCGTGATATGCGCGTAGCGTCCCAGTTGCGTCATGTAACAGAACCCGATGCCAGCCGAGAGATAGGCCAGCGGGGGCGGGGTGGTGTCGCCGATGCCGACGTTGGCGAGGAAACGGAAGCTGCTGCCAAGCGGCTGGAACAGCCGAATGTCCGTTTCCAGGAGATCGCCGCCGACGAGCCGGGCGTCCGAACGCACGTGGAGGGTCCGCTTCTGCTCGGACTTCAGGCTCGACCCGGCGCCGCCCGCCACCCCGTGCTGCGCCTCGATGGTTTCCGTCTTGACGATGATCTCCGGCCGGTACTGCTCGTCCGCGGCCGGGGTCACCCCCGCGAAGCCGGGAAGCGGGTCGGCGAGTGCCCCAGCCGACGCGGCCATCTGGCTGCCCACATCGAGTGGGTGCCCGTTCAACTGGAGCGCGAACGTATTGGTGAAGAGGTCGCGCATCACGGCGTGGCCAGGTGACTGCGCCAACGCGCGGCTGACGAGATCGGCCGCCACCTCGAGGGGGACATTGGCGTCGAGGGCGACGTCGAGCGTCACCGGAACGCCCGAGCCGGTCATGTCGCCGCGAAGCGCCGACCCCGTCATCGTGTACTTCGTGTCCTGTCCGGTCGAGAGCGCTCGCAGCGTCACCCCGCGGCGGCGGCACAGGCGCAGCAACTGCGACATGTAGCAGAAGTGCAGGCCGGCCGCAAAGTAGGCGAGCGGAAACGGCGCCAGGTCGGTCCCGTTGAGGTACGGCCCCTCGTCGCACGCCATGCGCCACGTCGGGCCGGCCGGTTCGACCTGCCGGACCAGCACCTCCTTCTGCATGCCTTCGAGCGACCGGACGTCAACCTGGAACGCGCGGCGGAGGCTGCGCACCTCGTCCGATCGGGCTGGCGATCCGTCCACCACCTTGAAGACGAGCGGCGTGTCGAAATCCTGCAATCTAGGCATTCGGTCTGGTTTAGCCGTCGGTTCGGCGGACTCGCGCTGCATTATATCGTGACATCCTGCTGTTTGACGGCCCGCGGCCACGGCGATCATAATGGCGGGTCAATGACCGAAGCGGTTTTGCCACGCGTGATCGAGTTCGCGACCCACCCGGGCCAGTACCACCACTGGAAGCTTACCTTCGACGGCCCCGTAGCCACGCTGGCGATGGACGTCCAGGAGGACGCCGGGCTGTCCTCGGAGTACAAGCTCAAGCTCAACTCGTACGATCTCGCCGTCGACATCGAGTTGGCGGACGCGGTCCAGCGGATTCGCTTCGAGCACCCCGAGGTGCACGCGGTCGTCGTGACGAGCCTGAAGGACCGGATTTTCTGCGCCGGCGCCAATATCTTCATGCTCGGCCGCTCACCGCACGGGTTCAAGGTGAACTTCTGCAAGTTCACGAACGAGACGCGGCTGGCGATCGAGGACGCGAGCGAGCACTCGGGCATCAAGTTCGTGGCCGCCGTCAACGGCATCTGCGCGGGCGGCGGCTACGAGCTGGCGCTGGCCTGCGACGAGATTCTCCTGGTGGATGACGGCAGTTCCGCTGTCAGTCTGCCCGAGGCGCCCCTGCTGGGGGTGCTGCCGGGGACCGGCGGGCTCACGCGCATCGTGGACAAGCGTAAGGTCCGCCGCGACCTGGCCGACTTCTTCAGCACGCTGATCGAGGGCGTCCGCGGCAAGCGCGCCGTCGAATGGCGACTCGTGGACGCGGTGTGCCCGCGCTCTCGGTTCCAGGAGGCGGTGGCCGAGCGGGCGGCGGCGCTCGCCGCCGAGTCGGATCGGCCGATGTCCGGCCCGGGCGTCGTGTTGGCACCTGTCCACTGCACGCACACCGACGATCGCGTCGAGTATTCGGCCGTCACGGTGACGCTCGATCGCCCCAAGCGCACCGCCGAGTTGACCGTGCAGGCGCCCGACGGCCCGCAACCGGAGGACCCGGACGGGATGCTCGCTCTCGGCGACCAGTACTGGCCGCTGCGGGTCTCCCGGGAGTTGGACGCGGTGTTACTGCACCTGCGGCTGAACGAGCCGGAGGTCGGCGTCATCGTCCTGAAGACCGTGGGCGACGCGGCGGCAGTCCTGAGCGTCGATCGTGCCCTCATGCGGCACCGGACGCACTGGCTGGTCCGCGAGATCGTGCTCATGATGAAGCGCACGTTGAAGCGGCTCGATCTGACGGCGCGCAGCTTCATTGCGCTCATCGAGCCGGGGTCCTGCTTCGCCGGGTCGCTCCTGGAGCTCGCGCTGGCGGCCGATCAGTCGTTCATGCTGGACGACCCGGAACGTCCGAACCAGATCGCGCTGTCGGCGCTGAACGGCGGCCCGCTGCCGATGAGCAACGGCCTGACGCGGCTGCAGACCCGGTTTCTGGGTTGGCCGGCCAAGGTGGACGAGCTGCTCGGGCTGGACAGACCGCTCGATCCGCAGGCGGCGGACGAGGCTGGCCTCGTGTCGTTCGCGCCGGACGACCTCGACTGGGACGACGAAGTGCGGCTCGTGCTTGAAGGGCGCGCCGCGCTGTCCCCCGACGTATTGACCGGGCTGGAGGCGAACCTGCGGTTCGCCGGCCCGGAGACGCTCGAGACGAAGATTTTCGGACGGCTGACAGCCTGGCAGAACTGGATCTTCCAGCGGCCGAACGCGGTCGGGGAGCGCGGAGCGTTGAAGACCTACGGCGTCGAGGGTCGGCCCGATTTCGATTGGCGGCGGACATGAGAGGCGCACGTTCATGATTTCGAGCGAACAGATTCCGAACAACGTCGACCTGGCCGGCAACAAGCGTCTGCAACGGGCGCTGGAGCACTGGCAGCCGAAGTATCTCGAATGGTGGCGTGAGATGGGGCCCGAAGGCTTCCAGGACCATCACCAGGTCTACTTGCGAACGGCGACCAGCGTCGAACCGGACGGTTGGGCGCACTTCGAGTTCGTGAAGCTGCCGGAATATCGCTGGGGCATCTTCCTGGCCGACCCGGTGCCTAGCCGGACGATTGGCTTCGGCAATTCGTTCGGCAAGCCGGTCTGGCAGGAAGTACCCGGCGAGTTTCGGAACCAGCTGCGCCGCCTGATCGTGACGCAGGGCGATACCGAACCGGCGTCGGTCGAGCAGCAGCGCCAGCTCGGCGCCAAGTGTCCCAGCCTGTACGACCTGCGCAACCTGTTTCAGGTCAACGTCGAGGAGGGCCGGCATCTCTGGGCGATGGTCTACTTGCTGCACTCCTACTTCGGTCGGGACGGCCGCGACGAGGCGGAGGAACTGTTAGCCAGGACGAGCGGCAACCGCGACAAGCCCCGTATCCTCGAGGCGTTCAACGAGCCGATCGAGAACTGGCTCGACTTCTTCATGTTTACGATGTTCACCGACCGCGACGGCAAGTCGCAGCTGATGTCGCTGGCGGAGAGCGCGCTCGACCCGCTGGCCCGGACCACGCGGTTCATGCTGACGGAGGAAGCGCACCACATGTTCGTCGGTGAGATGGGCGTTGCTCGGATTCTCGAGCGCACCTGCCAGTTGATGCAGGAGGCCACCGGACTGGTCGAGGACGTGCGGCGGCAAGGCGGGATCGACCTGCCGTTGCTCCAACGGCATCTCAACTTCTGGTTCAGCCGCAGCCTGGATCTGCACGGCAGCGAGGTGTCGAGTAACGCAGCGTCGTATTTCGCAAACGGCCTGAAGGGACGCGCGCGCGAGGACACGTTCGAGGATCACGAGGTCACCGAGGCGATCTACGACATGGAAGTCTACGAGGGCGGCCGGCTGGGCCGACAGGACGTTCCGATGCGCAACGCCATGAACGAGGTGCTGCGCGACTGGTACGTCGGCGACTGCCGGGCCGGCGTAGATCGGTGGAACAAGATCTTCGATCAGTTCGGGATGTCCAACCTGTTGTACATGCCCGACAAGAAGTTCAGCCGGGGCATCGGCATCTACGCCGGCTTCCACTTCGACCCGCAGGGTAACCCGCTGACGGCCGAGCAGTGGGCGCGGCGCAAGGACGAGTGGCTGCCGTCGGCGGCGGACAAGGAGTACTTGAAGAGCATCATGGTGGAGCCGGTCTTCGAGCCGGGCGTGTTCGCCAACTACATCGCGCCGCCCCGGCGCGGCATCAACCGGCTGCCGGCGAACTATCGATACGTTCGCACCGAGGACTAGAAAGTCCAGCGGCATTCGGCCGCCGATGCATCCCGGCTTCGGCGGCACTGGGCGTTGTCCACGATGGGTCAAGTCCTCTCGGTATTTTCCCTCCTCACACCTTGCCCGGGCGACCGCGGCTTTGGTTCAGCGGGGTCTCGGTGCGGCGCCGGACGTTCACCACGGGCTGCTGGAAAGTGAGTCGAGGATGACCCGGTCGATTGCTGTGCTGGGCGCGGGCACGATGGGGCACGGGATCGCTTGGGCGGCGGCCGTCGGAGGGTTCGAGACGCGGTTGTTCGACGTGTCGCGCGACGCGCTCGACCGGGCCAGTGCGGCGTTCGATACGATCGGCGCGAAGGCGGTCGAACTGGGCAAGCTGGCGGCCGACGATCTGGCGTCGGTGCGCGGGCGGATCTCGATGTTGGGCAATCTCGGCGCTGCGCTTTCCGGCATCGACTTCGTCATCGAGGCCGTGCCGGAGCGCATGGACCTCAAGCTCTCGGTCTTGGCCGAGGTCCAGCGGCAGGCGCCGCCCGCCGCGGTCATCGCCTCGAACACGTCGGCCCTCAGCATTACCGAGATGTCGGCGGCGCTGTCACGGCCTGAGCGCGCGGCCGGCATGCACTTCTTCAATCCGGTACACAAGATGAAGCTGGTCGAGGTGGTGTGCGCCCTGGAAACGGCACCGGAGACGCTGGACGCTATCGAGGACGTCGCGCGGCGCATGGGGAAAGAGACGGTGCGCATCCGCGAGTCGCCCGGCTTCATCACGAGCCGCGTGAACGCGATGATCGGCAACGAGGCCTTCTTCATGCTGCAGGAGGGGATCGCGTCGGCGCGCGACATCGACAAGGCGCTCAAGCTCGGGCTGAATCACCCGATGGGGCCGTTCGAGCTGGTCGATCTCGTCGGCCTCGACACGCGGTTGAGCGTGCTCGAGTTCCTGCACGTCAGCCTGGGCGAGAAGTACCGCCCGTGTCCCCTGCTCGTGCAATATGTGCGGGCGGGACGGCTGGGGAAGAAGACCAGCAAGGGCGTCTACGAGTATTGACGGCAATCCCGTCGGATTGTCCCTTTGCGGGACTGCCCCTCGCTGCCACTCGGGGCCCACGCTTCGTGTGATTCTTGGCGAGGTGGCACGTCCTGCGTGACGGAGATTCATGTCCTATAGGAATATTCGAGTGACGGTGGAGGAGGGTGTCGCCGTGCTGACCTTCGACCGGCCGGAGGTCAGAAACGCATTGAATCTTGAAACGGTAGAGGAGGGTAACGCAGCTCTGAAGGCGCTGGTCGCTGATGGCAGCGTCGGCGTGCTGATTCTGACCGGGGCCGGTGACCAAGCGTTCGTGTCGGGGGCGGACATCAACGAACTGCGCGAGCGAACCCGAGACGAAGGGTTGGCGGCGATCAACTCGTCGTTCTTCGCGACGGTGGAGCGATTTCCACGGCCCACGATCGCGTCGGTCAACGGCTACGCCCTGGGTGGCGGCTGCGAGCTGGCACTGGCCTGCGATCTCCGTATCGCGGCCGACACGGCAAAGTTCGGCCAACCGGAGCTCGGCCTGGGCATCATTCCTGGCGCCGGCGCCACGCAGCGGTTGCCGCGGGTGGTCGGCCTCGGCCGGGCCAAGCATTTGATCTTAACCGGGGAGATCATCGACGCCGCGCAGGCGCTGGAGATCGGGCTGGTCGGCGCCGTCGTGCCGGCGGCGGAGCTCGCATCGACGGCGCAGGCGCTGGCTCGGCGTATCCTGCGCCAGGGGCCGCTCGCGGCACGGCTGGCGAAACTGGCGATCAACGCCTCCGCGCGTGTCGATCTCGACTCTGGCCTCTTGCTCGAGACGCTCGCCCAGGCGGTCTGTTATCAGTCAGACGACAAGCGGGAAGGCACCACGGCCTTCCTCGAGAAGCGAAAACCGAAGTTCACCGGCCGGTAGCAGCCGGGTGTCGAGCCGGTCCTCCGGTACTCGATCGACGAGGGCCGTCGCCGGCCGGTTGCTTGGGTGCCTGGGTAGGTGTATTCTCTCTTTGCAGAATGATATGGAATTTGATTCCGTATAATGGAAGCCATGGAGACGGGCGCCGCTGCGTCGTCGAAATCTGGCTCGCTCGGGTCGACCTCGCTCGAGAAGGCCCTGGATCTTTGCGAGGCGCTCAGTGGGAAGAAGCGCTGTGCCAGCGTGACCGATCTGGCGCGATCGCTCAACCTGCCGACTTCGACGGCGCACCGGCTGCTGGCCGTCCTGAAGCGGCGCGGCTTCGTCCGTCAGGACGAGGACACGGCCCGTTACAGCTTGACGCTCAAGATGCTCGATCTGAGCTTCAGGCTGCTCGACCGGTCGGAGTTGCGGTTGCACGCATACCCCGTGCTGCGCGAGTACGTGCTGCGCACCGGGTTCCGGAGCTTCGTGACCGTGCCGGCGAATGGGGAAGTGACCTACGTCTGGAGCGTTGGCCCGGACGAGGTGGCGATGCACACGGCGTATGGCAAGGAGATGCCGGGCCACTGTTCGCTGTATTATGACGCCGCGCAGGAGACTCGCCGGTTGAGTTGCCTGCGTCTCGGTGACCCGACGGACCCGGCGTCCGAGGTCGTTCGGTTCGGTCCCCCGGGACGGGTGGCCGACGGCCAGCAGCGGCTCATTTGCGCGTGCGCGCCCGTTCACGACTACAGCGGGTGCGAAGTGGCGCGGGTCGGCCTGTTCGGACACGGCTCGACCGAGGGGCCGGTGCTGACGAAGCAGCATCGCGGTGCCCGGGAACTGGCTCGGCTGGTGTCGTTACGTCTGGGGCATCTCCCCGCTGCGGCGATGGGCGTGACGGCGTAGCTCGGCGTTTCATTCACGGAGGGTTTCATTCACGGAGGTAGGTATGACGTATATCATCTGCGAACCCTGTATCGGCACGAAGGACACCGCGTGCGTTGATGTGTGCCCGGTCGACTGCATTCACCCCCGCAAGGACGAGCCCGAGTACGAGGCAGAGACCAAGCTCTACATCCACCCCGACGAGTGCATCGATTGCGGCGCGTGCGTGCCGGCCTGTCCGGTCGAGGCGATCTTCGTGCTCGACGAGGTGCCGGAGCAGTGGCAGAACTACATCGAGATCGACGCGAAGTGGTTCGAGGGCAAGTAGCCGGAATGTGAGCCGGCGCGCGCGTGGCGGTGGTGCCGCCGTGTGCGGCCACACCGCGTCGGCGGAGGGCTTCATGGGACTCATCGATCAGCGATTCGACAACAACATCATCACGACGAACGTGGACAAGATCCTGAACTGGGCCCGCCAGTCCTCGCTCTGGCCCATGGGGTTTGGGCTCGCGTGCTGTGCGATCGAGATGATGGCAACCTCGGCGTCGCGCTTCGACATCTCTCGTTTCGGCGCCGAGGTATTTCGCGCGTCACCGCGGCAGTCGGACCTGATGATCGTGGCTGGCACGGTCACCAAGAAGATGGCGCCCGTGCTGCGGCGGCTGTACGATCAGATGCCAGAGCCAAAGTGGGTGATCTCGATGGGCAGTTGCTCGAACGCGGGGGGACCGTTTCCGACCTACAGCGTGTTGCAAGGCGTCGACAAGGTCGTGCCGGTCGACGTGTATGTGTCGGGCTGTCCGCCACGCCCGGAAGCGCTGCTGTACGGGTTGATGCGGCTGCAGGACAAGATTCGCAAGGAGAATACGGTCCTGCGTCGCGCGCGGGTCATCAAGGTCGGTGAGACCGAGCCGGTACTCGTCGAGGACCGGAGGTAGCTGCCGTGGAGACGTTGAGGAATTTCTTTCGAACGATTTTTCTGGTCGATCTGTTCAAAGGGATGTGGTTGACCTTGAAGTACACGCCCCAGCCGGCCTTCACGTTCCAGTATCCGGCGGAGCGTCGCCCGGTCGCCGCCAGGTTTCGCGGCGTCCTGCGTCTCCAGGTCGAGCCGGAGACTGGCGCGCAGACCTGCATCGTGTGCGATCAGTGCGCGCGAGTGTGTCCTGACGACCTGATCTCGCTCGGTGGACACCGCGAGCCCGGCCAGAAAATCAAGATTCTCGACTATTTCGATTTCAACCTGTCGCGGTGCACCTTTTGCGGTCTGTGCGCCGAGGTGTGCCCGACGAAGCCGGTCAAGGCCCTCATCATGAGTGAGGATTATGAGCTCGGCACCTATAGCCGTGACCGGCAGATCCTGAGGGTCGATCAGATGTACGACGGTGTAGCAATCGAGCGTTATACCCGGTAGCCGCGGTGACATGACCTCCCGGGTGGCACCGGGCAGAGGGATGCCTGCGAGCGCGGAGCACTCTCTCCACCGCAATGACGTGCCCCGCTGAGGACGATGGGCTCGCCAGCGCGGTCCGGTCCGGTTCGGTTGTCTGAGGTCTGTGATGGGTCCCCGTCTACGCCGCGTGCTCGCCGTAACCGCCGCGCTTGTCGCGTTGTCGGTCGTCGCTGGTCGGAGTGCCGACTCCACCTACAGCGCCATCCAGTTACAGTTGGCCGATCTGCTGGTCGCCGAAGAGCGATTCGGCGAGGCGCACGACGCCTATCAGCGCGCGCGCGAAGGCGCGACGCAGGATCAATTGTTCCGCGCCCAGCGCGGCAGCGTGCTGTCGCTCCTGCGATTGGCCCGCTTTGCCGAGGCGAAGGTCGAGGCCGATCTGGCGCGCGCCGAATCGCCGGACGATCCCGAGACGCTGGCGCTGTCGGGAGACGCGCTCTGGGCGGCAGGGCTGTTCGATGAGGCGGAGGCCACGTTCCGCGAGCTGTTGGCGCGCGCGCCGGAGGTTGCCCGCGGGCATCACGGCCTGGCGAAGTCACTCATGAGCCGGAACCGGTTGGACGCGGCGCTCGAGGCGAGCCAGCGTGCCCTCAGCCTGGCGCCGCGCAACGGCGAGTTCCACCACACCGTTGGCACCATCTACGAGCGGATGCACCGGTACGAAAAGGCGGCCGTCGCGTTCGGTAATTACGTCAATCTGCTGCCGAACAAGCAGCAGAGCGACCGAGCGGCGTGGTCGAGAGCGCAGATCCGGTTTCTTCGATCGTTTGGACGCCGCGTGCCGTTCGACATGGAGCCCGGCGTCGCCGAGAAGCTGCACACCATTTCCTTCCGCCTCGTCCGGGACAAGATCGTCGTGAAGGCGAGCGTGAACGACGGCCGGGCGATTGATTTCGTCGTCGATACGGGCGCTGAGCAAACGGTGTTGTCGCGCGAGGTGGCGCAGCGGTCCGGCGTGAACCCGATCGTGTACACGCTGAGCGCAGGTGTCGGTGAGGTCGGGTTGCGTGGGCTGCAGATCGGCCGGATCGATTCGCTGGAGATCGGTTCGCTCAGGATCGACAACGTGCCGTGTCTGATCAAGAACCCGGCGCTGACCGGCATCCCCAGGCGGGAGGCTGAGAGCTTCTCGCCGCTGGCGGCCGGGCTGTCGATGACGATCGACTACGAGCGTCAGCGCTTGACGTTCGGCCGACGAATTCCGCCTGAGTCCGTGGCCGCCGACGTCGAGTTGCCGATGCGCCAGCACCGGCTCGTGACGGTGCGGGGCCGCGTCAACGATCAGAATGCCAGCTTCGTTGTCGACACGGGCGGCGAGGTCATCTCGATCAGTTCGGATACAGCCAGTTCGCTGAACTACCGGCCGGTGCGACGTCTGCCGTTGCGCGTCTACGGGTCGTCGGGCTGGGATCCGGACGCCTTCCTGCTGCCTGGCGTGAACCTGATGTTCGAGACGATCGAGTTCAGCAATTACCCCGTGGTGGTGTTGAATCTGCGGGCCCCGAGCGCCCTGCTCGGCTTTCAGATCGGCGGCATCATCGGGCACACCTTCCTCAGGCGGTACCGCGTCACGATCGATCTGGAGCAGAGCACCATTCGGCTCCACCAGACCAGCTAACAGCCCGTGGTGAAAGTCCCGCGTGGCACCGAGACCCCGCTGAACCAAAGCCGCGATCGGCCCGAGAGAGACGGGAGGAGGGAGAATACCGGGAGTATTCGACCCATCGTGGACAACGCCCAGCGCCGCCCATGGCGGGATGCATCGGCGGTCGAATGCAGCGGGACTTTCACCACGGACTGCTAGTAGCCATCCGAAGGATAGCCAATCTACAGCCGCCGATAGGGTTTATAGGGAAAAATCGTCCGACATAAGCCGTCCCCGCGCCTCGAGTCGCGCGGTGCGTCTGGCGCGGGCCGCGTCCGCCCGCTTCGCGTCGGCGTCCGAGTCGACGAGCAGCGGGTGCACCGTGGCAGGCTTGCCGTGGGCGTCCACGGCGACGAACGTCAGGAAGGCGCGGCTGGTCAAGCGCCGGATGCCGGTGAGGGACTCTTCCGATACCACTTCGACCTCAACCTCGAGCGACGTCCGGAACGCGCAGGTCACCCGCGAACGGAGAATCAGAAGATCGCCGACGCGTACGGGATGGAGGAATTCCAGGCCGTCCACCGCAGCGGTGACGACGCGGCTCCGCGTGTGTCGGTGGCTCGCAATGGCGCCGGCCATGTCGATGAGATGCATGACCGAGCCGCCCAGCATGACGCCGAGCGGGTTGGCGTCGTTCGGCAGGACGACATGCACCGTCTCGGTGGCCGAGTCGTCCGGACGCCGCGGGGCGATGGCGTCGGCAGTCAGTTCTGGGATCCGCGATCGAGGAACGCTTGAAGCGAGCTACGCAGCTCGCTCGGCAGCTCATCGTCGCACAGCGAGCGCAGCAGGGTCACGGTCGACCGATACGTGCGAACGTGCGCCACGCAGGCCTGGCACGCATCGAGATGCCGCTCGAGACTGGCCTGGACATCAGCCGGTAGCCGCCGTTCGAGGTAGTCAGCGAGGAACTCGACGACGTGGGCGCAGGGTGAAGACATCGTGAGCAGTACCGCGGCCTTGGCCCTCAGGTTTAAGGTTAGCTCAGCGGGGTTTCGGGGCCACGCGGGACGTTCACCACGGGCGGCTAGAAGTCGTAGCCGATCCAGAAGTCGAACTTGACCCTCCGGAAGGCTTCGCCGCCGCCCAATCCGGAGAAGAGCACGTCCTCCCAGGTCTTGTTGAACAGCGTCCGCCACGACCAGTCGAGGTGAATCGGGAAGCCCACCGCGAACGTTTCCAGCCCAAACCCGTACGACGCCCGGGTATCCACCAGTCGCAGCCCACCGATTTCTACCGGGTCGCCGAACACCGGCACCACCT
Source organism: Vicinamibacterales bacterium (assembly GCA_965197385.1). Taxonomy (GTDB): domain Bacteria; phylum Acidobacteriota; class Vicinamibacteria; order Vicinamibacterales; family UBA823. The sequence continues at coordinate 33,016 of CBDANA010000009.1, forward strand.
GGCCCAACGCGTTCTGGTCGAATCCGACGATCGGATTTACGCTCTCGGAGCTCGACGAGAACGGCGTGAAGCCCTGTCCGTTGAGGCCGGCGCCGCCGAGGTTGAAAAAGAATACCCCGCGGAAGCCGCCCAAGATGCCGATGGGCGTGAGCATCGCTTCGATGAGCGGAAAGCGGAGTTCGGCGTTCGTGAAGAACCCCTGGTGCCCGATGAACTCGAGGTACTCGTAGCCACGCATTTCCGAATTCCCGCCAAAAAAGATGAAGTTCGGAAATTCGCCCCATGCCTGGAAGCCGCGCGCGCGCAGTGCCAGCACACCGGTCTCCCTAATCCGCAGGTAGTACCGGGCGTCGAGATCGACGCTCTTCTGCGACAGCGAATTGCCGATTTTCGGCGCATAGTCGAATGCCAGGCGCATCGTGTTACCGGCCACCGGTCCGAATTCCCTAAAGATGGTCGTCTCCTGGATGAACGCGACGTTCAGCGGAACGAAGACGCCGTCGCGGAACAGCTCGGTCGTCCCGAACTGCGCCTGTTGCTGCCGCTGGCTGAAATCCCTCAGCGCCGGGTCGTCGAACTGCTCACTAAACTGGGCAACGCCGGCCGACATCTCGAGGCGGCTGAACCGGTTGATCGGATAGATGCCGTACACCGACCCGCCGCGGGAGGTCCGGGTCGCGATGGCGTCGTTCCGATTGAGGAATCCGATCGTGCCGAAGGTTGGAAGGCCGAAGAAGAACTCGGTTTGCGAGAACGCCTGCGTGGCCCACTGGAACCGGCGGGCCTGGTTGACGTAGGAGAACGCCAGCGTCCGGTACTGGGAAATCGACGCCGCGTACAGATTGAACTGATGCTCGCCGAGCACGTCGGTGAACGAGATCTGTGAACCGCCGTAGAGGTCGCCGCCGCTGCTGACCCCGACGTTCACCGGCGGCCGGCCCTCCAGGAACAAGTTCTCGAAGATGCCTTTCTTACGGCTGTTGCCGACGATGAGCGTATGCGACAGCGGCGCCTGGAAGTCGATGACTGGACCGGGCGCGCCGAAATCGGAGGTGGCGGCGCTGTAGAGCGGCTCGTCCATCGACATCGTGTGGATGCCGTAGTTGCCCTGGAAGTAGCTGACGAACCCGATCTCGTGGCCGTCGTCGGTCTGCAGGACGACCGGCGACACGTTGCCAGTCAGCGTGTCCGTGTACTGGTCGAGTGCGCCCGTGGAGAGCGTCAGCGTCCACAGATTGTAGATGTCGCCGTTGCGTGCCACGTCAGGATCGATCGGCTGGAGCGGATCGACTGCGGTCGACGAGAAGACGATCGTGTCATCGTCGATGAACTGAGCGGAGGTCTCGTCATGCGTGCCAAAGGTCAACTGCAGCTCCTCGCCGGTTTCCAGATCTAGTCGGAAGAGCTTGTTGTTGCCGGAGATCCGCGTCAGGTACACGAGGAAGCTGCCGTCCGGCGAGAACGTCGGCGCGTAGTCGGCGAGGGCGTCGCTCGTGACGTTTGTGATCTCACCGGTCACCAGGTCCGCGATGTAGATGTCACCGATCGCGTTCTGGAGCGCCGAAAAGGCCACTCGACGGCCCTCGGGGCCAATGTCCGGTGACTCGGGCTCGTCGAGCGTCTTCATCTCGATACGCTCTTCGATATCGCCGCTGACGACGTCGCGCAAGATCAATGTCTTCTGCTTGCCCTGGCGCACGAAGTAGGCGAGGCGATCACCGGCGGGCGACCAGGACATCCATGGGACGGTGTTCCACCGGGCACCCGGAACGGTGAGATAGGCGTAGCCCTCGTCTTGAGAGAACCCGGGCGTCAGGTTCTTGAGGACGCTGCCGTCCTGGACCGAGATCAGCACGACGTCGAGCTCGCGGTCCTTCCGGTTCGTCGCCATGGCGGCCAGCAGGTCGCCGGACGGCGACGGCTCGATCGAGTAAGTCGCGATGAATCTCGAGCGCCTGGGATCGGGCGCCAGATTCGTGCCGTAGTCCTCCGGCCGCTCCTTGTCGCGGAACGCCCTGAATCGATCCTTGATGTAGCGCGAGAACTCCCGGTCGAACTCCTCCGCCGACAGCCCAAGGCCCTCCTGGTACGGGTCGGATGCTCCACCAATGACGTTCGTCCGAAGCGCGAAGAGGAACTGCCGAATGCCTTCCTTGCCGGCACGGGCCTCCATGAACTCGAAGGCGGCGTGGCCGAGATTGTAGGGCAGGCGTGGGCTGGAGAACCCGAAGAACTCGTCCGGCTCGGTCATCTTCGGCACGATGTCGGTCACCGCGGCGTCGCGGACCGTCATCAGATCGAGCGGATGCCAGACCCCTGCGACATAGTCGGACAGGCCCTCGTAGACCCAGAGGGGGACACTGGAGCCGACGACTGTCTGCGGGATGATGTCATACTCGAAAACATGGGTGAGCTCGTGAGTGATGAGGCGGTACAGCTCATCGGGCGGCTGGTCGATCGGCAAGAGCATCCGATTAAGCCGCGATTCGGCAAATGCCGCAATGCCTTCCGGAAGGTCGGTGGGTATCACGTTCTGCTGCTGGAACTCACTGCTCGTCTTGAAGAGCACCAGTGGGATCTGGAACGCCAGATCGTGTTTGAGCTCGGAGCTGACCAGCTGGTAGGCGCTCTCGGCATAGCCCGCGACCCGCTCGAGATGCTGCTCGAGCTCCGGATAGTAGAAGATCTCGAAATGGTCGGTGGTGTAGATCTGCCAATCGAAATGGTCGTACTTGACCCTGGCTTTGCCGTAGTAAGGGATGAACCGGTTGCTTTGCGCGGTCGCGGTCAGGGCGGCGCCCAAGACGAAAACGAAAGCCAGCGCCAGCCCCACGCTTACGGACGCGACGCCGGGGCGTCCCTGGCGAGTAGGCATCAGACTCACCTCATATGTGACGTGCAAACGAAGGCTGTCCTCGGAGACAGATTTCGCCATGTTACTGTAGCTAGGACGGTAGCTGCAACGCCGGAGATCCAGTCCGATCGAGCTAAATTCGAGCAAGACCTGTGCCGGGACCGCGAGCAGCCCGTGGTGAAGGTCTTGCGTGGCACCGAGACCCCGCCGAACCCCGCTGAACCAGGGCCGCGGTCGGCCCGAGGGAGGCGCGCAGAGGGAGAATACCTGGCGTATCTGACCCATCGTGGACATGCCCAGCGCCGCGCAGCCGGGATGCAGCGCCGGTCGAAGGCAGCTGGACTTTCACCACGGGCTGCTAGGCGAAGAGGCCGTCAGGGAAGGGCTCGTGCGCACGCAGCTCGCTGGGCTGTCCTCTCGAGGCGGTCGGCCGATTCCCCACGGGGACACTCCCGGGGGCGGCAGGGCGCAATGCCGGAGTTCGTTGCCTATAGTGGTCGTCCCTGGAATAACCCCGGCCCGTCGGGGGTTGATTCAGTCGTGGGGTAACTGCGCGCACCGGGCATGCCATCTGCGCCACGCGACTCCCGCGCGGCGAGGGCGGTCGGCGGCCGCTCCGCGCCGTTCGACGCCGAGGTGCAGTCGTTTGTCGACAGCCTCTACGGCATGGCGATGCGGTTGACGCGGAATCCAGCGGATGCCGAGGATCTGGTGCAGAGCACCTACGTGAAGGCGTTTCGGTTTTCGGACCGCTTCCAGCCCGGCACGAACCTCAAGGCCTGGCTGTTCACCATTCTCCACAACACGTTTCGCAACACCATCCGCCACGCCGGACGCGATCCCGTCGAGGTGGATTCAGAAACGGTGGAACAGGCTGCGGCCGATCCGGGCCGGAACGGGTCTCCGGAACAGATCCTGATGCGGGCGACGCTCGATGCCGACCTGCAGGCGGCGCTCGATGCCTTGCCGGCCGCTTTTCACCAAGCGGTCTGGCTTCGCGACGTGGAGGAATTTTCGTATCGAGAAATCGCCGAGATCCTGTCGGTGCCGCAGGGCACCGTCATGTCCCGCATCTCGCGTGACCGCCAGACGCTGTTCGAGCAGTTGGCGGACACGCCGGTCGGGCTGGCAGCCCGTGGTGAAAGTCCGGCGTTGCACCGAGACAGGTGATGTGCCCGGCTGGTGGGCGCGATGGGGACGGTTTTGGGCCGAACGGCGTCCTAGTCCAGAAGGGATGGGGGCTTTCTGCACGGCCCCGGAGCAACGAAGAGCATGAAACGCTGTGACGAGTTCGATCCGCTGTTCACGCCGTTCGTGGACGGTCAGCTGGAGCCGCTCGAGCAGGAACAGGTCGAGGCCCACCTGGAGGCCTGCCCTCCCTGCCGCCACCGCGTGGCGGCCGAGCAGACCGCCCGCCAGGTAGTTCGCAGTCGCGCAGCGGCGCTGGGCTCGCACGCGCCCGGCGCGCTCATTGCCCAGTGTGCCGACGCGGTGAGCCAGGCCGCCTCGGCGCCGCCGTCGGGGGGGATTCTGGGCAGGGCTCCGCGCACTGTCCGCTCCGGCCCGCTGGGTGCCCTTGTCGGCGGCGGCGACGTTCGTGCTCGCGGTGACCGGTGTGTTTCTGGCCGGCCAGAACGATCGGTTGGATGCTGCGTTTGCCGCGCAGTTGACGATCGACCACACGCGCTGCTTCGAGTCGAGCCAGGCGGTGCCAGGAGAGCTGGTGGCAGCCGACGCCGAGGCGCGCTTCGCACGAGACGATAGATGGGACGTCACCGTGTCTATTGTGGCGAGCCTCGAGCTCCAGGATGCCCGGCGATGCGAATATGCCCACGGGGGGATGGCGCATCTTCTGTACCACCGGGAGGGGCGTCCGGTGTCCCTCTTCGTCCTGCCCGATACCGTCCGGCGTTCCCGGCACCTTGAGATTATGAGGCGCGACGCGGTAATCTAGTCTGAGGGCGAACGGACGTTCGTCCTGATGGGGCATGAGAATCCTGACGACATGACCCGTGTGGCGGCGGTGCTGCAGCAGGCGGAGCGCTAGCTGCTAGGGCGGGCCCATTTCCAAGAAGCGAGGCTGACCAATATGAAGTGGCGATGGATGGCGGCGACGATGGCGGCCTTCGCGCTGGCTTTCCTGACCTTCCCCCCGTTGCCCGCGCTGTCTGGGGTGACACCCTGGACGGCGGCCGAGGCGTTCGACGAGGCGGTGTGTGACGCCGACGCCGGTCCGGCGAACCTCAATTTCACCTTGAAGGACATGCACGGCGGCGACGTCAACCTCGTGTCGCTCAAGGGCAATGTCATCCTGCTCAACTTCTGGGCTACCTGGTGTGGCCCGTGCAAGGTCGAGATTCCAGGCTTCGTCGAGTTGCAGGACCAGTATCGTGACGAAGGCCTTGTCGTGCTCGGACTGTCGGTGGACGATCCGGTCGAGAAGCTGAAGCCGTTTGCCGACGAGTACAAGATCAACTACCCGCTACTCGTGGGACTGGGTCGCGACGATGTCCAGGAAGCGTTTGGGCCGCTCTGGGGCATTCCGGTCACCTTCTACATCGGGCGGGATGGCACGCTGTGCAAGAAGCACATGGGGCTTGCCACGAAGGAGCAGGTGGAACGCGACATCAAGGCACTGCTCTGAGTCCCTCCTTCTATCCAAAACGGACCGGGGCGACTCCCGTTGGTGTATGATTGCCTCGCGGATGGCTGTGGGGTGAGTTGCCGTCTCGACATACTCCTGAACCATGGGTGATGCTGCTGACTCGGTACTGAAAGGCTTCAGCCAGGCACGACTGTCGTGCGGGTGTCGTCTCGGGTTCCGTGCCGGTGTCGCGGGGAGTCCGGTGTTGGCCGTGATCGAGCGCAAGGCCGGTAGGTGTCCGATACCGTTTCACGTCGAGGAATTGCCAATCTACGATCATCGCGAGGCGCTGAGGCCATCCACGCGCCCGCATCCCACCGAAGAAGAAGGCTACGAAGAAGAAGGGTGAGCCTGGCGTTCCGGGCTGTTATCGCTGATCGGTTGGTGACGGGATAGTGAGGTCGAGCCTCGCCACCGCGTCATCCTGCACGAGGACCGTGTCGGCCGTCTCCGCCAGCGACTGCAGGCGATCTTCGATGAACAGCTCGCTGCGGTCGAGCTCCTCGACGACGACGACGTGGTAGCGTCCCGCTGGCAGCCCCGTCAGGGCATACCAGCCGTTCGGGTCTGGCTGTGCCAACCGGACGCGACGAGCGTAGGGTGCCCAGAACCCGGGATTCGTCGAGAAGGCCACCACCGTGCGATCGGTGCGGACGCCGCCCCGTGACGTGCGGAGTGCGCCCGTGATCGACGGCTGCCCGGCACGGAGCACGAGCTGGAGATCGGACAGCTGCTGGCCACTCTGGAGGTCCAGTGGGACGTCGGTGATGTCCTGCCCGTGGTACCGCACCGAGTCCAGCGTCCACCCTGCCGGGAGACCGTCAATTCTGAAGAATCGCGGACCGTCCTGCATAGCCGGGAGCGAGAACGTGCCGTCCGGCCGGACGCGGGCGATCGGATCGCTGCCGACCGCCGACGGATCGGCCGTGGGGGCGCGTACCGAGAGGCCATTCCACGATTCGGGCCCCTCGCCTTCCCTAACGACGACGGCGCCTTCGACCCGGGCGCCGGCCCGCAGCGTCATGACGATGTTCGAGACGTCGCGGCCGGTCGTGATGATGTGGAAGGTCGCGAATTGCATGCGGGGAGTCGCGTTGTCAAGGACGCTCGCCTGGATCATGAACGATCCTGGCGGGACGTCGGGGAAGACGAATGTGCCGTCTGGTTCCACGCGGCTGCCGGTAGTGGCACCGAGCACCACGCGGCCGCCCACATGCGGTGTCAACGTCACCGAGTCGCCCAGGAGTAGCGCGCCCGTTCCGCTCATGATGCGGCCGCTGACGGCGGCAGTGTCGACCGGCTGAAGCGTCAGATCGATCCGACGCGATTCGCTCGGCGGCGCGACGCGAACCGCCTCGGTAGCCGCGGCCGCCAGCGTGTTCGGATGATAGGTCGGGACGCCAGTGTGCGCGGTCTACGGGTCGTCGTCAGCCGCCGGTGCATGCGCGCGGACGTAGTACCGCCCGCCCGCCAGATCGGTGAGCCGGTAGTCGCCGCTGGCGTCGGTCTCCGCCGAGGCGTACATCGCCAGAATGACCTGGCCATCCTGGAAGATCGGACGCACGGGCTCGACCACGGCCGACCCCACAGGCGCGCCGCCGACATCGGTCACGCGTCACACAATGTCTGCCGCTGCGGCGAGGCGGAAATCGACCGCGTTACGCCGCTCACCGGGCGTCAGGATCAGCGACGGTCCCACCAGCATGGACCGTGGCAAGCCGTAGGCCAGCGCGGAGTATCCGTCGCGTGAGGCGATGACGCGGTATTTACCGCTCGGCAGATCCGTGAAGGCATAGTGCCCGTTGGCGCCGGTCGTGGCGACGGCACTCTCGCCCGTCGCCACGGAGGAGATCGACACCCGGGTCCCGTCCAGCGGCACGCCGTCGAGGGCGGTCAGCACACCGCCGGCGATGACGCCCGTGGCGGAAGGCTGGGGCGGCGCGGATGGTGTGCGCGCTTCAGACACGGCGATACCCGGCGCGTGAAACAATCCCGCGACGACGGTGAGGGCGACCGCACCACAATGCTGAGCCCACATAGGGGTATCATAATGCCGCCTGACGGACGCCGCTACCACGATGGTGGATCGAGTGCACGGGCGACGAGGAGGAGTGATGTCCAGGCTGAAGTCAGAAATCGAGCTGTCTTGTCCTTGTTGCGCTGCGACCTTGGTCGTCGATCTGAATCTCAAACGGATCATCCGATACGAGAAGCCAGTGCGTGAGGACCTGCCGGAACTCTCCGATGCCGAACGGATCCTGGCCGAGGCGGCCCAGCGGCGCGAGGCAGCTTTCCAGCAATCGGTGTCGGACGAGCGTTTACGTGGCGCGGCCCTCTCCAAGCGATTCGAGGAAGCGCTCCGGCAGGCCGAAGGGGAGCCGGTGACGCGGCCCACGCGCGATTTCGATCTCGACTGAGCAGCCCGTTCAGGTAGCGCTGCACCTGGGCCGGTGTGCGAAGCCGGCGGATCAGCCGTCGCTCCCCGGCATCGAGCGCCGTCAACGGCGGTGGCGAGCCTCGCTGCGGCGTCAGTCCGAAACCATCCAGCCGTCCCGAAGCTGGAGGAAGCGCCGGCCGTAGGAGGCGTTCGTTTCGGAGTGGGTGACCTGGACGATCGTGGTCCCTTCCCCGTTCAGCTTCCTGAACAGCTCCATGATCTCCTTGCCCTGACTGGAGTGCAGGTTACCGGTCGGCTCATCGGCGAGAATGAGCTTCGGATCGGCGATCACCGCGCGCGCGACGGCCACGAGCTGCTGCTGTCCACCCGCGAGCTGGTTCGGGTAGAGACCCTTCTTGCCGACAATCTGGAACCGGTCGAGCACGTCGCACACGATGCTGTCGCGCTCCGCCTTCTTGACGTCCCGGTACGACAGCGGGATTTCGAGGTTCTCGTAGATCGTCAGGTTGTCCAGTAGATGATAGCTCTGGAAGACGAAGCCGATGTACTGCTTGTGCAGCTTGGCCCGATCCTTCCGGCGAATCTCGTGGACCGGGTTGTCGAAGAAGTGGTATTCGCCCGTCCACGCGCTGTCGTGCATCCCCAGGATGTGCAGCAGGGTCTATTTTCCGGCGCCGGAAGGCCCCATGATCGACAGGAAGTCCCCCTGGGCGATGTCCAGACTGACCCGTCGCAGGACGTAGGTCTTGCTGACGCCGTGCTGATACGCCTTTCCGATGTTCCTGAGTGAAATCATGGTCGTGTGTCGACGGTGCGTGCGGCCTCGGTGCATCCGGCCGTCCCTTCATTCTACGTCACCGGACTGCTGAAGGTTCGGCCCGCTCGGGGGCCCGCAACGCTTCGGTGTAGACTGCCGGCATGTCGATAGCGACGCCTCGGGGGGCCGCGGCCGGAACCGGGCCGCGCCGGCGGTACTGGGTTGGCACGTCCGGCTACAACTACCCCGAGTGGAAGGGGAGCTTCTATCCGCAGAAGATGTCCTCACCCAAGATGTTGCCGTATTACGCCGAGCGGTTCCACTCCGTGGAGATCAACTACACGTTCTACCGGATGCCGACCGCGAAGCTGTTGGCGGGGTGGTCGGCGGCGACGCCTCCGGAGTTCACCTTCACGCTGAAGGCGCCCCGGCGGATCACCCACGACGCCCGGCTTCGCGGCTGCGATGATCTGGTCGCCACGTTTTGCGAGGCAGCCCGCACGCTCGGGTCGAAGCTGGTGGTGCTACTGTTTCAGCTCCCGCCCTCACTCAAGAAGGATCTGCCGTTGCTCGACGCATTTCTGTCGTCGCTGCCCGGCGATCTCCGCGCGGCATTCGAGTTCCGGCACACGTCGTGGCACGATGACGCGGTCTTCGATCGGCTGCGAGCGCAAGGGGCCGCCCTGTGCATCGCGGACAGCGAGAAGCTGACGACACCGGTGGTCGCCACCGCCCCGCACGGCTATTTTCGGCTGCGGGACGAAGGCTACGACGACGCCGACCTCGCTCGCTGGGCCGGGACGATGCAGGGCGAGGCGGGATGGCAGGACGTCTTCGTGTACTTCAAGCACGAAGCGGCGGGCAGGGGCCCCGCGCTGGCTGCTCAGCTCGTCGAGATCTTATCCGCCACGTGAGTCACGGCGAACTCCACGGCGGCATGCTCCGCCCAGTATCCGTCGTCACCAGGTTGGCCTCGGGCGACGAAACCGCAGTGTCCGCCGTGTGGCGGCGTCACGACCGCCACCCGTGGATTCTGCGTGAACGCCGGGTCGTCGAACTGGGCTACCGGGACGAACGGATCGTCCTGTGCCGAGATGACCAGCGCCGGGATTGCGATCCGGCTGACGACGCGCAGTGCGCTCGCCCGGTGGTAGTAGTCTGACGCGTCTCGAAATCCGTGATGCGGCGCCGTGAAGCGCTCGTCGAAATCGCGAACCGTACGCACGCTGGAGAGGCCGTCGAGCGAGAAGCGCCCAGGGAACGCCTTGGCTTTCCGGCGCATCCGCAGCTTCAGATTCCGGACGAAATTCCACTGGTAGACGGCATTCTGCGGGCGCTCCAGCGCGTCGACACACCGCGTCAAGTCGGCCGTCGGCGACACGGCGCACACCGATCGCAGCTGAGGCGGCGTCTGGGCTCCCAGATCGCCGGCCAGCTTCAGGGCCAGGTTGCCGCCGAGCGAGTAGCCGGTCACGGCGATGGCGTCGAGACGGTCCACCTCGATCAACTCCTGGACGACGGCGATCGGATCGACGGTCAGGCCTGAGTGATACAAACCGGCTGAGAGATGCTCCGTGTTGCCGCAGTTCCGCTGGTTGAGGCGCAGCACGTTGAAGCCGGCGCGGAACGCCTTGTCGGCGAGGCCCCGCATGTAGTGGGCGTCGCTGGAGCCTTCGAGGCCGTGCAGCGCGATGAGCGTCGGACAGGTGCGCGGCTGCGGCTGCCAGTGACAGGCCGCGCGAACGCGGGCATCGGGTGCGACGTCGAAGAACCTCGGGACCGCCGGCGGCAGGTTGGGGAAGTGCCGCGGCTGGCCCCAGGTGAACAGCGTCATGAGGTGCCCGTGGGTCAGCCGCGGATGCGAGACGTAGGCGCGGACGCAGGTGTCGTCGACGATCACGGGTTACTTGTGTCCGGCCTTTCGCGTCCGGGCGCCGCCAAGCCGTGGCGTCGGCCGGGTCCGGCGACTCGGCCGAGCTGTCTCCGCGGCGGTCTTGAGCCGCGCCGCCCGTTCGATGACCTCGGCCAGGAGCGCGCCCGTGGCGCCGCTCCGGGCGGGCCGGTTCGTGACCCAGAACGCCGGGACGTCGGCGGCGAGGATGTGCTCGAAATCGCCTTCGCTCTTCACGCTGTGGGGTGCAAACGTCGTGACGTCCAGCGCGCCCGACCACTCGTCGCGGTGCTTGATCAGAAGCCAGCTCCGGCCGTCGGCTCGCTCACCGGGCCGAGCCGATCCGTGGGTGCGCACGAGCGCCCACGACCCCTTCAGCTTGTACCCGTCCAGGGTGAACTTGAGGTCGCCCCGGGCGAGCGCAGCGTTGACGTCGTCCGTCTGTGCCGTCCAGGTGCCGTAATCCCACAGCATCACGATGCCGGCCCCATAGCCTTCTGGGATCACACCCTCGAAGTCGCCGTACTCCAGCGGATGGTCTTCCGTGCGCATGGCGAGCCGTTTGACGGCGGGATCGAGTGACGGTCCCTTCGGCACGGCCCACGACAGCAGCGCGCCGCCCAGTTCGAGCCGCAGGTCGTAGTGCAGGTGGCTTGCCAGGTGCTTCTGGACGCAGAAGTACGGCACGCCTCGCCGCTGCCGCCGCCGTCGCGCGACGGCAGCCGGCTCGGGAGTCGTCGTGAAATCTCGCTTGCGGCGGTATTCGTCCAGGGACATGAGGCCGACGGGCTCCTAGCGCCACTGATTCTACGATTCTATCAAGAGCCCTGTCGCCGCCCGCGCCTGCTATTCTCAAGCGGCATTCCATGTACCTGACCGCCATCGTCGTCTATCTCGGCGTCCTGGTCATCGTCGGCGCACGGCAGAGCCGGCACGTGCGGACCGGCGACGATTTCCTGGTGGCCGGCCGCACGCTTCCAGCCCGCGTGCTGGTGTTCACGCTGCTCGCGACCTGGATCGGCTCGGGCAGCCTGTTTGCCGGTGCGGGGCTCGGATACCGGGTCGGCTTCCCCGCGCTCTGGCAATCGGCGGGGGCCTGGGTCGGCATCGCCCTCATCTATTTCATCGCTCCGCGGATCCGGCGCCTGGCGCAGTACACCGTGCCAGACATTCTGGAGATCAAGTACGGCCCGGCGGCGCGCGTCCTGGGCACGCTGACGACGGTGCTGGCCTACACGACGATCGCAGCCTATCAGTTTCGTGGCGGCGGCCGCCTCCTGGAGATCGTGGCCGGCATCGACCCGCGCACCGGTGCCCTGATGACGGCGGCGTTCTGTGTGGCCTATACGGCGCTCGCCGGGATGCTGTCGATTGCCTACCTCGACGTCGGCAATGGGTCGGTGATGGTGATCGGGGTCAGCCTCGCTGTCGCATTTCTCGTCTCTGATGGAGGTGGCGTGGCATCGGCCGTCGCAGCGCTGTGTCCGGAGCAGGTGTCCCTGTTCGGCGAGCTGTCGCCTCAGAGGGCGCTCGCGCTGTTCTTCCCGACGCTCTTCTTGTTGCTGGGCGAAGCCAACATGTACCAGAAGTTCTTCTCGGCGAAGAGCGAGCGTGCGGCGCGTATGGCCGTCGTCGGTTGGATTGTCGGGACGATCGTCGTCGAGACCCTGATCGACTCGATCGGGGTGTTCGGCAGCGTGGCCGTGCCGGGCCTCGCCACCGCTGCCTCCGAGTCGATCGTGATCAGGGTCGCACTAGAGACCTTGCCGACCGCCTTCGGGGTGATCCTCGTCTGTGGCGCGGCCGCCATCGTCGTGTCCACGGCGAACAGCTTTCTCCTCACGCCGGCCACTAACATCATTCGCGACGTGTACCAGCGCTTCATCAACCCAGCGGCGCCAGACCGGCTGATCCTCGTCTACACGCGGATGATCGTCGTGGGGCTGGGCGTCGTCGGCTACGTGGCCGGCAACTTTTTTCCGACCATTCTGGCCATGGCGCTGTGGGCCTACACGATGTACGGCGCCGGCATCACGCCGGCGCTGCTGGCGGCGCTCGTCTGGCCGCGCGCGACGCGTCCGGCGGGTGTCCTGTCGATTCTGGTCGGCATGCTGACGACGGTTGGCTGGGAGATCGTCGGGATGCAGCGCGCCGTCGATGGCACGGCGGTCTATCCGTTGGGCCTCGAAACGGTCTTTCCGGCACTGGCATTGTCGATACTCACGCTCGTCGGCGTCAGCCTGCTGACGCCGCCGAGCGCGGCAGACCGAACGGCGGGTGCGCCAGCGCGCGCGGTATGATACTGAAGCGATGACTCGAGCGCTGTTGATTTCGACCTACGAGATGGGTCGTCAGTCGTTCGGTTTGGCCTCGTCGGCCGCCTGGCTGCACGCGGCCGGTGTCGACGTCACGTGCGTCGACCTCTCACGCGACCGGCTGCCGGATGAGGCGGTGGCGGCCGCCGATCTGGTGGGATGGTATCTGCCGATGCACACGGCCACCCGGCTGGCGGTGCCGGTGGTCCGCAGGGTGCGGGCAGTGAATCGGCACGCCCATCTGTGCGCCTTCGGCCTGTATGCACCGTTGAACGACCGGCTGCTGCGGTCGCTCGGCATCGACACGGTGCTCGGCGGCGAATTCGAGGCCGATCTGACGGCGCTGGCAGCCCGTGGTGAAAGTCCTGCGTCACAGCCGGTCAAGCCGTCGCCCGCCGCCTCGCTGCCGCGACTGAGGTTTCGCGTGCCGGACCGGCGCGGCCTCCCGTCGCTGGATCGCTACGCGAGCCTGCAGGAGCCCGCCGGGTCGCGGCGGCGCGTGGGCTACACCGAAGCGAGTCGCGGCTGCAAGCATCTCTGTCGGCATTGCCCGGTCGTGCCGGTCTATCAGGGGCGTTTCCGGGCCGTTCCGGTCGACGTCGTCCTCGCCGACGTGGCGGCGCAAGTGGAAGCCGGCGCGCGCCACATCACCTTCGGCGATCCGGATTTCTTCAACGGGATCGTTCACGCGTCCAAGGTGGTCCGCCGACTGGCGGCGTCGTTCCCCGAGGTGACCTACGACGTCACGATCAAGATCGAGCACCTGCTCCGCCACGCGGCGTACCTGCCGATGCTGAACGAGACAGGGTGCGCGTTCGTGACGAGCGCCGCCGAGTCGATTGACGATCGTGTGCTGCGGGCGCTGGACAAGGGACATACCCGGGAGGACTTCGAACGTGCCGTCGAGATGTGTCGCGCATCCGATGTCGTGATCGTCCCGACGTTCGTGGCGTTCACACCCTGGACGACGCTGGACGGATACTGTGGTCTGCTCGAGGCCATCCGATCGCTCGATCTCGTCGAGGTGACCGGACCGATCCAGCTAGCCCTTCGGTTGCTGTTACCCAAACGGTCTGGCCTCCTCGAGCATCCGGATATCGCCTCGGTCACCGGACCGTTCGACGCCGAGTCGCTCGTCTACCCGTGGCGGCATCCGGATCCGCGCGTCGATGCGCTGCAGGCCGAGGTGATCGCGCTCGTCGGACGGCGCCCCTCGACCTCCCGCCGCGAGCTGTTCGCCGAGGTCTGGCAACTTTCGCACGAACGGACTGGGCGCGCGGCTGGTGTCCCGAGTGTTTCTGACGTGCCCGTCCGGGCGGCGATTCCCTATCTGAACGAGCCCTGGTACTGCTGAGCGGAGCCGACCGAGGAGCAGGTCGCGCTCTTCTAGCTGTTCGTGGGCTATCCGATCCGCCAACCGATGCCTCCACCGCGGGTGCTGCTGTTTGCCACGACGACCGGGTATCAGGTACGAGCCTTCGGCGAGGCGGCGACCCGGGTCGGTGTCGAACTGGTGTTCGCCACCGACCGGTGTCAGACGCTGGACGATCCCTGGCGTGACGCGGCCATTCCCGTGCGGTTCCACGACGAAGACGCATCGCTCCGGCGGGTGCGCGAGGCGACGGCGACGCGGCCGGTGGCGGGGGTCGTGGCGGTCGGTGACCGGCCCGCGGTGCTGGCCGCGGCCGCCGCCGAAGTCCTTGGGGTTCCGGGTCATGGTCGGGATGCGTCCCGGGTGGCGGCGAACAAGCTGTGGTACCGGCAACGGCTTCGCGAGCGGCGCCTCCCGGGTCCACCCTTCGAGACTGTGCGGGTGGGTGAGCGCGCGCAGGGGCAGAGTGTTGCGTGCGGATTTCCGTGCGTAGTCAAGCCGGTCGCCCTGTCGGGGAGCCGAGGGGTGATCCGCGCGGACGACGCGGCGGCGCTCGAGCGCGCGCTGGCGCGCGTCGAGCGGCTGCTGTCGCAGCGGGACATGCTCGCTCGGCGCGAGCCGGCCGATGAGCTCATGCTGATCGAAGGCTTCGTCGACGGTCCGGAGTTCGCTGTGGAGGGGTTGGTCCAGGACGGTGCGCTCCGCGTCGTCGCGGTCTTCGACAAACCCGATCCGCTGGACGGTCCGTTCTTCGAGGAGACGATCTACGTTACGCCCAGCCGGCTCCCGGCCGGCGACCTGGTGCGCCTCGACCGCGCCGTCGCCGACGCGGTAGCGGCGCTCGGGCTACGTCACGGTCCGATCCATGCGGAATGCCGGATCGGATCGCAGGGTGTCGTCGTCCTCGAGCTAGCCGCCCGACCGATCGGCGGACTGTGCGCCCGGGCGCTGCGGTTCGAGGAGGCGGGCGAAACGCGGAGCTACGAGGAGGTCCTGCTGCGCCACGCCACCGGGGCGGCTGTCGAAGAAATCGCGCGGGAGCGTGCCGCCTCCGCCGTGATGATGATCCCGATTCCCCGGGCAGGCTACCTCGCCGGGGTGGGCGGGACCGAAGTGGCGCGTGGCGTGCCCGGTGTAGACGACGTCCAGATCACCGCGAAGGCCGGCCAGCGCCTCGTCCCGATTCCTGAAGGCGCGAGCTACCTGGGATTCATCTTCGCTCGCCAGCCGACGCCAGAGGCGGCCGTGGTTGCCGTGCGCGCGGCCCACGCGGTGCTGCGATTCGACATCGCACCAGACCTGCCGATGGCCTGACCCGGGAGAGAGCCGCAGCTAGGCCTTGCTTTGCTCTGGCACGAAGTCGGGCGGGAGCGCCGAGCCGTCGCCGAAAAAGAAGTCTTCCATTTGCTTCGCGACGAGTTCCTGCGCCTCCTTCTGCCACGGCATCAGACGGTACTCGTTAAGGATCATCTTCATCCGCTCTTCCCACATCTTCCAGGCCTCGGCCGAGACGCTCTCGTGGATTCGCGTACCGAGCTCGCCCGGCCAGGGCGGCTCGTCGAGTCCGGGAAGATCCTTCTGGAATTTCACGCAGTGGACGATGCGGGCAGGGGTGTCGTCTGGGGCCATCGAGTCTCCTCGCCCACGATCCTATCTCGTTATCGCCAGCAGCGCTAGTCTAGCAGCCCGTGGTGAAAGTCCGCACCGCCGTGGCGGTCGTCTCCGTCGCGCGGTTTCCGAAGGGGTTGCCGCTCGACGTGCCGTTGTCGGCTGACGCCGGCGTCGTGGCGCCCGACAAGGTTAGTGGGTCCGAGGCATCGGCGCCACGGCAGCCACCGTCACGCTGACGTCGTGCCCTTCATACAGGGCGCTGACCGTGCGTTCGGCCGGGACCCTGGCGTCGTTGAAACAGGCGCCACCACCGATGTCGGTCAGGGTCGCCGGGACGAGCGCGTTGGCCGTGGACCCGTTCAAGGTGCTCTTTCGCCACAGCCCCTTCGGGAGGCTGAGCGTTCCGCGGCGGATCCGGTCGCTGACCGAGACGGGGCAGTGCACCTCACCCTGCTCGTTGAAGATCCGGACCGTGTCGCCGTCGGCGATGTTACGCTCCGCGGCGTCCGCCGGATGCATCTCGACCGCGACCGGTCCCTGCTGCAATTCCCCGAGCGTGGAGCTGATCGTCCGACTCGTCGCCGGCGAGATTAGCGCCAGCGGGTAATCGTCGGTGGCCGTGTCATCCTGGAAGACGTACAGGCCTTCGGGTGTCTCGCCATCCAGCGATTCTTCGAACAGGATGACCTTGCCGTCGGGTGTCCGCGGGTGAACGTCGACGAACTGCACGGGCGTCTGGCCGATAGGCGGATCCGCGGCGCCCCGCTCGAGCAGCGCGCCGCGAATCGCCTCCGGCATTCCCGCTGTGACCCTCAGGAGCGCCTCGGTCTCGGTGACCGCCGGCCACGCGTCACCGTGGCCCAGCCGGGCCACCAGTTCGGCGAAGACCTCAACGTTGGACCGCGCCTGCCCGACCGCGTCGATGACAGGGCGGGCGAGCTGCAGGCTGATCAGGCCATAGCTCTTCACGACATCGTAGGTCTCCAGAAACGTCGTCGCGGGCAGCACCACATCGGCATAAGCCACGGTGTCGGTTCGCACCTGATCGAACACGATCGTGAAGAGGTCGTCCCGGCTCAAGCCGCGGATCACCGCGTTCTGGTCGGGCATCGTGGCGACCGGGTTGCAGTTGTAAACGAACAGCGCCTTGATGGGCGGCGTGTCGTACTCGATCAACGCTCGCCCCAGATGGTTCATGTTGACCAGCCGGGTGGTCGGTTCCGCGGTATTCAGCCAGCCTTCGGCATCGATTGGCCAGGCGCTGGAGTTGCTCATCGAGTAGCCGCCGCCCCGGACGCCGAACTTCCCCGCCACCGCGGGCAGCGCCAGCACGGCCATCGCCGCGCTGGCGCCGTTGCGGTTGCGCTCCAGTCCCCACCCGCAGCGAATGACGGCGGGCGAGGCGGTCGCGTAGCGCTCGGCGAAGCGCTCGAGCGCGGCCGCGTCCACCCCGGCCACCGCCGCGGCGCGTCCGATCGTCCAGGGTTCCGCGCAGGCGCGTAGGCGCTCCGCGCCGCGCGCATGGTGGTCGAGAAAGGTGACATCGGCGGCATCGTGGCCGAAGAGGTAGTGGTGCAGCGCGAGCGCGACGGGAAGGTCGGTGCCTGGCCTTACGGGAAGGTGCAGATCGGCCAGCGACGTGCGGCGTGGGTCTACGACGATCAGCATGGCGCCATTCCGCTGCGCTTCGCGCACGTAGGGCACAAGGTGAATGCCGGCCGCGGAGGGGTTGGCGCCCCAAATAACGATCAGCTCGCTGTGGACGTAGTCCGACGGTGTGACGCCCGGCATCTTGCCGTAGAGGGCCTGCGCCGCGGCGCCGGTCGCCGCCGCGCGGACGGTCCGGGCGAGCCGGGACGCGCCGAGTCGGCGGAAGAGCGCCGCGTCGCTCGTATCCTGCGACAGCAAGCCGTTGGAGCCGCCGTAGGAGAACGGCAGGATGGCCTCACCGCCCCAGCGATCGCGAATCTCCGTCAACCGCGTTGCGATCTGATCCAGCGCTTCGTCCCAATCGACTTCTTTGAACTGGCCGCGACCCTTCGGTCCCTGCCGGACGGCTGGACGCAGCAGACGGTCGTCGCCGTAGAGACGCCGGTCGAACTGCCGCACCTTGCCGCAGATGTAGCCGTTGGTGACTTCCTGCGCCGCCGAGCCGTCGATCGACACGACCTTGCCTTGCTCGACGGTCACCGACAGGCTGCAGGAGTCTGGGCAGTCGAGGGGACACGCCGTGTCGACCGTTCCATGTCCCCAGCGCTCGTCGGCCCGCGATGTCGTCATTCAGATCAGTCTATCACCCGCGTGTCGCGCTGACAGCCGCCACGGGCTGTTATGATCGGCTGACGGCGTTCATCCCATGCGTAGCACAACACGACAAATCCCAACGCTTCGGCTGTTGGTCCTCAGCGCGGCGCTGGCGGCGGCCGTCATGCCGACCTCCCCTGCGTGCGTCGAGCGGGTGTACTCGCGCGGACTGTATCCGATGCTCCAGCGTGAGCTCACGGCGCTCTCCAACCAGGTCGAGGTCGCGCTATTCGACCTGCTGATCATCGGTGGTGTGGTCGGGCTCGTTGGCGCGTGGCTCGTTCGCTGGCGGCGCGCGCCGGCCGGACGCCGTGGCCGTACGCTTGGGTGGATGGGGTTCGACACAGCGGTCTTCCTGGCCGCGATCTATCTGAGTTTCCTGGCCTCCTGGGGGCTCAACTACCGGCGTGAGCCGATCCAAGCCCGGCTCGACTTCGACGTTCAGCGTATCACCCCTGAGGCGCTGGCCACGCTCGCCGATCGGTCGGTCGATGCGCTGAACGCGCTGCATGTCGACGCGCACGCCCGGCCCTGGCCGGAGCTGGACGAGATGCCGGAAGCCCTCGGCGCGGCGTTCGGCGACGCGCAACGCCGTTTGCCGTCGCGGCCGTCCGCCACGCTGGCGCGGCCGAAGACGACTTTGTTCGGCGCCTACTTCAGGCAGGCGGCGATCGACGGGATGACCGATCCGTTTCTGCTCGAGACGCTCGTGAACGACGATCTCCTGCCGTTCGAGCGGCCGTTCGTGGTGGCGCACGAATGGGCGCACCTGGCTGGATACGCCAACGAGGCTGAGGCCAGTTTCGTCGGCTGGCTGGCCTGCCAGTCTGGTGACGCCGCCGCGCAGTACAGCGCGTGGCTGTTCCTGCATCCGCACTTGGTCCGGCAGCTCGACCCCGAGGCGCGCGATCGGATGACGGACTGGCTGGCTTCCGGTCCGGCCCGTGATCTGCAGGCGATCGGGCGGCGCCTGGCGCGGGCGGTGCCCCTCCTGCGCCGTCAGGCGAATCGGGTCTACGATCGGTACCTGCGCGCGAACCGTGTGTCGAGCGGGATCGCCAGCTACGGGGAGGTCGTTGACCTGCTGCTCGGTGCGAGGCTCCCGGGGTGAGGGAGGTCTCAGAATAACATGGAGGGTAGTGTCTCAGTTAAACTGAGACACTACCGACATGGGACTTTCACCACGGGCTGCTAAGTACTGGTGTTCGTATTTACGGTGGCATTCGGCTGGCGATGCATCCCGGCTGGCGGCGTTGCTCCTCGCTCAAATATTGCCCGATATTCTCGGTCGTCGCGGCTTGCCAGCCGGGCGCCTCGCCACCCTCGGTGCGTCACTGTAGTCACGAACACCAGGCCGGTTTCAAGGGGTCGTCGCAACACGTCCTCACTGGTGTGAGAGTAGCAGTTCGTTGAAGGCTTCGGATGGCGTTCTCCAACCGAGAGTCTTCCGCGGTCGGCGGTTGAGTGTGGCCGCGACAGCAGCAATGTCGCTCGCACGATGCCTATGGAGGTCAGTCCCTTTGGGGAAGTACTGGCGCAGCAGGCCGTTGGTGTTCTCGTTCGTGCCGCGCTGCCACGGACTGCGGGGGTCGCAGAAGAAGACGTGCAGCCCAGTGTCGATACGCAGTTGGGCGTGCTGTGCCATCTCCGCGCCTTGGTCCCAGGTCAGTGACCGACGTAGCTGATCAGGAAGCGTCGCGAGCGTCGACGTGATCGCATCGCGGACGGCTTCGGCGCCATGCCCCGCAAGAGCCGGACCGTTCTTGACCCTGAGTCGGCCACGGTCGGCCATGCGAGGCAGGTGGAGCAGCATCGTGAATCGGGTGGTGCGTTCGACCAATGTGCCGATCGCGGAACTGCCAAGTCCGATGATCAGGTCGCCTTCCCAGTGTCCAGGAACCGCTCGGTCCTTGGCCTCGGCGGGCCGCTCGCTGATCATGATGTCGGAGCCCACAAACTCCTTGCCGCGACCACGGCGGCGAGCCCTCGGCACGCGTAGCGCCCGCCCGGTGCGCAAGCACGCCGTCAGCTCGCGGCGCAGTGCCCCCCGCCCCTGGATGTACAGCGCTTGGTAAATCGCCTCGTGCGAGACCCTCATCGATTCATCGTCTGGATACTCGGTCCGGAGCCGATGGGCGATCTGCTGCGGGCTCCACGATGTCGCCCAATGTCGGTCCTGGCGGCGGCCATGACGTCGACCACTCCAGGAGCCCACGTTTGGGCCAGGCGCGGGCGTCCCATCCTCAGCCATCACCGTGCCGGCGAGGTGGTCCTGCACGTAGCTCCTGAGCCGATCGTTCGCGGCCAGCTTGGCTATCTTCGGGCGCTTGGCACGTCGGTCGCTGTGCCACTGCGCAGTCGACGCCCGATACGCCAGACCGCCGCTCCGAGTCGCCGCGTTGCGACGCAGCTCACGTGAGACAGTCGACGGGGCTCTCCGGAGCCGACGGGCAATGTCGCGCACCCCGGCGCCCTGAGCTCTCAGGATCGCGATTTCTTCCCGCTCCGCGAAGGACAGGGAGCGAGCTGATCGGGGCGCCAAGCTGATCGGCGGCATACCACCGCCCTCACGGAACCAACGACCACCCACGGGCGGCGACACGCCGCAGGACACTGCGGCATCCTCATTCGACAGCCCCCGGGTGATCGCCTTCCAGAACCGTTGCTGCTCCGCACGCCCCGCTACCGGCGGCCGGCCAGGCGAACGCATCGCAGGTCGACCCGCCCGGTCTGACCTTCTCCGTCTCCGTTCCTGCATCGCAGCACCTCATCATCGAGGTGTTGCGACGACCAGTTGAATTCACCCAGTACTAAGGGTTTGGTATGATGGGGCGTTGCGGCCGGTTGCTGAAGGGTGGCCCGAGCGCGCGCCGAGCCGGTGAGCGCCGCTGAACGCTGAACGCTGAACGCTGAACCAAGCGATGAAAGGAAGGGCTGGACGAATGGTTAGACGGGTGCTCGTGATCGTGGCAGCTGGTATGGTGGCGGTGTCTTGTTCGTCGGGACCGAGCGGCCCGCAGTTCGGGGTGGCCGACGGCGAAGCGATTCAGCAGCTGATCGCGGACTACGCGGCGGCGTACAACATCCAGGACGTCGATGCCATGGAGGCAATGTTCGCCGGCAACGTCACGATGATGCCTCCCAATTCGTCCACCGTCCGAGGGCCGGAGTCGGTCGCGGGGTTCTACAGCGCGCTGTTCGCCGACGTCCAGCCGGAACTCGAGCTGGAAGTCAACGAGCGCGGCGGCGCGGGCGGGTTGGCGTTCGCGCAGGGGACCTTTCGGACGATCACGCAAGTGCCCGTGGCGATCGAAACCGACGACGGCGGCGGCGACGCAGACGAGGACGACGACGCCGAAGAGGCCGAGGTCGAGATGACCGAGTCACGGGATCGCGGCAAATGGCTGATCATCGTGCGCAAGCTCGCGGGCCAATGGCGCATCGGGTATTTCATCTGGAGCAGCGACCTGCCGCCGTCCCCAGACGCGAGCTGAGCCGCTGCGGACGCTGCGATGTTCAAGTTGATTCCCACCGTGCGGGGCGGCTGCGCCAATTCGCCGCGACTGTTTGCCCGCTACGCCAGCGTGGACGAGGCGCGCGAGAGCTCCAAACACCTCATCCGCGAGAGCAATCGGATCGTGCGGGTGATGATCGTCGCCGACGAGCGCCCGCCGCGATTCATCGAGTGGATCGAGCGCGCCTAATCAGAAGTTAGGAGTTAGGAGGGTCCGCAGCCATCGCTACCAACAGGCTTCTCCGGCCTGCGCATGATGCTGCTGGCCTACAACGCCACGAATCTCCTGTGTGACGGGCTGCTGGATCGCACCGACAGTGGGCTGACCCGCTTCGGCAAGCGCGTCGTGTCCGAGTGCAATCGAGTTGGCATCGTGCTCGATTGCACCCACACGTCCAAGCGGTCCGCTTTGGACATCATCGAGCACAGCGTGCAGCCCTGCGTGTTCACGCATTTGAACGCCAGCGCGCTCGTGCCCAACCCGCGGAACATCGACGACGAGCAGATCCGCGCGTGCGCGGCGCGCGGCGGGGTCGTCGGCCTCGTGTCCTGGGCCCCGCTGGTCATGCGCCCGGGCGCCGGGCGGCGGCCCACGGTGGACGAATTCATCGACCATGTCGATC
This sequence comes from Vicinamibacterales bacterium, assembly GCA_965197385.1. Classification (GTDB taxonomy): domain Bacteria; phylum Acidobacteriota; class Vicinamibacteria; order Vicinamibacterales; family UBA823. Next base: position 55,299 of record CBDANA010000009.1, read on the forward strand.
ACGTGGCGCAGGTGACCGGGAGTGCCGATCACATCGGGATCAGCACCGACGCCTCGCTCGGGACCTATCCCGACCACTGGCACGATCCCTGGGGGGAGCCCGATTACCCGAACCCCACGGCGGAGTACGGCGCGGTGGTGACGCCGGACGTCCGCTCACCGCTACGCCAGGTCGACGGGTTTTCCGACTACGCGGAGGTCATCACGCTGATCGAGCGGCTGGGCGCGCGGGACTACGCCGACGATGCGGTGAGCAACATCCTCGGAGAGAACTACCTCCGGGTCTTCGACGCCGTCTGGCGTCGGCTTGGCGCCAAGCGAGCGTCGGCGGCGACCGTGAGCCCATGATCGAACTGCAGGCGCTGACAAAGCGCTACGGCGATCGGGTCGTCGTCGATCAGTTCTCGCTGCGGGCCGAGCGCGGCGAGCTGGTCGTCCTGCTGGGCACCTCCGGCTGCGGCAAGACGACCACCCTCAAGATGATCAATCGCCTGGTAGAGCCGTCCGCCGGGACCGTGCTCCTCGACGGCGCCGATGTGAGCCAGCTTGCCGAGTATGAGCTGCGCCGTCAAATTGGCTATGTGTTCCAGAAGGTCGGCCTGTTTCCCCACATGACGGTCGGCGAGAACATCGGCGTCACGCCGACCCTCCTGGGCTGGCCGCCCGCGCGTGTCCGCGACCGGGTGGACGAGTTGTTGGCGTTGGTCGAGCTGGACCCCACCCAGATGGGTGACCGCTATCCCGCCGCCTTGTCGGGAGGCGAGCAGCAGCGGGTGGGCGTCGCCCGCGCGCTAGCGGCCGAGCCGAGCGTCATGCTGCTCGACGAGCCGTTCGGCGCGCTCGATCCGATCACGCGCGATCGGCTCCAGCAGTCGTTCGTCGGCATCCGGACGCAGCTGAACGTCACCGCGATCTTCGTGACCCATGATCTGGTAGAGGCGCTGTTGTTGGGCGATCGCATCGTCGTGATGCGCGATGGTCGGTTGATTCAGGAGGGAACGCCGCGGGAGCTCATGCGCAACCCGGCCGATGCCTTTGTAGAGCAGCTGGTCGGGACACCGAAGCGTCAGGCACGGCGGGTGGAGGAGTTGCTCGGTACCGGGGGTGCAGCATGAGCGAACAGCTGGCGCTCTTGCCAGACTATCTGACTGGACACATCCAGCTGACGCTCGTCGCGCTCCTGCTCGGCACCGCCCTCAGCGTGCCGTTGGGCATTGTCGCCACCCGCGTGCCCTGGCTGGAGCGGATCGTCCTCGGCATTGCCGGCCTCATCCAGACGGTGCCCAGTCTGGCGCTCCTGGCGATGATGGTGCCCCTGCTGGCCATTCTGCAGATGCAGAGCATCGGGTTTCTGCCGGCCATCATCGGGCTGACGCTGTACAGCACGCTGCCCGTCCTGCGGAACACCGTAATCGGAATCGCCGGCGTCGATCCGGCCTACATCGAGGCGGCGCGCGGCGTCGGCATGACGCCGCGACAACAGCTGTGGCGCGTCGAGTTGCCGCTCGCCATGCCGGTCATCGTGGGCGGACTGCGGACGTCGACCGTCTGGGTCGTCGGCATGGCGACGCTCTCGACGCCGGTCGGCGCGTCCAGCCTCGGCAACTACATCTTCGCGGGGCTGCAGACGCGGAACTACACGGCCGTCATGGTCGGATGTGTGGCAGCGGCGCTGCTGGCCCAGCTATTGGACGGTCTGGTGCGTGTGCTCGAGGAGGGCGTCCGCCTGAGACGCCGGCGTCCGGTCGCGGTGGCGCTCAGCGTCCTGGCGGCGCTGTATCTGTTCACCGGCGTCACGCTGGCGAGTCGATTCATCGGCGACGACGATCCGCTGGTGGTCATCGGGGGTAAGGGCTTCACCGAGCAATACATTCTGTCGGAGATCTTGGCGCGGCAGGTGGCGGCCGAAACCGGCCTGGGGACCACGGTGATCCAGTCGCTGGGCTCGACGGTCGCGTTCGACGCGCTGCGATCCGGCGATCTCGATGTCTACGTCGACTATTCGGGTACGATCTGGGCGACGATTCTCCGGCGGGAGTCGACGGTGGAGAACCGGGGTGAGGTCCTGGGCGAGGTGGGCCGGGCGCTGGCCTCAGACTACGGCGTCCGGATGGTGGGGTCGCTGGGTTTCGAGAACACCTATACGCTGGCGATGCGGTCGGCCGACGTCCGTGCGCTTGGCCTCGAGCGAATCAGCGACCTGATCCCGCATGCCGCGCGACTCGTGTTCGGCAGCGACTACGAGTTCTTCGGGCGTCCCGAGTGGGTGGCGCTGCAGGATCGCTACGGCCTCTCGTTCGCCGATCAGCGGACGATGGACCCGTCGCTCATGTACCAGGCGGCGGCCCAGGGTGACGTCGATGTGATCACCGCCTTCTCGACCGACGGCCGGATCGCCGCGATGGATCTGACCGTTCTGGAGGACGACCGCGGTGCGATCCCGCCGTACGATGCCGTGATGCTCGTGAGCGATCGCCTGGCGGGTGAGCGGCCCGAGGTCGTGGCGGCGCTGGAGGCGCTCGTCGGCGCGATCGACGCCGACGCGATGCGCGCCATGAACCTCGCTGTGGACGCGACTGGTCGGACGCCGGCGTCGGTGGCGGAGGGGTTTCTGAGCGAGCGATCGGCGGCGGCCGCCGAGCGACGTGGTCGCTGAACCGGCCCGAGAAGTGCGTTTGCGGGTGCGGTCGGGCGGCAGTAAGCTACGGCGGGGCGCGGTGGGCCACGGGCTGCGAGGGAGAGTAGGCGTGTCGGACAGGTGTTGGATTGGTATCGGAATCGTGCTGGCCGCCGGTGTGCTGGCCAGTGCGGGCTGCGGCGGCGGTGACGCCGGCGGCGATCCGGCTGCGGCCGCCCAGCTGCGGATTGCGGTCGTCCCGAAGGGGACGACCCACGACTTCTGGAAGGCGGTGCATGCCGGCGCCGTTCGAGCCGAGCGGGAACTGGGCGACGTGCAGGTGATCTATCGCGGCCCGGAGCGGGAGGACAACCGCGACCAGCAGATCTCGCTGGTGCAGAACCTGATCAGCAGCGGCGTGGATGCCATCGTCCTGGCGCCGCTGGACCAGCATGCGCTGGTGCCGTCGGTGCGGCTCGCCGCGCAAGCCGGCATTCCGGTGATCGTCTTCGACTCGCGGCTCGCCGCCGAGGTCGGCACCGACTATGTCAGCTATGTCGCCACCGACAACCTCGAAGGTGGCCGGATCGCCGGCCGGCGGATGGGGGAGCTGCTGCACGGCCGTGGTCGCGTGCTCCTGCTGCGCCACGCCGAGGGATCCGAGAGCACGATGCGGCGGGAGGAAGGGTTCGTCGCGGCGCTGTCGGCGTTCGCCGATATCGAGTTGATCGATCCGAAGCGCTACTCGGGCGTGACGACGGCGACCGCGCAAATCGCATCCGAGAGCCTGCTCACGGCCTACGACGATGTCGACGGCATCTTCTGTGCGAACGAGTCGTCGACCTTCGGCATGCTGCTCGCGCTGCGCGGCCGGGGCCTGGCTGGCCGGATACGCTTCATCGGCTTCGACGCCAACGAGGGGCTGGTCGAGGCGCTCGAACTGGGTGAGCTCGACGGGCTCGTCGTGCAGGATCCGATGGGCATGGGATATCTCGGTGTGAAGACGGCGGTCGCGCATTTGCGAGCGCAGGCAGTCGAGCTGCGACAGGACACCGGCGTCACGCTGGCGACCCGAGACAACATGCACGAGCCGGATGTCGCCAGCCTGCTGGCACCCGATCTGGCCCGTTATTTCGATCGATGAGCGCCGTGCCGCCACGCCGCCAGCCGCGGCTCGAGATGGCGGGCATCGCCAAGCGCTTCGGGGCGACCGTCGCGCTCGACGCGGTCGATCTCCGCGTCGACCGAGGTGAAGTCCTCGCGCTCGTCGGGGAGAACGGCGCCGGCAAGTCCACCCTAATGAAGGTCCTCTCAGGCGCCGTCCGCCCGGATGGCGGCCGCATCGCCATCGACGGCGCGCCGTTCCAGTCAGAGGATCCCCTGGCCGCCCGCGAGGCCGGCGTCGCCATGATTTATCAGGAATCCAACGTGGTGCCCGATCTGACTGTCGAGGCGAACCTGATCCTCGGAGTCGAGCGCCATCGCCTGGGGTTCATCACCCGCGCAGCCCACCGGAGCCGGATCCGGGCAGTGCTCGCCCGCTTGGGCCATCCCGAGCTGCCGCTCGACGCGCGCGCGGCGGTGTTGTCCCCCGGCGATCGACAGCTGCTCGAGATTGCGCGAGCCCTGCTGACCGACGCCCGCGTCCTCGTCATGGACGAGCCGACCAGCAGCCTGGGCCTCGCCGAGATTGCGCGCCTGTTCGAAATCATCGAGGGCCTAAGCCGAGAGGGTGTCGCCGTCGTCTATATCTCTCATTTCCTGGAGGAGGTGCAACGGGTCGCCGATCGCTACGTCGTCCTGCGCGATGGACGCGTCGTGGGCGAGGGGCCCACGGCCGAAACGACGGTGGCCGACCTGGTCGAGTTGATGATCGGCTGCCGCCTCCCGGAGATGTTCCCGGTCACCGCACGAGCACCGGGGGCGCCGGTGCTCTGCCTGAACGGTGTGAGCACGAGCGGGCGGGCGGGTCGGATCGATCTAACGCTGCGGCGCGGCGAGATCCTCGGCCTCGCCGGCCTCGTCGGCGCCGGCCGAACCGAGTTGCTCCGCGCAGTCTACGGTCTCGATCCGATCGTGTCCGGGCGGGTGACCGTGGCCGGATACTCGGGCCGAAAACGCCTGCCTGCCGATCGGCTGGTCCAGGGGATTGGCTTGCTGAGCGAGAGCCGCCAGGCGGAAGGGCTGGCGCTAGGGCTGTCGGTGGGCCACAACATGCTGCTGAGTCACCTGATCCCCTTCGCGCGTTGGGGCTGGCTGCGGACCGGCCAGATGCGGCGCGCTGTCGAGCGATGGATGGCTGAACTGGGCATTCGCGCGGCCGGCGCCGACCAGGTAATTCGGGAACTGTCGGGCGGCAACCAGCAAAAGGTGGCGTTCGCGCGCCTGCTGCATCACGATGTCGACGTGCTGCTGCTGGACGAGCCGACGCGCGGCATCGACGTGGTCAGCAAGGCACAGATCTACGACTGGATCGGCCGGCTCGCGGGACGTGGCAAGGCCATCGTGCTCGTGTCGGATTACGTGCCCGAGTTGCTCGGCGTCTGCGATCGGATTGCGGTGATGCACCGCGGCCGCCTGGGTCCCCCGCGGCCAGCGGCCGACTGGACCGAGCACGACATCCTGACGGCGGCGACGAGCGGGGAGGCAGCCGCGTGAGGGGCGCGGTCCGCGACAGATGGGGCGCCTGGCTGCGGACCCTGGCTCCCGCCATGACCCTGGCGGTGGCGGTCCTGGTCTTCTATGCCATTCCGCCGCATCCACCGTTGACCGCGTTCGACCTGCGGCTCGTCGCCGTGCACGCGATGATCGTGGGCACGGCCGCCATCGGGATGACGTTCGTCATCATCAGCGGGGGCATCGATCTATCGGTCGGCTCGGCGATCGCGCTCGTGAGCGTGGCCGCGGCACTCGTCCTCGAGGATGGCGGCGGCGTCGGCCTGGCGCTCGTCGTGGCGCTCGGCACGGGGGCGCTCTGCGGGCTCTACAACGGGTTGCTCATCACGGCGTTGCGACTGCCGCCCTTCATCGCGACCCTCGGGACGCTCGGCTTCTACCGCGGTGTGGCCAAATGGATTTCCGGCAGCATTCCGGTCACGGCGCCGACGCTCGGGTTGGACGCCTGGGTGAATCCGATTCCGGATCCGCCGTGGTTACTGGTGGCACCCGGGGTCTGGCTCATGGGTGTCCTGGGGATCGGCTTCGTCCTGATGCTGCGCTACTCGGTGCTGGGACAGCACGCGCTGGCGATCGGATCGAATGAAGCAACGGCCCGTCTGTGCGGCATCCGCGTGGCCCGGACCAAAGTGTCGATCTTCGTCCTGGCCGGCCTGCTGACCGGCCTGGCCGGACTGATGCAGTTCGCCCGCCTCACGCAGGGCGATCCCACGGTGGCGATCGGACTCGAACTGGACATCATCGCCGCCGTCGTGATCGGCGGCGGGTCGCTCAGCGGCGGCCAGGGGTCGATCTTCGGTACCTTGGCCGGGGCCGTCCTCATGGCCTACCTGCGCAATCGCAGCACGGTGCTGGGCTGGCCGAATTTCGTCGAGGAGATGATCGTCGGTCACATCATCATCGTCGCCGTGGCGGTGGATCGCTGGCGGGCGAGCCGGGCGGCGTGACCGCCGGGACTTCGAGCGGGGGACATGACGCGCGTCTACGTGGCCAAGCACCCGACCGATGCCCACCTGTTCAAGGGGATTCTCGAACAGGAGGGCATCGAGGCGATCGTGCGAGGCGAGGCACTCTTCGGCGCGCGCGGCGAAGCGCCGCTGACGTTCGACACGCTGCCGTCGGTCTGGGTGCTCGATCCGGAGGATGCCGAGCGCGCGGGCTGCCTGGCCCTGGAGTACGAGCGGGGCGCCGCGCCCGGCGGGCCGCGAGACACGTGGCGCTGTGGCGGGTGCGGGGAGATCGTCGAAGAGCAGTTCGGCGCGTGCTGGAACTGCGGTCGGGCGCGCGGAGCCTGACGTGACGATGGCGCTCGGCCTCGGTGCGACGAGCGACTTCCACCACGGGCTGCTATGGTACAGTGCACCGGTTGCTGTCACAGGCTCGACCCTATGCGTCACGCTGTCGAGAAGTAAACGAGGCTGTCACGATGCCGAAATTGACGGTGGAAGGTTACGCACCGGTCGACGTTCCCGACGGGAAGCGGCTGGTGCTGGCGATAGAGCAGGATGCGGGCGTCGACGTGCTGCACGCCTGCGGCGGGAATGCCCGGTGCACGACCTGCCGCGTGGAGTTCGTGACGGGTGAGCCCGACCAGACGACGCAGGCCGAGCAGGCGGTGCTGTCGGCCCGCAACGTGACGGGGGTCCGGCTGTCCTGCCAGATCGTTTGCGACCACGATATGACGGTCCGGGCCGTCAGCCGGCTCGAGGGCAGCGGGCGTCCCGACCCCGGCTCAACGCCGAGCGACGCGATCGCGCCGCCGCCCACCTGGGTTCCCCGGTAGCCTTACTTTAGCGGCCAGTCGCGCGGCCTCGTGCCGCCTCATCCTGCTGCGACTCGATCGCCTTGCCCTCCCATCCTCTGGCCATCGTGCGCGTCCGGCCGCGCCTAGGGCAGCCGACGCAGCTCGCCTCGATAGCGGACCGTCTGTCCGGGGAGGAGCCGAACGTCGAAGACGAGCGGCACGTACCCGGGGGCTTCGATGGCGATCTCGTAGGTGCCCTCTTCCAGCCGCAAGCGCTGGAAGGCACCGTCGAAGTCATCGACCCGGCCCGCGTAGTATCCATCCACGAGGACCTCGGCGTGCCGCTGGCGTACCTGCAGCCGCAGGGCCCCGAGGTAGTGATCCAACGTCCCGTAGCCGTAACGAGTGCCGTAGTAGTACGGACTGTAGCCATAGCCGTATCCGTACCTGTAGGAGTACGGTCTGTACCCGGCGTACCAGTACCCGATGCCGTAGGGCCGATATCCGTATCCACCGTAGTAGAAGGACCGGTTCCCGTAGCGCCGGCCGCCATACCGGGCTCGGTATCCGGACGGGTACCGCCCATAGCCAACGTAGCCGCCGACACGGGAGCCGACCCCCACGCCCACGCCTATGCCCCCGCGCCGGCTGGCGGTGCCGCCTCGGACGTAGCCGCGGGTCGTCACGCCTCCCTGCCGGCCGCTCCGTGGAGGCGCTCCGGCCGTCCGACCCCGAGTCGCGCGCGACTGGCTCGGTGCGACCCTGACGGCCCGGCGGACCTGCCTGACTTCGCGTTGCCTGGTACTCGCGTCTGTCTGGGGCCGTGCCACACGCACAGCGCGGCGCACCTGGGCGCTCTCGTAGCCCCGCCGCGTGGCCTGACCGGCGTGGACGGCGACAGCCGACGAGAGCAATGCGGCGAGGATGCCGACGATCATTCGGGATCGGTGTCTCATTGCGCTCTCCTTTCGGTCAACGTGTGGCACTAGACGCCGCACGGTTTGTACCAGGTGACGATCGCTGAAATCTCTCCGCAATTCATCAGTTTTAGGACGGCGCTGTCCGGTTGTGTGGCCAGCCCGTCCGATTCCGAGCACGCCCAAGCAGCCCGCACAGGCTCACGGGGCGTCCGGCACGCTCAGGCCCAGCGCGTCGGCCAGTTCCCGCAGCGTTCGCTGGACGAGCCGAAGGTTCCGCGGTCCCATCCGCAGCGCCTGCTGCTGCACCGGCGCGAGCACCTGCAGGGCGGGGTCTGTGAACTCGAATGCAACCGATCGTGAGACCAGCGCGATCTCCTGCTCGACCACTGGCGTATCGAGGATCCGACGCACGGCGCGGTTCAGTGCGGTGTCGAAGTCGGCGTCGGGGTGTCCGAGGTCGCGATAGGCGGTGTCCAGGAGCGGCTCCAGTTGCCCGTACAGCTGCGCAGTGCCTTCGATGTCGACCGAGCTGAACGCGTCGGCGATGACGTCGTATCGTGCGTAGCTGCGCGGATCGATCGCTGGCCGCTGACGACCGCCCGTCGTCATGAACGGCTCGCGCGGCGACAGGTTGCCGAGATGGCGCGCCGGCGTCTGGCCTTCGGCCATGTTGTCCACGATGACCGCGAAGGTGCGGATGAGATCGTCGGTGGCAATCCAGGCGACGAAGGTCGGGTGGGCCGACAGCGCCGCCACGAAGTCACGCACGAAGCCGTCACTCTGATCCAGGGGCGGCAAGTCGAGCGGCTCGACGTCGTCGAGAAGTTCCTCGGTCGCCTCGATCGGTTCGTCGATCGGCGTCGACTCGGTCACCGACGGCGCCTCCGCGGGCACCGGTTCGGCGGGTCCCCGGCGTACCAGGTAGACGGCGACGGCCGCGGCGACAACCAGCGCCAGCCCGCCGACGACCACGGCCGCATACTGCCAGCGTGGCGGCCCGCCCTGCGGTGGCCCAGGCGCCGGCTCGAACTGAAATTCACCAAGCTCGGTCGTCACGGAGGTCTCGCGTCATTGTAGAACACCTGGGCTAGGAGCCCGTCCGAGTATTCGCGTGGGCTGCGCGCGTGGGTCTTGCGAGTCGCAGACAAGAAGCGCGGCGGAGGCGATGCCACTGTGCATCGGCGACGACGGGCGACGCTGGATGCGGCCGCAACCCCCACGCGACCTCTGGGTTGCGGCGGCGTGGGGCGATCTGTCGTCGTTGAAGCCTCCTCGCCTCTGAGGCATCGCCTCGTCGGCGCGCCTCGCAGCTGGCCCCACGGCGCTCACAACGCGGCCTACGCGAATACTCGGACGGGCTCCGGTAACTCGTCGATCGGCGTCGACTCGGTCACCGACGGCGCCTCCGCGGGCACCGGTTGCGAGGAGAGCACGGACGTTCAGCCGTTCTCACCCTCGGTGCCGTCCACACGCGAGCCCAGTGATCGTCAGGCGCGGCGGTCTATCGCCGGGTCAAACACGATCACTGTTGAGGTGAGGCGACGGCCGCGGCGACATTACGATGCGATTCTACGCTGCGGAGAACAGCCCGCCGACGAGTCCACGGCCGCATACTGCCAGCGTGGCGGCACCTGCCCTGTACGGTGGCCCAGGCGCCGGCTCGGTTGGAGTAGACCTATGAGACGTAATCTTGATCTCATCCACAAGATTTTGCGCTGGATCGAAGAACAGCCTGGTCCGTGGTGTGAGCCTCCGTCCTCACTTGAAGGCTTCGACCATGAGCGCGTTATCTACCATGTACACCTCTGCAAAGAGGCTGGGTTTATCCGTTTAAACGCTGCCAATGCAAGACCACGGCGCGTGTGGCTCACGTGGGACGGACACGAGGAACTGGAGCGTGCCAGACAGTCAGGACTCATACAATGACGAAGAAACCCGGCCGGCCCATGACGGGCTGCGCGCGTGGGTCTTGCGAGTCGCAGACAAGCATCCGCTTCCCGTCGAGGCCGCGGGCCAGCATCGTCATCTGGGTGATCGTATCTTCGTGCCGGACGTTCTTCCGTCCGGCGAATTCGGTCACGTAGCGGTGCAGGTGCTTGGGGCTGAGCTTGTGGAACGTGCCCATGTGCGCCCGCTTGAGCATTGACCAGAACGATTCGATCCCGTTAGTGTGAGCTTGCCCTCGGACGTACTCGCCAACACTGTGCTTGACGACTTCATGGGTGTACGCCTCATGCGCATGCCGGTAGGCTGAGCTGCCATCGGTGTAGATGGTGGACGTGGGCGCGACCGTCTCTTCCACGAACTGCATGAGCGTAGCTTCGTCGGTGTTAGAGATCGGCCTGGCGACGACCTTCCCGCCGCTGGATGGCACCCACGACCGCACCGCGGCCCACGTCCCTCGTGGAGCCGCTCGGTGCTTGTTCCGTTCCTTGCCGCCGGCGATTTCGCCAGTCAGGAGCGAGCCGTCTTTCCACCCTTCACATCTTCTGCGCCATCATCCCGGTCGTGATGCGTCCCGGTGGAGCTCATGCTGGCGACGCCTTTCGACTCGTGGCATGAGATACTGACGATAATCCAGCGGATCGGGAGCTTGCTCGCATCACGGTCCCAGCTTGACCTCGACAAGGGCTACAGTGATAGGGCATCGTGCCACCGTTCTTCGCCTCGGTCGTCTCCATGTTGCCGCAGCGCGGGCACGCCCGACCATTCGGCAGCGCACCTGCTCAAACCGTCCTGGCAACAGATTCGGTGGGGAACTTGGCGTAGAGTTGGTCGAGAGAAAGTCCAGCTCGGTGGGCTTTTCCAGGGGCTTTATGTGCTCCATGTCCAGTATTGTGGCACAATTGTCCAGTTATGTATATAATTCCCTTAAGTTAGGGTCCGGCGGCCGGTGTCGGGCTGCTAAGCTGCAGGTCCCAGGTCAGGTCGACCTGGACGATGCCGAGGCCGGACCTCGCGCGGCGTGCGAATCGGAGGTCGCGAATGGTGACCCGGTAGCCGTCGGCCAGCTCCTGTACGTCGTAGCTCGGTAGCCGAAGCCAGCGTCGCGTGCCCTGAATGTCTGGCGATTCGAGCGCCGCGCGGACGATCGGTCCGCGTTCACCGATGGCCACGCTCGGACCGCTCTCGCGAATCGGCGCGTCCGACAGCCAGTTCACGACGAGGAAGTGGTACCGCTCCCCGGTCGACGCCACAATGTCGCGGACGAACGGGTTGACGGCGATTGGGCCGGCCATCGCGATTTCCGCCTCGATGTTCCGGTCGGCCAGCCACTGCCGGGCCTGGGTGTCGGCGAGGCGGCTGCCCGCGATCATCGCTGCGATGTAGACGATGCCGCCGATCAGGCAGGGTTCGCGCGACGACGGCGCGCGATCGCGGCGTCACACCGCGAAGTCGCAACCCGGCGAGCGCCGCGAGCCTGAGTCCCCAAGCGATTTTCGTGCTCGCTGGCGCGAGCGGTGTACCGAGGACCAACCAGCTGGCTGCGGCCGCGCCGAGGAGCCAGGCCACGCGGCTTGTCGGCCGGCCCGTCGTGGCGAGCACGACCGGCGCTGCGGCGAGCAGCCACACCCAGGGGTCGACGATGAAGAGCGCGTCCCCGTAGAACCAGCGGCCGTCGAACGGGATGAGCAGACGGATACCGTAGGTGTTCAGCCAGTCGAGCAGTGGATGTGTCAGGACGCCGAGGGCCGCCAGCGCCAGGATCGGTCCGAATCGAACCGGATCGCGCGTCGGTTGGCCTGTCGACGTTAGCAGCCCGTGGTGAAAGTCCCGCGGCATTCGACCGCCGATGCATTCCGCCCCGCGGCGTTGCTCGTCGGTCGAATACTCCCGGTATGCTCCCTCCTCGCGCCTGGAGGGGCGGGCGCCTCGACGGTCTCGGTGCCACGCGGAACTTTCACCACGGGCTGCTAGCCGCGAGACCAGCCAGACCAGGCCAGCCAGCAGGATCGGCAGCAGCACCATGGCCAGAATGCCGTGGGTCCATCCCCGCCGCGCGCCGAGTGAGAGGTCGCGGCTGATCAGCATCGTGAACGCGTCGATGTCCGGCGCGTTGGCGGCCAGCAGGAGCGTCACGGTCGCCCGCGGAGACACACGTTTCAGGCCGGTCTGGGCCAGACCGGCGCCAACCAGGGTGTGGGTGACAGGATCTATGTCAAACAATCACGCGAGTATTTACCCTATCGGTCGCAGGGCCGAGACGGCGTCAGTCGAAGCCGACCGTCAGGCCCAGCGAGCCGCGCCAGAAGTTCGGCGCGTCATTCACGTGAATGAATCGTAGATCACCTGAGCCAGAGTCGGGCGGCGAGTCTGACGAAGCTGCCGCCACCCGCAGTACCGGCGATCTCCACCTAGGTGTTTCCGGCACCGGCTCGGGTCAGCCGGACGAACGAGCCGCCGATTGAGCCGTACGGCACCACGCGGGCATCGGCCGGCGCAGCCAGATACAGGAGGCGTCCGCTGAACAACCAGGCGCGTCCGAGAGGCAACGCGAGTCCGGCCAGCTCCGCCACGCGGCTGATCTCGCTTTCCACCGTCAGGCGCCGCGCTGCGGCAAGGCCGACGGCGACCCCCACGGTGGCGGACGGCTCACTGCCGAAGACGCCGCCGGCCGAAGGCGTCACCACCCAGCGCGGGAGGCGCTGGGCAGCGCCATCCCGACGAGGATGGCGAGCGTGGCGAGTGCCGTCCGGCACGCCCCTGTTCCGGCGACCGGCCGGTGAAGCCGCGCGCGATTTTTGTCACATTAGAGTTAATTCAGGGGCCTCGTTGCTACGCCAGCCTTTCGCCACGGGCGGCCAGGGTGTTCGGCTCCGGCAGTCGTTCTGGTTCCGGCGCCGGGCGGGCGATCTTCGGCAGGAATGTGGCGGTCAGCACGACGACGGCGCCGATCACTGCCAGGAAGACGAACAGCCAGTAGAACCCGCCGGTCACGTTGTTGATGTAGGCGACAAGCCGGATCGCGACCGGGGCCGCGCCGAAAGCGAGGACGAACTTCAGACCGAACGCGAGGCCGCGACGCCGCTCGGGTGTCGCGCCGGCCAGCAGCATGCTCTCCGTCGGCAGGGAGCCGGTGTTGGCCACCATGAGCATGGTCATGGCCGCGACCAGCGACATCCCGCTGATGTTCGCGGCGAACCACAGCATCGGGACCTGCGCCAGGAACGTCGCGATGTAGACCCGTTTGAGGTCGAAGCGGTCGGCGAGGTGTCCTGAGAGGATCTGCGTCAGGCCGGCCACACTGTAGACGACCGCGACGAGCGCGCCGACACCGAAGGCGGAGGTGCCCACCAGGTCGGCGAGGCGTACGGCGAAGACTTTCGGAAGCGCGGCCTGCGTCGCCTGGTAGATGACGGCGCCGCCGAACATCGTGATCATGAGCAGCACGAAGGCCTGCATCTGCCGGGCGCGGTCGCCTGAGTCCGACGCGGCGGCGATCGGCGCATCGTCGGCGATCCAGCCGGCCCGCAGGCAATACCACAAGGCCGCGCCAGTCAGAATCGACAGGCCGCCCGGCACGAAGAAGGCGACGCGCCAGCCGAACACGTCGATGAGCATGCCGGCGCCGAGGCCGGCGCCGGCGACGGTTTTGTCAACTTGCCGGACGCGGGCCGGGTCGCCGGCCAAGATCCGAACTTGGGCGGTTGATGGATCCGAACTTGGGCGGCTGCTCACGAAGCACACGTCACCACGTTCCATTCGGCGAACGCTCGGGTGCGGAGCGCGCGGTGATGAGCGGCTCGTAGGAGGTGCCGGCCGACGCGGAAGAGATTCTGGACGACGCCGTGGACCGACGCGAAGCGTTGGAGGTGCGCGATCGATGTGAAGCCGCGCATCTGGCGCTCGCGGTGGCGAGTCGGTTGATGGGACACTTCGACGCGATTGTTCGCATACGGGGCTGTGCAGTGCATGACCGACGGGATCAGGGTACGGCAGGCGGCTTGATAGCTCGGTGCATGGGTTCAGACCATTGTGGACCACGTGAGGCCTAGAAATAAGAGAGACTTTGCCGCCAGAGGAGGAGGTCCTCATGAGCAAGGCGAAGTCAGCAGAGAAAGTGGTGCAAGACATCCGGCGGAAGACGCGGCGCCGGTTCTCAGCCGAAGAAAAGATCCAGATCGTTCTCGAGGGGCTGCGAGGCGAAGAGAGCATAGCGACGCTCTGTCGCCGCGAGGGCCTGAACCCGAATCTCTACTACCGGTGGAGCAAGGAGTTCCTCGAAGCCGGGAAGAAACGGCTGGTTGGGGATACGACCCGCGAAGCGACGTCGAGTGAAGTCACCGACCTGCGCCAAGAGAACGGCCGGCTCAAGCAGGTCGTGGCCGAGATGGTGCTCGAGAATCGACTGTTGAAAAAAAACGTGACGGCCTTCGACTCGGAGGTCGGTACGTGAGACGGACCGCCGCCGAGAAGTACGAGGTCATCCGGCTCGTTGAGGGCTCCGACCTGCCCGTGCGGCAGACGTTACGGGAGCTGCAGGTGAATCGGTCCACGTTCTACGTCTGGTATCACCGCTACGCCGAACGGGGGCGAGCGGGACTCCAGTCGAAGCCCTCGGCGGCGCGCCGCTACTGGAACCGGATTCCGCCACGGGTGCGGCAGCGCGTGGTGGAGGCGGCGTTGGCGGATCCCGAACGGTCGCCGCGGGAGCTGGCCTGGCAGCTGACCGACCGGGAGGGCCATTTTCTGTCGGAATCGAGCGTCTATCGCATCCTCAAGGCCTATGACCTGATTCCGAGCCCAGCCTTCATCGTGCTGTCGGCAGCGAAGTCGTTCCGGCATCCGACCCGTCGGCCGAACGAGCTCTGGCAGACCGACTTCACCTATCTGCAGGTGGTTGGCTGGGGCTGGTACTACCTGTCGACGGTGCTGGATGATTACGCGCGCTACATCATCGCCTGGATGCTCCGGACGTCGATGCAAGCCGCCGACGTGATGGAGACGCTGGACCTGGCCCGGGCCAAGACGGGGCTCGACCGAGTCCTGGTGGTCCATCGGCCGCGGCTCTTGAGCGACAACGGGCCGTGTTACGTCTCGGGGGAGCTGGCGGAGTATCTGGAAACCCACAAGATCGCACACACGCGTGGGGCGCCGTATCATCCGATGACCCAGGGCAAGATCGAGCGGTATCACCGGTCGATGAAGAACGTGGTGAAACTCGAGAAATACTACAGCCCGTGGGAACTCGAACGGGCCATCGCGCGGTTCGTCGACGACTACAACCATCGACGGCTGCATGAGGCGCTGGACAACGTGACGCCGGCCGACGTCTATCACGGGCGACGGCCGGTGATCCTCGCGCGACGCGACCAGATCAAACGGAGGACACTGGCACAACGAAAACGGGAGAATCTACACACGCCGCGTGGAGCGGTCAACCGGCGAAAGGTCTCTCTTGTAAAACACGCTCATTGGTCCACTCTGGTCTGACGACGTACACGTCCGGCACCATTGGCGGATCGTCTCGTACGTGACGGTGATGCCGCGCTCGGCGAGGAGGTCCTCGACGTCCCGAAAACTGAGGCTGAACCGGTGGTACAACCACACCGCGTGACTGATGACTTCCGACGGGAATCGGTATCCTCGGTAGCTCGGCATACGGCTACTGTGCCACGTCGGCACTCAAGTTGACTGTGAGCATGATTCCCCTGCCTGTCGGGGTTGCTCAGTGACACCGGTGGGTGCCGGTGGGCGCTGGCCTGACCCACAAGTTGACTGACCTACGGTCCTGGCTACTGAACTGTCGGTCATCGTCCGTCGGCGATTGACACGGCAACCCGTCTGACCGGATGGGCCGTGACCCAATAGGGGCCTGCTGCAACGTCGACCCATCACAGTCCTGTCCGCCCATCCGGTCGACGCACCAGCACCCGAAGAGGCCACCCGGTGACGAACCACAGGACTATCCAGCCTGACGCGCGGAAGGTGATCGTCGGCGTGGACACCCACAAGCACGTCCACGTGGCCGTGGCGATCGACACGAGGGGGGTCCGCCTCGACGATCGATCGTGTGCCGCCGACTCAGACGGCTACCAACAGCTGATCACCTGGGCCGAGCGTCACGGCCGCATCGCCGCGTTCGGCATCGAGGGCACCGGCAGCTACGGGGCGGGACTCACTCGCGCGGTCCGGCGAGCCGGGCACCAGGTGCTCGAAGTGAACCGAGGCGACCGGCGCACACGTCGAATCGCCGGGAAGTCCGACCCCGTGGATGCCGAGACCGCCGCGCGGTCGGTTCTGGCGGGCCAATCGACCGCCATCCCGAAGACCGCGGACGGAGCGGTCGAGATGATGCGCCACCTCAAAGTCGCGCGCCGGACGGCGGTCAAAGCCCGCACCTCGGCGATGATCACGCTGAAGCAGATCGTCGTCACCGCGCCGCCCGCGCTGCGAGAGACCCTCAACCCGCTCGCCGACCAGGCGCTCCTCAAACGCTGCCGCGGATGGCGCTGCGGCACGATCGATACGCCGACCGCCTCGGCGAAACATACCCTCCGGGCGCTCGCCCGTCGCTGGTTCGCTCTCTCCGTCGAAATCGTGGACCACGACCGTCACGTGAGTCGACTCACCACCCAGACCTCACCGACGCTGCGTGAGGGCTTCGGCATCGGTGCCGACACCGCCGCCGAACTGCTGATCATCTTTGGCGACACCCCCGATCGGATTCATTCTGAAGCCGCCTTCGCCAAGCTTTGCGGGGCCTGCCCCATCCCGGCTTCGTCCGGGATGACGACGGGGCGCCACCGCCTCTACCGCGGCGGTCATCGCCAGGCCAACGCCGCGCTCCACCGGGCCGTCATCGTGCGGATGCGGTTCCACACACCAACCCTCAACTACGTCGAACGACGCACCGCTGAAGGGCGGCCCAAACGGGAGATCATCCGCTGTCTTAAACGCTTTCTCGCCCGCGAGATCTTTCAGCGCGTGATGGCAGACTACCGAGCGCGCCAAGCCGCAGACTTGGCGGCCTGAACGACCGTCTTGACATATAGGGGCGTCAAGGCCCGCGAGACGCATACCCAACCGACCGCAGCCCGGCAGTGAGCGCTCTCATACTTCTATCGGGTCCGCCTCGGCCGACGACGCGCCGGGCGGCCTGTCATGCCGTAACCAGCGTGCGAGCGCCTTGCCGGGATCAGCGATCTCCTCGATCGAGCCGTACCACGCGGCTTCCCAGCCGTCCGCGGGTAGGCCGGTGAACAACATCAAGTTGAGCGGGTAGACCTCGCTGTCGGTGCACCGGCGAAAATCGTCTCGGAACAGGAACACCGGCTTCTCCCACGCGATCGCCAGGCCCAGCTCCACCATGACGCCCTCATCCGGCGGACAGCCGTTGACCACCGCGAACAGCCCATCGGCCGCGCGCACGTCCCTCAGATCGGCCTGCCCAATCTGATACGCCCAGCCCGCACTCGCCCGGTCGACCTGGTTGTTGCGGGCGAACGGCTCCCACACGTCGGCCCCCATCGACTCCAGCGCCCTCACAAGCTCGTGGAGCGGTCCGCCGCGCTGTTGCGCGGAGAAGCCATAGGGGTTCGCCAAATAGAGGGTTTTCTTCGCGGTCATGTGCACGTGTGCGGTCGTCGGCGACGGCGCCATCATAGAGGCGCCAGCCACGGGTGTCGAGAGAGCCTGTGATCGCGTGTCGCCCCACGGTGTACTGGAGGTACTGTCAAGTTCAGTGGGAGCGTGGCAGACTTGGCCGATGAAACGCGACACGCTGAGCTACCATGGATATCGATTTCCCCCCGAGATCATCAGCCACGCCGTCTGGCTGTATCACCGCTTCGGTGTGAGCTTTCGCGATGTCGAAGATCTCCTGGCCCAACGCGGCATCACGGTGTCCTACGAAGCGATCCGGCTGTGGTGCCTCACATTTGGTTCAGTATACGCTCGCCGGCTCAAGCGTCGACAGGGCCGGCTGGGCGACATCTGGCACCTGGACGAGGTCTTCATCACCATCCAGGGACAGCGGCGCTATCTCTGGCGTGCCGTCGATCAAGATGGTGACGTCATCGATATCCTCGTCCAGTCGCGTCGCGACTGTCGGGCGGCTACACGCTTTTTCCGCAAGCTGTTGAAGGGTTAGGAGCGTACGCCTGGGCGGTTGGTCACCGACAAGCTGAGCAGCTACAGGGCTGCGCACCGAGCGGTCATGCCGTCCGTCGCCCATCGCACGGACCGATACGAGAACAATCGTGCCGAAGTCTCCCACCAGCCCACACGGCAACGCGAGCGACACATGCGCCGGTTCAAATCTCCCGGGCAGGCGCAGCGATTCTTGTCCGTGCACGGACTCGTCCGCAACCTGTTCCACGTTGGCCGTCACCTGGTGCGAGCAGTGCATCATCGGGAGCTGCGAGGACGCTCTTTTCTCATTTGGGATGCAGTCACGCTCGCCGCCTGACTCGAACTGAGATCACGACCCCGAGTACCGGCTCGCTCGACGAACGCTAACTTGACAGTACCCCGGTGAAGGCCGTGGAGCGCTAGACGACGCCCTTCTTAGCGATTCCCGTTGCCAGGGCGATCATCGAGGCGATGTCTGACAGGTTCGAGGGAACCACGAATGTGTTGCCAGTCTTCGCCAGCCGACCGAATTCCTCGATGTACTGCTCCGCGATCCTCAGCTGCATGGCCCTGTCTCCCCCGGTGGTCTGCAGCGCGTCCGCCACCCTGCGGAGGCCCTCCGCAGTCGCGGTGGCCACAGTGAGAATGGCCTCAGCCTCCCCCTCGGCCTCGTTGATCTTCTGCTGCTTGGAGGCCTCAGACTCCTTGATGACCTGCTGCTTGCCGCCCTCGGCCTCGTTGATTTTTGCGTCCCGCTCACCCTCGGATGTGAGGATCACCGCCCGCTTCTCCCGCTCCGCACGCATCTGCTTCTCCATCGCCGAGAGCACGTCCTGCGGGGGATTGATGTTCTTGATCTCGTAGCGAAGAACCTTGACGCCCCAGGGGTCGGACGCCTTGTCGAGTTCCATGACCACCGAGGCGTTGATCGTGCCGCGCTCCTCGAACGTGCGGTCGAGATCGATTTTTCCGATCTCGCTACGCAGGGTCGTCTGGGCGAGCTGGCTGATGGCAAAGATAAAGTCACCGATTCCGTAGGAGGCACGCTGGGCGTCGAGCACTTTCATGTAGAGAACCCCGTCCACGCCTACCTGGACGTTGTCCCGGGTGATGCAGATCTGCTCTGGGATGTCGACGGCGTGCTCCTTGAGGTTGTGCCTGTATGCGATCCGCTCTACGAAAGGGATGAGAATGTGGAATCCCGCCTGCATCGTCTTCCGGTACTTGCCGAGGTACTCCACGACGTACGCGTTCTGCTGAGGAACTACGATGGCGGTCTTCGCAATGACCACGAGAGCCAGCACGACGACGACTCCGGCGGCGATTAATGTTTCCATGGCGTTCCTCCCGAGAATCGTTTACAAGTCCTTCCGGATCGAGAGGACTAGACCGTCGACACGCTCCACTCGGCATCGATCTCCAACCTCGAGATCCAGCTCGCCGATATTCCGGGCGCGCCAGGTCGAGCCCCGCAGTTCAGCCTGTCCCGTGCCTCCGGCGGCGAGCTGCTCGGTGGCGACGGCGATCTCGTCCTCTAGCTTGTCCACGTCCTGCTCGCGCGTCTTGATCTTCTCCCGAAGGCGAGCCCGGAAGAGGACGAGCATCCCAATCGACAGCGCGGCGAAGAGGAGCCACTGCGCGGAGACGGGGAGGCTTACCCCGAGCAGGACCAGCAGGCCGACGATGACGGCGCTGGCGGCAAAGAAAACAAGATAGAAATCCGTCAAAACGATGATCTCGGAGATGAGGATGACCGTTCCGAGAACTATCCAGCCCCACCAGGGCATGACTCACCTCGCTTCGGGATCCGTACGTGGGATGCGGACACGCAATGTACGCGCGCCTTCGGGTTGCGGCTCATCGTACACCAGATGGGCGTGACGGAAGGGCTGGTCAGGCGTCGGTGCGTGGACTTCGCCCGAGCGACTCTGCGTCGCTAAATCCAGGGATTCTGACGATCTCGATCACTCAGGATGAACGCCGCTGCATTCGGTGAAGACTCATCGGCACCCAATCCGGGATTTCCATTTTACCTGTCCCGGATGGCACCGTTATACACCTGACCGCCGCCGCGCGCACGAAATTCTGTTCGTCGCACAATCGTCCAGCTCCAGAGACTGTCACTCAGCCCGCGCTGACGTGCGACCGACTGGAGCCGCTGTTTTCAGGGCATTTCTCAGACACTGGTCCACACTTACGTCGTTTCTTCGTCGGAGTTCCTCGGTAAGCGATCGCCCGCTATCCTCCCGGCACTGGCGAGCAGGGACGCTTTGCCCCCGAAGCCACGTGACGTGATCCACAACGCGACCGGGTCGCGGGCGAACAAGGCATCCAGGAAGGCCTGGGTCGGGCTGGCCGGCAGGCGTCCCTGGCCTGCCCCCCTTAAACCGGTCCAGATCCAGCGTTAGGATTTTGGGCGGAAGGAGGCGGCAGGATGCCCACAAAGCGGTAGAGCACGGAACAGATTGTCAGCAAGCTGCGGCAGGCCGAGGTGGAGCTGAGCCGCGGTCTGCGCCCGCCCCCGGTCTGTAAGAAACTCGGGATCAGCGAGCAGACGTACTCTCGGGGGCGGAAGGAGTACGGGGGCTTGCGGCTCGATCAGGCCACGCGGCTCAAGGAGCTCGAGCGCGAGAACCCGCGGCTCAAGCAGCTGGTGGCGGACCCAGCCCTCGACCACGCGATTCTTACAGAGGTGCCCTCGGGACACGTCTGAGCCCGCCGAGACGCCGGCAGGCGGGGGCCGGAGTCCGCCACCGGGTGGCCGTCTCCGAGCGGCGGGCCTGTCGCGGGCTGGGCCCGGCGCGGTCCACGCACCGGCATCGGGCGCGGGTGCCGGATGCTGAGCCGCGGGTGGTGGAACGGATCATCGCGTTGGCGACCGCGTATGGGCGGGATGGGTATCGGCGGGTCACGGGGCTGTGGCGGGGGGAGGGGTGGCCGGTGAATCCCAAACGGGTCGAACGGCGGTGGCGGCGGGAAGGGCTGAAAGTCCCCAAGAAACAGCCCAACCGGGGCCGGTTGTGGCTCACCGACGGGTCGTGTGTGCGTTGCCGGCCCGCGTATCGCCTCCACGTGTGGGCGTATGACTTGCTGACGGCGCGGACGCCCGACGGGCGACCGCTGAAGATCCTGACCGTCGTCGAGGAGTATTCGCGGGAATGTTTGGCGATTGTGGTCGCCCGGCGGGTGCGGTCGCCCGAGGTGCTCGAGACGTTGGCGGAGCTGTTCGTGACGCATGGCCTCCCCGCGCACCTGCGCTCCGCGTGCTATGACCAAGTTGTCAAGGCTCTCGGCGCCGTTGGGCTGTCCAATCGAGGGACAGATACGGGCACGGGCTCGCTGGAGCCGGCCCATCGTGCGTCATCCGGACTCATACCCGAGGAGCGGAGGGTGCCTGGCGGACGGGCGTCGAGCTGTCTTCGACTCGAAGGGCTCAGGACAACGGTCGGCATGGCCTCCTCTCCGGCCGGAGCCGGAGCCTCAGGTCTCTAGGCGGCGATCGGATCATCCCTCCACACGTGGTTGACGTCGAACGCCGTTTGGTTGTGGACGACGGCGAACGCGTAGTGCAGCAGCTTGGTCATGCAGGCCCCGATCGCTTGCATGGGGGGCAGGGGCCGCGTGACGCGCTGCGTGAGGCGCTCGTAGTGGGCTCTCAGGCGCCGGGTATGGCGTATGGACGACAGCGTGGCCATGTAGACCACGGCGCGCAGCTGCGCCCGGCCGCGCTTGCTGATCGGTGTGCGGCCCGCGTGCTGGCCGCTTTCCCGTCTCGACGGCTGCAGGCCGGCGAGCTTCACTAACTGCCGGCCGTGCCGGAATCGGTGAAAGGGGCCGATCTCGGCGAGTAGCCCGGCGATCGTGACCCACCCGATCCCCGGCAACGGCGCGAGATACGTCGGCTCCTCAAACCCCTCGAGGTCGGTCTGGAGCTCGCCCGCGACGCGATCGAGTTGGTCGCCGACGAAGTCGAGACGCTCGACCAGCCGAGTCACTTCACGCATGGCGGCCTCATGCCCATGGAGCGCCGCCACCGTCCTCCCGGCCTTCTCCCAGACTTGCTCAATCTTGAAGCGCCACATCCGCCGTCCCCGCCGGTGCTCTTGCACGACTCGGATGAAGGCCGGCTTCGTCAGCATCGCGATGTCCTGCGGGGGCAAGCCCGCCCGCAGCACCGCGAGGCACCCAGGCGCCGTGACGGTTTTCCACTCGCCGACGATTTCCGGAAACACGCCGTAGAGCTGATGCACGAGCAGGGTCTTGAGGCGGGCGCGCTCGCAGCGTAGACGCTGATACTCGCCCCAGGCTCGCCGCAGTTGCATGTATCGAGCGGGCAAGAGCTGGCACTTGGTCACGACCCCCGTGCGCAGCAGCTGCGCGATCTGCTCTGCGTCGGTCAGGTCTCGCTTGTCGCGTCCCATCTGCCGAGCCTCGCGCACCCGGAAGGTCGCGAGCGGATTGACGACGTGATACCGAAGCGCGCGCTGCTCAAAGAATGCACCAACCGCCTCCCACACGTGTCCGGTGGCCTCGAACGCGAAGTGCACCGTACCTCGTCCCCGGCCGACTCGACGGGCCGAGCAGCGCTCCACGAGCTCGCGCAGCCCCTCTCGAGAATGCGAAACCTTGAAGCTCGTGAGGCGGTGTCCCTGCCCATCGAGGACGACCACCTGGTGCTGACGGGTCGCCAGATCGATGCCCACGAAGATGTCGTCCAACGTGTGGTGCCTCTCATCCTGTCTCATGCTGGCCTCCCTGCTTTGTCGTGATTGCACGGAGACTATGCGGAGATGGGGTGAGGGCGCCCTTCCTGTCATCTCCATATCCTGGACAACGGCCCGGAGTTTACGGCCACGCGCATCCGGCTGTGGCTGGACGCCCTGCAGGTGCAGACGCTGTTCATCGAGCCGGAGAGTCCCTGGGAGAACGGCTACGTGGAATCGTTCAACGGGAAACTGCGCGACGAACTGCTCGACCGCGAGATCTTCTCCACGTTGACGGAAGCCAAGATCTTGATCGAACGATGGCGGCGCGAGGACAACACGGTGCGGCCCCACCGTGCGCTGGGCTCTCGGCCACCGGCCCCGGCAGCCCTCAGCCCAGCGCCCCTGAGCGGCCTGATCATGAGCCCAGCTCTCTCATAAGAACTGGCTCAATCCTGGGGGGCGGGTCACGACAACGGCCCGAGGGGACTAACGCCCCGATGTCGCAAGACACGCGTTCAGGCAACCTGGGTGACAGCTTCGCTGCCGGACTCGTATAATTCGAGACTGCGTCTCTGGCTAGACCCACGCATACAGGGAGTCATCGAACGATGTTTTTCTTCGATCCGACGTATCTGCTGTTCATCCTGCCGGGAGTGGCGCTGTCGCTCTGGGCGAGCTTCCGTACCAAGTCGGCATTCCGTACCTACTCGAAGGTGCCGTGTGCGCGCCAGCTCACCGGCGCCCAGGCCGCCCGCCTGATGCTCGACCGCGCTGGGCTGCACCACGTGGGCATCGGACAGTCACACGGCTTGCTCTCGGACCATTACAATCCGGCGACGCGCCGCTTGGCCCTGTCGAAGGACGTGCACGATGCCACCTCGATTGCGGCGATTGGCGTGGCGACGCACGAAGCCGGCCACGCCATCCAGCATGCGGCCCACTACGCCCCCCTCTGGCTGCGGAGCACCCTCGTGCCCACGGCCAACATCGGGTCGTCGATCGGTTACGTCGTGATGATGATCGGGCTATTCATGGCGTCGCAGTCGCTGGTGGGCATCGGCGCGCTCCTGTTCTCGGCGGTCCTCCTCTTTCAGATCGTGACGCTCCCCGTGGAGTTTGATGCCACGGCCCGCGCCAAGAAACTCGTGGTGGCGTACGGGATTATCAGTGAGCGCGAGCGGGTGGGTATGGACCGCGTGTTGAACGCTGCCGCGCTCACCTACGTGGCCGCCGTGGTCAGCACGCTCCTGACTCTGCTCTATTTCTTGATGCGGGCCGGCTTGCTGGGGGGGCGGGACGATTAGGACGTGTTTCGCGATACGGGGGTGACTACATTACCCGCTGTTGAAGCGCTGCATGTGAGCGTCCATGATCTATCGACCGACAAACAACGGATGAGCCACGTCATCCGCAAGCATCTGCGCCTGGAAATTGATGCGTACGAGGCGGCCATCCGCTCGTCGGGCGTCCACTGCGCACTGGTTTTGTCAACTTGCCGGACGCGGGCCGGGTCGCCGGCCAAGATCCGAACTTGGGCGGCTGCTGGCGTTGGTGCACGAATCGAAACTGGCACGCCACGGTCCCAACCACCGGTGCTTCATCGACCGACGGCGTAGGAAGCTGGGCGGCCCATGTCGGTCATCGCATTCAGCATATTGCACGCGAGCTGCGCTTCGACCGTTCTCCCACCGGGTGTCCTGGCTCGAAGACCATCGCCGATGATCGACTTATACCTGAAGAAGGCGTTCTCGACTCGCGCTTGCTGATGGTAGCGTGACGTCTTCTTCCACCGTCGCCGTCCGATGCTCTTCACCGTGTTGATTGTGTGATCACGAGCGCTCGACCGCGGTCTCCGTCGGGACACCCTGGCCGTCTTGGTCGGCGGGACCACGACGGTCGCGCCCCGCGCACCGGCCGCATCGTAGAAGCCAACCGTGTCGTAGGCTGCGTCCGCGGTGACGCTCGCGATGTCGTCGTTGACGGCCTCGATCAGCTCGACGCCCGTCGTCGCGTCATCGACCGTCGCGTCCGTGAGCGCGTGAGCGACGATCACACCGGTGTGATCAACACCCACATGGAGTTTCTTCCACCCGCGCGTGCCACGGCCTCCATGTTTCGCAGTGGCCCATTCACCCTCGCCGGCAATCGACAGGCCAGTGCTGTCGATGATGAGATGAAGGCCTGCGCGCCGTGGAACGCCCCGAAGCCTTCGGTCGAGGTGTTGGCCACGACGGGACAGCGTCGTGTGATCAGGCGACCGAAGGTCGAGTCCCATCAGCACGCAGAGCGACGTGAGACAGCCCGCTGTCTGACGGCGCGGGAGATGGAAGAGAAGACGCAGCGTCAAGGCGGACTCGATCGCGAGGTCCGAGTACTTCCGCTGCGCGCCTCGCGTGCCCGCTCCGTCAGGGTCCCAGGCGGCGAGGGCCGCCGGGGACAACCAGATGGTGATGTCGCCTCGACAGACCAGCGCGCGATCATAGGCGGCCCAGTTCTGGACGTGGTACTTTGTCTTGTACGTGGGATGGACTCTCGACTTCATCCATCCAGTCTGGTCTGCCCCCTCGCAACCTCACTCCAGATTGTCGAGTAGCCCCGGGGGATTGCTCCCCCGAGGCCCTCACCAGAACCGGACTAGGAGGTTTCCACCATCCGGCTCTTCCGCTGATGTGGCTCATGGCGATGCGCCCCAGATTCGCACGCGAATCCGAGGCACGGGCAGAGGATATCGTTCCAACAACGCAACGAACCTCGGCCAGGTGAGACGCGTGCGGTTGCTTCGACGGCGAAGCCCCTTGTACCAGTGCCGCTCCGTGGCGTCGACCAGCAGCCCCAAACTGCGAGCGTTGCCACTCACGCCAAAGTCATTGAAGTGCCCCTGGATGCGTCTCGTGAGCGCGGCGTGTTGCACGGCCACCGGCAGGTGTCGATGGCGACGACACCAGGCGGCGGCGACAGTAATCGCTCGCTGCAAACGCGAGGACCGTGTCTTACACCACATGCCCCAGCGACCGCTGCGGGCTCGTCGCCAATGCAGCGTGAACCCCAAGAAGTCGAATGAGGCCGGACCTTTGCCCCGTCCTATCCGAATATCGGGCCGCCGCGAATCTGGAATCGCCGCATGTCCGGCTCTAGTCGAGTTCGACCAGCTCTTCATCCACATGCAGATCCTCGACCACCGGACACATCTGGAGGTCGAACCACGCTCCAAACATCTGGGGCGTCCGGTTCTTTGGCCACTGCTGCTCATCGGTCAGCCAACAGTTCAACATCGCCGCGAACAGGTCTGGCCAGAAGTCGTCCAGAATCTCCCGTTCCGAGTCGGCGTCCCCGTATTCCGGCAAGAGGTACACGTGAGGCGCCCGTCGCAGGTCCTCGAAGACCGGCTCGGCGATATCAGTGGTGTCGTCTCGCTTGGCCCAGGCGAGGTAGGGTGGCAACGGTCGGATGATTACAGCTGCCCGATTGATAGCGCCCATCGTTACGCCGCTCCCGCGTCATATTTGAGGAGGCCGCCGAGTCGCTCAGTGCACCGAAGCGCCCCCGCCGTGGACCGCGGAGCGGAATCGAGCGTCTCGTTCCCGCGCCCCTGGTGCGGTCGCTCCCGGTGGTAGTGCTGAAGGTATGCTCCAACAGCGCGACGCAACGACGCTTCGCCGAAGAACATCATCCGGTTCAAACACTCGGACGTGATCGACAGCACAAATCGCTCCGCGTGAGCGTTGCAGTTCGGGGCCTGCCTCGGGGTCCGGATGACCCGCACGCCTACGGCCTGTAGGATGCGCCGGAACTCCGCCGTGAACTTCGCGTCGCGGTCGCAGATTACGAAATGGTGCGCCCGAAGGAACCCATCCTCCGGATCGGTCAGGTGCCTGGCCACCTGCGCCATGAAGGCCCCGTCGGGCGTCGTCGTGAGGCCCGCAACGTGAGCCCGTCGGGTCTTCAGATCGATGAGGAAGAGAATGTAGTCAGTGGTGAGCCCGAGCGGCGTCCACACTGCTGTCGTGAAGAAGTCCATGCCAGCTACCTCGCCCCAATGCGCGCGCAAGAACGTTCGCCACGAGGTGGGCCGATCCGGTGCCGGGCGTATACCGTGGTCCTTTAGCACCTTGCCGATCGTGCTTGCCGCCACCCGATGCCCGAGCTTTCTCAGTTCGCCTTGAATGCGGCAGTAGCCCCAGCGGTCGTTCTCACGAGCCATCCGGACAATCAGGTCGCTGATTGCCTGCCTCAGTCAGGCCAGGCCGGCCCACCCGCCGGGCCACGTAGGTCCACTTCCAGGCGATCAGACGGCGATGCCAGCGCATCAACGTATCGGGGGTGACGAGCGTGGCGACGGCGTCGAGCGCCCGTCGCCCGAGGAGCCTGGCCCTCGCCGCCAGTCGACGACGCTGATCGTCAGTCAGCCGGAGCTTCCGGCCACCAAGCTGCTCTTTGAGGACCCGGTTCTCCTCGACCTGGTAGGCGATAACGTCCTGCTGATGCCTATGCACCCAGCCAGAAACCGTCAGCAGGCGCAGCTGGAGAGGGAGAGTAGCGGCCGTCATGCAGCCATTGTAGGCGCTCTCAATTCTCACGCTCACAGGCAGTTACGGACCGATCCATTTTTTGCACAGGGCGGGTGTGCCCCCATGGCCGACCGGTCGTGCTGCGGCTGACTCGACGCGAGATCGAGAAGAACTTCCAGCGGGTGTGAGCGCTTGTCGGCTCAGGGCTCAGGTCTTAGGGCCGGGCGCGGCCTTGAGAGTTGAGTCCTAAGCCTTGAGCCGTTTCTGACCACTGTCCACTGCCCACCAACCACTGACCAGTGCCTTACCGCTTCGCCATCGGTCTAACGAGCAGCCATCCTGTCACGAACGCGGCCACGCCAACACCAAACGTGCGTGGGCTCGGACCCAGTGGGCCGGCTTCGACGACGGCGAACAGCAGGGTTGACATTCCCAGCAGCTGCAAAAAGCGGCCGATGTAGTAGGCGATGGAAGGCACGAGTCGGGCGTCAGCCCTTAGCCTTGTTTTCCTTCCGCGCCCTCCACGACGCGAGGCGCTTCGCCAACTCCTGCTCGAACCCGCGCTGGGTGGGCGTGTAGTAGGTTCGGCCGCGAAGTGCTGGTGGCAGGCACTCCATGTCGGTGACGGCATCTGGCTCGGTGTGGGCGTACTGATAGCCCTTGCCGTACTCGAGGGATCGCATCAAACTCGTGGGCGCGTTGCGCAGGTGAAGCGGCACCGGCTCGGCCTCGTCGCGGTGGGCATCCTCGGCGGCCTGTGAATACGCCACATACACGGCGTTGCTCTTCGGCGCCGTGGCGAGGTAGATCGCCGCCTGCGCCAGGGCGGTGTTGCCCTCCGGCATGCCGATGAAATGCACGGCGTCTTTGGCGGCGACGGTGACGGTCAGGGCTCGCGGATCCGCGTTGCCGATGTCTTCGGAGGCGAACCGCACGAGCCGCCGAGCAATATACAGTGGATCCTCTCCAGCCTCGAGCATGCGCGCCAGCCAGTAGACTGACGCGTCCGGATCGCTGTTGCGCATGGACTTGTGCAGCGCCGAGATGACATTGAAATGTTCCTCGCCCGTCTTGTCGTAGCGGAGCGCCCGCTTTTGGATGAGGTCCGAGAGGAACTCGACGTCGATCCGATTCGCAGCGCGCTCGGGAACGGCGGCGGCGGCCGTGTCAGACGCGCCGGTGGCAGCCACCGACGCGGCCAGTTCCAGCAAATTCAGCGCCACACGGGCATCACCATTCGCGTGTCGCGCGATCGCGGCGCGGGCCGCTGGCGTCACCTCCAGTCCGCGTCCGCCAAGCCCCTGTTCGGGGTCGGCGAGCGCTCGCGCGATGACGGTCTCGAGGTCGGCCTGAACCAGCGGCGTCAAGACGAACACCCGCGACCGCGACAACAGCGCCGCGATGACCTCGAAGGACGGATTCTCGGTGGTGGCGCCGATCAGTGTGATGTCGCCAGCCTCGACACGGGGCAGAAACGCATCCTGCTGTGCCTTGTTGAAGCGATGGATCTCGTCGATGAACACGATCGTGCGGCGGCCGAGGCGTCGCCGGGCCTCCTCGGCTTCCGCCATGACCGCCTTGATCTCCTTGATGCCGGATAGCACCGCACTGAACGCGATGAAGTGCGCCCGACTGGAGGCGGCAATGAGCCTGGCGATCGTCGTCTTACCCGTGCCAGGCGGTCCCCACAAGATGATCGACTGAAGCGTGTCATGCTGGATGGCCTCACGCAGCGCCCGGCCCGGACCCAGGATGTCGGACTGGCCGACGAATTCGTCGAACGTCCGCGGGCGCATCCGTTCGGCGAGCGGCGTCTGCGCATCGACCGTCTGAGGCCGGTCCGCCGTGGGAAACAGATCACCGGGTTGCATGTCGATGGTCCGCCATGGCGCCAGTCAGCGCGCTCCGCTGTCTGAACGCCTCGTACACGACGAGCGCGACGGTGACCGCAACGTTGAGTGAGTCGACGCCTGGTCGCATCGGCACCGAGATGATGTCGTCGGCGGGCTGCGCCACTGCCGGGTGGAGTCCGCTGCCCTCGTTGCCCACCAACACCATGACAGGGCGCGACAGGTCAGCCGTGTAGAGTGACTCGCCACCGCGGGCGGCAGCCGCAAGGACGCGCACGCCGGCCCGGCGTGCCTGGCCGATGAGGTCGGTGACATCCGCGTGATGAACGACCGGGATGCGGAACGTGCTGCCCATGCCGCCGCGCAGCGCCTTCCATCCGTACGGGTCCGCCGTCGTGCCGGTCGCGAGGAGTGCGGTCGCGCCGCCAGCGTCGGCCGCACGAACGGCCGCACCAACGTTGCCCGGGTTCTGGATATCGACCAGACCAACGATGAGCTGAGGGCAGGCCGCCAGCGCGGCCCCAATGGGCGCGGTCGGGCGTTCGGCAAGGGCCACGACGCCGGATGGCGTGCGGACCGGGCTCAACGCCGCCATCACCGACGGGGTGACGCAGACGAGGCGGGCACCGCTGTCGGTCCGCTCGCGCGCCAGACGCTCATACACCTCGCCGCCGGCATCGACGCGGTGAGCCGCGATGGCTGCGTGCAGAATCGGGATCCCGGCGCTGCGGGCTTCCTCGATGAGGTGGACGCCCTCGAGCAGGATCTGCCGGTCATCGTCGGCGCGGCCGCGGGCGACCGCTCGGTACTCGGCGACGATCACATTCTGGCGGCTGGAGATGGTATCCACGTCGGGGTCTGTCGGTATTTCCTGCGCGGCCGGTGCGGCAGGCCGATGATCGACCCGTCGCGCCGCCGGGGACAGAATAACAGGTACTGTCAAGTTAACTAGCCTGGACCAAGATGAGGCGAACTAATCAGAGGATCAGGCCGCGGTCACCTCGGCCCACACGGTGAATGATCGTGCTCGCAGCATCCGATGATGAACCGACCTGAGCAGGTGCCGACCCACTCGAAACAGATTCTGAATGACACCGTGAACGTGCAAGCACCGCTGGGCGTGGGCAGGTGAGGTGAAGCCGCGCATCTGACGCTCCTGTTGGCGCGTAGGCTGATGGGATACTTCGGCGCGATTGTTCGCGTATTGGGTCGTGTCGTGGGTGACACAAGGCATGACGTCCCGAGGTGCAACTCGGTAGCTGCCCAGCTTGTCGGTCACGAGACGACACGGTTCCTGTCGCTGACTCTTCAAGAGTTTTCGGAAGAATCTCCGCGCCGCACGCCCGTCCCGACGGGGTTGGACGAGAAGGTCAATCAGGTCACCGTCTTGGTCCACGGCGCGCCACAGATACTGGCGCTGACCGTTGATCGCGACGAAGACTTCGTCCAGAAACCACGTATCTCCGAGTCGACCTTGACGTCGCTTCAACCGCCGGGCGTAATCGAGGCCGAACTTCCCGCACCATTGCCGAATAGTTTCGTACGACACGATGATGCCGCGTTCGGCCAGCAGATCCTCGACATCCCGGAAGCTCAGGCAGTATCTGTGATACAACCAGACGGCGTGGCTGATGATTTCAGGCGGAAAGCGATGCCGAAGGTAGCGGGATCGTCGAATGTGCATCCCGGCATTGTGCCGCGCAGAGAGTTAACCTGACAAAGCCCACCAGTGTCACTCAATGACCCCGACAGGCATCGGAATGATGCTCACAGTCAGGTTGAGGCGACGAGTGGCAGAGTAGGCCGATGAGGAGCCAGTCGGCCAGCTATCACGGATATCGATTCCCACCCGACATCATCAGCCACGCGGTTTGGCTCTACTATCGATTCTGCCTCAGCTTCCGCGATGCTGAAGATCTCCTCGCGCAACGAGGCGTGACGGTCACCTACGAGACGATTCGACCGTGGTGCCAGCGGTTCGATCCGGTCTACGCCCGGCAGCTGCGGCGCCGGCGCGGTCGGCTGGGAGACACCTGGCATCTCGACGAGGTGTTCGTCACGATCCAGGGTCGCCAGCAGTACTTGTGGCGCGCCGTGGATGAGGACGGTGACGTCCTGGACATCCTCGTGCAACCACGACGGAATCGGCACGCCGCGGTGCGATTCTTTCGCAGGTTACTGAAGACCCAGCGGCACGTGCCGCGACGCCTGATCACCGACACGCTGCGCAGTTACTCGGCCGCCTGTCGCGCGGTGATGCCATCGGTGCTCCACTGCACCGATCAGTACGCGAACAACCGCGCGGAGGTCTCTCATCAACCGACACGACAGCGTGAGCGCCAGATGCGGTGTTTCACGTCGGCCGCTCAGCTCCAACGGTTCGCGTCGGTTCACGGTATCGTGCAGAATCTGTTCCGAGTCGGTCGGCACCTCTTGCGGTCGGCTCACCACCGTCTGCTCCGCACCCGCGCGTTCGTTGAATGGGATGCGGTGACGTGCGCCTGCTGAGAACGATCAGAGGCATCGATTTCACGGGGCAAGAGCGTGCTGCCCTCAACAAGTTGACAATGCCCCCGAGCCCCTTATCTCCATAACCCAGCCATCACTCGACGTCATACGGTTTAAGCCTGGATCTCCATTTTGGCCACAAATCAGAGCCCTATACCGCGCCCCTTCGTGTTGGATCACACGCTCCACGCGGGAGCAATTCGCGATGCGGGGACGGCAGATGCGCCCCGATGCAGCGCTCACCCCCTCACGCCACGTAGGCGCTGAGCTGTCGAATCTCGAGACCCGGTACAAGAGGAAGGCGCCGATCGTTCGTAAGAAACGTCTGACAGCCGGCGTCGATGGCCGCCGCCAATTGCAGGGCATCCGGGGTCTTGACGCCGGTCGTGGCCCGGAGCTGGGCCGCCGCGCGTAACTGGTCCTGGGTCAGTGCGACGAGTCGAATGCCGCGGCTGCGTGTCAACAGCGCCTCGTACCGATCGGCCACAGCGCGATTGCTGACGCGAAAAGGGACGACGAGGACCTCAAGCAGGGTGAGCGCCGACGTGACGAGTTCCCGGGTGCCATCATCTGCCTCGCGGAACAGTGGGTCGATCAGCGGCAAGAAGCGAGGGTCTTCCTCGATAAAGTAGATGAAGACGGCGGTGTCGAGGGCTACCGAGCCCGGGCCCAAATCCGCCATCAATCCCATGCGGCTCGTTCTCGCTGCACGTGGGTTACCGGGTCACGGTCGGTCCACATCTCCTTTCCGAGCCCGCGAAGTTCGAGAATGGAGAGCTGCGCTGGCGCGTTGAGCGCCGCGTCCAAGAGGTGCATTACCTCCTGGGCGACAGACCGGCGTTCTCGCTGGGCCCGCTCCTGCAGCTGAGCGTGCAGACGGTCAGGCAGATTCTTGATGTTGAGCGTTGCCACCTCTAATCCTCCATTAGAACTCCATTCTGGAGGAACACAGAAAGGTCGTCAACACAATCGGTCGGTAGGTCAGATCCGCTGGGTGACAGGGGCTGGTGAGTGCAGAGGCCATGCACTCCTCAAGTCTGGTGCGGCCACGAAGGCTGCGCGAGTGCCGGAGCGTACTGTTGGGTGACAACGGCGGTCGTGACGATGGTGCCACGCAGCGCCGATCAGGGCGTTGGTGCACGAATCCGGAGTGAGGTTGCGAGGGGGCAGACCAGACTGGATGGATGAAATCGAGAGTCCATCCCACGTACAAGACAAAGTACCACGTCCAGAACTGGGCCGCCTATGATCGCGCGCTGGTCTGTCGAGGCGACATCACCATCTGGTTGTCCCCGGCGGCCCTCGCCGCCTGGGACCCTGACGGAGCGGGCACGCGAGGCGCGCAGCGGAAGTACTCGGACCTCGCGATCGAGTCCGCCTTGACGCTGCGTCTTCTCTTCCATCTCCCGCTCCACGAGCTCGCGCAGCCCCTCTCGAGAATGCGAAACCTTGAAGCTCGTGAGGCGGTGTCCCTGCCCATCGAGTACGACCACCTGGTGCTGACGGGTCGCCAGATCGATGCCCACGAAGATGTCGTCCAACGTGTGGTGCCTCTCATCCTGTCTCATGCTGGCCTCCCTGCTTTGTCGTGATTGCACGGAGACTATGCAGAGATGGGGTGAGGGCGCCCTTCCTGTCATCTCCATATCCTGGACAACGGCCCGGAGTTTACGGCCACGCGCATCCGGCTGTGGCTGGACGCCCTGCAGGTGCAGACGCTGTTCATCGAGCCGGGGAGTCCCTGGGAGAACGGCTACGTGGAATCGTTCAACGGGCAACTGCGCGACGAACTGCTCGACCGCGAGATCTTCTACACGTTGACGGAAGCCAAGATCTTGATCGAACGATGGCGGCGCGAGGACAACACGGTGCGGCCCCACCGTGCGCTGGGCTCTCGGCCACCGGCCCCGGCAGCCCTCAGCCCAGCGCCCCTGAGCGGCCTGATCATGAGCCCAGCTCTCTCATAAGAACTGGCTCAACCCTGGGGGGCGGGTCAGCGCGATTTCTCCAAACCGCGAGCAGCGACGGCTGCGGGAACTTTGAGGTCTTGGGAACGCTGACGCGGCAGTAGCGAGTCTGGGGTGCGGGTGGATGTGGAAACCGCCAGCCCCGGCCGCGGCTCGCCCTGAGAACGAGTTCGACGGAGGCGCGCCGTTGCGACGGCGCGATCGCGAGCGACGAGGGTGTGGCTGGGCGAACCAAGGACCGCGCTGACGTTGCAGCTCTGAGCGAGCACCTGGGGCTGAAGGATCTCGTCTCCTTGCATCGAAACGCCAGGTTTCTGGCTTCTGGTCCCGGTGAAGGGTTCCGTGGCCGCTCTCCGTGGCACGCTCGCCGCGTGTTACGGCCGACGACGATGCCCTGCGGTCAGAATGAGAACAGTCACACCGGCTCCGGGCCCGGCAGGAGCTGTCGTATAAAGGAGTGGCGGCGATGAAGAAGATCGGTACGGCGGCGTGCGTTTTCCTCCTGGTGTCAGCGGCACCGGTCTCGGCGCAACAGTGGTCGCGCACGACGACGGGCATCGTGACCCTTTCGGCCGGAGTAGGTCTCGTATTTGCGGCGTTCGACTTCACGTTCGACGTGTGCCCCGAGGGCTACAGTACGCACACCTACCAGAACCAGCCAACGCAATGCCTCTACGTCAGCCCCAGTCCTCCGTTTGATACGGACGTCCGCGACGCGACGCCCGCAGCGACGCTCTCGCACCCCAAGCTCGCCTGGACCGGCATCGGCGCCATAGCCCTGGGGGCGGTGCTGCTTGCCTGGCCGGACAACCGCGTGACGCGGGATATCGACGTGCAGGTGTCGCCGGAGCGGGTCGCGGTTCGGCTGGTAGTTCGTGGTGCGCGCTCTTCTCGAGTATCACGAGCCCGCCGTTCACGGGAACCTTCGGCGTTGGTGCGCGGATGCGGGCAGGCCTACGCGCTTCAAACCGGCGAGCCCGTCACCTACCGATGCGGTACGAGACGGGTCTGCCAAGCTCGGTCATCCGGTTCAGAACGTTACACGCGAGCACGGCCTCACGCCGTTGCCCCGATGAACTGCGTGCCCGAAGACAGTCGCCGACGATCGACTTGTACCGGAAGAACGCATTCTCCACGCGCGCTTGCTGATGGTAACCAGACGCCTTCTTCCACCGTCGCCGTCCGAGCGCCTTCACCCTCCTGATCGTCCGATCGCGGGCACCTGATCGGGCGCCCCGTCGAGACAACGACGCGGTCTTGGTCGGCGGCACCACGACCCTCGCCCCTCGTGCACCGGCCGCACCATAGAACGCGAGCGTGTCGTAGGCCGGATCCGCCGTCACTCTGGTGAGGTGTCCATCCACCTCGTCGACCAGACTGATCCCCGTAATCGCGTCATCGGCCGTCGGCTCAGTCAGCGCGCAGGCCACGATCACACGGGACCCGTCCACGCCGAGATGGAGCTTCCTCCAGCCGCGTCGCCCTCGGCCCCCATGTTTCGCCGCGGCCCACTCACCTTCGCCGACGATGGACAGTCCGGGGCTGTCAACGATGAGGTGCAGGCTGGTGCCCGGGCGGGCGCGCCGAAGCGCGAGGGCGAGATGCTGACCGCGTCGCGAGAGCGTGGTGTGATCGGGTGCCGTGAGATCGACGCCCAGCATCCCGAAGATCGATGTCAAGAAGCCCTCGGTCTGACGCAACGGTAAGTGGAAGATGAGACTGAGCGTCAGGGCGGTTTCGATGGCGAGATCGGAATACTGGAGTTGCCCGCTCCGTCTGCCGACGCCAGCCGCTGCCCACGTGGCGATCGCGTCGGGCGTGAGCCAGAGGGTGACGTCGCCTCGCCGCACGAGGGCTCGGTCGTACTCGGCCCAGTTCCCGACGCGATACGTTGTCTTGTACTTCGGATGCACTCTCGACTTCACATCGAGATCATGACCCGCCGGCGGTCGCGATGGTCAACATGCCGGCCACTGCTCGCCCACCGCGCTGAATCAGCGCACCAACGCCGGTCGTAGGCCGGCCGCACGGCGCGGGCCGTGTCGTCGGTCAAGCCCTGCCAGGGCCGGTCGAGACGTCCGGGCGACGTCAGCACCCATTCGTCGAGGAGCAGGTTGTAGCGGCGATGCGGTCCGTCGACCTTCACAGGCATGCGCGTCTATTGTTGATCGGTCTTCAGGAAGACGGTCGTCGGCGCCCGCTCGTGCGAGCGTACGGCCAAGACGCTATAATCCGGCACTCACATCGCCATCCGAAGCGAAGGAGGGGCATGTCTGTGTTTGTCGCCGAACTGATGGGCACGATGATTCTTGTCATCCTGGGAGACGGGGTCGTCGCCAACGTGCTCCTGTCCCGCTCGAAGGGAGAGGGCAGTGGATGGATGGTGATCGCGACCGGGTGGGGACTGGCCGTCGCGGTTGCGGTGTACGCCGTCGGCAGTGTCAGCGGTGCGCACATCAACCCCGCCGTGACGATCGGCCTCGCGTCGATCGGGCGCTTCACCTGGAGCGCCGTGCCGGTCTACGTCGCCGGACAGATCCTGGGCGCGATCCTGGGCGGCGTGGTCGTCTGGCTAGCCTATCGGCCCCACTGGGATGAGACGGCCGACCCGGATCTCAAGCTCGCCGTGTTCTGCACGGCACCCGCCATTCGCCAGCCCCGCGCCAACCTCATGACCGAGATCGTCGGCACGTTCATGCTGGTGCTCGGCGTCCTTGCTATTCTGTCTCCGGCCAACCTCGACCCGGCAACCGGCTTCCCGTCGGGGTTCGGTCCGCTCCTCGTCGGCATGCTCGTCTGGTCGATCGGGCTGTCGCTGGGCGGACCCACCGGCTACGCTATCAATCCGGCGCGTGACCTCGGTCCACGAATTGCACA
Source organism: Vicinamibacterales bacterium (assembly GCA_965197385.1). Taxonomy (GTDB): domain Bacteria; phylum Acidobacteriota; class Vicinamibacteria; order Vicinamibacterales; family UBA823. Next base: position 91,745 of record CBDANA010000009.1, read on the forward strand.
TTTCCTTCTGCCCATTCCAGGAAAGCGAGATTCCGACTGGGCCTACGCCTGGGTCCCAGTCGTCGGCCCGGTCGTTGGTGGCCTTCTCGGGGCGCTCTGCTACCAGATGCTCTGGCCGTAGTCTCCGTCACGCCCATGCTCCGGAGCGTCCGTCCGCTCGTCCTCCTGGCCTTCGCGACGGTGTACGTCGTGTGGGGCTCGACCTATCTGGCGATCCGCTTCGGCGTCGAGACGATCCCACCGTTCTTCATGGCCGGCGTTCGTTTCTGCATCAGCGGCGCCCTGTTCGTCGGATGGGCGCTGGCGCGGGGCGCCCAGCGGCCCGCCGCGTCGCTCTGGGGGCCCGCCGCGCTGGTCGGCGCGCTGATGGTGGCGGGGGGCATCGGTGGGGTCACGTGGGCAGAGCAGTTCGTGCCGTCCGGCCTGACAGCGCTGCTGATCGCCTTGGTGCCGCTGTGGGTCGTCCTGATCGACTGGCTCCGGCCGGCCGGCGCCTACCCGGGCGTGGCCGTCTTCGTCGGCCTGATCATCGGCCTGACGGGAATGGCCCTGCTCGTGAATCCGACCAGCGTCGGAGGTGGGGGTGAAGTCAATCCGATCGGGGCATTGGCGCTCGTCGGGGCGACGCTGAGCTGGGCGTTCGGCTCGGTCTACTCGCACTACGTGCGACAGTCCAGTTCCCAGACCCTGGCCGCGGGCATGCCGATGCTGAGCGGCGGGCTGATCCTCCTGGCGGTAAGCGGCGTGACGGGCGAGTTTGCGGCCGTCGACACGAGCGCCATGACGTGGCGATCCCTCCTGGCGGTCGGCTATCTCATCGGCCCGGGCTCCCTGGCCTACGCCGCCTACTTGTTCCTGTTGCAGGCATCGACGCCCACGAAGGCGGCGACCTACGCCTACGTCAACCCGATCATCGCCTTGTTGCTGGGCGCGCTCATCGGTGGGGAACACGTGAGCGGCTGGACGCTCATCTACTCCACCGTGATCATCTCCGGGGTCGTCGTGATCGTTACGGCGAAGGGTCGGGCGGCGTCTCACTGACGCGCTGTTAACCCTGCGAGGCTCACTGGTTCTTGCCGCGGCCCGCGATCGGCCACACCGCTTCCACCCGGCCGTTCCGGGTCGCGTACATCGTGTCGTAGAGATTCACTACCGGATCGCAGTGCGATACGATCAGCTCGAGCCGGTCGCCGACCTGATAGATCCGGCTGGGATTCTCATACCGGATCGTGCCGAACTCGTCGGAGCCGCTGGTGTAGCTCATACCGGTCTCGCCGATAATGATCGGCCAGGGTCGGTTGATCGTGCAGGACTTCGCGCCGGCGTCGGTCGTGGCGCGCCCCTCGTATCGCGCGTTCAGTACCGTGGTCAGAATGGTCAAGGACGGTTCGAAATCGTTGTACGTCTCGCCGTCATCCTGACCCCCGATGCTCAAATACTGCGCGTCCAGGAAGACATAGCTCCCACCCTGGACGTCGGTGAAGCCGGGCGTCGCGTGGTCGATGTTGTAGGTGCCGGTGCCGCCTCCGCTGAAGATCTCGACGTTCAGGCCGGATTGGCGCATCCTCGAGAACGTCTCGGCGGCAGGCGCCAGGCGCTCGATCGCCTGCGTCCGTCGAGCCTCGAAGCCGGCGACGTGCTGTGAGCCGCCATCGTAGCAGAGCATGCCCCGCAGCCGCAGGTTGGGCAGCCGATCGATGAGCTGCGCCAGGGTGACGGCCGGTTCGCCGGACGGCACGCCGGTCCGGTGGCCGCCCGGGTCGACGTCCACGGTCACGTCGGCGACGACGCCGGCCTCTCCTGCTGCCGCGTCGAGATCCCGGGCGTTGGCCTCCGTGTCGACCGCCTGGATGAACCCGAGGCACCATGTCCTCAAGCGCATGGCGCGGCGAATCTTCGCTGCCGATACGTTGCAGGTCGTCAGGAGGATCTGATCGAGGCCGTGCTCGAACATGACCTCGGCCTCGGCTAGCTTCGCCGTACAAATCCCGACCGCGCCACGGGCCATCTGTAGGTGCGCAATCGCGGGGCACTTGTGGGTCTTGGTGTGAGGACGCACACCGATGCCATTCCGCGACACCGTGGACTGCATCGTGTCGATGTTGTGCTCCAGCGCGTCCAGGTCGACGCACAGAGCCGGTGTCAGGAGCTCCGATTTTGGCAGGCCCACCTCCAGGTATCCGGCGTCCGGCGTACCGGTGGCAGCGCTCAGGACGGACGGGGCAGCCCAGACGCCGGCCGATGCGGCAGCGCCGTCACGGAGAAATCGCCGACGAGTGAACTCGTTCCCACGCATGTTCGCCACCTCCAGACAGGGCACACCGAATTGGCGGTCGCCTGCGGACACCAGTTGTACGCGAAGGACCGGGTTGGAGGCAACCGTAGACTACTAACCGCAGGTCGGCGCCACGTGATATTTTCTTCAGCTGGGACACCCGAATATCACTCGAGACCGGGACGTCGCTGGGTCCGTACGAGATCGTCGCGCGCGTGGGTGCGGGCGCGATGGGGGAAGTGTATCGGGCGCGTGATACGCGGCTCGGCCGGACGGTGGCGATCAAGATCCTCCAGCGCGCGGTCGGTGACGACCGGGCGTCACGTGAGCGCTTCGAGCGGGAAGCCCGCGCCGCGTCCAGCCTAAACCATCCTCATATCTGCACCGTGTTCGCCGTCGGCCGGGACGGAGCGGTCGACTTCCTGGTCGTGGAATTTCTCAATGGGCAGACGCTCGCGGAGCGGGTCGCGGCCGGGCCGTTGCCCGTCGAGGAGGTGGTGACGCGAGGCATCGAGATCGCCGGCGCACTCGAGAGCGCTCACCGCCATCACCTCGTGCATCGCGACCTGAAGCCGAGCAACGTCATGGTGACGGACACCGGGGGCAAACTGCTCGATTTCGGCCTGGTCAAGCGGACGCCCGATCCGGTGGGGCCGACGCTGGCCGATGCGACCCGGGCGCTCGAGGTGACCCAGCCTGGCATCGTGGTCGGCACCGCCAGCTACATGTCGCCCGAACAGGCGCGTGGGCAGGAGGTCGATGGGCGTACTGACCTGTTCAGCCTTGACGTCGTGCTCTACGAGCTGGTGACCGGACGCAAGCCATTCGGCGGACAGACGGCGGCCGACGTCGTCAGCGCAATCCTGTCAGCGGATCCGACGCCACCGGGCTCGGTCCGTGAGGGCGTGCCCGCCGACGTGGAGGCGGTGATTCTCAAAGCGCTCCGGAAGGATCCGGCGCTGCGCTATCAGGCGGCTGGCGACCTGCTCGACGACCTGCGCGCGGCGCGGCGCGGGCTGACACGACCGGACGAGAGCGGCTCAACAGCCAGCCGAACGGCCACGGGCCGGCCCAAGCGTGCGCGGCGTACGCGGCGGCGGCTGGATTCGCTGGCGGTCTTGCCGCTCGCGAATGCCAGCGCCGACCCGGCGGCCGAGTATCTCAGCGACGGCGTCACGGAAAGCATCATCAATAGCCTGTCCGCGATCCCGAAGTTGCACGTGATGGCGCGGAGTACGGTGTTTCGCTACAAAGGGCAGGTCGTCGATCCGGGCCGCATCGCCGAGGAGCTCGACGTCCGCGCGATCTTGATGGGGACCGTCCGGCAAGTCGGCGAGAGTCTCATCATCGGCGTCGAGCTCATTGACGCGGCGGACGGGTCGCAGCTCTGGGGCGCGCAGTACAGCCGGCGCCCGGACGACATTCTCTCGGTGCAGGATGACATCGCCAGTCGGATCAGCGAGACGCTCAAGATTCGGCTGACGGGCGATCAGAAGAAGCGGCTCCGCGCCGCGCGCCAGGCGGTCGACGGCGAAGCCTACCGTTCCTACCTCCAGGGCCGCTTCTGCTTGAATCGGCGCAGCGAGGAGTAGCTCGAGCGGGCGGTGCAGTATTTCGAGGCGGCGATCGCGCGCGCGCCCGACTATGCGCCCGCCTGGGCCGGACTCGCCGACGCCTGCGCGCTGCGGACCGGCGCGGGCACCCTCGACACCGATTGCCAGCCGATCATCGATCGCACGCGTACGTCCGCGGCCAAGGCGCTGCGCTCGATCCCAATCTGGCCGACGCGCACGCGTCGATGTCGCTCGTCAAGTTCAGGCTCGACTGGGACTGGCGTGCGGCGGAAGGAGAGTTCTCGAAGGCGCTGGTCCTCAACCCGGGCCACGCGCCGACCCGGCACTGGCACGGCATGTTTCTGGCGGCGCGCGGCCGGTTCGACGAGGCGCTGGACGAGATGCGGCGGGCGCCGAGCTCGATCCGATGTCGCTCATTGTCATGGTCGGCATCGCCAAGGTGCTGTACTTCGCCGGCCGCTACGACGAGGCGGTGGAGCAGGACCAGAAGATCATTCAGCTCGATCCCACATTTACGAACGCCTGGTTCGACATGGGGTTCGCCCTGCTGGTCGGGGGGCGGAATGACGAGGCGATGGAGATCTTCAAGAAAATCCCTGTATTCACCGAGCGCCAGGGCGGGGGGCGTTGGAGATCCCCTGGTTCCATGCGCTCATCGGGGATCTCGATCGCGACCGTGCGTCACTCGCGCGATTGCAGGCGCACGGCGCGCCAGAGCTCATCTCGCCGGCGGAGTACGCCTTCACCTATGCCGCCTTAGGTGAATGGGAGGAGAGCGATCGCTGGCCAGACAGAGCACAAGAATGCCGCCGGCCGCCCACACGAGCCGTGTGGGGACTTGGACGGTCGACTTCGACCTCGGGGAATCGGTCATGGCGTATCAGGCGACTCGTCCAACGGAGGCGTCGTCGGGGGCGGCACGCGATGCCGCGTTCCTTGTTCGTACGCGTAGGCGATGGCGATCAGCGTCGGCTCGGACCAGGCGTTTCCCAGGAGCTGCAGACCGACCGGCAGGCCGCCGCCCACGAAGCCCATCGGCACGGTGATGGCGGGGAACCCGGTGGGCGGAGACAGTTGAAAGCTGTTGTTGCCGTGCGGTGTGTTAAGAATCGCCGATTCGACGCGGCGGATTGTCCCAGGTGGGGTACACGAGCGCGTCGAGCTGATAGCCTTCGAGCGCCTGACGGATGCGGCGGCGCAGCCGCGCGTCGCGGGCGTCCCGCTGCGCACACCCTGGTTGATCGGCCGGCGCCGTGTCGGTTTCGAGTGCCGACTCCAGGCGCGGCCGAATCGACGGGTGAAAGTTTCGGGAGTCGACGATCTCTTGAAGCGTCTTCACAGGCGCGCCGGACCCGAGGCTGTCGAGGTACTGCTCCAGATCGTATCGGAAGTGGCTGCAGGGCAACCGCTCCTCTTCGGGCGCGTCGTCATCTGGCAGCGCCACCGGGTCGACGACCGTCGCGCCGAGCCGGCGCAGGTCCTCGATGGCTTCGTCGAATCGGGTGATCACGCCGGGGTCGGCGGTGTCATCCGACATCTCACGCAGCACTCCCAGGCGTTTTCCCAGCAGCCCGTTCACTTCCAGGAACTCGAGATAGCTCTCCGCGCGGCGTGCGTCACCCTCCTCGGTCGCGAGATCAGCGGGATCGGTGCCGGCGATGACGTCGAACACCGCGCCATCGGCCCGCCGATGTCGCGCGACAGATTGAGCGGCACGATCCCATCACGGCTCGTCAGACCCATCGTCGAGCGGATGCCCGCCAGGCTCAGGTGCGCCGACGGGCCGCGAATCGAGTTGCCTGTGTCGGTGCCAAGGCCCACGGCCCCAAAGCTAGCCGCCACCGCCGCGGCTGTGCCGCCGCTGGATCTAGCCGTCACGCGGTTGGTGGCGTACGGGTTGCGTGTGTAGCCTGGCAGGGCGGACCCGACCGTCTCGTACGGCGAGAACGCGAATTCCGCCATGTTCGACTTCGCGAGGACGATGCCCCCAGCCTCGCGCACCCGCCGGACCTGGAACGCGTCATCCGGTGGCATCGACTCCACCAGCGCCAACGAGCCGCCGCTGGTCGGCAAATCGAACGTGTCGTAGTTGTCCTTGACGATGACGGGGATGCCGTGGAGCGGGCCGGTCAGGCCCGACTCCTCCCAGGCCGCGTCCAGTTCGTCGGCGCGCGCCAGCGCGTTCGGGTTGATCGTCAGGATGGCGTTCAGTGCCGGCCCTTGTTTGTCGTACGCCTCGATCCGCGCGAGGTAGGCCTCGACCAACGCCCGTGAGGTCAGCGAGCCAGCGTTCATGGCGGCGTGAATCTCCGCGATCGAGGCTTCGACCACGTCGAAGGACGGCGCCGAGGGCCCCGACGGCGCCGCCTGGCATCCGGCGAGCACGAACGTCAGGCCCAAGGCGCCGCATCTGCGGAGGTCGGTCATTGGCATGACGGCAGGGCCTTCATTTCAAGGTCGAGTAGTCAGTTGCTTCCAGGAACACCGATTCGACGTTCGCGACCAACCGCCCGTCCGCCCGAGACGCCTCGAATGCGCGCTGCCAGTCCGGGTCATCTCGAAAGGCCTGCCAGGACCGTTCGGCGGCCTCTCGGCTGTCGTGCGCCAGGAGATAGACGAGGGTGTCGGGCTTGTCCGTCGGCGCGAAATAGCCGACGTTGGTCATCCCGTACTTCTCGAAGAGCGCGGTCGTGTGATCACGGAACCTGGCGTGCAGCGCCTCGAGTTTTCCTGGTTCCGTGGTATAGGTGCGGAGCTCGAACGTCCGCGAGTCGGGTGTTACCGACGATGTCGACTGTGCGTGAAGCAAGCCGCCGATGAACGCGACCACGATGAGCGCGACCCGCAAGGCTGATTTCATGTTGACCTCCGCTGGATGCACGGCGTGTCCGAGAGACGAGCATTATAACGTGGCGGCGAGCCGACCGCTTCGGCGGTAAGCCTCGGCAGTCGCCGCTCACCCATCGAGCCCGTGCTATGCTCCGATGGCGTAGCGCCAGTCCGCGATCCTCGGTGGGGTCACTTCCATGAACCGACGCGAATTCATTGGCACGGTCGGCGCCGCGGCGGCCGTCGGCGCGGCCTGCGCGCCCGGGTCCGAGCCAGGTGAGCCGGCCGAGGCCACGACGCCGGACGCGGCAATCGCGCTTCCGGACTTCGAGCCTCGCAGCATGCTCCACGTTGCTGAGACTCGGGTGGAACGCCCTCGGTTTCCGGTCATCGACGTGCACACGCACGTTACGTGGTCGGACGTGCCGCTCGGCGTGGAGCCGTTCGGCGAGCGGATCCGGAAGCTGAGCGAGCCAGCGGCGCTGTTGCCGGTGATGGATCGCAAGGGCGTCCGGACCATGGTCAACTTGACCGGCGGCGTCGGCGCGGGACTGGCCGACGCGCGGCGCGAGTTCGACGAGGCGTATCCGGGACGGTTCACCACCTTCACGGAGCCGTCGTGGAACCGAGTCGTCGAGCCGGAGTACCCGCAGTTTCAAGCCGAGCAGATCGAGCGGGCCCACGCGGCCGGAGCGCGGGGGCTCAAGCTCACGAAGACGCTCGGCCTGTACCTGCGGGAGCAGGTCACCAGCGGGCCGCTCGTCGCGGTTGACGATTCGCGCTTCGACCCGATGTGGGAGACCTGCGCGGCGCTGAACATGCCGGTCGCGATTCACGTCTCGGATCCCGAAGCGTTCTTCTTGCCGATCGATCGGTTCAACGAACGCTACGAGGAGTTGCACGCGCATCCGGATTGGTCGTTCCACGGGCCGGACTTCCCGAGTCACACCGAGCTGCTGGCGGCGCGGGACCGTGTCCTGGCGCGTCACCCCCGGACGACCTTCATCGGCCTGCACGTCGGACACTGGGCCGAGAATCTTGCGGCGGTGGGGGAGACGCTCGACCGCTTTCCGAATCTGCACGTGGAGATCGGCGCGCGGATCGGGGAATTGGGACGCCAGCCTCGCGCGGCCACGCGGTTCTTCGAGGCGTATCAGGACCGCATTCTCTTCGGCACCGACGCCATTCCCGCGCCGGAGGGCGACGCGACGCCGCAGCAGATCTTCGGCGATGCGCTCTACGAGATTTACTATCGCTTTCTCGAAACCGAAGACGAGTACTTCGATTATGCGCCGGCGCGGGTTCCGCCCCAGGGCCGGTGGCGAATCTCCGGACTGGGACTACCCGAGACGATCTTGCGACAGGTCTACCACGCGAACGCCGAACGGGTGCTGGGAATCGCGGTGTGACCGTTTGGGCCGGGAGGATGTATGCGATTGGCGGTCTGGAGCGTCGGCGCGATGATGATCAGTGTGGGCATGGGTAGCGTCGGGGCGCAGGACGGCGCGCCGGAGTTCCACGTGGCCTGGACCGACGTGTCGCCGTCGTCGGCGATCGACGACGAGTCGCCGTGGTGGGGTGCGCATCGGTTCCGGTACGGGCCGGCGCTCTACGAAACCGAATTCCGTGCGCTCTGGAACGCCGCGGGGCTGTATGTGCGCTTCGACGCGACGGATACGAATCCCTGGCACACGATGACGGAGCGTGATGATCAGATCTGGGAGGAGGAGGTCGTCGAGATCTTCCTCGATCTCGATCGGTCGGGCACGAACTACGCCGAGGTCGAGATCAATCCCAACAACGTGGTGACCGACCTCAGGATGGTTTGTGGCGTGCCCGACCAGGAGGGGGACCTGGCCTGGAATCTCGAGGGGCTCGAGAGCCACGTTCGGCGGAACAAGTATCGGGACGGCTCGACCGCAGGGTGGACGGCAGTGGCCTTTCTGCCGTGGACTGGCTTTCAGTCACTGCCGTCCGCGGAGTCGATCGCGTTGCCGCCGACGCCGGATGACCGCTGGCGGTTCAACGTATTCCGGATCAAGCGGCCCGGCGGCGAGCGCCGCCCGACGCAGGACGTCGTCTTCGCGGCGTGGTCCCCGCCGACGGGTGAGAGCTTCCACGAACCGGCGGTGTTCCGCGATCTGGTGTTCGACCCGGCACCCGAGACGGCGGATCGGTAGGCTTCGAGAGCCCAGAGCCCAGACAGGTAGGGCCGCAGCGGGTTGCCCCGCTGCGGTCCTTTTGCGCCTCTGGCAGATGCGGCGCGGCTCAGTACCGGTAGTAGTTCGGTTTGTAGGGGCCCTCGGCCGGCACGCCGATGTAGTCGGCCTGCTCTTTCGAGAGGCGGGTCAACCGCACGCCCAAATGGTCCAGATGGAGCCGGGCCACCTTCTCGTCGAGCGCCTTTGGCAGCATGTAGACCTTCTTCTCGCACTTGCCCTGGTTCGCGTGCAGCTCCAGTTGGGCGATGACCTGGTTCGTGAACGATGCCGACATGACGAAGCTCGGGTGGCCCGTGGCGCAGCCGAGATTCAGGAGCCGGCCTTCGGCCAGGATCATCACGCTGTGTCCGTCGGGGAACCGGAACTCGTCGTACTGCGGCTTAATGTTGATCCGCTCCACGCCGTCGAACTTCTTCAGCCCAGCCATGTCGATCTCGTTGTCGAAATGGCCGATGTTGCCGATGATGGCCTTGTCCTTCATCCGCGCCATGTGTTCGACGGTGATGATGTTGAAGTTGCCCGTGGCGGTGATGACGATGTCGGCCTTTCCGATCATTTCGTCGAGCGTGGTGACCTCGTAGCCCTCCATCGCGGCCTGCAGCGCGCAGATCGGATCGATCTCGGTGACGACGACTCGGCACCCCTGCCCGCGAAGCGCCTGCGCGCAGCCCTTCCCGACCTCACCGAACCCGCACACGACCGCGGTCTTGCCGCCCAGCATCACGTCGGTCGCGCGCGCGAGACCGTCCAGCAGCGAATGGCGGATGCCGTACACGTTGTCGAACTTGCTCTTCGTGACCGAGTCGTTGACGTTGATGGCGGGGAAGAGCAGCGTGCCGGCGTCCGCCATCTGGTATAGGCGATGCACCCCAGTCGTCGTCTCTTCGCTCACGCCACGGATCGACGGGCCAAGGGTGTGCCAGTACTGCGGGTCCTCGCCCTGCAGCTTCCGCAACAGCTCGAGAATGACGCCCCACTCTTCGGGTTCGCTGTCCGCCTTGAAGGCCGGTATCGCGCCCACCTGCTCGAACTCGTAGCCCTTGTGGATCAGCAGGGTCGCATCGCCGCCGTCGTCCACGAGGAGCGCGGGGCCCGACCCGTCCGGCCAGCGCAGCGCCTCGTTGGTGCACCACCAGTACTCCTCCAGCGTTTCGCCCTTCCAGGCGAAGACCGGGATTCCCCTGGGCGCCTCTGGTGTGCCGCCCGTCTTGGGCTGTCCGACGACGACCGCCGCGGCGGCATGATCCTGGGTTGAGAAGATGTTGCACGAGACCCACCGTACGTCGGCGCCGAGCTCGGTCAGCGTTTCGATGAGAACGGCGGTTTGCACCGTCATGTGCAGGCTGCCCATGACATGCGCCCCCTCGAGCGGCCGCTGCGCCGCGTGCTCTTTTCGCAGCGCCAGCAATCCGGGCATCTCCTGCTCGGCCAGTCGGATTTCCTTCCGTCCGAAGTCGGCTTGCGACAGGTCGGCAACTTTGTACGGCACACGGCTGGCCTCCGTCGCTTCGATGAACGAATGTGCCCGTTCCGTGGCTACTGGTGTCATGGTGTCCTCCTTGAACTAAGAAGTGCGCTCGCTCACAGTGTGCTGGGGTCGGCGAGCCGTTGCGGCAAACAGCGCCGGGCCCTTGGCGCGCGAGTCAGTCGGCAATGCCGACACACGAGTCCGCTCGAATCCGGCCTCGTCGAGGTAGCGCGCTACCTGGGTTTCCGAGAAGCCGAGCCACACATGGCCCATCTGCTGCCGATAGCGCTCGCGGTCGTGGGGCAGCATGTCAACCAGCAGCAGCCGGCCACCGGGCCGGAGCACCCTGGCGATCTCGGTAAACACGCGTTCGGGCTGCGGCACGTGGTGCAGCACGAGCGTGACTGTGGCCGCATCGAGCATGGCGTCGTCCAGCGGCAGCGACTCGAGCTCGCCGCGTCGCAGCTCGACGTTGTCGAAGTCGTGCAATCGCTTCTTGGCCGCTCGCAGCATCGCCGTCGAGCCGTCGACCGCGATGATCCGTGCGACGAACGGCGCGAGCGACGCAGCCACTTGTCCGGTGCCGCAGCCCAGGTCACCGACCGTCCAGTCCTCCTCGGCCAGGCCCGGGAGCGCCAGTAGGTGAACCTGCTCACCGAACAGCTCGTCCCGCAGCTGGTCCCACTGTCCGGCCGACGAGTTGAAGAACTCCTGAGACGTCGTCCGGCGCTCGTGTAGTACCCCTTCCAGCCGACGGTGGTCCTGCGCGGTGGTCGGGCTGGCGGACGCCTGCTCGCGCACGAGTCGCCACAACCGTTCCGCGGATTGGTCGAACCCGTCCCGCACCCGCGTGTACCAGTTGCTCGTCCCCTCGGCCCGTGCCGTGACCCATCCCGAGTCGGCGAGCGCTCGCAGGTGCCGGCTGGTGGTGGACTGGGGGAGCTGCAGCACGGCACACAGCTCAGACACCGTGAGCTCCCGCCGGTCCAGCAGCAGCAGGATCCGAGTCCGGGTCGGCTCGGCCAGGGCCGACATATGGTCGAGAATGGCGACCGTCCCCTGAGTCATTTAATCCGTGTATCCAGATTAAGTGTTAAATAAGTCACCGCTGGTTGTCAAGGAGTGCGCATCGCGGGACGGCCCCTCGGCTAGCAGCCCGTGGTAAAAGTCTCGCTGCATCCGGCCACCGATGCATCCCGCCCCGCGGCGTTGCTCGTCGGTCGAATGCTCCCGGTATTCTCCCTCCTCGCGTCTTGCCCTGGGTGACCGCGGCTTTGGTTCAGCGGGGTCTCGGTGTGAAGCTGGACTTTCACCACGGGCTGTTAGTCGAACATGAGCTCGGGATGCGTCAGCGGCGCGTGGCGCGTGCGGGTCACCAACCAGGCGACGAGCCAGGCGTCCCGACTCGGCCGGTTCCGATTTGTGCAGATCTCCAGGCCCTGGCCGTGCTCGGCGGCGCGCTGTCCGGCGTTCCAGGCGCGACGGTCCTTCGTGGCGGCATCGAAATCGACTTTCGGGATCAACGTGTCGTCCACCCGTGCGTGCATCGACACTGTGTTGTGTGTCGACACGGATCGCGCGGAGCTTTAGCCGCCCGTGGTGGACGTGTGGACGTTTGGCGGGATCTCAGGCCGGCCCAGGGGGCGGTCGTGGCGCCGCCCCTGGGCCCGGCGTGGCTACTGCGGGAAGGCGCTGGGTGGGGTGTCCTGATACAACCTCAGGCGGCAGTGAGACCCAGGACGACGACTGCCGCCAGCCACCCGGCCGTCGCCTCATGGGATCGAATGCGTCTAACCTTAAGACAACAGGGCCTTCGACAACAGGGACCTCCTTCACGTCCTCACTGATTCGGTTCACGGACCAACTCTATCGAATTGACTTGCCCTCACCCGCCTCGGTGCGACGCTCGATTTTCAGCACGGACTGCTAGCGTCCTTGAAGCGGTCCTTCTGGCTGGTGACTCGCGGCGCGTGGCGCGCGAAGCGGGTGATTATACTATGCGGGACGGCAGCAGCCCGGTGAAAGTTGCGGGTAGTGGTCAAGTTGAAACTTGACCACTACCAAGTTGCGCGTCGCACCGAGGCGCCGCTGAATCAGTGGAATATGCATCTACGTCTCATTCTCTGGGGTCAACCTGGCGCCCGTGCCCGTCGGCCGCGTCGGCTGGGCATGGCGGGGCTTGGGTTGGCGCTCAGCGTAGTCATCGGATCGGCGTTTGCGGCGGCCCAGGAAACGGCGGTCACCAGACCGCTGCTGGCGCTGGACGCCGGCCGGACGCAGGTCATCCTGCTTGGTAGCGGCACGCCGTTTCCCGACGATCGCAAGGTGGGATCGTCGCTGGCTGTGATCACCGGTGGGACCGCCTATCTCGTGGACATCGGCCCGGGGGCGTTTCTGCGGACGGTGGAAGCGGCCCGGCGGGGGGTGGCCGCGCTGGCCTCGCCGACCCGACTGTTCTTCACGCATCTGCACAGTGATCATGTACTCGACTACGCCGACTTGCTCTGGGGGCTCTGGTGGCGCCGCGAGGGGCAGGTCACGGCGTACGGGCCGCGCGGCCTGCGCGCGCTGACCGACGGGTTGCAAGCGGCGTTCGCGGAGGATATCCGCCTCCGTACCGAGGGGCCGCAGCCGATCGTCACCCGCGGCTATGACGCGGAGGTCCACGAATTCGACGGTTCGTTGACCTACGAGGACGAGCGGGTCCGCATCACGGGCTTCCCGGTCTGTCACGAGTCCGTCGAGGCGTACGGATACCGGTTCGAGACGGCCGACCGCGTCGTCGTGATCTCCGGGGATACGACCTACTGCGACCGCGTCGTCAAGGAGGCCCGCGGCGTCGATCTGCTGTTCCACGAGGTCTTCTCCGAGCGCGGTCTGGCGGCGCGCACGGCGGACTGGCAGCGCTATCAGCGCTCCGCCCATGCATCACCGGCGCAGGTCGCACGGGTGGCGAACGAAGCGCGGCCGGGCACGCTGGTGCTGTACCACCAGCTCTATTTCGGCGTCGCCGATGACGATCTCGTGGCGGAGGTGCGCGCGGCGGGCTACGATGGGCCGCTCGTCAGCGGCCAGGATCTCGATGTGTTCTAGCCGAGAGCCCAGAGCCGAAAAGCCAAGCGCCTTTTTCTCATTCCGCCCGCAGCGCCGTCGATGGGTCGATGCGGGTGGCGCGCAGGGCCGGCACCAATGTGGCCGCCACGGCGGCGAGCGTCAGTAGACCGGCAACGCTCGCGTAGGTCAGCGGGTCGGAGGTGGTGATGCCGTAGAGGAGTGTCGTCACGACCTGGCTGAGCGCGAACGCCGCGACCAGGCCGAGGCCCACACCGACGATGACCGGCCGCATGCCTTGCCAGAGGAGCATCCGGATAACGTCGCCGGAACCGGCGCCGAGTGCCATCCGGATGCCGATCTCCTGCGTCCGCTGGCCCACGAGATAGCCGATCACGCCGTAGATTCCGATCAACGCCAGCACCAGCGCGACCGCGGCGAACAGTCCGAGGAGCGAGGTGCGCAGCCGGGGCTGCGCCACCGACCGATCGAGCATCGTGTCGAGCGTGCGCACCTGGAAGAGCGGGACGTCCGGATCCATGGCCTCGAGCTCGGCGCGTACGCTGGGCGTCAACGACGCGGGATCGACCGACCCGCGCAGCACGAGCGTCATGGTGTGGAAGGACGGTTGCTGGGTCTGCGGCGTGTAGAACATAGCCTCGAGCTCTGCCTCCAGCGCCAGGTGCTTAACGCTGCCGACGATGCCTATGATTTCGCGCGACCCGGGTCCGCCGACGGTCTGGGTGGGCTCGTCGAACTCACCCCGGTTGTAGGTGATCCGTTTGCCGATCGGATCCTGGTCTGGCCAGAACCGCCGGGCCATGACGTCGCTGATGACGACGACGCCGGGTGAATCGGACCGATCGCGGTCGTCGAATACGCCGCCGCGCAGCAGCGGAGTGCCCATCGCCCGGAAATAGTCGGGGTTGACCGAACGGGTCTACACGCTCGGGTTCTGGCCGACCGGCATCGGGCGCTCGTCGATCTGAAATCCGTTGCCGTCGTAGCTGTCGCTGAGCGGCAAGATGTTGATGGCGCCGACCATCTCGACGCCAGGCAGCCGACGCAGTTGCTCATAGAGCTGCTCGTACACCGGAATCTGATCGCCTTCGGCGTACTTGGCCGTGGGGAGAGCCATCTGCATGGTCAGCACGCGATCGGGCTGAAAACCCGGGTCGACGTTCTGGAGCCGCCAGAAGCTTTGCAGGAGGAGTCCGGCGCCGACCATCAGCACGAGCGACAGGGCTACCTCGGCGGCGATCAGCGCTTCGCGGGTGCCCCGCTTGGCGTGGTCGCCTTGCAAGCGTGTGCCTTCTCGCAAGTCGTCGTTCGTGTCGCGTCGCGCGAGTTGGAGCGCCGGCGCGAGCCCAAACGCCACGCCGGTCAGGGTGGCAATGACGACGGTGAAGGCCAGCACCGGCCCGTCGAGCTCGATGCCCTCGGTGCGCGGGATGCGCTCGGCGACGACGACGGTCAACCCGCGCAGTGCCCAGTAGGCGATGGTCAGCCCCAGCGCGCCGCCCGCATCACGACCAGACCATCGTGGAGAGTGCTCTGGAGCACGCGTCTGAACGTCTGGGCCAGTAACGCGAGAATCGCGACAATGAAAATGATGCCCAAAAAGTGATATTGAAGGTCGCACAGGCAATCGAGCTAGCGATCACAAGCATGATGAACCCGATCTCCTCGGGTTCTTTGATCGGCGTCCGGAACCGGACGATCGAGAGAGCACCGAGTAACCCGAGCGAGAGCGGCAGCGAGAACTGAATGCAGATGAAAATCGCCGTCACCGAGATCTCGAGCACGGGAAACGTGCGGTGCATCCGACTGCCGGTCGCACGCGTCCCGTAAAACTGGAGATAAAGGTAAGCGATACCCAAGACGCTGGAGAGCGACACGCCCATCAGGAACAGGAATGCCATCCACCCGATCTGCTGCATGGCCTGTGTGTCGCCACTCGTCAGCGCCGAATAGACGTCGGCCAGCTGCTGCTCCATCGATCATGCCCCGCTGTCGGAATCGGGTTGCGAGTCGCCGTAGATAGTTCATCTGGGTACGCCGACTCGTCGAGGACGAGCCCGAGCACCTATCCACATCGCGAAGTGAACGGTTGCCAGGCGTCAACGACGTCCAGGTGGCTGGCTCCTAGCTATAGCTACGGCGCAACCGTCGCGCCGCCGTCGATCCACAGGTCCGGCCACTGATCGTTGGCCGGCGAGTGGGTCAGGCGCCAGGCACGTTCCCACGGCTCCCCGATCCGCCATACGAACAGCTCATAGTCGGCCCGGTCATGCTCGTGGCCTTCCGCCGCGGCGCCCCAGATGAGCCAGGCGCCGTCCGCCGTGACGCGCGGGAAGTACTCGTGGCTGTACTCGTGCGGCAGATCGATGAGCAGTTCCGCGTCGCCAGCGTCCAGGCGCCGCTGCATGACCCGTGTGCCGCCCTGACCTTCGCCTTCGATCCAGACGACGTGCCGCTGGCTGGGAACCCAGGTGATCTGGCATTCGCGCGTGCGCGACATGGGACGATAGGTTCCGGACGCCAGATCCAGGATGCCGACCGTTTCCTCCGGGACGTTGCGCAGCGTGATCGCGACCAGGCTCTCCGTCAGCAGTTCCGGCTCTTCGACGCGTCCTCGCGTCGGCGGGTCAGCCCCGTCGTGGAGCACCGTCTCGGTGCCACGCGCCAGGTCGTAGCGGACGATCCGGTTCTGCCGGACGAACACGAGTCCGGATCCGTCTGGCACCCAGGTCGGATGGTAGGCTTCCCGGGCCACACGACGCTCGTTCCCGCCGTCCGCATCGATCAGGAACAGATCCCACGCCTGGTGCTCGCGGAACGACGCCCATTCGCGCTGGCTGCGGAGAAACGAGATGGTCGTGCCGTCGGGCGAAAACCGCGAAAAGAACTCGACGTTGGGGTGACGGGTCAGTCGCCGCTCCTCGCCGGTGGTCAGATCGACCAGATACAGCTCGTGGTTGCCTTCACGGTTCGACGACCAGACGACCCGCCCGCGCACCCGGGTCCCGAGCCGGCGGAACGCCGCGCGCTCCGGCTCGGAGAGGCCGTCGAGTTGCGGCGGTGGCTCCGGTGGGACCCATCGCGTGTACACGCGGGTCAGGGCCGGCAGGGTCGAGACGACGTCGATTGGACCGTACAGCGCGGCGGCGACGAGCGACGCGGCGAGCACCGACACGGCCAGGTAGGTCACCAGACGCATGGCAATTACTCAAAGAACGCTTCGACATCGAGGTCCGCGTTGACCTCCCAGCGCAGCTCGACAGCGTTGACCGCCGAGCCATCGACGCGCCAGTAGCGAAACCCCTCGTCGGGGTTCGCCGATAGGGTGACCATCATGCCGGGAAAGTAGTAGCCGGAGAAGGTGTCACCCACCGGGGTCACCGGGGCGCTCCAAGTGCTTCGGCGTAGCACGTCGCGTACTTCGAGAACGATCCGAGACGGCAGCCGAGCCGCAGCGCGAGCCAGAGCGGCCGCGGCAGCTCCTCGGCGCGGGCGCCTTTGACTTCGAGCACGGCCTGGGCCAGTGCCGCGCGGAAGCGCGGTCCCGTCACGTGCGGATGCGATCGGGCCACCGTGATTCGCCGATTGAGGTTGATTCGAAGTCCGCTCGACGGTTCGAGAAATCGATGGCGCTCGTAGCGGAGTACGAAGACCGGGACCAGCGGAGGAGTGTGGACACCGTGCGCCCGCAGCAGCTCAGCGGTGCGTGCCAGCGCAGGCTCCGCGAGCGACGCCCCGTCCAGCCAACTGGCGTCGAACGGCGCCGCAATCCGCCGCTTGTTGCGGGCAGTCCCGACCCGCTGCTTGATTTCGAAGAACGAGTCGGGCGTGCTGAAGTGACCGTCGAGGTCGCGGTACCACCGGAGCCGAAACTTCGTCTTGAGGAAGTCACTGTTGAGCTTCTCGTACAGGCCACGCCGATCGCGCGTGTCGTAGTACAGGCTCGAAACGACGTTCGCCGGATGCTTGGCGCCCGGGCGGCTCTGCTGACGCAGGAGGGCCAGCGCCGCCCCGGCACGGCCTTCTGCCAGCGCGAACTTCGCTTCTGCTTGCGGGGCGCGGATCGTCGGTGTCAACGATATCAGCGGGACCTTCACCACGGGCTGTTAATCCTACAATGGTGGCGCGCCCGAGTCGAGCCGACGCCGGGTAGTGGGCTAACGGGGTGTTGCTGATTCGCGTACAACACCAAGGGCCGGACTCTCGCCCGGCCCTCCTGCACGTTGCCAGGCCATCCCTCGCGTCCGTGCGTTGCCTACGACTCAGGTGTCTCGTCGTCTGTCGCCACAGCCACCTTGGCAAGATCGAGGTACTGTCGGAGCCGTTCCAGATGTTCCGGCTTGATCTCACCACCTGACAGACGCACCTCAGCCATCACTCCCCTTGCCAACGGCCAACTGAACACCATGGCCGCCGCCGGGGAAGAAGCTGGTGCCCGCCGTTCGGCACTTGCCGCAGTCTCCATGCTCTCCTCCGATTCGTCTCGCGACGACCAGTCGGAATCGTCGCCAGCGTCGGACATGGTATCAGAATCCATCGCTCCGGAGTAGCCGAGGGTGTCCCTGAAGTTCCTGATAACACTGGAAACTGTTCCATCGTTGAAGTTCCGATCCAGCAAGAGATAGCTCCGAATGTTCTCGTCTGATGGGAGTTCCGAATGCCACTTGGAGAACATCTCGGAAAACAGGGACGGCCTTAGCGCCGCCTCGCGCAGAAGCTGGGAACGATCCGGCGAATCCTCTGGTAGGAGCAAGATGCGCCGCGCCAAATCGGTGAGCTTGACCTTCCTGTCGGCGTGATTTCCGCCAGAGCCTTCCAGCAATCCGTACTGCTTCAGCGCTGCGATAGTCTGCATGCCGCCGCTGCTCTTCACCCCGAATCCCCAGTGCCCGGCCACCGTTCCGATACGAGTAGGATGACTTCGCTCCTTTCCGTATAGCTCTCGCGCCCGGGTTATTGCTGTTTCCAGGTTTACGAACGGATAGGCGGGACTCCGGTGCTTCCTCGGTTTCGTGCTCTGAGCCACTTTACCTCCAATCACCGGGACATGGTATCAGATAAATAAAGTGTTGTCTATTATTTTTATCTTAACTGCAAGAGACAAGCACGTGGTATACTAGCCCACAGGATGGAGGTTGACATGAGATTACGTAGACAGCCCCCTGCGTCTGACGTGCTCACCGGCGCAGGGGGCTTGGACAACGACAAAGGGGCCGTCCCCCATGCCCTGAGAAGCTGAATGGACGGCCCCTGGTGGGCCTTTCAGAAAAGCGCCCGACCTTCCGTTGAAGCGGTCGGCCGGGCAATCCAAACCATGCGGGTTGTGGCCGCATGATCCAGACCCAAACTCATTATCGGCCACTCCCCGCCCTGTTGCAAGGGGCCGATGATGACCTGCCTGAAGTGCCAGCACGGAACCGCCAAGCGGTTCGGATTCACCAAGAGCAAGAACCAGCGCTACCGCTGCCGTGACTGTGGCGGGACGTTCACCGAACCCAGACAGAAGCCACTAGGACGCCACACAACGGACCTGGACCGGGCGACGATGGCGTTCACGCTGCTGACCGAGGGGATGAGCGTGCGCGCTGTCTCGCGTGTCACAGGGATGCACAAGGGGACCATCCTGAGCCTGCTCGGCACGGTGGCCGAGAAATCCCGCGCCATTTTCGATCGGTACGTTCAGGACGTCGCGCCGGCCTACGTCCAGGCGGATGAAATTTGGACGTTCATCCACACCAAGGAAAAGCGTGTGAAGCCGTCCGACCCGCGCGAGTACGGCGACGCCTACGTGTGGATCGCGCTCGACTCCGAGACCAAGACCGTCCTGAGCTACTACGTGGGCCGACGCGACGGGCTGAGCGGCTACGAGTTCATCCAAGACCTCGGCGACCGCATCAGGGAGCAGCACCGATTCCAGTTCACCAGCGACGGGCACGAGGTGTATCCGGCTGCCATCGAGGAGCGGTTTGGCGCGGACATCGACTTCGCGCAGCTCATCAAGAACTACTCGACTCCCCGCACAGACGGGCCGGACTGGTTCCGGCCCTCGGCCAGAGTGGTGTCAACCACTCCCAAATTCATCAGCGGCAGTCCGAAAATCTCTCGCATCTCGACCAGCCACATCGAGCGGGCCAATCTGACCGTGCGGATGCAGCTCCGCCGATTCACGCGGTTGACCAACGGGTTCAGCAAGAAACTGGCGAATCTCAAGGCGATGGTGGACGTGTTCTTCGTATGGTACAACTTCTGCCGTGTCCATCAGACGCTGCGGATGACACCCGCAATGGAAGCCGGTTGGACGGATCATATTTGGACGATGAAAGAACTGCTTGAGGCTTAGCAACACCCCATTAGCCCACTACCCGACGCCGACCGCTCGGGCGCTCGTCGAGACCAGCACGAGGCGGATGTCGTCTCCGCCGGATGCCCGCTATACTTCCGTGATCGTCCGGTGCGCCAGGCGGCGCGAGGCTCGCGCTGGCCTCGCCAGCCTCGCACGAACGGCATGACCTCCCAGCAGCCCTCCGTCACGCTTGTCGGTGTACCGTTCGACGAGAGTTCGTCGTTTCTTCGCGGCGCGGCCGAGGCGCCGCCCAAGATTCGTGAGGCGTTGCATTCGCACGCCGCCAATCTGGTGACGGAAGGCGGTCGCGATCTCGGAGCCGAGGCACGGTTCAGGGACGTGGGCGATTTGGCGTTGCCGACCGGCGCGGCTGCGTTTGCGGCCATCGAGCAGGGGATCGCCGAGTTGCTCGACGGCGGTGACCGACTCGTCGCGCTCGGCGGAGACCATGCGGTCACGTATCCGATCGTCCGGTCGTTCGCGAAGCGCTACCCACGGCTCACGGTCCTGCACCTCGACGCGCATCCCGACCTGTACGACGAACTCGACGGCAACAGACTCTCCCATGCGTGTCCGTTCGCGCGGATCATGGAGGAGGGGCTGGTCGCGAGGCTGGTCCAGATGGGCATCCGGACGATGACGCCGCATCAGCGCGACCAGGCCGAACGATTCGGCGTCGAGGTGACGACCGCCGATCGGTGGACTCCCGACATGGCCGCCGGTCTCGCGGGACCGGTCTACCTCTCGCTCGACCTCGACGTGCTCGACCCGGCGTTCGCGCCGGGCCTATCGCATCACGAACCGGGTGGCGTGTCTACGCGCGACGTGCTGGAGGTCGTCAAGCGCATCTCCGCGCCGCTCGTCGGTGCCGACATCGTCGAGTACAACCCCGTGCGCGACCTGCACGGCGTGACCGCGATGGTTGCGGCGAAGTGTATGAAGGAAATCATCGATCGGATGCTGTCGACGCCGTGAGTATCGACAGCGCAGGGAGGGATGATGCGCATGAGGCGAGTGCTAGCAGCCCGTCGGGAGCCTCGTGGCAGCGCTGACCGATGCGGGCATCGCGACCTGGAGCCTCGAGTATCGGCGGGTCGGCGACGACGGCGGTGGCTGGCCGGGCACGTTCGAAGACATCGCGCGTGGCGCCGACCTGGTCCGCGCGCTGGCGCGGGAGTACCCGCTGGACCTCGACCGTGCGATCGCGATCGGCCACTCGGCCGGCGGGCACTTTGCCTTGTGGCTCGCCGGACGAGCTCGACTGTCGATCCACTCACCGCTCTACATGACGGATCCGATCGCGTTGCAGGGAATTCTGGGTCTCGCGGCGGCGCCCGATCTGGCCCGCGTGCACGCCTCGAGAGCGTGTGAAGGCGCGATGGACGTGGTGGTCGGCGGCGCTCCGGATGAAGTGCCCGATCGCTACGCTCAGACGTCACCGATCGAGATGGTGCCGCTCGGCATTCCGCAGATTCTGATCAGCGGCGCTCACGATCTGCCTCGGCGCCTCGAGGCTGTCGACGCCTACGCCGCCGTCGCACGGAAGGCCGGGGACGACGTCGAGCTCATCATGGCCGAGGAGTCAGCTCATTTTCGAGATAATCAATCCGAGGTCGACGACTTGGCCGATCGTGCGAGACGCGGTGCGGACGCTGCTTCAGCTCGAGCGTTGAACCGTGCGGCGCGCGTGCGCAGATCGATCGCGGCCACCAGGAACGCGATCCGCAGGAGCGACACGGGCCGCGTCCGCACCTCGACGCGTCCCGCCCTGATCGCGGCGCAGATCGCGTCGGGCGTCGGGTCGGCGTCGACGAGCGAGAAGGTCCGGCCGAGCTGCGACAGGCGGTGGAGATCGGACGTCCCCACGAGCGGCTTGCCGTGAGTGTGTGCCCACCGCCGCGCCGGGCGGTTGAAGTCGACGAGTGCCGTGTGAAAGCAGCTGATCTCCACCGCGTCGATGACCGCGGCGTACTCGTCCATCCGGCTCCCGAGACAGTGGGACAACGGGAAGAAGGGATGCGGCACGACCACGATGCCCGGTGAGTGGGCCTTGAGGCGAGTGAGGTCGTCGAGGCTCGCGACCTGCTCGGCCGCCGCCGGAAAGTTCAGCAGCAGGAGATGGCGGCCGTCGATCGTCCGCTCGATGCCGGGGATCAGCGTCAGGCCCCGGGCGGCCGCGTAGCCGGTCAGCGGCCCGACGTCGAGCTGGCGATCGTGCAGGGTGATCGCCAGGGCGCCGTAGCCAAGCGCCGCCGCACGGTCGATCAGATCGGGTGGACTGTGCGGGATGGCATCTTCGAGGTCGCCCGCCGTGTGCGCGTGAAGCTCGACCTTGATCATGTGCCGATTCGATCATGCATTGAATTGGCGAGCGTCCGCACCCGTATTCTGTGTCGGCTCGAACGGGCCGACCCTGCACCTAAGTTAGCTCGAGACCGTCCATGTCCCGTACCTCCCAGGCCGCGCTCGCCGTCCTCCTCTGCTGCATCTGGGGGTCCACCTTGGTGCCGCGATCGTCGTCGTCGGGATTGCGGTGGCCACGGTGTCGCGGCCACGGTAGCGGCCGGCCTGTTATGATCAATTCGTGCAGTCGCAGAGACACCTGTTTTCGCTGCCCGACGGCGAGCACTATCTTAACGGCGCCTACATGTCGCCGATGCCCAAACGCGTCGCGGACACCGGTATCGCCGGCATCGCGCGAAAGACCGTGCCGAGCGGGATCCATGCCGAAGATTTTTTTCGGGACACCGAGGGGGTCCGGACGCTGTTCGCGCATTTGATTCACGCCGTCGATTCCAGCCGGGTTGCCATCATTCCGGCCGTGTCCTACGGCATCGCCACCGTCGCCCGCAACACGCGCTTCGAGTCCGGGCAGAACATCGTCGTCGCCGACGAGCAGTTTCCCAGTAATGTATATGCCTGGCGAGAAGCTGCGCGGCGGCACGGCGTGGAGCTGCGCACCGTGGCGCCGCCCCACGGGATGCCGCGCGCCGAAGCGTGGAACGCGCGGATGATCGACGCGATCGACCGGCGAACGGTGATCGTGGCGGTGGCGCCGGTCCATTGGACCGATGGGACGCGCTTCGACCTGGAGGCGATCGGTGCCCGCGCGCGCGACTGCGACGCGGCGTTCATCGTGGATGGGACCCAGAGTGTGGGCGCGATGCCGTTCGACGTGCATCGGGTCTCGCCGGATGCACTGATCTGCGCCGGCTACAAGTGGCTGCTGGGACCGTACTCGCTCGGCGTCGGCTATTTCGGTCCGCGCTACGATGGTGGCATCCCGCTCGAGGAGGGGTGGATTGCCCGTCGCGGCAGCGAAGATTTTCGACGGCTCGTGGATTATCAGGACGACTACCAGCCCGGCGCGCTGCGCTACGACGTCGGCCAGCGCTCCAACTTCATCCTCATGCCGATGCTGGTCGCCGCGCTCGAGCAGGTGCTCGCGTGGGATCTGAACGAAGTCCAGGCCTATTGTCGGACCCTCACCGAGGAGCTGTTCGCGGAGCTCGGCGCGCTGGGCTTCGAGGTGGAGGAGGAGCGCTGGCGCGGCGGGCACCTCTTCGGATTGCACGCGCCGTCTCACGTGGACCTGGCCGAGGTGCAGCGGCAGTTGCAGACGCGTCGGGTGTCGGTCTCGCTGCGCGGCAGTGCGATTCGCGTCTCGCCTCATGTGTACAACGACACGTCGGACGTCGCGGTCCTCCTGGACGTGCTGCGGGCGCACGTCAGCGCAGGCGACGCGAAAGGCTGCGGGCGATGAGCACAGGCACCAGCCGCGCGCCAGCAGCGGACGAGCGCGCCTTCGTCGAGTTTTACCGGCAGTATCTCGCACGTTTCCAGCCACTCCACAAGACCGCGGCCCAGGCGTGGTGGGAGGCGAACGTCACCGGGTCGGATGACGCCTTCGCGCGCAAGGCGAAGGCCGAGCAGGCCATCGTCGAGCTGCACGCCGATCAAGCGGCCTTTGCCCGGCTCACGCATTGGCGGGACGGTGACCTCGGTGAGCCCGTCCTGCGCCGGCAGCACGACGTCGTCTACCGGGCCTTCCTGAGCCGGCAGGCCGACGCCGCCGTGCAGAAGCGGATCGTGGAGCTCGAGAACCAGATCGAGCAGACGTTCAACACCCACCGCAGTCAGGTCGACGGCTGCGCGCTCACCGAGAACGAGGTGCGGGAGATCCTGGCGACGTCCACCGACGCGGGTCAGGTGTCGGCGGCGTGGAAAGGCTACATGTCGGTCGGTGAGCGGGTCGCGAAGGCCCTCCGGGAAGTGGTTACGCTCCGCAATGAGGTGGCGCGGGAGCTGGGCTACCACGATTTCTTTGTGATGGCGCTCGACCTGCAGGAGATTGATCCGGACACGCTGACCCGCCTGTTCGACGAGCTGGACGCGATCACCCGGCAGCCGTTCGCCGCGCTCAAGGACGAGCTGGATGATCGCCTGGCACGGCGGTTCGCCGTGCCGCGGGCATCGCTGCGCCCCTGGCATTTCGGCGATCTGTTCTTTCAGGAGGCGGTGGGCGAGGCCGAGTCGGGCCTGGACGGCCTGTATCGCGACCGCGATCTGATCGGCGTGGCGACCTCCTACTACGCGACCCTGGGCATGCCGGTGGAGGGCGTTCTGTCGCGGAGCGACCTGTACGAACGGGACGGCAAAAGCCCGCACGCCTTCGCCGTCGACCTCGATCGGCTCGGGGATGTCAGGATCCTGTGCAACCTGAAGACGTCGGTCCGCTGGATGGACACGCTGTTGCACGAGCTCGGCCACGCGGTCTACGACTGCCACATCGATCCGACGCTGCCGTGGGTGCTGCGCGAGGCGTCGAGCGCCATCACGACCGAAGGGATCGCGATGATGATGGGCTCGATGGCGAAGAACGAGGAGTTCCTCGTGCGGGTGCTCGAGGTGCCGCGCGCCGAGGCGGCGCCCCTGGTGGCGGCCGCGCAGCGCAGCCTCGCGATCGAGAAGTTGATCTTCAGTCGCTGGGCCCAGGTCGTCGTCCGGTTCGAACGGGCGATGTACCGTGATCCCGATCAGGATCTCTCCGCCCTCTGGTGGGACTTGAAGCAAAAGTACCAGCGGCTCGAGCCGCCGGACCGGATGGCGCCGGACTACGCCGCCAAGGTGCACGTGGCGGTCTACCCGGCGTACTACCAGAGCTACGTGATGGGGGATCTGTTCGGTACCCAGCTCCGGCAGACGCTGGCTGAGCAGGTGGGCCCGGACGTCGATCCGATCACAACCTGTTTCTACGGCCGGCCCGACGTCGGCGCCTACCTGCGGGAGCAGGTGTTCAGCCCCGGCACCCGCTATGCCTGGGACGAGTTGACCGAACTCGCCACCGGCGCGCCGCTGTCGGCCCGCGCCTTCGCGAGGCAATATGTTGCGTAAGAAAGGGGTCTGACCCCTTTGCTGATGGTGTGGGTTGTGGGGCTGGCGGTCTGGGTGCCGGTGCTCGCCCAGACGGGTGGGCCGATCTCGGTCTGGCTCGACGTCGATCCGTCGGCGGCGGGGGGCTACGGCCTGGTCATCAACGACGACGGCCTGGCGATGGCGCAGGCGTTCCACTCGCCCGAGCTGGTCGTGCGCGGCGTGAGCACCACGTTCGGCAACGCCGACCTCGACGAGACCTTCCGGATCGCGAGCGACGTCGTCGAGCGCTTCGGACCGCCGGGCCTGTCGGTGTACCGCAGCGCGGTCAGCGGCGACGAGCTGGGCCGCGAGACCGAGGCCTCGCTGGCCCTGGCCGCGGCGCTTCGCGCCGAACCGCTCATCGTCCTGGCGCTCGGCCCGGTCACGACGGTGGCCACGGTCGTGCGCAATCATCCTGATCTTACGGCGCGGATCGACGCCGTCGTCGCGGTTGCCGGCCGGCGTCCCGGCCAGCGCTTCGTCGCCGAGACGTCCCGTAGCGAGCCGCTCATAGATCTGAACTTCGAGCTCGACGCCTCGGGGTTTCAGGTCCTGCTCGATGCCGACCTGCCGATCGTCCTGGCGCCGTTCGAGATCGCATCGAAGATCGTCCTGACGCAGGACGACATGGACCGGCTGGCGTCGGGCGGCCCGATGGCTGGCCGGCCCGGCGGCGGGCTGGCTGGAGTGGTGGCGCTCTCGGTTCGGCGTCGACGGCTTCTACCCGTTCGACACGCTGACCGTGGCGTATCTCACGTCGCCGCACTGGTTGACGTGTGAGGATCTGCCGGCGGAGATCCAGACGGTGCCGGATGACGTGCAGGTGCCGTCCAAAGGGTCGGCCGCGCCCGATAAGCCATACCTGGTCGTGTCATCGGAGATCGCGTCGGCCCGGCGGGTGCGCTACTGTTTCGACGTGGATGCCGCGTTCAAGCCCGATCTGCTCGCGCGAATGATGTTGATGCGCTCGCCATGAAGGACGCGGGCGGAGCGCAAGGGTATAATTTCCCGACGACGGAGCCTGCGGGAACATGCGAAACTTGAACAACGGCGGGGGATTCGACCCCGCAAAGGTGTTCTACACGCTGTGCACGATTGATCTCGCCGCCGAGACGATCCGGACCGACGAGGTGCCGTGCCGGAATCTCGAGGACGTGCTGGGCGGCTTCGGCCGCTCGTTCCAGACGCTGTTGACGCGGGACGTCACCGACGCGCTCGCGCCGGACAATCCGCTCATCATCAACACCGGCCTACTGACCGGCACGAACATCATGACCGGGTTGCGCACCTACTTTTCCGCCTATAGCCCGCTGAAGCATTCGGATAAGGGCCTGCCGGCGGCGATTTGGTCGGCGGCCAGCGGCAAGTTTGGGTCGAAGCTGAAGTGGGCCGGCCTCGATGAGATCGTGGTCGAAGGGCGCGCGAGCCGGCCGCTACTCATCGTGATCCAGGGTGGCGAGAGCCGACCGGTGGTCGCACTCGAAGCGGCAGACGCGCTGCTCGGGCTGGAGACGCACGACAAGATCATGGCGCTCCAGAAGGAGTACGACGACGCGCACTTCGCCGTCATCGGGCCAGCCGGCGAAGCCTACGAGGGCTGCTACTACGCGGCGATCGCGCTGAGCACCGAGAACGAGCTGAAGTCGGGCGACGACAAGTGCCGCTTTGCCGGCCGCGGCGGGATGGGCACGGTGATGGGGTCGAAGAATCTCATCGGGCTGGTGGCCCGCGCGAAGGACAAGCTGACGAAGCTAGCGCCCGAGGTCAAGGAGATCAACAAGAAGATCGCGACCGGCCCAGGGTCGGCCAAGTTCCGCGAGGCCGACAAGGGCGGGCTGGGCGGCACCTGGTCGAATTATCCGATTCTGGAAAAAGTCCATGTGTTGCCGCAGGACAACTTCCGGCCGAAGGCGGACGGCGCTGTGGAGCGGCTGTTCCGGGAGGCCATCGAGGACGACTTCGTCATCAAGGCCGAGTCGTGCTATCGGTGCGGCATCAACTGCCACAAGAACATCTACGAGAAGAAGGCCGACGGCACGCGCGGCGCGTTCCGCGCCAAGTTCGACTACGAGCCGCTCAACCTCCTGGCGACGAATCTCGGCGTGCACGACGCCGAGCAAGCCTGGCAGCTCGTGCGGCTGGTGGACAACCTCGGTATGGACTCGATCTCCTGCGGGACCACGGTGGGGTACGTGCTCGACTACAACCGGCGGCATCCGGCCGCGCCGTTGCTGAACGGCGCGACGTTCGGCGACTTCGAGAAGATCCGGGAGCTGATCGAGGGCACCGGCCGCGGGTGGATGCCGGATGTCGGGCGCGGCGTGAAGCGGCTGTCGGTCAAGACGGGCGAGACCGGGTACGCCATGCACGTCAAGGGGCTGGAGTTGCCGGCCTACCTGCCGGAGACCAACCCCGGCTACCCCTGGGCGATTGCCGGCGGCCACATGACGATGGGCACCTTCATGGCGTTGGTCATGGAGGGGGACACGTCGATGGAGTACTGGGTGAAGGCGATCACCCAGAAGGGTCTGTATCAGGTGCGCGACGACCTGCTGGGGACCTGCAAGTTTGCCGGCATGGGCCAGAAGATGGCGATTGCCGCGGTGCAGGTCGAGGGCGGGATCGACGTGCCGCTCGAGGACCTGATGGCGGCCGTGCGGCGGGCCTATCTCCGCGGCCTGGCGATCGAGCGGAAGCAGGGCTTCGGTCACGACGAGTACACGCTACCGGCGCAGGTGTTCGACGACCCGAACGCCAGCGTGAAGACATCCGCGTTCGTCACCCGCGAGTTCTTCGCCGAGCTGCAGCAGAAAGTGTGGGACGTCTTCGAGCCGGAGATCGCCGCGTTATGAGCGTCACAGTCACATTTCCTGCGCTCTTCTCCGAGCGTCTCGACGGCCTCGAGGCGGTTGAGCTGGAAGGGGAGACCGTCCGCGCCGCGCTGCGAGCGTTGACCGACCGATATGTCCAGCTCGCGCCGCTTGTCTGGCGCCCGGACCCGGAGCTGAACCTGGTGATGGCGGTCTTTCTCAACGGCCGTCAGCTGCGCGCCGAGGAGCTGACGGCGCCGGTTGAAGACGGTGACGAAATCGCCATCCTGTCCGCCCTGGAAGGGGGCTAGCCGCGAAGATAGGAGATCCCATGATCGTGATCAGATGGACGGCAACGGCGGCGATGGTCGTCGGACTCACGGCCGGCAGCGCCGTCGCGGCGCAGGAGGCAGCGGAGATGATTCCGGCGCCCGATCGCGGCGACCAGGGCGAGGGGCCGTTCGAGCGGCTGATCATCCGAGGCGCGACCGTCATCGACGGAACGGGCGCTCCGCCCCTAGGGCCGATGGATCTGGTCATCGAGAGGAATCGGATCGTCGAGATGCAGGGCGTCGGCGCGCCGGGCGCACCAATCGACGATGACGACCGACCCCAGGACGCGTCCTGGGAGATCGACGCCGATGGGATGTACGTCATGCCGGGCTTCGTCGACCTGCACACGCACATCGGCGGCGCGCCGAAGGCGCCCGAAGCGGAATACACCTTCAAACTCTGGATGGGGCACGGCGTGACTACCGTGCGCGACGCCGGCGGGGGCGCCCGCGACTGGGTGCTCCGCGAACGCGACCGCAGCGAGAAAAACGAGATCGTTGCGCCGCGCATCGTCGCCTACGGCCGACCGGGCACGGGCGAGGGCTGGGACGGCGGCCCGATCCACAGCGCCGACACCGCCCGCGAATGGGTCCGCTGGGCGTCGGCGAAAGGCGTGGACGGGCTCAAGCTTGGCTCGTACGACCCGTCGATTATGGAGGCCCTGCTCGACGAAGCCAGGCAGCACCGCATGGGTTCGATGGCGCATCTGGGTCAAAGCGGCGTGGCGCGGATGAACGCGATCGACTCCGCGCGGCTGGGCCTGGGCACGGTGACGCACTACTACGGGCTGTTCGAGGCATTGCTCAAGGACTACACGGTGCAGGACTGGCCGCCCCAGCAGAACCAGAGCAACGAGCAGGACCGGTTCGGGCAGGTGGCGCGCCTCTGGAACCAGATTCACCCGCGTGGCAGCGACGAATGGGACGCGCTCATCGACGAGTTCATCGAGCTGGGGACCACGCTCGACCCGACGATGACGATCTACGAGGCGGGACGCGACGTCATGCGGGCGCGCAACGCCGACTGGCACGCGGAGTACACGCTGCCGTCGCAGTGGGAGTTCTTCGAGCCCAGCCGGGAGAGCCACGGCGCCTACTGGTATTACTGGACGACTCACGACGAGGTGGCCTGGAAGAACTTCTACACGGTGTGGATGTCGTTCCTGAACGACTTCAAGAATCGCGGCGGCCGCGTCACCACCGGATCGGACTCCGGGTTCATTTACAACCTGTACGGCTTCGGCTACATCCGCGAGTTCGAGTTGCTGCAGGAAGCGGGCTTCCATCCGCTCGAGGTCGTCCGATCGGCCACGCTGAACGGCGCCGAGACGCTGCACGAGCCGAAAGGCGTGCCGATCGAGTACGGCATCGTCCGGCCTGGGCTGCTGGCCGATCTGGTGATCGTGGACGAGAATCCGCTCGAGAACTTCCAGGTGCTCTATGGCACCGGGGCCCAGCGTCTCAACGACGAGACCGGGCTGGTGGAGCGGGTCGGCGGCGTGCGCTACACGATCAAGAACGGCATCGTCTACAACGCGAAGGAACTGCTGGCCGACGTGCGGGCGATGGTCGAGCGGGCGAAGCGCCAGCAGTCGGATCGCACCACGAGCGCAGAATCCCTCTGAATTGGCGCTGAGGGTAAGAGCCGCGGCCAGACGGGGCACCGTCCTGCTCCTCTTCCTCCTCCTCGCGGGGTCGGGTCTGAGCGTCGCTGCCTGCGGCGCGCCTGAATCGCCAGACCCGCTGGACCTGGATAATGAGCGGGCCGAATCATCGTTCGGGGCGTCCGAGGCGACGTTCGTCGGGCGAGAGGCGTGCGCGACCTGTCACGACGCAGAAACAGCGCTCTGGGAAGGGTCGCATCACGATCTCGCCATGCAGGTCGCCGATGGGCAGACGGTCCTCGGTGATTTCGACGGCGCCACGCTGACGCATTTCGGCGTCACGTCGACGTTTTCCGTCCGTAACGATGAGTTCGTCGTGCGCACCGAAGGACTGAATGGAACGCTCCAAGACTACCCGGTGGCCTACACGTTCGGCGTTGCTCCGCTCCAGCAGTATCTGGTCGAGTTTCCTGGCGGTCGGCTGCAGGCGCTGAGCGTCGCCTGGGATTCGCGGCCAGCCGACGTGGGCGGTCAGCGATGGTTTCATCTGTACCCCGACGAACGGATTACGTCTGATGACCCCCTCCACTGGACCGGCCCGTACCAGAACTGGAACTTCATGTGTTCGGAGTGCCACTCGACGGACGTCGCGAAGAACTTTCGCCTCGAGACCGACAGCTACGAGACGACTTGGTCGGAGATCGACGTGTCGTGTGAGTCCTGCCACGGTCCGGCGTCGAATCATGTCGCCTGGGCGCAGGCGGTCGCTGGCGGGGAAGCGGAGGCTGACGACCGGCCGTTGGGCCTTGTCGTTTCGCTGAAAGACCTGGCCCCGGCGACGTGGGTGTTCGACATGGCGACCGGGTTGGCGGCGCGCACGCCGCCCCGAGAGTCGCGGGCGGAGATCGAGACCTGTGCCCGCTGTCACTCGCGCCGGTCCGTTCTCAGCGATGAGTACGTCTACGGCCGGCCGCTGATGGACTCCCACCGTCCGGCGCTGCTGGACGATCCGCTGTACCACCCGGATGGCCAGATCTCGGACGAGGTGTACGTCTACGGGTCCTTCCTTCAGAGCAAGATGTACGCGGAAGGCGTGTCGTGCAAAGACTGCCACGACCCGCACAGCCTCCAGGTCCGCGGGACAGGCAACTCAGTCTGCGCTGGCTGTCACCTTCCGACGATGTTCGATACGCCGGACCATCATTTTCACGAGGCTGGGTCGACTGGGGCGAGCTGTGTAGACTGTCACATGCCCGCCCAGCGCTACATGGTCGTGGATCCTCGGCACGACCACAGCATGCGTGTGCCGCGGCCCGACCTGTCGCTGACGTTGGGGACGCCCAATGCCTGCAGCGCCTGCCATACCGACCAATCGGTTCAGTGGACGGCCGACGCCGTCGCGACATGGTACGGGCCGGACACCGCTGCGCACCCGCACTACGGCGAGGCGATTCACGCCGGGCGGACCGGACAGCCGCGTGCGGGGGAAGCGCTGCGCTGGCTGGCCGACGACCCATTGACGCCCGGAATCGCGAGAGCGACCGCATTGTCGCTGCTGGAGGGGTATTTCACCGCCGACGCTGCCCCGGTCGTTCGCCGGGGGCTCGGGGATGACGACCCGATCGTCCGCGCCGCGGCGGTCTCCGCGCTCGAGGTGATTCCGCCGGCCGCTCGGCTCGAGCTGGCCTTTCCGCTGCTGATCGATCCTGTGCGCGCGGTTCGACTTCAGGCCGCCCGAGTCCTGGCCGCTGTCCCGTCTGAGCAGCTGTCCGGCGGCCAGCGCGCGACGTTGGCTCGCGTCCTCGACGAGTACCGGGCGTCGCAGCAGGCGAACGCCGATCGGGCCGAGGCTCATCTCAACCTGGGTGTCTTGCATACCCAGCTCGGCGAGTTCGACGAGGCTGAGCGCGCCTACCGGACGGCGCTCGACGTCGATCCGTCGTTCGTGCCGACCTACCTGAACCTGGCCGACCTCTACCGTCAGCAGGGACGCGATGTGGAAGGCGAGGCCGTCCTTCGCGAGGCACTCGCGATCGCGACGGACCCAGCACCCGTCGAACACGCGCTGGGTCTGCTGTTGATCCGACAGGGCCGGCTGTCCGATGCGCTTCCCGCGTTGCAGCGTGCGACGCAGCTGCGTCCGGACCTGCCGCGCTACGCGTATGTGTACGGCGTGGCCCTGCAGTCGTCAGGTGAGATCTCGGCGGCCCTCGCCGTGCTTGCCGACGCGCACGCGCGTCATCCCGAAGACCGCGACCTCCTCATTGCCCTGACGACGATGCATCGCGACCGTGGGTCGCGCGCCGAAGCGATCGAGTATGCGAGGAAGCTGGTCGCCCTCTCACCGCAGGACCCCGCGCCACGTCAGCTACTTGCCGAACTGGAAGGCGGGCCCCGTTCCCCCTAACAGCCCGTGGTGCAAGTCCCACTGCATTGACCGCCGATGCATCCCGCCATGGGCGGCGCTGGACGTTGTTCACGATGGGTCAAATACTCCCGGTATTTTCCCTCCTCGCGCCTTGCGAGACGGGCGCCTCGACGGTCTCGATGCGACGCGGGGCTTTCACCACGGGCTGCTAGGATCCGCTGAACCTCCGTCAGTGAGCCGAAGGCGTCGACTACTGATCGGTCGCCACGGTGGGGATGCGGAGCTGCTGGCCGATCCGGATCAGCGTGCGCCGCCCGAGCGAGTTCGCCGACTGAATCGCCCTGACGGTCTGGTGGCTGAGAAGCTGGCGGCAGACTGGTCCCCACAGCAGATCGCCGGGTGGCTCAAACGGACCTTTCCGAAGGATCCTTGTTTGCACGTGTCGCACGAGACGATCTATCTCAGTCTCTTCGTGCAGAGTCGCGGGGTGCTGAAGAAAGCCCTGAACGCCCACCTTCGCCGTCGGCGACGGATGCGTCGGTCCAAGCACGCCAGCACGGCGGGCCAGTGCCGTGGTCAGATCATCGACGCCGTCTCGATTCGAGAGCGTCCGGCGGAGGCAGCGGATCGGGCCGTGCCCGGCCACTGGGAAGGCGACTTACTGACCGGGGCTCGCAACTCACACATCGCCACGCTCGTCGAGCGCCACTCGCGCTTCCTGCTCTTGATTCGTCTGGCTGGCAAAGACACCGCCAATGTCGTGCGGGCGCTGGCCAACGCCGTTCGCACGCTCCCGAAGGGGTTGATGGCGTCTCTGACGTGGGACCGTGGGACCGAATTCGCCTCGCACAAGCGCTTCACGGTCGCCACGAACGTGAAGGTGTACTTCTGCGACCCGCAGAGTCCATGGCAGCGAGGTACGAACGAGAACACCAACGGCTTGTTGCGGCAATACTTTCCCAAAGGAACAAACCTCTCGACCTACACGCAGGCTGATCTCAACACCATCGCGCAACGTCTCAACTTACGTCCACGCAAGACGCTGGGATATGCCACGCCAGCTGATACACTGCGACCGCTGTTGCATTGACCGACTGAACCTGCCGATGTTGAAGTAGTTGTCACCCAGCCGAGTGACGTACTCGAGGCCGCCACCGACCTCGTCCGCCTCCAGGAGGTCGGCTCTCGGCGTCTGCGGGTAGGCGATGAGCTGCCCGACGCGCGGCTGGCGGTTGGCCAGAAACGGGTTGCGCATCCGGAGCTGGACGATTGGTAGCCCGAGCCGCTGCGAGAGCTGCCACCAGTCGTCGCCTTCGGCGACGGTCATCAGGCGGATCTGGCTGGCGTGATGCCGGATTGAGGGCTCGCGGGTCTTGAGCAGATTTCTGAAGTGTCCGACGCCGAGCACGTACTGGAGCGTCTCCAGCGGCATCGGCCGGCGGCGGGCGACCCGGCTCGGCCCGCCGTTGTAGGCGGCGACGGCGTAGTCCTCGCGGCCGAAGCGGTGGACCATCTGGCTGAGATACTTGATGCCCGCCTCGATGTTCGTTTCGACCCTGAGCGATCGGAACGTCGCTGGCATGACCTGGAAATAGCCCCGCGCGCCGACCCACGACGACAACCCGGCGTTCCCGCCCGATTCGTACAGACAGACGGCGCGCGCCAGGTCGTAATGCAGGCCGTAGCGGTCGGTATGCCGGCGGATCTCGTCCTCAATCTCCATCACCTTCCGGTACATGCCCAGAAACGACGGAGAAAACTGTTCGATGGGCAGCAGGGTGTCAGCCGTGGAGGGCTGAGCCGAGGCGGCGGTCGTCGCCTGTGCCGTGTGCCCGGTCGCCGGCGCGAGCAGCGCCAACGTCAGTCCAGCACAGACCCACCTGGAAGGTAGGGATGTTCGCATCTAACAGGCTGCTGAAGAACCCGGGTATCGGGCTGTTTTCTTAAGCATCATGCGGGTAACGACCGCCCGACGACCGTGCGCACGGGTGTGCGCTGACTCCGATGAGGGGGCCGGCGACACGCGCGGCCGGCGATCAGGGACACGTCGCCTCCAGATTCCGCAGGCGGACCAAGTTATAGGCCGTGGCGGCGAAAGTGAGCTGCCACTCGACGAGTGGGACGCCGCGAGGCCGGAGCTTGCGCAAACCACCGACGGTCTGCCTCCACCCAAAGACCTGTTCCACGAGTTTTCGTTTCCGCTGACTCACGTGAGAACCCGCATGCCGGGTGGGCCGACCATCAATCGCCCGCCAGCGGACCTTCTGCGCCACGTGGGGCGTGACGTCCCGGACGCGGACATCGGCGACGAAGCTCGCCACATCGTAGCCCTTGTCTGCTCCGACCGTGCTGCCCGGCGGCGCGCTGGCCTCCAGCAACAGTGCCGCCGCCTCGCGTTCGGCGGTCCCCGTCGCGTGGGTCGCACAGACGTTGGCGACGAGCCCCTGCCGATTATCCAACAGCACGTGGCCCAGAGACGCCAGCTTCGCCTCCTTCCCTTGGCCCTTCCGATGCAGCATCGCCGCCGGATCAGTCGTCGACTGGTGCGTGTCGTTGCGCCGCCGCTCGCCGTGGAAGTCGACCGTGGGATTCCCGGGGTCATCGGGGGGCGCGCGCGGCGCGGCGTCCCGGCATCGGAAGCTCTTCAGGCTGGCCCAGGCTTCCAACTGCGTCCCGTCCACCGTGAAATGCTCGTCCGAGAGCAGACCGGCCGCCCGGGCGTGGGCCTGGACCGCATCAACGAAGGCGGCCGCGCCATCCCCCGCCAGCAGCCGGTCACGATTCTTGGTAAACGTCGTGGGATGCCAGACCGGGTCGTCCATATGCAAGCCGACGAACCAGCGGAACAGCAGGTTGTCGTTGAGCTCTTCCAGCAGCAGCCGTTCGCTCCGGATCGTGTACAGCACCTGCAGCAACAGGGCCCGCAACAATGGCTCAGGCGGGATCGACGGACGTCCCGTCTTGGCGTACAGGCCGGCGAACCTGCGCGACATCGTCTTCAGCGCGTGATCCGTCAGCGCGCGGACCGCGCGGAGCGGAGGATCGGCCGGCACGCGCTGTTCCGGCGACCGGTAACTGAACATGTGATGGGTCTGCTCATCGTGTCCGCGCATGAGGTGGCTCCCTTCAGCAATATTGGGAGCATGGGAGTACGCCGGGATCGATCTGTCGATCCCATTCCACGGACTTTTTCAGCAGCCTGCTAGGCCCGGATTTCCGATTTGGCTGTGGTACCGTATCGGCAGACCAGTCGCCGCGCCTTGATTTCCGGGGCTCCGACGCAAGGAACCCCGCCACGGAGGGTGACACCCTGTGGGTGAATGACAGCACGAGGCGTTTCGGTTCACGTTCAATGGCTTTCTGAAGGTCGCATTCCAGGGGTCGCGCATCACCTCCGACGCCGGTCTCCTTCTGGTGCGCGAGTTGGATGAACGCCTGGGGCTGGCGACACTCATCGCCGAGCACCTGAGCGACTCCCGACAGGGCTTGCACACCCAGTTCAGCCTGGCGGATCTCCTGCGACAGTCGGTCTACAGTCGGCTCGCGGGCTACGAAGACCTGAACGATGCGGTGCGCGTGTCGGCGGACCCGACGTTTCGTCTCATCGGGGCGCCAACGCTCTGGGACCGCGGTGGCGCGCTGACCTCGCCGCTGCATTGGTTCGAGACTGAGCTGCTGACCCGAGAGGAGAAGCTCGTCGGGCTGATGGCCGTGAACCGGGAGGTGCTCGCACAGGCTGAGATGCCAACGCGCGCCGGCCGGATTGTGCTCGACATGGATTCGAGTGAGAGCCCGGTGCATGGGGCGCAGGAAGGGAGCGCGTACAACGGGCACTTTGAATCAGTCTGTTACCACCCGCTGTTTCTGTTCAACGAGCACGGCGACTGCGTGGCCGCCCCGCTGCGGCCCGGCAACGTGCATAGCGCCGACGATTGGGACGACCTGCTCGTGCCGGAAATTGACCGGCAGCAGGCGGAGGGTACGCGCGTGGCGTTCCGCGCGGACGCGGCGTTTGCCAAGCCGAAGATCTACGACGCGCTCGAGACGCGCGACGTGGACTATGTCATCCGCATGCCGGCAAACAAGAGCGTGGAGCTGGAAATCGAAGCCCTCCTCTTTCGTCCGCCGGGACGGCCGAGCCGCAAGCCCTTG
Source organism: Vicinamibacterales bacterium (assembly GCA_965197385.1). Classification (GTDB taxonomy): domain Bacteria; phylum Acidobacteriota; class Vicinamibacteria; order Vicinamibacterales; family UBA823. The sequence goes on from CBDANA010000009.1 coordinate 128,209, forward strand.
GTGCGCTACAAGAGTTTCCGCTATCAGGCGAAGAGCTGGACCACGCCCAGACGGATTGTCGCCAAGGTGGAGCACCACCGAGGGGAGCTGTTCCCGCGCGTCGGCTTCATCGTGACCAAGATGGCCCTCCCGAGCCGCTCGGTCGTACGGTTCTACAACAAGCGCGGCACGGCGGAGCAATGGATCAAGGAAGGCAAGCAGGCCACCCACTGGACGCGGCTGTCGTGCCCTCGGTTCCGGGCGAACGAAGTGCGCCTGCAACTGAGTGTCCTGGCCTACAACCTGGGCAACCTCTGGCGCAGATGGGTCCTGCCGCCGCGGGTCACGCGCTGGTCGCTCACGAGTCTCCAGCAGCGGCTGGTGAAAACCGGAGGCCGGCTGGTGAAGCATGCCAGGGACTACTGGCTCCTGCTGGCAGAAGGGCATCTGACCCGTCGGCTGTTCGGCGACATGCTGCGGAGGATCTGGGCGCTGCCCGTGCCGGGAGGATAGCGGGCGACCGCTTCCCGAGGAACTCCGGCGAAGAAACGGCGCACGTGTGGACCAGTGTCTGAGAAATGCCGTGAAAACAGCGGCTCCAGTCGGTCGCACGTCAGCGCGGGCTGAGTGACAGTCTCTGGAGCTGGACGATTGTGCGACGAACAGAAATTCGTGCGCGCGGCGGCGGTCGGGTGTATAACGGTGCCCTCCGGGACAGGCAAAATGAAAATCCTGGCTAAGACTCCCAGAGGAATCTATCGGTCAACATCGGGCAATTGTACAATATTGTAGCAAATTGCGAACTCTGCTTGACCCGCCGGGCCTCGACTCCGCGATAATTGGGCCTTCTGAGCTCGAAACGCGCCCGTGTCGATGGCAGGGAGAGACAGGCATGCTCCGATCCTGGCCCAGACTGGCGTGTTTGGCCGCGACGGTGTTCGGCATCGTCGCGTGCGGCGCGCCGCCCATCGATGAATCTGTCGATTTGCGCGCCGCTTTCGTCGCCAAGAACGTCTGCTCCGGCCTGTTCGTGAACGGTCGCCACGAGGCCGACTTCCTGACCCGCGATCTGACCTACGTCGACCTCGAGGATCTCACCATTGGCGTGGACCACACCGGCCAGAGGGTGACGGTGATGGTGACCGTGGCGGTGGACGCGGACGAGGACGAGATGGCCCGCGTGCGAACCGCTGTCTTCCATGCCGGCCACGGTTGCACCTTGCTGCCGCGCGGGCAAGAGGACGTCCTGTTCGATCCGACGCCGGTGCGCTCGTCGCTGCCGGGTGGCACGCTTCAGGACTGGCCGATGGGGGATCGGCTCTCAGAGGCGCCACTGCCGCCCGAGATCGACTCTGCGGCGCTCGACCTCGCCGTGGCGGCCGCGTTCGAGGAGGATCCAGCCGGACCACCGGTCGACACTCGCGCCCTCGCGATCGTCTACCGCGGACGGCTCGTGGCCGAGCACTACGCGCCGGGTTTCGACCGGGACAGCGTGATGATCTCCTGGTCGATGGGGAAGAGCGTCACGGCGGCGCTGGTCGGCATCCTCGTCGGTGACGGGCAGTTCGACCTGGACGATCCGGCGCCCATCCTCGCCTGGCGGCAGCCCGGCGATCCGCGCGGCGCGATCACGATTCGGCACCTGCTCCAGATGAGCAGCGGCCTGACGTTCAGCCGGCTCACCCGCGACGACCCGCGGTTCTACACCCATCACAACGATCACAACTACGTCTACAACGAGGGGATCGACGTCTTTGCCCACGCGGTACGGCCGGCGCTCGAGTATCCGCCGGGTACCGTTGGGCGCTACCGGAATTCAGACCCGCTCGCGCTCGGCAAGATCGTCCGCGACACGGTCGAGGCGCGCGGCGCGGACTACTTTACCTTCCCTCAGCGCGCGCTGTTCGACCGGATCGGGATGCGCGACATGGTCCTGGAGCGGGATCCGTACGGCAACCTCATCCTGACCGGCTACGACCACGGCACGGCGCGCGACTGGGCGCGGTTTGGCCTCTTGCACCTGCAGGACGGCGTGTGGCTGGGGGAGCGGATCTTGCCGGAAGAGTGGGTCGATGCCGTCTCGGCGGCGGCGCCGGCCTGGCCGGAGGGCAACTACGGTGGACTGTTCTGGCGAAACGGGAACGGTGAGCTGCCCGATGTGCCCGAGGACGCCTTCTGGGCGGCCGGGGCGCGGGGCCAGCGGATGTTCGTCATTCCCTCCGCCGACCTCGTCGTCGTGCGGATGGGCTACAGCCTCGACGGCGCGATGCTATCGGTGAACTTGAACCGCGTCCTGGCGGGCATTCTCGCGGCCGTAGGGCACCCGCCCGCGTCGCCGGTGCCGACCGATTCGTAGCGGCCACTGACATTGACCGTCTCGGCGAAGCAGGCGGCGATGTCGTCGAAGCTCGTCTGCTGCTCCCTCCAGTCGCCGAAGTCGTGGATGGTGACACCCAGGAAGCGGGCGTCCTGGGCCGGCCACGTGCGAAAGAGCTGCACCAGTTCCTCGCTGTCCTCGAACGGCAGGCCCTTCAGGACCGCAGTGTAGACGATGCTGAACATCGTCGTCGTGAGGCCGATGCCGAGGGCGAGCGCCAGAATGGCGATCGAGCTCAGGCCCGGACGTTTGGTCAGCATCCTGGCGCCGAAGCGAATGTCGTTGAGTAGGGACATGGTGGCGCACTGGGCCAGCCACAGCCGACCCAATCTACCGGCAATTACGGTCCGGCCCGACGGAAAGTTCCTAGTAGCCCGCGGTGAAAGTCCTCCGGAACTTTCACCACGGGCTGCTAGGCGAGCCTCTCGGAGGTGGTCGACGGTTCAGGCGCGCCGGGCACCGTCGCGGCCGTGGCCGCCGAACGTGACGCCGACACCGGTTTGACGATCTGTTGCGGGGTTGGCGCCGTGCGCGTGGACCCGGTCATGCCGGACGGCGCAACGCGCGGACCGGCCCACGAGCGGGCGGCGGCGAATGGCGTCGTGGTGGGCGACGCCTGCCAGTAGCGCAGGGCCACTTGAGCCCTGCGCTACACGTTCTACCGCAGGCGGATAGCGTGGGCTACGCCGCTGTCGAGTACATCGCGCGATTGCTGGCGACGTGCCGGACCACCGCCAGCACGCGGTCGACCTCGTCGGCCGTGTTGTAGAAGTGGGTCGAGACGCGGCACGCGAAATCGTTCAGCCCGCTGCCGGGAAGGTAGATTCGCTCCCGGTCCATCAAGGCCTTCGTGATGTTCGCCTTCGGCACACCGTCGATGTAAAACGTCGTTAGCCCACCGCTCATCTCGGCCGATCCTGACGTGCCCACGCCCACGCCCGGGATGTCGGCGAGCCCGTCCTTCAGCCGGGTGGCCAGCTGGCGGACGCGGTGCTCGATGTTCGCCTTGCCGATCGCTAGGTGGAAGTCCAGCGCGTCGCCCATGCCGAGCGCCGACGGCATGTGCCGCTGGCCCGACGATTCGAACTTCCGCGCCCCCTCGGCCGGCGCGCGCCGCCACATGTCGCCCCAGATCCGATCCTGGACGCCCCGGCTGAAGTACGCCATGCCCGTGCCGGTGCCCGCGAGCAGCCATTTCTGCCCGGCCGTGGTGAAATGGTCGCAGCCCATCTCGTGCATGTTCAGGTCGAGCATCCCGAGCGCGTGGGCACCGTCGACCGACAGCAGCACGTCGTGCCGGTGCGCCATTTCCGCCAGCCCCTTGATCGGCATCAGAAGGCCGGTGACGAAGATCGGATAACTTACCACGAGCACGCGCGTCTCGGGACGGATCGCCCGCTCGCAGATGTCGATCACCTGGTCGGTGCTGTCGGGCGGGGCGGGGATGTCGACCGTCCGCACGACGATCCCGTCGCGATCCTCGCGCGCTCGCCAGGAGCCGTACCCGCCCGGATGCTCGTGCGACGACATTAGGACCTCGTCACCGGGCTCCAGGTCGAGACCACGGCAGAAAACTTTCATCCCTTCCGTCGTGCTCCGGGTCATCAGAATCTCGTCGGCGTCGGCGCCGACGAACGCCGCGAGCTTCTCGCGCACTGACTCGATCCGGTTCCACCTGCCGGTGCGCGGGTCGGCCGCGATTTGGGTCAAATAGCGAGTCTGGGCTTCGACGACCGGCTTCGGTATCGGCCCCATCGTCCCGTTGTTCATGTAGCGCATCTCGTCGGCTATATTGAACTCCCGGCGGACGCGCTGCCAGTAGGCGTCGTCCAGCGTTCCCGACGGCCGGATCCGCTCACGCCAGGACTGGCCTCCGGCCGCGCTAAACGCGAGCGCTGGCGATGCGATCGAGGCTCCGGAAAGGCCACCGGCCAGGGCAGCCATCGTTCCGCCCAGGAAACGGCGGCGTGATACCGATGTGACCTGCCTGCCGACGGCGGTGACGGTGTTCGACTCGTGTCCGCTCATGGTGCCTCCCTCGGCCTGGACGGCCGTGTATTCTGCAGCGAATGTGGTGAGATTATACGGCAGGCTGGGTGGCCGCGCACTGTTTCCGGAAGTTGTCGAAAAAAGGCAAGCCCCTGAGGGCGTGAGAGATAGACGCACTCGCCCACGATCCGGATCCTACACGAATTCGCGGATCAGCTCCCGGCGGGTGTCGCCATCGATCTCGTAGCTCTGTTGCACGAGCGGTTCACCGGTCAACGCGGGGTCCAGCGCATCGAGCGGCGGCGGCGCGTCCGGGTTCTGGTAGAACAGGCCGATTGGAATTCGGTCGCCCCACTCGAGGGCCTTGTCCATGGCCGCGCGGAAGTTGCTGGTCTCGTGATCCTCGTCTTCGAGTCTATAGATCCGCTCGCGGAACCACGAGTAGGTGTTGTGCTTGTTGTACGTGACGCACGGGCTGAACACGTCGATGAGCGCGAAACCCGGGTGTTGGATGGCGTCCTTGTAGAGCTGCACGAGGTGCTTCGGCTGGCCGCTAAAGCCCCGGGCGATGTAACCGCACCCCGAAGCGAGCGCGAGCGCCATCGGGTTCAACATTCCCTCGAGATTGCCGAGCGGCGTCGTCTTGGTCTTCATGCCCGTCTCGGTGGTCGGGGAGGCCTGGCCGGTCGTCAGGCCGTAGATCTCGTTGTCCATCACGATGTAGGTCACATCGATGTTCCGGCGCATCGCCTGAATGAAGTGATTGAGCCCGATGCCGTAGCCGTCGCCGTCCCCGCCGGTCACGACAACGGTCATGGCCTGGTTGGCCAGCTTGCTGCCGGTCGCAAAGGGCAGCGCCCGTCCGTGGAGGCTGTGGACGCCGTATGCACGGATGAAGCCGGGCAGGTTCGACGAGCACCCGATGCCCGAGACCACGAGGAGATCGTGCGGCTGAATCTGCAAGTCGGCGCACGCCTGAAACAATCCGGTGAGGACGCCGAAGTCGCCACAGCCCGGACACCAGTCCGGCGGCACTTCAGGCTTGAAATCCTTCGCGACAAGTACTGCAGTTGCCATGCTCGACTCCTCAGGTTTTGGCAGGCACGCCGGGGGTCTCGACCTTCAGGCCGGTCCAGGCGCCGCTCGTACCAGTCGGGTGGTCCGTCCGCCAGCCGGGCTCGGTCGAGATGACCTCGACGAGTTGCTGGCCACCAATGACGTCCTGTACGCCCGCGACGATGTGCTTCGGCTCGAACGGCTCGCCATCGTACTTGCGAAGGTGCCCGTGCGCGACGATGCCGGTCTCGGCTCGCAGGTAACGGGCGAACTGACCGCTTTGATTGTTCTCGATGATGATGATTCGCTGACCGTGGCCCAGCGCAGCCATGATCTCGTCGACGTGCAAGGGGAGGATAGTCTTGATCTGGAGATGGTTCACCGAGGTGCCATCCGCGTTCAGGCGTTCCGCCGCCTCCTTGATAACACCCCAAGTCGACCCCCAGCCGAGCAAGGTGGTCTCGGCGTCGGCTGGTCCTTCCAGCACCGGCACCGGCAGATGCTTGAGGATCGTCGACATCTTCCGCACACGCTTGTCGACCATCTTCTTGCGCCGGATCGGGTCGGCGTAGACGTCGCTCAGCAACACCCCGTCCTCGTCGTGCTCGTCGGAGGCCGCAACGTGCAGGTGACCGGGGAGGCCCGGGATCGCGCGCGGGGAGATTCCAGACTGCGTGTCCTTGTACCGCAGGTAGGGCTCGCCGGCTGGCGGCCCGTCGGCCTTCGTGATGAGCTCACCGCGATCGACTGGGAACTCGACGTCGAGGACCTCCGTCGCGACGGTTTCGCTCCCCTCGCACAGGAGCAGGTCCGAGAGGATGATGACCGGCAACTGGAAGCGGTCGGCCACATCAAAGGCCTGCGACGGTGTCACGAAGCAGTCGGACATGCTGGTCGGCGCCACCACGACGCGCGGGAAGTCGCCTTGGCTCGCGCCGAACGCTTGGTTGAGATCTGCTTGTTCGGTCTTCGTCGGCACGCCGGTCGAGGGTCCCGCGCGCATGACGTTGATGATGACGGCGGGGGTCTCGAGGATGCCCGCCATCCCGATCGCCTCGGTCATCAGCGCAAACCCGCCGCCCGAGGTCGCACACATGCCGCGCACGCCCATGTGGTTGGCGCCGATGCACATGTTGATCACGGAGATCTCGTCTTCGACCTGGCGGACGCAGATGCCGAGCCGCTGCGCATGGGTGGCGAACCACTCCAAGATGTGCGTGGCTGGGCTCATCGGGTAAGCGGTGTAGAATTTGCACCCGGCCAGAGCGGCGCCCATGGCGAGCAGGTGGTTACCCGAGACCTGAGCCCACGTTTGGTCGGTCGTCTGGAGGCGGGCCCCCAGCTGCCGGAAGTTCTTCGAGGCGTAGTCGTAGGCGTTCTGGGCCGCCTTGACGTTCTGCTGAACGACCTGTGGCTTCTTGGCGAACGTCGTCTCGAACACCGACCCCAGGCTCTCGAAATCCAGACCCATTAATTGGGTCAATGCGCCCACGGCGACCGTGTTCTGCATGACCGGTAGCCGCTTCGAGTCGGGGGCAAGGTCGGGGACCGGGAGCGAGCACAGCTGGACGCCGGCGGGCGGGTCGTAACTCGGGGCGAACTTGGCGCCGTTGTACAGGGCAATGCCGCCGGGTTGCAGCTCCTGTAAGTGGCGGTCGAGGCTGTCCTGGTTGAGCGCGATCAGCGCGTCGACTTGGTCACCATGATTCAGCGGTTTCTTCGCGGAGAACCGGATGCGCAGCCAGGAATGCCCGCCGCGAATCACTGACTGGTAGCTGTTGTAGCTGTAGGACGCAATGCCCTGACGGGCCAGTGACAGCACCAACGTGTTTCCGGCAGACGCCGTGCCGTCGCCGGCCGCACCTCCGATGCCGACGATGACTTCTGGTTCCGACATGTCAACCTCTGGGCTCACTCGGGCCGGTGCGCGTCAGGCTCCAGCCGATGCGGCCAGCGCGCGACCGATCGCTCGACCTCGTCGCGCTCTTTACCGACTATATTTCTTCCACTTGTCGGGCGGCGTTGTCAAGGCCCCATCGGCGGCGGAGCCTGCCCCGTTCAACTCAACGCCTAACTTGATAGTGCCCCGCCGAGCCCAGGCGGCCCGGTGCGATATACTCTTTCGGCGCGATCGGCGCGCCGCCCGCAGAGCTGGCTGTGATGTCCGACCCGATCCTGACGCTGACCCCGCGGATGAGACGACGCCCCTGGCTGCCGTCGGTGGCCGTCGCGGTGCTCGTGGCTGCGCTCGGCGGGTGCTCGCTCAAGACCTACGCCATCAACATGGTGGGGAACGCCCTGGCGGAGGGCGATTCGGTCTACGAGACGGATGAGGATCTGGAACTGGTCGGCGATGCGCTGCCGTTCGGCCTCAAGCTGACCGAGAGCCTGCTGAACGAGTCGCCCAATCACCGTGGCCTGCTGCTCACCGCTTGCCGCGGCTTTGTCCTGTACTCCTACGGCTACGTCGACTACCCGGCGGAGGTGACGATGGAGACCGACATCGACCTCGGCCGCACGATGCGGATGCGGGCGCGCAAACTGTACGAGCGGGCACTCGGCTACTGCCTGCGCAGTCTCGAGCGGGAGTATCGGGGATTTGCCAGTCAGCTCACGCGGGATCCGGACGTCGCCGTGGCCTCCATCGAGCCGGGACATGAGGAGCGCGATCTGCCGCTGATGTACTGGTCGGCGGCCGCGTTGGGCATGGCGATCTCCGTGTCGCCAGGCTCGGCAGCGATGCTGGCGCGGCTGCCCGAGGTCGAGGCGCTGCTGGAGCAGGCGCTCGTGCTCGACGAGGCCTGGGACGACGGTGCCCTGCACGAGTTCAAGGTCGTCTTCGCGGGCGCCGTGCCAGGCCAGCCCGACTACGACGAGATCCGCCGCCATTACGACCGCGCGCTCGTGTTATCGGACGGGCAGAGCGCCGGGCTGCACGTCGCCTACGCGGAAGCTGTGTCGGTGCCGACGCAGAATAGCGCGGAGTTCCGTGAGATGATGGAGCAGGCGCTGGCGGTCGACCCCGACGCCAACCCCGACAATCGGCTCGTCAACCTGATTGCGCACCGCCGAGCGACCTGGCTGCTCGAGCGCATCGAGGATCTCTTTCTGGACGTGGACCCCGCAGGGTAGCTACTAGACGCTGGCAGCGGCGCGAGGCATTCGATGCAGATTTTTCGTTCGGCTCGGTTCGTCGTCGTGATGGTGGCGGCGGTGGCGGTCCTGTCCGCCGCCCCCGTGGAGGCGCAGCGCGGCCTGCGTGTGCGCATCGGTACCATCGTGCCCGACGGGTCGCTGTGGGACGAGACGCTGCACTACATGGCCCAGGAGTGGTCGCGGATCACGAACGGGTCGGTGCGGGTGCAGGTGTTCGCCGGCGGCGCGCTGGGTGATGAGATAGAAATGGTTCGCAAGGTCCGCCAAGGGCAGCTCCAGGCCGTGGCGCTATCGTCGGTCGGGCTGTCGCGCATCGACAATGGCGTGGCGTGCCTTCAGGTGCCGATGCTCCTGGATTCGTACGACGAGCTCGATTACGTCCGGGACCGGATTGCGCCGACGCTGGAGGCGCGCATCGAAGCCCGGGGATTCAAGGTCCTCAACTGGGCCGACGGCGGCTGGGTGCGGGCGTTCAGCAAGTCGGCTGTGACCACGCCGGACGACCTCAAGCGGATGGAGCTCTTCGTCTCGGCCGGCGATCCCGACTCCGAGAGTCTCTACAAGCAGTTCGGCTTCAACGTCGTGCCGCTGTCACTGGTGGATCTGGTCACGGCGCTGCAGACCGGGATGATCGACGCCGTGCCGATCGTGCCGCTGTACGCGCAGCTGCAGGAGCTGCACAAGCTGACCCGCCACATGCTGGACGTGAAGCTGATTCCGCTCGTTGGCGGGACGGTCATGAGCGCGCGAGTCTGGAGTCGGTTGCCGGCGGAGCACCAGGCGGGCATGCTCGCCGCCGCGCGCAAGGCCGGGTCGCGCCTGCGTGACGAGATCCGGCAGATGGGGGATGACGCCATCGGGGAGATGGCCAAGCGCGGTCTGCGCGTGACCGAGCCCGATGCGGCCGTGCTGGCCGCCTGGCGACGCGAGATGGCGGAGGCGTACTCACGCCTCCGCGGCGACTACTGTCCGGTCGACATCTTCGACGAGGTCGTCCGCCTCCGGGACGAGTACCGCGCCGCCCGGTAACACCCGGCAGCGATCTGAGTGAGATGCAGCCGTCCGAGCGGCCCCGCCTGCACTTTCGCGTCGAAAATTCGCTGGCCATCGTCGTCCTGGCGGTGATGACCCTGTTGCCGCTCATCGAGATCGCCGGGCGCGTGCTGGTCGGGCGGGGCATCTCCGGGTCGATCGTCGTCGTTCAGAACCTCACGCTCTGGATCACCGTGATCGGCGCGGTGCTGGCGGCGCGCTCCGAGCGCCTGCTGGGGCTGTCTACGCGGCGGTTCCTGCCGGCCGGCGCCCAACGGCCCGTCAAGATCTTCACGTCGGCCGTCGCCGTCGCCGTGACCGCGACGCTGGTCGTGGCCAGCCTGTACTTCGTCCAGATCGAGCGGGAGTTCGGCGACATCGTCGCGTGGAACATTCCGATCTGGGTGGTGCTCGCCGTGCTGCCGATCGGCTTCGGCGGCATCACCGGCCGCCTGATCTGGCACGCGGCCGAGGATTGGCGCGGCCGTCTCATCGCGGCGCTCGGCCTGGTGATCCCCCTGGGCTTCACGTCGGTGCCGGGCGTCGAGGCTGTCGGGCTCGTGCTGCCGGCCACGATGGTCATCGTCGCCGCCACGGCGCTCGGGATGCCGATCTTCACCGCCATTGGCGGCATGGCGCTCGTGCTGTTCTGGGACGACGGCACACCGGTCACCGCCGTCCCGAACGAGACGTACCGGCTCACGGCGTCGCCGATGCTGCCGGCCATTCCGCTGTTCGCGCTGGCCGGGTATCTTCTCGCGGAGGGCAGCGCGAGCCGGCGGCTGACCCGGCTCTTCACGGCCTGCGTCGGCTGGATGCCGGGCGGTCTGGCGATTGTCGCGACGCTCGTGCTCGCCTTCTTCACGCCGCTGACCGGTGCGTCCGGCATCACCATTCTCTCGATGGGCGGGCTGCTGCTGCCGGTGCTCGTGAAGGCCAAGTATCCGGAGCGGACGTCGCTGGGGTTGGTGACGGTGTCCGGTTCGATCGGGCTGCTCTGGTTCCCGAGCTTGCCGGTGTTTCTCTATGGCTTCTACGCCAGCATCGACTACGCCAAGCTGTTCATCGGTGGCCTGCTGCCCGGTATCTTGCTCGTGCTGGTCGTCGCGGGCTGGGGGGCGCGCCGGGGCTGGCGCGCAGGTGTGGCCCGGACGCCGTTTGTCGCCAGCAAAGCCGGCGCCGCGATGTGGGAAGCGAAGTGGGAACTGCTGCTGCCGGTCGTCGTCCTCGGCGGGATCGCCGGCGGATACACGACCCTCGTCGAGGCGGCCGCGCTGACGGTGCTCTACACGTTCGTCGTCGAGTGCTTCATCCAGCGCGGCCTGTCGGTGACACGGGATCTCCCGCGCATCTTCGTCGAGTGCGCGACCCTTGTCGGCGGCTTCATGATCATCCTGAGCGTCGCGCTCGGGTTCACTAACTTCTTGATCCTTGCGCAAGTTCCGACGCTCGCACTCGAGTGGGTCCAGAGCCACATCGACTCGCCGATGCTCTTCCTGCTGACGTTGAACGGCCTTCTGATCGTCGTCGGCGCCCTGATGGATATCTACTCGGCCATCGTGGTCGTCGTGCCGCTCATCGCGCCGATTGCGTTGGCCTACGGCATCGACCCGGTGCACCTCGGCATCATCTTCCTCGCCAACATGGAGCTCGGGTACCTCATGCCGCCGATGGGGGAGAACCTGTTCCTTTCGTCCTACCGGTTCGACAAGCCCCTGACCGAGGTCTACCGGTCCACCCTGCCGTACACCGCGCTGCTGCTCGTGACCGTCTTGCTGATCACCTACGTGCCATCGCTGACGCTCTGGCTGGTCGGGGTCGTCTTCGGCAGCTAGCGGCCTCGTCCCAGACAGTGCGGCTCGGTCGCCGTGCGGCGATGTTTCCTCATGAGGTACACTGTCCGCTCGCGACTACAGAGGAGGTTCACATGGCATTGAAGATCAACGACGAAGCCCCGAACTTCACGTCCGATACGACCCAGGGGACCATCACGTTTCACGACTGGATCGGCGACGGCTGGGCGGTCCTGTTCTCGCATCCGAAGGACTTCACCCCGGTCTGCACCACCGAGCTCGGCGCGATGGCCTGGCTCAAGCCGGAATTCGACAAGCGCAACTGCAAGGTGCTGGGGATCAGCGTCGACGGCGTCAGCGACCACGAGAAGTGGTCGAAAGACATCGAGGCCTCGCAGGGTCACGCGGTCAACTACCCACTGATCGGTGATCCCGAGCTGAAGGTGGTCAAGGCGTACGACATGCTGCCGGCCGACGCCGGCGACACATCCGAGGGGCGCACGGCGGCCAACAACGCCACCGCGCGGTCGGTCTTCTTGATCGGACCTGACAAGAAGATCAAGGCGACGCTCACCTACCCGATGAGCACCGGGCGGAACTTCGACGAGATCCTGCGGTTGCTCGATTCCTGCCAGCTCACGGCGGCCAAGAAGGTGGCAACGCCGGTCAACTGGAAGCAAGGTGACGACGTCATCATTCTCCCGTCCGTGTCGAACGAGGAGGCGAAGAAGAAGTATCCGGACGGCTGGAAATCGCTGTTGCCCTATATCCGGATCGTGCCGCAGCCGAAGTAGGCGTCGCGGCCTCGGTCTTGGGTCTGACGTTGGAGCCGGCTCGGGCGACCAGTGCGGCAGTTCTCGCCGGGCTCACGACGGTTCGTCGCCGGTGGCGATCGGCCGAGCGGGGTCGCTGCACCACTCGCTCCACGAGCCGGCGTACAGCCGACCGCCGTCGAGTCCGGCATGCGCCAGCGCGAGTAGGTTGTGGCAGGCGGTCACGCCGGAGCCGCAGTAGGACACGATCCGGTCCGGCGTCGCCCGGCCAAGCCGTGTTTCGAAACGCCGTCGGAGCTCCTCGGCCTGGAGGAAGGTCCCGTCCTCGCCGACGTTGGTCAGGCAGGGGTGATTCACGGCGCCCGGGATGTGGCCGGCGACAGGATCCAGCGGCTCGGTCGAGCCGGTGAAGCGTTCGGGCGCTCGCGCATCGAGCAACTGCCGCTCCGGGTCGCCGAGGCCAGCGAGTACCGCCGCCGCGTCGATGAGCATCTCGGGGCGCCACGCGGCCGTGAAGGACTGCGCGCGTGGCGACTCCACGCCGTCGCGCTCGGGCCGTTCGTCCCGTTGCCACTTCGCCCAGCCGCCGTCGAGTACCGCGACCGCATCGTACCCAGCGTAGCGTAGCATCCACCACAGCCGGCTGGCGAACGTCCCCTTGGACTGGTCGTAGGCGACGACCTGCCGACCGGGACCGATGCCCAAGCGTCCGAACGTCGCGACCATTGTCTGGGGGGCCGAGAGCGGATGCCGTCCGGTTCCGCCCGTCGTTGGCCCCGAGAGATCCCGGTCTAGGTCTGCGTGCGCCGCGCCCGGGATGTGCGCGTCAGCGTAGGCACGGACTCCGGCGTCAGGGTCGGTCAGCTCGAACCGGCAATCCACGACGACCCACGACGGATCGTCGAGGTGTGCTGCCAAGACGTCGGTCGGAACCAGCGTACGATGGGTGCCCATGAGGATTATCGAACGCGCGCCGCGGAGCGTGCGTCCGCATCGAGCCCTGAAGGATTGTACGACAGGCTGCGCTTCAGGGGGAGGCTCGTGCTCCGCGAGCACATCCGAGGCCTAGGTGGGCGAGCCGCAGGCGACGCCCGCAGCCATGGCCGGTATAATGCATGGCCTCCATGCTCGATTCGAGTCTTCTGGTGTCGCGTTCAGGTTCTGGCCTTCGGTCCGTCTGCCGCGGCGCGGCCGCCGTCATCGTCGGGTTGTCGGTGACCGGTTGCTCACCGGCCGCCGGACCGGTAAATACGGCCGTGCCGGCGTCAACCGCCGCAGCACCGGTCGCCGGCGAGGGTCTGACCGTTCGCGGGTCGGCGCCGCCGGTCGCGGGTGGTTTTCGCGCGGTCGTCCTCCTGACACCCGAGGACGGCCACGCGGTGGCTGTGCCGGACGCGCCGGAGACGATGGACCAGTTCGGGCTCTCGTTCCTACCGGGCGTCCTGGTCGTACGCGCCGGCCAGGAGGTGGCCTTCACGAATGGCGACGACGTCCTGCACAACGTTCACGTGGCGGAGTCGGCGACGAGAGAGACGGTCTTCAACATCGCGACGCCGATCGCCGGTGCCTACCTGCACACGTTCGAGCAGCCGGGCACCTATACCGTGGCGTGCAACGTGCATCCGGCCATGGCGGCCTACATCCTCGTGACCGACGCGCCCTACGTAGCAGTCGCCGAGCGCGACGGGCGGTTCGAGCTGTCCGGTGTGCCGCCCGGCCGCTATCGCGTGACCGTCTGGAGTGTGGACGCCGCGCTGCGCAGCGAGCGCCAGGTGGAGATCGGCGCGGAGACGGAGTTGAGGCTCCGCGATGAAGGCTGAAGGGTTGGAAGGGAGGCCAACATGTCGCGCGTGATGCTCATGGTCGGGACCCGCAAAGGCGTGTTCCTGTTGTTCGCGTCGGCCGATCGGCGCCAGTGGGAGCTTCGCGGCCCACTCTTCAAGGGCGTGCAGGTGCATCATGTCGCCTACGCGCCGGCGCACGGCGCTATCGTGGCGGCCGGCACCAGCGGCTGGTGAGGACCTGGCCTCAAGGTGTCGACCGATCTGGGTGAGACCTGGCAGGATCGTCTGACCCTGCGCTTCGCGGAGGGACGCGGCCACTCGGTCGAGCGGATCTGGATCGTCACGGAGGGCAAGCGGCTCGACGGCGCGCCGGTGCTCTGGGCGGGGGTCGATCCCGGCGCGCTCTTCGCCAGCGACGATGCCGGGGCGACCTAGCAGGAGGTGCAAGCGTTGACGGACCACCCCACCCGCGAGCGCTGGACGCCCGGCGCCGACGGGCTGATGGTGCACTCCATCTGTCGAGATCGGGATCGCCCCGCGCGCGTGACGGTCGGAGTGTCTGCGGCCGGCGTGTTCCGGACCGACGACGGCGGCGAGAGCTGGGCGCCGAAGAACGTTGGCATCCGGGCCGACTTCCTGCCCGACAGGTTCCCCGACGCGGGCCAGTGCGTCCATCACATGGAGATGCACCCGTCGAATCCCGACGTGCTGTACCAGCAGAACCACTGCGGCGTCTACCGCACCGAAAACGGCGGCGATACGTGGACCGACATCTCGGATGGGTTGCCGGCGCGCTTCGGGTTTTCGCTGGCCGTGCATCCGCACGACGGCGACACGATCTTCGTCGTGCCGGCCGAATCCGACGAGTACAGGATCACGCCGGACGGCGCGTTCCGCATTTATCGGAGTCGTGACCGCGGACACTCGTGGGAAGCCCTGACCCAGGGTCTGCCCCAAGTCAATGCGCACCAACTGGTCCTGCGCGCAGCGATGGCGACCGACTCACTGGATCCCGCCGGCGTCTACGTCGGCACCGAGGGAGGACACCTCCTCGCCAGCCGTGACGGCGGGGATCACTGGGAGGTGCTCTTCAACTGGCTGCCGCCAGTCTTTTCGATACAGGCGGCCGTCCTCGACTGAGACGCTAACCGCGATTGAGCGCGAGCCGCCAGGAGTCCGTTCCAGCAGCAGTGCGACCCACTCGATTGGCTCGGTGCCCTCGTTGTGCTCCGTGTGCGGAGTGCCGCGTGACACCAGTCGCACCTGGCCCGGCTCGAGCGTGAGCCGCGTGCCTTCGACCTCGAGCGTGAGGCGGCCCAGGCGAGGCAGCACCAGCAGGTCGCGATCGCTATTGGTGTGGGGCTCGCGGCCGGCGCCGGCGGCGATCGACAGCTGTCGGACGGCCACGAGGTCGTTGTCGATCAGCGCATGTCCGATCACGCCCTGACCCAGCTCGAGCGGCTCGGCCGGCGACACCCGCTGACGGACGCCTTCGCTGACCCGCGCGCTCTTGAACTCCATGATCATCACGCGCGCGTTCGTGGTGCCGATGTTGCGCGGCTCGTGAACGGTGCCGGCGCCCCATCCCACGTGGCCCCCGTCGAACTGTGGCTCCGACGTTTCGCCGTCCGGATAGGTCGTTCGAAAGCGGCTGTCGGACAGAAAGATCGTCACGCTCGGTGGATGCT
This sequence comes from Vicinamibacterales bacterium, assembly GCA_965197385.1. Lineage (GTDB taxonomy): Bacteria > Acidobacteriota > Vicinamibacteria > Vicinamibacterales > UBA823. Next base: position 143,836 of record CBDANA010000009.1, read on the forward strand.
CGTGCATCTCCGACCGCTCACCGGGCGGATAGTCCACGCGGAGCACCCGAACGACGTCGTTCTCGAAGGCGATGGTGTAGCGGCGGGGATCCACCGTGGCGGCGTTCTGTGCCCAGGTCGGTGCCGCCAGGCATGCGAGCGAGAGCGTCAGCACAGCGCGGAGCATGGGCCCCTCCTGCCTGCCGGCCTGTTGCCGCGCCAGCCGGGCGACCGTCCGCCCGGCAAGGTGCGCCGATTGTAAGCCCTCCGCGGCGGATCGGCAACCGGGTGCCGGCCGGTCGAATGCAACGGGATTTTCACCACGGACCGCTAAGTCCGGCAGGCCGGTTTGCGCGCGATCCAGCGGGGACCGTCGGCATCGAGCTGCACGATGTCCACCGGTGGTCCCACCCACTCGGGGACCCCGGCGATCTCCAGCTCGACCAGCTCTCGGGCGTGCTCCGGGGTCCAGCGCACCGGCGGGCGGCGATCGGGCGCCAGCCGGGCCAGCGCGGTTTGAATCGTGTCGCCGAACCCGAGGACGGCGACGGGGTTCTGACACGCGTCGCACGAGGTGTCGTCCTGCCGGACGGCACGCCGCCGATCGCCGCTGCCGGTCACCGCGAAGCGCCGGAGGTAGTACGTCGGGCCGGCCTCGCCCGGTCCGGCCAGGACGATCTCCAGGAACAGCCGTTCGGCATCGGCTGCGGTCAGGAGCGGCGCCACCTGCGACAGCTGGGCGCGAAGAGCCCGGTCGAACTGGTCGACGCGCTGGGCGAGCGTGCCGCGCCGGGTGAGCGTCTGCCTGGCGGCTGCCGCTACGTCCAGGACCAGCGCGTCCGCGTTCTCGCCGATCGCGGTCCGGCCGGCGGCGACGACGACAACGTCGCCGACGACATGGATCTTGCACGTGAGTCGTTCGTCGACGACGCGGCCGCCGACGCGGTGGGTCGTGCGACTGTCGGCGGCGATGACGAGGCCGCTCTCGGTGCGCAGGACGACGATCGTCGTGGCCTGGAGTATCGGCGGGGCCAGGGCCAGGGCGGCAAGCCCGCAGAAAATGCGACGAAAACCAGATGTCGAGCGCATGACGTTTTCTGGGTGGTCCTGCGGGACCGACAGGATTATACTGTCCCGCGACCTGAGGCATCCTATCGGCTGCTCGGAGCTGACACCGAACAGGTGATCTCTCTAAGTTTGTGTGTGAGCGTTGGTTAAATGGTTGTTCCGTCGCTTGAAGCATCCGGTGGGATGGCAACGATGAGACCTGAGTCCAACGGCTCGACGAGTTTCCAGGCGATTGGCCTGAGCAACCTGGCCCAGGTGGCCCAGTGGGGCCAGATGGCGCCCGAGGTCCGCGACGCGGTCGACGTCGTGGGGCGCGTGCTGCCGTTCCGGACGAATCGGTACGTGCTGGAGGAGCTGATCGACTGGTCGCGCGTGCCTGACGATCCGATCTTCCAGCTCGTCTTCCCGCAGCGTGGGATGCTGTTGGAGGGCGAATACGACGAGATCCGGTCGCTGGTTTGCGCCGACGCCTCCGAGGCGGAGCTCTCGGCGACGGTCAACCGGATCCGGATGAGCCTCAACCCGCATCCGGCCGGGCAGCTCACCCACAACGTGCCGACGGTGGGCGGGCAGCGGTTGCAGGGCATTCAGCACAAGTACCGTGAGACCGTGCTGTTCTTCCCGTCGCAGGGCCAGACCTGTCACGCCTACTGCACGTACTGTTTCCGGTGGGCGCAGTTCGTCGGCCTCGACGGCTTCACGTTCCAGGCGAAAGAGACGGATCAGCTGGTTGCGTATCTGAAGGTGCATCCAGAGATATCCGACGTCCTGATCACCGGCGGCGATCCAATGATCATGCGCACGTCGGTGCTGCGCCGCTACCTCGAGCCCCTGTTGTCGCCCGAGTTGGAGCACGTGCAGAACATCCGCATCGGGACGAAGGCGGTCGCCTACTGGCCGCAGCGGTTCGTCACCGACCAGGATGCGGACGACTGCTTACGGTTGTTCGAGGAGATCGGCGCGGCCGGCCGCCACCTGGCGATCATGGGGCACTACTCGCACCCGGTCGAGCTGGAACCCGACATGGCCCGCGTCGCGGTCCGACGCATTCGCGACACCGGCGCGCAGATCCGGATGCAGGCGCCGCTCATCAAGCACGTCAACGACGACCCGCGTGCCTGGGCCACGCTGTGGAAGACCGGGGTCCGGCTGGGCCTGATTCCGTACTACATGTTCGTCGAGCGCGATACCGGTGCGCGACGACACTTCGAGGTGCCGCTCCTGCGCGCCCACGAGATTTTCACCCAGGCGTATCGCACCGTGTCCGGCCTGGCGCGTTCGGTGCGCGGGCCGTCGATGTCCGCCTTCCCGGGCAAGGTTCGTGTGCTCGGCGTCATCAGGCTTCGCGATCTGCTCGATCGCCAGGTCTACGAGACGCTTCGCCGCAGTGTCGGCTTCGACCTGCTCGGTGACCCGGAGCAGAAGATGGTGCTGTGCGACTTCATCCAGGCCAGAAATCCGGAGTGGGTGAAGCGGCCGTTCCTCGCCGAGTGTGATGACGCCGCCACCTGGTTGGACGACCTCCGCCCGGCGCTCGGCCAGAAGCAGTTCCTCTTCGAAGTCGACGGCGGTCGCGAGCAGTGGCACCCGTTGGCGTCGTTAACCGAGCTGCTCCTCGACTAGCAGCCCGTTACACGACGAGGGGCGCGAGCAGCCCGTGGTGAAAGTCCCCCTGCATTCGGCCGGCGCTGCATCCCGCCTCGCGGCGTGGCTCGTCGGTCGCATACTCCCGGTATTCTCCCTCCTCGCGCCTTGCGAGGCTGGCGCTTCGCCGGCCTCGATGCAACACGGGACTTTCACCACGGGCTGCTACCGGGTGCGCCTCGGCCGCTGATTCGCCAGCAGGGTGCGCTTGCGCAGGCGGATGCTCGTCGGGGTGACCTCGACCAGCTCGTCGGTGTTGATGAACTCGATCGCCTGCTCGAGGTTGAGGAGCCGGGGCGGGACCAGCCGGATGGCCTCCTCGGCCGTGGAGGCCCGCATGTTGGTCTGTTTCTTTTCCTTCGTGATGTTCACGTCCATGTCGTCCGGTTGGGCGTTCTCCCCGACCATCATGCCCTCGTAGACTTCGGTCCCGTAGGTGATGAACAGCTCGCCCCGCTCCTGAAGGTTCCACATCGCGAAGGCGGTTACCGCCCCGGGCCGGTCGGCGACCAGGACGCCGGTCGTGCGGCCAGCGATAGGCCCGTGCCAGGCCTCCCAGCCGGCGAACAGGTGATTCAGGATGCCGGTGCCGCGCGTGTCGGTCAGGAACCGCGCGCGAAAGCCGATGAGGCCGCGGGTCGGAATGCGAAATTCGAGCCGCACACGCCCGCTGCCATGATTCACCATCTGCGTCATCGTGCCCCGGCGGGTGCCGAGCTGGGCGATGACGACCCCCTGGAACTCCTCGGCCACGTCGATGACGAGATGCTCCACCGGCTCCATCGTCTGGCCGTCGATCAGGCGCGTGACGATCTCGGGTCGCGAGACCTGCAGCTCGTAGCCCTCTCGCCGCATCATCTCGATGATGATCGCCAGCTGCAGCTCGCCGCGGCCGACCACCTTGATCTGGTCTGGCCAGTCGGTGTCCTCGACGCGGATCGACACGTTGCCCACCAGCTCGCGCGCCAGCCGGTCGCGCAGGTTCCGCGATGTGACGTACTGGCCTTCACGGCCCGCCATCGGTGACGTGTTCACGCCCAGGACGACCGACACGGTCGGTTCGTCCACCTGGATCCTCGAAATCGGGCGCGGTTGTTCCGGATGGGTGATCGTCTCCCCGATGGTGATGTCGTCGATTCCGGCCAGGCAGATGATGTCGCCTGCGGCCGCCCGGTCCACCTCGATGCGGGTCAACCCGTCGAACATGAACAGCTTCGTGACACGGGTCGTCTCCACCGCGTCGTTCAGCTTGCAGACGGCGATCGTGTCGCCAAGCGCCACCCGGCCGTTGAAGATCCGGCCGATGGCGATCCGGCCGAGGTAGTCGCTCGAATCCAGATTGGCGACCAGCGCTTGGAGCGGTGCCTCCGGATCGCCGGCGGGCGGTGGGACGTGCTCGAGGATCGCCTCGAACAGCGGCTGCAGCGTCCGGCCCGGCGTTGCCGGGTCCGTGCTGGCCGTGCCCGCCTTCGCGTTTACATACAGGATGGGGAAGTCGAGCTGCGATTCATCGGCGTCGAGGTCGATGAACAGGTCGTAGATCTCATTCAGGACCTCGCCCGGTCTGGCGTCCTGCCGGTCGATCTTGTTGATGACCAGAATCGGCGGCAGGCCGTGCTCCAGTGCTTTGCGGAGCACGAACCGAGTCTGCGGCAGGGGCCCCTCGGAGGCGTCCACCAGGAGCAGCACGCCGTCCACCATCGCCAGGGTGCGCTCCACCTCGCCGCCGAAGTCGGCGTGACCCGGCGTGTCCACGATGTTGATGAGGACCTGCTCGTAGTGGACGGCCGTGTTCTTCGCCATGATCGTGATCCCGCGCTCGCGCTCGAGGTCGATGTTGTCGAGCGCGCGCACGGCCACCCGCTCGTTCGCGCGGAAGACGCCGCTTTGATGAAGCAGGGCATCCACCAGGGTAGTCTTGCCGTGGTCCACATGGGCGATGATGGCGATGTTCCGCCTGAGCGGGTTGGCGACCGACGGGGCGCGGCGCGGCGACGCAGACATCCGGCCAGTGTACCTTGCCGGAAACGCCTGCACCAGTCTGAGGAATGAGGAATGTGAATGAGGAATGATTGAGAAATGATTAATGAGGAATGACGAGCGCCGCCACCCGCGCTTCAGTCAGACCATCCGGGTGGGTAGTAGTCGTCGTCGTCCTCTTCGTCCTCGTCTCCGCCGTTGCCGACGCCGCCAACATCGTCATCGTCGCGGTCTTCTTCTTCGTCGTCACCTTGATCCTGGACGACCACGCCAATCGTGAGCGCAAGCTCACCGAGCTGCTCCTCCGCTGAGCCACGCCACGCTTCGATCGCTAGCGCCACCTCACTGTCCCGTCGGCACGCGCGCCTTCAGTTCCTCGATCCAGCATCATACGCCACCTGGCTCCCGTCCGGTGAGACAACCAGTCCGGTACAAGCCCGTGATTCTCCGGGCAGGCGAGCCGCTTGACCGGATCGATCGATCCAGACGGGGAGTCAGAGCCATGTTGGGAGGCCAAGTATAACGCAGGCCCAAGAGCCCTCAGCCCGGGGTCCGTCGGCCTGCTGAACGGCCGCTCAGCAGCCGACATTCTGGTCGTCTTGGGCTGGCGGTCGGGCTGGATTTCATCGAGGGGCTCGAGCGGGAACACGCCTGGAACCTCTACGCCTCGGCGGCGGACCGCTACGACTCCGACACGTTCACACGGGCCCGCTTCCGGCACAGTGAATACACGACCCTCCGGCATTTCTCCCGGTCGCTCGAGGAATTCCTCGAAATGCTAGCGATGACGATGCTGTGGGCCGTCTTTCTCGAACGGCTGACGGCAATGGCCAGTGACCTGCGACTGCGGTTCCACTCGGCCTCACCCTCGTCCTCTTCCAGTTCCACTTCCACTTCCACTTCCACCACGTGAATCTCGCAGGTCTAACGCAGGGGCGGAAGCCCTCAAGCGGGGTGTGTCGGTCTTCTGAAACGCAGGCGATTAGATCGGTGACAGGAATCGAACCATCGCAGCCAGCATCTCTTCACCGGCGCCGAGCTCGGGATCGTTGTGATCGGCTCCGGCAATGATCACCAGATCCTTGGGCGTGCGTACTTCATCGTAGAGCCGACGACTCTGACCGACCGGGATGATCCGATCGCGGTCGCCGGCGATGACCATGACCTGGCAACCGACGTCACGGATGGCCTCGAGGGACGCGAACCGGTCCCACAGCAACAGCTCGACCGGCAGAAAAGGATAGTGGACCCGGCCGACGTCAGCGAGCGACGTGAACGGCGAGCGCAGCACCAGGGCGGCCGGGCGGTGCTCGGCCGCGAGCGCGATCGCGACGGCCGATCCAAGCGACTCTCCGAAGTACACGAGGCGGGACGCATCGACATCGGCGCGACCGAGGAGATACGCGCGCGCGGCTCGGGCATCCGCCAGGAGACCGAGTTCGGTCGGCGCTCCCTCGTTCCCCCCGTACCCCCGGTAGTCGAATAGCAGCACCTGGTACCCGTAGTCCCGCAGCGCCGCTGCCAGCGGCGCCCGGTAGGCGCGATTACCGGCGTTTCCGTTGAACACGATGACGGTGCCAGAGGCCGCAGTGGAGCGCCTCGACACGAACCAGCCACTGAGTACGAGACCGTCCGCGGTCGGGAACGTGACCATCTCGACCTCGGCCAGCCCGACGGCTCTCGGCGACGGCACATCATCGAACGGAAAATAGATCAGCGTGCGTTGAAACGTCCAGATGAGCAGGAGGCCGCCTGCAGCGACGAGGCACGCGGTGACCAGGAAGCCCATCGTACGTCTGCCGAACTGGACGCTCATGCGAGCCTAGGTTGTCCGTCGAATCGCCAGCGGAGCCTGGCGCTGTCGGACGGGATCAGGCCCGATTGTAGGCCGTCGGCCGACACGTGACAATTCGGAGCGCCTGGGCGGCTCGGGGAGAAGTGTTCGACTGTTCCAATGGGCCCCTTCGCAACGGGAGCACCGGCGCGGTTCGATCCAGGGCCTGCACCTGCGGTTTCTCATCGACACAAAAGACCAAGGCGTTGTCGGGCGGATGGAGGTAGACGCCCACGACATCCCGCAACTTCTTCACGAAGTTGGGATCGCGGCTGAGTTTGAAGGTTTCGACGCGATGCGGCTGCAACCCATGCGCGCGCCAGATGCGATGGACCACCGCGTGGCTGAGCCCTTGCGCCTTCGCCGTCGTCCGCTGTAAGGGCCAATGCCTTCGCAGGGTTCCACATGCTGCGCACCATACGCCTTCTGTGGTATATTGTAAAGCTATTTACGTGACGCTACGCTAGGGGCCATCAGTCTGTATCGCCGAAAATCTCACAGCGAGGAAACGTCAGAGCAAAGCCATACCACCGCGTGAACTGCTGGAGCGGATATTCCATCGTGTGCCGTTCCCCATTCGCGTCGAACAGTATCCCCTCCCTCACCACGTGACCAGTATCGAGGTGGAGTTCCTCTCCGGCCCACCGGACCTCGGTCGCATCAACGTAGAGGCCCACCAGAACATGAGATCTGGGGTCGAGGTAGACCAGTACACGTCGGTCCTCGAACGCATCGATCAAGGCGTCTCCCTGTGCTCGCACGCGTTCCATCGGATAGTAGCGGTGCGTGGCGTCCGTCCAGATGCCGAGGCCGACATCCATCATTGGGCGACGGGTGTCTTCAGCGGCAATCGTGTCCTCAAACCCGTCGGGCAACGCAGCGCGGGAATACCCGGCGACCCCAGGGTCCCGGACTCCTATTGGACGCTCAGAGATCGAGACGGGGAGATCGGGATAGGCCAACGCCGCCTGCGCCGCCTGCATATGGAGCAGAGAACTCACCGGCAGTTGCTGGCCTTGGAGTGGGCCGTGAACACTCTCACCCGTCAAATGATTCCAGAGCGAGCCCGTCTGCTCATCGAACAGGATCGAGAGCCCGTCATACACGCCCTTCGTGCCGAAGCGGTAGGTCTGTCCGTCAACGATGGGAGTCAAACTGACTCCCGTGTTGCAGACACTTCAAAAGGTCACCATCCACGGTTCGCCGTTGATCTCCCCTTGCGCGATGTGGTGATACGCCATCTGTTCAGTCAGCAGTGCCAGGCGTCCGGCTGAATGGTCCATGACGAGGACGAGCGTGTCCTCACGGATCTGGCCGCCCTCCAAGGCTTCGCGCAAGGCCAGCGTGTCACTAACCTGAAGCGGCAGGAACATATCCGGGTCGATGACCATCATGCGATCTATATCGAAGTTGGCACCGCCTGAGGACTGTGATGAGGCTCCAAGTCCGCCCCCCGCTAGGCTCACGAGCAATAGGACCGCCGGGGTCCATCGTTTGGTGTGGCGGGGGCGGGTTGTGACTCTTGACGAATACAGCATTCCAGCCTCCTCAGATGCCGTCATGACTAGCGACTCCGATCCCAGCCCATGCCACCGCGCTCAATGGGCCGAGCACTAGCCATTGAGAAAGGAGTGTGACGAATGGACACCCTGACCCGTACGGAGGAGTCTAGCGCACCCGGCGCGCGGTTACTGCTGGCCTTCGAGCTGAGTCAGCGCGACCGGCCCCGCACTAGAAATCGAACAACCGCGTGTACTTGACGATGAACGAACGACCCAGCAGTTCGTCGCGCGTGAAGTCCGACGTGTCTCGCCGGTCGTTGTAGACGAGGAACAGGCCCGTGCCGCTGCGATTGAGCAGCGCCAGACGGATGTTCGATGAGATGGTCGACGTCTGCCGATTGTACTGAATCAGCCCTTGCAGGCTCGCGAGGCTCGTGAACGCGTAGGTGACCGTGACCGGAATCAAGTCGTTCCTGAAGCTGCCGCCCGGCAGCTTGATGTCGTCGCGGTTCCAGCCGATCTCCGAGATGAGTCGCGCGCCGACCCGCAGGCCGATCGTCAAGTCCCACCCGAAGTAGTCACCGTCGTAGAAACTGCCGACTCTCTGGATCAGCCGTGCGTTGATCGGCTTACTGGGATCCGTATTGCCTTCGAACGCCCAGCGCGTCCAGGCGTACTCGCCGGTCGGAATCACGACGTTTCGACCTGTAACGTCCTCGAACACGGTGAACGGCTGCCTGGGACGGTCCTGGAACGTCTCGAGGAGGTACCCGAAACGCCCACCTTCACGAGTGCGGATGTCGAGGAAATGCCAGTGCGCATTAGAACTCTCGAGCTTGTTGTCCAGATCGGTGTAGACGTTGCCGCGCATGTGCGGTTCGATTCGGCGGATCCACGGCCACTGTATCGGCTGGTAGGTCAGGGTGTAACTGCCCTCGAGTCGCCGGTACCCCCGCCTGGGGAGGAACCCGACCTCGGGATTGAAGTTCTCGCCGGCCTGCGAGTACCCGAAGTTGCCTCTCCACAGGTTGTTCGCGTAGGAATAGAACGCGCGACCCGCGTAGTCCGATCCGCCCTTGCTGGCTGGTGAGTCGGTTCGCGCGAGGAAGGCAAATAGCTTGCCGTTGGTGGTCGCCTGCCACGCGACATCGAGACCATAGGCCAGGTTGTAATCGTCGGCCGGCGCGAGATCGCCGAGGCCCTGCCGGTTGACGAACATCCCGCCGAAGTTCGACCGGCCGACCTCGCGCTGGACGCGGACGACGGTGAAATTGTTTGCCTTCGAGATCGTGTCCCCGGTCCGGCGGTCGACCGCGTCGTCGGTCTGCATGTTGAGCAGCCCGACGTTGTAGCCACCCAGCTTACCGCTGAGTCGACCGCCAGCGATGATGTCGACCGGCTGCCCCTTCGCCAGGCCAATCCTCCGCGAGAAGAACAGGTCGATGGCCTGGGGCTGGCCGAGCTGAAAGGTCTGCGCGTTCTCGAGGAAGAACGGCCGCTTCTCGGGAAAGAACAGCCCGAAGCGCGTCAGGTTGACCTGTTCCTCGTCGGCTTCGACCTGCGCGAAGTCGGTGTTGACCGTGAGGTCGAGCGTCAGGTCGCTGCGGACCCCCCACTTGAGGTCGATGCCGATGTCGCCGGTGCGGTCGACCGTATCGGTGCGCAGCGTCCTGTCGTCGTTGGCCGAGGCGGCGATGTAGGGTGTGGCCTTCACATCCCGCCGGGTCGGCAGGCTGAGGCCGTTCAGCTTGGCCGCGACTGATACGCGCTGGAGCGAGTAGCCGCGCGGCACCGGCGACAGGAAGACCTGCTCGTTCTTGCGCCGGATGTTGCGCATGACGTTGACGCCCCAGACGCGATTCTCGCCCGGCGCGTACCGCAGCGTTCTGAGCGGGATCGCGAACTCGGCTTCCCACCCACGTTCGCTTGGGCGCGCCCGCACCGTCCAGTCGGCGTCCCAGTTGGTGTTGACCCCCCTAAGCTGTCCGCGCTGCGACCCGCCGCCGGCACCGCCGCCGCCGCCCCTGCCGCCGATCTGGCCTTCGCCCATGATCTGCCCGTCGTACTCGATGCCGAACGGATTGGTCCCGAACACGAACGCGTTCTGTCCGTCGTTGAACGTATCCAGGAGGATCTGAATCGAATCGGTATTGCCGAGGTTCGCGTCGCGACGGCTCTGGGTCACGACCAAACGGTCGGGCTCCGAGTCATGGCAGACGACCGCGACGTAGAGATTCGTCCGATCGATAAGGAACCAGACCTCGGTCCGCTCCGTGGCCGGCTGTCCCTCGTTGGGCTCCTGTTGCGTGAAGGTACTGTAGGGCTCGGTGAGGGACCACACCGCTTCTTCGACGTGCCCGTCGATGGTGGGCCGGCTCTCGTCGGTCAGACGGCCAACGGTGAGCTGAGGTACCTCCTGGGCCACGGCCCCCGGCGCGACGGCCAGCACGGTCCCCAGAAGGGCGACTGCGGCCAGTCCGTGCGACCGGGGAGACGCGCACTGCGACGCTGGCATTCAGGTCCTCCTCGACGAGCCCATGGCCAACATGCTGGGCGTGAGCCTATCGCAGTGTCGTTCCGAACTCGTGAGGCCCTCGAGCGGGTTCGCTGACCCCTCCCCGAAGGAGCACGCCCCCTATCGTCTTCACCGAGCGTCCCGAAGATCCTAATGCCGTAGTAGGGACTCCGTTTACTGGACGGGTCACCGCGCAGATCGGTGCCGGTGGGACTGGACGCCTTCGCCAACGACGGGAACGGCCAAGTATAGCGCAGCGCCGGTGGACTGCCGGTGGGCGCACCGGGACCGCCGTTACTGTCCGTCGGCACCCCCGCCTGGAGTTCCTCGAACCGGTTCACGGGCTGCTAGGAAGATACGCGGATCATAGGTGGCAAGCCGTCGTAGCGCAGCCCTACGATGACCGCCATCTCCATTGAGGTAGTGTGAGCACGCGTAGCGCAGGGATTCCGTCCTGCGACAACGTCGAACAAATACACTTGGTTGAAAAAGGGGACGTGATGCTATTGGCAAATCGCGCGAACGTCACCGCACTGGCCGCCGTGGCGGGTCTGATCGTCGGACTCCAGTCGACCGTTGGGTCGCACGGCGAAGCGTCCGCGCCGCAGACCGGGAGCGGGCGGCAGGTCATCAGCCCAGAGAATTATCCATATTTTGGGTTGCCCTACAGTCCGGGTATCCTGACCGGCAGTGCGCTGTACATCGCCGGACATCTTGGGCGCGATCCGGACAGCACTGCGCTGGTCTCGGGCGGCATCGTAGCCGAGACACGCCAATCCCTCGCGAACATCCGCGGTGTGCTGCAGGCGGCCGGCATGGATTTCGAGAACGTCGTGTCGGTGACTGCCTACATCGCGGACATCGGCGAATTCGCGACGTTCAACGAGGTGTACCGGGAGTATTTTCCGGAGGATCCGCCGGCGCGGGCGACCGTCCAGGTGGCGGCGCTGAACGTCGGTGCCCGGATCGAGCTGCAGATGATCGCGGTCTGCTAAGCGTACGTCGCTGGGACGAACCAGTTCCGGGCAGCATCGGCTTTCGCCCCGATCGCCCAGCTGGAAAGCTCGACTCTAACACCGTGGGGGGGGCCGTACTCAGCAGTGGCGGCCCCGAAGGATCGCCACTGGTGCGTCGTCGTGCTCGTGCCGTCCTGTTTGCCGAATCGGGGCCCGATTGTAGGCGGAGGAGGCGTGTGTGGCAACGGCGAGACGGGTCCTGTACTCAGGGTTATCTCGCCAGCGGCAGGTCGTCCCGCTCGCCCCAATCGCGCCACGAGCCCAGATACAATCGCAGCGTGTCGTAGCCAAGTAGGTGCAGCACGAACAGTTCGTGCGCGGCGCGTGCGCCGACGTTGCAGTAGAGCACGATCGAGTCAGTCGGAACGATGCCGCGGCTGAGAAACAGCTCGCGGAGCTCAGCCGCCGGTCGGAAGGTCCTGACCTCACCCTCGGTCGAGTCGGCCAATCGCTCAGGCGCCCAAGCCGTCGCGCGTGCGGGCGGCGTTCCGGGAGGGAGTTCGAATGGTAGCTCGGGCTGGACTGGGTGAGGGTTCGGCTGGCTCGGGCTCTCAATGCAGCGGCCCACTTATGGCGTTTCCAGCCAGAACATGCAGCCGGGGCCCGAGCCGGGACCGGTCGGAATCTGTCCTGTTACTTCAAGCGTGTCGAGGTCGATCACGGCCACGCTGTTGCCCCTCCGCAGCGCGGCATACGCCCGCGAGCCATCGGGTTGTACCAGCACGGCGTTCGGAGCGAGATCAAGTCGCGTGATCTCGGTTCGAGCGACGGCATCCAGCACCACGAGACTGCTGCCTTCACCGTCGGAGATGAGTACACGCTTACCGTCCGGTGTGAATTGCAGACGGTTGGCGTCCTTCATGTTCAGGTTGAGTCTCTGTATGACTTCTTTCGTGGCGACATCGATGATGGAGACGCCACCGTCGTTGCGGGTTGCCGTCCAGACTTCCCGGCCGTCGGGAGACAGATCGATCCCTTCCGGAAACTCGCCGCCAACGGGAATCGCGGTCACCCTCCAGTTGGGCGGGCCCGCAGCAACGTCTTCAACAACCGTCACACTGTTAGAACCCCGATTCGCTGTGAAGATGGTGTTGTGGTCTTGGCTGAGGACGAGCATGTGCGTGCCGTCCTGGCCAATCCCGAGCAGCCATTCGACTTGGTCGCTTTGCGGATCATACCGGCCAATGACCTTATAGCCTTCGGCGGTGAAGTACAGCTTGCCGCCCGCGAAGCGCACGTCGTGCGGCTCGCTTCCTGGCCCGATCTCCAAGCGGCGCAGTTCGGTCTGCGCTTCCAGATCGATGACCGAGATACCGTCGCTGGGACTGGCCACAAACGCCAGTGTCCCGTCAGCCGACGCCGTCACTTCATGGGGACTTCTGACGGTGGGGACTCGGCCAAGAACTGTCTCAGCCACTGGGTCGACGATGGCCAGTGCGCTTGCGTCCCTGAGCAAGACCAGCAGACGCGCGGGCGACGGGGTTTGCGATGCCGCGACCTGTACGCTCCCCACGAACGCGCCGAGCGCCAGCACCCACCGAATCGAATGTCCTGGTGAACTCATTCAGATACCCCTGTTTCCGAGACCTCTGCCACGTTCCGGTCCAGCGACGTATCCCGAGCCGGATACGCCTCGCCCATGCCGCCCGCGCCGATCTTGGCGGTGACTTCGTACGGCGCGAGCCGGAAACCGACGTTCAAAGCCATAGATTGATGCTGGACCTATCGACGCTGGGATACCATGCCACCTACTGGAGCGTCTTGACCTTGATGTTGCGAAACCGCACCTGGCCAGACCCGTTGTACTGCAAAGCAATCGAGCCGCTTTGATGTCGGTCGGACCGCGCGTCGACGGTCGTCTGGCCGTTGAGCTGCACGATGAGGTGGTCGCCGTCGGCGGTGATCTCGAACGTGTTCCAGCTTCCGGCCGTCCGCGGGACCGTCTGAATCCTGGCAACTTCGTTGATGCTCCCCGTCGGCCAGGTTTCATGCGGGTCGAAGATGTTCACCTCGAACGCGTTCCCCTGCGAGATCGCGCCCTCGGCTGGGCAGCGGAAAAAAAACGCCGCTGTTGGCGGTGTCGTCGATCCAGAAGTCGACCGCGAGCTGGAAGTTCGCATAGTGTGCGGTGGTGGCCACAAAGCCGCGGCCTGCATCCGGCACGGCGCTGATTGTACCGTCGGCGACCTCCCACTGTCCGTCGAGACGCGGAGCCCAGCGCGTCAGGCTGGTGCCATCAAAGAGCAGGACCCAGCCGTCCGCCGCCTCGTCCGCCGTCACCCTGTTGTGCTGCTGTGCCGTCGTCGCTGGCGCAAGCGGGCAGGCTATCAAGACAACGAGAATCGCGATCCGCTTTGCGTGTCGCATGTAGTTTCTCCTGAAAGAAGGCAGCTATTATGGCACCCTTCGAGGGGATGTCCCGTGCGCTGTTGAAACTCAGCGGCAGCTTGGTTCACGACTACGCAACCATCTCTGACGACTCCCCGAGTCCTAACCGCGCGTCGCGTGCCAGGAGGGCAGCGACCAGCGCGGGCATATCTTGACATCCTTGCACCCGACGGAACCCCTTCGCCGCTTCGAGCACCCCGGCGGCCACCCAGCGCAGCACCATCGTCCCGCCGCGCCAGCGTTTCACATGGCGCTGCACATGGCGCGTTCGGCTGAGGAGACTCTCGATGGCGTTTGTGGTGGCGAGCGATCGTTGGAGACGCTCCGACAGACCCAAGCCGAGCACGGTCAGCGTCTCGTCGAGCCCTTCCCGCACGCTCGTGGCCGCACTCGGGTAGTCAGTGTCCAAGCGCCGCGCCAGGTCCTGCAGCAGACGCTTGGCCGTCTTGATGGGGCTGTTCGTGTAGGCGCGCGTGAGGACCGCCTTCACCCCCGGCCGCTGTGCCTCAGGGAGATGCTCCAAGATGTTCCGGCCCTTATGGACCTGACACCGCTGCACCAGCGCGGCGCGCCCAAATGTCTGGGTCACGGCCGTGTCGAGGGCCTTCGCGCCATCGACGATCACCAGCAGGCTCCGGTCGGTGCGCAGCCCGCGGCTGCCGAGATTGGTCAAGAGCCCCTGACAGACCGTCGCGTTCTCCGTGGCCCCTTCCCACAGGCCGAGCGGGTGTTTCGCGCCCATTTTATCGATGCCTAGGGCGACAACGATACAGTGTCCACCCACGTGCACGCCATCAATCAGCAGCCCCACCAGGTCCAGCGCGTCGAGCGGCGTCGCCCGCCACGCATCCAGCTGCGCCTGGGTTTGCGCGACAAAGCGTCGACTGACCGCACTCTTGCTCGTGCCCCGCGTGGTGACGTCGGCGCCGAGCGGTTCCAGACTCCGCGCATACTGGCGGGTCGCCACACCGATCAGCATCTGGTCGACCACGCGCCGGTTCAGCGGGTCCGCATTCGCGAATGCCCGGGCCGTTGGCAACGGAACCTCCTCGCCGGCGCGCCGCGCACGGGGCCGACGAATCGCCACCTTCCGCCCGCCCAGCACGACCTGACTCGGCGTATGCCCCGTTCGATACGCCTGGCGCGCAGGTTGATGCGCATACCGTGGCCCACAGACGGCGGCCCGATCCTCTTCCAGCATGGCTTCGAGTACCTTCAGGCCAGACGCGACGACCCGCTCCTGGAGCGCGGCCTGCGTATCAATGAGGATATCGACCAACGGAAGGTGCCGTGGCGTCGGGGATACCGATTGGCGACGGCGAGGGACTGTGCGAGACTGCTTCTTCATGGCGGCTCCTTACTGGGAGGCTTGCACCTCGGTTTCGTCACCGGTCGTATAGCACGACCAGTGAAGAGCCGCCGCTTCAAATTTCAACAGCTACTGGGACATCCCCCCCTTCGACGCGCCGCTGACGCGCCTCGGCTCAAGGTGAATCAGTGCACGCTAATTCACCGGCATCCGCGCCTGGAGTTCCTCGAACCAGGATCGGAAGACAATGGTTCTCATTACTGGACTGGCTACCGATAAACCATTGTCTTTCATGGACTTTCGCGAGCTACGGCTCTCCGGCGGCGTCGATAATTAGGTCGTACGGACTAATCGACTCTCTAGGGAATCGGCACCCGCTCGAGCAGCTCCTGGTGCCAGTTCTGCACGACGTGGATCTGCGTCAGGCCGGCGAACGCGTCGTCGGTCTTGGCGCCCCCCTTACCGCTGGGTGGCAATCAGTGACCAGGGATACCTCCCCACGTTGATCTTCACGAGCATGTAGGTAAGCCCGCCCGGGTCCGGCTGAGACAGATGTGGCGTGTTCGGTGGAATGCTAATCATGTCGCCAGCCTTGACCCGGTAGTTGCGGCCGCCGTTGATCGGTTGACCACGATACTCGCCGGGTCGATTCGGAACGGCCTTCCGGCCCTCGATCTCCCCACCGACAACCAGCGTGCCGCTGCCCGCCACGATGATGTAAAAGTCCGTGACGCCCTCGTGCTGTTCGGCGCGTGGTGGCTGGTTGCGCGGGTAGCGATGCAGGAAGTTGAAGGCATGCGTGGGGGTAATCGGCAACTCCACCAGACCGCGGGGACTGCCTACTGGCTGTCCGTTCGCGACCCTGGCCGCCAGCTCGGTATGGGCCTGCCGCAGGTCGTCGATCGACCAGTAGACGGTTTCACCCTGATTCGGAGCGAGCGGAACGGTCGTCCACGCTGGCGGCTGGGAAGCCGTCTGACCCGACGCCGATCCAACAGGGCTCATCATGTAGCCCGCCAGGTAGCCGAGTATTACCGCGCCGACCAACATCACCGGAGTCATTCGCCTCATGATGGAACCTCCTCCTTTGTGAGAAACCGTTCTGTTGCGTGCTGTCTAGTTCGTGGACAAACGGTGCTCAAGCGACGTTCCGTGAAGATTCTGCGCTACCGTCCCGTCGGCACCCGCGCCTGGAGGTCCTGGTGCCAGTTGAGGACGACGACGATCTGAGCGGTCGAGATCACTTGGCGTCACTGGACCCCTCTAAGAGGCGCCTGTCAGCCGCGCCTCGCGACCGGGACTGACCGACATAAGGAGCTCGCACTTGCCCCGGTCAGAACTGGCTGCTGGGTGAGTGCCTACCGCAGCAACAGGTCCGCGAAGCGCTCGACCGCCATCGGGTCGCTCTGGTACATCGGGACATAGTGATCGAGGCCAGAGTCGCCAAAGGTTGGGGCGAGTTCGGACAGCGCGTTGAACACCGCATCGCGTCGAATCAGATTGATCTTCCAGCGCGTCAGCGGGCCGCCGCCCAACTCGGTCAGCGGGATTTCGAGTTCCGCGTACCATCCCTCCGACATCGGCACCGCCGCCGCCACGAAGCCACTATTCCATCCGATGTCGCGGCCCCGCAGATCCACCACTGTGCTGCGTGCGGTGACCAGGAAGCCGTAGACCTCGCCGGCAGCGCTCAACTGCACGCGGAAGTAGTCGTCCCGGAGCGCACGGGGGTTGTCGCGACCCTCCGCCCCCAGGTCCGCGACCCCCGGCGCAGCCGGTGCGCCTCGAGATCGGCGATCAGCCACTCAGTCTGCGCCTCGCCCAGGTCAAACGGGGCGTCCCGCTCATTGCTGTTGAGGGCGATGCTGTGCGCGTTGCCGTAGTCGAAGGAGTAGTACACCTCCCCCTGTTCGTCAGGCAGTGAGTGGTAGCTGTAGTAGTGCTCGGCATTCTGCTCGTGATTGCCCAGACATGGGAACAGCGGCACGTATTCGGACAGCCCGCGTAGCGGATCGAAGTACCGCTCCTTCCACTGTTCGTACTCGGACCCGGCCGCGACGAGGTCGCCGGTGCTCAGGACGAACGCAGGCCCGAGCGCCATGATTTGCCTGACGTTGCGGGCGTGCGTACCGGGGTTCGGCCGGTTGTCGCCGTACACGACGAAGCGGTAATTGGGCGTGCCAGGTGGGGGGCAGTCGTGAACGACGCGGGCGCAAGGATTCGGTCGGCATACCTGACACGGTAGTCGTACTTCGTGGAAGCTTCGAGACCGGCGATGTGCACCTCGTGAATGGTACGAGGCTCGGGCTCGGTAGCCCGACCGCGGAAGCTGCCCGCCTCTCCGAACTCCACCGTTCCCACGACCGGTTCGGTGGTCTCCCACATGACCGTGATGCCGTCCGGCGTGACGTTCTGGAGATACGGCGCGATGTAAAGGTCAGGAGGGTCCCCCGCCGGATCCGTGGCCGGAGCCGCAAAAGCAGTGACCGAGACCGCCAGCAGAACGGCAATTCGACGCATCGACTAGTCTCCCTCCCCGGGGGCCAGATGGATGCGGCAGGCCACCCAATAGCGGGCTCGCCGGATGGGCGCTGCCTCTCGAACCTGGCACGAAGCTCGGTCTCTACCAAGTCGTCTCCGCCATCGGGGTGGGCAGTGCCGCGGCGCCCGCGCCGGCGCCGACGAGCAGCTGGCACCGGTCGCGGGCGACCGAGCCGCGGGGGGACGGCGCCGCCGACGAGCGATGGCGGCTTGGCATCGCTACGGCTCGGCCACCACGTACTTGGTGAACGACCCGCCGGTGAATCTTAGCGAGTTCGGGCCCTCCGCGGCATAGACATTGCCGTCGGCGTCAACGGCCACGCCCTCGCCCGCCGCTCCCTGGTACGGCCGGGTGTCGGCGTCGTGCGGGGGGATGAAGCCGGTGATGGCGTCCTCGTCGATGTGCCCAATCCGGACGCCGTTCTTCCAGGGGAAGTGGCGCGCCGGACTCGACTCCGAGTCGATCGCGTACAGCGTGCCGTCATCCGTGATGAAGAAGCCGCTGATGCGCCCGTACGTGTAGCGCGAGTCGAGATAGTTGCCTTCCTGGTCGAAGATCTCGAGGCGGTGGTTGCCGCGGTCCGCGACCCAGAGGCGGCCCTGGGCGTCGAACTCGAGCGCGTGCGGCGTGCGGAACTCGCCGTGCAGTGAGCCGATCTGTCCCCACTCCTTCAGGTAGGTGCCGTCCGCGGCGAACTTGATGATGCGCCCGGTCGAGCCCTCCGGGTGAGGCGGGTCGCTCTGCCCGTTGTGTCCGTCACTCACGAAGATGCTGCCGTCCGGCCCGACGATCACGTCGGTGGGCTGATTGAGCTGACCCGGCTCGCTGCCCGGCTGGCCCGCCACGCCGAGCGACATCAGCAGTTCGCCGTCGGGACTGAACTTATGGACCTGGTGGCCCCTGGTCCCCGCCTCGTTCCCGGCGAAGTCGGTCACCCAGACGTTCCCGTCGCTGTCCGCGTGGATGCCGTGGGGCGTGACGAAGATGTCGGCGCCGAAGTTGGCGAGCAGCTCACCGGTGTTCCGGTCGAACTTGAAGATCGGATCGACCGGGTTGGTCTCGCAGTTGACCGGGCCACCGCTCGAGGCGCCCGCGCCGCAGCGCTCGTACGCCCAGATGTGCCCGTCGATCGGATCGATGTCGATGCCGGCCGTCGAGCCCCACTCCCGCCCCTCGGGTAACGTGCCCCAGTTGCGCATCACGGTTGGGGCCGGGTTCGGCAGCCCGTCTCCCGTGATCGGGTTGCCAGCGGCCACGGCCGCCATGGCGTCTGCCATGGCCTCCGGCGTGTCGGATTCGGAGGCGCAGCCGGCCAGCAGGAACACGGTGCAAATGAACAACACGGACTTCATGGTTCGCAACGATGACATGGTCAACTCCCTTCGCGACGATGCACTCGGTCGATTTGGATCGGTACAGTAGCACGAAGCGCCTAGTGGGTCAGAATTGTCTACGGCACTGGGACGCAGCTTTCAGTTCCTCGAACTGGCGCTCGCAGCGCAACTACCCACGAGACGTCCTCCACGGTCCACCTCGTCGGGGCGCAGGTCTACGAACGGCGCTTGCCGCGCAGGGGCCGAGTGGCGCTCCCGACAAGGTGGCCGAGCTCATGCGAGTCTACTCACCCCTCGCAATCAAGCGAAGTTGTCGATGGGGAAAGGTACAAGGGGCCGAGCGTGGTGCCGGGTTCAAGGGACATGAAGGCTTTCCAAGATACGACGGGAATCGTGGACTATCTGCACATCTTGTCCCGACGCCACTCTCAGAACGCGAGCGCCAGCATCCCGGCACCCCAGACGAGCAAAGCGACACCGGTGGCGTAGCCGAACCAATGGCCTGCGGGTACACTCTTTTCGAACAGAACAAACAGGGCGAGGCCCGCGATCCAGTAGAGGTTCATCACCCCGCCGAAAAATAGGAGCCCCATCAGGCACCAGCAGCAGTCGACGCAGAAAGCGCCGTGCTCGAGACCCATACTTATCGCGCCACGGGCGCCCCGCCGCCAATGGGTGCTAAGGAATGCAAGCGGCGATCGGCACTGGCGAAGACAAGCATGTTTAATCGGGGTGAGTTGGTAAACGCCCGCGGCGAGCAGCAGAACGTCGCCGAAGATCACGTTGGTCAGACGAGCATCGGTGAAAGGATACCGGTCCGCTCGAACCCCCACTGCAGGAACACCGCGACCAGGCTGAAGCCAGCCCAAGCGGCGAGATAGCCGACCGCGAAGAGGCTCGTCGCGACATGGGGATGGCCGGTTTCGCGCTGCTTGCGATTGACCATCGCGAACAAGAGGATCATCGGCGCCGCGCTGGGCAGCATCATCACCACCCTCATGATCCACCACATGAAGAACATCAGGACTGCATAGCCGGGCGTCCAGACCGCGGGCGCCATCATCGCCATGCCGGCCATGCCAATAGCCCGATGCGGCAGTGGCGCCACGACGACGAGGAGGTCACGTATCCGACGTTCGAGCTGATCGAGAAGAACTATCAACGACTGCGCGCGACCAAACCGGGCTTCAGGAACATCTGCGTGCACAAGGGGCTGGCGCCCGGTCCGCCCGACCCCGAGCGCGGGCATCCCGGCGACATGCTGAAGGCGGCCCGGGACTGGCCCAATCTCAATTTCATCACCTACCACGCGTGCATCCAGCCGTCGATGTTTATGGGCGCCGCGTTGGAGGACGCGCGCTCGGGCGATCTGCGCGACGGCGTCACGAACATCAGGTGGACGACCGAGTATGCTCAGCTCGTCGCGCCGTTCCCCAACGTCTACGCCGAGCTGGGCACCACGTGGGCCTCGTCGGTCGTCACATTTCCGACCGTGGCGGCGCACTTGCTCGGGCAGCTCCTCACGTACATGGGAGAGGACCGCATCGTCTTCGGCTCGGATTCGGTCTGGTACGGATCACCGCAGTGGCAGATCGAGGCGCTGTGGCGGTTCCAGATTCCCGAAGCGCTGCGCGAGCGGTACGGCTATCCTGAGCTGACCGACGCGGCCAAGCGCAAGATCCTGGGCCTGACGTCGGCCCGGTTATATGGCATCGAGCCGATCGAGGATCCGGAGCGGCAAGCAGAGACCTATCGCCCCGTGCCGGCCGACTACGAGTCTCGGATCTCGGACGATCTGAAGACCATTCTGGAGTTTCCGGGCTTCGCCGGCGACAACATTGCCAGGATGCGTGAGGCGCACCTCGCGGCCGGCGTCGAGCCGAGCCACACACGGTATGGGTGGAGTTGAGCCGCTTCCACAGCCGCATGCATGATAGAGGGCGGCATACGCTCCATCTCGGTTCCACAGTCCGAAACCTGGAACGCGTGGGCGTCTCACGGTCTGCCGCGATGGCGATGGTCGGCCACAGGACCGAATCTATCTACCGCCGCTATGCGATCATGGACGCGGGTACGCTGCGAGACGCCGCCGCGAAGATTGACGACGCCGTGGGCACACTTTCGGGCACACTGGCCACGGACGCGCGGTCAACCGCTGATGGCCGATCTGTCTAACCTGTTGAAAATATGGTGCCGAAGGTGGGACTCGAACCCACACGGGATGTGATCCCACGGGATTTTGAATCCGGTCCCTGCATTACAGTCCTCACGGTCTAGCAGGCTGCTGAAGAACCCGGGTATCGGGCTGTTTTCTTAAGCATCATGCGGGTAACGACCGCCCGACGACCGTGCGCACGGGTGTGCGCTGACCCCGATGAGGGGGCCGGCGACACGCGCGGCCAGCGATCAGGGACACGTCGCCTCCAGATTCCGCAGGCGGACCAAGTTATAGGCCGTGGCGGCGAAAGTGAGCTGCCACTCGACGAGTGGGACGCCGCGAGGCCGGAGCTTGCGCAAACCACCGACGGTCTGCCTCCACCCAAAGACCTGTTCCACGAGTTTTCGTTTCCGCTGACTCACGTGAGAACCCGCATGCCGGGTGGGCCGACCATCAATCGCCCGCCAGCGGACCTTCTGCGCCACGTGGGGCGTGACGTCCCGGACGCGGACATCGGCGACGAAGCTCGCCACATCGTAGCCCTTGTCTGCTCCGACCGTGCTGCCCGGCGGCGCGCTGGCCTCCAGCAACAGTGCCGCCGCCTCGCGTTCGGCGGTCCCCGTCGCGTGGGTCGCACAGACGTTGGCGACGAGCCCCTGCCGATTATCCAACAGCACGTGGCCCAGAGACGCCAGCTTCGCCTCCTTCCCTTGGCCCTTCCGATGCAGCATCGCCGCCGGATCAGTCGTCGACTGGTGCGTGTCGTTGCGCCGCCGCTCGCCGTGGAAGTCGACCGTGGGATTCCCGGGGTCATCGGGGGGCGCGCGCGGCGCGGCGTCCCGGCATCGGAAGCTCTTCAGGCTGGCCCAGGCTTCCAACTGCGTCCCGTCCACCGTGAAATGCTCGTCCGAGAGCAGACCGGCCGCCCGGGCGTGGGCCTGGACCGCATCAACGAAGGCGGCCGCGCCATCTCCCGCCAGCAGCCGGTCACGATTCTTGGTAAACGTCGTGGGATGCCAGACCGGGTCGTCCATATGCAAGCCGACGAACCAGCGGAACAGCAGGTTGTCGTTGAGCTCTTCCAGCAGCAGCCGTTCGCTCCGGATCGTGTACAGCACCTGCAGCAACAGGGCCCGCAACAATGGCTCAGGCGGGATCGACGGACGTCCCGTCTTGGCGTACAGGCCGGCGAACCTGCGCGACATCGTCTTCAGCGCGTGATCCGTCAGCGCGCGGACCGCGCGGAGCGGAGGATCGGCCGGCACGCGCTGTTCCGGCGACCGGTAACTGAACATGTGATGGGTCTGCTCATCGTGTCCGCGCATGAGGTGGCTCCCTTCAGCAATATTGGGAGCATGGGAGTACGCCGGGATCGATCTGTCGATCCCATTCCATGGACTTTTTCAGCAGCCTGCCTAGCACGGTAGGTCCTTCCGAACTCAACAACTTACACGAACAGGCGATGCCCATGTGGCGCGTCGTTTCTGGATGCATCTGTCTGGGTGTGGGGTAAAGCCAGGGTGAAGGAGGAAGTTTTGATGCCTCCGCTGAGCTGTAAGAGCGGGCGTACTGAGCAAAGAGCAGCCGGACCAGGCAGCTTGAGGAGAGCGGGATGACGCAGACAGCCCTCGGGTCGTTCCTCACGAACAAGTTGCGGGAAAACGCGCACGTGCGCATTTGGAGGGGGGTTCCTTGTGAGGGCTGCGGGCAGCTCTTCACGCCGAAGAGAATTTGGCGCGGCGGAGGACGCGCTCATACGGGTACGCGCGGTGTTGTGGGGTGCAGCTAGGTGAGAATAGCCGTGATGGCGAAGAACGGACTGACCCCGAAGCAGACGCGATTTGTGGCTGAGTACTTGGTCGATCTTAATGCGACCCTGGCGGCGATCCGGGCTGGCTACAGCGCGAAAACGGCGAATTATCAAGGGCCAGCAAACCTAGTAAAACCTAGTATCAAGGCGGCCATCGCGGCCAAGCAGGCTGAGCAGCTCAGGAAGGTGAATTTTACCGCTGAGGACGTGCTGCGGGAACTCGGACGGGTGGCGTTCGTGGACATGCGGGGGTTCTACCGTGCGGACGGTGCGCCGAAGCCGATGCACGAGCTCACGCAAGAGCAGGGGGCAGTCCTGGCGCGGGTGGAGACGATTATTAAGAACGCCGAAGCTGGCGACGGGCACACCGACCGGATTCATAAACTGAGTCCCTGGGACAAGATGAAGGCGCTAGACCTCTTGGCGCGGCACTTCAAGCTGGTCGGAGACAAGATTGACGTGAACGTGACGGTGACCTACGAGGAGCGGCGCCAGCGCCTCGAGGAAGGGCGGGCGTGGGCGGCGAAGCTGCTGGAGGGCGAGGTGGTGGCCGGATGACGCAGGTGGCCGTCAGCGCCGAAGCGCTCCACGAGCTCGAAAGCGAAGAAGCTACCGAGGTGGCGCGCTGCTACGATGACCCGTATCGCTTCGTCGTGACGATGTACCCCTGGAGGCGCCCCGTACGACCCTAGAACACTTCGATGGTCCCGACGAGTGGCAGAAGCAGTTCCTGATCCGGCTGGGCGAGCATGTCAAGGCCCGGAAGTTCGACGGGCACACGGCGGTTGAGCCGATTCGGATGGCGGTGAGTTCGGGCCACGGCATTGGGAAGAGCACGATCGCGGCTTGGCTGGTCAACTGGATCATGGCGACCCGGCGGGACGCGCAGGGGACCATTACCGCGAACACGTTTTCGCAGCTCCAGACGAAGACCTGGGCTGCGGTGAACAACTGGACGAGGTCTGGGCGATCGACGTCCTCTGGAAGCCGCGAACAGCCGGTTCGGAGTCACTCGATGTCGAGCACGCCCGAGTAGATCGCCATTCCGACGACCGCATCGACGCCGGCCGCGTCGAGCCGATCGATCTCCGTCTTGGTCGAGATGCCACCTGCCGCGCTTAGCTTCCGCGAAGTCGCGCGGCGGACGTCCATTACAGCGGCAACATCGATGCCGCCCATCAACCCTTCGGTCTCCACGTGCGTATAGAGAAAGGCACCGCACCAGGATTCCAGGGCGCCCACCGCATCGACGGCCGTCACCGCTTCGGTCGCCTGCCAGCCGTGCGTCACGACCCGACCGCCCCGGCTGTCCACGGCGCCGACAATTCGCTCGATGCCTAGGTCTTCGGCAAGCGCCCGCGCGAATTCCACGTCGGGCGCGCCGTCACGAAAGAGTGCCGATCCGACGATGACCGCCTCGGCCCCGGCGGCCACGAGCGCCGCGGCGTGC
Organism: Vicinamibacterales bacterium; assembly: GCA_965197385.1. Lineage (GTDB taxonomy): Bacteria > Acidobacteriota > Vicinamibacteria > Vicinamibacterales > UBA823. The sequence goes on from CBDANA010000009.1 coordinate 168,365, forward strand.
GCGCGTGTGCGGATGCCGCCGCCGATTCGACAGGGCAGACGCTGGCAGATCTGCCGGACCAGTCCATCGTTTGTTCCCACCCGTTTGGCGGCGTCCAGGTCGATCACCTGGACCGTCGGGAATCGTTCGAAGCGCGAGATCCAGCCGTCGATGTCGTCACTCGCGATAGCGAGCCGATCGCCCTGGACGAGCTGGACGATCTGACCGTTCTGCAGGTCGATGGAGGGGATCAGCATGGCGAGGAGACAGAAGATTGGAGTTAGTTAGGAGTTAGGAGTTAGGAGAAAGCCTCACGGGAATCCCGTGTGTCCTCAAGTGATCCTTGAGATCCATCACCGCGTGCTCCTTGTAGTGAAAGATCGACGCTGCGAGCGCCGCGTCGGCCCGGCCCTTCGTGAAGACCTCGACGAAGTGATCAAACGTGCCTGCGCCACCCGAGGCGATGACCGGAATGCCGACCGCCGTCGACACCGCGGCGGTCAACTCACAGTCGAAGCCGGATCGCGTGCCGTCTCGGTCGATCGATGTCAGCAGGATCTCGCCCGCTCCGCGGTCGGTCGCCTCGCGCGCCCAGTCCACCGCGTCGCGACCCGTGCGGGCCTGTCCGCTGCGCGCGTAGACCGTGAACCGGTCGGATTCGCGCTTTGCGTCAATTGCCACGACGACCGCCTGGGTGCCGTAGCGCGCCGCCAGCGTCGTCATGAGATCGGGGTAGTCCAGGGCGGCTGTGTTCAGGCTGACCTTGTCGGCGCCAGCGTCGAACGCCGCCATCGCGTCGTCCTCGGTCCGGATGCCTCCGCCGACCGCCAGCGGCAGAAAGATTACGCGAGCCACCGCTCCGATCGTCTCGGCAAGCGCCCGCCGGCCCTCGATCGTTGCGGTGATGTCGAGAATCACGATCTCGTCGATTCCCTCGCGGTCGTACCGGCGAGCCAGGGCGGCCGGGCCGCCGGCCTGCCGCAGCGACCCGAACTGCACGCCCTTGACCACGGCGCCGTCCCGCACGTCGAGGCAGGCAATCAGGCGCTTGGCGAGCACGGCGCACCGGTCCGACGCAGGAAGTTGCCAAGAATCGTCAATCCCACCTGTCCGGATTTCTCCGGATGAAACTGAACGCCGCCGATGTGATCCTGCTCGACGACGCTGGCGAACCGGTTGGCGTGCTCGGTGACGGCGACGCAGGCTGGCGTGATCGGCGGGGCATACGAATGCGTGAAGTAGACATAGGCGCCGTCGTCCACGCCCCGGAGCAGCCACGACGGTGACGAGAAGGTGAGCCGGTTCCAGCCGACGTGGGGCACCTTGACCGGCCCGCCCGGTCCGATGTCGTCCAGCGGCGTACACTGGCCGCCGACGACGCCGAGACCGGGCACATCCGGCGCTTCCAGGCTGCCGTCGAAGAGCCACTGCATGCCCAGACAGATCCCCAGCATCGGGGTGCCGTCGTCAACCGCCTGCCGCACGGCCGGGAGCCACGCGAGGGTGAGCGCGCGGGTCGCGCCGAAGTGCCCGACGCCGGGCACGACGATGCCGGTCGCGCCGGCGAGCGCCCCCGGCGCGATCGGCGTGGTCACCTTGGCGCCGAGCGTTTGTAACGCCTTGCGCACCGACGTCAGGTTGCCGGCGCCATAGTCGATCAGGGCAATACTCATCGGGTCGCTCCAGGACCCTACAACAGTCCCTTGGTGCTCGGCAGCCGCCCGGCCAGACGGCGGTCGCGCTCGCAGGCGACGCGCAAGGCCCGACCGAACGCCTTGAACAGCGCTTCGACCTGGTGATGGCTCGAGCGCCCGTAGAGCACCTTGAGGTGCACGTTGGCACGCGCGCCGTCGGCGAAGGCCTGGAAGAAGTCGTCGAGCAGCTCCGCCTGGAGATCGCCGACGCGCTTCACGTTCAGCCGGAGATCGACGACGGCGTACGGGCGGCCGCCCAGATCGATCGCCGCCACCCCGAGGGTCTCGTCCATCGGCATGACGAAGTAGCCGGCGCGATTGATGCCTCTGCGCGTCCCGAGTGCCTTCGCCACCGCCTGCCCGAGCGCGAGGCCGGTGTCCTCGACCGTGTGGTGTTGATCGACGTCGAGATCACCTCTGGTCACCAGCGACAGATCGAAGACGCCGTGCCGGGCGACGAGTTCGAGCATGTGATCGAGAAACCGGACACCGGTCGTGATCTCGTAGCGTCCGCGCCCGTCGAGGTTGAGCCGAACGTCGACATCGGTCTCGTGCGTACGACGGGTGATCCGGGCTCGGCGGCCGCGCGGTGAGGCTGCCGGCGTGGGCGTCGGCTTCGGTGTCGACCTCGCCGGCTTCATGACATCCTGACCTCGACCGACGCCGCGTGCGCCCTCAGGCCCTCGGCGCCCGCCAGGGTGATGACGGTGGACGCCAGACCGAGGAGTCCCTTCCGCGACACGCGCTGTACGGTCGAGACGTGGACGAAATCGCTGACGCTCAGGCCGCCGCGGCCGCTCGCCGCCCGGCCGGTCGGCAGCACGTGGTTCGACCCGGTCGCATAGTCCCCGGCCGCTGGCGCCGCGTACGGACCGACGAAGGTGGTGCCGGCACGCCAGGCCTGGTCGCTCACCGACGCGTGGTCCACCATCAGGTGCTCGGGGGCGATCCGGTTCACCAGATCGGCGCCTTCCCGCATCGACCGGCAGATGACGATAGCGCCGTTGCGGGCCAGGGCCCGACGTGCAATCGGCGAGACCGTCGCCCGCGCCGTCGTCCGTTCGGCCACCGCCAAGGCAAGCCGGCGGCTCGTCGTGATCAGAATCGCGCGCGCCTCCGGGTCATGCTCGGCCTGCGCCACGAGATCAACAGCGATCCAGTCGGGCCGCCCTCGCACCGACAGGATGACGAGTTCGGTCGGTCCCGCGACAAAATCGATCAGACAGACGGCAGCAACCCGGGCCTTGGCCGCCGTCACGTAGGCGTTGCCCGGGCCGACGATTTTGTCCACGCGCGGGATCGATCGCGTGCCGTAGCCGAGCGCGGCGATGGCATGGGCGCCGCCCATCCGATACACGCAACGTACCCCGGCTGCCTTGGCGGCCGCCAGGATCGCGTCATCCGGACGGGGACACGCGACGACGACGTCGGCCACTCCGGCGATTTTTGCCGGGATGGCGGTCATAAGGAGCGACGAGGGCAGCGGCTGCCGGCCGGCCGGTACGTAGCAGCCGACCCGTTCGAGCGGCCGCACCCGCTGTTCGATGACGACGCCTGGCGCCACCGTCTCCCGCCAGCTCTGTGGTCGCTGGCGCCGCGCCACCCGGCGAATGTTCCGCGCCGCGGTCGCGAGCGCGCGGCGGACGCTGGGCGTCACGGCTCGTGCCGCGCGGTCGATCTCGGCCGGTCCCACCTCGATCGGGCCGCGCAGCCCGTCGAGCTGCCTGGCGTAGCGGCGCAGCGCTCGGTCGCCGACGCGGCGGACGTCGTTGACGATGCGTGCCACGCGACGCTCGACTGTGCGGTCGGCCGTTCGACGGCGATCGAGCAGCCGCGCGATGGCTGGTGCGTCGGACGACGAGAGCATCTTCAGCATACGGTCGCTCACAGGACGATCTTGTTGATCGGATACTCGACAATGCCGTGGCCGCCGGCGGCCTGTAGCCGTGGAATGAACTCCCGCACCGTCCGTTTCTCGATGATCGTGTTGATGGCGACCCAGTCTGGATCGGTCAGTGGCGAGATCGTCGGCCGCTGCAGCGCAGGCAGTAACCCCAGGACATCATCGAGATCCTGCTTCAGCACGTTGACCATGATGCCCACGTGGCCCTGCGCCGCGATCGCGGAGCGTAGCAGGAGCGCGATCGTGTCGATCTTCGACTGTTTCCACGGGTCGCCCACCGCGACCGCGTTGGCGATGAGCTGCGTGTTCGATTCCATGATCGTGTCGACGACCCGCAGACGATTGGCGCGGAGCGTCGAACCCGTTTCGGTGGCCTCGACGATGGCATCCGCGAGGACGGGCGGCTTGACCTCTGTGGCACCCCAAGAAAATTCTACGTGGACCTGCACCCCGAGGCGCTCGAAGTACGCCTCGGTCGCCCGCATCAGCTCGGTCGCGACGACCTTGCCGTCGAGGTCCTCCGGACGCTGGACCTTCGACTCCTCCGGCACGGCCAGCACCCACCGGACCTTACCGAAGCTCTGCTTGGCGTAGATGAGATCGGCGATCGGTCGCACGTCGTCTCCGGTCGCCGCGTGATGCTCGGCGATCCAGTCTTGCCCCGTCAGGCCGGCATCGAGGACGCCGCCGGCCACGTAGCGGGCCATCTCCTGCGCCCGGATCAGCATGCACTCGATTTCGGGGTCGTCGATCGCGGGGAAGTACGAGCGCGCGCGCAGCTGCACGGTGTAGCCCGCTTGCGCGAAGAGCTGGATCGTCGCCTCCTGGAGCGAGCCCTTGGGAATACCGAATCGAAGCTTGTTCATGGCCGAGTACCTTTCGAGGGTCACGAGTCGTCGATGTCGCGGAAGAAGCAGCTGCGAGTTCCGGTGTGGCAAACGTTACCGTCGCCGAGACGCTTGACCCGCAGCAGCACCGTGTCGTCGTCGCAATCCTTCAGGACCCGTTGCACCTGGAGGCGGTTTCCGGATGTTTCCCCCTTCATCCACAGCGTGTTTCGGCTGCGGCTGAAGAAGGTGGCCAAGCCGGTGTCCCTCGTCCGGGCCAACGCTTCCTCGTTCATGAAACCGACCATCAGCACTTCGTGGCTGTCGGCATCCTGCACGACGGCCGGGATCAGGCCGTCCAATTTCGAAAAATCCATGCACGCTCCTCGCGGTCGAGCACAAAAAATGGCCTCGCCGATTGCTCGGCGAGGCCGCGGGGGTCAGGCCTGATCAGAACGCTTGTCGATCTACCTCACACACGCAACTCCGCCGGCCGGCCGTGATGATGAGGACAGCCGTGGTGATGCCGGTGCGTGTGGTGATGGCGAAACTGCATGACTCCAGGTAGGCTATCCGAGGCCGTCGGCCCTGTCAACGATGAGGGTAGTGGTCAAGTTTACTTGACCACTACCACGACGAGGAAGCCGGCGGTCGGCGTCTCCCACCGATTGAGAGGAGGGAATCATGCGAGTCGAGTTGTTCGAGTCGCTCGGGATAATAGCGAACCAGCTCGCTCAAGAAGAAGACTGCTGCGTACGTGGCGATCAATTTATTCATGGGGATCAACACGTTTGCGGCGTCGTACGGAGGGTTCAGGACGAGCTGCGAACTGTCATCAACGGTGGGAGGCTGGACCGCATGAGGCAAAGCCTGCCGAAGGACTTCGAGTAGATCAGTGGTTCGCACCGCACCATTGCTGTCTAGCAGGCTGCGGAAGAACCCGGGTATCGGGCTGTTTTCTTAAGCATCATGCGGGTAACGACCGCCCGACGACCGTGCGCACGGGTGTGCGCTGACCCCGATGAGGGGGCCGGCGACACGCGCGGCCGGCGAGCAGGGACACGTCGCCTCCAGATTCCGCAGGCGGACCAAGTTATAGGCCGTGGCGGCGAAAGTGAGCTGCCACTCGACGAGTGGGACGCCGCGAGGCCGGAGCTTGCGCAAACCACCGACGGTCTGCCTCCACCCAAAGACCTGTTCCACGAGTTTTCGTTTCCGCTGACTCACGTGAGAACCCGCATGCCGGGTGGGCCGACCATCAATCGCCCGCCAGCGGACCTTCTGCGCCACGTGGGGCGTGACGTCCCGGACGCGGACATCGGCGACGAAGCTCGCCACATCGTAGCCCTTGTCTGCTCCGACCGTGCTGCCCGGCGGCGCGCTGGCCTCCAGCAACAGTGCCGCCGCCTCGCGTTCGGCGGTCCCCGTCGCGTGGGTCGCACAGACGTTGGCGACGAGCCCCTGCCGATTATCCAACAGCACGTGGCCCAGAGACGCCAGCTTCGCCTCCTTCCCTTGGCCCTTCCGATGCAGCATCGCCGCCGGATCAGTCGTCGACTGGTGCGTGTCGTTGCGCCGCCGCTCGCCGTGGAAGTCGACCGTGGGATTCCCGGGGTCATCGGGGGGCGCGCGCGGCGCGGCGTCCCGGCATCGGAAGCTCTTCAGGAAGGCGGCCGCGCCATCCCCCGCCAGCAGCCGGTCACGATTCTTGGTAAACGTCGTGGGATGCCAGACCGGGTCGTCCATATGCAAGCCGACGAACCAGCGGAACAGCAGGTTGTCGTTGAGCTCTTCCAGCAGCAGCCGTTCGCTCCGGATCGTGTACAGCACCTGCAGCAACAGGGCCCGCAACAATGGCTCAGGCGGGATCGACGGACGTCCCGTCTTGGCGTACAGGCCGGCGAACCTGCGCGACATCGTCTTCAGCGCGTGATCCATCAGCGCGCGGACCGCGCGGAGCGGAGGATCGGCCGGCACGCGCTGTTCCGGCGACCGGTAACTGAACATGTGATGGGTCTGCTCATCGTGTCCGCGCATGAGGTGGCTCCCTTCAGCAATATTGGGAGCATGGGAGTACGCCGGGATCGATCTGTCGATCCCATTCCATGGACTTTTTCAGCAGCCTGCTAGTGGAGTTGTAGCGATAGTCTCAAAGAATTACTTGGTGTCAGTCGCTACGGCGTGAAACCCGAACGCCGTAAGTGCGAAATCCTTTGGCGGTTCGATCTCGTGATACTGGGCTGCAAGCGTAGGACCCAAAGATGGATGGGCGGAGACCTCTGCTGCCTTGGGGATTGCAAGAAGCGTCCAAGCATCTGTCGAGTCGATCCGACTGGCACAGTTGCAGAGGATCGTCTTCACCCGTCCGAAGGCGGATTCCTCATATTGGAGTCCTACGGGGAACGAGTATCCCAGCAACTGACTCACTGAATCGTACCGGGTTTCTCGGAGACCTCATTGCTTGGGAGGATGGGGTCTATGGGACGTCCAAGTCGGTTTTCTCCGGAAGTGCGCGAACGTGCCGTCCGGATGGTCGAGGAGCACCGAGAGGCCCACGCCTCAGAGTGGGCGGTGCTGCAGTCGGTGGCGCCGAAGCTCGGCTGCACGGCGGAGACGCTGCGGAAGTGGGTGCGGCAGGCGCAGCGTGATGCTGGGCATCGGCCGGGCCTGACGACGAGCGAGCGGGAGCGGTTGAAGGAGCTGGAGCGCGAGGTCCGTGAGCTGAAGCAGGCGAATGAGATCCTGCGGAAAGCGTTCGCGTATTTCGCCCAGGCGGAGCTCGACCGCCGGAGGACGTAGCCACGATGGTCCAGTTCATCGCCGACCATCGCGCCGTGTTCGGGGTCGAGCCGATCTGCGCCGTGCTGCCGATCGCCCCGTCGACGTATCATCGCCATCGGCACCAGCGGACACACCCGACGCGCCGGTCCGCACGGGCGCAGCGCGACGATCAGCTCCGCGTCGAGATTCAGCGGGTCTATGACGCGCACCAGCAGGTCTACGGCCCCCGGAAAGTCTGGAAGCAGCTGCGGCGGGACGGCGTCCGCGTGGCGCGCTGCACCGTGGCGCGCCTGATGCGCGCGATGGGCCTTGCCGGGGCCGTCCGGGGCCGGGCCTGGGTCACCACGACCCCCGCAGGTGAGGGCGGTCGCCCGGTGGACCTCGTTGACCGCCGATTCGTGGCCACCCGTCCGAATCAGCTCTGGGTCTCCGATTTCACGTACGTCGCAACCTGGGGCGGCTTTGTCTACATCGCGGTCGTCATCGACGTGTTTGCGCGCCGCATTGTGGGCTGGCGGGTGTCGGCCTCCATGCGCACGGACTTTGTGCTGGATGCGTTGGAGCAGGCGATCTACGCCCGCCGGGGCGACGCCCTCACCGGCCTCGTACATCACAGTGATGCCGGGTCGCAATATCTCTCGATGCGGTACACGGATCGCCTCGTGGACGCCGGCATCGCGCCGTCGGTCGGCAGCCAAGGCGATGCCTATGACAATGCCCTCGCCGAATCGGTGATCGGCTTGTACAAGACGGAGGTGATTCGACGGAAGGGCCCGTGGCGCACCCTCGAGGCCGTGGAGTTCGCCACCTTGACGTGGGTGGACTGGTTCAACACACGACGACTGTTGGGGCCGCTCGGGGACATTCCACCAGCAGAGTTCGAGGCGCAGTACTATGAGCAGGCTGAGGTGGCCTGATTCAACGAATTCGGTCTCCGAGAAACCCGGTACGATTCACACGCTGAGCTCGGTGCCCAAAGGAATTGGTTGACGAAGTTGATGTTGATACAAGGGCGGGAAGACGCCCTCACGAACGATCATTCTCCAATCGTTGATTCCTGGTCGTCGTTGGTTTCCCATTCGCCGAGACAGCCAGGGCGATGGCGATCAATGCCAAGTTACTACAAGTCTGGGAGTACCCTTCAGCAGCAATTCCTAGAATCGGACCGGTGAATAGGCTCACGACGACTGGCAAGAGGAAATGCGACCGCCGAAACGCCAATCAGTCCCATCGTAATCTTCGCCATGACGCGCCTTCCTTCCTTGCTTTTACAGTTTCTCGAGGTTACCCAGCGGGCATCCAAGCCTGAGCACTGAGTCTATACTGGGCACAGTGTCGGCTAGGCACGTGTCCGGGTTGCACGTGGTTGACCGTAGGGTCGCGTTATTGTCAACGTGCAATCAGCCGCCCTGCTGACATGATTGCCTTGTTCGCACCAACATGCGAACTTTTCAGTATGCCGTCCTGCCAAGTTCGCGCACTCATCGCCGCCGTCATTCTTTCGGCCCCACTGATTTCCCAGGAGGACTTCAAGGCCGCCCGCCTCATGAGCGAGGCCGTGCCCGCCCAGCCTCGCCGGGTCCTCGGTGGGGGCCAGGTGCTGCTTGAAGTCACCGTCAGTCCGACCGGACGGGTAGCCGACCTGACCGAGCTTCGCAGCACCCCACCGTTCACTCGTTCGGTGATTGATGTCGTCCGCACATGGCAGTTCAGCCCAGCGGAGGAAACTCAAGCGGACGGTCAATCGAAGCCGGTAGAGTCCAGGGTGCTGGTGGCTGCGATTTTTCGCCCTCCGACTCTTCGGAATGTGCCGAGGCCGGGACAGCCGCCGCAGGACGTCAGGCCGGCGTCACAGGACGTGCCCTTCCCGATTGTGATCGCCGTGCCGTTGTATCCACCCCGAGCGTTGTTCGGAGGAATCGTCTTGATGGAGGTAGCGGTGGACGGGGATGGAACGGTCCAGGAGACAACCATTCTCCGTTCTGGCGCCGGCTTCGATCGGGCGGCGATCCAGGCCGCTCGACAATGGAGGTTTCGCCCGGCCCTGCGGAAGGGGAACCCGACCACCGCCATTGCGTATATCGTGTTCGGCTTTCGGCAGCCGGTGCTGGCGCCGCGCAAGCTTGGTGACGCAGTCGAGGAGTTCTACGGCGAGCGGCCGGACGACGCGCGCCGGGCCGACGTGGACGTCAACTCCACAGCGCGCGCCCTGGTCGGCACCTACCCAGAGGCACCAGTCCGGCCGGCGACGGAGGAGGGGATATGAAGGTCACCACGTTTGGAACTGTGGATGCGCGCAGCAAGACGCAGCTTGACACGTGTCTGGCTGGCGCGGAACAGCGCGAGGGCCAAGAGCTGTGGGGCGTGCTGTGCGCTGACCATCACCCCGGCTACAGCCAACCGATTGGTGGCGTCGTAGCCTACGAGTATCACGTTTCACCGTCTGGCGTGGGCTACGACATAGCGTGCGGGAACATGGCGGCCAAGACCGACATCCGCTACGAGGACGCGAAGTCGATGGTGCCGCGGTTCATGACCGAAATCTGGCGGCGCATCAGCTTCGGCGTGGGCCGGAGCAACAACGAGCGGGTCGAGTTGCCGGTCATTGACGCCATCGCGGAGTCGCCCGTCAAGGAACAGCGCAGCCTTGCGCACATGGCAGCGAACCAACTCGGGACGGTGTTGAATCGTACCGGGTTTCTCGGAGACCGAATTCGTTGAATCAGGCCACCTCAGCCTGCTCATAGTACTGCGCCTCGAACTCTGCTGGTGGAATGTCCCCGAGCGGCCCCAACAGTCGTCGTGTGTTGAACCAGTCCACCCACGTCAAGGTGGCGAACTCCACGGCCTCGAGGGTGCGCCACGGGCCCTTCCGTCGAATCACCTCCGTCTTGTACAAGCCGATCACCGATTCGGCGAGGGCATTGTCATAGGCATCGCCTTGGCTGCCGACCGACGGCGCGATGCCGGCGTCCACGAGGCGATCCGTGTACCGCATCGAGAGATATTGGCCGGTTTCAAGGGGTCGTCGCAACACGTCCTCACTGGTGTGAGAGTAGCAGTTCGTTGAAGGCTTCGGATGGCGTTCTCCAACCGAGAGTCTTCCGCGGTCGGCGGTTGAGTGTGGCCGCGACAGCAGCAATGTCGCTCGCACGATGCCTATGGAGGTCAGTCCCTTTGGGGAAGTACTGGCGCAGCAGGCCGTTGGTGTTCTCGTTCGTGCCGCGCTGCCACGGACTGCGGGGGTCGCAGAAGAAGACGTGCAGCCCAGTGTCGATACGCAGTTGGGCGTGCTGTGCCATCGGCCGCGCGGTAGGCCTGGGTCGCGACCGACTCGTGATGATCTCCCGAGCGCGAGCCGAGCATCGCGGACGCCTGGCGCCGCCGGGCAAGAGCAGGTGACCGTTCTTGACCCTGAGTCGGCTCGGCGGTCATGCGAGACACGCCGGTTGCAGCATCGTGAATCGGGTGGGCGTTCGACCAATGTGCCGAGTCGCGCAGGTGCCAAGTCCGATGATCTGGTCGCCTTCCCAGTGTCCAGGAACCGTCGGTCGATGGCCTCGTGCGGGCCGCTCAGCTGATCATGATCGTGCGGCGAGCCCATCAAACTCCTTGCCGCGACCACGGTCCGGCGAGCTGTCTGATGAACGCGTAGCGCCCGATCCGATGCGCAAGCACGCCGTCAGCTCGACCGGCAGCAGTGCCCCCCGCCCCAGGATGTTGACAGCCGCTTGGTAAATCCGCCGCGTGCGAGACCCTCATCGATGTCGATCGCAGCGCTACTCGGATCGCCGTCGAGCCGAAATGGTCGATCTGCTGCGGGCTGCACGATCTCGCCCAATGTCGGTCCTGGCGGCGGCCATGACGTCGGCCGCTCCAGGAGCCCACGTGTTGGGCCAGGCGCGGGCGTCCCGTCCTCAGCCATGGACCGTGCACGCGAGGTGGTCCTGCACGTAGCTCCTGAGCCGATCAGTTCGCGGGAAGCTTGTGGATCTTCGGGCGCTTGGCACGTCCGTCGGGTGCCACTGCGCAGTCGACGCCCGATACGCCAGACCGCCGCTCCGAGTCGCGCGTTGCGACGCAGCTCACCGCGTGACAGTCGACGGTTGCTCTCTCGGAGCCGACGGGCAATGTCGCGCATCCCCGGCGGCTGAGCTCTCGGATCGCGATCTCTTCCCGCTGGCCGCGAAGGACAGGGAGCGAGCTGTCGGGGCGCCAAGCTGATCGGCGGCATAGGTCTTGCACCGCCCTCACGGAACCAACGACAGTGACCCACGGGCGGCGACACGCCGCAGGACACTGCGGCATCCTCACTCGACAGCCCCCGGCGTGATCGCCTTCCAGAACCGTTGCTGCTCTCTGCACGCCCCGCTACCGGCGGCTCGGCCACGCGGCGAACGCAGCGGGGCAGGTCGACGGGTGCCGCCCGGTCTGACCTTCTCCGTCTCCGTTCCTGCATCGCAGCACCTCATCATCGAGGTGTTGCGACGACCAGTTGAATTCACCTTGCGACCCGGCATCACTGTCGATGTACGAGGCTCGGTGAGGGCGTCGCGCCCGGCCGGCGTAGCATCATGCCGGCTCGCACGCTTCCAGGATCAAAGTCCGTGCGCATGGAGGCCACACCGGCCAGCCCATCAATGCGGCGCGCGCCGTCGATGACGACCGCTTCGTAGAAAAGCCGCCCCAGGTTGCGAGAAAGGTTTCCGCGCCTCGCCTGGTCGTTGTGGCAACGCAGGCAGGTGTCGGCGATGACCGCCTGGGCGGCCTGTGCGGGCAGGACCCCGTCAATATGGCTGGTGACCGGGCGTGGCGCAGCGGATTGGGCGGCCGCCGCGATCGGCACGCCGATGAGGCCTAGCAGGCTGCTGAAAAAGTCCATGGAATGGGATCGACAGATCGATCCCGGCGTACTCCCATGCTCCCAATATTGCTGAAGGGAGCCACCTCATGCGCGGACACGATGAGCAGACCCATCACATGTTCAGTTACCGGTCGCCGGAACAGCGCGTGCCGGCCGATCCTCCGCTCCGCGCGGTCCGCGCGCTGACGGATCACGCGCTGAAGACGATGTCGCGCAGGTTCGCCGGCCTGTACGCCAAGACGGGACGTCCGTCGATCCCGCCTGAGCCATTGTTGCGGGCCCTGTTGCTGCAGGTGCTGTACACGATCCGGAGCGAACGGCTGCTGCTGGAAGAGCTCAACGACAACCTGCTGTTCCGCTGGTTCGTCGGCTTGCATATGGACGACCCGGTCTGGCATCCCACGACGTTTACCAAGAATCGTGACCGGCTGCTGGCGGGGGATGGCGCGGCCGCCTTCGTTGATGCGGTCCAGGCCCACGCCCGGGCGGCCGGTCTGCTCTCGGACGAGCATTTCACGGTGGACGGGACGCAGTTGGAAGCCTGGGCCAGCCTGAAGAGCTTCCGATGCCGGGACGCCGCGCCGCGCGCGCCCCCCGATGACCCCGGGAATCCCACGGTCGACTTCCACGGCGAGCGGCGGCGCAACGACACGCACCAGTCGACGACTGATCCGGCGGCGATGCTGCATCGGAAGGGCCAAGGGAAGGAGGCGAAGCTGGCGTCTCTGGGCCACGTGCTGTTGGATAATCGGCAGGGGCTCGTCGCCAACGTCTGTGCGACCCACGCGACGGGGACCGCCGAACGCGAGGCGGCGGCACTGTTGCTGGAGGCCAGCGCGCCGCCGGGCAGCACGGTCGGAGCAGACAAGGGCTACGATGTGGCGAGCTTCGTCGCCGATGTCCGCGTCCGGGACGTCACGCCCCACGTGGCGCAGAAGGTCCGCTGGCGGGCGATTGATGGTCGGCCCACCCGGCATGCGGGTTCTCACGTGAGTCAGCGGAAACGAAAACTCGTGGAACAGGTCTTTGGGTGGAGGCAGACCGTCGGTGGTTTGCGCAAGCTCCGGCCTCGCGGCGTCCCACTCGTCGAGTGGCAGCTCACTTTCGCCGCCACGGCCTATAACTTGGTCCGCCTGCGGAATCTGGAGGCGACGTGTCCCTGCTCGCCGGCCGCGCGTGTCGCCGGCCCCCTCATCGGGGTCAGCGCACACCCGTGCGCACGGTCGTCGGGCGGTCGTTACCCGCATGATGCTTAAGAAAACAGCCCGATACCCGGGTTCTTCAGCAGCCTGCTAGAGATGGATTACAATCAACGGCAGCCGAGCATGTTGAAGAAGGGGCCCCGCCGCCCACCTGAAGGAGCCGCGATGAAACTCATGGGACGAACCGTGTTGACGCTGGCCATACTGCTCATCGTGATCATGTCACTGGCTGGCCATCGGGCGTCCGCGCAGCGGACCGACTCGGTCGATGCGGTACGGCAGATGTTCGTGGGCAATTACGAGCTGATGAAGTTCGAGTCGTTTCCATCGGTCGGCGAGGTCGTTCCGCGCGACTACGTGGCTCGGATCCTGTACGACGCCCACGGCAACATGTCGGCGATCGGCATGCCCCGCGACCTACCACAGCAAGCCGAAGCGTCGAGTGACGAGCGGACGGTCGGCGGTTTCTCCTACTTCGGCGTTGCCGAGATCGATGTCAACGAAGGGACTGTCACCCATCACGTGGTGGGCTCGCCATTACGGCCCGAACTGGTCGGTGTGGGAAGAGTGCGCTACTACGAGTTCGACGGTGATCTGTTGACGCTGTCCATCAAGAACGCCGAAGGGCGCATTACCGGCCAGTTGACGTGGCGGAAACTGCGTGCGAGCTCTCGATCGTGAGGATTGCCTTCCCTCACGGTGACCCCCTGCTTGGTTTCATTCGCCCATCCACGGGGGTTAGAGTGTCACTGTCCAGCGAGCTTCAAACATCTGGGCGGTGGTCCGCGCCCAAGAGAAGGTCGCCGCAGAAGCTGCGAATGAGAGGTGAGGGATTCATGCCGACATTAAAGCGGTCGTTGCGGTCGTTGTTGGTGGTCAGCCTTTCGGTCATCTGTGTCGAAATCGCCGCCTCGGTGATGGCACAAGATCCCGTCGTTCAGAGAGACGTAGATTACATAGATGGCGTCGACTATGCCGAGAACAAGGACACGCTAGACGTCTTCATGCCGGCCGGTGCATCCGATGCACAGATACTGGTGTTCTTTCACGGAGGAGGGTTGCAGAGGGGCGGTAAGAGCAGCGGTGAAGGTCTAGCGGCATCGCTCGTCTCGCACGGCATTGGGGTCGTGAGCGCCAACTACCGCCTGTCACCTGGCGTGATGCACCCTGCCCACATGGAGGATGCAACGGCAGCCGTTGCCTGGACGATCAGGAACATCGCGTCGTACGGGGGGGACCCGAGTCGCGTCTACGTCGGTGGGCATTCGGCCGGTGCCTATTTGGCCGCCTTAATGGGGTTGGATCCGTCGTATCTGCGTGCGCACAATCTCGAGCTGTCCGCGATTCGCGGGACCGTGCCCATCAGCCCGTTTCTCTACGTCGAAAAAGTCGCCAAGGACCGTCCCAAGACGGTGTGGGGTACAGACGAGAAGGTGTGGCTCCAAGCATCGGTGAAGCCGTACATCGGTTCGGATAAACCACCCATGCTGATGATCTATGCCCACGGGGATGACGATTGGCGCAAACAGGGGATTGAGCAGCTCAAGACGGAGCTTCACGCCGCCGGGACACGGAAGGTCGAGACGCTCCAGGTTGCCGACAGAGATCACGGGAGCGTGCTGACGAAGATGTCAGACGCCGCTGACCCTGGTGTGAAGAAAATCGTGGCGTTCATTCAGGGCTCATGGGGTACCTCTGAGTGATTCGAAAAGCAGGCAAGTAGTATCGCCACGCTCCGACAGTTCGCCAGGGTCGGCCCGTCACCGATTGACGTGGAACAGATCTCCAGCCGCCGGAACACCGTCGTGAGTCACTTTCGCGCCGTCGCGGCCGGGCAGGCCATGACGCACGACCGCATCATGCTCGACGGTCCGCGCCTGGTCGAAGCGGGGCGCCGCGCCGGACTCGCCTTCGACACGGTCGCCGTCGCCGCGTCGCGTCTCGAGCGCGATCCGGCCCTGGCGATGCTGTCAACCGCCCTCGACGACGACGGCGCACGTCTCATCAGCGTCACGGACCCGGTCATGGATGCGCTTAGCCCGGTCGACACTCCTTCGGGAATCGTCGCGCTGGTCGAGCGGCCGGCCGTATCGCTCGACGCCGCGCTGGCGTGCCCACCGCAGCTCGTGCTGGGCCTGTCCAACCTGCAGAACCCGGGTAACGTCGGCGCGGTGATTCGGGCGGCGGAGGCCGGCGGTGCGACCGGCATCGTGGCGAGCGGGATGACGGCCGATCCGTACGGATGGAAGGCCCTACGCGGCGCGATGGGCAGTACGTTCCGCATGCCGGTCGTCATGCAGGTGGACCCGCTGGCGCTGATCGCCCAGGCCCGCGATCGCGGGCTGGCGGTCGTCGCCGCGACGGCCCGCGATGGCACCCCTCTGGACCAGTGCGACCTGACCGCACCGACGTTGGTGATCCTTGGCGGCGAGGGCGCCGGATTGACCGGGGAGCTCGTGACGGCGGCCGACCGCGCGCTGTCGATCCCCATGCAGGGTGGCGTTGAGTCGCTGAACGTCGCGACCGCCGCCGCGCTCATCGTGTACGGAGCGTTCCGGCAGCGGCACGCCGACACCCATTCCTCTGGCGCCGTTCAGGGGGGCCGTGAAACCGGGTGAACTCTTCGTGGAGGCAGGCGCCGGCGAGGCCGCCGCGCCATCTCCCCTCGCCGATCGCATGCGCCCGCGGACGTTCGACGATTATGCGGAGCGTTGGAGCGCAGGTTTCGTGGGCATTCCAGCGATGTCGCACTCCGCATTTCCCGAGCCTTGCAGCGATGCGATCAGCGCGTCAGGGCGAGGTCGGCCAACGAATGGCCGAGCGGGAGAAGCTCAAACAGCAGAGTGAGAAGCCGTAGGGCTCTCGGCTTTCGGCAAGAGCAGAGGTCACTCCCGAGAGCCGGGAGCCCAGAGCCTGAGTCACACGCGCGCGACGGGCCGGATCAAGAGCCAGCCGAGGACGAACGCGGCGATTCCGCCTCCGAAGATCTGTGGGCTCGGCCCCAGCGAGCCGGCATCGACGATGGCGAACAGCAGGGTTGACATGCCGAGGAGTTGCAGGAAGCGGCCGACGTAGTAGAGCATCCATCGCATCACGGTCGCTGGAAGCTCCGTTCGATGTCGCGCCGCCCCATACGCAGCAGGACCGGACGACCGTGGGGGCAGACGGTCGAGTAGGCGGTGCGCCCCAGCTCATCCAGGATGTAGCGCATCTTGTCTGGTGTCAGTGCATCATTCGCCTTGACCGCCGCGTGGCAGGCCGTCGTCGCGGCGATCTGCCGCAACGCGGTCTCCACGCGCTGTCCAGCATCGAAGCCGTCGAGATCCTCGGCCAGCGCTCGGATCGCGGCTTCGCAGGCGATCCGGTCGAGCAGCATGGGCACCGCAGCGACCCGGACGCTCGATCCGCCGAAGGGTTCGACTTCGAATCCGAGGCGATCGAGCGCCTCGGCGTGGGCGACCAGCGACTGGCGCTGACTCGCCGACAGTTCCACCAGCATCGGTTCCAGCAGGCGCTGGCTCTCCAGGCGACCAGCGGTCAGCCGATCCATGACCTGCTCGAACAGCACGCGCTCGTGGGCCACGTGCTGATCGACGATGACGATCCCTTCGTCATCCACGGCGATGATGAACGTGTCGCGAAACTGCCCGAGCGCGATCATCGGCCAGACGGCCGCGTCGTCGCGCAACGCCGGCGCACCTCGCTCCACCGACGCGGCCTCCGGCGGCACTCCGGCCGCACTGCGCTCACGGACGAACGCGGCCGTCACCGCCGTCCATCGGCTGGGAATCGATGCGCCGGCCATGACTCCCGGAATTGAGCGCGCCGCTGGACCGCTCGGATGCGCCGACACCGCACGCAACAACAGGTCGGGCGCGCCACCTTCGCCCAGTGCCTCGCCGATGGCCCGGCGGAGCACCTCGTGCACCACTGACTGCTCGAGAAACCGCACCTCCACCTTCGTCGGGTGCACATTGACGTCGACGCGATCTGGCGGCAGCTCGATGAACAGGTGGACTTCGGGACTTCGCTCCTTGATGGTGGCCCGGCTGTAGGCATCGAGAATGGCGTGTGCGATCGTCCGATCCTTGACGACACGGCGGTTCACGTAGATGTTCTGCGGGCCGCGGGTGGCCCCGTGCTCAGCCAGCGCCGCAATGTATCCGCTGATGCGCAGCCCGGCCGCCTCCTTCCGCACCTCGATCAGATCCGGCCGATCTCCGTAGAGCTGATAGAACCGCTCAGCGAACGATTCCGCCGGGGCGCATTGGATGACCTTGCGGGCGGCGGAGGTCAGCGTGAACCCAACCTCGGGATAGCCCAGCGCCAACTGCGTGACCAGCTTGGAGACCCGCGCCGATTCGGCGGCGTCGGACTTCAGGAACTTTCGCCGGGCCGGCAGGTTGTAGAACAAGTCACCGACGTCGACCAGCGTCCCCTCCGGCGCCCCAACCGCTCGCACCGACGCTGTCACGCCGCCGTTGACCTGGATCTGGGTCCCCTCGTCTTGCCCCCGTGCCCGTGTGCGCAGCGTCAGGTGGCAGACCGACGCGACGCTCGGCAGCGCCTCGCCGCGAAACCCAAGCGTCCGAATGGCCGCCAGGTCACCCTCGGTGGCGAGCTTGCTGGTCGCGTGGCGTTCCAGCGCCAGCGCCGCGTCGTCCGGTGTCATCCCCTCCCCATCGTCCTCGACCCGGACGAGCCTCTTCCCGCCCATCTCGGTCGTCACGTTGATGCGGCAGGCACCCGCGTCGATCGCGTTCTCGACCAGTTCCTTGACAACCGAGGCAGGACGCTCGACGACTTCCCCAGCGGCGATCTGGTTGGCCAACTCGGTCGACAGACGAACGATCTTCGCCATGACGCCTAGCAGCTCGTGGTGCCGGATCAGGACCTGGCGCGCAGCGCGGCCTGGGCCGCCGCGAGGCGCGCGACGGGCAGGCGGAACGGCGACGCGCTGACGTAGTCCAGCCCGACCTCATCGAAGAAATGTACCGACGCCGCGTCGCCGCCGTGCTCGCCGCAGATGCCCAGCTTCAAGTCGGGCCGCGTGCGGCGGCCTCGCTCGACGCCCATCCGGACCAGCTCACCGATGCCAACCGTATCGATCGACTGGAACGGGTCGCGGTCCATGATCTTCCGCTCGCGGTACACCCGGAGAAACCGGCCGGCGTCGTCGCGGGAGAACCCGTAGCCCATCTGCGTGAGGTCGTTCGTGCCGAAGGAAAAGAACTCCGCCTCCGCGGCAATCTCGTCGGCCGTCACGGCGCCGCGCGGCACCTCGACCATCGTCCCCACGAGATACCTGACCGTGACGCCCTGCGCCTGCATCGTCTCGGCCGCGACGCGGTCGACGACCGCTTTCTGGTCGCGGAACTCGCGCACGTCGCCGACCAGCGGAATCATGATCTCAGGGATGACCTTGACGCGCTCCTTCTTGAGGCGGCACGCCGCCTCGATGATCGCGCGCGTCTGCATTTCCGTGATTTCCGGATACGTGATGCCGAGCCGGACCCCGCGAAGGCCCAGCATGGGGTTGAACTCATGCAACTGCTCGACCCGCCGGAGCACCTTGCGCTGCGCCTCGACATTCCCCTGCCGATCGCCGCGCGCCTCGGCGACGGCAATCTCGACCATCAGATCCTCACGCTTGGGCAGGAACTCGTGTAGCGGCGGGTCGATCAGCCGGATTGTGACCGGACGCCCCGCCATCACCTTGAAGACGCCGTAGAAATCCTCCCGCTGGAGCGGCAGCAGCTCGTCGAGGGCGGCGCGGCGGTCCGCCTCGTTGTCGGCCATGATCATCCGCTGCACGATCGGAATCCGCCCGTCACCGAAGAACATGTGCTCGGTGCGGCAGAGGCCGATGCCCTCGGCGCCGAACGCCAGCGCGACCGACGCGTGGTCGGCCAAGTCGGCATTCGCCCTGACGCCGAGGCGACGGTGCTTGTCGGCCCATCCCAGCAGGCGCTCGAATCGCTGATAGATGTCGGACCGCTTGCGATCGAGCTCGCCCGTCACCACCTGCAGGATCTCGCTCGGCTGCGTCGCCACCTGGCCCAGCTTGACCTCGCCCGTCAGACCATCGAACGAGAGGTACTCCCCTTCGGCCACCGTATTGCCGTCGACCTCGAACCGGCGACGCGCTTCGTCGATCTCGAGGTCTCCGGCGCCGACGACCGACGGCTTGCCCATCTGCCGCCCAACGACCGCGGCATGGGACGTCATCCCGCCGGTGGCCGTGAGCACACCCTGCGCAGCGTACATGCCGTGGATGTCGTCCGGCACCGTCTCCTTGCGAACCAGCAGCGTCGGCTTTCCCTCGCGGGCCCAGGCCACGGCGTCGTCGGCCGTGAAGACGACATGTCCCGACGCCGCCCCGGGTGACGCGGGAAGCCCAGTGGTCACAGGCGGCAGGGCTGCCCAGGCTTTCGGCTCGAACATCGGCGCGAGTAGCTGGCTCAACGATTCGGGATCGACAAGTAACACCGCGTCCCTCGACGAGATCCGGCGCTCGGCGACCAGGTCGGTCGCAATGACGACTGCAGCGTAGCCGGTCCGCTTACCGCTGCGCGTCTGCAGCATGAAGAGCTCGTCGTCCTGGATCGTGAACTCGAAATCCTGCACGTCCCGGTAGTACCGCTCCAGGCGTGATGTGATCTGGCGCAGCTGCGCGTAGGCGCGCGGCATCACTCGCTCGAGCTCAGCGATCGGTTGAGGCGTCCGGATGCCGGCGACGACGTCTTCGCCCTGCGCGTTCATGAGGAACTCACCGTAGAACTCTTTCGCACCGGTCGCGGGATTCCGCGTGAAACCAACGCCGGTCGCCGATCGATCGCCGCTGTTTCCGAACACCATCAATTGCACGTTCACCGCGGTGCCGATATGATCCGGAATGTTGTAGATACGCCGGTACTCGGTCGCGCGCGGGTTGTGCCAGGAACGAAAGACGGCGTCGCGCGCCATGCGCAACTGGTCGTGCGGGTCTTGCGGAAAGGCCTGCCCAGTCTGCCGCCTGATGAGACTCTTGTAGCGATCGATCACGGTCCGCAGCGACTGTTCACTGAGATCCGTGTCCGTGCGTGCGTGCTCCTCGCGTTTAACCCTCTCGAGCACGCTGTCAAACGCAGCCTTGGGCACATCGAGCACGACGTTGCCGAACATCTGGATGAACCGCCGGTAGCTGTCGGCGGCGAAGCGGCCGTTCCCAGTTTTTCGCTTCAGCCCTTCCACGGCGTCGTCGTTCAAGCCGAGGTTCAGGATGGTGTCCATCATGCCTGGCATCGAAAACTTCGCGCCGGAACGGACCGACACCAGCAAGGGATTCTCGGTGGATCCCAGCTCGACACCGGCGGCCCGTTCGAGACGAGCCAGCTGCTCGATCATCTCGCGGTCGATCGCCGGAGGGATCTCTCCCCCGCGAGCCTCGTAGAGCCCGCACACGTCTGTCGAGATCGTGAAACCGGGCGGGACCGGCAGCCCCGCGTTCGTCATCTCGGCCAGACCGGCCCCCTTGCCGCCGAGCACGTCGCGCATGCCCCGATGCCCCTCGGCTTTGCCTTTCCCGAAGAAGTACACGTGCTTGGCGCGACGTGGGGCTGTCCGCCGGGCGCGCGTGCGCCCACCGCTCGTCCTCCGCGTCGCGCGCTTCGCGGAGCGCCGCGTTGCCGACCCTGTCCGTGCCCGCTTCGCCATCTAACTCACTGACTCCGATTCATGTTCCCAGCCCGTAGTACGAGCTATCCGTCCGGCTCGGCGACGATCTCGGAGATGTCGGCCAGCCGCAGGATCAACTGCTCCAGCTGCTTCATCAGCCGTAGCCGGGCCACGCGCAGACTGGGATCATCCACCATGACGAACACGTCCGTAAAGAAGCGATCGACGGACGGTCCGAATTTGGCCGCTTCGGCGAAGCCACGACGAAAGTCGCTGCCCGTCGCGATCACGCCGTCGATCACTGGGCGGCGGACCTCGATCTCCTTCAGTAGCTGTTCCTCCGCGTCCTCCTTCAAGAGGATTCCCAGCTCTGGCCCGGTCTGCTCCGCCAGGTGGAAGTCGACATCGGGAAGCTCGCGCGCAATGTTGCGGACGCGCTTGAACGCCACCGCCAGCTGTCTGAAATCGGCCGACTCGGTGAACTCGGGCAGCACCTCGAGCTTGCGAAGCGCCTCGAGCGGCCTGACCCGCGTTCCCATGGCGCTCGTCACGGCTCGCACGTTCCGAATGTCATGGCCCCGCTGCTCGAGCACGTACTGCAAACGCTCCAGCATGAATGCCTGCAGCGCCATGTGAAACTCGAAAGACTGCTTTCCGATCCTCGTCTCGGCGGCCTTCAGTAGCTCCGAGTACGTGGGCCGCACGGTCAAGCCGGTCAGCTCTGGCAGGTCGATCAGGATCTTGAACACGCCATGCGCGTGCCGGCGGAGCCCAAACGGATCGCGCGACCCGGTCGACCGCTCGCCTGCGCTGAACAGGCCGACGATCGTATCCAGCTTGTCGGCAAGCGCCACCGCCGCCCAGGTAATCGCGCCCGCCCCCAATTCAGCGGGCGCCGGTGGCGCAGATCGCTCGACCCCGAGCGGCAGGTAGTGATGATAGACCGCCTTCCAGATGGCCTCTGGCAGCTGCTGCTCGCGGGCGTAGATCCCACCCATGATCCCCTGCAGTTCGGCGAACTCACCGACCATGCCGGTGGTCAGATCGGCTTTCGCCAGCCGGGCGGCCGACTGCGCGTCGGCCGCCGCATCCTCGCGATCGAAGGCCTCACGGGCGATCCAGCCGGCGAGCGCCTCTATGCGGACCGCTTTTTCACGGTAGCTGCCCAGCCGCTTGTGGAACAACACGGTGTCCAATCGCCCGAGCCTGGACTCGAGCGGCATCTTGCGGTCCGCCTGCCAGAAAAACCTGGCGTCGCGCAGCCGCGCCGCCAGCACCCGCCCGGCATTGCGCGACACGCGCTCGGCGTTCCCCGCCGCCGTGTTGGTCACCGCCAGGAACCTCGGAGACAATCTGTGCTGCCGCCCGGACACGGGAAAGAAATGCTGGTGGTGGATCATCGTCGTCTCCAGCACCTCCGCGGGCAGTTCCAGGAATTCCTCGGCAAACGCACCCACCACGACCGTTGGAAACTCGACGAGATCCGGAACCTCCACGAGCAGCGCGGCGAGCCGCGGCGACTCGAGGGCCACCGTTCCCGCGCACGCTTCCGCGCCCGCCGCCAGCGCCTCGCGAATGCGGGTCATCCGAACGTCTCGCTCCAACACGACGAAGCGCTCAGCCAGCTTCGCGCGATAGTCATCGAACGACTCGACCGCGACCGGCGTGCCGGGTGCCTCGCCGAGGAACCGGTGCCCATAGGTGAGGTTCGAGGCGCGGACCTCCTCGACGCTCGAGCCGGCCGCCGACGCCGTCCGCTCGATGACGAACGGCACGACGTCGCCACCGAACAGAAAGACGATCCATCGAATGGGCCGGCCGAATGGCAGCGCACCCCGGCCATCATCGAGCTTCGCATCCCACTGCATCGGCTTCGGAAAGCTGAGATTCCGCAGCGTCGCGGCCAGGACCGCAGGCAGCACGTCGACTGCCGCGGCGCCGATCTGATGTCGTCGGTACGCCAGGTAGCGGCCCTTCGGCGTGTCGACCTCGATCAAGGCGGATACATCGGCGCCGTGCTTCCGCGCGAATCCGGTAGCCGCCTTCGTTGGCGACCCATCCGCGGCGCGCGCTGCCGACACGGGTGGGCCGATCACGACCTCCTCGAGGTCGTCCTGACGCTCGGCCAGCTGCGGCACGGTGACGACGAGTCGGCGCGGCGTCGCGTACGCAACCGCCGGTCCATCCGCGGGCAGGCGTGCCTCCGCGAGGCGCGTGTCCAGGCAGTGCGCCAGCTCGCGTGTGAGGCCGGGCAGCCACGAGGCCGGCATCTCCTCGCATCCGATCTCGATCAGCAGTTCTTGGGCCATGGAATCCGTGGGGCCACCGCTGCCAGCTGGCGGCACAACAGGGTCACTCGTCCGACTCGTCCTCCTCGCCTTCGCCGCCGCCGATGTAGGCCTTGGCGATCGCCACCGCCAGCTGCCGCACGCGGAGGATGTAGGCCGTTCGCTCCGTGACACCGACGCCACTGCTGGCATCCAGCACGTTGAACACATGCGAGCACTTCAAGCAGTAATCCAGCGCCGGCAGCACGAGGTGCGAATCCAACAGCACCAGCGTGAACGCGTGGTATCGATTGAAGAGCTCCCGGTGAAATGCCGTAAACTCGCCGGCTGGCTGTTCTACCTGCCCGAAGACGTACTTCGACTGCTCGACTTCCTCCTGCTGCCTGACCGCGCCGTACTTCACGCCGGGCGCCCACTCGAGATCGAAGACGTTGTCCACGCACTGAATCAACATGGCGATGCGCTCGAGCCCGTAGGTGATCTCCGTGGAAATCGGCGACAGCACCTGGCCACCCGCCTGCTGAAAGTACGTGAACTGCGTGATCTCCTGCCCGTCCAGCATGACCTGCCAGCCGATCCCCCACGCCCCGAGCGTCGGTGACTCCCAGTTATCCTCTTCAAATCGGATGTCGTGGGCGGCGCAGTCGATGCCGCACGCCGCGAGGCTGTCGAGAAAGAGCTGCTGCGAACGGTCAGGCGCCGGCTTCAGAATGACCTGAAACTGGTGGTGCTTGAATAAGCGGTTCGGGTTTTCTCCGAATCGGCCGTCCGCCGGGCGGCGCGACGGCTGCACGTAGGCCACCCGCCATGGCGATGGACCCAGCACCCGCAGGAACGTTCCCGGATGCATCGTGCCGGCACCGATTTCCAAATCGAGCGGCTGGTGGATGAGGCAGCCGCGGGACGCCCAGTAGCCGGACAGCGTGGCGATGAGATCTTGAAAGTTCACGAATCGTCGTGTCAGCGATCAACGCATTCGTCGTCGTCGAGCGCTACGAGCCCCGGATCAGAGCCGCAGTTCCATCAGCACGCGCGTCGATTTCAATTCCTTGTCCAGATGCATCGTAATCAGATGGAGGTGGGCCGCTTCAAGCTCCCGATCCACCCGTGGCGACCACTCCAGCGACACCAGGCTCGCCGGCCGCACGCGGGAGGCCGACCGCAAGAACGCGAGCGCGGCCGATGACAGCACGACGCCTCGGCCGGGCCGGCTGCAACGATGGCAGAGCAACACCCCGTCCTGCGGCGACACGTGGGCGCCGCCGTCGTGAAACTCCGCCCCACATCCATGACACGCCATGACCGAGGGGTAGACACCCTGCAGTCGCAGCAGCCAGTACTCGAAATAGCGTGCCAGCCGGTCCACGGGTACGCCGATCGACAGGGCCTCGACGACCGACGCGCCCAGACGGTACAGCCGCTCGTTCGGGTCCGCCTCGAGCGCCCACTCGTCGATGAGCTCCGCGAAGTACCCCACGTAGCCCAGCGACTCGGGATCTCGGGCGGCCAGGGGCGACCGCACCGTTTCGACCTCGCTCATACGCACCAGGTCTCGATGTTCCCGCTCGTAATAGGAGACCCGCACACGCGTGAACGGCTCCAGCGCCCCCAAGAACCTGGACCGTGTGCGCTGCGCACCCTTGGCCACACCCCGCTTCTTGCCGCGATCACTCGTCAGGAAAACTACGATCCGGTCGGCTTCGCCCAACCGGTAGGTGCGCAAGACTAGCGCCTCCGAGCTGAACAGCGGCATGGTAGCCGTCGTCGCGCGCCCTGGCCGCACGGCCCGGGCCGCACCCGACGCATCGTATTCTAGCAGGCTAGGAGGCTCGCAACGCGGCCTACGCAAATACTCGGACGGGCGCCTAGAGCAGGTACTCCAGGAAGAGCGTCGCCAGCCCCAGAAACGACAGAAATCCGAACACGTCGGTCAGGGTCGTGATGAACACCGATGATGCCAGCGCCGGATCCACATGCAGCGCCCGAAGCGCGATCGGGATCAGCGTGCCGGCCATCGCGGCAACCATCATGTTGAGGACCATCGCCAATCCGAGAATCAGCCCGAGAAATGGGTTCCCCTGCATGGCCCAGGCCACGCCCGCGGCGATGGTGCCCAGCGACAGGCCGTTGCCGAGCCCGACGAGGACCTCCTTGGATAGCGCCTTGCGGGAATTGCCCCACGTCAGCTCGCCCAGCGCGATGCCGCGCACGGTGACCGTCAGCGTCTGGGTCGCCGCGTTCCCACCCATTCCGGCCACGACCGGCATGAACACCGCCAGCGCCACGACCTGACTGATCGTCTCCTGGAACATCGCGACGACCCCCGCCGCGATCACGGCTGTGCCGAGGTTCACCGCCAGCCAAGGCAGCCGCTTGCGGAACGCCTCAGTCGGCGGCGTCGAGACGTGCTCATCGCCGGCCATCCCGGCCAGGCGGTAAATATCTTCGGTGGCCTCGTCCTTGATGACGTCAATCACATCGTCGACCGTGATGACGCCGACCAGCTTGTGCTCTTCATCGACGACCGGAATTGCCAGTAGGTTGTAGGACGCGACCGTCTGCGCCACCTCCTCCTGGTCGGTATCGACCCGCGCGCTCATCATATCGGTCGTCATGATGCGCTTGAGCGGTGTCTCCGGCGACACGAGCAGCATCCGCCGCAGCGACACCACCCCGACGAGGTGCCGCCGGGCGTCCACTGCGTAGAGGTAGAACACCATCTCCACATCCCGAGATTTCTGCAACGCCGCGATCGCCTCCCCCGCCGTCAAATCCTCCGACAGCGCGAAGACGTTCGGATTCATGATGCGTCCGGCCGTCTGCTCCTCATACCGGAGCAGGTCCTGGACGTCACCCCCCTCCAGGCGCTGTAGCAGGTCGAGCACGGCCGCCGCGAGGTCGTCGGGCACGTGCTCGATCAGCGCCGCCGCATCGTCGCTGGGCAGCTCCCGCAGCAACCGGGCCGTCTCCTCCGGCGAGCGGTCCGCGAGCATGGCGCCACCCTCCTCGGGGCCCCATTCGCTGAGCGCCTCCATCGCGAGACGGCTGTACCGCTCGACCAGCAGCGCGAAGGCTTCGCGTCGGTCGTGCTCGGACAGCTCACCGAAGATCTGTGCGAGATCCGCCGGATGTTGTTTCTGGAGAAGGTTGAGGAGGTTAGCGCTCGCACCAATCCGCTGCAGTCGCTTGACTGACTCGAGCACCAGATCGATTCGGCGCTGGGCAGGCATGATCCACTCTCGCGGCAGCGGGCTGATGGTCCGGTTGGTGACTGTCGTCTGTCATGTCGCTAACGGCAACCCGTTACGTTACCACGGAACGCGAGGAGTTAGAAGTTAGGAGCCTGCGCGCGCGCGCTCAATTCTGGGGCTGTTGCACCCTCTGCCAATGCTCTGACACGCGCGAGGCGAGGGGTTCACCTGCCATGCGGCTCATGGCCCGGGTCCGGGACGCTGCCCGCCATCGGCCACCGGGTTCGTCTCCATCGTTCGCGGCCTCCAGAGGACGTCGATCGCCCAGGACTCGTCCAGCCGCTCGCCGTGCCAGTGGGGCCGCCCGGCCTGCGGATCGATCGTGATGCCGTCGGCATCGAGCCTGGCCAGCGGTCCGTCGTGGAAGTCCGGCGTCGCACCGAGGGCGGCGAGGCGCCCCTCTGGCAAGGCACGACGACGAGTGAGCATGTCGGGAATATTCGAACGAGAAGCAACGCAGCCAGGGGGGATGCATCGCCGGCCGAATGCAGCCGGACTTCCACGACGGACTGCAGACATCGGTGCGAGCGGCGGACCTTCCCAGCGCGGGGCCGGCGGGGCGGCCGGGAGCGGCCGGCCGTCGGGCCGGCAGAAGCGCGCCGTGCCGTCGGTGTCCAACGTCACCCGGAATCCCTCCTCGTGCACCGCGCGGTGGTGCCGCCGGCATTATGCCGAGCAGCGGATTATGCCGCGTCGGCTCCTCCCGGGGCCCGGTTGGCGCGAGTTCGCGAGGAACCCAGGCCTCGTGAAGTCGGCATAATCTGAAGGCGGGATGGGATGCTTCCTCGCCCGGCAGGAAGGCCGGGAAAAGTGAGGAAGCATGGACCCATTTCGTGTCCGACTGACAGGTCCCCTCGCACGTCACCGCAACAGTCTCTAGTTGAGTTATTGGCCCAGGGGTACGCGCCGCTGTCGAGCTGCAACCTGCTGCGCGTGATGGCCCACCTGAGCCGCTGACTCGACGACACCGGTCTCGATCCGGGCACCTGACGGAGGAGCGGATCGAGGAGTTCCTGGCGCACCGTCGCAAGGGCGGCTACACCGGTTGGCGCACCCGCCGCGGCCTGCAGTCGATCCTGAGCCATCTGCGTCGTGTGGCGGAAGTGCACGCCGCGACGGCACCGGAGGTCGCGTCCACGCCGCTTGATCGACTCCTGCAGAGCTACGCGCAGTATCTGGCCCAGGAGCGCGCGCTCGTACCCACCACGGTGCGCGGGTATCTGGAGGTGGCTCGACGGTTCCTGTGGGAGCGAGTCGGTGAGGGCGCCTGCGAGCTTGATCGCCTCCACCCGGCCGATATCACCTCCTTCGTCGTGCGCGCGGCTGGCCGCTGGAGCGTCGGCACGGCGAAATACCAGGTGACGGCGCTGCGGTAGCTGTTACGTCATCTGTATCTGCAGGGTGCGCTCTCCAGGGACTTGGTAGCCGCCGTGCCGGCGGTGGCCGGCTACCGCCTGAGCGGCCTGCCGAAGGCCCTTGAGGTCGAGCGGCTCCTCGGCACCACCGAGACCAGCCGCGCGGTCGACCGGCGGGACTACGCCGTCCTGCTGCTGCTGGTGCGGCTCGGACTCCGGGCCGGTGAGGTGGCTCAGCTCAAGCTGGACGACGTGCACTGTCATCTGTAGTCTCTCCTCTCCAGCGCCTACTCGAGGGCGTTCAGGAGCGCGTCGATGTCCGCGTCGTTGTTGTACACGGACACGCCGATCCGGATTCCTCTCACCACCTGCGTCTCACCTGCGGCATCAGTCATCCGCCAGCGCCCCGACGACACGACACGCTGGTCGAACGCCCGGTCCAGCTTGGCCTGTGTGGCGTCGGGATCGGGCGTGAGAAAACTGACGATCGGCGTCGGCGTGTCCTGGGGGGTGATCGACGGATAGCCCAGACCCG
This sequence comes from Vicinamibacterales bacterium, assembly GCA_965197385.1. Lineage (GTDB taxonomy): Bacteria > Acidobacteriota > Vicinamibacteria > Vicinamibacterales > UBA823. The sequence continues at coordinate 196,700 of CBDANA010000009.1, forward strand.
GCATCTCCTGCTGCAGCCGACCGACGAGACGCCTGGCATGCGCCCGGATGTTGTCCACCCCGAGCGCCGTCAGGTACTTGAGCCCCTGGCGCGCGCACACCGCCGGCAGATACGGCATCGTCGTCGTGCCCTCGTACATGGCGGCACCCGGCCGCGGCACGAACTGCCCGTCACGCTGGTTGACCTGCCGCAGGCCGTAGCGTGTCTGCTTGATCACCTCGCCCTGCAGATCCGCACGCACGTACAGGAATCCGAGACCGAAGTCCCCCATCAGCCACTTGTAGGTGCTGCAAGCGCAGCAGTCGATCCCCATCGCTCGCACGTCGATCGGCGTGTTCCCAGCCGCCTGGATGATGTCGGCGTAGACGTAGGCGCCGTGCGCGTGCGCGATTTCGCTGACGGCGCGGGCATCGTGCATGTAGCCATTGATGTTCGACACAAGCGCCATCGACACCAGACGCGTGTCCCGATCGATCGCTCGCTCCATGTCTGCGATGTCGATCTTCCAGTCCCTGTGTCGTACGACCCGTAGCTCGACGTGCCCCGCCGCCTCGAGCGCCGTATACAGGTAGCGGGACGCGGCGAAGTGCAGATCGTCGATCACGACGTTGCCGCCCCGCTCGGCCAGGCCGAGCCCAGCCACGACCAGATTCTCACCGTCAGTCGTGCTGAGGACGAATGCGATCTCCTCCGGCTTCGCGTTGATGACCGAGGCGAACATCTGCTTCGTCTCGGCCTGTTGCTCAGCCGTGAAGCTGTGCCGGTCTTCACCAGGCCCCAGCGCGCGGTACTTCGAGTACTCCTCGATCGCGCGCAGGGTGTGCACGCTGAACGGGTGAGTCTCGGCTGCAGCAAGCCACATGTCTCGATCCGCCCGCGGAAAATCCGCGCGCACGGCCGAGAAATCGGGCGCGGCCGCTGGCCGTCTACGCGTCGCCGCCCCGACCCGGCCACTGCCAGTCCCAAGCGCCAGGGCGCCCGCCCCGACCGTCCAAATGAGTTCGCGCCTGCTCAGAGCCATCCGTTCGCTCCTTCCAACGGTTCATCGCGTCCACTAAGCGTCCGCCGGCTCGATTATGGCCGATCACGTCGACTTCTGGGCGCCTGCGAACAATTCCAATTTCCTGGGCCGACTCCAGCGCTTAATCTGCGCTTCGCGCCGCTGCGCCGCCGCGCGGTCGTGATGCGCTTCCGTCCAGACCAACCGCACCGGACGGCGCGAGGCAGTGTAGCGCGCCCCGTCGCCCGCGTTGTGTTCCTCGACGCGCCGTCCAATGTCGGTCGTCACGCCGGTGTACAGGGTGCCGCCAGCGCATCGAACGATGTAGCAGACGTAGATTGGTCGTTGGGATGCCATCGCCGGTCTAAGATACGCCGATACCCCCATACGCTAATAGGCCGACAGGCCTTCAGACGAACGGACGACTCCGCGGGGACAGTGTCCAACCACCATTTCCCTAGTAGAGTCGGCCAGTCTCCATTGCCTATGAGAAGCGAGCCGACCATGCGTTTCCTGCCATCGTTCTTGACGGTTCGAGCGCTGATTCCTCTAGGCAAGATTGGTCTTCCGGTTGTGGTCGCACTGTGCCTCACCGGCTGCGCGCAGCCTTCGGACCCTGCATCTTCATCGGGCCCGCCGCCGCCGCCCGCTGAGACCGACATCGGCGTGGACGTCTCCCGCATGGCAGACCAGTTCCTGAGCGTGCAGAAAATGGTTCCCTTCCTCCATGACCTGACGGAGGAAGAGGCGTATCGCTGGCAGGAGGCCTTCGTCGAGCGCCTGTCAGCCCCCTGGGCGGAGTTGCCGGCTACAAAACCGGCGGGCACGACACGCGCCCGCCCAATCTGAATTTCCCCCCGGGCGGCATCCGAGCCGTCCTGCTCGAAGGCATGGTGAAGCCGAGCGGCACGGCCGTCTCGCTCGACGACTCGGTTTGGGGTTTTCTGGAGGCGGACTTCGCGTTCCGCGTCGGCGATGTGTCGATCAATACGGCCGACACGGATCTGGAGATCCTGGCAGGGCCGACGCGATCGTGCCTTTCCTGGAGATTCCGGATCCCGCCTTCACAGGCAACCGCCGCAGCCCGACCAGCAGCATCGTCACGAACATGGCCAGCCGTTACGCCTTCGTCGGCGACCCTGTACCTCTGGCCGCCACCCCGGACTGGATCGACGCGATCAACGCGATGACATTCGCGGTGCACGACGAACACGGCACCGAAGTCGGATCGGGCACGCTGGACGGCCACTACGAGCCGTTGCGAGTCGTGAGGTGGCTGAGAGATCGCCTTCGGGCGTCGGGCACACGCCTGGAGCCGGGGCATCTGCTGTCACTTGGCAACATCGACATCGCCCGGCAACTGAAGCCCGACTCGCCGCAGGGCGGCCCCGCCTACGGCAGCAGCCGATTCACGCTGAGCTACTACGGCCTGTCGGACGATCCCGCCACGGTGACCGTCAACATCGACAGATGAGCGGAGTGGCAACGCCGCCACGAAGCCCCGAGAAACAAAACGGCCCGGGCGTCTCGCGAATCGAGATGCCCGGGCCGCTAATTATCTGCCGGCTAGAATGCTACTGACTCGGCCACAGGACGCCCTGGCTGTTCGTGCCCTCGGCGCCAGGCGGAATCGGCCCCATGCCCTGGTAGACGAACTTCTGCACGCGTGACCCCTCGTAGGTCTCCGTCGTATAGATGTTGCCATCCGAATCGACGGCGATGCTGTGCACGGCGAAGAACATCCCGGGCTGCCGGCCGCCATCGCCGAACGCGGTCAAGACTTCCATCGATTCGCGCTCGATGATGTACACCTTCATGTTCTGCCCGTCCGCGAGGTAGAGGTAGGTCTGCTCAGGATCGGGCGAGAAATCGATGTCCCACGTCGAGCCCTGGGACAGGGTCGCCGGCGCGATGATCACCTCGTTCAGGAACGTCCCGTCCTTCCGGAACACCTGAATCCGGTCGGCCGCGCGATCGCAGACGTAGACGAACCCGTCGTTGGAGATTTCCGAGCAATGCACCGGCCCGCGGAACTGCTGGGCGGGCTTGCTGCCCTCCGAATACCGGCCCAGGTCGATCGCGTCATCCGGCTCGTTGCCGTAGGCGCCCCAGTACCGCTTGAGCTCGCCCGAGTCCATGTCGACGACGGCGACGCGTTTGTTGAAATAACCGTCCGCGAAGTACGCTTCGTTCGCCTCGGCGTCGATCCCGATCTTGGCGACGCGCCCAAAGTTTTCCATGTCGTGGCTGTCACGCTCATACACCGGGTTGCCATCTTCCTCGCCGGTCTGGCGAGCACCGTGCCGGCCAAACGACTTCAGGAAGGTGCCGTCCCGCGTGAACTTCAGGACGTGCGAGTCGCCGCGGCCGTTCCCGCCGATCCACACATTGTCCATATGGTCGATGGTGATGCCGTGATTCGATTCAGGCCAGGTGTAGTCCCCGGTTTCCGTTCCCGGACCACCCCAGTGCCCGACGAGGTTCCCCGCCTGGTCGAACTCGAGGACGGGCGGACCCGGCGCGCAGCACTCACTCAACGGCGGGTCCTGCACGAGGCCGATCTCGGTCCGCGCGGCGAACTGGTTCGGCGTGTTGCGATGCACGATCCAGATGTGATCCTGGGAATCGACGTCGACGCCGATCGTCGGGCCCATGAGCCAGTGGTTCGGCAGGTTCTGCGGCCACAGCGGATCCACCTCGAACATCGGCGCCTGCGGCCCCTCGGCCACGGCCTCCACGGCCTCGTCGTCGAGCATCGCCTGACCGCATCCCAACGCTATGAGGAGCGCAAACAACGACGCTCCAACGAAAAGATTCTGCTTCCGCTTCATTCCCGTCCTCCCTTGCCGATCCGCGATCGCCCAGCACATCACACCCGAGGCCCGGCATTATCTTGGCTGCTGTAAACGGCGATAAGTATACTGGCCTTTAACTCAGATGCAGCTGAATTCCTTCGGTCGAGGTCCTCGAGTCCCGCGCCTCGGCTCACACCCCGGCGGCATGACCGCATCTCGTGCAGAATCAGGCGGTTACAAGGACCCACGCCGGTGGGTCCGCCGGCGGATGAACTCCGCGACGTCGATCGCCGTCCTCGTGGCGGGGATGGTGCTGGCGCTTCCCGCCGGGCCCGCCGCCCACAACATCCCCGCCGACGTGACGGTCCAGGCCATCGTCAAGGTGGAGGGCCGGCGGCTGTGCCTCCTGGTGCGGGTGCCGCTCGTGGCGATGCAGGACTTCAACTTTCCGCAGCGGGAACATGGCTACATCGACGTCGAGGCATCCGCCGAGATCCTGCGAGATGCGGTCATGTTGTGGGTCGGCGACGAGTTGAACGTGTACGAGGAGGGCACGTTGCTAACTGGTCAGCGGCTGGTCGCCGTGCAGGTGTCGCATCCCACAGACCGATCGTTTGCGACCTACGGCGAGGCGTTGGCGCGCGTCACCCGTCAGCCCCTGTCGAACGAGACAGAGGTGTATTTCGAAAATGGGTTGCTCGACGCGCTGTTCGAGTACCCGATCCGGTCGAACCAATCCAATTTCTCGACCGATCTGACCCTCGCGCGACTCGGGTTGCGCACGATCACCGTCCTGCGGCTCGTGTTGCCCGATGGCACCGTTCGCGCGTTTGAGTATTCGGGGGATTCGGGCCTGATCCGGCTCGACCCCAGGTGGCACCAGGCCGCGTTCCGGTTCATCGGCCTGGGTTTCGAGCACATTCTCGACGGCATCGACCATTTGCTGTTCCTCGCCTGTCTGGTGATTCCCTTCAGGCGTTTCCGCTCACTCGTCGCGATCGTGACCTCCTTCACCGTCGCCCACTCGGTGACCCTCGTCGCGTCCGCCTTCAACGTGGCGCCAGACGCGCCCTGGTTTCCGCCGCTGGTGGAGACGGGCATCGCCCTGTCCATCGTGTACATGGCGGTCGAGAACGTGGTGGGGCTCAAGCTGCAGCGCCGGTGGCTGATTGCCTTTGGCTTTGGCCTCGTGCATGGCTTTGGCTTCTCGTTCGCGCTCCGCGAGACGCTCCAGTTCGCCGGCTCCCACCTGCTCATGTCGCTCCTCTCCTTCAACGTCGGCGTCGAGCTCGGTCAGTTGCTCGTCCTGGCGGGGCTCGTGCCGGCGCTCGCCCTCCTGTTCCGCTTCGCCGTCCCAGAGCGCCTCGGGTCGATCCTCCTGTCCGCGCTGGTCGCCCATACCGGCTGGCACTGGATGACCGAGCGCGGGGCCCAGCTGGCCCAGTACCGGATCCAGCCGGAGTGGCCGACCTTCGACCTCACGCTGCTGCGCACGGTGCTGCAGTGGGGCCTCCTGCTCGCGGTCATCATCGGCCTGGCCTGGCTGATGTCGATCGTCTTCCGGCAGCCACGAACCGAAGGCGGCGAGCGCGAGGCGGGGGTTCCAGCCGAGGAATAGCCGCGGCCAATTCGGCGATGGGTCCGGCCGCGTCTGAGGAATAGCCCGGTAGTGGGTCAAATTGACCCACTACCAACGGCCCGAAGAGCGGGTACGCACGCCCAGATCCCATGTATACTAGACTCCCTAGGAAGCGCGAGGGCAGGAGCCGATAGGCTGAGCTGCCTGAATCGGGGGATCGGCGGTGCACCAGGCGCCGACCCTGGGAGGAAGCAGATGCAGGTGAAGCAGACACAACCCCGGCCGTGGATTGCGCCGTGTTGCGCCCTGGCGCTGGCCGTCCTCATGGCCCTGCCCGCCCTGGCCGTGGCCCAGGAGCGCAACAACCCCTATGGCGAATGGCGCTACCAGAGCGCGGACGCCTGGGGCACCCGCTACTCGCCGCTCGACCAGATCACGGCCGAGAACTTCGAGGACCTGGAAATCGCCTGGCTCTGGCGAGGTGACAACTTCGGCCCGATACCGTCGACCGTCTCCCGCTCGACGCCGAGCTACATCGACGGCATCCTCTACACTGTCTCCGGATCGCGGCGCACCGTTGTGGCCATGGATCCGGCGACGGGTGAGACGCTGTGGACCTACCGCGAACCCAATACGACGCGGTGGGAGCGCTCCATGCGTGCCGACTACGGCAAGGGCGTGGCCTACGGCGAAATCGACGGCCGCGGCGTCATCTACGTCACGACGCCCGCATTCTTCCTCCACGCCATCGACGCCAAGACCGGCCACCCGGTGGAGAACTGGGGCTCGCCTGTGCCGCTGCCCGGGTTCCCTGAAACCGGCATCGTCGACCTGCTACCCGACTTGCTGAACGGCTGGGGGCCGTGGGAGAGCTGGGGTCAGGCGTACGATCCGGACTTCGGGATCCCGACCGACCTGGGCTTCATCACGAACTCGTCGCCGCCGATCGTGGTGAACGGCGTGGTCGTCGTGGGTAATTCGGCCGAACAGGGCTACACCCAGAGCCGCGCCGAGAACGTGCCGGGCGACATCCTGGGGTACGACGCGCGGACCGGCGAGCACAAGTGGAAGTTCAACGTCATCCCGCGACCGGGCGAGTTCGGGCACGAGACCTGGCTCAACGACGCCTGGCAGTACACGGGCGATGTGTCCTCCTGGGCCCCGCTGTCAGCCGACAACGAGCGCGGTATCGTCTATATCCCGACCAACCCGCCGACCATCGATTACTTCGGCGGCTTCCGGCCGGGCGAGAACCTGTACGGGACCAGCGTCATCGCCCTCGACGTCCAGACGGGCGAGCGCAAGTGGCACTTCCAGACGGTCCACAACGACCAATGGAACTACGACCTGTCCAACGTCCCGATCCTCGCGAATCTCACCGTGGACGGACGCGAAATCCCGGCCGTGATCCAGAACACGAAGCAGGGCATGATCTTCTCGTTCAACCGCGAAACGGGCGAACCGATCTGGCCGATCGAAGAGCGGGAGGTGCCGGAGACGATCGTGCCTGGCAACTGGACGAATCCGACCCAGCCGTTTCCGACGAAGCCGGCGCCGGTTGAATCGCTCGGCCTTCCCGAGGACATGGTGATCGACTTCACGCCAGAGCTCAGGGCGGAGGCGATGGAGATCTTGTCCCGCTACAACATCGGCGGCCCCTACATGCCGCGGCTGCACGTGGGGCACGACACCGGGGTGGTGGCCAACGTCTCCTGTCGCGGCGGCGTGAACATCACGCACCCGGTCTCGATGGATCCGACAACCGGCATCATGTACGTCTCGTCGAGCATGGGGTGCAGCGCAGGTATGGTGGCATCGGGCCCGGAGAACGACGATACCAACGACCCGTACACCACTGGCACCACGATCGTCGACTGGGTGCGCGGACCGGGCGGGCGTCTCAACGGCCCGCGAGGTCTGCCGATCTTCAAGCCACCCTACAGCCGCCTGACGGCGATCGACATGAACACGGGTGAGCATCTGTGGTGGATCCCCACCGGGAAAACGCCTGACAACATCAAGAACAACCCGGCGCTCCAAGGCCTGGACATCGGGGAGACCGGCGGCGCCGGACCCGCCATCTCGATGGTCATGGGCGACCTGCTCGTCATGAGTGACGGGCGCCGTGGCGAGCCGGTCATTCATGCCGTGAACAAGCACACCGGCGAGCGGCTCGGTACGGTCGAGCTGCCGACGACCGGCCAGTACGGCATGATGACCTACCTGCACGACGACAAGCAGTACGTCATCGTGCAGCTCGGCGGCTCGCAGCACCCGAGCACGCTGGTGGCGCTCACGCTGCCGTAGTGATAATGGTCGGTTGACGGTGGATCGCTGCGCTCGATGGCCCGGGAGAACAGCTTCTCCCGGGCCTTTCCTTGGGCCGGCCGTCGCCCGGTCCCACGAGCCGTGTCCGTTGCCGCCCACCTGAGAATCCGCGTCGCCGACTACGACCGGCAGATCCGCACGTTCATTCCGCACTACGAGGAAATGCTATCGGTCGCGGCCCAGGCGCTGCGACCACGCACCGCCCGCCCGGTGATCGTGGATCTGGGCACCGGCACCGGCGCGCTAGCGGGCCACTGCCTTCGGGCCGTGCCAACGGCGCACCTCATCGGCCTGGACACCGATCCGGAAATGCTGGCGGTCGCCGCGCGGCGTCTACGCGCATCGAAGACCGGGATCGTCGGGCTGGAGCGCCGGAGCTTCACCCGCGGCGCGCTGCCGCGCGCCAATTTTTTCACGGCGGCCATCTCATTGCATCACGTGCGGACCCACGCGGCGAAGATTGCCCTGTACCGCCGATGCCGGAAGGCGCTCCACGCGGGTGGGGCCTTGATTTCGGTGGACTGCATGCCGCCGTCCGAACCTGGCCTGCGCGCGGCGACCATCGCGGCGTGGATAGGTCACATGCAGCGAACCTACTCGGCCCGGGACGCCCGTGGCCACCTGGCCGCCTGGGCCAAGGCAGATCGCTACTTTCCACTGGACCGGGAGCTCGACATGCTGAACGCTGCCGGGCTCACGACTGAAGTCGTCTGGCGGCGGGGCGCCTTTGCGGTCCTGCGCGCCGGAAAGCCACGCCGAGTATAATTCCCCGTTCCCGACTATTCAGGGGTTGCGCGCAGGCCGTGTGCCGAGGAGATTGAAGATGCCGAACACGCCGTTCCGCACCGCCCAGACCACGGCCATTCTGACCGCCGTCCTGCTGCTGACCGCCCCCGCGTCCGCGCAGCAGGACGTGGGATTGGGACGCGGTGGACATCACGGTCCGCGGCTCCGACGTGGGCCTCAGCTCCGGGCGATTCGCGGCCAGCAAGCTACGTCAGCTGAAGACGACGACATCCGCACGCTCGTCAGCCGCCTGAGCCTCGAGCAATATAAGGCGACGCTCGAGGGCCTGACACAGTTCGGCGATCGGCGTCAGGGCACGAAGCGGAATCGCGATGCGATCGACTGGATCGAAGCGCAGCTGCAGGCGGTCGGCTGCACGACGACCGAGCGCATCGACTACGTCCACGACCCCGAACCCCGACAGCGCCGCGGCCGCCGCCCCACGGCCGAGCTGCACCCGGACAGCGGCACGCCCACAGGTGGGCGAATCGGCCGCAACGGGACCGGACCGGGAGGCGCCTCGATCTTCGGCTACCGGCGCCGAACCGGCGTCAACACCGACCCGATGGCGCAGCCGGACGAGGCGCTTCGCGAGCTGAACCGCGAGCCGGCGACGAACGGCCCGCGCCAGGAGGTCTACTGCACGAAAATTGGCACGGCCCGGCCCGACGAGATGTGCATCATCGGCGCCCACATGGACGGCCATGGCTGGGGTGAAGCGGCCAACGACGACGGGTCCGGCACGGCGCTCGTCATGGAACTGGCGCGTATCTTCAACACGCCGGACGTGGAGACCGAACGATCGATTCGCTTCGCGCTCTGGAACAACGAGGAAACCGGCCTCAATGGCAGCCGGGCCTATGTCGAGCAGCGGGAAGACCTGCAGGGCCAGGAAGACCCGCCCGGTTCCGGCAACTATCCCGAACCGCGGTGGCTGGGCATGATCCAGTACGATATGATGCTGTTCGACCACGGCGCGCCGCGCGCCGACGGCGCGATAAGCCGCGATCAGCGGCCCGAGGCCGACGTGAATATCGAGTTCCAGTCGACGGCCGATCTGGCCGACGCGGCGCGTGACCTGGCCTTCTTCTTCAAGGCGGCCAGCGACGCGTACGCGACCGACTACCCGGCGACGGTCGGCCCGCACATGACGAACACTGATTCGACCCCGTTCATGAACCTCGTTCCGGCCATCAGCCTTCGAGAAAACGAGCGGGGCACCCATGTCGGCGCCGGCTGGGATCCCCACTGGCACCAGCCGACCGACCTCTTCTCGACGTTTACCGACGACGATTTCCGGCTGGGGATCAACGCCGGGCAGACGACCCTGGCGGCCATCGCGCAACTGACGGGCGCGCGCCTCCTCAACCGATGAGGTGATCCGGCGTAGACGACAGCGTTCAAAGCGGTTACACTGCCCGATCGACTGTAGAGAACTGCGCGTCGAGACCTGATACCGTGAAGCGGCAAAGGGCAACTGAAGCGCGACCGGCGGGATGGACATCGGCCCTGGTGGGTCCGATGGTGGTGGCATGCGCCCTAGCAGGCTGCTGAAGAACCCGGGTATCGGGCTGTTTTCTTAAGCATCATGCGGGTAACGACCGCCTGACGACCGTGCGCGCGGGTGTGCGCTGACCCCGATGAGGGGGCCGGCGACACGCGCGGCCGGCGAGCAGGGACACGTCGCCTCCAGATTCCGCAGGCGGACCAAGTTATAGGCCGTGGCGGCGAAAGTGAGCTGCCACTCGACGAGTGGGACGCCGCGAGGCCGGAGCTTGCGCAAACCACCGACGGTCTGCCTCCACCCAAAGACCTGTTCCACGAGTTTTCGTTTCCGCTGACTCACGTGAGAACCCGCATGCCGGGTGGGCCGACCATCAATCGCCCGCCAGCGGACCTTCTGCGCCACGTGGGGCGTGACGTCCCGGACGCGGACATCGGCGACGAAGCTCGCCACATCGTAGCCCTTGTCTGCTCCGACCGTGCTGCCCGGCGGCGCGCTGGCCTCCAGCAACAGTGCCGCCGCCTCGCGTTCGGCGGTCCCCGTCGCGTGGGTCGCACAGACGTTGGCGACGAGCCCCTGCCGATTATCCAACAGCACGTGGCCCAGAGACGCCAGCTTCGCCTCCTTCCCTTGGCCCTTCCGATGCAGCATCGCCGCCGGATCAGTCGTCGACTGGTGCGTGTCGTTGCGCCGCCGCTCGCCGTGGAAGTCGACCGTGGGATTCCCGGGGTCATCGGGGGGCGCGCGCGGCGCGGCGTCCCGGCATCGGAAGCTCTTCAGGCTGGCCCAGGCTTCCAACTGCGTCCCGTCCACCGTGAAATGCTCGTCCGAGAGCAGACCGGCCGCCCGGGCGTGGGCCTGGACCGCATCAACGAAGGCGGCCGCGCCATCCCCCGCCAGCAGCCGGTCACGATTCTTGGTAAACGTCGTGGGATGCCAGACCGGGTCGTCCATATGCAAGCCGACGAACCAGCGGAACAGCAGGTTGTCGTTGAGCTCTTCCAGCAGCAGCCGTTCGCTCCGGATCGTGTACAGCACCTGCAGCAACAGGGCCCGCAACAATGGCTCAGGCGGGATCGACGGACGTCCCGTCTTGGCGTACAGAGGCCGGCGAACCTGCGCGACATCGTCTTCAGCGCGTGATCCGTCAGCGCGCGGACCGCGCGGAGCGGAGGATCGGCCGGCACGCGCTGTTCCGGCGACCGGTAACTGAACATGTGATGGGTCTGCTCATCGTGTCCGCGCATGAGGTGGCTCCCTTCAGCAATATTGGGAGCATGGGAGTACGCCGGGATCGATCTGTCGATCCCATTCCACGGACTTTTTCAGCAGCCTGCTAGTGGCCCCAGGGCGAAGATGTGCCCCGGCATCCAACTGCGGGTCTTTTTCGGCTCGTCAATGGCCTGATGAGGCGCCTGTAATCCTCGTGTCCCGCATCACCCGATCTCGGAGCCCGGCGTCTGCGGCGTGCCGCCGATTCCTGGTCGCAGGCTGGCTAGCGACTACTCACACGTGGGAGGTTTCAGATGGGCCGTCGACTCCTCACTGCTAGGGTCGGTGACCGACTCTTCCTCACCAGCACCACCGAACAGCGCCGTGAGCACTCCAAAACGCGTTCCGATCAAGCTTCCCGCGTCGAGGGCGTCGCGGAAGCCGGTCGACAGCCGGCCCTCGCTTCGAGCCGTAATCGGGTCGCTCGAGTCGGGCCCAACCGTCGCATGGTGCAACGGTCGGATTGGAAAGGGCATGTCACGGACCCGAAGGGGTTCCGACCGCGGCATATTCCGGCTACGGGGCAGGCGTAGAACATGTTGATCCTGTGTGGCTTAGCTCGATGATGTGATAAGAGACTGTGCTAATCTTAGGCGTACGACATTGTCCGTGGTTGGCAAGATCATTCCATGGTGAAAGCGCGTCTGCTCAAGCGGTACTACGACGAGATCCAACAGCTCGAGCGTGAGTTGAAGCACGAGTTGCCGAAGGAGATCAAGATCGCGCGTGAACTCGGGGATCTGCGGGAAAACGCGGAGTATCAGGCGGCCAAGGAGCGGCAGCGCCTGGTGCAGGCGCGCGTCTCGATGCTCCAGCAGCGCGCGTCCGAGATCTCGTTGATGAATCTCGAGAAGCTGCCCCAGGACCGCGCGGCGTTCGGCTCGAGGCTCGTGCTTAGAGAGGACGGCGGCGCCACGCGTACCTATCAACTGGTCATGCCGGAGGACGCGGAGCCCGACAAGGGGTGTATCTCGACCTCCTCGCCGATTGGCCGCGCGCTGGTCGGCAAGGAAGAGGGGGACGAGGTGGCCGTGCCGACGCCGGGCGGAATACGCGCGTTCGAGATCGTGAAGCTGATGACCGTACACGACGTTTGAGCGCCTTCTCGCGCCCGCCGATTTTCGAATTGGTTTCCTCGCATTCGACCCCCGATCCCCGGAAGTCCACGTATTCACCCCACCTGCGGACTGCCCTCGTGCTGACCGGCACGGGGACGGCAGGCGCCTATCACGCTGGCGTGCTTCGGGCCCTGCAGGAAGCCGGCGTGAAGATTGACGTCGTGGCGGGCCGCGGGATGGGGACGGTGAGCGCTATGTTCGCGGCTGTCGATGGCGGCGCCCGGTTATGGGAGACGGGCGGCGTCTGGCGGAGTGCGGTGACCCGGCGATTCTACCGCTGGCGTGCCGGCCTTCGGGCCGCGGGGTGGCTGTTTGCGGCGGCGGTTGCCACGGTGCTGTGTCCGCTGGTCTTCCTTGCCGCTGCCGCGGTCGTGTATCCGCTGGCATTCGTGCTGCGCCTGATTGGGGGTGCGGCGCTGGGAGTCACGCTGAGCGAGGGGTACGGCCGGCTGCTGTCGACGGTCTTTGGGCCGGAGGCCCTGCCGGCGCTCCTTCCGCGAATCGTGGTCGCGCTGCTGCTGGCGCTGCTGGTGCTGCTTGGCGTGACGGCGCTGCGGTCGATTAGGGCACGTCGCCGGTCGCGCGGCGCGCCGTGGTGGCAGATGCTCGTCGTGCCGCTGAGTGCGGCGGAGCCGCGCGATCGCTTCGCCCTGGCACTGTGGAAGCTCATCCGGGGTGCGACGCCGGTCGCACGGCCCAAGGCGCAGTCGATCAGTCGGGAGTACAGCGAGTTACTGGCTGACAACCTCGGCCAGCCCGGCTTCCGCGAATTGGTCGTGACAGCGCACGACGTGGACATTCGCCGGGACCTCGTGTTCGCCCTGCTGGCGGAGCCGTTTCGGGAGCGCTTCTTTCAACGTGTGCGCGAGGGCGGACGCCGGGCCTTCGAGACCTGGGATCTGGCGGCCGGCGGCCGCGATCACGCCCTGGATGCCTTGGCGGCGTCGGTCAGCTTGCCGATCGTGACGGAGCCCCACCTGATCGCGTTCGCGCCCGAGAGCCAGTGGCGTGGCGAAACCCATCGTGCGGTCGATCGGCCGGATGCCGTGTCCCGTCTCCTCGAGGAGGTGCTCAACGCCGGAGTCGAACAGGCCATCGTCGTGTCGGCCACGGCGGAACTGACCGGTCCGCACACCCTGAGCGCGGGGCGCCGAGATGCACGCGGTCGGGCTGGCGAGTACTTGGCGTCGATGGAGGCGGCGGCGGTGCGGGATGCCGTCACGTCCCGGGTGGGGCAGTTCAAAGGGCTCTTCCTGGTTCGGCCCGCCCACAATCCTTTGGGCCCGTTTGATTTTGCGGGCGCCTACGACGAGCGTTCTGATCGGCGGCAGACGCTGAGTGAGCTCGTGGACCGTGGCTCCCAGGATGCCTACCGGCAGTTCATCGACCCGGTCATCGGGGCGTCGGGCGAGCGCCTGCGGTCGCTGCACTAGCAGCCCCCTGGTCGCCGATCTCGACCACGCGCTCGGCTAGCAGTCGTCCGAGTATTCCCGCGGCCCACGCGAACACTCGGACGGGCGCCTCGCCATGGACTGTCAGGCCTTGAGCGGTTCCTTCCGCCGGTCTGCTGGTGCCTGGTCGTTTAGGAACGCGTCGACCAGACGCTGCAGCGTGGGACGGATCTCTTCGTCCGCCGGAACGCCGAACTTGTGCTGGAAGGCATCGAGCGGGACGACGGCCTTCGCCATGGACCGGTGGCCGCCGGCGCTGCCGATGCCGGTGAAGGTGCGGCGGACGAACTCGCCGGCGTTCCGCGAGTAGCCGAGGTTGCGGACCGACACCACCAGCGCGTCCTCGACGATGCCGGCGACGACGGTCCACTTCACGTCCTCGATTTGCAGGAGGAAATCGGCCGCGTACGGCACGAAGTCCTCCCGCGGCAGCCGTCCCAGAAACGCGGTGTAGACCTCGTCTCGCAGCGCCCCCTGCTCGATCGCCCGCCGCACGTACTCCAGGCGCTCTAGCGTTATCTCCGATCCTTCCATCTTTCGGATCATGGCCGGATCCGCCAGCCGATACAAGAACGTGAACGCGTCGAGGTCGACGCGGTTCGTCTGGCGCGCGAAGAACAACGTGTCGGACTTGATGGCGTAGAGCATCGCCGTGGCGGTTCGCTCGGAGATGGCCACGTCGATCGCCCGCAGATGCTCGGTGATGATTGTGGATGTCGAACCGTAGTCGGCCCGGATATCCTGGTACACGGCGGTATACCCGGGCTGTGCGGGATGATGGTCGATCACCAGATCGACGCGGGGCAGCACGCCGGCAAAGTAATGCGGCTGCACATCGACGGTCGCGATGCGGTCGAATTCGCCGAACGATTCGGGTGTCACGCGCTCCACCGTGATGTCCAGCAGGCTGGCCATGCGAAGGTTTTCCGGCCGCGCCACACCCTCGATCGCGCCGAGGATGGCGGTGGTCTTGGTGCGCCGGAATATCGTCCGCAGTGCCAGGCCACTCGCCAGGGCATCGGGATCGGGGTCGTTGTGGAGCAGGATGAGGATGCGGTCGGCACCGGCGAAATGCCGCTGGTACTGCTGGACCTTGGCGCGCGTCGTCGAACGGCTGAGCTCGGTGAGCAGCGGGCCGGACAGCAACTCGGCCAATTCGAGTGCGGTCACGTCGGGGAATTCGGCACGCAGTTCGTCGTTCCAGCCTCGATGGACCTGATGCGGCGTGCCGAGCACGTATACCAGCGTCGCACCGGCGTCCTGCACTGCGGTGAGGATGCTGCTCAGTCCCCGTTTTCCAGGGTCTTCGACGATGACGCACGTGTGCGGGCTGACGTCCGCCTGGACGTAGGTATCGACGCGCCGCGGGTCGCCGCCGACGCACGTCAGGCCGGCGTCTTGGAGGCGCCGCGCGATCGTTCGCGTGCCGACCAGGCATTCGAGCGCGAAGGTCGGCACCAGCGCCTGGTGCAGCGTGCGAGCGACCGCCTCGTCCTGGCAGACGGCGAGACACTTCATGGTGATTCGGACGTGTCGCGGCGAACACTTCGCCCGACGCTCAACCTCTAATTATACGCATAGCCCGCCGGCGTCGTGTCCTGATTCCTGGCATTGCCTTCGGGCCGAGTTCAGGTATGATCGACCCGCTTCCACCGAATGCGGTTCCGGACTGAGCGGAGAGGCAATGCGACGTACGTTCCTGGCCGCCGTGGCGCTCGTGATCGGCACGCATCCCGTCTGGGCCCAACCCACGTTCACGGCCGGCGTCGATCTGGTGCGGTTCGGCGTGACGGTGATCGACCGCGACGGCCATTTCGTCACCGACCTGACCGAGGACGATTTCGAACTCTGCGAGGAGGACGTCAGACAAACCCTCAGCTACTTCGTCGGGGCCAACGGCGGGGAGGCAACGCCGCCGCCGCTGCACCTGGGGCTGCTGCTCGACACGAGCTCGAGTATGCTCGAGGATTTGCGCCTGGCGCGGACCGCGGCCATCAAGTTCTTGAACACCATGCGTCAGGCCGAGGACATGACACTGGTCGATTTCGACACGGAAGTGCGGGTCGGCCGCTACGGCCAGGTCGACTTCCCACGGCTGATCGAGCGCATCCGCGGACAGGAGCCGAAAGGCTGGACGGCACTGTACGACGCGCTAGGCGTGTATCTCCACGGCGCGTCCGCCCAGGACGGCCAGAAGATTCTGGTGCTGTACACCGACGGGACCGACACGCGCAGCGAGATTTCCTACAGCGAGATGCTCGAGCTGGTGAAAGCGTCCGACGTCACCATGTACGCCATCGGGTTTCTGAAGAGCCGTCCGGGCAACGCGCGGCTCATGCGGCGGGTGCGGGTCCTAGTCGAGGCCACCGGCGGCGAGGTGTTCCTGCCGCTGACCGCCGATCCGCTGGACGACATCTACGCGAAGATTGCCGAGGAGATCACCGCGCGATACTCGTTCGGCTATGTGTCGACCGACACGCAGACCGATGGCCGCTGGCGCGAGGTCGAGATCAAACTGATCACCTCACGGCCGGAGCTGCGCGGGGCGAAGATCAGGACGCGCCGCGGCTATTATGGACGGTACACGCCTCCCGCGTCCTAACAGCCCGTGGTGAAAGTGCTGCGTCGCACCGAGACTTCCCGCGCCCGCTGGTAGTGGTTGGTCCCGACACTGCGTGCCACTCCCTGTGGTACGACGACCGGCTGACACGCGGGCCGAGCGTCTGCCGGGTACGGACGGCGGCGTGTCAGGTCTGAATCCCACCGTGAGCGATACCTTTCGACTCGTCTCTGGCTTCGAGTTGCTTGGCGATCAGTCCCACGCCATTGGCGAGCTGACCGCTGGGCTCGAGCGGGGCGACGCGCATCAGGTCCTGCTCGGGGTCACCGGCTCGGGCAAGACCTTCACGATGGCGCACTGCATTGTAAACATCAACCGGCCGACGCTGGTGATGGTCCACAACAAGACTCTGGCCGCCCAGCTGTTTCAAGAGTTCAGACGGTTCTTTCCGGACAACGCGGTCGAGTACTTCGTTAGCTACTACGACTACTACCAGCCTGAGGCCTACGTGCCGGCGACCGATTCCTACATCGAGAAGGAAGCGACGATTAACGACGAGATCGACCGGATGCGCCTGTCGGCGACCCGCTCGTTATTCGAGCGCCGCGATGTCATCATTATCGCCAGTGTGTCCTGTATCTACGGCTTGGGTTCGCCCGAGGCGTACTACGATATGCTGCTACCGCTGCAGCTCGGCCAGCGGATCGAGCGCGACTGGATTCTGCGAAAACTGGTCGAGATTCAGTACGAACGCAACGATGTGGAGTTTCGACGGGGCACGTTCCGGGTACGTGGCGACATCGTCGAGGTGTTTCCGTCCTACGACGCTCAGGCGTTACGGATCGGCCTCTTCGGTGACGAAGTGGACGAGTTGACGGCGTTCGACCCGGTCAGCGGGCAGCCCGGGCGGGCCTACGACAAGATCGCCATCTATCCCAAGTCGCATTTCGTACTCCCCCGCGAGCGGACGCGCCAGGCGATTGAGACGATCAAGGCCGAGTTGGCGGACTGGCGACCGAAGCTCGAGGCTGAGGGGAAACTCGCCGAAGCGCAGCGGCTGCACCAGCGAACGATGTTCGATCTCGAGATGATGCGAGAGATCGGATACTGCCATGGCATCGAGAACTACTCGCGTCATCTCTCCGGTCGGGCGCCCGGCGAGCCGCCGCCCACGCTCCTGGATTACCTGCCGGACGACGCCCTCCTGATCGTCGATGAGAGTCACCAGACGGTGCCCCAGATCCGCGGGATGTTTCATGGCGATCGATCGCGCAAGAACGTTCTGGTCGAGTACGGTTTCCGATTACCATCGGCTCTCGACAACCGGCCGCTGAGCTTCGAGGAATGGGAGGCGCGGGCTGCGCAGGTCGTCTTCGTGTCGGCGACGCCTGGGCCCTACGAGCTGAGCCGGGTGGGTGGCGTCATCGTCGAACAGATCATTCGACCGACGGGGTTGCTCGATCCGGAGATCCAGGTGCGTCCGGTGGCCGGGCAGGTGGACGACCTGCTGCAGGAAGTACGCACGCGTACGGAGCGCAAGGAGCGAGCACTCGTCACGACGCTGACCAAGCGCATGGCGGAGGACCTGACGCAGTACTACCAAGAGCTGGGAGTACGCGTCCGATATCTCCACTCGGATGTGGAGACGCTGGAGCGCGTGGAAATTCTGCGCGACCTGCGACGGGGCGTCTTCGACGTGCTGATCGGCATCAACCTGCTGCGCGAGGGGCTCGATCTGCCAGAAGTCTCGCTGGTCGCGATTCTCGACGCAGACAAGGAAGGGTTTCTGCGATCGGCCGGGGCGCTCATTCAGATGTCTGGGCGCGCCGCGCGGAATGTGCACGGTCAGGTCATCATGTACGCCGACGTGGTGACCAAGTCGATGCGAGTGGCGATCGAAGAGACCGAACGGCGACGGGAGATCCAGCAGGCATACAACACGGTGCACGGGATCACGCCCGCGTCAATCGTCAAGGCGATTGACGACGTGCTCTCGAGTGTCTACGAGCGTGACTACGTGACGGTGGGTCGCGCCGGTGAGGATCAGGAGACCTTCCGGACCCAGGCGGAGCTCGATGCGCGAATTCTGGAGCTTCAGGGCGAGATGCGGGCCGCGGCTGCAAATCTCGAATTCGAGCGGGCGGCCGAGGTTCGGGATCGGCTCACGCAGCTACGGACACCGGGGTTCGGGCTCTCGATGACCGGCTCGTGACCATGCCCGGAATTCGTGATCTGCGAGTGCGCGGTGTGGGAGTTCTATTAGGATAGGGGTAGCTGGGCCGGTGCGACGCGGGTCGTCTTGGTCCAGCGCGGTTCAGCGCGGCGGTGGGTGGCCGGGCGCGGCGTCGGAGACGCCGGGCGCGGCCGGCAGACGATCCGGATCCTCGAGGGGGCGGCACATGAGAGGGAAAGAAAGCCGATGGCTGGCGGTGTCAACTGTCGTTGTGGGGCTCGCGCTAGGTGCCGGGGTGGCGCGCGGGCAGAGCTCGGAGTCGGCACCCCTGGCGGTCGAGCTGGCGCAGCTGATGGCTGAGGCCGATCTGGGCGCCATCGCCGCCAAGGATCCCAGCGGTGAGGAACGATTCGTTGCGGCGCTCTACTTCAGCGGCCGTCAACTGCTGGTGGTGGCAGCCGACTACTCGGCGCCGGATCTGTTACAAAACAAGATCATTGCCGGCGACTATCGCGACGTCTACGTCGATTTGAACAGCGCGTCGTTACCCGAGACGAAGTTCTTCGTCGACGATTTCGGCGCCAACGGACTGCGACGATCGCCCGACGGCGGCGCGGGGGCAGATCGGTACAATCGCGCGGGACGGGCCGTCTCCTTCGACGGCGACTGGAGTCGACAGCAGATGTCGGAAGCGGAGTATGGTGAGGTCTTTGCCGACGCCGATCGTGATTTTGCCAGCCTGCTCTCGCTGCTGATCGCGCAGATCCGGGAATCCTGAGCGCCCTCGTCGGTGAGATACCGAGCGCTCGTTGGCGGGCGTGCCCGAGATCCGGTACACTGGTCGGACGAGTGGGCGCTTGGCTCAGTGGTAGAGCATCGCCTTCACACGGCGGGGGTCAGTGGTTCGAATCCACTAGCGCCCACCACTCAACTAACTGAAAATGAATAGTTGCAGCGGTACAACTGGCATCCTTCGACATCGTTGTTCAGGGGTGCATTGGGGGTGCTAGGGGGCACTGTCAAGTTGACGGACTCCGCGCAAGGCACATCCCGCGACCCCACCGCTGCCACGACGATCTTCCGAGCAGGCGAAGGGGCGGCTGGTGGACGAATCGAAGAAACGACACGAGTTGCTCTCTCGCTGCCATCCTATTCCTTCCCCTCGCGTCGACGCGAACCTTGAGCGATGTGCACCACACCCGTTCGGGCCGATCGGCCTGATTGTAGTGAGAGTCCGTTGCAGTCCGTGAGCTGATTCGCGAGCTGCTGGACCCTCACGGGGAGTCGATACGATGGACAGACGCCAGTTTCTTGGACACCTCGGTGTCGCGGCCGTTGCCCTGAAGTCCGACGCGATCGCCCACGTTCGCGCGGCGTCAGCGAGAATCCAGGGCCTGTCGCCGCGGGTCGCGGCGGCCGATGAGGACTTCTGGTTCCAGGTCAGGCACGCCTTCACGATCGACCGAAACCAGATCAACCTCAACAGCGGAAGCGTGAGCCCAGCCCCAAGGGTCGTACAGGAGGCAATGAAGCAATACCTGACGATCATGAACATGAGCCCATCCCTCTGGGTCGACGATCTGTTGATTCCCCAGAGAGAGCAGCTCCGCCAACGTCTCGCTCGCCTCTTCGGTTCCGATCCGGAGGAGCTGGCCATCACGCGCAACACCTCGGAAGCGCTCGAGATCGTTCAGCTGGGAATGAGCTTGGAACCTGGCGACGAGGTCCTGACGACGACACAGGACTATCCGCTGATGATCACGACGTGGCGTCAGCGGGAAAGACGAGATGGCATCAGGCTCCGGACGTTCCCCTATCCGAGCCCACCGGACGATCCGGCCGAGCTCGTCAGACTGTTTGAGCAGCACATCACGCCCCGCACGCGCGTCATCCATCTGTCGCACGTCACGTATACCGGCGGACAGATCTTTCCGGTCGGTGCCATCTGCCGCATGGCGCGCCAGCGAGGTATCGACACGGTCGTCGACGGCGCCCACTCCTTCGCGCAATTCCCGTTCGAGATCTCAGACCTCGAGTGCGACTACTTCGGAACGAGCTTGCACAAGTGGCTGACGGCACCCGTGGGCACCGGGTTTCTCTACGTCAGGCGCGAGAAGATCCCGTCCATCTGGCCACTCATGGCAGCGCCCGAGTCACTGGATAACGACATTCGAAAGTTCGAGCGGATTGGAACCCATCCGGTCGCTGGCCTCAACGCGGTCGGTGAGGCCATCACCTTCCACGAAAGCATCGGCCCGGAGCGGAAAGCCGCGCGGCTCAGATACCTGCGCTTGCGGTGGGCCGACCAGGTGCGCGACCTGCCGGGTGTGCGCCTGCTGACATCGGACGACGAGGCGCAGGCCTGCGGCATCGGTACCATGCTGATTGAAGGGATCGGCGCCAACGAGCTTACCGAGCGGCTTCAAACCGACTACGTGATTCATGTGCGGCCACGGTTCGTGCCGGGAGAGTGGGAAGGCATTCGCGTGACCCCGAACGTCTTCACGACGCTGGAAGAGGTGGATGCGTTCGCGCGAGCGATCAGGGAGATCGTTGGGTGAGGCGCCTACGATTCGGACAGGCTGGATCTGGAACTAGGACAGACTTGATCGCCGGTCTCGAACCCTCTATGCTCAGGCGCATCGGTATCTCCCCAAGGGGACCATTATGAGCAGGAAGATCGATCGTCGTGACTTTGTCCTCACGAGCGCCGCGGCGGGGCTCGCAGCCGCGGTGCCGACGCCGCTGTTCGGCCGCGCCCCGACCATCCAGACGCGTCGCGCCAAGTCCCTCGTGATCGCGTCGGGCTCGAGCCGATCGCGTGACGAGGATGGCCTCAACTGCGTCGAGAAGGCATTCAGTATGATCACCGCCGGCGAGGACGTGCTCGATGCCGTCGTCGCAGGCGTGACCATCGTCGAGCTGGATCCGGAATCCGGCGGCGTCGGCTACGGCGGCACGCCGAACGCCGATGGCGTCGTGCAGCTAGATGCCTGCTGCATGCACGGTCCCACCAAGCGGGCTGGCGGTGTCGGCGGCATCGAGGGCGTGAAGACGGCGGCGAAGGTCGCGCACGCCGTGCTCAATCACACCGACCATCACCTGCTCGTCGGCGACGGCGCCCAGACGTTCGCTCGGAACATGGGTTTCCAGATCGTGGACGATCTGAACACCGAGCGATCGCGGCAGCGGTGGCTGGAATGGAAACGGCGAACGGATCCCGGCCATTATCTCGATCCCAAGAAGCGAGCCGAGCTGGGCAATCGGGTGGGGCTGCAGATGGTCGCCGAGGGCCTGGTCGACGAAGACGAATACTGGGGCACCATCAACTGCGACGGGATCAACACCCAGGGTGAGGTGTGTGGGGTGACCACCACGAGCGGCCTGGCATTCAAAATTCCTGGACGGGTCGGCGATTCGCCGATACTGGGCGCCGGCCTCTATGTGGACGGCAACGTCGGCGCCGCCGGATCGACCGGCCGGGGGGAAGCGAACTTGTACAACCTCACGTCGTACCTGGTTGTGGAGAACCTGCGCCGGGGCATGCACCCGAAGGACGCCGGCATGGAGGGGTTGAAGCGGATCAAGTCCAACACCGTCGAGCCGCGGCTGCTCAACAGCCGCGGTGAGCCGGCGTTCGGGATCAATTTCTACATCCTGAACCAGAACGGTGAGCATGCCGGCGTCGGGATGTACGCGAGCGAGCGCAGCCGCTACTCGATCTGCACCGAGAACGGCTTCGAGACGGTCCCGATCGAGCCGCTGCTTGGCGGGTCGGCAACAGACTAGCAGGCTGCTGAAGAACCCGGGTATCGGGCTGTTTTCTTAAGCATCATGCGGGTAACGACCGCCCGACGACCGTGCGCACGGGTGTGCGCTGACTCCGATGAGGGGGCCGGCGACACGCGCGGCCGGCGATCAGGGACACGTCGCCTCCAGATTCCGCAGGCGGACCAAGTTATAGGCCGTGGCGGCGAAAGTGAGCTGCCACTCGACGAGTGGGACGCCGCGAGGCCGGAGCTTGCGCAAACCACCGACGGTCTGCCTCCACCCAAAGACCTGTTCCACGAGTTTTCGTTTCCGCTGACTCACGTGAGAACCCGCATGCCGGGTGGGCCGACCATCAATCGCCCGCCAGCGGACCTTCTGCGCCACGTGGGGCGTGACGTCCCGGACGCGGACATCGGCGACGAAGCTCGCCACATCGTAGCCCTTGTCTGCTCCGACCGTGCTGCCCGGCGGCGCGCTGGCCTCCAGCAACAGTGCCGCCGCCTCGCGTTCGGCGGTCCCCGTCGCGTGGGTCGCACAGACGTTGGCGACGAGCCCCTGCCGATTATCCAACAGCACGTGGCCCAGAGACGCCAGCTTCGCCTCCTTCCCTTGGCCCTTCCGATGCAGCATCGCCGCCGGATCAGTCGTCGACTGGTGCGTGTCGTTGCGCCGCCGCTCGCCGTGGAAGTCGACCGTGGGATTCCCGGGGTCATCGGGGGGCGCGCGCGGCGCGGCGTCCCGGCATCGGAAGCTCTTCAGGCTGGCCCAGGCTTCCAACTGCGTCCCGTCCACCGTGAAATGCTCGTCCGAGAGCAGACCGGCCGCCCGGGCGTGGGCCTGGACCGCATCAACGAAGGCGGCCGCGCCATCCCCCGCCAGCAGCCGGTCACGATTCTTGGTAAACGTCGTGGGATGCCAGACCGGGTCGTCCATATGCAAGCCGACGAACCAGCGGAACAGCAGGTTGTCGTTGAGCTCTTCCAGCAGCAGCCGTTCGCTCCGGATCGTGTACAGCACCTGCAGCAACAGGGCCCGCAACAATGGCTCAGGCGGGATCGACGGACGTCCCGTCTTGGCGTACAGGCCGGCGAACCTGCGCGACATCGTCTTCAGCGCGTGATCCGTCAGCGCGCGGACCGCGCGGAGCGGAGGATCGGCCGGCACGCGCTGTTCCGGCGACCGGTAACTGAACATGTGATGGGTCTGCTCATCGTGTCCGCGCATGAGGTGGCTCCCTTCAGCAATATTGGGAGCATGGGAGTACGCCGGGATCGATCTGTCGATCCCATTCCACGGACTTTTTCAGCAGCCTGCTAGGCCCGGATTTCCGATTTGGCTGTGGTACCGTATCGGCAGACCAGTCGCCGCGCCTTGATTTCCGGGGCTCCGACGCAAGGAACCCCGCCACGGAGGGTGACACCCTGTGGGTGAATGACAGCACGAGGCGTTTCGGTTCACGTTCAATGGCTTTCTGAAGGTCGCATTCCAGGGGTCGCGCATCACCTCCGACGCCGGTCTCCTTCTGGTGCGCGAGTTGGATGAACGCCTGGGGCTGGCGACACTCATCGCCGAGCACCTGAGCGACTCCCGACAGGGCTTGCACACCCAGTTCAGCCTGGCGGATCTCCTGCGACAGTCGGTCTACAGTCGGCTCGCGGGCTACGAAGACCTGAACGATGCGGTGCGCGTGTCGGCGGACCCGACGTTTCGTCTCATCGGGGCGCCAACGCTCTGGGACCGCGGTGGCGCGCTGACCTCGCCGCTGCATTGGTTCGAGACTGAGCTGCTGACCCGAGAGGAGAAGCTCGTCGGGCTGATGGCCGTGAACCGGGAGGTGCTCGCACAGGCTGAGATGCCAACGCGCGCCGGCCGGATTGTGCTCGACATGGATTCGAGTGAGAGCCCGGTGCATGGGGCGCAGGAAGGGAGCGCGTACAACGGGCACTTTGAATCAGTCTGTTACCACCCGCTGTTTCTGTTCAACGAGCACGGCGACTGCGTGGCCGCCCCGCTGCGGCCCGGCAACGTGCATAGCGCCGACGATTGGGACGACCTGCTCGTGCCGGAAATTGACCGGCAGCAGGCGGAGGGTACGCGCGTGGCGTTCCGCGCGGACGCGGCGTTTGCCAAGCCGAAGATCTACGACGCGCTCGAGACGCGCGACGTGGACTATGTCATCCGCATGCCGGCGAACAAGAGCGTGGAGCTGGAAATCGAAGCCCTCCTCTTTCGTCCGCCGGGACGGCCGAGCCGCAAGCCCTTGGTGCGCTACAAGAGTTTCCGCTATCAGGCGAAGAGCTGGACCACGCCCAGACGGATTGTCGCCAAGGTGGAGCACCACCGAGGGGAGCTGTTCCCGCGCGTCGGCTTCATCGTGACCAAGATGGCCCTCCCGAGCCGCTCGGTCGTACGGTTCTACAACAAGCGCGGCACGGCGGAGCAATGGATCAAGGAAGGCAAGCAGGCCACCCACTGGACGCGGCTGTCGTGCCCTCGGTTCCGGGCGAACGAAGTGCGCCTGCAACTGAGTGTCCTGGCCTACAACCTGGGCAACCTCTGGCGCAGATGGGTCCTGCCGCCGCGGGTCACGCGCTGGTCGCTCACGAGTCTCCAGCAGCGGCTGGTGAAAACCGGAGGCCGGCTGGTGAAGCATGCCAGGGACTACTGGCTCCTGCTGGCAGAAGGGCATCTGACCCGTCGGCTGTTCGGCGACATGCTGCGGAGGATCTGGGCGCTGCCCGTGCCGGGAGGATAGCGGGCGACCGCTTCCCGAGGAACTCCGGCGAAGAAACGGCGCACGTGTGGACCAGTGTCTGAGAAATGCCGTGAAAACAGCGGCTCCAGTCGGTCGCACGTCAGCGCGGGCTGAGTGACAGTCTCTGGAGCTGGACGATTGTGCGACGAACAGAAATTCGTGCGCGCGGCGGTGGTCGGGTGTATAACGGTGCCGTCCGGGACAGGCAAAATGAAAATCCCGGCTCATACCATCTTCGCTGGCTCGAGCCGTGGCCTGAGCTGACGGGTGTTGGGAGCTGGAAGAGCCGGGCGACGAAGAAATGAGGTGTGCGGGGAGCGGTGTTGGAGTATAAACTTCGTAATCCGGGCAGCAAGAAGGAGAATCCCGGATCAGAGGCTCGTCGCGATGTCGTGACGAAGGCTCGCGAGCGTCCAATTCGAGACACTAGGGCGCCAGCAGGAGGAGAAAGGCTATGAGGGCTATGAGTAAGATCAATGCGGGGTTGTCGCGTCGTCACTTCCTTGGAACGTCCATGGCGGCGGCGGTGGGGGGCTTGTCGGTCGGTAAACTCGGCACATCCGTTGCGGCGCAGTCGAGCCGACCGGTTCCTGCCCTGCCGCTCAGCGAGGTTCGCCCAAGCGGGCCACTCGACGAGGCGTACTGGTGGAAGGTTCGTTCGCAGTTCAACATGGTCGATGGCCTGGCCTACATGAACAACGGGACGCTTGGGCCTATGCCGCGGGTGGTATACGACGCCAACGCTCGCTACACGCGAGAGCTCATGGAGAACCCCTCCAATGGCGGTCGGGCGGACGAGATGAGTCAGGTTCGTGCGAAGGTCGCCGACTTCGTCGGCGCGACCCCCGAGGAAATTGCGCTGACGCGGAGTACCACCGAGGGCATGAACATCTTCGCGCACGGCCTCGATTGGCGCGAAGGCGACGAGGCGCTCATGAACTCCCACGAGCACGGTGGAGGTCGCGGCCCCTACCTCGCGCTGATGGAGCGGCGAGGCATCAAGATCAACGTGATCGACGTGCCGGCGCCGCCGGAGAGCCCGGAGCAGATCGTCGATCTCTACGAGCAGGCGATCACCCCGCGGACTCGCGCGATCATGGTCAGCCACATCACCTACGTCACGGGGCTGGTCACCCCGATTAAGATGCTGTCCGAGATGGCACACCGGCACGGCATCATGGTCTCGGTCGATGGGGCCCATCCTCTGGGCATGATCGATCTGAATTTCCACGAGTTGGGATGTGATCACTATTCGGCGGCTGGGCAGAAGTGGTTGCTGTGTGGAACGGGAACCGGCGTCTGCTACGTCAAGCGCGACGTGCAGGATCAGGTCTGGCCGCTGCAAGGGCCGCCGCCGAGCGAGCGACGCCCCGACGCGAGGCGTTACGAGGCATTCGGGCAGCGTCACATTCCCTCGGTTCTCGGCATGGGCGCCGCGATCGATCTGCAGAACGCCATCGGGAAGCAGAACATCGAAGAGCGTGATCGAGCCTTGAGCAATCGACTTAGGGATGGACTGCGTGAGATTCCCGGAGTGAAGCTGTGGACGTCGACTGACCGTGGCCTCAGTGCCGGCTTGACGTTGTTCTCGATTCAGGACGTGCCCATGCGGAACATCGTCGACGCGCTCGTGGGCGAGTTCCGCGTGCACATCCGGACCATGGGAACCGGAAACCTCAACGGGGTGCGAGTCTCCACGCACTTCTACAACATGCCGGAGGAGGTCGATCGGCTGCTGGAGGGCGCGCGACGCATTGCCGCCAATTCCGCCAACTACATGACAACCGCGGCGTAACGTGTGACCGGCGGAGGGGACTTGGGCCTGGCTCACCCCTCCGCCGCCCCTTCTGGGTGCCCACGCCAGCTCTACCATAGGTAGACGGACCTTACTCAGGACCGGCGGCTTCGGACCCCTCGGACTCGGCTTCGGCGACTGCGCGACGCGAATACCACCCCGCGTCGGCAACCAGTCCACCCTGCGACCGGTCGCTAATCCGTGCCGTACAGCCGATCTCCGAAGTCGCCCAGTCCGGGGACGATGAACTTTTGCGCGTTGAGCGTGGGATCGACGGCAGCTGTGTAAATCGTCGTGCGCGGGTGCGTCGCAGCGACCGCCGCGATCTCCGAAGCGGTTGCGACAATCGAGAGCAACACCGTGTGGGGTGCGCCGACCCGCGTGAGCACGTCCAGCGCAGCGATGGCGCTTCCGCCCGTTGCGAGCATGGGATCGACCAGCAGCACCCGGGCGGATCCGATTTGCTCCGGCAGCTTCGTGTAGTAGCTCGACGCCGTGGCCGTTCGCTCATCGCGTTCGAGTCCGATGTATCCGACGCGAGCGGTAGGCAGGAGGTCGAGCAGCGGGTCGAGCATGCCGAGCCCGGCGCGCAGGACCGGCACGACCACGATTTCGCCATCGATCACCCGGGCAGGCGCCAGGCCGAGCGGCGTCTCCACGGTCAGGGCGCGTGTCGGGAGGTCGCGCGTGGCTGCCGCCGCCAGAGCGAAGGTGAGTCGGCCGGCGCTTCGCCTGAATGCGGCGGCATCAGTGGATGGGCGCCGGAGCGTCGCGAGCGCGTCCTGGGCAATCGGATGGTCGACGATGTGTGTCGGCATGCCGCCAATATAGCAGCCCGTGGTGAAAGCCCCGCGTCACCCGACGCCCGGGTGACACGGCGCGGTTTCGAGTAAGATGCGGCCGATGACCGCCAGCCGAGCGCGACGCGGCGTGTGGGTGGCGATCGCCCTGTGGCTGGGGACCGCCGTATCGCTGCTCGCCCAGCCGGCGGTGCCGCCGCGACCGGTCGATCTGCTCCTGACTGGTGGCACGGTCGTCACGATGGACGCGTCCGGGCGACTATTGACCCCCGGGGCCGTGGCGGTGTCTGGTACAGACATCGTGGCGGTCGGCGAGGCCGGGGAGGTGGCGGCGGCGGTCGTCGCGCGTGAGACGATCGACACCACGGGGCACGTGGTCCTCCCGGGCCTCGTCAACACCCACACGCATGCGCCGATGGTGATGTACCGCGGGCTCGCGGACGATCAGGCTCTCATGGACTGGCTGGAGCAGTACATCTTTCCGGCCGAGGCGCAGACGGTGACCGCCAAATTCGTGCGAGTCGAGACGTCGCTGGCCACCCTCGAGATGATTCGGTCTGGCACGACGACCTTCGTGGACATGTATTACTTCGAGGAAGCGATCGCCGAGGCGACGGTGGACGCTGGCTTGCGGGCCGTGTTGGGCCAGTCCGTGATTTAGTTTCCCACACCGGACGCGGCGTCGCCTGGCGACGCGCTGACCCGCGCCGAGGCCTTCATTTCCGCGTGGCGGCACCACGACCTGATCGTCCCCGCGGTGGCGCCGCACGCGATGTATACGTTAGACGAGGCGACGTTGTTGGCGGCTCGGGATCTCGGCTTACGCTACGATGTGCCGATTTTGATCCATCTGGCCGAGACCGAAGACGAATCCCGGATTGCCCAAGAGCGACACGGCCAGTCGCCGACCGCCTTTCTCGACGCGATCGACTTCTGGCGTGCGTCGGTTCTGGCGGCGCACGGCGCTTGGTTCTCGGCCGAGGATGTGGCTATCCTGCGTCGTCGCGGCGTCGGGGTGTCTCATAACCCGGAGAGCAACATGAAGCTGGCCAGCGGGACGGCGCCCATCCTGGCCTATCTGAAGCTGGCGTCGATGTCGGACTCGGGACTGACGGCGCGGCCAGCAATAACGATCTGGACATGTTTGAGGCGATGCGGATGGCGTCCCTTCTGCACAAGCTGCAGTCGGGAGATCCGCGTGTCGTCGACGCGGCCACGTCGTTGGAGATGGCGACGATTGGCGGCGCCCGGGCCATCGGCCTCGAGGCGATGATCGGGTCGCTGGAGCCAGGAAAGCGCGCCGATCTCATCGTCGTGTCGATGACGGCACCACGGCAGACGCCGATGTACGAGCCGATTTCGCATCTGGTCTACACCACGCGGGGAGACGACGTGGACACGACGATCGTCAACGGGCGCATCCTGATGCGGGGGCGGCAGGTAGTGTCACTCGACGAAGCGGCCGTCCTGGCGGCGGCGCGGGAGTTGGCCGACGCGGTGCGGTCGGCCGTCAGTTGGTAGCGCCGGCCAAGACGGCGATGTGGGGCAGATGCCGAAACAGCTCGGCATGGTCGAGGCCGTAGCCGATGACGAAGTGATCGTCGATTTCAAATCCGAGGTACTTGATCGGTACCTCCACCTGTCGACGAGAAGGTTTACTGAGCAGGCAGGCGGTGCGCAGGTTGCGCGGGGCGCG
The DNA here is from genome assembly GCA_965197385.1 of Vicinamibacterales bacterium. Classification (GTDB taxonomy): domain Bacteria; phylum Acidobacteriota; class Vicinamibacteria; order Vicinamibacterales; family UBA823. The sequence continues at coordinate 226,083 of CBDANA010000009.1, forward strand.
CGCACGTATGACGTCCTGGAGATGATGGAGCGTCCGGCCGGTGTCGACGATGTCTTCGATGATCAGGACGGGGCGGCCTGTGATGTCGCTGTCGAGATTCTTGAGCAGCTGAATCTCGCCGGACGACGTCGTCCGTGACGCATAGGAGGCTGCCACGATGAAGTCGAGGGTTGACGACGTCCACATGGTCCGGACGAGATCCGCGGCGAAGATGAAGCTGCCCTTGAGCACGGTGACGACGTGCAGCGGTTGCTCCCCAGAATGGTCCGCGTCGATGGCGCGCGCAAGCTCAGCGACCCGGCGCCGAATCTGGTCCGCGGTGAAGAGCACGGTGCACCGGACTCGATCTCAAGCGTGAGGTCGTACGACACGTTCGAGGGAGGGGCCTGACCGTCGAGGATTTTGGCGTTCACACGGCGGCCCGAGTCGATTATCCGGACGTCGCGGCGGGTGTGGCGCGTTTCGTGGCGCGGGGGCAGGCCGACGCGGGCCTGGTCATCGACGGCTCCGGCGTGGGGTCGGCGATTGCGGCCAACAAGGTCGCGGGTATTCGCGCCGCTATGGTCGCGGATCCGACGGCTGCGCGGTACGCGCGAGAGCACGTGGGTGTCAACGTGTTGGCCTTGGGCGCCACGTTAGTGGACGCGGAGCGCGCGGGGGCGATCGTCGACGCCTGGTTGATGGCGACGATGCGCGAGCCGCGCTACGTGGCGCGACTGGCCAAAATCGGGCGGTTGGAGCGAGGCGGAGGTGCCGGGTAGCGATCGATGAACGCGGACGACGTGGAGCGGCTCATCGGGGCAGTGACCGATGCGGTCATGGCCGAGGTCGGGCGCCGGGAGCGCGGGCAAGCCTGCTGTACTTGTCACGGTGTCCTCACCGAGTGCTGCCCCGAGCAGGTAGGTGCCGTGCTCGACGCGGGCGCGACCCGGCTCGGGCTGCACGCGAGCGGCGGTCCACCCGGCGAGGTGGTGGCGTTGATTGACCACACACTGCTGAAGCCGGATGCCACCCATGCCGAGGTGACGACCTTGTGCGAGGAGGCGGCCGAGCATCGGTTTGCCACCGTCTGTCTGAATGCCACCTGGGTCGCCCACGCCGCTCGGCAACTGGCCGGCGTCCCGGTCGGTGTGTGTGCGGTGGTCGGCTTCCCGCTCGGCGCGACAACGCCGGACGTCAAGCAGTATGAAGCGCGACGGGCGATCGCAGACGGGGCGACCGAGATCGACATGGTCATGAACGTCGGCGCGCTGAAGAGCGGCGACCGGCCGCTCGTGCAGTGCGACATCGAGGCGGTCGTCGACGCGTGCCGCGGCGTTGTTGCGCGGTTCGAAAACTGACCCGCAACGTCCCCTACCCACAGACCCGTTAACGACCGATAGCGTACGACGCCAGCCTACCACGCTGAGTCATCTGATTGAGGATGTTACATGCGAGGATGGCCTCCGTCTCTTGCCCCGCCCGACTGCGCGCTCGAAGGCTCTCCCCGATGATCAACTTGTACCAGAAGAAGGCGTTCTCCACACGGGCCTGCTGATGGTAGCCCGAGTCCTTCTTCCACTGTCGCCGTCCAGCCTGCTGCACCTGTCGGATCGTGCGGTCGCGCGCGGGCGATCGTGGTCGCCGTCCAGACACGGTGGCTGTCCTGGTCGGTGGAATGACGACCGTCGCGCCACGCGCACCCGCAGCCTCGTAGATGCCACGCGTGTCGTAGGCCGCGTCCGCCGTGAGGCAGGAGACCTCGCCTTCGACCTTGTCGATCAGATCGAGGGCCGTCGTCGCGTCGTCAACATGCCCGCCGGTCAGGGCGTGAGCGACGATCACGCCCGATCCGTCGACGCCCAGATGAAGCTTCTTCCAGCCGCGTATACCGCGTCCGCCATGTTTCACGGCCGCCCATTCACCTTCACCCACAGTCGAGAGCCCGGTACTGTCGACGATGAGATGTATGCCTGCGCCCGCGGGGAGGCGGCGAAGTGCAAGGTCGAGGTGCTGACCACGCCGTGAGAGAGCCGTGTGATCGGGCGCGGACAGGTCGAGGCACAGCATCCCGAAGATCGACCTCAGAAAGCCCTCCGTCTGACGAAGGGGCAGGTGAAAGATCAGGCGGAGCGTCAGCGCGGTTTCGATGGCAACCTCGGAGTACTGCAGCTGCCCTCCGCGCTTGCCGACGCCCACGGCTTCCCACGTGGCGATCGCTTCCGGCGTCAACCACAGGGTGACGTCGCCTCGCTGGACCAGTGCTCGGTCGTACGCCGGCCAGTTTCCGACGCGGTATTTCGTTTTGTACCTGGGATGCACTCTCGACTTCACGTCGAGATCATGCCCCTTCGGCCGTCACGATGGCCAGGGCCGCGACGAACACTTGTTACCGCGCACCAATGCCACTGCCGGACGAACGCGCACGTGAAGGTGACCGTCTCGCCCTAACAGCCCGTGGTGAAAGTCTCGCTGCATTCGACCGCCGATGGATCCCGCCATGGGCGGCGCTGGGCGTTGTCCACGATGGGTTGAATACTCCCCGTATGTTCCTTCCTCGCGCCTTCCTTAAGGCCGACCGCGGCTTCGGTTTTCACCTGAGAGGGGTCTCGATGCGATGCGGGACCTTCACGACGGGCTGCTAGTCTAGGCGCTGGCTACGCTTTTTCCCGGCCGGGATCGACCGGGCCGGGTTGCCGTGCCGGCTTGCCGTGGTCAGGCCGGTTTTGTACAATTACGGTTCGCTGGTTGGCAGCGGTGCTGCAGTTCTGTGTTGGGGGTTGACGTGAAGCGATACGCACTACCGTGGTTTGTCGTCCTGCTCGTTGCGCTGTTGGCGCCGGGTACCGCTAGCGGGCAGGACTGGAAGGGCCGGGTCGATCTGGACGGCACGGCGACCAATCCTGAAGGGCAGGGATTGCCAGAGACGGTCGTGACCGCCATCTTCCAGGAGACCGGCACGGGTCCGGATCCCGAGACGGCGAACAACAGCGGCAAGTTCGACCTCGACGACCTCAAGCCGGGCATGTGGCGGATCACCATCGCCGCAGGCCATCTCGGCTACGGCGCCGAGATTCTGGAAATCGAGGTCAAGCCGCGCGACAACGACGACATCGAAGTCGTGCTGGAACCGCTGCGGACCATACTCGACCGGGCCAACGCGACCTACGCCGCGAACAATTTCGCCGACTCGCGCGAGGATTATCTGAAGATCCTCGTGGCGTTGCCGGACAACGTGAATCTGCACCAGCCGATCGCGCTCGCCTACCAGGGCGAAGGGATGCACGCCGAAGCGCTCGACCACTTCGACGCGCTGCTCGCCGGCTGGGATGGCGGCGCGCCGCCGCCGACGCTAGGCGCACTGCCCGATACGCGGTTGCAGGCGATGTTGAGCGCCGGCGCGGCCGGCGAGTACGAGCGGATGCACGGCTACATCGACAGCCTCGGCGGCGCGCTGCCGGCCGATGCCGAGACGGCGTTCATCGACGTCAGCGCTAACACGCTGATGGAGGCGGGGCACTACGAGGAAGCCATCAAGGTGCTCGACAAGGCCGTGGAGCGCTGGCCGAGCTCGGCGCTGCCGTACTACTATCGCGGGATGTCGCACGTGCAGCTCGAGAACGACGATCAGGCGGTGGACGACTTGACGAAGTTCGTGGAGGTGTCGCCGAGCGAGTCGCTGCAGGTACGGCAGGCGAATGACGTGCTTGCGAAGCTCGCGCCGCAGCAGTAAGTCGCCGTTCGAAAGCGTCAATGTCAGGCCGGAGCCAGCGCGCCGTGGGTTCCGACTTTTTTTCTGGAGTACGCGATGTCGACCCCCCCTCATTGCGCTTGTCGCGGTCGTCCTCGGTCTCACGCTAGGCACACTGATGTTCGACGCTCCCGACGGTTGGAGAGTGCTGACGCCGACCTCGTCAATGCGGGTCGCCGAATTCGAGCTGCTACGGGCGGACGGCGATCCCGAGGATGCGTCTCTGATCGTCTACTATTTCGGTGGCTCTGGCGGCAGCGTCGAGGCCAACCTCGAACGCTGGCTGGGACAGATGGTACAGCCCGACGACCGGCCGTCGAGGAACGTGGCGACGACGCGGACGTTCGAGGCGGGCGGGCTGCCCATCACGCATCTTGCCGTGGGCGGCACCTACGTGGCGGAGATCCGACCCGGTGCGCCCGGTCGCTACGAGAAGCCGGGGTTCAAGCTCGAAGCCGCAGTCGTCGAGACGCCGAACGGGCCGTATTTCGTGAAGCTGGTTGGGCGCCCGCACGATCGATCGGTGGAGTGCGAGCGTGACGTCGTTTCTGGAGAGCGTTCGGTACGAGCAGGCTATTGCGGCTGGCTGCCGGCGCCTGCGTCGTCACCGAGCCGGTAGAAGGCGGCGTCGATCGGCAGGGGCTCGACCTGGTAGTCCTCGTCCTTGTAGGGATAGGACGGCCGCGGCTTCGAGATGATGAACGCGGCGACGTGCTGCGCGTCCGCGTCGCCCAGCGCGCCGGGATCCATGTAGGGCATGGCGAACCGGACGAAGCCGGCCAGCTGATAGAACCTGGTAAAGCCCGCGCCGTCGTTCCAGGAGTCCTGGCCCCAGAGCGGCCCGGGCTTCTTGTCGCCGACCTGCACACCCTGGCCGTCAGACCCGTGGCAGTTGGCGCACGATTCCTCGTAGATTTGCTCGCCGCGCTGCGGATTTAAGTCGCCGATCGCGAGCCGGTTGTCCTGCGGAATCCGGTTCTTCCCCCGCCACGGCGGGTCCTCGCCCGGCGTGTAGCCCTCCGAGAGATACCGCAGATACGCGGCCAGCGCGACGACCTCGTCCGACTCCTCGTCAGGGAGCATCGGCTCATCGTGGTCAGTGTTGCTCGCGTTGACCGGTGAGGGCATCGGTGCAGCCCCGGCACGCGCGGCCTCCAGGCCGCCGTTGTCCATCCCGCGCACTGAGTTCTCGCTGCGATAGAAGCATCCCACGATCCGATCTTCGAGGCTGAACATCCGTCCGGCGCGACCGTTGTACTTGGGGAACATGCCGGCCGAGCCCACCAGCGGTAACGCCAGCTCTCGCTGGCCCGAATTCAGATGGCAGTTGGCGCAGGTCACGCCAACCGGCGCGTAGCGCGGCGTCTCCCCCGGCGTGTCCGTGAACAGCCGGAACCCGTGCCGGATGAGCTCGCCGTCCTCTCGCGTGTCGAGCGTGGCGTCGGTCAGCGGATTCTGCGGCAGGTCCCAGGCCGTGACCATCGTCGTCGTGCTCGGTACCAGCGGGCCGGCCAGCTCATAAGTGTGCGACGCCAGGCCGAACTCGCCCGGCTGGGGGATGCGCGGCAACTCGACCTCGATCTCGATAGAGGGCGTGGCGACCTCGTCGGACGGCGATGAACAGCCGGACACGGCGGTCGCGGCCGCACCGGGGACGAGGACGAAGAACGCCAGCGAAGCCTTTGCGAGGTTCGTCACGGGGTGCGCGATGTCCCAACTATAGCGCAAGTGCATCGGAGCGATAGAGAGGTCTGGCGGCCCGTGGTGAAAGTCCAGCTGCATTCGACCGACACGACGACCATCCGCTACGGACGCCGAATCATGACCTCGAGCTACCGGCCCGGCAGCATGATGTGCGCGCGGTTCGTCCCGGCCTGCATCAGCCAGACGCCGTCCTCGCCGCGCTCGGTCGGCAGGCCGGTCGAGGTGGAGGTCGCGTAGGGCAGCCGTACCGAACGGGTCGGGACCGCACTGGCCTCGTCGGCGCCGCCCAGGAAGTAACCCATTTGACCGGCCACCGGCAGCGGCAGCTCGCCAGCGTCCACCTTGGTGCTTCGGGCTTGAAACACCTCCTGTACCGACGTGCCGGTCGCCGCGAGCTGGCGCTCGAAGTTGAGCCGGGCGATCCGGTTCTTGTGATAACAGGCGACGCGGAAACCGTCCGTATCAGGATCGTCCGGTTCGCAGACCAGCGAATTGGTGCCTTCACCCAGGATTGTCCGATAGCCGTCGGCGTCGTACTCGACGACCGAGGCGCCATCGCGCATCGACTCGGGTAGGGCCTTCACGGCTTGGGCAATTTTTTGTTCAGCGGTCTGGGCGGACGCCAGGCTGGCAACGGCCAGGACCATGGCGCACGCGCGTGCTACCTTCTTCGTAGAACTACCTCCCCGTTTCTGGCTGAGCCGAGTGAAAAATATCCGCGATCATACCCAGATTTCCTCGTGTCGAGGCCCCGCTACCAATCTCTCGCTCCTCGATGTTCAGATGCTAGTACGTCAGGAACTGATAGCCGTCGGCCTGGAGGTTCACGACTGCGGTCATCGCTGACAAGGCGCTCTTGACCGGCGCCGCCACCTCATCGGCGTCGAGGCCGTTCAGGACGCGCGACTGCTCACACAGGAAGATCTCGACGCCCGCGTCCGCCAACGCTTGGAGCAGAACCAGATTCGGGTTGTCGACGTTGTATCGCTCCCGGTAGGCCTCGTTCGTCATCGCCGCCTTGGTCCCGCCACCGTGCAGGATTAGCTTCACCTGCAGGTTTTCCTTCGGCACTCCGGCGTGCGCGTGCATGTTCATGAACCGTGCAGCCGCTTCCAGGCGCATGTGCACCCGGTCGGGTCGGCCCAGCGGCTGAACCAGCTCGAAGGCGACCTTGTAGACCTGGTCGGTGCGGGTCTTGAAGTCGGCGTCTGGCAGATCGACGTGCCGGCCGAAGCCGTCGATGAGCGGACCGTCGTGCAGGTCGTCGCGCGGGTTCTGCGCGCCGACCGGAGTCGCCAACATGAGGACCGACGCCAGCGCCGCCACTCCGAAGCCCACGTACCGTTCCACCCTCGTCCGTCGTCCTGTCATGATCGTGTGTCCTTCCTCGGCGCCGGGAATCAATCGAACGCCGTCGTCGATATCGCGCCACATGATACTCCTCGGCCAAGGATTTCGCTTTCGCGGGCGAAACGCCTGCGCCCAGACGTGCGTCTATGACATGATGACGGGTGCGAGCGGCTCCGACCTGGGCCGCCGCGCACCCTAACTTTCCCCGATGCTGCGGTCAGCCCGTGGCGGAGATGAGCCCGCGGGCCGCCGGATGACCGACTCGTCAGCCCCCAAGAAGCAGTTCGACCGCCGCATCGTCGAGGGGCCGCTCGGCCGCGCCGTCTGGCGGCTCGCCTGGCCGACGATGCTGCAGAACATGATCGGCGGGCTGCAGGGCACCATCGACCAGGCGATGGTGGGGAACTACGTCGGGCACACCGGTAACGCGGCCATCGGCGTCAGCATGCAGATCTTCATCCTGGTGATCGTCTTCGTGGCGTCGATCTTCACGGGAATGGCCGTGCTGGTCGCACGCTTCGCCGGCGCCGGTGATCACGACAAGGTCAATCGCTCGGTCTACCAAGCGTTCATCGTCTCGCTGGTGCTGGCATTCGGCGTCCTGGCGCCGCTCGGCTACTATTTCGCGTCCTCGCTCTTGAACTTGATCAACGCCGCGCCGGAGGTGCAGCTCGAGGCGCTGCCCTACATCCGGATCATGTTCGTGTTCAGCTTCGGCATGCTGATGTTCTTCCTGTTCAGCGGCGCGTTGCGCGCCGCCGGCGACGTCAAGACACCGATGCGGCTCGGGATCGTCATGACGGCGCTGAACGTCGTGCTCAGCATCGTGCTCATCCGGGGCCTGGGGCCGATTCCGGCGTTCGGCACGCGCGGCGCCGCGATGGGCACCGTCATTGCCAGCGGCACGGTCGGTCTGGTCTTCCTGTATCTGCTGGCGTCGAACCGTCTGGTCATTCACTTTTCGCGCTCGATGTCCTACCGGCCCGATTGGGTGATCATCCGAGCACTGTTCCGCTTCGGGTTGCCCGCCGGCTTCCAGGGTATCGTCATGAACCTGGGCGGACTGCTGATGCTGCGGTTCATCGGCGCGCTCACCTTCAGCGCCGAGGCGCAGGCGGTGTACTCGGTCGGCTACACGCAGCTCTTCTCGCTCATCACCTGGACGTCGGTCGGGTTGATGGGCGCGGCGTCGGCGGTGGCGGGGCAGAACCTCGGTGCGGGCCATCCGGAGCGCAGCGCGCGCTCGGCGCGCGCGGCGGCCGGCGTCGGCCTGGCTCTGGCCAGTGTCGTCGGGGCCGCGTTCCTCTTTGCGCCCAACGCGCTGCTCGCCGTGTTCGGAATGACGGAAGGGCCGGTCTTTCAGCTCGGCCGCCAGCTGCTGCGCTACCTAGCGGTGTCGGGTCTGTTCGTCACCGTGGCGCTGACCTACACCGGCGCGCTGCAGGGTACGGGCGACACGAAGGGGCCGCTCTACATCTCGCTCCTGTCGCAGGTCGTCCTGCCGGTCGGCCTGTGTTTCATCCTCCAGGCCATTCGCGGTCTCGAGCCGACTGATATCTGGCTGGCGATCGTGCTCGGCCACGTCATGCGCTGCACCTTGAGCGTCCTGCGGTTCCGTCAAGGCCGCTGGCGGAATCTCGTCGTCGACATCGGCACGGCCAGAGCATGACGGACGGCGAGGCTAGCCGCCCGTGGTGAAAGTCCCGCTGCATTCGACTGCCGATGCATCCCGCCCCGTGGTGTTGCTCGTCGGTCAAATACTCCCGGTATTTTCCCTCCTCGCGCCTTGCGAGGCGGGCACCTCGACAGTCTCGGTGCGACGCGGGGCTTTCACCACGGGCTGCTAGTTCACGGTCCAGAGCGTCAGCGACGTCACATCTTTGATGAAGAGTCGGTTGCCCGAGACGGTGGGCTGGGTCCAGGTGGCGCTGTCCGCTACGGCGTAGCGGGCGAGCGGGTCGAGCGCCGTGCGACTGTGGCGAAGGACGACCAGCTCGGCGTCGTCCTGGAGCGAGAAGATCGTCCGGCCGGCCTTGACGATTCCGGCGTTCTCGGCCTGCCGCGGCGCGCTCCGCCACAGCACCTCCCCGGTGTCGAGGTCGAGGCCGAAGTACTGCCCGCGGTTGAGGTGGGACAGGCCGAACAGCACGCCGTCCACGACGACGCCGTTCGTCAGGTGCAACGAGACGGCGTCGGTGTGCCAGACGTTCTCGGTCGTCCACGCGCCGTCCTGCCTGACCACTCGAAACGCGGTGATGCCGTTCGAGCGGCCCGCCTCGATGACCAGGCCCTCGTGGAGAATGGGCGTTTGCGACGTCGTCGTGGACGGTGTCGTAAACGGGCGGCGCCAGAAGAGCTGGCCGGTCACCGCCGATACGCCGATCAGGTTTTCCTGCGTGAACGTCACGACCTGACGCACGCCACCCAACTCGAAGAGCATCGGCGAGCCGTAGGCCGGCCCGTCGCCGTCCCAGCTCCACCGGACCTCGCCCGTGGCCACGTCGAAGGCGGTGAGCGCGCCGTCGTCGTGGCCACCCACGTGCAGGATCACGCGATCGCCGTCCACCAGCGGCGACATCGCCGTGTGGTAGAGCGGCTCGATGGGCGGCGCCGGATGCTGCCACAGGATTCGTCCGGTCTCGGCGTCGAAGGCGGAGACGATACCGCTCATGCCCAGGGTGAACAGCCGGCCGTCGGCCAAGGTGGGGGTCGACTTCGGTCCAGGTCCGTGGGTGCGGGTCGCCGAGCTCATCTCGAACGGGGCCGGGTAGCTCGTTCGCCAGAGCAGGTCTCCCGAGGCGGGATCCAGCGCCATCATGACCTCGTTGCTGTCCTGTCGCGTGTAGACGTACAGACGATTGCCCACGATCAGCGGTGTCGCGTAGCCGGAGCCGACGTCCACGGTCCAGCGCTCGGTGAGCCGGTTCGGCCAGGCAGCCGGCTCGGTGAACGCGGTCACGGCGCCATCCCGGCTCACGCCGCGCCACTGCGGCCAGTCCTGGCCGTCGGCATTCGACGCGAACGCCGCCCAGACGGCCGCGACGGCCATTCCCGTGATCGTCGAGTGTCGCGACATCGTTCGCATCACAGCTGTGCTCGCCACTCGTCACTAATCATCACGTCACTCGTCATCCATCATCCATCATCCATCCGCGCCTCGACCCGGGGGCTGACACCCTCGTGAACGGTCACGGTCAGCGTGACCGGCCGGCAACAGACCTGACAGTCCTCGATGTATTCCTGGCGAGGCACCGAGGGGTCCACGACGATGTCGAGTTGCTGCCAGCAGTACGGGCACTGCACCGCCTGGAAGTCCATCGGCCACTCCTGAAGATCGCGGAAACCGCGCCTGATTGTAGGCGGTCTCATGGCGCGTGACAACGTGTGAGAATCGCCCGGAGACCTTTGCGGCGATGCGAGGCCTCCTCGAGGGGCTGCTCGACGCCCCGTGACTTGCCGTTTGACAACCCCCCCTTTTTGATTCATCCTAAGGGTTCGGTGTTATGTAGCAGGCGCCACCGGAGCGTGGTGCCACCCGCGGCGCGGGATAGCGCCACAAGAAGTAGTCGGCAGTACGGCAGGACCGAACTCCGACGAGTAGCCAGCAGGTGGAGTACGGATCATGCCTACGACTGGAACAGTGAAGTGGTTCAACGACAGCAAGGGTTTCGGCTTCCTGACGCGTGATGACGGTGAAAAAGACGTGTTCGTGCATCACTCGGCCGTCCAGGGTGAGGGCTTTAAGAGTCTGACCGAGGGACAGCGGGTCGAGTTCGAGGTTGTACAGGGGCAGAAGGGCCCGGCGGCGGAGAATGTGGTCAAGCTCGACGACTAGACCGACCCTTCACTGGTAACCTTGCAAAGGCCCCGTCGCACGTTCGCGCGGCGGGGCCTTTCGTGTGTGCGCCTGGATCCCACGGACTGCTACAATCCTGGCATGACGCCGAGAACGGTAACTCTTCTGGTGCTGTTGGCCTGCGGCCAGCCGGCGCTGGCGCAGGAGCTTCCGAGGGCGACACCCGAATCGGTCGGCCTGTCGTCCGAGCGGCTCGCCCGGGTGACCGACGCGCTGCAAGCGCACGTGGACTCGGGCGACATCGCCGGCGTCGTGGCGGCTGTCGTGCGCCACGGCCAGCTCGTGTATCTCGAAGCGCTCGGGCATCAGAAGACTGAGTCGCAGACGCCCATGCGGGAGGATTCGCTCTTTCGCATGTACTCGATGACGCGACCCGTCACGAGCCTCGCGGTGATGATCCTGTGGGAGGAGGGCACGTTCGGGCTCGACGATCCGATCTCGCGATACCTCCCGCAGTTCGAGCCGCAGCGCGTGTTTGTCGTTGCAGATGACTCGCGCATGGACCGGACGCGCCAGCGCACTGGCGAGATCACGGTCGAGCACCTGCTGCTGCACACGTCCGGTCTGGGCAGCCGCGGCTCGTCGATCTACCGCGCCGAGAAGGTGCGGCTGCGATCGATCGTGGTCGAGCAGATGGCGAACAACGCGGCGCGTGTCCCGTTGTTCGAGGACCCTGGCACGCGGTGGCGCTACGGCATCTCCACGACCATGCTGGGCCGTCTCGTCGAGGTCTGGTCGGGCCTGCCGCTCGACGAGTTCCTGCAGGCCCGCGTCTTCGAGCCGCTGGGCATGACCGACTCGGTCTTCTGGGTCGATTCGTCACGGGCTGACCGGTTCGGTCCGGTGTACCGTCCGTCACCGGACGGCGGTCTCAGCCCCGTCGCGATCGAACAGGTGCCGTTCACCGACGCGCCGGCGCTGATCGAAGGTGGTGTTGGCCTCGTGATGTCCACCATGGACTACCTCCGCTTCTCCCAGATGTTCCTGAACGGTGGAGTGCTCGACGGCCATCGGGTGCTCCAGCCGGAGACGGTCGCGCTGATGACCGTCAACCGGGTGCCCGACGCGCTCATGCCGATCGGCTTCGGCCGGCCGATGCTCGGCACCGGGTGGAGCCTGGGCTTCTGCGTCGTCATGGATGCCGAACAGTATGCCTACTCGGTGAGCGACGGCGAGTTCTGGTGGGACGGTTCTGCCGGGACGCGCTTCTGGATCGATCCAGTCGAGGACATGGTCACGATCGTCAACGCACAGGTCTCGCCGGCCCGCGGTAACGGCTTCCGTGAGGAGTTCAAGACGCTGGTGTACGACGCGATTGTCGATGACGCCGATGAAGGAGTCGCGCGCCACGGCAAATCGAACGCCGGGCCGCGTTGACACGCCCGGACCGGTCAGGCAGTCTAAATGCTAGACCTGATATGGCGATTCCCTGGTACAAGCAGACGCACTGGCGGATTCTGATCGCGCTCGGCCTCGGCCTCGTCTACGGCGTGGTGGCGACGATGTCGGGCTGGACGCAGTTCACCGCTGACTGGATCGCGCCATTCGGCGCGATCTTCCTGCGGATGCTCCTGCTGATCGCGGTGCCGCTGGTCCTGGCGTCGCTCATCACCGGAATCGCCTCGCTTGCCGACCTCCAAAAACTGTCGCGCATCGGCGGCAAGACGATCGCCATCTACATCGGCACGACGCTCGTCGCGCTGATCATCGGCCTAACCGTGGTCAACGTCATCCGGCCGGGCGAGTCGATTCCCGACGGGCTGCGCGAGCGGCTACAGGAGACCTACCAGGGGGACGTCACCGAGCGTGAGGTGGCGGCGGAGCAAGCGAGGGACCGCGGGCCGCTCCAGCCGCTCGTCGATATGGTGCCGGACAACATCATCGGGTCGGCATCGAGTAACCGGAACATGCTCAACATGGTCTTCGTGGCGTTCCTCTTCGGGACCGCCCTGATCCTCGTGCCGCGCGAGAAGGCGAAGCCCTTGCTGGACTTCTTTGACAGCGTCAACGCGGTGATCATCAAGATCGTCGAATTGGTTATCCGGTTCGCGCCGATCGGGGTCTTCGCGCTGATCGCCGACACCGTGACCGGCGTAGCTGGGGACAACCCGAGTGAGCTCGCGCAACTCCTCGGCGCCCTCGGTCTGTATTGCCTGTGCGTACTCCTCGGCATGGCGATCCACGCGCTGGTGACCTACCCGATCCTGCTGAAGACGCTCACGCCGCTCAAGCTGCGACACTTCTTCTCGGGGATCGTGCCCGCGCAGCTGGTCGCCTTCTCGACCTCGTCGAGTGCCGCGACCCTGCCGGTGACGATGAAGAACGTCCAGCGCAACCTGGGCGTGTCGAAGGAGGTCGCGTCGTTCGTCCTGCCGCTCGGCGCGACGATCAACATGGACGGGACGGCGCTCTATCAGGCCGTGGCCGCCGTGTTCATCGCGCAGACCCTCGGCATCGGCCTCGATCTGTCGACCCAGCTCACCATCGTGCTCATGGCGCTCCTGGCGTCGATCGGAACGGCCGGTGTACCTAGCGCCGGCGTCGTCATGCTGGTCATCATCCTGGAAGCGGTCGGCGTGCCGATCCGCGGCATCGCGCTCATCCTGGGTGTGGACCGCATCCTCGACATGTGCCGCACGGCGGCCAACATCACCGGGGACGCAGCAGTCGCGTCGGTCATCGCCGCCAGTGAGAACCAGCTCTTCCCGACCGAGGCGAACGGCTTGGGCGAGGTCGTCGATTTGCCCGGCGCCGAGCCCGGAACGGGACAGCCGACATCGACCTTCTGAGGCGGTCCCCGGCACGCGCGCGCGGTTCTCTACTCGGGCGCCTACCGCGACGCGCTGGGCCAGACCGCGCCCTGATCCTTCTCCCGCACCGGGCCAATGCCCTTGTAAACGAACTTCTCGACCCGCTTCCCTTCGTAGGTTTCGGTCGTGTAGATGTTGCCCTGCGAGTCGGTGGCGATGCTGTGCACGCCGAAGAACTGGCTCGGCTGGCGGCCGCCGTCGCCGAAGCTCGTCAGCACCTCGAGCGTCTCACGCTGGATGATGTGCACCTTCTCATTCACGCCGTCGGACAGGTAGATGTAGGTCTGGTCCGGGTCCTTCGAGAAGGCGATGTCCCAGACCGATCCCGAGCCCAGTGTCTGCTTGGCGACGAACGCCTCGCGGACGAACGTGCCGTCCGGACGGAACACCTGGATCCGGTCGTTCGAGCGGTCGCACACGTAGAGCAGCCCGTCATGCGCCAGCTCGGCGCAGTGGACCGGGCTGCCGAACTGTTGCGGCGGCGGCGCGTTCGGATCGTATCGACCCGTGACGCTGTCGTCCGGCCGGTTCCCGTAGGCGCCCCAGTAGCGCTTGAACGCGCCGGTATCGGCGTCGAGAACGGCCACTCGCCGGTTGCCGTAGCCGTCGGCCAGGTAGGCCTCGTTGGCCTCGGGGTCCACGAAGATATTCGCCACGCGGCCGGAGTTCTCCCGATCGTTACTGCCGGCGTTCCCGCCGAAGTTGCCGACCTACAGGAAGAAACGGCCGTCGCGCGTGAACTTCAGAACGTGCGCGTCGTCGCCGCCGTTGCCGCCGATCCAGACGTTGCCCTTATGGTCGAAGGTGATGCCGTGGTTCGACTGGGGCCACTCGTAGCCGTCGCCCGGGCTGCCCCAGTGGCCGACCAGATTGCCGGCCTAATCGAACTCCAGGACGGGCGGCGCCGGCGCACAGCAGTCCTCGGCGATCGGCGGATCGGCGATCGCGGGGGTCTCCGTGCGGCTGTTCGTCGTGGACGCGCCGCTGTGGATGATCCAGATGTGGTCTTGGTCGTCCACCGTCACCCCGATCGTCGATCCCAGGATCCAGCGATTCGGCAGCGGCTTCGGCCACAGCGGATCGACTTCGAACATCGGCGCTTCCACGCCGGCCTGCGCCGCCGCGGTCCGTTCTAGCGCCGCCTGACCTAGACCGAGCGCCGCAAGCAGCAACACGCCGGCCACGCTGATCCTCAGATTCCGGTTCCGGTTTGCGTGTGTCATCACTTGTCTCCCTATGTCGACACGGAGCGCCGGGTGGCGCGCGAACGTGACGCCGATCGACCGGTGCGATTATGGCTGCCTTGGGCCGGCAGCCGCCACGGCCTAGCTCGAGCGGGTGATCGGCGTGCGTCGATCTGGGGCACACTGCCCGCGCCGGTGTCGACGTGGTGGAGGCGCTCGCCGAGGCTGGCGACCGGGTGCTGGACATCCACCTGAAAGACTTGCGGGACCTGGCCCTCAGGGAGAGCCAGTGCATCGTCGGTCAGGGCGCCATGCCGATCACCGCGATCTTCTGGTAGTTGGAGCGGATGGCCTGTCCGGGCTACGTCAATCTGGAATACGAGATCGACGCCGACGATCCGCTGCCCGGCATGACGGAATCATTCGCCTACATGCGCGGCGTCCTGGCCGGGCTAGACGGCTGACCTCACTTGCGCTGCACGAGCTGGTCGGGGTCGATGCGCACGACCAGGTAGGCGATGTCCGCCTCGAGCTCGCTGAACCCGTGAGGCGTGCCGGCGGGCATGATGAGCATGTCCCCCTTGGCAATGCGCCGGCTCTCACCGCCTTCGATGCGCGGGCCGATCGAGCTGGGTCCGGTGAGGTGTTTGACGACCTCGCCATCGGCGTCCAGCGGCTCACCATCGACCAAGGTACCGCCCGTGACGATCGTTCCGGCACCCTCGACAACGTAGTAGACCTCGGTTTGGTTGTGATGCTCGATGGCGACGCCTGGCCGGGTCTCGGGACGCCGCACCAGGCCGATCCCCACGTTGTAGCCGCCCGCATCGATCATCCGGATCGACTGGTCGCTGACCACCCCTTCGGGCGCGGCCATCATCGCCGCCGCGATGTCGTCAGTCGTCACGTACACCGCCGGCGTGGCAGGTGCCTGCGACACGGCCCAGCCGATCAGGATCGCGAAGACGCTGGTTTTCAACAGGCTCAGCATGTTTAACATGTTCAATATGGTCGGTGCCTCCTCACGACGCCCGTCGTCTACGGGTGCTCGACGTGATGCGGGAACTCCCGGTAGTGGGCGGCTAGCAGGTCCTCGCCGAAGTCGCCGTCGAAGTCCCGCCAGACGCTGTGGATGTGGTTGGCGTCGTTCTGCGTGTTGTCGTATTCGATCAGGAACGTGGGTCCCTGAATGCGATAGTAGTGGCCCTGACCTTTTTCGATCCCGCCCATCCAGGCGAACTTGATCCGGTCGAGGCCGGCCTCGTGCAGCCGGAGGAGCCGCGCTTCGGCGACGTCGGGTGGCTGGGTATTGGCGTATTCCTCAACGAGCGCCGAGAGTGCGCCCTGTTGATCCGCCGTGAGCGCCCCGAACGCCACGCTTTCATCCGCTTGCATGGCTGCTTCGCGGTCGTTCGTCGTGAGAACGTCGCTCGGTGCCGTGTCACTGATGATCGCCTGCGTGCGCTGGGCATCGCTCAGTGAGTGAAGCAAGGCGCGCGCCAGGTCCTCTTCGGCGCCCAGCACGCGGGTGCCGTGCATTGGGCCCTCGCGCACGTCGGCCGGGTTCGCGCCGAAGAACTGCGGCGTGGTCGCCGTCGCCGAGCCGTTGACGATCGTCCAGTGCTGCGAGATGTGGTGCCCCTCGTAGCGCCAGCCCCAGGTGCCATGCTCGGACGGCTCACCGAAGATCGTGAAGTAGTACAGCTCGGTGTCACGGAACGCCCGGCCCGACATCTCGAACAGTACCTGTTCCAGCTGGCGGATCGCTTCGGCCTTGTCGTATCCCTTCTCGCTGAAGCCGGCGCGGAGTAGCTCCATCGCCGCGTCCTGCTGCGCCGCGTTCATCGACTTGAGGGTCAGACCCTTGCGATCCACCGGCGTGTAGAACCAGGTATAGCGCTCGGCATCGTCGAAGGGGATCATCGCCTGGGCCGTCTGTTCGGGATCGAGGGTCTCGAGAAAAGCCTGCGCCGCGCTGAGCATCGCCGACTTCGGCGCCGGGGCCTGATAGCTCAGCGAAATCTCGCCGAGGCAGGCGAGAGCGAGTGCGGTCGAGAACAACTTGCGTGCGGTCATCGTCATCCCTCCTGAAGGCTCGACGTCCTAAACTGCCGCCGCCGCTCGTCCACCCAGTTCAGGACGACGCGGATTTCCGGCGTCCCGCCGTCGATGGGGGCCGAGGCGGGCGTGTGCTCCAGAGGCATGTTAGATTGTCGAGTGGAAAAACCAAGCCCATTGTATGCGCGGCGTCCACGGCGCACAAACCCGCGGGTTCTCCTTGGCGCCGCGTACCTGTCGGGGCCGCTTGTGGCACAATCGGGCACCGACACACGTCGGAGGAAGCATCGATGACTCGAGCGCACGCCGTGCCGGCGTAGTGCGGTAAACTCACCAGGGGCTGCTAGGACCGGGAGGGAACGCCATGCTCGCGCGCTTCGCCTTCGCCGTATCGGGTCGCCGCAAATAGAACGGGGCAGTCCTGATCCCGTTGGCACTGCTGGCCGTCTGCTGCGCGTGTCGAGCGGGGCTCCCGGTCGACATCAACGTTGCGGGAGGATCACAGTCGAGACCGAATCCGATCTTGCCGTCGCCAGAGCCCGACGTGCGGGAGGCGCCCCGCGAGAGGCCCCCTCAGACCCCTCACCGGACTCGTTTTCGCATGCTTGGCGACGAGGCGCGGAACAACGTACTCATTTACGACCGCAGCGGCCGGTTGCTCGACTCGTGGGGCACGGGATATCCCTACGGGCACGGTCTCACGTTGTGGGACGCCGGCGGTGATGAGTTTCTGTTTCTCTGCGACAACGGCTTCGACGGTAACCCCCAGGTCGTCAAGACGACGCTCGACGGCCGTGTCGTGATGCGATTACGACATCCCCGGGACATCGGCGAGTACGGCGCGGACGATGCGTACAACCCCACCGAGACCGCCACCGGCCCGAACGGCGACATCTATGTGGCCGATGGCTACGGCTCACAGTAGATCCTGCAGTTCGACGCGCGCGGCGAGTTCATCCGGAAGTTCGGCGGACAGGGGGACGCCGACCACCAGTTTCAGACCGCCCACGGCGTGTGCGTGGATGCTCGCGATGCCTCCAATCCGACGCTGCTTTGCACGTCTCGGGCCCACAATGCGTTCAAACGCTATTCGCTGGCCGGCGAGTATCTCTCGACGATGTTTCTTCCCGGGGCGTTCGTGTGCCGGGCGGTCATCGACGACGATATGCTCTACTCGGGTGTCTGTTGGTCGCGGCTGCGCTACCTGAACCAGACTGATCGCTCGGGCTTCGTCACGATCATGAACGGTGAGGGCCGCGTCGTATCCAATCCCGGCGGCACGACGCCCACCTACCGCGACGGGGTCCTGCAGCTCATGGTGCAGCAGGAGCCGATCTTCGACCACTGCCACGACGTCTGCGTGGACGGCGACAAGAACCTCTACGTCTGCCAGTGGAACGCCGGACAGGCCTATCCGATCAAGCTCGAACGGGTCTAGCAGCCCGTGGTGAAAGTCCGGCTGCATTGGGCCGGAGGGTGCGATGCGCAGACCGGTGACATCGATCGTTGTGGGCCTGGCCGGTATGGTTGCGGCGTTGTCCGTGACTGGAGGCGACGTGCGCGCGCAGACCCAGGTCACGCCACAGCCACTCCTCACGTTCAGCACTGACATCCAGCCGATCTTGGCGCGGAGTTGCTGGGCCTGCCACGGGAGCGATCGGCGTTCCGGGCTCGACCTGCGGACGCGTGCCGGCGCACTCGCGGGCGGCCGCTAGGGTCAGGCGATCGTCCCGGGACGCAGCGACGCGAGTCGGCTGTACCGTCGCATTGCCGGACTCGAGCAGCCCGCCATGCCGATGGAGGGCGCGCCACTTGCGCCGGCGGAGATTGCGGCCATCCGGACCTGGATCGATCAGGGCGCCCACTGGGATGCCGGGTCGGCGACGAGGGCGGCCGATGCGCAGCCCGCCGCCGGGGACGCGGACTCCGGGGATCCTCCTTCAGCGGCCAGTGATTACTGGGCGTTCCAGCTGCCGGTGCAAGTGCCCATGCCGGTGTTCCCCAAACTGGAGCATCCGGTCGATCGGTTTCTCGAGGCAGCCCGCCGGAGCCGGGGTGTGACCGCGGCGCCGCGCGCCGACCGGCGGGCGCGGCTGCGGCGTGCGTCGCTGGATCAGATCGGGCTGCCGCCGACGCCCGAAGAGACGGCCGAGTTTCTCGCCGATACCGACCGCGGCGCCTGGGAGCGGCTGATCGACCGGCTGCTCGCCTCGCCACACTACGGCGAGCGTTGGGGTCGGCACTGGCTGGACGTGGCGCGCTACGCCGATTCCACCGGGTATGAGCAGGACTACGATCGCACCAACGCGTGGCGCTACCGCGACTACGTGATCGCGGCGTTCAACAAGGACAAGCCCTACAACCAGTTCGTCAAGGAGCAGATCGCCGGCGACGAGCTCGATTACGCGACCGACGAAACACGGATCGCCACCGGGTTCCTGCGCTCCGGACCGCGCGTCCAGTTTCGCGAGAAGGACAATCCCGAACGTCGGCACGAGTATCTGGACGACGTGCTGGCCACCATCGGCCGCGGCGTGCTGGGCCTCACGGTCCACTGCGCGCGGTGCCACGACCACAAGTTCGATCCGATTTCCCAGGCCGACTACTACAGCCTGCAGGCGTCGATTTTCGGGTATGTCGAGACCGACTATCCGCTGCTCTCGCGCGAGAAAGCGGAGGTCTACGCACGGGCGACCGCCGCGATCGACGCTCGGCAGCAGCCATTGCGGGACGAGATCACGACGCTCGAGGCGCCGCACCGCGAACGGTTGAAGCTGGAGCAGCTCCGGCAACGGTTTCCCGAGAATGTGCGGCGCGCCGCGCTGAAGCCGGAAGCCGAGCGCACCCCCGGCGAGCAACTCCTGGCCGCGCAGGTGCTCTCGATCGGTGTGCCGCGGCAGCAACTCGACGACGCGTTGCCATCGGAAGAGACTGCCCGGCGACTTGCACTCAGAGGGCAGATCGCCGCTATCGAGCAGGAGCGTCCACCAGCGCCGCCGATGGCCGAGATCGTCACCGACGGCGATTACCGGTTCGCGCCGGACGGGCCGGGCGACGAAGTGATCGGCTGTCCGGAATGCCGCGTGCCGCCTGACGAGCCCGGCAGTTTCCTGCACGACGGCGTCGGACGCTACGAACTCCCGCCCAGCTACTTTCTGTTCCGGGGCGATCCGTTCCGCAAGGGTGCCGAGAGTTCACCTGGCTTCGTCACCGCGGCGACCTACGGCGATCCGCCGACCGAGATCCTTCGTTCAGACGGACGCACGTCGGGGCGACGGCTGGCGCTGGCCGAGTGGCTCGCGTCGTCGCAAAACCCGCTGACGGCCCGGGTGCTGGTGAACCGTCTCTGGCACCATCACTTCGGGCTCGGCATCGTCGGCACGCTCGACAACTTGGGCCTCATGGGTGACCAACCGACATATCCCGAGTTGCTCGATTGGCTGGCCGTCGAGTTCGTCAACCGCGGTTGGAGCATCAAGGCGATGCACCGGCTGATCATGACGTCGGAGGCGTATCAGCTGGCGTTGGCCTTCGAGGGCGATGAGGCCGATGAGAATGAGGTGATCGACCCGCAGAATCGACTCCTGTGGCGGTATTGGATGCATCGGATGGAGGCCGAGATCCTGCGGGACGCCATCATGACGGTGAGCGGAGGGATCGACCTCACGGTCGGTGGCCCGCCGGTCTTTCCCTACATGCCGGAGGAGATTCTCCGATCGCAGGCCCACGGCCGATGGGACAACCAACCGGACGGGCCGCATGCCTGGCGCCGCAGCGTCTACGTCTACCGCCGCCGGTCGCTTGGCTTCCCGTTCTTCGACACGTTCGATCTACCCGATCAGAACGTCACGGCCGCTGCGCGGAACGTCTCGACCGTGCCAACCCAGGCGCTGACGCTCCTCAACAATCTGTTCGTCCTCGGGCAGGCGGAGCTGTTCGCCGCCCGCTTGGAGCAGGCCGCCCCGGACGACCCGGCGCGGCAGATCGCGCTGGCCTATGAGATCGCGCTGACGCGGCCGCCCACCGACGGCGAGTCGATGGTCGCACGCGATCTGGTCGAGCAGCAGTCGCTTGTGGATTTTGCGCACGTGATGTTCAACCTGAACGAGTTCCTGTACATCAGGTAATGGCCATGCATCCAAAGAAGACCTTCTGGTCGCGGCGGGACTTCCTCTTCCAGTCTGGCGGGGGCATCAGCGGGCTGGCGCTCGCGCATCTTTTGAGCCGCGACCGGCTCCAGGCGACGCAGCAGGCTTCGGCCGACCCCTGCGCCGCGGCGGCCACTGGCGCGAACCCGTTCGCGGCGAAGCCGCCGCACTACACGCCGCGCGCCACGGCGGTGATCTCGCTGTTCATGAGCGGCGGCGTCAGCCAGGTGGACACCTTCGATCCCAAGCCGGCCCTGTCGCGCTATGCCGGCGAGCCGCTCGGCGACAAGGTAGACGGCAACATCGTCGTCCGTCAGGGGTTCCCCGGCCCTCTGATGCCCAGCCCCTTCACCTTCCAGAAGTACGGTCAGAACGGGATCGAGGTGTCCGAGATCTTTCCGCATCTGGCGCAGCATGTCGACGAGATCGCTTTCCTGCGCTCGGTCTACGGCCGATCCAACGACCACGTCCAGGCGACCTACGAGATGCAGACCGGACAGATTCGGATGGGGTTTCCGAGCGTGGGCGCGTGGGTCACCTACGGGCTGGGCTTCGAGAGCGCGAACCTGCCGGCGTTCGTCGTCATGAACGACCATCGGGGCGGTCCGCTCGGCGGGCCGAACGACTGGAGCGCCGGCTTCATGCCGGCCAGCTACCAGGGCGCGCTGTTCCGCGCCGTGGGCGATCCGATCGTCGATCTGCAGCCGCCCCGGGGGATGACCGCCGAGCAGCAGCGCGCCCGCCTCGACACGCTGGCAAGGCTGAACGAGATCGATCTGGTGAAGCATCCGGGCAACTCTGAGCTCGCCGCGCGCATCTCCTCATACGAGCTGGCCTATCGGATGCAGGGCTGCGCGCCAGACGCGATCGACACGTCGTCGGAATCGGAAGTGACCAAGAAGCTCTACGGGCTGGACGCCGAGATCACCGCCTCGTTCGGCCGCCAGTGTTTGATGGCGCGCCGGTTGGTCGAGCGCGGGGTCCGCTTCGTTCAGCTGTTCCACGGCGGCAAGGGCGACCAGAACACCGATACCTGGGACGCCCACAGCAATCTGGAGGAGAATCACCGGCAGCACGCCGCCGAGTCCGACTTGCCGATCGCCGGGCTGCTCACCGACCTACGGGCGCGCGGATTGCTCGACTCGACGCTGGTGCTATGGCACGGCGAGTTCGGACGGCTCCCGATCTCGCAGCGGGGCGTTGGGCGTGACCACAACCCGGGGACGATGACCGTCTGGATGGCCGGCGCGGGGACCGCCGGCGGCCAGGTGATCGGCGCGAGCGACGAGTTCGGTTACAAGGCGCTCGAGCAGCCGATCTCCGCGCACGATCTACACGCGACCATCCTGCACCTGCTGGGGATGGATCACACCAAGCTGACCTACCGGTTCAACGGCCGCGACATGCGGCTGACCGACGTGGAAGGCACGCTGATCCCGCAGATTACGTCAACCTAGGCCAGGTGCGCCATGACCTTCAGCAGGTGATCGATGTCGGCCTGGTTGTTATAGAGCCCGACACTCGCACGGATCTGTGTGCCATCCTCCCGCATCGTTACGCTGATCCGTTCGGCGTCCAGCGCCGCCTGCACCTCTCGGCGGTCGCGCCCGTGATTGAAGCTCACGATCCACGACGGATTGTTGGGCGGCGTGAACATGTCGTAGCCGAGGTCGGCCAGGCCGTCACGCAACCGCTGGGCGAGCGCCACCGTGTGCCGCTCGATCCGTCCCAACCCCACGTCGCTCAGGTAGCCCAGCGCGGCCTTGAGCTGCGCCACGGTCCCGTAGACCAGTCCCGCATGTTCGTACTTCGCCGCGGTGTTCCTGAGGTGGAAGTGGAAATCCGGTAGGGCTTCGGCGACCTGGTTGTGGCCGAAGCGGTCCGGCCGGATCCGATCGAGGTGCTCCTCGCGGACGTAGAACGGCGCGGCCCCCCAGCTCGACAACAGGTACTTGTAGGAGTTGGCGGCCGCGAAGTCCACGCCCGCGTCGTGGAGGTTCGCCGGGAAGGCGCCGAGTGCCTGGATGCCGTCGGCGAAGAGGAGCCCACCCTGGCTGTGGGCCAGATCCGATAGCGCCTTGACATCATGCCGGTAGCCGTTCCGGTTCGAGACCCAGGCGACCGAGATGAGCCGCGTCCGATCGTCCGTCCGCGCCTCGAAGTCTTCGATGCGGGAGCGTCCGTCGATGTGTGGGACGATCCTTAACTCGATGCCGTTCGTCTGCTCGAGCTGCCGGTAGAGGACGAACGTCGTGGCGAAGTGCAGCTCGTCGACGACGACGTTGTCGCCCGCTTTCAGATCCAGGGCGTCGCTCACGATGTTCTCGGCGTCGCTCGTCGCGAAGAGTAGGGCGATCTCTTCCGCCTTGGCCCCGAACAATTCCGCGAAGGCCGTCCGGGTCTCTTCCTTGACCTGCAGCGAGCGGGGGAATCCACGCGCCGGCGTCAGCCGCTGCGCGTCGGCGTAAGCGATTACCGCCTCGTGGACCGGTGTCGGCATCGGTCCGACGAGAGAGATGTTGATGTAGGTCTGGTCCCGGGTGACGTGGAAGTCGTCGCGCACGCCCAGGGGATCGTCCTCGGCGGTCTGGGCTCGGCTGCCGCGCGTCGTGGGAAGCGAGATGAGACCCGCGGCGGCGGTCGTCTTCAGGAAGCTCCGGCGGTTGATCGAGGTCATCGGTTTCTCCTTGCGTGGTTGCGGGCTACCGGTCGCTGGCCGAGCCCTGGGCCAGCGCCGGCGTAGCCGTGGCGAGGAGAACCAGGGCGGACGCCGCAACGGCGGCCGAGGTCAGGACACTCCGTCTCGATGCGAACGTGGGCTACCTCCGGAGAAAAGAGAAAAGGGGTCAGACTCCTTTTTCGGTGACGATCTGGGGAGTTGAGCATGAGACGAACCGATTATAGCCAACCTGGGCTGGATCTGCGCCAGACGGCTCGCGTTGGTGTAATATCACCCGTGCCGGAGGCGGCAGCGAGGGGAACCCGGAACTAGCGACTAGCGAGGAGCACACGAATGTCAGATAAATTTTGGTTGAATCGCAGGGCGTTCATCAGGACCGCCGGAATGACCGCGCTCGCGGGTGCCGCCACCTCGGGAACCTCGCTGGTGACCCCCGTGGTGGCGGCCACACCGATGCAAGGCAGGTCCAACGGCTACGATTTCGACACCCCGTACGACCGGATCGGGACCGACTCGTCGAAGTGGGACGCTCAGATCGCGAGATTTGGCCGGGAGAACATCTCGGTGGCGATGGGCGTCGCGGACATGGACTTCCGCTGCGCCCCGGCCATCACCCAGGCCTTGTCGGAGCGGATCCAGCACGAGAACTGGGGCTACCTCAGCATGCCGGACGACTTCTTCCAGTCGATCGTCGACTGGAACCAGAAGCGCTACGGCCTGGAGATCGACCCCGAGTTGATGTCCCTGTCGGACGGCGTCCACCCGGCGGTCATCGCGGCGCTGAAGGCGTTCTCGCCTCCGGGAAGCAAGGTCATCCTGACGACGTCGACCTACAGCGGTTTTTACGGTGACCTCCGGGCGTCCGAGACCCTCCCGGAAAACAGCCCACTAATCCTCGAGAACGGCCGCTACCGGATCGATTTCGACGATCTCGAGTCCCGGATGATGAGCCACAACACCGACGCGCTGATCCTCTGCAACCCGCAGAACCCGACCGGCAACTGTTGGTCGCAGTCGGACCTGCTGCGGCTGGGCCGGATGTGTCTGGAGCACCGCGTCGTCGTCCTGGCCGACGAGATCCACTGCGACTTCGTCAACCAGGGGGAGACGTTCACGCCGTTTGCCACCCTGCCCGACAAGGCGGTCGTCGACAACAGCGTCACCTTCAAGTCGGGGAGCAAGACGTTCAGCCTCGCGGCGATGAAGGTCGCCTGGTTCTTCTCGACCAATCCGGACTACATGGCCCTGGTTCGGGCCCAGAACAGGGCGCAGACCAACACGCTGGGCGTGGTAGCCCATCATGCCGCCCTGAGGGAAGGCGAGGATTGGCTGGACGAGTTGCTGATCTACATCGACGGCAACCACAACTTCGTCGAGCAGTACCTCCGCGAGAACATCCCGCAGATCAAGTACACCAAGGCGCAGGGCACCTACCTGGCCTGGCTGGATGTCACCGATCTCGCCGAGCAGATCGGCGCGACGCAGAAGGCCGAGGAGGCCAGCAAGGACGCGCCGGAGCCGGTCACGCCGGAGACGATCGTGTCGAGGTGGCTGGTCGAGAACGCGAAGGTCTACACGAACGCCGGGTCGTCCTACGGCCCCGGCGGCGAAGGCCACATGCGGATGAACCTCGGCGCGTCCCGCCAGCTCATCAAGCTGGCGCTCGACAACATCGCGCAGGCGGTAAGCGACTTGTAAGGGCGCCCGCGTGCGTGCAGCGTACGACCAGAAGGGGGTCCCGGCGGACCCCCTCGCGGCCTCGCCAAAAAAAAGGCCGGGTGGTCATCGGCCATCCGGCCTTTCGTAAAGACGACCTCGCCGTCGCGCCTACTGACCACTCGACAGCGGCGTGCCGTTGATCGGGATCATGATGTGCGCGTTCGGCGTGCCGGCCAGCATCAGCCAGGGGCGGCCCTCACCCTTGAGCGCGTTGTTCCGCTGGCTCTCGGTCGAGACGCCGATCGACTCCGACGTCGCGCCCGGTACCATCATCACCCAGAGCAGCTTGATCCGCCGGTCGTCGTGGCGCAACGCGTACCCCATCGAGCCGAACGTCGGGAGCACGAGCGTCCCCGCCTCACGTGCTGCCGCGATCCCCGCCTGAACCTCCTCGGGGGACTTGCCCTCGGCGCTCAGCTTCGCCATGAGATCGAACTGCGGCGCCGCCGATATGCTGTAGCAGGTCGTCTGCATCGCCTCCATGTCCGGCGGCTGGCACTCCACCTGGTTGGTCCCCTCCCGGAGGACCTTGCGGGCGCCGGTGTCCGGATCGTGGGTCACGACGGTTGCGCCGGCCTTCAGATCCTCGGGCAGCGGCAGGACCGCGTCGGCGATCTGCTGGTCGACCGACTGGGCCTGGGCCGTGGCCGGTCCAACCAGCAGGGCGCCCAAGAACAAGACCAAGAGCAAGACAGGGAGCAGGGTTATGGCACGTCGCATCGTCATTACCATGAGCCTCACTGGCCGTAGCCGCTCGACAGCGGCGTGTTGTTGATCGGGATCATGATGTGCGCACCCGGCGTGTCGGGACGCATCAGCCAGGGGCGGCCATGGCCGGCCAGCGCGTTGTTCCGCTGGTTCTGGGTTGAGACGCCGATCGACTCGGGCGTCGCGCCCGGCACCAGCATCACCCACAGCAACTTGATCTGGCGGTCGTTGTGCCGGAGGAAGTACATCATCTCCCCGAACGACGTCGACGGGATCGTTCCCGCCTCGCGGGCGGCGGCCATTGCGGCCTGAATCTCCTGGCCGGACTGCCCCTCGGCGCGCAGCTTGGCCGAGAGGTCGCGGCCGGCGCCGCTTCGCGCGCTGGCGCAGATCGTATTCTCGGCGGCCGGATTCGGAGGCTGGCACTCGACCTGGTTCGTGCCCTGGCGGAGGACGATCCGCTCGCCGGTGTCCGGATTGTAGGTGTACACGGTGGCGTCGGCCTGCAGATCCGCGGGCAGCGGCAGGACCGCCTCGGCGATCTTCTGCTCGACTGTCTTGTTCGACCACAGCGTGTTGTTGATCGGCATCATGATGTGCGCGGCGGGCGTGCCGGCGCGCATTAGCCAGGGGAACCCCTTGCCGGCGAGCGCGTTGTCCCGCTGGCTCTCGGTCGAGATGCCGATCGACTCCTCGGTGGCGCCGGGAACGCGCATGACCCACAGCAGCCGGATCCGATCGTCCTTGGTGTACAGTCGGTAAGACATCGTCCCGGATGGGGTCTCTGGAATGTCACCGGCTTCGATCGCCGCGGCGATGGCGGCCTGAATCTCCTCTCCCGACTTGCCCTCGGCCCTGAGCTTCGCGGTCAAATCGGTCCGCGGTACCAGCACCGTGTTGTAGCAGCGGGTGAACTCCGTCTCGGGATCCTTCGGCTGGCACTCGACGATGTTCGAGCCTTGGCGGAGCACGTTCCGGGCGCCGGTGTCCGGATCGTAGATGACGACGGTCGCATCGGCCTTCAGGTCGGCCGGCAGCGGCCGGACCGCAGCGGCGATCCGAGGATCGGTCCCCTGGCCCTGCGCCGCGACCGGGGCGGCCAGCAAGGCACTCACGAGAACGACGGCAAACAGACTCACGAGACTTCTCATCAGAACCTCCAAGAACATGCTTGCGCGATCACAAGGGTGCACGGATGCTGGATGTTGTGCTCGAGGGACGTCTTCTTGACCTCCAGCTGCTCTGCGGTCGGCTGCACGGTGCCGTTCACGTCGGTCGCGCGCGAGACGACCGTATGCTCACCCGGCGTGGCGCCGTGCCAGTCGTAGGTGAAGAACTTCCACGAGTACTGCTCGGTCGTGGTCGGATCCATCGTGGCCGGCTGCCAGGAACCGTCGTCGATCTTCACTTCGACCGAGCGAAGCGGCGTGCCGTCGTTCAGGACGATGCCGAAGACCTGGTGGCGGCTGCCGTTGCTGGTCACGCGGGCGACGAACGACTTGAGCTGCATCGTAGTGATCGCCGTTTCTTTCCACTTCATCTCGCCGTTGACCATCTCGCCCTTCAGCGTCCGGTAATGGCGCGCCTGGAACTTCCCGAGATACTGGTCTTCCTGCACGTGGATCTCGGAGAGCCACTTCACCTGCGCCATGCCGTACCAGCCCGGGATGTGCAGCCGCAGCGGGAAGCCCTGGTGGCGGGTCAACGGCTCGCCGTTCAGCGCGTAGATCAGGAGCGGCCCACCCGGCCCATCCGAGAGCGCCTTCTCGCGCGAGAGGCTCCGGCCGTACTGTTGCTCGACGGTGAAGGTCTGCCCGCGGAACTGGACATCTTCTTCGCCGCGGTCGGCGCCGAAGAAGACGAACTCCCTCGCGCTCGCCTGCACGCCGGCGCGGTTCAGCACGTCGCGTAGCGGCACGCCGTTCCAGCGCCCGTTGCCCGAGAGACCGTTCAGGGGGCCGCGATTGCCAGAGCACTCGAACCCGATGACCATCTCGCGGTTCGCCATCCTGCGCAGATCGTCGATCGAGAGGGCAAGCGGCTGATCGACCAGACCCGAGACCTCGAGCCGGTAGCTGGCCGGGTCGATCTCCGGGTGGCCGTAGTGCTGCGTCGTGGCGTAGATGTCCCTATCGATGAACTGGCTGTCGATCATCCGGATGTCGATGATTCGTCGGTCAGGGCCGCGCACCAGATTGAGGGGATCAGGCAGATCGGTGAACGGTACGAGCGTCTCGCCCTGCGCGAGCGCGGGGACCGCCCATTCCGGAATGCCGAGGATGCCCAGGCCGGCCGCCGCGAGGCTGCCTTTCAAGATGTCACGCCGGGTGCTCTGTATCGTTATCTCCGAACCTCTTCCGCGCAGGCGTAGTGGTGAACGCCCTTAGAATACGACTAGGATACGACGTCAGTTTCTATCACGATCCGCGTCCTGGCGTGAGGATTCCCTTAGCTCCTCGCCGGGGCCGGCTGGCTGCCGGCCCCGGCGCCGCCCGTCTGGCGTGCCCGCAGGTAGCGGCCGACGATGCCGTTCCAGGGTGGGATCACGATCGACACGGCACCGGTGCCCACCGATTGACACGCCAGGCGGATGATCGGCTTCGGGTCGTCGGTGTCGATGTAGCCGAATTCCCGGATCCGAGTTCGTTCGAGGTCTTCGACGTCGGACAGCTTGTCGGCGCCGCCCAGCACACCGATCCAGCAGGTGCCGCAGAATGCCGATCGGCACCGCACCGGAATCGGCCCTTCAGCGACGATACACCGGGGCTCCTGCGAGTGATAGTTGCGTTTGTCGCTCGCCGCCGCGCCCGTCAGCGTCTGCTCGTGAATCAACGGGAAACGGGCATCGGTCCGGCGTTCGTCGAAGGTGATTGTCCATCGCTTTCGCGGGCCCCGCAGGAACCCGAACAACCCCTGGCTGTCGTCGCGGGCGCGCGCACTGAGCACGCGATCCGGTGACCGCCTCGGCGCCGTCGGCGCGAGCGCCGCGTGGCCTGGCGACGCGCCGAACGCCTCCGGCCCGACCTGACGGAACGTCATCAGCGCGACCGCACCGATGCCGAACAGTATCGCGAGTTCGACGCCTGCTCGATCCGCGGCCCGCTGCCCGATCTCTGACGCGGCATCCATCAGATCTGCGAGCTCGGGGCCTTCCGCAGCACGCTCGAGCGTGACCTGCTTCACCGTCGGCCAGTAGCGATGGCCGTAGAGAAAGGCGTGGGACGAGTCGATCTGGTCGTGGAGCCGGTAGCGCCCCATCAGCTCGAGCGTGCGGACGAGCGGCGCCGGATCGGGTGTGTCCTCGAATGCCGACGCAAGCCCGAGTGGAAAGAAGTGGAACCAGATCCGCGTCGCGGTCTGGTCGACGGCGTGGATGTGCGGCACCAGCCGTTCGACGAGGTCTGCCCAGTCCCGCTCGGTCTGGTGACGCAGAAACTGGTGGAAGTGTGCGGCGTGATTCGCCATGTGTGGGTGACACGGAAGCGCGTCGGCAGGACCGCAACGAAAACGGTAGGGCGACCCGGCCGGGTCGCCCTACCCTAGCAGTCCGGGGTGAAAGTCCCTCTGCATTCGTCGGACGATGCCTCCCGACTGGCAGCGTTGCTCCTCCCTCGAATATTTCTCGACATTCTCGGTCGTCGCACCTGGCCAGTCGGGCACCTCGCCCGCCTCGGTGCGACGCGCGACTTTCACCCCGGACTGCTCGACATCTTCCGTTAGCGGCCGGGTACCATGATGTGCGCCCCCGAGGTTCCTGACGACATAATATACACGGCAGCACCCATCCGCTCGCTCGGCAGGCCGAGGGATTCGGCGGTGGCGAACGGTACGGCGATCGTCATGTGCGCTCTGGCGCTCTCCTGATCAGTCCCGCTAAAGTTGTAGTACGCCGAACCGAACACGGCGACTTCCCGGGTGCCATCCGCTTCGGCGGCGTCCATCAGTGCGTTCGCCGCCTCGCGACTGTCAGTCGCCCGGAAGAACGCGAGGTTCTGCTCGTATCGCGCGAGATTGCCTTCGTTCGTGCACTGCACGGCGAATGCGCGCTGGCCGTTCTGGCCGGACCGATCCCAGCAGACCCACCCGTTGGTGCCTTCACGGAGCACCTCACGATTGCCGTCCGCATCCCAGGTGACGACCATGGCGTCGGCTTGCGCCCGGGCGGGCGCCGCCAGGATGGCGCGCGCGATCATGTCGTCCGCCATCTGGGTGTTCGCGGACGAGAATCCGACCAGCACTGCGGCGACGGCGAGTCCGATGCGTTTCATGTAATGTACATGATCTCCATTCGGTTGCCTGGGGTCCCATGAGGACGGCGCCCTGAGCCCGCCCCCACCCTGAGTCTTTCAACAGCCTACACGCTTCACGCCAGCCGACGCGAATCGGGCAGCGGTTTGGTAGGCATCTCCCGGCTCCCAGCGGTAACGTCACGCGATAGAGGATCCTCCGTGTCTGGACGCACCAAGTGTATGATCGGCTGGTTCGCCGGGAAAGAAGTTGTCATTTCTGCCCACAAGGAGGCACACATGCGACCTTTCGCTCGATCGATCGGATTCTCGTTGGTGCTGGGTATCGCCGCCGCGCTGATGCTGACCGGCGTGGTCATTTCACAGCCGTCCGGGCGCCAGGTCATCAATCCAGGTGGTCCTGGCACGGACAACCCGAACCGCGCCTTCAGCCGGGGCGTGCGGATTGGGGACACGCTGTACGTCGCCGGCAACACTGGGCAGGTGCAGAACACCGGCAGCATCGAGGCCGATATCGAGGCGGAGATCCGGGACCTGCTCGAAAGCTTCAAGGGCAACATCGAGGCGGGCGGCATGACGATGAGTGACCTGGTCTGGGTGCAGGTCTTCTGCACGGATCTCGCCTTGTACGACATGTTCAACGAGATCTACATGAGCTATTTCGACGGACCGCTCCCGGGCCGCGCCTTCATCGGCACGAGCACGCTGCTCGGCAACTCGCATTTCGAGATCATGGGTACCGCGGTCGGCGGGTAGCGTTGAGGTGCCATGCGTGAGCCCGCGACGCCATTGACGAGACGTATGGCCGGGGTGGATACGCGGATGTTCCAGAGCTGAGCCGGGACCACTTCTCGACGCGGGGAGTTGGCGCGGCGGGAGAGCAGAACTAAATGCCGGTGGCGTGCGGGCGAGGAGCGAGGGCGGGGGCGCGTCCGCGCCCCCGCCGCTCCGAGTGCCTACCGCTCGGCCGGATCGAGCCGGACGATCGGCGTGAGTACGCCGTCGCGGTCCTCGACGGCCACGTAGATGTAGCCGTCGGGCCCTTGGCGGACGTCCCGGATGCGGCCGATTCCTTGTAGCAGCGTCTCCTCCCGCTCGACCTGCCGCGCGTCGGCGCTCAAGGTGAGGCGCGCCAGTTGCTGGCCGGCCAGGCCGCCGGCGAAGATGTTGCCCTGCCATTCCGGAAAGCGGTCGCCCGTGTAGATCATCAGCCCAGAGGCTGCGATCGACGGCACCCAGAAGTGGTCTGGGTGCTCCATCTCCTCGCGCATCGTGCCCTCGTGAATCGCCAGACCGCTCCGGTAATTCACGCCGTACCCGACGACCGGCCAGCCGTAGTTCAGCCCGGGCTCGTCGCGGTTCAGCTCGTCGCCGCCCTGCGGCCCGTGCTCGGTGACCCAGACGTCGTTGGTGTCCGGATGGATCACGAGGCCCTGCATGTTCCGGTGCCCGTAGCTCCAGATCTCCGGCAGCGCATCGTCCCGGCCGACGAACGGGTTGTCGGCCGGCACGCGACCGTCGTCGTGGAGTCGGATCGTGACGCCGTGATGATTCGACAGATCCTGGGCCGGGTGGGTTTCCAGGTCGCCGGTTGGCGGCGCCTGTCGGTCGCCCGTCGTGATGAAGAGATAACCGTCCCGGTCGAAGGCGAGTTTCCCGCCGTAGTGGCCGTTCCGGCCCTGCGCAACCGCCTTGAAAATTTCCTCGAGCTCGCCTAGCCGATCGTTCTCGAACCGTGCGCGCACGACGCGCGTGGTCGATGCGCCCTCATTCGGGTCGGCGTAGGCCAGGTACAGCAAACGGTTCGACGCGAAGTCTGGATGGGGAAGGACGTCGAACAGCCCGCCCTGGCCCTCGGCGTGGACCGCCGGCACCCCGGGCACCGGGTCCGGCAGCAGAATGCCATCCCGCACGATGCGCAGCCGCCCGGGCCGCTCCGTGACCAGCATGTCGCCGTCGGGCAGGAACGCGATCGACCACGGAATCTCGAGTCCCTCCACTACGGTCACCACGCGATAGGCGTGGTGGGCCGAGCCGACAACATCCGACGGCGATTGCGCCCAGGTGGACGTCGCCACGGAGAGAATGAGGCCAGCGGCCGCGACTGCGAGCATTCTGCGAATCATTGCCATCTCCATCATCTCGTCAAGCTGAAGACTGAAGCCCGCGCCTCATGTGGCGGGCGCCTGCGATCGGTGTCCTGCAACGGTCCAATTGTACTGTAGCGGGCGGCGAGAGTCAGCGCCCCGCTTCGTCCCACCGATCCCGCATCCAGTTGCCGGCCAGCCGCAGCGGTTCGATGTAGCTGCCCATCGCGAAGTGCCCGATGCCTTCAAGCGCCGTGAACCGGACGGGGTGGTGGCGATCTTGAAGCGTCTGCGCGGCGGCTAGCGTGGGGGCAAACGGCATGACCTCGTCGTCGCGGCTGTGGATGATGTGCACCGGCATCGAGCCCAGGCTGTCGAGGGCGTCATCGCCGGGGGAGCCGGCGATGGGGATAGCGCCGGTGAACAGGTCGGCGTGGCGGGTGGCCATGAACCAGGTCCCGCGTCCACCGAGGCTGAAGCCGGTGACTAGGACCCGGTCCCGGTCGACGGCGTAATCCTCCATCACCGCGTGCAGCAGCGCGACCACGGCGCGTTCGGCCGTCGCGCTCGTCCAGCTGCGTGTGGGGGCGTCGGGCGCCACGATGATTGCCCCCCAGTCGCGAAGCGCCGGTCCGACCACCTGGCGCATGAATGCGCCGCCGTAGTACGGCGCCCGGCCGCCGCCCGGGTGCAGGGCCAGCACCAGCGGCCGCGGGGCGCCCGGCTCGTCGCCGTCCGGCACCGAGAGGGCGTAGCGCATCTCACCCTCGGCAATCGGGAAGACGAGTTCCTGCACCCGGGCGCTCTGCGCGCCGCCCAGGGCGACCACCGCCAGCGTCGCTACCGTCGCAGTCATCCGCATCGTGTCAGGACCAACGCTCATTGTAGGCACTCGCAGCCCGAGGGCAAAGTCCCGCGCATCCATGGTAGGGTGGCGCGGTCACTGTAGCAGGAGAGGCGGTGCGCATGCAGGCTCAACGGTCCAGAGGTTCCTACTGCGGGTCACGACGGTGCTGCTCGCTGGGGCCCTCGGCGCCACACCCGCCGGGCAGTCCACCGAGCATTTCGTGCCCTCGCGGCCGGAGACAGTCACGTGGGGGTGGTATCCGATCGACCGGCCGCCGGTGCTGACGATCGGGTCAGGGGAGACCGTTCGCATCGACGCCCTGACGCACGCGGGTGCGACGCAGAACGAGAATCCGGAGACCTATTTTGACGCGTTCGGCGTCGAGCGCGACGAGATCCTGTCGGACGTGTTCGATTTCTGGGCGTCACGCGACGGACGGCCGCGCGAAGGGCGCAGCGGGCACGTCATCACGGGCCCGATCGCCATCGACGGTGCCGAGCCGGGGGACATGCTCGAGATCCAGATCCTCGAGCTGACGCCGCGCGTCCCGTACGGGATCAACAATACGAGCCCGACCGGCGGCGTCTTCTCCAGCCGCTATCCGGGCGTGCGGGCCGAGGACCCGCTGCTCGACATTCCGCCGCGCACGCGACACTTCATCCGGACGGCCACCGTGGACGGTCGCGATGTGGCGCTGTTCTCTCCGAAGATCCACGTGCCGCTCGCGCCCGCGGGGCCCACGGTCGGCCAGCCCGGCGTGACCGTACCCGGCGTCCAGAGCTCACGGCCTCCCGGCTCCTTCGGCGGCAACATGGATCTCAAGGACCTGACCGGGGGAAGCGTGCTCTACCTTCCGGTGTTCCAGCCGGGCGCGCTCTTCTATGTCGGGGATCCCCACTCGGCACAGGGCGACGGAGAGGTGAGCGGCACCGCCATCGAGCAGTCGCTCTCCGGCCTCTTCCGTTTCGTCCTGCACAAGGGGGAGACGAGCTCAGGGCCGCGTGCCGAGACCGATACCCACTTCATCCTGATGGGCATCGATCTCGACCGAGCGCTGCAGATGGCGGTCCGGGAGGTGGTGAGCTTCCTGGTGGACGAAAAAGGGCTCACGCCGGCCAAGGCGCTGTCGCTTGCCAGCATCGCCGTCGACTTCCACGTGGCCGAGGCGGTGGATCTCACGCAGGTCGTCTCTGGGTGGATTCCGAAGAGTCTGTTTCTCGCTAACTGACCTATTCGATCATTTCCGCCTCGAGCTCTTCCTCTACGATCTCTTCCCCCTGGAGGCTGACGTAGTAGACCTTCGCCTCCTCTCGGGTGTGGACCACGCGCGTGACCTCGTTGTCCTCGAAGTAGATGCCAGCGTCGTTGTCACAGGCGTAGCCCGGCTTCAGCTCGCCCGACCGGATCATCCGGTGATAGGTTGGCTGGCGATCGTCTTCCGAGTCGTAGTGCGGCGAGTGGCTGCCCTCGAGGAAGCCGAGGCACTCGACCTTCGTCAGCTCCTTCGGCCGCGAATCGGTCGTGCCCTCCTCGAACCAGCAGAGCGAGCCGGCGCTGGCGCCACCGAGGACGATTCCGCGATTCCAGGCTTCCCGCAGGACCTCGTCGATCCCGTGGGCCTTCCAGATAACCTGCTGGTTCAGCGTGTTGCCGCCCGAGACGACGATGCCATCGACCGACAGCAGGACGTCCTCGAACGTCTCATCCATCCGGCCGCTGGCGATGAAGCTCCGCTGGACGGACGGGATGACATCTAGGGGCGCACAGTTCTCGTACCAGCGCGTGGGATTGACTTCGCTGCTGGCCGAGGCGGTCGGCAGATAGCAGAGCTTCGGCCGTTCCTTGCCGGTGAGGGCGGCCATGTAGCGGATGAACGTCGTCCTGAAGCCCCCGCCGGCGATCAGGATCTTACGGGTTGCCACTTGCGAGGCCGCTCCGGGCCGTGACGCGGCCAAGGCGAGGTCGCCGGCGGCCAGACCAATCGACCCCAGCGCCGTCGAGACGATGAATTCTCTGCGTTCCATGATCCGGTTTTCCTTTCTGGTCAGCGTGACCGGCTCGAGGTTGCGGCGAGGTTCCGGGCACGTGGTGGCGATCCATGAAGATGGGCACGTCTGACGTTCTCTCTGCCCGGAAGCCGCGAGAATTATAGCGCTATAATCCGTGCGGCTTCCGATGCCTCCGATGCGCCGCGTGCCGATCGTCCTGCTCGGCTGGAGTTGTTTGCTGCTCCCGGCGTGCGGTCCGACCGAGGTCACGAAGCCAGAACCCTCTGGCCCACCCAACGTCGTCTTCATCATGAGCGACACGCACCGGTGGGGGGCGATGTCGATGATCTAGACCCCGGGCATCCACACGCCGAACCTCGAGGCGATCGCCGCGCAGGGCGTCTCGCTCGACCGTTACTACGTCAACCATCCGCTGTGCAGGCCGTACCGCGCGATGCTGATGACCGGCCGGTGGCCGTATCAGCAGGGGCTCATCGCCAACCACATGAGCCTGGCCGATCGGGTCGACCTCCCGGACGGGGAGCGCACCCGCGGCACCCCTGAGCTGGGCGTTCAAGGACGCCGGTTACATCACGGCGCACATCGGCAAGTGGCACCTGGGCGGCGACGATGCCCGGCCGTTTGGCTTCGACCGGTCGGTCGTCTGGAGCGGGACGAACGACCATCGATGCTCGCGCTACAGCGT
The DNA here is from genome assembly GCA_965197385.1 of Vicinamibacterales bacterium. GTDB lineage: Bacteria > Acidobacteriota > Vicinamibacteria > Vicinamibacterales > UBA823. The sequence continues at coordinate 261,905 of CBDANA010000009.1, forward strand.
CGACGGTGCGCCGTTAACCGAATGGACCGGCCAGTCGAACGCCACGGCCATGACCACGCAGGCACTGGAGTGGATCGAGGCGGTGCACGGCGAGCCACAGCCGTTCTTCCTCATTCTCTCCCTCAACCAGCCGCACGGCCCCTACGACGACGCGCCGGAGGAGTACACGGCGCTGTACCCGGATACCGCGGCGTTGCCGTGGCATCCGCTGGATCAGCTCCGGGACTGGGTGACACATCGGAGCTACCACGCCTTCGTGTCCAACGTAGACGCGGAGGTCAGCCGGGTGCTACGCAGATTGGACTCACTGGGGATCGCGGACGACACCGTGCTGGTCTACACCTCGGACCACGGCGCCATGAGTGGCGTCAATGGCGTCGCCTACGGTCAGAAGCGCCATCCGAACGACGAATCGACCCGGGTGCCGTTCCTCGTGCGGGGGCCTGGACTGCCGGCCGGCCGCGCGCTCGATACGCTGGCCTCGACGATCGATCTGTTTCCCATGCTGGTCGGACTGGCCGACGTGCCGGGCCGCTTGCGCGCCGCGGACACGGCCGGCGCCGCGGCATCGCTCGACTACCTCGTGTCGCTCCCGGGCGCCGACCTCTCGAGTCTTCTGCGAGACGAGCCAGGTGCGCCCGTGGGGGCGTCGGTCTTTCTCATGCATCCGACCAACATGAACAACCGGTTCTCGCGGCCCGAGCTCGTCTGGCGGGCGATCGTCACCGACCGCCACACCTACGCGGTGACCCAGGAAGGTGAGTACGCCCTCTGGGACAACGCCGAGCCGTATCAGACCACGAATCTCGTAGCCGATCCGGAAACCCTGCCGATCAGGGCGCGGCTGTGGGACGCGCTCGACGCATGGATGGACCGCGCCGAGCGCCCGTTCATCGACACCTGGTTCACCCGGGCGCCGTCTGTCGAGGTGCGGGCCTGGAACGCCGAGCACGCGCTCGGCGAGGATGTCGACGACGACGTCGACGATCGGATGACCGGCCGCGACGCGGTCTTCGACCTGACCGCTTCGAAGCCCCAATGATCCGCTTACCCTTCGTCACGCGGATGTGCGCGGCGGCAGTGGCCGTGCTGGGTCTGACGGTCGCGGCTGCCTGCCGGTCCGCCGCGCCGCCGACCGCTCAGCCGGACGACCGGCCCAACGTTCTGCTGATCATGGCGGACGACATGGGCTTCTCCGACATCGGGGCCTACGGCTTCGGGATCGCCACGCCGAACCTCGATCGGCTCGCGGCCGGCGGGTTCCGCTTCACACAGTTCTACAACACCGGGCGCTGCTCGCCGACGCGCGCCTCGCTGCTGACCTGGCTGTATCCGCACCAGGCCGGCGTCGGCCACTTGAATCGCGATCTGGGCCCTCCGGCGTACCGGGGCGAACTGGGCCACGACACGGTGACGATCGCGGAGCTGCTCGGCTCGGCCGGCTACGCCACGCTAATGTCTGGCAAGTGGCACGTCACGTCGCCGAGCCTGACGGACGATCACAACTGGCCGCGGCAGCGCGGCTTCGACCGCTTCTACGGCACGCTGACCGGCGGCGGGAACTTCTTCAACCCGGCGACGCTCATCGACGACGACACGCCGACCCGGGCAGAGGTGGACGACTATCACTACACCGATGCCATCAGCGATCGGGCGGTCGAGTTCCTCGACGACCTGTCGTCCGGAGACGCCCCTGGGCGCCGGCCCTTCTTCCTGTACGTCGCCTACACGGCGCCGCACTGGCCGCTGCATGCCCGGCCGGACGACGTGGCCAGGAACACGGGGCGATATCTGGGTGGCTGGGACGCGCTGCGCGAGCGCCGCCAGCAGCGCCTTGTCGATTTCGGCATCATCGACGCGGCGTGGGCGCTCAGCAAGCGGGATGCCGGCGTCCGGCGTGGGAGACGGCGCCGAACGCCGCGTGGGAGGACCATCGGATGTCGGTCTACGCCGCACAGATCGAGCAGATGGATCGCGGCATCGGCCGCATCCTCGCCAAGCTGCGCGAGCTCGGCGCCGAGGCGAACACGCTCGTGGTCTTCCTTTCGGACAACGGCGGGTCCGCCGAGCTGATCTTGCCGGAGTCGCAGAATCCGGTCTTCCCGACCGAGACGCGCGACGGCCGGCCGGTTCGCCGCGGCAACGTCCCCGAGATCCTGCCCGGCGACGAGGACACCTATCAAAGCTACGGCGTCGCGTGGGCCAACGCCTCCAACACGCCGTTTCGCCGCTACAAGCACTGGGTGCACGAAGGCGGGATCGCCACGCCACTCATCGTGTACTGGCCGAGGGTCATTACGCGCGGCGGCGGCCTGACGCACGTGCCCGGTCACGTGATCGATCTGCTGCCGACGGTGGCCGACGCGGCCGGTGCGCCGTACCCGGCGACCCGAGACGGCGTTCGGACGATCCCGCTCGAGGGAACCAGCCTCCTGCCGGTGCTCCGCGGCGCTGGGGCTGAGGACGACTCGCCTCGAGCGTTGTTCTGGGAGCATGAAAGCAACCGCGCTGTGCGGCGGGGACGCTGGAAGCTGGTCGCGGCCTTCCAGGGACCCTGGGAGCTGTACGATCTGACGGCCGACCGCACCGAGACACACGACCTGGCGTCGGAGCAGCCCGACACGGTCGCCGAACTGCGTGCGCTCTGGGAGGCGTGGGCGGAGCGGGTCGGCGTGGTTCCGTGGGAGACCGTCAGACCCGGGTGATCTCGCTGGAGTCCGCGTTACGAATTTATCCGTGGTCGATAGCGCTGCTCCACACCAGCATGGAACATTCGCCTAGAAATTCACCACGAGCGCGAGTGTGTACAGATTATCGAGCGTGTCCAGTTCGGTGAATATCGTACGTCCCGTGAACGTTCCTTGCGGGAACTGCAGCGGCACTTCCACGAGCGACGGGCGGTTATCGTACTGCAGCTGCCAGCTCAGCTTCAACGCCAGCTGGTCGTTCATGGTCACCGCCATGGAGTTGATGAGGTCGAGTCGGAAATCGGCCGTCGCCTCGAGGTTCTCGTCAGCGATGAGAGCGCTCTCGAGCGTGGCCGTGTCGGTCACGCGCCGACGGTAGCTCCACGAGAGCTGAAGGCCGACGAACGTGTCGTCGGTCGCGGGATCGGTGATGATCTCGTCCTGGAAGGTGTAGCTCAGGCCGTAGTCGGTCCGAAAGCGGGCGGCGTCCCCGTCCCACCAGGTGTTGCCGAGGCCGGCGACCACAACGTAGCGGCTGGCGATACCGGCAAAGGTGTTGCGACTCCACCCAGCGCCAGCGTACCACAGCGCCCGGTCGGACACGTCATGGTCGTATCGCCCGCGGGCGAAGTAGCTCTCGGCCGTGGTTGCGGTGACGGATTGCCTCACCACCTCGAAGTCGTTCGGTGAGGGACCGATCGCGGTGCGTGTGGTCTGCGTGGACTCCGCTCGAATCGCGCCGATGTCGAACGTCAGCGCCGTGTCCACCCAGCGTCGCGTCAGCGTATTCCGGAACCCTAATGTCTTGGCTTCCGCGTTGCCGCCGGTGAACACAAAGCTGAGGTCGGCTGTGTCGGACCAGCCAATCTGCTCTTCCTCCGCCTGTCCTCCCGATGCCGGTGTGGCACCAGTGACGCTGAGCACCGTAACCGACATGACGACAGCAAGCCGCCGACACCGCATCTGAGTTAGGGTCACCTTCCAGGATGGTTAAACATTCTCGCCCTTAGAGTAGAGAGTAGACCGGCCAAACGTATCAGGACAAGACCCGTTTTGTCTGTGGGCAGGGGCCGGGCTACAATCGACCAGCACGTTGCCCTTCCACGTTCGACCAGGGAGGCGTGAATTGTTCGACCAGGGAGGTGTGAATTGGCGAGTTTCACAGAGCGGATGATCGGCGCGGCCAAGCTCGACGTGCGGGTCTATGAAGAAGTGGAGGCCGACACCGGTGCCACGCGCCAAGCCATGGGCGTCGTGCTCCTGTCCAGTCTCGCTGGGGGGATCGGATCGGTCGGCTTGGGCGCGGGAGGCCTGGGCGGGGTCGTCGTCGGCGGGATCCTGGCGTTACTCGGGTGGGTTACCTGGGCCTTTCTGACCTACATCATAGGCACCCGGCTGCTGGCAGAACCCCAAACGCGCGCCGACGTCGGCGAGATGATGCGGACCCTGGGGTTTGCCCAGGCACCCGGTCTGCTCCGCGTCCTCGGGGGCTTCCCCGGGGTGGGTCCCATCGTCTTGAGCACCGTCTCGATTTGGATGTTGGTGACCATGGTGGTGGCCGTTCGTCAGGCCCTGGACTACACGAGCACCGTGCGGGCGGTGGGTGTGTGTCTTGTGGGGTGGGTACTTTCAATCGCGATTAATGTCGTCTTCCTGCTCTTAGGATCTGCTGCGTAGCTCGTTCACCTCCGTCTTCCTGTTTGGCTGTCGCCACGGGTTCTGCTACGATCGGCAGGCACGACGACTCTGGAACTACGCGGGTCCTGAGAGGCCGGGGCAAGTCTGTCGCTTCCCCTGGATTTGCCGTTCGCGAGGGAGGTGCACGATGCCGAACCGCACCGCAGCCGACGTCATGACGAAGAAGGTCGTGACGCTGTCACCCGGCACCGACATCTATGCCGCCATGCGCACGCTCTTGAAGAAGAAGATCTCCGGCGCGCCCGTGGTCGACGAAGATGAGACCGTCGTGGGAATCCTGTCCGAGAAGGACTGCTTGAGAGTCGTCACCGCGGTAGCCTTCGACGGCGTGCCCAAGGGCACGGTCGCCAGCTACATGACGCGCACGGTCGATTCCGTCGAACCGTCGGCGAGCATCTACGACGTGGTCAACCGCTTCCTTCAGAACCATTATCGCCGGTTGCCGGTCGTCGATCGTGACGGCCGGTTGGTCGGGCAGATCAGCCGGAGGGACGCGCTCGCGGCCATCGAGTCCATGCGGGACAACTCGTATCTGTACGGCACCGAAGACAAGCACCTCCATCCCGGGAACGATGAAGCTATGGGCGTTGACTCCGCGATGCGGCGCGCCCGCGACCGCTAGCGCCAGCCTTTGGACTCGGCTACAGCTCCTCGAGCCAGTTCTGGACGACGTGAATCTGAGTCAGGCTATCTCGGGTGTCACGGCGCGAGCCGATCGGGGATGTTCTTGATGGCGCCGTCAGCTGTCCACAGTGTGTAGCACTGCGGACAGTAATGTTCGTCGGAGTCGGTCTGCGGTAACGCCTGCCAGTCGTGAAGACCGCACTTCATCCAAATCTTCCAGCGATCTCCACCGAGGACATCCGCCGCCGTCTTGACTTCGTCAATGGTCATCGGTCCTCCTGCCTTCCTGTGCCAGCATCTCGAGGCGCTTCGTCGGCTTGACGCCGGGGATGCGCAGGCCGAGGTCGATCCGGGTCCTGGTCGTCCAGGCTCTTCCCCGTGCGGTTCCGCAGGTTGCGGATAACGGCCTGGCCCATGCCGTCGGGTGATAGAGACATCGCACCAATCTTCCTCATCGCCGATCGCGGTCATCCAGCGGTCATCCAAGAGAACGTTCATTGACTATGACGAACCGCTGCCTGTCAGGAGACGCATTGTCGCGGTTCACCAGCCAATCATGTAATCATCCTTCGCCGGGCTGGCGCCGCCGAACATGACGCCGGTTTTCGGATCGATCATCACCATCTTGACCGCGCCGGCGCCGGACGTCGTCTGGCGATAGGGCTGCTGCAGCTCGCCGACCCGCAGGCGGTGTCCGCTGGCGCGGAGAGAGTGGCCGATCTGGTTAGCCAGCAGCTTCGGCAGTGCCAGCTGGTTGCCGGCCCGCTGCGGATAGCTCGACCCGCTGAAGCTCGACGTCGTCACCGTTGCCGCTTCGACCGCCTGCTGCACGTTCATGCCGAACTCGGCGACCGCAAGGAACGCCTGCAGCATCGCTTGCGGCTGGTTGTCACCGCCGGGTGTATTCCAGGCGAGGTATGGCTTGCCATCCTTCATTGCCAGCGCTGGATTGATCGTGTGCCGGGTCCGCTTGCCCGGCTCGAGCACGTTGACATTGCCCTCCTTGAGACTGAAATACGGCATCCGGTTGTTCAGGATGAACCCGAGGCCGTCCGACGACCATGCCGCTGCCGAAGCCGCCGTTGACACTGTGCGTCACCGATACGAGATTGCCGAACCGGTCGGCGATCGAGAATGACGAGGTTTCGCCCGCCGCGTCACCATCGTGAGGGTCCGCCGCGAGATCGCGTGTCGACGGCTGATCTTCATACGCCACGTCGTGACCAGCCAAGACCGCGTCGCATCCCCGCGGATCACCCGGCGGCGCGACGCCGCTGATCGCCCGGTCCATCCGGATCACGCGACGGCGCGCGTCACCATACGCCTGCGAGAGCAGCTCCTCGACCGGCATGTCACGCACCACCCGCGCGTCGCCGATGTAGTAGTCTCGGTCGGCAAAGGCAAGCTTGAGCGCCTCGGTCACGACGTGCACGTAGTCGGCCGAGTTGTGACCCATCCCGACCAGGTCGAAGTCCTCCAGGATGTTGAGCGCCATCAATATCACGATTCCCTGCGAATTCGGGGCCGCCTCGTACACCTCGAGGTCCCGATACTCGATCATGACCGGCGCCGACTCTTCCGCCTCGAACGAGGCGAGATCGTCGTATCGAATGAAGCCGCCCTGCTGCTCGTAGAACTCACCGATGCGACGGGCGATCGGTCCTTGATAGAACGCCTCGGCTCCATCGCGTGCAATCAGCTCCAGCGTCCGGCCGAGATCGGGCTGCACGAACAGGTCACCGGCCTCGTAGGGCTTGCCGTCGTTCAGCAGCGCCTTGACCGAGCTCGGATACGCCGACACCTTCTCGAACATCCGCGCGTGGTTGCCCGCCGCCCAGAACGAGACCGGGTGCCCGAGTGTGGCGGCATCGATGGCCGGCTGGAGCAGGTCGGCGTAGGTCTTGGTGCCATACTTCTTCAGGGCCAGATCGAAGCCTCCGACGGCGCCTGGCACGTCGCTGGCGAATGGCCCCGAGCTGGGGATCTCACCGATCTCACGATACGCATCGAGGGTGGCGAGCTTCGGCGCGGGTCCGGTGCCGTTGATGAAGACGACCTCATCGCGATCCGCAAGGTACGCCACGATGAACGCGTCACCCCCGATACCCACCTGATGGTGCTCGACCACCGTTGTCACATAGAACGCCGCAACGGCGGCGTCGATGGCATTACCGCCGGCCTTCAATGTCTCGAACGCTGCCAACGCCTCCAGCGGGTGCTCGGCCGACACCATGCCGTGCGTGCCCATGACCACGGTCCGCCAGAACGGGCGGGCGGTGGGATCTTGCGCGATCAGCGACGCCGACACGATCCAGACGGCCACCAGCCACGACGCCGACACGATGATTCGTTTCAAGGGAGACCTCCTGAAGTTACAACAATCTCGCGGGTTTCCGGTCTCCGGCTTCGGACTCATCGGTGATGGCCTCCGTGGCGAGGACTCCAGGGAATCTCGCCGAAGCCTCTTGACCCGCCGTAGCTCTGCGAAGGCGGTTGGCGAGGGTGGATACCCATCTCGTCTGCGCCGATGGCGGAGACGACTTCGTACAAGGGGCCGAGGCGGTCGCCGGTCACTGCGCCATGTCGCTGTTCCGTCCGTCGTGTGCAGATCGAGCGGTGATGTGACTACTGCGGTTGGGCCTTCGGGTGAATCCTCGGACCTTCGTAGTCTCGGAACCCGCAGAAGTTGATCGCCGTGAAGCCGTGTGTCAGAAGTATGGCCGCGGCACGCGCGGCTCGGCCTCCGCCGTTTCAAGCGGTGAGGATGGCTGAGTCCTTGTTCAGCTCATCCAAGCGGTCCTCGAGCTCCAGGAGCGGGATGTTGATGTAGCTCTCGCGGGTTCCGAGATCCTCAATCTCGTCAGGTTCCCGGACGTCGAGGAACACGACGGCTCCGTCGGCGAGCAGCGCGTCGATGTCAGCGGCCGCGACACGCAAGCTGTCGTCAGCGGACGGCAGCGCACTAATCTGCGCGCGCTCCTCGGGTGTGTAGTACGACGGTGCCTGCTGGGTTCGTGCGTGCGACCATGCCGCCACGGGTATGGCCAGCGCCAGCACCAGTAGCAGTCCTGCGATGAGAAATAGCTTCATTGCTGCCTCCTTGTCCATGCCATCATACGTCAGCGGATCGTTGCGAGCCGCCCCTCCGCATTAGTATCAGTTATTGCTGCCGTCGTGGGTGCCGGGGGAGAGGGGCATCACCGAAGCGGCGTTCCGATAGCGCTGTCGATCTGTCCCAGAGTCTCAGGCGACAGACCAAAGAACTCCACGCCTATCCCCCGGCCCAGGCGCTGGTGGCGAACGATTGCTGAGCAAGTGATGAACGTGTCCGCACTTGGAAGCATGAACCGCAGATCCAACACGCGACCGATGGCATACGTATCATTCATTCTCAGGAACGCCCCATGGCCGCTCAAATCCCCGAACGTTTCATGACTGCGGACGAACGGGCCATCCTGATTCAGCCAGACTTTGTTGTTGATGCCAACTCGCGGGTGCCGCCTTCTGTCTGCCATCGAGTAGCCTTCGGGGCCGATGCGGGTGCCGGGGGCGATGGGCATGGCGTCAGGGAACGAGGCGTTCGAGTTCTGAGAACCAGTTATGGACGACGACGATCTGCTGGAGATTCGGACTCTCGGTGAGGCGTTCGACCGGTTTCGCCAGCCTAAAGTCGAGCAGCTTCGCCCCCGCCGGCTGGAGATGGTCTTGGCTTCGCGCTCGAAACGCTGCCTCAGATCCTGGGGTATCGGTCGCTTTGTAGACCTCCCCCATGCCCCCGGCGCCAATGGGGGATTCGATCTGATACGGGCCGAGGCGGGTACCGCGCTCAGGAGTCATCGCTAGGTGTCCGGGACAGGCCAATTGTAGACGGTTGGGGCCTTACAGACAACGCTGGGCATGACCGGCGTGGCGAAGCTCTCAACGGTCACTAAAAGGGTGGTTGCCCGGCGTCGAGCTGCGCCACCGCTCGTCCGAGTCGCGCGGCGACTTCCTCGATCTCCTGTTCCGTCGTGGACCGGCCCAAGCTGAACCGCAGCGCGCCCATCCCAACCTCGGGGGAAACGCCCATCGCCCGCAGGACTGGCGACAGCGTCACCGCGCCGCTGTGGCAGGCCGACCCAGTCGAGGCTGCCATTCCATCCATGCGCGCCAGGATCTCGGATCCGGCGATGTCCGGGATGCTGACATTGAGCGTGTTCGGCAGGCGCTTGGTCGGATGCCCGTTGAGCACGGTGCGTGGAAGGCGACCGTGGATCCGATCCCAGAGCTCGTCATGTAGACGCCTGATCTCCGCCGAATCGATCCACTGCTCGGCCAGCGCACACGCGGCGCCCAACCCGACGATCTCAAGCTCGTTTTCAGTGCCGGCCCGGCGGCCGCGTTCGTGACCGGCGCCGTGCACGAAAGGCTTGATGGTGACGCCGGCGCGCACGAACAGCCCGCCGATGCCGATCGGCGCGTACAGCTTGTGGCCTGCTACGGTCAGCAGATCGACGCCGAGCGCGTCGACCGACGCGTCGATCTTCCCGATCGACTGCGCGGCGTCGGTGTGCATGAGCACCCCGTGCTCCCGGGCGATCCGGCTGATCTCGGTGATCGGCTGGATCGTCCCGACCTCGTTGTTCGCGTGCATGATCGAGATGAGCCGCGTGTCGGGTCCGATCGCCCGCCGGATGTCCTCCGGATCGACCATCCCGCCCGCGATGCCTTCGTGACCGGAATCCTACCTGTCGTGCGTGTGCGTGTGGCCGAGTCAACGGTCGGAAACGTGTTTGCCGAACTGGGTGTTGGGGCGTCCTGGTCGGACACGGCAGTACCAGAGCGAGGCACACGCTTCAACTACCTTGCTACGGCGGGACTCGGCGTATCTCGCGCGATCGGCCGACAGACCAGCCTCACGACGGGATTTCGCTGGTTTCATTTGTCGAACAACGGTCGTGAGGGGCGCGATCGTAATCCCGATATCCAGGCGCTTGGGGGATACGCTGCCCTGACGCTGACGTTTTGAAGCGGCTTTGCCGACCCTAGTTGAGGAAGACGTGGATTTGCCGGGGCGCCCGTTGACCGGGCCAAAAAAAGGGCGGCGCCCGCAGGTTGCGGAGCGCCGCCCTCTTCGAACGTCGGCGTTACAGGCGACGATCCGGGTTGATAATCGTCCGCCACATGTGGGACGACGGCGAATCGTCCCAGCCCAGCCCTTCCTTGGGCTGCTTGAAGTGACGCCCGATGATGTCGATGAACGGCTCGATCGACACCGTCTTGCTGCGGTCGAATGCGTACAGGTCATTCACCGTCACGAGCCGCGAATACTCGTACCACTTGTGCTTGCGCACCCTCTCGTAGGTCCGCTGCAGGTACGGCTCGGGCACGTAATCCTCGCCGAACCCGCGGAGGTAGCTTTCCGGATACTCGTAGCCATAGTCCGAGTCCGGGAAGAAGCGCAGCGTCGAGTGATAGCGGACCCCGAAGGCGGTCTCCGGGGGCACGTAGGGCTCGATGAGCTGTCCGCCCCACCACCCGTGGTCCGAACGCAGGAGGTTGTTGACCACGTCGTGCAGGAGGCAGGCCAAGACGACCTTTTCGTCCATGCCGGTCTTCAGCGCGCGGCCGGCGCTCTGCATGACGTGGGTCGCCGTCCCGAAGCGATACTTGAAGAAGTCGAGCAGGGTCGGCTTCTCGGGCATCGGCTGGAGCGCACGGAGCTGGTCGTCGCCACCGCGGGGGGCGAACAGGCTGCCGATTCCCCGACGCGCGCGACGGGTCAAGTCCTTGTTCTGCTCTGCGATCTCGGCGACGGTTGGAAACCGGCCGGATTGGCGCCCCTGTTGGAGCGTGTACTCCTCGAGCTCCTCCTCCAGGTAGTGCTCAAGCGCGTCCGCCTTCTGCTCGGACGTCATCAGGGCAACGGCGGCCGCCCCGCCGAGGCTAGCAAAGAACTTCCGTCGATCAATTTCCATCGTGTGCCTCCACTCCACGCACCAAGAGGCGACTACGGTCGCCGTGCCCCCGAAAGGTACCGTTCGTACTCGCTATAGAATGCGCCCCAATTGACCCTGAATCAATAGGTTACGAAGAATTATTCCCGTGCTCGCGGTGGCCGAGTCGGATCTCGTGCCTGTCTCGGCGGACCGTGACGCGCGGACTGTCCAGTCACCCTCTTGTGGATGAGCGGTTGAGCCGGTGCTACTGTTAGGTCGACAAGACCAGCACCTGTCGAAAGACATCTACGGCCTGACGCATCTCGTTCATCGACCCCAGGGAGATTCGCGCATGGTCGTTGTCCATGGGCGGAAAGTCACGGCCAACCAGCACATCCAGCTCGGAACACGCATCGCGGAACGCCTTCGCCGGCCGCCGCACGTTCACCCAGACGAAGTTGGTCTGCGAATCGGTGACGCTGTAGCCCATCTCCCGGAACGCGTTCAACGTGAACTCTCGCACCGCGTGGTTCGCCGCGATCTCCCGCTTCACCCGTGCCGAGTCGGACAGCGCCGCGAGGCCCGCGGCGGCGCTGAGCACCGTCACGCCGCTAAAGCGTGCTGCCGCCCGCAGCGAATCCAGCGTGGCGGACTGACCCACCGCGTACCCGACGCGCAGTCCGGCCATCCCGTGAACCTTGGAAAAGGTCCGCGTGATCATCACCCCGGGCAATTCGAGCGCCAGCGGCCCGGCGGTCTTCACCGATGGATCCTTGGCGAACTCGAGGTAGGCCTCGTCAATCAGAATCACCGCGTCCGGGGACGCGGTCTTGACCGTCCTCACAAAGTCCGTGATCGCCGCTTCCGACTGCGCCATCCCGGTCGGGTTGTTGGGATTGCACAGATACACGAGCCCCGCGCCACGCGACGCGTCGGCCATCGCGTTGAGGTCGAGCCGCTGCGCGGCGTCCACCGGCACCGTCGTCACCGGAAGGCCCAGGCTGCGACAGGTGCGCACCGGCGTCTCGTAGGACGGGGATCCGTTCACGAGCGGTCGGGTCGGCGTCACGAACGCGCGCACGGCACCGTCCAAGAGCGCGCCTGACCCCGTGCTGACCAGGACATGGTCCCGTTGGGCGCCATTCTTCTCGGCAATCGCATCAGTGAGCAGGCCGACGTTGTTCGGGTACCGCCCCAGGCCGGCTGAGATGCGCCCGCGGAGCGCGTCCAGCACCGCGTCGCTCGGACCTCGCGGGGTCGTGTTGGAGCTGAGATTGATGAACCCGGCGTCGTACCGCCGGTTGGTCGGCTGCATTGTCTCCAGCGGCGCCCGGCTGGCAGCGGCGCCCCTTGGAAACATTGACGCCCCGAGGGCTCCGGCGCCACCCAGCCCGAGGGTCCGGACGAAATCACGGCGTGACAATGGCATGCTAGTCTCCTTGTATTTACTTATTTACTGCTCGTGATTTACTACTCGTGGTCTAATCGCGATTTGCATGTTTGCCGGTCGGATCAGCACCCTTATACCCCAACACGGTGCCAGGACGGTGAGATTTCGTCGTCGCGCGTGGCGCCTGCGAATCAACGTTGTGGCAGACTGTGTACGCCCATACGTCGCCACGACCTGGGCAGGCCGGAGCGGGAGCGAATGATGTCGTGAAGAGTATGGCGTCCGGCACTGCGCGCGATCTGCTAGGCCGTGGCCGAGGAGGGCGGCATGCAAACCAGACTGTGGGCTCTCTTTGGTCTGCTGGTGCTCCTGAGTGGGATTGCGGCGGCTCAGGCGCAAGACCTGCCACCGGGGTACGTGCATCCCCGACCCATCCTGCGAGCCGCATCCGAGGCAATCGGCGCCGACAACCTGACCTGCGTCACGATTTCAGGGAACGGCTACGCCGCGATGGTGGGTCAGCAGCGGTTGCACGGGTACGAGGTGGATTGGCCGCGCGGCGAGCCGTTGACGAACTACAGCCGCACGATGAACTGGGATGCGGGGACGATGAGGGAGGAATTCGACCGCGAGCCGGGGCATAACCCGGCGTCGTGGAAATACGGTCTGGGCTGGAGAGGCGGAACGCCGCGGCAGCGCAACACCCACCAGATATTCAGTGTCAACGGCGACTACGCCTGGTCCATCGATGGAGTGAATGGCGACCCGAAGCCGGCGCGCCCAGAGGATGCCGAGCGGTGGCAGCTCGATCTCTGGCTCAACCCGCACGGCTTCCTCAAAGCGGCGATGCTGCCCGGCGCGAACCCCACGGCGGTCTGGCGGTGGGAGCTCGGGGAAATGGGCCGCGACGGCGCGACCACCCGGCCGGCGAGGGTTACCATCGTGTCGATCACCATCCTCGGGAAGTATCGGGTCGACGCCACGATCAACGAGGAGAATCTTCTTCAGCGGATTCACACGTGGGTGCCCGATCCCGTCCTCGGCGACATGAATTACGAGTACGAATTTACGAATGCGAGCTACGTGGATCTCGGGAACGGCGTGAGGTTTCCCACCGGATGGCATCATCACGAAGGATGGGACGACAACTTTCAAGCTCAGAGCGTCAACGCCGGCCACAATGCGTTCGGCGGCACGTTCGATGACATCAGGCCGAACGAATGCGATGACCCGGTCACCGTTCCCGATTCCGTGCGACGAGCGACGTTTCCAGCCGGCGTCGAGACGCAAGCGCTGGCGGACGGCGTGTGGCTGCTGGGCGGCGGATCGCATAACAGCGTGGCCGTCGAGTTCGGCGATTACGTGGCGGTCGTCGAGGCGCCGCTCGACGAGCTCCGGAACCTGGCGGTGATCGACAAAATTGTGACACTCGTGCCGAACAAGCCGATCCGGTTCCTGGTCAACACGCACCAGCATCATGACCACATCGGCGGCCTCCGCACCTACATGCACATCGGCGCCACCATCATCACGCACTGGAAAAACTACGAGTTTTACGCGCGCGACGTGCTGAACTATGCGCCGCGCACCTTGCAGCCCGACATGATGGCGCTGTGGCCACCGACTGAGGTCGCGGAAGGCTACCAGTATGAGACCGTGCGAGAGAATTACACGCTGACCGACGCGATGCGAACGATGCACATCTCCTACGTCCAGCCGCTCGGCCACGTCGAGGGGATGCTCATCGCGTATCTCCCCGCTGAAAAGATCGTCATCGAAGCGGATCTGTACGACCCGTCTGGGCCCGGCGAGCCACTCCCGGCGGCGGCCAGCGCAGCCAACCGGAGTTTCTACAATCACGTACGGCGACTCGGACTGGACGTGGAAACGATCGTACCCATTCATGGCCGCGCTGTGCCGTGGACCGATTTCCTGAGCGTCGTCGGAAGATAGAAGCTAGAGGAGGGCACGATGCGCTTAGTGAAGCTACTGAAGCTATTGTTCATAGGTTCCTGCCTGCTGGCGGCCTGCTCCTCGAATCCGCCCGAGGCACCGGTAGACGCCATCGTCTTCGAGGGCGCCCGACTCATCGTGGGCGATGACAGGCCGCCGATCGAAGATGCCGCGTTCGTCGTCGAACATGGTCAGATCACCCAGGTTGGCCGAAGGGGGGAGCTGCAGACGCCGGCCGGCGCGGCTCGCGTCGACCTGACCGGAAAGACCGTGATGCCGGGCCTGATCGACCTCCACACCCACCTTGGGTGGACGGTGATCAGCACCAACGCCACCGGCCCGGACACCTACAGCCGAGAGAATTTGGTTGACCACCTGAACCGCTACGCCTACTACGGGATCGCGGCGGCGCTTGGCATGGGTGTCGATCCTGGAGATCCGGCGTTCCAGCTGCGTGAAGCACCCGTGCCCGGTGCCGCGCTGTTCCGAACGGCCGGCCTGGGGATCGCCATGCCGAACGCCGGGCCGGGCGCCGCCTACTGGCGACCTGTACCGTACGGCGTGACGACGGAAGAGCAGGCCAGACAAGCCGTCCAGGAGCTGGTCTCCAGGCATGTGGACCTGGTGAAGATCTGGGTCGACGACAGAAATGGAACGGGCGAGAAGCTGTCGCCGCCTCTGTGCCGGGCGATCATCGACGAGGCCCATACGCACGGTCTGCGCGTTGCGGCGCACATCTTCTATCTA
Source organism: Vicinamibacterales bacterium (assembly GCA_965197385.1). Taxonomy (GTDB): domain Bacteria; phylum Acidobacteriota; class Vicinamibacteria; order Vicinamibacterales; family UBA823. Next base: position 276,922 of record CBDANA010000009.1, read on the forward strand.
GAGGATGCCAAGGACCTGCTCCGAGCCGGCATCGATGGCTTCGCTCACGGCGTGCGGGATCAGGATGTCGATGAGGAGTTTCTCGCACTGCTGCGGGAGCGACCGGAGGTCTTCCTCATCCCGAACCTGCCGGACCGTGGCACGACGGCTGAAGACCTCCCCTGGATCAGCGAGACCCTCCCGCCCGAGCAGGTTCAACGGATTCGCGACGCGGTGACGAACCGCACTCAGGACGCCGTCCAGACGGCGCGCGAACTCTTCGAGCTCCAGGCCCGCAATCTGACGAGGCTGCAGGCCGCCGGCGTCCGTATCGGGTTCGGTACCGACGCCGGGACGGCGCTCGGCTGGACCGCCCATCAGGAGCTCGCCGACATGGTGGCGGCGGGGATGACGCCGGCTCAGACGATTGTCGCGGCGACCAGTACGGCGGCCGACATCCTGGGGCTCGGGCAGCTCGGGACGATGGCTGCGGGCAAGGGCGCCGACTTCGTCGTGCTCGATGCGAATCCGCTGGATGACATCACCAACACTCATCGGATCGCCAGCGTGTATCTGGGAGGAATTGAAGTGGACCGCGCGACGTGGCGGGCCGCGTGGCGCCGCCCGTCGTGAAGCGTTTCCCCCGCGCTGCTAGATTCCGGATCCAGGTATAATCCCGCCGTACCACTGAGGGTCCCATATGCCCGGACGCACGATGCACCGCTGCCTGGTTGGCATTCTGTCGGTCGGTGTGCTGGGTGTTGTCCTGCCCACGCCGGCCGCCGCCCAGCCGTACGATCTCCTCCTCGCGGGCGGCCATGTCATCGACCCGAAGAACGGGATCGACGATGTCATGGACGTCGCGATCGCCGACGGCACCATCGCGCGGGTCGCGGCCGAGATTCCTGCGACAAACGCCGAACGGGTCATCGACGTGAGCGGGCTGTTCGTCGCGCCAGGCCTGGTCGACCTGCACGTGCACGTCTTCCACGGCACCGATCCCGGCGCCGCGTACAGCAATGGCTTCAGCTCCATTGCCGTCGACGGGTTCACCCTGCGGACCGGTGTCACGACGGTGGTGGATCTCGGGAGCTCCGGCTGGAGGAACTTCCCCCAGTTCAAGGCGCAGGTCATCGATCGCGCGGTCACCCGCGTGCTCGCCTTCCTCAACATCGTCGGGTCGGGCATGAGCGGCGACCCGATCGAACAGGATGTCGCCGACATGGACGCCAGGTTGACGGCCATGCAGGCGGAGCGATTTCGCGACGTCATCGTCGGGGTGAAGACGGCGCACTTCAGCGGTCAGGACTGGCATCCGGTGATCCAGGCGGTCGAGGCCGGGGAGCTGGCGGGCATCCCCGTGGCCGTCGATTTCGGTCAGCAGGATCCCTCGCTGTCGCTCCGGGAGCTGCTACTCGAGCGGCTACGACCGGGTGACATCCTGACGCACGCCTACGCGCACGTGAACGGTCGCGTCCCGATCGTGGGCGAGGACGGACAGGTTCGTCCCTTCGTGCGGGAGGCTCGTGCGCGCGGCGTGCTGTTCGACGTGGGTCACGGCGGTGGGAGCTTCGTGTTCAGCCAGGCGGTGCCGGCGATGCGACAGGGCTTCGCGCCCGACTCGATCAGCACCGACCTTCACCGCGGCAGCATGAACGGTGGCATGAAGACCATGCTCAACGTCCTGTCCAAGTTCCTCAACATGGGCATGTCGGTCCAGGATGTCGTGGCGCGCAGCACCTGGGCCCCGGCGCGCTTCATCAAGCAGCCGGAACTCGGGAATCTCGACGTGGGCGCCGAAGCGGACATCGCGGTGATCGGGCTTCACGAAGGCGAGTTCGGCTTCCTCGATACCCAGGGTCGGCGGATGTCGGGGACCCAGAAGCTGGAGAGCGAGCTCACGCTCCGCGCGGGACGGGTCGTGTGGGATCTGAACGGTCGCGCGGCCGCGAGCGAGTGGGACGCAGCGCGGTAGCCGGCTCTCAGGCGCTGGCCAAGACCTCCACACATCGCTCAGCCACCAGCTGCTCGTCACCCGGCTGCATCATCCAGACGCCAATCTCGAGCCTCGGGGCGTCAGCCGCGCTCGGGCGCGGCTCGATGCGCGGCTCGCCGTCGCGGAGCGCGGCCGCGACGTCGGCGCGCGTGAGCGCGATTCGATCGGGATCCCAGTCGATCCCCAGGTGTGGTACCGCGTTGGCCAGCTCCGGCACGAACTGCTCGGCGGCCACGCCGGGAATCCCGTTCACGGCGTCGGCGATGACCTGGACGCGTGCTTCCCAGCCGGCCCACTCGGCTGCGTGATCCTTCTCGATGTAAAGCTCGACCGCCCGCGTAAGTCCGACGATCTCCTCCTTGCCGACCTTGCCGATGCGGCCGACCGAGTTGGAATGCGGCGAGCCGTTGAGGTAGGCGGCGGCCACGAGATCTGGCCGACCGAGCAGCAGACCCGAGCACTGCGGACCCCGCAACCCCTTGCCGCCGCTGAATGCGACGAGGTCGTAGCCGACCTCGGTGAACGCCCGGAGGTTCCTGGCCGGCGGGAGGTCGGCTGCCGCATCGATGAGCGTTGGGATGCCCGTCTGCCTGCCGATTTCGGCGAACTCTTCGCGGTCGAGACGTCCGCTATTGTTCGCCGCGTTGAGAAAGAAGAGCATGGCGGTCCGATCCGTGATGGCCGTCTCGAGCTCCGCGCGCGTCTCGACCTCGACGAATTCGACGCCGACGTTGCGAATGGCGTGGTCGTAGCCGAAGCGATGCGACGACTGCAGGATGACCTGATTCTTCAGGCCGGTCGTGTCGGGCACCTGGCGGGTGGCCGCTTGGTCGTCGCCGCAGACGCAGGCGGCGGTCGCCAGGGTCAAGGCGGCGGCCGCCCCGGAGGTGACGAGCGCCGACTCCGCGCCGACGAGCGACGCGATGCGCTGGCCGGCGGCCTCGTGTAGCTCCTGGGGCGAGACGTACTGCCCCGACGCCTGCTCCATGGCTGCCACGACCTCGTCTGGCATGAGCGATGCCGACAGCGCGGTGTAGGTTCCCGCGGCGTTAATGAACGGTCGCACGCCGAGGCGTGCGTACATGCCCTCGTCCGGGGAGGACATTGATGAGGTGGACGAGGTGGATGAGGGTTGGGAGGCGCACGCACCGGTCAGCACGCCCGCCACTGGCGTTAGGCTGGCTCGAGCAAGAAATCGTCGTCTCGAGAGCTTTTCTATCTCTACCGCTCTACCCATGGTTGCCTCCGTGTGTCGTCATCATTGCTTAAGCAGCCGTTGCCACGCCAGGCCAGGTCGATCGATGCGAAACTGCACGAGCCGCCGATGCTCGACCTCTGTCACGTACGCCGTGCGCCCATCCGCGCCCCCGAGGCAGAGGTTGCTCGGGCGCGCTTCGAGCACATCGATCTCGCGGAGGACCGTCCTGGCGGGGGAGAGCTTGATGACCGTTCCCTTGCCGTAGCGTGTGACGTACAGGTTGCCGTCGACGTCGGCTCGCATGCCGTCGAGGGCATGATCCGTAAACCGAATGACCGCCCGCCTCTCCGACAGGCCGCCGTCTCGGTCCAGCCGGAACGCCCAGATCGTGCGCTGCACGCTCTCGGCGACGTACAGCGTCTGTCCATCCGGACTGACCTCGATGCCGTTGGTCGTCCCCATGCGCGCGGCGATGCGGGTCACTCCGCCGTCGGGCGCAATCCGCCAGAGCTGGCCGGTGCCCTCGTCCCAGCTCGGGTCGCTGGCGTACAGCATCCCATCGGGTCCGATCGCCAGGTCGTTCGGCTGATGCATGCCGCCGTGGTGGGCGTGGACGGAGAGCGCGCGGCTGTCGAGATCGACCTCGAAGACGTTGTGCCCGACATAGTCCGCCACGTACATCTCGCCGCGCGGGCCGAACCGGATCCCGTTGCCCACGCTGCCCTCCGGCAGCTCCAGGTAGACTTCACCCGTGCCGTCCGGTCGGACCCTGCCGATCGTGCCCTGTCGTTGGTAGTTGACGGCGTAGACGTTGCCCGTGATGTCGCAGGCCGGCCCCTCGATCCCCTCGGTGAACGCCCCCTCGGCCGTCAGCGGCGTTGCGACGAAGACACGATCGCTCGCACCGCCGGTATCTTGCGCGAGGACCCCGGGACACCACGCCAAGCAGAGGCTGCCGGCCACACCAACTAGCCGCTCGCCTAATGCGCGCCCGGTCGGGCCGTCAGGCGAGGCGCACCTCCCGGTGATCGATCTGCTCTCTGTCGAACAGGCCGAAGCCCAGGGCGCCGGCGAGGGCGATGTGCTGTGGCTGGCGCATGTCGAAGCCTTCCGGGTTCTCCGGATCGACGACACCCAGCAGGCCACTGGACCCGACCGGGGCCAGGCCCATGGCGGCACGACTCGTGAGGACAAACATCCGGCCGCGCTCGTCCAGGCCGAAGCGGGGGTCGCCGCGACCGTCGGTTCCGTCAACCAGCGTGCTGAACAGCCCCGGGGCGCTGCCGTCGAGACTGACGCGCATGACGAACACCGCGGCCTGCGTGCCCGCCGCATCCGCGGCGACCAGATCGTCGAAGTCGGCGTGGAAGAGGGCGCCGCGGGGCAGATCTTCAAAGAGCACCTGGTCCTGGAATTCCGAGTCGTCCGGATCTGACACCACGAACCCGCCCGTGATGGCGGCACTTCCGGCGACGGGTAGTGCGCCCGGGGCGTTCGGGATGTCGTGGTCGTACATGGCAGCCGGGAACTCCAGGGTCAGTGCGGGCGACGGGTTGCGCGTCGTCGTGGTCATCGGGCTGAGATCGACCTCGACCGGACCGTCGTTGCTCGGCCAGCCGTGATTGTCGCCGAGGTCGACGAGGTTCACTTCTTCATAGTCGTCGGCACCGATGTCGAACACCACCAGGCGGACGTGGCCGGCCGAGTCCCTCGCAAAGCTCAGATTCTGTGGGTAGCGAAACCCCACAGCGGCAATCTCTTCCGTGTTGCCGTCGTCGTCCAGGAGCGGGCCTCCGTCGGCGAACGGGTTGTTCGCCGGGACCGAGTACGGGTCGCTTCCGTTTTCGAGCGGAGTGATCCGCAACACCTTGCCAAACGGGTTGTCCGCATCCTGCACGTGTTGCCAGTTGTGTAGCCCCCCGCCGGACCAGTTGTCGCCCAGCGGAATGTACAGCACCCCGTAGTCGGGATCGCCTGGTGCCGCAAAGCGATTGAAGGCAATCTTGCCGACCGAATGGTTGTCTTCTCGAGGACCGCTGAATTCGAACCGGATCACTTCGCGACGCGAACCCGGATCCATTCGGCTGGGGTCATCGGGGTCGACGGTCCACTCGGCGATGGCGAACTGGCCGAGTAGATCGCCCGGCTTGGTTGGGAGGGCGGCGGCGGAGTAGTCAGGGGTCCGTGCGCCGGGCACATCCATTCTTGTAGAGCGTGTAGAGTTTCCCTTCTCCTGCCGATCCCGCCGTGCCGTAATCGGGGTGGAACGTGAAATAGGACAGCCCGCGAGTCACAAAGCCGAGCGTCGCGTTGAAATCGGGAACCGCACCCGGTGACGCCAGATCCAGGAACACGCCCAGCGGAGTCCCGCTCGACGAAAACCCCAAAATCTTCCCTTCGTTCGTGCTCAGGAAGATCCGTCCGGACCCGTCTTTCGGGTGGTCCAGATCGATCGCGTCTGAATCCTGGGAAGACTGCGGATAGGTGGCGAAGGTCGTCAGGACCAGCACCTTCTGGGAATCGAGGGGATCCGGCGCCTGGGCGGACGCCGGAGCCGGGACCTGCCACGCAGCAAGTGCCAGCGCCGCCAACAGAGGCCGATACAGCGGGGTGTGGCGTTTCAAGGCCATGCTGGGCGATCCGGGTGAAGTCAGGCCCGATTCTAGGCCGTCTACCGACCTATGACAAATCTTCGGGGGCGGGGTCTCGGTCACTGGAGGGCGGCGCGCGAAGATTTGGCCGTTCGGAGAGCGTGTCGGTGTATAAAAGGTCTTGATCGGATGGGCCAACTCGAAGTCCAGGGTGAGGAGCACGGATCATGAGCGACGTCACATTGCATGTGAACGGCACCACACACACTGTCGATGTCGATCCTTCGACTCCGCTGCTGTATATTCTGCGAAATGATCTCGGCTTGCAGGGTCCGCGGTTTGGCTGCGGACTTGGCCAGTGCGGGGCGTGCACGGTGATCACCGACGGCGTGGCGACTCGGTCGTGCGTCCTGCGGATGTCCAGAGTCCGAGGCGAGATTACCACACTCGAAGGACTCACCAAGGACGGCACGTTGCACCCCGTGCAACAGGCCTGGATCGACGAGCAGGTTCCGCAGTGCGGCTTCTGTCAGAACGGGCAGATCATGACGGCCAAAGCCCTGCTGGACCGAAATCCGAATCCGACGGATGCCGAGATCCGGCAGGGGATGGCCGGAGCCCTGTGCCGGTGCATGACCTATTACCGGGTCCAGGCCGCTATCAGGCGTGTCGCGGGCGGGTCGGTGGCCGGCGAACTGGCGACCGCCAGAGAGGTGGTCGGATGACAACCTTCACGAGTATTCCGAAAGAAATCGAAGCAGTACTGGAGCAGCGGAGCCCCACGACCTCCCGGAGGGAGTTCCTCAAGACCTCTGGTCTGTTGGTCGTGAGCTTCAGCGCGGCGGCCGTCACAGGCGCCGGGCCACGCGCGGGAGGCGACGCGACCGGCGTCGTCGTCCAGGCAGCGGGCCCGTATCCCGACCCCGACTTCAGACAGCTTGATTCGTGGATCGTCATTCATGGAGACGACACGGCGACCTTCTACGTCGGCAAGACCGATTGTGGCCAGGGTACGGGCACAGCATTTCGGCAGATGATGTCCGACGAATTGGATATCGCCTTCGATAAAACCAGCCTCGTCATGGGCAGCACCGATGTGACCCCCGATCAGGGCGGGTCGGGCGGTTCTGACGCCATCCAGAGAGATGGCTGGCCTATGCGGCGGGTGGCCGCCGAGGCCCGGCGCGTCCTGCTGGAATTGGCCGCCGAGCGGTTCGGGGTGCCTGTCGAGCAACTCGACGTCAGCGAAGCGGTGATTACCCTGAAATCGGATCCCTCCAGGCGGGTCACCTACGCGGAGTTGATCGGTGGGCGGCGGTTCAATGTCACGCTGACGGGAAGGGATATCAACGCGACCACCGGCGTGGCCGAGGTCAAGCCGGTCCAGGAGCTCCGGATCGTCGGCCAGTCGCCGCAGCGCTATGACATTCCGCCCAAGGTGGATGGGTCGTTGACATGGGCGGTGGATGTCAAGCTTCCCGGAATGGTGCATGCGCGCAACGTCAAGCCGCCGGTTGTGGGCGCCACACTCCGCAGCATCGACGAGTCGTTCGTTCGGGACCTGCCAGGATTCATCCGGGTGGTCCACAAGGGCAACTACGTGGCGGTGGTCTGCGAGCGGGAAGAGCAGGCCATCAACGCCGCCAGACGGCTCCGGGTCGAGTGGGAGAAACCGGCGGCGGCGCCGTTCCCGACATCCGAAGGGTTGTACGCGTACATGCGCCGCGCGACGCCCACCTCGAGCTCTGATCCGGACGTGGTGGGGAATCCCGAGGCGGCGCTCGAGGGCGCGGCCACGGTGATCGAAGCCGAATACGATTTCCCGTTCCAGGGACACACGGCCTTCGGTCCAGCGCATGCCCTGGCCGACCCGTCGGACGCTCAGATGACGATCTACTCCAACGACATGAAATCCTACGGCATGCGGAACGGAGTCGCCGAGTTCCTTGGGATGCCCAGGGACCGGGTGCGCGTCGTCTGGATGGAAGGTCCCCAGGGCTACGGCCGCACGGCGGCTGACGATGCGGGCTTTGAGGCAGCCTTCCTGGCGAAAGAGATCGGCCGGCCGGTGCGCGTGCAGTGGATGCGGGACGAGGAGACGGCCTGGGACACGAAGGGGCCCGCCTTTACCTTCAGGTTACGTGGCGGACTGGACGCCCAGGGCGACCTCGTCGCGCTCGATTACGATGCGCAGGCTGCCGACTACAATCACGTCGGGTACAACGAAGTCGAGACGGTATTGATCTCACAACTCATGGGGACGCGGCGGGTGACGCCGAGCCGCGGCCGCGCGGGAACGCCTTCCGAGAGGTATGTCATCCCGAACCGGCGCACCGCGGCTCGGGTTGTGCGCCTCCCCGCGGTGTGGGAAACGCCGCTTCGAACCGGAAACCTCCGGGATCCCAACGGACCACAGGTGACCTTCGCCTCCGAATCGTTCATCGACGAGCTGGCGGCGGCGGCGAATGCCGATCCGATCGCGTTCCGATTACGTCTGCTCACCGGCAGCACCGACGACGACAGCGGGTTCATACGGGCGCGCTCGATCGCAGTGATTCGCGCGGCGGCCGATGCGTATGGCTGGGATCCCCGTCCGTCGCCGAAGGCGCGCGGCACTGGAGCCATTTTAACGGGGCGTGGGATGGCCTACGCATTCCGCAACCAGACGGTCCTGGCGGAGATTGTCGAGGTCGAGGTGAATCGTAACACCGGTCACGTCTGGGCGAAGCGGATCGTCTGCGCGCACGACTGTGGACTGGTCATCAACCCCGGGGGGTTGCGCGGCACGATCGAGGGCGGGATGCTGCACTCGCTGAGCCGCGCGCTCCACGAAGAAGTGCGGTTCGACAGCGAAAAGGTCACGAGCGTGGATTGGAGGTCTCATCCCAGCCTCACGCACACCGACACGCCGGCCGCGATCGACGTCGTGCTGGTCAACGGAGATCCCAATCCGGACCGGTTCGATCTGCCGCACTACGGAGCCGGCGAGGCCGTCTGCAAACCCCTGATTGCGGCGGTCGCCAACGCCATCTACGATGCGACCGGAGTGCGTCTTCGCCGGGTACCCTTCCGAGATGAACGGGTGCTCGCGGAGCTCAAGGCCGCCGCCGTGTAGGCTAATCACGACCCTTAGCAGCCCGTGGTGCGACAACCCGAAGCATCATGAGACCGGCTCGCTCTTGGTCACGTAGAGTTGCTGGGTAGGATACGCAAATTCAATCCCGGCCTCCTGGAATTCCTCCATCAGCCGAAAATTAATGGACTGCTGCAGATCCAAGTACACGTTGTACTCCGGGCTGAGCACGTAAAAGACAGTTTCGAAAATAAGCGCGAAGTCGCCGAAGCTTTGGAAGTTGGATCGGTCAAACTTGGCATTCTTGTGCTCTTCGACGATCCGCTTGATCATCGGCGGGAGTGCGCGACGTGGATTTGCGGAAGGGTTCCGTCTTCGCTTCCGGCGGGGTCAACCCCGATTGTGAGGAGCACACGCGGATGCGCGGACGCCCGGGGCGGGATGCAGCGCCGGTCGAATGCCGCTGGGTGGGGGGCACATGCCTGGCGTAGCAGCGCCGGCGTCGAGGGGGGGGTGCCGATCTGATACGGACCGAGGCGGGCGTCGCGGGCTAAGGCCATTGCTGGGAACGGCCAAGTATAGCGCAGGGGGACGTCACTCCCTCTCTCGGCCGACACTAACGAGAGTCGTATAATATAGTGACAACTGCCACGATCTCTGCTACACTCCGACGCATGGGACATCCTGCAGGAGTATCGCGTGATTTCCACTCACTCGAGCGGCGCCGCATGCAGGCGGCTCGGCTGTTGGACAAGGGGTATCCCGAAGCCGAGGTCGCGCGGCGCATCGGGGTCCATCGCCAATCCGTCAATCGCTGGGCCCAGGACTTGGCGCGCGGCGGACGGGTGGCGCTGAAGCGTGCGGGCCGTGCCGGCCGGAAGCCACGCTTGACCGCGGACGACCTGCGCCGCATTGAGCACGGCCTCAAGCGGGGGCCCGAAGCGCTGGGATACGGTACGAGTCTCTGGACGGCGTGGCGGGTCGCGGATCTGATCGAACGTGAGTGCGGCGTGAAGTTTTCGACCGGCCACGTCTGGCGGCTCTTGCGTAACGCGCTGGGCTGGAGTCCGCAGCGGCCAACGGGCCGCGCGCTCGAACGCAACGAGGCGGCCATCCGCCGGTGGAAACAGGAGCGCTGGCCCGCGCTTAAAAAAACGCGGAAATCCAGGGGCACACCATCGTCTTCGTCGACGAAAGCGGGCTGAGCGAACGGCCGCATCGCTATCGCACCTGGGCGCCGCGCGGCGAGACCCCGGTGCTGCAGTATCACTTCCGCTGGCGGCCTCGCGGCGTCCCACTCGTCGATTGGCAGCTCACTTTCGCCGCCACGGCCTATAACTTGGTCCGCCTGCGGAATCTGGAGGCGACGTGTCCCTGATCGCCGGCCGCGCGTGTCGCCGGCCCCCTCATCGGGGTCAGCGCACACCCGTGCGCACTGTCGTCGGGCGGTCGTTACCCGCATGATGCTTAAGAAAACTGAATCGTACCGGGTTTCTCGGAGACCGAATTCGTTGAATCAGGCCACCTCAGCCTGCTCATAGTACTGCGCCTCGAACTCTGCTGGTGGAATGTCCCCGAGCGGCCCCAACAGTCGTCGTGTGTTGAACCAGTCCACCCACGTCAAGGTGGCGAACTCCACGGCCTCGAGGGTGCGCCACGGGCCCTTCCGTCGAATCACCTCCGTCTTGTACAAGCCGATCACCGATTCGGCGAGGGCATTGTCATAGGCATCGCCTTGGCTGCCGACCGACGGCGCGATGCCGGCGTCCACGAGGCGATCCGTGTACCGCATCGAGAGATATTGCGACCCGGCATCACTGTGATGTACGAGGCCGGTGAGGGCGTCGCCCCGGCGGGCGTAGATCGCCTGCTCCAACGCATCCAGCACAAAGTCCGTGCGCATGGAGGCCGACACCCGCCAGCCCACAATGCGGCGCGCAAACACGTCGATGACGACCGCGACGTAGACAAAGCCGCCCCAGGTTGCGACGTACGTGAAATCGGAGACCCAGAGCTGATTCGGACGGGTGGCCACGAATCGGCGGTCAACGAGGTCCACCGACGTGAAATCGGAGACCCAGAGCTGATTCGGACGGGTGGCCACGAATCGGCGGGAGGTCCACCGGGCGACCGCCCTCACCTGCGGGGGTCGTGGTGACCCAGGCCCGGCCCCGGACGGCCCCGGCAAGGCCCATCGCGCGCATCAGGCGCGCCACGGTGCAGCGCGCCACGCGGACGCCGTCCCGCCGCAGCTGCTTCCAGACTTTCCGGGGGCCGTAGACCTGCTGGTGCGCGTCATAGACCCGCTGAATCTCGACGCGGAGCTGATCGTCGCGCTGCGCCCGTGCGGACCGGCGCGCCGGATGTGTCCGCTGGTGCCGATGGCGATGATACGTCGACGGGGCGATCGGCAGCACGGCGCAGATCGGCTCGACCCCGAACACGGCGCGATGGTCGGCGATGAACTGGACCATCGTGGCTACGTCCTCCGGCGGTCGAGCTCCGCCTGGGCGAAATACGCGAACGCTTTCCGCAGGATCTCATTCGCCTGCTTCAGCTCACGGACCTCGCGCTCCAGCTCCTTCAACCGCTCCCGCTCGCTCGTCGTCAGGCCCGGCCGATGCCCAGCATCACGCTGCGCCTGCCGCACCCACTTCCGCAGCGTCTCCGCCGTGCAGCCGAGCTTCGGCGCCACCGACTGCAGCACCGCCCACTCTGAGGCGTGGGCCTCTCGGTGCTCCTCGACCATCCGGACGGCACGTTCGCGCACTTCCGGAGAAAACCGACTTGGACGTCCCATAGACCCCATCCTCCCAAGCAATGAGGTCTCCGAGAAACCCGGTACGATTCAAACAGCCCGATACCCGGGTTCTTCAGCAGCCTGCTAGGCGATTTTGACGACCATCCGGCCGCGCCCTGATCCGTCGAGCAACGTCGCGAAGGTCTGCGGCAGATCGCGTAGCGTGATTTCGCGGGCAATCGTCGGCAGGTGCTTCGGCCTCATAGTCGTGGTCAGGCGGTGCCAGACTTCGCGTCGACGATCCATCGGGCACGCCGCTGAGTCGATACCGAGAAGGCTGATGCCTCGCAAGATGAACGGCAGGACGGTGGTGTGCAGCTCCACGCCGGCCGTTAGGCCAGAGCTGGTGATGCAGCCGCCGGGCATCATCGTGCGGGTGAGCCAGGCCAAGATCTCACCGCCAACGGGATCAATTGCGCCGGCCCAGGTCGACGTCTCGAGTGGGCGGGTGCCCATCTGCAGCTCGCGTCTGGAAAGCACGCGCGTAGCGCCCAGTGAGCGCAGGTACTCGTGCTCGCTGTCCTTACCGGTGAGCGCCGTCACGTCGTACCCCAACGTCGTCAGTAACTCGACGGCCATGCTTCCAACACCGCCTGTGGCACCCGTGACGATGGCCCGACCGTTTTGAGGTGCCAAGCCGTTTCGCTCCATCCGCATGATTGACAGCGCTGCGGTGAAGCCTGCCGTGCCGATCGTCATGGCGTCGAAGGCGGTGAGGCCCTGTGGCAACGGCACGACCCAATCGGCCGGCACCCGGACGTACTCGGCGTAGCCACTATCGCTCGCGACCCCGAGGTCGTACCCGGCCACGAGCACCTGGTCGCCCTCCCGAAACATCGCGGCCGAGCTCGACACGACCGATCCCGCGACGTCGATCCCCCGATCAACGGAAACCGACGAAGGATCTGCCGGCGCCGGTCGCCGCCAACGCATCCTTGTAGTTGATGCTCGAGTTGGCGGCCTTGATCACCACGTCACCCGGGGTCAGCTCGTTGAGTGTGGCCCGCACGAGCCGACTTTCCACCTTGCCGTGCTCTTCAAAGATGCGAAAAGCGTCGAATTCGTCCACCATGTGTCACCCTACAAGAAAGAGCGTCCTTGGTCTTTCGTCCTTGGTCCTCGGTGTCAGGCTACGACTGCGGGTAGCCGAGCACCGCGAGCGCTTCGGCGATTTCCCCGAGAATGGCCGGGTCGTCGATCGTGGCGGGCGTCTTGACCTCGACGCCGTCGGCGATCTTCTTCATCGTGCCGCGAAGGATCTTCCCTGAGCGCGTCTTGGGCAGGCGTGCCACGACGGTCGCGACCTTGAACGATGCCAGCGGCCCGATCTGCGCACGAACCTTCTGGATGAGCTCCTGAACAATCTCGGCGTGCGGCCGTGCCACGCCGGCCTTGAGCACGGCGACGCCGAGCGGGATCTCACCCTTGAGGCTGTCGGCTACGCCAAAGACGGCGCATTCGGCGACGTCGGGATGTGAGGCGAGGACTTCCTCCATCCCGCCGGTCGAGAGCCGATGGCCGGCAACGTTGATGATGTCGTCGGTGCGGCCCATGATCCACAGGTAGCCGTCCGCGTCCTTGTGGCCGGCATCGGCGGTCGAATAGTAGCCGGGAAACGCACTGAGATAGGTGTCGCGGTAGCCTTCGTCGTTGTGCCAGAGCGTCGGCAGGCAGCCGGGCGGGAGCGGCAGCTTGATGACGATGCTGCCGGTCTTGCCGGCGGGCACCTCGTGACCCGCCTCGTTCAGCACGCGAACGTCATACCCCGGTACTTCCTTGGCGCACAACCCAGGCTTGACCGGCAGCAGCTCCACGCCGACACAGTTCGCACCGACCGCCCAGCTGGTCTCGGTTTGCCACCAGTGATCGATGACCGGCACGTTCAACTGCTCGCGCGCCCATTCGAGCGTGTCAGGGTCGCATCGCTCACCGGCAAGAAAGAGTGTGCGAAAGGTACTCAAGTCATATCGGCGGATGTGGTCACCATTGGGATCGTCGCGTTTGATGGCGCGAAACGCCGTCGGTGCCGTAAACAGCGCGTTCACGCCGTGCTGCGAAATCATGCGCCAGAAAGCGCCGGGATCAGGGGTACCGACCGGCTTGCCTTCGTACAGTACGCTGGTGCAGCCCTTGAAGAGCGGCGCATAGACGATGTAGGAGTGGCCGACGGTCTACCCGAGGTCCGACGCCGCCCAGTACACGTCGCCCTCGTTCATCCCGTACACAGCCTGCATCGTCCACTTCAGCGCCACGAGATGACCGCCGTGGTCGCGGACGACACCTTTGGGGACGCCCGTGGTGCCGGACGTATACAGAATGTAGAGCGGGTCGGTGGCGGCAACCGGCACGCAGTCGACCGGCTGGGCGCCGGCCATCAACTCGGACCAGTCGACGTCGCGTCCGGCGACCATCCGCGCGTCTACCTGGGGACGCTGAAGAATGATGCACCGATCGGGTTTTACCGGAGCGATCTCGATCGCCTGGTCGAGGAGCGGCTTGTACGGAATGACTCGGGTGACTTCGATGCCGCACGATGCCGAAATGATCAGCTTCGGCCTCGCGTCTCCGATGCGGGTGGCCAGCTCGTTCGGGGCGAAGCCCCCGAACACCACGGAGTGAATCGCACCGATGCGGGCGCACGCCAGCATCGCGATGACCGCCTCGGGCACCATCGGCATATAGACGATGACGCGGTCGCCCTTTGCCACGTCCTGCCCGACCAGGACACCGGCGAAGCGTGCCACGTCAGCCAGCAGCTGTGAATATGTGAAGATCTTGACGGTATCTGTAACCGGGCTGTCGTAGATCAGTGCCGGCTGCTCACCGCGCCCCTCGTCTACGTGCCGATCGAGCGCGTCGTAGCAGCTGTTGACAATGCCGCCGGTGGACCAGCGATAGAGCGGCGCGCGCGAGTCGTCCAGGACCTTGTCCCACCGCTTGTGCCAGTGGACCTGTTCGGCCGCTTCGGCCCAGAACGCGTCGGGATTGCGCAAAGAAAGCGTGTGAAGCTCGGTCTGGTTCATGCACTGACACCGGTTCGAACGTCACAGCCGCTGGGTCTCGCGACCGCTGGCGCGTCGCACCCCACGAGAAGGCGCTGATTCTAGTAGCCTTCGAGCACCGGAAACAGCTCGTCGCCCTGGAGCGGCTGCACTCCGAACGCATTGAGTGTCATCGACACCATGCGATACCGCGCCGCGGTGGCGGCGATGCTCATCATCTGGTGCGTGTCGTAGCGCTCGGACAGTGTGGCCCAGGTCTCGTCGGAGATCATCGTGTCGTGATACATCTCGTTCGCGGCGTCGATCAGGACCCGCTCGTTCGCGTTCCAGCCGGTGGCATCCCTGCCCTGCGCGATCCAGAGCGGCTCGAGCCCGTGCTCGCGCGCGAAGCCGACGCTGTCCACGTGCTTCGCCCATTCGTAGACCGCCTGCGCGTTCCATCCGGTGCGCAGGATAAGCAGCTCGCGGTCGTGCGGGGCCAGCCGCGACCGCTCGGGGTTCAGCACGTACCCCGGATTCGTACCGCGCGCCGCCGCCATGTCCGGATGCCGTCGAAACGTGCGCCCCACCCGCAGCCCGTCACCCTCGACCGGTTCGATCCGAGGCACGCTGAGCGACGGCTCGCAGTCGGGCACGATGACGCGGTAGGTGACGTCGTTGGTCGGGATGCGTGCAGTCGTGTCGTCGTCAGGCTGGATCCCGAGTGCATTGAACAGGATCGCGTGCGAGGTGCTCTCGGTCACCGCCACGACGGCGTCCATCAGGTTGTACAGGTCGTACTGCGACGAGAGCGCATCCCAGGTCTGATCGGTGACCGACGCGTTCCGGAACAGCTCGTCGGCTAGCCCGAGCAGGACGGCTTCGAACTCGATCGAGCCGTCTGGGGGCCCCTCCGCGACACGCCGCACCTCTTCGGCGGTCAGTCCAGACTCGCCGGCACGACTTGCGTGGGTCGCCCAGAGGGTAGCGTTCTGGGTGAGCCAGGCGGTGCGCAGGATCAGGATCGCGCGATGACGCGGCGACAGCGTCGAGTCATGTGTGATGTAGCGCATGAACGGAAACACCCGGTCGGCAAGTGCCGGTACTCGGATAAGCGTCGGCAGCGCGTTGCCCGGATTGCCGTCAGGTGCATATTTCTCAACGACCGCGCGCTGCTCGTCGGTCCACTCCGCCTCGGGAAGCCGCGGGACGCGGGCCTCCGTTAGACGGTCGATGGACCTGTTGCTGCCTGGAGGATCGGTGATCGCGTGCGCCGGCTGGATGCGAAGCAGCACCGCGTCCTCTTCCTCGGTCAGGACGTAGAGATACCCATCGGGGCCCTGGCGGACGTCCCGGATCCGCTGCTTGAGCTCTGTGAGCAGCCACTCGCGGCGAATCTCCTCACCCCGCCGGTTGAAGACGATCCGTTCGAGATGTCCTGTGCGTCGCATCCGTCCGACCATCATCGACCCGACGAAGAGGTTGCCCTGCCACGCCGGAAAGTGCTCGCCGGTGTAGAACGTCAACCCCGATGGCCCGATCGTCGGCCACCAGAGGACCTCCGGTTGCTCGAACTCTGCGCGCCATGGCGTGTCGGTCACCCGGACGCCGGAGTACTCACGGCCGTAGGACGCCAGCGGCCACCCGTAGTTCTCGCCCGGCCTGATGATATTGGCCTCGTCACCTCCCTGGGGCCCGTTCTCGGTCGCCTAGAGATCGCCGGTCTCGGGATGAAACGCGAGGCCGAGCTGATTCCGGTGCCCCATCGAGTAGATCTCCGGCAGATAGGCGGTGTTGCCGACGCACGGGTTGTCATCGACCGCCGTGCCGTCGTCGTTCAGCCGCAGGAGCTTGCCGAAATGGGTGCTCGGGTCCTGGGCATATTCGCCAGTCTGTGCGAACCGGTAGGAGCCACCGACGGTCATGAACAACGTCCCGTCCGGTGCGAACAGCACCCTGGACGCGGCGATGCCGCGATCCCGCCCGTCCGCCACGAAGATGTCGCGGACCTCGGTCAGTGCGCCCCCGTCGAGGCGACCCCGGGCCAGCGCCACTGTCACGTCGGGGCTCCCGTCACGCGCGATCGACTTGGAATACGTCAGGTAGACGATGCGGTCGTCGTCCGGGTGGATGGCGATGTCCATGAGCCCGGCGCGGGCCGAACCGGCGAACACCTCCGGCACCCCCGGGATGTCCCGCTCCAGGAGCTGACCGTTGCGAATCACCCGCAACGTGCCCTTGTCGCGCTCGGTCACCAGAATGTCGCCGTTCTCTCTGAAGGCCATCCCCCAGGGATGGGAGAGTCCGCCGGCGACCGGCACCACACGAATGCGAGGCACCTCGGCGGTGTGAAGCACCACCGGCCCGGCCGGCGGCGGCAGCGCCGGCACGCCGTCCTGCCGCTGGGCGGCTGCCGATACGCCGACGAGGGCGAGCGTGAGCGTCAGGGCCCGGGTCGATATTGCCACGGATTGGTTCTATGGCGCGATGATCACATCGAACCAGCAGCTGTTCATCGTGTATGGATCAAACGGGTCTGGCTCGTCGAAGGCAATCCCGTTGGCGCCGTCCCCGGAGTCACCCGCTCGGGAGAACTTTGGGTCGAGGATCCGGCTGACGTGAGCGCGAACGTCTTCCAGGTGGAAACGGCTCGCCTGGTCCGCGGCGCGGGCGACCGAGGCCGAGACCTCCCCGTCGAGTATCGTCAACTGCCCGCGCAGGAACGCGCGCATGTCATCCGACACCGCATCGTTTCCGTTGAGACGGGCGTCGATCAGGTCCAGGTAGAGCCGCTGGACGTTCCTTCGGAATGCGTCCATCCGCACCGACCCTTCCGCCAGTTCGCTCCAGACCCCGTTCCTCAGGTCCCCGAGGAACTCGACCGGAGTGTAGGCATTCGGGTCGAGTGCCTCCTGCTCGACCAGCCGTGTGAACCGGTCGGGGTTCAGCAGTAAGTTCATCACGGACCGCTGGCTGTTCCGGATCCGGGCGATGACGCCCGATGGTTCGATCCGACGGAGGATCTCCGGTTGGATCATGAAATCCGGCGTCCTGAACGCATTCTCGTTGAGGAACCGTACGGCTTCGGCCTGCCGATCTCTCTCGACAGGAGTGAACCGCACCCCTTCCTGGCCGTCGTGTTTCTGCTGGGAGTCGAACCCGCCCGGCAGTGCGCCGACATGGTTCATCTCGCGCACCCACTGGCCGAGCATCCTTCCGTACAGCTCTTCCAGATCATCCCAGTTGCGGCCAGGTGTGGCGGTGGCGGAAATCAGCAGGTCGGCCACCCGTTCGAGGTTCTTGACACCCAGGGTCGTCGCGGCGACGGCATTGGCGTCGCCTACCGCTTCGGTCAGTTCTCCAGGGTCGGACCGACTGGACCCCGCCGTCGAGAAGCGGTACCAGGGCGTGTCGTTCTGCTCCAGGGCCCACCGATCCAGCGTCGCCCGCTCTTCGTCAGGAGTCGAAGCCCCCGGGACCGGCTTGTATCCCCACATCGTCGCCCACTTGTCGTAGGGACCGATTCCGGGAATGAGATCCTCGACGGGGATGTTGTCTTCCGGCTGGGCCACGTAGTTGAAACGCGAGTAGTCCATGATCGAAGGCGTGTGACTCATCTCGGCCAGCCACTCCGGATCACGGATGTTCTCGAACGGGTAGGTCGAGCTGCCCTTCATGTTGTGTTGGAAACCGAGCGTGTGTCCGACCTCGTGCGCGACGACGAAACGAAGCAGTTCACCCATGAGATCGTCCGGCAGCGGAAGCGTCTGCGCCTTCGGGTCTAGAGGGGCCACCTGGATGAAGTACCAGTCGCTAAGCAGGTTCTGGACGTTGTGGTAGAACTGGATGTCCGATTCCAGGATCTCTCCCGTTCTCGGGTCATGCACATGTGGCCCGAATGCGTTCTCGATATCGGACGGCAGCCACCGGATGACGGAGTAGCGGGCGTCCTCCGGGCTCCATTCCGGGTCTTCCTCTTTCGTGGGGGCGTCCTGCCCGATGATCGCGTTGCTGAAACCGGCGGCTTCGAATGCCACCTGCCAGTCATCGACACCCTGCTTGACATAGGGAATCCACTTTTCGGGAGTCGCAGGGTCCACGTAGTACACGATCGGCTTGACCGGATCGGAGATCTCGGCGGTTGGATCCGTCTTGTCCAGTCTCCAGCGTGTGATGTAGCGGCGCTGGGGGGAGCGATGTTCGTCGATGCCGTAGTCGGTTTGGGTGACCGAGAAATAGCCCACGCGGTGGTCAAAAAGCCGGGGCATCATCGGATCGTCCGGCAGCTTGACCATGCTGTAGGCCATCTCCAGTGTCGCGCTGCCGGGGCGCATCCCTCGTTCGCGTCCCCGGCTCTGGGGTTCGCCACGTCCGCGCCCCTGCGGGTTGTCGTCCGGTCGGCGCGTGTAGGTGTGGGTGGCCCGGACCTCGATGTTCCCGGGAAACGACGTGATCCGTTCCACGAAGGAGCGATTTCGATTGAAGCCGTCAGCCTGAAGCCGCGACCGGGCGCTCAACTCCTGTATCTCGGTGGAAAACAGCGATGTCACGTCGATCACAACCGAGTCGCCTTCACCTTCGGCCGCGATGTCGAATGCGCGCAGGATCGTGTCGGTGTTGGAAGCGGCCACCGCCTGGGCGATCGGCAGGGAATGGTCAGCCACGACATCGTAGGCCACATTACGGAGCAGCACGCTGTCGTCGCGCCGCTCCCATTTCACAACGCGAGTATCCAGTTTCATCCCGCCATAGCCCTGGCCCAGCGAAGTTCGGGAGATCCGGCCGACCCAGAGGAATTCGCTGCCGAGCTCCGAAGCGGGGATCTCGTAGTAGAACTTGTCGTCGACCTTGTGGACGGTGAATATGCCTTCGTCGGACACCGCCTCGTCGGTGATGACCTCTTCGTATGGCCGGATGCCCTCCTCCGGTTCGCCGTTCGCCTCCTGATTCTGTTCCATCTCCTGCTCAGATTTGGGTTCCTGCGTGGTCACTGGAAGCACCGCCAGTGAGAGAATCACGAGCAGGGCCAAAACGTAGAAACTTCTACCTCTCATCGTCTGCCTCCGGAAGGAAATGATCGCGAACGAGAGAAAACAGCTTCAATTGTAGATCCTATGCCGTGTGGTGAGCCTGAAAAGTTGCGAGTGTCACCGAAATCACGAAGAGTCGTTTGCTCGATCCAGACATTTCATGCATAGTGGCTGGGCGAGCACGAGCCCCCCTTTACAAACTGTCAGGGGCTTAGCGGGTGAGACCGACAGCCAACCGGCAACTGCGTCGTCGGGCGACCACGAAGCTCGCTCCATAGGATCCCATCCGATGGCGGAGAGCGTAGGTCCTGACAGCACGCAGGATGTGCACGGCACTCGCTGGCTTTGGACATTTCTCACGGCCATCTCTGGCGTCAACGACGAGCTCGAGCGCGCGCGGTTGGCTGCCACAGGCCTGCCCTCAGTGCTGCCCTGCGACGTGAGCGGCGTAGCCCTCTTACTGGAATCCGAGGGGACGTGGCATCTGGCACTCCAGCAGGACGGGCAGCAACTTGAGTCTCCGGTTGTTGATCAAGTCCGGGCAGATTAGGAAGTGCTGGCCCAGGAAGCGTTCCGTCGACCCTGGCCCCTGGCCGTCAGAACCGGCGGCCAGGCAGGAGACTGCCACGTCCCTCCGGCGATCGAGAAAGCTGGAGTTCAGTGCCTCGCCGTCGTACCCCTCATGACCCTCCATCATCGGTTGGGCATCCTGTTCGCGAGAAGGCGGCACCCTGACGCCTTCCCGCAGGTGGACGTGGCCGTCCTGCTCACGCTGGCGGAACACCTGGCCACCGGCATTGAGAACCTACGCTTGTATCGAACGTTGCAGCAGTGTTCCCACGACCTGGAAGACCTCGTCGCGGAGCGTACTGAGGAGCTCAGCAAGGAAAAGGAGCGACACCGGGACGAAATTGCGGCCCTGAAGTCAAGGGTCGAACAGGAAAACCGTTACCTTCAGGAAGAGATCAAAACCAAACACAAGTTTGGAGACATCCTCGGCGAATCCGCGGCCATCAAGAATTTGCTTAAAGCGATCGAAACGGTCGCTCCGACCAAGATCAATGTCGTCATCAGCGGTGAGACCGGGACCGGGAAGGAGTTGGTCGCCCGAGCGCTCCACAACCTCAGCCCGAGGAAGCGCAAGACGTTGATCAAGATCAACTGCGCGACCCTTCCCAAAGAGCTGTTCGAGAGCGAGTTCTTCGGTCACGTGAGGGGAACATTCACTGGCGCGCTACGGAATCGCGTCGGCCGCCTCGAGCTGGCCGACAAAGGGACGCTGTTCTTGGATGAGGTGGCCGAGATTCCGCTCGACATGCAGAGCAAGCTCCTGGGGGTCCTGCAGGGGGAGGCTTTCAAACGGATTGGGGAAGAGCGGACGCGCAAGGCTGACGTGCGGATCATTGCGGCGACCGACCGCAACCTCAAACAAGAAGTCGAAGCCGGCCGATTTCGTCAGGATCTCTACGATCGGCTCAACGTGTTTCCCATCGAGGTCGTACCCCTCAGGCTTCGGGAAGAAGACATCCCTGGCCTCGCTGCCCACTATCTACAACAAGCGGCGCGGACGTTGCCAGGCCCCTGTCCAAGCTTGACTCAGGCCGGCGTGCAGCAGCTGCTGAACTATGACTGGCCGGGCAACGTGCGTGAGCTGCAGAACGTCATCGAGCGGGCAATCATCACGTCCAGGTCGGGCCCCCTTCACTTCGACCTCCCTGGCGCCAGAGTTGGCCAGCCATCAGCGACCATCCAGCCTGTGACTCCTACCAGGGGCTCAAGTCTGGCTTCTCGAATCAAGAAATTTTGGCTCAAGAGAGCCGACCAGCCGAAGGCGTGACGAGATTGGCCAAAATAGCCATGCCACCGGCGGTCGGTCTCTGTGCGCTCCTCGTCCTCGGTGGCTGCGTGTCAGAGGAAGATCCGGCGGCTCAAGTCGCGGACAGCTACACGTTCGCCCTTGTCGGCGACATGCCCTATTATGCCGACCCCGACGCGCCCCTCCCTCCCGAGTTCGTAGCCGCGCAGTACGCGGCTGTCCTGCAAGAGATCGATGAAGCCGACGTAGAGTTCGTGGTTCACGTTGGCGACACGAACAGCTCTCGGGTCTGTGCAGATTCGGTCTACGCCGCGCGATACGCGGAGTTCGAGGCCATCGGACATCCCGTCTTCTACACACCCGGCGACAACGAATGGCTCGAGTGTGACAACGCAGGCCTGGATCCGATGGAACAACTCGAACACCTCCGAGCGGTGTTTACGCAGGGGGACGAATCTCTTGGCGGCCGCAAGCTGCCGCTCGAGCGCCAGAGCAGTAGTCCCGGGTATGAGAAGTTCCGAGAGAACGTCCGTTGGCGGTTCGGCGGTGACCTCTACGTCACCCTACACGTGGTCGGTGGAGGCAACAACCGGGGCCCAGACGCCGAACCCAGGGCGGAGTTCGTCGAGCGGACCGACGCCGTCATTATCTGGATGCGGCAGTCGTTCGAGCTGGCTCGGCAGGAGAGTCTCCCCGGCGTTGTCGTCGCGATACATGCCAACCCGAGGTGGGAGCGTTTCAATCGTGGGGAGCCGAATCCATCGTTTTCTACGTTTCTCGAGGCCCTGTATTCCGAAGCCGAAGCGTTCGACGGGCCGGTGCTGCTGCTCCACGGTGATACGCACACCTTCAGGGTCGACAAGCCGCTGTCGAACAACAGGACCGGCGAGATGTTGACGAATCTCACGCGAGTGGAGACGTTTGGCCATCCACACATGCATTGGGTGCTGATCACTGCGTCGTCCGAAGACGTCGACCGGTTCGATATTCAACCGATGATCGTGAAATAGAACCGGCCGTAGTCGGGGGCTAGCAGCCTGCGCGCCGTGATGATGGCGCCGGCTTGTCATCCGAGGACCGCGCGGACCGAGTCAGCCAAAATCTCGACGGTGCGGTCCAGCTGGTCATCGGTGATGACGGCGGCGGGTGCAAGCAGGTAGGTGTCGGCCTTGACCCGGCTGAACAGGCCGCGCCCGGCCGCGTCCTGGTTGACCCGCGGTCCTACCTTGTCGCCGGCCGGGAAGCTCTCTTTAGTGGATCGGTCGGCCACCAGCTCGACGGCGCACATCAGTCCCTTGCCGCGGATATCGCCGACGTGTGGGTGGTCGCCAAGCGCGGACTGCAACGCCGAAAGCAGCCGATCTCCCTTGTCCGCGCACTGGCCGGGCAGGTCCTCGTCCTCGATGATCTGCAGGTTCCGCATGGCGACCGCGCACCCCACCGGGTGGGCCGAATAGGTGTAGGCGTGCATCCACACGCGACCGTCGGCGTCGAGTGTAGAGGCGATCGTGTCATTGATGCCGATACCCCCGAACGGCACGTATCCGGACGTGATCGCCTTGGCGAACTGGACGATGTCCGGCTCGATGCCCCAGTGGTCGAGTGCGAACAGCGTGCCGGTGCGGCCGAAGGCGGTGATCACCTCATCGGCCACCAGCAGCATGTCGTACTGGTCGCAGATCTCGCGAATGCGAGGGAAGTAGTCGTCCTGCGGGACGATGACACCGCCGGCGCCCTGCACCGGTTCGGCCAGGAACATCGCGATGGTGTCGGCCCCTTCACGCAGAATCGCCTGTTCCAGCTCGTTGGCTGCGGCGACGCCCTGGCTCGCGCCTGGGGGGGCCTCGTAGCGATACGGGTACGGTGACGGGATATGGAAAAAACCCGGCACGCGTGGCTCGAACAGCGGCCAGTAGGCGCTCAGCCCGGTGGCGCTCATCGCCGCCATCGTCACGCCGTGGTACCCCTCGATGCACGAGATGACCTTGGTCTTGTTCGGCTTCCCACGCAGCTTCCAGTAGGCGCGTGACATCTTCACGCTGCTCTCGGTCGCTTCGCCGCCACCGCATGTGAAGAAGAAGCGGTTGATCGAGGGGTAGGTGAGCGCCGCGAGATGCTCGGCGAGCTCGATGGCCGGCGCATTCGAGCTACCGGCATAGCCCGAGGCATACGCCAGGGTCTCGCACTGCGCGCGCGCCGCTTCGGCCAGCTCACGCCGGCCGTGACCCGCCAGCACGTTCCACAGCCCGGCGAGCCCGTCGATGAACTCGTTCCCATCCGCGTCCCTTAGCAGGGCGCCCTCACCCTTGATCCAGACCCGGGCGGCCTGCTGGGCCTGCCTCTGGTGCAGCGGATGAATCAGGTGCGCCGTGTCGCGCGCGATGAGCTTGGCGTTGGTCATAGCGTTGGGTGTCGTCGCCTGCCGATCGGGACAAACCTAAGGGGCGACGATCCTGAACTTCTGAACGCGCCGGCCTTCCTGTTCGGCGACGTAGACGTTGCCCGCCGAATCGACCGCGATGCCGTGCGGCAGCGTGAACTGCCCGGGATAGCGCCCCGGGCCTCCACCAAGACTCGACAGGACCTGCCCGGTCTGGCGGTCCAGGACATCGATCGCGACACTGTTCTGATTCACGACGAACATCAAGCGCTGTTCCGGATCGGGGGAAAACGTCAGCACGACGGCAGTCCCACGCGTTCCACTGCGACGGCCCTCGCGCGGGGTGTAGGGCTGCCAGGGTACGTAGATGTTTCGGATGAAGGTGCCCATCCGGTCGAACACCTGGATGCGATCCGCCTGACGGTCGCAGACATACACCAGGCCGTCGTCGGCGAGCCGAAGACAGTGAGGCAACGGGGTGAGGTCCCGTTCGGCCTCGGTCCGGTGAAGCGGCCACTGGCGCAGGAACCGCCCGTTGCGGTCCAGTACAGCGATCCGCTGGTTGCCTCCTGGCAGTTCGCCGTCGGCGACGTAGATGTCGCCAGTGTCGACATCCACATCGATACTGGCGGGCAGGAAGAACTGGGCACGGTTAGAATTCAAGGGGCGACCGTCGCGAGTTCCATCCGAGGAGTCATACACGCCCGATTCCCCAATCTGGAGCAGGAGCTCGCCGCCATCGCTCGAGTATTTCTGTACAACGCCCGTACCGGAGGCAACGATCCACACGTTCCGGTCCTCGTCGACGTGGCAATCATGAAGCCGGTCCCCCAGCAGGCTAGGATCTCCCCAGCCACGGACGACCTGTCCCTCAGGATCGAACTCAATCACGGGAGGCGCCAGGCGCGCCGCATCCAGGTCTTCGGGCACCACATTCTGCCGATTGAGGATGAACACGTGATCCCGGCCGTCGATGCACATCCCGCCCAGACCGCCTGTGATCCATCGGTCGGACAGAGGCAGCTTCGGCCAGTACGGATCGACTTCGTACCGGGGGACCGGCTGTGCCTGGGCTCGGACCGGAGTGAAGATACCGACCGCGACCGCCAGTAACGCACAGGATCGAGCGATCGTAAGAAACAGTGTCTTGCTCAAAGGAAAGTCTCCCGCTTAGACAGGCGCGCGAATCACGGCGCGTCTCACCCCTGGCAGTCCATGGTGAAAGTCCAGCGTCGTACCGAGGGTGGTGATGCGCCCGGCTGGCAAGGCGCGACGAATGAGTATATCGGGAATATCGGAGCGAGGAGCAACGCCGCCAGCCGGGATGCAGCGCCAGCCGAATGCAGTTGGACTTTTACCACGGGCTGCTGGCGCTCGTCTGCCCACGTTAGTCCGCCGCGCTACCGGGCCAGGTGCTGCACGAGTTGGCGTCCCCAACGGGATTTATACCCTTTACCGTCTTTAGGGCGGTAGCGTAGCCCGGCCCGTGCCCAAGGAGTTTATTCCAGAAGGTAGGGGGCGGTTGCGGCGGGCTGCTTAGTCCGGCCTGCCCCTACTCGGCCCGGCGGCGGAGGTGGTTTAACTGGACCTGGTTGCGTATCTGGGGGACGCGTTGGCCCTGGGCCGGGTTGCGGACCATCAGGACCTGGTCGCTGACTGCGTTTCGATGGTGCCATCTTCATCTCCTCATGGATTGGCGTGCACAAATAACGCTACGGGTCT
Source organism: Vicinamibacterales bacterium (assembly GCA_965197385.1). Lineage (GTDB taxonomy): Bacteria > Acidobacteriota > Vicinamibacteria > Vicinamibacterales > UBA823. The sequence continues at coordinate 302,488 of CBDANA010000009.1, forward strand.
GAATTCTAAACGGGGTTGGACCCCTTCACCGTTCTTGGAGCGGTGGTGCCGTGCGCCGCGTAGTTGGGCCCAAGGGCTGACGTCTCCAAGCGGACAGCCCACCTACAAGGCTGCGATGCGCTCGCGTTACGGAACCGGAACGCGAGCCTTCAGCTCCTGGTGCCAGTTGAGGACGACGTGGATCTGCACTAGGCCGGCGAACGGGTCGTCGGCGTCGACGGTGCTACCTGCCTTGAGCATGAGGAACCGCTCGCCGTCGTGCGAGATGTCATAGGTGCGGCCGGGCCGATTTCCCGCGACTGTTCCGTAGTATGCCCCTTGAACAACGAGTGCCGGCGTTCCTGGCCTAACACCGACGTGCCGAGGATCAGCACCGCGAGAAGCACGTAGAGTTCGAGTTCAACTCCCATCTGCCAGCAGTCCACGGCAGCCCCTGACTTCACGGGCGGTTACGGCAGCGTAAGCGCCATGAGAGAGCCAGGCTGCTCGCGCCGCGCGCTCCCCGCCTGCACCAGGATGTACTGCTTGCCTTCGTGCATGTAGCTCATCATCCCGTACTGGCCGGGGATCGGGATCTCGACGCTCGCGAGGATCTGCCCCGTCCGCTTGTCGCGGGCATGCAGCATCGGCATGCCGTTCGCGTTCATCTCGGTCTCGCCCCTCAGGTCTTCCGTGGTTTGCACCAGGAGGTCGCCCATGACCATCTGGATGGAGAAGCCGGTGCCTCCTATATTGGGAACATCCACTCCCTTCAGAAGCGGGTGGTTCCTGATCCGCTCTGGCGTCTGGCCGACCGGGATGTCCCAGAGCTTCTCGCCCGTGTTCATGTCGTAGGCAGCGAGTCTCTGGTACAGAGGCTTGTAGACGGGCAGGCGGTTGATCGCCGGCAGGAACTCACGGCGGCCGCCGGGCGCCCACGCTGCGACCGTGGTACCCGTGGTTGGCGTATGCCGCTCCCGCCCCCTCCAGGCCTCGGCACTCTGCCCGGGCAACCCCCGCTCTACGTCCACCCCGTTCGTGGGCAGCAAGAACGAGGGGGCGCTGCAGGTCCGGTTGTGCGATGCATACATGATTCCCGTGGTGGGATCCGCGACGGCCGGATGGTAGATGTTCAACCCGCCCGAGCAGCCGACGACATTGCGGTATTCGTGGTCGTGGGGGTAGGGTAGCGGCGGCACGTAGAGGCCCCCGACCCGGAACTCACTCAAGATCTCCAGGGCCTGCTGCTGCAACTCGGGCGTGTAGTCGATGACGAACTCCTCGGTCAGCCCGCTCAAGACGATCGGGTCCAGCGGTTCCGGCCGGGTCGGGTAGGGCTGCGTGGGCGCCGTATAGTTGCCCGGGACCTCTGTCCGCATGACCGGGCGCTCCTCGATGGGCCAGATCGGCTCGCCGGTCTCCCGATTGAACGCGAAGATGAGACCTTGCTTCGTGTTCTGGATCAGCGCGGGGATTGGCTCCCCGTCCACCGTCAGGTCCATCAGGATGGGCGCTGCCGGAATGTCGTAGTTCCACTGGTCACTGTGGTGGATCTGGAAGTGCCACCTCCGCTCGCCCGTCTGGACATCCAACGCGAGGACGCTGCCGCCGAACAGGTTGTGGCCCGGGCGATGGCCCGTGTACGACTGGACGGTCGAGGCGTTCGTCACGATGTACACGAGCCCCAGCTCCGGGTCGGCCGACGCGGGCGCCCACGACGACATGTCTCCCGACCACCGCCAGGCGTCGTTCTCCCACGTCTCGTGGCCAACCTCGCCGGGCCGGGGAATGACGTGGAACTTCCAGAGGTGCTCCCCGGTTCTGGTGTCGTAGCCCATGATGTCGCCCGGGACGTTCTCGATCCGGGTCTGGTCGTAGCTGGGCTCGTGGCCGACCAGCACCACGACCACCCCGTTCACCACGATCGGGGGCGACGAGCTGGTGATCATGCCGAGCTGCCGTGGGATCCCGTGGTCGGGGTCGTAGGTTTCGCCTTCGGCCACGTGGTCCTGCCACGGCCCCCAGTCCGCCACGAGGTCCGGTAGCAGATCGCGGACCCCGGTTTCAGAGAAGCCGTCCAGCGGTACGGACGCGCCCCAGTCGTCCAGGGGCCGGCCAGTCTTGGCGTCGAGCGCCCAAAGGAAGAACGCGGGCGACGTGATGTAGATCACGCCCCGTCCGTCCACCTCCGCGTAGGCGACGCCCTTTCCGAAGTCCGTCCTCGGCGAGCGCAAATACCTCATCGTCTCGGGCTCGCGGAAGGTCCAGAGCGTCTCGCCCGTGGCGGCGTCGATCGCCGCCACCTGCCGCCGTTGACCGACGACGGTGTACAGTACGCCGTCCACGAAGACCGGCGTAGACCGGACCGTGTACTCGACGCGCGGCCCGAAGTTGCTCCCCCGCCAGATCCAGGTGACCTGCAGATCGGAGAAGTTGGACGCGTTGATCTGGTTCAGCGGAGTGGACCGGGTGTGCCCGGCGTCGCCACCCAGGTAACGCCACTCCCCGTTCTCGAGGCCCGTCCGCTGCGCGGAGCCTGCGGATGGGACGCCCAGGAGAGCCGCTAGAGTCAGGACGCCACAACCGAACCGGGATCGCTTCATCATGCTTCCTCCTCGAGAAGAGCTGGGAAAACGACGACTAACCTTCGGGACGCTCGACTGACCCGCGTACAACAACCTCCAGGCTCGGAAGACCGAGCGTCCTCCGCGGCCAGTGGGACGATACGTATGATATGTGTAGGAGCCGCGCTCGGGAAGCACAACGTACGAACACGCATGGAGGGGCATGGACGCACCGCCTACGGTTCGCCGGACAGCGGCGGCACCGTCGTTGGTGGCCTACGGTGATGCGTCCCCTGTTCGTAGGCGTAGGCGAGCTCGAGGAGCTTTCCTTCAGTGAACGGACGCCCAAGGAACTCGAGCCCCACCGGGAGTTCGTCGCTGGTGAATCCCGCCGGGACCGTGAGGGCGGGAAACCCGATGAGCGGGCTCAGATGCCGGTTGTTACCCAGGCCGTAGGCGTCCTCCGTTTCCGGGTTCGTGAGGGCGTCGGGCGCAATCAGGCTGGGCTGGTGATCGAACGTCGCATAAACTAGCGCATCGAGCGCATCGTTCGCCATGACGGTCAACACACCTTGCCTAATCTCTTCCCTGACCAAGAGCACTTGCAGGCGCCCTTCTACGTCCGCCGACCTGCCGACGACGTTCATCAGGCCCCTGGCGCGCCACGGCGTGACCATGCCCGCCAGGAGGATGTCCCGGAGTGTGCTCACGGGGGCGTTGGGATGCTCTGCCAGGTAGGCGTTCATGGCGTCTTCGGCTTCGAAGTTATCTCTGAGATACGTGTCGTTCACCGATTCGATCTTCGGGACCGTGACTGGATCCACCACGACGGCGCCGAGAGATTCGAGGTCGGCAATCGCCTTGTCGATGACCGTCCGGACCTTCTTGTAGTCGTCGGAAGCGGGGTCGGCCTTCGGATCCATGGATTCCCGGATGACGCCGATGCGCGCGCCGCTCAAGCCGGCCTTTCCCAACGCCGCGGTGTAAGACGCCGGCACCCGCCCCACGGAATAGGCGGTAACAGGGTCATTGGAATCGTAGCCAGCGAGGACACCGAGCAGGGTCGCTGCATCTTTCACGGTGCGCGTGATCGGTCCCAGGGTGTCATTGGCTGGATTCGCCGGCATCATGCCGTGCCGGCTCACCAGCGGCACGGTGGGTCTCAAGCCGACGAGGCTGCTGACAGCCGCCGGACCACGAATAGACCCACCCGTATCCTCTCCAATCCCCACCATCCCGAAGTTCGCTGCGATGCCAGTGCCCGTGCCGCCCGACGAGCCACTCGGGTTCCGGTTCGGATCGTAGGCATTCCGGATCAGTCCGAAGGCTGAGCCGACGTAGCGGGACGCAAACTCGCCCATGTTCGTCTTCGCCAGGACGATGGCTCCTGCCTTCTTCATCCGGATGACGATGGTGGCATCTCGCTCGGGAATGAAGTTCCTGAAGAGCGATGAGCCGTACGTTGTGGGCATGTCGCGCGTCTCGACCTGATCTTTGAGGAGAATGGGAATGCAATGGAGCGGGCCGACGAGTCCCGACGTTGCGAAAGTTGCGTCAAGCTCACTGGCTTCCTCGAGCGCACGGGGGTTGACGTACTGGACGGTGTTCAGCTCGGGCCCGCGCTTGTCGTAGACCTTGATGCGGTTCAGGTAGAGCTGGACGAGCGCGCGGCACGTGATCTGGCCGGCCGTCAAGGCCGCGTGGGCATCGTCGATCGTGGCCTCGGAAAGACGAAAGCTCTGCGCACTGGCCGGGCTGTGCGCCAGGAGCAAGGCCGCTATCGTCGTCGCCAGCCAGCTTCTGAACCGCATTGCGTGTACCTCTCAGATTGGAACTGCCTCCTGGAACAGCCGTACCGAGGCGTCTTCGTCGCCTACTGTCCCGTCGGCACCCGCGCATTGATGTAGCGCAGTCCCTTCAGGGCTGCGATGCGCTCGCGTTACGGAACCGGAACGCGAGCCTTCAGCTCCTTAAACCAGTTAAGGACGACGTGGAACTGGAATGTCCCTTCTGATGGTATCTGGACCATCAAGAAACGCTGGCCGTCTGCTGACACGTCGTAACTTTGACTGCCGCTGACCGGGCGCTCTCGGAAATAGCGACCCTCAAATAGCACTTGAGGGGCTTCAGCCCAAAACGTAGTCCCGGTGTCCACCGACACGGCCATTATCCGGTCGCCGTCGGCAGATAGACCAACGCGCCGGACCAAATCCTCGCGTCCGAGCAGGAGGCCGGCGGTCTGAGGGCCCATTCGACCCCAACTAGCTCAGCGATGCGCTTGCCGGCAGCTTCCATCAACTCGTCCAGGTCCACGTGATAGTGCGACGCCCGTTCCACCGCCTTGACGACCTCCGGCGGCAAGCGTGAGCCACCGTTGGTGGTGAGGGTGGCGGTGCAGTTGATGAACGGCTCGACACCCAGACGCGTGTAGACTTCCGGAGACGTATCCGAGGGCGCCTGCGCGGCTACGGCCGTGTCTGGCAACCAGCTGAGCAACCCCGCGGTGGCCGCGGCACCGCTCGTGCGGAACAGATCCCGACGGCTGATGCCGCCGCCTGGAGACTCTTGGCTTTTGGCCGTGGGCCAGTGATGCTGTCTTGAGATCATGGTGAATTCATCACTCCTTGTAGATCACGCTGGGCCCCCAGCTGCTGCACGCGTCGAGGAATGATCACGTCCACGGAATGACCGGCAGCATCACATGCGACGGTCGGTACGTCGCCGGCGAAGCTTCCGGGGGCAATGCAAGAACGTAGAGCGCGTTGCCTCCCCGAGGACGATGCTTCTCTGGCGTCAGGCGCGCGGGAATGCTTGTCGCCCACGTACCGCTACCGGTCCCGACCGGAACGGCAAGATACTGCCGTCCATTGACAGCGTAGGTGATGGGAAAGCCCAGTATCGAGTTAGACAGCCTTTTCTGCCACAGCAGCTCGCCGGTCTCGACGTGGTACGCACGCACGTAGCGATCCCAATCGCCCACAAAGGCGAGACCTCCCGCTGTGGTGAGGGCGGCCGAATTGAAGGGGGTACGTTGGCGATGGCGCCAGAGAATCTTACCCGTCTCGCTATCCATGGCGAGGAACTCTCCCAGGTTACCGCCGCTGGCGGGATGGTGCTCGTTGATGCGGCGCGTGAGACCGCTCGGGACTGTTTTCCCCTCTCCGGTCTCGGGATCAATCTCCCGGGGAACGTCTCGGTAGATCCCTGACATGCACGTCAGGTTCACCGGAATATAAAAGGCGCGCGTCTCGGGACTGTACGACATGGCCCGCCAGCTCTTGAAGCCGGCGTGGCTGGGGCAGAACTCGATCTTGACCCCGCTTTGGGGAATCTTGCCCGGACGGTAGGCCACTCTTCCTGTCGCCGCGTCGACGTCGAGAATGTTCTGATAGCCCAGGTCGAAGGCGCTGAGAAACTCGCCCGTCAGGCGGTCGAGTCGCCACAGGATGCCCAGCTTACCCATCATGTACAGGGTCTTCTGTCCATCGCGATCGACGAGCACGTGCTCGAAACTTTCGTCCATATCCATGGTCTCGCCGGGTACGTACTGGTAGTACCAGACGATCTTGCCGGTGTCGGGATCGAGCGCCAGGGTGGAGCTCGTATAGAGGGCCTCCCCGTCGGTGCCACGGCTCACCCGAGCCCAGGGTTTGGGTTGCGCGACGCCCCAGTAGATGAGCCGTGCCTCCGGATCGTAACTCCCCGTGATCCAGGCGTCGCCACCCCCTCGGAACATCAGCGGCAGATCGCTCCAGGTGTCGCCACCCGGCTCCCCGGGCCGGGCTATGGTGTTGGTGCGCCAGAGCTCTTCGCCGGTCTCCGGGTGGTGCGCAGTGATGAAGCAGCTGTCTCTGCTGTAGCGCTGGCAGCCGGTGATGCCGGAGATGATCTTCCCATCCGCGACGAGCGGACCGCTGGTGTAGGTGAAACCTTTCCGGTGATCTGCCACCTCGGTATCCCAGGCGACCCTGCCCGTCTGCGCTTCCAGCGCGACCACGTGAGCGTCCGAGGTGTCGAGAAAGATCCAGTCTCCGAAAATCGCGATGCCCCGGAGTGCCCGAGGGAAACGGTCGAGGGGCTCCGGCAGCTCGCGCCGGTACTCCCACAGCAGCTCTCCCGTGGCCGCGTCGAGTGCTTGGATGACGTTGCCGGGGTTGGTGAGGTACATACGCCCGTCATGGACCAGGGGCGTGGGCTGACTCCGGCCGGTCTCCAGAGCCCAGGCCCAGGACAGCTGCAAGGTTCCCACGTTGTCAGTCGTGATCTGATCGAGAGGGCTATAGCCCCAGCCGTCGGCAGTGCGCCGCCAGTGTAGCCAGTCCGAGGCATCTGGAGCTCGTAGTGTCTCTTGGGTCACGGGCGTGACGTCTTCGACCTGCGCTCCCGCCCAATTGCTGCAGCAGGAGAGTGCCAGTGCCAATGCTAGCAGCCCGTGGTGAAAGTCCCGCGTGGCACCGAGACCGTCGAGGCGCCCGCCCCGCCAGGCGCGAGGAGGGAGCATACCGGGAGTATTCGACCGACGAGCAACGCCGCGGGACGGGATGCATCGGCGGTCGAATGCCGCGGGACTTTCACCACGGGCTGCTACAGCCGACTCCAGTCTTCTCACTGTCCTCTCCTTCCCGAAGCCTTCGTCCGGGCGGGAACAGCTTAACGCAGGTGCCTTGATCGCGCGAAACCGACGCCTGCGTGAGTAGATCGCTCGACAGAGCAGATGAACGGACTTTGACTATATGGAGGAAGAGCAGGGTGGTAGAGTCGCCGCGTTCCATGGTAATCGCGCTCGGCCGCCACAGGGAGGAGTCATGGAGATAAGACGTCGTGAATTCATCGGCGGGGCGTTCGCCGCGACAGTCGGCGCAACAACAAAGACCTTGCACGCGCAACAGGCCGCGCGGGCACCGAGCGCCGACCAACCGCACGTCAGAACATGGCAGCCGCAGGTTGAACGGCTGTTCAAGTCGCCCGACATCCATCCAAACGCGCTCGAAGCGGCACCGGACGGCTTGTGGATTGGCGATCAGGTATCGGAGAAAGTGCTCAAGGTCGACTGGAAGACCGGCGAGGTCCTGGATGTGTCCCGAGTCTTGTAGAAAAGCGTCGTGGCGGAAGGCTCCTGCCGACTGGTTGACGACTCTACCGCGTTACGCGGCCTGATACCACTGCTCCTGCCTCAGGAAGGCCGCGAGGTCCTGATGGCCATCGATCGTACGGAAGACGATCTGGCCCACGGCGACGAGGCCGAACAGCACGGTGAGCGCGGCGGCTTCCGTGCTGAAGGACGCCTGGGTCTTCGTTCGTCGGCGAAATTCACGATTGAGATTCTCTAACGCGTTGGTCGTGCGCAACGACTTCCACATCGCCTTCGGGAAGGTGTAGAACGTGAGCAGCTCGAGGCCCGCTTCTTCCAGCGACCGCGCGACCGGTGGGCACAACGGGGTCCACTTCTTCAGGAAGGCGTCGTAGGCCGCGCGGGCGGCCAGGCCGTCCGTCGCATAAAGGAGGCGATGGTAGTCTCGGCGCAGCTCGGGTCGCGCATGCACGGGACAGGCGTCGGCGAGATTGCGTCCCTTGTGGGCGGTACATCGCTGCACGCGGGCGGTCGGCCACGTCTCCAGCGCCTTCTTCAGTCCCGCATGGCCATCGGTGACGACCAGCAACGGCGCCGGCAGTCCGCGCTGCTGCAGCTTGGCGAGCAGACCACCCCACGAGGCCGCCGCCTCGGACGCAGCCAGCTGCATGGCGAGTAGCCGCTTCTGGCCAGTGTCGGTGACGCCGAGCGCCGCCAACACCGGGACCATCACCACGCGGCCGGCGAGCCGTACGCGCAGATGAAACCCGTCCAGAAACACGACCCCGTACCGTTCGTCGGTCAAGGGCCGCTGCTGCCACACCGCGAACTGATCCTTCACCCGCGTCACCACGCGCGAAACGGCGCTCTTCGACAGGGGCGCCTCGCCCAACAGCGGCCGGAGAGCCCGGCGGATGCGGCGGCTATTGACGCCGCCAAAATAGCAGCCCAGCAGCGCCTCATCCACCTCTCGGGTCCGTCGCGCATAGCGCGGCAAGACGGTGCTCCGAAACTCGGTCGGCGGCCCATCCTGGTCGCGCAGGCGAGCCCGCGGCACCGTAATGGCCCGCGTCCCGTCGCGAGTGGTCACCGTCCGCTCGATCGTGCCGTGACGATACCCGCGCCGCCCCGATATACGCTCATGCGCGGCGGCCCCCAATGCCGCGAGGAGCTCTTCCTCGAGGACGGTCTCGATGGCCCGACGCACGCCATCACGAAGCTTGGTTTGGAGATCCTGGTGAAACTGCAGAACGGGCGAAAGGGCTGTGCTACTGTCCGACATGGCGTAATCCTCCGTCGCCGTGATCAGCGGCGAACTGCTGTTTGAGATTCAGCAGGAGGTTACGCCATTTTCAATTTCTACAGGACTCGGGACGGATCCGAGGTCCTATTCGAACTGCAGACCGAAAGTCACAACATGAGTGGGCTTGCGGTTGGCGCAGGTTACTTCTGGATCGGCTCCAACGGAGGAGTGAGTGGCCGCCGGCCACCACGTCCGACAGACCGGCCGTTCGGTGAGATTAGCCGGATCGACATGGAGACCGGCAAAGTCGTCAAGACTGTTCGCGCACCGGGGCACGGCGGCGTGCACGGGACTACTTACGTGCCGCAGACGCAGACACTGTGGGTGACGGCACTCAACATCCAGGCGGTCGTCGAAATGGATGTGAAAGACAACCTGCGGATTCTGCGCATGTTCCCTCGCGCGGCGACCGAGCGCATGGCCTCGATTGGGACGACGGTGTCGAACGCACCACCCGATTCACGATGCTGCTCCACCTGCCTCGCATGGCCGACCGTGGCCGACTCAGGGTCAAGAACGGTCCGGCTCTTGCGGGGCATGGCGCCGAAGCCGTCCGCGATGCGATCACGTCGACGCTCGCGACGCTTCCTGATCAGCTACGTCGGTCACTGACCTGGGACCAAGGCGCGGAGATGGCACAGCACGCCCAACTGCGTATCGACACTGGGCTGCACGTCTTCTTCTGCGACCCCCGCAGTCCGTGGCAGCGCGGCACGAACGAGAACACCAACGGCCTGCTGCGCCAGTACTTCCCCAAAGGGACTGACCTCCATAGGCATCGTGCGAGCGACATTGCTGCTGTCGCGGCCACACTCAACCGCCGACCGCGGAAGACTCTCGGTTGGAGAACGCCATCCGAAGCCTTCAACGAACTGCTACTCTCACACCAGTGAGGACGTGTTGCGACGACCCCTTGAAACCGGCCAGTGCGCACGGGTGTGCGCTGACCCCGATGAGGGGGCCGGCGACACGCGCGGCCGGCGAGCAGGGACACGTCGCCTCCAGATTCCGCAGGCGGACCAAGTTATAGGCCGTGGCGGCGAAAGTGAGCTGCCACTCGACGAGTGGGACGCCGCGAGGCCGGAGCTTGCGCAAACCACCGACGGTCTGCCTCCACCCAAAGACCTGTTCCACGAGTTTTCGTTTCCGCTGACTCACGTGAGAACCCGCATGCCGGGTGGGCCGACCATCAATCGCCCGCCAGCGGACCTTCTGCGCCACGTGGGGCGTGACGTCCCGGACGCGGACACCGGCGACGAAGCTCGCCACATCGTAGCCCTTGTCTGCTCCGACCGTGCTGCCCGGCGGCGCGCTGGCCTCCAGCAACAGTGCCGCCGCCTCGCGTTCGGCGGTCCCCGTCGCGTGGGTCGCACAGACGTTGGCGACGAGCCCCTGCCGATTATCCAACAGCACGTGGCCCAGAGACGCCAGCTTCGCCTCCTTCCCTTGGCCCTTCCGATGCAGCATCGCCGCCGGATCAGTCGTCGACTGGTGCGTGTCGTTGCGCCGCCGCTCGCCGTGGAAGTCGACCGTGGGATTCCCGGGGTCATCGGGGGGCGCGCGCGGCGCGGCGTCCCGGCATCGGAAGCTCTTCAGGCTGGCCCAGGCTTCCAACTGCGTCCCGTCCACCGTGAAATGCTCGTCCGAGAGCAGACCGGCCGCCCGGGCGTGGGCCTGGACCGCATCAACGAAGGCGGCCGCGCCATCCCCCGCCAGCAGCCGGTCACGATTCTTGGTAAACGTCGTGGGATGCCAGACCGGGTCGTCCATATGCAAGCCGACGAACCAGCGGAACAGCAGGTTGTCGTTGAGCTCTTCCAGCAGCAGCCGTTCGCTCCGGATCGTGTACAGCACCTGCAGCAACAGGGCCCGCAACAATGGCTCAGGCGGGATCGACGGACGTCCCGTCTTGGCGTACAGGCCGGCGAACCTGCGCGACATCGTCTTCAGCGCGTGATCCGTCAGCGCGCGGACCGCGCGGAGCGGAGGATCGGCCGGCACGCGCTGTTCCGGCGACCGGTAACTGAACATGTGATGGGTCTGCTCATCGTGTCCGCGCATGAGGTGGCTCCCTTCAGCAATATTGGGAGCATGGGAGTACGCCGGGATCGATCTGTCGATCCCATTCCACGGACTTTTTCAGCAGCCTGCTAGAACCTGGGCCCTCGGCTCAGGATGCGACGGTCAGACGACCAGCTCTTTGAGTCATCGTCCCCGCCGCGGACGGGCACTCATGCGCCGATTGTCCCTCAGCGCACGACGGCATGATAGCATGACTACATGAAAGAGCTGGCTGAATCCTCGGTTCAGGATGTCGAGATCAAGGTGGTTGGCAAGAGCGGCCAGATCTCGTTGGGCAAGCGGTACGCAGGAAAGACACTGCGTCTCGAGCGACGCCCGGACGGGACGGTCCTGCTGACACCGGTCGCACTGGTGCCGGAAAGCCAGCTCTGGACGCTGGAGGAACCGCACCGTTCCCGAATCGAACGGGGGCTCGCGTGGGCGGCGGTCAAGAAGCCTCAGGAGACCAATGTCGAGGATCTCGTGAAGGGCCGAACGAAAAGGACTACGCGCGTACGTGGCAGCCGGTAGCCGTATTCATCTGGACTTAAACAGCCCGGAGTTCCAAGACGTTTTCTTCCGCCTCCGGGCCAACGAGTTGAGGCAAGTCATTGCCTCCCTGCGTCGGCTGCGCGGATTGGACTGGAACGGCCTATACCGCCACATGGGCTTTCGTTGGGAAGTCATCGAGCACGTGAAGGCGCCAAACGGTGCCCAGGCGTACTCGCTCCGCCTGAGTCAGCGAATCCGTGCAATGGCATTTCGCGATGGCGACTTCCTGCGATTGATCTCCCTTCACCCGGATCACGATTCCGCGTACGCGCGATAGCGTGCGCTTCCACACTCGCCGCAAACATAGCGTTTCTCTCCCTCATTGCAAGATGCCGGCTCGCTGGTTGAGCTCATCGATCTGGCGATTCCATTCCGCGGCCTGATCGAACGTCTGGGTCCAGAACTCCGGCCGCCAGAGCTCCTGTAACTCGTCGGCCGTTCGTCCCTGCTGTTCGACCCAGGTGAAGTACTTGAGGTTGTGTAGAGCCTTGCGGTCGCGATACCCGAGCTCCCGCATCTGATCGATGGCGACCCCCTCGAGAAACCGCGCGTGGTCGCGTACGGCGTCACGCTCCGTGTACTCGCCGCTGAGCAGGCGCTGTTCCTCGAGCCGTGACGCATACAGCTCCATGGAATCGGTCAGGGGTGTGAACAGAACATCTTCGGGCCCCAGCTCGAAATACCGCGCGACCTTGATCGATGCGACGAGGTTGCAAATCGACGAGATGCCCAGGAGCTCGAGACATTCGATGGTCTGTTGCGGTACGCCGAGACGCGCCAGATAGTCACGGCCGAGCCGCTCGTTGAACAGGCGCATCAGCTGCACGCAGTGGTCGTCGTCGACGGCCACTACGACGTCGGTGTTGCGTACGTTGTGAATCCATGGGACGTGCTTGTCGCCGATGCCTTCGATGCGGTGTTCGCCGAAGCCACATTGCAGGAGCGTGGGACACTGCAGCGCTTCCACGGCGACGATCTTGAGGTTTGGACAGATCGTGCGCAAGTAGTCGCCGGCCGCAATCGTCCCCGCGCTGCCCGTGGCCGAGACGTAAGCTGCGAGCCTGTGCCGTGGGTCAGCGATCCGATCGAAGATCTCCCCGATCAGACTGCCCGTGACGTGATAGTGCCACACGGCGTTCCCCAGCTCTTCGAACTGATTGAGGATGACGTAGCTCGGTTGCGAGCGTCTGATCTCCCAGCACTTGTCGTAGATCTCCTTGACGTTCGACTCCGATCCCGGCGTTGCGATGATCTCGGCGCCGATCGAGCGCAACCACTCGAACCGCTCCCGCGACATGCCTTCCGGCAGAATCGCCACCGCATCGCAGCCGAGCATGGCACTGACGAACGCGCCGCCACGGCAATAGTTTCCGGTACTGGGCCAGACGAATTTCTGCGTTGTTGGGTCGACTTCGCCCGACACGAACCGCGGGACCAGACACCCGAACGCAGCGCCGACCTTGTGTGACCCCGTCGGAAAGTACTTGCCGCACAGCCCGATGATCCGTACCGGGACCTGGGTTAACTCAGGAGGGAACTCGATCCAGTTCCCATGGTTGAAGCCGCCACCGTGCGAGACGGGCTCGTTCTTCCACGTGACGCGAAAGAGGTTCGTGGGATGGAGATCCCAAAGTCCCACGTCGGCCAGTCGAGCCCGGATCGGGTCTGGAATCTTCGCCGGGTCCTGCATCTGGGCGATCGTGGGAATGACGATTCCACGCTGCCGGCAGAGCTCTGCGGCCTTGTCAATCATGTCCTGGTCGGGAGTCATGCCAGTCGGCTCAGGTTAACTTAAGTCACCTCAGGTGACACGGGGACTGTGCGATCGGTTGAGCCGGCTCATGAAGAGGCGTCCGTTGTCGAGGGGGAAGGGATCGCTATCGGTCGCGGAAGCCGCCTACTGTCCCGTCGGCACCCGCGCCTGGAGTTCCTCGAACCAGTCCGCGTGTCGTGTCGCATGGGTTGCTCAACCCTGCTCCACCCGCCAGACTCTCGTTTGATCGGTTTCTCACAATGGGGACAGGTCACCACCGTCACGGACTTCTCAACGTTCACCGTTCCACTACAGATCGGGCACGTGAGTGGCTCCGTCTTGATGAACAAACTTCCGATCGCCATAAGGATGCCGACCAGCGCCATGGGCAGTGCGAGGGGGATAAGGATCACCGTCCACATCAGGCAGCCACCCGTGGCAAAGAGTGAAAGACCGCCTACGCCCAACCCGTATTTTGTGGGCGTGAGTTTCTGTTGTGTCTTCGCGTCTGCCATCGAACTCACCATCCTTGGTCGCTCTGATACGGGCCGAGGCGAGCGCCGCGGTCGAGGGCCATCACTGTCCGGATAATTGCGGAAATTATAGCCTCACGCCGCTAAGGTCGGTGCAGAAACCGCCAACTCCCTGCCTCTGAGTTGACCGCTGCAACGAGTTACAGGCAGGCACCGACGCTGCACTCTCCCGCTGTATGCCACCTCCGGAACAACTCTGGCGCTAGGGGATTTGGGCAGGATGAGTGCTGACCGAGTTTCGTGGCCGGAGCACGATTATTTGCGGTTATTTTTTTCAGCAACCAAAGTTGCTTGTGAAAGTCCGATAAGGCGTCGGCCTTCTGCTTACCCATTACCGCAGAACCCACTGCACCCCGGTGACGATGGTTGCGGCATTCACGCCGAGATTCTCGCCCGCCGTACCCGCGTTCGAGATGTGGTGATTACGAAATTCAACGATCCATCCTGGCCCGCGCGGCGGGACCACCCGGAGACCAAGGCCATGGATTAACTGAAAATTGAAGACTCGGTCCAGTTCAGGGATGTCGAGGGCAGTCCAGATCAATCCGGCGATCCCAACGACATAGGGCGTCCATCTGCGGTCGTTCCAAAGGTGGTAGCGCCCGCCAATACCGGCCAAACCACCGCCGATGGCAACACTCGGTTGGTGGTAGAGGAACAGCGTGCCCTCTCCATAGAGTTCGAGATGGTCAGTGACAAATCGCCCGAGCTGAGGATGAAAGGCGACGAACTGCACATCGCTCGTGGTCTTGCCGTAACCCGGTGTCCAAGAGTGCCCCCAACCCCCAGCCAGTCCACGAGTCCAGTTGCCTGAGGCCAAGCGACTCTGTTGGGCGGAGATCGGCGAACCGAGTGCCGCGAGGACGAGAACGACCACCGTAGCAACGGTCTGGCGTGCGTAACGACCGGTCATAACCTCCTTATTACGACAACAGCGAACAACAAGGTCAGCCTACCGCGGTTCCGTCTCGAGATACCCATACAAGCGTGCGGAGCGGTCGACCAGTCCCTCCTCCCGGCAGATAGACCAACGTGCCGGTCCGCGAGATATCGGCGTTTGCGGCGCCCGACGCACCTGCGCGGCTGACCCCTTCAACCAGCGGCACCGGACCGCCGGTCACCGCCAGCCGATCGATATCGAACGGCACCGCCAGCAGCGTCCCACCTAGTCTAGCAGCCCGTGGTGAAAGTCTAGCGGCGTTCGATCGGCGCTGTATCCTGACTTTGGCGGCGCGCGAACAGAAAAGGGGTCAGACACATTTTTCTTCTGCATCCGAGCGCCGAGCGCCGAGGGCCACGGTGTTGTGGCCCGCGGCGTCCCGGGTTCGGCTACCGATGCTTGAGCGGCCGTCGATGACGGGTGAGGCTCCACTCGGAACGAAGCTGGGACAATCCATCCATGTAGACGGCGACCTGCTCACGGGCTGTCTCGGTCGGGAGCGACGTGCACAGCTCGATGGCCCGCATCAGATCGCGCTGGACCGTGCGTGGCGTGGCGTTCAGATACAGCGCTCTGATCTCTCGCAGGGCACTCGGGGGTGGTCTTCCCATGGCGCGTCGGTCACCCGCGACTGGCATTCCGCCGGAGCGCGGCCCGGACGGCGTCCGCCGATCTCGTGTTCAGGACGTGCTGGGGCTCCAGCCAGGCACGTCGCGCCACCACGATTCCCCAGCGGAGCAACCCGAATGCCGCGGGCGCATGGGCATCACTGGAGATGACCAGCAGGACGCCGCGGTCGCGGGCCAGCCTGGCATGGGCGTCGTTCAGGTCAAGGCGGTCGGTCTGGCTGTTGATTTCCAGCGCGACACGGTGCGTCGCAGCGGCCTCGACGAGTGCGTCGACGTCGACGCGATAGGGCGCTCGCCGGCTGAGCAGACGCCCGGTCGGATGGCCGATGACGTCGACGACCGGAGATTCGACGGCACGGAGGAGGCGATCCGTCATTTGCCGCTCTTCTTGTGAGAACGCGGAGTGGACGGAGGCGACGACGATGTCGAGCTCGGCCAGGCAGTCCGCGGACAGGTCCAGCGAGCCGTCCGGCAGGATGTCGCACTCGATACCCGCGAAGAGCGTGATGCCATCGAGGGTGGCGTCGAGCGCTCGGATGCGCCGGGCATGTGCGAGGGTGCGGCGCTCGTCGAGGCCGTTGGCCATGGCCAGCGACTGGCTGTGATCGGTGACCGCCAGGTACTCCAAGCCAGCGTCGCGCGCGGCCAGCGCCATCGTTTCGAGGTCGGCGCGACCGTCGCTCTCCGAGGTGTGCGTATGGAGGTCGCCGCGCAGGTCGTCTCGGTCGACCAGTTGGGGCAATGCGCCGGCTTCAGCGGTGGCGATTTCGCCGCGGTGTTCGCGCAACTCCGGTGGGATGAATGGAAGGCCTAGTGCGTCGTAGACGCCTGCTTCCGTCTCACCGGCGATCGTGTCACCGTCCACCAGCCGGAAGACGCCGTACTCGTTGAGTTTGAGGCCACGCTGCACGGCCCGGTCCCGCAGGGCGATGTTGTGGGCCTTCGAGCCGGTGAAGTACTGGAGGGCGGCGCCGGCGCTCTCCGCTGGCACGAGGCGCAGGTCGGCCTGGAGCCCGTCGGCGAGCAGGATGCTCGCCTTGGTCTCGCCGCGGCCGAGGATGCGGTCGACGCCGGCGTAGTCGGTGAAGCGCGACAACAGATCGGGTGTCGCGCCGGTCGCCAGCAGGTCCACGTCGCCGCAGGTGTCACGGCCGCGACGCAGGCTGCCAACCGGTGTGATCGCTGCCTTCGCCTGCGACGCGCGGAGATGCGCGGTCAGGGCGTCTGCGATCTCCTGGACGTCGGGCATCGGGTACCGGCCGGATCGGCGCCGATATTCGGCAACGGCTCGAAGGATGAGCTGCTCCTTCTTTGGGCCCAGCCTTCTGAGTCCGCGCAGGCGGCCTTCGCGGGCCGCCTGCTCCAGCGCGTCGAGCGACCCGATGTTAAGCTCTCGATACAGGAGGGCGACCGTCTTCGGTCCCACGCCCTGCAGATGCAGCAGGTCCAGGATCGTCGGCGGGAACTCCTGGAGCAACTCCTGATGGAACGCCACATGGCCCGTGTCGGCGAGTTCTCGAATCTTGGCGGACAGCTCCTTGCCGACGCCGGGAATGGCACGGAGCTCTTCCACGGTGAGGTCCGCCACCCGCTCGCCCATGCTCCCAAGGACGTCGGCCGCTGCTCGATACGCGCGGATCTTGAATGGATTCGCCCCCTTCAGCTCGAGGAGGTCACCAACGTCCGAAAACAGCCTGGCGATGGTCTGATTGTCCATGACGGCGGACTCATGGCGGGGTGCCGTCAGGCACCAGCCGAAGTCCCTCGGTGTCCACGCCGCACCGGAGGATTCTCGCACCCCCGCTGGTGAGCGCCTGCGTCACGGCGCCGACGTCGCCCGGGTCGGCAAAGGCCATGATGCAGCCGCCACCTCCAGCGCCGCAGACCTTCGCTCCGAGCGCTCCGGCTGCGTGGGCGCGCTCGATCAGATCGTCGATGGCTGGCGTCGTGACGCCGGGTGCGAGCCGCTTACGAAACTCCCATTCGGCCGCGATGTGACGGCCGACACCCGGCCAGTCGGCCGCCTCCAGGGCGCGGCGCATGTCGCCGGCAACCCGGCAGATGGCGTCGAACTGTTCCGCGATTTCCTGGAGCCCGTCGATGCGCCCTTTCATGACCTGCCAGTTGTTGATGCCGGACTGGCGGGAGGCGCCCGTATACGCGAGAATCAGTCGGCGCTCGAGCAGCTCGGGGTCGACGTCGAGCGCTACCCGCGTCACGCCACCCACGCCCAACTCGACTGCGGACACGCCGCCGTAGTACGCCGGCCGGTAGTCCTGGGCCCCGGTCGGAACGTCGATCACCTGGGCTTCGACGTTCATCGCCACACCGAGCAACGCGTCCGGCGACAGATCGCGACCTTGCACGTGGGCCAGTGCCGCACAGGTCGCCACATTTAACGCCGAGGAACCGGCGATGCCGGCACCAATGGGCGAGTCGCTGTGCGTGACCACGTCGAGACCTTCGGCCTCGAAAAATCGTAGAATGCAGCGGAGCAAGCGCCACGGCGGGTCGGGTGGCAGCTCGGACCAATGGTCAGCCTCCACGCGCAAGTTGGTGTCGAGGGAGTGAAGGACGAGACGGCGGTCGCCGCGCGCGCGCAGCCAGCAGCGCGCGCGCAATGAGATGGCCACGTTCAGCGTCTGTGCGCCGGCGTGATAGAGATAGAGTGGCCAGATGTCCAGCGTGGCGCCGGCCAGGTCGATCCGCATGGGCGCGGAGGCTTCGAACTGCACCGGCGCATTATAATGTGAGCGCCGCCGGACGGGGTGCCCTGCGCGCCTCAGTTCGTGGCCGCGACCGTCACCATGTCACAGCGTGCGTTTCGACGACAGGTGGGCCAGTTCGCCGTTACCGGCTTCGACGGCCACGTCGTGCCTGACGATCTCCGCGCGCTCGCGCGCGAATTCGATCTCGGCGGCGTGATCCTGTTCGCCAGAAATGTCGAGAGCCCGGCGCAGGTGGCCGAACTGTCGCGCGAGGTGCAGTCGCTTGGGTGCGACTGGCCGCTCTGGGTCAGCGTCGATCAAGAGGGCGGTCGGGTGGCCCGGTTGCGGGCGCCGTTCACGGAATGGCCGCCCATGCAAGCGCTTGGCCGCAGCGGTGACGCTGGCCTGGCGAGGCGATTTGCAACCGCGCTGGCGACCGAACTGACGGCCGTGGGCGTGACACTCGATTACGCCCCAGTGCTCGACCTTGACACGAATCCGAGAAATTCGGTGATCGGCGATCGGGCGCTGTCGGACGCGCCGGAGACGGTCGCGACACTGGGGGTGGCGATCATTGAAACGTTGCAGGCCTGCGGGATCGCCGCGTGCGGGAAGCACTTCCCCGGGCACGGCGATACCACCGAAGACTCCCATGACGAGCTGCCTGTACTCGACCACGCACCCGACCGCCTGCGCGCTCGGGAGCTCGTGCCGTTCAAGGCGGCGATCGGGTCTGATGTCGCGATGATCATGACGGGCCATGTACATGTGACGAGCCTGGACGCGGAGCGGCCTGCCACGCTGTCGCGGGCGATCGTGCATGATCTGCTCCGCGGCGAGCTGGGGTATCGGGGGCTGGTGGCGACCGACGATCTCGACATGCGGGCGATTACCGGGACCTACGGCATTGGCGAAGCCGTGGTCCGGGCCGTCGGTGCGACCGTCGACCTGCTGCTGCTGTGCGGGCCCGACGCGGCGCGTCAGCACGAAGCACTCGAGGCCCTCGTTCATGCCGCCGAGCGCGGGGAGTTGTCCATGCCGGAGCTCGAGGCGTCGCTCGGACGTCATCGCCGCGCCAAGGAGCGCTACCTGGCAGAGGTGCGAGGTTGGCGACCGGATGAGCGAGTTCGAGATCAGGTAGGCCGGACTGAATTCCTCGCCGTGGCAGACGAGATGGCCCGCCATGGCTGAGCCAGGCCGCGCATGCTGAAGCCGCCCGCGCTTCGCGCCGGCGATCGGCTCGCCGTGGTGGCCGCCGCGAGCGGATTCGACCGGAGTGAGTTCGATCGTGGCCTCGCGGAGATCCGCGCCCTGGGGTTCGAGCCGGTGTATGACGAGCGGGTGTTCGAGCGGTCGGAGTACGTCGCGGGCGAAGCCGCGCGCCGCGCCGACGCCTTCTTGACGGCATGGCGCGATCCGACCGTCGCCGGCATCGTGGGTGCGCGCGGCGGATACGGCAGCGTCCACGTGCTGCCGTACCTGGCGCCAGACGTCCTCCGGCGGACGCCGAAGGTGCTGATCGGATACAGCGACCTGACGAGCCTGCTGAGCTACCTGACGACCGGGTGCAGCATCGTCGGATTTCACGGCCCGACCGTCGTGAGCCGGCTGGCGCGCGGGACGGACGGATATGACCGCGATTCGCTGTGCCAGGCGACGACGCGGGTCGAGCCGCTGGGCGAGCTGCCCGCGGCCGGCGTAGAGACCGTCGTACCTGGGGAGGCGGTCGGCACCTTCTTTGGTGGAACCCTGACCCAGCTCGTCGCCTCGTTCGGCACACCGTACGCCTTTGCTCCGGAGCCGCCGTACGTGCTGCTGCTCGATGAGGTGCGTGAGCGACCGTATCGAATCGACCGCATGCTGACCCAGCTCCGGCTGAGTGGCTTGCTCGAGCGGGCTGCGGGCATCGTCCTGGGCGAGTTGCCGGGCTGTGACGAGCCGACAGGCCATCCGACCGCGCGCGGCGTTGTGGCCGACTTGCTGGCAGATTTTCCCGGGCCGGTCGTGTTCGGATTTCCCACCGGGCATACGCGCGGTCCCGCGCTCACGGTCCCGCTCGGTGTCGAGGTGCGTCTCGTGGCGGGCGCACACCCCCGTCTGATCGTCGAGGAGGCGGCGGTGTCGTGAGGCGAGTGCATTTCATCGGCATTGGTGGGACGGCGATGGGCACGCTCGCCGTGATGCTCAAGCGCCGCGGCGAAGCCGTGCAGGGCTCGGACCGGGCCATCTATCCGCCGATGAGCGACGTGTTGGCGGCCGAAGGCATCGAGCCGTTCGACGGATTTCGGTCCGAGCACATCGGAGGCGACATCGATCTCGTCGTCGTCGGCAACGCCATCTCCCGGGGCAATCCGGAACTCGAGGCGATGCTCGACCGCAAGCTTCGATACGCGTCGCTGCCAGAGGTCGTCCGCGACGAGTTCCTGTGGGATGCGTACTCGATGGTCATTGCCGGAACGCACGGCAAGACGACCACGGCGGCGCTCACTGCGTGGCTGCTTCAGCGCGGCGGGCTCGATCCCAGCATGCTGCTGGGAGGGGTGGCTCGGAATGTTGGCGCCGGGTACCGGCTCGGGGGGGGCCGGACGTTTGTCATCGAGGGAGACGAGTACGACAGCGCGTTCTTCGACAAGACGGCGAAGTTCCTCAAGTATCTGCCGGACGTTGCGGTCGTCGCCAACGTGGAATTCGACCATGCCGACATTTATCCTGATCTGGACTCGATTCGCGTAGCCTTTCGCCGCCTGGTGGGACTCGTGCCGCAGCGCGGGTTGCTCCTACTTGGCCGGGACGACGCCGAGGCGCACGCGCTCTGGTCGTCCGCCAGATGTCGGGTCGAATCCTTCGGGCTCGACCCGGCAGCGACCTGGCGAGCAGTCGAGATCGTCCCGATGCCGGCTGCGACCGCCTTTCGGATCGAGCGCGATGGCGAGCGCTTCGCCGAGGTTCAGGTGCCGTTGCTGGGCGAGTACAACGTGCGGAACGCGCTGGCGGCGGCCGCAGCGGCGGTCAGCGTCGGGGTCGATGCGGCGGCCGTTGTCGACGCCCTGGCGTCGTTCGAGGGGGTCCGGCGGCGCCTGGAGACGCGCGGCGTCGTGCGCGGCGTCACGGTCTACGACGACTTCGCGCATCACCCCACAGCGGTCGCCGAGACGTTGTCGGCCGTCCACCGCGCGCACCCCGAGCGGCGCGTCTGGGCCGTGTTCGAGCCGCGTTCCGCCACGGCATGCCGGCGAATCATCGAGCCGTCACTGATCGAGGCGCTCGCTGGTGCGGACGAAGTCGTCCTGCCCGACGTGTACCGGTCGGCCTTGCACGACGAGATTCGGTTATCGCCAGCGCGAGTCGTGGCAGCCTTGGCCGCCCGGGGCGTCCACGCGCGGCATGTATCTGGAATCGACGAACTGGCGGCGGCGGTGGCTGGCGACGCGCGCGACGGCGATCTGGTCGTCGTCATGTCGAACGGGGCGTTCGGCGGTCTCCCGGAGAAGCTCCTCCGGGCGCTGGATGGGTGATGCCTCGTCCGACGAATGCCGCGGGACTTTCATCTCGGACTGCGAGCGTCGAGATTCGCGCCGCCGGTGATTCCGCGTTCGTCGTCGACCTGGGGGCCGAGATCGATCCGGCCGTGAACGCGCGGGTCATCGCCATTGCCGCCGGCCTGCGTGACGCGCGGATCGACGGCGTCCGGGACGTCATGTCCAGCTACGCGTCGGTGACGGTCTGTTTCGATCCGCTGCGGACCGACGTCGGGACGCTGACCGGGGCGATGCAACGGCAGGTGGCCGGCGCCGCGCCGTCGCCGGTCGACACGCCTGTGCCCACGGAGGTCTCGGTCTCCTACGGCGGCGCGTGGGGTCCGGATCTCGAACTGGTCGCCCGTCATGCGGGCTGTTCGCCGGATGACGTCATACGGTGGCATGCGGCTCCGGTGTACCGGGTGTACCTGCTCGGCTTCGTGCCAGGGTTCGCCTATCTCGGCCGGGTGGACGAGCGGATCGCGATACCGCGACGCGACTCGCCACGACTGCGGGTGCCGATCGGCAGTGTCGGCATCGCTGGGTCGCAAACCGGGATCTATCCGGCCGAAACGCCCGGTGGCTGGCAGCTCATCGGCCGGACTACGGTCCGGCCGTTCGATCCCGGGCGCGACCAGCCGTTTCTCTTCGCGCCCGGCGATACCGTACGGTTCGTGCCGACGGATGCGTCGGCGATGGCGCCGGCGGAGGCCACGCCGTGCGTACGACCAGCGTGATGTCGATTCAGGTCATCAAGCCGGGGATGCTCAGCACCGTGCAGGACCTGGGCCGCTGGGGCTACCAGAACTTCGGTGTGCCTGTGGCCGGCCCGATGGATCGGTGTGCCCATCGGCTGGCCAATCTCCTGGTCGGGAATCCGCCATCGGCGGCGACGGTGGAGGTGACGCTCATCGGGCCCGAGCTCGCCTTCGAGGCGCGGTCGTGCGTGGCGGTGACCGGTGCGGAGTTCGACATTCACGTCGGGGACCGGCCCGTGCCGATGAACGCGGCGTTCGCGGTGCCAGCAGGCAGCCATGTTCGGTTGGGACGGCGCAGTCAGGGCACGCGAGCGTACCTGGCGGTCGCGGGCGGGATCGACGTGCCAGTGCCGTTCGGGAGCCGCGCCACACATTTGCCTTCGCGTGTCGGGGGCGTCGGGGGGCGTGCATTGGTGGCTGGCGACCGGCTGCCAATGGGTACGCCGTCGGGCGCGTCGCCAGTGCTTGGGCGCGTGCGGCGACCGATCGTGCCGGTGCCGCGGGGTGGCTCGGACATTCGCGTGATGCTCGGCCCGCAAGATCACGCCTGCACGCTGTCGGGACTCGAGGTCTTCCGGTCGTCACGCTACGTCGTGAGCGGGCAGTCCGATCGTATGGGCTACCGTCTGCGCGGTCCGGCGGTCAGACTCCGGCCGGCGAAGCCGCCCCTCTCGGATCCGACGCCGCAAGGGACGGTGCAGATCCCCGGGTCGGGGCAGCCGATCGTCTTGATGGCCGACGGCCAGACGACCGGCGGGTATCCGAAAGTGGCCACTGTCATCACGGCCGATCTGCCGCTGGCGGGACAGTTGGGCCCCGGGGACTGGATCGAGTTCAAGGTGTGTAACCGTGCGGTGGCCATGCGGGCGCTCATCGCGCAGGAACAGGCGCTCCTGGTGTGACCGACATCGACCGCCGCTCGAGATCGATGCCGTCCGAGGAGGTCGCTCGCGTGCTGGGTTCGGCACTGGGTGCCAGCCGCCTGCGGCGCCAGGCACCGCTGGCGCCGCTGACGACCTTCCGTGCCGGCGGACCGGCCGAGTGGCTCTTCGAGGCCAGAGGATCGGCGGACCTGCTGCGGGGCATCGAGGTCGCGCGCGAGTTGGGGGTGTCGGTGACGGTACTGGGCGGCGGCTCGAACGTGCTCGTCTCCGACCGGGGCGTCTCCGGTCTGGTCGTGCGGGTCCACGGCGGGACGATCGAGGCGGTACGCCCGGACGTCGTCCGTTCGGAGAGCGGCGTAACGGTCAACGGACTGGTGCGATGGACGATCACGCGTGGGCTCGCCGGTCTCGAGCGCTGGGCAGGCACGCCGGGAACCGTGGGCGGCGCCGTCTACGGGAACGCCCACTTTGAGGGCGAGCTGATCGGTGACCGGGTGCGTACGGTCGGGCTGGTCGCGCGTGACGGGGCACGGCGCGAGATTACGCGCGCGGAGATGGAGTTCGGCTACGATTGCTCGCGGTTGCAACGCACGGGCGAGATCCTGCTGTGGGCCGACTTTGCCATCGCGCAGGGTGATCCGGCATCCTTGCGCGCCGGGGCGCGATCGTCGCTGGCGCTCCGCAAGAGAACCCAGCCCCTGGCATCGGCCAGCGCCGGCTGCGTGTTCCGGAATCCGACCTCGGCGCAGGTGCCGCCGGGCATGCCCGCGTCGGCCGGGGCGCTGATCGACGCCGCGGGCTTAAAGGACCGTGCGATCGGCCGGGCCCGCGTGTCCACGACGCATGGGAACTTCATCGTCAACGACGGCGGCGCGTCGGCGTCCGAGATTCGATCGCTCGTGTCGCTGTGCCGCCGCGTCGTTGCCGAGCGATTCGGCGTTGAGTTGCGCGACGAGATCGTGTATCTAGGAGAGTTCTAGCAGGCTGCTGAAAAAGTCCATGGAATGGGATCGACAGATCGATCCCGGCGTACTCCCATGCTCCCAATATTGCTGAAGGGAGCCACCTCATGCGCGGACACGATGAGCAAACCCATCACATGTTCAGTTACCGGTCGCCGGAACAGCGCGTGCCGGCCGATCCTCCGCTCCGCGCGGTCCGCGCGCTGACGGATCACGCGCTGAAGACGATGTCGCGCAGGTTCGCCGGCCTGTACGCCAAGACGGGACGTCCGTCGATCCCGCCTGAGCCATTGTTGCGGGCCCTGTTGCTGCAGGTGCTGTACACGATCCGGAGCGAACGGCTGCTGCTGGAAGAGCTCAACGACAACCTGCTGTTCCGCTGGTTCGTCGGCTTGCATATGGACGACCCGGTCTGGCATCCCACGACGTTTACCAAGAATCGTGACCGGCTGCTGGCGGGGGATGGCGCGGCCGCCTTCGTTGATGCGGTCCAGGCCCACGCCCGGGCGGCCGGTCTGCTCTCGGACGAGCATTTCACGGTGGACGGGACGCAGTTGGAAGCCTGGGCCAGCCTGAAGAGCTTCCGATGCCGGGACGCCGCGCCGCGCGCGCCCCCCGATGACCCCGGGAATCCCACGGTCGACTTCCACGGCGAGCGGCGGCGCAACGACACGCACCAGTCGACGACTGATCCGGCGGCGATGCTGCATCGGAAGGGCCAAGGGAAGGAGGCGAAGCTGGCGTCTCTGGGCCACGTGCTGTTGGATAATCGGCAGGGGCTCGTCGCCAACGTCTGTGCGACCCACGCGACGGGGACCGCCGAACGCGAGGCGGCGGCACTGTTGCTGGAGGCCAGCGCGCCGCCGGGCAGCACGGTCGGAGCAGACAAGGGCTACGATGTGGCGAGCTTCGTCGCCGATGTCCGCGTCCGGGACGTCACGCCCCACGTGGCGCAGAAGGTCCGCTGGCGGGCGATTGATGGTCGGCCCACCCGGCATGCGGGTTCTCACGTGAGTCAGCGGAAACGAAAACTCGTGGAACAGGTCTTTGGGTGGAGGCAGACCGTCGGTGGTTTGCGCAAGCTCCGGCCTCGCGGCGTCCCACTCGTCGAGTGGCAGCTCACTTTCGCCGCCACGGCCTATAACTTGGTCCGCCTGCGGAATCTGGAGGCGACGTGTCCCTGCTCGCCGGCCGCGCGTGTCGCCGGCCCCCTCATCGGGGTCAGCGCACACCCGTGCGCACGGTCGTCGGGCGGTCGTTACCCGCATGATGCTTAAGAAAACAGCCCGATACCCGGGTTCTTCAGCAGCCTGCTAGCCCTGGGCATCTGTGACCGACGAGTAACGCCGCCGGGGCGGGATGTGCCGCCCAGGAATTCGGCGATGAACTTCTGATACGGGACACTCAGGCCATGGCAACGCTACTCATCGAAGGCGGCCGCCGGCTGGACGGGCGGGTCGACGTCGAAGGAAACAAGAACGCTGCGCTGCCACTGCTCGCGGCGTGCCTGCTGACGGACGAGCCGTGCGTGCTGACGAACATCCCGCGGATTCGTGACGTCGAGACGATGGCGCGGCTGCTCATCAGCGTCGGTGCCGAGGTCGACGGCATCGGGACAACGGAGTTGCGGGTGCGATGTGCCGACCTGACGACCGACGAGCCCGACCGGGCGCTGGTGGGCACCTTGCGCGGCTCAGTGCTGCTGCTGGGACCGTTACTGGCGCGCCGCGGCCGGGTGCGTCTGGCGCCGCCCGGGGGAGACTTTCCGGCGCGCCGAACCATTCAGGCCCACTTGCAGGCCTTGACCGCGATGGGAGCGCGCACCGAAGATGGACCGGACTACGAGCTCAGCGCACCCGACGGGCTGCGCGGCAGCTCCCTGTATCTGGATGAGGCCTCCGTGACCGGGACGGAAACGGCGCTGCTCGCAGCCGCGGGTGCGGCGGGACGGACGGAGATTCGACACGCCGCGTGCGAGCCGCATGTGGCGGAGCTCTGCCGGTTTCTTCGCGCCATGGGAATCGGCGTGCGCGGCGACGGCACGCCGACCCTGTTGGTCGAGGGTGCCCGTGTTAGGCGCGGGGCGGCGCACCGTCTGGACGGCGACTACATCGAGGCGGGAACCTGGGCGGTTGTCGGGGCGGTGACCGGGGGAGAGGTTGAGGTGACCGGCGCGCGCGCCCAGGATCTCGAGCCGGTCCTGGCGGTCCTACGGCGGATGGGCGTGCGCGCTTCGGTGGAGGCGGATCGGTTGCGCGTCGAGCCGTCGGTGATGGTCGGGATCTCGCAGATTACGACCGGGCCCTGGCCCGGGTTTCCCAGCGACATGGTCAGCCTGACCACGGTGCTGGCGACCCAGGCGAGCGGGCGGACGCTCATTCACGACTGGATGTACGAGCTGCGGCTGTTCGCGCTCGAACAGTTGAGCGGCATGAACGCCGACCTATTCCTCTGCGACCCGCATCGCATCATCGTTACCGGGCCGCGACAGTTGCGCGGCCGCACGCTCGACAGCCGTGATCTGCGTTCGGGAATGGCGCTCATCGCTGCGGCCCTCGCGGCCGACGGGGTCAGCCGCGTGCGTCCGCTGGAGACGGTCGAACGGGGCTACGCCCGCGTCGTGGAGCGGCTGAGGGCGCTCGGGGCGCTGGTCGGAGTCGAAGCCGAGTAGCGCACGTGTCAGCGCGGCGGGCCGGCGCCAGGCGGAGGTGGTGGAGGCAGAATCTGGAGCCGCGAGGGTTCTTCGAGCTCCTCGAACTCTTCGAACTCGGGGAAATCCGAGAATGAGTTCGGGTCGTCGAACAGCCCCGAGGTGTCCCGCCCGACGATGAAGGGACGCAGGTCCGCTTCGTCCAGGTCCAGCCCCCGGACGATATGCGGCGTCAACGTCAGAATGATGTCGGTTTCCTGGGTTTCGGTGCGATTGCGGCCAAACAGCCGCCCGACGACGGGCATGTCGATCAGGCCGGGAATGCCCTCGAGCACGGTGCGCTCGTCGTCCCGAATCAACCCGGCCAGCAGGTTCGTTTCGCCATCCTTGAGGCGAATCGTCGTGTTGATGTAGCGATTCCCGAAGGTTGGCAGATCGCCGAAGCCGGTGCCGGAAATGTTGCTGACCGAGACTTCGAGCGCCAGCGACACGTCGCCGTTGTGGTGGGTCCGGGGCGTGATGTCGATGTTGACGCCGATGTTCTCGTAGTTGAATGACGTGATCGGCTGCTGGGCAACGCCACCGGTCGCGATCGGCGCGAACGTCGTTACCGGCACCGGGACACGTTCGCCGAACCGCGCCTGGGCCGGCAAGCCCTCGGACGTGCGCAGATGCGGATTGGCCAGCGTCCGTGTGTTCGCATCCCGCTTGAGGAGCCGGTAGAAGAGGCTCGGGACGCTCGTGACGAAGATGTCACCCTGGGTCAGTTCCGTCAGGTCCTGCAAGGTGAGGCCGTCCCGGTTGACGTCCACACGGCCGTCCAGGCCCGGTGACCCGGCTGATGCGAACTGCAGTCCGTACTCCCGGAACCGCTGGCGGTCCACTTCCAGTAGTTCGACGTCGATCACCACTTCCGGCCGCGCCTTGTCGATGACGCGGATGACCTTGGCCGCGGCCGCCACGCGCTCCGGCGTGTCCTTGATCGTGATGGCGTTCGTCGCGGTGATAGGCGCGAGCCGCCGGAGATCCATCACGATGCGCAGCAGATCGATCGTCTCTTCGAGATCGGTGTTGCTCAGGTAGAACGTCCGCACGACTTCCCTCTGGTATTCCTGACGCTTGCCGGGGGTGTCGGGGATGATCGTGATCGTTCCCGGCGCCGTCATCCGGATGAAACTGCCGGTCGCCGCCGCCACGGCCTGCAGCGCGTTGTGCAGTGACGTGTTGCGGAGGTCGATCGACAGCTGCGCGGCGCGGAACGTGGGGTCGAACAGGATGGAGACCTCGGCGAACCGTCCGATGGCGGCGAAGACATCGCGGCTGCTCGCCTCACGAAACACGAGCGAGTCCGGCAGCGCGGCGCCGTCGGGGAATTCCAGGCCTTCGGGATCGAAGTTCACCGCCCGTCCGACCAGCGATTCGAGCTCGGTCTCGCCGTCGGGGCGCCGGGTCACGCCGGCCCTGACCTTGAGCCGGACCTCTCGCAGCGCGTCAGCCATCACGCCGCTCGTCGGATTCAGGTCGGCGGCGAACTGATACTCGACAAGCGCCTGCGGGTAGTAGCCCCGATCGTCGAGTCGCCTGCCACTGGCGAAGTGGGCCTGGGCGGCGCGCAGGCTGGCGCGCTCCAGTGCCAGACGCGCGTCGAGATCGTCAGGATGCTCTTGGACGACGCGGCGGTACTCCAGGACGGCGCGATCGTAGTCCTCCTGCCGCTCCGCCGCCTGGCCGGCGTGCATCGCGGTGCGGGCGGCGCAGCCGGTCAGAGCCGATACGAGCAGCAGGGCGAGCAGTGGCGTCAGCCGTCGCCGCACCGAGCCGCATGTTGAGGGTACGCGGTCACTCTGGGTTGGCATCGTGTCTGATCACCTCGGCGCCGTCAGGAATGGTGAAGATGAATTCCGAATCGCTGACGCCGACGTTCTCTTGGAAATCGGTGAATCGGAACGTCGACGTGCCGCCCTGCCAATCGGTCGAGATGAACTGGCGCAGCGTCAGGTCCTCCCGATCGACGACGAGGATGAGTGACTCGTACTCAGGTGTCGGCGTGAGTGGATCGAACCGAAGGGCGACCGCGTTGGCTGGCAGGTCGGGGAGCGTCACGTGCGAGGGGCGAAAGTCCCGGGTGAGGTTCCCCTTCCCGGTCAGCAGCAGTACGGCGGCGCTGGCGTCGTCCGCGACGGGCATCGCACTGACAGTGACCTGGGTATCTTCGGGAAAGTAGGAATAGATCGTCCGACCATCGGACACGAAGAGCTTGCGCTCCGGGCTCTCGTAGCGCCAGCGCATCCGACCAAGTTTCTTGATGAGCACGTGGCCCGTTTCCGTCGCCCGCAGGCGGAGGGCACCGCCGTCGTACTCGTGGACGAACCGGGCGGAAAAATCATGTACCCGCGCGTACCGTCGTTGCAGGGCAGCGGCGAGCGCGGCAGGACCGTCCACCTCGGGCGCCTGCGCCGAGACCAGCAGGACCGCCGAGGAGATCAGCGCAAGGGTAAGGCGGATCGTCATAGGGCAGTGACCCGAGGACGTGCAAATCTGCGCAACGGCGAAACAACCACGGCTTCATCTTAGCACGGCAGTTACGTCGTCCCCACGCGCGATCTAGCAGCCCATGGTGAAAGTCCTTG
The DNA here is from genome assembly GCA_965197385.1 of Vicinamibacterales bacterium. Taxonomy (GTDB): domain Bacteria; phylum Acidobacteriota; class Vicinamibacteria; order Vicinamibacterales; family UBA823. The sequence goes on from CBDANA010000009.1 coordinate 331,983, forward strand.
CACATTTGTGCGGCGCGACTTTCACCACAGGGTGATGTCCCAGTAGCTGTTGAAATTTGAAGCGGCGGCTCTTCACTGGTCGTGCTATACGACCGGTGACGAAACCGAGGTGCAAGCCTCCCAGTAAGGAGCCGCCATGAAGAAGCAGTCTCGCACAGTCCCTCGCCGTCGCCAATCGGTATCCCCGACGCCACGGCACCTTCCGTTGGTCGATATCCTCATTGATACGCAGGCCGCGCTCCAGGAGCGGGTCGTCGCGTCTGGCCTGAAGGTACTCGAAGCCATGCTGGAAGAGGATCGGGCCGCCGTCTGTGGGCCACGGTATGCGCATCAACCTGCGCGCCAGGCGTATCGAACGGGGCATACGCCGAGTCAGGTCGTGCTGGGCGGGCGGAAGGTGGCGATTCGTCGGCCCCGTGCGCGGCGCGCCGGCGAGGAGGTTCCGTTGCCAACGGCCCGGGCATTCGCGAATGCGGACCCGCTGAACCGGCGCGTGGTCGACCAGATGCTGATCGGTGTGGCGACCCGCCAGTATGCGCGGAGTCTGGAACCGCTCGGCGCCGACGTCACCACGCGGGGCACGAGCAAGAGTGCGGTCAGTCGACGCTTTGTCGCGCAAACCCAGGCGCAGCTGGATGCGTGGCGGGCGACGCCGCTCGACGCGCTGGACCTGGTGGGGCTGCTGATTGATGGCGTGCACGTGGGTGGACACTGTATCGTTGTCGCCCTAGGCATCGATAAAATGGGCGCGAAACACCCGCTCGGCCTGTGGGAAGGGGCCACGGAGAACGCGACGGTCTGTCAGGGGCTCTTGACCAATCTCGGCAGCCGCGGGCTGCGCACCGACCGGAGCCTGCTGGTGATCGTCGATGGCGCGAAGGCCCTCGACACGGCCGTGACCCAGACATTTGGGCGCGCCGCGCTGGTGCAGCGGTGTCAGGTCCATAAGGGCCGGAACATCTTAGAGCATCTCCCTGAGGCACAGCGGAATGCCGGTGTACTCCGTAGTGTCGGTGGCGGCCAACGCGCCGCGTAAGGCGCGAGCGATTCGCGCGTTCTCGGGGACGTGCTCGTCCAGCAGGCCATCGCGGAGTACCGCCACAAGCTCGCTCCGGGTGGTGACCCCCAGCTGTCGGTACAGCGCGGCGACGATCTCGAGGGGTAATCCGGCCGAGACGATCAACTGGTGCAGTTCCCCCGGGATCCCAGCGAGCGCGGGCTGCAGGGGTGCGAGGGGGCCGTCCGTGACGATGGTGCGTGCGTGATCGGCGGCCACCGGGTCGAGGCCCGCCGCCTTGTACAATCCGCCAGAGCGGGCAAGCGACAGCACCTCGTCGGTTCGTTCCGGAGGCCAGGTGCCGAGGCGGTCGGCGGCATGCGCGAGGGCCGCCGCGGCGGCCCTCGCCGCGAATGTCCGCTGTGGCCGCAAGCCGCCGGAGCGTCTGCAGCAGGACGTCGGTCGTCGCGCCGTGACGTGGGGAAGTGATTGCTTTAGTGTCCCGTCTCAGAAGTTCGCCGACATATTCCGGGCGGGGCATACCGCCTGGCTGCGTTGTTCCTCATTCACATATTCCCGATATGCTCACTCGTCGCGCCTGCCAGCCGGGCGCCGCACGCCGGAATATCTGTCACCCAACTTCTGAGACGGGAGACTAGCCCTTAAGTGCCCCTGCCTTGGGAGGCGCCTGCATTGGCGCACCCTTCGTGTCGGTCGGAAACTTCGCGGCCATCCAGTCGGCGATTCCGCCCTGCAACGCTCGCGCCTTGAAGCCCTGTCGGATCAAGGTGGCCGCGAGCTTGGCACTGGCCAATTCATCGAGGTCCGAATCGTAGGCCACGATCTCACGGTCGCGCGGAAGGGCCGACAGATCCGGGTTGCGGAGCGCCCCCGGCAGGGTCACAGTACTATGCTCGTAGGGATACTTCAACCGGGCGTCGATGACGATCGGCGCCGACGCGGCATCACCGTCGAGCCGTTCCTTCAGTTCTTCTTTGGAGATGCGGGGTATCGACATCGCGAGTATTGTCGCCGTCGGTCGAACGGACTGTCAAGACCGCTAACAGCCCGTGGTGAAAGTCCGCTGCATTCGGCCGCCGATGCTTCCCGGTTTCGGCGGCGCTGGGTGTTGTCAACGATGGGTCGAATACTTCCGGTATTCTCCCTCCTCGCGCCTGGTGGGACGGGCGCCTCGACGCCCTCGGTGCCTCGCCGTGGTTTATGAGATGGGTTCTCGTCTACCTTCGTTCAGCGCCGAGCCGCTCAAGCGCGGCGGCGGCCGCGACCCACCTCCAGGAACTGGATGGCCACGCGAGTCTCACGACAACGCTCCGCTACATGCACCTGAGCCCTGGTGCATTCGACGGGGCCATTCGGAAACTACAGCAACCGTCTCCCGAGTTTGGAGGCATCGTGGAGACGGCAGGACGGCAGGGTCGATCGGAGCTGTGGATAGAGAAACTCTGGTGGACGGCAAGGGACTCGAACCCTCGGCCTCCGCGTTGCGAACGCGGCGCTCTCCCAACTGAGCTAGCCGCCCATCCTGGCGGTGTGTCGCCGACGGCGGCGCCGCGACAACCGCCGGAGTGTACCATGCCGTTCCTGGGCTCGCAACGCGACGAACAGAAGAACGCCGCGCGGTGCTCCAGCAGGCGAGTGACGGACGGCTCGAGCGCCTCGGGGGCAGCGGCACCCGCGTCGCGGCCGAGCTCGAGCAGTTGACCGGGAAGAAGACGCGCAGTGTCGTCCTGGGCCACCTCCAGCACGGCGGCACACCGACCGCCTTCGATCGCGTGCTGGCGACACGTTTTGGCGGCAAGGCGATGGAGCTGGTGCACCACGGGACGTTCGGGATGATGGTGGCCAACCGCCCGCCTGAGCTCGTGGCGGGGATGTCCCGTGCGCTGTTGAAACTCAGCGGCAGCTTGGTTCACGACTACGCAACCATCTCTGACGACTCCCCGAGTCCTAACCGCGCGTCGCGTGCCAGGAGGGCAGCGACCAGCGCGGGCATATCTTGACATCCTTGCACCCGACGGAACCCCTTCGCCGCTTTGAGCACCCCGGCGGCCACCCAGCGCAGCACCATCGTCCCGCCGCGCCAGCGTTTCACATGGCGCTGCACATGGCGCGTTCGGCTGAGGAGACTCTCGATGGCGTTTGTGGTGGCGAGCGATCGTTGGAGACGCTCCGACAGACCCAAGCCGAGCACGGTCAGCGTCTCGTCGAGCCCTTCCCGCACGCTCGTGGCCGCACTCGGGTAGTCAGTGTCCAAGCGCCGCGCCAGGTCCTGCAGCAGACGCTTGGCCGTCTTGACGGGGCTGTTCGTGTAGGCGCGCGTGAGGACCGCCTTCACCCCCGGCCGCTGTGCCTCAGGGAGATGCTCCAAGATGTTCCGGCCCTTATGGACCTGACACCGCTGCACCAGCGCGGCGCGCCCAAATGTCTGGGTCACGGCCGTGTCGAGGGCCTTCGCGCCATCGACGATCACCAGCAGGCTCCGGTCGGTGCGCAGCCCGCGGCTGCCGAGATTGGTCAAGAGCCCCTGACAGACCGTCGCGTTCTCCGTGGCCCCTTCCCACAGGCCGAGCGGGTGTTTCGCGCCCATTTTATCGATGCCTAGGGCGACAACGATACAGTGTCCACCCACGTGCACGCCATCAATCAGCAGCCCCACCAGGTCCAGCGCGTCGAGCGGCGTCGCCCGCCACGCATCCAGCTGCGCCTGGGTTTGCGCGACAAAGCGTCGACTGACCGCACTCTTGCTCGTGCCCCGCGTGGTGACGTCGGCGCCGAGCGGTTCCAGACTCCGCGCATACTGGCGGGTCGCCACACCGATCAGCATCTGGTCGACCACGCGCCGGTTCAGCGGGTCCGCATTCGCGAATGCCCGGGCCGTTGGCAACGGAACCTCCTCGCCGGCGCGCCGCGCACGGGGCCGACGAATCGCCACCTTCCGCCCGCCCAGCACGACCTGACTCGGCGTATGCCCCGTTCGATACGCCTGGCGCGCAGGTTGATGCGCATACCGTGGCCCACAGACGGCGGCCCGATCCTCTTCCAGCATGGCTTCGAGTACCTTCAGGCCAGACGCGACGACCCGCTCCTGGAGCGCGGCCTGCGTATCAATGAGGATATCGACCAACGGAAGGTGCCGTGGCGTCGGGGATACCGATTGGCGACGGCGAGGGACTGTGCGAGACTGCTTCTTCATGGCGGCTCCTTACTGGGAGGCTTGCACCTCGGTTTCGTCACCGGTCGTATAGCACGACCAGTGAAGAGCCGCCGCTTCAAATTTCAACAGCTACTGGGACATCCCCCTCGTGGCGGTCCCGTTGGCCGAGATCGTCGGGAAGACGAAGCAGGTGCCGCTCGATCTGGACCTGGTGCAAACCGCGCGATCGATCGGGATCTGCTTCGGTGACTGAGCGGGCGACGCTGTGTAGGTCAGGCCGGGCTCAGGACGTCCAAGTACTTCAGCGCGCCGCCCGTGTTGAAGAGCACGACTGTGTCATCCGGCGCGACCGATCCATCCGCGAGGAGCGCGTGCAGGGCGCCGAGGGCGGCGCCGCTCTCGGGCGCTGCGCTGATCCCCTCGAATTGGCCCAGGTCCCGCATGTAGCGCACCATGTCGTCGTCCGACACGGCGATGGCGCGGCCGCCGCTCTCGCGTAGTGCGCGGAGAATGAGAAAGTCTCCGATCGCCTTCGGCACGCGCAGACCATCCGCCACGGTGTGCGCATTCTCCCACGGCGCGGCCTTCTCGGTGCCCGCGTCGAACGCCCGGACGATCGGCGCGCATCCCGAAGCCTGGGCGGTGACCATGCGCGGCCGCTTGCCCTTCGGCACCCACCCGATCGACTCCAGTTCGTCCATCGCTTTCCACATGCCGATTATCCCGGTGCCGCCACCGGTGGGGTAGATGATCCAATCGGGCCATTGCCAGTCGAGCTGCTCGGCGAGCTCGTACGCCATCGTCTTCTTGCCCTCAATGCGATATGGCTCCTTCAGCGTGGACACGTCGTACCAGCCCAGCGGGCCGCCCTGCTCGACGGCGACGCGGCCGGCGTCGGTGATCAGGCCATCCACGAGCGTGACGTCGGCGCCGTAGAGCTCGCATTCTCGGATGAACGGCTGCTTGACGTCCTTGGGCATGAAGACCTTCGCCGGGATGCCGGCCTGCGCCGCGTAGGCCGACATGGCGTTGGCCGCGTTGCCGGCCGACGGCACGGACAAGGTGCTGGCCTTCAGAGCGTGGGCGCGCGTGACCGCCGCCGAGAGTCCGCGGGCCTTGAACGAGTTCGTCGGGTTGAGCGACTCGTCCTTGACGTAGAGCGCCGACAGGCCGAGCGCTTGGCCGAGGCGCTGGGCATGAAGCAACGGCGTGAAGCCCTCGCCGAGGGTGACCGGGTCGCCGTCGCCCAGCAGCGGCATCATCTCGGCGTAGCGCCACATCGTCGGTGCGCGGTTCGCCAGCGTCTCCTTTCGCCAGACGGCGGCCACCTGATTCAGGTGGTAGCGGACGAGCAGCGGCTGGCCGCAGGGGCACAGGTGATGCCGCTCGCGCGGGTCGAACGGACCCGCACCGCAGCCAGCTGAACATTCGAGATGCGAGACGTAAGACATGGCGATACGGAATGGGTGCGAAGATTCCGGGCGGCTAGTGTCCTGTCCCAGTCATTCGCAACATATCTTCAGGGCTGGGCCTCCTGCCGCGGCGCTGGGCGTTGTCCACGATGGGTCACACATTCCCGATGTGCTCCCTCGTCGGGCCTTGCCAGCCGGGCGCCGCACTCCGGAATATATGCCGCGAATCACTGGGACGGGACACTAGCAGGCTGCTGAAGAACCCGGGTATCGGGCTGTTTTCTTAAGCATCATGCGGGTAACGACCGCCCGACGACCGTGCGCACGGGTGTGCGCTGACCCCGATGAGGGGGCCGGCGACACGCGCGGCCGGCGATCAGGGACACGTCGCCTCCAGATTCCGCAGGCGGACCAAGTTATAGGCCGTGGCGGCGAAAGTGAGCTGCCACTCGACGAGTGGGACGCCGCGAGGCCGGAGCTTGCGCAAACCACCGACGGTCTGCCTCCACCCAAAGACCTGTTCCACGAGTTTTCGTTTCCGCTGACTCACGTGAGAACCCGCATGCCGGGTGGGCCGACCATCAATCGCCCGCCAGCGGACCTTCTGCGCCACGTGGGGCGTGACGTCCCGGACGCGGACATCGGCGACGAAGCTCGCCACATCGTAGCCCTTGTCTGCTCCGACCGTGCTGCCCGGCGGCGCGCTGGCCTCCAGCAACAGTGCCGCCGCCTCGCGTTCGGCGGTCCCCGTCGCGTGGGTCGCACAGACGTTGGCGACGAGCCCCTGCCGATTATCCAACAGCACGTGGCCCAGAGACGCCAGCTTCGCCTCCTTCCCTTGGCCCTTCCGATGCAGCATCGCCGCCGCTCGCCGTGGAAGTCGACCGTGGGATTCCCGGGGTCATCGGGGGGCGCGCGCGGCGCGGCGTCCCGGCATCGGAAGCTCTTCAGGCTGGCCCAGGCTTCCAACTGCGTCCCGTCCACCGTGAAATGCTCGTCCGAGAGCAGACCGGCCGCCCGGGCGTGGGCCTGGACCGCATCAACGAAGGCGGCCGCGCCATCCCCCGCCAGCAGCCGGTCACGATTCTTGGTAAACGTCGTGGGATGCCAGACCGGGTCGTCCATATGCAAGCCGACGAACCAGCGGAACAGCAGGTTGTCGTTGAGCTCTTCCAGCAGCAGCCGTTCGCTCCGGATCGTGTACAGCACCTGCAGCAACAGGGCCCGCAACAATGGCTCAGGCGGGATCGACGGACGTTCCGTCTTGGCGTACAGGCCGGCGAACCTGCGCGACATCGTCTTCAGCGCGTGATCCGTCAGCGCGCGGACCGCGCGGAGCGGAGGATCGGCCGGCACGCGCTGTTCCGGCGACCGGTAACTGAACATGTGATGGGTCTGCTCATCGTGTCCGCGCATGAGGTGGCTCCCTTCAGCAATATTGGGAGCATGGGAGTACGCCGGGATCGATCTGTCGATCCCATTCCATGGACTTTTTCAGCAGCCTGCTAGGTGCGAAAGAGGCATGGTCGAGGCCGTCAATCAAACACGTGATTGTCCCGTTCTTCCCAAGAACTGGTGTCGGTGGCCTTGTAGGACGGAAACAATGATCTCGGACACCCAGCGGCCTCGCGAGGCACCTCTGCGCTACCGCACCTTCACATACTTCCGCAGCCGCTGTGGACGCGGCTCGCCGGCGAAAATGCTGCCCTCGCGATCCACCGTGAGGGACTCCGCCCCACTGCCTCCGGCGGTTATGGGTGGATTATCGCCCGGGTCCAGCATGAAGTGCTCCACCCAGCCGGTTTCCACGTCCCCGACCCTGATCCCCTTCTCCCAGCCTGGATTCTGTACCATGTCCGACTCCGAGTCGGCGACGTAGATCTTGCCGTTGTTGTCTATCGCGATATCACTCGGCATTCCGAACTGCGTCCATCTATTGAGATAGTTGCCTTCCTGGTCGAAGATGACGATCCGCATGTTCTGCCGGTCGGCGACGAAGAGCCGCCCGCTTGCGTCCATGGCAATGGCGTGTGGGCCGTATAGCTGGCCCGGCCCGTGTCCGGTTTCGCCGAAGGCCTTAATGAACGTCCCATCGCTCGAATACTTCACGATCCGGTTGTTCCCGTTCTGATTGTGACCGTCCACGACGAAGATATCGCGGTTGGCAGCGGTGACGACGTCGCTCGGGGCGGTGAAGTGGTAGGGGCCATCACCCGGGATCCCCGCCTCGCCCAGGGTCATGAGGAGATCGCCTTGTGGGGAAAACTTGAAAACTTGATGTCCAAAGACCCGTTCGCCCGGCTCCTGTCCTCCACCTCCCGCTTCGGTCACCCAGACGTTGCCGTCGCGGTCCACGTGTATCCCGTGGGGCCATGCGAACATGCGGCTCCCGAACATCGTGACCGCATTGCCGTCCCGATCGAACCGGATGATCGGATCGAGATCGGAGTCGTCACAATACGTCTGGCTTCCGCGTGGCGTGCCGTCGTTGCCACATCTCACGACCGCCCAGAGATGCTCCCCGTCCACGTCGACCTCAATGCCACCGAGGGACCCCATCTCTCTCCCGTCCGGCAGCTTCGCCCATGGCTCTCCGATGCGGCCCGGGCCACCTCCGGCCTGCAGTCCACCCACCGGGCGGTACGGGTTTGGCCCCATCTGCGCCTGCGCCTCCGTGGGAAGCGCAGTGATCATCAGCGCTGCCGCCAGCTTCAGCGCAGACACGCCGCGAACTCCCTTTGACATCGTGAGACCTCCTCTTGAAGCTAAGCCGGACCGTCAGTCAGGGAACCCACATGGACGCCCGAGAGGATCGCGGAACAAGTCCGGCCTTGCGGTGCGCGAGTGGGCGACGGGGATCGTGGAAGACCCACAGGTACAAGCCCGCTTACTGGCTGATGCGCGGGCAGGCAAACCCCACCCATCACTCCTGACGGCGCTGATGGCCTACGCCTATGGGCGTCCGAACCCTCGGGACGTGCCGAACCGGAGACACCCATCACCATCGAGTTGAACATTCCCAAGCCACCAGGCGTGATGTGTGCCGACTCGACGGGCTAACCCCAACACTGTCTTCTACGCGGTGCATCCGAGCCGTCCCCGTTGAACCGCCCGTCGCGTAGCGGTAGGCTAGACGCCTCAGCGTTTGTCTATCTGCATGACGATCAACAACTGAATCTGTTCATTTGGCCCCAGGCATGATCCTTCCATAAATCGCTACCACAAAGATGGCTACCGCCATGCCTTGAATACCTGTGGCCAAATGGTCAAGCACTTGGTTAACCCAAGGCCCGATTGTCGGAATGACATCCAAACTGTTGGAGAATATTGGTAGTGCGAAGGCAGCGACATAAATAACTATTCGGTCCGTCGCATCACCCGATTTCCACATTGCGCCAGCTATTAGCCCGAGGAGGACCAGGACGATACCCCACGGTAGAAACATCGCCTGAGGAATAGCTGCCAGGATAGCAACGGCGACGAGCAAAGAAACCAAGATGCGTTCAGTCATTAGCTCCCCTCCTGCTTTAAGCAAGAAAAACTGAAAACTAAGTACGGACGCCGAGACTACCCATCGCTAGGCTGACTTATGAACTCACAAAGTGACCACAATGTCCAGCAAATATGGGATTCTTGATCTGGGCGTTTGGTCGACCGGCCTCACGCCCCGTTGAACCGCCCGCCGCGCCGCAGTAGGCTGTACGTCGTCAAACCAATCCGGACCACTGCGGCTGCGTCGCAAGAGAGACTTCCTGCCGTTGTGCCAGGATATGGAGATGACAGGAAGGGCGCCCTCACCCCATCTCTGCATAGTCTCCGTGCAATCACGACAAAGCAGGGAGGCCAGCATGAGACAGGATGAGAGGCACCACACGTTGGACGACATCTTCGTGGGCATCGATCTGGCGACCCGTCAGCACCAGGTGGTCGTCCTCGATGGGCAGGGACACCGCCTCACGAGCTTCAAGGTTTCGCATTCTCGAGAGGGGCTGCGCGAGCTCGTGGAGCGCTGCTCGGCCCGTCGAGTCGGCCGGGGACGAGGTACGGTGCACTTCGCGTTCGAGGCCACCGGACACGTGTGGGAGGCGGTTGGTGCATTCTTTGAGCAGCGCGCGCTTCGGTATCACGTCGTCAATCCGCTCGCGACCTTCCGGGTGCGCGAGGCTCGGCAGATGGGACGCGACAAGCGAGACCTGACCGACGCAGAGCAGATCGCGCAGCTGCTGCGCACGGGGGTCGTGACCAAGTGCCAGCTCTTGCCCGCTCGATACATGCAACTGCGGCGAGCCTGGGGCGAGTATCAGCGTCTACGCTGCGAGCGCGCCCGCCTCAAGACCCTGCTCGTGCATCAGCTCTACGGCGTGTTTCCGGAAATCGTCGGCGAGTGGAAAACCGTCACGGCGCCTGGGTGCCTCGCGGTGCTGCGGGCGGGCTTGCCCCCGCAGGACATCGCGATGCTGACGAAGCCGGCCTTCATCCGAGTCGTGCAAGAGCACCGGCGGGGACGGCGGATGTGGCGCTTCAAGATTGAGCAAGTCTGGGAGAAGGCCGGGAGGACGGTGGCGGCGCTCCATGGGCATGAGGCCGCCATGCGTGAAGTGACTCGGCTGGTCGAGCGTCTCGACTTCGTCGGCGACCAACTCGATCGCGTCGCGGGCGAGCTCCAGACCGACCTCGAGGGGTTTGAGGAGCCGACGTATCTCGCGCCGTTGCCGGGGATCGGGTGGGTCACGATCGCCGGGCTACTCGCCGAGATCGGCCCCTTTCACCGATTCCGGCACGGCCGGCAGTTAGTGAAGCTCGCCGGCCGGCAGCCGTCGAGACGGGAAAGCGGCCAGCACGCGGGCCGCACACCGATCAGCAAGCGCGGCCGGGCGCAGCTGCGCGCCGTGGTCTACATGGCCACGCTGTCGTCCATACGCCATACCCGGCGCCTGAGAGCCCACTACGAGCGCCTCACGCAGCGCGTCACGCGGCCCCTGCCCCCCATGCAAGCGATCGGGGCCTGCATGACCAAGCTGCTGCACTACGCGTTCGCCGTCGTCCACAACCAAACGGCGTTCGACGTCAACCACGTGTGGAGGGATGATCCGATCGCCGCCTAGAGACCTGAGGCTCCGGCTCCGGCCGGAGAGGAGGCCATGCCGACCGTTGTCCTGAGCCCTTCGAGTCGAAGACAGCTCGACGCCCGTCCGCCAGGCACCCTCCGCTCCTCGGGTATGAGTCCGGATGACGCACGATGGGCCGGCTCCAGCGAGCCCGTGCCCGTATCTGTCCCTCGATTGGACAGCCCAACGGCGCCGAGAGCCTTGACAACTTGGTCATAGCACGCGGCGTGGTGCGGCGTCCTCTGATTCTCTCTCCGTCGTGCTCGTAACGTTCGCTGCTTAATCTGCTCCCGGCGTGCCAGAATCTGCGGTCGCCGGCCGTGGTAGACGTCGGCCGGGGTCACGTTCTGGAGTGACTCATGATAGCGCCGGTGATTGTCGTCTTCCACGAAGCGCGCCAGGGCGCGTTGGAGTTCCCACGGGCTACAGTACTTCTCGAGCTTGACGACGTTCTTCATCGACCGGTGGTAGCGTTCGATCTTTCCTACAGTTCAATGGCGCACTGCAGATTGTCTTTCGGGAGGGGGATTAAATCACCGCGATGCAGTAAGCCCCTAGCGCGTCCTGCACTTGCTTCACCTCATGAAACAGAGGCAGGAACAAAGTGGCGTCTAGCTTCATGAGTAGTATCGAGGTAGCAGGACGCCACGCTTGAACTATTTGAGCATAGCTTATGCGCTATTGGGCAACTCTTTCGCATCACCCCAACGCTCTAGCTTGGTGTACTTGCCTTCATCGACAAGCTTGTAGAGTCGGTTAACTTCCGACGTCCCCCCCGAATTGAGTAGCACGCGGGTTTAGAGTTCGATCTCATGCGGAAGGAGATCGGACGTGAAGAAGCGATTCTCGGAAACGCAGATCATCGGGTTTCTGCGGGAGGCGGAGGCCGGCGTGGCGGTGAAGCAGCTCTGCCGCAAGCACGGGTTTTCCGAAGCCAGCTATTACCTGTGGCGGAGCAAGTTCGGCGGCATGAGCGTCCCGGACACGAAGCGGCTGAAGGAACTGTCCGCGGAGAACGGTCGGCTCAAGAAGTTGTTGGCAGAGTCCCTGCTGGAGAATGAGGTGACGCGGGAGGCGCTGCGAAAAAAGTGGTGACCGCCCCAGCGCGCCGGACGCTGGTGCGGAGCCTGACGGCGCGGGGCCTGAGCGAGCGGCGGGCGCTGGCCGTGGTTCACATGAGTGCCTCGTCTCTGCGGTACACGCCAGCCCCAGATCGGAACCGCACGCTTCGGGCCCGCATAGCGGCCCTGGCCCACCGCCATCGCCGCTATGGCGCCGGGATGATCTACTTGAAGTTGCGACAAGCCGGCGAACGCGTCAACCACAAACGCGTCGAGCGCCTGTACACCGAGGCGCGCTTGCAGATACGGCGGCGGCGACGCAAGAAGATCCCGGTCGCCGACCGTCAACCGCTGGCGCGACCCCAGGCCCCGAACGAGGTGTGGTCCGCCGACTTCGTCTTCGACCGGACGGCCGAGGGGCGGGTGGTGAAGTGCTTGACGATCGTCGACGATGCGACGACCGAGGCCGTAGCCATCGTGCCGAGGCGGGCGCTCGGCGGCCTGCCCGTCACCCGCGTGTTCGACCGCCTGGCGCACGAGCGGGGGTTGCCTCGCATCCTGCGGACCGACAACGGACCGGAATTCTGTGGGCGCGCGATGCTGACCTGGGCGCACGAGCGGGGCGTCACGTTGCGCCTGATCGACCCCGGCAAGCCGAACCAGAACGCCTTCATCGAATCGTTCAACGGCCGATTCCGAGACGAGTGCCTCAACGAGCACTGGTTCACGACGTTGGCGCATGCCCAGGCCATCATCGAGGCGTGGCGCCACGAGTACAACGAGGAGCGACCGAAGAAGGGACTGGGTGGGCTCACGCCCGCTCTCTATGCCCGACGGATGGTGAAAGAACGGAGTACAGTCACCCCTGGACTCTAAACCGAACCGCTACTGAAAGCGGGGGGACGTCGCTTCCTCACAAACGTCGCCAACCGTAGACTCAGAGACCTGGCCAAAAAAACTTGAGGTCTACAAGTGAATCGTACCGGGTTTCTCGGAGACCGAATTCGTTGAATCAGGCCACCTCAGCCTGCTCATAGTACTGCGCCTCGAACTCTGCTGGTGGAATGTCCCCGAGCGGCCCCAACAGTCGTCGTGTGTTGAACCAGTCCACCCACGTCAAGGTGGCGAACTCCACGGCCTCGAGGGTGCGCCACGAGCCCTTCCGTCGAATCACCTCCGTCTTGTACAAGCCGATCACCGATTCGGCGAGGGCATTGTCATAGGCATCGCCTTGGCTGCCGACCGACGGCGCGATGCCGGCGTCCACGAGGCGATCCGTGTACCGCATCGAGAGATATTGCGACCCGGCATCACTGTGATGTACGAGGCCGGTGAGGGCGTCGCCCCGGCGGGCGTAGATCGCCTGCTCCAACGCATCCAGCACAAAGTCCGTGCGCATGGAGGCCGACACCCGCCAGCCCACAATGCGGCGCGCAAACACGTCGATGACGACCGCGACGTAGACAAAGCCGCCCCAGGTTGCGACGTACGTGAAATCGGAGACCCAGAGCTGATTCGGACGGGTGGCCACGAATCGGCGGTCAACGAGGTCCACCGGGCGACCGCCCTCACCTGCGGGGGTCGTGGTGACCCAGGCCCGGCCCCGGACGGCCCCGGCAAGGCCCATCGCGCGCATCAGGCGCGCCACGGTGCAGCGCGCCACGCGGACGCCGTCCCGCCGCAGCTGCTTCCAGACTTTCCGGGGGCCGTAGACCTGCTGGTGCGCGTCATAGACCCGCTGAATCTCGACGCGGAGCTGATCGTCGCGCTGCGCCCGTGCGGACCGGCGCGTCGGATGTGTCCGCTGGTGCCGATGGCGATGATACGTCGACGGGGCGATCGGCAGCACGGCGCAGATCGGCTCGACCCCGAACACGGCGCGATGGTCGGCGATGAACTGGACCATCGTGGCTACGTCCTCCGGCGGTCGAGCTCCGCCTGGGCGAAATACGCGAACGCTTTCCGCAGGATCTCATTCGCCCGCTTCAGCTCACGGACCTCGCGCTCCAGCTCCTTCAACCGCTCCCGCTCGCTCGTCGTCAGGCCCGGCCGATGCCCAGCATCACGCTGCGCCTGCCGCACCCACTTCCGCAGCGTCTCCGCCGTGCAGCCGAGCTTCGGCGCCACCGACTGCAGCACCGCCCACTCTGAGGCGTGGGCCTCTCGGTGCTCCTCGACCATCCGGACGGCACGTTCGCGCACTTCCGGAGAAAACCGACTTGGACGTCCCATAGACCCCATCCTCCCAAGCAATGAGGTCTCCGAGAAACCCGGTACGATTCAATCCGGGATTTCTACGGGGCTTGGCGCACGGCCTGCACGGCGGCGGGAGTTTCGGACCGGATTCCGCACGACTTTCGGCGAACCGCCGTGCGGAACCTCGAGCGGGCGGGCGTCCCGCGGTCGACAGCGAAGGCGATGGTAGGGCACCAAACGGACAGTGTTTATGCGCGCTACGCGATCGTCGATGCCTCGATGTTGAAGGAGGGGATCGCGAAGCTCGATACCCTGCACACGGCGCAGACCGGCACGGTGGTCGAAATGAACCGGGGTAAAAAGAGGGTAAAACGAGGGGAATCGGAGGGAACGTCGTGAATCGACGACGGCGAGCTAACGTGCTGACAGTGAGGATGTTAGCGTGGTGCCGGAGGTGGGACTCGAACCCACACGGGATGTGATCCCACGGGATTTTGAATCCCGCGCGTCTGCCAGTTTCACCACTCCGGCCCGCGATGGTGCGACCGCCGGCGGCGAGAGGTCGTCTCGGCCGGAAGGGAGCCAAGTATACCACGCAGCTCGAGCCTGCCTGACGCCGCTACCGCCGGCGTCGCCCGTTCTGCAGCCGCTTCAAGAGCTGAATCTGACCGGCGTGATAGAGGTCGTGCGCGGCAATGCCGCGAATGAGGCCGGCCCGGCTGAGCTGGCTCCCGCGCGGCTTCCGTGAGAGCTGTGACGCGGGCAGCGTAGCGCGCAGCGCCCGCAGCCGCCGGTGCTCGGCGGCGAGGAGCGCCTTGCTCGCTCGCCAGGCGGCAGCGGTGGCCGGGCGGGGCGTGGGGAACCAGTTACTGCCGGCAAGGGCAAAGCTCCCGCGTGTTGCCCCGGCGAGGCGGCGCCAGACGATGTACTTCCAGTAGGCGGCGTGCAGCGTGAGCTCCCAGATACTGCGCCGTCCGGGGCGTGGGCGCCACGCGGCCTGACTCGCCGTGAAACCGTGGATCGATCCCTTGAGGTTCGTCCCGTGCCACGACGGGCGATCGAACGCTTCGTCAACCTGCGCCAACAGCGCAGCGGTATTCGAGGGCACGTCGTCTGTTGCTACGGCCGATACTGGCCGTCGAACCGCCAGAGATACAGCGTTCGCAGGTTGCCGCGCGCGTCGTTGAAGGTCTCGACGGTGTCGGCCTGCCAGTCACCCATGCTGAACGCGTGCGAGACAATACGCGCACCCGCCTCGAGCTGGCTCGTCAGGATTGGCCGCAGCTTGAGGTTCGACGACGACAGTAGGTAGAGCGTGACGACGGTTGCGTCGGAGACGTCGGTCGCCATGGCGTCGCCCAGGATGAACGTCACCCGATCGGTCACGCCCGCACGCCGCGCGTTCGCGTTGGCCTCGGCGACGCGCTCCGGATCGAAGTCCACGCCGACGCCGCGCGCGCCGTACGTCTTGGCGGCCGTGATCGGAATGCGGCCGTCACCGCTACCGAGATCGTACACGACGTCATCCGCCGTGACCTCCGCCAGCTCCAGCATGCGGTCCACGACCTCCTGCGGTGTCGGCACGTACGGGGCGAGACTCTGGACGTCCTGGTCGAACGCTCTCGCGTGCGCCCAGACGGACGGGACGGTGCGCCGCGCGGACAGCTGCGTGGCGACCTGCGGACCAGCTTCGATCCCCGACAGTAGGTTGGCCAGGCTCAGGACGCCCCCCACGCCCACGGCTACGGCAAGAGTCCCGATCACGAGTCGAAATGCCTTCATGGGGTTCCTCCGCCTGAATCCGGATCTGCGCTCTCTATTCTACGTCCCGTCGGCCCCGACGGTCGCAGCCAGCAGCACGACGTGCGCCGCTGCGCGCAGCATAGCGGGAATGTCGGCCCATTCCCTGGCTTCGGCCCGCTCGCCGCCGCGAGAGCCGCCCAGGCCAATCGCCGCGCTGCCGTTGCCGACGGCGACGTTCACGTTGGACGACCCGCTGGTGCTCAGGGTCGGCTCGAGGCCGAGCTGCCGGGACGCGGCCTCGGCCATCGTGACCAGACGGGATTCGCGGGCGCCGGGGATCTGGCCGCCCGGCGTGAGCTGGAACGGCTCCATCTCGAGCTGGATGCCAGTGTCGTCGGCGACCTCGGCGAGCACGGTTCTGACGTCGGACTCGACGTCGTCGATGACATCCATGTCGAGCGATCGGATGTCCAGCGAGAACCAGCCGGTGGCCGGCTTGTGGTTGAAGACGGCGCCGCTCTGGAGCATCGCCACGTTGACGATCGTCCGCGTATCCCGATGTCGTTCGGGATGCGGGAGCTGCAGGATGCGGTCGACGACGCGCCCGATTGCCTGGTTCACATTCGGCAGGCCGCCACCCAGGGAATGCCCGGGTGGGTCAGTGGCAACGACCCGCCACCAGTGGATGCCGATGGCGCCGTAGCTGATGCGCCGGCCGTCACCGAGGACGTCCACGAAGCCGACGGCGCGGTCCTTGTAGGCCGCGTAGACGACCTTCATGCCGACCAGACCGGTCTCTTCATGGGCGACGGCGGCGAAGACCAGGTCGTGCTCCGGCTCGAACCCCGACGCGACGAGCGCCGCGGCGGCGGCCAGGATGGACGCCGTCGTGGACGACGTGTTCGTGCCCGGCCCGATGAGGCGGTCACCCTCGACTCGCGGCGGCCCAGGCGCGGCGCGCTGGTGCTCGGCGACCGTCGCCAGATCGTCGAGCGTCGAGATGAAGACCAACGCGCGGCCGGATCGCCCCGGGATGACGCCGAGCGTTCGGCGTCTCGTCGATCGTGACGGATGTCAGGCCGATCTGGGGCATGCGCGCAGCCACCACCCTTGCCCGATCCCGTTCCTGGCCCGAGGGCGAGATGATGGCGGCGATTTCCGCATGGAAGGCAGTCGTGGATTCGCGGTGCGAGTCCACGTAGGCGAGCGCGGCCGAGACCGCGGCCCTCGAAGCGGCGTTCGCGACTACCTCATCGGCCGTCGTCTGCGCCCCGGCGCCGGTCGGAGGGCCTGCGACCAGAAGCAGGGCGCCCGCCACGAGGACGACGCTGGTCACGAACGATCCCCTGGCAGCCCGTGGTGAAAGTCCAGCTGCATTCGACCGGCGCTGCATCCAGCCTGGCTGCGTTGCTCCTCGGTCACATACAGCCAGCATTTTCCCTCGTCGCGCCTTGCCAGCCGGGCGCATCACCGGTCTCGGTGCGTCGCTGGACTTTCACCACGGGCTGCCAGCACACCAGTTCGCACGCGGCACCCGGTCCGTCATGGGCGGGTACTGTACAGCAGTTTCACGAGAGGGCCGGCTCTTCACGGAGCTCATTATATGCATGTGCCGCGACCCGCGTGAGTCAGTCACTCAGGAGATCACAGTATTGTGCGGTCTGTTGCTATAGGCGATGAAAAGACGAAATTGTGCTTTTTTTGGCATGTTTAGGTTGATTTCTACCATTTTGTGTGCTACGCTAGTAGGGTTGGACACGAGGTAATCACGCATACCTGCAGTGTGGTACGCAGAAAAGGTTGGGGAAATGTGACATTCGAGGTTGGCGACAAGGTCATCTACCCGAATCATGGACTCGGCATCGTCGAGACGATCGGAGAAAAGACGATCATGGGGACGACCTGTGGCTTCTACATGCTGCGGATGGCCTCGAGCGATACGACGGTGCTGGTTCCTGTTGACAACGTGGACGGGGTCGGGCTTCGGGGCGCCGTCGGGGAAGACGAGATTGCGCGGCTGTACACGCTGCTGGCCAACGGCAGGATCGGCAACCATCAGAACTGGAAGGAGCGCTTCAAGGACAATTCCGAGAAGATGCGGAGTGGCTCGATCTACGATGCCGTGGACGTCCTGAAGAACTTGGCGTTCCTGAGCCGATCGAAGAGCCTGTCCTTCCGCGAGAAGCGGATGCTGGATCGTGCCAGGTTCCTGGTCGTCTCCGAGATTTCGGAAGTGTCGCAGGAATCGACAGAGGCGGTCGAGGAGCGCGTCGAGGCGGGACTCGAACGCTGCTTCGTGAACAAAGCGCGGGCGGCGGTGCGGGCGGCGGCGCGGGCGAAAGCGAAGACCGCCAAGGCATCGGCGCGCTCGGGGAGCCGCCGGACGACGCGGACGGCGCGGGCGTCATAGCGTCACGTTCGTGGACCGAGAGTTTTCAGGCCCGATCCGGGAATTCCGGATCGGGCCTTTTTCGTCCAGGGTCTGGCGCTGGAAGTGATCGTGGTCCAATGACTCCGCTGGCGAGGCTTGCGGCCTGGACGCGCACGAGTGCGGCCTACCTCGTGGTTGGCCTCTACATACTGGTGGTCGGCCCGCCGGGGGTAGCCATCGCGTTGATCACGCGCAGGTCGGCGGTGCTGTACTGGGTCGGCTACGCCGGGGTTCGATTGGCCCTCGGGATCCCCGGTATCCGTGTCAGGGCAGCCGGGCTGGAGCACATGAAGATTGGCCGCCCTACGGTGTACTGCGCCAATCACACGAGCAACGTCGAGCCGCCCATTCTTTTCAGCCTGTTCCGGCCGCTGTTTCCGCGGTTGCACGTGCTCTACAAGGCCGGGCTGCGCAAGATTCCCGTGCTTGGCTTCGCCTTCGACATTGCCGGGTTCGTCGACGTGCACCGGGGCGATCGGGAGCAGGCGGCGAAGGCCATCACGCAGGCCGCGCTGACGCTGCGGCACGGCGGCTCGTTTGTGATCTTTCCCGAGGGGACGCGCAGCCGCACCGACGAGCTGCTGCCGTTTAAGAAGGGTGGCTTCGTGATGGCGCTGGAGGCGCAGGCGGTCATCGTCCCGGTGGCGATGCTCGGCGGCCGGGCGGCGATGGCGCGGGGAAGCGCGCTCGTCCGTCCGGCCACGGTGAGCGTCAGGTTCGGTGAGCCGATCGAGACGGTGGGACGCGGCTATGCGCACAGAGACGAACTGATCGCCGAGGTGCGCCGAGAGATCGCGCGTCTGCTCGCGCTGGGGCCGGCGGAGGCGGGCTGCTAGCTATAGTCGGTGTAACGCCGGACGTTCACCACGGGTTGTTAACCTTAAGAGCCGCCGAGCGTGAAGGTGAGCTGCCAGGGCTCCGCGCTCGCACCGTCGGATGCCTCGACGCCTGCGAGCAGTTCGACCCTGACCGTCGCGAACGCCGCCAGCGGCTCCTCGAAGCGCAGTTCCAGGACGCGGTTGCCGCCGCGGTACCGGAAGGTGAACGTCGGCGGATCGGACGCTCCGCCCAGGTAGCCGACCAGCACGCGGCCCCGGAACGATCGCGGTTCGATGTCCCTGGAAAACTGCAACCGCACCAGGGTGTCGAGCGAGGCGTCCACGTCGTCCTGCACGGGCGCGCTGAAGATCACCTCCGGCGGTGGCCCCTGCGCGCGCTTGACGACGACCGGCGCGGGGCGGTCCACGGCCGTCGCGAGGTCGATCAGGCTGGCTTCAAGCCAGACGAGTCCGTGGCCCTGATGCACGGTACCGGTCACGTCCAGCCACTTCCCGGTGTCGACCCGCGCGTCGATGTTCAACGAAAAGTCCCGCCCGCGCGGTTTCTGGCCGGTGATCCACAGGGCGGCGTCAGCCGAGTGCAGTACGAAGTCGGTCAAGCTCTGTGCCGGCGCCTGGGGCAGGTCGCCGTACAGATTCCGGCCACGAAATCGTCCCGCGACGGTGACCTCCTGGCCGACGTAGGGCCCGGGGGTGAGGACGATCGTTCGCAGCGTGGGTGCGACCGGACGCGGCGCCGGATCGACGCGCTCGGCGACCAGGACCAAGAGGTCACCGGGCAACGGCCACGGTTTCCCGAGCAGCGCCTCCGACGTGCGCGCCAGGTCGAAGGCGGCGAGGCGCGGGTCGTCCGGGGCCAGCCGTCCGACATCCCAGAACGTGCCGGCCGTTTCGACGCGGGAGCGATGGGCAGCATCGACGGTGACGTCACCCAACCACAGCAGGCGCTCCTCGCCGTCCACCAGCCAGCGAGACCTGTCGTCGAACCACGCTTCGGCACGCACGACGACGGGCTCGCCGTGAAAGAACACCGGGTAGGTGTTGATGGCCAGCAGGGTGGCCGCTTTTCGGAGGGTGGCCTGCGCGTCGACCGCCGCTCCGCCCGTCCCGATGAGAGAGCCGATGAGGATCGCACCAGCGATGTGTGGGCGCAGACGCATTTGGGCGATCTTAGCACGCCGGTCATCGCCGATCCGGGGCGCCGCCCTGGGCAGTCGCCGCGGCCGGCTGCTATGATCGTCGCCACCGTCCCACCGGCCAGCCGGGCGCGCGTGCGGGGCGTGTGAACGCCGATGTCGACGCCAATCTCCGAAGCGACGACCAATCGCCTGTCGGTGTACCTGCGCTGTCTGAACGAGCTCGACGCCGCCGGGGTGCAGGCCGTGTCGTCGAAGGCGCTCGCGGAACAGTTCGACCTGAACGCGCCGCAGATCCGGAAGGATCTGGCACATTTCGGGGAGCTGGGCGTGCGCGGTGTCGGCTACTACGTGAAGGATCTGAAGCGCCAGCTGCGGCACATTCTGGGCGTCGATCAAGGCTTCAAGGTCGCCATCATGGGCGCCGGGAATCTCGGTCTGGCGCTGGCCGACTACCCCGGCTTCCGGCAGGAGGGGTTCGGCATCGCCGCGCTCTTCGACAACCTGCGCGAAAAAGTCGGGCGCGAGTCGCGTGGCAGCGTGCCAATCTATGATATCAAGGATCTGCGCCGGATCGCCAAGCGCGAGCAGATCGTGATCGCGGTTATTGCGGTGCCACTCAAGTCGGCGCAGTCCGTCGTCGACAAGGTCGTGGCAGCCGGCATCAAGGCGATCTTGAACTTTTCGCCGGGTGCGTTGAGGGCCCCGAACGATGTCAAACTGAAGAACGTGGACCTGACGGTCTCGCTCGAGAGCCTGTCGTTCTATCTGGCGCGGGGGAGCGGTGGCGAAGACACGTAAACGACAAACCTCGAGCGGACGGCGCCGTGCGGCGTCACCCTTGTCGCACGTGGACGCCGATGGGCGGGTACGCATGGTCGACGTGGGAGCGAAGGCGGTGACCTCCCGCCTGGCGGTGGCGCAGGGATCGATCGCGATCGGTGCGACTGCGCTCGAGGCGATCCGCACCGGCCGGATCGCCAAGGGCGACCCGCTGCAGGCCGCGCGGCTGGCCGGCATCATGGCGGCTAAGCGGACCGCCGATCTGATCCCGCTCTGTCACACGCTGCCGCTGTCGCACGTCGACGTCCAGTTCGAGCCGACGGCCGAAGGCTACGACATCGAAGCTCGCGTGCGCACGGAGGCGCGCACCGGCGTGGAGATGGAGGCGTTGACGGCAGTGGCCGCAGCTGCCCTGACCATCTACGACATGGCTAAGGCGATCGATCGGGAGATGGTCATCGGCGAGATCCGACTACTCGAGAAGACCGGCGGCCGGTCGGGCACGTACCGCCGGTCGAGTTGAGGCGCGCGCGACGCGTGGCGCACGAGGTTTGTGATCGTGACGGAACCCGACGTCAAGACGCTGGCCGACCTCGTGTTTCACGTGTCGGGCCGGTTTCCCAAGCCGGTCCTCCTGCGGCGGTGTCGTGCCGATGGCACCGACGACCTGTCGAGTCGGGAACTATTCGACCGGGTCCGCGATTTCAGCCTCGGACTGAGCGACTTTGGCATCCGCCCGGGCGATCGGGTGGCGCTGGTCTCGGAGAGCCGGCCCGAGTGGACGATCGCCGACCTGGCCATCCTGACCGCCGGCGCGGTCACCGTGCCCGTCTATCCCACCCTAACGGCCGGGCAGATGCAGGGCATCCTGGCCGATTCCGCCGCCCGCCTCGTGATCGTGTCGGACGAGGCGCAGGCGGCCAAGGTACGAAGCGTGCGCCGCAGGCTCTCGGCGATCGAGGCGGTAGTGGTCATCGATGCCGCCGACGACGGCGGGGCGGATGGGGCGGCGGCCGAATTGCCGTTTGCGGCGATGGCCGCGCGCGGCCACACACGGCTGATGACCGAGGACGGGCTCGGGCGCCGCTACCGCGAGATGACGGCCGGCTTCGACCCCGATGACGTCGCGACGATCATCTACACATCGGGCACGACCGGGGAGCCCAAGGGTGTGATGCTGACGCACACGAACATCCTGTCGAACATCCGGGCCTCGCGCCAGGTGATTTCGATGACCTCGGACGACACGGCGCTGTCGTTCCTGCCGTTGAGCCATTCGTTCGAGCGCGCCATCCTGTACATGTATCTGTACGAAGGTGTGACCGTGGCATTTGCCGAGTCGCTCGAGACGATCGGTCGTGACCTGCAGGCGATTGCGCCGACAATCATGACCGGCGTACCGCGGGTCTACGAAAAGGTCCAGGCGCGCGTACTGGAGTCGGTGGCCCAGGCGCCGACGATCCGCCGGAAGATCTTCGAGTGGGCGATCGGCGTCGGGCGGTCGCGCACCTCCCTGGAGGCTGCCGGCCGGCGCGTGCCCTGGCACGTGCGGTTGCAGGACCGGCTCGCCGACCGATTGGTGTTTGCCAAGATCCGCGCCCGCACTGGCGGCCGACTCCGGCTGATCATCTCGGGCGCCGCGGCGCTCGGGCGCGCGCCAGCCGAGTTCTTCTGCGCGGTCGGGATGCCGATCGTCGAAGGCTACGGCCTGACGGAGACGGCGCCCGTGCTGAGCATCAATCCCCCGGAGGCGATCCGGATCGGGACGGTCGGTAAGGCGATTCCCGGCGTGGAGCTCACCCTGGCACCCGACGGTGAGCTCCTGGCCCGCGGACCGAACATCATGCCGGGCTATTATGGGAAGCCGGAGGCGACGGCCGAGGTCACTCGCGACGGCTGGTTCCACACGGGCGACATCGGGAAGATCGACGCGGACGGCTACGTCACGATTACGGACCGTAAGAAAGACTTGCTCGTGACCTCCGGCGGGAAGAACGTGGCGCCGCAGCCAATCGAGGCCCGCCTGAAGACGAGTCCGCTCGTGGCCGAAGCGGTGCTGCTTGGCGATGGGCGGCGCTTCATCGCCGCCTTGCTGCTGCCCGATCGGCCGCGGCTGGAGGAGCGCGTGCGGCGGGCGGGGAACCGGGTCGAGACGCTCGAACGCCTGGTGGCGCGGGACGACGTCCGAGCGCTTTACCAAGGGGTGATCGACGAGGTCAATCAGGAACTAGCGAGCTTCGAGCAGATCAAGCGGTTCGACTTGCTGTCGGTCGAGCTTTCGATTGCAGGGGGCGAGCTCACGCCGACGATGAAAGTGCGCCGACGGGTCGTGGCAGCCCGCTGGCAGGATACGATCGAAGCGCTCTACCGCTAGCGACGTCGCAGGCGTTCAGGGCTACAAACATTAGAAGAGCCGCGCGGTCGGGATCGGCCACCACCGGAGCTGCACTTTGCCGATGATGTACCTCTTCGGCACCATGCCCCAGTGCCTGCTGTCGGAGCTGTTGTTCCGATGGTCGCCCATCACGAAGTAGTAGCCCTCCGGGACGATCTGCGGGCCGTAGTCCTCGTAGCTCCGGAAGTCGGGTGGGACGTACTCGTCGCGAACCGGCACGTCGTTGACGAAGACTCGGCCGTTGTCGATCCGGACGGTGTCGCCCTCTTCCCCGATGACCCGCTTCACGAACGACTTATCCGGGTCGACGGGGTAGTAGAGCATGACGATGTCGCTGCGCCGCGGCGCCACCAGCCGGTAGAGCAGCTTGTTCACGATCAAGCGATCCTGATCGGCCAGGGTCGGCGCCATGCTCAGGCCCTCCACGCGGGCCACCTGGAAGCCGAACGTGACGATGAGCGTGGCGTAGACGGCTGCCGAGGCCAGCGTCTTGAGCCATGCGACGAACTCTTGCGCCAATCTGGACAGCAGAGTCGGCCCTTTTGGTGACTCGTCCGCGCCCGCCGGTGCAGGCGTGACGATCGGAGGGGGCGGCGTCGACGGATCGCCCGCCGCTGGCGGGTCATTCGGGGAGGCCGACGGCCAGTCAGGGGCGCGCCAGCGATCGGGAGGGGAGGTCGTGTCCGTCATGGTCTAGGGTCTAGGACTCAGAGGTTCAAATACTCGCGCAGCCGCTTGGTGTGCGAGCGGCTGACCGGGATTTCGGTGGCCTTGCCGTCCTTCATGCGCAGGATGTAGTTCCGGCTGAACCACGGGACGATTTCATTGACCTTGTTGATGTTCACCAGGTGCGCCCGGTGCACGCGCCAAAACACGGCGGGATCCAGATGCGCCTGCAACTCGTCGAGCGTCCGGTGGTTCGATGTGCCCACGAGGCTCGATGTGACCAGTGTAATCGCATCGTCGATGACCGACACGTAAATTATGTCATCCGCCGTCACCAGCACGAATCGATCGTCCACCTTGACCGCCACGCGCTCGCGCCGGGTCTGCTTCCTGGCGACTAGGTCCACCAGGCGTTCCAGTTCCTCGTTGGCAAGCGCCCGCTGGGCCGGAGTCAAGCGCCGCTTCACGCGATTCACCGCCTGCTCCAGCCGCGCGGCTTCAACCGGCTTGAGGAGGTAATCGACGGCGTTGACGTCGAACGCCTCGAGGGCGTGCTGGTCGTAGGCCGTGACGAAGACGATCTGTGAGCGGGCCTGCTGGGCGACCAGTTCCCGCGCCACCTCGAACCCGGTGAGCCCAGGCATCTGGACGTCCAGGAGGACCAGGCCGGGCTCGAGCTTGCCGACGAGCCGCAGTGCCTCCGGGCCGTCTCCCGCTTGCCCCACGACGGTCACGCCGTCGAACTGGTCCAGGAGGTAGCACAGTTCCTCGCGGGCGAGTTGTTCGTCGTCGGCGACGACGGTCTGCAGATCCATTAGGCCGTCACCTCGTCGGCCGCCACCAGTTCTGGAATCTCGATGCGGGCGCAGGTGCCCTGGCCCGGCCTGCTGTCGAGCTTGAGTTGGTAGTTTGCGCCGTAGATGACACGCAATCGCTCATTCACGTTTTTCAGCCCGATGCCGCCCGTCGAGGTAGGGTGAACGGTCGGGTCTGGCGGGATGCCGGTGCCGTCGTCGATGACCTCGATGACGGCATGACCGTTCTTGCGGACACTGCGAATCGTGAGATGCCCCGGGCCGACCTTGGGCGACAGGCCGTGCTTGATGGAGTTTTCGACCAGCGGCTGCAGGATCATGCTGGGCACGATCACGTTCAGCGTGTCGGCGCTGATCTGTTTGTCCACGACGAGGTTCGAGCCGAATCGGACCGATTCGATGTCCAGGTATTCGTCGATCGACGCGAGCTCCTCTCGCAGGCTGACGAAGTGATCGCGGCTCTGCAGCAGCCGCCGCAGCAGCGCGGCCAGCTTGGTGATCACGACCCGCGCCTCATCGGGCTGCGAGCGAATGAGCGAGGAGACCGAGGTCAGCGTGTTGAACAGGAAGTGCGGGTTGATCTGGCTCGCGAGCGCCTCGAGCCTCGCCGTCATCAGGAGTTTGTCCTGTTCCTGCAGCCGGTGCTCGATTCGGGCGCTGTTCCAGATCTTGATGGGCACCGCCACCGACAGGACGACTGCCAGCAAGGTCAACACCCACATGGTCGGCGTCGTGGCTTCGAGGTAGAAGAGGCGCCCACCGAAGCGGTAGCCCAGCGCCTGGCGGAGCAGTTCCAATCCCAGCGGTGCGGTCAGCAGTGGCACCTGCCAATCGATCTCGAACGATCGCACGAACCGCCAGGCGCGCCGGCGCAGGCCGGGAAAGACAAAGGGGGAAAACTGCCAGATGGCTTCCTTCGGGCAGATCTCGCGCAGGCCCCCGCCGGCGAAGCCGCACCCGATGGCGAACGGCAGCGCGATGAACTCTCCCGCGATCAAGGTCGGGACACCGGCGAGCGATCCGACAATCACACCCGTGTACGGACCGGCGATGAGGCCGGCGATGAACGCCCCGGCGAGTGTCAGGTCTGCGGCGTCGTAGTTGAGCAGGAGCCGCGAGATGACCCCGGTGCTGACCGGCACCCCGAAGGCGAAGGCGAAAATGAGACGTTCACGCCAGGCCCGGCGCTCGGTCAGGAGCAGACGGCGAAACCAACGGAATCGGACCAGCATCGTCGCCACGACGGCGACGACCGCCAGTTTCACCATCAGCGTGGTGAGCAGCAGTTGGGTGTCGGTGAGAAATCTCGCCTGTTCTGGCACGGTCGATCAGGTAACGCCCAGAAAAATCATACCGGCGCCCCGGAGGACTGTCAAACAGATCGCGCACCGAAACACCTTTCCATGGAACAAGTTAGGCAGGGTCTTGTAGTAGCGTGCACCGGATTGGGTAGGGGCTGGGCTTCGGCTTCGCTTCGTCCGAAGGGCCCTCACGAGGGAGCGTGTGCCTTGCCCCTTGCGCATCAACGAGTTATAGTCGTGAATCTTTCGCTCGTGTCATCGGGGGAAGTGTGCGCGGGCAGCTTGGCCTCCTTTCAGCCGGCTGCGGCGTGTGGCGTTTCACGCAGGACGGAGGCGCGGAGTGGTTTCTCTTTTCGGTGAGCAGCCGATCGCGGGTGACGACCTCGTCGTCTCATCCGACGCGGGCACTCGGGCGCTGTCGGCCGTGGTCGTCGAGACGAGCTTCGTCAGGGCCGTCTACGAGCGCATTTCGTCGGTCGACGACCTGCTGTTCGGATGGACCCTGCACGCCGGGCGTCTCCAGACGATCAAGCGCCTGGCTATTCAGCCGGGAGACGAGGTCTTGGAGGTCGGCGTGGGCACCGGGCTCAACGCGGTCCTGTATCCTGACAACTGCATCGTCACCGGCATTGACCTGTCGGACTCGATGCTCGAGCGAGCCCAGCGGCGCCTGGAGCGGCACGGCGTGCACAGCGTGCGGCTGCAGCAGATGGATGCGACCAAACTACGATTTCCCGACGAATCGTTCGACCTGGTCTACGCGCCCTACGTGATCAGCGTCGTCTCGGATCCGATCGCCGTCGTGAAGGAGATGCAGCGCGTCTGCCGGCCGGGTGGGCGGATCGTCGTCCTGAACCACTTCCTCTCAGAGCATCGGTGGCTGGCGCGAATAGAACGGATGCTGTCGCCGGTGACGGTGCACGTGGGCTTCAAGGCGGACCTCGATCTGCGGGCGTTCCTGGCGCAGGCGGATCTCGACCCGGTGTCGATCGAGAAAGTCAACGTGCCGCGCATCTGGTCGCTGGTGACCTGCGTCAAGGACTGACTGCCTGTGGCGCTGCACGAACGGGAGTTCTTCAACGAAACGAAGGAGTCGAAGCCAGCGACGTACACTTGTCCCCGGTGCCGCCATCGCGGCGAGTACCAGGTGCGCTGGATTCGCCGCGTGAAGAAAGACCGGCCGCCGCGCGGCGCCGACGAGCGCGATCACGCGATGTTCAAGAAGCTGCGCGATTACATGGTACGGGTGGATGACAAGGTCGTCTGCACCCGTTGCCGCAGCCGGTTCGATATACCCTCGCATCAGTCGGTCGCCTTCTTCTAACGATTAAGGTCCGTCTTCCCGCCGTGCCGGAAGGCGTCTGAACACTCGGACCGTCCATTGTCTTCGCGATCGACACCGCGCGTCGCCGTCACCGGCCTCGGCGTCGTCTCGCCCTTCGGCGCAGGCGCCCGCTGCTTCTGGCGTGCGGTGCGCGCCGGGCGCAGCGGTGTTCGCCGGGTGGACGCGTTCGACGTCTCGGCCATGCCCTGCCGAATCGCCGCCGCCGTCCCGTCGTCGACGGTCGATTCCCTGACCGCGTCGAGCCTGGTCAGCAGCGGCGCCACGCACGCCGATCCGCGTCGCTACTCCAAGGCCTCGCGCCTCGCGGTCGCCGCTGCTCGCGAAGCCTGGGCGGATGCCGGCCTGGCGCCGGGTGGCCCCGGCGGCGTGCTCATCGGCAGCGGCGCTGGTGGCATCGACGTCGCCGAGCAGCAGTATGCCGCCTTCTTCGGCGGCAACGAGAAGCGGGTCACGCCCTACGCCATTCCCGTGTCGATCGTCGGGATGGTGTCGAGTGAAATTTCGATCGCGCTGGGCCTCCGCGGGATCAGTCACGTCATGTCTACCGGTTGCACCAGTTCGACCGACGCGATCGGCTATGCGGCGGGCCTCGTGCGCGTGGGCGATGCCGACGTCCTGCTGACCGGTGGCGTCGACGCGTGCGTGACCCGCGGCATGCTGTTCGGGTTTGCGCGTATGCGCGCGGTGTCCACGCGGTACAATGACGCACCGGCGTCGGCGTCGCGCCCGTTCGACCGCGGCCGAGACGGCTTCGTTCTGGGAGAGGGCGCCTGGATGATGGTCCTCGAGCGGGAAGCGCGAGCCCGGGCGCGAGGTGCCCGGATCTACGCGACGGTCGACGGCTACGGTTCGACTTGCGACGCCTACCATCGCGTCCAGATGGATCCGGCCGGGGAGCAGATCGTCGCCGCGATGCGTCAGGCGCTCCGCAGGGCGGGCCGGTGTCTCGAGGAGGTCGGCTACGTCAACTTTCACGGGACCTCGACCGTGATGAACGATGCCATCGAGGCCCGGTGCGTCCGGACGCTGTTCGGCCGGCCGGCCGACCGGGTACCCGGCTCCTCGACGAAGTCGATGATCGGGCATCCGCAGGGGGCGAGCGGCGCGGCCGGCGTCGTGACGGCCGCGTTCGCGCTGGCGGAGGGGTTCCTGCCGCCGACGATCAACCAAGTCGATCCGGATCCGGCCTGCGACCTCGACGTGATTCCGAACGAGGGGCGCGCCGTCACGGCCGGCGCGGCGCTCTGTAACTGCCTCGGCTTTGGCTCGAAGAACAGCGCCCTCGTCCTGGGGGCGGCGTGAGGCCTCCCGACGTGCTGGTCGTTGGCGCCGGTCCGGCCGGCGCGATCGCGGCGTTGACGCTGGCCCGCGCCGGCGTGCGCGTGGCGATGGTGGATCGTGCCCGCTTCCCGAGGGACAAGCTCTGTGGTGACACGATCAATCCTGGCACGCTGTCGATCCTTCGACGGCTGGGCGCCGACTAGGGCCCGCTCCGCCGTGCCCGGCCGCTGAACGGTATGGTGGTGACGACCGCGAGCGGTCAGCGGATCGCGGGCGCCTATCCTAACGGCCTCGCGGGGATCGCCGTCTCCCGACGGCACGTCGATCAGTATCTGCTGGAGCAAGCGGTCACGGCCGGCGCCGAGTTCGACGAGGGGGTGACCGTCCAGGGCGCGCTCGTCGAGACACAGGCTGGTGATCCGATCGTGCGAGGCATCGTCGTTGGCGGAGCGCACGGGCGCCGCCGGGAGCTGAGAGCGCCGGTCACCATCGCCGCCGACGGCCGGCATTCGCTTACGGCCTTCGGTTTGGGGTTAGCGCGGCATCCGGCGCGGCCTCGTCGCTGGGCGGTCGCAGCGTATTTCGACGGGGTGGCCGACCTGTCGTCGTTCGGCGAGATGCACGTTCGCCCAGGCTACTACGTCGGCGTGGCGCCGCTCGACGGCCAGACGGCAAACGTCTGCGTCGTGGCATCCGCCTCGGCGGCCTGGCGCCGGCCGACGCAGTTGCTCCGCTCGGCGCTCGAGCGCGATCCGGCCCTGGCGGATCGGGTGCGGTCGGCCAGGCAAGCCACGCCGGCCATGACCCTAGGTCCGCTCGCGGTGGATGCGCCGGTGGCCGGTTGTGACGGGCTGCTGCTGGCCGGTGACGCGGCCGGGTTCGTCGATTCGATGACGGGCGACGGGCTGCGGTTCGCCGTGCGAGGCGCGGAGCTGGCGGCGCAGGCAGCGCTCCGGGCGCTCGAGGGCGGCGCGTCGGCGCACGGCTGGCTCACCGCGGCTCGCCGAGCCGAGTTCAGGGGCAAGTGGCGATTCAATCGCATGCTCCGCCGTCTCGTGGGGTCCGGTGCGGGCGTCGGCCTCGGTGCCATCGGCGCGCGGGTGGCGCCCAGCGTCCTGCGCGCCGTCATTTGCGCGGCGGGCGACGTGCGACTGGTCGCGGCGTACTGACCGCGTCGGTCTAACACTAACGAGCCAGCCGATCCGACGCTCCCGATGTTGCCCCTGGCGATTCTCAGTGCGGTCGGCGCGATTATGATCGGTGAGACTTGGGTGTCGGCGCGGCACGAGTGCCGGCTGCGGTCACGTGGCGCGCTCGAGCCGTCGGACGATCTGTTTCGCGTGATGCGGGTCGCGTACCCGGCAGCCTTTGTCGTCCTGACCGCTGAAGGACTCGTGCGCGGGATGCCGGACGCCAAGTGGTGGGGCCCCGGGCTCGCCATCTTCATCGCGGCCAAGGCGCTCAAGGGCTGGGCGATGGCCGCGCTGGGCGAACGCTGGACCTTCCGAGTGCTCGTGCTGCCCGGCGTGTCGCTCGTGGGCACGGGCCCCTACCGATACGTGTCGCATCCGAACTATCTGGCTGTTGTCGGCGAACTGGTCGGCATGGCCGCGCTGATGGGTGCCACCTGGAGCGCGCTGCCGGTCTGGGCCGGCTTTGGCTGGTTGCTCGCACGTCGCATTCGCGTCGAGGAGCGCGCGTTGGGGGCGACTAGTGTTGCCGGTTGCCGGCAGGTATAATCGAACTATTCGTAGCATGCGTTTGCCATGCCAAGGGTTGCGCCGTCACGGGGCGTCGCGGCTGTCTCGAGCGCTGCTCTCCACCACGTGCGTCGCCGCGCTTGCGTGGTGCGCACCGGGCTTGGCAGCCCGTGGTGAAAGTCCCGCTGCATTCGGTGCGACGCACGACGTTCACTACGAGCTGCTGGCGGCCGCGCAACCGGGTGCCGCGCAGTCTGCCGCCATCACCGACACCGCAGAGCGTCACGAGTTCCTGCGTGCCGCGCGACGGGCGCTGGCGCATGGCGACAGCGCTGAGGCCCGGCGGCTCGCCGACGCGCGCGGGGTCAACGATCCGGACGGCGTGGCCGTTCGTGCCCGTCTCGCCGTCCTGGTGGGGGACTACGCCGAGGCCGAGCGCCTCCTCGTGCCGGCCGCGGGGGGCGACCCGACCGGCGCTGCCGCGTTCGAGCTCGGGCGGTTGATGGCCCGGCTCGGCCGGCCGGACGAGGCCCTAACCAGTCTAGCGCCGATCCTCGGAACGGCCGCGCAGCGCCGCGTGGACATCGAGCTGCTGCGGGTGGCGGAAGCGGCCCAAGCGCTCGGCCGCTCTCGCGACGCCAATCGGTACTTCCGGCAGGCGGCGTCGATCTCGGCGCAGGACCCGGCGATTAACACCGCCTGGGGCGAGCTGTTCCTCGATAAGTACAACAAGCAGGACGCGGTGCGATCGTTCCAGACCGCGCTGGCCACCGATCCGCAGTGGGTGCCCGCGCACCTAGGCTTGGCCCGGGCGCTTGCGGATGAGAATCCCCCGGCGGCCGCCGAGGCCGCCCAGCGCGCCCTGGAGATCGACGACGCCTACGTGCCGGCGCATGTGCTGCTGGCCGAGCTGGCGCTCGACGCGCGGCGATACGCGGAAGCCGAAACCGCGATCGCGCGCGCGCTGGAGATCAACCCGTCGAGCCTGGAGGCGCACTCGCTGCGCGCGGCGATCGCCTACCTCGACGACCGTCTCGAAACGTTCGAGGCCGAGGTCGAGCGCGTGCTGGCGATCAACCCGCGCTTCGGCGAGGTCTATCGCGTGACCGGCGCGCAGGCGGCCAGTCACTACCGGTTCGACGAGGCGGTGGTGCTGGTCCGGCAGGCGCTCGCGCTCACGCCGGGCAACTCGCGGGCGCAGGCGGAGCTCGGCATGCACCTGCTGCGAACTGGCGACGAGGCCGGCGCGCGGCAGACGTTGGAGCAGTCGTTCGAGACCGATCCGTTCGACGTCGTCACGTTCAACCTGCTCAGGATGCTCGACGCGGTGGACGAGTTCGACACGATCCGGGACGGCGATCTCGTCGTGCGGCTCCACCCCGACGAGGCGCCGGTCTTGGGCGACTACATCGTGTCACTTGCCGCGGAGGCGCTCGAGACGCTGTCGGCCGGGTACGGCTTCTCCCCGACCGGGCCGATCCTGGTCGAAGTGTTTCCGCGGCACGACGACTTCGCCGTGCGCAACGTCGGCCTCCCAGGCATGATCGGCGCCCTGGGGGCCTGCTTCGGACGGGTCGTCACGCTCGACTCGCCGCGCGCCCGACCGCCGGGCACCTTCAACTGGCAGGCGACGCTCTGGCACGAGATGGCGCACGTCATCACGCTCCAGATGTCGAACAACCGCGTGCCGCGCTGGCTGACCGAGGGGATTTCCGTCTACGAGGAAGGCCAGAAGGAGCCGGCGTGGGGGCGCGACATGGAGTTGACGTTCGCGCAGGCAATGGAGGCTGGCGAGACGCTCCTGCTTCGGGATCTCAACGCCGGTTTCACGAAGCCGGAGACGATTTCGCTCGCGTACTACGAAGCGTCGTTGCTCGTCGAGCATTTGGTCGAGCTCTACGGCGAAACGGTGTTACCCGAGTTGCTGCGCGCCTACGGGGAAGGGGTCGACACCGACGCGGCGCTCGATCGGGCGGCGGGCGTCGATCTGAACGATCTTCAGGACACGTTCGACACGGCGCTGGAGGATCGGTTTGGGGCGCTGCGGCGCGCCATACGCCAGCCGGTGTCAGGAGAGCTGCCGGCGGCCGACAATCAGCTCGACATGCTCCGCGCCCTGGCGAGTACGTATCCGGGCAGCTACCCCGCTCAGGTGACCTTCGGCAAGGCGCTGCATGCCGCCGGCGAGCTCGACAAAGCGGTCGAGGTGCTGGAGCGAGCGTTGGTGCTGGTGCCGATCGTGACCGGTCCGAATAGCCCACGGACGCTCCTGGCGGAGATTGCGATCACGCTGCAGCGGCGGGACCGGGCCATGGACCACCTGGCCGGCCTGCTGGCCTACGACCATACTAACATCGAGGCCGCGCGGCGGCTCGCGGCGCTGGCCGAGGAAACGAGCCATCGCGAGTATCAAGCGCTCGCCTACGAGCGGATCGTCGGCATCGATCCGTTCGACGCGGTGCCGCACGGCGCGCTCGGGCGCCTGGCACTGG
Organism: Vicinamibacterales bacterium; assembly: GCA_965197385.1. Classification (GTDB taxonomy): domain Bacteria; phylum Acidobacteriota; class Vicinamibacteria; order Vicinamibacterales; family UBA823. The sequence continues at coordinate 364,859 of CBDANA010000009.1, forward strand.
AGCGCGGCGATGTCGACGTGGCGATCAGGGAGTTTCGTGCGGCGCTGGCGGCGGGGCCGATCGACACCGTCGTCGCGCACTGCAACCTGGCGGAGAGTTTGCTGCGTGCCGGCGCACTGGACGAAGCGAAACGGCAGGCGCTGGCCGCTCTCGAGATTGCCCCGTCGTACGAGCGGGCGCAGGATCTTCTACTTCGCGCCGTCGGGGAGGTGCCGTGACCGGGCTGTTGGGCCGCGTGCTGAAAGCGGTGTGCGTCCTGGCGGCCATGGTTGGCGCGGGCCTGCTCGCGCAGCCGCTGGCGGCGCGCGTCGCCGCCCAGGTGCCGATCCTGTCCGGTGATGGGTTTGCCGGATTGGAATGGACCTTTGTCCGGGTCCGCTACAACTCCTTGTCGCTCGACGAGGCCAGATTCCGTCAGTACTGGAACGAGCCCTGGGCGATCGACGCGCCGGCGGCGGAGCAGAATCTGGCGCGGCGTCTCGATCGAATCACGTCGATTCAGGTACACGACCCGATCGTGCTCACGCTGGACGACCAGCGCCTCTGGGACTACCCGTGGCTGTACTTCGTGGAGCCGGGGAACCTGGAGCTGCGCGCCGATGAAGTTGAAATCCTGCGGGAGTTCCTCCTGCGCGGCGGGACGATCACGTTCGACGATTTTCACGGTCCGCTCGAGTGGGACCACTTCGTGGAGCAGATCTCGCCGGTCGTTCCGGGACGGGAGATCGTCGACCTCGAACCGGATCATCCGATCTTCAGCTGCTTCTACACGATCGACAAGTATCCGCAGATTCCTGGTCTCGGCGCGTTCTTCAGCGGGCGGACCTGGGAGAAGGGTGGCTTCGTGCCACGACTCCGCGCCGTGCTGGACGACAACGGCCGGCCGATGATGCTCATCAACTGGAATACCGACATGGGCGACGGCTGGGAGTGGTCGAACGCCGAAGAGTACCCCGGTTATATCAGGTACACTTTGCAGTCATACCGGATGATGGTCAACGAGATCATCTACGCCCTGACCCACTGAGGGTCCTAAGGCTCCGGTCCACAGCGACAGCGCGCTAGCGCGCTCGCGGGAGAAACGAGCGGCGTTATGGAAACCATGTCCGAAGCCACCGCGGCCGAACTGGCCGAGCGCGTCACGCGCGGCCGGGAGCAGATCCTGGCCGAAATCCGGAAGGTGATCGTCGGTCAGGACGAGTGCCTCGATCAGGTGCTGATCGCGCTCTTCACCGGCGGTCACTGTTTGATTACCGGCGTGCCCGGCCTGGCCAAGACGCTGCTCATCAAGACGCTGGGAGAAATCCTGGACCTCGCGTTCCGCCGGATCCAGTTCACGCCGGATTTGATGCCGGCCGACATCACGGGCACGGAGATCCTGGACGAGGAGAGTGGGCATCGGGCGCTGCGCTTCGTCAAGGGGCCGATCTTCGCGCAGATTCTCCTGGCCGATGAGATTAACCGTACCCCGCCGAAGACCCAGGCCGCGCTCCTCGAGGCGATGCAGGAGTACCATGTCACCGCGGCGGGCCGGACGTATCCGCTCGAGCGGCCGTTCTTCGTGCTCGCGACGCAGAATCCGATCGAGCTCGAGGGCACGTATCCGCTTCCGGAGGCGCAGCTCGACCGGTTCATGTTCAACATCGTCATGCCCTATCTGTCGGAGGACGAGGAAGTGCGCGTCGTGACCGAGACGACCGGCACTGGCCGCGAGTCGCCCTCCTGCGTCCTGCGCGGCTCCGACATCGTGGACTTTCAGAAGCTGATTCGCCAGGTCTACGTGTCGGAGGACATTGCCCGTTATGCCGTGCGTCTGGTTGACGCGTCCCGGCCCGGCCGGGGCGCGAACCTCGATTTCGTGCAGCGGTGGGTCAAGTGGGGCGCCGGCTTGCGCGCATCACAGTCGTTGATCCTCGGGGGGAAGGGGCGCGCGCTGATGCACGGACGGTTCCATGTGGCGGTGGCGGACGTCGTCGCGCTCGCGCCGCCCATCCTCCGGCACCGGGTGATCACGAACTTCTACGCCGAATCCGAGAAGATCGATTCCGACAAGCTGGTGGCGCGGTTGATCGAGGCGATCCCGCCGCCGCGGAGCGACATGTAGATGCCGGTGGGCGCGGCGGGCGGCGAGCTGCGGTTTCTCAACCCGAGCATCATCGCGCGCATCGGATCGATGGAGCTCAGGGCGCGCACGGTGGTCGAAGGCTTTCTGTCCGGGCTGCACCGCAGTCCGTTCAAGGGGTTCAGCGTCGAGTTCGCCGAGTACCGGCAATACCTGCCGGGCGACGACCTCTCCACGATCGACTGGAAGGTCTACGCGCGCAGCGACCGGTACTACGTCAAGAAATTCGAGGAAGAGACGAACGTCGAGTGCCACCTTCTGCTGGATGTGAGCGGGTCGATGGGGTACGGTGCCGCCGAGGTCAGCAAGCTGTCGTACGGCTCCTTCCTGGCAGCGTCGCTGGCCTATTTGATGAACCGCCAGCGCGACGCCGTCGGCTTCATGGCGTTCGACGACGACATCGTGATGCGCGTGACAGCCAGCGCGCGGCCTGGGCAGTTGCGCGCGGTGCTGCTCGCGTTGGATGCCCTGGCGCCCGGTCGGCGCTCGAACGTGTCGAAGCCACTGCACCAGCTCGCCGACGCGCTGGTCAAGCGTGGCGTCGTGGTGCTGCTGTCCGACTTACTGGACGACCCGGACCAGATCATCGAGGGGTTGAAGCACCTGCGCTTTCGGGGCGCCGACGTCATCGTCTTTCAGTTGCTCGACTACGACGAGCTGACGTTTCCGTTCGACCGTGTGACGCGATTTCGCGACATCGAGACCGATGACGAGGTCCTGGCGGCGCCGCTCCAGGTGCGCGATCACTACTTGCGGGAGATCCAGACGCTGGTAGGGCGCTACGAGCGCGAGCTGCTGTCGGTCGGTGTCGACTACCACCTGGTCGACACGTCGCATCCGCTGGATTTTGCGCTGATGAGGTATCTGGCGACGCGTAGCCGGCATCAGTAAGGGGCCGGCGGCGGGTAACATTGTATGTTTGGTCTGTCATTTCTCGTGCCGGTGTTTCTGGCGGGGATAGCCGCGGCGGCCGTGCCGATCCTGCTGCATCTCCTGAAGCGGGACACGACTGCGCGGCGGGCGTTCGCGACCGTGTTTCTGATCAAGCGCACACCGGTCGAGCGGGCGTCGCGCCGACGGCTCCGTGAGCTCCTGCTGCTGGCGTTGCGGGTCGGCGCCATCGTGCTGCTGGCGGTGGCGTTTGCGCGCCCCTACGTCGCGGGCGCGGTTGGCGGCGGCGTGACCGTCGTGGCGGTCGATCGCTCGTTCAGCCTGTCGGCGTCCGGACAGTTCGATCGGGCGCGTGCGCTCGCCGTGGAGGCCGTGCGGTCGGCGCCGTCCGGGCACGCGGTGGCCATCGTCGCCTTCGACGACACGGCGGAGCTGGCGTCCGAGGCGTCTGCCGATCGCCAGACGGCCATCACGGCGATCGGCCGGCTGTCGCCTGGCGCCGGCGCGACGCGCTATGGATCGGGTCTCGCCTTGGCGGCGCAGGTGATCGGCGCGGGTGAGGGCCGGATCGTCGTCGTGACCGACCTGCAGCGTAGCGGCTGGGCGTACCAGGGGCACGACGGGGTGCCGCGCCGCATTGCGGTCGAGCCCGTCGTCGTCGAGTCCCCGGCGGGCAACCTGGCGGTCACGGCCGTACGGCCGGAGTCATCGAGCACGACCGCCGATATTCTCAACGGTGGGGTCGAGAGCCGAAGGGTGGAGGTGCGCCTGCTCCTCGATGGTACGGAGGTCGACCGGACGTCGGTCACCGTGCCGGCTGGCGTGAGCGGCGAGGCGGTCTTTCCCGTCGTGCTGCCGAGTCGCGGCGAGGCCAGCGTCCTGGTGGAGGACGGGGAGGGATACGCGGCAGACGATGCTCGTCACGTGCTGCTGGCCCCTCCGGCGCCGCTGTCGGTCGCGGTCGTGACCGCATCGGGCGATCTGGCGGAGGACGCGTTGTACCTTGAGCAGGCGCTCACGGCGGGTCGCGCCGCCGAGCAGTTCGAGGTGCGGGGGTTGGCCACGAGCAGTCTCGTGACCGCGCTGGACGGTGAGGCGCCGCCGGCCGTCGTGGTGCTGCTGACCAGCCGCGGCCTCGATCGGCGCAGCCTCGCGGCGATTGACAGGTTTACCGACGCCGGCGGAGGAGTCTTCGTGCTGGCTGGGCCGTCGATGGAGCCCGTGATGCTGTCCGGGTTCGGTGGCGTCGGTGAGCCGGTAGCGTCCGATGAGGCGGTGGAGCGGCGGCTGGTGCCGGCCGACGATCGGCACCCGGTCTTTTACGCGTTCGGCCAGCGCCTGGGCAACGTGGCGCAGGTGCGGTACACACAGACGCGCGCGCTCGACGTGCCCGATTCTGGTCGGGTGCTGGCGCAGTTCAGTGACGGGACAGCGGCACTGGTGGAGCACCGGGTCGGTGCGGGGCGACTGCTGGTGTTCGGGTCGGACCTGGACGACGTGTGGAACGACTTTCCGCGCCATCCGATGTTCGTGCCGTTCGTGCATGAAGTGACGAAGTACCTGGCCGGGGATCGCGCGTATCCGCGAGAACGGCTGGTCGGCGAGATGGCCGCCGAGGCCGGGCAGGGGCCGGGCTTCGTGACGCTCGGCGCGAGCGGGCTACGCGTGGCGGTCAACGTGGACCGCCGGGAGTCCGATCCAGCGCGGATGTCGGTCGGGGAGTTCGGCGCGGCGGTCGAGCGCGTCAGGGGCACGTCCGGCGCGGCGGCCGGCGGCGTGGAGCACGATCGCGAGCGTGACCAAAGGTATTGGCGCTATGGACTGGGGTTGATGGGCCTGGCGTTGGCGGCCGAGAGTCTGATCGGTCGGCGGATGGGATGAATCGATGAGCCGTCAGCAGGTCGAGGTGCAGGCGTTCCTCGCGCGTGTCAGGCGCCGCTGGACGGTGACGGCCATGCTGCGTGCCGGGGCCAGCGCGGCGGCCGGTGGCGGCGCGATCGTCCTGGCCGCGGTCATCGTCGATCGGGTGTGGCTGCCGTCGGATCTTCCTCTGATCGTCATGGCGCTCACGGCGTCGCTGGCGGCGACCGCCTACGCCGCGTGGGTCCTGTGGCCGCTGCGACGGTTGCCGACGGTGCGGCAGGTCGCGCGGTTCGTCGAGGAGCAGGTGCCGGAGCTCGAAGATCGGCTGGCCAGCGCCGCCGAGCTGGGCGACCGCCCGACGGCGTCCGGCGTGCATGCCTTGATGATCGCCGACGCGGCGCGCCAGGTGCAGCGCATCGTGCTGGATCGGGTGGTGGCGCGGGCGCGCGTGCGGCGGGCGATCGGCTACGGCGCCGCGAGTGGGGTCGCCCTGGCCGTCGTGTTCGGCGTGGCTGCCGAACCGGCGCGCCGTGCCGCCGGGGCAGCGTGGCTCTACGCCTTCCCGAGCACGATCCGGATCGAGGTGCTTCCGGGCAACGCGCGGGTCATCGCGGGCCAGCCCTTGCAGGTGCGGGCTCACATTTCCGGCATCGCGGACGCGTCCGGTCGGACGCGGGTGCTGCTGCAGGTCGAGTCGAGCGGTGAGTGGCGCGGCATCGAGATGCAGCCGGTCGAGGACGGCTTTCAGTTCGATTTCGTGTCAATCCTCGAGAGCTTCCGGTATCGCGTCGTCGCGGCCCGCGCGCGGTCGGCCGAGTACGCGGTCGACGCGCTCGTCTTGCCGCACGTGAATCGGATCGACGTCGAATATGACTACCCGGCGTTCACCGGCCTCGACCGTCGAGTCGAACTCGACGGCGGCGACATCTACGCGCCGGCCGGGACGGGCGTGACCCTCATCGTGCACGCCGACAAGCCGGTCGCCGACGGAGCCATGGTGCTGGCCGATGGCTCGCGCATCGCATTCACCTCCCGCGACGATGTGACGCTGACCGGCGTCTTCGAGGTGTTGGCAGACGACACCTACCGCGTGGCGCTCTCCGACGCCGACGGACTGAGTAATCCGGGTGAGATGCAGTACTTCATCCGGGCGATCGACGATCGTTCGCCGGACGTGCGGATCCTCCGGCCGGCGGGAGACCGGTCAGTCACCCCGCTAGAGGAAGTGACGATCGAGGCGCGGGCCGACGACGATTATGGACTCGAGCGATTCGAGTTGGTCTACGCGGTGCGTGGCGGCGAGGAGCAGGCGGTACTGCTGCCCGGCTCGGTCGGGGCGACGACGCGCGCCGGGACCCACATCCTGTACATCGAGGATCTGGACGTCGAGCCGGGCGACTTCGTGACCTACTATGCACGAGCACTCGACCAGAACCGGGCCAAGGCTTCGACCGAAACCCGGAGCGACATCTTCTTTCTAGACGTGGCACCGTTCGAGCAGGAATTCGTCGAAGCGCAGAGTCAGTCGCAGAGCGGCGACGGCGGTACGGGGCTCGCCGACCTGGCGGCGGCGCAGCGGGAAGTCATCGTCGCGACGTGGAAACTCGATCGCCGGCCGGCCGACGCGGCGCTGGACGACGACGTGCGAACGGTAGCGCGAGCTCAGGGCGAGCTCAAGCTCAGAGCCGAGGAGGATCTGGACGTCGAGGAGGAAGTGGGCGGCCGCCCGGTGCGCGGCGGGGCGGCCGACGGCGATCCGCTCAGCTTGGCGGTTCGCGCCATGGGCGAGGCGCAGACCGAACTGGACGGGCTTCACACCAGCACCGCCCTGCCGCACGAGATGGAGGCGCTGAACCAGCTTCTGCACGCCCTGGCCGAGGTCAGGCGGCGCGAGGTGGCCCGTCAGCAGCAGGCGGCGGGTGGTGGCGGGTCCGGACGGTCCGGTCAGGACCTCTCGGCGCTCTTCGACCAGGAGCTGCGCCGTCAGCAGAAGACGAACTACGAGACGCGCTCATCGGCACGGCAGCAGAACGCCACCTCGGAAAGCGAAACGCTGGCGCGGGTGCGGGAGCTGGCCGAGCGCCAGGACGCCTTGAGTCGACGGCAGCGTGACATAGCGCGCCGCCAGGCGGAGCTGGATCCGGAGGCGTTTCAGCGGGAGCTGGAGCGGCTGACGCGCGAGCAGAGCGAACTCAGACAGCAAGTCGAAGAGTTGGTGCGTGTGCTGGACCGGATGGCCGCGGCGGCCCGTCAGGCGTCGGGTGAGCGGGCCGGCGACGCGTCGAATCGATCCGCCCGCGCGAGCGGCGGCGAGCGGATGCGGGAGATCTCCGAGTCGATGCGCGGCGCAACCAGTGGGCTCAGGCGAGAGGATCTCGACGCTGCGGGCGAGCAGGGCCAGCAGGCGTTGATGCAGCTGCGGAGCCTCGAGCAGGAACTCCGATCGCTCGATCCGGAGGAGCGCCGGCGGGCGGCCGCCGAGCTGGAGATGGAGGCGCAGGCACTAGCCGAGGCTCAGCGCCAGGTAGCGCGCGAGACAGGGCAACTCGAGGCGAGCGAGGCCAGTCGCGAGGCGCGACAACGTCTCGCCGACCAACAGCAGCGGATGGCCGGTCGTGTCGAGACGCTGGCGCGTGCCGCAATGGCCCTGGCGCGAACCGCGGGCGATCCAGCGACGCAACAGGCGCTCGAGGCGGCGGCCGGCACGCTCGAGGGCGAGCGCGTCGCCGAACGGCTCCGGGAATCGGCCGAGGCGTTCAGGGAAGCCTTCGAGTCGGTCGATGCCTCTTCGGTGGAAGAGCGACGACGGCGGACGACGGCCGAGCAGGCGCTCGCCGAGGTGATGGCGCGCGCCGCCTCGGAGATCGGCGAGGCGCCGGGCGAGGCCAGCGCGGATGCCCGTCGGTGGTCGGCCGAGCTCGGCGGAGCGCGCGATCTCAGGGCGCGTCTCGCGGATCTCGAGCGGCAGCTGGATGCGCTGGAGCAGGCAGATGACGTGGGGCATGCGGACGAGCCGGGTGCGGACGCAGCCGATGAGCGCAGTGAGCTGGCCCGACTTGCCGACGCGTACGAGCGCGAGCTCCGCCGGGCCGAGGACCTGCTGGGCGGGCTGCGGCGCGAGAACCCGTCGCTCACCGGGAGCCTCGCGGCGGCTCAGGGGCTGCGCGACGTGCGCTCGGCGCCGGGGACCGAAGCGTTCAAACAGGATTTCGCACGGTGGGATGAGCTGCGAGTCGATGTCGGCGTGGCGCTCGAGCGTTTCGAAGCGAGTCGGGAACGGCTCCTCGAGGCCGAGGAACTCACCGGGCACCTGAGCGCCGGCGCGGACGATCGCGTCCCGGACGCCTATCGGGCGCTGGTCGAGGCGTACTACGAGGCGCTGGCTGTCGGGAGGCGGCCTTAGCTGCCCGCGGGAATACTTGGACTGGCTCCTAACCGTAGACTAACGGTGCCGCCCAGAGGCGCCGCCGATGTATGACGATGGCGTTCGACGCGTTGATGCCCTGGTGGGCGCTGGCGATCCTCACGGCCGGCGCGGCGTGGATCGCGGTCCGCGCCTACACGAATCCCGTCGTGTTGTTGACGCCGCGTGAGCGGGCCCTGCTGATCGGGCTTCGGGCGGCCCTCCTGTTGCTCCTCGTTCTGATGTTGCAGCGGCCGGTCTGGCTCGAGCTGTCCACCGCCCGGCGCAATGCCGTCGTGCCGATTCTGGTGGACGTCTCACGCAGCATGCGGCTGGTCGATGCCGATGGGAAGCGCCGGATCGATCACGCGGCCGACCTAGTTGCGCGGGAGCTGGTCCCGTTGCTAGGCGGCGCGTTCGACGTCGACGTGCTGAGCTTTGGAGAGACGCTCGCGCCGTTCGAGCCGTCTGCCGTGCACGCCGACGCGCGGCGCAGTGATCTGTCCGGCGCTCTGGATGGCGTGCGCGAGCGGTATCGCGGCCAGGCGGTGGCCGGCATCGTGATCGTGTCGGACGGCGGCGACACGGGTGGCGATCCGGACGTCCCGCGCGACCCTGATGGCCCACCCGTGTTCGCCGTTGGCGTCGGGAGTGCCACGATCGCGCGCGATCGGGAAGTCCTGACCGTCACCGCGGGCGCGCCGGCGCTGTTGGATGCCATCGTGGATCTCTCCGTGTCGGTGGTGAGCCACGGCTTCGGGAATGCGCCGCTCGAGGTGAGGTTGTTCGAGGATGGCCGGCTCGTGCAGATCGAGCACGTGACGCCGGCGGAGTCCGGCGCGCCGATCCCCATCGTGTTTCGCGTGTCTCCAAAACGGGACCTGGCCACGCTGTACACGGTGGACATTCCAGCCGACCACGCCGAGCTGACGCCAGACAACAACTCGCGCCGCTTCCTCGTGCCGCCGGCCGGCCGGCCGCGTCGGATTCTGCTGGTCGAAGGGGCACCCGGCCACGAGCATGCGTTTCTCAAGCGCGCGTGGGGTCGGGATGCGGGGATCGAGCTCGACTCGGTCGTGCGCAAAGGCGAGAACGACCGCGGCCAGGACACGTTCTACATCCAGGGCGACTCCGATCGTCTGCTGGCTCTGGCGTCCGGCTTTCCCCAGCATCGTCAGGCGCTGTTCTTCTACGACACCGTGGTGCTGGGGAATGTCTCGCCGGAGTTCCTTTCTCCGGAGCAGCTCGAGATGACGGCGGAGTTTGTCGCGGGGCGTGGCGGCGGCCTCCTCGTCCTGGGCGCCCAGGCCTTCGCGGGGCGCGGGCTCGTGAACACGTCACTCGAGCCCGTGCTGCCGCTGAGCTCCAGCGGACGATCCGCCGAGATCGCGTCCGCCGAGGCGTCGCAGCCGTATGCGGTGGTGCTGACAGCCGATGGCGCGCATCACCCCATCATGCGGCTCGGTGCGACGAGTGACACGACCCGCGCGCGTTGGCGCCTCGCGCCGGCGCTGGCTGCCGTGGCCGTCCTGGGCGACCCGAGGCTAGGCGCGTCGGTGCTGGCCTGGACCGTCGGCGCCGCGCGTGGGTTGCATCCGCTGGTGGTGGTGCAGCGGTTCGGCCGGGGTCGCGCCATGGTGTTCACCGGTGAGGCTTCCTGGCGGTGGAAGATGCTGATGTCGTCCGACGACGACACCTACGACACGTTTTGGCGCCAGGCCGTGCGTTGGCTGGCCCAGACGGCACCCGATCCGGTGACCGTCTCGGTGGAAGGCGGCGCCGTGGCCGATGAGGGCGTACGGATCGAGGTGACGAGCCGCGACGCGACCTACGAGCCGGTTCCTGATGCGTCGCTCACGGTACGGATCACCGACCCGACCGGCACCGTGGACGAGGTGCGGCCCGCGTTGGTCGACGCGGCGTCGGGCCGCTACGCCGCGCGATTCACGCCGGGGCAGTCCGGCGTCTATCATATCGAGGTGCGAGCGGACCAGGGCGCGGCAAGGCTCGGCGGTGCCGAGACGTGGCTGCTCGTCGGCGGCGCCGATCGAGAGCTGACGGATCCGCGCCGGAACGACGAGGCGTTGGCGCGCCTGGCCGGGACGACCGGGGGCCTGGTCGCCCAAGACGCCTTGGCTGAATTGCCCGATCGGCTTCGCGCGAGTTCGGCCGATCCGGCGCTGTCGGTGCGGCACGACCTGTGGCACAACGTCTGGATGTTTGCCTTGCTGGTGCTGCTGCCGAGCACCGAGTGGGTGCTGCGGCGTCAATGGGGAATGCGATGAACGGTCTGCGCATCCGTACCGGACGCCTGCTGCTGGCCGGGCTGGCCGTGGCGGCCGGCCTAAGCGCGCCGGGCGTCGCCGCCGTCGTCGTCGTCGCGCAGGAGCGGTTCGCGCTCATCGTATCGGGGGCGTCTGGGGGGTCGCCCTATGCGGAGCGGTACGACGCCTGGCGTGCCGCGCTCGTGACGACGCTTCGGACGGACCTGCACTTCCAGGATGAGGCGCTCTACGTGCTGGCGGAGACCCCTGGCCCAGGCGTTGGGCGGGCCTCGCGCGAAGGCGTGCGGCAGGCGGTCGAGGCCTTGGCCGAGCGGCTGCGCGACGACGCGACACTGGTGGTCGTGCTGATCGGACACGGCACGTTCGACGGCATTGATGCTAAGTTCAATCTCGTCGGGCCCGATCTGGAGGCGTCCGAGTGGCGGGACCTGCTGGAGCCGCTGCCCGGCCGGCTCGTCTTCACCAACACGACCTCGTCGAGCTTTCCCTTCCTCAAGCAGTTGGCCGGTCCGGGTCGGATTGTCATCACGGCGACCGACAGCACCGAGCAGCGGTACGAAACCCGTTTCGGCGAGTTCTTCGTAGACGCGTTCAAGGCGTCGAGCGATTTCGACAAGGACGGACGTGTGTCCATCTGGGAGGGGTTCACCGCGGCGAGTGCGGCCGTTCGACGCTGGTACGAGGAACAGGGGCGGCTGTCCACCGAGCGTCCGGTTCTCGACGACACCGGTGATGGAGTCGGCAAGGAAGCGGGCGAGCCGGGTGTTGACGGTACGGTCGCGCTCCGGACCTTCCTGGATCGGCCGGTCGATCCGGTTCGTGCGTCCGACCCGGCGCTCGCCTCGCTGCTGGCCCGGCGGACGGCGTTGGAAGCCGAGGTGGACGCGCTGAAAGCGCGGCGCGGCGAGATGCCCGCGCCCGCCTACGCGGCCGAGCTTGAGCGAATCCTGCTGGAGCTCGCGCGGGTGTCGCGTGAGATTCGCAATCGGTCGTGATCGGGCCGTGTCAGCGATTCCACCACTCGACGCGCTGCCGCTCGGGCCGGCGGAAGAAGACGGTGGAGCCGGCGCCGGCGGCGAAGCCCGCCACGTGAGCCCAGAACGCGACGCCACCGACGCTCTGGGTGGCGGCCGACAGCGCTCCGACGCCGCTGGCCAGCTGCATCAGGAACCAGAATCCGAGGAAGAAAATGGCGGGGAGCTCGATGACTTCCCAGAAGATGACGAGTGGAATCAGCGTGAGCACGCGTGAGCGCGGAAACATGACGAAGTAGGCGCCCATGACCCCGGCGATCGCGCCGCTGGCGCCGACTATCGGTACGATCGAGTGTGGCGACATGACCGTCTGGGCCAGCGCCGCGGCTAGGCCGCACATCAGGTAAAACACGGCGAAGCGGCCATGCCCGAGGCGATCTTCGACGTTGTCTCCGAAGATCCACAGGTACAGCATGTTTCCGAGAACGTGCAGCCATCCGCCGTGCAGGAACATCGACGTAACGAGCGTCGCCGGTTCGAGCACTGCTGGCACGACGCCGAAGAACTGCACGAACGCCACTTGCGCGCGCGGCCCGAGCGAGAGCTCGTACAGGAAGACCAGCGCGTTCAGGGCGATGACGAGGATCGTGACGACCGGCGTCGTGCGCGACGGAATCACGTCACGGAGCGGGATCACCGGCTCAGTATAGCGAAGCCGATGGGGTCCGGCCGGGAGGGCGGGCGATGATCTGCGAGCAGTGCGGGACCGAGATTGCCGAGCGCGCGCTGATCTGTTTCCGATGCGGCGAAGCCACGGTGCAGGCCTCGCGTCAGCCCCCGACGCTGCGCCGGCGACGGTGGGGGCTCGTGATGGCGGGTGCCGTCGCGCTGGCGGCCGCCGGCGCCAGCCTGGGCGGTGTCGCCGACTCGGTGCCGCCGGGTCCGATTGGCTGGGTCGCCGCGGGCGTCGGGCTCCTGAGCCTGTTCTGGGGGCTCAGTCGGCCGTGAGGCGCGTTACCGCCTCTAGCAGGCTGCTGAAAAAGTCCGTGGAATGGGATCGACAGATCGATCCCGGCGTACTCCCATGCTCCCAATATTGCTGAAGGGAGCCACCTCATGCGCGGACACGATGAGCAGACCCATCACATGTTCAGTTACCGGTCGCCGGAACAGCGCGTGCCGGCCGATCCTCCGCTCCGCGCGGTCCGCGCGCTGACGGATCACGCGCTGAAGACGATGTCGCGCAGGTTCGCCGGCCTGTACGCCAAGACGGGACGTCCGTCGATCCCGCCTGAGCCATTGTTGCGGGCCCTGTTGCTGCAGGTGCTGTACACGATCCGGAGCGAACGGCTGCTGCTGGAAGAGCTCAACGACAACCTGCTGTTCCGCTGGTTCGTCGGCTTGCATATGGACGACCCGGTCTGGCATCCCACGACGTTTACCAAGAATCGTGACCGGCTGCTGGCGGGGGATGGCGCGGCCGCCTTCGTTGATGCGGTCCAGGCCCACGCCCGGGCGGCCGGTCTGCTCTCGGACGAGCATTTCACGGTGGACGGGACGCAGTTGGAAGCCTGGGCCAGCCTGAAGAGCTTCCGATGCCGGGACGCCGCGCCGCGCGCGCCCCCCGATGACCCCGGGAATCCCACGGTCGACTTCCACGGCGAGCGGCGGCGCAACGACACGCACCAGTCGACGACTGATCCGGCGGCGATGCTGCATCGGAAGGGCCAAGGGAAGGAGGCGAAGCTGGCGTCTCTGGGCCACGTGCTGTTGGATAATCGGCAGGGGCTCGTCGCCAACGTCTGTGCGACCCACGCGACGGGGACCGCCGAACGCGAGGCGGCGGCACTGTTGCTGGAGGCCAGCGCGCCGCCGGGCAGCACGGTCGGAGCAGACAAGGGCTACGATGTGGCGAGCTTCGTCGCCGATGTCCGCGTCCGGGACGTCACGCCCCACGTGGCGCAGAAGGTCCGCTGGCGGGCGATTGATGGTCGGCCCACCCGGCATGCGGGTTCTCACGTGAGTCAGCGGAAACGAAAACTCGTGGAACAGGTCTTTGGGTGGAGGCAGACCGTCGGTGGTTTGCGCAAGCTCCGGCCTCGCGGCGTCCCACTCGTCGAGTGGCAGCTCACTTTCGCCGCCACGGCCTATAACTTGGTCCGCCTGCGGAATCTGGAGGCGACGTGTCCCTGATCGCCGGCCGCGCGTGTCGCCGGCCCCCTCATCGGGGTCAGCGCACACCCGTGCGCACGGTCGTCGGGCGGTCGTTACCCACATGATGCTTAAGAAAACAGCCCGATACCCGGGTTCTTCAGCAGCCTGCTAGCGGCGATACGCTATCATGGCGCATTCGATGACGAGACACACGGAACATGCCTGACGCGCGACTCAAAGTCACCGACGGTCTCGGGCGCCGGATCGTGCCGATCGACAAGTCCGAGTTCACGCTTGGACGGCGCGAATCGAACGATCTGCGCCTGCAAGGGACCGAGGTGTCTCGCGATCACGCCGTCATCTTCCGCAAGGACGACGCCTTTCACGTTTAGGATCTGAAGTCGCGATACGGCACCTTCGTCAACGACGCCGAGGTCGCCGATCAGGCGCTCGACCACGGCGACCAGATTCGGCTGGGGCGGGGCGGCGGCGCGGAGATCGTCTTCCTCGTGCGCGACGTGGAGACAGAGCCCGAGCGCAACACGACCACGGTGGTCACCGACCTACGGCACATCGCGGCGTTGCTCGAGGGGATGCATGCCCTCGGGTCGGGCCGCGTCCTCGATGATGTGCTGGCGCTCGTGATGGACTCCGCGATCACGGTCAGCGGTGCCGAGCGCGGTTTCATCATGCTGGCGAACGATGAAGGGCAGCTCGAATTCAAGCTGGGCCGCGGCCGCGATCGAGCCGCGCTCGCCGGCGCGAAATTTGAGACGAGCCGAAAAATTCCAGGGCAGTGTTCGAGACCGGTGAGTCGCGGATCGTGGCGGACTTGATGGATGGCGACCTGGCCAACATCCACATGGGCACGGTGGCGCCTTCATCGGCTCCAGTTCCGTGCGACATTACGTGGAGGGGTGGTCACTGGATCAGTTGCTCCGGTACACCGAGGAGTCGATCGGGTTTGCGGTAGGCGAAGGCCTGCCGGTGATGTACGTCACCGAAGACACCACGCGGGCCGAACCCGAGACACTCCGTCGCCTCTACCGGACGGCGATCAATGCCGGGGCGAGTCGAGTGTGTGTCGCGGACACCGTCGGGCATGCTACGCCGGCGGGTGCGCGCGCGGTCGTTCGATTCGTCGGCGAGATCGTCGCGGCATCCGGCGCGACGGTCGGGATCGACTGGCACAGGCATCGCGATCTGGCCGTGGCCAATAGCCTGGCTGCCGTGGAGGCCGGGGCGACGCGGCTGCACGGCACGGCGCTCGGCATCGGTGAGCGGGTCGGCAACACGCCGATGGACATGCTGCTCGTGAACCTGGCGTTGAGCGGGCCGAACGGCCGCGATCTGACTCAGTTGCCCGAATATTGTCACGTAGTCGCCGACGCATGTGGCGTGGAGATTCCGCCGAACTACCCGGTGGTCGGCGCCGACGCGTATCGCACGGCGACCAGTGTGCACGCGGCCGCGGTGATCAAGGCGTTTCGCAAGGACGATGCGGAACTGGGGATGCAGTATACTCGGGCGTGCCGGCGCGGCTCGTCGGCCGGGCGCGGACGATCGACGTTGGGCCGATGTCTGGCCGCTCGAACGTCGTGTTCTGGCTGGAGCAGCACCGCGTACCCGTGACCGACGACGTGGTGGACCGCGTGTTCGCGGGCGCCAAGGCGTCGAGCCGGGTGCTGAGCGGCGTCGAAATCGAAGCGCTGATCGCGTCCGGGCCGCCGAATCGGGCCGGATGAGATCGGCGGGACCGTTTCGTTACTTTCTGACAACTCGCGGGACGGCAGGTGCGGGCGATGTGACCTGCCGTCGTTGATGGGCAAGCTGGGGTGCCTGGCGGCCCAGGGAAAGCCATGCTTACGTCTGTAAAGCATCACGCCGCTTGGGTGGCGATCGTCGTGCTGGTTGGCCTGACGGTGGGGGAGCGGGTCCACGCCCAGGTGCCCGATCTGGTGCCCGACCGGCCGGACCAGACCGAGTCGACGACTGTCGTGCGGCGCGGGTCGTTCCAGGTGGAAACCGGCTATCTGTTCGCGCGCGACGACGGCGTCGATCGCTTCGAGGTGCCCGGAACGTTGTTCCGGATCGGCCTCGGAGGGCGCACCGAGCTGCGCGTAGGGTACGCGGGCGTGGTCGGCAGTGAGGGGCGCCGCGGCTCGGGCGACAGCGCGATCGGGGCGAAGGTCAATTTGATCGAAAGCCCCGACGGATGGAAGCCGAAGCTGGGCCTCCTCGGCGGACTCTCGCTCCCGACCGGTCGGGAGGAATTCTCGAGCGACGGCGTGGATCCCTCGTTCCTCGTGGCCTTCGCGCACGAGCTGTCGCCGCAGTTGTCCCTCGGTTACAACGTCGGCGCCGCGTGGGAGTCGTCGCCGGGTGCGCCGGATCGGGTGGCGTTCATCCTCTACTCGCTGGCGCTGGGTGTCGGGCTGACCGACCGGCTAGGGGGCTTCGTCGAACTATTCGGCGATCGGTAGACGACCGGCGCGACCGCGACGGGTGTATCGGTCGACGGCGGATTGACCTTCCTCTTGTCGGAGGCGGTCCAGATCGACGTCTTCGTCGGGAGCGGTCTGCGCGGCCCGACCGACGACCTGTTTGTCAGCACCGGCCTCAGCTTCCGGCTGCCGCGTTAACGGCGCTTCTCGCGCGGCACGTAGTCGCGTCGGCCCTCGCCGGCGTAGAGCTGCCGGGGCCGGGTGATGTGCTGCTCGTCGTCGAGGAGCATCTCTTCCCACTGCGCGATCCACCCGGCCGTTCGCGGGATCGCAAACAGTACCGGGAACATGTCGGGCTGAAAGCCCATCGCCTCGTAGATCAGGCCAGAATAGAAGTCGACGTTCGGATACAGCCGACGTTCCACGAAGTACTCGTCCTGCAGGGCGATGCGCTCGAGCTCCAGCGCGATGTCGAGGCGCGGGTTGTGACCGGTCACCCCGAAGACCAGGTCCGCGATGCGCTTGATGACCTTCGCGCGCGGGTCGTACGACTTGTAGATCCGGTGTCCAAACCCCATCAGCCGCCGCTCGCCGTTCTTCACGCTCTTGATGATCGACGGGACGTTAGCCACCGATCTAATTTCCGTCAGCATCCGCAGGACGGCCTCATTGGCGCCGCCGTGCAGCGGGCCGTAGAGCGCCGCCGCCGCCCCGGTCAAGGCTGAGTACGGATCAGCGTGGGAGCTGCCGATCGTCCGCATGGTGCTCGTGCTGCAGTTCTGCTCGTGGTCGGCGTGCAGGATGAACAGGGCGTCGAGCGCACGCTCCAGAACGGGGTTCGGCTGGTACTTCAACTCGGCCATCTTGAAGAGCATGTTCAGGAAGTTGCCGGTGAAGCTCAGCTCGTTGTCGGGGTGCACGTAGGGCAGTCCCACGCTGTGGCGGTAGGCATACGCCGCGATACTCGGGACCTTCGCGATCAGCCGCAGCGTCTGGGTTCGG
This sequence comes from Vicinamibacterales bacterium, assembly GCA_965197385.1. Lineage (GTDB taxonomy): Bacteria > Acidobacteriota > Vicinamibacteria > Vicinamibacterales > UBA823. The sequence goes on from CBDANA010000009.1 coordinate 381,997, forward strand.
CGTGACTCCTCGCTGAAGATGTTCTTGGCGTCCGGGTAGAAGGTCGAGAGGGCGCCGACCGTGCTTAGGAAGATGCCCATCGGATGCGCGTCGTAGCGGAAGCCCTCCATGAACTTCTTCATGTTCTCGTGCAGCATCGTGTGGACCGAGACGTTCGTCTTCCACGTCTGCAGCTGCGCGGCGGTCGGAAGCTCGCCCGAGAGCAGGAGGTAGGCGGTTTCGAGGAAGTCGCTGTGTTCGGCCAGTTGTTCGATCGGGTAGCCGCGGTACAGCAGGATGCCGCGGTCGCCGTCGATCTGGGTGATCCGGCTCACACAGCTGGCGGTGTTGACGAGCGCCGGGTCGTAGGTCTTGAGGCCGAAGTCGTCCAGGCCGGTCTTGATCTGCCGCAGATCTATGGCGCGCACCGCGCCGTGCTCGATCGGGATCTCGTACTGCTGTCCGGTCCGATTGTCGGTGATCGTCAACGTGTCAGGCATGTGGCTCCCGGCGTCTGAGAATTAGGTCGAGTCGTCGTCCAGCGTTAGCAGCCCGTGGTGAAAGTCCGGCTGCATTCGACCGGCGCTGCGTCCCGACATCGGCAGCGCTGGGCGTTGTCTACGACAGGTCACATACAGCCGGTATTTTCTCTCGTCGCGCCTGGCTCGGGCCGACCGCAGCGTTGGTTCAGCGGGGTCTCGGGCGTCGCTGGACTTTCACCACGGGCTGCTAGGCCGCGTCTATTGTAAGACCTTCCGCCCGAAGCGGTCGAGGCGCCGGCCGGCCGGCGCGACGTGCCAGATGCGGGCGACGTGGCTGCTCGGACCGAGTGCGATGGCCAGGCGCCGGTCGGACCACACGGTATCGGCGTCGCCCAGCAGGTCGCGAGCGCGAACGCCACCCGAGAGGGCGGCCCACTGCTCGATCGGGAGCTCGACGGTTGCTGAGTGGGGCCGTGTCGGGTCCAGGGAGACCGTGACGACGACAAGGTCGGTCCCGTCCGCCGAGCGTTTGCTGTAGCACAGGATGTGGTCGTCGTCGGTGTCGTGAAAGCGCAGGTCCCGGTCCCACTGCAAGGCCGGATGCGCCCGGCGAATCTCGTTGAGCGTGGCCACTAGCCTCTTGATGTGGCCCGGACGGTTCCAGTTTCGAGCCTGATATTCGAATTTTTCAGAATGCAGGTATTCCTCGGTGCCGGGGACGGCCTCGTGCTCGCAGAGCTCGAACCCGCTGTATAGACCGTAGGCAGCCCCCAGTGTCGCGGCAAGAACCAGGCGGGCCTCGAAGGCTTCGCGTGCGCCGGTCTGCAGGCCGGCCGGGAGGACATCGGGCGTGTTGACGAAGAGGTTCGGCCTGAAGTACTCGTGCACGTCGGGTTGAGTCAGTTCCTCGAAGTACGAAACGAGCTCGCGCTTCGTCGTGCGCCACATGAAGTAGGTGTACGATTGTGAAAAGCCGAGCTTGGCTAGGTGGCGCATGATTTTGGGCCGCGTGAACGCCTCGGACAAGAACACCACGTCGGGGTGGTCCCGGCGAACGTGCGTGAGGAGCCACTCCCAAAAGGCGAACGGCTTGGTATGCGGGTTGTCGGCACGGAAGATCGTGACGCCGTGGCCGATCCAGAACTCGACGATCCGGTGGATCTCGTCGTAGAGGCTCCGCCAGTGCGAGCCGTCGAGCACCAGCGGTCGAATGTCCTCGTACTGCTTGGGCGGATTCTCGGCGTGCCGGAGCGAGCCGTCGGCATGTCGCGGGAACCATTCGGGGTGCTCGCGCACGTACGGATGGTCTGGTGAGCAGTGCACAGCCAGATCGAGGGCGATCTCGAGGCCGACCTCCCGGGCCCGCGCGACGAACCGGTCAAAGTCCTCCAGCGTGCCGAGACCCGGCTCGATGTCGAAGTGGCCGCCCTCGGCGCTGCCCACGGCCCACGGGCTGCCGGGATCCTCCGCGCGCGCCGGCCGCCGGCCGTGCCGGCCCTTGCGGTCGGTCAGGCCGATCGGATGAATCGGGGGCAGATACAGGACGTCGAAGCCCATGGCGGCGATGTCGGGCAGCCGCGCGGCCGCTTCCTCGAGCGTCGCACTGCGGGTGGGATTCGTGCCGGCCGAGCGGGGAAACATCTCGTACCAGGCGCCGAACCTTGCGCGCTGGCGCTCGACGACGACCGGGAACGCGCCGCTTCGCGCGACGCCATCCGGCGAGCGTAAGTCGGCCAGGCGCCGCTGCAACGTCTCGTCCAGGGCGGCCGCGATGCGGAGGTCGATCAGCGCGGCGCCTTCGAGGCGTCGGGCCTGGGCGTCCAGCCAGGCTGCGGTCCCGGGTGCGGCGTCGAGCATCAGCCGACGGATGCAGAGGGCGCCGTCGGCCAGGTCGCGGTCGTCCACGCGGCCCGCCGCGGCCCGCTCGGCGAGGGCGTGTCGCCAGGTCGCGAATCGGTCGATCCAGGCGGTGACGGTGAACTCGTAGCTGCCGAGCGTGAGCGGCGTGAAGACAGCGGTCCAGCGGTCGTCGTCCGTCGCCCGCATGACGACGTCCTGCCACTCGGCCCGGGAGGCAAGCGATCGATAGTAGAGCCTGGCCCCGACGCGGCTGGGGCCGTCCCCGTAGATGTCGGCACTGACCTGGAGGGGCTCGCCGATGATGCGCTTGACCGGGAAGCGGCCGGCGTCGACGGTGGGGGAGATGCGCTCGATGACGACGTTCACGGGTGCGGGTGCCGGCAGGCGCGGCGTGCGCCGCGCCTCGGCAGCGTCGGGCGTCTGCTTCACAGTCCGTCCGTCTCGCCGTCGGCGTCGGGCCCACCCGCCGTCATGTCTTCGTCCATCGCCTGATCGAGGTCGTCGCCGAAATCCTCACCCATCTCACTGCCCATCTTCTTCATCCACCGGGCGACGTTCTTGGGGTCGTCCTCGTCCACACCGGCGAACGACGCCGGGTCGGCCAGGGCGTCCATGCGGGCACCCTCGGACTTCGGCGTCGCGAACCGGGAGACTAGGCGCTCGAGGTCATCACCGTCACAGTGACGGCACCGCACCTCATCGACGCGCGCCCGGTTCAGCACGAGCGTCGTCGTCTTCAGGCGGCAGGCGCGGCAGCGAAACTCGTAAATCGCCATCTGTGGTCGCCATGATACGACATTGCGCCGCCGGCATCCGCCAGGCGTGGCGGGATCCGGTTGACGCGGCGGGGCGTCTCAGTTAGCATAGGATGTTCCTTGTGAGTGGATTCCAGTTCGGCTCTAGACCCTGTTGCATCTGTAGCTGATCCCTTGTCCGGTGCGTCCTGCACCGCGCGCAAGGGTCTCCCCCGAATTCCCAGTCACTACATCGTCTGAGCGTGCTGCGCTGTCCCGGCTCGAGCCGTGGCGGGCAGCTATGTGAGGAGAATCTCAATGAGTGTTCGAGTGTCGTGGTTTCTCGCGGCGTTGGCCGTCGTGGCGGCGGTCGGGGCGGTCGGCGCCGCGGATTACAAAGGCGGAGATCGAGGAGTTCGGGGCCCAGCAGGAAGAGCGGCTGCGCAGCGAGACCGGCTGGCTCGCCAGGGATGGCCTGTTCTTCCTGACCGAGGGTGACCACCGGTTCGGGACCGGCACCCTGAACGACTTCGTCCTGCCGGAAGGCTTGGCGCCCGAGGAGGTCGGCGTATTCGAATATCGCGACGGCGAGACGACCGTGCGGGCCATCGAAGGCACGACGGTCGCGGTGAACGGCGAGGAGGTCACCTCTGCCGTGCTGACGCCGAGCGTGAGCGAACGGGGCGCCGACAAGGTGACCGGCGGTGACCTGACGCTGTGGGTCCACATCAGCGGCCACCGCAAGGCGGTCCGGATGCGGAATCCGAACAGCGAGATCCGGCGGTCGTTCACCGGCCGCAAGTGGTTCCCGGTGGACGAGACGTTCCGAGTCGTGGCGCGCTACGAGCCGCTGGCGGAGCCGGATCCGCTGAAGGTGCCGAACGTTCTCGGGGACATCGAGCGGTTCACGGCGACGGCGTTTGTACGCTTCGAGATCGACGGCCAGACCTACAGCATGAAGGGGATCGGCAGCCGTAAAGGCCAGCTCTGGTTCATCTTCCGGGATCTGACGAGCGGGCAGGAGACCTATCCGGCCGCCCGGTTCCTCGCGTCCGAGGTGCCGGGGAACGGCGAGGCCGTCACCGACTTCAGCAGGGCGGTCAACCCGCCCTGCGCCTTCAACCCGTACACGACCTGTCCGCTACCGCCTCCCGAGAACCGGCTGAACGTCCGGATCACCGCCGGCGAGCTCAAGTACCACGACGACGGGCAGACGACGCATCAGTAGGGCGTCAGCCCGGCGTCGACGAGAAAAGGAAAAGGGCTGGATGCGGGGTCGTCCCGCGTCCAGCCCTTCGTGTTACGGCCCCGCGCTACACGCCGGTCGCCATGTAGCGCTTGATCGCCGCCACGGTGCGATCGATCTCCGAGTGCAGGTTGAAGAAGTGCGGCGAGATGCGCAGGCCGTCGCTGCGGCCGGTGACGCCGATCTTCTCGTTGTCGTACAGGGCGTTGAACAGCTTCCGCGCGTCGAGGCCGGCCGTCTCGAAGACGACGACCGCGTGTGAGCGGGTCGGATCCTGGCTCGTTGCGAGCGTCACCCCGTCAATCGTCTTGACTTGTTCCATCAGCGACTGCGCGAGCTCCTGCGATCGGGCCTGGATGACCTTCATGCCGATCTTCTGCTGGAACTTGAGTGCCTCGCCGAACGCGATGATCGCCGGCTCGTCGCGTTGCCCGAAGCTCTCGAAGGTTTGGGAGATGCCCACGTCGCCCCGGCCGGCGCTGACGATGCTGGCCCAGATCTTGTCCTGCGCGCGCTCGTTGATGAACAGGACGCCCGTCTCCTTCGGGCCGCAGGGCCACTTGTGGGCGCTGCCGGTGTAGAAATCCGGCTGCATGTCGCTCAGGTCGATGTCCATGAGCCCGAAGCTCTGGGCACCATCCACCAGCACGAGGACGTCGCGCTCGTGCGCCACCTGGCAGAGCTCCTTCGCGGGGAACAGATCGCCGACCGTGTTCGTCTGGTGCGTGAACGCCAGGAGCTTGGTGCGTGAGGTGATCGACCGCGTGACCAGGTCGATGTAGTAGTCGGCGCCCGGGTGCGGGTTCACGACCACCAGCTCGGTCACCGTGAAGCCGTAGCGCTTCGCCTTCTCCTTCCACGCCCTGTTGTTGCTGGGGTGGTTGTGGTCGAAGATGATGACCTCGTCGCCGGCCGTCAGCTCCACGCCGCTCGAGACCAGATTATTGGCCTCGCTGGTGTTCCGCGTGATGACGATCTGCTCCGGCGTCGTGTGGAGATAGTCGGCGATGATCTTCCGCGTGTTGGCCTTGCCCACGCCCATTTTTCGGCGGTTCTGGGGGGAGGCGTCGCGGTCCATGTCCTTTGTGTTCTCGTACAGCGATTCCAGCACGGGCCGCGACGACGGACACAGGTTGGCGGCGTTCATGACGCTCACCTCGATCGGCATCACGAACTGATCGCGCACCGACCGCCAGAACGCCTCGTCGGGTGCGGCCGGGGTCTGCGGCAATGACGCCGGCCGTTCGAAGGCGAATCCGGTCCGGCCGAGCAGGGCCGCCGAGCCGCCGCCGGCCAGTAAGCGAGCGAAACTCCGTCGGCTAATACCCTCGCCGTCTCGTCGTGCGTGTGCGGTCATGGTCGTGCTCCTTCAGATGTGGGGGAAGACGCATTCCGTGCCGCCATTATAGCCGAAATCGGACGGGGCAAGAATTTAAACGTTGTCAACGAGCGTCCGGAGGGCCGGGCGATCGGGATTCGCCCCCGCAGCCGGCGGCTGCGGCACCGCGTTGCGCGGCAGCCGGTCCGCCCGCATCGCCGTGTTGTAGGCGAGGTCCAAGGTGCATGAGCCGCGGGCTCCTAGCGCGACGCTCGGCGAGCGGCTCGACGCCGTGGCGCCGCCTTGGCGATTCCATTCCAGACCGTATTGACGATCCGGCGGGCCCAGGTCCGAGGCATCTTGTCGCCGGTGAGGCAGTGGGCGTAGAACGAGCCGATGAGCATCGTGACCGCGGCGTCGATGTCCGCGTCCGGACGCAGGTCGCCTCGGGCTTCCGCCTCTTCGAGCACTTGTCGCAGCATTGCTCGGCGGGGGTGGACGACCCGTTCGCGGAAGAGCGTGATGAGCTCCGGGGTGTGCCGTTCCTCGACCATGACCGCGCCGATGATCGCCAGACCGTCAGGCCGGAACAGCGTGCGCTGGAGGCTGCTGAGAATCACGCGCAGATCGGAGGCGGCCGAGCCGGTGGAGGGGTGGCGCTCGTCGCCCTGGAGCTCGGCGAGGGCGGCGGTCGCCAGGTCGGCCTTGCTCGACCAACGCCGGTACACGGTCGGCTTCGTGACGCCCGCCTCGCTCGCCACGGCATCTATCGACATGCGCACATAGCCGTCATGGGCGAGTTGCCGCAGCGCCGCCTTCAGGATGGCCTTGTTGACCCCCGGATCCCGAGGGCGTCCCGGTCTGGCGTTACTCGTGGTCTCGGTGACTGGAATCATCGATCGCTGTCTCCTTATTTATATTTTCTATACCGTATAGTAAATAAAATAAAGTCGAAACGCAAGCCCGAAATTGACACAAGAAAGCCGTTGTGTTTTTGGCGCCCGCGGTAGTAACCTGGCCCCCCTGTTCCATCAGGATGGGTTCAAGTAAGCGAGGGCGGGCGGGTCACGCCGGTCGCCCGCCCTCTTTCCGTTGCGTTTACGCGGGTCCGTCGATCCGCCGTTTCAGCGAATCCTGGCGGCGTGTCAGGGCCCGGTGGCCGTCGGCAATGAGCCGGATCTGACCTTCCAGCCGTTCGGTGACGACGTCGAAATGGCGTCGCGTCTCGGCGGCTTTGAGATCCACATACTCACGGGTTTCAGCGCTTTCTCGACGAATGAGCGCCTCGAGCCTGTCGAACCGCGCATCGTGCTGGTCGAAGCGCGCCTCGTGTTTCTTGAGGCGCACGTCGTGGGCCACCAGGAGCTGCTCGTGACGGTCCAGGCGTACATTGACCTGCGCGAATCCGGTCTCGATCAGCGTCCGCAATTCGCGGTATTCGGTGCTCTCCATGGCGCAGGCCAGCCTGTCGAGGATACTTGTGCGCCCGCTCGCGTCAAGGCGAAAGGAGCTGCGCTACGAATCGTAACGACCTCGATTGGCTGGGTCTCAGGACAACGACGAGCACGACGTGCCTCTTGGCTTTCGGCTCTCGGCTTTCGGCTCTCGGACAGAACCCTACCCAGAGCCGAGAGCCGAGAGCCGAGAGGCCAGAGGCGTCATGTTCACCGTCTCGGCCGCGCGCTGTACTGCTCCCACAGCCGCGTGTGGTGCGTGCTCAGATCCACTTCCTGGCCGCGGATGAGAACGTGCTTTACCTGCGACGGAATGTCGAGTAGGTCGCCCTCGGAGACGACCAGGTTGGCGATCATTCCTTCCTCGACCGAGCCGTAGAGGTCGCCGACGCCGAGGATTTCGGCCGCGCCGCGCGTCAGGGCGTGCCAGGCCGCGTCGCGCGGTAGGCCGAACGCCACGCCGAGCGCGGCATGGTCGGGCAGATTCCTCGCCGCCGAGGCGCCGCCGGTCCGGAACGCGAATGGGACGCCGGCGTCGTGCAGGAGCTTCGCCGCGACGAAGATCGCATCGTACGGATCACCGTCGGCCGGCTGGGCCTGGATCGGACCGAGGATCACCGGGACGCCCGCCTCGGCAATCTCGTCCACGACCTTCCAGACGTCGCGGGTTCCGGCCAGGATGCCCTTGAGCTGGAACTCCTCGACGAACGCCAGCGCCGCCTTGATCCTGTCCTCGCTCGACGCCTCGAGCACAACCGGCAATTCGCCCAGGACGACCGGGACGAGCGCGTCGAGGCTGTAGGTCTGCTGGGTCGGCCTGATCAACCCGGCCGCCAGCGCACCGGCGTGCGCGCGGGCGCGGTGCATCCAGTCGCGCAGGGTGTCGAGCTGCCGCTCGACCGCATCCTCACTCAGGGCGCCGCCCCTGAATCGGCCGCCGCCCTCCTGCTCCGGGAAGTCGATGTGCATGGCGAGTGGGCTGCGCGCGACGACTTCAGGCGGCGTCCAGCCGGCCATGTCGAGGAGCGCGCTCTGGCCCTGGATGAGGCCGCCCTGCGGCGCCGCGACCACCGTCGTCACGCCGTTGGCGCGGGCCAGCGGAATCATCTCGGAGTCGGGATGGATCGCCACCGAGGCCTTGACGTGGCTGTTGATCTCCTCGATCTCGCGCGTGTCGTTCGTCCCCGAGACCGAGCCGATCTCGGAGAGGCCGATCGTGGTGCCGGCATTGATCATCCCGGGGGTGATCGTCATCCCGGTGGCGTCGATGACGTGCGCGTCGCCAGGCACCCGGACGTTCTCACCGACCGCTGTGATCCGGCCGCCCTGAACGACAATGGTGCCGTGCTCGATCGAGGCGCCGGTCATCGTGAGGATCCGCCCGCCGACGATCGCGATCGGCGTCGTCTCGTCGGACAGCATCGGCTCGGCGACGTCGCCGTAGCCGGCCGGCATCAGCTCGGCGCGCACCGCGGGCGACAGCGTCGGCGGCGTCCAGTCGGCGATCCGACTGTTTGGGCTCTCGACGTCCTGCTGGAGGTCCCCTTCGCTGCCGTCGACACCGTCTAGAGGGGCGTCGGGCGCGGGCGCGTCGAAGGCCAGGGCGTCTTCCGTCGTCTCCACAAGATTGCGGTCGAAGTAGATCTGCCCGTCGATGATCGTGTGCTGGACTTGCGTGCTGCCGGAGAATGGATGGGCCGTGAAGATGGCCAGGTCGCCGTCCTTGCCGACCTCGATTGACCCGACGCGGTCGTCGATGCCGAAATGGTTGGCCGCGTTCAACGTGATCATCTTGAGCGCGTCCTCTTCGGGGACGCCGCCGTACTTCACCGCCTTGGCTGCCTCGACGTACAGCCGGCGCACGCGCTCACCGGAATCGGAGTTCAGCGAGACGGTGACGCCGCGCTCGTACATGATCGACATGTTGTAGGGAATGGCGTCCCACGCCTCCATCTTGTAGCCCCAGGAGTCGGCGAAGGTGGACGCACCGGCGCCGTGCGCGGCGATCTCGTCGGCCACCTTGTAGCCTTCCAGCACGTGCTGGAGCGACGCGATCCGGAATCCGAACTCTTCCGCGACCCGGAGCAGCATCAGGATCTCGTCGGCGCGGTAGGAGTGCGCGTGCACGAGGATGTCGCCCGACATGATCTCGGCCAGCGCCTCGAGCCGGAGGTCGCGCCTTGGGGCCATGACGTCTCGGCCGCGCAAGCGATTTTCCTCATAGTCGGTCCACTCGGTCTGGTACTCGCGGGCGTCGGCAAAACTCTTGCGCAGCATGAACTCCACGCCCATCCGGGTGCCCGGATACCGCCGGTCGACGTCGGGGACCGGTGCGCGGTTGGATCGTTTTGGGTTCTCGCCCAGGGCGAACTTCACACCGCGGGCCGCGCCGTCGAACTGCAGCTCGTCGGCCGACTTGCCCCAGCGCAGCTTCAGGATGGCGTTCTGGCCGCCGATGACGTTCGCCGAGCCGTGCAGGACGTTGATCGTGGTGACGCCGCCGGCCAGTGCACGAAAGAGCGATTCGTCCCGATGGTCGATGATGTCGACGATCCGGACCTCGGGCGTCACGGAGTTCGCTCCCTCGTTGCCGCCGCCGTCGATCGCCATGTGCGAGTGCGCATCGAGGATTCCCGGCGTGACCCACATGCCGGTGGCGTCGATTTCCCTGGCCCCGGCCGGTACCGTGACCTGCGCGTCGGGGCCGACGGCGGTGATCTTGCCGTCCTCGATGACGATCGTTCCGCCTGCGATCGTGCCGTTCACCGCCGTGAGGATCGTGCCGTGGCGGACCGCCGTCACGGGGACCTCGCCGCCGAGCGGGCCGTAGGGCACGCGGCGCTCGAGTTCGGCGCGGCTACGCGGTTCATCGGCCTCATCGCCCTCGTCGTCTTCGTCGTCGGTCTGGTCGACGCCGTCGGCGGCGTCGGCGTCGTACCGCGTGCCGTCTACCCAGACCGCAGCGACGCGGGCGTCTTCGTCGAAGATATCCCCCTCGATAGCGACGACGTTGGCCGCCTTGCCGACGTCGAGCGAGCCCAGGACGTCGTCCACGCCGAGGATCTCCGCAGGCGTGATCGTCAGCGCCCGCAGCGCGCCGTCTCGAGAGAGGCCGGCATCGACCGCCGCGCGGAAATTGTCGAGGTAGCTGGCCGGGTCGTCGAGTCCGGCTCCGGTGAAGGCGATGGTGACGCCGGCCGAGTACAAACGGCCGGCGTTCGCCTGCGCGTCATCGACATCCTCCATCGTGGGATCGTCGATCGGGTCGGTCCCGGTGCCACCGCCGAAGCCGACCGGGCCGCGGCGCGGTCTCAAGTCGAGCGAGACGAGGACGGGTCGCCCGGCCGATTTGAGCGCATCGGCCGCACGCCAGCCTTCGACGGCGCCGCTGATGATCGCGTCGAGGCCCAGCTCGTCGGCCAGCGTCAAGGCCCGGTGAATTTCGTTCTCGGTCCAGGCGGTGAAGACGACCGGCTGCTCGCTGGTGGCGGACGCCTGGAGCGATTCGAGCGCGTCGTCGTAGCCCGGGCGGTCCATGCTCGTCGGCTGGCGGCGGTACCGGTTCCAGGCCTCGCCGTACCACTGCGCGTCCAGATAGTGCTGGCGGATTGACGCCATGCCCCCCATGCGCGTGCTTGGGTATTCGCCCCGCAGCCGCTGGAAGCCGAGGTGCTGCGCCCAGTGGCCGCGCACGACCTGATCGGTCAGTAGGCCGTCACGCAGCGAGACGATCGCGCTCTGTCCCTTGAAGACGCCGAAGGGCGGCGCGATCGCGGCGGCCGTGATGCCGGCACGGCGCGTCGCCCGAAGCGCGCCGTTGTCGGCTGCGTATTCCGCCACCGCCTCGAGCTGGGGCGTCAGCCCCGGCGTCGGATCGCCGGCGCGGTGGCGGGCCTGGATGACCCGCGCGCGCTCGGCGTTGTTTTCCGGTAGGGTCGGCGGGTCCGGCATCCCGATCGCCGAGTGGGCGTCGACGAATCCCGGATAGAGTGTCCAGCCGTCGGCATTCATGACGATGGCATCGGGCGGCGGATCGACGTTCGGGCCGATGGCGGCGATTTTGCCGTCGCGCAACACGAGCGTCCCGGACGGAATCGGCCGGGCGCTCACCGGGACGATCCGGGCGTTCACGAGTGCGTAGGTCGGCGCGTCCGGCGGCGCGGCCCCGCGCACCCCCTGGCCGGCGGTCAGCGGCAGGGCGAACAAGACGAGGGTGATGAGGAGTTGGAGCGCGGTTCGGCTGGCCATCGGAACCTCCAGGGATGCGGCCTTCCGGCCGCCAGATACGGCCAGAGAGGCTCGGAGTATAGCGCACCGGTACGGGTTACTCTCACGGGTGGGAAGAAAATGCATAGGATCGACCGGGTCGTCCACGGCTCTCGTAACGCGGGACTCGATCACCTCGCGCAGAGTCTGAATGAAGCGTGGCCCCTGAGTGATAGCGAGTGGGCTGTCCCGTGGAGTGGAGGCACGATGACGAAAGTGGGCAGAGTCTGTGCGGTGGTCCTCGTCCTGTGCGGACCGGAGGCAACGGCTCAGACCCATCGCGTGGCGCGGGTGACCGAGGCCGGCGCCCAGAATCCCAATGAGGTATCGATCGCGATCAGCCCGACCGATCCGGACACGATCATCGCGGTCTCGCGCGCGAGGGATCCGGACACCGGCCGCTCGACCAACTTTGAATACGTGAGCGACGATCGCGGCGCAACTTGGCGGACGCGGGCGGCGAAGCACCCGGATGGGCGGACCCAGGGGGACGATGCGGTTGCCGTCTCGACGGACGGCACGGTGCACCATTCCTACATTTCGTTCTCCGGACTTCGCCAGGAGCGTCCGGAGCGGCCGACGAATGGCATCTTCGTGACGACCTCACGCGATGGTGGGCACCGCTGGGCCGACCCGGTCGTCGTCGTGGATCACCTGAACAGCATCACGCCGTTCGAGGACAAGCCCTACCTGACGGTCGATCGCTCACCCGGGTCGCCACACCGCGACCGCGTCCATCTGGCGTGGACCCGGTTCGACGTCTACGGCAGCGACCATCCTGACGACCGCTCCCACATCTTCATCAGCCACTCGCCGGACGACGGCCGTTCGTTCACGGCGCCGCTGCGCGTGTCCGACAGGGGCGGCGACGCGCTCGACAGCGACGGCACGCTCGAAGGGGCAGTGCCGGCCGTCGGCCTCGAGGGCGAGGTCTATCTCGTGTGGGGCGGACCGTCCGGGTTGGTCTTCGACCGGTCCGACGACGGCGGCTGGACGTGGGGCACCGACCGGGTGATCCAGGAGACACCCGGCGGCTGGGACATCGACGTGGACGGCCTGGGCCGGCACAACGGCATGCCGGTCACGGGCGTCGATCACAGCGACAGTCCGGCGCGGGGCACGCTCTTTGTGAACTGGATCGACGAGCGCCACGGTGACCCGGACGTGTTCGTGATGGCGTCGAGCGACGGTGGCGAGTCGTGGTCGGCACCGGTGCGGGTCAACGACGACACGGTCGGCAACGGCGCGGCTCAGATGTTTACCTGGATGGCGGTCGATCCGGCGGATGGGTCGGTGAACGTCGTCTTCTACGACCGGCGCGGACTCGACGGGACACTGACCGGGGTGACCCTCGCGCGCAGCATCGATGGCGGCCGGACGTTCGTGAACCACCCGATCGACATCGAGCCGTTCGCGTGCAACCCGGACGTGTTCTTCGGCGACTACACGGGGATCGACGCGCGTGACGGCTTCGTGATCCCGGTGTTCATGCACTTCGTGGACGAGGTCGAGACAGCCGTGTCGGTGGCGCGCTTCGAGTTTGAGCTGGGCACCCAGCAGCTCAGGTGAAGAACTGCAGCAGCACCACCAACATGACGATCACGAGCATGTAGATGTCGCCCGGCGCCTCACCCCGGCCGACCGCCTGCCACTGGACAATGTCGCGGTAGCCGAAGGCGACGCTGCGGACGATCGGCACCTGGGTACCGCCACCGTCCCCTGGCTCCTCTTCGCCCGCCCAGACCGACAGCGTGCCTGGGCCCGGTGTTCGCTCGTTCATCCGCGCTGCCCGCTGTCGCGCCGTTGCCGGTGATCGTGGTCTAGCAGGCTGCTGAAGAACCCGGGTATCGGGCTGTTTTCTTAAGCATCATGCGGGTAACGACCGCCCGACGACCGTGCGCACGGGTGTGCGCTGACCCCGATGAGGGGGCCGGCGACACGCGCGGCCGGCGAGCAGGGACACGTCGCCTCCAGATTCCGCAGGCGGACCAAGTTATAGGCCGTGGCGGCGAAAGTGAGCTGCCACTCGACGAGTGGGACGCCGCGAGGCCGGAGCTTGCGCAAACCACCGACGGTCTGCCTCCACCCAAAGACCTGTTCCACGAGTTTTCGTTTCCGCTGACTCACGTGAGAACCCGCATGCCGGGTGGGCCGACCATCAATCGCCCGCCAGCGGACCTTCTGCGCCACGTGGGGCGTGACGTCCCGGACGCGGACATCGGCGACGAAGCTCGCCACATCGTAGCCCTTGTCTGCTCCGACCGTGCTGCCCGGCGGCGCGCTGGCCTCCAGCAACAGTGCCGCCGCCTCGCGTTCGGCGGTCCCCGTCGCGTGGGTCGCACAGACGTTGGCGACGAGCCCCTGCCGATTATCCAACAGCACGTGGCCCAGAGACGCCAGCTTCGCCTCCTTCCCTTGGCCCTTCCGATGCAGCATCGCCGCCGGATCAGTCGTCGACTGGTGCGTGTCGTTGCGCCGCCGCTCGCCGTGGAAGTCGACCGTGGGATTCCCGGGGTCATCGGGGGGCGCGCGCGGCGCGGCGTCCCGGCATCGGAAGCTCTTCAGGCTGGCCCAGGCTTCCAACTGCGTCCCGTCCACCGTGAAATGCTCGTCCGAGAGCAGACCGGCCGCCCAGGCGTGGGCCTGGACCGCATCAACGAAGGCGGCCGCGCCATCCCCCGCCAGCAGCCGGTCACGATTCTTGGTAAACGTCGTGGGATGCCAGACCGGGTCGTCCATATGCAAGCCGACGAACCAGCGGAACAGCAGGTTGTCGTTGAGCTCTTCCAGCAGCAGCCGTTCGCTCCGGATCGTGTACAGCACCTGCAGCAACAGGGCCCGCAACAATGGCTCAGGCGGGATCGACGGACGTCCCGTCTTGGCGTACAGGCCGGCGAACCTGCGCGACATCGTCTTCAGCGCGTGATCCATCAGCGCGCGGACCGCGCGGAGCGGAGGATCGGCCGGCACGCGCTGTTCCGGCGACCGGTAACTGAACATGTGATGGGTCTGCTCATCGTGTCCGCGCATGAGGTGGCTCCCTTCAGCAATATTGGGAGCATGGGAGTACGCCGGGATCGATCTGTCGATCCCATTCCACGGACTTTTTCAGCAGCCTGCCTAGCAGCTAGCGGCTGACGCAGGCGTGAGACCGCCCTCGCGCCCGCTACTCGTACCGAACCGCATCGATGGGCTGCAGATGCGCCGCCCTGAAGGCCGGATAGCTTCCAAACACGATCCCGATGAGCGAAGCCGTGAGGAACGCCAGAAGCACAGAGATGAAGGACACGTGCGCGCTCCATCCGGCATAGGCCGTGACAAACCGGGACGCCACAATCCCCAGCAGAATTCCGAGCGCCCCTCCGCTGAGTGCCATGATCGAGCTCTCCGTCAGGAATTGACGCGCCACATCACGCGGCGTTGCCCCGACTGTGCGGCGCAACCCAATTTCCGGCGTCCGCTCCAGCACCAACACGAGCATGATATTCATGATGCCGATTCCGCCGACGAGTAGCGAAATGGCTGCGACGCTGCCCACCACGATAGCGAACGTCCGCTGCGTGCGATTCCGCTGATCGAGCAACGCCCGGGGAACGACGACCTCGAAGTCAATCGTACCGAGGCGCGTCCGCGCGAGTATCTGGTGGACGATAGCACCGATCTGTATGACCTGCGGGCTGTCACTGACGTGGAGCTACACTTCATCAATGGGTTGCCACCGATCGAGGTCGGCAGGCCGACCGGTGAGGGCGCCGAGCGGAACGACCATGGCGTGATTGAGATCTCTGGAGGCGATCCCTCCAAGCGCGCGCGTATCCGTGGCACGCTCCGCCAGCACGCCCACGACACGGAAAGAAATCTGGCCCACGCGAACGATCTGGCCCACGGGATCCCGATATCCAAACAAACTCTGGGTCAATGATGTGCCGAGCACGGCGACCCGGGCCGCAGTCTCGTCATCGCGGGGAACGATGAAACGGCCCCGGCCCATGTCCAGGCTCAGGATGTCGCGATAGCTTGCGTTGGTTCCGAGCAGGACAGCCCGGCGGTTCCGGACTGGTCCGGAGACCTGCTCGTATCTCACCGCGACCGGCGAGACCGCCTCAACGAGCGGGATCTGCCGTCGCAGTCTGCCGACGTCGCCCACGGTCAACCCGCGGGACTCCACCTGACGCGCTCGATCCGCCCCGGGCAACCCGCGCCGGTGAACCACCACGTTGTCCAGGCCGAGCAGCTCCACTTGCCGCAGAGCGGCCGAGAACGCCTCGGCGGCATCGGCGTAGGTGCCTGCGGCGATTGCCGCCGTGCCGCGTTCAATGAGATCGGCAATCTGCTGTGTGAGCCCGAGGTCTTCAGGGGGACCGGCGCCTCGGTGGGACCGCCCACGTTCTCGACGGGAGGCTCAGGCAGCGGCTCCTCTCGCAACTCGGGTCAGCCGACGACCAGCCATACCCTGGCGGCGACAAGGAGCAGCATGCCGAGCCCCGCAAGGCGCAGCGCTGGAAAACCGGATCGCCCACCCTCCACGACCGGCTCGGGAGAAGGGCGCCGGATTGACACGGGTGCTGGTGCGGGCGCGTGTCCGGGCGTCAGCGCCGGCTCCGTGGGCAGGATGATCGTGCGGTCTTGATTGTGCGATCGCAACTTGGCGAGCGCCTGCTCGATCAGCGGGTGCGCCTCCGGCGCGGCGGTCAGCAGCTTCAGGGCTTCGTCCAGCTGGCCCTAATCGAATCGCCGACGCGCGGTCTCGACGAGCTTCTCTGCGTAGCGCCGTCGCGCTGACTCGACCTGCCTCTGTACTTTGAGCGCGGACGCGTTCTTCGAATCGATCGCCAGCGCCTGCGAGACGACGTCCGTGGCCGCGCCGAATTCGCTGTTCAGCAGAAGCTCAGACGCCTGTGACACGAGATCCGCCACGCGACGGCGGCGGCCCGCTTCCGCCTGCAGCTCCTCGTGCGCGGCGGTGACGACCGGACTTGGCGGATCGTGCGCCGCCAACCGGCCGAGCGCGCCGTCGTAGTCGTCGTCCGCGAAACGGCGGCGTGCATCGGCCACGATCCTTGCCGCACGCTCCTTTTCAATCAACGCGCGAACCGCCAGGATCTGCGGCGAGCTGGGACTGACGACCTCGGCGCGATCAACCAGCGCGACGGCGGTCGTGAGCACGCCACGGTCCAACTCGCTGCTCGCGTCGGCGAGCCATTCCTCGACCCGGCGCCTCGTCTGAGCCGTGCGCGCGCGTTCGAGTAGGGCGGCGGCCGAGACCTGCGTCGGTTCGACCTCGAGCACGTACTCGCAGGCGGTGATGGCCTCCTCGAACTTTCCCTCATCGAACGCGCGGCGCGCGTCTGCGACCTGTTCATCGATCTCTCTGAGCACATCCGGCTCGAGTCGATCGATCTCGGTCGAGCCGACGGGAATAGTCTCGATTCCGAGCAGCACCGTCGAACTGCTGTCATCCTGTGCCTGTGCGCGGTCGCCGGCCTTCCGCGCCCGCACGATTTCGCGTCGCATCACGTCGAGCTGCTGATAGCGCTGGTCGGGAGCCTTTTCCAATGCTTTGGCGACGATGCAGGGATGCGGTCGTCGAGGTCTGGGCAGAGGCGCTGCAGCAGCTCTGGCGGGCGCTGACAGATGTGGCTGATGACAGCGCCCTGTGTCTCTCCGGTGAACGCCCGCTTGTAGGACAGCAGCTCATAGAAGAAGGAGCCGACCGCAAAGATGGCGCTGCGTGCTGACGCCGCCGGGCGTGGGGACCTTGCGATACTCGAACGGCGTCTCCGACCTGGCCGTGAGGACGAAGAAGATGTCGTCGCCGATGACCGGCACGTCGCCCTTGAGCGGATTCAGGTTGTACGGATCGAGTGGCCGGCCCTGGGTGTAGGGGTACTCGCCTTCGAATTCAGGTGGATATCGCTGCCAGCCCGGCAGCGCGATCCGCCACCGATCCGGCGTCGGGATGTAGTTCGGGAAGCGTTCGGCCGGTGCCGGGGCGGCCGGCGGCGTCTCGGGCTCGGCCGGCGTGGCGCCGAGCGGCAACAGCGTGATATCCAGGGTCCGGCGTTCGCCGGCGGTCAGCGCGAGGCCCAGGGTGGTGAACGGCTCGAAGTTCATCTCTTCGACCCGCACCCGGTACCGCCCCGGCACGAGGCCGCCCAATGTGTAGCTGCCGTCAGGTCCCGTGACGGTTTGACGCTCGGCCTCGGCGTCGAGCGCGGTCAGAATGACCGTGACCGTGCCCTGTGGCACACCGGCTTGATCGGTGACCGTGCCGGCCAGGGTCGCGCGCTGGGCTCGGGCAAGCGCCGGGGTGACCAGCTGCGCCGCGACAATGACACACCACGGCAGCAGCCATGCTGCTAGGGGGCTCGAACGGAGGCGCGGGGCCTGACGCGTGGGCGCGTCGAGGATCGACATGACGGTCTCCGCTACGAGCGAATCAACTCCAGGGTGAACGTCACGCTGCCGAACGACACCTGATCGCCGTCGTGGAGCGGCTGCCGTCCGGCGCCGACCGGGGCGCCGTTAATCGTCGTCCCATTGACGCTCTCGAGGTCCTGGACCGTGACCGACGTGGGCGTCACGATCAGTTCGGCATGTGCCCGCGAAATATCTCGACTCTGCACGTGCATACCGGCGGACCGACTGCGGCCGACCGTATGCTTGCCCTGCTCCAACTGGAACGTTCCCGCCTCGCCAACGAGTCGGATGGAGCGAATGGCTGCCCGCCCGTGCGTCGATTCTGACAGCACCGTGGCGTCCGGATCGGCTGCCGGCGAAGGTGTGGCTTTGACGGGTGCCTGCGGCGGCGCCGCAACGGCCGCCTCGGCCTTTTCACGAGCTTCAGCGGACGGCTGCGTCTTGGGCTTCGCGGCGACCGCAGGCGGCGCCTTGGGCTTTGCCGCCGCTGGAGCTTTGGCCCCGGGCGCCTTCGGCGCCGGCGCGCCCGGCGCGGCCGCCGCCGGTATCCCGGGCGCCGGCTCGGGCACCAGCCCGGCCTCGCGCAACTCTTCCAGCTCTTCGGCCGACCACATCAGGCGGGTCTTCCACTCCTGATTGAAGATGTGGCCGCTCGAGGAGGACGTGTCCGTGCTCGGCTCCGGGCCCGCGTTCGGATCGCGTGTCAGGCTGATCCGAAGCGTCCTCAAGTCGGATAGGCCGACCTGGCTCCGGTTGGCCAGCTGGATTCGGCTGCCATCGATGAACGTCCCGTTGGTGCTCTTGGCGTCCTCGATCCAGTACCGGTCGTCCTCGCGCCAGACCCGCGCGTGAAAGCGCGACACGCCCTCCGCGCGAATGCGGACGTCCGCGTCGGCCGCCGCGCCGATGCGGCCCGAATCGGAAACGATGAAATCCTTCCCGGTGACTGGCGCGGTGCGCCCCAGGAGTTTTGCGATCACTAGCGCTGCTCCGGATTTCGCGGGAACTTCAAGTACGGCAGCCGGACCTCCTCGCCGCTGCCCACCCGGATTACGCTCTGGTCCACGCGCAGCTCGGGCGGCGGCTCGAAGCCGGCCGCGCCGGCTGCCGTGACCAGATCATTCTGCTCGACGCCATCGCCGCTCACACCGAGGCCACCGACCAGTTGCCCATTCTTGAACAGCGGCGCGCTGCCAGGGAACCAGGTGATGCCGTTCTGGTTCGAGAAACTACGGTCACCGCCGCGGCTCGGGCCGGGCCCCTCGGTACACGGATTCTACGTGTCGTAGACGAACAGCTCGAACCACGGTCCCGCCGTCGCTGCTCGTTCCAGGTCGATCCCAGGCGGGAACAGCGGTTGCCCGCCGAAGCTGAGAGTACGGCTCGTGAGCGCCCAGCCTTGCCCGGCTGGCGGGTCCGGCTTCCAGCGGTAATTGTCAGCCGTGCTGCTATCGACGTAGCCCCGTAGCACGTCGTAGCCTTCCCGCGTGCTGAAGTAGTACGCGTTACGGGCCTTCGAGGGCACGACATCGACCGCATCGAAGAGTGCATCGGCCATCCGGAACTCGGCGAGCACCTCGCCCCGCTCGTCGGTCACGGCGATGATGAACGCTGCGGTCTGTCCGAAGGGCAGGCGCACCTGCGCGCGCGTCCGGTCCGCTGTGGCGACCGCCTGTTCGACGATGCGCTCCACCTCGTCCTGGGTCAGCCCGCCTGACACGGCGCTGCCGCGCGGGCCGATCAAATAGCCTTCGGGCGCCTGGCGGCCACCGCGGGGTGTCAAGACCGTCGTGCCGGAGAGGAAACTGCCCGGCGAAGAGCCAGCGGGCCGTTGCTGCGCTTTGGTTTCGATGCACGACAAGGACGTGCCGCAGGACGCGTAGAAGGGCAGTCGGATGCCCTCGATGAAGATCGCACCAGGCTCTGGCAGCGCATCCGGAAAGGCCAGTGCCGTGGTCACGCCGCGCCCGTTGCCCACGGCGGCCGTGAGCGCGGCGAACTGCGCCCGATCGGCCGAGATGCCCGCGACGCCGACCCCGCCGATCAGCTTGCCGCCGCGATACAGTGGGATGGCGCCGGGATTGACGTCGTCGTCGCCGCCGCCGGTGGCGTCGAACGCGCTCGGGTCGTCGAGGAGATTCGGTTTGCCCGTCGTGATGCCGAGCGAAAATATCGGAGATCCGTCGAGCCCCTCGATCGGACCGCCGACGGCACACCCGCTCGTGTCGCCGGGGTTGCAGTTCAGCGGAAGCGTGCCGGCGCCCAGCCCTATCGTGCCCGCGAGCGAACGCGGTCGGTCGATGGCGACATTGAACGGTCCGAGGTCGCAGCCGCGGTTGATGTTTTCGACGCCGTAGAGCGCCGCGTTCGGTGTGTTCCGGACGCCGGGTGGGAAGTGGATGCCGCTGATGAACCGGACGGTCCGTGACGAGAGAGGAGCCTGGTCGTTGCTGAAGTACGCTGTGGTCCGCGCCAGCGAGACGGCGATGTCAGCCGTATTCGGCTCGACTCGCGACCTGGCATAGATGCCGAGGATCGTGCCGGCGCGATCGACAACGGCGACCGCCATCGTCTCGTCAGCCAAGGCTTCGGCGGCCGCGACGAGGATGGCTTGAACGTCGTTGGCGGTGAGGATCTCGGCTGGCCCACCTGCGGTCTGTGGCAATCCGGCGCGGATCTGGGGCATTTCGTCGGCCGAGTACCTCCGCGTCGCCGACCCGTGGCCGCTCAACCCGGACGGGGAGATCCTGCTGGGGGTGAAGATCGAAGACCGTCACGCGCTCGAGCACGCCGAGGCCACGGCGAAAGTGCCCGGCCTCGGGTTCGGCGAGTGGGGCCCGGGCGACATGAGCATGTCGCTCGGCCTGTCGCGCAACGCCGACGGCACCTGGCCGAAGACGCTGGCCGACGCCCGAGCGCGTGTGCTCGCCGCCACGAAGGCGGCCGGCATCGCCTTCCTCAACGCCGTGACGCCGGACAACGTCGAGGCGATGATCGATGAGGGCGTGATGATGGGGTCCGCGAACGAGGCGGCAGCGGAGCGGGGCAGGCGGTACACGAACCGGACGATGCCGTGGTGAGTGACTGTGGAATAGCTGCCTTCACGGCGCTCGAAGACGCGGTGGGCACCTCGATAGGTGGACCACCGCCCTCCTGACGCACGCTAGCGTAGCACGCACACCGCGGCGTGCTGCTGGCCATTGGGCAGCTCGATCATCAGCACGTAGCTGCCCGCTGGGCCGCGCTGGCAGACGATCTCCGCATCCTGAATCGCTGGTTACGAGAGCGCCTCCAGGAGCCGGTCGATATCCTCTTCGTTGTTGTACACGGACGGCCCGACCCGAATGCCCTGGATGACGTGCGTGTCACCGGACGGATACGTGAACTCCCAGCGCTTGCGGGCGATCACCATGTAGCCGAACGCTTTGTCGAGCTTCGCTCTAGTCTGTTCGGGATCGGGCGTGAGGAAGCTCACCACCGATGTGGGATTGCCGGGCGGTGTAATCGGCGGATAGCCCAGTGCCGGCAACTCCTCTTGCAGTCGCTCCACCAGCGACGCGTTGTGGGCTGCGATATTCGTGACACCGAGCGAGTGGATGTACTTCAGCGCCGAGTGCGCGACGACACCCGCCGCCGCAGCCAAGGTTGAGCTGCTCTCGAACATCTCAGCGCCGGGACGCAACTCGAACTTGGAATCCGCCTGCGCGCTGTTCGGATTGATGAACTGACGCGTCCCGTAGCGCGACCGCTTCACGACCGTGTCCTGCAAATCCTTGCGCACGAAGAGGAACCCGAACCCACGATCGCCCTGAAGCCATTTGTAGGTGCCGCAGGCGGCGAAGTCGATGCCAAGCGCCTGGACGTCGATCGGGACGGCGCCGGCGCCCTGGATGATGTCGGCGTAGACGTAGGCGCCGTGGGCATGGGCAATCTCGCTCGTCGCCTTGGCGTCGTGCAGAAAGCCATTGATGTTCGACACGAGTGCCGTCGAGACGAGGATCGTGTCGCGGTCGATCGCCTGTTCCATGTCCTCGGGATCCACCCGCCAGTACGGGTCGGCGCGATGGCGTACCACCCGCAGCTCGATGTTCCCCTGCTGTGCGAGCATGTGGTAAATGAACTTGGACGCTTGGTAGTGGAGATCGTCCAGCACGACATTGCCCTTCCGGCGGCCGAGGTCCATGCCGGCCGTGACCAGGTTCTCGCCGTCGGTGGTGTTCGCGATGAACGCGATTTCGCTCGGCTTGGCGTTGATCAGCCCGGCGAACATCTCCCGCGTCTCCTGGCGCTGCTCGCCGGTGAAGCGTGCGCCCTGGTCGGGCCCGTGGACCAGACGTGCGTAGTAGTTCCGCACCGCCTCGAGCGAGTGGGCGCCGAGCGGATGGTAGTCCGACGCACTGATCCAGAGACGGTTCTTGATCCACGGAAACGCGTCTCGAACAGCCAACCAACCGCTCGGCGGTAACACGGTGCGAGCCCGGGTCGGGGCCCCGGCGGCGGCGATGTACGCTGAACCAGCAACGACCGAGCGAAGGAACTCACGGCGGTTGGACGTCATGGTGGGTCTACTCCTCACTGGAATGCGCCGGCCTTGTGCCTGAGTCTGGCACACTAGTACACCTTTACCCCCCCACGATACAAGCGTGTGCTGACCAAGAGGCGGGACAATTCAGGAAGGGTGCTGCCGACCAGGAGGATCGTCGCGGCCCGCGGGGGCGCCGATGGCATCGAGATGTTGGACGAGACCGGCGGCTCGATCGTTCGCCCCATCTCTGGGCCTGGGCGGGGCCAATCGAGGTTGGGCTGCTGCGCTATAATTTCTCGACACCTCGACCAGTGGGAGACGGCAAGAGGGGACCCTCGGGTCCCGGTGGGGCGTCCAAGGGTTGAGTCGTCGTTCGTCCGTTCACCGGACTATTTCAAGGAGTCGATGTCGTGCAGAAAATTCTTGTGGCGCTGATGCTGGGCTGGCTGGGCCTGGCAGGGGTCGCCTCCGCCCAGTCCGATCCGGTGGATCCCGGCACGCTGGGGCCGCAGGTCGGCGAGACCGTTCCGGATTTCACGCTGCAGGATCATCGCGGCGAAACGCGCACGCTGGCGTCGCTCTACGGGCCGAGAGGGGTGATGCTGGTCTTCAGCCGCTCGGCTGACTGGTGACCGTGGTGCAAGACGCAGCTCGTGGAGCTGCAGAGCCGGTATGCAGACCTGCGCGCGGGTGGCCTCGAGCTCGCCGTGATCACCTACGACCCGATCGCGACCCAGCAGGCGTACGTCGAGCGCCAGGGGCTCCAGTTTACGATGCTCTCGGACGAGGGGTCGGAGGTCATCAAGCGCTACGGCCTCCTGAATGAGACGGTCGAGCCGGGGAGCCGGGTCTACGGTATTCCGCATCCGGGGACGTTCATCCTCGATCCACAGGGCCGGGTCATCGAGCGGTTCTTCGAGGAGAGCTACCAGCAAAGAAATACCGTGTCCAGCATCGTGGTGAAGCTCGGCAACCCGCTGGTCGGCACCGGTGTCGATGGCCCGCGGCTGGCGACCGACCATCTGGAGGCGGTGGCCTATCCGACCGACGAGGTCGTGGCGCCGGGCAACCGGTTCTCGGTCGTCCTCGACGTGACGCCGAAGCCGAACATGCACGTCTACGCGCCGGGCGCTCATTCGTATCAGGTGATTGCGCTGCGCATGAGCCCGGAGGCAGGGCTGGTCGTGCACCCGATGACCTATCCGGCGTCCGAGATCTATCACTTCGAGCCGCTGGACGAACGGGTCGAGGTCTACCGGCAGCCGTTTCGCCTCGTGCAGGACATCACGATCCCGATCGCGCCGGAGGTGCGGGAGCGCGCGTCGAGCGGCGGCACGCTCAGGATCGAGGGCGTGTTCGAGTATCAGGCCTGCGACGACGCGATCTGCTACAACCCGGTCGTCCTGCCAGTCAGCTGGACGCTTCGGCTGCGTCCGATGGTGACGGATTGATCAAGAAGTTAGGAGTTAGGAGTTAGAAGTTAGGAGTTAGGAGGCAGGAGGCAGGAGAAAGCATGTTGCTGGCGTCGTCGGCGCTCGCGCTCGGGTTTCTGCACGGGCTCGGGGCGGATTATCTCATGGCGGTCGCTGCGCTGTCGGTGGGCGACGACACGAATCCGGTTCGCGGCCGAGCCTTCGGGGTCGCCGTGCGGTTCGCCTGCGGCCACGCCGCGCTGTTGGTGGCCGGCGCCGGCGCCGTCGTGCTGGCCGGCTGGCAGGTGCCCGTGACGGTGGAGCGTGGCGGCGAGATGGCGGCCGGCTTGCTGCTCGTCGGCCTCGGTGCGGCGGGGCTCTGGGCGACCGCCACCGGCCGCGTCTACGTCCACACCCACCTCCACGGTACGCCACTGCACGACGGCTGGCACTTGCACGTGGGCGCGCCGCATCGTCATCCGGCCTCCACCCGACACTCGCACCTCTCGACGGTCCTCGGCGCCGTCTTCGCTGTCTCCGGCCTTCGGGCCTTGACGCTCCTCGCGCCCTTCGGCGGCGTCGAGACGGCGAGCGGCTCGTTCGCGACGCTGCTGGGCCTCGTCGCGATCTTCGCATGCGGCATCCTGCTGGCGATGGGCCTGTTCGGTGTGGCGCTGGCGCGCGCGATGTCCAGCCGGGCGCTGGTCGGCCTGGGGCGCGCGGCCGCCGGGGCGACGGCCGTGGCGTCGGTCGGTCTCGGCCTCTACTAGATCGTCGCGGCGTGAGGGCAGGTATTCGGTTCATGGCAATGGTAGTGTCGCGCGATCCACATCTTGTGCGCACCGACGTCGGACAGCAGGATGTCTTTCGGTCCGAGTACCTGACGGGCATACTCCACCATGTCGAAACCGAGGGTGATGACGAGATCGGCATCATCGACCGCGAGGGAGACCCGATCTTTGGACCCGAGTCCGATCGTGTAGAGACAGTACTCGGCATCCATGTGGACACAGCCTTTTGCCATGAACGTCGAGATCACCCCGAGACCGGTCTTGTCGCACAACATTCGTAATTGCTTGCTCGCACGTCTTCGGATGGTCCCATTTCCGGCGATGATGACCGGCTTCCGTGCGCCGCGGATCAACGCGAATGCCTTGTCGACGATCTTGTCGTCGGGTACGGAACGTCTGAAGCGTTTTGGTGCCATCGGCGTTGCGGACGTCTCGAGCTTCGCGATGTCTTCCGGTAGTTCACGGATGCCGATTGCTCCAGCGAGATCATGAAATCGGCGTTTTCCTCGCCGGGGACACCGAAGACGTATTGGCCCGGATTTCCGATTTGACTGTGGTACCGTATCGGCAGACCAGTCGCCGCGCCTTGATTTCCGGGGCTCCGACGCAAGGAACCCCGCCACGGAGGGTGACACCCTGTGGGTGAATGACAGCATGAGGCGTTTCGGTTCACGTTCAATGGCTTTCTGAAGGTCGCATTCCAGGGGTCGCGCATCACCTCCGACGCCGGTCTCCTTCTGGTGCGCGAGTTGGATGAACGCCTGGGGCTGGCGACACTCATCGCCGAGCACCTGAGCGACTCCCGACAGGGCTTGCACACCCAGTTCAGCCTGGCGGATCTCCTGCGACAGTCGGTCTACAGTCGGCTCGCGGGCTACGAAGACCTGAACGATGCGGTGCGCGTGTCGGCGGACCCGACGTTTCGTCTCATCGGGGCGCCAACGCTCTGGGACCGCGGTGGCGCGCTGACCTCGCCGCTGCATTGGTTCGAGACTGAGCTGCTGACCCGAAAGGAGAAGCTCGTCGGGCTGATGGCCGTGAACCGGGAGGTGCTCGCACAGGCTGAGATGCCAACGCGCGCCGGCCGGATTGTGCTCGACATGGATTCGAGTGAGAGCCCGGTGCATGGGGCGCAGGAAGGGAGCGCGTACAACGGGCACTTTGAATCAGTCTGTTACCACCCGCTGTTTCTGTTCAACGAGCACGGCGACTGCGTGGCCGCCCCGCTGCGGCCCGGCAACGTGCATAGCGCCGACGATTGGGACGACCTGCTCGTGCCGGAAATTGACCGGCAGCAGGCGGAGGGTACGCGCGTGGCGTTCCGCGCGGACGCGGCGTTTGCCAAGCCGGAGATCTACGACGCGCTCGAGACGCGCGACGTGGACTATGTCATCCGCATGCCGGCGAACAAGAGCGTGGAGCTGGAAATCGAAGCCCTCCTCTTTCGTCCGCCGGGACGGCCGAGCCGCAAGCCCTTGGTGCGCTACAAGAGTTTCCGCTATCAGGCGAAGAGTTGGACCACGCCCAGACGGATTGTCGCCAAGGTGGAGCACCACCGAGGGGAGCTGTTCCCGCGCGTCGGCTTCATCGTGACCAAGATGGCCCTCCCGAGCCGCTCGGTCGTACGGTTCTACAACAAGCGCGGCACGGCGGAGCAATAGATCAAGGAAGGCAAGCAGGCCACCCACTGGACGCGGCTGTCGTGCCCTCGGTTCCGGGCGAACGAAGTGCGCCTGCAACTGAGTGTCCTGGCCTGTGATGTATACGACCTAGCTGGCCAGTGACAATGTAGCTCATCCGAGCTTCTCGCGGAGCGTTTCGTAGGGTGTCTTCCCCTGGAACGCTCCGTGCGGGCGTTGGTCGTTGTAGAAGTTCTCCCATCGACGAGCTTCTCATTGCTGTAGGGGTTCAGACCCTTTTGGACCATTGAGGCCCTGAAAGTAAGAGACACTTCCGAGCCAGGGGAGGAGGATCCCCATGGGCAAGGAAGCGTCGCCAGAAAGAGTCGTGCAGGAAATCCGGCGGAAGACGCGCCGGCGGTTTTCAGCCGAAGAGAAGATTCGGATCGTACTCGAGGGCCTGCGCGGCGAGGAGAGCATCGCCACGCTGTGCCGGAAGGAAGGGCTGGCGCCGAATCTGTACTACCGGTGGAGCAAGGAGTTTCTCGAGGCCGGCAAGAAGCGTCTTGTCGGCGATACGAGCCGTGAAGCGACGGCCCCCGAGGTCACCGATCTGCGCAAGGAGAATAGCCGCCTGAAGCAGCTCGTGGCCGAGGTCGTCCTCGAAAACCGCCTGCTCAAAAAAAACGTGACGGGCTCCGACTCGGGAGACGACACGTGCGACTGACGGCGGCCGAGAAGGCCGAAGTCATTCGCTTGGTCGAAGGCTCGGATCTGCCCGTCCGGCAGACGCTCCGCGAGCTCCAGGTGCCGCGCGCGACGTTCTACACGTGGTATCGCCGCTACGCCGAGGGCGGATTGGATGGGCTCGCGGCCCGCCCGCCGGCTGCGCGGCGGCACTGGAATCGCATTCCACCACGGGTGCGACAACAGGTCGTCGACCTCGCCTTGGCCGTGCCCGAGCGCACGCCGCGGGAACTGGCCTGGCAATTCACGGACCGGGAGGCGCATTTCCTTTCGGAATCGAGCGTCTATCGCATTCTGAAAGCCTTCGACCTGATCACCAGCCCGGCCTTCGTCGTGCTGTCGGCGGGCAAGGTGTTTCAGCAGCCGACGCACCGGCCGAACGAGCTGTGGCAAACCGACTTTACGTATCTCCACGTGGTGGGCTGGGGCTGGTACTACTTGTCGACCGTGCTCGATGACTACTCGCGGTACATCCTGGCCTGGACCCTGCGCACGTCGATGCAGGCCATGGACGTCATGGAGACCCTCGACTTGGCACGCGCCGCCACCGGCGTCGATGCGGTCCCGGTGGCGCATCGCCCGCGCTTGCTCAGCGACAATGGGCCCTGCTACATCTCGGGGCAGCTCGCGACCTATCTGGAGGCCCACGGGCTGCCGCACACGCGCAGCGCACCGTATCACCCGATGACCCAGGGGAAGATCGAGCGGTACCACCGCTCGCTGAAGAACGTCGTGAAACTCGAGCACTACTACACGCCGTGGGACGTGGAACGGGCGGTCGCCCATTTCGTGGAGGACTACAATCACCGGCGGTATCATGAGGCGCTGCAGAACGTGACGCCCGCCGACATGTTTCACGGACGGCAGGTCACCATCCTGGCGCGCCGGGCACGCATTAAACAGCGGACGCTGCAGCAACGGAAACGCGAGAACTTACACGGGCCGCATCACGCGGCCATTCGCTCGGATGTGTCTCTACGCAACGGCGCCGAAGTGTCCAACTTGGTCTGACGACGTACAGTCCACCGGCTCGGACGCGCACGCGAAGCCGCCGCAGCGTCACGGCGCGTCCCACGCGGTCTCATGCTCGACGACACTTCGATCCTGGCGCTTGCGATACGATGCCGGTCGGCTCGCTGCTCCAAACTTTAAGAATTCCGCGGGATTGTATCTGAAAGCTGGTCGCCGAACCTGCTGGCGGCTCCGCCGCGCTCCGGACTCGAGGTGATAGGATACCGGCGTGCGTTCGGCCGCACACGCCCCCGTGGCCCACGTAGAACGTTCTCCGCCCGCGGCGGCCCTAGCAGCCCGTGGTGGAAGTCCCGCTGCATTCGACCGTCGATGCATCCCGCCGCGCGGCGTTGCTCGTCGGTCAAATACTTCCGGCATTCTCTCTCCTCGCGCCTTGCGCGGCGGGCACCTCGACGCTCTCGGTGCCACGCTGGACTTTCACCACGGGCTGCTCGGCCCGTGTGTCCTTCACCGATTCGCCACCGGCCTGTGGACCAACCTCGTCTTTCTAGGTGAAGGACTGTCTCTCGCGTGGCCGACTCGCTGAAGGAGGCCGGCGACCCCGCCGGCGTTGCGTCGTCGTCGCCGGGCGCCCGTGCGCTACGCCGCCTCGGCGCCGCGTTCACCTTCCGTGACTTCCGGATCCTCTGGCTCGGCGCCTTCGCGTCGGCCGTTGGCACGTGGACCCAGCGGGTGGCACAGAACTGGCTCGTCCTCACGTTGACCGGCTCGGCCTTCTATCTGGGTCTCGACTCGTTCCTGAGCGAGCTGCCGATCCTGCTCTTCACGTTGATCGGCGGCGTCATCGCCGACCGCCACGACCGGCGCCACCTGCTCATCGGCTCGCAGTACGTCCAGATGGCGTCCGCGTTCACCCTGGCGGCGCTCGTCTACTTCGACGTCGTGCAGGTCTGGCACATCCTGGTGCTCTCGTTCACGTCGGGATGCGGCCAGGCGTTCGGCGGTCCCGCCTACCAGTCCCTGATTCCAGCGCTCGTGCCGAAGGACCATCTCCCGAACGCCATCGCCCTCAACTCGATCCAGTTCAATCTGGCCCGAGTCATCGGCCCACTCATCGCCGGCGCGGCGCTGACCACGCTGGGCTTCGCCGCCTGTTTCGGACTGAACGGCCTATCCTTCTCAGTCGTGATCATCGCTCTGATGTCGCTCCGTGTGAAGCACCTGCCGCCCCAGAGCCGCCAGCGGATGATCGACGAGCTTCTCGGCGGCCTGTCCTACGTGCGACACGCGGGCGCGCTCGCGGCGCTGACCAGCCTGGCGTTCGCCACCACCTTCCTCGGCCTGCCGCTGCTGACCCTCCTCCCGGTCATCGCGCAGGACGTATTTCAGCAAGGTGTCGGACAGTACACCCAGATGATGGCCTTTTTCGGAACCGGTGCCGTCATCGGCGCGCTGATCGTCGCCTGGCTGGGCAAATTCCGGCACATGGGCTTGACGCTGCTGCTGGTGCAAGTCGTCTTCGGCGGCCTCATCGTCGCGTTCTCGCTGTCGCGCACGATGCTACTCAGCGAGGTCCTGCTGTTCCTCGCCGGCTCGATGTTGATCATGGTGTTCGCGCTGGTTACATCGCTCGTGCAGCTCGCGGCGCCGAACGAGTTGCGCGGCCGCGTCATGAGCATCTTCATGGTCTCGTTCCGCGGCGGCATTCCGCTGGGCAACCTGGCGGCCGGCTTCGTCGCGAGCCACGTGTCGGCCCCGTTCGTCCTGGTCGTGAACGGCACCCTTCTCGCGATCGTCGCGGGCTACTTCCTCCTCCGCAGCCACGGTGTCAGGGAGTTATGAAGAACCGACGAATGAACGCATCAGATCTCTTCGTCCGCTGCCTCGAGAAGGAGGGCATCCAATTCGAGAACGACAGGGTGGCTGATAGTATGTAGTGCACGGCCGCAAAATCTTCGGCGCCGGCATGCCACCAGTTCTTGATGAAGCGATTGATGTACTCGAAGTACCATCAACTCAAGGCCGACGCGGGGAACAGGCAAAAGAAAGTAAAACGGTAGGACCGGAACAGGGAGCTCCGCCGCCGCCGGTAGACGAGTCCGTCAACAGTGAAAATATAACCCAGCCATAACGGAATAAATATGTGATCCTTTAATGGGCCTAACCACGCAAAGCGGTTCCTGTACGTCGTCAAACCAATCCGGACCACTGCGGCTGCGTCGCAAGAGAGACGTCCTGCCGTTGTGCCGCGTGGTGCGGCGGCCTCTGATTCTCTCTCCGTCGTGCTCGTAACGTTCGCTGCTTACTCTGCTCCCGGCGTGCCAGAATCTGCGGTCGCCGGCCGGGGTAGACGTCGGCCGGGGTCACGTTCTGGAGTGACTCATGCTAGCGCCGGTGATTGTCGTCTTCCACGAAGCGCGCCAGGGCGCGTTGGAGTTCCCACGGGCTACAGTCCTGCTCGAGCTTGACGACGTGCTTCATCGACCGGTGGTCGCGTTCGATCGTTCCTTGCGTCATGGGGTGAGAGGGCGCGCCCCGCGTATGCGCCAGACCGTGCGTGTCCAGGGAGGCGGCCAACTCTTGCGAGATGTAGCAGGGGCCATTATCACGAAGCAGCCGGGGCCGATGGACGACCCGCACCCGGTCCACCCCGGCCTGGGCCCGGGCCAAGTCGAGCGTCTCGGTCACGTCCGACGCCTGCATCGACGTCCGAAGCGTCCACGCCAAGATGTAGCGCGAGTCATCGTCGAGCACGGTCGACAGGGAGTACTAGCCCCACCCGACCACCTGCAGGGAGGTGAAGTCGGTTTGCCACACCTCGTTGGGCCGGTGCGTCGGATGAGCAACTGTCTTGGCCGCCGAGAGCACCACATACGCCGGACTGGTGATCAGATCCTCGGCTTTGAGGATGCGATACACGCTGGACTCCGAGAGAAAGTGGCGCTCCCGGTCCGTGCACTGCCACGCTAGCTCGCGGGGCGACTTTACCGGATCGGCCAGGGCGGCCTCCACGACGCGGTGCCGGACCCGCAGCGGGATACGGTTCCAGTGGCGCCGGGCGGCCGCCGGCCGGGGGACCAACCCGGCCGCGCCCACGGCCTGGTCGCGGCGATACCACGCGTAGAACGTGGACCGGTGAACCCCCAGCTCCCGTAGCGTACGGCGCACCGACAGATCCGAGCCCTCCACAAGCCGGATGATCTCGTGCTTCTCGGCCGCGGTCAGTCGCACGTATCGTCCCCCGCACCGGAGACCACCAGATTTTTTTGAGTACGCGATTCTCGAGGACCGCCTCGGCCTCGACCTGCTTGAGCTGGCTGTGTTCGCGGCGCAGGTCCTGGACTTCCGTCGACGTCGCTTCGCGTGTCGTATCGCCCAGCAACCGCTTCTTGCCGGCCTCAAGGAATTCTTTGCTCCAGCGGTCATCCAACAGGGCCGAGATCGGGGCGGACGTGGTGCGCGACGAAGGCCGTGAGACGATCCCGATCGTGCGTGTTGAACCCCAGGAACTCCACCTCCGAACCGCGCCCATCAACTTCGTTACAGACCACGCCCTGACAGCAAAACTCCTCCGGATCGGCAGGCAATCGAAACCGGAAGAGCAACAGGCTTCCGATGGGATAGTTGGTGTCGGACTCGATAAGCGCGCCACCTCCACCGAGCACCGCGAAAAGACCCCGGTCCTTCGTCGGCGGAGCGGCACTGGTGATGGAGATGTCCGTGATGATGTGGATTTCTGTGCGGGGGTAGCGGCGGCGTGAGGGTGGCATCGTTCGAAGGGTATGTTAGCCCCGCAACGGTCGTTGTCGATTGCCGGGACCGCCTACCGTCCTGTCGGCACCCGCGCACTGACTGTAGCGCAGTCTTTTAAGGCTGCGATGCGCTCGCGTCACGGAACGGGAACGCGAGCCTTCAGTTCCTCGAACCAGTTGAGGACGAAGACGAGGCCTTCGTTCCCGTCGGTGACCGGCGCGCCGATATCTCTCTGAAGACGAACCGTTCTCCGTCGGGCGCAATGTCGTAGTCGCGCTCAAAGTTGTTGATGAAGCCGCTCAGGCCGAACAGCGGCTCAGGTGTCGTCGGTGCGAAGCTCGGCTCCGTCGCGACGCGTGCCACCATGAGCTGGACTGGGCCTCTGAAGAACAGCTCCCGCCCGTCGGGTGACCACACCGGCTCGCTGCCACCGTCTCCCGACACTTGTCAGCGGCCAGCGTCCGCATCGGGAAAGGGCCGCACGTAGACTTCTGTTCGTCTTGACTCAGAGGACATATAGACCATCCAGCGCCCGTCCGGGCTGATGGCTGGTTGGGTCTCGGTGAACTCCGTGTCAAGGACAAGTTCCATCGTGCGGTCGCCCTCCACGGTCAGGACGTCGATATCGCCGGGAAGCTGCTTCATGACCAACCGCCCATCCGCCGACCAGCCATAGGGCCGGGGGGAGTTTGGAGTCTCCAGCAGCCGTTCGACCTCGCCAGTCCCGTCCGTCGCCTTCCAGAACAGCCCGCCGCCGTCGCGGCTAGAACCAAACACGACCTTGGAGCCATCGGGGGTCCAGAACGGGGCGGTATCGAGGGACTCATCGAAGGTCAGCCGCGTCATCGTCGCTCGCGCCAGTCGGATGTGCTCGTCGAGATGAGGACGTCCATCAAGCGGGATGACGCGGACGTCATGGATCATCTCGTGGTACATCACGACATAGTCGGGGGTCTGAAACAGCTGCACGTTGTTGTTGGAAAAGACCGGCGTCAGCGGTGTCGGCGTCCACATGATGCACCGCTCACTCGGCATGCGGTCCTCGGGACCATCCGCCGATCGCGCCGAGCGTGTCCTGGCGTTCCTGGCCCGGCGTCGTCCGGGAAATCCTCCCGTCAGGGGGGTCCACGACGAGCGACGTGCGATTATGCCCCGCAAGCTCCGTGACCAGGTCCGCCCACAACTCGAATTCGGCCACGCTCCCGGCACGAGCCGCGTTGTCCGCGTACAGGCGCTCAACCGCGTTCTCTTCCAGCTCCGCGGCTTCCTCGTCCGCGTAGAACTCGCGACCGGCCAGCTCGTCTGGGCGTTCCAGCGGCATCGCGCTGCGGAAGTCTTAGATGCCACCCAGATCCGGCGCACCCCAGGGCGTGCTGGGTGGTGGTGGCGTCTCCGACGCCATGGTCTGTGTCTGGGCAGCCATGGGCGTCTGCGCCAGCAACACGCCGGTGATCGCGAGTGCCATCGGAAACAGTGAACTCATGTATCGATTTTTCAATCGGACTCCTCCATCTCCGATAAAAGCGTCGATCTGATACGGGCCGAGGCGGGCGCCGCGCTCCAATGGCATGGCTGGGAAGCTCGACTATAGCACCGCGTACTGCGCGCCGCCCGGGGCGGAATCTCGCTTATCGTCCGGACGGCGGCGGCGGCAAGGCCGCGAAGACGAGGCGCGGTGGCCGCTAGCGTGCCACCGCGATGCCAATGGTCTCGAAGTGTGCGCCCCCGAGCAACGTGCTGGTCCCAATGAACGCGCGGGTCGGCAACGCGCGGTTGAAGTACGTACGATAGATGTCGTTGAACTTGCCGTACAACGATAAGTCCGTGCAGAACACCTGGAACTGTACGACGTCATCCATCGTCATGCCTTCCCCCTCGACGAGCGCTTTCGTGGCGTCGAGGAGGGTCCGGATCTCCATCTCGATGTCAGCGTCGAGGTTCCCGGACGTGCCACGCGTTCCGGTATTGCCGGCGATGTACAGCGTATCCCCGAGTCGAAGGCCGCAGCTGAACGCGCGGTTCGGAGCATCTGTGCCCGGTCCGCCTGGAGTGACGTAGCGGCGGGCCGGCTGTTGCGAGTTGGTCAGGGCCGTGAACGCCAGGGTCAGGGCCACACCGATCGCGAACGATGCGCCGACGGAACGATTGATAGACCTCATGAACATCTCTCCCTGTTTGGTTTCCCTGAGACTGCCCCCCCCTCCCCCCGGCCCCGATGGGGGCGTCGATCGCATACGTGCCGAAGCGGGTGCCGCGCCGCAGGGGCATCTCGAACTGTCCAGGCTGAGGAGGGGATTATAGCGCCTCGGCCGAAGGTGGCAGGTTCAATCGGTCAATGCAACAGCGGTCGCAGTGTATCAGCTGGCGTGGCATATCCCAGCGTCTTGCGTGGACGTAAGTTGAGACGTTGCGCGATGGTGTTGAGATCAGCCTGCGTGTAGGTCGAGAGGTTTGTTCCTTTGGGGAAGTATTGCCGCAACAAGCCGTTGGTATTCTCGTTCGTACCTCGCTGCCATGGACTCTGCGGGTCGCAGAAGTACACCTTCACGTTCGTGGCGACCGTGAAGCGCTTGTGCGAGGCGAATTCGGTCCCACGGTCCCACGTCAGAGACGCCATCAACCCCTTCGGGAGCGTGCGAACGGCGTTGGCCAGCGCCCGCACGACATTGGCGGTGTCTTTGCCAGCCAGACGAATCAAGAGCAGGAAGCGCGAGTGGCGCTCGACGAGCGTGGCGATGTGTGAGTTGCGAGCCCCGGTCAGTAAGTCGCCTTCCCAGTGGCCGGGCACGGCCCGATCCGCTGCCTCCGCCGGACGCTCTCGAATCGAGACGGCGTCGATGATCTGACCACGGCACTGGCCCGCCGTGCTGGCGTGCTTGGACCGACGCATCCGTCGCCGACGGCGAAGGTGGGCGTTCAGGGCTTTCTTCAGCACCCCGCGACTCTGCACGAAGAGACTGAGATAGATCGTCTCGTGCGACACGTGCAAACAAGGATCCTTCGGAAAGGTCCGTTTGAGCCACCCGGCGATCTGCTGTGGGGACCAGTCTGCCGCCAGCTTCTCAGCCACCAGGGCACGGAGCAACGGCGAGAGGGCGAGCCGACAGGGTTTCGGACGCCGAGTTCGGTCCCAGGCACGCGCGTCGGCAACGGACGCACGGTACTGCCGTCGGCCACCGTTCCGTCGCACCTCCCGGCTGATCGTCGATGGCGCTCGACTCAGGCGCACGGAGTAGCCCCGGGCCAAGCCCCTGGAGATTTCCTCCCGCTCCGTCAGGGTGAGCGAGCGTCGCGACCGGGTCCGTGACGGCGGCGGGATACCCCCACGGGCTGACACGACGTGGTGAACTGCTCCCGGGATCCGACCGAGTGCCCGACCGATGTCGCTGAGCGACTCACCTCGCTTCCACCGCTTCCACAGCTCCACCTTCTCTCTTGCTGACATCCGTGGACGACGAACGCGACCCATGATCCCTCCTTGCTGTGATCATTCATCGCGTTGCATCGACCCTTTGAACTCACCGGTTTAGCTGTTTGTGGCCCGTCCGTCCATCCTGGCCGCCGTTTCCGACTGCCACCCGACACTGCCACTGCCCCCTCTAAAGAGGGCAGCCTAAGGGCGGGGATTGCCGACCTGCGCTTCCACGACCTGCGCCACGAGGTCAGCTCTCGGTATCTCGAGCACGGCTGGCTGGTCCATCACGTCCGAGACCTACTCGGTCATGCGAGCCTCGTCACGACCAATCGCTACCTGAACGTCACGACGTCGGATCTCCTGGCTTCGATGCGTCGGACCGATGAAGCGTGAAACGGTTGCAAGATCGTTGCAAGTTCGCCCTCAGGCGAACCACGGCTATCTTGCAACGACGCCACCCTGAACGCTGATAATCGCTTGCTTCACTGACGGTTAGAAGTGGAGCGGGAGACGGGGATCGAACCCGCGACCAACGGCTTGGGAAGCCGTGACTCTACCACTGAGCTACTCCCGCCCGACGTGGTACTCAACTTCAGTGAAGCATAGAGTTACTGGAATCACTCCTCCTCGATTGAGTGCTGTGATCTGAATCGTACCGGGTTTCTCGGAGACCGAATTCGTTGAATCAGGCCACCTCAGCCTGCTCATAGTACTGCGCCTCGAACTCTGCTGGTGGAATGTCCCCGAGCGGCCCCAACAGTCGTCGTGTGTTGAACCAGTCCACCCACGTCAAGGTGGCGAACTCCACGGCCTCGAGGGTGCGCCACGGGCCCTTCCGTCGAATCACCTCCGTCTTGTACAAGCCGATCACCGATTCGGCGAGGGCATTGTCATAGGCATCGCCTTGGCTGCCGACCGACGGCGCGATGCCGGCGTCCACGAGGCGATCCGTGTACCGCATCGAGAGATATTGCGACCCGGCATCACTGTGATGTACGAGGCCGGTGAGGGCGTCGCCCCGGCGGGCGTAGATCGCCTGCTCCAACGCATCCAGCACAAAGTCCGTGCGCATGGAGGCCGACACCCGCCAGCCCACAATGCGGCGCGCAAACACGTCGATGACGACCGCGACGTAGACAAAGCCGCCCCAGGTTGCGACGTACGTGAAATCGGAGACCCAGAGCTGATTCGGACGGGTGGCCACGAATCGGCGGTCAACGAGGTCCACCGGGCGACCGCCCTCACCTGCGGGGGTCGTGGTGACCCAGGCCCGGCCCCGGACGGCCCCGGCAAGGCCCATCGCGCGCATCAGGCGCGCCACGGTGCAGCGCGCCACGCGGACGCCGTCCCGCCGCAGCTGCTTCCAGACTTTCCGGGGGCCGTAGACCTGCTGGTGCGCGTCATAGACCCGCTGAATCTCGACGCGGAGCTGATCGTCGCGCGGCGCCCGTGCGGACCGGCGCGTCGGGTGTGTCCGCTGGTGCCGATGGCGATGATACGTCGACGGGGCGATCGGCAGCACGGCGCAGATCGGCTCGACCCCGAACACGGCGCGATGGTCGGCGATGAACTGGACCATCGTGGCTACGTCCTCCGGCGGTCGAGCTCCGCCTGGGCGAAATACGCGAACGCTTTCCGCAGGATCTCATTCGCCCGCTTCAGCTCACGGACCTCGCGCTCCAGCTCCTTCAACCGCTCCCGCTCGCTCGTCGTCAGGCCCGGCCGATGCCCAGCATCACGCTGCGCCTGCCGCACCCACTTCCGCAGCGTCTCCGCCGTGCAGCCGAGCTTCGGCGCCACCGACTGCAGCACCGCCCACTCTGAGGCGTGGGCCTCTCGGTGCTCCTCGACCATCCGGACGGCACGTTCGCGCACTTCCGGAGAAAACCGACTTGGACGTCCCATAGACCCCATCCTCCCAAGCAATGAGGTCTCCGAGAAACCCGGTACGATTCAATCCGGCTGTTTCTTGACAGGTTGTGGCAGGTTTGTGCCACCTTTTCCGCACCGCTCCATCGCCAACATCTATTCGCGTAGGTGAATCCACCTGGCGTTGAGGTACGTATCGGTCGTGGCGATGCTCGCATGGCCGAGTAGTTCCTTGACGTGATGGAGCGGCAACCCCCGCTCCAACCAGCGCGACCCAGCTTTGTGTCGCAGGTCGTGAAAGTGTAAGTCTATCGTACGATGCACCGCGCGCGAGGCAGGCGAGAGTCCCCGTTTCACCGTTTAGACTGTAATGGCGGTGTCCGCGGACCGGGCCGCGGCGCCGCTCAAGCCTTCAAACCGAAAGAGCGCGAAATTCATCTCCAGACGAGCATCGCGAGCTTGGCAAACGGACACCGCTTAACTTCCGTGTGGACCGGCAGAGGGTCAGGTCAGAGCCTGGATCACTGTCCTACTTCATCGCTTTTCAGCTCGACGGGGGTCTGTGTTTGAGCACAGGCGGTCGGAAACCGAATACGGAAGTGTGATCCCGATGACAGAGATGACAGAAATAACCGGTTCCAGGCACGGGAGGCTCCCCGCGCGCGCCTAAAAAACCGTGGTTCGCGGCAGTCCCCACAGACCGCTCCAGCGCGAACGAGTGGTACAGCCTTTGCGAAAGACAGGTCGCAGCACGAACGGGACCGGAGGTCTCTCTCGCAGAGAACATAGGAATGCAGAACGCGGGGCCAGACCATGAGATATGCCGGAGCGCTCACCGTTTTCGCCCACCTCTTGGCGACGTGGCTGACTCTCCCCGCCTGGGCCCAGACGCCCACATTCGACGCGCTCAGGTCGTCGCGATATGAGCGCTCCGTCGGACCGAGGCCGATCTTCAGGAGTGGCACCGAGCTGGTGGCGCTCAGTGTCGTGGTCACCAATCCTGCAGGACAATTCGCAACCGACCTGGCGAGGGCCGACTTCGAGGTGCTCGAGGACGGCGTGCTGCAAGACGCCTTGTATTTCTCGGCCGGCGACGTCCCGCTGGATCTCACCTTCCTCATGGACACCAGTGCGGGCATGGGCGACAAGCTGCCGATGGCGCGCCGGACCGGCCGAACTGCTCAAGACGCTCCGACCCCACGCAGAGCATCGATCGTCGGCTTCAGCAACCGCGTCCGTGTCGCACAGACATGGACAGCGAACACGGAGGCCCTTCTCCAAGGGATCAACCTCACGGCCGCTCGAGGGAATACGTCGCTGTACGATGCTCTCTACGTGACCCTCCGTCAGTTCGATCGTGGATGGCAAGATACCAACGAGGTCAGACGCCGAGCGATCGTGGTCCTGTCCGACGGCAGAGACACAAACAGCTTGACATCGCTCAACGACCTGCTCACGACCATCAGACGGAGCAGCGTCACCATCTACACGATCTCGCTCAAGACCTCGACCCCAATCACCGAGATCCAGGCACACCAACGCCGCGTGGCCGATTTCGAGATGCGAATGATAGCCCGTGAGACCGGCGTGCGCGCGTTCTTTTCCAGCAGCGCCGCGGACCTGAAAGACGTGTACGGCGTCATTGCGGGCGAGCTGACGCACCAGTACTCGCTGGCGTATGCGCCCACAATCGTACGACGCGATGAGGCGTTTCGTCGGGTAGCCGTCCGGATCATCGATCGGCCCGCATTGCAGTCGCGCACCCGTTCGGGACACCTTGCCACCAGCCGCACCCGAGCTGGGCCGCGCAGCGAGTACCTCGTCACCGGTGGCGGAGATTGAACACCTCACGGTTCCCAGGTCCATGTCTCGACTGGAAATCCCGGATACACACGATGAGAGGCGCAGAAGATAAAAGGTGCGGAAACCGTCCTGCTTGTGGATGACGCGCCGGTGATCCTGAGCCTCATGCGCGTCGGGCTCACACGCGACGGCTACACGGTCTTGCATGCCTCCGACGGAGCCCAGGCCCTCCGAGTGGCGGACCAATACGACGAGCCGATCGACCTGCTCGTCACCGACATCGTTATGCCGGCGATGAGTGGTTCGAGCTGGCAGACGAGCTGCGGCTCCGGTGTCCAGAGACCCGAGTGCTGCTGCTCTCGGGCCATCTGGACGATCGGGAGGAGGTTGTGCCGGGGCTGGCGCACGCCCCCTACCCGTTTCTCTTGAAGCCGTTCACAGTCCAAGAACTCGAAGATAAGATGCGGGGCGTCCTGACGTCGTCGGTGGCGCCGGCCTCGCACGAACGGCGGCGCGAGCCACGGCAAGCGACCCAGCTGCCCGTGCGGTATCGCGTCGACGGTACGGAGTCCTGGTTGACCAGATCGACGCTCGACATCAGCGACTGCGGCATCCTGCTGGTTCCGGCCGAGCCGCTCGAGCCGGAGCGCCGGATCGAACTCTTGCTCATCCTGCCCGAAGCGACCGGCCGGCGCCGGGCCGGGCCGATGACCCGTGTCGGCTACGTGACCCGACAGGCGTCCACGGCCAACGCCCTTCCCCACGCAGTCGGCGTCTCCGTTGCGTTCTGAGAGCAGATCGAGAGCAGCGCATTGTAGCAGAAGTATGGCGCCGGGGCGGCTAGCAGCCCGGGATCGGTCATCGACTGCGGATGAACGACAGGACCTCGTCGCGCTTGGCCGCCATGAGCGCCGCCGTCGTCCCCTCCAAGTTGAGGCGGAGCAACGGTTCCGTGTTCGACGGGCGGACGTTGAAATGCCAGTCGGGATACTCGACCGACACGCCGTCCATCCTGTGTTGGATGCCGTCAGCGTAGCGCTCGGCGATGGCGTCGAGCGTCGGCTGCACGGTGGCCATGCTGGCGACAGAGGTGTTGAGCTCGCCTGAAATGAAATACTTCGCTCGCAGCGGCGCGAGCAGTTCCCGCAGCGTCGCGTTGCGGCTCGACATCAACTCCAGGATCAGGAGCGCCGGAATGAAACCATTGTCGGCGAAGCCGTTGTCGCGGAAGTAATAGTGGCCGGAGACCTCGCCGCCGAACACGGCATTGTCGTCGCGCATGCGCTTCTTGAAGAACGCGTGGCCGACGCGATTCAGGAGCGCCGTGCCGCCGTGGGCCGCGACGACATCCGGGACGGCATGGCTGGCGCGCACGTCATACACAATCGCGTCCCCTGGGTGCTTCGAAAGAAAAGATTCGGCCAGGAGGGCCGTGATGAAGTCGCCTGCGACGAATGCGCCGCCGCTATCAACAAAGAAGCACCGGTCGGCGTCGCCGTCCCAGGTGATGCCAGCGTCAGCGCCAGAGGTGACGACCGCCTCGACGAGATCCCACCGGTTGGCCTCGATCAGCGGGTTGGCCTCGTGAATGGGAAAGGTGCCGTCGATCTCGAAACACAAACGCGTGGTCCGGCACGGCAGCGCATCGAACAGGCGTGGCGCCACCAGGCCGGCCATGCCGCTGCTGGCGTCAAGGACGAGACGTAACGGCTTGATCGCCGCCGGGTCGATGAACGACATGACGTGCGAAATGTAACGGTTGAGCACGTCGGTCGTGCTCAGGGTGCCGGGCGAGTCAGCTGGCGGGGGGATCGCGTCGCCGAGGATCAGGTTGCGAATATCCGAGATGCCGGCATCGCCGCTGAGCGGGAACGCGTGGCGGCCGACGAGCTTGGCGCCGTTGTACTGCTTCGGATTGTGCGACGCCGTGATCTGGGCGCCTCCCTCGTGCTCGTCGTGGATCACGGCGTGATACAGCATGTCGGTGCTGATCATGCCGTAGTCGACGACGTCGGCACCCTGCGCCAGGGCGCCGTCGATGAACGCCGCCGCGAGGGCGGGAGACGAGACCCGCATGTCCCGGCCCACAGCGATGCGGCGGGCCTGCAGGTGCGCGACGAAAGCACGACCGACCTGCGCGGCGGTGACCTCGTCGAGCTCGCCGGGGTAGATGCC
Organism: Vicinamibacterales bacterium; assembly: GCA_965197385.1. Taxonomy (GTDB): domain Bacteria; phylum Acidobacteriota; class Vicinamibacteria; order Vicinamibacterales; family UBA823. Next base: position 422,837 of record CBDANA010000009.1, read on the forward strand.
TCGAATGTCGTACGCTTTGAAGATGTCTGGCGTGGCTTTCACGATCGGCTCCAGAGTGTCGACGGTGGAATGCCTACTTGATGCCTGCTAGGAGTGGGTGCGGCTGTAGTCGGTCGCGATCGACTTGTCGCCGAGGATGGTGCCGGAGCCGAGCGAGGCATTTCGGCCGACGTGACAGCGGCGTCCGAGAATGGCGTCGTGCAGTCGCGCCGCGCGGTCGATTTCGGCGTAGGGCCAGACGATGGCGCCGTCGAGGCGCACGTCCTCCTGGATGGTGCACTCGCGGCCTAGCACTGTGTAGGGACCGATGTGTGAGCCGGCCTTGATGACGACGCCCTCGTCGATGAAACATGGACCTTCGAGCGTCACGTCATCGTCAATGGCGGCTGACGTGGCCACGACGGTCGATGCCGCGGAGCGATCGTCGAACGGTGCGGCCTGGAACCGACCATCCATGATGTCGCGATGCACCTGCTGGTATTTGATCGGCGTGCCGATGTCGATCCAGTAGCCGTGGGACACGTAAGCGACGAAGCGTTCTCCGCGCTCCACGAGGGAGGGAAAAAAGCTTCGCTCGATAGACCACTTCGTGTCTTTCGGAATGCGGTCGAGAGTGTCTGGCTCGATGACGTAGATGCCGGCATTGATCGTCTTGCAGGAACTCTGGTCGGGCGTGGGTTTCTCGAGGAACCGCCGAACGTTGCTGTCGGAATCGATCTCGACCACGCCGTACGCGCTGGGATTGTTGACCGGGGTGAGCACGATCGTCGCGCGCGCCTCCCGCTCTCGATGCCGCCGCAGGACGGCCGACAGATCGATCTGCGCCAAGACGTCGCCGTTGAAGACGAAGACGGTGTCGTCGAGGTATTGCTGAGCGTACTTGACGGCCCCGGCTGTCCCGAGTGGCATCGGTTCCACGACATAGCGGAGCCTGACGCCGAGCGCTCGGCCGTCCCCGAGGAGGTCCTCGATGCGGCCGGGCTGGTAGTTCAGGCTGAGAATGACCTCGTCGATCTCGGGAATCTGCCGAAGCAGGTCGAGTTGGTAGCGGAGAAATGGTCGGTTGAAGATCGGGACGATCGGCTTCGGCGTGTTAAGGGTCAGCGGGCGAAGGCGCGTGCCTTTCCCCCCGGCGAGGAGAATGGCCTTCATGCGGAAACACCGGCCTGTGGCGTGGTCCCGGCGCCTTGTTGACGGGGATCGGGCACGGTAGAATGATCGCGCCGCTGGGTCCGCGGCGGCACGGTCCGCGGAATGAATCTACCCAACACGCTCACGCTCGGTCGCATCTTCCTCATTCCGTTGCTGGTCGTGGTACTCCTGACGAATTCGGAAGGCCGCATGCTCTTCGACGTCGGCAGGGAGCTGGTCGGCGCCGTGATCTTCGTGCTCGCCGCATGTACGGATTGGCTCGACGGATATCTGGCGCGCCGCCGCGGCCAGGTCACCACGCTCGGCCAGTTGATGGACCCCTTGGCGGACAAGTTGCTGGTGACGGCTGCGCTGGTGTCGCTGGTGCAACTGGGGTCGGCACCCGCCTGGATGGTGGCGATCATCCTCGGTCGAGAACTGGGCGTCACCGTACTGCGAAGCATTGCCTATTCGCGGGGCATCACCATGGCGGCGTCGTGGCTCGGCAAGGTGAAGATGGTGGCCGAGGTCGTGGCCATTGTGCTGCTGATTCTCGGCCGTGAGCATCTGGAGCAATTCTTCGTACTCGGGCAAGTCGCGTTGTGGGTGGTGCTGGTCGTCGCTCTGGCTTCGGCTTTAGACTACTACCGCCGATTCAATCACGTTCTCAGTCCCAAAGCCGCTGCGGGACCGGCGCCAGAGCAGCGGAACCCGCACACCGACGCCAGTAGCGGCTGACGGTCACCGGTGGGCCGCGAGCCGGTCGCTGGCGTAGACCGCGTCACGCGTCCCAAAGATGCGCACCGTGGCGGTCCGCTCGCCCACGTCGACGGCGAACGCTTCGCCGAGGTTGTTGACCGGTCCCTGTTGGCCGAGGACTTCACGAAAGAGCGTGAAGCGCTGCCCGGGAGTGATGTTCGCGTTTCGCCCACGGTCGATGACGGCGAAGCGATGGATGCCGGCGGTATACCCGCCCTCCTCAGTGAAGAGGATTCGCGCCGCGTCAGTGTAGTCAACTTCGCCAGGGGAGCCTCCGACGGGGGCGACCGGGACGGAGTAGGGCTCCAGGTAGTCGCCGCGGAGCAGGCCGTCACACGCGTGCGACACGACGGCGACGGCCATCGTCCCGTCGACGGCGGTGATCCGCACCCAGCCTGCCGTGTGAAGGACGGCCGGCATGTCGCCAAGCGGGACGACGGATTCGACGCGGGGGCGGTGTTGTCGACGGACGTAGTACTCATCGCCGACCGTGAACTGGGCGCCGGCGCCAGCCGAGACGACGACGGCGTCGCCAGGGCTAAACATGCGCTGCACCTCGCCCTCCTCGGAGCTAACGATGCTGCTCGGCGCGTCCGGCATTACCCAAGCCGCTCTGGGCGCGCACTGAATGTCGACTGGTCGCGCCACGGCGACGTCCGAGTCGGGCACGCCGACTGATTGCGCGCCGGCCAGTGTCGCCAGGGCAGCGGCGCCGACGAGCGTCAGGGCCGTCACGCCGACGGTAGAGCCCGCAGAATGCTCGGTCATGTGCCTTGTCCTTTCAGCTGTTCGATGCGCTGATGCGCCTCGGTGAGATATTCGCTCTGGACGAACTCCTCGACGAGGCGTTCGAAATAGGGCAGCGCCTCAGCGGCTCGATTGAGCGCGACCAGGGCCTCCGCCAGCATGAAATACACGCTGTCCCGCCTAGTGAACCCGGGATCCTCGGTGAGGACGGACCGGAGGCGCTGGACGGCGCCAGGATACCAGCGCTGATCGAAATAGAACGTTCCCACGAGCACTTCGGATTCGCTCAGCCGGTCCCGCGCGAGGCGATAGCGCTCCTGAGCCACTTCGGTTAAGTCGCTGTCGGGGTACAGTTCGAAGAAGCGCTCGAACGCTTCGACGGCAGCGCGGGTGTGCGTCTGGTCACGGTCGGCGCTGAGCATCTGCTCGTAGTACGCGGTCCCAATTTGAAGCTGCGCGTAGTCGGCACGTGGGTTCGTGGGGTAAAAGCGCAGAAACTCATCGTACTCGTTCACCGCCTGGACGACCGCGGTCATGCCACCCTGCCGCAAGTACGTGTCGGCTAGCCCGAGCTTGGCGTCGAAGCGATACGGACTTTGGGGAAACATGTCCACAAGCCGCCGGAACATGACCTGCGCGGGCGGCCAATCGTCATCCTCCAGTAATTCCGTCGCGCCTTCGAACAGAAAGCGATCGGGCTCCGGGGTGCCGGTCGGAATGGCGGCCGGGTCGCGGACGGCACACCCCGCGAGGAGCGTCCCGAGCGCGAACGCACCGAGGCCGACGGACCAGCGAGCGCTGGATGCCGTTCGGCCGGGGGAAGGGGGCGTCATGATGTGAGCGCCGATTGCGCCGAGAGCCAGGCAAGCTCGGCGCGCAAGCCCTCCTCAAGCGCCACGGCGGGCGTGAACCCGAGATCGCGGCGGGCGAGGGAGCTGTCGGCGTAGGTGTCGCGCATGTCGCCGAGCTTGGTGTCGTGGCGGCGGACGTCGAGCGGACGTCCCGCGCATTGCTCGACCAGGCTGAGTACGGCGTTAATCGAGACGCGTGATCCGCCTCCGATGTTGTAGACCCGGCCAGGGACGCCACGGACTGCGGCCGCGGCGGTCGCCGCCACGGCGTCCGTGACGAACGTGAAGTCGCGCGTCTGATTCCCATCACCGTACAGCTCAATCGGATCGCCTCGGAGCGCAGCCTTCAGAAACCGATGAAACGCCATGTCGGGTCGCTGACGCGGACCGTAGACCGTGAAGTAGCGCAAGGCGACGGCCGGGACATCATGGTTGTGGTGATACAGCAAAGAGAGGTGCTCGCCCGCGAGCTTGGTGACGCCATACGGGGAGACCGGCCGAGGCAAGGCGTCTTCGCGCATCGGGAGCGCGACGTGATCGCCGTACACGGACGAACTTGACGCGTAGACAAACCGTTCGATCGGTTTCTCGCGGCAGGCTTCGAGCAGCGCCTGGGTGGCATCGAGATTCGCGGTGGTGTAGATGCGGAAGTCACGTCCCCAGCTTCGGCGTACACCTGCTTGCGCGGCCAGGTGAAAGACATGGGTGATGTCGCGGAGCAACGCTCCGAGGTTCGTGTCGGTCAGGTCTGCTTCCAGGAATTGAAATCTGGATTCCGCACGCAGCGGTTCGAGGTTCGCTTCTTTTTGACCGCGGCCGTAATAATCGGTAAAGCAGTCGACGCCCACCACGTCAGCGCCCTCGGCCAGCAGGCGTTCGGCGAGATGCGAGCCGATAAATCCGGCCGCGCCGGTCACGAGCGCCCTCACACCAGGACCTCGCGAATTCGGTCCGGCAATCGGCAGGGGCGCCCACGACCGTTGACGACCGCGTGGACCGTGCGGCCGACGGCAGCCAATGTGCCGTCCGAGCGCTTGACGTCGTAGTCGAACGCGACGCGCGCGGGCGAGAGGAGGGTCCCACGGGTGGCGACCTCCAGTTCGTCGTCGTACCGGGCTGGCTGGCGGTATTCGCAGTGCGCTTCGATCACGGGAAGTGACACACCGGTTTCTTCCATCTCGTGATAGGTCCAGCCAAGCGTTCGAAGTAGGTCGGTTCGCCCGATTTCGAACCAGACCAGGTAATTGGCGTAGTACACTACTCCCATCTTATCCGTTTCGGCATACCGCACTCGCAGGCTCGACCTACAGATCGGCACGGTAGGCGGGCTCCCGGGCCGTCGAGGCGCTGACTGCGGCGGTGCGGAGCGCCTGCGTCGCGGCCGCCGGGTCGTCTGCACCAAAAATCGCCGAGCCGGCCACGAGGATGCCCGCACCGGCGGCGACGAGGGCGGCGGCGTTACTCAGGTCCACGCCGCCATCGACCGAGACGGGCGCAGGGTTGCCGACGCGATCGAGGAGTGCCCGGACCATCCGTACTTTGTCCAGACTCTGCGGGATGAACCGTTGGCCGCCGAAGCCTGGGTTGACGGACATGACCAGCACGAGGTCTACGTCACTGGCGACATGTTCGATGGACGCCACCGGTGTCTGAGGGTTGAGCGCGACCCCGGCGTGAGCGCCGAGTTCCTTGATCGCGGCCAGCGTACGCTGCAGGTGTGGAAGCACCTCGACGTGAACGGACAGCGTCTGCGCGCCAGCCTCGACGAACGTGACGAGGTAACGGTCCGGGTCCTGGATCATCAAGTGCACATCGAGTGGCACCTGGGCAACCCGGTGAAGGGCGCGAACGACTGGCTGGCCGATCGCCAAATTGGGGACGAAGTGCCCGTCCATGACGTCCAGGTGGATGGCGTCCGCGCCGCCGCGCTCGACGGCCGCGACGGCGGCACCCAGCGCGGTGAAATCGGCCGAAAGGATCGACGGGGCAATCCGCACGCTCACCGACTGACCTCCAACGAAATCGGTTCACCCGGGGAGATCTGAAAGCCCGCTTGCGGATACTGCCGGAGCACGATGCCGGGCGGCACGTTCGGGTACGGGTGATCACCTACGACGCTGACTCGAAAGCCCTGAACCCTGAGGCGGTCGGCGGCGGCCGCGCCTTCAGTGCCGATGAGGTCCGGCATGACGTAAGTCGCGGCGCGCTCGCCCCGATTGACCAGGAGGGAGACGGCGGTGCTGCGAGTGGCCGGCGGTGGCTCCTGCGCAATGACGGCGCCGCTCGGATATCGTCTAGAACGAATTTCGGCGATGCCCAGCAGTTCCAGGCGATCGTCCTGGACCCGCAGTTGGGCGCTCCGCTCGGATTGTCCGACCAGGGCGGGAATTCGGCTCGGGCGGGCGCCGGCGCTGATCCAGACCTTGACGGAGCGCTGGCGCCGGGAGGCCACACCGGCTGGCGGGTCTTGGGCGAACACATTGCCCGCAGGGATTGTCAGATGAAGGTGCTGCCCTGATTGAACCCGAAGCCGGAGGCCCAGCGGGCCGAGCATCTCCGAGGCAACGGCGATCGCCTGACCGGAAAGATTGGGGACGGTAACCTCGCGGGCTCTGAGAGCGACACGCATGCCGGCGGCGGCGAACAGGAGAAAGGTCGCCGTCAGCGCGCCGGCCAGCAGGAACACTTTCCCGACGCCCCACACGCGGCTGGATAGGGCCATCGGAAACAAAGATGTAACACAAGTCCTTGTGTTTCACAAGGTTGTGGGGCCCTACCAGCCCGTGGTGAAAGTCCAGCGTGGCACCGAGACCCCTCTAAAGTTAAGCCGAAGCCGCGGTCGGCCCGAGGGAGGCATGAGGGGGGAGAATACCGGGAGCATTTGACCCATCGTGGACAACGCCCAGCGCCGCCCAGGGTGGGGTGCATCGGCGGTCGAACTGCAGCGGGACTTTCACCACGGGCTGTTAACGCCGTCGGAACGCAGCGGCGAAGAAGGCGTCCAGTGCGTGTCTGTACGGGTAGGTTCGGAGGTGACCGGCTTCGGAGAGTACCGTGTCGCGCGCGGTCGGGCGGAGGCTTTCGGCCACCGGGAGAGGCGCCTGACGGAAGTCTGGCTCGGCCGAGAGAAAGGCCTCTGCCACGCGCTCGTTTTCGTCAGGCTCACTGGAGCATGTGGCGTACAGGAGGCGGCCGCCAGGACGAACCATCGCCCCGGCCGAGCGGAGCATCTTGGTCTGCAGTCGCGCCAGGCCCTCGAGGTCACCGGGCTGTCGGCGCCAGCGGATCTCGGGGTCGCGACGGAGGGTTCCCAGGCCGGTACACGGCGCGTCGACCAGGACCGCGTCGAAGGCTCGACCGAACGGAGACCCGACCGCGAGGTCGTGGGCCACCAGGGCTGCCGCGGCGCCGCAGCGGGTGAGGGTCTCCGAGAGGAGCGCGAGTCGGCTGGACCGCAGGTCGCCGGCGACGAGCAGGCCGTGCGTTGCCAGGCCGGCCGCCAGGGCAACCGTCTTGCCGCCCGGGGCGGCGCAGGCATCGAGCAGACGCTCTCCCGGGACGGCTCGAATAAGCGGCGCGATGAGCTGCGAGGCCTCATCCTGCACCAGGACGTGCCCGCGTTCCCACAGGTCGGTGAGCAGCGGATTGCCATGCTCCACCACGAGACCCTGCGGGGCGAACAGGCAGGGCCGGACGGCAATGCCGCGGTCATCCAGCGCCAGGGTGGCGGCCTCGACGGTGGTGCGAAGGGTGTTGACGAGCACGGTCATGGGCGCCGGCTGGTTGTTGAAGGTCGTCCAGGCCAGAGTGTCCGCATACCCGTACCGGCCGAGCCACCGTTCGACCAGCCAGGCCGGATGCGACTGGGTGATGCTGAGGAACCTGAGCGTGTCCTGCTTCAGGGAGCTGGACCACTGCCCGAACGGGAGGTGCGCCACGGCGGCGATGGCGTCGCGGGCGGGCGGCGCGGGGAGCGGGAGCAACGGCCCGGCTCGAAGGACGGCGCGCAGCACGGCATTCGTCAGGCCCGCAGCGGAGCGCTTTCCCGCGGAGCGCGTGAGATCGACCGCATCGCTGACCACGGCCGATGGGGGGACGCGATCCAGGTGGATGAGCTGATAGACGCTGAGACGCAAGACGTCGAGTACGACTGGGTCGAATTTACTCAATGGGCGCTGTGCGAAGTACTGAACGAGGTGATCCAGCGCCCCCTGCCAGCGGAGCGTACCGGCGACGATCTCGTTGGCCAGCGCGCGGTCCCGCCGGTCCGGAACGTCCGGCCGAACACGGTGCAGCGCCGCAGCCAGGTCGGCCTGCCCTTTCGTCACGGCGCGGATCGCGCGCAGAGCCGCCACTCGGGCCGGAGCGATCATGGCGCTGTCGCCGGGCCGAAGCGGCTGCCCGGGCGCACGGTGTATCCGGCCAGAAACGCGCGCGCGGGCATGGTGCGCCGGCCCGCCGGCTGGATGTCGAGCACCTGTATCGCCGTCGCATCTCCTGCCGCCACGACTAGGCGCTCGCCGCTGGCCTCCAGCACCTCGCCCGGACCGCCGGCACGCGGAGGCGAGGTGGGTGCTGTCCGAAAGATCACATATCGCTTGGCGTTCAGGTGCGAGAAGGCACGTGGCCACGGGTTCATCGCGCGGACATGATCGTGGACGACCTGCGCGATGCGGGTCCAGTCGACCTGTCCGTCTGCTTTGGCGAGTCTCGGGGCGTAGGTGGCCGAGGCCTCGTCCTGGACATGCTCGTCAAGGCGGCCGGCGACCAACGGTCCGACCTGGCGCAGGATGAGCTCGGCGGCCAGGCTGGCGAGCGCGCGCTCCAGGTCGGCGGCGGTGTCGTCTGGGCCGATGCGATGCTCTACGGTGGCCAGGATGGGACCGGCATCGAGCTCTGAGACGACACGCATCAGGCTGACCCCGGTCACCCGGTCACCCGCCCGAATCGCGGCTTGGACCGGTGACGCTCCCCGGTGGCGTGGCAACAGCGACGCGTGGAGGTTGACCATTCGAAGTCGTGGCGCGGCGAGGACGGCGTCGGGGAGGATCTTGCCGTAGGCGGCGACGACCCCGAGGTCGGGTCGAACGGCCTCCAGCGTCGAGAGAAACGCCGGGGCCTTCAGGTGTTCCGGAGTCAGTACAGGAATCCCGTGTGCCTCGGCGACCAGGCGCGTCGGCGTCGGCGCCACGTGCTGACCGCGGTTCTTCGGGCGGTCAGGCTGGGCCACGAGCGCGACGACCTCGTAGGGTGAGTCGATCAGCGCCGACAAGGCGGGCACGGCGAATGTCGGCGTGCCGAAGAAGACGATTCTTACCACTTCCCGGTCCGTCGGAGTTTGCCGATGCGGCGGACGATGAGATCGCGTTTGACGCCGCGGAGTCGATCCACGAACAGCTTGCCGTCGAGATGGTCCATCTCGTGCTGGAGCGCCCGCGCGAGCAGGTCAGTGCCTTCCAAACGCAGGGTCTGGCCTTTCCGATCGAGGCCCGTCACGACGACGCGAGCCGGTCGCGCGACGGTGGCGGTGAAGCCCGGTAGGCTGAGGCATCCCTCTTCTTCGAGTTGCATGCCATCGAGCTCGACGAATTCCGGATTAATCAGGGCGTGAAGGCCGTTTTCCACCCGGCCCTCCGAGAGATCGATGACGAGGATTCTGAGCCCGACACCAATCTGCGGCGCCGCCAGTCCGATGCCAGGCGCGGCGTACATCGTCTGGACCATGTCATCGATCAGACGGCGAATGTCGTCCGTGACCGCATCGACCGTCGCCGTGGGCTGCACGAGCGCGGTGTCGCCGTGCTTGAGAATCGGGCGGATCATGGCAGCCCGTGCGGCGTGCGGGTCAAGGCGCGCCGGACGATCGACTGAACCTGGCGCGGATCAGATCGTCCGACGCGGCGACGTGACGCGCGATTTCGGCTATCGAGTCGCCGCCGAACTTTTCGAGGAAGGCGTCGGCGACGATGAACGACACCATCGCTTCGGCGACGACGGCGGCGGCCGGGACTGCACACACATCGCTCCGTTCGACCGTGGCCGGCGCCTCGGTCATGGTGGCCAGATCGACAGACGGCAGCGGCTTCATGAGGGTCGCAATCGGTTTCATGTAGCCGGACAGTCTGAGGTCTTCGCCGTTGGTGACGCCGCCCTCCAGGCCGCCGGCGTTGTTGGTAGGCCGAGCAATGCCGAGCGCATGGTCGCCAGGTTGCGCCGATTCGGGGGGCAGGGTGATCGCGTCGTGGACGCGGGAGCCTGGCAGGGCGGCGACGGCCGGACCGAGCCCGATGCCGACCGCCTTGATGGCAGGAATCGACAGGATCCCCTGGGCGAGCCGGCCGTCGAGCTTCCGGTCCCACTGGACGTAGCTGCCCAGACCGACCGGCAGGCCGTGGACGATGACCTCGAACGCCCCGCCCAACGTGTCGCCCGCCTCTCTCGCCCGATCGATCGCCGCCACCATGCGGCGCTCACAGTCGAGATCGACGCAACGCAGCGGAGAGTCGTCCGGAATGGCCAAGACACGGCGGAACGAAATCGCCGAAGCTTCCTCGAGTGCGACGTTACCGATGCCGGTGACGTGGCTGGCGATGGTGACCTGGAAGGTTTCCAGCAGTTGTCGCGCCACCGCGCCGGCGGCGACCCGGGCGGCAGTTTCGCGCGCACTGGCCCGTTCCAGAATGTCGCGAAGATCCGCACGATCGTATTTGGCCGCGCCCGCAAGATCGGCATGCCCCGGCCGAGGACGGGAGACCGGCGGCCGCCGGCCATCGTGGGCGGCGTCTGGGTCGGCGGTCGTGACCCGCATCGTCTCCTGCCAGTTCGTCCAGTCCTTGTTGTTCACTTCGAGCGCAATCGGGCTACCGAGCGTCTGACCGTCGCGCACACCCGACAAGATCTCGGCGCGGTCGGACTCGATCGTCATGCGCCGACCACGTCCGTAGCCGCCTTGACGGCGACGCATCTGGTGAGTAATAGCGTCGAAATCGAGCGTCAATCCGGCAGGGATGCCTTCGAGAATCACGACCAGCCCGCGACCATGGGACTCGCCGGCCGTGAGAAATCGCAGCATGTTGCGCACATTGTACACGAAGTAATTGCGGCGTCGGCGCGGCACGGAGGTGCGTCGATCGTGTCAACTCAACGTCAGTCTGCCGTGACGACGACGCGCAGGGCGAGGTTCTTGCGCGCGATCTCATGTGCGCAGGCGGATGTCGATGATTGAACCGCGAGGTGATGACGGACGAGACGACGCCACCGACGGGTCGCCACACCGCCCGGCGGGGGTACCGGTGGTCGCTGAGCGCTTTGTGCGGCCCTGGCCGGACGTCCAGGCGTTCGAGTCAGACGGCGGGCTGCCCGACACCGACCGCTGCAATACTTCCGGTGACGGCGTCCACCGACGAGAGGACTGCCACAGCTGTTGCACAAACGGGCCGTAGAAAGCGTACGTGCGGTTTCTGAGAAGACTTCGGCCAGTCCTCCGACCCGACGGCTGGTCCGCGTTATCCCGCTTTCCTCAGCGAGCCAGGACCGGGCTGGCACGGAGGGAAGTCGATGACCACGCGGAAGGTTCTACTGGGTACCGATCGAAGGGGAGACCGGAAGCGGCAAGGAGCTTGTCGCGAGAGCGTTACACCAATGGGGTCCGCGCGCCGCCCGGTGCTACTGCGCCGTGAATTGTGCCGGTCTGTCCGACGAACTACTCGAGGCAGAGCTGTTTGGCCATGTCCGGGGCGCGTTCACCTGGGCTCACCGTGATCGCGGCGGGCTGTTCAAGGCCGCGAATGGCGGGGTGCTGTTCTTGGACGAGGTCGCCGAACTGCCTCTGCGCGGACAGGCCGCGCTCTTGCGCGTTTTGCAAGAAGGTGAGGTGCGCCGCATCGGGGAGAACCGGACGCGAAGTGTGGACGCGCAGGTGGTCGCCGCGACGAACCGCTCCCTGATGGCCGAGGTGCGCGCCGGCCGGTTCTGGCAGGACCTGTGGTACCGCCTGGATGCTCTCCGGATCGCCGCACCGCCGCTGCGCGTCCGCTTGGGCAACCTGCCGGTCCTGGTCGACCGCTTCTGGGGCGAGGCGACACGGGGGGCCGGCAGCCGTGCGGTGCTTGCGGCCGAGACCGTCAGGGCGCTGAGCGAGTATCACTGGCCCGGGAACGTCCGCGAGCTTCAGAATGTCCTGGCTGGGCTCGCCGTCGCGGCGCCTCCGCTAGGCCGCGTGACGACGCAGTATCTCCCGCCGAGACTGGCCGCGCCACCTGCCGCCGCGGAAGGGTCACTGCGGAAAGCGCGGCTGGCGTCGGACCGGCGGCACGTGTCGGAGATCCTTGCGCGGGTCGGTGGGCATCGCGGACGGGCGGCGCGGGCGCTCGGCCTGAGTCGGCAAGGGCTGGCGAAGCTGGTGAAGCGCTTGGCGCTTACGTGACGGCGTGAGGCTGCTAGCCAAACATGACGTTCACGATGAAGACGGCGGCCAGAATCCCGGCCACGTCGGCCAGTAGGCAGGCCGGTAGCGCGTGCCGAGTTTCGGTGATGCCGACGGCGCCGAAGTAGACCGCGAAGACGTAGAAGGTCGTTTCGGTGCTGCCCTGGAATGTGCTGACCATGTAGCCCACCAGCGAATCTGGGCCGTGAGTGCTCATGATCTCGGCCATCACACCGAATGCGCCAGAACCCGTGAGGGGCCGGAGCACGGCCATCGGCAAGGCTTCGGCCGGCATGCCGATGAGACTCGTCAGCGGGTCGATGATCGTGACCATCGCGTCGATTCCGCCCGCCGCACGGAACATCCCGACCGCCACGAGGATGGCCACGAGGTACGGAATGATGCGCAGGGCGACTTCGAAGCCCTGCTTGGCGCCCGCGACGAGCGAATCGTAGACGCGTACGCCGCGCTGCCAGCCATACAGGATGAGTCCGGCGACCAGTGCTGGCAACATCCAGAAGGAGAGGACGCCACGCACGAGTGCCGGAATAGGCCCCGCCACGGGCGGGGCAACGAGGTGGCGGGTGAGCACGGCGAGGAAGGCGGCCCAGAAGATCCAGACAACCCAGCGACGCGAGGTCGGCGCGCGCTCCGGGTCGTCACCTGCCGGGGCCGCGGTCGTGGAGGCGGCCTCTGGGGCGATGGCGGGTGGCTCGGTCTCTCGGAATCGGGGCAGGCGCGCGAGCGCCGTGGCCGCGAGGATGCCCACGAGGGTCGCGATGCCGCTCGCGAACCACGTCGGAAAGAAGATGCCAGTGGCGTCCGTGGAGCCCAGCGAAACACGCAGACCGACGACGCCGCTTGGAAGCACCGCGAGCCCGGCCGTGTTGATGGCGAGAAAAAGCACCATGGCGTTGCTGGCGGTTCCCTTGCAGCCGTTCAGCGTGTCGAGCTGCTCCATGGCGCGAATGCCGAACGGTGTTGCGGCATTGCCCAAGCCGAGCATGTTGCTCGAAATGTTGAGGATCATGGCGCTCATGGCCGGATGGTCGATCGGCACTCCCGGGAACAGCCGCTGCATCGCCGGGCCGATGGCACGCGCGATCTGGCGCAAGAGCCCGCCGTCTTCGGCGACCCGCATCAGGCCTAGGAAGAACGCCATCACGCCGACGAGGCCGATCGCCAGCGTGACCGCGTCGCGGGCCGAGGCGAGGATCGCCTGCGTGAGTGGCTCCATCCGTCCGGTCACGCCGGCGAGCAGGATGGAGCTGACGACGACGATGACGAAGAGGCCGTTCAGCATGCCGTATAAGCAGCCCGTGATGGATGTCCGGCGGCATTCGGCCGGCGATGCATCCCCGCTGGCTGCGTTGCTTCTCGTTCAAATATTCCAGATATTCTCACTCGTCGCGCCTTACCATCGGGGCGCCTCACCGTCCTCGCTGCCACGCCAGACCTCCACCACGGACTGCTAAGGTGAGGGGGCGGGATCGAAGCGTCGCAGCAGGTCCAGGAGTTCGACATTGTCCGGGTCGACGTCGAGCGCGCGTTGGACCGCCAGCCGCGCCGCGGTGAGGTTGCTGGCGCGTGCGTGGGCCTCCGCCGCCTCTTTCCAGAGACTCGCGCTGGTGAGTTCGAGCTCCGCGCCGCGCTGCCGCCACTCGGCTTCGGCCTGCGGATCGTCGAGGCGGCGGGAGAGACCGGCCAGCCGGCGGGCCACGGCGGCCCGGCCCTTTCGAGTCAGCGAATGCCTGGCCAATGTCTCATGCAGCACGAACGCATCGTGGGCCTCGGCCAGGCGGCCGGCGCGCTGGTCGAGGTCGCCGAGTCGCGCGTACGCCTCGAGCGCAACCGGGTACAAACCGGCGGCGGTCTCGAAGGCGAAACGGGCGCCATCGACGTCGTCGGCCAGGGACAGGACCCGGCCACGAAGCACGTAGGCGTCGCTGGTGTTGACGGCTTCGACGGTCGTGGGGTCAAGGGCTTCGAGGGCCTTGCCGAGGGCGAACGGATCGTCCTCGCGTTCGGCCAGATCCAGCCAGATGCGGCCGACCGCAACGTAGAAGTGAGGTTGGTCGGGGTAGCGTTCGGCGGCACGGCTGAGAGTCAGGACGCCGAAATCGGTGCGCCCGGCCGCCGCATACGCCAGGCCCAGGATGACCTGATGCTGCGGCTGCAGGGGGTTCAATGCCGCCACGGCTTCGAGTTCATCGATCCGCTGTTCGTGGAGCCCGAGCACGCCGAGGACATCGGCCAGTTCGAGTCGAGCGTCGGTGCCCTCAGGCGACAGGACGACCGCTCGGCGGAGCGCCGGCAGCGCAGCCGTTGGGCCGCTGCGTTCCCGGAGGGCCAGGCCCAGGACGTGGTGCGCCTCGGCGAACGCCGTATCGAGCTCGACGGCGCGCTCCAGCGGAGGAATGGCGGCGGCCGCGTTGCCGTCCTGGAACCGGGTCAACCCCAGCTTATAGAAGATCCGGGACGCGTCGCTATCGAGCCGCAAGTACTCTAGGTATCGAGCTTCGGCACTCGTGTACTCCCCGCGTGCGCGATTCAGGTCGCCAAGCTGTTCGAGCGGCCGGGTAGCGGTCGGATCGAGGTTCCCGGCCGTACGAAGATCGCGTAGCGCCGCCGGAAGTTCTCCGCGACGCCGGTAGGTCTCACCGCGCTTGAGGTGCGCGAGCATCGCGTCCGGTTTCAGGGTCAGCGCTCCCGTGAAGGCTTCGACGGCGCGGAAAGTCTCGTCCGTGACGAGCGCCGCGTCGCCTTCGGCAATCAATCGTCGATATTCGCGCTCTCCGAGCAGGGAGGAGTACACGAGGACGGCACCGACAGCGGCGAACAGCATCAAGGCCGTCACGACGAAGCGCTTCACGCCACTATGGTAGCAAGAATCGGAATTTTCACGGAGCGGTGGTCTAACTGGAACACGGGCGGTCGCGCCTGGGTCGTCGTTCTCTCACCGAATGCGCGAGGAGGGAGAATACCGGGAGTATCCGACCCATCGTGGACGCCCATGTCGGGATGCAGCGCCGGCAGCCGGGAAGCCCCGCCCGGAAAATATGTTGTGAATGACTGGGACAGGACACTAACGGCCGCGGGACGGCAGCGCGGCTGTCGACGTCGCCGTGTTGTTCATGGCGTCGGTGGCGCGAAGCGTGAAAGAGACCGCATTCTGCGCGGTCGGCGGAGCCAGGGAGAAGCGCTCCACGCGAGCGTCGGCGATACCGTCGATCGGGTAGAGCGGTTCCCAGCGATTGCCATCGAACGAATACTCGACTCGCTCGATGATCGACTGTGCATCTTGAACTATGAAGGTCACGGGCGCGTCGGCTGGCCCGGCCAAGTTCGGAGCGATCGTAATGCGCGGAGGCGTATTGTCGACGTCGAAGGTGGGGCTGGCTCGGCTTCCGATCAGTGACCGACTTGGTGAATTCGACGGTGCATCGGACGCTTCGATGCTGATGACGTAGGTGCCATCCGGTACGGAGGCGGTGTCCCAGACGAAGATCGGATCGGTGAGACCGGTCGTGAGGTCGCTCCATGTCGCACCGCCTTCCAAGCGGTAGCGGACGGTGTACTCGAGGCGGTCGCCGTTCGGATCCTCGGCGATCCAGGCAAGGCTTTGCAGGCTCTTACGGTAGGCTCGGCGGCCCAGCGCCGGAGGCGTCGCCTGGGTCGTCGCGATAGCTTCCAATCGGGTGGCCTGGGCTGCGGCGACTGCGTCATTGTAGCCGGCAATCTCGAGTTCGGCGCTCGAGAATGGTTCCTGGAAGACTGTGCCCGCGGGGTGTACGGTGATGGAGGTGACTGTCGGCCTGAGATTTCTCGGCAAGTAGGCAGCCGTGACTGAGGTCAGCACCGGCGACTCGTCCCCGCGGTGCAAGATGGCGCGCCACTGAAGGTAGCGGGCTCGGGGACTCGTGATCGGCTGTTCATCGGCCGCGTCGTAGGACTCGGACCAAGCGCTCCATGTGTCATTTGGCGTGTCGGTGTTGCCGGACCGCGTGTACAGCTCGACTCGCGTTCCGGGGGGCGTGACCGCGTCCCAACGAATGGTTCCCCAGGTCGCTAAATGCTGCGCGTCACGCACATCCGATACGTAAGTACCTTCCGCTGCGAGCGAGTCTCCGAGGGCGAGCAGCGTTCCGGGATTGGCCGTGGCGATGTGAAGTCGCCCGCGGGCGTCGTAGAGCAGCGACGTGACCTGCCGCGCGGCGGCGCGGGTCAGCAGGGTGGCGGTCCCTGGAGGACCGTCGAGCCGGTAGATGCGCCCGTCTGGGCCGGTGCCGACGACGATCGTGCCGTCCTGGTCGAGCGCGAGATCGTACGGCGCATCGCTGCTCGAATCCCAGATCTGGTCCCAGAGCCCGTCGGGCTGCACCCGGAACACCGCGCCCGCGGTCAGTTCGGAAGGGGCCTGCTGAACAGCGCTTGGCGTGGCAGAGGCCTGAATCTCGGTGCCACCTAGCGTGATCTCGGTCGAGACAGAGACGGACGCTTGCGGGGCCGCGGCGGGGCTGGCCGCCGCATCGGCAGTTCCCCGGACCGCCGCCACGTAGATGGTGCCGTCGGATGACACGCGGAGCCCGCGCAGTTCAGGAAAATCGGAGTCCAGCAGGATGAACCCGCTGCGGTCCGGCGCGATTCTGAAGAGACGCCCTGGCGACTCGGTGGTGGCCAGCAGCGCACCGCTCGACTCGAACGCGAGGGACAGGGCATGGGTCGTCTTGGTGTCGTAGTACGGCTCCCCGGTGCCGTCCGGGGCAATGCGGTAGATGATGCCCTTGGTCCCGGTGGCGGCGAACAGTGCCCCGTCGGCGGAAACCACCAGCGACCAAATGTAGGTCTCGTCTGGATCGAAGAACGGCGTCGCGGTGCCGTCGGGCGTCACGGCGTAGATCAGGCCATTGGGACTCGTCCCGACGTAGACGCCGCCATCCGGTCGCCGCGCAAGCGCATGAACTTGAGCTTCCTCCGCGTCGAACAGTTCGGTCGCCGTGCCGTCGGCGTCGATGTGGTAGACGCGTCCGTCGTCGCCGGTGCCGACCCACACCGCGCCGGCCTGGGCACGCGCGACCGCCCACACGACTGGGGCAGTCGATTCGTACACGACGTCGGTTCGTGGGGCCAGCGAAAGCCGGCCGAAGTCGTCGACGGAGAGCTGCTCCAGGTCACCTCGAAGCAGATCCGCCTGCGTCGAGACGTGCCAAAACGCCGGAGAGGCGGCGATGGCAACACCGATCAGCGAGCAGGCGGTAGCCACCAGGGCCATGGCGGCAGCGGGCCGACAGAGCCGGCGACCTGACAGCGCGGGCCCGGTCATCGGTAGTCGAGGCTCAGAGTGAGCAACCGTGACCCGGCAATCGCCTGGTCGGTTTCGAACTCCCACTCGTCGAGGGTCGCACGCCGAAGGGGCGTGACGGCGCCACGACTTCGATCGGATTGATAGATTGCCAGGGCAGACGGTGGCAGCGCCGATAGCGGCTCACCGCCGACCACCGCTCCGGCGTCCGCGCCCAGCAGCCGGACGTAGAGCCGGTTGTTTCTTCGCGATTCGTTGAGTCGACGGATGAGTTGGCGCAGCGTACGGGGTTGGAGGTCGCCCTGCAGTTCCTGTCGCTCGAACTGCGCCAACTCCGGACCGCCGGACACCAGCAATGAGAGGGATGGCGGCGCGTTGGCCGGGATGGAGATCGGAACGGTCCGGATGGACTCGGCTCCGCGGTGAGTGCGAGTCAGGATTTTCAGCGATACCGTGTGACCCGCGCGGAGCCGCGGCTCGTCCAACCAAATTCGTTCAATCGTGGCGATATCGGAGGTTTCCGAGGCCACGATGTCGAGGCTGAGACTTTCCAGCGAGACCGGGGCGAAGCGGTTCAGCGCCAAGAGGGTGATGGGCGTCAGCACCGAGGTGGCGGCCCTAATCGAGGGGCCGCGTCCGGCGAAAATATCGTCGAACGTCAACGCCGCCTGGCCGCGCAGGCGTGCCGTACCAGACAGGTGCAACGTAGCCGCGCCAGCGTCCCGCTCGTACGCCCGCAATGTGTTCAGCACCGTCACGTAGGCCAGCAAGGGCGTGAGGACAGGGTCGTCGACGATGGTGAAATGCAGTTGGCGGTCGGGATGGCGGCCATCTGCCGTTCGCAACGTGATGTCGACGGGAATCGTCTGCGGCGTGTCGCCGATCGTGCCGGCGATCACCGTCAGGCGGTCCTGCCGGAATGTTCCGATCGCCTCGCCGACGGTGGCAATCTTCATCGACGACATCAAGCTGGGCAAGAGCGTGTGGATGTAAGCCCGGTTCATGATGAATTGGGTCGGTCCGAGGTTCTGGAACGGGTGCCCGAAGGCGTACACGCGATCACCCTCGACCATCGTGACCGTGCCCGTGCCAGCCAGCGTCAGATCGCCATCGATGAGTGTGACGCTAATCGCGTCACCCCCCTGTAGCGGACCGTCAGTCGGAATTGACACGGCGCCAGCCTGGGCGTCGCCCAGCACGGGCGTCAGGCCGGTGCCGCGGAACGTCGACGAAAGCAGTTCGGCCGTGTCAGGCTCGAAGCCACTCAGGACCACCGGGGTGGTAATCGGCCGCAGCAGCGCGGCCGCCTGTCGAGCCTCGAAGAGGGATACCGCCAGGCCGTCGACGTCGGAGGCACGCGGGGCGAAGGTGGTCAACGGTCGGAGGGCGGTGCGAAAGACGTCGACGAGCCGCATGGGGGACATCGGGAGATCGAGTGCGAGCTCTGGTAGCGGTGGGCGCGAGGCCGGACGCGCGACGGCATCGATCATCTCGTCGATTGGCGTGATGCCGGCGATCGCCTCCGTTGGGAAGGCGCCCAGGGCGTAGGAGACGGCGCCGATGAGGCGGCCGTCGACGTAGACCGGGCTACCGCTCATGCCCTGGAGGACGCCAGTCCGCGCGAGCGGACCGCCTCCGAGGCGAGCCAAGATGAGGCTGCGCTGGGGGCCGTTGATGTTGTGGAGGACGCCGATCACGTGGGCCGTGAATTCCTCGCGCGTGGCGCCGTCGAAGACCGTCACCCCGACGCCGACCATTCCGGGTTGCACCTCTGCCAACGGCATGCGGTCGGCCGCAGCCGACGGCAGAACGAGCTGCCCGGCGAGCAGCCCGACGGCGAGCAGTGGCGTCTTCATCGATCTAGCAGGGAGCAAGGACCGGATGCGGCCAACGAATCCTTTATAGTGCTGGAAGTGATTGACCGTCAAGGAGAAAAGGTCGATTGAATCGCGACGATAAGCCGTTCCGGTGGAGTTCAGATGGAGTTCCGATGGAGGCGAAATTGACACCTCGGACGGTCCTCTGATAGGGTGAAAAGACTGCTCCTCGCGTGGAGGAGGAGCGACGGACGGCAGGACTCCAAGCTGCTCACGATGCTACGGATCGTCACGGAAAGTTTGGTCGGGCGCGGAGCGGTCGGCGTCGCCGGCAGCGGCGCGGTGTACCTGCCGGCGGGGTGGCGATGCTTCTATTTTAGCAGCCAGTCTGGGGAGGCAGCCGTGCAGGCCTGAGCGCCACACTCTGAGTCTGAGCACGTCGAATTGAAGCCTCTTCAGCCGATCGGTTGAGGAGGCTTTTTTTGTTGTGGGCGACTCGCAGCCCGTGATGGATGTCTGGCGTTGCAGCGAGGTCGAATACCGCCGGACTTGCACCACGGGCTGCTAAGCCCACGAACGAGGGCAATGGTGGGACCACAGGTGTGCGTCACCGTAACCGGGACCACCACTCGGGAGTTGCGGGCCGCGCGGGATGGGGCAGCGGACGCCGACCTGGTCGAACTGCGACTCGACGGGGCGCGTGAAATCGACATCGCCGGGGTGCTGGCCGGTCGGCGCCTGCCGGTCATCGTGACGTGCCGGACCGAGCGGGACGGCGGTCGCTACGCTGGTGGGGAGGAGGACCGTCGGCGTTGGCTGCTAGAAGCGCTCGCATGCGGCGCGGAGTACGTGGACGTCGAGTGGGACGCCGGGTACAGCCGGGACTTGGTTGCCGCGCATGGCGCTCGGGTCGTGTTGTCCCTCCACGACGTTGACGGAATGCCGAGGGAATTGGAGGCGCGTTATCGCGCGATGCGGTCGACCGGTGCGGCCGTCGTGAAGATTGCTGCCCGGGCCAGGCGACTGAGCGATCTGTTGCCGCTGGCATGGCTCGGTGAGCAGGTTCGGCGGGCGGGTGAGCGCGCCGTCCTGATCGGCATGGGCAACGCCGGCGTCCCGTCCCGGGTCCTCGCAGCCAGGTTTGGGTCATGTTGGAGCTACGCCGGAAGTGCCGCGCCGGGCCAGATCGATGCTCCGCAGTTGGTTCACGAGTTTCGGATTCGACGGCTGTCGGCCTCCAGCGAGCTGTACGGCGTGGTTGGCAATCCGATCATGCATTCGCTGTCCCCATCCATGCACAACGCCGTCTTCCAACAGATGGATCGTGACGCAGTGTATCTACCGCTCGAGGGGGCGGACGCGGAGGATTGTGTCACCTTCGCCGACGCCTTCGGCGTCAGCGGGCTCAGCGTGACGGCACCGTTCAAGGAAGCCTTGGTGAAGCGTGCGCAGGAGCTCGAGCCTGTGGCGGCGCGGGTCGGCGCGGTCAACACCTTGCGCCGCTGCGAGACGGGCTGGGCTGGCATGAACAGCGACGTGGCCGGCTTCCTGGATCCGCTGTCGGGACGGCTCGAACTGGCGGGCACGCGCGCGGCCGTCGTTGGGGCGGGTGGGGCGGCGCGCGCGGTCTGTGTCGCGCTATCCGGGGTCGGGGCGGAGGTCACGGTGTACGCTCGAGATCTCGAGCGAGCGCGTGACGCGGCTGCCGGAACGGCCAGCCGCGCGGGCGTCCTGCCACCGCCAGGGGGAAGCTGGGACCTGCTCGTCAACACCACCCCGGTTGGTACAGCCCCGCAGCGCGACGCGACGCCCGTCCCGGCGTCGGCCCTGACGGGCCGTTTCGTCTACGACCTCGTGTACACCCCCGCCGAGACGCGGCTGCTGCGGGAGGCGCGCGCCGCCGGCTGCGAGACCCTTGGCGGTCTGGAGATGCTGGTCGCCCAAGCCTGCCGTCAGCTCGAATGGTGGACCGGCCAGCGCCCCGACCGGAGCGTCTTTCGGGAGGCCGCGCTGGCGCAACTGGCGGCGACCGAGGAGGCGGTGGCGTGAGGCAGACCTCATTTAAAGAATTTCAGGCACTGGCGGCGGACGCGACGTTCGTGCCGGTGGTCAAGGAGATCCTGGCGGATTTACTCACCCCGGTTTCTGCGTTTCTGAAGGTCGCAGAGTATTCAGACTATGCCTTCCTGCTCGAGAGCGTCGAAGGTGGAGAGCAGGTCGCTCGGTACTCCTTCTTGGGCAAGGATCCGTTCCTCGTGTTGCGCGCTCGAGGCGGCCGAACGATTCGCGAGGAGGCCGGGCGGGTGACTGAGTCGGCGAAGCCGTTTGTCGAGCAGTTGCGCGCCCTGATGATTGAGTACCGATCGCCCGCGGTGGCGGACCTGCCGCGATTTACCGGTGGGGCCGTGGGGTACCTTGGCTACGATATGGCGCCCAGCTTCGAACCGACACTCGAGCCCGCGTGGGCGAACGGTCCGTCGGCCGAAACGGCTGGCGCGGACGACGCCGCGTTCATGTTGCTCGATACGGTCCTGGCATTCGATCACGTCAAGCACCGCATCCTCTTGATTGCGAACGCCCGGATCGGATCCGGGGGATCGCTGGAGTCGCTGTACGAGTTTGCGTGCGCCAAGATTCAGTTCCTGGAGCGTGAGCTCGAGCGGGCGCTCTCGCATCCGGGGCCGGCGGCCGCGAAGGACTCTCCGGTCGAGTCCAATATCACCCGGGAGGCCTTCGAGGGCGCCGTGCGGCAGGTCAAGACGCACATCACGGACGGTGACGTGTTTCAGGTGGTGCTCTCGCAGCGGTTTCAGGTGGGCCTCCAGGCCGACGCCTTTGCCGTGTATCGCGCCGTCCGGCATGTGAACCCGTCGCCGTACATGTATTTCATTCGGTTCGCGGACAAAGCCATTGCCGGGTCCTCGCCGGAGATGCTGGTCCGGGTCGAGGGGGGGCGGGTCGAGACCCATCCCATTGCCGGGACCCGTCCTCGCGGGGCGACCGAGGCGGATGACGCCCGGCTCACCGAGGAACTGAAGGGCAGCGAGAAGGAGCGGGCCGAACACGTCATGCTGGTCGATCTGGGACGGAATGATCTCGGTCGGGTCTGCGAGTACGGCTCGGTCAGGGTGTCGCAGTTCATGCGCGTCGAGCGCTATTCGCACGTGATGCATCTGGTGTCGAAAGTGGAGGGGCGGCTGGCCGACGGCGTCGATCGGCTGGATGCGCTCGCGGCGTGCTTTCCTGCCGGAACGGTCAGTGGGGCGCCGAAGGTACGCGCGATGGAGATCATCGCGGCGTTGGAGCCGACGCGTCGGAGCATCTACGCCGGCGCCATTGGCTACCTCGACTTCGCGGGTAACCTCGACTGCTGCATCGCCATCCGCACCGTGACGGTCGATGGCGCCGTGGCGTCGGTGCAGGCGGGTGCCGGCATCGTGGCGGACTCGGACCCGGCGGCGGAGTTCGAAGAGACGCGCGCCAAGGCCGAGGCGATGCTTCGGGCGATTGAGATCGCGCAGGAGGCACGCTAGTGTCCCGTCTCAGAAGTTCGATACAGATGTTCCGGCGCGCGGCGCCCGGCTGGCTAGGCGCGACGAGTAAGCATATCGGGAATATGTGAATGAGGAACAACGCAGCCAGGCGGGATGCCCCGCCGGGAATATGTCGGCGACGTTCTGAGACGGGACACTGGAACCCATCTCATAAACCACGGCGAGGCACCGAGGGCGTCGAGGCGCCCGTCCCGCCAGGCGCGAGGAAGGAGAATACCGGCCGTATTTGACCGACGAGCAACGCCGCGGGACGGGATGCATCGGCGGCCGAATGCCGGCGTGGTTTATGAGATGGGTCCTAGCATGGTGCTCGTCATCGACAACTACGATTCGTTCACCTACAACCTCGTGCAGTACCTGGGCGAACTGGCTGCCACGCCGGTCGTGCGGCGAAACGACGAGTTGACCGTTGACGAAGCGGCCGCGCTGCGCCCCGACCACATCGTGATCTCTCCCGGCCCGGGGCGCCCGGAGCATGCTGGTATTTCAGTGGCCCTCGTTCGCCGACTGGCGTCGCAGATTCCGATGCTTGGGGTGTGCCTGGGACATCAAGCGATCGGGGTGGCGTTTGGAGGGCGCATCGATCGAGCCGCCGAGGTTCGTCACGGCAAGTGCTCAGTCGTCGAGCACGACGGACGGGGCATTTTTCGAGAGCTCGAACCCGGGTTCACAGCCACTCGCTATCACTCGCTGGTTGTATCGGAAGAGGGCTTGCCGGACGACCTGGAAGTCACGGCGCGGGCCCGCGACGATGGCACCATCATGGGACTGCGACATCGACGTTGGCCCGTGCACGGCGTGCAGTTCCATCCGGAGTCGATCCTGACGGGCGTGGGTCGGCGGATGATCCAGTCCTTCTTGGACCTGTGATGTTTGCGACACTCTTGGAGAAGCTCGGGCGGCACCACGATCTGACGGCCGATGAAGCGGCCGACGCCATGCAGGAGATCATGGCGGGACGTGCGGAAGACGCGCAGATCGGCGGGCTACTGATCGGCTTGGCGTTGAAGGGCGAACGCCCGGCGGAGATTGTCGGACTCGCGCGCACGATGCGCCAGCACGCCGTGAGGCTGACCACGACCTACGCGGGCGTCTTCGACACCTGTGGGACGGGCGGCGACCGCTCGCACACCTTCAATGTGTCGTCGGTCACGGCGCTGGTGCTGGCCGCATGCGACGTTCGCGTCGCCAAACATGGCAACCGATCCGTGTCGAGCCGGTGCGGGAGCGCCGATCTGTTCGAGGCGCTCGGGGTGAACCCCGCGGCGGTCCCGGCGCAGGTGGAGCGCTGCTTGCGAGAAGCGGGAATCGCCTTCTTCTTCGCGCCGACGTTTCATCCTTCGATGCGATACGCGGCCTCGACGCGACGCGCACTCGGCGTCCGCACGGCGTTCAACCTGCTGGGGCCACTGACGAACCCGGCCGGGGCGGCACGCCAACTCGTCGGGGTACCGCGGCCCGAGCATACGGAACTGGTCGCACGAGCGCTAGGGCTGCTCGGATCGGAACGGGCGTGGGTCGTGCACGGGGCTGATGGACTCGATGAGATCTCCACGACCGGCTACACGAAAGTGTCGGAGTGGCGAGAGGGCGTCGTGAAGACGTTCTACCTTCATCCGGCCGACCATGGCGTGCCGCGGTGCGATCTGGAGGAGCTTCGAGGCGGCGACATCTCCACGAACGCGGCGATCGCGCGGTCGGTGTTGGATGGCCACCCCGGCGCGGCGCGCGACGTCGTTGCGCTGAATGTCGCGGCCGCGTTGATGGTGGCGGGGCGGGTGTCTGCGCTCCGCGAGGGCGTGGTGCTGGCACACGAGAGGATCGATAGCGGTGAGGCAAAACGCCGGCTTGCCCTACTGATCGAGGTGTCGCACCAGGCGGCCGTCACGAGCGAGTCATGAAAGCGCGAACGCGGGACCGGGCCGACGATGTGGGGAGCGGCGATTTACTCGAGGCGATCGTCGGTGCTACCCGTGCGCGGGTCGATAGGTTACAGCACACGTGGCCCGAGGCCGAAGTGCGCCGTAGAGCGGCCGGCCGTCGGCCGAGGTGCCGGGAGTTCTCGGCAGCCTTGGCGCGGCATGATCGGGTGAACGTCATTGCGGAATGCAAGCGGCGGTCGCCGGTAAAAGGCGTCCTGCGTTGGGCCTACGACCCGGCGGCCATTGCGCAGGGGTATGTCCAGGCCGGCGCGGCGGCGGTCTCGGTGCTGACCGAGCCGACCTTTTTCGACGGACAGATCACGCACGTCAGTGAGGTCCGAGCTGCGGTCACCGTGCCCGTGCTGCGCAAGGACTTCATTGTGTGCGAGTACCAGCTCCTCGAGACGCGCGCGGCCGGAGCTGATGCTGTCTTGCTCATCGTGGCGGCGCTCGAGGACGCGACGTTGCGTCGACTGGTGCGTGCGGCAGAAGGCTTGGAGCTCGCCGCGCTGGTGGAGGTCCACGACGAGCGGGAGCTGGATTGCGCACTCGCTGCGGGTGCGTCGATCGTCGGGGTGAACAATCGTGACCTTCGGACGCTAAAGGTCGATGTGGCGACGAGCCCGCGGCTCATCGAACTCATCCCCGGCGGGATCATAGCCGTCGCAGAGAGCGGCCTTCGGTCGATGGATGAGGTGCGGACGCTGCGTGAGGCTGGGTATGGCGCATTCCTGATTGGAGAGGCGCTCATGGCGGCGCCCGATCCCGGACGGGCACTGGAATCGCTCCTGACGAATTGAGACGATGTCGGTTAGGGTGAAGATCTGTGGGATCACGAACGCGGAGGACGGCAGCCTGGCTGCCAGCCTCGGCGCGTCCGCAATCGGGTTCGTGTTTTGGCCGGACAGCCCGCGGTATGTGACGCCGGACCAGGCCGCGGTCATCGGGGCCTCGATCGGCCCGTTGACGACGAAGATTGGGGTCTTCGTGGACGCCGGCGCGGGCGAGATCGAACGAATCGTGGTCGACGCGGGACTGGATGTCGTGCAGTTGCACGGAAGTGAGCCACGGGATCTTGCGCACCGGGTGGGCTGCCCGGTGATTCGCTCGGTGGCGTGTGACGCGACAGGGCCGGTGCCGGCGTTCGAGGAGATTCCTGCGTCAGCGACGGTCCTGTTCGACGCTCACGACCCACAGCGCCACGGCGGCACGGGTCGCTGCGCGAATTGGGCGGAAGCAAGGCGATGGGCGGAGCGCCGGCGCGTGATCCTCTCGGGCGGGCTGCGGCCCTCGAACGTCGCGGAAGCGATCGCCGTCGTGCGCCCCTACGCCGTGGACGTGTCATCTGGGGTCGAAGGTGCACCGGGTCGAAAGGATCCGGCGAAGTTACGAGCGTTCTTCGCAGCCGTGGCGGCGGCCGGGCCACGAGAGGTGCAGGATGGGTGATCCAGTGATGGTGACGTCCAGCCCGGTGTTCGGGCGGCGGGATCCGGATGCGCGCGGCTACTTCGGCGCTTACGGCGGGCGCTACGTGCCGGAGACGCTGGTGGCCCCGGTCGAGGAGCTCGAGGCAGCCTACCGGGTCGCCCGCCAAGACGCCGCGTACCTCGAGGAGCTGTCACGGCTCCTGACCGACTATGTCGGACGCCCGACTCCGATGATGGAGGCGAAGCGGCTGACGGCGGCGGTGGGCGGAGCATCGATCTGGTTGAAGCGGGAGGACTTGGCGCACACGGGCGCGCACAAGATCAACAACGCCTTAGGCCAGGCGCTGCTGGCGTCGCGGATGGGGAAGCGGCGGGTGGTGGCCGAAACCGGGGCGGGCCAGCACGGTGTTGCGACCGCCACGGCGTGCGCGCTGCTCGGCCTGGCGTGCGACGTGTACATGGGCGCCGAGGACATGGCGCGCCAGGCGCTGAACGTGGTTCGAATGCGGGTCCTGGGCGCGTCGGTGCGCCAGGTGGACGCCGGCCGGGCCACGCTGAAGGACGCCATCAACGAAGCGATGCGGGATTGGGTCGCAAACGTCGGTGACACCTATTACCTGCTGGGTTCAGTGCTCGGTCCGCATCCGTACCCCCTGATGGTTCGCGAGTTTCAGTCGGTCATCGGGCGGGAGGCCCGTGCGCAGATCGTGGCCGCCGCGGGCGGGTTACCGCACACAGTCGTTGCGTGTGTGGGCGGAGGCAGCAATGCCCTCGGGATTTTCGACGGATTCGTGGACGACGCCGACGTGCAGCTGGTCGGAGTCGAAGCCGGTGGCGAGAAGATCGCGCCAGGTCGCCATGCGGCCCGGTTTGTCGGCGGCACCATTGGCGTCCTCCAGGGCACGAGAAGCTTCGTGCTGCAGGACCTAGATGGGAACATCGAGGCCACGCACTCGATTTCGGCAGGGCTCGATTACGCGGCCGTCGGTCCAGAGCACGCTTGGCTGCGGGACCTGGGACGGGCGACCTACACCTGGGTCACCGACGCCCAGGCCCTGGAGGCGTTCGTGGAGCTCAGCCGCCGCGAGGGTGTCATGCCCGCGCTCGAATCGGCGCACGCCGTGGCGCACGCCATGAGCGTCGCGCGCGCGCTGCCTGCGACCGATCGCGTGCTCGTCAACCTGTCTGGGCGCGGGGACAAGGACGTGGACACGGTAGCGGCGCGGCTCGACGCGGCTGGCAGGCTGTTGAACGGAGCGTGAGAGGTCGAATGTTGAAAATCGGCCAAAGGTTTCGGCGATTGCGCGACGACGGCCGGACAGGACTGGTGACCTACGTGACGGCCGGCGATCCGAGCCTTGCCCGCACGCCCGGCATCTTGCGGGCGCTGGACGGCGCCGGCGCAGACGTGCTGGAGGTTGGCGTACCATTTTCCGACCCTCTGGCCGATGGCTCGGTGATCCAGCGCGCCGCGGAGCGGGCCTTGGCGGGAGGCGCGACCCTGCGATCGACGCTGGAGATGGTGCAGTCGGTGCGCGCCTCGATCGCGGCGCCGATCGTCATATTTAGCTACGTGAATCCCATCTTAGCGATGGGGGTGGATCGGTTCGCGGCGCTGGCCGCGGCGGCTGGCGTCGACGGTGTGTTGACGCTTGATCTGCCGATCGAGGAAGCCCACGAGGTTCGGGCCGCGCTGATCGCGGTGAAGCTGGATCCGATTTTCCTCGTGAGTCCGACGACGACCGTCCGCCGAATTCGCGCGGCCGCCGATCTGAGTCGCGGGTTTCTCTACGGCATCTCACGGTTGGGGGTGACCGGCATGCGAACTGAGCTGGCAAGCGGCGCGGCGGAGATGGCGGCTCGGATTCGGGCGGAGACCGGCATGCCCCTGGCGCTGGGGTTCGGCGTGTCGAAGCCTGAGCATGTGGCGGCGATTGGCCAGTGGGCCGACGCGGCCGTCGTGGGGAGTGCCCTGGTGCGCGTGATCGAGGAGACAGGTGATGTCGCGAGCGTCGAGGGCCGGGTGGCGGAATATGTGGGATGGCTTCGGTCGAAGATTGGAGCCGGTGTGTGAGTGATTTCGATTCGGATGTGACAACGGCCCTCGAGACGCTGCGCAGGCGCATCGACGAACTGGATACGGAGTTAGTGAAGTTGCTCAACGCCCGCGCGGCATGCGCGCTCGAAATAGGCGAAGTCAAGCACGCGCACGGAATGCGGGTGCACCAGCCGAGGCGGGAGCAGGACGTGATCGCGCACGTCACGGCGATTAACGACGGACCGCTGAAGGCCGAGGGGATGACGCGGCTGTTCGAGCGGATCATCGACGAAACCAGGCGTTTGCAACCCCCAGCGTAGCGTCACGTAAATAGCTTTACAATGTACCACAGAAGGCGTATGGTGCGCAGCATGTGGAACCCTGCGAAGGCATTGGCCCTTACACGGGTGCAACGCACGGGGCTCGAGGCGCTGGTGCGCAGCGGCAAGACGCCGCAGCGCGTGTCGGCACGCGCGATGATTGTGCTCGCGGCGAGTGAGGGCAAACCCATTAATGCGATTGCGAAAGAGTTCGGGGTGAGCCGGCCGACGGTGTACCTGTGGCGGCGTCGCTTTCAGCAGGTCGGCGTGCTCGGCCTGATGAAGGATGCCCCACGGCCAGGTCGACGCCCCGCGCTGACGGCCCAGGCCATCGCGGCCGTGGTCGACGCGACCTTGCAGACGACGCCGCCCGATGCGACGCACTGGAGCGTGCGGACGATGGCGAAGGCGCAAGGGCTCAGCCACGCGGTGGTCCATCGCATCTGGCGCGCGCATGGGTTGCAGCCGCATCGCGTCGAAACCTTCAAACTCAGCCGCGATCCCAACTTCGTGAAGAAGTTGCGGGATGTCGTGGGCGTCTACCTCCATCCGCCCGACAACGCCTTGGTCTTTTGTGTCGATGAGAAACCGCAGGTGCAGGCCCTGGATCGAACCGCGCCGGTGCTCCCGTTGCGAAGGGGCATTCCCGCGCGCCAGACGCACGACTATATCCGTCACGGCACGACAAACCTGTTTACGGCGCTGAACGTCTTGGATGGCACCGTCCTCGCGCGGTGTGCGCCGCGGAAACGGCACACGGAGTTCCTGGCCTTCTTGAATCAGCTGCATCGCGCAGTCCCCAAGCGGCGCGATATCCATCTCATTCTCGACAACTACGGCACGCACACGCATCCGAAAGTCGAACAGTGGTTCGCTGATCACCCGCGCTACTACCGTCACTTCGTCCCCACAAGCGCCTCGTGGCTCAACTTGATCGAGCGCTGGTTCGCGGAGATCACTCGGAAACGGATTCGCCGCGGCACGTTCCGGAGCCTGCCGGATCTGATTCGTGCCATCGAAGAGTATGTGACGCACCACAACCGCTCGGCCGAGCCCTTCATTTGGACGGCGCCCGCGGCCACGATTCTCCGAAAGGTGCGCCATTGTAAAGAAGCGTTAGAGACAGCACACTAGACGGCACGCCACAACACGGCGAGGAACGCGAGGGAGAGTGAGGCCATGATGATCGTGATGCAGGAGCAGGCGACCGAGGGCCAGATCGGGAAGGTCATCGAACACCTGTCGCAGTTAGGGTTCGACGTGCACCGATCTACGGGCGCGTTGCGCACCGTCTTGGGTGCCGTGGGTGGTAATCGGACGTTCGACCCGCGGGTTATCGCGGTGCTGGACGGCGTGTCCGAAGTTCACCGGATCACGGCACCCTACAAGCTGGCAAGTCGAACGTTTAAGCCGGAACGCACGGTCGTGCGCATTGGAGATCTGCGCGTCGGCGGTGATGAAGTGATCGTCATGGCCGGTCCCTGCTCGGCCGAGACCGACGAGCAGGTCGAGGCGGCGGCGGTCGCCGTCAAGGCGGCCGGCGCCAAGGTGCTGCGTGGCGGCGCCTTCAAGCCGCGCAGCTCCCCCTACAGCTTCCAGGGCCTCGGGGAGGAGGGCTTGCGGATGCTCCGCGGGGCCGTCGATCGACACGAGATGAAGCTGGTGTCGGAAGTCATGGATGTCAGCCAGATCGAGGTGGTCGGCAAGTACGCGGACATCTTCCAGGTCGGCGCGCGCAACATGCAAAATTTCACGCTACTTCGCGAGCTGGGTCGGACGTCGATCCCCGTCCTTCTCAAGCGGGGCATCGCGGCGACGATCGAGGAGTGGCTGCTGTCCGCCGAGTACCTCCTAGCAGGTGGAAACACCGATGTCATTCTGTGCGAACGTGGCATCCGGACCTTCGAGAGCTATACGCGAAACACCCTCGACATTTCGGCAATTCCGGTCATCCACAAGCTCAGTCACCTGCCGATCCTGGCGGACCCGAGTCACGGCACGGGGCGACGCGACAAGGTCGCGCCGATGGCACGCGCGGCCGTCGCGGCAGGCGCGGACGGGCTTTTGATCGAAGTGCATTGCGATCCGGATCGCGCGAAGAGCGATGGGGCGCAGTCGTTGTACCCGGAGCAGTTCGGTCGGCTGATGACCGAGTTGCGAATCATCGCGCCGGCCATCGGGCGCAGCATCTGCCTCGAATCGGTGGGCGGCCTAGAACGCGATGGTGCCGGGTAAACGGCTCCCTGTCGTCGAGCCAGATGAAGCCGGCGCTCGACCCGTGTTCGAGAGAATCGGGATCATCGGGCTTGGCTTGATCGGGGGTTCGATTGCGCTCGCGGCGCGGCGGGCGTGGCCGCGGACGCTTGTCATCGGCGTCGACGAGACGTTTGTGCTCGAGGAAGCGATGCGGCGCCACCTCATCGACGTGGCGGCCGACGATCCGGTGGTGCTGGCGGGGGCTGATCTGGTCGTGCTGGCCGCGCCGGTCGAGCAAAACGTCGAGTTGCTCGACACGGTGGCGAGGCACGTGCCCGGTGACGCGATCGTGTCAGATGTCGGGAGCACGAAGCGCGTCATCGTCGAGGTAGCACGACGGCTCCCGCCGCGCCTACGATTCGTCGGAGGAGATCCGCTGGCGGGCGCCGCGCGCGCCGGTATTCGTCACGCGCGGGCCGACCTATTCAACGGGCGCCCCTGGCTCCTGACGCCGGATGGGGACGGCGAGTCGGACGCCTTGTTGCGGATGCGCGAATTCGTTCGAGGCCTCGGAGCGGTCCCGCAGTGCATGGACGTCGGCGCCCACGATCGGTTGGTGGCCTCGCTGAGCCAGCTTCCGCAGCTGGCGGTAACAGCGTTGATGCACGTGATTGGTGGACGCGCGGGCCAGGAGGGCCTCGGCTTGGCGGGCCGGGGCCTGCGTGACACGACACGCGTGGCGTCGAGCCCGGTCGAGATCTGGCGCGGGATCTGCGGCGCGAACGCCGACGAGATTGGTTCGGCGCTCGATCAGTTCATCGAGGTCCTGGTCACGATACGTGAGCACCTGGCCGATGGCGAAGGTCTGGAGGCGGTATTCGAGTCGGCCAACGAGTGGCGTGCAGTGCTGGAGGAGGCCCAGAGGGGCGCGGCCGGCGATGCGTGACGAAGACCCGATCACGATGACGGCGGATGTCGTGGCGAGCATCGTGAGCCACGCACGCTCGGAAGCGCCGTACGAATGCTGCGGATTGCTGCTGGGCGAAGCCGGTGCGGTGGACGCGGTCGTGCCGGCACGGAATGTCGCCCACAGCCGGTCGCGGTACCGCGTGCATCCGGAGGATCACTTCGGCGCAATCCGCGCGGCCCGAGTGCGGGGGCTCACGGTCGTCGGAGCGTATCATTCACATCCGGTGTCCGCGGCGCGACCCTCGGATACCGACCTGGCCGAGGCGTCCTATTCGGAGTACATCTACGTGATTCTCTCGCTGGCCGGTGACCCGGACGGGCCGCTGGCGCCGGGCGCCTTACGGGCGTTTCGGTTATCGCCTGGGGGCGTGCACGAGCTTCGACTCGTCGTCCGGTGAGCGTCAGCGAAAGGCGACAGCGTGACGGCGGCCGACGCCCGGGCGTACCTGAACCGTCGTTGCGGCAAACTCGACGATGTCGTCATCCTGCTTGAGTCGCAGCATGACCTCGTATCGTCCTGATCGGCGAAACAGGTGGCGGACCGAGAAGCGGCGTAGAATGTTCGTCTCGCCAGGTTCGTAGGGTTCACAGTCGAAGGTCGACGACGACCTCGTGCCATCCCCCCAGTCCCATTCGATCGTCACGCAGTAGAACTCCTCGTAGTCGTCTGGCCCACCGCGCAACTCACCCACGAGCAGCACGCTGGCCGGGGAGAAGCTGATGGCCGGCGTGGCACGCAGGGCAAGTGACGGTCGCGCGTCGTCGGAGTCCTGGGCGCACACCGGCGGGACGCCGATGACGGCGCTCAGAGCCGCGATCGACCCGCAGATGAGGGCGAGTCTGGGCATTGGGTTCCTGTTGAGTTAGACGCCAGACGTGGAGCGTTGGACGCATTCTAGCAGGACTTTCACCACGGGCGGCTAGGCCCAGGTGGCGGCGCTCGTTCGCAGAATTGAGAACGCGGCCCCTATAATCAGGGATGCGCATGCAGACGGGAGAGATGATGATGACCTCCTCGACGGCCGCCCTTTGCGAGGTGGCGGCGGAATTACTGGTGGTGCCGGTGCTGGAGCAGGAGACGGCCACGGACCTCGAAGGGCTGGATCGAGCGGTCGGCGGAATCCTGAACGACGCGCGATCACGGGGGGAATTTCGAGGCAAACGGTTCGAGCAGTTGGGCGCGGCGGTCCAGGACGCAGGATGGCGGGCGCGAAGAGTCCTGCTCATCGGCGCGGGACGCGGTGCGCCGTCGATTCGGCAACTTCGGCACCTGGCGGCCGCGGCCTCGGCGGCCGCGGGCCAGCAGCGCGCCCGCACTGTGGCCTTCGTAATCCGGGGCGGAAGCGCCGCCCTTGACGGCGCGCAGGCTGTCGCCGAGGGGTTGGTGCTGGGGACGTTCGACGCGGGAAGCTACAAGACGGACGACGACACGCACCGTGTCACGGGGTTGATCGTGTCGGCGCCGTCGGGCGAACCGACCGCCCTCGAGCGGGCGACCGGCCGGGGGGCGTTGCTCGGCGAGTGCAGCAACCGGGCCCGGCAGCTGGCGAACGAACCGGGGAACACCCTGACGCCGCACGTGTTCGGCGAGCGCGCGCGAGCGCTCGCCGCCGACACGGCGCTCGAGGTCGAGGTCCTGGACCCTCCGGCGATCGAAGCGCTGAAGATGGGGATGCTGCTGGGTGTGGCCCGCGGCAGCGCTGAACCGCCGCGGGTCATCGTCATGCGGCACCTGCCGAAAGGAGCCCCCGAAGGTCCCGTACTGGGCTTGGTGGGCAAGGGCGTCACCTTCGACAGCGGAGGAATTTCACTCAAGGCGGCTGATTCGATGGAACGCATGAAAGAGGACATGGCGGGCGGCGCGGCTGTCATGTGCGCGATGCGCGCCATCAGCCGACTGAACGTGGGCGTCAAGGTGATTGGCGTGATTCCGGCGACTGAGAATCTCCCCGGCGGCCGCGCCATCAAGCCGGGCGATGTGCTGCGGAGCGCGGCCGGCAAGACGGTCGAAGTCATCAACACGGATGCCGAAGGCCGGCTGATCCTTGGCGACGCGCTGTGGTACGCGAAGCATCTCGGCGCGACCCACCTCGTGGATGTAGCGACCCTGACCGGAGGGTGTGTCATTGCGCTGGGCAAGATCACAACAGGCCTGTTCGGGACACCGGCCGGCTGGGTCGACGCCGTCATGGCGGCGGCCGAGACGGCGGGCGAGCAACTCTGGCCGCTCCCGGTGTTCGAGGAGTACGCGGAATTGCTGCGGAGCGACCTCGCCGACTTGAAGAACTCTGGCGGGCGAGCCGCGTCGCCGATCTCGGCGGCGATGTTCCTGAAGGCCTTTACGGAGGGTACGCCTTGGGCCCACCTCGATATCGCGGGCACGGCCTGGAACGATGAGGCTCGGCCGCACCGACCCAAAGGGCCAACCGGGGTCGCGGTGCGAACGCTCGTCGAACTGGCCTGCAACAGCGCGCGGTGGCAGGCGGTGGGCTCCGAGTCTGCGTAGTACAATTGGGTGAATGCTCGAGCAGCCGACGACTCCGATCATCATCCAGCTTCCGGCCGGGCGCACCCCGGAAACCGGAGTTGCAGACGTGCTGATTCAAGCGGTCGGGGTGACCGGGGCCTTCATTGTCGGCGCCATCCTCGCTGGTGTCGTGATTGGCGTACTGCTGTTCGGATTCCGCAGGCTGAAATCGGTGGGTCCGGACGCAGGCTTCCAGCGTCTGGGCCTCTGACGGCTCGCACCGTCCGGCGCGTGCCCCCTGCCGTTCGGTCAACAGTGCGTTCCCAAGGGATCCCGGGACACTAGAACCCAACTCATAAACCACGGCGAGGCATGGCGGCGTGGTTTATGAGTTGGGTTCTAGGGCTGGGCTGCGACTTGGATGTTCTTAAGCGCGCGCTGATACCGCAAGACCGCCTCGAACAGCGCCTGGGCGATGCGCTGGCGGTAATCGTCCTGTCTGAGGAGCAGGGCTTCGGCCCGATTGCTGACGAAGGAGATCTCTGCAAGAACGCTGGGCATCTGTGCGCCGATCAGGACGACGAACGGGGCCTGCTTGACACCCAGGTCACGAAGGTTGGGATTGACCGACCGGAGCCTCTGGTGGAGAGACTCCTGAACCATTTCGGCGAAGTCGCGCGACTCGTCCAGCTTGTTGTTGAGCGCAATGGTCTGGACGAGGTCTTGGAACCGCGCCATTGTCCGACCCGACGAGGCATTCTCCCTGGCGGCGAGCGCTTCGGCTTCCGGATTTGCGGCAAAGTTCAAGAAGTACGTTTCGATGCCACGGGCGCTGCGATTGCGGCTCGCATTGGCGTGAATGGAAAGGAACAAGTCGGCAGCCTGACGATTGGCGAGAGCCGTGCGCTCCTCGAGAGGAACGAACGCGTCGGTCTCACGGGTGAGGATGACCTCGACGCCTGGTTGGGACGCGAGTAGGCCCTTGAGCCGGAGTGAGACATCGAGAACGAGGTCGGCCTCCGAGATTCCGGAGCCTTGCGCGCCCGGGTCACGGCCGCCGTGGCCCGGATCGATGACGACTCGGGCTACGCCAAGGCCTAGCTGGCGCGACAACGAGAAAGCGCCGCCTGAATTCTCGGCGGGAGGGAGCGGCCCGGCGAGATCGACCACGCGTCTGCCTGGCGCGGGCGCGTCCGGGCCGCGACGGCAGTCGATGACCACGCGATACGGGTTGTACAGTGCGAAGACACTGTAGTCCTCGACATTGTCCAGGTCGAGCACCACCCGCGTCGTGCTGTTGGGGTGGCGCCCGAGGCGGATCTTGCGGACGATGTCATCGCTAAAACTCAGCGTGGCGTTCTGGAGTTCAGGGACGGCATCCGTCCCGGGCAGATCGAAGAACACGCGGTCAGGGTTCTGGAGACGCTCGTGATGGTAGGCCACCTCCGCCCCGAGGTAAATCGTCACGCGGACGCTGCCCGCGAGGGGCGTCCGATCGATGCGAGTGACGAGGGTGGGGCGCAGGCGAGCCGATACGACGCGGTCGAACCGCTGGAGGCGCTCGTCGATTCGTGCGATGAGCGAACTGCTCGGATACTCGCTTCGAAGCAGGCGTAACAGGCGTTCGCTGGTCAGCCGGTCCCCGGCCTCGCCGAAGTGCTCGAAGGCGTCGAGCGCGAGGCCGGCGGCCTGCCAGAGCGCATTGTCGCTGTAGCCGCTTCGGGGATACTGCCGGACGATCGCGCGATATCTGGCGACCAGGGACCGGAACTCGGGCAGGGTTGGGGGTTGGGGTCGCGTGGGCGCGCGCAGGGCTCGCTCGCGGACCAGGGCGCTAGCGTAGAGCTCGCGTGCCGTCGCCGCCGCCGCCGGCGGCGCAAAGGCCGTCAAGGCGGCGACGGCGATAAGCAGACAGAGGACCACTCGAAGACGGGGCATCTAGGTTGCGCGCAGCTCAACGGAGTTTCGCGTCGACCTCCTGGAAGTAGTCCTTCGCCACGCGGACGTCGCGAGGTTTCCCACTGCCGCCAGACGACACCAGTCCCTCGGCCTCCATCATGTCGACGAGTCGGGCGGCGCGACTGAAGCCGATTCGAAGCCGTCGTTGGAGGTACGAAATCGATGCCTGGCCACTCGCAACGATGATGCGGGCCGCTTCGTCGTAGAGGGCGTCCCGATCGAACTCGACCGTGTCGGCCGTCTGCTCCCCCGCCGTGATCGTATCGTCGTAGGCGGGCTGCCCCTGTTTCCGCAGGAAGCTCGCAAGCCGGGCGCTCTCCTGCTCGGAGATATATGGTCCGTGCAGGCGGATGACCCGCGACGACGCGGGTGGCAGGTAGAGCATGTCGCCGTTGCCCAGGAGTTGCTCGGCGCCGTTACCATCCAGGATCGTCCTGGAGTCGGTCTTCGACGATACCCGGAACGAGATGCGCGCCGGAAGATTCGCCTTGATCAGCCCGGTGATCACATCCACCGATGGGCGCTGGGTGGCCAGGATGAGATGAATGCCGACGGCCCGGGCCATCTGCGCCAGCCGGGCGATCGACTCCTCGACTTCCTTGCTGGCCACCATCATCAAGTCAGCCAACTCGTCGATGACGACCACGATGTACGGGAGCGGCTCTGAAATCTCCTCGACGTCCTCTGCGGGGCCCTTCGGTTGGGCTGCGGCCAAGTGCCTCATATTGCGGTTGTACTGGCCGATATTGCGGACGCCATGCGCCGCGAGATGCTTGTAGCGCTCCTCCATCTCCCGAACGGCCCAGCGCAACGCGTTCGACGCCAATTTCGGCTCCACGACGACCGGGGTGAGCAGATGCGGAATGCCCTCGTACATGCCGAGTTCGAGCCGCTTGGGGTCGATGAGGATGAACCGGACATCGTTTGGCGTCGCCCGGTAGAGCAGGCTGGTAATCATCGCGTTGACGGCAACCGATTTGCCGGCCCCGGTGGAGCCGGCAATCAGCAGGTGTGGCATCGACGCGAGATCGGTAATGAACGGTTCGCCGTGAATCGTCTTGCCGAGCGTCAGACTGAGCTTCGATACCGAGCTGCGGTAGATCTCGGATTCGAGCAATTCACGCAGCGAGATGAGCGCTCGGCTCCGATTGGGAATCTGGATCCCGACCGTAGACTTGCCCGGAATCCGGTCGATGAGCACCGATTCGGCCTTCATCGCGAGACAGAGGTCTTCGGCGAGGCCGGTGACTCTGCTGTACTTCACGCCGGCGTCGGGCTTGAACTCGTAGGTCGTGACGATCGGTCCAGGGTGGATCTGTACCACGTCGCCGGCGACATTGAATTCACGGCACTTGTCGGCGAGCAATCGAGCGCCGTCCATGAGCTCGCGTTCGTCGATCTTGCGTTCACCGCGCGCGGGGTCGAGCAACGCCACGGGAGGCAGTGAAAAGTCGCCGTTGCGGCGCTCGGCCGGCGCCTTCGAGACGGGCTCCGAGAGGGGTAGTGGGCGAGCGGCCCACTCGGGCGATGTCTGGCGGATGCTGGGTGCCGGCGTCCTGCGCGCCGGGCGCTTCTTCTGAACCGAAGGGTCGCGTTTCCGCGTCGCGGTGGCGAAGGCCTCCGAGAGGGCTTTGGCTTCCGCCTTGCCGGCCGGGGCCCGGCCGATGTGCTTCTTGACGATCTGTTGTCGCTGCCGCTTGCGGCGGCGCTCCGACAGGCGGTCGCGAAGCGACGCGAGGGTCGCCGCCCCGGTTCGGGTGATGCTCTGCCAGATGCGGGCGAAGACGCGCCCGAACGAGAACTGGGTCGAGAGGATGATCGCCAGAAAGAGTACCGTCAGGATGAAGATGATGGACCCGGTCCGGTTGAGGTACTCAGCCAGGAGCTCGGCGAGCCACGCGCCGGCGGACCCGCCTGCGTGCATCGTCGCGCCGGCGATCTCGATGGTGCCGAACGCCAGGTTCAGAAGGGACGCCAGAGAGGCCACGAGCAGGGCGGCGCCGGTGATTTTCGTGTAGGCTGCGTCGACACGCTGGCACCAGAAGAACTGCCACCCGATCGCGGCCGCAATGGCTGGAACGAGATAGGCGGTATACCCGATGAGCTGGTAGGACAGCTCCGCGAGAAAGGCGCCGACCCGACCAGCAAAATTGCTCGGAAGGTCGGAACCGCCGGCGCTGAAGAACCAGACCGGGTCCGCCGGGTCGTAGGTCGAGAGCGCGATGAGCCAGGTGAGCGCGGTGGCGAAGAGCGCCACACCGAGAAATTCACTGACCCGTCGAGAGAACCACGATTCAGCCATCAGATCTCCAACACCCCGACGCCACCAGTTCGATCAGGACACGACCGGCCGGGACTCGCCCAGCGACTTCGTCAAACCGCAAGAGATCCCCATTTCCAGCCATTAACTCACACCGATGTGTGGGCCCCGCTGAGGGCTGCGGCCAACCGGCCGTGGAGGGCCACTTAACCATACTCTCCATGTATCGGCACGAAGTGGCGCGGTCTGACCAGTGCCAGGAGGACGTGCTGTCAGCGAACAACGCCAGCACTCCCCGTCGACCAAGCTCGGCGAAGCGGTGGAGGTCGATTGTGCGGCCGTCCATCGGCGAACCGTCGAGCGAACGCTGATCGGACATCGGATCTCACACGCAGCCGGGTATCGCGCCGTCGTGATCGATGGCGCGCCGTCGCGCGAAGTACACGTCGGCCGCAGGGATCGGGCGTACGGCACCCGGGCCTCGTCTACTTCACGATTCAGGCTGCTGGGTCGGCCTGGAAGGAGGGTTGTCCGGTGACAGACTATAGCACACGTTCGGCGGCTCGCCGGGTGAACGCCACCGCAAGTCTTGCCAGTTCAGTAAGTTGAAGTGTCTCCGGTCGGCGCCGGCCGTCGAGGCCGGCCGTCGCCAGGACGGCGCCCGTCGCGAGCGCCCGCTCGGCCGCGAGCGGGGCGATGGCGTTCACCAGCATCTTGCGCCGGTGTTGGAATACCCGCCGGATGACCTGTTCAAAGAAGTCCGGGTCAGCGATTGGGACACGGGACGGCCGGAACGCCAGGCGGACGACAGCCGACCGAACTTTGGGCGGCGGACGAAACGCCCCCGGAGGTAGGCTCAGCAGTCTGGTCACGTCGGCCTGGAGCTGCGCTAGGACGGCCGGCGGCCCGTAGGCCTGGCTGCCCGGCTGGGCGACGAGCCGGTCCGCCACCTCTCGCTGGAACATCAGCGTGGCGTCGGCGAACGGATGCGAGATGCGCTGCGTTCGCAGGACGTGAAAGAGCGCCGGGGACGAGATGTTGTAAGGCAAGTTTCCGACAACCCGAATCGCTGTCGTGGCGGCGAGCCTGTGCACGGCCGTGAGCTCCGCGAGATCAACCTCCAGGACGTCAGCCGTCACGATGGTGACTCGGGGCAACAACCTGGCCCGGAGGGCCGCTGCGAGATCCCGGTCGATCTCGATGGCCACGATCGTGGCACCGGCGCTGACGAGTGCCTCCGTCAGCGCTCCGCGGCCCGGTCCGATCTCGAAGAACAGCTCAGCCGGTGATGGTCGAATGGCCGCGACCACCTTGGCCACCCAGGCTGGCTCGAGAAAATGCTGGGCGAACCGGCGCCGGACAGGCCTTCGCACCTTGGCGATTCGCGGCGGCCTCATCGCTTGCGACCGCGGCGGGTCCGGGGCACTGGCGGTGTGGACGTCTCGGCGAACCGGCAGTCCGCTCTCGCCGCGCAGCGATCGCAGAGCGGCGTTGGCTTGCAAATACGCCGCCCGTGCAGGATGAACGTGTCCGACGCCAGCGTCCAGGTCGGCTTCGTGAGACTGGCGCACAACTGACCCTCGACGACGGTGGGGTCGTCGCTTCGCGCAATTCCGAGCCGATTCGCGACGCGCAGGACGTGCCGGTCGACTGGCAGTGCTGGCACGCCGAGGGCATGGCCGAGCACGACGTTGGCCGTCTTGCGGCCGACACCGGGCAGCGCCATCAGCGCCTCGCGGGTCGTTGGCACTTTACCGGCATGGGTGGTCACGAGTTGACCTGCCATGCCGAGGAGCGCGCGGGCCTTGCTGCGAAAGAAGCCGCTGGCGCGGATGAGCCTTTGCAGCGCGTCGTCGCTCGCGCTGGCCAGTCGGCTGGCGTCCGGGTAGCGCGTGAAGAGCTCGGGCGTGATCGCATTGACACGTTCGTCAGTACACTGTGCCGAGAGAATGGTGGCGACCAGCAACTCGAACGCGGAGCTGTAGTGTAGTTCGGTGTCCGCATTCGGGTGCTGCCGGCTCAGCGCGCGAAGAATTCGTCGCACGTCCGCCGCCGGCCGGGGTGGAGGCGGCGGGGTCCTGGCAGCGCGGGGCATGGGTGTGCGTGACGCGCCCGATGGTCGCGCGTCAGTGGACGGGGTCGCTGGACGGGGCGCCGGCGCTCTTCGACGCGGGCGCCTCGGCGACGGCACGCGCGTGCTCCTGGAGGGTCGCGATCAAGTTCGGCACGAACTGCATCGGTAGAACGATTTTGGCTCGGACCGG
The DNA here is from genome assembly GCA_965197385.1 of Vicinamibacterales bacterium. Classification (GTDB taxonomy): domain Bacteria; phylum Acidobacteriota; class Vicinamibacteria; order Vicinamibacterales; family UBA823. The sequence continues at coordinate 463,245 of CBDANA010000009.1, forward strand.
GGCGCGGACGACGCGGTCGGTTTGCGCTTCCTCAACGTCCTTTTGTGACAGCGGCATGACTTCGCAGAAGGTCAGGGTGACGTCGAAAGGTGTGTGCGCGATCGTGCAGAAGTTGGCATAGGTCCGGGGCGCGTGCGAGTCCTCGTCGGGAACGATTGTGAAGTTGATTTGCTTCTTGGGCATATCCATGGATCCTCCACGGGGCCGAGCGTTCGGGGCATCCGGCGTCAGTACTTTCGCATGACGCCGACCACGACACCCTGAATCTGGAGATCGGCCGCATCGATCACGATGGGCTGCATCGTCGGATTGGCCGGCTGCAAGCGAATCTTGCCATCATCCTTGAAGAACGTCTTCAACGTCGCATCGGCGCCGTTCAGGAGCGCAATGACCATCTCGCCATTCTCAGCTGTCTTGCGATCCTCGACGATTACGAAGTCTCCATCGGTGATGTGTTCGTCAATCATTGAATCACCGCGCACGCGGAGCACGTAGGTTTCCTCGGGCTTGCCGACCAGCGACTCGGGCACGGCGATCGACTCCGCCGTCGTCACGGCTTCGATGGGCGCGCCGGCTGCCACGTAGCCCATGAGGGGAAGTTCTAGTGAACGCGCGCCAACGCGCGTCGGAATGAGCTCGATGGAGCGACTTCGGTTCCACGCGCGGCGGATGAAGCCCTTCTCCTGCAAGTTCCTGAGGTGCTTGTGGACCGTGGCGAGCGACGACAGACCAAAACGTCGGCCGATCTCTTCGAGACTGGGCGCGTAGCCGTGCTGCTGGATGAACTCAGCGAGGTAGTCGAGAATCTCACGTTGGCGCTTGGTCAGAGGTTGCACGTGTCCTCCCATCCGGGCTGTCGCCCGAGCCGGAACGCTGGACCGTCGTTGTTCGCCTAGGCTACGGATACTCTATGCAAACAAAAGGCGAAAATCAAGTCCCCTCGACTGACGGCGGCCCCGGTGGCATCTGCTAGCATCGGCCTCGATGCAACTGTCCGTCGCGCCGCGGCCGGCCGGCGCCCTGTTCGACGTCGTCGGACTTGGTCTCAACAGTGTCGACCTACTCACGGTGATCGCCGGTCCGATACGGCCGAATGGCAAACACCCGGCGGATCGGATAGTACGGTTGCCTGGGGGGCAGACGGCGACGGCGCTCTCGGCCTGCGTCCGGCTCGGGTGGCGGAGCCGCTACCTCGGACGCTTCGGTGACGACGATCACGGACGCTTCAGCAAGTCGCAGCTCGCCGCAGGCGGTGTCGATGTATCGGCCAGCGTCACGGTTTCTGATGCGACCAATCAATTCGCGGTGATCATCGTCGATCGCCGGAACGGCGAGCGCACCATCATGTGGCAGCGCGATCCTGCGCTGGCCGTTCCGGCGAGCGAGGTGACCGCTGAAACCGTCACGTCCGGACGGGTCCTGCTGGTCGATTGCGCGGAAACCGAAGCCGCGATGGCGGCCGTGCGGATGGCACGTCACGCGGGAATTCCGACAGTCATCGACGTGGAGCGAGTGCGTCCGAACCTGGAACCGTTGCTCGAGCAAGTCGACGTCATCATTGCCGCGCAGGCGTTTCCCGCCGCGTTGACCGGCGAGGCTGAGATCGGCCGGGCGCTGCGGGCGGTGGCTTCACGGTTTCGAGCGCAGCTCGTGGCGGTCACGCTCGGCGAGGAGGGCAGCCTGGCCCTCGTTGGGGGGCGAGAAATCCGCACCCCAGGATTCGGGGTGAAGGTGGTCGATACGACCGGTGCGGGCGACGCCTTTCGCGGGGGGTTCGTCGCGGCTTGGCTGGAGGCGGGCGCGGAGGCGGAGGCGGATGAGCTACTGCGGTTCGCGAACGCCGTCGCGGCCTTAAATTGCCGTGGGTTGGGGGCCCAGGCTGGCCTCCCGGGGACCGACGAGGTGCGCCGACTGCTCGCGTCGACCGGCTGACACGGCGTGCTACACTGCCGTACCGGACTACTTCGTGTGAATACGCGGGGATGGCAGAGCTTACACTGTCGCGACTCGTGGGGTTGGCATTGTGCGGGGTGTGCGGTCTGACCCTCGACGCGGCCATGCAACCTGGGGCGCCGTCGCCCGCGCAAGAAGAGGCCCTGGCGGCCTCATTCGCCGTCAAGTTGGCGAGTGTGGTCGGGCACGCCACCGGGGAACGCGCGCAGGAGTCGAGTCGCGAGACGCGGGTGACGGAGGCGGAGGTCAACGCGTACCTCCGTTCGAACGCGCCCCTGCCTGCTGGTATTTCTGAGCCGCACGTCACGTTCGTCGGCGACGGCCGGGCGACGAGCGACGCGGTCGTGGATCTCGACCGAATCCGTGCGCTGCGCCAGGGCGGCTGGTTCAATCCGCTGAGTTATTTAACGGGACGACTGTCCGTGACGGCGACCGGTGTCCTGCGCGCTAGCGAAGGGGTGGCGTGCGTGACCGTCGAGCGCGCCGAAGTCGGCGGAATCCCAGTGCCGGGCAGGATCCTCCGGGAACTGATAGCCAGCTACACGAAGTCGGACGAAACGCCGGATGGCGTAGACGTCGATGGCGAACATCCGCTGCCCTACGGTATTCGAGAGATCCAGGTACATCCGGGCGAAGTACGCATCGTCCAGTGACGACCGGCCGCGACATGCCGACCATCCGGACCAGACCCTACACCGGCCGGACGGGCACTCATGACATCGGACGACTTCCTCGCGACACGCCTTCAGTACGTTAAAGGCGTGGGTCCCCGGCGCGCGGCCGAGTTCACGAAGGCGGGACTCGCCACCGTCGACGATCTTCTGCATCGGCTTCCGATGCGGTACGAGGACCGACGCGAATCGCACGCCGTGGCGTCGGTCGTCGCTGGGGAGACCGTGTCGGTGGTGGGAGAAATCCTCCAGGCTGGAGTGCGACCGACCCGCCGCAGCGGGTTTACCATCTTCGAGACGGCACTGGCCGACCCGAGCGGAGTGATCCGAGCGGCCTTTCTCAACCAGCCATTCCTCCGGGACGTGCTGATCCCGGGGCAGCAGGTCGTGCTGTTCGGCAAGGTGGAGGCGCGCGCGGGCGGCGGCCTGCAGCTGACCAATCCGCAGTACGAAGTGCTGGGCGCGGCCACGGGCGAGGGTGGCGACGCGGACAACACGCGGGTTCATACCGGCCGCATCGTTCCGGTCTATGAGCGGATCGGTAGTGTCACGCCGAAGATGCTCCGTCGGATCGTATTCGGCGCGGTGCAGCGGCTGCCTGCCGTGGTGTTGGACCCGCTGCCCGCTTCGATCAGGAAGCGGCTCGCGCTGCCGGGTGTCCGCGCGGCGCTCGTGGAGGCTCATTTTCCGGAGCCGGAGACGTCGCTGAGCGCGCTGAATGCCTTTCGCGCCCCGGCGCAGCATCGCTTGATCTTCGAAGAGTTCTTCCTGTTTCAAGTTGGCGTGCGATTGCGGCGCCGCGCGCTCGACGCGGAGCGAAAACTCAAAGTTCCTCGGGTCGACGAGCGCATCCGGCGGTCGGCGTTGGAGGTCCTACCCTTCAGGCTGACGGAGGGGCAGAAGCGGACGTTGAAGGAAATCGTGCGCGACATGCAGCGCCCGGAACCGATGAACCGTTTACTGCAGGGGGACGTCGGCGCCGGAAAGACCATCGTGGCGCTGCTGGCGGCGCTCGTGGCGATGGAGAACGATCTACAGGTGGCGCTGATGGCGCCGACGGAGATTCTCGCGGAGCAGCACTATCTGAATGTGAGGCGGCTGCTCTCGAAATCGAGATTCGACGTCGTGCTGCTGTCGGGCGGCCTCACCGGTGCCGAGCGGCGACGGGCAACCGAGGCGCTGGCGCGCGGCCAGGCCCAGATCGTCATCGGCACGCATGCCCTGGTGCAGGACCCGGTGACGTTTCGTCATCTCGGTTTGGTGATCATCGATGAGCAGCACCGGTTTGGCGTCTGGCAGCGGGCGACCCTGCGCGGCAAGGGATGGCATCCCGACGTGCTCGTCATGACGGCGACGCCGATTCCACGAACCCTGGCGTTGACCGCCTACGGGGATCTCGACGTGTCGACGATTCGTGAGTTGCCTCCGGGGCGCCATCCCATTCGAACGATCGCGAAGCCCGAGGGCCGGCGCCAGGAGGTGTATCGCCTGATGCGCCGGGAGCTCGATGCCGGCCGGCAGGCGTACGTCGTGTATCCGCTGGTCGAGGAGTCGGAGAAGATCGAGCTGAAGGCGGCGGCCGAAATGGCCGTGCACCTTTCGGAGGAGGTCTTCCCCGATCGCCGGGTCGGCCTAATTCATGGGCGCCTCAAGAACGACGCGAAGGAACAAGTGATGCGGGCGTTCGGCCGTGGCGAGTACGACATTCTCGTGTCGACCACCGTTGTCGAGGTCGGCGTCGACGTGCCCAACGCCACGGTGATGGTCGTGGAGCACGCCGACCGCTTCGGATTGGCTCAACTGCACCAGCTGCGTGGCCGCGTGGGCCGCGGAGCACATTCGTCCTACTGCGTCTTGCTCTACGACTCGCGCGTGACGCAGGCCGGTCGGGCGCGGCTGCGGGCGCTGGTCGAGAGCAGTGACGGGTTCGTCCTGGCGGAACGCGATCTCGAGCTCCGCGGGCCGGGAGATTTCTTCGGCGCCCGGCAATCGGGGATGCCGACACTTCGGGTCGGCGACCTACTGCGTGACCAGCCCGTCATGGAACTGGCCCGGACGGAAGCCGAGGCCGTGCTGGGGGCGGACGGCACCGAAGCTGCGCTGATCGAGCTCGTCGAGACCACCTGGGCCCAGCGATTCGGTCTCGTGGGGATCGGATGATCAGCCGGAGGGGGGAGCGGGCGACGTGCTGGTGATTGGCGGCAGCCTGAGGGGACGACGTCTGAGGGCGCCACGCTGGGCGGGACTGCGCCCGACATCGGGTCGACTGCGGGAGACGCTGTTCGACATCCTGGGGGACGGCGTGAGGGGGGCCCGCGTCGTCGATGGATTCGCCGGGACCGGCGCGATTGGGATCGAGGCCCTGAGCCGCGGCGCGGCGCACGTGACGTTCATGGAGTCGGACGCCCGGGCAGCGCGGTTGATCGCGGAGAACCTGCGCAGGTGCGGTGTCGAGCGCGGGTATACTATCCTACGCGGGTCCGTGGCGCGGGCGTGGGGACGATCGCAGAGCCCGGATGGCGTCGATCTCGTGTATCTGGATCCACCGTACAACGCCGATGGCATCGAGGTGCTGGTGCGCGCGGCGGCGCCCCACGTGGCGCCGAACGGCGTGATCGTGGTCGAACATCCGCGCCGGCGACCGTGTGCCGACCGCATCGAAGGGATGCGGCGCGCGCGGACGGTCACGGCCGGAGACAGCGCGCTATCGTTCTACCGCGACGATCCGGCCGAGGCATCGACGCACCATGCGTGAGACAGTAGCGAGGTCATGATGACGACATCGAGCTCGACAAAGCGGGTGGCGGTGTATCCCGGCTCGTTCGATCCGCTGACGAACGGACACGTGGACATCATTCTGCGCGGCGCGCGGCTGTTCGATCGCATCATCGTCGCGTTGTTGGTGAACACGGACAAGGCCCCACTGTTCACGGTGGGGGAGCGGGTGGAGATCGCCCGGGAGGTCTTCGTCCCGCACGCGAACGTCGAGGTCGACACGTTCGATGGATTACTCGTCGACTATGCACGTCGACGCGATGCGAATGTCATCGTCCGCGGGTTGCGCGCGGTCTCGGATTACGAGTTCGAGCTGCAGATGGCGCTGATGAATCGGCGACTGAACCCGGACGCCGAAACAGTCTTCATGATGCCGGCGGAGCAGTACACCTACGTCAGCTCTCGGCTCGTGAAGGAGGTGTTTGCCCTCGGGGGCTCGATCGGCGGACTCGTGCCAGACGTCGTGGAGGTGCAGCTGCGGCGCAAACGCGAACGGCCGGCAGGCGTGCGGGTCTGATCGTACCTCGGAGCAGTGCGTGATGAAAGCCCTGCGTGGCACCGAGACCGCCGAGGCGCCCACCCCGCAAGACGCGAGGAAGGAGAATACCGGGAGTATTTGACTGACGAGCAGCGTCGCGGGGCGGGATGCATCGGCGGTCGAATGCAGCGGGACTTTCACCACGGGCTGCTAGACGACGAGAAAGGCCGGCGACCGATGAAACTGGCTGAACGGACGACGCGGGTGGCGTCGTCACCAACGCTGAATGTGGGATTGGAGGCGGCGCGGCTGCGCCGCACGGGCGTGGACGTGGTGGATTTCGGGGCGGGTGAACCGGATTTCGCAACGCCTGACCACGCGAAGGCGGCGGCGAAGGCCGCGATCGAGGCCAACTTCACGAAGTACACGGCCAACGCGGGCGTCGAGGAACTCAGGGAGGCCATCGCGGCGCGGTACCGCGCCGACTATGGGGTCCATTACGATCGGGCACAGGTCATCGTCACGGCGGGCGGGAAGCAGGCGCTGTACAACACGGCGCAGGCACTGTTCGGCGAAGGCGATGAGGTTGTGACGCACGCGCCGGGCTGGCCGTCGATCGTCGCGCAGATCCGGTTGGCCGACGCGGAGCCGGTCGCGGTCCGCACCTATCCGGAAGATGGCTTCAGGATTCGTCCAGAATCAATCGTCGAGGCCATCACGCCGCGCACATGCGGCATCATCATCAATTCACCGGGCAACCCCACCGGGGCGGTGATGGCCGAGGCGGACTTAGCGGTCGTCGCCGACGCGGCCGCGGCACAGGATCTCTGGGTTGTGCTCGACCTCTGCTACGAGCGACTAATCTACGAGGACGTCGCGCACAATCTTCCCAAGGTCCTACTCGACCGGATACCGGAGCGGACGGTCTTGACCGGCTCGATGTCAAAGGCGTATGCGATGACCGGGTGGCGCTGTGGCTGGGTGATGGGACCCGCGGCCATGATCGCGGCGTGCGGCGCCATTCAGAGTCATGCGACGTCGAACGTGTGCTCGATCACGCAGCGGGCCGCGATCGCGGCGCTCGAGGGGCCACAGGAATGCGTCGCGACGATGCTGTCCGAGTACCGATGCCGACGCGATCAGGCGGCGGCGTGGCTGACCGCCGATCCAAGAATCCACCTGGTCACACCGGCCGGAGCCTTCTACTTGTTTCCGGATGTCTCGGAGTTGCTCTCGGTCGAGGGCATCCGGACTTCGGTTGAGCTGGCGCAGGAGCTCTTGATGAATGCCCATGTAGCGGTCACGCCGGGGGAGGCGTTCGACGCGCCTGGATTTCTGCGCATCTCGTACGCGACGTCGCTCGAGCGGTTACGGGAAGGGACGAACCGGATCCTTGAGTTCGTGAAGACGAGCGACCGAATCTTCGAGCACGACCCACCGGTCGTTTTGTAGCCACGGCGGATGCGGCCTACCGCCCGATCCAGCAGGGACGGCTAACACATGTTGTCGGCAGACTTCCTCAAGGCGATCCATGACGTCGTCGGACCGGACGGCGTGTCCACGGCGTCCGACGAGCTCACGGCCTACGCTGCGGACGCGTCGAAGTGTCAGGGGAGGGCCGAGGCGGTCGTGCGGCCGGCGACGACCGACGCCGTGGCGGGCATCGCGGGACTGTGCGACCGGTATCGCGTGCCCCTGACCGTGCGCGGCGGCGGCACGGGCTACACCGGCGGGTCCGTGCCGGCGCGGGGCGGGGTCGTCCTGACGATGGAGCGCTTCACGAGGATCCTGGAGATCGATGAGGTCAACCTCCTGGCGGTGGTCGAGCCGAACGTCGTAACCGGCGATTTGCAGCGCGCCTGCGCAGCCGTCGGACTCTTCTACCCTCCCGACCCGGCCAGCCTGAACCAGTGCGTGATCGGCGGCAATGTGGCGGAATGCGCCGGCGGCCCACGGGCCTTCAAGTACGGGACGACGGAACGGTACGTCCTGGGCCTCGAAGCGGTGCTACCGACGGGTGAGATCATTCGGACCGGCGGGAAAACGGTCAAGAACGTCGTCGGCTACGACCTGACGCACACGCTGGTGGGCTCCGAGGGCACACTGGCGATCATTACGCAGGTGATCCTGCGGCTCCTGCCGTTGCCGCCGACGCGGGAGACAATCCAGGCGACGTTCGAGCGAGTGGAGGAGGCCGTCCAGGCGGTCATCGAGCTGGTTCGGGGGAGGGTCGTTCCGGCGGCGTTGGAGCTCATCGACGCGGAGTCGCTGGCGGCGGTGGCGCGACACGTCGGAGACCATTCGCTGGCACCGGCCGGCACCGGAGCACTCTTACTGCTCGAGGTCGATGGCCTGGAGGTTACGGTGCGCGAAGAAGCGTCACGAATCGAGGCGGCCTGCCGGCGAGCCGGCGCCGTGGATATTTGCCGCGCGGCCGATCACGCGGCCCGGGAGGAGCTCTGGCGGGTGCGCCGTGAGCTGTCGCCGGCGCTGAAGACGATCGCCGACCTCAAGATCAATCACGACGTCGTGGTGCCGAAGGCGCGAATCCCAGATCTCTTCGCGTGCGTAGCGCGCCTGCGCAAGGATCTCGAGCTGACGATCGCGTGCTTCGGACATGTCGGGGATGGCAACATCCACGTCAACATCATGGTCGATCCAGACGACGCGCACGCCGTGGCGCAGGCCGGCGCCGCCGAGCGAGCCCTCTTCGAGGAGGTCGTGCGGCTCGAAGGGGCAATCAGCGGCGAGCACGGGATCGGCTTGGCCAAGCGGTCGTTCATGCCGCTCGCCCTGTCGGGTGACGAGATGGCACTCATGATCCGGCTGAAGGCGGCCTTCGACCCCCACGGCATCTTGAATCCCGGAAAAATCTTTCCTACGGCCGCGGCTGGCGACGCCGCTGTTTGACGCGACGCAGACCGTTAGCGGTTCGTCACGAGTTGTACCCCGCCCTGTACCATCGCCGGGTCAGGTTGCCAGAGGTCACGCAGACGAAGGCCCGCCATGTTCACGTAGGTCACCTCCGCGAGGACCCTGATCGGCGCGGCGACACGCTCATGAATGCCAGCCAAATCGCGAGACGGAATCAGGCAGAGGACCCGGGTTGGGGCGTCCAGGAAGAGGGCGGTCTGCTCGAGGGAGACGAGATCATGGCGCGGCGTACCCGAATAGAAAATCTGGTTCTTCCCGAACGCGCGATAGGCGCCAAGCGTGTCGCCGGGTTCCCACAGGTCGACGATCGCGGCGGCCATGGTCTGCACCGGTGCCGGGCGGGGAGGGGCCAACACTTGGTAGTGCAGCGCCAGGAGGGTGATCGCGCCGCCGACGGTGACGGTCGGCAGCACGAGCCGCCGGGTACCTCGGGCCAGGACGGCAAGTAGCACAGCCGCGGCGCAGAGCAGCGTGGCCGGTGCCAGGAACGGCAGTGGAAAGCCGGACGCTTCGAGCAGGGGCCGCGCGCGGAACAGCAGGCCGGCGAGCAGGCCCCAGAGCGCCGCGACCGCGATCGCGCAGCCGTCGAACAGGCCCATGCGCCGTCGCGTCCTCGGGGCCTCGGCGTGCCACCGCAAGGTACTGGCCAGGAGAATCGCGATCGGCGGCAGCATGGGCAGGATATAGCGCGGCTGCTTCCCGATGGACAGGGTATAGAAAATCAGGGGTGCCAGCGCCCACACGGTCAGCCGGAGGCTGGCCGCCGTTGGCGCACGGCGTGTCCGGAGCGTGCGGACGACGGAAGGAATCCACAGCGCGATGAAGGGGGTCCAGGGCAAGAAGCCGCCGGCGAGAATCGGGAGATAAAACCAGGTTGGCCGGGACTCGTTGAATTCGGTCGTGGTGAAGCGGAGGAGGTTTTCACCGACGAAAAACCGCGCAAGGTACTCCGAGCCATGACGCTCAGCCATGGCGAGAAACCACGGGGCCGTGATCAAGGTGAACACACCGATCGCGGCCAGGACGGCCGGCCGGGAGAGAACCGGGGGCCAGCGCCAGCGTCCCGCCTGCGTACGGTGTTCCCAGAGTGCCAAGGGCGCGGCGACGATCGCCGGCAGTACGGCGCCGACCGGCCCTTTCGTGAGGCAGGCCATGCCCGCGGCGGTGGCGCCGATGATGAGCCAGCGGCGCTGATACGAGGCTGTGTCGACCGCAGGCTCGCCGGGACCGTTGCCTGGTGACAGAGCACGAATCAGCGCCCAGGTGCTGAGAACGACCCAGACGGTCAATAGGAGATCCGGGAGGGCTTGGCGGGCCATGGCGAAGCAGCCGTAGGTTGTCGCGACGATCGCGCCAGCCAGCACTCCGGTCGTCGAGTCATACCATCGACGCCCGATCGCGTACGAGAGCCAGGCAAGGGCTAGGCCGGCAAGGGCCGAAGGCAGGCGCGCGGCAAGCTCGCTGGGACCGTCGACAAGATAGCTGGCCGCGATCAGCCAGTACATCAGCACCGGTTTTTCGAAACGAGGCTCCTCGTTGTACATCGGCGTGAGCCAGTCGCCAGTCTCGCGCATCTCGCGCGCTGATTCCGCGTAGAAGGCTTCATCCGAGTCGGTAATCGCACTGCGACCGAGCCCCGCGAAGAGGGTCAGCGCGCAGATTGCGGTGATCCACAGCAGATGGCGGGGCACGCGACGGATTGTATCGCAGCGGCCGAGCAGTCCGTGGTGAAAGTCCCGCTGCATTCGACCGTCGATGCATCCCGACTTCGGCGGCGCTAGGCTTTGTTCACGCTAGCTGCTAGGCAGGCTGCTGAAAAAGTCCGTGGAATGGGATCGACAGATCGATCCCGGCGTACTCCCATGCTCCCAATATTGCTGAAGGGAGCCACCTCATGCGCGGACACGATGAGCAGACCCATCACATGTTCAGTTACCGGTCGCCGGAACAGCGCGTGCCGGCCGATCCTCCGCTCCGCGCGGTCCGCGCGCTGACGGATCACGCGCTGAAGACGATGTCGCGCAGGTTCGCCGGCCTGTACGCCAAGACGGGACGTCCGTCGATCCCGCCTGAGCCATTGTTGCGGGCCCTGTTGCTGCAGGTGCTGTACACGATCCGGAGCGAACGGCTGCTGCTGGAAGAGCTCAACGACAACCTGCTGTTCCGCTGGTTCGTCGGCTTGCATATGGACGACCCGGTCTGGCATCCCACGACGTTTACCAAGAATCGTGACCGGCTGCTGGCGGGGGATGGCGCGGCCGCCTTCGTTGATGCGGTCCAGGCCCACGCCCGGGCGGCCGGTCTGCTCTCGGACGAGCATTTCACGGTGGACGGGACGCAGTTGGAAGCCTGGGCCAGCCTGAAGAGCTTCCGATGCCGGGACGCCGCGCCGAGCGCGCCCTGACCCGCCCCCCAGGGTTGAGCCAGTTCTTATGAGAGAGCTGGGCTCATGATCAGGCCGCTCAGGGGCGCTGAGCTGAGGGCTGCCGGGGCCGGTGGCCGAGAGCCCAGCGCACGGTGGGGCCGCACCGTGTTGTCCTCGCGCCGCCATCGTTCGATCAAGATCTTGGCTTCCGTCAACGTGTAGAAGATCTCGCGGTCGAGCAGTTCGTCGCGCAGTTTCCCGTTGAACGATTCCACGTAGCCGTTCTCCCAGGGACTTCCCGGCTCGATGAACAGCGTCTGCACCTGCAGGGCGTCCAGCCACAGCCGGATGCGCGTGGCCGTAAACTCCGGGCCGTTGTCGAGGATATGGAGATGACAGGAAGGGCGCCCTCACCCCATCTCCGCATAGTCTCCGTGCAATCACGACAAAGCAGGGAGGCCAGCATGAGACAGGATGAGAGGCACCACACGTTGGACGACATCTTCGTGGGCATCGATCTGGCGACCCGTCAGCACCAGGTGGTCGTCCTCGATGGGCAGGGACACCGCCTCACGAGCTTCAAGGTTTCGCATTCTCGAGAGGGGCTGCGCGAGCTCGTGGAGCGCTGCTCGGCCCGTCGAGTCGGCCGGGGACGAGGTACGGTGCACTTCGCGTTCGAGGCCACCGGACACGTGTGGGAGGCGGTTGGTGCATTCTTTGAGCAGCGCGCGCTTCGGTATCACGTCGTCAATCCGCTCGCGACCTTCCGGGTGCGCGAGGCTCGGCAGATGGGACGCGACAAGCGAGACCTGACCGACGCAGAGCAGATCGCGCAGCTGCTGCGCACGGGGGTCGTGACCAAGTGCCAGCTCTTGCCCGCTCGATACATGCAACTGCGGCGAGCCTGGGGCGAGTATCAGCGTCTACGCTGCGAGCGCGCCCGCCTCAAGACCCTGCTCGTGCATCAGCTCTACGGCGTGTTTCCGGAAATCGTCGGCGAGTGGAAAACCGTCACGGCGCCTGGGTGCCTCGCGGTGCTGCGGGCGGGCTTGCCCCCGCAGGACATCGCGATGCTGACGAAGCCGGCCTTCATCCGAGTCGTGCAAGAGCACCGGCGGGGACGGCGGATGTGGCGCTTCAAGATTGAGCAAGTCTGGGAGAAGGCCGGGAGGACGGTGGCGGCGCTCCATGGGCATGAGGCCGCCATGCGTGAAGTGACTCGGCTGGTCGAGCGTCTCGACTTCGTCGGCGACCAACTCGATCGCGTCGCGGGCGAGCTCCAGACCGACCTCGAGGGGTTTGAGGAGCCGACGTATCTCGCGCCGTTGCCGGGGACCGGGTGGGTCACGATCGCCGGGCTACTCGCCGAGATCGGCCCCTTTCACCGATTCCGGCACGGCCGGCAGTTAGTGAAGCTCGCCGGCCTGCAGCCGTCGAGACGGGAAAGCGGCCAGCACGCGGGCCGCACACCGATCAGCAAGCGCGGCCGGGCGCAGCTGCGCGCCGTGGTCTACATGGCCACGCTGTCGTCCATACGCCATACCCGGCGCCTGAGAGCCCACTACGAGCGCCTCACGCAGCGCGTCACGCGGCCCCGAGATATTGTCAAAAGTTGTGGATGGGGTTAGCTCAGGCGGCTTCCTTTCTGATGCCATCGACGAAGGGCACGCCATTGATGACCTCGACGATCAACTGAGCCCCGTTCAATGTTCTCCATTGTTTCTGCGCGGCCAGCGCCAGCTTGAAGACCATCGTTAAGCAGGCCAGCCGACTGCCCGCGCCCTTCGTCTTCTTCGTGCGTAACCGCACGGTGGCGAACGTCGACTCGATCGGATTCGTGGTGCGGATGTGCATCCAGTGCTCGGCCGGAAACGTGTAGAAGGTGAGCAGGACGCCTCGGTCCTTGGCGAGACAGGTGGTCGCGGCCGGGAACTTCGCAGTAAACGTCGTCACGAAGAGGTCGAATGCCTGCTCGGCCGACTTCTGCGTCTCCGCCATCCAGATGTCGTAGAGCATGGCTTTCGCCTTGGCCTGCACGCCCTTGGGGAGTTTGTTCAGGACGTTGGCCGTCTTGTGGACCCAACACCGCTGTTCGCGGGTCTTCGGGAACACCTTCCGCACCGCGCCCCAGAAGCCGAGACCGCCGTCGCCGATGGCCAGATCGGGATCGATCGTGAGCCCGCGGTCCCGGACATCTAGCAGCAGCTCGCGCCACGACTGCTCGCTCTCGCGATAGCCGTCCGTGATCGCGATCAACTCCTTCGTCCCCTCCCGGGTTGCGCCGATCAGCACCAAAATACATTGCCGTTTGTTGTCCGTGTCCTCGAGCCGGACGTTGAAGTAGACGCCGTCGGCCCAGACGTAGACACAGCGCTGCCCCGCCAAGGCGCGCTTGGACCACCCGTGATATTCCTGCTCCCAGACGGTCTTCAGCCGCGTAATCGTGGTCGCAGACAGACCCTGCGCGTCGGCGCCTAGCAGCGCCTGCAACGCCTCACCGAAGTCCCCGGTGCTGAGGCCCTTGAGATAGAGCCACGGATACAGCGCCTCCAAGCTGGGTGTCTTCCGCAGGTACGGCGGCAAGATCGCCGACCGGAACGTCTCCCGTTCGTCGTCCGGCCGGCGGTCCCGAACCCGCGGCTGCTGCACGGTGACGTCCCCGAGCGGGGTTTGCAGCGCCCGTTTGGGCAGGTGGCCGTTGCGGACCACACCGCGCCGACCGGCCGCGTCAACCGTCTTCGCCCGAGCCGTAACATACTCGTCGACCTCGGCCTCGATCGCCGTGGCCAACAGCTGCCGCGCCCCGGTCCGCAGTACCTCGGTAAGGACGTCTCGGGCCGATTGTCGTGGGAACTCGACCAGCGTTTCGGTAGGCTTTGTCATGGTGGCGTACCTCCTTGCCCTCGGGTGAGTGGGTGCTGTAGCAACACCCAGGGTACGCCGCCTGTTTAAACCCTCATACACAACTTCCGGTTATATCTCCGCGGCCCCTGCCCCCCATGCAAGCGATCGGGGCCTGCATGACCAAGCTGCTGCACTACGCGTTCGCCGTCGTCCACAACCAAACGGCGTTCGACGTCAACCACGTGTGGAGGGATGATCCGATCGCCGCCTAGAGACCTGAGGCTCCGGCTCCGGCCGGAGAGGAGGCCATGCCGACCGTTGTCCTGAGCCCTTCGAGTCGAAGACAGCTCGACGCCCGTCCGCCAGGCACCCTCCGCTCCTCGGGTATGAGTCCGGATGACGCACGATGGGCCGGCTCCAGCGAGCCCGTGCCCGTATCTGTCCCTCGATTGGACAGCCCAACGGCGCCGAGAGCCTTGACAACTTGGTCATAGCACGCGGAGCGACTGTGCGCGGGGAGGCCCTGCGTCACGAACAGCTCCGCCAACGTCTCGAGCACCTCGGGCGTCCGCACCCGCCGGGCGACCACAATCGCCAAACATTCCCGCGAATACTCCTCGACGACGGTCAGGATCTTCAGCGGTCGCCCGTCGGGCGTCCGCGCCGTCAGCAAGTCATACGCCCACACGTGGAGGCGATACGCGGGCCGGCAACGCACACACGACCCGTCGGTGAGCCACAACCGGCCCCGGTTGGGCTGTTTCTTGGGGACTTTCAGCCCTTCCCGCCGCCACCGCCGTTCGACCCGTTTGGGATTCACCGGCCACCCCTCCCCCCGCCACAGCCCCGTGATCCGCCGATACCCATCCCGCCCATACGCGGTCGCCAACGCGATGATCCGTTCCACCACCCGCGGCTCATCATCCGGCACCCGCGCCCGATGCCGGTGCGTGGACCGCGCCGGGCCCAGCCCGCGACAGGCCCGCCGCTCGGAGACGGCCACCTGGTGGCGGACTCCGGCCCCCGCCTGCCGGCGTCTCGGCGGGCTCAGACGTGTCCCGAGGGCACCTCTGTAAGAATCGCGTGGTCGAGGGCTGGGTCCGCCACCAGCTGCTTGAGCCGCGGGTTCTCGCGCTCGAGCTCCTTGAGCCGCGTGGCCTGATCGAGCCGCAAGCCCCCGTACTCCTTCCGCCCCCGAGAGTACGTCTGCTCGCTGATCCCGAGTTTCTTACAGACCTGGGGCGTGCGCAGACCGCGGCTCAGCTCCACCTCGGCCTGCCGCAGCTTGCTGACAATCTGTTCCGTGCTCTACCGCTTTGTGGGCATCCTGCCGCCTCCTTCCGCCCAAAATCCTAACGCTGGATCTGGACCGGTTTAAGGGGGACAGGCCACCAGCACTCAGAGCCGCAGGTCGACTGCTGAGTCGGTACGCAAGAGTTCCAGAAGGGATGACCGATCTTCGGCCAACACAGCCGCCACCCGCGATCCTCGGCTATTGAGGCCGGGGCGTGGCCATCCGTGGTGCCGTGTCTCGGGAAAATCTTGCACAAAGTGGCACACAGCCGAGGAGGGCGGGCGAGGTCATTGTGTAGTCAGCCTCCCTGGGACTGGAGACGGATTCCGAATATAATCGAGGAATCCCGCTAGCGTCGAGGCACGCGCCACTGAGACTGCCTCGAAAGGAGGTGGCATGTTCCTCCGTCGGCAACTTGTTTTCGTCGCCTTGCTCGCCGGGCTCATCGCGTCCGCGGCATCCCCAACGCTTGTCAGGGCTCAAGACGGGGAGAACCCCATTCGCATGCACGTCTCGGCATCCGAAGAATCCAGCGGCGATCGGGCCGTGAGCGTGTCGCTCCCCGATGAGGCCGAGCAAGGATTTGAAGGATCGCATGGGACCAATACGGACCCAGGCTGGAACATTCCGACCCACCTCCGCGAATACTATTACGACGCGAAGCGCGGAAGCGAGGCAGTCGATTCGCTGAAGTACGAGCTCCAACGCACAAGCCAGGCCCGGCGCCTGATGCGCGTCATGGAATCACGGGAGCAAGCCAACGTCTTCCTGGCAGTGGTCGCGACGGAACACGGCGAGCGGGAGTGGCGCCGACGCAACCGACCGGTGGTGGTGGTGCGCCTGTCGATTCGCAACCATACCTACACGACCGATTTTCTCGGCGAGTTCACTGACCTCGTCAGGCCCGCTGCATACGAAGCCACCGATCAGATCGAGCAGTGGGTCGAGGACAACTATGAAACGCTCCGGCAGGTGTTCCCCGGCAGATAGCTATCCGTCGGGTCAGGGCCGCCATTACCGTCCCGTCGGCACCCGCGCCTGGAGGTCCTAGGACACGGAGCAGTGGCGTCGAGGTCGGGCCTCGGGGCGATACAGCAGGATGTCCCCAATCTCCGCGACGAAGGTCTGGAGGTCAGAATGCCCGAGCAACCGGTGCACGACCTGCGATCACCGAGATGGTATCAGTAGTGATAGATCGGACGCCTCTACCGCATGGGTTTCTGGCTAGAAATCGTGACGCTCCTTATCGCGGAGTTCAACGACGCGGAGGCGGAGCTCCAGCGGCTGACGGGGTTTGTGGCAGCGGTGTCGCCGGATATTCCTTGGCATGTCACGGCGTTCCACAAGGATTACAAGATGAGCGATCCGGCCGACACGACGCCCGAGATGCTCGCACGCGCCGCTGAGATCGGCAAGTAAAGATTCGGGCTTCGGCTTGTGTACGCGAGACGACACGTGCGACTGACGGCGGCCGAGAAGGCCGAAGTCATTCGCTTGGTCGAAGGCTCGGATCTGCCCGTCCGGCAGACGCTCCGCGAGCTCCAGGTGCCGCGCGCGACGTTCTACACGTGGTATCGCCGCTACGCCGAGGGCGGATTGGATGGGCTCGCGGCCCGCCCGCCGGCTGCGCGGCGGCACTGGAATCGCATTCCACCACGGGTGCGACAACAGGTCGTCGACCTCGCCTTGGCCGTGCCCGAGCGCACGCCGCGGGAACTGGCCTGGCAATTCACGGACCGGGAGGCGCATTTCCTTTCGGAATCGAGCGTCTATCGCATTCTGAAAGCCTTCGACCTGATCACCAGTCCGGCCTTCGTCGTGCTGTCGGCGGGCAAGGTGTTTCAGCAGCCGACGCACCGGCCGAACGAGCTGTGGCAAACCGACTTTACGTATCTCCACGTGGTGGGCTGGGGCTGGTACTACTTGTCGACCGTGCTCGATGACTACTCGCGGTACATCCTGGCCTGGACCCTGCGCACGTCGATGCAGGCCATGGACGTCATGGAGACCCTCGACTTGGCACGCGCCGCCACCGGCGTCGATGCGGTCCCGGTGGCGCATCGCCCGCGCTTGCTCAGCGACAATGGGCCCTGCTACATCTCGGGGCAGCTCGCGACCTATCTGGAGGCCCACGGGCTGCCGCACACGCGCAGCGCACCGTATCACCCGATGACCCAGGGGAAGATCGAGCGGTACCACCGCTCGCTGAAGAACGTCGTGAAACTCGAGCACTACTACACGCCGTGGGACGTGGAACGGGCGGTCGCCCATTTCGTGGAGGACTACAATCACCGGCGGTATCATGAGGCGCTGCAGAACGTGACGCCCGCCGACATGTTTCACGGACGGCAGGTCACCATCCTGGCGCGCCGGGCACGCATTAAACAGCGGACGCTGCAGCAACGGAAACGCGAGAACTTACACGGGCCGCATCACGCGGCCATTCGCTCGGATGTGTCTCTACGCAACGGCGCCGAAGTGTCCAACTTGGTCTGACGACGTACAGTACGAGAATGAAAGCCATGATGAAGAGTGGGCTGGTGATCGCCGTCCTCCTCCCGCTGGTGCCAGCACTCGCAGACCTTCACGCTGGGCAGACTACACCCCGCCAACAGCCGGGTGCAGAGATGACCGTGTATACCCCGGCACAGCACGACCTGTATGACGGCCGGTTTGTTCTATCAGCTGGACGGGTCCATATGGTCGGGCGACTCAATGATCCCCCAGGATGGAACCACATCGACAACAACGCCTCGTTTGTGCACGCGGTCGAGGGAACGGTGCAGATTGATGTCAATGAGATCACAAACACCGGTCAGTTTGTGGCGCGGCTCACGCTCCCCGAGGGCGATCTCGTGGTAGAGCTCGACCGCTTCAACGAATTCAATCCCTGTCAGGACGGCGGGGTGGCCGCGTTCATCTACGAGCACGGAGATTCCGGGTGTGGCGACACCAACTGGCCCAAGACCCTCTTGTACATTGCGGGCTGGGGATTTGGACATGCGACGCTGAATGGTCAGCTCCTCCACGAGGACTACCAGGTGCACTTCATGGTGACGCAAGGCATCCGAGACCGAGAGACACTTGAAGTGAACTACCCCCTGCTCAACAAGAGATCATCGGCCGGCGCTGTGAATCCCGCCGCTCAGCAGCTTGACTTCTTCATCCGGAGTCCTGAAACTAACCGGAACAACAACCCCACACGCGAGGTGTTCCATCATTTCTTCGCGATGGAAGTGACGTGGAAGTAGCGAGTGACGATGACTCATCCCCTTCGTGTGGTATGTGTCGGCGTGGCGCCGGTCGCGAGCGGAGTCGCGGCACAGCCGGGCCCTTACGCGGGCAATAATTCAATCGGTTCCTCGTCGCCACATTCCGTAGTGATCTAGCTGTATGTGAACCACCTCAAGGAGCGCGACCAATGGTGAAAGAACAAGAGATCGACCAACGGATCTTCGATCTCTATAACGAGTATTGCCACGGCCGAATCGACCGGCGCGAGTTTCTCAGCCGCGCAGCGACCATCACGATCGGTGGAGTGTCCGCTCTCTGGATGGCGCAGGCATTGATGCCGCGCTATGCCGAGGCACAGACGATCTCCTTCACCGATCCGCGTCTGAAGGGTACCTACGTCGAGTACCCGTCGCCCGGTGGTACGTCGGGGACGATGCGCGGGTATCTCGTGCAACCCACAGGCGACGGGCCGTTTCCGGCTGTGCTGACCATTCACGAGAACCGCGGTCTGAATCCTTACATCGAGGACGTCGCGCGGCGCGCGGCCGTGGCCGGGTTCTTGGCGCTGGCCCCGGACGGGTTGTCCCCAGTCGGCGGTTACCCTGGCAACGATGACGACGGCCGGGAATTGCAGCGGAGCCTCGACCCGGCGAAGCTAGATCAAGACATGATCAACAGTGCCCGGCACCTCAAGACCCATGCGCTCTCCAACGGCCGACTCGGCGCCACGGGATTCTGCTGGGGTGGCGGAATGACCAATCGCCTCGCTGTCGCTCTGGGCAGCGACCTGGATGCCGGCGTGCCGTTCTACGGCGCCGCAGCCGCGAGCGAAGATGTGTCCAAGATCGAGGCAGCCCTCATGATCATTTATGCGGGCACCGATCCGCGCATCAATGCGATGTGGCCAGAATACGAGGCGGTGCTTCGGGCAAATGGTGTGACGTACGAGATGCATATGTTCGAGGGTACCCTTCACGGTTTCCACAACAATTCGACGCCTCGTTACAATGAGGCGGCCGCAGCACTTGCATGGAATCGAACAATCGGCTTCTTCCGGGAGCACCTCGGCGGGTAGGTGGTTCGGTCCAGATCCGAATCCTCAGGAGCGACGCAGCTCCGGCTGGATCATCCGGGAGTACCTGATCAAGCAGCGCCCTGAGTCGATCGCTCGCGAGCACTCCCCGGCCGGCGTAGTACTGCGCGACGGTCAGCCCCAGATCTCCCCGGCGGTTTCGGCGATCCGCCGGAGCTTCGCGAATTGACATTCCTCGCCGATTTGGTTGCCGACGATCGACGTCGAAAAGCCGCACTGTGGGCTGAGTGCCAGCCGCTCGAGGTCGACGAAGTCGGCGGCTTCTCGGACCGAACGCGTGAGCTCGACCACAGTCTCCATCCTGGGCGACTTCGTCGTCAGCAGCCCGAGCACGACCATCTTGTCGTCGGGCACGTGCCGCAGCGGCCGGAAGTCGCCCGACCGCTCATCGTCGTACTCCAGGAGGAGGCGCTGTGCGTTCACGCGTGGGAAGATCTCCGAGGCTATAGGCTCGTATCTGCCCGACGCCAGCCACCGATTGTTCTGGTTGCCGCGGCACAGATGCATCCCGAATGTTACCTCCGGAAATGACGCCATCACGGCGTTGTCGAGCTCGATACCTCGGCGCAGCCACTCGGTCGTGCTCCACCCCAGCTCCTGGTAGAACGCACACGTGCGCTCGTCCACCAAGCGGGTAGTGGGGCGCGTCCAGCTGCACGTAGCGGCAGCCCAGGTGGGTGAGCTCCGCAACCTCGCCGCGCGCCAGCGCGGCGACATCGTCGAGAAAGTCGTCCAGCGTCGGGTAGATCTCGCGGGACCGCTCGGCGGACCAGAAGTTGCCCAGCAGGCTGGGGCTGGGCAGCGTGACCTTGAGGATTCGGTCGCTGCGCTTGCGCAAATGGCCGAACTCCTCTGCCGCGGGATGTCGCTTCGGGACCAACTGACTCACCACGCCCAGGGCGTCGGGCCGAGGGCGGTGCCACGGCTCGAGGTCGTCGCCGTACCAGTCGCCCCACAGAAACGCGTCGAGGTCCCACTCACCGAATCCGTCGGCGGCTTCGACGATCACGCTCTGGAACGACACGCGCCGGTACTCGCCGTCGGTGACCACCTCGCACCCGGCTTCCTCCTGAAGGGCCACCACGCGGTCGATGGCCGAGTCCTCGACCCGCCGCAGCTCCTCCGCCGTCGACTCACCGGCCGCAAAGCTCTCCCGCACCCGGAGTAGGGTCGGTGGGCGGAGCAGGCTGCCGACGTGGTCGGTGTGGGTGGCGATCACGCGGCGTTCACTTCGGCTTCTGGCCGATCAGGCAGCTTGAGACGTTTCAGGATGTGGCGTCGGCGATGGCGCCCGGAAGGTCGAAGGCGGGAGCGAGGGTCGCCGGTGACGCTCTGCAATGAGAGACTCTCGGGGCCGTCAACAGCAACCGCCATCATCTTGGATGCCTCGAGTTACCGAACGTCTCGAATGGACGGGCGGGCAGCAGTCGTGCCCCGCGGAATGACGGGCAGCAAAACGTGGGACGGGTACTCCGGGCTGTGGTAGACGGCCTGCTCGGCCATCTCCATGCGGGTGCCCGTTCCCGGATCTTCACCGGTACTCAGGTTTCGATCGAATCGTGGGAAGTTGCTGCTGGAGATCTCGACCCGGATCTTATGCCCAGAGAGGAACGTATGGCTGGTCGACCACAGGTCGATCGTGTACTCGTAGACACTGCCGGGTTCGATCTGGGTCGGCTGCGTGCGTGAGTCGCGATAGCGGGCCCGAATGATCCCGTCCTGAATGTTCTGCGCGTAGCCGTCGGGATGCACGTCCACGAGCTTAGCGGTCCAGTCGGTGTCCCTCGCTGACGTTGCGGCATACAGTGTGACAGTGATCGGGCCCGTTACTTCGACCGGCTCCGTCAACTCGGGCGACGCATACACCAGCACGTCGTGGCGGCGCTCGGCAGCACGCTGATCAAATGCGCCCATTGGCACGATGTTGCTCCGGCAGCAGTTGTTGCCGCCGAGCGTCGGAACCGGATTGGCAGGATCATACGTGAACGTGTCACTCGGGGTGCCACCCTCGGGCGGGTCGGTGGACAGGCTGCCGTCACCAAAAAGTGTGTTCGCGTTGCCGCCGCTGTGCAGGTAGTACTTCGTGTATCGCGTCCGCGCAAGTGGCCACTCATTCTCGTACCGCCAGTAGTTCTCGCCCATCACAAATATCTTGATCGGCGGCTCGTCGGCGACACCGTTGTCCATGCCCTTCAACCAGTAATCGAACCAGCGCAGGTAGACCCGCTGCATGTCGACGTCCGCCGCCGGACCGAAGTCGACCCGGTCGGTCTGATGCGGCGCCTCGCCGCGGAAATTCGATCTCCTGCCAATGCTATGCACCCACGGCCCGACCATGAGCCGCTTGCCCTGTCTGGCCACCTCGGTCTTGCCCCGTTCCCGGATCTCGATGTCGTACCAGCCGCCAGCGTTGAGCATCGGCACCGCGACTTCGTCGTGCGCCGCCTCGTGGCTGTTATCGTCCCAGTACGCGTCACGCGTTGGGTGCCTCACCCAGTCGCGGTAGTGCTGGTTGCGGCGACCCACAGCCTCGTCCGCGGTGACAATCGGTAGATGCTGGAACGCCTCGGGCCAGTCGTAGGCGAGGTACTCCTGGTTGACCCGGCCGTCGATGAAGAGACCGCCCCAGGGCAGGGTAAATCCATACTGAAACGCACCGCCCGTGTAGATCCAGTTCCCGTAGATGTTCAGTGTCGTCACCGTCGGGGCCATGGCGGTCAGGTACTCACTCCCGCGGATTGCCTGCGTCATCTGCGTGAACCCGACGTACGACCCGCCCATCGTTCCGATCTTGCCGTTGCTCCACGGTTGCGTACCTAGCCATTCGTCGGTATCGAAGCCATCGGCTGGCTCGTTCTTGAACGCGTAGAAAGTACCGTCGGAATCGTAGCGACCGCGGACGTCCTGCTGAACGACGATGTAGCCTCGCTCGGCGAACCATTTCGATTGCTCGACGGCGCCTAGCGAGTTGTTGCTGTAGGGCGTGCGCACGAGAATCACGGGGAACGTCCCGTCGGCATCTGGCCGGTAGATGTCGGCCGAGAGGGTCACACCATCGCGCATCGGAACCCGAATGTTGTGCTCCATCCGCACGTCGTAGCTCGGTTTCGACAGCGTGCCCTGGTCGTAATGGACGACGTCCGTCGGCTGTTGAGCCACGCCGACGGTCTGTCCGCTGAGTCCAGAAGGCACGACCGCCGCGAGGCCCGTCAAACCCGCGAGGAACAGGATGGGAAATGAACGCCGCATCATCGCTTCACCTCTGTTATGCAGGACGGGTAACCTTGTGAGGTGCTGGAGTTCCCCGAACGCGACCGAAGCTCATTGGTTGACGAACTTCTGCACTTGTCCGCTGAGCTGAGCCACAAAGACGTCTCCGGTTTGGGTGACTGTGGTGCCGTGGCCCCCGCCGCCTCCAGGTAATCTTGCCTGGACCTCGCCATTCGAGTTCCGGAGGACGCCGCTTGCCCAGATCTGCTGGCCTCTGGTCATGAAGAGCGTGGAGATTCCTCCAATGTCCGCTCACTGGCTCAGGAATTTCCCGTTGGCGTCAAACACCTGGATTCGCTGGTTGTCTCGATCGGTGACGTAGACCTTTCCTTGCGCGTCGACCACCAAGTTGTGGGGCAATCCGAACTCGCCTGGTCCCGTGCCTCTCGTGCCGCACTGAAGGAGATACTGCCCGTCGTGCGAGTACTTCACCATCCGCGCGTTGCCGTACCCGTCGCTCACGTAGACATCGCCAGTGGGGGCGAACGCGACATCGGTGGGCAGGTTGAAGGTATTGACGTCCATGCCGGAGACGCCCTTGGTGCCGAGTTGCATGATCACACGGCCTTCTTGGTCCATCTTGTAGACGACGTGACCGCCGGCGTCGACCACCCAGATGTTCCCCTCCTGATCCACACGCACCGAGTGCGCGCCGCAGGCTTAGCATCCGGCCGGCCCATAGACTACCGTGTAGCCTGATCCTCCGGCCATCGGATCACTGGGCGCAATGCCCACGACCTTCCCCTCGCTGATCACCCCGTCGCCCCAGGACCGCACGAACTGGCCGTCGCTATTGAATACCATGATCGGGTGGGCGCCGCGATGCAGTACCAAGACGTGACCGTGCGCGTCAGTGGCGACCGCGGCTACTTGACCGAAGTTCCACGGGGCGGGCGTTCCGGCTGCACTTCTGGCCTGGGTCGGCCACTCCGGCACTTCCGCATAACCCAGGTTCGGTGCGTTGCCTCGCTGGCCAAGCGCGACAGCAAGAGCGCAGCAGACGAGCACGTTCAAGCCACCGAAGCGCCCACCGACTTTTCTTTCAAGAGACGTATTCGGGAAGCCCATTCCACAACCTGTGCGGGCCGACGTCCGCCGACGCCGTGCCGTCACTCCCTTCTTAGTTCGGCCAAGATCCTGGTAGGACTGGTACTCAAGCTGGTCCCAGTCCCGATGCCGCATGGCACGTTGTGCCTCATACACGCTTCCGCCACCGTCGTGATAGCAGCTTCGACTTCCGGCGCGCGAGAGTTTGCGGCGGGAGTGCCAACACCGAGCGCAAGACTGAGATCAGCCGACCCGATCATCACAGCGCCGAGGCCTGGCACCTGGAGAATCTCGTCAATGTTCTCCACACATTCGCGCGTTTCACACATGATGATCGCCAAGAGCTCACCCCCCGGGTTGAGCGGCCACACGTCGGCCTTGCGCGCGTACTCGTCGGCCGACAGGTTCCAGACCCGGGTCGCGGCTGTGGGACCCCATCCGCGCCGACCTCGTGGCTCGGGATACTGCGCCCCACGCTGCGGCGGATACCGCATCGCGCGGACCAGTTTGGTGACCTCCTCCGGGCTGCGGACCTGCGGGAGGACGATCCCGAAGGCGCCGGCGTCGAGGATCTGCTTGACCACATGATGGAAATCCTGGTCCGCCTCGTGATGGATGCGCACAATCGGGGTCAGCCGCGGCCGCCCGGAACCTTCTGCCTCGATCTCGTTGAGGATCGCCTCGAGGTCGTCAACCATAAACGGGTTATGCTCGAGCGAGGTGGTCCGCCAGTGTTCGTTGCCAAGCGCCGCCTCACCCTTCTCAAACTGCTCGATGATCTTGTTCAGCCGCGCGCTCGGTCCTTGCTGCGCCGCGGGCCACGACATCAGCGCCGCCCATACGGTCACCGTAAGACCGATCGCCCACACGATGTGTCGTGCGGAAGTGGTTGTATTGTGTCCCTCATCTGTCATGACTTGTTCCCTCACTTGTAGTCGCCAGGTAGACATCCAGTATGGCATTCTGTTCATACGAGCCGAGGTGGGTGCCTGGCTGTAAGTGCATAGGCTACAGCACGGGGCCGCGCTCCTTGAGTTCCTCGAATCAGTTCTGGACCACGCGAACCTAACGCCCAGAAGCCGGTGACCTTACAAGGTCTCGGGGATGACCTTAAAGATCTGGTCGCCGTCGTGCACCCGTTCCTCCACCTGGATGGCAACTTCGGCGCTTGCGCCGGCGGTCTGGATGTGCCCGTGATTGTTCTCCATCGAGGAGACTAGCTGCTCAAAATCGGCGCCGTGACCGACGATGTGAAGCGTATCGCCGAGTTTGACGCCGCTGGTCAGCCTCACGACGGCGACGTTCGGCCTGCCGTAGTAGTGTATGACGGTACCGACGAGCTGTTCTGACATGGTGACCTCCTGCTGACCAGGAAGTTACTCGCTCGACTCCGCTGCTGTCTAGCGTAGCGCTGACGGTCTTACATAAATCCGTAGTTTCATTGAGGATGCGAAGGGGCCGGACGGCACAATCAACGGCGAGTAGCACTATCAGACGGCGGTACAGGAAATGCGATACACTTGCATCAAGCCGTTGCGGAAGCCTGCTGAAGCTCCCGACAGGTAGATTCGCCACGCCCGAAAAGTTCGTTCTCCAACAATCTCCCTCATAAGGTCGGCGTCCTGCATCATGCGCTCGTACCATGTAGCAGTGGTCTTGCAATAGTGAGGCGACAGGTTGACCACCTTTGCAATGGCGAAGCCGTTTCTTTCGAGCGCTTTTGTATGGTCACCGAGTCACCGCAGTCGCCTCGTGCGGGACTTCGTCGCCGATGTGGCAACTTAGCGACGCGGCGACGCGTGGCAGGTACACATCGAGTGCCGCTTGGGGAATGGCGTAGTGCGACTTGACATTGCGCCTGGCGCGTCTCTTGTTCTGAAACAAAGTCGAACCGTATAGGAATACCTGCTTCAAGAGTTGTGTCAGATTCAGACGAAGATCGGCGTATCGCCGAATATCGGACAACAGGTACAGGTTCCCATGGAGATCCACTTCGCCGTCGAGAAATCGATCGAGAAAACCGAGGCCGTCGAGCGCCAAGAGCTCCTTCCCAGCCATCTCGGTATTTATCTCCACCGTGAGGGGCAATCCGTACCAATGGGGCTCGCCCAGGCCGACGGAGTAGGAAGGGCCGGTCCAACCGCTGATTTCGATCGCCCACGGGAAGTCGACGAGCAATGGTCGCACGAAGCTCTCAATTCGGTTCGCCGTTGTCATCGGTTTCGGCCGCGATTTTCGTTTTCGCCGTTCGGGTCAGCACCTTTGCCGGGATTTCCATTTTGCCCGCCGCATCAGGACCCTTATACATCGACACTGCCTTCGTGGCACGTCTTTCCAGCTCCAATCCCCTGGTACGGGCCGAGGCGGGTGCCGACGGCGAGTAGCATGGCCCTCGAATCTAGAAGGCTATCAATCCTAGCCTCAGCAGATTCGTCAGATAGGCGGTCGCATTCGACTTGTTTCTCTTGAAGTAGAACATTCGTCCTTGCCCATTCTCACTGACGTGATAGCACTCCCATCGCTCCCGTCCCATCTCATTAAGCAGGGCGTCCACCGCTGCTGGATCAGAGTGCGCAACTTCAAGTGACGTGTATTCGATGGCCCAGAGCTCCTGGAGTTCTTCTGCCGACAGCTCTCGCAATTTGTCTGCTCTTATCCGTGCGCCTTCAATAACCTCTTGAGCATCCTCTCTCAAGTCAGTCAACGGGGTCCGTTGACACCCAACGGAAAGCGCGGTCATAAAAACCGCAATCAGTATGGTTCTCATTTCAGATTTCACTCTCTGCTGTCGGTGACCCCCGTCAGAAACGGATCAGACCAGATTATATAGGGGGGTCACGTTGATTCGACAGCGAATGGGTCAGTGGCCCTTAGCCGAGAAGCTTCAGGGCGCGGTCGAGTCAGGGCACCCAGGCCGTTCTCGCGTGCCGTCGCCGCCTACTGTCCCGTCGACACCCGCGCCTGGAAGGCGTTGGGTAGGATTTTCAGCGCGACATCGCGGTCCAGCTTCATGGCGCCTGCGCCAATGGCGGAGAGGACTTCGTACGGGCCGAGGGTACTGCCGGGTTGCAGGGGCATTGAGCTAACCCGGTGGTCCGGCAATCACTTGCTGCAAGAGATCGTAATTGGCTCTAGCCACCCCTCAATCTGCTTCGCCGCGCCAGACGCCTCGGGGCGGAGGACGTCTGTATACTGCCCGAGGAAGTCCGTCGTGTACGTCTGTCTGCGATCCAATAGACGCACGACTACGCTCAAACGCCGCAGCCGGTCGAGCGGAGCGCCGTAGTCGGTCGCAACGATTTCGAGGAACAGGTCGGCCTCTTCTCGTGCGTTGACGACGTGGATGAGTCGCTGCAGGTTGCTCGTTCGCTCGAGCTGACGCCTCAAGGCTTCAACCTGGCGGCGTCTCCGCTTGGCGTCGAACTGGAACAGCCCGTTCCAGCCATGATTGGGGCCTGCCGCAGGTGCTGTAGAGAAGTGCACCGGGACAGGATCGCTGCTGGATTCGTCAGACGCGAAGACGTAGATACGAATACGTTCGCTCTCGGCTTGCTGGCCAGTCGCGGGCACTGAGTGAAAGAGCAAGCCAACGCATCCGACGAGAAGCGCAACCCAGACCGGTTGCTTGATGTTGGCCACGTTTGCCTCCGTTTGTGTCAACCTACTGTCCCGTCGGCACCCGCGCCTGGAGTTCCGGATATAGTCGTTGCCCGCCTGGAGATCGACGAGCCAGAAGCTCCTTCGGAGGCTACCGCCGCAACCGCGCCGATTGCTCAGCCCACCGGCCCAGTTGGCACACGCACGCGAGGGGCCGTGGACCCTTGACCAGCGTCATGCCTCGACCTTCGGCACCGTGAAGCTCACGTCCGTTTCGAAGCGATGGAAGTTCGAGTAGGTGGCCTCGGAGTGGACGTCGGTGACGGTACGCCACCTTCCGACGACTCTTAGGCGTCTATATCGCTCGGTCATCCTTGCGGGCACGAGGATCGAGAGGTGAGGATCAAGCTGGGATCGAACGGTCACCTCGGTCCGCAGATCGATCGTCGGATCGCTTGTTTTCATCTCTGTCCGCAGGACCCGGCCAGTGCTCGGCTCGATCCACAGCCGACCGGTGGCGTAGGGCGGCCCGCCGTCCTCACCGATGGTCAGTGCCGGCGGATCGGTTTCCTCGAACTCGATCTCCCACGCCTCGACGCCGTCGATCTGTGACTCGCCGGATTTCTCAAACGACACCAGATTTTAATCGGCCCACGTCAGCAACTGCAGGGCCAAGATAGGGACGTTGACGTTGCGAAACACCCGGCCGATGTTGAAGCGAGCGCTCTCCGAGACGAGGCGCTCCGACAGCTCGCCGTCGACTTCCGGCGTCCGCCGGAAGAGCTGGACGAGCCGCTCCTGGCAATCCTCGACCGGCGCGCCGTCCACTTCGAAGACGTCGCGGAAGGCGACCCAGGGCTGGTCGTCGTCGGACTGGACGAACAGGAGCAGCTCCGACGTCATCTCCTGGCGCTTCAGCTGAGGAGCTTGGCACCCGCGCCGGCCGCCGTCCGCGCCGTAAAGCTCGACAGATCGGGTTCATTGATGCGCTGGACGTAGTGCTCGTCGGCAACGACGCTGCCAAGTTGACGCTTGAAGGCACTTACGTAGGCGCCCGCGCGCCTCAGGACGGCGGTGAGCGTCGTGTCTTGGGTGACACGGGCGCCGCCCAGGCCGACTCCGCAGACACCTGCCACCAGTACGGTCGCTGCCGCCGTTACCCGGGTCGCTTGTGCCTCTACGGGGAAGCCGAGACTGACCACTGTTGACCGAGACTTGTAGCTATCAGCTATCAGCTATCAGCTATCAGCTGTCAGTGGGCAGTAATCAGTAATCAGTGATCAATGGTCTACCCGACCCACCTGACTTACTTCGGCGGCCTGCTAGAACCCATCTCATAAACCACGGCGAAGCACCGAGGGCGTCGAGGCGCCCGTCCCGCCAGGCGCGAGGAGGGAGGATACCGGCCGTATTTGACCGACGAGCAACGCCGCGGGACGGGATGCATCGGCGGCCGAATGCCGGCGTGGTTTATGAGATGGGTTCTAGTCTCCCGGCGGCCTTCTGTAGCCGCCCGAGGTGACCCGCCCGCCACCTGAACGGCCTCCGCCCGACGATCGACCGGAGCGACCGGCGAACGACCCGCCCGTCGATCCGCGCCCGGAACGTCCGGAACTCGCACTCGAGCCGCGTTGCTTTGCTCGGCGTCCGGTCCCAGACGAGGTGGTGAGCGATCGCACCTGCGCGAAGCCGCGCGACCGAATGGCCGCACCCGACGAGCCGCCGCCCGAGTCGCCCCTCGTCAGGAGGTACGTGCTGCGCGGCCCCCAATACGCCCAGGGATACGGCGCATAGCCGTAGTGGTAGTAGTGGCCGAATGGCGAGGCGTAATACGGGTACAGGTCGTAGTACCGGAAGTCCCTGTAGCCACCGAAGAGGCGATCGGGCCCGCGCCCGGACAGATTCGAGACCGAGGCGCGACGCACGGTAAATTGCTCCGGGAATGACAGCGCCACCATCAAGTCGATCACACTCCCATCGACACCGGCATCGTCCAAATCGATGAGCGCCTGACCGTCGAGATCGAAGCTCGCCTCTGTTTCGACCAGCAGCGCTTCTACGACCTCGGGTTCCGCCTGTCCAGCGGCGTCGACGACATCGGACACACTCAGGCGATCGCCGATGACGAAGCGGGCGGCCGAAGCCACGCGGCTCGCGACATCTTCAGGCAGAGGCGGCAAGCCAGCCTGCGTCGTTTGCTGATCGCTGACGCGCTGATACCGACGAACCGCCAGTTGCGCATCACCTCCCATATCCACGAGTTGGATGTCCAGCCAGGTCAAGGGGTCCGTCAGCACACTGACGCCAGACACCAACCGGTACGCGTCATTCTCGCAGGCGAGCTCGGCGTGAGTGAAGAGTCGAAGGCCGTCCAGCGACCACTGGTTAAGCTGCCACCCCCGGCACACCGTTTCACCAATCGGGTGCCGGGTGCCGTCGGCGTGAATCGTTTTTTCGACGAAGACACTGCCGAGCGCCACGGTGGTGACGTCCACCGCCGTTTCGACTTCTCCCGGCAGCAGACACGCAAAGACGCGACCCGCGGGCCGGACGCCAAGCTGGGGTCGGTCAAGCCCAGCCCGGTCGGCGTCGCGAGCCGGTGCGCGCCATTCGTCCGCACTGCCGATCTCTTCAATGAGCTGCCAGCAGCCGATCCATGGCACCCAGCGAGCATCGACGGTTTCGAATCCGTCGATCGCGGCCACCGGCAGCGCCTGGGCGCTCGTCGTGCCGCTCAACGGGACACTCAGCAGTAATCCGACCAGTGCCAGGTGCCCGAGCCTCCAAGTCGTCTGCAGACGCATCGGTTCATCCTCCTAGTACTAGGGGTCTGCCCATCAGAATACGAAGTCGATACCGGTCGTGATCTGCAGACCCCGCAGGTCGATGTTGTCGAATCCCGCGAAGTCGAGACCGAGCCCGGCGTCCGCCCACAGGTACCGGGCCTCTATGGCCAGAAACAGGGAGCGGGTGAGCTTGACGTTGGCGCCTCCGAATACATGCGTGCTCAGAGCCCATGATGCCGACCTGAACTGGTCGGGGAAAATCGTCAGATCGACGAAGTCTACGAACTCACCTTCCTGTTCGAATCGGTACCAAAGCGCGCCAGTGCCCGCACCGACATATGGAGACAAGGTGTTCGGAACCCACGCGTACTGTCCGACTTCGCGGCCGCGCGGGATCAGCCAGAACCTGAGGCTCCCGCTGACCGGCACCTGGGTCAACTTGGTCTGCTGGACAATCGGCAGGTTGAGCTCGTCGACGAAATCGCGAAACTCCGAACCGACGGTGGCCCGGCTCACGCCGATCTCCATGAGCACGTCAAGCCGTGGATTGACGGCGCCGCCGAAATCGACCCTGAATGCCGGCCCATCGAAATCGCTCCTCCCGATGGTCAGCTGCTCGCGTATGAAATCGAAGATCTCGCTGTCTGCGCGGGCAAAGAGGCGGCTCACACGCAGCCCAATCGTTCCGCCAGGGGGCCGGAAGAGGAAATCGGCCTCACGATCCTGGCTCGGTCGTTCGACTCGGGTCCCCACAGACTTGTCGGGATCCGCCCCTGAAGCGTGTGCCACGCTCGGCTGTCCAGCAGCTGCCAGCAAGACGAGGCAGAAACCATGAAACCCGGTGACGAGCGAGCGACTGTCGTGGAACGCGGCTTCCTCCTTCGAGATTGTAATCCTGTAACTCTGGCCTAAATCTGACAGGAATCGCAATCGAGCGGGACCAACATGTCAGCGTATTTCATGTAACAGGCTAACGATCGCGTTATCAACACATTGCGAGCGTATGCGTCTTGACTGGCGCGGCAGATGTGAGCGAATATGGCGGCATAGGCATATCTGGGAACCGAGCTTAGGTGATGCCCGAGAATGCTCCATCAGCCGGCACGGTCGTCCGATTTGGTGTCTTCGAGCTGGACACTGGCGCCGGAGAGCTCCGCCGCAGCGGGATCAAGGTCAAAGTGCAGGGCCAGCCGCTGCTCCTGCTCGACAAGCTCGTGCAGCGCCCCGGCGAAGTGATCACCCGTGAGGATCTCCAACGTGCGCTCTGGCCCGGCGACACCTTCGTCGATTTCGAGCGCAGCCTCAACACCGCCGTCCAACGACTCCGCTTCGCGCTGAGCGACTCATCGGAGTCTCCGCGATTCGTCGAGACCATCCCGCGGCGCGGGTACCGGTTCATCGCTCCCGTAGACACGGGCCACGCCACTCCGCGGAGGCTGGTGCACGAAGTGCCCCAAGTCGCGCGGCCGTCTGAGCCGCAGGTTGCCCCACCGACATCCGCCGCGGGAGCCGAGCAACCAGCCGCACCAGCTGCTCGTGTGCGACAGGCTGTGGTCTTGCTCACCACTGGCGTGACGGCCGCCCTTCTGGCCGGTGTGTTGGTCTGGAGCGTGGCGCGACCGGACCCCGCAATGGTCACGCGGGTCGTCATCGATCTCCCATCCGGCCAGTACCTACTGCCCGGCGTCTCACCGATCGTCGTGTCTTCCGACGGCAGTCGGCTTGTCTATGCGGCTCAGCAGCAGGGAAGCTCCCAGCTGCATTTGCGCGAGCTCGATCAGTTTCTCTCGAGACCCTTGCCGGGGACGGAGAATGCCGAAGGGCCGTTTTTCTCGCCGGACGCCCAATGGGTCGGGTTCTTTGCCGACGGTCAGCTCAAGAAAGTGCGGGCGAGCGGAGGAGAACCGGTCTCGCTGTGCGACGTTCCGGGGACGACCTTCGGCGCGACCTGGGGCCCAAGCGACACCATCGTGTTTGCGTCCGCCGGCAGTTCTGGCCTGCTCCGGGTTCCGGCCGGTGGTGGCACGCCGCAGCCATTGACGAGGTTCGACGAGGTGAGCGGGGACACGAGCCATCGTCTGCCGCAGTTCCTACCCGGCGGCGAGTCGATTCTCTTCACGATACAGAGCCAGGACGGATCCACCACAGCGTTGCTGCCGTTGACCGAGGATGGCGGCCAGCCCCACATCCTGACCGCGCTGGGTCAGGCGGGGGGTGCTCGGTATGTGTCCACGGGACATCTGCTCTACGTCCAGTCGGGGCGGCTCTGGGCGGCCGGCTTCGACCCAGCGTACTTGGAGCTCACCGGCCCGCCGGCCTCGGTGCTCGACGGCGTCTACACGCACCCGCCGACCGGCAGCTCTTACTTCACGGTGTCTGACACCGGAACGCTCGTCTACGCACCCGGTAGCACGCAGAGCACACTCGTCTGGGTCGATCGACAGGGGAGAGCTACGCCGATTCGAACCGATCAGCAAGCCTACTGGTATCCTCGCGTGTCTCCAGACGGCACACGCATAGCCGTGGTCGCCCGTTCCGAAAGTGGCAACCGGGACGTATGGGTGGACGATGTTCAGCGCGGAACCCGGATCAGGTTGACGACTGAGGGCACGAACATCTTTCCGGTCTGGGCTCCCGATGGCGAGCACGTCACATTTGCATCGGATCGCTCAGGTGTCATGAACGTGTACCAGAAGCGGGTGGACGGGACCGAGGCGGCCGTACCGATACTCCAGCACGAGCTGTTCACGTATCCGTTCTCGTGGTCGGCCGATGGACGTCTGCTGGCGTTCTACGAGCTCCATCCGACGCGGCAGCGCGACGTCTGGGTGATGAGCCGGGACGGGGAGGCGTCAGCGGTGGTCGCCACGGCGTCCGACGAGAAATCGCCGACGCTGTCTCCGGATGGCCGTTGGTTGGCCTACGTGTCGAACGAGTCAGGGAAGGATGAGGTGTACGTGCAGCCGTATCCCGCCGCCAACGGCAGGATCCAGATCTCGATGAATGGCGGCACCGAGCCCCAGTGGGCGCGCGACGGTACGGAGCTGTTCTACCGGCGTGATTACGAGATGGTCGCGGTGCCGGTCAGCGCCGCCGCGGCGTTCGGCAAGCCGGAGGTACTGTTCGAAGGCCAGTATGCATTCGCGGTGGGGGGCAATCAGAACTACGACGTTGCGCCCGACGGCCGCTTCGTCATGCTCCGCAGCGCCCGGGGATCGAGCACCTCGGTTCTCAATGTCGTGCTCAACTGGTTCGAGGAGCTGCGCACGTTAGTGGCGGCGAACTGACGTAGGCTGTGGGCTTTCGGCTGTCGGCGTTGGGTCGCGAGGCTGAGTCGCGGCGCGCCGAGTTGCGATGAATCGCCCAAGCAGGCCCAGCGCCAGCAGCGCGAACGCGGCCACGCTGTTCGGCTTGTCGCCGAGCAAGAACCCGAAGCGGTTCAACTCTTGACCACCAGCATGTAGACGACGATGACGGCGATCACGCCGCCGATCATCGAGCGGGGCCGGGTGTGAGATATAAGGGCCACTCTGCTAGACCTTGAACGGATTCGTGTCGGGTTCAGAGACACGGGCTACGGGAACGCGTGAGACACACCTTCATGCCGCCCGCGCCGATGGCGGAGAGGACTTCGTAGACGCCGAGCGTGGTGCCGGGGTCAGAGGCACGGTCTACGGCGTCGGCACCCGCGCTTGGAGTTCCTCGAATCAGTTGAGGACGAACACGAGGCCCTCCGTTCCGCCGACGACCTGCTCACCAAGATTCCTCCCGAAGATGAACCGAGCCCCGTCGGGGCCCCTGTCCAACCCCGCCCTTGGACGTCGTTGACAGGGAGCCAGGTCGAACAGGCCTCGGGCGTCGACCGCCTGAAAGTCGGTTCCGTCTCGACCGGCGCGGCCCAGAACTGGGTGTAGCTGTCGGTGGTGAAGAACAGTTCCCGCCCGTCCGGAGCCCAGGCCGGTTCACGGCCACCCGCCACCGAAACCTGCCACCGACCGGCATCCACATCCGGAAACGGCCGCACGTAGACCTCCGATCGTCCCGACTCAGCCGACCGATGGGCGATCCAGCGTCCATCTGGGCTGAGGGCCGGGTTGCCCCCGTAGAACTCCGCGTCGAGCAACAACTGGAACCAGTAGGCCGTCAGTCTGTCGAACTGCCCCCCAGCAACGGCTCCAGCGGCACGTGCTCCGGACCGTTCTCCGTACAGACCGCGTAGCGGCTCCGCTCGCTCGAGTACATCGACACACCGGCGTGCTCCCCTTTGGCATTCAGGACGTAGAAACTGATGCCGAACGCAGGCTCGCCGCGGCTGTTCAACAGCCGCTTCTCGACCGTGCTCGCTTTGATTCGCTTCAGGCCCTCCATCCCGGCGTCTTTGGGGTGCATCCCTTGACGCATCTTCTCGACAATCAAGAACGACGTCAGGTTGTAGAGGTTCGCTTCGCCGCGTCCGGTCGAGCCGGCGGCGCCGACAGCGCCATCCACATACAGCCCAGCCCCCAGGATCGGTGAGTCGCCCGTCCGTCCGGCAATCTTCCAGGCCAGTCCGCTCGTGGTGGTGACACCGCAGATCTCACCAGCCGAGTTGAGTCCGTCGCAGTTGATCGTGCCGAAGAAGTCATGCTCGTCGATGAGCCCCTCGGCCATCATCTGCAGGCCGACCTCGTAGCCCCGCGCCGCGCGTTTGTCAGGGTCGAGATAGTGGCCTGGATCGGTCCGCCGTTTCCACTCGAGCCACCGCTCCCGGGACCGGTCGGTATTCAGGTCATCCAAGATCTCGAACCCCATGTTCCGGGCGAAGGTCTGAGCACCTTGTCCGACGAGCAGGTGGTGGTCTGTGTGATCCAGGACAGCCCTGGCCACCGACGCGGCGGTCTTCACTCCCTCGAGTGCGGCAACACCGCCGGCGCGCTTCTCCGGTCCATGCATGCAGCACGAATCGAGCTGGACCACACCGTCCGCGTTCGGCGAGCCCCCATACCCGACGCCCCCACCCATCGGGTCGAGCTCCACGATGTTGACACCTGCAATCAGGCCGTCCAGCACATCTTGACCACTCGTGATCATGCCGAATGCCTTCTCGACGCAGGTCACAGGCCCGCCGTTCTTGGGCCCGTAGCCGTTGCCGGACGCGATCACCAGTGGCTTCACGCTTGAGGTCTGGATCGCTGGCGCCCGGCCGAATGCCGGACGCGGGCGTACGCCTGCCAGCCCAGCCACCGCGGCACCTGTTAGAACAAAATCGCGACGGTTGATCTTCTTCCCCATTCTCGTATCCTCCCTTAGCGTGTCCGCAGAAATTTCCCCACTCGACAGCTCTGGCACCGGTCGCGGGCGACCGAGCCGCGGGGGGACGGCGCCGCCGACGAGCGATGGCGGCTTGGCATCGCTACGGCTCGGCCACCACGTACTTGGTGAACGACCCGCCGGTGAATCTTAGCGAGTTCGGGCCCTCCGCGGCATAGACATTGCCGTCGGCGTCAACGGCCACGCCCTCGCCCGCCGCTCCCTGGTACGGCCGGGTGTCGGCGTCGTGCGGGGGGATGAAGCCGGTGATGGCGTCCTCGTCGATGTGCCCAATCCGGACGCCGTTCTTCCAGGGGAAGTGGCGCGCCGGACTCGACTCCGAGTCGATCGCGTACAGCGTGCCGTCATCCGTGATGAAGAAGCCGCTGATGCGCCCGTACGTGTAGCGCGAGTCGAGATAGTTGCCTTCCTGGTCGAAGATCTCGAGGCGGTGGTTGCCGCGGTCCGCGACCCAGAGGCGGCCCTGGGCGTCGAACTCGAGCGCGTGCGGCGTGCGGAACTCGCCGTGCAGTGAGCCGATCTGTCCCCACTCCTTCAGGTAGGTGCCGTCCGCGGCGAACTTGATGATGCGCCCGGTCGAGCCCTCCGGGTGAGGCGGGTCGCTCTGCCCGTTGTGTCCGTCACTCACGAAGATGCTGCCGTCCGGCCCGACGATCACGTCGGTGGGCTGATTGAGCTGACCCGGCTCGCTGCCCGGCTGGCCCGCCACGCCGAGCGACATCAGCAGTTCGCCGTCGGGACTGAACTTATGGACCTGGTGGCCCCTGGTCCCCGCCTCGTTCCCGGCGAAGTCGGTCACCCAGACGTTCCCGTCGCTGTCCGCGTGGATGCCGTGGGGCGTGACGAAGATGTCGGCGCCGAAGTTGGCGAGCAGCTCACCGGTGTTCCGGTCGAACTTGAAGATCGGATCGACCGGGTTGGTCTCGCAGTTGACCGGGCCACCGCTCGAGGCGCCCGCGCCGCAGCGCTCGTACGCCCAGATGTGCCCGTCGATCGGATCGATGTCGATGCCGGCCGTCGAGCCCCACTCCCGCCCCTCGGGTAACGTGCCCCAGTTGCGCATCACGGTTGGGGCCGGGTTCGGCAGCCCGTCTCCCGTGATCGGGTTGCCAGCGGCCACGGCCGCCATGGCGTCTGCCATGGCCTCCGGCGTGTCGGATTCGGAGGCGCAGCCGGCCAGCAGGAACACGGTGCAAATGAACAACACGGACTTCATGGTTCGCAACGATGACATGGTCAACTCCCTTCGCGACGATGCACTCGGTCGATTTGGATCGGTACAGTAGCACGAAGCGCCTAGTGGGTCAGAATTGTCTACGGCACTGGGACGCAGCTTTCAGTTCCTCGAACCAGTTTGAGGACGACGCGGATCTGCGCCTGGGCGGTAGGGTCGTCGGTTCCACCGGGGGCGATCCTATCCAGTGTACGAGAATGACACACTGAAGGCCAAATCTTTTGGATGGGGCAAGGTAATTCTTGATCCTTAATTCTCTCAACGCCGAGTCTGGTCCTGAAACCTGAGACACAGGCTCTTCCTGTCGAGCACCTCGCACTTGAACGTCGAACGTCGCACCTCCCACGTCGAACGTTCAAGGGACCGAGGACGAAGGACTAGGGACGCTCTTCACCGATAGAGCCAGGGCTGGTAACGACGAAGCCTCGGGCGGCTCCGGGATCGACTCGGGTAGCCGTGGATGCGTCTCAGCGTCTCGTCGCTCAGCACCGTGGGTGAGTACGCTGGCATGACGTTGGGCGGACGTCGGACGACCCGCATGAACAGCCTCAGGGACAATGAGTCAGGTGCGACGCGAGGTCCAGCGGCGCCGCCACCCTGGCCTTCATAGCCGTGGCACTGCGCGCACCCCACCGCAATGAAGTCCCCGCGGCCCGGATGACTCGCGTCTCGGTCTTGGGTGGGCGCGTGCCCCATCCCTTCGCCAACAGCAGCGGCGGCCACGAGCACGGCAAGGGCCACGAGTGTCCTGCGATGTGTACGTCGCATGGCTGTCCCCTTCAATCTCTATCGCGGCTGGCACACGACATCGACCAACGCGGGCTCGCCTCGCTCGACGACGTCGATGGCACGCTCGAGCGCCGGCGCCAGGTCGGCCGGATCGGTGATCGGGCCGGAGGACCACACGCCCATGCTCTTGGCCATGGCGGCGTAGTCGATATCGGGATCCTTCAGCAGTTTGCCGATCTTGGCCGAGCCGTCGATCCCGCGTTGTCGCCGTAACGCCATCCGCTGCAGGTGCATCACCTCCTGGTGATAGGCTCGGTTGTTGTGGATGATCGAGAGCAGCGGTATGCCGTGATGCGCCGCCGTCCAGAGCCCGCCCGGCGCATACATCAAATCGCCATCCCCTTCGAGGCTCACCGTCAGGCGGCCGTGCTCACGGTTCGCGAGTGCGACGCCGACGGCCACCGGCGCACCGTAGCCTTGCCCTGCCCCACCCGAGCCTCCGAGATGCTGGTAATGGCGGTTCATGACCCACGGTCGCTGCGGCCAACCCACCATCGAGGTCTGGGAGCCCAACGACCAGTCGCGGTCCTTGATCTGCTGCCACAGGAGAACTTCGGGCGGGTGGCCAAGGTCTTCGTCGACGCCCAGGAGACCGAGGTGTATGTGGCCGACGGCTACGGCAACAAGCGCGTGGCCGTGCTCGACGCCGACACGGGCGAGTTCAAGCGCTACTGGGGCGCGTATGGCAATCGTCCCGACGACGCCGATCTCGGACGCTACGACGCGAACGCGGCGCCGGCGCAGCAGTTCCGGAATCCCGTCCATTGCTCGGAGTTGTCGAACGACCGCCTGCTCTACGTGTGCGACCGGGCGAACGACCGCATCCAGGTGTTCCGCCCCGATGGTACGTTCGTGAAGGAGCAGTTCGTCGAGAAGCGGACGCTGGGCGCCGGCTCGGTCTGGGACATCGCGTTCTCACGCGACCAGTGGCAGACCTACCTCTATCTGGCGGACGGGGTGAACGAGCGGATCCACATCTTGCTGCGCGACACGCTCGAAGTCCTCACGAGCTTTGGCGACGGCGGCCGCCAGCCCGGCCAGTTCTACGGCGCACACAGCATTGCCACCGACTCGCGGGGCAACATCTACACGACCGAGACGTCCCAGGGCAGGCGTGTCCAGAAGTTCGTCCACAAGGGGATCGGTATGGTCCCGAGGGGTCATCAAGGGGTCGTCTGGCCGTCCGAATAGCCGGCTCGCCGGAGGCTGCACGACATCACGTCTGGTGCAACCCAGGCATACCTCAACCGCCCCGGATCTGGCTCTTCGCGCACGGTGGGGACCCGCGCCGCCAGAAGTGTGCGAGCGTGCGCGTTGGGGGCTCGTCGGAACCGAGTGGCAGGCGATCCCGGCCCGGGGGACGTGCGTCCCCAGGGCCGGGCCGTGCGCGAGTCGGATAACTACGGGAGCTTGAACGCGATCAGCGAGCTCGGATAAGCCGATCCGCCGATCTGCACGACGATGTGCTGTTTCCCTTCGTGCAGGTAGGTCATCATGCCGTACATGGCGGCGGTCGGAAGCTCGATCTTCCCCAGGACCTCGCCGGTCCGCTTGTTCCTCGCGGTGAGGACCGGCTGGTCGCCTAAGACCTCAGAGGTGAGGAGCAGGCTGCCCGTCACCATCAGGATGGAACGGCCACCCCCGCCGGTGTTGGGCAGGTCCACCCCTTGCAGGGCGGGATGATTCGTGATCGCCTCTGGCGTCTCCCCGATGGGAACCCAGAAGAGGCGCTCGCCCGTGTTCATGTCGTAGGCGGAGGCCCGGTTGTACGGGGGCTTCTGGATCGGCAGACCCTGGGGGCCAGAAAAGCGCACGCTGGGCCCCCGGACCCAGTCGGCGACCGTCACGCCGGTAGTCCACGGATCGTCGGGGTCGTCCACCTCGGCGCCGGGCCTCACCATACCGCCACCGCATCGCGGCCCGTGCGACACGTACATGATTCCGGCTTCTGGATCCATGGCGGCCGGATGCCCGATGTTCAACCCGCCTGCGCAGGTAACGTTAGGCAGCCCGTCATAGCCCACATGGACCCGCGGCATGTAGGGGCCCCCGATTTGGTACCTCTGCATGATCTCCAGCGCCTCCGCCCTGAGCTCGGGCGTGAAGTCGATCACGCGGTCTTCCGGAAGCCCGAGTACCTCGAACGGTTCCGGCTTCGTGGGGATGGGCTGGGTGGGTGACGTCCAATTGTTGGGCACCACCGTCTCGGGCACCTCGACCTCCTCGATCGGCCATATCGGGTCGCCCGTTTCCCGGTTGAACGCGAAAATCATCCCTTGTTTCGTGGTCTGAATCACCGCTGGGATTTCCCGCCCGTCCACCGTGAGGTCTACGATGATCGGGACGTTGGGCAGGTCGTAGTTCCACTGGTCGTTGTGGACCGTCTGGAAATGCCACACCCGCTCGCCCGTCCGGGTGTCGAGGGCGATGACACTGGTGCCGTATAGGTTGTTCCCCGGGCGGAAGCCGCCGAAGTTGTCGATCGTCGGCGGGTTCGTGGGGATGTAGACGATGTCGCGCTCCAAGTCGGCGGACAGGGGGGCCCACGAGGAGACGTCCCCGGTGTATTGCCAGGCGTCGTTCAACCAGGTGTCGTGTCCGAACTCGCCAGGCCGCGGGATGACATGAAACTTCCAGAGGGGCTCACCGGTCCGGGTGTCATAGCCCTGGATGTCATTCGGGACCATCTCGATGCGGGTCTGGTTGTAGCCCTGTTCAGCGGAAGACCCCACCACCACCACGCCGTTCACCACGATGGGGGGCGAGGAGCTAGTGATGTATCCGATCTCGCGCGGGATCCCGTAGTCCGGGTTGTAGGGCTGGTCCCAGCTCTCCCAGGGGCCCCAGCCGTCCAGGAGGTTCACCAGGAGGTCCGCCACGCCGGTCTTGGGGAAGCCGGGCAGCGGCACGGGTTGGCCCCAATTCTCAACGTGCTGGCCCGTTTTCGCGTCGATCGCATGGAGGAAGTAGGCAGGGGAAATGTAGTAAATCACCCCGCGGCCGTTCAGCTCCCCGTACGCCACTCCCTTCCCGTAGCTGGCCCGCATGGAGCGTTCCCACCGCGTCGTGTGGGGCTCGCGGTAGGTCCAGAGCGTTTCTCCCGTGGCGGGGTCCATCGCCACGACGGTGCGGCGCTCTCCGACCGCCCCATAGAGGGTGCCGTCGATGTAGGTGGGCGTCGAGCGGGACGTGGTC
Source organism: Vicinamibacterales bacterium (assembly GCA_965197385.1). Taxonomy (GTDB): domain Bacteria; phylum Acidobacteriota; class Vicinamibacteria; order Vicinamibacterales; family UBA823. The sequence continues at coordinate 504,114 of CBDANA010000009.1, forward strand.
GCCGGAGCCGGGCCGAAGTTGTCCCCTCGCCAGATCCAGGCCACCTCGAGGTCTTCGAAATTCTCGGCGTTGACCTGGTCGAGGGGTGAGTAGCGGGTGCCCCAGGCGTCAGCACTCTGATAACGCCACTCCCCGTACGGATTGCCACGCTCCTGGGCTACGGCCAGAGCTGGGACGGCCAAAAGGACGCCCAGCGCCAGGGCAAGACAAAGCCCGGTCCGTCGCCGCCAGCGTGTCGGGTCTGCTCTCATCGTCAATCCTCCTAAACTGGCACCTTTATAGCCTATAGCCGTCAACTCTCCCAGCGGGGGCAAGGAGCACAGACCCCCCACCCGACTGGCTTCCGCGAGCCGCGCCGCGCTGGCTTCCCGGACTGGATTCGCATTGGAGGGCAGATTATATCCGGAAACGGCCACGGCCGGCTCACAATCTGGCCTGACTTCACTCAGACAGCCCAGCATGGCCCTGCAGCGAGGCACCCGCCTCGGCCCCGGAGCGGAAGGCGCGGTTCGAGCGCGAAGCCAAGACGGTCGCCGCGGCGCTCCCCCTCAATCAAGCCATCGCCGCCGGGGGGCAGGTCACAACGTGCGACGAGGAAATCTGGCCGTGCCCAGTGGCGTCGATGTATAAGGGTCCTGATCCGGGACGACCAAAACGGAAATCCCATTGGCCCAGTGGATCAGGAATCAGGAGTTCCTTGTGAGATACACGCATATGTTTTGCCGATCTGCAGCAGTTCTCGCCTGCGTCGCGGTCATCGCATGCGGACAGCCGGCAACAGAAGAGGCAGCGATGGAGGAAGCACCGGTCGCCGGCGATCCGGGCACGAGCGCGCCGCAGTTCCACGTCGATCCCTTCTGGCCGAAGCCGCTGCCTGACACCTGGCTGATTGGGCGGATTGCCGGGTTAGCGGTCGACTCGCAGGACCGAATCTTCGTCGTTCAGCGGCCGGGCAGCCTCACTCCGGACGAGCTGGGCTTGGTACAAAGTCCGGTCAGATCGCTGTGTTGCAGGCCGGCTCCGCCGGTGTTGGTGTTCGATGCGGAGGGCAATCTGCTCGATTCGTGGGGCGGGCCGGGGGAGGGCTACGACTGGCCCGGCACCGAGCACGGCATCTTCGTCGACCATGAGGACAATGTCTGGCTGGGCGGAGAGGGCACCGGCGATCCGGAGACGCTCGCGGATCATCGCATTCACGGGGAAGGCAACCCGCTGTGCCGCGATCATTTCGTCCTAAAGTTCACCAACGACGGTCAGTTCCTCATGCAGATCGGCCAGGCGAATAGGACCGGCGGCAGCAACAGCACCGAGTTCCTGGGACACCCTGCCGACCTTGAGGTAGACCCAGAGACGAACGAGGTCTACGTGGCCGACGGGTACCTGAACAAGCGGGTGATCGTGTTCGACGCGGATACCGGCGAGTACCGGCGGCACTGGGGCGCATACGGCGAGCGGCCAGACGATGAGCCGATCGGTCGCTTCAACGCGGACGGTTCCACCAAAGATGAGTTCACCGATGCGGTGCACGGGATTCGGATCTCGAACGACGGCCTGGTGTATGTCGCGGATCGCGGGAACGGCCGCATTCAGATCTTCCGGAAGGATGGGACCTACGTCGAGGAGCATTTCATCAAGCCGGAGACGCGGCCCGGATCCTCGAGCGGAACGGTGTGGGACATCGAGCTGTCGCCGGACGAGGAGCAGACCTACCTGTATGTCGCCGACGGCACGAACCAGCGCGTCTGGATTCTCCAGCGTGACACGATGGAGATTCTCGACTCGTTCGGCCGGCGCGGCCGGGCGGCCGGCGAGTTCCACTGGCTGCACAAGTTCGCCGTGGACTCACAGGGTAATGTCTACACCGGTGAGGTACACATGCAGCGGCGCCTCCAGAAGTTCGCGGCGCAGACGGCAGGGTAGCCCGAGAAACAAGGTCTCTCGATTAACACGGAACGGCCTGCGCTACGATCGTCAATTCAAGTGAAAGCGGTCGCCGTGGAAGCTGAGAGCCGGGGGCGTCATCGGCCTACTCTGGCAGTCGCCCGTCAAACTTGACAATGCCGGACCGGAATCACGTCGCAATCGAGACATAGGCCACGCCCTCGCGGACGCGCTCGAACGGCACGTCGCTCTAGCAGGCTGCTGAAGAACCCGGGTATCGGGCTGTTTTCTTAAGCATCATGCGGGTAACGACCGCCCGACGACCGTGCGCACGGGTGTGCGCTGACCCCGATGAGGGGGCCGGCGACACGCGCGGCCGGCGAGCAGGGACACGTCGCCTCCAGATTCCGCAGGCGGACCAAGTTATAGGCCGTGGCGGCGAAAGTGAGCTGCCACTCGACGAGTGGGACGCCGCGAGGCCGGAGCTTGCGCAAACCACCGACGGTCTGCCTCCACCCAAAGACCTGTTCCACGAGTTTTCGTTTCCGCTGACTCACGTGAGAACCCGCATGCCGGGTGGGCCGACCATCAATCGCCCGCCAGCGGACCTTCTGCGCCACGTGGGGCGTGACGTCCCGGACGCGGACATCGGCGACGAAGCTCGCCACATCGTAGCCCTTGTCTGCTCCGACCGTGCTGCCCGGCGGCGCGCTGGCCTCCAGCAACAGTGCCGCCGCCTCGCGTTCGGCGGTCCCCGTCGCGTGGGTCGCACAGACGTTGGCGACGAGCCCCTGCCGATTATCCAACAGCACGTGGCCCAGAGACGCCAGCTTCGCCTCCTTCCCTTGGCCCTTCCGATGCAGCATCGCCGCCGGATCAGTCGTCGACTGGTGCGTGTCGTTGCGCCGCCGCTCGCCGTGGAAGTCGACCGTGGGATTCCCGGGGTCATCGGGGGGCGCGCGCGGCGCGGCGTCCCGGCATCGGAAGCTCTTCAGGCTGGCCCAGGCTTCCAACTGCGTCCCGTCCACCGTGAAATGCTCGTCCGAGAGCAGACCGGCCGCCCGGGCGTGGGCCTGGACCGCATCAACGAAGGCGGCCGCGCCATCCCCCGCCAGCAGCCGGTCACGATTCTTGGTAAACGTCGTGGGATGCCAGACCGGGTCGTCCATATGCAAGCCGACGAACCAGCGGAACAGCAGGTTGTCGTTGAGCTCTTCCAGCAGCAGCCGTTCGCTCCGGATCGTGTACAGCACCTGCAGCAACAGGGCCCGCAACAATGGCTCAGGCGGGATCGACGGACGTCCCGTCTTGGCGTACAGGCCGGCGAACCTGCGCGACATCGTCTTCAGCGCGTGATCCGTCAGCGCGCGGACCGCGCGGAGCGGAGGATCGGCCGGCACGCGCTGTTCCGGCGACCGGTAACTGAACATGTGATGGGCCTGCTCATCGTGTCCGCGCATGAGGTGGCTCCCTTCAGCAATATTGGGAGCATGGGAGTACGCCGGGATCGATCTGTCGATCCCATTCCATGGACTTTTTCAGCAGCCTGCTAGTCGCGCCGGAACACAACGCCGTCCTTCATGACGAACGAGACATGCTTGAGGGCCTGGATGTCATCGAGCGGGTTCTCCCGCGTGCCGATGAGGTCTGCCGCCATGCCGGGTCGGATGCCGCCACGCTGGTCCGCAACGCCGAGCAACCGTGCGGCGTTGGTGGTCATGGCTCGCAAGATATCCGTGGGCGGGATCCCGGCGGCGACCCACGTGTCGACGGGCCCGATGGCGAGCGCGCCTTTCGTGAATCCGGGGGTCTGTCTGAGGATATCGGAGCCATATACCATCTCGACACCGACGCGGTAGGCTCGCGTCAAGCGATCGAGGATCCGTGCGTAGTCACCGGGGTGACTGGTTGCGTTATGGGTGTCAGGTCCCAGGGCGAGCTCGCAGCCCACCAGCACGATACCTCGTTCCTTGGCTAACTCGAGCGTTTCATCGCTCATCTCGTAGCCGTGCTCGAGGGTGGCGACCCCCCCTTCGATCGCGAGACGCGCCCCCATTTCGTTCAAGGCATGAGCGGCCACCTTGAGGCCGGCGCTTCGTGCTTCTTCCACGATGTACTGGATGTCTTCAACGGAGTAAACGTATGGCCTGAACCCTTCATCATCGACAATGATCTTGATCCACGTCGCTCCAAAGTGAATGTTCTGGCGGATGGCTTTCTGTATCTCATCGCGGGTGTCGGCGTAGAAATAGTCGATCATCCCCACGTCGGGAAGGTCGGGGTTGAGACGGTACTGCCCTCCGTACGGGGCAAGGATCTTGCCGGAAATGAACAGCGACGGACCGGAAACCTTGCCGATGCGCCCGGGACGAGGTGGAGCAAAGGCCGCCACCTGGCCCGTGTTGGCAATCGGCGAAGCACTGAGGACACGCAAGAGCGCGGCGTCGGCAAAATGTCCGGCGTTTCCCAGGTCGCGTATGGTCGTGAATCCGGCATCCAAAAACGACTGAGCAGCGAGAAAGCTCTGGATGGCGCGCTCGGCGGTGGAGACCTCGACGTTGTATTCCAAGAGGCTCGAGTTGTCGGCGTCGTACGCGGAGCCGACGTGCGTGTGGACGTCAAACAGACCTGGAAGCACGGTGAGGGAAGACAGGTCGAGCTGCACCGCGCCGTCGGGAACCGTCAGATTCTCGCCCACCTCGCGGATCGTCCCGTCTTCGACGACGATGGTCTGGTTCGACCGGGTCGTCCCTGTTGCGGGATCGAGGAGCTGACCTGCGGTGATGACGGTCACCTGAGCCTCCGCAGCCGAAATGCAGAGCGCGAGAGAGACGGCGGTCACGAGCATGAAAATACGTCGTAGGTTCATCGTCGATTCCTTATCAATTATCCGTATCGTTCGAGAAATCGAGTTGCTCCGCGTTAGTCGAGCCGGAAGACAACGCCGTCCTTCATGACGAACGACACACCTTTGAGAGCCTGGATGTCGTCGAGCGGGTTCTCCGGCATGCCGATCAGGTCTGCCGCCATCCCGGGTCGGATGGCGCCACGGTGGTCCGCCACGCCGAGTAACCGCGCGCCGTTGGTGATCATGGCCCGCAAGATATCCTCGGTCGGAATTCCGGCTTTGGCCCAGGTGTCGATTGGAGCAATGGAGAGTTGCCCACGAGTGAGCCCCGCACGCTGCATGAGGATATCGGAGCCATACGCCATCTCGACACCGATGCGGTACGCGCGTTTCAAACGATCGAGGGCCTTCTCGTAGATAGCGCCCCGAAACGCTTGGGCCGTGGCGTCGGCGAGTTCGCAGCCCACCAGCACGACGCCTCGTTGCTTGGCGAGCTCCAGCAGCTCATCGGTCATCTCGTAACCGTGCTCGACGGAAGCGACGCCCCCCTCGATCGCGACACGCGCTCCCATTTCGGTCACAGCATGGGCCGCCACCTCGACTCCGGCTCGTCGCGCTTCTTCCACGATGAACTGGATGTCCTCCACGGAGTAGAGGTATCGGTAGTCATCGACGACGATCTTGATCCACGTCGCTCCGAAATGGAGATTCTGGCGGATGGCTTTCAGTAACTCATCGCGGCTGTCGGCATAGAAATAGTCCTGCAGTCCCACGTCGGGAAAATCGGGGCTGACACGGAACTGCCCTCCGTACACAGAGATGATCTTGCCGGAAATGAACATGGTCGGACCGAGCACCTTGCCGATTCGTCCGGGATGAGACACGGCCGCGTCTCGCACCGGACCCACGTCGGGGGGATCGCTGACGAACTTGAGGAGCGCGGCGTCGGCGTAGTGTCCGGCGTTGCCCAGATCGCGGACAGTCGTAAATCCGGTTTCCAGCATCGACTGGGCGTTGAGCAGGCCCTGGATGGCACGCTCGGCGGTGGCGACGTCGACGTTGTATTCCTTGAGATTCGATGCAGGAAAGTCGTATGCGCCGGCGAGATGCGTGTGGGCGTCGATGAGACCGGGAAGCACCGTCAGGGAAGACAGGTCGAGCCTAACCGCGCCATCGGGGATCGTCGGGTTCTCACCTACCGCGAGAATCTTCCCGTCCTCGATGACGATGGTCTGGTCCGACCGGGTCGTACCCGTCTCGGGATCGACGAGCTTGCCCGTGGTGATGACGGTCACCTGAGCCTGCGCGGCCGAGACGCAGAGGGCGAGGGACACGGCGATCGCAATTCCAAAAACACGACGCAACTCCATCTTCGATTCCTTTCGGACTCCGTTGGGCGGGGTCATAGGTGCGATCCCACCGATGTCTGGGCGTTCGGAGCTGGTTGGCCTTATATGGGTCCTCGATGGGACTGATCTTGCCTGGGAAAAGTGGACGGGTTGATTATGCTGCACGCTGAGCCTTTCGGAAATATTTCCTTTCGAATTCATTGGGGCTAACGTACCCGAGAGACGAGTGCAGCCGGTACGGATTGTAAAAGCCTTCGATGTAATCGGCGACGGCGTCTTTAGTCGCCCGCCGGGTCGGCCACGGCTGACGGTGGATGAGCTCGGTTTTGAGCGTCGCGAGGAAGCTCTCGGTGACGGCATTATCCCAGTAGTCGCCCTAGCGACTCATCGAACAGACGATGCCATGATCGCGCAACACTCGCTGATACGCCATGGCGGCATACTGGCCGGTTTCAAGGGGTCGTCGCAACACGTCCTCACTGGTGTGAGAGTAGCAGTTCGTTGAAGGCTTCGGATGGCGTTCTCCAACCGAGAGTCTTCCGCGGTCGGCGGTTGAGTGTGGCCGCGACAGCAGCAATGTCGCTCGCACGATGCCTATGGAGGTCAGTCCCTTTGGGGAAGTACTGGCGCAGCAGGCCGTTGGTGTTCTCGTTCGTGCCGCGCTGCCACGGACTGCGGGGGTCGCAGAAGAAGACGTGCAGCCCAGTGTCGATACGCAGTTGGGCGTGCTGTGCCTGTAGGGGTTCAGACCCTTTTGGACCATTGAGGCCCTGAAAGTAAGAGACACTTCCGAGCCAGGGGAGGAGGATCCCCATGGGCAAGGAAGCGTCGCCAGAAAGAGTCGTGCAGGAAATCCGGCGGAAGACGCGCCGGCGGTTTTCAGCCGAAGAGAAGATTCGGATCGTACTCGAGGGCCTGCGCGGCGAGGAGAGCATCGCCACGCTGTGCCGGAAGGAAGGGCTGGCGCCGAATCTGTACTACCGGTGGAGCAAGGAGTTTCTCGAGGCCGGCAAGAAGCGTCTTGTCGGCGATACGAGCCGTGAAGCGACGGCCCCCGAGGTCACCGATCTGCGCAAGGAGAATAGCCGCCTGAAGCAGCTCGTGGCCGAGGTCGTCCTCGAAAACCGCCTGCTCAAAAAAAACGTGACGGGCTCCGACTCGGGAGACGACACGTGCGACTGACGGCGGCCGAGAAGGCCGAAGTCATTCGCTTGGTCGAAGGCTCGGATCTGCCCGTCCGGCAGACGCTCCGCGAGCTCCAGGTGCCGCGCGCGACGTTCTACACGTGGTATCGCCGCTACGCCGAGGGCGGATTGGATGGGCTCGCGGCCCGCCCGCCGGCTGCGCGGCGGCACTGGAATCGCATTCCACCACGGGTGCGACAACAGGTCGTCGACCTCGCCTTGGCCGTGCCCGAGCGCACGCCGCGGGAACTGGCCTGGCAATTCACGGACCGGGAGGCGCATTTCCTTTCGGAATCGAGCGTCTATCGCATTCTGAAAGCCTTCGACCTGATCACCAGCCCGGCCTTCGTCGTGCTGTCGGCGGGCAAGGTGTTTCAGCAGCCGACGCACCGGCCGAACGAGCTGTGGCAAACCGACTTTACGTATCTCCACGTGGTGGGCTGGGGCTGGTACTACTTGTCGACCGTGCTCGATGACTACTCGCGGTACATCCTGGCCTGGACCCTGCGCACGTCGATGCAGGCCATGGACGTCATGGAGACCCTCGACTTGGCACGCGCCGCCACCGGCGTCGATGCGGTCCCGGTGGCGCATCGCCCGCGCTTGCTCAGCGACAATGGGCCCTGCTACATCTCGGGGCAGCTCGCGACCTATCTGGAGGCCCACGGGCTGCCGCACACGCGCAGCGCACCGTATCACCCGATGACCCAGGGGAAGATCGAGCGGTACCACCGCTCGCTGAAGAACGTCGTGAAACTCGAGCACTACTACACGCCGTGGGACGTGGAACGGGCGGTCGCCCATTTCGTGGAGGACTACAATCACCGGCGGTATCATGAGGCGCTGCAGAACGTGACGCCCGCCGACATGTTTCACGGACGGCAGGTTGTATGGGTTCAGACCATTGTGGACCACGTGAGGCCTAGAAATAAGAGAGACTTTGCCGCCAGAGGAGGAGGTCCTCATGAGCAAGGCGAAGTCAGCAGAGAAAGTGGTGCAAGACATCCGGCGGAAGACGCGGCGCCGGTTCTCAGCCGAAGAAAAGATCCAGATCGTTCTCGAGGGGCTGCGAGGCGAAGAGAGCATAGCGACGCTCTGTCGCCGCGAGGGCCTGAACCCGAATCTCTACTACCGGTGGAGCAAGGAGTTCCTCGAAGCCGGGAAGAAACGGCTGGTTGGGGATACGACCCGCGAAGCGACGTCGAGTGAAGTCACCGACCTGCGCCAAGAGAACGGCCGGCTCAAGCAGGTCGTGGCCGAGATGGTGCTCGAGAATCGACTGTTGAAAAAAAACGTGACGGCCTTCGACTCGGAGGTCGGTACGTGAGACGGACCGCCGCCGAGAAGTACGAGGTCATCCGGCTCGTTGAGGGCTCCGACCTGCCCGTGCGGCAGACGTTACGGGAGCTGCAGGTGAATCGGTCCACGTTCTACGTCTGGTATCACCGCTACGCCGAACGGGGGCGAGCGGGACTCCAGTCGAAGCCCTCGGCGGCGCGCCGCTACTGGAACCGGATTCCGCCACGGGTGCGGCAGCGCGTGGTGGAGGCGGCGTTGGCGGATCCCGAACGGTCGCCGCGGGAGCTGGCCTGGCAGCTGACCGACCGGGAGGGCCATTTTCTGTCGGAATCGAGCGTCTATCGCATCCTCAAGGCCTATGACCTGATTCCGAGCCCAGCCTTCATCGTGCTGTCGGCAGCGAAGTCGTTCCGGCATCCGACCCGTCGGCCGAACGAGCTCTGGCAGACCGACTTCACCTATCTGCAGGTGGTTGGCTGGGGCTGGTACTACCTGTCGACGGTGCTGGATGATTACGCGCGCTACATCATCGCCTGGATGCTCCGGACGTCGATGCAAGCCGCCGACGTGATGGAGACGCTGGACCTGGCCCGGGCCAAGACGGGGCTCGACCGAATCCTGGTGGTCCATCGGCCGCGGCTCTTGAGCGACAACGGGCCGTGTTACGTCTCGGGGGAGCTGGCGGAGTATCTGGAAACCCACAAGATCGCACACACGCGTGGGGCGCCGTATCATCCGATGACCCAGGGCAAGATCGAGCGGTATCACCGGTCGATGAAGAACGTGGTGAAACTCGAGAAATACTACAGCCCGTGGGAACTCGAACGGGCCATCGCGCGGTTCGTCGACGACTACAACCATCGACGGCTGCATGAGGCGCTGGACAACGTGACGCCGGCCGACGTCTATCACGGGCGACGGCCGGTGATCCTCGCGCGACGCGACCAGATCAAACGGAGGACACTGGCACAACGAAAACGGGAGAATCTACACACGCTGCGTGGAGCGGTCAACCGGCGAAAGGTCTCTCTTGTAAAACACGCTCATTGGTCCACTCTGGTCTGACGACGTACAAAGAATGAAAAATGAAGTTGGGTCTGAGCCAGAACCGCTCACCGTTCGGAGACACGTCGTAAGGCCGCCCCCCTATGTTTATGGCTTGCATTACACGACCCGCAAGAGGCTGCGTCTCGACAACGACCTCGGGCTGCCCGACGCTGAAATCAGGCCGGGCTCGATCGAGACCCGCATCAGACTCCCCTCGGCTGCCAGATAGAACAGCTCGCGGCCATCGCGCGCCCACGACGGTCGGTCCCCGCCGGCGGTCGAGACCTGCCAGCGTCCTTCCTCTACACCGGGGAACGGGCGGACGTAGATCTCGTACTGGCCCGACTCGTTCGACTGGTATGTGAGCCAGTGCCCGTCTCGCGAGAGGTCGCGCCGCTGGCGAGGCCGCCCGAACTGGACATCGGATGCACGGCTCGCGGCGGTCCTACCTCACGTAACCGAGGGCGCGGAGCGCTCGCAGCGTGTCTCCGTCGAGCGGATTCCGCTGCTGTCCCCCGGCATCGGCCAGGGCGGCCAGATTGCGGTGGCGCTGGAAAAGCAAGAGCTGCAGGAGCACCCGGGCTCGAAACGGCAGACGATCGGCCAAGTCTACCCGTTCACCTGGGTTGCTGGCCAGATCGTAGAGCTCGGTCGTCCTTTCCCGTCCGTTGTAGATAAGCTTGTAACGGCCGGACCGGAGCTCATAGACCTGGTTGGTCTCTCGTACCGGGCGCCGGCTGAGATACAGGTCGCTCGGCGTTGCCTCAGCGTCGAACGCAACGGGAAGCAGGCTCCGACCGTGAAACACCGCGCCGTCGGCTGGCAATGCCAGCCCGTCAACCAGGGTCGGAATCAGATCAAGCAGGCTGACCGGGTCGGCCACGACGCGGGAGAACCCTCAAGCGCTCGCCGGCCACTTCACGATGAACGGCACCAGGATGTTCTCCTCGTACACGAAGCCTCCGTGCAGGAAGCGGCCGTGCTCGTAAAACGCTTCGCCGTGATCGGAGAGGAACACGATCAGCGTGTTGTCGTACTGGCCCGCACGACGAATGCTGTCAACGACGCGACCCACCAGATGATCGGCATAGCGCACATTCTCGTCATACCGTGCGCGGACGTACGCCAGCTCGTCCGGCGTCGGCGTTCCCTCGGGCCATCTCGAGTGCATCTCTTCGACCAATTCGATTGCCGCGGCGTCGCCGCCGAGATCACGCGTCGCTTCGTAGTCCGCGGTCAGGAATCCTCGGAACGGCTCGGGCGGCGTATAAGGAGTGTGCGGTGGCAACAGGTGGACGAACGCGAACGTCGGTCGCGCCGCAACGAACAGGTCCGTCGCGCCAGGCAACAGATCGCGGTTGCCTCGTCCTTGCCCCAGTCTCTCGAAGCCCCTGCGAAACGAGGCGTTGCCCTCCCAGATGCCGTGCTGGCTCCAAAGGAATGTGAAATAGCCGGCCTGCGACATCAGCTCCGCCAGCGTCGGCACGGACAGTGGGATTTGCGGGCCCCAGTCATCCGTTCCCGTCGCCTCCGGGTACCATCCGGTCGCCAGGCCGGGAACGCTCTCACCGGTCCAGCCCGAAGGCGCCCAGGCCTGCGTGAACCGTGTCCCGTCCTCCGCCAACCTTTCGACGTGCGGGGTAGGCCGGTCGGGGCGGCTGCCATCGAAGGCGTCCGCGCGCCCGGTGTCGACGAGGACGACAACGACGTGCGGCCGGCCCAGCCTGCCCAACCTGCCCAACCGGGGCGGCGACAGGAGCTGGCCTGAGAGATCAGCGGCAGGGTCGCCCTCGTGAGCCGGAGCCTCGACGCCGACGTTATGCCATCGGATGATGCCGTTCACTTCTCCCCAGCTCCGGAGCCGGAAGCGACGATCGAGTTCTTCCAGCGATCGAGATCGATCCGGAAGCGCTCACTCTCCTCGCCCTCGCTCTCGAAGGCGCGCTCGATCAGGGTCTGCGAGCGGCCCTGTTCGTCGAGGAGCTCCACGGCGGCGTGCAGCCCGGCCGAGGGCGGCGCCCGGTCGGCCAGGACGGCGTCGATCGAGCCGACCAGCCAGGCGTTGGGCTGGAGTTCCAAATAGACATCCAGGATGCTGTCGGTGGGCATCTCGATGCGCACGAATTCATGCGTCTCGGACGTCGCGCGCATCGTGGGCGGCCGATGCAGGGACGAGCGCAGGAGCAGGCGGCGGATCCGTCCCGCCCGGGGTCGGAGACCCGCGCCCTGGTCCTGCCGGCCGGACGGCCGGGCGGTACGGCTGAAGCGCAGCTCCGCCCGGTTCCAGCCAATCTCCAGCGTGTCGGCCGGCACCGGGATCGCGTAGGTGCTCCAGCCGGGCTGCAAGGTCACGCGACCCACCCGGCTGTCGTTGACCAGTAGGCTGAGCACCTGCGCTGCTGCGGGGGCGACGGGCTCGGGGTTGGCCTCGATCTCGAGCGTAACGGAACCGGCGATCGCGACGTAGAAGCGAAAGCTCGCCCACTGGTCCACAATGGCACGACCGTCGGTGACCGTCGACTCCTCGGCACGTCGCTCCCAGCCGTGGGCCAGGAAGTCGTCAAACGCTGGACTCGCCGGGTAGATGACGTCGGTGCTGACCGAAAACTGCTGGATCGAAACGTAGTCGACAAACGGTTCGACGCGCCGCGGCGAGTTGCAAGCCGCCAGGACCACCGCAAGGAAGAGGCTGGTGCCGAGGGGCAGAATCGAACTGCCGACACCATGATTTTCAGTCATGTGCTCTACCGACTGAGCTACCTCGGCCCTTGGGGAACGCGCACGGCAGGATCGCGACTATACCATACGGTTCCGCCGACGCTGAAGGCGGCGCAGCCTGCTCCGACGAGCGCACCGGCGATGACATCGAGCGGGTAGTGGAGGCCGAGATAGACGCGTGAGGCGGCGATGAGGAGCGCCAGCAGCCAGAACGCCTGGCGGGCGCGCGGCAGAAATTGGGCTAGCGCGTACGCGCCCGCAAACGCCGTGGCGGCATGCCCCGACGGGAACGACGCGTTCGTGGGCGGTTCAACGAGCGCGGTCACTTCAGGATTGGCGTGCGACGGACGCGCGCGGCCGACCATCGGCTTGAGCGCCGCGTCCACGACGAGAATCGTGAGGACGATCGACAGGACGACCTGCCAGTAGGCCTTCCAGGGCAGCCGTCCCGAGGCAGCCAGGACCGCCCCGAGGGCCAGCCAGACGGTGGCCTGCTGGCCGAACGCGCTGAGGCCGACCATGAGCCGGTCGAGCCAGCCGGGATGGGGGAGCGAGAGGACCCAGGCCAGCGCTCGAGCGTCGAGCGAGGCTAGCGCATCCATGGTGAAGTGTAGCAGTGGGCAGTCGGGGCAGGCGCCGATCTCCCCCCCGGCGCCCGGTCAGGCCGTGGAGGTTTCCGCTTCGGCCGGTGCCGCCAGACCGAGCTCGGCGCGCACCTTGTCCTCGATCACCTGCGCGGTGTCCGGATTCGACCGCAGGAAGTTCTTGGCGTTCTCCCGGCCTTGCCCCAGTCGGTCGCCGCTGTACGAGAACCAGGTGCCGCTCCTCTCGACGATCTTGCGATCGACCGCGAGGTCGAGCAGATCGCCTTCACGCGAGATCCCCCGGCCGTACATGAGGTCGAACTCGGCCTGCCGGAAGGGGGGCGCCACCTTGTTCTTGACGATCTTGACGCGCGTGCGTCCGCCGATGACGACGTCGCCGTCCTTGATGGCGCCAATTCGCCGGATGTCGATGCGGACCGAGGCGTAGAACTTCAGCGCCCGGCCGCCGGTGGTCGTTTCCGGGTTGCCGAACATGACGCCGATCTTCACGCGCAGCTGGTTGATGAAGATCAGGCAGGTGTTCGACTTCGAGACGACGGCGGTCAGCTTCCGGAGCGCCTGCGACATGAGGCGGGCCTGGAGGCCGACCTGGGCGTCACCCATCTCGCCGTCGATCTCGGAGCGCGGGACGAGCGCGGCGACCGAGTCCACGACGATGACATCGACACCGCCCGAGCGGACCAGGACCTCGACGATCTCGAGCGCCTGCTCGCCATTGTCCGGCTGCGACACAAGCAGGTCGTCGAGATTCACGCCGAGTGCCGCGGTGTAGGTGGAGTCGAGCGCGTGCTCCGCGTCGACGAAGGCCGCCATCCCGCCCGCTTTCTGGGCGTTGGCGATCACCTGTAAGGCGAGCGTCGTCTTGCCGGATGCCTCCGGTCCGAAGATCTCGACGACCCGTCCCCGCGGCACGCCGCCGATGCCGAGCGCGTAGTCGATGCTGACCGCACCGGTCGAGATGCACGGTACCTGGATCCCGACGCCCTGCTGGCCCAGACGCATGATGGAGCCTTTGCCAAACTGCTTTTCAATCTGTCCAACGGCGAGCTCAATCGCCTTCGTGCGTTCGCGTTCGATACGGTCTTCGGCCATGACGCTCCTTCGGGTCTATGTCGGTGGGCCCACTTGGGGAAATTGCACGCCACTGCACGAATATGCAATTAGTTCCGGGCCGTCGTATGGTGAGCTATTCTAGGAGCGTGCCGTGCGCAAGTCAAGCGAACATAGAATAAATAATCTGTGTATCGCGTTGCCTGTCTATCTGTTACGGATAGTCTGACTTTCGCCATGGCGTTGGGCGATGGCAGGAAGTGAACGGATGCTTCTTGATCGGGCCGCAGGATTTGCGGCTACCGCGGAGGGTGGGATAGATTCCCGTCAGAGGGGCCCTCGCGTCGCAGTTGCCGTGAGCGGGCTGGTCGCAGCGGGCGCGAGCGTTGCGAGCTAACGCCATCCCCGGCCGGTCATTTTCTGGGCGGCGTGATCGCCGGGCAGGCGATCGCGTCGCAGCCCGCCGCACGCTGGTCGATTCAGCGCGCGGCAGTCCGCTTCCGCCAGTCGTCCTAACGCCCTTGCTCCCCACGCTGGGCCTACAGTACAGTCTCTCTCTCTTCCGAGACTCATTCCCATGGAGCCCCAGTGGACGTCGATCGTCCTGCCGCTGCTGGCGGTCGCGCTCGCCTTGATCACGCGCGAGGCGATCTTCAGTCTGGTGATCGCGTGTCTGGCCGGCGTGCTCCTGCTCGGTCAGGGCATCCAGGGATTTCCCGGCCTGGTGACCCGGTCGCTCGGTAACGAGGGGTTCATCAGCATCTGCGCGATCGAGTTGTGCATCGGCGTCCTGGTCGCGTTCTTTCAGCAGTCGGGCGCCATCGACCTGTTCCGCCAGCGCGTGTCGCAAAATAAATATGCTAAGTACAATTGGCTCATATCAGCACACGTGTCTTCTATCGCTACGTTTATTCCCGATGAGCTCGATGGCTGGTACCATGCGGGTGCCGACGCCCTGAGTGACGCGGATGGCTGACAGGATTTAGCCCGGAACGGTTGTTACATTGAGCTGAGCTGCATTAAACTCCCGCGTGACCGCTACCCGTAGCAGCGCTGGCCGGTCTTCCGGTGTCCAGCGAGTACGAATCTCGTCCTGTCAACCTTCGTTCAAAGAGGAGCCTGCCGTGAGTTCTGCTCGAATCGGTGTCCGTGGTGCCCTGCTGTGCGCGGCGGTCGTTCTGGTGGGGACGGAGCAGTGGGCCCTGGCCCAGTCGGCCGGCATCCAGTCAAGCGGTGGGGCCTCACCCTTCGACACGTTACGTTTCCGCCCGATCGGCCCGGCCACGATGGCCGGCCGGATCGACGACTTCGCCGTGCTGGAGAGCGACCCAGCCACCTTTTATGTGGCGGCGGCGACGGGCGGTCTCTGGAAGACGACCAACAACGGGACCACCTTCGAGACGGTGTTCGACGACGAGTCCACCTCCTCGATCGGCGATGTCGCGATTGCGTCGACTGACGCGAACCTCGTCTGGGTCGGCACGGGCGAGAACAACAACCGTCAGAGCTCGTCGTGGGGCGAGGGCGTCTTCAAGTCGACCGACGGCGGGAAGAGCTGGGCGAACATGGGGCTCAAGGATTCCCACCACATCGCGCGCGTCGTCATCGACCCGGTGGATCACGACGTTGTCTACACGGCGGCGCTCGGCAGCCTGTGGGCGGCCGGCGGCGAGCGGGGCGTCTACGGGACGACGGACGGCGGCGACACCTGGGATCTCTTGCTGGAGGTGGACGAGGACACCGGTGCCACCGACCTCCTCATGGACCCGACGAACAACAAGGTCCTGTACGCGGCGACCTACCAGCGGCGGCGCTCGGCGTGGGGCTTCAACGGCGGCGGGCCGGGCAGCGCGATCTACAAGTCGCCCGACGCCGGCGAGAGCTGGACGGAGCTGACCGCGGGCCTGCCCGAGGGCCCAAAGGGACGGATCGGGCTCGACATCTACCGCAAGAACTCGAACGTCCTCTACGCGCGGATCGAGCACCCCGATGACGGTGGCGTCTACCGGACGGACGATGCGGGCGCGACGTGGGAGCAGATGAGCGACACGAACCCGCGGCCGATGTACTTCAGCCAGATCCGGATCGACCCGGAGGACGATCACCGGATCTACGTCCTCGGCGTGCAGCTGTTCGTGTCGGATGATGCCGGCCGCACGTTCCGGACCACCGGCGCGCCGCGCATCCACGTGGACTTCCACGCCATGTGGATCGACCCGGCAGACTCGCGGCACCTGATGCTCGGCGGGGACGGCGGCGTGGGCGTCTCCTACGACCGCAGCGAGACCTACGTCTTCCTGAACAACATGCCGCTGGCGCAGTTCTACCACGCGAGCTTCGACATGCAGACGCCCTACACGGTGTGCGGCGGCCTGCAGGACAACAACACCTGGTGTGGGCCGAGCGCCACGCGCAGTTCACGCGGCATCGTCAACGACGATTGGTTCATCGTGGGCGGCGGCGACGGCTTCGTGGCGCTGGTCGACCCGACCGATCCGAACGTTCTGTACGCCGAGTCGCAGGGTGGCCGGATGAACCGCGTCGATCGGGTGACGAACGAGCGCAAGGCGATCCGGCCGGAGCCGGTGCCAGACGCGACGGAGTACCGCTGGAACTGGGACACGCCGATGGTGATGTCGCCGCACGATCCGTCGACGATCTACGTCGCGGCGAACCGCGTCTTCAAGACGACCGACCGCGGCCACGTCTGGGAGGCGATCAGCCCCGATTTGACCACCGCCACCGACCGCGACGAGCTGGAGCTGATGGGCGTGATGGGCAGCGACATCACGATTGCGCGCAACGACGGCGTGGGCGCCTACGGGACGCTGACGACCTTCGCCGAGTCGGCGCGGGTCGAGGGGCTGTACTACACAGGCTCCGACGACGGGCAGGTGCAGGTCTCGCGCAACGGCGGCGCGAGCTGGACGAACGTGACAGGGAACTTCTCCGGCGTGCCGGCCAACACCTACGTGTCGCGCGTCGAGCCGTCGAAGTTCGCCGATGGCACCGTCTACGTGACGTTCGACGGGCACCGCGCGAGCGATTTCACCGCCTACGTGTACGCCAGCCGGAACTACGGCCAGGCGTGGGAGTCGATGGGCGGCAGTCTGCCGGAGGGCGAGACGGTCCGGACGATCACCGAGGACACCAGGAATCCTGACGTCCTGTATCTGGGCACGGAGCGCGGGCTGTTCATGACGACCGATCGCGGCGGGATCTGGACCCGTGTGAAGGCGAACCTGCCGACCGTGCCGATCTACGAGATAGCGGTGCACCCGCGCGACAACGATCTGATTCTGGCCACGCACGGCCGGTCGATCTGGATTCTTGACGACCTGACGCCGGTCCAGGAGTTCGAGCGCGCGCGGCGATCGGCGTCGCATCTCTTCCAGGTGCCGGCCGCGACGCAGTTCAACGTGGCAGGCGACCGCACTAACTCGACCGGCGACCGCTGGTTCGCGGGCGAGAATCCGAGCCCGGGCGCGCCGCTGACCTACTACCTCGCCGACGGTGCCGAGACGATCTCGATGACCGTGCGGGACCGGACCGGCGTGGTAGTGCGCACCCTCGAGAGCGACGACATTGATGCCGATGACGACGCCGATGACGACGCCGACGACGACGGCGAGGCCGAGACCGGGCCGGGCATTCACGTCGTACACTGGGACCTGCGCGTTCAGCCCGTGCCCGATCGGGGGCTCGGGGGCGGGTTCGGGACGACCCGCAACGGTCCGTTCGTCCTGCCAGGCGAGTACCGGGTGACGCTGAACGTGGACGGGCGCGACGTCGGCACGCAGACCGCGCAGGTGGTTGGCGACCCGGCCATCGAGATTGCCGATGCGGATCGGCGTGAGCAATTTGAGGCGTCGATGGCGTTGCACGCGCTGCACGAGCGGGCGGACGAGGCGACGCGCGCGGTGACAGCCGCCTACGACCAGATGAGCGCCCTGCGTGAGGGCCTCACGTTGGACGAGGCGGAAGAGGTGCCGGCCGCCGTGATGATCCGGCTCGACGAGCTCGACGAAGCACTGAACCCGGTGGGCCGCCGGTTCGGCGTGGACGTCGCCCGCAGGTTCCGGCAGCAGAACGTCAGGAGCCAGGTGACGCGGCTCAAGCGCGCGGTCATGAGCTCCACGTCGCGGCCGACCGAGACGCAGGTCCGGCGGATCGGAGAGTCGCGCACGGCGCTGGGCGAGGCGATTGACGAGGCCAACGCCGTGATCGGCGACGTGCGGAGCTTCTACAGCGAGCTGGTCGAGCAGGGGCTGTATCCGGCCGATCTTAAGCAGATTTCGCCGATCACGTCGGGAACGCGGGAGTGAGCGAGAGACTGGCCGCGAGCGAACACCCGGCCGCGCGGCACGTTGATGCGTCTGATCGCGCGGGGGTCTAGATTCGCGCGGGCGAGCGATGGAGGAGGGCATGAACGACGGGGCGAAGGTGATGATCGAGGCGAAAGGCCTGAGGAAGTACTACGGGCCGTTCGTGGCGGTGCAGGACATCTCGTTTACGATTCCGGAAGGGCAGATCGTGGCCTTTCTGGGGCCGAACGGCGCGGGTAAGACGACGACGATGAAGCTGCTGACCGGCTATCTGGCGCCGAGCAGCGGCCACGCGTCGATCGCAGGTCATGACATCCAGCAGGACCGGATCGCGGCCTCCCGCCATCTGGGATATCTGCCTGAGAACGGACCGCTGTATTCGGAGATGACCCCACTGGAACTGCTGAAGTTCTTCGGCGAGGTCCGTCAGATCGAGCCGGCGCGGCTTGAGCGCCGGCTCGGCGTGGTAACCGAGTTGTGCGCGCTGCGGCTCGTCCTGGAGAAGCCAATCGGCAAGCTTTCACGCGGGCTCCGCCAGCGCGTCGGCCTGGCGCAGGCGCTGCTGCATGATCCGGCTGTCCTCATCATGGATGAGCCGACCGGCGGCCTCGACCCGAACCAGATCCGGGAGTTCCGGACGAACATCCGGGAGCTGGGGCGGACCAAGACGATCCTCATCTCGACACACATCCTCCAGGAGGTGAACGCCATCGCCGACCGGGTGCTGTTCGTGCACGATGGGCAGATTGTCTTCGACGGCACGCCGGACGCGCTGCGCGAGGACGGCTCGCTCGAGCGTCCGTTCCACCGGCTGACCGAGCAGCCGCCCTCCCCGCTACCCCCGGCTGCCGCGCCGGTCCGGCCTACGGAGGTGTCGTCCTGATGGGCGCTTATCTGACCGTGCCGATCGTACGGGCGCTCGTCCGGCGGGACCTGCGGATGTACTTCAGCAACCCGTCCGGCTACGTCTTCACCACGCTGTTCATCTTCCTGAGCGCGGCGGCCGCATTCTGGCAGGACCAGTTTTTCCTGAACAACCTGGCCAACCTCGATCAGCTCAGCCGGCTGTTTCCGTACCTGCTGATGTTTTTCGTGCCGGCGCTGACGATGGCGGTCTGGGCGGAGGAGCGGAACCAGGGGACCGATGAACTGCTCCTCACGCTGCCGGCGCGCGACGTCGAGGTGGTGCTCGGCAAGTATCTGGCGGCGGTCGGTGTCTACACCGCCGCCGTCGTCTTGTCGCTGAGCCACGTGCTCGTGCTGCTGTTGCTCGGGCGCCCCGACCTCGGGCTCATGGTCGGCAATTATCTGGGCTTCTGGCTACTGGGCGCCGCCCTGATCGCTGTGGGGATGCTGGGCTCGTTGCTAACGGCGAACGCCACGATCGCGTTCATCCTGGGCGCGCTGTTCTGCGGCGCGCTGGTGAACGTCGAGCCGGCCGCGGGACTGTTCAGCGACGGCTTGGCGCGGTGGGTAGCGCCGCTCGGCGTCCTGGGGCATTTCGATGACTTTGCGCGCGGCGTCGTCAGCTTCAGCGGCCTCTTCTACTTCCTGGCCGTCATCGGCGTGTTTCTGTACCTGAACGTCTTACTGATCGGACGGCGACACTGGCCGAGCGTGTCGGATGTGATGCCGATATGGGGGCACCAGGTGGTGCGCGCGGTCGCGATCGTGGTGGCCGTGGTGAGCGTCGGCGCCATCCTGGCGCGGGCGAGCGTGCGGTTCGAAGTGACCGCCGAGCGGTTGCACTCGCTGAGCGCCGAGACCCGGGCGCTGCTCGACGAGCTGCCCGTGGATCGGCCGGTCTTCATCCAGGCCTACGTCAGTCCGACCGTGCCGGAGCAGTTCGTGCAGACACGCGAGACCTTGCTTGGGCTGCTCCGAGAAATGGATGCGGCGGGTGGCCCCCGTGTGCAGTTACGGATCGAGGTGACCGAGCCGTTCACCGAGGCGGCACGCGACGCGCGCGAGACGTTCGGAATCACACCGCAGCGCATTCCCGAACTGGCGGGTGGACGGGCCGGGTTCCACGACGTCTTCCTGGGACTCGCGTTCACGTGCGGCGCCGAGGAGCAGGTGATCCCGTTCTTCGACCGCGGCCTGCCGGCCGAGTACGAGATCGCGCGCAGCATCCGGGTGGTGGCGCGGACCGAGCGGCGGCGCATCGGCGTCGTGAACACCGCCATTCGGCTGTTCGGTGGACTCGACTTCCAGACGATGCAGAGCACGCCGCCTTGGTCGGTCGTCGAAGAGCTCCGGAAACAGTACGACGTCGTGGAGATCACGCCGAGCGGTCCCATCACGGAGGAGCTCGACGGCGTCGTCGTCGTCCTGCCGTCGTCGCTGAGCCAGGAGGAGATGGACCACGTCCAGGACTACGTCCTCCAGGGGCATCCCACGCTGCTGCTGGTGGACCCGATGCCGACGGTGGACCTGGCCAGCGCGCCGGCGGAGGAGCCGGGCGCCAACCGCAACCCCTTCATGCAGCAGGGGCAGCCACCGCCGACGCCGAAGGGGAACATCCGGGCGATGCTCTCGCGGCTTGGCGTCGACTGGAATTCGGCCGAGGTCGTCTGGGACGCGTACAACCCGCACCCGGACCTGGCGCAGCTGCCGCCCGAGGTCGTCTTCGTCGGCGAGGGCAACGAGAGCGAGTCGGCGTTCAACCGGGAGCATCCGGCCACCGCCGAGCTGCAGGAGTTCGTGGCGCTCTACCCGGGGCATCTGCGGCCGGCGGTGGGGAGCGACTACGACTTTCAGCCGCTGGCGAGCTCGGGCCGCGTCTCGGGCGCTTTCCAGTACTTCCAGATGGTGCAGCGCGGGTTCTTCGGCGCACAGATCAACCGGAACCTGCCGCACCAGCCGGACCCGAGCGAGTACGTGCTGGCCGCGCACGTGCGGTCGGCGCGCGGCGACGGTGATGGCGACGGCGACGGTGATGGCGATGATGATGATGCGGCCGTGGCCGAGACAGGGTCTGACGAGGCAGAGGACCAGGACGAAGATGCTGGCGGTCCGCAGTCTGCCGCGGGCGGTGACGGGCGGGAGCCCGACGATATCGACGCGGAGGCGGGAGATGAGGACGCCGCGGTGGAGGAGCCGGAGCCTGACGCGCCGGATTCGGTCAACGTCATCGTCATCGCCGACGTGGATTTCATCTCGGAGCAGTTTTTCCAGATTCGGCGGATCGGCGCCGGCAATCTCAACTTCGACAACGTCACGTTCTTCCTGAACGCCATCGACGTGCTCGTCGGCGACGAGTCGTTCGTGGCGCTGCGGAACCGGCGGGTCCAGCACCGGACCTTGGCGCGGGTGGAGGCGCAGACGCGGTCCTTCATCGAGCAGCGCGCGGTCGAGGAGGCGCAGGCCGAGAGCGATGCGGAGCAGGCCCTCACCGAGGCGCAGAACCGACTCGACGTTCGGGTCGCCGAGGTGCAGGGCCGCGAGGATCTGGACGCCCGGGCGAAGGAGATCATGGCGCGGAACCTCCAGGAAGTGGAGAACCGCCGGTTCGAGGTACTCCGGACGAACATCGAGGCCGAGAAGGAGGCGAAGATCCAGGCCAGCCTGGAGACGATGGAGTCGCAGATCCGGCAGATCCAGAGCTCTATCCGCACGCTTGCGGTGCTCCTGCCGCCGATTCCGGTGTTCGTGATGGGTGTGATGATTTTCGCGAAGCGGCGGCGGCGTGAAAAAGAAGGCGCCGCGGTGGCGCACAGGATGCGGGCGTGATTAAAGACTGCAGAAGTTAGGAGTTAGAAGTTAGACCCGGTGAGTTCAAAGGGTCGATGCAACGCGATGAATGATCACAGCAAGGAGGGATCATGGGTCGCGTTCGTCGTCCACGGATGTCAGCAAGAGAGAAGGTGGAGCTGTGGAAGCGGTGGAAGCGAGGTGAGTCGCTCAGCGACATCGGTCGGGCACTCGGTCGGATCCCGGGAGCAGTTCACCACGTCGTGTCAGCCCGTGGGGGTATCCCGCCGCCGTCACGGACCCGGTCGCGACGCTCGCTCACCCTGACGGAGCGGGAGGAAATCTCCAGGGGCTTGGCCCGGGGCTACTCCGTGCGCCTGAGTCGAGCGCCATCGACGATCAGCCGGGAGGTGCGACGGAACGGTGGCCGACGGCAGTACCGTGCGTCCGTTGCCGACGCGCGTGCCTGGGACCGAACTCGGCGTCCGAAACCCTGTCGGCTCGCCCTCTCGCCGTTGCTCCGTGCCCTGGTGGCTGAGAAGCTGGCGGCAGACTGGTCCCCACAGCAGATCGCCGGGTGGCTCAAACGGACCTTTCCGAAGGATCCTTGTTTGCACGTGTCGCACGAGACGATCTATCTCAGTCTCTTCGTGCAGAGTCGCGGGGTGCTGAAGAAAGCCCTGAACGCCCACCTTCGCCGTCGGCGACGGATGCGTCGGTCCAAGCACGCCAGCACGGCGGGCCAGTGCCGTGGTCAGATCATCGACGCCGTCTCGATTCGAGAGCGTCCGGCGGAGGCAGCGGATCGGGCCGTGCCCGGCCACTGGGAAGGCGACTTACTGACCGGGGCTCGCAACTCACACATCGCCACGCTCGTCGAGCGCCACTCGCGCTTCCTGCTCTTGATTCGTCTGGCTGGCAAAGACACCGCCAATGTCGTGCGGGCGCTGGCCAACGCCGTTCGCACGCTCCCGAAGGGGTTGATGGCGTCTCTGACGTGGGACCGTGGGACCGAATTCGCCTCGCACAAGCGCTTCACGGTCGCCACGAACGTGAAGGTGTACTTCTGCGACCCGCAGAGTCCATGGCAGCGAGGTACGAACGAGAACACCAACGGCTTGTTGCGGCAATACTTCCCCAAAGGAACAAACCTCTCGACCTACACGCAGGCTGATCTCAACACCATCGCGCAACGTCTCAACTTACGTCCACGCAAGACGCTGGGATATGCCACGCCAGCTGATACACTGCGACTGCTGTTGCATTGACCGATTGAACCTGCCGCGATCATGACGAGTGAAACGAAGAAGACCGTAGTGCTGGGGGTCGGCGCCCTGCTGCTGGCCGGCCTGGCGTTCGCGACGGCACCGCGGCCGGCCACGCCGGACGCGTTCACGGATCGGGGCGAGCCGTTTTTTCCGGAGTTCACCGATCCCAACATCGCCCGGACCCTGGAAGTGGTCGCGTTCGACGAGGAGACGGCGTCGGCGCGTCCCTTCCGGGTGACGAACCAGGATGGCATCTGGACCATTCCGTCGCATCACGACTACCCGGCGGACGGCGCCGACCGTCTGGCGCGCACGGCAGCCGGCGTGATCGGCATCACGCGCGACGATTTCCGGTCGGACAACGTGGCGGACCACGAGGCACTCGGAGTCCTGGACCCGCTAGACGAGGCCGAGACGTCGCTGGGCGGACGCGGCACGCGGGTCACGCTGCGGGGCGGCAACGACGTGGCGTTGGCCGACTTCATCATCGGCGACGAGTTGGAGGACCGGCGCGGGTTTCGCTTCGTCCGGCTGCCGAACCAGAAGCGGGTCTACGCCGCCCGGATGGAGATCGATCTGTCGACACGCTTCGGCGACTGGATCGAGAAGGACCTGCTGCTCGTCGAGCGGGCCGACATCGACCAGGTGTTGCTCCACGATTATTCGATAGACGAGCGAACGCTCAGCATCAACGACCTCGACACGGTGACGATCGACAAGGTGGAGGGGACCTGGACGGGTGACGCCCGAATGCCGGCCGATCGGGAGGTCGACTCGACGAAGGTGGACGGTCTGCTGTCGGCGATCGACGGGCTGTCAATCGTAGGAGTCCGGCCGAAGCCGGACGGGCTGGCGGCGAGTCTTCGGCGCGTGGTCGAAGGCGGCATCACACGGTCCGACCTAACCTCGCTCCAGAGCCGGGGCTACTACCTGTCGCGCGATGGCGCGCTGCGGTCGAACGAGGGCGAGCTGCGCCTGCGGACGAGCGAGGGCATTCTGTACACACTCCGGTTCGGTGAGGTCCTCTTCGGGGCGGGTGACGCGATCAGCGCCGGCGACGAGTCGAACGCCGACGAGGCGAGCGGACCGGGCGAGAACCGGTATCTCTTCATCACGGTCGAGTTCGTGAGCGACCGGTTTCCGGAGCCGCCGGCGCCGGACGACATGGAGTTCGAGGGCAAGGCGGAGGAGGATCTGACGGCGGAAGATCGGACGAACCAGTCACGCCATGAGGCGCACGAGGCGTGGACCGAGCAGATCGCGGCGGGCGAGGCGCGGCTGGCCGAGCTCGAGACCCGGTTCGCGCCCTGGTACTACGTGATTTCCTCGGAGAGCTTCGAGAAGCTGCGCCTGACCCGAGACGACGTGACGAAGGAGTAAGGAGGCCGACACGGAAAGCTCGTAGAGCTGGTCCCATCTCCCGCTGAGAGAGGGTCAGGCGGAAACCGAAGCTCGTAGGACTGGGACCCTCTCCCTCTGGGAGAGGGTCAGGGTGAGGGGTCGATCAATCGGTCGTGGCCAGGACGATCGCGGCAGGGGCGTCGATCGTCGGGCCCCAATTCATCCACCGGCCGGCGCCCGCCGGCCGGCGCGCAGGTTCAGTGCTTCGACGAACACCGAGAAGATGAGGGCGAAATAGATGTAGCCCCTCGGCACGTGATGCTGGAGGCCGTCGGCAATGAGGACCGTGCCGATGAGCAGCAGGAAGCTGAGAGCCAGCATCTTGACGGTCGGATGCGCCGACACGAAGCGCGCGAGCGGATCGGCCAGCGCCAGCATGGCGCCGACCGCGATGACGATCGCCAACATCATCACCTCGACCCGCCGCGCCATCCCGATAGCGGTGATAACCGAGTCGAGCGAGAAGACCAGATCGAGCGCCGCCACCTGGGCCAGGACGCCGGCGAGCGTCGCCCGGACAGGTGCCGAGCGGTGCGGGCCGGCGCTCTCGGTCGAGACATGAATCTCGTGGGTGCCTTTCGCAACGAGGAACAGGCCGCCGGCGATCAGAATGAGATCGCGGCCGGAAAACTCGAAACCGGCAGCCGTGACCAGGGGCGCCGTGAGGCCGAGCAGCCAGGTGAGCGACAGCAAAAGGGCGAGGCGTAGGCCGAGCGCCACGAGCAGGCCGGTTCGACGGGCGAAGGCTTGCTGCTCGGCCGGGAGGCGGCCGGTCAGCACCACGAGCATCACGATGTTGTCGACGCCCAAGACGATCTCGAGCGTCGTCAACGTGGCGAGGGCGAACCACGCTTCGGGGTCGGCCAGCCAGGTCACGCAGGGGCTCCGGGGTAGTCGTAGAACCCGTGACTGGACTTCCGCCCGAGCTGCCCGGAAGCCACCATCCGGCACAGCAGCGGACAGGGACGATACTTGTCGTCCCCGAGGCCGGAGTGCAGGACCTCCATGATGGCCAGGCACACGTCGAGACCGATGAAATCGGCGAGCGTCAACGGTCCCATCGGATGGCGCATGCCGAGCGTCATGACGGCGTCGATTGCCTCGGTCGTGCCGACCCCTTCCATGACGGCGTAGATCGCTTCGTTGATCATCGGCATGAGAATTCGATTGGCGATAAACCCGGGGTAGTCGGCGGCCTCGACCGCTGTCTTGCCTAGCCGCTCGCACAGGGCGGTCGCCGTCGCCAGAGAGTCGGACGAGGTCGCGTGGCCTCGGATCAGCTCGACGAGCGGCATCACCGGCGCTGGGTTCATGAAATGCATGCCAAGCACCCGGTCCGGGCGCGCCGTGGCGGCCCCGAGCGTCGTGACCGAAATGGACGACGTGTTCGACGCCAGGACGACGGCTGGGCGCACCAGCCGGTCCAGCGTCGCAAACAGTGCGCGCTTGGCGTCGGCATCTTCGACGATGGCCTCGACCACGTAGTCCGCCTCCGCCAGCGCGTCGAGATCGATGCCGGTCGAGAGCCGTCCGCGCGCCGCGGCAGCCGCCGCCGCAGTCAGCGTGCCTGTCTTGACGAGCTTGTCCAGGCTGCGGTTGACGCCCGCCGCCGCCCGCTCGAGCGCGGCCGGCGCGACATCCTGCAGCCGCACCTCGAAGCCGGCCTGCACGAAAACCTGGGCGATGCCGTGGCCCATCGTTCCTGCGCCGACGACGCCGATGTGATGAATGGTCATCGCGATTCAGACTATCCCAATCCGACCTCGAGGGAAGAGGCGTTTGGTATGCTAGGCGTCGAACGCCCGGCAAGGGTGGCTTCGACGGTGGCCGATACAGATGCTGTGTGAGGTGAGGAGCGCGAAAATGGAGCGCAGCTGGGCTGTGGCGACGGGCACCCTGGCGTTGACCCTCGTGGGTGCCTGCGGAGCCCCGGCGCCGGAGCCACGCGAGCCCGATCCACCTGCCGCCAGGAGCGTGCTCCTGATTTCGGTCGATGCGTTACGCCCGGATCACCTCGGTGCCTACGGATACGTGCGTGAGACATCGCCGAATATCGACGCGCTAGCCGATGGCGGCTGGGTATTCGAGGCGGCCTATGCGTCGGTGCCGCGGACCGGACCGAGCGTGGCGTCGTTGTTGACGGGGATGTTCGTCAGGCATGAGGACGAGTGGGCCGTGCCCGACACGCGCCAGACCCTCGCCGAGATTCTGAGGGTCGAGGGCTGGCGGACGGTGGCCGCCGTGGACAACGCGAACCTGTCGAACGAGCAGGGCTTCGGCCGCGGGTTCGAGGTGTACCGCGAAACGTGGAACGAGAGCGAAGCCGAGATCGACAAGACCTACCTCATCACGTAAACGGGTATCGCGCACCTCGAGCAGTTCGCGGCCAGCGAGGAGCCGTTCTTTATCTGGTTGCATTACGTCAACCCGCACGGACCGTACACGCCGCCGGCCGAATTCGCCGCGAAGTTCATGGAGGACGAGCACTTCGACGACAGCGTCCGGCTTCGGCCGGGGTCCGGCTACGTAGGGATGATCCGGCGGCGCGAGTACGTCGAAGGGGAAGGCAGGATCGGCTACTACGTGGCGCAGTACGACGCCGAAGTGGCGTTTGCCGACGACGAGATCGGGAAGGTGCTCACGACGCTCGATGCTCACCCGGCGCTGGCGGAGACCCTGGTCGTGCTGACGGCCGACCATGGCGAGAGCCTCGGTGAGGACGACGTGTACTTCAAGCACGGACCGCTGATTGGAGAGGCACACGTCCGCGTGCCCTTGATCATGCGCGTGTCGGGCGATGCGGCCGACCCAGCGCGGATCGCGACGGCGGTGAGCCTGATTGACGTCGTGCCAACGGTGCTCGATCTGGTCGGGGTGTTTGCGGGGCCCTTCGAGGCCGATCGGACGGCGAATCCGCTCGCCGGCAAGTCGTTGAGGGGTGTGGCGGGCGGAACGGTATCGAGGCGTGGCGGCGAGGTGTTTCTCGCGAGCCGAAATTTCTGGGGTGTCCGGTCGGGTGACTGGAAACTAGAGGTCAGGACCCGGGCTACGTTCGATGAGGGCTGTGGGAGATCGGATGCCTGGCGATGTCTGATCATGCTGAGGCGTAGCCCCTCACGCCTCCGCTCGATCACGCCTTGAGACCCGATCCGGACGACCAGGTCGGCTCCATCGATACACCGCCGGGCCGCTGCCTCGCCCTCGAGGACATCGAGCGCCTGGGTGACTCCATCGCGGAGTTGGCGGCCCGCATTCAGGCGGCCACCTACGAGCTGGTCGTGCTCATCCTGGCGTTCGACGCGCGCGATGGGTGGAGCGATGGCTTCAACGGCTTCCGCTCGTGCGCCTACTGGCTGAACTGGCGCACCGGATTGGATCTGGGCGCCGCACGCGAGAAAGTGCGCGTGGTCCGAGCGTTGGCCGATCTGCCGCGCCTGGGTGCGGCGATGAGGCTGGGCGAACTGTCCTATTCAAAGGTTCTCGCCCTCACACGGGTGGCGACCCCGGCGAACGAGTCAGAGCTACTCGACTTCGCCGGTGCGCGACGGCGGAGTCTGCAAAACGTCGAGCGGCTGGTCCGTGCCTGGCGGCGGGTCGATCGGGTAGCGGAGGCGGCGGATGACCAGCGCCGACACGAACGCCGGCATCTCGAAACCTGGGTCGACGACGACGGGATGGTCGTTATTCGCGGCCGGCTGTCACCCGAAGTGGGCGCCCTGGTGCGGTGCGCGCTGGAGGAGGCGGCGGACCGCCTCCACCAGGAGGCACGGGCGGCAGCAAAGGACGCCGACGCCGACGAAGATGGCGGCGTCGAGACGACCGCTGGCCAGCGGCGCGCCGACGCCCTGGGCCTGGTCGCCGAAAGCGCCCTGGCCGGAAATCTGGACCCAGGCGCGGCGGGCGATCGCTACCAGGTGGTCGTGCATGTGGACGAGAGTGTCCTGGTCGAAGGGGAGCGCGGGGAGGGCGAAGCCGACAGGGTCGACCCCTCCAGCAGGCCTCCCGGACAGTCGGCACCGAGGGAATGGAGGGGCTCCACGTTCCCGTGGGAATTGCGCCAGGCGAAGCTTGGAGAAAGGGGAAGCCATGTAGTACGCACGACATGACGGAAACTTTCTAGAGGAACCCAGCAGGTGAAAGTTCTGTCTCGGCAAAGAGTAGGCACCAGTCAGCTGGCCGCGGCGGCTGAAACGCAAGCCGTTAGGCCTGCGAAACAGACAGGCTGAGGAATTCGGACAGCGCAGCCTGACGGCTGTGCGTGTTCGAAGCGGAGGGCCTCATAGAGGCTGTCGGCTCTTCCTCACCCCGGCCCTCTCCCTGAGGGAGAGGGAGTAATGAGGACGCCTAACCCCGCTCCACCGCCAGCGCTACACCGTTTCCGCCACCCAAACACAACGCGGCGATGCCACGCCGCGCGTCGCACCGCCGCATGGCATAGAGCAGGGTCGTGAGAATGCGGGCGCCGCTCGCGCCGATCGGGTGGCCGAGCGCCACCGCGCCGCCCTGGACGTTGACACGCGCGGGGTCGAGGCCCAATCCGCGAATGACCGCGACACCCTGGACGGCGAACGCTTCGTTCAACTCGAACAGGTCGATCGTCTCGAGCGGCCATCCGGCCTTCTTTACCACTTTCCGGATGGCCTCGACCGGCGTCATCATCACCAGGAGCGGCGGCAGGCCGCTGGTGGCCTGGGCGACGATGCGGGCGAGCGGCGCCAAGCCGAGCGCCTCGGCGCGCGCCGTCGCCATAACGACGACGGCGGCTGCGCCGTCGTTCACGCCCGGCGCGTTGCCGGCGGTGACCGTGCCGTCCTTGGCGAACGCGGGACTCAGGGCGGCGAGCGCGCCGGCCGAGGCGTCGGGCCGGACGGACTCGTCGGCGTCGAAGCGGAGCGGGTCACCCTTTCGCTGGGGGACGTCGACCGGCAGGATCTCGTCGCCGAACCAGCCGGCGGCCGCGGCGGCACTGGCCTTCCGGTGGCTCTCGAGGGCGTAGGCGTCCTGCTCCTCGCGCGTGACGCCGTAGCGTGTCGCGACCTCCTCACCGGTCATCCCCATGTGGCAGTCTGCGAGGGCGCACCACAGGCCGTCGTGGACCATCGTGTCCAGGAGCGTGCCATCGCCAAGGCGGAGCCCCTCACGCATCCGCTCGATGACGTAGGGCGCGCGGCTCATCGACTCCATCCCACCGGCGACCGCGACGTCGATGTCGCCGGTGGCGATTCCCTGCGCGGCGAGCATCACCGCCTTGAGACCCGACCCGCAGACCTTGTTGATCGTCATCGCCGCGACCGCGTCGGAAAGACCGCCGCGGAGTGCTGCCTGCCGGGCGGGATTCTGTCCCAGGCCGGCCGAGATGACGTTGCCCAGGATGCACTCGTCCACGAGCGGCCCCTCGATGCCGGCGCGGCGCACGGCTTCTCGGACGACCAGCGCGCCGAGCGCCGGCGCCGGAAGGTGCTTGAGCGAGCCGAGGAACTTGCCGGTGGGGAGGCGGGCGGCCGAGACGATGACGGCGTGCCGGGCGCCGTCGGTCATGACGGCTCCTCGACGGTGCCGGGCTTCGGCTCGCCGCGGCGCCGGCGGCGGGGCCGGTGCTCCGCGGGCGCGCGCACCGTGAGGCGGGCCACGCGGCCGGCGCCAAGCATCGCACGCAGGCGCCCGAGGACCATCGGCGCCGAGCGCCGGATCTCTCGCCGCCAGTGCTGGGTGGTCGTCTGCACTTCGAGCGTGCCGGTCGAGGTCAGGGTGACCGTAGTCGTCCGGTCGATTGCCTCACCGACGGCGACGCGCCACGCGAACGCCACCTTGGCGGTCGAGTGCGGCTGACGGCTCAGCAGATCGGCGAGGACCGCCGGCACGCAGGCCTGCACAGGATCCATGGGCCGCATCGTATCATCCTGTCGTGCGTATCCTGCTGGCGTCAGCGTCGCCGCGGCGGGCGGAACTCCTGGCCGCCGACGGGTATCGCTTCGACGTGATGCCAGCCGACGTGAACGAGTCGCCGGTCGCCGGAGAGTCACCGGCCGACTACGTCGCGCGCATGGCAGCGGCGAAGGCGGAGGCGGTCGCGGACGGCGCACTCGGCCGCGTGGTACTCGGGGCGGATACGGCAGTGGTTCTCGAGGATCGTGTCTTCGGCAAGCCGGCGGATGACGCCGAGGCGGCAGCGATGCTCCGGCAGCTTTCAGCGCGGGCGCATGAGGTGCTGACCGGGGTGGCGCTCCGGCGGGGAGATCGGTCGGCCGACGGGGTCGAGCGGACGCGGGTGCACTTCGTGGAGCTCTCTGGCGAACAGATTGCGGCGTACGTGGCGTCGGGAGAGCCGTGCGACAAGGCGGGCGCCTACGCCATTCAGGGCGGGGCGTCAGCGTTCGTCGACCAGATCGAGGGGTCGTATTCGAACGTCGTGGGCTTGCCGTTGGAGCTCGTCCGGCGGCTCCTCTCCAGCTTCTCGCATTGACGGGCGTGGTGGTTGGGGCTATCCTGAGTCGGGAGGAATGTTGACGAGAAGCCCTTCGCTATGAGTCATAAAGCTGTTCGCGTCGGCATCACGTCGGTCGTGCTCGCCCTGGCCTTCGGCGGGCTGCTCTGGTCCACGCTCAGCGAGGGGACCGAGTATTACAAGCACGTGGACGAGGTCACGGCGGATCCCGCAGCCTGGCAGGGCAAGAATCTCCAGGTGCACGGATTCATCGTGGAGAAGTCTATCCTCCGGAGGCCGGACAGCCTTGACTGGCGCTTCGAGATCGAGAACAACGGGGAGATCCTGCGGGCGGAATACAGCGGCATCGTGCCCGACACGTTCACGGACGGGGCCGAGGTCGTGGTCAGGGGCCGGCTTGGCGCCAACGGTATCGAGGTGGCGCCGAACGGCGTGATGGCCAAGTGTCCGTCGAAGTACGAGCCGAAGGCCGGCGTCTCGGCTGACGCGGCGTATTCGGGCGGCCAGTAGATCTCGTCGTCTGACGTCCCGGCGCCGCGTTCGGTTCGCCGAACACGCCGCCTGTTCCGCTGACTCGACTGCCACGGACCATCCTATGGCTGCTCTCGGTTCCTTCATCCTGCTTGCGGCGTTCGTCGTCTGCGTCTACGCGGCGGTTGCGTCCTTCGTTGGCGGCCGGCGGCGGTCGCTCCGTCTGGTCGAGAGCGGCGTTGGGGCGTTCTATCTCGTCACGGCGCTCATGACGGCGGCCTCCGCCATCATCGTGCACGCCTTCGTCACCGAGAACTACGCCATTAAGTACGTCGATCGCTACTCCGATTCGGCGCAGCCGCTTTTCTACAAGCTGACGTCGTACTGGGGCGGGCTCGACGGCTCGATTATGTTTTGGGTGTTCCTGCTGTCCGTGTTCGGATCGCTCGCCGTTGCGGTGAACCGAGAGCGCCAGCGCGAGCTCATTCCCTACGTGGTGACCGTGATCTCCGTGGTCCAGATGTTCTTCCTGCTGCTGATGGTGCTCAACAAGGACCCGTTCACCACCTACCTGACGCAGGCGCCGGCCGACGGGCAGGGATTGAATCCGCTGCTGCAGAACGCCTACATGATGATCCATCCGCCGTCACTCTACATCGGGTTCGTGGGCATGACGATCCCTTTCGCCTTCGGCATGGCGGCGCTCATCTCAGGCTATCTGGACGACTCCTGGCTGCACGCCGTGCGGCGGTGGACGATGTTTGCCTGGATCTTCCTGTCGTTCGGGCTGACGCTCGGCATGCTCTGGGCCTACGAGGAGCTCGGCTGGGGCGGCTACTGGGGCTGGGATCCGGTGGAGAATGCCGGGCTGTTGCCCTGGTTCACGGCGACGGCGTTTCTCCACTCGGTGATGGTGCAGGAGCGGCGCAGCATGCTGCGCGTCTGGAACGTGACGCTCGTCATCGTCACCTTCTTCCTGACCATCTTCGGCACGTTCATGACGCGGTCCGGCATCGTGCAGTCGGTGCACGCGTTCGGCGAGGACCGGGAGCTCGCTTGGATGTTCACCGCCTTCATGGCGCTGATTCTGGTCGTCAGCTTCGGGCTGGTTGCCTACCGGATGCCGCTGCTGCGCGCACGACACGAGCTGGACTCGTGGGTCTCACGCGAGGCCGCGTTCCTACTGAACAACTGGATCCTACTCTTCTGTGCCATCTTCGTGCTGTTCGCCACGATGTTCCCAACGCTGAGCGAGGCGCTGACCGGCGAGCGCCTCACCGTCGGACCGCCGTTCTTCAACAAGTGGATGGCGCCGATCGGCTTGATGCTTCTGTTTCTGACGGGCGTAGGGCCGCTGCTGGCCTGGCGGAGGTCCACACTGGCCAATCTGCGTGAGCAGTTCACGTGGCCGGTGGGCGTGGCGCTGGTGACCGGTGTCACGCTGTACGCCCTGGGCTTCCGGGTGTGGACGAGCGGCTTGTGTTTCATGTTGTGCGGCTTCGTGGTCGGTACGCTCGGGCAGGAGTTCTTGCGGGGTGCCCGCGTGCGCCAGCAGGCGACCGGCACCGACGCGCTCACCGCGACGATCGGGCTGGTGGCCCGTTCGCAGCGGCGCTACGGCGGGTACATTGTGCATCTGGGCATCGTCCTCATGTTCCTGGGCTTCGCGGGCGAGGGCTACAAGCTCGAGGAGCAAGTGCTTCTGCGGCCGGGGCAGGAGGTCGAAGTCGGGCAGTTCGTCGTGCGGCACGAGGGGATCACGGTGCACGACGACGGCCAGAAACAGATGATCACCGGGCGCTTGCGTGTGTTCGGGGGTGATCGTGAGCTCGGCATGATGTATCCGGCGCGGTGGTTTTTCCACAAGCACGAGCAGGAACCGACGACGGAGGTCGCGCTGCGACGAACGGTCTCGGAGGATCTCTACATCGTGATGGCGGCCTTCGACCTGCAGGATCAGTCGGCCAGCTTCCAAGTCACGGTCAACCCGCTGGTGAACTGGATCTGGTTCGGGTTCGGCATCATGGCACTGGGCACCGGGATCGCGCTGCTGCCGGAGCGCGCGTTCGCGTTCGCCGCTTCGCGAATCCCTGAGGGCGCCGCGACGACCTCGCTGCTGCTGCTCGTGATGGCCCTGGCGTCCGCCCCGTTGCACGCGCAGCACGTCGAGTCGGCGCAGACCGTGCCGACGGTGCCGCGCAGCCAGGAAGAGCGGGAACTGTATCGGGAAATCGTCTGCATGTGCGGCACCTGCGGACGGAAGCTCGTGGGCTCGTGCACGTGCGGGACGGCGGCGATGATGCGCGACGAGATTGCGACGCTTGTCGACGCAGGCAAGTCGAAGGACGAGGTGTTCCAGTATTTTATCGCCAAATACGGCAGCCAGGAGCCGCTGGCGATGCCGATAGACGAGGGGTTCAATCGTCTCGCCTGGCTCTTCCCGTATTTG
Source organism: Vicinamibacterales bacterium (assembly GCA_965197385.1). Taxonomy (GTDB): domain Bacteria; phylum Acidobacteriota; class Vicinamibacteria; order Vicinamibacterales; family UBA823. The sequence continues at coordinate 538,147 of CBDANA010000009.1, forward strand.
CTCGGCGCGTCCGGCGCCGTGCTGGTCGGCGCGTTTGCGTTGCGGTGGTCGGCGCGCGAAGCGGCGGCGATGCTGCCGGCGAGCGGTCCGAGCGACGAAGATGCGCGGCTGCTGGCGCGTCTGGACGATGAGCTCCGCGACCTCGACTGACCGGTCCACGTTCCGCCTCTGGCACTTCTTCGTCCTCGGTGCGCTGATAGCGGCAACCGCTGGCGTCCTGCTGTCCTCTAACACCACGCCGGCGGCGATCATCCTGACGAGTCTGGCGATCGGCGCGGCCGCGCTCGTCGGCTTGGGTGTGCTGCGGACCCTGTGGCCGCTGGTCGCGGACGATTTCGACGAGATCGAGGTTGTCAGCCGGCGTACCCGCGAGGCGGTGGAGCGCGAGAAGGCGCTGGTGCTGCGGACCATCAAGGAGCTGGAATTTGACCGCGCGATGGGGAAGGTGTCGGCCGAAGATTTCGAGGACATGGCGACCCGGCTGCGGGCCCGGGCGATTGGCTTCATGCGTCAGCTCGACACGGACACGTCCGGGTATCGCGATCTGATCGAGCGCGAGCTTCGAACGCGACTCGCGGCGCAGCCATCGGGCGCAGCGCCGGTGGGGGGGAGCGGACCCGTGTGCCGCGCGTGCGAGACGACGAACGGCGCCGACGCCAGGTTCTGCAAGCAGTGCGGAGCGTCCTTGGCATGAGCCGCTCGATGTGCAGGCACGGCGCAGGCGCGGCGCTGGCGCTCTTGCTGGTGGTGACGCTGATGGTGAGCGCGACCGCGGCATCGGCGCAGATTGCGATGCCCGCGCCCTCGGAAATGTCCGGCGTGCCGCTGCCCTCCGGCGACTTGCCGAACGGTTCGGTAAGTGTCCGTCTGATCCGCGAAGCGTTGTCGAACAACCTCACAAACCATCCGGTGGACCTGCGGGTTGCCGGCTTGACGCGGACAGTCTTGACCGATGAGAATGGTCGGGCGCTGTTCGAAGGGATTCCCAGCAGCCGGGTCTCGGTGTCGGCGACGGTGGACGGCGAAGCGCTCGGGTCCCAAGAGTTCACCGTGCCGGTACGGGGCGGCGTCCGCATCATGCTCGTCGCCGGTGTGGGTGCCGGATTGGGCACAGGTGGCGCGGTTGAATCGGTGCCGCCGGTTCCGGCACGACCGGGTACGGTCTTCTTCGGGGGCGACACCCGCTGGATTGTCGAGGTGTCGGATGAGGCGGTGGAGGTGTACTACCTGCTGGAGGCGGTGAACAACGCCAGCGGCCCGGTCACACCCCCGGAGCCGGTGGGGTTCGACCTGCCGGCAGGGGCGCAAAGCTGGACGCTGTTGGCGGGGACCTCGCCGCAGACGCGTCTGGACGGATTGCGGGTGTCGGTTGAGGGCCCGTTTCCTCCGGGGCGGACGCAAGTCAACGTAGCGTTCGTCCTGCCGTACTCGGGCGGGGAGTTGTCGATCGAGCAACGCGTTCCGGTAGCGGTGGAGCAAGTGGCGATCGTGGTGGAGAAGCGGGGCGATATGCAGCTCCGGTCGCCCCAGATCACGCAGGAGCGCGAAGTGGCCACGGCCACGAGCACGTTTCTCGTCGGTGGCGGTCCCGGGATGGACGCGGGGGGCATCCTGTCGATCCAGCTCACCGGGCTGCCCCACCACAGTCCGGTGCCGCGGACCACCGCCTTTGCGCTGGTCGGACTGATCGTGACTTGGGGTGCCTGGGCCTCGCGGGATCGGCAGCTGGCCTCGGGGGCCGCGCGTCAACGGCAGCAGCTGGAGGGGAGGCGAGAGCGGCTGTACGGCGATCTCGTCCGCGTGGAGACGGCGCATCGTGCGGGGTCGATGGCGGCTGCCGCCTATGCCAAGCGGCGTGAGGAGCTGATCGCGCAGCTCGATCGCGTCTGTCAGCGTCTTGAGCCGACGACGACGGTGCTGTCCAGCGGCGCCGGGCTGACCGGCTGAGCGACGCGATTCATGTCCTCCTCGGGCCCGTCGGCGGCCACCCTCCGCGACGGTGTGGCGGTTGATTTCGATCAGCTCGAGTTTTCCGAGGTCTCGAGGTACTTCGGGCGCCGCCGCGCGCTGGCGCGCGTTGGATTCGCATGCCGCGCCGGCGAAGTGGTCGCCCTGCTCGGGCCAAACGGCGCGGGCAAGTCGACCGTCCTGGGCCTCGCGGCCACCATCATCCAGCCATCAGACGGCGAGATCCGTTACGGCGATCACGTTGCCGCGGAGGCCGGCGCGCCGCTCCGATCGCGGATCGGCATGCTGGCCCACGAGCTGCAGCTCTACCCCGAGTTGACGGCGCGCGAGAATCTGGAATTTTTCGTGGCGCTCAGTGGCCTGGACGAGGGTCGGGCGCGGGCCTCGGCCGCGCTCGACCGGGCCGGGCTCGGTGACCGGGCCGACGACCTCGTGGGCGGCTTTTCCCGCGGGATGCGCCAGCGCGTAGCGCTGGAGCGCGCGCTGGTGCACGACCCGCGCCTGGTGTTGCTCGACGAGCCATTCACCGGCCTGGACGAGCGGTCGTCCGCGGCGCTGGCCGAGCGGCTGAGCGGACTCAGGGCGCGGGATCGGATCATCCTGCTGACCACCCACGACTTCGAGGCGGTCGAGGCGATCGTGGACCGCGCGGTGTTACTGCGGGGCGGGCGGATTGCAGCGATGGCGACATCGGGCGGCTCGCTGCGCGAGCGCTATCGGGCGTCCCTGCGCGACGAGGTGGAGGACGCACGATGAGACGGTTCATGACGGTTGCCTGGCTCATCATGCGGAAGGACCTCACGGTCGAAGCGCGGAGCCGCGAGCTGCTCTTCACGACGCTGTTCTTCGCCATGTCGGTCGTCCTGGTCTTCGCGTTCGGATTCGTGCGTGACGGACGTCCGGTCGAGAACGCCGCCGCCGGCATCTTGTGGATCGCGATCGCGTTCGCCGGCACGCTCGCACTCGGGCGAACCTTCGAGCGGGAACGGTATCACGACGTGCTGCACGCGCTGCTCCTGGCGCCGGTGGACCGTCCTGCGATCTACGTCGGCAAGTTGCTCGGGATTCTTGCGCTGCTGGCGACCGTCGAAGCGATCGTAGTGCCGTTGATCGCATTGATGTTTCAGGCGCCGCTCTTCCGGCATCCGCTTCTGGTCGTGGCGTTGCTGGCGCTCGGGACGACGGGGTTCGCAGCGGTCGGCACGCTGTTCGCCGCCATGCTGGTCCGGGCGCGCAGCCGTGATGTGCTCTTGCCGGTGTTGTTGTATCCGATTACGATTCCGGTCATCATTGCCGGCGTTCGTGGCACCGCCGCGTTGCTGCAGCCCGAAGCCGATCTGACGATGGCGATCATGTGGATCGGAATGCTGGGGTTCTTCGATGTCGTGTTTCTCACGCTTTCGCTGTGGACCTTCGAGCCGGTCATGACAGAATGACGGAGCCCGTACCCATGACCCAGCGACTGTTTCTCCCTCTCGTGGCCGCCGCGGCGATCCTGTTCGCCGTCGCGCCGGTGCTCATTGCGTGGGCGTCGTATGAGTCCACGATGGGGCTCGTCCAGAAGATCTTTTACTTCCACGTGCCATCCTGGATCGCCATGTTCCTGTCGGCCTTCGTCTGCGGCGTCGCGAGCGTGGTGTTCCTGTTCAAAGGCCGGGCGCAGGCAGACCGCGTGGCCGTGGCGGCGGCCGAGCTCGTGGTGGTCTTCGGCTTCATCGGACTGATGACCGGTCCGCTGTGGGCGCGCAAGGCCTGGGGTGTCTGGTGGCAGTGGGACGCGCGGCTGACGATGGCGCTGGTCATGTGGATGATCTTCATCGGGTACCTGTTGCTGCGGGAGTATGGCGGGCCGGGGTCGGAAAAGCTGGCGGCAGGTGTGGCGCTGTTTGGCATGGCGAACGTGCCGTTTGTCTACTGGTCCGTCAACGTCTGGCGCACGATTCACCCGACCACGACCGTGGTGCCGACGCTGGCGCCGGGGATGCGCGGCGCTTTCTGGTGGTGCGCCGTCGCGTTTCTGCTGCTGTACACCACGATGCTCATGGCACGCGTCAGGCTCGAGACGCAGCGCGGCGAACTGGATCGTCTGTATCGTGAGCTCGACGACTGACGATTGAAGGTCGCGCGGTTCCTCCACGCCCTCTCCGTTTGAGAGGGTCAGGGTGCGGCCGGCGAGGCGGTAGGCATCCTCCTCTACGCCCTCTCCCTTTGGGAGAGGGTCGGGGTGAGGGCGGAGATGGCTGACGGCGGAACGCGAACAGGGGGAGCAGCTGAAGATGATCGGACGGCGAAGCGTGATCGTGCTTGCGGGAGTTCTGGTACTGAGCACCATGGCGGGCGTGGCCGCGGCGGCCCACGCGGCGTTCGTCTCGGTGTTGCGGCAGCCGGCGCAGCAGGAAGAGTTCGTGCCGATTGACGAGCTGCCGCCGGAGGATCAGCTGCCGGCGGCGCCGCTGCTCGTGGCGGCCTACGCCGTGGCTTGGGTGGCCGTCTTCGGCTACCTGTGGTCGATCTGGCGCCGACTGGACCGCGTCGAGCGGGAGCTTGCCGAGGTGGCGAGGCAGGCGGCGAATCGCTAGTGTCCTGTCCCAGACCTTAGTGTCCCACCATGGGCGACATGACGGCGGGGCATTTTCTCTTCATCCCCTCGATTCTAGTCGTGGGGATCGTGATCGGCTGGATCCTCGGATCCCGAGCGGCGTGCGACGCGTTCGCCGCGGAGTTGCGGCGGCGCGAGGATCGCGCGGCACGCAAGGCGGCGCAGCGCTAGCAGTCCACCACGGGATGAGAGCCCTCATCTGACAACAAGCGGTATCGCGAGTCGAGGCCGGTCGTCCAAAGCCTCGGCTCCCAGGCCGCGCGGGGATTGCGCCTCCGGCCTCAGCGTCCGAAGCCGAGGCGGTACGCTAGGCTTTCGGGCAACCCCGCCTCCATAATCTTTTGTTGCGCTACGTCAATGGGGTAGACGGCGCGCCGAAGGACCAACTCGGCGGTATCAGAATCGAACGTGGCGTAGGCGGCGCGAGGGTCGCCGTCACGCGGTTGGCCGACCGACCCGGGATTCACCAGATAGCGGCGACGCGGCTGGATGGGGACCGTGAGGGCGTCGTCAAGGTCGGGTACGGTCACGCCGAGACGGTCGCCGTCACGCACGTAGGCGACCGGCACGTGGGTGTGACCGAACAGGCAAAGCGGGCGCGTCGCGGCGTCGAGTGCCTGGACGGCATCCTCGATTTCGAAGACGTACGCATCTTCGTCGAATGGTGTGCCGTGGCAGACTTCGATCTGGTCGTCGACGGGTAGTGGTCCTGCCGGGAGCTCGGCCAGCCGGAAGCGGTTGTCCGGGGTGAGGGCATTGTGGGTCCAGTGAGCGGCTTGCGCTGCCAGGTAGTTGAAGGATTCGGGGTCTTCGAGGCCGGCAGCCACCTTGTCATGATTGCCGCGAATCAGCACATCCGGCGCAAGCGCCAGGATGCGGTCGACCACCTCGTTGGGATTTGCGCCGTATCCAACGAGGTCTCCCAAGATCAGGAGCCGGTCGTAGGAGGCTGGCGGCGCGGCGGCCAGGACTGCTTTCAGCGCTTCGAGGTTGGCGTGAATGTCGCTGAGAATGAGGGATCGCATCGCCTCAGGGCCCCAGCCAGTCCAGCATCCGCTCGACGAGCTCACCGAGCGGCGCTCGTGACGCGTCGAGTCGCAGGTGGGCCTGTCCGTAGGCTGCCCGCCGGACGGCATAGAGCCGTTCGAGCTGCGCCAGGTCTGCCGCCAGCGGCCGGCGATTGTCTGGCGGCAGCCGCGAGATGACCGTAACGAGCGGTGTGTCGAGCCAGACCGACGCGCCGTTGCCATTGATCAACGCTCGATTGTCAGCGTCGACGAACGTGCCGCCCCCTGTGGCGACGACGGCAGGCCGAAGCGGCAGCAGCTCGGCCAGCACCTGGCGCTCGACCGATCGGAAATACGGTTCGCCGCGCGTCCTGAAGATGTCGGTGATGGCCATGTGCTCGCGGGCTTCGATCCGCTCGTCGACATCCTCGGTCTGCCACTCGAGGCGGTCACCGAGCGCCTTGGCCAGGCTCGATTTCCCAGCCGCCATGAAGCCCACGAAGTAGACCTTGTCTGCTCGCACGAGTCGCGATCGATGTCGGCGTCGAACCGTCCGGGTCCTTACCCCTGGGACCGCACCGAGGTCAGTATGTCGAAGAAGCCAGGATACGACACGGCGACCACGTCGGCGCCGATGATGGTCGAGGGGCCAGTGGCGCCGAGCGCCGCCACCGCGAACGCCATAACCAGCCGGTGGTCACCGGCGGCGTCGGCCGTGCCGCCCGCCAGCGGCCGGTCGCCGGTCACCGAGAATCCGTCCGGGCGCTCTTCAGCGTTGGCACCCAGCGCCCGCAGACCGTCGACGAGCGCCGTGATGCGGTCACTCTCCTTCGCCCGGAGCTCGGCGGCGCCGGTGACCGTGGTGGCACACCCCGTGCTGGTGCCGAGCGCGGCCAGCATTGGGAGCTCGTCGATGAGACTGGGCACCTCGTCGGGCGTGATCGCCACCGGGCGGAGCTCGCGATGGGCCACATGTAAACAGCCGACCGGCTCTCCGGCCGTCACCGGGCCGGCATCGGTCGCGATCATGGCTCCAGCGCGGCGCAGGATGGCCAGTAGCGCCGTCCGCGTCGGGTTTAGTCCCACGCCATCGATCTCGATCGCGGATCCCGGCCGGGCGGCGGCGGCCACCGCCCAGGCGGCGGCCGCCGAGAAGTCGCCGGGCACGCTGAGGCTGGCGGCGCGGAGTGCTGCGCCGCCATGGACCGCCACGGTGAGTCCGTCGCGTACGACGTCTACCCCGAACGCCGCCAGCGCCCGCTCGGTGTGATCGCGCGTCGCAGCAGGTTCGTGCACGGTCGTGCGTCCGACGGCGTGCAGACCGGCAAGAAGAACGGCGCTCTTCACCTGGGCGCTCGGCACCGGGCAGGTCCACTCGATGGCCCGCAGCTCGTCTCCCGTGATGGTCAGCGGCAGATGGTCGCCGTAGCCGCTCACGCTCGCGCCCATGGCCGTGAGCGGATCGATGATCCGGCGCATCGGGCGGCGGCGGAGTGAGGCGTCGCCGGTCACCATGGTGGTGAACGGCTGCGCGGCCAGGATCCCGGAGAGCAGGCGGACGGTCGTGCCGGAGTTGCCGGCGTCCAGCGGACCCTCCGGCGCGGAGAGCCCGCCAAGCCCACGCCCTTCAATTGTGACCGCCAGGCCGCCGTCCGGGTCCCGTGCGACGTCGACGCGGACGCCGAGTTGGCCCAGGCAGGTGAGCGTTGACCGGCAGTCCGCGCCCGACGCGTAGCGCGCGATCGTGGTGCGGCCGTTGGCGAGCGCAGCGAGCAGGGCGTACCGATGAGAGATCGATTTGTCGCCGGGGCACCGCACGCGACCACTGATGCGGGCGGCGGGCTGAACCGTGACGTCGGGCGCCACCGGTGCGCTCATGCGGGCACTATAGTAGCAGCCCGTGGTGAAAGCGCCGGTGCATTCGACCGCCGACGCGTCCCGATCGACGTGGCGCGCGCTCAGCGCGCCTGGAGCCATTGCGATAGACGGTCAATGTCGTTCGCATAGAACGCGGGCGGAGCGGAACGGACGAAGCGTTCCAGGTGCGGGCGGGCGGCGGCCGGACGGCCAGCCTTGATCAGCTCGGCACCAAGGTTGTATAGCGCATGGTAGTTTTGGGGGACGAACTCGACGGTCCGTGTCCAGCTGGCGATGGCGGAGTCGCGGTTCCCCTGGCGCAAGCGGACGACGCCAAGTCCGGTGTGCGCGCGCGAGGAGGTCGGAACGATCGCCGCCGCGCGCTGAAATGCGATCCGCGCGCCGTCGAGATCGCCCAGCTCGAGGTGCGCGGCTCCGATGTTCTCGAACTCCGGGCCGTTGTCCAGGATATGGAGATGACAGGAAGGGCGCCCTCACCCCATCTCCGCATAGTCTCCGTGCAATCACGACAAAGCAGGGAGGCCAGCATGAGACAGGATGAGAGGCACCACACGTTGGACGACATCTTCGTGGGCATCGATCTGGCGACCCGTCAGCACCAGGTGGTCGTCCTCGATGGGCAGGGACACCGCCTCACGAGCTTCAAGGTTTCGCATTCTCGAGAGGGGCTGCGCGAGCTCGTGGAGCGCTGCTCGGCCCGTCGAGTCGGCCGGGGACGAGGTACGGTGCACTTCGCGTTCGAGGCCACCGGACACGTGTGGGAGGCGGTTGGTGCATTCTTTGAGCAGCGCGCGCTTCGGTATCACGTCGTCAATCCGCTCGCGACCTTCCGGGTGCGCGAGGCTCGGCAGATGGGACGCGACAAGCGAGACCTGACCGACGCAGAGCAGATCGCGCAGCTGCTGCGCACGGGGGTCGTGACCAAGTGCCAGCTCTTGCCCGCTCGATACATGCAACTGCGGCGAGCCTGGGGCGAGTATCAGCGTCTACGCTGCGAGCGCGCCCGCCTCAAGACCCTGCTCGTGCATCAGCTCTACGGCGTGTTTCCGGAAATCGTCGGCGAGTGGAAAACCGTCACGGCGCCTGGGTGCCTCGCGGTGCTGCGGGCGGGCTTGCCCCCGCAGGACATCGCGATGCTGACGAAGCCGGCCTTCATCCGAGTCGTGCAAGAGCACCGGCGGGGACGGCGGATGTGGCGCTTCAAGATTGAGCAAGTCTGGGAGAAGGCCGGGAGGACGGTGGCGGCGCTCCATGGGCATGAGGCCGCCATGCGTGAAGTGACTCGGCTGGTCGAGCGTCTCGACTTCGTCGGCGACCAACTCGATCGCGTCGCGGGCGAGCTCCAGACCGACCTCGAGGGGTTTGAGGAGCCGACGTATCTCGCGCCGTTGCCGGGGACCGGGTGGGTCACGATCGCCGGGCTACTCGCCGAGATCGGCCCCTTTCACCGATTCCGGCACGGCCGGCAGTTAGTGAAGCTCGCCGGCCTGCAGCCGTCGAGACGGGAAAGCGGCCAGCACGCGGGCCGCACACCGATCAGCAAGCGCGGCCGGGCGCAGCTGCGCGCCGTGGTCTACATGGCCACGCTGTCGTCCATACGCCATACCCGGCGCCTGAGAGCCCACTACGAGCGCCTCACTTAGCGCGTCACGCGGCCCCTGCCCCCATGCAAGCGATCGGGGCCTGCATGACCAAGCTGCTGCACTACGCGTTCGCCGTCGTCCACAACCAAACGGCGTTCGACGTCAACCACGTGTGGAGGGATGATCCGATCGCCGCCTAGAGACCTGAGGCTCCGGCTCCGGCCGGAGAGGAGGCCATGCCGACCGTTGTCCTGAGCCCTTCGAGTCGAAGACAGCTCGACGCCCGTCCGCCAGGCACCCTCCGCTCCTCGGGTATGAGTCCGGATGACGCACGATGGGCCGGCTCCAGCGAGCCCGTGCCCGTATCTGTCCCTCGATTGGACAGCCCAACGGCGCCGAGAGCCTTGACAACTTGGTCATAGCACGCGGGGTCCTGCTCGACCAGTGCCTGGAAGGTCGCGAGTGCTCGCTCCGGGTTGCCCGCGCGCGCATAGGCTATGCCCAGCGCGTTCAACAGGTGGACCGGTGCCTGCGGGCCCCGTGCGGTGGCGAGCGGCTCGAGCCGCCTGACGGCGTCCCGGGCCCGACCGGTTTCCGCCAGGTAGACGCCGAGCTGCGTCTGCAGCTCGAGGGTGAGGCGACTCGCCGTGAGCGCGTGCTGCAGCGTGGCAGTCGCCGCGTCGACCTGTCCGAGCATCCAGTGCAGGAACGCCAGTGTGCGGTCGGCGAGTCACTGCAGGGCCGTTTTGACGACCGCCTCGGCTGGGCGCTCGGCGATCAGAAAGTCGCTGGACTGGCCGGTGGCGCCCACCCTGTCGTCGTAGATAGCGAATCCGCTGTCGAGCCCGGATTGGCTGTCGAGTGGGAATGCGCCGACGAACGCACCAGTCTCATGGCCAACGGCGCGCAAGCGGGTCGCCATCGTCGGGATCTCGGCCGCGAGTCGGTAGCCGGCATTGTCGCGGACGCCGTGCTGGAAGGGCAGCAGCCCGGTCAGGATGCTGGCATGCGAGGGGAGGTGACAACCGCATGGGCGTGAGCGAAGCCGAAGCGGAGCCATTCCCGGGCCAGTCGGTCGAGATTGGGAGTGGCGGCCCGGTCACCGTAGGACCCGAGCGCGTCGGCGCGCAGGGTGTCTATCGATACGAGCAGGATGTTCTGGGCGCTCGTCCGCTGCATGGCCGGCGTGGCACTCGACGGCCAGAAGAGCAGAAGCAGGACGGCGACGGCGCTCGCGGCGGCGGCAAGCGCCGCCCGGCCGTGGATTCGCCCGGTGGATGACCGGGGCGCGTGCGCCCGAGTGCGGGCCTGGTGGAGCGACCGATTCGTCCGGCTCACGGGTTCGTGTAGGGATGTCGCGACCGTGGGAGCGCAGACGTCGCCCGCCGCCGCGCCGGCGTGGTCATTGTGGCACCTGTCCGTCGAGAGCGCGCGTCGACAGCGATTCAGAGCGGGAACGATGATGGCAGCCATGGTCGTGCGACTCCATCGCTTGACCGACATTGATGAGTGTGTAACTCTCTCGCCTGCACGTGATTGAGAACGGCAGCAGCGTTCGTCTCGAGCTCTATAGCGTGTTCGAGGCGCTCGAGTTCGTGCAGGTCGTCTCTGACCGCATGGGCGAGATGGCGGGGTTCGACGAGGACGCAGTACACTGGGTCGGCGTCTCGCTGCGCGAGTGCGTTATCAACGCGATCAAGCACGGCAACCACGAGGATCCATCTAAGCGAATTGTCGTCGAGCTCGGTTTTACGCCGCGGTCCGATCCCGCCGAAATGTCCGTCAACGTACTCGACCAGGGTGAGGGGTTCAATCCGGTCGACGTGGGTGACCCACTGGCGCCCGAGAACATCCTGAAGTCGAGCGGCCGAGGCATCTTCTTTATGCGCAGCTTCATGGACAGCGTGAACATCCGTCGTGCGCCGGAGGGCGGCATGGAGGTGCATATGGTGAAGAAACTGCCCGGCCATAGCGACGCCTCGACGCCAGGATAGAGTCCACAGTGCCACGCCCTCCGCGATTGCGCTGACCCCGGCGATTGGAGCCGGTGCCCGGGCGCCACGTCATGGCACATCCTCCGCTTTTTCTAGCCACGGCAATCGAAGCTGTCCTACGCGCCGGCGAAATGCAGCTGGCGTACTTCCGGACCGGTGTGCGCGTTGAGAAGAAGGGGACGATCGACCTCGTGACGGATGCCGACGTGGCGGTCGAGCGCATGTTTCGAGACTTGGTGCGGAATCGCTTTCCCGACCATGCCGTCCTAGCCGAGGAACTGAGTGACGTCGGGGAGGCCTCGGCGCGCCATCGCTGGGTGTTCGACCCGATCGACGGCACGACGAACTTCGCGCACGGGCTGCCGATCTTCTGTTCGTCGCTGGCGCTGGAGATCGAGGGCCGGGTCGAAGTGGCGGCCGTCTTCGATCCGAATCGGCAGGAGTTGTTCACCGCTGAACGAGGTGGCGGCGCGTTCCTCAACGGCGCGCCGTTGAGGGTGTCGAAAGCGGCAGGCCTCATCGACGCGGTCGTATGCACTGGCTTTCCCTATGACGTGCACGAGACGCTGGATGACGTCGTGGGGCTATTTCGGGGCTTCGTGGGGCAGGCTCGGGCGGTTCGGCGGCTGGGATCCGCGGCGATTGATTTGTGCTACGTGGCAGCCGGTCGGATGGACGGCTTCTGGGAGCAGCGGCTGCGGGCCTGGGACATCGCGGCCGGTGCGCTGCTGGTCGAAGAGGCGGGTGGGCGTGTGTCGTCGCTCGCCGGCGACCCGTTCGATCCGCATGGGGGAGAGGTGGTGGCGTCCAACGCGCGCCTTCACGGCGCAATGCTTGGCGTCATTCGTGCCCATGGCGCGTCGCGCGAGGGAGCCCGACGTTGATGGAGGGGTTCGTCGAGGGAGTGGAAGCCTTTGCGATCTCGCTCGGCGGGCCCGGCCTGTTCTTCGTCGCGTTTCTCGACTCCTCGTTCCTGTCACTTCCGGAAATCAACGACATCCTGGTGATCTGGATGGTCACGCAGCGGAAAGATCTCATGCTGTATTACGTCGCCATGGCGACGTTCGGCTCGATGACGGGTTGTCTAACTCTGTATGCCGTCGGCCGAAAGGGAGGCGAGGCATTATTGCGGCGCCGGTTCTCCAAGGCGGGGCTCGACCGAGCTTTTGCCCGCTTCAATCGCTACGGGATGTTTGCGCTGCTGGTGCCCGCGCTACTGCCTCCGCCCGCGCCCTTCAAGGTCTTCGTCCTGACAGGGGGCGTCGCGCGCATGTCGCTGACCAGCTTCGTGCTGGCCATCGGCATCGGGCGCGGCGCGCGGTATCTGATCGAAGGGGCCCTTGCGGTGCGCTACGGCGACCAGGCGATCGAATTCGTGCGGCAGCATGGCAGGCCCATGTCGCTGATCCTGGTGTTGACCGTGCTGGTGGCCGGTGGGGCCTACGTCTACTGGCACCGCCGCAGCTGTTCGGCTGCGGTTCGTGACCACTAACCCTAATGATGAGAATCACTTGGGTTGACCGTGGCGATCGCCGGCCCTATAATCGGCGGCGACTCCGATGACCCGAGACCTGTCGATTGTTATTCCGCTCTTGGACGAGGCTCTGAACCTCGAGCAGCTCTACCGGGAGCTGACCGAGACGCTGGTCGAATTCGGTCGGGACTACGAGCTGCTGTTTATCGATGACGGGAGCACCGACGCCACCTTCGAGTTGCTGGCGAGGTTTCAGGCGAGCGATGCCCGCGTCCGGATCATCCGATTCCGGCGTAACTTCGGTCAGACCGCCGCGTTTTCGGCGGGGTTCGCGCATGCGCGAGGCCAGACCATCGTCACGATAGATGGCGATTTACAGAACGACCCGCGGGACATCCCGGCGTTGCTGGGCCAGCTGGAGCAGGGGTACGACATCGTGTGCGGATGGCGGCGGCGTCGGCACGATGCGTGGCTGACGCGTCGTCTGCCGTCGATGATTGCCAACTGGATCATTTCGCGGTCCACTGGGGTCTACCTGCACGACTACGGATGCTCGTTGAAGGTGTTCCGGACGGAGGTCGTCAAGCCGCTCAAACTTTACGGCGAGATGCACCGGTTCATTCCGGCGCTGGCCAGCGAAATCGGCGTGCGGGTGGACGAGATGGTCGTCAACCACCGCCCGCGCACTCGCGGCCGCTCGAAATACGGGCTGTCGCGAACCCTACGCGTGATCCTGGATTTGATGACCGTGAAGTTCCTGTTGAGCTATTCCACGCGGCCACTCCAGATGTTCGGCCTGGTGGGACTGCTGATGGGCTGGGTCGGGCTCGTCGTGACCGGCTGGCTGGCCTACGTGCGATTGTTCGGGAACCAGCCGATCGGCGACCGGCCGCTGCTGCTGTTCGGCATCCTTCTGATCTTCACCGGCGTGCAGCTCGGGACGCTGGGTCTGCTGGCCGAGATGCAGGCCCGGACCTACCACGAGTCCCAGAACAAGCCCACCTACGTCATTCGGGAAGTGCTCGACGCGCCCCGGTCAAGCGATTCCCCTGCCGCCTGATTCTGCACGGACGCTTCACCGCCTGACGGGTCCCCTTGCTGTCAGCAGCCGGGCGAGCGGCGTCGAGGCGGGCGTCCATCGGTGTATAACCAGGGCGCCGGATGGCGGGGTCATCGTCGACAGCGTGCGGGTCGCGGAGACCTACAAGGGACGCTATTTTCCGAACATGACGGTCGAGGTTGTCCTGGTCGAACCCGACGACGGTGTGCCTCGGCAGTGGATCATTAACGGCGAGGGTGTCACCAGTGCTACCGGGGTCTGGCGTCTGCGCGTCGATCGCGACCTGACGATCGAGGCGGGTCGGTCGTAGGCGAACCCGAGGCAGACGAAAGCGTGCCTGACGTCATCGATGAGGCGCACGGAGTCGCACGCGGGACCGTCACGCCGCCCGTCGCCGCGCCGGCCCCGTTTCGCTCTCGCGGCGCCCTGGAGTACGAGCTCAAGTTCGGCATGGAGCACCGGAGCGTCGTTGCGCTCCGACGGTGGCTGGGCGCGATGTGCCTGCCGGATCCGAGGTTTCCGATCGGGACGGTGTGCAGCATCTACTACGACACGCCCGGTTTCCATCATCTGCGGGAAAACTTCAACGGTGATTATCTAAAGTCGAAAGTGCGGCTGCGCTGGTACCTCGACCATGTCGGTAGGTCCGGCCGGTCGTTTCTCGAGGCGAAATTCCGGCACGGCGGGCGGCGCGACAAGATCCGGCTCGAGGTGCCGTACGAAGGCGCGTGGCTTGCAGGGATCCCTCTGCACACGGCGGCGCTGCGAAGTATTCCCCTACGGCTTCGAGCGAAGGGAGTCCCAACCTCGGCTGCGTTGAGGCCCGTCATCCTCGTGCGTTACGTACGGGACCGGTTCGTCGAGCCGCTGACCGGCGTTCGGATCAGCCTCGATTCGGAGATCTCGGCCCCCGCGGTTAACCGCGACGTGATACCGACGCCGAATCCCCAGCCGCTGCCCACCGTGATTGTGGAGGTGAAGGGAGCCGTGAACGGGTTGCCGGAGGTGCTTCAACCGTTGCTCTGTCTGGGAGCCAGGCGTCGCTCATTCTCGAAGTATGCCGCGTGCTACGAGCACACGGTCCAGGTGCGGCCTTAGCAGGCTGCTGAAGAACCCGGGTATCGGGCTGTTTTCTTAAGCATCATGCGGGTAACGACCGCCCGACGACCGTGCGCACGGGTGTGCGCTGACCCCGATGAGGGGGCCGGCGACACGCGCGGCCGGCGAGCAGGGACACGTCGCCTCCAGATTCCGCAGGCGGACCAAGTTATAGGCCGTGGCGGCGAAAGTGAGCTGCCACTCGACGAGTGGGACGCCGCGAGGCCGGAGCTTGCGCAAACCACCGACGGTCTGCCTCCACCCAAAGACCTGTTCCACGAGTTTTCGTTTCCGCTGACTCACGTGAGAACCCGCATGCCGGGTGGGCCGACCATCAATCGCCCGCCAGCGGACCTTCTGCGCCACGTGGGGCGTGACGTCCCGGACGCGGACATCGGCGACGAAGCTCGCCACATCGTAGCCCTTGTCTGCTCCGACCGTGCTGCCCGGCGGCGCGCTGGCCTCCAGCAACAGTGCCGCCGCCTCGCGTTCGGCGGTCCCCGTCGCGTGGGTCGCACAGACGTTGGCGACGAGCCCCTGCCGATTATCCAACAGCACGTGGCCCAGAGACGCCAGCTTCGCCTCCTTCCCTTGGCCCTTCCGATGCAGCATCGCCGCCGGATCAGTCGTCGACTGGTGCGTGTCGTTGCGCCGCCGCTCGCCGTGGAAGTCGACCGTGGGATTCCCGGGGTCATCGGGGGGCGCGCGCGGCGCGGCGTCCCGGCATCGGAAGCTCTTCAGGCTGGCCCAGGCTTCCAACTGCGTCCCGTCCACCGTGAAATGCTCGTCCGAGAGCAGACCGGCCGCCCGGGCGTGGGCCTGGACCGCATCAACGAAGGCGGCCGCGCCATCCCCCGCCAGCAGCCGGTCACGATTCTTGGTAAACGTCGTGGGATGCCAGACCGGGTCGTCCATATGCAAGCCGACGAACCAGCGGAACAGCAGGTTGTCGTTGAGCTCTTCCAGCAGCAGCCGTTCGCTCCGGATCGTGTACAGCACCTGCAGCAACAGGGCCCGCAACAATGGCTCAGGCGGGATCGACGGACGTCCCGTCTTGGCGTACAGTGTACGTCGTCAGACCAAGTTGGACACTTCGGCGCCGTTGCGTAGAGACACATCCGAGCGAATGGCCGCGTGATGCGGCCCGTGTAAGTTCTCGCGTTTCCGTTGCTGCAGCGTCCGCTGTTTAATGCGTGCCCGGCGCGCCAGGATGGTGACCTGCCGTCCGTGAAACATGTCGGCGGGCGTCACGTTCTGCAGCGCCTCATGATACCGCCGGTGATTGTAGTCCTCCACGAAATGGGCGACCGCCCGTTCCACGTCCCACGGCGTGTAGTAGTGCTCGAGTTTCACGACGTTCTTCAGCGAGCGGTGGTACCGCTCGATCTTCCCCTGGGTCATCGGGTGATACGGTGCGCTGCGCGTGTGCGGCAGCCCGTGGGCCTCCAGATAGGTCGCGAGCTGCCCCGAGATGTAGCAGGGCCCATTGTCGCTGAGCAAGCGCGGGCGATGCGCCACCGGGACCGCATCGACGCCGGTGGCGGCGCGTGCCAAGTCGAGGGTCTCCATGACGTCCATGGCCTGCATCGACGTGCGCAGGGTCCAGGCCAGGATGTACCGCGAGTAGTCATCGAGCACGGTCGACAAGTAGTACCAGCCCCAGCCCACCACGTGGAGATACGTAAAGTCGGTTTGCCACAGCTCGTTCGGCCGGTGCGTCGGCTGCTGAAACACCTTGCCCGCCGACAGCACGACGAAGGCCGGGCTGGTGATCAGGTCGAAGGCTTTCAGAATGCGATAGACGCTCGATTCCGAAAGGAAATGCGCCTCCCGGTCCGTGAATTGCCAGGCCAGTTCCCGCGGCGTGCGCTCGGGCACGGCCAAGGCGAGGTCGACGACCTGTTGTCGCACCCGTGGTGGAATGCGATTCCAGTGCCGCCGCGCAGCCGGCGGGCGGGCCGCGAGCCCATCCAATCCGCCCTCGGCGTAGCGGCGATACCACGTGTAGAACGTCGCGCGCGGCACCTGGAGCTCGCGGAGCGTCTGCCGGACGGGCAGATCCGAGCCTTCGACCAAGCGAATGACTTCGGCCTTCTCGGCCGCCGTCAGTCGCACGTGTCGTCTCCCGAGTCGGAGCCCGTCACGTTTTTTTTGAGCAGGCGGTTTTCGAGGACGACCTCGGCCACGAGCTGCTTCAGGCGGCTATTCTCCTTGCGCAGATCGGTGACCTCGGGGGCCGTCGCTTCACGGCTCGTATCGCCGACAAGACGCTTCTTGCCGGCCTCGAGAAACTCCTTGCTCCACCGGTAGTACAGATTCGGCGCCAGCCCTTCCTTCCGGCACAGCGTGGCGATGCTCTCCTCGCCGCGCAGGCCCTCGAGTACGATCCGAATCTTCTCTTCGGCTGAAAACCGCCGGCGCGTCTTCCGCCGGATTTCCTGCACGACTCTTTCTGGCGACGCTTCCTTGCCCATGGGGATCCTCCTCCCCTGGCTCGGAAGTGTCTCTTACTTTCAGGGCCTCAATGGTCCAAAAGGGTCTGAACCCCTACACGGGACTCGGCGTATCGGGTGGCCGTGAAGGGGCCGGAGGACGTCGAGTTTCTCATCGACGGATTTCTCGAGGCGACTGGCTACACAGGACGCTACCTGGGGGGCCAGGAGATTCGCGTCACGCTCGCGACGGCGCGGAGCGATTTCTCGCACTGGGTGGTGAATGGTGAACGGGTGGAGTCACCCGTGCTATCGCATCAGGTGTTGGCGCCCACCCTCATTGTCGCGCAGTTCGTCGCCGATTCGGTCCGGACTACCCAGGGACCCGGTTAAAACGCCTCGGGCGGAGTGGTCTGGCTGTGGAGGTCAGGTCCGCCGGGCCCGGCTCAGGGCGGCGGCAGCCGGTCGGAGCGGGGCTCGTCGCCGGTCTCACCTTCCAAATCTGAGTCGACCTCCGGTGGGTTGACTTCGTAGCGTCGCACGAGCTCGTCGAACCAGGCCTTCGCCATTACCCCGTAGCCTTCGGCGGTCGGATGCACGTCGTCGGTGCCGATCAGCGACGAATCTGCCGAGAAGATGGTGAATAGGTCGACGACCGGGGCGATCCCGAGCTGGCCAGCGATGCTCCGGATATTGCGGTTCAAGTCGTCGATCGGCTGTTGCTTGTGTTTTATTGAATCGCCAACCGGCGTGAGCGTCGCGATGATCACATCCACGTTAGCGTCGAGGATGCGGCGAGCGGTTCGCTCGAGTGCGTCGCCGGCTTCGTCTGGAAAAATAGTGACGAAGGTGTCCGGTGTTAGTCGCAGGCTATTCACGCCTTCCAGGCTATTCACGCCTTCCAGGCTATTCACGCCTTCGAGGAGCAGAACAACGTCCGGACTGTACGCTTGTAGCTCGGACCTGATCCGTTCCTGGCCTTGCCCCGCCGTTTCACCTGCCTTACCGGCGTTGACAATCTCGAAGGACTGATTGGAAAATCGCTCTTTCAGGAGCGCCAGGAGCTGCGTCGGGTAAGACGTGAAGCGATGCAACGTCGTGAAGCCGCTGCCAAGGACGCCTTCCGTGATGCTGTCCCCGAAGGCCATGATCTTCGTCTTCTCGAGAATCGGTCCGGGCGGGGGCGGGGCTGGTTCCGTGGGCTCTTCGGGCGATGGCGGTTCGATGGGAATCGTCACCGTAAACGTGCCCCGTGATGCGATGTTGTCACTAGGGGATACGATGGCGTTCGGCGGAGGTGTCGTCGGTGATGGGGCAGTTGGAGAGGATTTACTGCTGCTGCACGTCGCGCCTACCACGCTGCTCAGCGCAATCACGACGAACGCCGTTACGCGACTCCGGATAGGCACGAGTAACTTGCATAGTACATCGGCCTGGTGGCGGCTGGCGCCCCCCTCCGCGTGGAAGCCGTCCGGGGCAGCGTCGATGAGGGCTGCGTGGTATGATCCCGCCCGGCACGCACCATGCCCGCGCGTTCCGAAGCCCGGATCGGCCGAATCGGGCCGGCTGAACGGCTGGTCGGATGATCGGTCCCGACGTGATGGCTTCCTTTCGAGCATCGAGTTCAGGTCTTGTGGGCGGTGTAGGCGCGAGAAAAGTGCCGGGGCGACGAGCCCGGCCGAGGGGGCAACACAGAGCGCAGCCCTTCGATACCGACGAAGTCGTCGTAGCGTGACAAGGTCAAGATCGGCGAAGCCACGCGCTGGAGCGTTCACGAGTCCCGTCACCTTCGATGCAGACGCTCGTCACTGGCGGCACCGGGTTCACGGGTAGCCACCTCGTCCGGCGCCTGCTCGAGCGGGGCCATTCGGTCCGTGTCCTCGACGACGCGCCAGGCCTGTTCGCCGAGGAGCTTCGTGCGCTGGGCGCCGAGCTGACCCTCGGCAGCGTCAGTGACGCGCGCCTAGTCGACGGCCTGATGCGCGGGGTCGAGCAGGTGTTCCACGTGGCGGCGGTGTTCAGGAAGATCAACCTGGCGCAGCAGGTGTACCACGACGTCAACGTCACGGGTACGCGGATCGTGGGGGAAGCCGCCCTGCGGCACGGCGTGAGGGCGTTCGTCAACTGCTCCACGCAGGGGGTGCACGGCGACATCAAGTCGCCGCCAGGCGATGAAGACTCGCCGATTCGGCCGGAGGATTACTACCAGCAGACCAAGTACGAGGGGGAGCAGGCGCTCGCGCCGCTCGTGGACCAGGGGCTGCCAGTGACGACCCTGCGGCCGATGGCGATCTACGGCCCGGGCGATCCGGCGCGCTTCCTCTTTCTTTTCCGGGCGGTCAAGCGCGGCCGCTTCCTGATGTTCGGCGACGGCCAGACGCTGTACCATCCGCTCTACATCGACAATCTGGTCGATGCGTTCGAGCTAGCGGCACGCCGCCAGGGCCGCGGTGAGGCCTATCTCATCGGCGACGCGCAGTACTATGCTCTCAACGATCTCGTCGAGGCAGTCGCGGCCGCGATGGGGCAGCCCGTCCGGATCGTGCACCTGCCGTTCGCGCCGCTGTGGGTGGCGTCGGCGGTTTGCGAGGCGGTCTGCATGCCGTTGGGAATCGAGCCGCAGTTGTTCCGCCGGCGGGCCGACTGGTTTCGCCAGAACAGGGCGTTCCGGATGGACCGGGCGCGGGAGGCGCTGGGATTCGAGCCGAAGGTGGACTTGCCGACCGGCCTGGCTCGGACGGCCGCGTGGTACCGCGAGCACGGATATTTGTAAGGCCCGGGGCAGCGGGCCGGGGAGTCAGGGGCAGTCGCATGTGTGGGATCGCGGGGTTGTTCGATACGCGGCCTGAAGGGCGTGCGGCCGGCGAGACGCTCGCGCGGATGCTCGACACGATCGTGCACCGTGGGCCGGACGACGTCGGCACCCATGAGGGTGGCCCGATGGCGTTCGGCACCCGCCGGCTGAAGATCATCGATCTGGACGGCGGGCATCAGCCGATGGCCAACGAGCAGGGTACGCTCTGGGTAGCCTACAACGGTGAAATCTACAACCATGCCATATTGCGGCGCGAACTGGAGCAGGCGGGCCATCGCTTCCGGACCCGATGCGACACCGAGGTCATCGTGCACGCGTGGGAGGAGTTCGGGCCCTCCGCCGCCGACCGCTTCGATGGCCAATTCGCCTTTGCCGTCTGGGACGCGGCGGCCCGGTCGTTGACGCTGGTCCGCGATCGGCTCGGGATCAAGCCGGTCTACTATCACTGGGACGGGACACGCCTGGTTTTCGGGTCGGAGATCAAGGCCGTCCTCGCGTCCGACCTGGTGCCTCGCGAGGTCGATCTGGAGTCGCTGTACTTCTATGTCGGGTACGAGTTCGTGCCGGCGCCGGCCACCATGTTTCGGGGCGTCCGCAAGCTGCCGGCCGGACATCGGCTCACGGTAGCGGCGGGCGGCGAGCCGGTCGTCGAGTCCTACTGGGACGTGCGGTTCGAGTCCGCGGAGCTGTCCGAAGACGACTACGTCCGCGGGATTCGCCGCTTACTCGGCGAGGCGGTGGAGAAGCGCCTGATGTCGGACGTCCGCCTGGGGGTGTTTCTCTCCGGCGGACTCGACTCGACGGCGGTGCTGGCTTATGCCAAGCAGGCGACCGACGAGAAGCTGCCGACCTTCACGATCGGCTACCGCGACGACACTTTCAGCGAGTGGGACTATGCACGCCGCGCTGCCGAGTACTACGGTACCGAGCACCACGAGATCGTCATCGAGCAGCTCACCCCGGAGTTAATCGAGAAGAGCGTCTGGCACCTCGACGAGCCGATGACCGATCTGTCGGCGATGCCGCTCCACGTATTGTGCCGTCATGCCCGGGAGGAGGCGACGGTGTGTCTCTCGGGTGAGGGTGGCGACGAGGTCTTCGTCGGCTACGACCGGTTTATCGCGTCGAAGATCGACCGGTTGTGGTACTCGCGGTTGCCGGCGCCGCTACGTCGGCACGTCGTCGAGCCGGCCGTGGGTTGGCTGCCGGATCGGCCCCAGAAGAAGGGCGCCGTCAACCTGCTGAAGCGCTTCGTCGAGGGGGCCGCGCTGCCGGTCGAGGCGGAACACATGCGGTGGCAGTACTTCTTGTCGGCCGGTGAGGATCACCGCCTGTTCACGCCGGCTTTCCTGCAGCGGGTTACGCTGGACCCCTTCGCGCCGATCCGGCGTCACGCCAGTCGTGCGGGCGACGTCGACCGGCTAGCCCGAGAGTGTTACGTCGACCTCCGGTTGACGATGCCTGACTCCGTCCTGATGAAGGTCGACAAGATGTCGATGGCCACGAGCCTCGAGGTGCGTGTACCGTTCCTTGACCATGCGCTGGTGGAGTTCGCGGCGCGCATTCCCTCCGACGTGAAATTCCCGGGATTGCGGACCAAGTCGATCTATCGCAAGGCCATGACCGGGGTGCTACCCCAGTTCATCCTGGCCCGGGGCAAACAGGGCTACAGCCTGCCCATCAAGAACTGGCTGCGCGGGGACCTCCGGGACTACATGACAGGGTTGCTGCGCGGCTCGCCGCTACTGCGCGAGTACTTTCAGATGACCTACGTCGACACGTTGATCGACGAGCACCTGCGCCGCGTCCGTAACCACAATCACGTGCTGTGGGGCCTGATGAACGTCGCCATCTGGCACCGACGCTTCATCGAGGGGCAGGCCGCCCAGGCGGCCTGACGTCTCGAACGCCAATAAATTATGACGAGGGGCGGCGCTCTTCCGCTCGCCGCCAGGCTCGGCGTCACCGTAGGACTGCTGGGCGTGCTGGTGTTCGTGGTGGCCGAGCCAGCCGAGCTGCTCGCCATGCTGAGCGGCAGTCGCCTCATGCCGCTCCTGGCGGCGGTGGCGCTCAGCGCGTTCGATCGCTTCGTGATGGCCTACAAATGGTCATTGTTGCTCGCCGCGCGTGGCGTGGCGGTTGGTCTCTGGACGGCGGTGCGCGCCTATTTTGCATCGTCGCTGGTCGGCTTGATTCTGCCGGTAACGGTCGGAGCGGATGCGATGCGGGTCATCGCGCTACGTCGGGTCGGTATGCTCGAGGTGACCGCGTCGATCGTCATCGAGCGGCTGCTGGGCGTCATGGCGATGGCGTCGGTCGCGCTCCTGAGTTGTCTCATCTTGGCGAACGCGTTGGCCGACCTCGGTGTCGAGTCACTCTTCGTCTGGCTGCTGGCGGCGGTCGTGATCGGCACGGTAGCGTTCGTGGGCTCGCTGCTGGTGGCTGAGCGCTGGGCCAGCCGGGCAGTGGGGTCGTCATCGCGGCTGCGCCGGGCGGCGGAGGCCTACGGGCAGTACCGGCAGCACCCCGTCGCGCTGGCCGTGTTCTACGTGCTTTCGGTCTTCGAGGGCCTGCTCTCGGCGGCGATTGCCTATGTCGCCGCGATTGGGCTGGGTGTCGACGTGCGGCCGATGATCCTGGTGGCGACCGTTCCGTTGGCGATGGCGTCGGCGCGCCTGCCCATCTCGCTGGGCGGCTTCGGCGTGCAGGAGGCGGCGTTCGTGTATCTGGCCGGCGTGGTCGGCGTCGGTGGGACCGACGCGCTGTCGATCATGCTCGTCTCGGACATCGCGATGCTTGTGGCGCTCGCACCGGCGGTGCTCGATACCGAGATGTTCGGGCTCCGTCGAGAGGCCGCCGCGACCCGAATGCTATAATTGCGCTCGTGAATCGAAAACTCGACAACGTTCCGCGCGAACTTTTCGACGCCTCGCGTAGCACGCGGAAGAAATATCAGGACATCGTCGTGGGCCGCGGCGGGTGGGGCGCGCTGCTCCAGTACGAAGTGACCATGGCGATCGCCCGAAACGTGCCCGGCGCGTTGGGACTGCTCCTGCGATCTTGGTTATATCCCCGGCTGCTTGGGAGTTGCGGCCGCAACGTGTTCTTTGGTGCCGGCATCACGCTGCGGCACCCTCACAAGATTCGAATTGGCGACGACGTCGTGGTCGATGAAGGATGTGTTCTCGACGCAAAGGGTGTGTCGAACGACGGAATCACGATCGGGAACGGCGTGTTCATTGGGCGGTATTCGAGCGTGAACACGAAGGACGGCGATATCGTGCTCGAGGATGGCGTGAACATCAGCGCGTTCTGTACGGTGTTCTCCGCGAGTCACGTCCGTTGCGGTGCCCACACCCTGATCGCTGGGTACACCTACATCGTGGGCGGCGGCCATGATCTGGCCCGCACCGACGTCGCCATCATCGATCAGGCCAGGCCGTCGCACGGGATCACGATCGGGCCAAATTGCTGGATCGGCGCCGGGGTGACGGTTCTCGACGGCGTGACGGTCGGGCGGGACGTCGTCGTCGGCGCGAACTCGGTGGTGACCAAGGATCTGACGGACTTTGCGATTGCGGCCGGGTCGCCGGCCGCGGTGCTGCGCGTCCGGGAGCCGGCTGCTGCGTCTGGCTGATCGATGGCCGCGCACGTAGGCGCCTTGCGTCGATGGCGTCCCTGGCTCGTGTCGCTGGCACTCACGATCGGAATCTTCGCGTATCTTCTTTCACAGATCGATTCGGCAGAACTCGTGCGCACCGCGCGCGGCCTGCGTCGGGACTACCTGGCTGGCTTCGTGGCGGTGCTGCTGATGGGGGTTGG
Organism: Vicinamibacterales bacterium; assembly: GCA_965197385.1. Taxonomy (GTDB): domain Bacteria; phylum Acidobacteriota; class Vicinamibacteria; order Vicinamibacterales; family UBA823. Next base: position 561,877 of record CBDANA010000009.1, read on the forward strand.
CTTCCGCGCCGTGCGCTTCTGGGTGCTCCTCGGGCGGTCGGCGAAGCTTGGGACGCTGGTCGCGATTACACTGGCGCGCAACCTGTTCGTGGACTTGCTGCCGGCCCGGCTGGGCGAGCTGTCGTACGTGTACCTGCTGGCTCGGCGGGCGGGACGCACGGTCGAGGACGGTCTGGCCAGTCTGGTGCTCGCCATCTTGTTCGACGTCGTCGCGTTGACCCCCCTCCTCGTCTTGGCGGTCGTCGTGGTGGGGGGCGGCGGTGCCGTGCCGGCGGGGTGGCTGGCGGCCCTCAGCGTGGGACTGGCGGCGGTCGCCTATACGGCGATGCGTGTCGCCGCGCCGGTCGCCCTCTTCGTAGCAGACCGTGTGGACCCCGCCGCCGGCGGATGGCGCGCCCGCGTGTCGGGTTGGCTTCGCGGGACCGCCCACGCGCTGCGGGCAGCCTGGGCGCTGAGGATCTTCGGGCCAGTGCTACTGCTCTCGCTGGGCGTTCGCCTCTGCAAGTTCGGCAGCTACTATTTACTCGTCCTCTCGATCATGGTGCCGCTGGGCTATACGGCGGCGGGCTTGGGATTCTTCAGGGTGTTTCTCGGAGTGGTGAGCGCCGAGCTGGCCAGTGCGCTCCCGATTCACGGCATCGCCGGCTTTGGCACGTACGAGGCGGCGTGGGCTCTCAGCTTCTCGCAGCTGGGATTCACCACCGAGCACGCGATCGTGACGGGCATCCTCGCGCATGCGGTGTCGCAGCTCGTCGAGTACACGCTGGGCGGCGCTGCGCTGGCGTACGTGATGCGGCCGGAGGCCCTGAAGCGCTGAGCCCTGAGGCCATGACGCGTGGCGTGACCTGTTGCGTCGGTGGGAACGGCGCTGGCTGGCCCGGGCGCATGGCCGCGGGCTGCTAGTCGGGCGCGAACGTTTGGCGCCAGTCCTCACTCTCCTCGAACGGCGGCTGCGCCGCCTTGTCAAGCAGACAGTCCTCGAGCACGAGCGCGTCCATCTCGGTCCGCATGAAACAGCGGTAGGCGTCCTCCGGCGTGCAGACGATCGGCTCGCCCCGGACGTTGAATGACGTATTGACGATGACCGGGCAGCCGGTGAGCTGCCGGAACGCCTCGAGGATGCTCCAGTAGACTGGCGCCACGTCGCGCCGGACGGTCTGGACGCGAGCCGAGTAGTCGACGTGCGTGACCGCCGGGATCTCGGAGCGCGGTATGTTCAGCCTGTCGATGCCCCATAGGCGCGACTCGTCTTCGCTCATGGCGCGCCGGCGCCGGGTCTGCACGCCGGCGACGAGTAGCATGTAGGGCGACTCGGTCTCGAGCTCGAACCAGTCGGCGGCGTGCTCGCGCAGCACGCTCGGCGCGAAGGGACGAAAGCTCTCACGATACTTGATCTTCAGGTTCATGACCGACTGCATGCGCGGCGAGCGAGGGTCGCCGAGGATACTCCGGCCACCCAGCGCGCGGGGGCCGAATTCCATGCGTCCCTGATGCAGTCCGACAATCTTTTCGGCGGCCAGCAGGCCGGCCACGGTGTTCGGCAGCTCGTCGAGTGCGACGCGACGATAGGGGAGGCGGCGCGCTTCGAGCCAGGCTCGAATCGAGTCGCTGGAAAACCTCGGGCCGAGGCACGCGCCCTTCATGCCGTCGGCGTACGGCGGGAGCTCGTCGGCCGCTTCCATGGCGCCGACCGACTGCGCGGCCAGGCCCACCTGGGCGCCGCGCCAGGCCCGCGCCGCGACCCAGGTGCCAAGACGTTCGGCGGACTGCCGTGGGTGCTCGAGATACCGGTGCCAGATCGCCAGCGCGAGGCCGAGGGCGTCGCCGGCGTCACCGGCCGCGGGCTGGATCCAGATTTCCTCGAATGGCCCCTCTCGCAGGATGCGGCCGTTGGCCACGCAGTTGAGCGCCACACCGCCGGCCAGGCACAGGTAGGGGAGTCCGGTTTCGCGCTTGGCGAACCGGGCGACCTTGAGCGTGATCTCCTCGGTGATTTCCTGAACCGACCGCGCGAGGTCCATTTCACGCTGCGTGACGCGAGACTCGGGCTGTCTGGGCGGTCCGCCGATCAGCCGCTCGAACGCCTTGCCCGTCATCCGGAGCCCCTTGGCATACGTAAAGTACTCGTGGTTCATCCGGATCGATCCATCGTCGCGGATGTCCAGCAGCTTGTCCCTGATGAGGGGAACGTAAGTGGGCTCGCCATACGGCGCAAGTCCCATGATCTTGTACTCGCCACTGTTCACCTTGAAGCCTGTGAAATAGGTAAAGGCGGAATACAGAAGGCCGAGCGAGTCTGGGAAGCGCAACTTATGCAGCAAGGTGAGCTCGTGCCCCCGCCCGTGGCCGACCGACGCCGTGGCCCACTCGCCGACGCCGTCCATCGTGATGATGGCCGCTTCCTCGAAAGGTGACGGATAGAAGGCCGACGCGGCGTGGGATTCGTGATGATCTCCGAAGCGGAGCCGCCACCGGAACGCCTTGGCCCGTCGCTTGATGTCCTTGGGGTCGTCGAGTCCTTCGAGTTCCGCAAACTGCCGCCGGATGAGGTCCGGCAGCCAGAGCTTTTCCTTCATCCAGAGCGGCATCGCCTTGAGGAACGACGGAAACCCAACCGGGGCGTAGTCTAGATAAGTTTCCAGCAGGCGATCGAATTTCACGATCGGCTTGTCGTAGAAACCGACATAGTCGACGTCGTCCGGCGAGAGCCCAGCTTCCGCGAGGCAGTAGCCGATGGCCTGCGTCGGGAAGTCGTGGTCGTGCTTCTTTCGCGTAAAGCGCTCTTCCTGCGCCGCGGCCACGATGTCGCCGTCGATGACGAGGCACGCCGCCGAATCGTGGTAGTACGCCGAGATGCCGAGGATGGCCGTCATCGAAGCCTTAGTGTCCTGTCCCAGTGATTCGCGAAATATCTCCCGGCCGGGGCATCCCGACTACCTGCGTTGCTCCTCGGTCACAAATTCCCGATTTGCTCCCTCGTTGCGCCTTGGCAGCCGGGCGCCGCGCTCCAGGATATATACCGCGAATCACTGGGACAGGACACTAAAGGGAGTTTTCCACGCTGAAACGGGTCACTTACGTACAAGTAATCGCGGATTCGCAGCAGCCGGAGGTCGAGACGGCGCGGACGGCCGTGCTTAAAGGCCTCGCGGCGCCGCGTCTACTCACGTGGTGCGCGGTGGCGGGCGACGCGGATGCGATGGCGCGCCGGATCCACGCGGCCGGGCAGGTGGTCAGGAAGATCCGCGACGGTTCGCGGCAGCGTCCAGACGGCGTCACCCTGCGCTGGCGTAATGTCTACGTCGACGGACACGACGACGACATCGTCCGTACGCGATCGCGTGGGCCGAAGGGACGCCGCACCCGAGCGGCGACGCGCCGGTGGGCGGGAGCCTCCGCGCGCTCCGGCTCGAGCATCCGATGCCGGACCGCCTGAACGCGCTGCTGGCCGCGATGGGACTGGGCCGCGCGTCGAGCCGGGGCCGCCCGCGCAGCTGATCGCGACGCTCGACACGCCTCGCGGCGAGGTCCTCCTGCGCTGACCGGTACTCGGCCTTCTACTGGGCGGCAGCGACGAGGCTGGTCACCGATGCCGGCCGAGGCTCGCCGCGCGGATTGACCCAGTCAGTGCTGGTCCCGTCGGGGTGCAGCGCCCGAGCCTTCCAGGTCAGGTCGGTGCCCTCTTCGGGATTCCGGGCGATGAACTGAAACTCGGCGTACGAGCCGGGGTGGACGTCCATCGTCCAGGTGATCTGCACGATCCGGTCGTCTTCACGCTTCACGTCGAACTTCAGTCCGGGCACGGCCTTGACCCGTGAGACGGTGACACCGTCAGGAATCTGCAGGACGGTCTGGCTGGTGGCCCTGCCACCTTCGGCAGGCACGCGGACGGTGTAGACCTGGTTGCGACCCAGGGTGGACTCTCGTGGCGCCACGGTGACGTGCGCCTCGGCGGCGGCGGCCAGTAGGCCGAACGCGAGGACGCTGGCTAGGATGCGCATGGGTGATCTCCTTCACAAATTCCGATGAGACGGTCCAAGCCGGGATTTTCATTTTACCTGTCCCGGAGGGCACCGTTATACACCCGACCGCCGCCGCGCGCACGAATTTCTGTTCGTCGGACAATCGTCCAGCTCCAGAGACTGTCACTCAGCCCGCGCTGACGTGCGACCGACTGGAGCCGCTGTTTTCACGGCATTTCTCAGACACTGGTCCACACGTGCGCCGTTTCTTCGCCGGAGTTCCTCGGGAAGCGGTCGCCCGCTATCCTCCCGGCACGGGCAGCGCCCAGATCCTCCGCAGTATGTCGCCGAACAGCCGACGGGTCAGATGCCCTTCTGCCAGCAGGAGCCAGTAGTCCCTGGCATGCTTCACCAAGCCGGCCTCCGGTTTTCACCAGCCGCTGCTGGAGACTCGTGAGCGACCAGCGCGTGACCCGCGGCGGCAGGACCCATCTGCGCCAGAGGTTGCCCAGGTTGTAGGCCAGGACACTCAGTTGCAGGCGCACTTCGTTCGCCCGGAACCGAGGGCACGACAGCCGCGTCCAGTGGGTGGCCTGCTTGCCTTCCTTGATCCATTGCTCCGCCGTGCCGCGCTTGTTGTAGAACCGTACGACCGAGCGGCTCGGGAGGGCCATCTTGGTCACAATGAAGCCGACGCGCGGGAACAGCTCCCCTCGGTGGTGCTCCACCTTGGCGACAATCCGTCTGGGCGTGGTCCAGCTCTTCGCCTGATAGCGGAAACTCTTGTAGCGCACCAAGGGCTTGCGGCTCGGCCGTCCCGGCGGACGAAAGAGGAGGGCTTCGATTTCCAGCTCCACGCTCTTGTTCGCCGGCATGCGGATGACATAGTCCACGTCGCGCGTCTCGAGCGCGTCGTAGATCTCCGGCTTGGCAAACGCCGCGTCCGCGCGGAACGCCACGCGCGTACCCTCCGCCTGCTGCCGGTCAATTTCCGGCACGAGCAGGTCGTCCCAATCGTCGGCGCTATGCACGTTGCCGGGCCGCAGCGGGGCGGCCACGCAGTCGCCGTGCTCGTTGAACAGAAACAGCGGGTGGTAACAGACTGATTCAAAGTGTCCGTTGTACGCGCTCCCTTCCTGCGCCCCATGCACCGGGCTCTCACTCGAATCCATGTCGAGCACAATCCGGCCGGCGCGCGTTGGCATCTCAGCCTGTGTGAGCACCTCCCGGTTCACGGCCATCAGCCCGACGAGCTTCTCCTCTCGGGTCAGCAGCTCAGTCTCGAACCAATGCAGCGGCAAGGTCAGCGCGCCACCGCGGTCCCAGAGCGTTGGCGCCCCGATGAGACGAAACGTCGGGTCCGCCGACACGCGCACCGCATCGTTCAGGTCTTCGTAGCCCGCGAGCCGGCTGTAGACCGACTGTCGCAGGAGATCCGCCAGGCTGAACTGGGTGTGCAAGCCCTGTCGGGAGTCGCTCAGGTGCTCGGCGATGAGTGTCGCCAGCCCCAGGCGTTCATCCAACTCGCGCACCAAAAGGAGACCGGCGTCGGAGGTGATGCGCGACCCCTGGAATGCGACCTTCAGAAAGCCATTGAACGTGAACTGAAACGCCTCGTGCTGTCATTCACCCACAGGGTGTCACCCTCCGTGGCGGGGTTCCTTGCGTCGGAGCCCCGGAAATCAAGGCGCGGCGACTGGCCTGCCGATACGGTACCACAGCCAAATCGGAAATCCGGGGTAAAACAACGTGTAGATAAAGGGTGCCACCGTCGAGCCTTGTACCAGCACGATCAACAAGCCGGCCAGCACCAGCACAATGACAATCGGCAGCAGCCAGTACTTCTTGTTGTATCGTAGGAATTCCCAGAATCCAGCGAGCACTTGGGTTTTGCCCATGGCGATCCTCCAGGCGGCGGTCAGAACATCTTCTCGAGATGTTTCGGATCGCGGTGCCGGTCGGGATAGGGCGTCCAGTACGTGGGCTGCTCCGGGCGTCGCCGGCCCAGGGGATCCCAGCCAGTCATCCGCTTGATGATACCGATCGGCGTCATCACGCCGAAGAACACCAGCCCGAGCACGACGCGTGTGCCGACGAACGACAGCGCTTCGGCGAGACGCATCCACCAGCGGTTCGGCCAGCGCAAGGCCCGAGGGAGCAGCACGCCTGCGACGACCAGGACGACGCCGCCGCCAAGGAGCGTGCGAGAGTCCAGGGTATCGCCGTGCCGGAACAGTATCCAGCCGCCGATGGCCGCCAGGATGCCGCCGACCGTCTGCCCGAACTGGCGTTCTGCGGGATAGGGGTCACGCATGATCCATGCTCGATGATCAACGTCGCGGGCCCTTACAGCTGCCGACCGACAACGGCAGCCAGCGCGTCTGCACTGAAGGGAGCCGAGCAGCCGTGGTGCACGTCCCGCTGGGTCGAATACCCCAGGTATTCTCCCTCTTCGCGCCTTGCCCTGGCCGACCGCGGCTTCGACTTCACCTTAGAGGGGTCTCGGTGCGACGCGGGGCTTTCAGCACGGGCTGCTGGAGGCGATTTTATCCGAGCCGGTGGCGAGGGGCAATTGGCGTCAGGCGCCGGCCGGTCTCCGCAGCACGAGCAACTCGCGGTAGACCGCTTCGAGCCGGGCGGCGAGGGCGGGCCAGCCGAACTCCTGCTCCGCCCGGCGGCGCAGCGCGGCCCCCCGAGCGCGGGTCAGCCCGGGCTGCCGGAGCAATTCGATGATGCGGTCCGCCAGGCCGGTTGCGTCGCCAACGGGAGCGTAGGTGCCTTCCTCGCCGAGTAGTTCACGGTTGACCGGCGTATCGCTGGCCACGACGGCGCGGCCACAGGCCATGTAGTTGAGGAGCTTTCCGTTGGCCTCGGACAGCGACCGCTTGGGCGAGACGGCGACCTCGCCGAGGCAGATCCACCGGGCGGCCTCGGCGTAATCGATCCGACCGGGCAGGCTCACCGATGCGGCGAGCCCGCTCGCCTGCACACGCGCACGATAGCGATCCTCGTTGGGGTAGCCCATGATGACGAAGTGCACGTCACCGACGGCACTGACGACCTGCGGGACCGCATCGAGCAGCAGGTCGACGCCCTGGTAGCTCGTGAGCACGCCGAGGAAGACGACGACGCGCTTGCCCGCCAATCCCAGCCGGGTGACCAGCTCCGGATCGGGCGGGCTCGGGCGGAACGCGTCGAGGTCGACGCCGTCAGGAAAGGGCGTGATCGTCTCAGGAGCGACACCCTGGGCAGTCAGGAGCGAGATGACGTGGGCCGAGCTGGTGAGGATCCGATCGGGTCGGCGCACGAGCCAAGCCTCGAGGCGTCTGGCGGCGCTGGTCAGGATGCCTCGCTCGGGCATGAACGCGTGGTCGACGAGTTCGGCGGTGAGGCTGCCTTGTAGGTCGGCGAGCAGCGGAAGACCGAGGCGGCGGCGGGCCCACGCGCCGATCAGAATCCCTTCGTGTAGGTGCGCGTGCAGCAGATCCGGTTGGAAACGTCTGGCGGCCCGCCGGACGGCGCGCCAGAGCATCGCGTCGAGCACCGGTCTCGCCAGACTGGGACCCAGGGCGGCGGCTTTGACGCCGGGCAGTGCGGGCGCCCGCTCGATCGCGACATCTGAGAGGTTCCGCCCCGTCGGATAGGTCACGACGAGGGATTCCACGCCCCGGCGAGCCAGCGCGCGAACCTCCTCGTAGATCCGGATATGACAGCCGCGATCGCCGAAGAACGGTGTCGGGGCGATCACGAGTGTCTTGAGCGAGGCCATGGTCTCAGCCTCGGCCGGTCGCACCGGTGAGCTTCGCGTCCGTGCAACGTACCTCCTCGTCGATGACCGCCGTCGTCCAACGCAACCGGCGTCCCATGAGCTCGGCGCACCGACGCAGGCACGCCTGTCCCGGGTGGCCGATCGTGCCGAGCCCGGTGCGCCTGAACACCACGTCGTCGAGGCGCCGCGCCATTTCGTGCTCGACGGCATACACGATCTCGGCGGCCACCGACTCGCGTGCGGGCGTGAGGCGCTCGGCGGCGTTTGCGCCGTCGACCGATGTCATGACCGCGTCGAGCTCGGTGCCGTAGTGATGTACCAAATGCTCGACGGTTGCTCGATCGAGGCGGCCTGCGTAGTGTGCGACCGCCGCGTCGGTGAAGGCGGTGAGATCTGGAATCTGGCCGCCCACCAACGGCGTGTCATGAGTCCGGCACGGTCCGGCGGATTGGCCGAGCCGCGCCGTGAGGCGCGTCGTCGTGAGCTCGGCGAGCCGGCGGGCCGTCGTGAACTTCGCGCCAAGTACCGAGACTACGCCGCCCGGTTCGCCACGCGCCCCGTGGTCCATGATTTGGAAGTCCCCGGACCCTTGATAGACATCAGGCCGGGGCTGCCGGGCGGTCAGTGGATAGATACCCGCGAACGCATAGGTCACGTCACGTCGGTCGAGCGCCGCCCCGGGCAGGGCGTCGTTCACGTCGGCCAGGAGGTCGTCGACGTCCCGGTCGGTGGCACCCACCTGATCGAGGTCGCCGTCGTATGGACGATCGGTCGTACCGATCAGGGAGTGTCCGCGCCATGGGATGACGAAGATATGGCGGCCGCCGCGGTGGAGCATCGCCTGCGTGCACCGGCCGGTGGAGAGCGCCAGGGCCAGCCGGTCGACGATCTGTCGTGTGACGATGTGGGCGCCTGTGGAGAAGTCGGTCACCGGTCGGCGCAAGGCGCCTATCTCGAACTGAGTATCGAGCGACCCGATCCACGGACCGGTGACGTTGGCCACGATTCGTGCCTGGATGTCGAACGTGTCCCCGGTCTCCTCGTCGCAGACGGTCAGCGCCGTGATGTAGTGGCGGGTGCGAAGGACGCGCTGCGCGGCCACGTAGTTCGCGACGGCGGCGCCGTTCCGGACGGCCGTTTTGAGAAACGCCAGCGTCATGCGCTCGGAGCTGTGCAGGTGCGACTCGTACACGATCTGAGCCCCGGTCAGGTCGTCACGCCCAGCGATCGCTGGCACGCGCGCGGTCAGCTCGTCTGGCTCGCAAAACTCGCCGGGCGGCGTACGCTTCGCCGGATCAGACACGAGGCGATCTGCATTGTGCGTGAGGAGGTCGTACACGGCCATGACGGCGCGGAGCGCCGTGCGGCCCCGCAGCAGCCCCGTGTGGGTCGGAATGGCGAACGGGACCCAGTGAGTCAGGTGAGGCGCGATCCGCTGAAAGCAGGCCCGCTCGTAGGCCGACTCACGTACTTTATCGAGACGCGCGTGCTGCAGATAGCGTATCCCGCCGTGCAGCAGCTTCGACGACGCGGCCGACGTCGCGCCGCCGAAATCCGCGCGCTCGACGAGCGCGACGTCGAGACCGCGCTGGGCGGCGTCGTGCGCCAGGCAGGCGCCCGAGATCCCCCCGCCGACGATTGCCAGGTCGAACACCCGGTGTTGGAGTGAGTTGAGATCGCGTTGCATGCCGCCGCCGAATGCCGTCCTCAGCGCCGGTCCGGCAGGTGCTCACCGGCGCATCGCACAGGCCAGCGCACGGGATTGCGAAAAGGCCAGGATGAGGGCGAACCCGAGCAACGATAACACGAGCGCCGACTCGATCGGGGCCCAGAGCCGCCCGCGGTGAAAGTCCCGTTACATTCGACCGCCGATGCATCCCGCCATGGGCGGCGCTGGGCGTGATCCACGATGGGTCAAATACTCCCGGTATTTTCCCTCCTCGCGCCTTGGGTGCGGGCCGACCGCGGCTTCGATTTAGCGGGCTCTCGGTGCGACGCTGAACTTTCACAACGGGCTACTAGCCGTGCGACGCCGGTCCTCGACAGCAGGAAGGCCAGCACCGAGACGCTGACGGTGGTCTTCGCCAGGAGCGCGGCGCGTGATCCCGAGTTGTCGGCTGGGACGGCTGCGGCGGCCGTCGACGGGGAACGGAAACAGTCTGCGGCGGCGGCGCGGTCTCGATCGTCTCGTCGGAGCGCCGCGAATCGCTAGTATATAGTATGAGCGTGGGCTCCCTGGCATCGCCGCACGAGCCCGGCGATAACCGCGCATCGACCTGGGAGGCCACGCGCGATCCCATCCTGCCCTTCGTGCTGATCGCTGCTGGCCTGCTGCTCGTGGCGGCGCTCTCGCTGGACGTGGTCCGCACGGCGTACGGCGTCAAGGGCGACGAAGCGTCGTATGTCACCATGGCGCTGAGCGTCGCCCATGACGGCGACCTCGCCTTCGAGCGACGGGACCTGCTGCGCTTCTGGCGAGTATATGGTCGCGGGCCCGATGGTATTTTTCTGAAGCGCAGCGCAGGCCGCAAACTGTCGCTCGACCGACGGTGGCCGTTCGTGCATGTCAGTCGCACCGCGGTCATCGATCCCGACAGGCTGTACTTCGGCAAGGCATTCATCTATTCGCTGGTCGCGGCACCGTTCGTGAAACTCTTCGGGCTGAACGGCCTCTGGGTGTTCCACGCGCTCCTGCTGGTCGGGGTCGTCGTGGCCGGGGCCACGTTCGCGGCGACACGGATGCCCCGGCCGGCGGCGTGGCTCGTCGCGGGCGGATTCGTCGGCGGGTCCATCGTTCCGCTCTACGGTATCTGGCTCACGTCGGAGATCTTCAACTTTTCGCTCATCTTTTTCGGCTATTTCGCCTGGCTGTACAAGGAAGTGCGGGCGGCGCCCGGCCGCGGCGCGGCCGGCCTGCTCCGCGGCTCACGCAGCGACCTGGCGGCGGCAACGCTGCTGGGTTTGGCGACGTTCTCGAAGCCGAGCAACGTCCTGCTCGTGTTGCCGCTGATTGGTCTGGCCTTGTGGCGCAAGCGGATGTTGGACGGGCTGGGCGTCGGGGTCGTCTTCGTCGCGGTCGTCCTGGGTGGGTTCGGTGCTAATGCGATCGTCTCCGGGGAGTGGAACTATCAGGGTGGCGACCGGAGGACCTTCTTCGGACGGTTTCCGTTCGAAGCGGAGCGCGCCAATTTTGACGAGCTCGGCGTCGGCGTGAGCACCAACGAGATCGCGGTGCGCGAGACGTCGCGCACCTACCTGACGCAGTTTGGGCACAACGTCGTCTACCTGTTCGCAGGCCGGCACTTCGGCCTCCTGCCGTACTTCTTTCCCGGCATGTTCATCGCGGCGTGGGCCTTCTGGCGACGCCGCACGCTGGCGGGCTGGCACGTCATGATTGCGGTCGCCACGGCCGCGACTGCGTTCGGCCTGCTCGTCATGCTTCCGAACACGTGGTCCGGGGGGGGCGGGCCAGCCGGCAACCGGTACTTCTTGAGCGTCTATCCGACGCTGTTTTTCCTGCTGCCGGCCGCCCGGTCGATGGTCCCGGGCATTGTCGCCTGGCTCGGAGGACTACTGTTCGTCGCCCATATTCTCGTCGACCCATTTGTTGCCGTGAAGCGGCCCTGGCTGTACGCCGATCGGGGGCTGCTCCGTGCGCTGCCGGTCGAGTTGACGATGGTCAATGACCTGCCGGTCATGCTCGACCAGGGTCGGTCGCGGATTCGCTACGGCCGCGATCGCGAGTTCCTGCTCTATTTTCTCGACGACCGGGCCGCGCGGCCAGACGCGTCGGGCATCTGGGTGTCAGGGCGGTCACACGCCGAAGTTGTCGTGCGCAGCGCCGTTCGGTTGGTGGCGTTGGAGGTCGAGCTACGGTCGCCGGTCGGCGACCGAGTCACCCTGGCGGCTGGCGGCGCCAGTCGAACGGTGGATCTGGACCCAGGGCGCCCGGCCTACATCCAGCTGCCGGTGAGCAGCGTCTACGCCCGATCGGGTTATGGCTTCGTGCTGTCGGTGATCACCCGCAACGGATTCGTGCCCCGCTTGCGAGATTCGACCAACGGCGATGGCCGGTTTCTGGGGGTTGCCTTACAGATGACCGGAGTGCCGGCCGACGCGGCGGAGGCGAGCAGCCCGTAGAGTGGTCATCGCGTTCCTTTCCCATCTCGGTCAGGGCGGGTACCACGGCCTGCCAGGCGCTGGAGCGGCGCGTCGTCGTGTAGGATCGGAATCAGCCCGGCGTAGCGGCGCCGATCTCGGATGGGCGAAACAGGAGATAGCGTACCGCACTCGAGGCGCGTCTTGCGCGACGTACGACCAAGGCGATTGTCGACTTCAACTTACTGGATATTCGGCTCAATCCCGGGCCGGCGCGGCGGGCGCGGGCCGACGCGATCTCCGGTGCGCGCGTGCGAAGGTGACCGGTGCGGGCGGTAGTCCAGCGGGTGCGCTCGGCGCGCGTCACGGTGGGTGAACGGGTCGCAGGAGAGATTGCAGGCGGTCTCCTCGTTTTGGTTGGGGTCACGGGCACGGACCGCGACGCGGATGTGGACTACCTGGCCCGGAAGATTCTCAGACTCCGGATTTTCGAGGATGCGGATGGGAAGATGAACTGCGCGCTGGCCGACGGGGCGGGGAGCGTGCTGGTCGTCTCCCAGTTCACGCTGTTCGGCGATTGCCGGCGCGGGCGACGGCCGTCGTTCGACGCGGCCGCGGCGCCAGATCAGGCGAGGACTCTCTATGAGGCGTTGGTGGCTCGGCTGCGCGCGGCGGGGACGACGGTGGCCACCGGCGAATTCCGCGCTAGGATGCAGGTCGCGTCGATCAATGACGGACCGGTGACGCTGCTGCTCGACAGCGAGAAGCGCTTCTGAGGTGAGTCGCGGCATGTCACCGGAGCAGTTGCCTCCTGCTCGCCGTCCTTGGAGAAAGCGTGCTGGCCGGTGTCGCGCGGCTGTGGGTGAGAGCCGCAGGGCTGTCGCTCGAGGGAGGCGCTGTGCGCACGGGCCTCTGGCTCGGACTGGCGGCGGGCGGCCTGCTCGCACTGGCCAACCACTCCCTGCCGCTGGGCGACGGTGGCTTGGTGAGATCGCGCAAGGAGGAGTCGTGAGGATGATTCGCAGGACGTTCGGAGCCTGGCAGCCCACGGTGAAAGTCCGAGGAGGTGCCTCGGTGCGACGCTGGACTTTCTCCACGGGCTGCTGGGCGGCCGTTCTGGGCATGACCGCCTGGCCGGTGGCCGTGGCGGCTCAGCAGCGGCCCTTGCTGACCGAAGATCCGGAGACGGTTGGTGCGGGCGTCGTCCTCGTGGAAGTCGGCGTCGACTACCTGCGCGACCAACGATTCACCGTGTCCGGCCTCGAAGGGAATTTGTGGCGCGTGCCGACCGCCGGCGTCAGCATCGGGGTGAGCTCGATTGCGGAGATTCAGATTGACGGTGGGTTCAATCGCCTGACGATTCAGGGCCGCTTCGATGCACCGCTGGACAATGTGCTCGACGTGGCCGGCGAGACGACGCGCAGTGTCGAGGACCTCGTCATCGCCACGAAGATGAGGCTGGCTGGGGAAACGGCCGGGCGGCCGGCGTTCGGCCTCCGGTTCGCCACCAAGCTGCCGAATGCCAGCAACGAGAACGGCCTCGGCCTGGACACGACCGATTTTTTCGTCTCGTTCCTGGTCGGCAAGACCGTGCAATCGGTCCGCGTCGTCGGTAACGTCGGCCTCGGCATTTTGCCGGACCCGACCCGGGGCGACCGGCAGAACGATGTCTTGACGTATGGGGTATCGCTGGCCCGAGCCGTCGCGCAGGGGTTAGAGGTGGTCGGGGAAATCAACGGGCGACACGACACTCGGGCGGGCACGCCGCCGCCGGGGACCGAAGGTCGCGCGACGATGCGCTTCGGTGCCCGCTACACCCGCGGATCGGCGCGCGTCGATGCTGCCGTCATTGTCGGCGCCACCAGCGTTGACCCAAGCGTGGGAGTCACGGCAGGGTTCACCTACGTGTTCCAGGCGTTTCAGATCCCCTAACAGCCCGGGCTCAGGATCGTCCTGCGCGTGTCAGACCTGGAAGCGATGTCGTGATCGACCTCATCAAGGTGCACGCCTACGGGAACGACTTCCTGTTCACGTCGGCCGAGCCGATCGCGGAGGACCGGCGCGCCGCCTGGGCCAGGCGCGTGTGCGACCGCCATCAGGGGGTCGGCGCGGATGGCCTGATTTTTTACGCGCCGACGTCGAACGGCGCGTCCATGCAGCTCGTCAACGCCGACGGCAGCGATTCCGAGGTCTCGGGAAACGGCGTGCGCTGCCTAGCCGCGCTCGCCGTCTCGGGCATGCTGGATCCAAACGGTGCAGCCTCGGCGGCGACCGCGGGAACACGCATCGTGATTCAGACCGACGCCGGACCGAAGCGCGTGACGTGTCTCGGCCAGGAGGGGGGCCGTCTTACCTTCGAGACCGCAATGGGGCACCCGGAGGAGGTCGAGCCGATCGCCTTGACGACAGCCGGCGAGGCACTCGAGGCCGTTCGGCTACGCGTGGGTAATCCGCAGTGCGTCGTGTTGATGCCGTTGCCGGCGCGCGAACGGTTTCTCGCGCTCGGGGCGGCGTTGTCGCAGCACGAGGCATTTCCCGCTGGGACGAACGTCGAGCTCGCTGAGGTCGTGTCGCTTGATCGTATTCGCATCCTGATTTGGGAACGCGGCGTCGGGCCCACGATGGCGTCGGGAACCGGCGCATGTGCCGCGGCGGTGGCGGCGGCGGCCTACGGCGGTGCCGGGCGCGACGTCGAGGTCGAGGCACCGGGCGGAACACAACGGGTGAGGTGGGACGATCGTGGATTACAGCTCACCGGGTGGGCGGAGATCGTCTGGTCGGGCCGATGGAGGGGTGAGGCGCCGGGCGCCTAGCTAGGAGCCGTGGTGCAGGTGCTGCGTGCCACCGAGGCCCCACTGAACGAAGGCCAAAGCCGCGGTCGGCCCGAGGAAGGCGGGAGGACGGAGAATACCGGGAGTATTCGACCCACCGTGGACAACGCCCCGCGCCGCCCATGGCGGGATGCATCGGCGGTCGAATGCAGCGATTGGGCCGAATGCGTCCTCTGGTCGCCGCAGATTTCGCGTACCTGGGCGCGGTCAACCGTGTCGTGTGTCGTTCAGCGGCGTGCCGGTGGCTGCTTGGCAATCGCGGTGTCGAGCTGGGCAATCTGTTCGCGCAGCTGCTCGGCGAGCCCGCGCGTTGCATCGCGGGCCGTCAGGTAATTTTCGCTGACCACGGCTGAGCGCGATTCTTGCACGGCCTCCTCGGCAGCATGCAGCGTGAGCCGTGCACGCTCCAAGATGTCGCTGCCCGCGCGCGCCGCGGGGGCGGCGCGCAGCGTGGCGTCGAGCTGTCGAATCGTGGCCTCGACGGTGGCCAGCGCGTGCTCCGCTTCGCTCCGGACCACGGCCCGCTGGTCGGCCGCCATGCGGGCTGCCTCCTGGGCCCGTTCGTGGGCGTCGAGTGCGTGATTGAGGGCCTGGCGGTAGTCGCGCCCAGACACCGCCTGGCGGCTGCGTTCGAGCGCCGCCACGGCCGCTTCGTATTCGTCGGTGGCGTAGATGTTGGCGCCGGCAGCGCGCGCGGCGTCGATCGCGCCCTGGGCAGCATGAATCTCCGGATCCGGAGGTGCCCCGCACGCGGCGACCGCCGCGATCGCTAACGTAGCCAGCAGCGGTGGCCGACGGCCGCGGAGCCCGTGGTGAAAGTCTCGCGTGGCACCGAAGATGGCGCGGCGCGGGGCTGGCAAGGCGCGGCGAGCCAGAATATCTTGAGTATTCGAACGAGACGCAACGCAGCCGGCGGGGATGCCTCGCCGGCCGAATGCAGCGGGACGTTCACCACGGGCTGCGAGCTCAGTCACACGACGAGTATATGCGAACCGACGCTGATGGCACGCCTCTCCGTGGCAGCGTGTAGTACGATGAAGGGTCTTGTTGCACACGATCGGCCGCGAGAGCGGCTCGATCGCCTGGGTGCGGATGCGCTCGGGGAGCGGGAGCTGGTGGCCATCGTGCTGGGCAGGGAGCGGCACGCCGTAGCGCTCTGGCGATCGCTCAGCTCATCCTTGCGCTTGCGTCGACCAACGGCGTTCATGGATTGACCCGCGCCGCCGTGGTCGAGTTGGTGCGGGTTTCCGGGGTGGGCCGAGCCAAGGCGGCCCAGGTGCTGGCGGCGGTCGAGCTGGGGCGGCGGACGCTGACGTGCGCCCCGGCGGCGAAGGTCCAGTTCGGCTGTCCGCGAGACGTGGCAGCCTACCTAACGCCGAGATTCGACGGCGGGGCGGTCGATCGGTTCGGCGTTGTGCTGCTCGATACGAAGCACCGGGTCGTCAAGGCGACGGTGCTGTGGGTCGGAACGCTCGATGCCAGCCTGGTGCATCCGCGCGACGTATTGCGCGAGGCGACGACGGCCAGAGCTGCGGTGGTGGTGCTGTTTCACAACCATCCGTCGGGCGATCCCACGCCGAGCCGGGACGACATGGCGCTGACGAGCCGTCTCGTGGAGGCGGGCAAGTTGATGGGCATTGCGGTGCTCGATCACGTCGTCCTCGGCGAGTCGAGGTATTTCAGTTTTAAGGAATCTGGACGACAGTGACCCGTCAGGGTGCCGCGAACAGGTGATGGCGAAGGTCGTTTACCTCGACTGCTTTTCCGGCGCGTCAGGCGACATGTTGCTCGGCGCGCTGCTGGATGCGGGACTGCCGCTCGACGACCTGCGCAAGGCGCTGGGCAGCCTGGCGGTGGAGGGCTGGACCATCGACGCCGCGCGGGTCGATCGTGCCGGGGTGGCGGCGACGAAGTTCCGGCTGCACGAGGGCGGCAGAGACAACCCTGGGGCGCCGGACGCCGCCGGCGGTGCCACCGTCAGCGATCGCCCGGGACAGCTTCATCAAGATCACGGCCACAACCACGATCACGGCCATGACCATAGCCATGAGGATGACCCGCGCGATCCCCATCGGAGCCTCGAGGAAATCAGGGGGCTCATCGACCGCTCCGCGCTGTCCGGAACGGCCAAGGCGAGGGCGTGTGCCATGTTGGGGCGGCTCGCTGAGGCCGAGGCGGCCATCCATCAGATACCGGTCGAGCAGGTACATCTGCACGAGGTGGGCGCGCTCGATTCGATCATCGACATCGTCGGCGCGGTGTACGGTCTCGAGTGGCTCCGAGCGGACGCGATCGTGTCGTCACCGTTGAACGTCGGGTCGGGCACGGTACGCTGTGCGCACGGTGACTTCCCGGTGCCGGCGCCGGCGACCGCGCGACTGCTCGACGGTGTGCCGATCTATTCGAGTGGCATGCAGGCCGAGCTGGTCACCCCGACTGGCGCGCTGCTCATCACCGAATTCGCCTCCTCGTACGGCCCCTTGCCCGCTATGCGGGTCGGGCGCATCGGGTACGGCGCGGGGGATCGTGACCTCGCCGGGGCGCCCAACGTGCTGCGGATGCTGATTGGGGAGGCGGGGGGGGAGGCGCCGGGAGAGCGGGTCGTCGTCCTGGAGTGCGAGATCGACGACATGAACCCCGAGCTGTTCGGCGTGCTCATGGACCGCCTGTATGCGGGCGGCGCGCTCGAAGTCTTCTACGTGCCGGTACAGATGAAGAAGAACCGGCCGGGGACGCTTGTGACGATTATCGGGTCGCCCGACCGGCGGGAGGCCCTGAGCGAGATCCTCTTTCGGGAGAGCACAACGATCGGGCTGCGGTTTCACGAGATGACGCGCGAGTGTCTGGAGCGCTCATCGGTGACGGTCCAGACCGGCGTCGGGCCGGTGCGGGTCAAGGTCGCGCGGCGCGCCGGTCGGGTGGTCAACGCCGCGCCGGAGTTCGACGACTGTCTGCGCCTCGCCTCCGAGGGGAACCTCTCCGTGAAGGAAGTGCAGGCGCTGGCCCAGCGGGCCTATCTGGACTCGGCAGCACGCGACTGACCGTTCGGCCGCTCATGTCACGCTTCTACCTCACCACCGCCATCGACTACGTCAACAGCCGACCCCACCTGGGCACGACCTACGAGAAAGTGGCGGCCGACGTCATCGCCCGGTACCAGCGGCTGCGGGGCGTGGACACGCACTTCGTTATGGGCAACGACGAGCATTCCCAGAACGTCCACAAGCGCGCGCAGGAGTTGGGGCTCGATCCGCTGGCGTACTGCGACCAGATGGAGCAGGAGTTCCGAGCCGTGTGGGCCGGAATGAGCGTGTCGTTCGACGACTTCATCCGCACGACTGAATCCCGGCACAAGGCGGCGGTGACGCAGATGGTGCAACGCATCGCCGAGCGGGGCGACCTGTACGAGGGGTTCTACGAGGGTTGGTACTGCATATCGTGCGAAGCGTTCAAGCAGGAGAAGGATCTAGTGGAGGGGCAGTGTGCGGTGCATCGGACGGCGCCCGACTGGATCCGCGAGAAGAACCACTTCTTCAGGCTCTCGCGGCACCGCGACGCGCTGCTCAAGCACTTCGAAGAGCACCCGGAGTTTTTGCAGCCCGACATCCGGCGCAACGAGATCCTGCGCCTACTGGAGGGCGGCCTGGAGGACATCTCGGTCAGCCGCACGGGGCAGGCGTGGGGTATCCCGATGTCGACCGACTTGGACAGTGTGGTCTACGTGTGGTTCGACGCCCTCATCAATTACATGTCGGTGGTGGGATACGGCACGGACGACGAGTTGTATGCGCGGTGGTGGCCGGCCGATCTGCACGTGGTCGGCAAAGACATCACGCGGTTTCACAGCGTCGTGTGGCCGGCGATGCTGATGAGCGCCGGCGAGCCGCTGCCGCGCCAAGTCTTCGGTCACGGGTGGGTGCACCTGAAGGGCGAGCGGATGAGCAAGTCGCTCGGCACGTCACTCGATCCGCTGGAGGCGGCCGAACGCTTCGGCGTGGATCCGCTGCGCCTGTATCTCGTGAAGGAGATTCCGTTCGGCCAGGACGGCGACTTTTCGTGGGAGCGGTTCGAGGAACGCTACAACGTGGACCTGGCGAACAACCTTGGTAACCTCGTGAGTCGCGTGGTTGCGATGGCCGACAAGTACCGCGGCTGCCGGTTGAGGACGCCGGCCCCGGCTGCGGCGCCGGACCGATTGGTGACGCTGGCGAGCGATGCGGTAGCTCGCTACGTCCGCGCGATGGATCGGTTGGCCCTGCACGAGGCGGCGGCGGCCGCCTACACCATCATTGATGGCACGAACGAATTCATCGCCGAGTCGGAGCCCTGGGCGTTGGCCCGGGATCCCGGATCCGCCGACCGTCTGAGCCAGGTGCTGTACGCGGCCGCCGAGGCCGTGCGAATAGCCGCGGTCTTGCTCTCGCCGGTCATGCCTGGGGGGGCGGATGCGGTGCTCGAGCGGGTCGGCGTTCGGACGGTGGCGGCGAATCGGCACTGGGAGGATGAGATCGCGTGGCGGACGACCGGCGAGCGTGTGCTGATCAAGGGACCTGCACTCTGGCCGCGGGCGGAGGCCGGCCGTCCGTCTGGCTGAATACTGACCGAAGAGAGGTTCGAACAATGACAGCCGACGAGACACGATCAGGTTCGGAGCCCGCACCGGCGGTGGAGGTGCAGGATTCCCGCATCACGATCGAGGTGTTCATGGGGATCGACTTACGGGTGGCCACGATCCTGGCGGCCGAGCGTGTCGAGAAATCGAAGAGGCTCCTCAAGCTCGAGGTCGACCTGGGGACCGAGCGTCGCACGGTGGTGGCCGGGATCGCCGAGGTCTACGAGGCAGACGACCTGGTGGGGCGAACGGTCGTCGTGGTCGCCAACCTGAAGCCAGCGAAGCTGATGGGAGTCGAGTCGAACGGGATGGTGCTCGCGGCCAGCCTGGAGGGCGGCAAACCGTCGCTCGTGCGGTTTGACGATCCACCGCCGCCGCCCGGAACGCGCGTGCGCTGACCGCCTCGCAGCCCGTGGTGAAAGTCCCGCTGCATTCGACCGCCGATGCATCCTGCTATGGGCGGCGCTGGGCGTTGTCCACGATGGGTCGAATACTCCCGGTATTCTCCCTCTTCGCGCCTTGCTCGAGCCGACCGTGGCTTCGGCGTGACCTTACCCCGGATTTCCGATTTGGCTGTGGTACCGTATCGGCAGGCCAGTCGCCGCGCCTTGATTTCCGGGGCTCCGACGCAAGGAACCCCGCCACGGAGGGTGACACCCTGTGGGTGAATGACAGCACGAGGCGTTTCAGTTCACGTTCAATGGCTTTCTGAAGGTCGCATTCCAGGGGTCGCGCATCACCTCCGACGCCGGTCTCCTTTTGGTGCGCGAGTTGGATGAACGCCTGGGGCTGGCGACACTCATCGCCGAGCACCTGAGCGACTCCCGACAGGGCTTGCACACCCAGTTCAGCCTGGCGGATCTCCTGCGACAGTCGGTCTACAGTCGGCTCGCGGGCTACGAAGACCTGAACGATGCGGTGCGCGTGTCGGCGGACCCGACGTTTCGTCTCATCGGGGCGCCAACGCTCTGGGACCGCGGTGGCGCGCTGACCTCGCCGCTGCATTGGTTCGAGACTGAGCTGCTGACCCGAGAGGAGAAGCTCGTCGGGCTGATGGCCGTGAACCGGGAGGTGCTCGCACAGGCTGAGATGCCAACGCGCGCCGGCCGGATTGTGCTCGACATGGATTCGAGTGAGAGCCCGGTGCATGGGGCGCAGGAAGGGAGCGCGTACAACGGGCACTTTGAATCAGTCTGTTACCACCCGCTGTTTCTGTTCAACGAGCACGGCGACTGCGTGGCCGCCCCGCTGCGGCCCGGCAACGTGCATAGCGCCGACGATTGGGACGACCTGCTCGTGCCGGAAATTGACCGGCAGCAGGCGGAGGGTACGCGCGTGGCGTTCCGCGCGGACGCGGCGTTTGCCAAGCCGGAGATCTACGACGCGCTCGAGACGCGCGACGTGGACTATGTCATCCGCATGCCGGCGAACAAGAGCGTGGAGCTGGAAATCGAAGCCCTCCTCTTTCGTCCGCCGGGACGGCCGAGCCGCAAGCCCTTGGTGCGCTACAAGAGTTTCCGCTATCAGGCGAAGAGCTGGACCACGCCCAGACGGATTGTCGCCAAGGTGGAGCACCACCGAGGGGAGCTGTTCCCGCGCGTCGGCTTCATCGTGACCAAGATGGCCCTCCCGAGCCGCTCGGTCGTACGGTTCTACAACAAGCGCGGCACGGCGGAGCAATGGATCAAGGAAGGCAAGCAGGCCACCCACTGGACGCGGCTGTCGTGCCCTCGGTTCCGGGCGAACGAAGTGCGCCTGCAACTGAGTGTCCTGGCCTACAACCTGGGCAACCTCTGGCGCAGATGGGTCCTGCCGCCGCGGGTCACGCGCTGGTCGCTCACGAGTCTCCAGCAGCGGCTGGTGAAAACCGGAGGCCGGCTGGTGAAGCATGCCAGGGACTACTGGCTCCTGCTGGCAGAAGGGCATCTGACCCGTCGGCTGTTCGGCGACATGCTGCGGAGGATCTGGGCGCTGCCCGTGCCGGGAGGATAGCGGGCGACCGCTTCCCGAGGAACTCCGGCGAAGAAACGGCGCACGTGTGGACCAGTGTCTGAGAAATGCCGTGAAAACAGCGGCTCCAGTCGGTCGCACGTCAGCGCGGGCTGAGTGACAGTCTCTGGAGCTGGACGATTGTGCGACGAACAGAAATTCGTGCGCGCGGCGGCGGTCGGGTGTATAACGGTGCCCTCCGGGACAGGTAAAATGAAAATCCCGGCTTAGAGGGGTCTCGGTGCGACGCGGGACTTTCACCACGGGCTGCTAGCGATGCTCGACTCGCACTGCCACCTCGCGGATGACGCGTTTGCGGATGATCTGCCGGCGGTCGTCGAGCGGGCCCGAGCGGCCGGGCTCGGTCGGGTGCTCTGCATCCTGGCGGCCGGGAACGCCGACGAGCACGGCCGGGCCGAGCACCTGCGAGCGATCTGGCCGGAGGCCCGCTTCGCCTGCGGCGTGCATCCGCGTCAGGCCGGTGACTGGGCGGGTTGTGAGCCCGAGGTCGCGGCGTTGGTGCGGGCTGAGGTCGAACGCGACGAGGCGACGCGTGTCGTGGGTGAGATCGGCCTCGACTACCACTATGACTTCGCGCCACGGGACGTCCAGCGTCGGGTGTTTGCGGCGCAGGTCGAGCTGGCGGTCTCGTTGGAGCTGCCGATCGCTGTGCACACGCGAGACGCCGACGCCGATACCTGGGCGATTCTCCGCGAGGTTGGCGGAGCGCGCCTCAGGGGGATTCTGCACTGCTTTACCGGCGATCGGGCGGCGGCCGAAGCGGCCCTCACACTGGGCCTGCATATTTCATTTTCAGGCATTGTCACCTTTCTCGGCGCGGACGAGCTTCGAGAGGTTGCCGCGCTGGTGCCGGTGGACCGCCTGCTGGTGGAGACCGACGCGCCGTATCTGGCACCAGTGCCGCACCGCGGTCGGCGCAACGAGCCGGCGTGGGTCGTTGGGGTGCTCGAGACGGTGGCCGAGGCGCGTCGGGCGCCTACGGTCGACGTAGTGCGTGCTATCGTGGCGAACTTTTCCGCTCTGGTGGATGGGTGACGCAGTGGGGCCGCCGGCGTGACTCCGTTGACACCCCGCGCGCGAGTATGGTCAGATCCAGAGATGGCGAGGCCCGTTGCGGGCGTCTCGTCGTGTGACACCGTGCCCAACACTGAATCCCCCATCGATCTCGCTGAGATTTTCGAGCCGATCCGAGACGACCTCGACAAGGTCGAGCAGGAGTACGTGCGCCAGATCACGTCGCGCGTCGAGGTGATTCCGCAGGTCGGAAAGTACCTGCAGAACAGCGGAGGCAAACGGATCCGACCGGCGCTGCTGCTGATGGCGGCGCGCCTGGCCGCGTACCGTGGCGACCATGCCGTGCTGTTCGCGTCGGTCGTCGAGTTCATTCACACGGCGACCCTCGTCCACGACGACATTATCGACGACTCGGAGCTCAGGCGTGGGCGCGCTGCCGTGCATGCGCGGTGGGGCAACGAGATCACGGTGCTGCTCGGTGACTACCTCTACATCAAGTCGATGGGTATGGCCTTGACCCACGACTCGCTCGACGTGATCCGTCAGCTATGTGACGTGACGCTCCGGATGATTGAGGGCGAGCTCTATCAGCTCACCAAGACGGGTGACGTCGATATCACCGAGGCGGAGCATTTCGATATCATCCGGCGGAAGACTGCCTACCTCTTCGGCGGCTGCGCGCAGATCGGGGGCATGCTCGCCGGCGTACCAGAGGCGAAGGCCGAGGCGCTGCGGGAGTACGGCTTTAATCTGGGTGTGGCCTTCCAGTTGATCGACGATCTGCTCGACTACACGGCGGCCGAGTCCGAGCTCGGGAAGCCGATCGGCAGCGATCTGCGCGAGGGGAAGGTGACGCTCCCGATCATCTATCTGCTCCAACGGGACGGGAAGCTGGGCGGAGAGCTCGTTCGCGACATAGTGCGCACCGGCCGCGTCACCGCGGACGCGTGGCGCGAGCTGACCGGCCTATTGACGCAGCACCGCGCCATCGACAGCGCGTACGACAAGGCTCGCGAGTGCGCGGACCTAGCCCGAGGCCACCTGCAGGTCTTCTCGCCGTCGCCCGAGCGTGAAGCGCTGATGGCGCTGCCCGACTACGTGCTGTCGCGCGAGCGCTGACCCTCCACACCTCAACCGTGTCGAAGAACGCGGCGAGGCGGATCGACGATCTTCGGGCGCGCATCCGTCACCACGATCAACGGTACTACGTCTTCCACAATCCCGAGATCAGCGACGCCGAGTTCGATCGGCTCCTGAAGCAGCTCGAGGCGGCCGAGCGCGAGCACCCGACGCTCGTGAGGCCGGACTCACCGACCCAGCGTGTCGGCGGCAGCCCGGTCGACGGCTTTGAGACGGCGAGCCATGCGGCGCCCCTGCTCAGTCTGGACAATGCGTACGACGAAGACGAGCTGCAAGCGTTCGACGAACGGGTGCGTAAGGGGCTCGCCGACGGGGAGATGCCGCACTACGTGGCTGAGCTGAAAATCGACGGCCTCAGCATTGCGCTGACCTACGAAGACGGGATGTTGCGGTGCGGCGTGACGCGAGGTGACGGCACGCGCGGTGAGGATGTCACCTCGAACGTTCGCGTCATTCGGGCGATCCCACTCAGCCTGCGTGATGGACCCTCGGGCCGCATTGAAGTGCGCGGTGAGATCTACCTCCCGCGGCAGGCGTTCGACCGCGTGAACGCCGATCGAGCGGAGCGGGAGGAGGCGCTCTTCGCCAACCCGCGGAACGCGGCGGCCGGTACGATGCGGAACCTCGATCCGGCGCTCGTCGCGGCCCGTGGGCTCGGGGCCTATGTCTATCAGGTGCTGAATGCGGGAGGCGCGACCGGCATGCCCCGGCCGGGCGGCCACGGCGAGACGCTCGAGGCCTTGTCGGCCTGGGAACTGCCGGTCGAGCCGCACTGGGAGCGCTGCGCGAATGTGGCCGACCTGCTCCAGTTTTGTCGAACGTGGAGCGTGCGGCGGCACGAACTGCACTTCGACATCGACGGCGTCGTGGTCAAGGTGGACGATGTGGCGCTGCGCGATCGACTCGGCGCGACGGCGAAAGTTCCGCGGTGGGCCATCGCGTTCAAGTTCCCCGCGGAGCAGGCAACAACCCGGCTAACCCGCATCGAGGTGAACCTTGGCCGCACCGGCGCGGTGACGCCCTACGCGGTGCTGGAGCCGGTGCGGCTGGGTGGTTCGACCATTTCACGGGCGACGCTGCACAACGAGCAGGAGATCGCCAGGAAGGACCTGCGCGCCGGAGACATGGTGATCATTGAAAAAGGCGGCGATGTCATTCCGAAAATCGTGAAGGCGATCCCGAGCCGGCGGCGCCGCGGCAAGGCGGCGCCGAAGCCGTTTGTGATGCCGGCGCGCTGTCCGCAGTGCAACAGCCCGCTGGACCGGCTGGACGACGAAGTGGTCTGGCGGTGTGTGAACAGTTCCTGTTCCGCTAAACTGCGGCGCGGTCTGCTGCACTTCGCGTCGCGCCGCGCGATGAACATCGAGGGGCTCGGCGAGTCGCTGGTGGAGCAGCTTGTAGAGGCCGGGCTGGTCAAGGATTTCGCCGACCTATATGCCCTGAAGGCGCCGGCGCTGGAGGGGCTGGAGCGCATGGGTGCCAAGTCGGCGAAAAATGTGCTGGCAGAGATCGAGAAGAGTAAGTTGTCGGACGTCTGGCGACTCATTCATGGGGTTGGCATTCGCCACGTCGGGGAGGGTGTCGCCCAGGCGCTGGCTCGGGGCTTCGGATCGGTCGTGGCGCTGAAGGCTGCCCCGGTGGAGCGGCTGGAGGCCGTGCCTGACGTCGGGCCTGTCGTCGCGCAAGCCGTGCGCTCCTTTTTCGACGAGCCGCGCAACCAGGCGCTGATGGAGCGGTTTCGAGAGGCCGGGGTCACGGTCGAGGGGCCGGTCGTGGATTCGTCCGCGGTACGACCGCTTGCCGGCCAGACCTTCGTCCTGACCGGCACCCTGAAGAGCATGAGCCGTGACGAGGCGAAGGCCGCGGTGCAGCGGCTGGGGGGCAAGGTCTCGTCGTCGGTGAGCAAGAAAACTAGCTACGTCGTCGTGGGCGCCGATCCGGGCAGCAAGTTGGAGAAGGCGCGCGGTTTTGGCGTGCGCACGCTGGATGAGGCCGCGTTCAGCAAGCTTATAATCGAGTGACGATGAAAAAGGCACGGGTGCTGGTCATCGACGACGAGTCGGCGATCCGGGAGTCGCTGAAGATGATCCTCGAGTACGAGGGTTACGAGTGTCTGCAGGCGCCCACGGGGCAGGAGGGCGTGGAGTTGGCCGGGCGCGAGGCGCCGGATCTCGTCCTTCTCGACATCAAGATGCCTGGCATGGATGGTCTGGAGGTGCTCCGGCAGCTCACGGCCAAGGATGCCGACTTGCCCGTGGCGATCATCTCTGGGCACGGAACGCCGGCCACTGGATTCGAGGCCCGGGAGCTCGGCGCGTTCACGTTCCTCGAGAAGCCCTTGACGGAAGGACACGTCCTGGTGGCGGTGCGTAGTGCGCTGGAGCAGCGGCGACTCAAGGCAGAGAACGCCGTACTCCGGAAGGAAGTCGAGCTACGCCACGAGCTGGTCGGATCGAGCGCCGCGCTGTCCCGCGTGACCGACGCGGTCCGGAAGGCGGCGCCGACCAGTGCGACCATCCTGATTATCGGCGAGAGCGGCGTGGGCAAGGAGCTCGTGGCACGGGCGATTCATCGGAACAGTGCTCGTCGCCGCGAGCGCTTCATCCAGGTCAACTGTGCGGCCATCCCGGATGACCTGCTCGAATCGGAGCTGTTTGGACACGAGAAGGGATCGTTCACCGGCGCCACCGACAAGCAGGTCGGAAAGTTCGAGCAGGCCGATGGCGGCACGATCTTCCTGGATGAGGTAGGGGATATGAGCCTCCGCAGCCAGGCGAAGGTACTGCGGGCGCTCGAGGAAGGCGAAATCGAGCGGGTCGGCTCGACTCGCGTCCTGAAAGTGGACGTGCGCATCATCGCGGCGACGAACAAGCAGCTCGAGCGGGAGATCGCACAGGGGACGTTTCGCGAGGACCTGTACTTTCGGCTGAGCGTCGTGCCGATTACGGTGCCGCCGCTGCGCGATCATGCCGAAGACATTCCGGCGCTGGTCGATCATTTTACACGCGCGTTCGCGCGCGAAAATAATTTTAAGCTGCGGCGGTTCACAGATGCGGCGCTCGAGTTGCTGGGGCGCCAGCGGTGGCGTGGCAACGTCCGCGAGCTGCGCAACGCAGTCGAGCGTCTCATGATCATGGCACGGCGCGAGACGGTCGATGTCGATGACGTCCGCGCGTGCGTCCAGGTTGACCCCCGCGCGGGTGGAGCCGATAATGCTCTGGGGCGGCCGAGCACGCTGCGAGAGTTCAAGGAGGTCGCCGAACGCGCGTTCCTCGTCGAGAAGTTGCGCGCGCACGGCTGGAACATTTCGAAGACGGCCGCGCTCATCGATACACAGCGCAGCAACCTGTACAAGAAGCTCGAGCAATACCAGATCAACCAGGAGCAGGACGGTTAGCAGCCCGTGGTGAAACTCCCGCGTCGCACCGAGACCGTCGAGACGCCCGCCCCGCCAGGCGCGAGGAGGGAGAATACCGAGAGTATTTGACCGACGAGTAACGCCGCGGGGCGGGATGCAGCGGCGGTCAAATGCAGCGGGAGTTCCACCACGGGCTGCTAAGCCGGGCGACCGGCGTGGCCGCGTGAGTTCTTTGACAATCCGTCGCAGACCGCTAGACGACCGCCGCGGCGGCGCGATCACTCGCATCGCCGGGGAGGAAAGTCCGAACTCCGCAGGGCAATGCGCCGGGTAATCCCCGGTCGGGGCGACCTGAAGGAAAGTGGCACAGAAAATATACCGCCGAGATGCCGCAGCCCTCACGGGCGCGCGTCGCGGTAAGGGTGAAAAGGTGCGGTAAGAGCGCACCGCGTTCGCCGTGAGGCGGATGGCAGGCTAAACCCCGCATGGAGCAAGACCAAATAGGGAGGCGCTATCAGGACGGCCCGTCCGAAGCCTCCGGGTAGGTCGCTTGATCCCGTCAGTAATGGCGGGGCTAGAGGAATGGTCGTCACCTGGCGCGGTCGCGTTCACGCGATAGCGCCAGTCACAGAATTCGGCTTATGGTGCGCCTGCGGCGGTCCTTTCGTTTCATCGTGCGCCGCCCCTCGACAAGATCAAGAGCTTCGTGATCCGTGAGTTGACATGCGCTATCTCGTGACCGGAGGTGCCGGGTTCATCGGGTCGCACCTCGTCGAGCATCTCGTGCGGCGCGGGGAGTCGGTGCGCGTCGCCGACAGCCTGGTGACGGGCCACCGCGAGAATCTGTCCGGCATCGGGGAGGTGGAGTTTCTCGAAGGCGACCTCGGCGACCCGGCGACGGCCCGCCGGGCGGTGGACGGGACAACCTACGTCCTCCACCAGGCGGCGATCCCATCGGTCACGCGCTCGGTCGACGATCTAGTGACCAGTCATCGCGCCAACGTGGACAGGCCGCTTCAGGTCCTGCTGGCGGCACGAGACGCCGGCGTGCGCCGGGTCGTCTACGCGGGATCGTCGTCGGCCTACGGCGATACGCCCGTGTTGCCGAAGGTCGAGACGATGCCGACCGCCCCCCGGTCCCCTTACGCGCTGCAGAAACTGACCGGCGAGGAGTACACTCGCCTCTTCACGAGCCTGTACGGTCTGGAGACGGTGACGATTCGCTACTTCAACGTGTTCGGTCCGCGCCAGGACCCGGCCTCGCCGTATTCCGGGGTCATCTCGCGCTTCATCACGGCGCTACTGGACGGCCAGCGGCCGGTCATCTACGGCGACGGTGAGCAGACCCGAGACTTTACCTACGTGGACAATGTGGTGGGTGGCGTGCTGAAGGCCTGCACCGCCGAGCGGGCCTGTGGGACCGTCGTGAACCTCGCGGCCGGCGAGCGCACGTCGCTGCGTGACCTGTTGCGGCGCCTGTGCGCGATCGTTGGCGTGGAGGCGGAGCCTGTCTTCGAGCCGGCGCGGGCTGGGGACGTCCGCGACTCGCTGGCCGACATCACTAGGGCCCGCGAACTGCTGGGCTACGCCCCGACGATGACCCTGGACGAGGGGCTGCGCCGGACCGTCGACTGGTACCGTCAGGCCTCAGGCGGCCGGTAGACCGTTAGCGTCGGGTGGCTGGCGGGTTCTGGGCACAGGTTTCGGACCGTCGGTCGGATCACCACTCAGGAGGTGCCGAACGTCCGGTCCCGGAAGATCGAGCAGGTCTTGGTGCCCGACTGAACGTTGACGACGGAAACGACCACGCCGTTGAATGCAGCTCTGGTAAAAATCGTCACGTCGCCGGTCCCGCGCGCGACCTTCTTCCGGACGCGGCCGCTGCTCCCTGCCGCGACGAGGACGTGCGTGATCTTCAGCTGGCATGCGGTCTGGGTGCGGATCCGCTCGGTGACGCGCGTTCCTGCGGCGATCCGACCGAGGGTTTCAACGCCGGCCCCAGGTGGCGCTCACGAGCGTGGACCCGCCAAACGTCGAGATGTCGGTGAGCGCCATGGTCTGCCCAGCCTCGCCGGCCAGCGGCAGCGCTGGCGCCTGGGCTGTTCGGGCCAGCACGGCGGCGGCGCACAGGGCGCCGAGAACGAATCTGATCACGGTCGTGCTCCTTTCGGCACCGACGCTGCGCCGGGCGCTGAGTGGCCATCCTTAGGAGGGCCACATCGCGGGAATGAGGTCCGAGCGACGACGAATCTTCCACGGGCTGGGGATGGCCGCAGAGGGTACGCGGTGCGATGTCGCGCGGTTTGCAGCCGGGCCGGGTGCCCAGGCACCCGACCCGACAGGCAGGCTAGCGTAGCCTCCGGGTGTCATGTTGCATAGGCGCACCTCCCGGCGCGACCGGATGCGATGTGTCCACGATCGACAGTGGACGAGCGGTCGCGCTGCGTTTCGCCGCCGACGGCATCAGCCGCGGCGGATGTCGGCCATTCTACTTCACGTTTCGGGCCGCGGAGCCACGGATAACGCTCGGATGCCCACCGTCTTCACGCACGGGCTCATCGGCTTCACGACGGGGCGCTGGCCGAAACGAGAATGGGAGAAGTTCGCCCGAGAGCGATAGAATGGCGGCCTCTTGCTCATGACGCGACTCCTGGCTCTGTGGGGTGCGCCCTTGGTGTGGCGAGTCCGCTGGCCAGTGCGGGCCGGCCGGCGGCGCCGGCGAAGAACGACGACATCGGTGTCGGCGTTGGCGTTGTTAAAGGCATCACGGTGTCGACCCCGCGCGGTGGACGCGACTGGGGCTCGGACGCGATGGTCGGCACGATCGGGGAGATGCGCTCGCTGGGAAGCAACTGGATTGCTATTCACCCCTACGGTGGCATCGAGCGTGATGGGCGGGTGAGCTGGCGCCGGCGTGACGGCGACACGACCGAGGCACCGGTGTGGCTGACGCGGCCGATCGCCGAAGCCCATCGTCAGGGAATGAAAATTCTCATCAAGCCCCATCTGGCGCATTGGCGCAGCGGCTTCGCGTGGCGCGGGGAGATTGCCTTCGACAGCGAGGCGGATTGGGACAGGTTCTTCTCGACCTACACCGCCTGGATCGCCGATGTTGCCAGGTTCTCGCGTGGGGCCGATGCGTTCGCCGTCGGCACCGAGCTCGATCGGACGGTCGGCGTCCTCGACGCCGGGCATGCCGCGCGCTGGCGCGCCATCATCAGCGCGGTGCGCGAGGTGTTTCCGGGCGTCCTGACCTACGCCGCGAACTGGACCGACTATGAGCGGGTGCCATTCTGGGACGCGGTGGATCTGGTGGGCATCCAGGCGTACTTCCCGGTGGTGACCGACGCAAGAGGCCGGACGAGCGACTGGCGCCGGCCGACGCCGAGCTGGAGGCGGGGTGGCAGGACATCCTGCGGCGCATGCGCCGGTTCAGCCGGCGGGTCGGGCAACCCATCCTGTTCGCAGAGCTGGGCTACAACAACGCCGCCAGCGCGCCGTACGAGCCGTGGGATGACGAGGGTGGCGGCGCGGACGCCGAGACGCTTCAGGA
This sequence comes from Vicinamibacterales bacterium, assembly GCA_965197385.1. Taxonomy (GTDB): domain Bacteria; phylum Acidobacteriota; class Vicinamibacteria; order Vicinamibacterales; family UBA823. The sequence goes on from CBDANA010000009.1 coordinate 592,224, forward strand.
GCGGCTGCTGACGATCGCGCTGCGCGCCGTCGCATCCGAGCCGAGCATTCGTGGCGCGTTTCTCTGGAAATGGTTTCCGGGCGAGCGGCAGCCCCGGAACTTCGCGATGTCCCGCCCGGCGCTCCGCTAGATCATCTCCCGCCAGTGGGGCGGGGCGGCGCAGCCGAACTGAGTCCTGACGGCCCGCTCGCGATCAGGGGGCGTGGTAGCGCTCGCAGAGCGCTTTGAGCCGATCGGCGTCGGCGTCCATGAACACCACGCCGACCCGATACCCTGCGCTGCGCGATCCGGACGCCGGCTCGAAGGAGGACCAGGCGACTATCGCGACCAGCTTGATAGCACCTTTCTTGTTCGCCGCCAGGGAAACGCGCACGCGCTGTCCGGGACGCTTGGCGGAGGGTGAGATGAACTTCGCGCCGATGTGCGAGATGTCGATCAGCCTGGACTAGTCGCCTTCCAGTTGCACCTCCACCTCGCGATCGATCCTCACGCAGTCCGTGAGGCGCGTGCCGCGGTAGTTGTCCGGCAGCGGCTCGCCCGGCATCGCCGAGTTCGCCGGTAGCTTCTTCTTCGCCCGGCGCTGCACCAGGGTGATGTAGTCCGACGACCGATTAACCACGCGAATCTTGGGCTTCGAGAAATTCGGGTCGGTGCGAAGTTGGTTGATGATGGCGGCGCCACGCGACGCGTGGCAGCCCCGGCCCAACGAGCAGTGCATTATACTCGTCTACCCTTGGTGGGCCCCTCGGAGCCCTGACGAGCGTACCTGATGACCACGGGTGAGAATGAGAGCCGCACGATGCCACCAGTTACCGTCATGGCCGGGCGCCTCGCCGGGCTGCTGTCGCTGGCCGCCTTCGTGCCCTACATCATCGCCATTCTGAGGGGGCACACCCGGCCGAATCGGGCCACCTGGTGGATCTGGACGGTGAACGGCCTGGTCCTCGGGGCCAGCTACTACTCCTCCGGCGCGGAGAACACCATCTGGGTGCCGGTCAGCTATGCCGTCGGCCCGCTCGTCACGGCGCTCCTGGCGATTCGCCACGGCGAAGGTGGCTGGACGACGCTCGACCGGAACTGCCTGCTGGGCGCGGGCAGCGGCTTGCTGCTCTGGTGGCTGTTCAACTCTCCGCTGGTCGCCCTGATCATGACCCTCGGCGTCGATTTCTCAGGCGCCGTGCCGACCATCCGAAAGGCCTACCGCGCGCCGGAGACCGAGGACGGGCTGGCCTGGGCGCTGTTCATCGCCGGGAACGCCGTGAACCTGGCGGCGGTGGAGCAGTGGCAGTTCGCCATCGGCGTCTATCCGGTCTACATGTTCTTGGCCAGCGGGACGATCGCGGCGCTGGTCCTGCGGCCCCGGCCGGCTAGCAGCCCTACTAGATCGGCTTGACCTTCAACGCACGGGTCTTCATGAGCGCGGCGGCGACATCGTAGAAGAAGCGCAGGCCGGCAATGCCGGGCCCTTCGAAGCGCACGGCGATGAGGACGTCGAAGGTCACCCGCTTGCCTGTGCCGGGCACGCCGAACAGGTCGCCCTGATGTGTGCCGGTGAACGTCGAGGTCAGCACCGCCCGGTGGCCGTCTGCAGGCGATGCTGCTCCCGGAGCTGCTGGTCCGGGAAGGCATTGAACCAGGCCTTGTGTCGGTCGTGCCGTCCTTCGTCGACGTGGCGGGCGCAGGTTCGCTCGCTCCGGCCTTCCTGCAACCACTCGAAGCCGTCAGGTAGCTCCTCGGTTCGGCTCGCTCGCAGGTGCATCCCCTCTCACGCCGTGTGAATCATCCGATAGACTGGGGTGATGACACGATCGCGCGGCCGGTCGATCGACCTCATCCGCGACATCCATGCCGCGCGGCAAGCTGGGGATCGGCCGGTCATCTCCCTCGAATTCTTCACGCCCAAGACAGACCGGGGCGACCGGAGACTGCTGGACGAGACGCTGCCGGCGCTGCTGAACCTGGGGCCGGCGTACTGCTCGGTGACCTACGGCGCGGGCGGCAGCACACGGACGAAGACGTTGACGTTGGTGGACGCGATCCAGAAGCGGTACGGCGTCACGGCGATGGCGCATCTGACCTGCGTCGGGCACACGCAGGACGACATTGCCGGCATTCTGGACGAGGCACAGGCGCTCGGCATCCGGAACATCCTGGCCTTGCGGGGTGACCCGCCGGCGGGTGAGACGGAGTTCGTCAAGCCGGAGGGGGGGTTCGAGTATTCGTACCAGCTCGTGGAGTTCATCCGGGAGCACGGAGATTTCTGCATCGGGACGGCTGGGTTTCCGGAGGGCCACATGGCCTGTGGGGGCGGCAAGCGGACCGACTGGGGCTACCTGAAGCGGAAGGTAGACGCCGGGGCCGACTTCATCCTGACCCAGCTCTTCTTCGACAACACCGACTTCCTGGAGTTCCGCGACCACATGGTGAAGGCGCTCGGCGTGACAGTGCCGATTTGCCCGGGCGTGCTCCCGATTCTCTCGTCAGGCCAGATTGCGCGGTTCACGCAGCTCTGCGGCGCGAAGATTCCGGCGCCGCTGCAGGCGAAGCTGGAGGCGCTGACGGGGGACGACGCCGGGGCGACCGCGTTCGGCATAGAGTATGCGACGGCACAGTGCGAGGCGCTGGTCCGCGAAGGCGTGCCGGGGCTGCACTTCTACTGCCTGAACAAGGCACACTCGGCCGGCGCGATCCTCAGGAACCTCGGCCTGGCTGACTAACGCGGGTCGGCCCATCCGTCGAGGAGGCCTCGCACCAGGGGTATCGTGGATGCGGGCCCGCCGACCTCGATCTGCATCATCCCGGTATCGCCTAGCAGGCTGCTGAAAAAGTCCGTGGAATGGGATCGACAGATCGATCCCGGCGTACTCCCATGCTCCCAATATTGCTGAAGGGAGCCACCTCATGCGCGGACACGATGAGCAGACCCATCACATGTTCAGTTACCGGTCGCCGGAACAGCGCGTGCCGGCCGATCCTCCGCTCCGCGCGGTCCGCGCGCTGACGGATCACGCGCTGAAGACGATGTCGCGCAGGTTCGCCGGCCTGTACGCCAAGACGGGACGTCCGTCGATCCCGCCTGAGCCATTGTTGCGGGCCCTGTTGCTGCAGGTGCTGTACACGATCCGGAGCGAACGGCTGCTGCTGGAAGAGCTCAACGACAACCTGCTGTTCCGCTGGTTCGTCGGCTTGCATATGGACGACCCGGTCTGGCATCCCACGACGTTTACCAAGAATCGTGACCGGCTGCTGGCGGGGGATGGCGCGGCCGCCTTCGTTGATGCGGTCCAGGCCCACGCCCGGGCGGCCGGTCTGCTCTCGGACGAGCATTTCACGGTGGACGGGACGCAGTTGGAAGCCTGGGCCAGCCTGAAGAGCTTCCGATGCCGGGACGCCGCGCCGCGCGCGCCCCCCGATGACCCCGGGAATCCCACGGTCGACTTCCACGGCGAGCGGCGGCGCAACGACACGCACCAGTCGACGACTGATCCGGCGGCGATGCTGCATCGGAAGGGCCAAGGGAAGGAGGCGAAGCTGGCGTCTCTGGGCCACGTGCTGTTGGATAATCGGCAGGGGCTCGTCGCCAACGTCTGTGCGACCCACGCGACGGGGACCGCCGAACGCGAGGCGGCGGCACTGTTGCTGGAGGCCAGCGCGCCGCCGGGCAGCACGGTCGGAGCAGACAAGGGCTACGATGTGGCGAGCTTCGTCGCCGATGTCCGCGTCCGGGACGTCACGCCCCACGTGGCGCAGAAGGTCCGCTGGCGGGCGATTGATGGTCGGCCCACCCGGCATGCGGGTTCTCACGTGAGTCAGCGGAAACGAAAACTCGTGGAACAGGTCTTTGGGTGGAGGCAGACCGTCGGTGGTTTGCGTAAGCTCCGGCCTCGCGGCGTCCCACTCGTCGAGTGGCAGCTCACTTTCGCCGCCACGGCCTATAACTTGGGGGATTATATACCAAAGTGCCGACTAGTTCTTGATCTGGATGGGATCGGGCCTAGGAGGTCGGCGTGTCTGGATCAGGCCAGTTGCCAGCCGGACACGTCAGCCTCTCGGTACTTTGCTACCACGACACCGCCGAGCTTGAACACGTAAAACCGTATCTCTACGGCTTCAACGCTCGCGTCTGGCTCACAGACGGTTTCGGCGTTCACAACGGCGACGGTCCCATCAATGAAGCGAATGCGGTAGCTCCGGCGGGGGGTGGTCTTGAATCGTACCGGGTTTCTCGGAGACCTCATTGCTTGGGAGGATGGGGTCTATGGGACGTCCAAGTCGGTTTTCTCCGGAAGTGCGCGAACGTGCCGTCCGGATGGTCGAGGAGCACCGAGAGGCCCACGCCTCAGAGTGGGCGGTGCTGCAGTCGGTGGCGCCGAAGCTCGGCTGCACGGCGGAGACGCTGCGGAAGTGGGTGCGGCAGGCGCAGCGTGATGCTGGGCATCGGCCGGGCCTGACGACGAGCGAGCGGGAGCGGTTGAAGGAGCTGGAGCGCGAGGTCCGTGAGCTGAAGCGGGCGAATGAGATCCTGCGGAAAGCGTTCGCGTATTTCGCCCAGGCGGAGCTCGACCGCCGGAGGACGTAGCCACGATGGTCCAGTTCATCGCCGACCATCGCGCCGTGTTCGGGGTCGAGCCGATCTGCGCCGTGCTGCCGATCGCCCCGTCGACGTATCATCGCCATCGGCACCAGCGGACACATCCGACGCGCCGGTCCGCACGGGCGCCGCGCGACGATCAGCTCCGCGTCGAGATTCAGCGGGTCTATGACGCGCACCAGCAGGTCTACGGCCCCCGGAAAGTCTGGAAGCAGCTGCGGCGGGACGGCGTCCGCGTGGCGCGCTGCACCGTGGCGCGCCTGATGCGCGCGATGGGCCTTGCCGGGGCCGTCCGGGGCCGGGCCTGGGTCACCACGACCCCCGCAGGTGAGGGCGGTCGCCCGGTGGACCTCGTTGACCGCCGATTCGTGGCCACCCGTCCGAATCAGCTCTGGGTCTCCGATTTCACGTACGTCGCAACCTGGGGCGGCTTTGTCTACGTCGCGGTCGTCATCGACGTGTTTGCGCGCCGCATTGTGGGCTGGCGGGTGTCGGCCTCCATGCGCACGGACTTTGTGCTGGATGCGTTGGAGCAGGCGATCTACGCCCGCCGGGGCGACGCCCTCACCGGCCTCGTACATCACAGTGATGCCGGGTCTATGACGCGCACCAGCAGGTCTACGGCCCCCGGAAAGTCTGGAAGCAGCTGCGGCGGGACGGCGTCCGCGTGGCGCGCTGCACCGTGGCGCGCCTGATGCGCGCGATGGGCCTTGCCGGGGCCGTCCGGGGCCGGGCCTGGGTCACCACGACCCCCGCAGGTGAGGGCGGTCGCCCGGTGGACCTCGTTGACCGCCGATTCGTGGCCACCCGTCCGAATCAGCTCTGGGTCTCCGATTTCACGTACGTCGCAACCTGGGGCGGCTTTGTCTACGTCGCCGTGTTTGCGCGCCGCATTGTGGGCTGGCGGGTGTCGGTGCGCACGGGTGCTGGATGCGTTGGAGCACGATCTACGCCCGCCCGACGCATCGCGCCGTCGGTCGGCAGCCAAGGCGATGCCTATGACAATGCCCTCGCCGAATCGGTGATCGGCTTGTACAAGACGGAGGTGATTCGACGGAAGGGCCCGTGGCGCACCCTCGAGGCCGTCCACCTCTTCCTGTAGAAATTGAAAATGGCGTAACCTCCTGCTGAATCTCAAACAGCAGTTCGCCGCTGATCACGGCGACGGAGGATTACGCCATGTCGGACAGTAGCACAGCCCTTTCGCCCGTTCTGCAGTTTCACCAGGATCTCCAAACCAAGCTTCGTGATGGCGTGCGTCGGGCCATCGAGACCGTCCTCGAGGAAGAGCTCCTCGCGGCATTGGGGGCCGCCGCGCATGAGCGTATATCGGGGCGGCGCGGGTATCGTCACGGCACGATCGAGCGGACGGTGACCACTCGCGACGGGACGCGGGCCATTACGGTGCCGCGGGCTCGCCTGCGCGACCAGGATGGGCCGCCGACCGAGTTTCGGAGCACCGTCTTGCCGCGCTATGCGCGACGGACCCGAGAGGTGGATGAGGCGCTGCTGGGCTGCTATTTTGGCGGCGTCAATAGCCGCCGCATCCGCCGGGCTCTCCGGCCGCTGTTGGGCGAGGCGCCCCTGTCGAAGAGCGCCGTTTCGCGCGTGGTGACGCGGGTGAAGGATCAGTTCGCGGTGTGGCAGCAGCGGCCCTTGACCGACGAACGGTACGGGGTCGTGTTTCTGGACGGGTTTCATCTGCGCGTACGGCTCGCCGGCCGCGTGGTGATGGTCCCGGTGTTGGCGGCGCTCGGCGTCACCGACACTGGCCAGAAGCGGCTACTCGCCATGCAGCTGGCTGCGTCCGAGGCGGCGGCCTCGTGGGGTGGTCTGCTCGCCAAGCTGCAGCAGCGCGGACTGCCGGCGCCGTTGCTGGTCGTCACCGATGGCCATGCGGGACTGAAGAAGGCGCTGGAGACGTGGCCGACCGCCCGCGTGCAGCGATGTACCGCCCACAAGGGACGCAATCTCGCCGACGCCTGTCCCGTGCATGCGCGACCCGAGCTGCGCCGAGACTACCATCGCCTCCTTTATGCGACGGACGGCCTGGCCGCCCGCGCGGCCTACGACGCCTTCCTGAAGAAGTGGACCCCGTTGTGCCCACCGGTCGCGCGGTCGCTGGAAGAAGCGGGCCTCGAGCTGCTCACGTTCTACACCTTCCCGAAGGCGATGTGGAAGTCGTTGCGCACGACCAACGCGTTAGAGAATCTCAATCGTGAATTTCGCCGACGAACGAAGACCCAGGCGTCCTTCAGCACGGAAGCCGCCGCGCTCACCGTGCTGTTCGGCCTCGTCGCCGTGGGCCAGATCGTCTTCCGTACGATCGATGGCCATCAGGACCTCGCGGCCTTCCTGAGGCAGGAGCAGTGGTATCAGGCCGCGTAACGCGGTAGAGTCGTCAACCAGTCGGCAGGAGCCTTCCGCCACGACGCTTTTCTACAAGACTCGGGACACATCCGGGCCTTAAGGCTGTTAGAACTATAAGGAATCACACAGCGAATGGCGAGCGCGAAGCGGGCGTGTATATTGTTGATTTGTATTTGCCAAACATGGTTAGGTTGCGAGGGCAAGCTGTAATTGATGGTCTATTGGCAGATGCCGAAGTGTTGATCGGTATGGATGTCATCGGAGAAGGAGATTTCGCGGTTACTCATCGTGGAGCTGGAACATGCATGACGTTCCAACTACCTTCAGGCAAGCACATAGATTTCGTTAAAGAAATCAATCAGACAAAGCCAAAGAAGGGTTTTCGCCAACCGAAGAGGCGTAGTCGCAGGAGATAGGAAACATAGGAGATACTTTGCCAGATCAAAAAGACCCACTCCCCATCGTCCGCGTGAAGCCGCACACCTACCAGCCGAGTAAGGCCGAGCTGGAGGCCCAGGTTCGGCTACCGTCTGGCACGATGCCGCGGAAGCTCGCCAAGGCCGCAGTGACACCCGTTCGCATCATCGAAGACCCAGACGCATGACCGCACGTTGGATGGCGCGCCAAAAATCTTTTAAAAGGAACTAATAATGGCGAACTACTACGTGAACAAGAACCAACAGTCGAATGGGGATCATGAGGTTCACACAACAGGATGCCAATGGTTGCCGAGGAGTGAGAATCGAATCTATTTAGGAGAAGATCAGAGGTGGACCCCGAAATTCGGACAGGTTGCTAAGGTGGATTCCGACCTCAGAATGGAGAGATCGGAATCATGCAGAAACGGAAAAAATACCCCGCTGAGCTGAAGGCCCGCGTGGCCCTGCAGGCGCTGCGCGGCGAGCAGACGATGGCGGAGCTGTCGTCGCGCTACAAGATCCACCCGAACCTGATCGCGAACTGGAAGAAGAAAGCCCAGGAGGCGCTTGTGGACGTCTTCTCGGACCACCAGCAGCGCCGAGAGGCGTCTCGCGATGCGGAGATTCAGGAGCTGCGAGCGAAGGTCGGCGAGCTCGTCATCGAGAAGGATTTTTTGTCCAAGGCCTTCGGCCGTTGAGTCACGGTCGAAGGCGAATGCTGATCGACTCGAACCACTCCGAACTGAGCATCTCGCGACAGTGTGGCTTGGTGTCGATCTCGCGCTCGACGTTCTACTACGATGGTCTCGGGGAGAGTGAGTTGACTCTCGAGCTCATGCGCCGGATCGACGAGCAATTTCTGGAAACCCCGTTCTACGGATCGCGGCAGATGGCGCGTTGGCTGCGCCGGGAGGGCTTCGCCGTCAGTCGGAAGCGGGTGCGTCGTCTGATGCGAAAGATGGGCCTCCAGGCGCTGTACCAGCGCCCGAGCACGTCGGTTCCGCACCCGGAGCACCGGGTCTACCCCTATTTGCTGCGCGACCGAGCGGTCGAACGTGCGAACGAGGCCTGGTGCGCCGACGTGACGTACATTCCGCTGCACCGCGGCTTCCTGTACCTGGTCGCGATCCAGGATTGGGCCAGCCGGAAGGTGCTGTCGTGGCGCTTGTCCAACACGATGGATGCCTCGTTCTGTGTGGAGGCCCTCGCGGAAGCCCTCGCGCAGTACGGACCGCCAGCGATCTTCAACACCGACCAAGGCAGCCAGTTCACCAGCCTGGAGTTCACTCAGACGCTCAAAGACGCAGGCGTGCAGATCTCGATGGACGGCAAGGGCCGCTGGATGGACAACGTCTTCATCGAGCGGCTGTGGCGCTCGCTCAAGTACGAGTGCGTCTACCTGCACGACTTCGAGGTTGGCTCCGAGGCGCGGGCCAGCATCGGCCGGTGGATCGACTTCTACAATGCCGAGCGACCGCACTCGTCGCTCGATGATCGCACGCCTGATGAGGCGTACTCGGATTTGGGAGGTGCGCCGACCTCGTCGCTGCGCTCCTCGTCAGCGCAGTCGGAAGCGGCTTAGAAACATGAACCTGGAATCCACCTTAACTTGGCCGCTGAGCTGTCCAAAGGATGGGGTCCACCTCTTTTTCTTACTGTAGCTCAGCTGTTACTGAAGCAAGAAAACACTACGCGCAGGTGAACGGGTGCTACTTCTGCTCTAATGCCTGCCATACAACCTGAGCGTCAGTATTCACGATTGCCAGTATCCGTCCATCTTCCAGGTCGATTCGTCCGGGCGTCTTGCCGTGACCGCAGCAACTCGCAACGGTACGTATTCCAGCGGCGTTCAAGGCTGCGACGAGGTGATGAATACAGTGGTCGATACACTGCACACGGCCATTGAGTGGCATGCAAACCTGATTTCTGAGTGTTTGTTCGCCTCCTGGAGAGTCGCAATACTGACAGGGTGCTTTAGCTTTCATGTTCGGCACTTAGGTATATAATCCCCATAACTTGGTCCGCCTGCGGAATCTGGAGGCGACGTGTCCCTGATCGCCGGCCGCGCGTGTCGCCGGCCCCCTCATCGGGGTCAGCGCACACCCGTGCGCACGGTCGTCGGGCGGTCGTTACCCGCATGATGCTTAAGAAAACAGCCCGATACCCGGGTTCTTCCGCAGCCTGCTAGGTCGACGAACACGCCCTCGGCTTCGTAGCGCACGCCGAGCCAGTCGGTGGCGGCGGCGTAGGCGTTGGGCGTCGCGCCCCGGCCGAGGGTTGCGCAGGCCGTAGCCGCGCGCGCAGCGCCAAGATCCTGCGCCCACCAGGCCACCCGCAGCGACACGGTGAAGTCGCCTGACGGTGAGGCCGAGAGCGTCGCGTGTGGCGCGGGCAGGTCGTTGCACGCCCAGGGAGCGCCGCGCTCGGCCGGCGAGCCGGCGGGGAGCGTCACCTTCGGCGCCCCGGGGGACGCCAGCGGCGTGGCCACCCACTCGAGCGCCGGCGCCTGACGGAGCGGTGCGGTTCGAAGCGCCGCGACATCGAGGCCGGCGAGCGACTCGAGCACGACGCCGCGATTTCAGGCGATGGTCTCGAGCGGGCCGATGTGGCGGGCGACGATCCGCTCGTGGTCCAGACCGACGATCGTGTAGGCGAGGCCCAGCTCGGTCCGGGTGAACGGGTCCCGGCCGGTGGCGCTGGCGACTAACCTTGGGCGGCCGCTCGGGCCGGGTGCGGCGACCGTGCTGGTCGCGAGAAATTGCTCGAGGGTGCGCGACTGCAGCAGCGTGTCGCGCAGCTGCTCCAAGGTGAGCGGCGTGGCAACGCGATCGATGCGCAGCGCGATGTCGCCGTCGCTCGCGGCGGCATCAACCCGCAGGCGGGTGGCCCGGCGTCCTCGAAGCCGACCGGCATCGCCAGGCGCAGGCCCTTGCCAGGCAGTGTCTGCGATGGGGCTAGCGGCAGGCTCGGCGTGGGCAGCATGCCGGCGAGGCCGTGGGTGCGGAGCATAGCCTTGAGCGTGTTCATGGGAACGCGAAGCCTATGCTGCGTCCCCGCGTCAGCGCCATTCTAACGATGCCCACGACGAAGCCGTTGGCGTCGAGCAAGGGGCCCCGCTGTTGCCGGGGTTCAGCGTGGCACTGGTCTGCAGGTAGCCGGTCTGGCCGTCCACGTCGGCTCTAAGTGCCGAGATTTCACCGCGGCTCACGTTGACCTACGGGACCATGTCGGGCACGCCGGCGCGGGCCACCTCGACCATGCGGCCGAACGGAAAGCCGAGCGCCGTGACGTCGGAGTCGCCCAGCGCCAGATAGGAGAATCCGCCGGCGGCGATGAGCAGCACGGCGAGGTCGCGCCCGGCGTCCACGGCATAGACCGAGGCGTCGAGGCGGGGCGCGGACTCGGGCTGGCTGGGCAACCCGGTTGAAAAGATCACCTCGAGGCGCCGGGGTGTCAGGGTGACCTGCACCGGGACGCGCCGCACCTGGCGCTCGACGGTGCGCTTGGTGATCACGTGGTAATTCGTGACGACGTAGCCGAGCGGCGAGAGGACGAAGCCGCTGCCGGTGCCGAGCTGCACGTCACGCTCCACGGCGGTCTACTGCCGTACATCGCCGACGAGCACGCGGCGCTCGCCGACCGTGCAGATGAAGACCGTGCGTCGGCAGCGTTCGCGGCGCGCTGGGCCTGGGCCGCCTGCGGCAGGAGCCAGGCGAGCGACAGGACGCCGGTGAGTCGGATCACGATGCCCGGCGGGCTGCCAGGCGCGTGTGGACGGCAGGGCGGCCGATTGCCATGTTGGGGTTTGGACGCACCTCGGGGTATCGTAGCGCGGGAGTCGAGCATGGCGAGCAAGAAATGGCCGGTGATGACGCTGGCCGCGGGGCCGGTGGAGGTGGCGCCGGCGGTGCTGCGGGCGCAGTCGCGCGAGGTCCTGTACCACTACGATCCAGCGTTCATCGACCTGTACGGGCAGGTGTGCGGCCTCGTGCAGCAGGTCTTCCGGACGAAATACGACGTAGTGCTGATGCAGGGTGAAGCGATCTTGGCGCTCGAAGCGGCGGCGGCCAGCCTGTTCGAGCCGGGTGACAAGGTGCTCAACCTGGTGTCGGGCATCTTCGGCAAGGGCTACGAGCATTTCATCGAGAAGTATGGCGGGCAGACGATCGAGCTGGCCGTGCCCTACAACGACGCTATTGATCCGGAGCAGGTGCGGGCGGCGCTGCGCGAGCATCCGGACATCAAGTTTCTGTCGGTGGTGCACTCCGAGACGCCGTCGGCTACGGTGAATCCGGTCGAGGCGATCGGTGCGATTGCTCGAGAGCATGGTGTCCTGACGATCGTGGACACGGTGTCCGGACTCGGAAGCGAGGTCTTGAGACCGGAAGGGTGGGGGATGGACGTGGCCATCGCCGGTCCGCAGAAGTGTCTGGGCGCGCCGCCCGGCCTGTCGTTGCTGGCGGTGAGCCCGGAAGCGTGGAAGGCAATGGAGCGGCGGAGCCGACCGCTGCGGGGGAGCTATCTCTCGATCTTGGACTGGAAGGACACCTGGCTCACTCGCAAGGTGTTTCCCTACACGCCGTCGGTCAGCCTGGTGTACGCGCTCGACGCGGCGCTGCAGGCGGTACTGGAGGAGGGCGTCGACCGGTACGCCGCACGCCACGCGGCGGTGGCGCGGGCGTGCCGGCGGGGCGTCGAGGCGCTCGGCCTCAAGCTGTGGGCCGCGTGCGAGGCGATTGCCGGTGCGGCGGTCACCGGCGTTGTGATGCCGGACGGCGTGGATGACAAGGTGCTGCGCGGCCACATGCGCGAGCGCTACGGGGTCATGATCTCCGGCGGGTACGGCGAGCTAGAGGGCAAGCTCTTCCGACTGGGACACATGGGGCGGGCCGCTCACCCGGCCTACCTGGCGGCGCAACTCGCGATCCTGGAGCGCTCCCTGGCGGACCTCGGCGTTCCGATTGAGTTGGGTGCGGGGGTCGGCGCCGCCATGCAGGCGTTCGAGGGGTAGCTGCTCGCGTGACCTCGGCCGTACCGTCGCGCGGCGCCTGGGTCACGCGCTGGGGCTTAATCCTGGCAGCGGCCGGCTCGGCCGTCGGGTTGGGGAACATCTGGCGCTTTCCGCATGTCGTCGGCGCGAACGGTGGCGGCGCGTCTTCCTCGTCTACCTGTGCTGAATCGGCGTGAGCGGCCTGCCGATCCTCGTGGCCGAGTTGGGTATCGGCCGGGCCGTGCAGCGGACGCCGGTCGGCGCGTTCCGGCACCTGGCCTGGGCGCGCAGCCCCTGGGTGGCGCTAGGCCTGGTTCGATTTCATCGTGGACACGGTGACAAACTGGCTGACGCCGCTGGGCGGACTGGGCTTCGCCATCTTCGTGGGCTGGCGCTTGAGTCCGACGGTGCGCCGAAGTCAGTTCGACGTCGGGGTCGCCGAGGGGCTGTATCAGGGCTGGCTCGCCGTTCTGAGGTTCCTGGCGGTGCCCGCCATCGTCCTGATCTTCCTGCGTGGGATTAGCGTGTTGTAGGCCATGCTGACCGCTCGGGTTCACCCGCTCGGTTGACCGGCGTTCTGACCACATAGTACGGTTATTCGGTTTGGCCCGCGGTCAGGCCCCGCGCGGGGCCGGCGCGCGCCGCGGCCATAGTCCCGGTTCGCGTGGAACGTCCTGCGCGCTCCGGGGTCGCCGAAATCGCCAAAGAACGATGACCGACGCGACAATCCCAACCCTGAAGAAGACCGCCTTGCACGCTCGTCATGTGGCGCTTAGCGCGCGCATGGTGCCGTTCGGAGGCTGGGAGATGCCGGTCGAGTACGGCGGGCTGGCGAGCGAGCACATGGCGGTGCGGACCGCCGCCGGGTTGTTCGACGTCAGCCACATGGGGGAGATCGAGGTGGCGGGGTCGGACGCGCTCGCGGCCATCCAGCGGATCAGCTGCAACGACGCTTCGAAGCTGCAGATCGGGCAGGCGCAGTACTCGGCGCTGACGACGGTCGAGGGCACGATCGTGGACGACCTCCTCGTCTACCGTCTGGCTGATGACCATTTCCTGCTGGTCGTGAACGCCGCGAACATCAAGAAGGACTACCGGTGGATCGCCGACGCGATGACGACACTCGGTGATGCTGTCGCCGTGAACGCCAGCTCGCGCTACGCGCTGCTGGCGGTCCAGGGGCCGGCAGCGGTCGAGGTGGTGCAGCCGTTGACCGGCGTCGAGTTGTCCGAGCTGAAGTACTACTGGTTCGCGACTGGTGAGGTCGCCGGTCAGCGGGTGACGCTGTCGCGCACGGGTTACACCGGTGAGGACGGCGTGGAGATTTTTGTCGCACCGCAGGTCGCCGATGCGGTCTGGCAGGCCCTGACCGAGAGCGGCGGGTCACTGGGGCTGGTCCCGGCCGGCCTGGGCGCCCGCGACACGCTGCGGCTCGAGGCGGCGATGCGGCTGTATGGCAACGACATGGACGAGCAGACGACTGTCCTGGAAGCGGGCCTGGGCTGGATTGTCGGGTGGGACAAGCCGGACTTCATCGGGCGCGACGCGCTGCATCGCCAGAAGGCGGGCGGCGTGGCGCGGAAGATCGTCGGGTTCGAAATGATCGACAAGGGAATCGGCCGTCCCGGCTACGAGACGTTCTTGGATGGCGAAGCGGTGGGCCGTGTGACGAGCGGCACGCAGACGCCCTTCCTGAAAAAGGCGATTGGCATGGCGCTGATGCCGATCGCGCACGCAACGCCTGAGACGGAGTTCGAGGTGGAGATTCGCGGTCGGCGCGCGCGCGCGCGCGTCGTCCCGATGCCGTTCTACAAGCGGCAGAGGAGCTGAGTCTGATGTATTCGGACGATCGCAAGTACAGCAAAGAGCACGAGTGGGTGATCATTGCCGGCGATGAAGCGAAAATTGGTATCACCGACTACGCGCAGGAGCAGTTGGGTGAAGTCGTCTACGTCGAGCTGCCCGAGGTGGGGCGGACGTTGAAGCAGGGAGAGATCTTCGGCACGATCGAGTCAGTCAAGGCGGTCTCCGAACTGTTCTGTCCGATATCGGGCGAGGTGACGGCGGTCAACACCGCGCTGGCGGATCAGCCTGAGCCGGTCAATGCGGCACCGCACGACACGTGGATCGTCACCCTGAAGGTCTCGGATGTATCCGAGGGCGCCGGGCTGCTCGACGGCGCGGGATACACGGCGCTGCTCGGCTGAGGCGCATGAGTTCGCCCGGCCAGGACCAGTTTGCGCGGCGGCACATCGGACCCCGTCCGGCGGACCTGGAGCCGATGCTGCAGGCGGTCGGCGCCGAGTCACTGGACGCGCTGGTGGGCGAGGTGGTGCCGTCGAGTATCCGCCTGACCCGCCCGCTGGATCTGCCGGAGGCCGAAACCGAGCAGGAGTGCCTCGAACGGCTGCGTGCGATTGCGGCCAAGAATCGTCCGGTCCGGTCCTTTCTCGGGATGGGCTACTACGGCTGCATCACGCCGGCCGTCATTCTCCGCAACGTGCTGGAGAATCCCTCCTGGTACACGCCCTACACACCGTATCAGGCGGAGATCGCCCAGGGTCGTCTGGAAGCGCTCCTGAACTTCCAGACGATGGTCAGCGACCTGACAGGGATGGAGGTGGCGAACGCGTCGCTGCTCGACGAGGCGACGGCGGCCGCCGAGGCGATGGCGATGCTGCATCGCATCAGTTCGCGGCGGGGCGATCGCTTCCTGGTGTCGGAACGTTGCTTTCCGCAGACCCTCACCGTCGTACAGGGACGCGCCAAACCGCTCGGGATGAGGGTCGAGGTTGGCGACGTCACGACGGCGGACCTGCCGGACGACCTGTTCGGCTTGCTCGTGCAGTATCCGGATGATTCAGGTGAAGTGATCGATCTGGCGCCGGTGATCGCACGCGCACACGCGGCCGGCGTCACGGTGGCGGTGGCGACCGACCTGCTGGCGCTCAGCCTGCTCACCCCTCCGGGGGAGATGGGGGCCGATGTCGTCGTTGGAAATTCTCAGCGGTTCGGCGTGCCGCCCGGCTACGGTGGACCGCACGCGGCGTTTCTTGCCGCCCGTCAGGTCCACGTGCGGCAGATGCCAGGCCGGATCATCGGCGTGTCGGTTGACGCCCACGGCACGCCGGCCTATCGGATGGCGCTGCAAACCCGCGAGCAGCACATTCGCCGCGAGAAGGCCACCTCCAACATCTGCACGGCGCAGGCGTTGCTGGCCAACATGGCCGGCTTCTATGCGGTCTACCACGGTCCCGACGGCCTGACGGCGATTGCCCAGCGGGTGCATCGCCTGACTCGGGCGGTGGCCGAGGCGCTGACGGCTGTCGGCTGCCACCTGCGGCACGAGGCGTTCTTCGACACGCTGCGGTTCGGAGTGGGTGGCGCGGCGCGCGCGGCCAGGGTCGGGGCGCGGGCGCTCGAGGCGGGACTGAACTTCAGGTATTTCGACGATGGCGATGTCGGGCTGTCGCTCGACGAGACGGTGACGCCGGAGATCTGTGGTGCCATTGTCAGCGCCGTCGCGGCCGGTCTCGACGTCGCGTCGCCGGCGTTCGACGAAGGAGCGGTCGGCGATACACCCGCCTATCCGGAGGCGCTGGCGCGGCGCGGACCGTTTCTCACGCACGCGGTCTTCCGGACCCATCATTCCGAGACGGAGATGATGCGGTATGTGAAGCGGCTCGAGCGACGCGACATAGGGCTCGATACCTCGATGATTCCGCTCGGGTCGTGCACGATGAAGCTGAACGCCGCGGCGACACTGGTGCCGGTCACCTGGCCGGAGTTCGGCGGCCTCCACCCGTTCGCGCCGCCGGAGCAGGCGGCGGGCTATGCGCAGATCTTCGAGGAGCTCGAGGCGGCGCTCTGCACGATCACCGGCCTCGAGGCGGTCTCACTGCAGCCGAACTCCGGCGCGCAGGGGGAGTTCACAGGGCTCTTGGTGATTCGCGCCTACCACCGCGGGCGCGGCGATCTGGGACGGAACATCGTGTTGATTCCGTCGTCGGCCCACGGCACGAACCCGGCCTCGGCGGCGATGGCCGGCCTGCGGGTGGTCGTGGTGGCCTGCGACGACCGGGGCAACGTGGATGTGGATGATGTGCGCGCGAAGGCGGCCGAGCACGGGGCGGCCCTGGCCGCCTTGATGATCACCTATCCGTCCACGCATGGCGTCTTCGAGGAGGCGATCCAGGAGATCTGCGGCATCGTGCACCAGCATGGCGGCCAGGTGTACATGGACGGGGCCAACATGAACGCGCAGGTGGGCGTCACCAGTCCGGCGGCGATCGGCGCCGATGTCTGCCACCTCAACCTGCACAAGACGTTTGCCATCCCGCATGGGGGCGGCGGCCCCGGGATGGGGCCGATTGCGGTAGCGGCGCATCTGGCGCCGTATCTGCCCGGACACCCGGTGACGGGCCGGTCGGCGGACGACGCCATTCCGGCGGTGGCCGCCGCGCCGTGGGGCAGCGCGAGCATTCTGCTCATCTCCCACGCCTATGTCAGAATGCTCGGCGCGACGGGGCTCACCGAAGCGACCGCCTACGCGATGCTCAACGCCAACTATCTCAAGGCGAGACTCGAAGGCCACTACGACGTGCTCTACACACGGCCCAACGGCCGCGTGGCCCACGAGCTCATCTTCGATCTGCGGCCGTTTCGTGTCTCGGCCGGAATCGACGAGCAGGACGTGGCCAAACGGCTGATCGACTACGGCTTTCACGCGCCGACGGTGTCGTTTCCGGTGCCCGGTACGATGATGATCGAGCCGACGGAGAGCGAGCCGCTCGAGGAACTGGACCGTTTCTGCGATGCGCTGATCTTGATTCGAGCCGAGATCCAGGCGATTGCCGATGGCCGCGCCGATCGCGAGGACAACGTCCTCAAGCATGCGCCGCACACGGCGATCGCCGTGGCGGCCGACACCTGGACCCATCCGTATTCTCGCGAAACGGCGGCGTTTCCGCTGGCGTTCGTCCGGAGGCACAAGTTTTGGCCGAGCGTGGGCCGCATCGACAATCCCTACGGGGACCGTCATCTGATCTGCAGTTGCCCGCCGACGGCGGCCTGGATGGCGAACGAGGAGGCCTAGCCGCCGCCGCTCGGGGTCAAGTGCGCGTAAGCAGGACCGCTTTGGTGCGCACGCCGTCGAGGAGTTGCCGCGTGATCGGTCCGGGCGCGCCGTCGCCGATGACCGTCTGGCCGACCTTGACGATCGGGACGAGGTCACGGGTCGTGCTCGTCAGGAACGCTTCGTCGGCCAGTTCGAGATCGCCGTCGCGCAGCACGGCTTCTTGCACCGCCACGCCCAGCTCGGCACCAACCTCGAACACAAAATTGCGGGTGATACCTTCCAGGAGGCCGGCGTCGAGCGGTGGTGTCAGCGCCGCACCGTCCCGCACGATGAAGAAATTTGACCCCGAGCACTCGACCAGGTCGCCCCGGTAGTTCCGCATCAGCGCCTCGTAGGCACCTTCCTGCAGCGCCTGCTGCATGGCGAGGGCGTTGTTCAGTAAGTTGTTCGACTTGATGGCCGGGTTTACCGAGCCTGGATGGTTGCGGACGACGGACACCAGCGAGACGGCGACGCCGTGCGCGACCGTCTCATCCGGCACGGGCACGAACGGCTTGACGATGATGACGAGGGTTGGATCGGAGCAGGCCCGCGGGTCGTAGGTGATGTCACCGACGCCCCGGGTGAGCAGCATGCGGATGTAGGCGTCGCCGGAGGGGAGGCCAGCCTGCATGGTTGCCTCAATCCTGGCAAGACAGTCCGCGTCGCTCAGCGGGCACTCGAGATCGATGCGCGCGGCGGAGGCCCGCAGCCGGCGCATGTGGCGGTCGAACAGGAACGGGTGGCGGTCGCAGGTCCGGATAGTCTCGTAGACGCCCTCGCCGAAGAGAAACCCATGATCGAAGACCGAGACGGTCGCGCTGTGAGCATCGCTGATGATGCCGTTGACGTTGACGACTGCAGACATTCCGCCCTCCGAACGGATCCGGCGTGCGTGCGCGACGGGGAGCGCTGACGTCATCTGGTGCACTCCGCCACGCACAGTTCCACAGTATCGCTTGTGCTAGACTGCGTGCAAATGACCTCGACTGGCTGCGCGGTCGTTCTGCTCGCGGCCGTCCCCGGTGTCCAGCGATGCGAGTGTTGAATACGGCGCAGATGCGCGAGGCGGACCGCCGTACGGTCGACGAGATCGGATTGCCGTCGATCGTGCTGATGGAGAATGCGGGCCGCCAGGTCGTGGCGGCGCTCGAGGCGAAATTCGAGCACCTCACCGACCAGGGTGTGGCGCTCCTGTGCGGACGGGGCAACAACGGCGGCGATGGATTTGTGATCGCCCGCACGCTCATGCAGCGCGACATCGACACGGCGGTGTTCGTCATCGGATCGGTCGCCGACGTGCAGGGTGACGCGCGCCGCAACCTGGACGTGCTGGGGCAGATCGGGATGACGGTGGTCGAGATCCCGGATGAGCAGGCGTGGGAGCTGCACTACTCGGAGATTTCCGACTACGACCTGATCGTGGACGCCATCCTCGGTACCGGGATCCGCGTGCCGCTGGTGGGCCTGCTGCAGACCCTGGTGGCCGACGTCAACAGCCTGGACATTCCGGTCGTCTCAGTCGACCTGCCGACCGGCCTGTCCGCCGACTCGCACGAGGTGGTCGGGGAAGCGATCCAGGCGGTCCTGACGGTGACGATGGGCGCGCCGAAGATTCCGCTCGTGCTGCCGCCGGCCGAGGCGCACGCGGGCGACCTGATCGTCGCCGATGTCGGAATTCCCGCCCAGGTGATTGACGCACTGGAAGGTGCGCGGCTCGAGCTGATGACCCGGGAGGGTATACGCGACCTGATCGGTGCCCGGCAGGCCGAGTCGCACAAGGGGGATTTTGGGCACGTCCTGCTGGTGGCGGGGTCCAGGGGCAAGGGCGGCGCCGCCGGGCTCGCTGCGATAGGGGCTCTTAAGAGCGGAGCTGGACGGGTGACGGTGGCGACCCCGCGATCCTGCCAGCCGATTGTGGCGGCGCTGGCGCCGGATTACATGACCGAAGCGCTGGACGAGACGCCGGATGGGTGCGTGGATTTGTCGGCGCTCGATCGGGTGCTCGAGATGCCGGCCGACCTAATCGCCGTCGGTCCGGGCCTTGGGCGCGGTCCGTCCGTGACCGCGTTCGTGCACGGCCTGCTGGAACGGAGCGGGGCGCCCCTGGTGCTCGATGCCGACGCGCTGAACGCGTGCGAGAGCGGCGACGAGCGGCTTCACGGGCGCGATGGGCTGGACGTGATCATCACGCCGCATCCGGGTGAGATGGCGCGGCTGGCGGGGACGTCGGTCGAGGATGTGCAAGCCAACCGCATTGAGGCGGCCCGTGCCTTTGCGACCGGACACCAGGTGTACGTCGTGTTGAAGGGGCATCGGACGGTCGTCGCCTGTCCGAACGGGCAGACGTTCATCAATCTCACGGGCAATCCTGGGATGGCGACCGGCGGGACCGGCGACGTGCTGACGGGCGCGATCGCCGCGTGGTCGGCTCAGTTGCTGGATGCCGAGGCGGCGTGCAAGGTCGCCGTGTACCTGCACGGTCTGGCCGGCGATCTCGCCGAGGCGGACGAGGGTGAGGTGGCGATGAGCGCTTCGGATCTGGCCGCCCACCTGGGCGCCGCCGCCCTCAATCTCACTGCCGGGCGGCGACCCCGCCGCGCGGACTCCGCCTGACACGCCGCCCGGCGCCGACGCATGGTTAGACACCTGACCGACTCAGAATCTGAGACCGAGCGCGTTGGTACCGAGGTGGCCGGGCAGCTGGTGCCTGGCTCCGTGGTCCTGTTGTATGGCGAGCTGGGTGCCGGGAAGACGGCGTTCGTGCGTGGAATGGCGGTGGCGCTCGGGATAGACCCCCGTGAGGTGAGCAGCCCGACCTTCACGCTAATCCAGGAGTACCGCGGGCGGGTGCGCCTCGAGCACGTCGATTTGTATCGGGTGTCGGGTTGTGAACTCGACGACCTCGGGCTGGAGGAATTGGTTGCCGAGGACGCGATCGTCGTCATCGAATGGGCGGATCGACTGACGGCGCCGATCGGCGAAGCGCGCACGGTACGGATCGTCGATCGTGGGGGCGAATCTCGCGAGATTTTTGTGGATGAGGGTCACTCGGCGCGGTAGTTCGGCGCTTCCTTCGTGATCACAACGTCGTGCACGTGGCTCTCGCGCACGCCCGCCGGTGTGACGCGGATGAACTGGGCCCGGCGCTGGAGATCGGCAATCGTTCCGCAGCCGCAGTAGCCCATGCCGGCGCGCAAGCCACCGACGAGTTGATGGAGCAGCGCCGCCAAGCTGCCCTTGTGGGGCACGCGGCCCTCGATACCTTCAGGAACCAGCAGCGAGCCGTCTTCCGGTGCGGCCTCCAGTTCGAATTCGTCCTGGAAGTACCGATCCCGACTGCCCAGGCGCATTGCGCCGATCGACCCCATACCGCGGTATTCCTTGAAGCTGCGGCCCTGGTAGAAGATCAGCTCGCCCGGACTTTCATCGGTGCCGGCGAACAGGCTGCCGATCATCGTCGCGCTGGCGCCGACGGCGATCGCCTTAGTGATGTCGCCGGAGTAGCGGATCCCGCCGTCGGCGATGATTGGAATGCCGTGCCGCGCGGCGATGTCAGCGCAGGCCTGGATCGAGGAAATCATCGGCATGCCGATGCCGGCGATGATCCGGGTGGTGCAGATTGATCCCGACCCGATTCCCACCTTGACCGCGTCCACGCCGAGGTCGATGAGGGCCCGGGTGGCGTCGCCCGTGGCCACGTTGCCAGCGATCAAGTCGACCTTCGGAAACGCCGCGCGCAGCCGCGTCACCATGTTCATCACGCCGGCCGAATGACCGTGCGCGGTATCGATGACCAGGACATCGGCGTGGGCGGCGACCAGCGCCTCGGCCCGCTCCATGGTGTCTTTGGCGATGCCGACCGCGCCACCCACGCGCAAGCGGCCCAGGTCGTCCTTGCAGGCGTTGGGGTAATTGATCGCTTTCTGGATGTCCTTGACGGTGATCAGCCCCTTGAGCATGTAGTCCTGGTCCACCACGAGCAGCTTTTCGACCTTGTGCCGGTGCAAGATGTCCTTGGCCTGATCGAGCGTCGTTCCGACCGGCACGGTGATGAGGTTGTCGCGGGTCATCAGCTCGGCAATTGTGCGGGTCGTGTCGCCCTCGAACCGGAGGTCGCGGTTGGTCAGGATGCCGACCAGGCGACCTTCCTTCTCGCCATCCTCGGTGATCGGGACGCCAGAAATCCGGTACTTCGTCATGAGCGCCAGCGCCTCGTGAATCCGGTGCTCGGGCGAGAGGGTGATCGGGTTGACGATCATGCCGCTTTCAGACCGCTTCACCAGATCCACTTCCGACGCTTGGTCCTCGATCGAGAGATTCTTGTGGATGATGCCCATCCCGCCGTGCTGGGCCATGGCGATGGCCAGCGCAGATTCGGTCACGGTGTCCATCGCCGCGCTGACGACCGGCACGTTGAGCCGGATGTTGCGCGTCAGCCCGGTGCCAACCTCGACTTTGCTGGGCAGGACCGTGGAGTGCTGCGGCACGAGCAGCACGTCGTCGAACGTCAGCGCCGTCGTGAGGCCGACGTCTGGCGCGGGAGGGGTGGACGCTTCATTTTTTAGCGGCATTGGCGGCGTTCAGGCTCCATGGCATTTCTTGTATTTCTTGCCGCTACCGCACGGGCACGGACTGTTCCGGCCCACCTTCGGCGCGGCGCGGCGGACGGTGCGCACAACGGCGTCGTCGCCGCCCGTACGGGCGGGACGGCGTGCCGGGCCGCCCGCAGCCACGGCCGCGGCGCCGGCAAACGCTGGCACGGAGTCGCCCGGGTCGTTGAACGTCAGCGCGGCAGTGCGCTGGCCGGCCGGGCGTCGGGCCGGCGCTGCGTCGGGGTCCGGCACGATCGGCCGGAGCCGCCACAAGTACTTGACCGTCTCTTCGTCGATCCGCTCCTTCATGGCCTGAAAGAGATCGAAGCTCTCACGCTTGTACTCCACGAGCGGGTCTTTCTGGCCGTAGCCCCGCAGGCCGATGCCTTCCTTCAGATGGTCGAGGCTGTAGAGGTGGTCCTTCCACTGCGCGTCAACGATTTGCAGCATGACGTCGCGTTCGATGAGGCGGAGGGTGTCGGCGCCGATCGACGGCTCCTTGTCCTCGTATTTCTTACGGGCGAGCGCCCATACCGCGTCGTGAATGCCCTCGCGTCCGGTGCCGTCGAAGTCCACCGCGCCGATATCCTCGGAGGTGAGTTCGAAGAGATCGCGGGCTGATTGCCTCACTCCGTCGAGGTCCCACTCTTCGGGCTCGACGTCGTCGCCGCACGCCGCGGTAACGCGGGCGTCGATGGCTTCCTCGCCGAGCGTCAATAGGTACTGGTGGGTATCCACGCGGTCATTCTCGGACAAGCGCACGTTGCCGTCGAGCAGTTCGCGGCGCAACGAGTAGACGCTCTCGCGCTGCTTGTTCATGACGTCGTCGTACTCGAGCAGGTGCTTGCGCACCGAGAAGTTTTGCGCCTCTACTTGCCGCTGGGCGCGCTCGATCGCCTTGGTGACCATCTTGTGTTCGATCGGGACGCCGTCCTCCATACCGAGACGCTGCATCAGACCCGAGATCCGGTCGGACCCGAAGATGCGCATGAGGTCGTCTTCCAGTGAGAGATAGAAGCGGGAAGATCCGGGATCGCCCTGCCGGCCGGCGCGGCCGCGCAACTGGTTGTCGATGCGCCGCGCCTCGTGGCGCTCGGTGGCGAGAATGTGCAGGCCGCCCGCCTTGACGACGTCGTCGTGCTTCACGAGGGCCTGCTGCTGTAGGCCCTCGAAGCGACGCTCCCACTCCGTGCGCGGCACGCGATAGAAACCGTCGAGATGATGGAAGTGGACGAATTCGTCGTCGTCGACAAGCCGCGCGTCGCCTTGGGGCAGGCGCTCCGCGACATCGTCGGCGAGGCATCGCTGGCGAGCGGTGAATTCTGGGTTGCCGCCCAGGAGAATGTCGGTGCCTCGGCCCGCCATGTTCGTTGCGATGGTGACCTTACCCTGCTGTCCTGCCTGGGCGACGATCTCCGCCTCCTTGGCGTGGTACTTGGCGTTGAGGACGACATGGGTGACACCGCGCCGTTTGAGTAAGGCGGACAGTCGCTCGGATTTTTCAATGGAGACGGTGCCGACGAGGATCGGGCGTCCGGCCGCCTGTTTCTCGATGATGTCGTCGGCGATGGCGTCGTATTTCTCGTGTTCGGTGCGGTAGATGGTGTCCGGCTCCTCATGACGCAAGAGCGGCCGGTTGGTTGGGATGACCGCGACGTCGAGCTTGTAGATCTTGCCGAACTCCACCGCTTCGGTGTCGGCCGTGCCTGTCATGCCGGACAACTTGCCGTACTTCCGGAAGTAGTTCTGGAACGTGACCGTCGCCAGCGTCTGGTTCTCGCGTTCGATCTGGACCTTTTCCTTTGCTTCGACGGCCTGATGCAGGCCGTCGCTCCAGCGCCGACCCGGCATGAGCCGGCCGGTGAACTCGTCGACGATGACGACGTGGTCATCCTTCAGCATGTAGTCGACGTCCCGCTTGAAGAGCGAGTGGGCGCGCAGCGCCTGGTTGATGTGGTGCAGCAGCGGCATGTTGGCCGGGTCGTAGAGGCTGCCCGGGTTGAGTCGGGCCGCGAGCAACTTCTCGGACCGCGCCATGCCGCTCTCGGTCAGCGTGACGGTCTTGTGTTTCTCGTCGACGAGGAAATCGCCGGTCGCCTCGAGCGCCTCCCGGTCCTCCGCCTTGACGTCGCCCTGCGTGACGGCCCCTGGCTTCAGCCGAGGAATGATCCGGTCGACCTCGTAGTAGAGCTGATTCGACTGTTCGGCCGGTCCGGAGATGATGAGGGGCGTGCGCGCTTCGTCGATGAGGATGCTGTCCACCTCGTCGACGATGGCGAAGTGGTGGCCGCGCTGCACGTACCGCGACAGATCGAACTTCATGTTGTCGCGCAGGTAGTCGAAGCCGAACTCGTTGTTGGTGCCGTACGTGATGTCGCAGAGGTACGCGGCTTGGCGCTCGGCGTCGCGCAGGTCGTGCTGGATCACGCCGACGCTTATCCCGAGGAAGCGGTAGATCCGACCCATCCACTCGGAGTCGCGCTGCGCGAGGTAGTCGTTGACCGTCACGATGTGGACGCCCTTGCCCCCCAGCGCGTTCAGATAGGCTGGAAGCGTGGCGACCAGCGTCTTGCCTTCGCCGGTCTTCATTTCGGCGATCATGCCTCGATGTAGCATGATGCCGCCGATGAGCTGGACGTCGAAATGACGCATCTGGAGGCTGCGCCGGCCGGCCTCGCGGACGACCGCGAAGGCCTCCGGCAACAGATCGGCGAGCGTTTCGCCACGGCTCAGTCGTTCGCGGAATGCGCCGGTCTTGTCGCGTAGCTGGTCGTCGGTGAGTGAACTGACCGCGGGCTCGTACTCGTTGATGGCCGCGACGATCGGTCGCAGGCGTTTGAGTTCCCGCTCGTTCTTGGTCCCGAAGATTCTTGCGAGGAAGGCGTCGAACATGCGGGATTCGAAACGGGTATAGGGAACGGGCGTTCCGATGCGAATCTTCGAACGATTGTAGGGGAGGCGCCCAGATCCGTCAAGGAGGAGGCAGCCAATTCATAGACCGCACCCCGCTTGGGCTCGAAGGACCGCCGCGCCCGACGTCAGTTAGTCGCCAGGGGTTCCGAGGGCGACAGGAACCGATACGGGTTAATGGGACGGCCGCCCGCCCAGATCTCGTAGTGCACGTGCGCGCCGGTCGCGCGTCCGGTGGCGCCGACGTACCCGACCACGTCACCGCGCTCGACGCGCTGGCCAGCCCTGACGGCGAAGCGCGAGAGGTGACCGTATCGCGTTTGCAGGCCGTAGCCATGCTCGATCACGACCAAGTTGCCGAGATTACCGCTGCGGCGTGCGGATTCGACGTGCCCCGCCGCCGTCGCGAAGACCGGCTCACCACGGTTGGTGGAGACGTCGATGGCGCGGTGGAACGTCCGGATGCCGGTGAACGGATCCTGGCGATAGCCGTAGACGCCGGTCAGCCAGCCTCGGGTCGGCCAGATGGTCGGGGTGGCGGCGGCCAGCGCGCGGCGACGCTCGACGCCGTACCGGATACCCTGGAGCTGGGCGCCAAGGTCAGCGAGCAGGTCGCCGAGCAGCGTGAAGGTGCTGCGCGGGGAGGTGAGTGCCACGGTATATAACGGACTCGGGGCCACGGCCTCGGCGCCGCCGCCGACGGCGCGGGCCTTGAGCTCTGGTGGCAGCTGGTTCATCGCTTCGATGGAGACCGGGTCGAGGACGGCGCGAACGTCGAGATCGGCGACGACGGTCTGCAGGGACGCGATCCCGGCGGCGAGCTGCGTCGAGGCGGTGCGATAGCTGAGGTTTTCGACCTCGAGTGCGGCCACGCCCATCCGCAGACGGTCAATTTCCGTTGAGGCCGTCCAGCGGAAGCCCAGCCCGAGCACGATAGGTGTGCTCAGGAGCACCACGGCCAGCCCGAGAGCCGAGCGCAGATCGAGGGTGAACCTGCGGACGACTCCGCTGGAGCGATCGGCGACCACGACGGAGTAGCGGTTTCGGAGCATCGTACGCCACAACATCTTGAGCGAGGCCGGCCGAACGGCCCGGCTCGAAACAACCCGACGAACCCTACCACAGTCCGGCCGTTCCGAGAAACGCCGAGGATTGAGATCGAACATGTGACGAAACACACCTTTATACGGCGGCGGTGAGACTCAAGTGCACTCTTCTGCCCATTCTATCGTCACCCCAGTCCCCGAAACTGTAGCGCTTCGGCCAGGTGAGTGCGATCGATCGGTTCGGCGCCGGCGAGGTCGGCGATGGTCCGGGCGAGCTTGAGCAGCTGGGCCTGGGCCCGCGCCGACAGCCCCAGCCGGGCGGTGGCCTCTGTGAGCAGGTGAGCCGGGTCGGTGCCGAGGTGACAGTGCTGGCGGAGTTGCTCTTCCGCGAGGTCGGCATTGCACCCGGCGCCGGTGCCCCGTACGCGAGAGGCTTGAATGTCTCGCGCGCGCGAGACCCGGTCGCGCAGGATGGATGGCGGTGGCGCAGCCGGCCGCTGGAGTAGGCCCGACGCGTGCAGCGGCGGCACGTTGACGATCAGGTCTATGCGGTCCAACAGGGGGCCGGAGAGTCGGTTTCGATACCGTTCGCGTTCCCTGGGCGTACACCGACACGGCTGGACGGGACGGCCATGGAGGCCGCACGGGCAGGGGTTCATGGTGGCGAGCCGAACGAATCGGGCTAGGAAGACTGCCCTGTAGGCGCGCGCGCAACGCGGACGCAGCCCTCCTCGAGGGGCTGCCGGAGCGCCTCCAGCGTCCGACGGGAGAATTCAGGCAATTCGTAGAAAAAGAGGACGCCGTTGTGCGCCAAACTGATCTCGCCGGGGCGAGAGACAGAGCCGCCGCCGACGAGGGCCACATGCGAGATGGTCTGATGCGGCGCCAGAAAAGACCGGTGGCCGAGCAGACCGCCACCGGCGGGCATCAGGCCGGCGACCGAGTGGACGGCCGCCGTTTCCAGGGCTTCGTCGAGTGTCGGCGGGGGCAGGATGCCCGGCAGGCGCTTGGCCATCATCGTCTTCCCGGTGCCGGGCGGCCCGACGAACAGATTGTGATGCCCGCCCGCCGCGGCAATCTCGAGCGCCCGCTTGGCCAGCAGTTGGCCGTGGACGTCGAGAAAATCAGGTGCCAGCGTGTCAGTCGGGATCGACCGCTGAGCCCGCGCGGGCGGTAGGCCTGAGGGCGGGTGCGCGAGCGCCTCGGCCAGACTCTGCACCGGCGTCAGATGCAGGCCGCCAACGAAGGCGGCCTCTTCGATGTTGTGGTGCGGTAACAGGAGTTGGCGAAATCGGCGTCGTCGGGCCATCAGGGCCACCGGCAGCACGCCGGCGGCCGGCTGGACCGACCCGTCGAGCGACAGTTCTCCGAGCAGCAGCAGGTCGTCGTGGTAACGGCCGGCGGCGTGACCGTCGGCCGCCAGGATGCGACAGGGATCGGCAGATCGAAGGGGTACCTGTCCTGTGCAGGTCGGCTGGCGCGAGGTTGACGGTGATGCGATGCCGTGGAAACTCGAAGCCGGAGTTCAGGATCGCCGCACGCACGCGGTCCCGGCTCTCGCGAATGGCGACGTCCGGAAGGCCGACCATCGTGAATGACGGCAGGCCGAACGAGATGTCCACCTCGACGTCGACGAGCGACTCCTCGATGCCGATCACCGTGGCGGTGCGGAGGCGGGCTAGCATGCCTAGCAGCCCGTGGTGAAAGTCCCGCGTGGGACCGAGACCGTCGAGGCGCCCGCCCCGCAAGGCGCGACGAGGGAGAATACCTGGAGTATTCGACCCATCGTGGACAATGCCCAGCGCCGTCAAAATCGGGATGGACGGCGGTCGAATGCGGTGAGATTTTCACCACGGGCTGCTAGGGGCGCATGGTATGAGCGCCTGTGGACGTCAGTGCAAGTCCTGGACCAGACGTCGTCTCCGCGACGCCAGCCAAGCGTCGTCGGGTCATGGGTGCTTGTGCCGGGACTGCCATACCGGCGTCGCCCGCGGCATGCGAAAAGTGCGATCGGCGACGGCTGGCTTAGTCGCGCCAGCCGGTGTGAACGAAGAGGTCGTGCGCGTCGCCGTAGTCGCGGGCCGACGGCGTGACGATGGTGTGCTCGTCGATGTGAATGCGGCGGCCGGCCTCGTGTGCCAGACGGACATCCTGTTCGGAGACGAACGGTGCGGGCGCGTCAGCCGGTGGGGCGATCGCTGGTGCGGGCTGGGGTGGTGTCGCGGATCCGACGCGCGTCGCGGCCTGGTAGCCGCGCGTCGCCAGGAACTCGTCGATGCGATGCGTGAGCGCCGCCGCCGCCAGGCCGGTTGGTGCGGGTGGCGTTGGGGCGCGTGGCAGATCGGTCGCCGCGGCGGCGGGGACCCGGTCCGCCCGGCGCGGGGCCGGTGTGAGCTCACAGGCCAGGCGTTTGAGGTTCAAGAGATGGAGCGGTGAGATGTTGTCCGACGTGATGTTGCCACCGTAGCCACCGCAGCCGAGCGTCAATGCCGGATCGAGGCCGGTGGTGACGCCGATCGATCCGTGCGTCGTCGGCGTGTTGACGACGATCCGGTACGCTGGCTTCTTGAGGCCGAACTCCAGGATCACGTCCTGGTTGTTCGAATGGATGGACATGGTGTGTCCCATGCCGCCGTAACCGAGGATCTGTTTGCAGCGTTCGCACGCCTCACGCCAGTCCTTCACCACGTAGAACGAGAGCACGGGACAGAGCTTTTCGATCGAAAGTGGATAGTCCCGGCCGACGCCGTCCAATTCGGCGATCAGCACCCGCGTGGACGACGGTAGGTCCAGGCCGGCGGCCTTGGCGACCTCCGGTGCGCTCCTCCCGACCAGCGCTGGGTTGGCGAGCCGCTGCGGCGAGACCAGGACGCGGCCCACGGCGTCGATCTCCTCCGGGGTCAGGAAGTGCGCCCCCTGCGAGATGAACTCCTGTCGCACGATCGAGACGATCGCTTCGTCGGCGACGACGGAGTTTTCCGACGTGCAGAGTACGCCGTTGTCGAAGGTCTTGCCGGTGACGATGTCGCGGACGGCCTTCGGGACGTCGGCGGAGCGTTCGATGTAGGCGGGCGCGTTGCCCGGGCCGACGCCGTAGGCCGGTTTACCTGAGCTGTAAGCCGAGCGCACGAGGCCCAGGCCGCCGGTGGCCAGGATGACGGCGACGTCGCGATGTCGCATCAACTCCTGCGTGCCTTCGAGGGTCACGGTCTGCATGACCGAGATCGCGCCATCGGGGGCGCCGGCCTGTGTCGCCGCCTCGATGAGCACGCGGGCCATGTCGGTGATGCAGCGCACCGCGGAGGGGTGCGGGCTGAGGACGATGGCGCAGCGGGCTTTGATGGCGATCAGCGCCTTGTAGATCGTCGTGGACGTCGGATTGGTGGACGGGATGATGGCGGCGACGACCCCGAACGGTTCGGCAATCTCGACAACCTGACGCGCTTCGTCACGCCGGACGATACCAACCGTCTTCAGCGGCCGGATGAAGCGATGGACCGTCTGGGAGGCAAAGAGGTTCTTCTGGATCTTGTCTGCGATGACGCCGAAGCCCGTCTCCTCGACGGCGGCGCGGGCCGAGGCTTCGGCGTGCCTGGTGGCGGCCGCCGCCATGGCGTCCACGACTGCGTCGACCTGCGCTTGCGAGTATTCGGCAAGGATGGACTGCGCCTGCTTCGCCCGGCGCGCCAGCGTTCGGGCTTCGTGGATCGACGCGAGGTCGCGATCCGATGCGGCAGCGTCGGCCATCAGGGAGTCCTCCGCCTCACGTGTGGTCCGTCACGCGCGACGACCCGGGCCGCCGCCGGCGGGTGACCGTGACCTGCCAGGCGTCCGCTACTTTGAGGAAGTCTTGGGAAGAAATTTCTCGACTTCGCTGTGTGGACGCGGAATGACGTGCACCGACACCAGTTCACCGACCCGGCGCGCCGCGGCCGCCCCAGCGTCGGTGGCAGCCTTGACCGCGCCCACGTCGCCGCGGACCATCACCGTCACCAACCCGGCGCCGATATACTCCTTGCCGATGAGCACCACGTTGGCAGCCTTCACCATGGTGTCCGCCGCCTCGATCGATCCGACGAGCCCTTTGGTCTCGATCATGCCAAGCGCTTCGAGAGACATCCGGTACCTCCAGCTAGCCGTTCAGGTTGCAGCGGGCGCGGTGGCGAGCGCGCGACGCGCCGGAAATGTACCATACCGCGGCACATGCGACAACTGTGTGTGTTATGATACAGGCGCTTCGAACGGTACGTCGGAGCGTCTCGGCTGCTCGACGCGGCCACCCAGATCACATTCCGAGGGAGGGGAGCATGCAACAGCGGCTGGCGGTGGCACTGACACTGAGCGTGGTGCTTGCGGGGTGTGCCGGGCCGGCGCCGGACCCGGTGGCGAGTGTGGCGGTATCGATCAATCGCGCTGAGGCGCCGCTGGGTAGCCCGGTGGAGATGTCATACCAGTTCTCGGTCTTCGAGGACGGCCAGACGCTCACGGCGGACTACCGCGTGTTCGTCCATTTCGTCGATCTCGACGGCGAGATCATGTGGACCGACGATCACGATCCGGACCCGCCGACCTCCAGCTGGGAGTCTGGGCAGACGATCTCGTACGACCGGACGCTGTTCTTACCGCTGTATCCGTACCTGGGCGAAGCGTCGATCGTAGTTGGCCTGTATCCGACAGATGGCGGCGAGCGGCTCGTGCTGCTGGCCGATGACGACGGTGTACGCGGGTATCGAGTGGGCACGCTGCAGATCCTGCCCCAGTCGGAGAACGTGTTCTTGATCTTCCAGGATGGGTGGCACGGGACCGAGGTGGCGCCGGACGACCCTGACGTCCATTGGCGTTGGACGCAGGCCAACACGGGGGTCACCTTCCGAAATCCAGGTGAAGACGTCGTGGTATATTTGCGGGTGGCGGGGCGCCCCGATCTGGTGGGTGGCACGCAGGGCGTATCGCTGCAGATTGACGAGCAGGAAGTCGCGCAGTTCTTACTGGAGACCACTCAGGTGGAGTTGCGACGGCTGCCGATCACGCACGAGCAGCTCGGCACCGAGGAGATGGTCGATCTCAACATCGCGGTCGACGGGTCGTTCGTGCCGTCGGAGCGATCGGCGACGAACGCCGGCGACACGCGTGAACTGGGTATTCGTGTGTTCGACATCTTCGTGGCAAAGCAGGGCGTGATCCGGTGAGCCAACCGTTCGCGTGCCGTGTGATCGGACGGGTGGCTGTCGGGATCCTCCTGGCCGCTGGAGTTGCGAGTTCGGCTGAGGTAGAGCTGGTGTATTTGACCAGCGGTCGGATCGTTTCGGTCGAGCGCGTTGACGCGGTTGGGGATGGGAGCGCGCGCTTAACGTTGCGTCAAGGCGGCGAGATCGTTTGCGCGCGCTCTTTCATCGTGCGCGTGGTCGCGGACGAACTGCCGTCGCCGCTGGCGAGGCTTGCCACAGAGGCGGGGGTGCCGCGCAGCGGACTGGAGGGAATCATCGCGGCAGCGTCGGCCCGTCACGACGTCGATCCGGCGCTGGTGTGGGTCGTCATCGGCGTGGAGTCGGCGTTCGCGCCCGATGCCCGGTCGCTCAAGGGGGCGATGGGGCTGATGCAGTTGATGCCGGCGACTGCTGAGCAGTACGCCGTGGGCGATCCGTTCGACCCGGCGCAAAATGCCGAGGCAGGCACGTGCCATCTGTGTTTCCTGATGGACCGATTCGATACGACGATGGCCCTGGCGGCCTACAACGCCGGGGCGGGCGCCGTCGCCAGGTTTGGCGGCATCCCGCCGTACCGGGAGACCCGCGAGTACGTGGCTCGGGTGCTTCGTCTCCTGCACTAACCCCTGATCGCCAGCGTTCCCTGTCGCCGGTCTAACCTCGCGACGGTCTGGCCGCAACTCGGCCCGGCGCCGGGCTTCGACCCGGAGAGCTCTAGTATACTTCCAAGCATGGCGGACGCAGTAATGTCAACCCTTTCAACGTGTTGCGACCGTCGGCAGCGGACGGCGACCGAGCGGATGCGCTGACGGCGATGGAGTTCCACTGCCGGCTGGGGACGGCGACCGGGCAGATCGTCGAAGGCACCTATGTGGCCGAGAACGAGGTGCGGCTGCGCCGCGACCTCGAGCAGCGTGGCCTGCACGTCCTCTCCCTGAAACCGCGTGGCTGGCTCGCCTGGGCGATACCGTTCCGGGCTCGGCGGCGCCGAATGGGCGGCCCGGAGTTCCTGGTCTTCAATCAAGAACTGGCGACGCTGTTGCGCGCTGGCCTTCCGCTCGTCGAGTCGCTCGACATTCTCAGGACCCGGATCAGCGATCCCACGTTCAAGTCGGTACTCGACGACATCCACGAGCGCGTGCGCGGCGGCAGCTCGCTGTCCGAGGCGTTCGAGGCACAGGGTGACTTGTTTCCGGGCGTCTACACGGCGTCGTTGCAGGCTGGGGAGAAGAGCGGTGACCTCGAGGAGGTCATTCGCCGATACGTCGCGTATCAGAAGCTGATCGGCGGGGTTCGCCGGAGGACGATCTCGGCTTTGGTGTACCCGGTCATCCTACTGGAGGTGTCGCTGGTCGTGGTGGCGATCATCGTGTTGCGAGTGGTCCCGGAATTCGCCGGGTTCTACGCCGGCTTCGGCGCGACGCTGCCGCTCGGCACGCGATTGATCGTCGGGCTGTCGGCCGTGGCGCGGCAGTACTTTCTCCTGGGCGTGCTCGTCGCCGCAGCGGTTGGCGGAGGCGGCTGGGCCTGGTTGTGGCGCGGCGATCGGCGCGTCCTGCTGGATCGGTGGCTGCTGCGGGTGCCCGGCGTCGGACCGATTGCTTGGAAATTCGCAACGTCGCAGATGGCGCGGACGCTGGCGACGCTGCTCAGCGGGGGGATGCCTCTCGTGGTGGGGCTCGACGTGGCGGCGCGCGCGATGAGTAATCGCCATCTGGCCCTCGAACTGGACGTGGTCGCGCAGCGGGTGCGCGAGGGTGAGGGATTGGCAGCGTCCCTGGCGGCGCGTGGCGTCTTTCCGGATGTGGCAATCCGGATGGTCGAGGTGGGTGAATCCACCGGGGCGCTGGCCGAGATGCTGAACAGTCTGGCCGACTTCTTCGATGAGGAGGTCGAGACGAATCTCGTGCGCTTCATCACGATGATCGAGCCGGCGCTCCTGGTGACGATGGGGATCGTGATCGCCGCGCTGTTGCTCGCGCTCTATATGCCGCTGCTGCAGCTGTCCTCGGTGATCGGATGATGACGGAGGCTCGCACGCCATCACCGTCGATGCCCGCGGCGCCGGACGAACCGGCGGCGATGGCCGATCTCTACGCCGGCGCCGCCGAGGGCGTGGCGCCGGACCGCGAGGCCGAGGCCTCGCGGGCGCGGCAACTGGCCGAGCGGTATCGCCTGGACTTCGTGGATCTGACCGAGTTTCACATCGATCACGAGCTGTTCCGGTCGATCCCTGCCGACTTGATGCTGCGGTATGGGTTCGTGCCATACCGGCGAGAGGGTGAGTCGCTGGTGGTCGTCGTCTCCGACCCGACCGACCTGCCGATGCTCGATGAATTGGCGCTGCTGTTGGAGGCGCCAGTGAAGGTGACCGTCGGCGCGCCGTCCGCCATTCAGTCCATTCTCCAAAAGAGCGAGAGTTCACAGCGGGTTCTGGAGGAAGCGACCGAGGGCTTCCAGCTGCATCTGCTGCGCGAAGAAGAGAGCGGCGAGGAGCACCTGACGGTCGAGCGGCTCACGAGCGACATCAGCCCGATCATCCGGCTGGTGGACTCGACGATCTACACGGCGATTCAGCGCCGCGCGAGTGACATCCACATCGAAACGCAGGATGATGCCGTGCACGTGAAGTACCGCATCGATGGCGTGCTGCAGGAGGCGATGCGGCCGATCGACCGGCGCTTCCACGCCTCGATCATCTCGCGCGTGAAGGTCATGGCCGAGCTCGACATCGCCGAGAAACGCGTGCCGCAGGACGGTCGCTTCAAGTTGAGACTGGCGACCAAGGCGATCGACTTCCGCGTCTCGATCATGCCGAGTGTCCACGGCGAGGACGCCGTGATTCGGATTCTCGACAAGGAGTCGATCAGCGAGCAGTTCAAGGAGCTCAGACTCGACATCTTGGGGTTCCCGGAGGCCGAGCTGCAGCGCTTTCGTAAGTACATCGCCGAGCCCTATGGCATGGTCCTCGTGACGGGACCGACCGGCAGCGGCAAGACGACGACGCTCTATGGCGCCCTGTCCGAGATCAAGTCCACGGAGGACAAGATCATCACAATCGAGGATCCGGTCGAATATCAGCTGGCCGGGATCACACAGATTCCGATCAACGAGCGCAAGGGCTTGACGTTCGCCCGGGGCCTTCGGTCGATTCTGCGGCACGACCCAGACAAGATCATGGTCGGGGAGATCCGCGATCCAGAGACGGCGCAGATCGCGATTCAATCGGCGCTGACCGGGCACCTCGTCTTCACGACGGTGCACGCGAACAACGTCGTCGACGTGCTCGGGCGGTTCCTGAACATGGGCGTCGAGTCGTATCAGTTCGTTTCCGCCTTGAACTGCGTACTGGCGCAGCGGCTGGTGCGCCTCGTCTGCGAGCATTGCAAGCGGCCGGCCAGGGTGGACCGTGCACTCCTGGAAGAATCCGGGCTCGACCCTAAGGAATTCGGCGACCACCTGTTCTACGAAGGGACGGGCTGCATCGAGTGCGGCGGCACCGGCTTCAAGGGGCGTACCGCGATCTGTGAGCTCCTCGACCTGACCGATCGGATCCGGGAGTTGATCCTCGACAAAAAACCGACGTCGGAGATCAAGCGGGTGGCGCGCGAGGAGGGGATGCGGTTCTTACGCGACTGTGCGGTGGAACGGGCGGCCGTGGGCCTGACGACGCTCCGCGAAATCAACAAGGTGACCTTCGTCGAATGAACGTGCTGCGATCCCTGGTGTCGACACCGGCGCCGAACGTGGCGATCGAGATCGCGTCGGACAGGGTCACGGCCGTGAGCCTCGGTCGCGGCGGGCCTGGCGCTGTAGTGACGGCGCACGCGACGGAAGCGCTGGCGCCTGGGGCGGTCGTACCGGCCGTCAACGAGAAGAATGTGCAGGAGCCGGCGGTCGCAACCGCGGCGCTGGAGCGCGCGCTCGAGCGGCTGGGCCACCGCCCCCGGCGAGCGGCGCTCGTCGTGCCCGATGCGGTGGCCAAGGTGTCGATCATCCGGTTCGACGAGGTGCCGGCGCGGGCGCACGATCTGGATGAGCTGGTGCGCTGGCAGGTCCGCAAGACGGCGCCGTTCCGAATCGAGGATGCGCAGGTCGTCTACACCGCCGGGATCGTCGACCCCGGTGGCGGCGCCGACTTCGTGGTGGCGTTGACGCGGCGCAGCATTGTCGAGGAATACGAGCAGATCTGTCAGGAGGCCGGTGTGTATGCCGGGATCGTCGATCTGTCGAGCTTTAACCTGGTGAACACCATCGTCGCGGGCAGTTCGGTTTCCGGGGACTGGTTGCTGGTGCACATCGCTCCCGAGAGCAGCACGATCGTCATTGTGCGGGGCGTGCATCTCATTCTCTTTCGGAATCGGCCGACCGCGGGGATCTGGCAGCTGGCGGATTTGGTGCATCAGACGGCGATGCATTACGAGGATCGGCTGGGCGGAACCGGCTTCGAACGGGTCTATTTGGTTGGCGCGGCTGGTGGGGCGGGCGATGCCGTAAGGCATGACCTGGAGGAACGGCTCGGGGCCACGGTGGACGAGGTGGACCTGAGACACGTGGCCGGCTTGGCCGATCGGATCGTGGCGTCGTCCGAGTTGCTCGATCGCCTGGCCGCGCCGATCGGCGTGCTGATGCGCGAGCGAGCGTCCTGAGGCTGGGACGAGTATGCTGCGGACGAACCTAGCGACCCGACCGTTCTACAATGAGCGCGCCGTCCATGTCGCCCTGGTGTTGGTGGGCGCGCTGGTCGTCGCCGTGACCATCTCCAACGTGACGCGGATTGTCGCGTTGTCCGGGCGTCACACGGATCTCGGTCTGCAGGTCTCGTGCGACGAGGCGGCGGCACGTGAGATGTCCAGTCAAACCGAGGCCGTGCAGCAGGAAATCGACGGCGCGGAACTGCAGGCGGTCAGCGCCGCCGTCACGGAGGCTAACGCGCTGATCGGTCTGCGCATGTTTTCCTGGACCGAGCTGTTCAACCGGATCGAAACGACGCTGCCACCCGACGTGATGATGACGTCGGTGCGTCCTGAGGTGGATGGCGAGCGAGTGTCCGTGTCGATGGTCGTTGTGGGCCGGCGCGTCGACGCGATCGACGAGTTCATCGAGGCGCTGGAAGCGACCGGCTCGTTCGAGGGATTGCTGGCCCGCCAGGAGGAGGCGACGGCAGACGGCATGTACCGGACGATGTTGCGCGGGCGATATCTCAGAACGGCGATGCCGGACGGCGATGGGACACCGGAGGAAGGGCCGTGACTCCGCTTCATCGCATCGTTGAAGAGAAGCGGTTGTTCCTGCTGCCGTTGGCTGTCGCGCTGGCCGCGAATGCCCTGTTGTACACGCTGGCGGTCTATCCGCTGACCGTCCGGGTAGCGAGCGCCGAGCGGCGTGCGGCGGTGGCCGCGGAGGTGCTGATCGCCGCGGAGGCGGCGCACGCGCAGGCGGTGGCGATCCGCGACGGGAAGGCCAGAGCCGATAGCGATCTACGTACCTTCTACCGGGAGGTGCTGCCGGGCGATCTGGCCGGCGCCCGGCGGATCACCTACCCTCGCCTGGCGGCGCTGGCGGAGGCGGCGAACCTGCAGCACGAACGGCGCAGCAGCGTCAACGAGCAGGACCGGGAGAGCCCACTGGCCCGCCTGCGGACGACGATGGTGCTGGCCGGCGAGTATCCGGATGTTCGGCAGTTCATCTATTCGCTCGAGACAGCCGAGGAATTCGTCGTCATCGAAGACGTCAGTTTGGTGCAGCGCGACCAAGACCTGTCGGCGCTCGTCCTTACACTGCAGGTGTCGACGTACTACTGGGCGGAACCAACGGATGCGTGACGCCGGAGCTTTTACAAGGTCCTGAACGACCGGACGATCATCGTCATTCCCGACACGCCCCAGAAGCGGGCCCAGTACGAAGAGTAGGTCATCCGGACGTTCTACGTGTCGCACGCCGACGTGACCCAGCTGTCGCAGCTGATCTCGACCATCATCCGCGTGCCCCAGATGTCGGTGCAGTCGATGGTGGCGGTCAACGCGACGAACAACTCGATCACGGTCCGGGCGACCGCTGCCGTCGCCGGCGTCATCGAGCGCATTCTGGCGGCGAACGACGATCCGCTTGCCGAGATTATCGTGGACGTCGAGATTCTGGAGGTCAACCGGGAGCGCGTGAAGCAGTTCGGGTTGAACCTGACGCAGTACGCCCTGGGCGGTATCTTCTCGCCGGAGGTACCGCCGCCGAACGAGTCCACGGCGCCGGACGCTGTGACGTCGCCGCCGCCGTTCAACCTGAACACCCTGTCGCAGGGGGTCAGCACCGCCGACTTCTTCGGCGCCGTGCCGGCGGCCTTCGTCCGGTTCCTCGAGTCTGACTCGCAGACGCGCTTCATCACGCAGCCACAGCTGCGCGGGCAGGAAGGACAGCAGCTGACCCTGAATCTGGGCGAGGAGATTCCGGTGCCGACGACGGCGTTCACGCCGATCGCAGGCGGCGGCGCTGCGGTCAATCCGCTGACGTCGTTCAATTATCGACCGTCGGGGTCATCCTGGAGATGACGCCGCGGGTGACCTACGAAGACGAGGTCATCCTGGATCTGATGATCGAGAACAGCACGCTCGGGGCCCCCATCGAGGTGGCCGGCACGTCGCTTCCCACGTTCGGGTCGCGCCGCGTCGTCACCCGGCTGCGGCTGCGCGACGGGGAGACGAACCTGCTAGCCGGGTTGTTCCGCGAGCAGGAGCGCAAGACGCTCCGAGGCTTTCCCAGGCTGCTGCGGATTCCGATCCTTCGTTCGCTGTTCTCGAGTACCGATGAGACGATCAGCAGACCGACATCATCATGCTCTTAACGCCGCGAATCGTGCGGACGCACGGTCTGACGCAGGAGGATCTCAATCCGATCCACATCGGCACGCAGCAGAACATCGCCCTCAGCGGGCCGCCGGCGTTGATCGCGGCGCCGCCGCTGGAACCAGCGGCGGCGGGTTCGGACGCGTCGGCCGAGCCGTCCAGCGTGCCGCTCGGCACGCAGCCGATGCCGACACCGTCGCCCGGGACGGCGCCGCGGCCGGGGATGCCGACGCCAATCGTTACGCCCGCGCCGGCGGTCGATCCCCTGCCCGCGCCGACGACCGAGTCGGTGCCGCTCGCGCCTTCGGATGCCAGTCCGGCCGTGGAGGGGCGGGACCGGGCGCAGGTGCTCCTAACTCTGCCCGGCACGGAGTTTCGAATCGGGGGCGGTCCCTATACGGTTCCGATTTCGGTGACTAGCGTCTCGCGGCTGTCCACTGTGACGATGTCGCTGACCTACGATCCCAACACGTTGCGTGTACGCGCCGTCCAGGAAAGTAGCTTCATGCGGCAGGGCGGGCTGGCGGTCACGTTCACGCAGAGCGTAGACGGAGCGGTCGGTCGGGTCGATTTAACCCTGGTCCGGACGGCCGATCCAACCGGCGCATCCGGGTCGGGCCTGCTGGCCGCGGTGCTCTTCGACGCGGTGGCGGCCGGGTCGGCACCGCTCACCCTGAGCGGCGTCGCGACGCCCCCCGGGTGCGACATCGTGCCGCTGGCCTTCACGCCGGTCACGGTGTCGGTGCGATGAGCGTGTTTCGGCTCGGTCTACGGGGGTGCCGCCCGGCGGGGCGCGGGTCGCGCGGCTACTCGTTTGTCGAACTGCTGGTGGTCAGCACGATCCTCCTCATCCTGGCGTCGGCCGTCATGCCGCTCGCGCAAGTGACGATGCAGCGGCAACGGGAAGTCGAGCTCCGGCGCGCGCTGCGTGAGATGCGGACGGCGATCGACCGCTACAAGGACGCCGTGGACACGGCGGCCATCAGCCCGCTGGAGGTCGAGGTGGGCAGCGAGGGCTATCCGCCCAGCCTGGAAACGCTGGTCGAGGGCGTGCCGATGGCGAATGACGCGTCGGGACGTCTGCTGAAATTCCTACGTCGGATTCCGATCGACCCACTGACCAAGAGCCGGGAGTGGGGACTCCGATCGTATCAAGACGATCCCGACTCGCGCTCCTGGGGCGGCCAGAACGTCTACGACGTCCATACGACGAGCCGGGGCACCGGGCTCGACGGTACGGACTATCGGGACTGGTAGCCGGCAGATGCTGAAGGGGGTGACACTCGGGCGCCGGCGGAGCGTGCGGGCACGATGGCGGTCGGCGGGCGGCTGGACGCTGGTCGAGTTGCTCATCGTCATCTCGCTCATCATCGTCCTGGCCGGCATCTCCCTCGCGAGTTACCGGACGGCGGTGACGCGATCGCGTGAGGCGGTCCTGAAGGAGGACCTCTTCCGCATGCGGGACGCGATCGACCAGTACTTCGCCGATAGGAGCCAGTACCCTCCCACCCTGGATGCGCTGGTGTCTGACGGCTACCTGCGGGCGATTCCTGAAGATCCCTTCACCCTCTCGGCGACGAGTTGGCTGACCGTCTTCGCCGAGCCGGACTTCGACAACCCGACCGTGACACTGGGCGTCTTCGACGTGCACAGCGGCTACGAAGGCGCGGCGCTGGACGGGACGTCGTACGCGGAGTGGTGAGCGCGCGTCGGCGAACGCTGTAGCGCAGCCCAGGGCTGCGACGCCGCAGGGCTGCCCCTCCGCTACACCAACCTCTCACACGTCCGGCAGCGCCCGGCCTCGCTCCGCGAGGCCACTTCCTGACGCACCAATCCTGGGGCCGCAAGGGAATGACGATCTGGATCTGGGCGGTCGCCGTGCGCCCGTCGGTTGCGACGGCTGTCACCTTGACCGTTCGATTACCAGACGAGGTGTAGACGTGGCTCGTCGTGTCGCCGCTGGTGGAGAGCGACGTGCCGTCGCCGAACGTCCAGTCGAAGCAGCTGATCGCGACGTCGGTCGGGGCGACGGTGACGGCAAAGCTCACCGATACCGGCGGCCCGCCGGTCGGGACGGTAGTCGAGTCGAAGGTCACGCTGAGCGGTGTCTGGGCGGCGACGACGGTCGAGGTCGTGATCGTCGTCCGTTCGCCGGCGACGTCGGTTGCCGTCAGGGTGACCAGGAACGTGCCGGCGCGCCGGTAAACGTGCGACACGTCCGTACCGCTGTCGCCCAGGGCGCCGAGCGACTGGGCCGAGCCGTCGCCGAACTGGATGCGCACGCTGCGGATCGGGTTCGACCCGGCGTCAACGCTCCCGGTGAAGATGGTCGCCTCGCCGGCGGTCGGATCGGCGCTCACGCCCAACGTCAGCAGCGGGCCGTCGGTGACGGTCACGGTGACAACGTCGGTTTGTCCGCCGACGCTGGCGCTCACGGTGCGTCCTGGACGTCGTCAAGGTCACGCGCGCCTCGCCCGACAGGTTGGTGGGGACGACGGTGTTGGCCAGGCGGCCGGCGTCGGTCGAGAAGGTGACCGGCAGGCCGACGATCCGGTTGCCGTTCTCATCGGTCACCAGCGCGACGATCTGGACCGTGCCGCCGGTCGAGCGGACGACGCTGGGCTGGCGGTGAGGACCAGATTGGCCACGGCGGCGCCGCCAATCTGGACGGCATCATCGAGCGTCGTCACGGCGTTGCCGGAAATGGCGCTGATCGTGGCGACGCCGGACTGACCGCCGGCGTTCAGGCGGGCGATGACGACGCATTCGACGTGCGGGCCTCGCGCGGGTCGATGGTGCCGAGCGTCGTCGTGAAGATGACGAGCGTGCCGTTCTGGACTGCCGTGCCGCCCTGCTCGATCACGGTGGCGATGATCTCGGCCGTGCCATTAAGCGGGACGACGACCGGGTTGATCGCCAGGGTGATCGCGGAGTCGATCAGGACGAGGAGTGGCGTCGTGTGGCATCCTCGGCCGGCAGGAGCATCACGACGGCAATCGCGGCCGCAAGCGACGCGCGGCATGGAGGTGCTGGCAGCGCGCTTGATTTCATCGGCCCTGCACAGGATGATATCGGCATGGTTCTGGGCGGTCATGCGGACCGGCTGCGAGACGCGCGCGGATACGCTATGGCGGCGCTGCTCGTCGCGATCGGGGTGATGAGCGTCATGCTGACGGTGGCCCTGCCGGCGTGGCGACAGGCCACCAAGCGCGGGAAGGAAGCCGAGCTGATCTTCCGCGGGGAGCAGTACGCCCGCGCGGTGGTGCTGTTTCAACGAAAGTTCGCAGGCGGGTTTCCTCCGAGCATCGACCTGCTCGTGAATCAGAAGTTTCTCCGCAAGAAGTACCTGGATCCGATGGTGGAGGACGGCGAGTTCCAGGTCCTGTATCAGACGTCGGCCGCGGCGATGCCGGGCGCCGCGGCGGCCGGCGTCGGCGCCACGCCCGGGCTGAGCGTGCCGCCTGGCGGGACACCGGTCACCGAGCCGGGACAGCCGGGGACGAGCGGTGCCGGCGGGTCGGCGTTCGACACCGGCGAGGGCTGGGTGCGAGGCGGGGTGGTCGGCGTCGTCAGCAAGAGCGAGGAGACGTCGCTGCGGCTGTACAACGGCCGGTCGCGCTACAACGACTGGCAGTTCCTCTACACCGCGCTGGGTGCCACGCCCGGGGCGGGGGGCGTCCTGCCCGGAGCGCAGCTGCCGGGCGCGGGCGGGTCGGGCGGTGGTCGATCCGGCGCGGGTCAGATGCAGGACGGGATTTCCGGCGGGGCGCCGGGCGACGGACGCGGCGGCGATCTCGGCCGTCCGCCGACTCAGCGTCCCGGTGGTGGTGTGGGTGGCCGTGGGCGCCCGCCGCGCTGAGACGCCACGTCTTGGCCCATTAGGGCTTAGCAAGCCCGTGGTGAAAGTCCAGCGTGGCACCGAGGCGGCCGAGGCGCCCACACCGCAAGGCGCGAAGAGGGAAAATAGCGGGAGTATTTAACTGACGAGCAACGCCGCGGGGCGGGATGCATCGGCGGTCGAGTGCCGCCGCGATGGCCTGGGCCGTCAGCGCGGGGCGTCGACTTGGCCGTGGGGCATCCTTCATCAGGCCGAGCACGCCGACCTGCTGAAAGCGACGCCGCCACAGGTACACCGTCGGCCGGCTCACCCCGAACTCTTTCGCAATCGCATTAATGGGTTTGCCCTCACTCGCCGCGAGCACAATCATCGCGCGTGCCGACACGCGCTGCGGCGTCTTGCCGCTGCGCACCAGCGCCTCGAGCCCCGTGCGTTGCACCCGTGTAAGGGCCAATGCCTTCGCAGGGTTCCACATGCTGCGCACCATACGCCTTCTGTGGTACATTGTAAAGCTATTTACGTGACGTCCAGTAGCTAGCAGCTACGGTTAGTCCGTGACCGAGTTCCAGCCCCGTCGCGTCAGATCTTGGTGGAGGAGGAGGCCAGCGGCGATGGCGCATACCGCGTACGGGACAGCCGCCAGCGGCGAGCGCAAGAGGAACGCGCCGATGCCGAAGAGCGTGCTGTACACGAGCACACAGCCGGCAACCCAGTTGATGACCACGGTGCCGATCCGTTCGGTCGCCGGCTCGCCGGCGGCACGCGCGACGTGCGCCCAGCCCGGCCCGCCAGGGCGAACCTGTCGATAGAAGCGGATTAAATGCTCCATCGGTTCGGGCGGCGTCAGGAAGGTGACCAGGAGCCACCAGACGGTAGTCCACGCCACGAGATAGAAGAGCGTCGAGGGAAACGCGACGTCGGTGAAGAGCTTCAAGTAGGCGAAGCCGACGGCGGGGGCCACCAGTGCCGCGACCTCCGACCAGGCGTTCACCCGCCACCAGTACCACCGGAGGATGAGGACGAGCCCAACCCCGGCGCCCGA
Source organism: Vicinamibacterales bacterium (assembly GCA_965197385.1). Lineage (GTDB taxonomy): Bacteria > Acidobacteriota > Vicinamibacteria > Vicinamibacterales > UBA823. The sequence goes on from CBDANA010000009.1 coordinate 635,187, forward strand.
TTCGAGAATGAACTCCCAGGCCTGCCGGATGCTGTCGAGGTAAAAAGTCGTCACGCCACCTAGGACCATCAGGACGAGTGTGGTGATTCGTGACGCGGCGATGTAGTGCTGTTCTGCGGCGTCCGGCCGGAGGAAGCGCCGATAGAAGTCGTTGATCACGTACGAGCAGCCCCAGTTGAGCTGCGTACCGATCGTGGACATGTAGGCGGCGAAGAAGCCTGCGAGCAGCAGTCCGCGCCAGCCGGCCGGCAGGTGGTCGCGCAGGACCATGACGTAGGCCGCTTCACGATCGGCGACGGTTGGGTAGAGGAGCACAGAGGCCAGGCCGACAAGAATCCACGGCCAGGGCCGGAGACAGTAGTGCGCGAGGGTGAACCAGAGCGTCGCCAGCAGCGAGTGACGCTCGTCTTTCGCCGACATCATTCGTTGCGCGACGTAGCCGCCGCCGCTCGCTTCCTGTCCCGGATACCAACTGGCCCACCACTGGACCCCCACGAACGCGATGAAGGCGGTGACCGGCAGCGCCAGGGCCTGTCCGGCGTCTGAGGCCTGGGCGCCCACGGTGGGCAGAAACTGAAAGGTGGACTCGGGCAGGCGATCCCTGAGGCCCTCGATGCCGCCGACCTCCGGCAAGCGGATGGCAAACCACGCCAGGGCGATCGTGCCGCCCATGGCCAGGGTGAACTGCACGAAATCGCCGATAATGACGCCCCAGAGACCGGACATTGATGAATAGATGCCGGTAAACGCCAGGCTGACGAGCACTGCCGTCAGTCGACTCCAGCCCATCGTGACGAGCAGGATCTTGGCCATCGCGAGGTTGACCCAGCCCATGATGAGGAAGTTGATCGGCAGGCCCAGATAGAGTGCGCGGAATCCGCGGAGGAACGCGGCCGGTCGTCCCGTGTAACGCAGCTCCACGAATTCGACGTCGGTGAGGATCCCCGCGCGGCGCCACAGGCGCGCGAAGAAGAACACGGCCAGCGTGCTGCCCAAGGCGGCGTTCCACCAGATCCAGTTGCCGGCAATGCCATTGTTTGCGACGAGTGCCGCGACGGCCAGCGGGGTGTCGGCGGCGAACGTTGTCGCCACCATCGAGGTGCCGGCGAGCCACCAGGGCAGGGAGCGTCCGGAGAGGAAGTAGTGGTCGACGCTCGTGCCGGCGCGCCGGGAGTAGGCGAGTCCGATCGTGAGGATGATCGCGAAGTAGGCAGTGATGATGACCCAGTCGAGCAGTGTGAGTGCCATACCCGGTTTAGGACGCGGACGAGACCGCGTCCACGATCGCATCGTGCACAGCGGGCCGGAGCGTCTGGATGGCGTCGCCGACGGCTGAGGGGTGGACGCGATTCGTCAGCAACACGACATACAGGTCGCGCGCGGGATCGATCCATAGCGAGGTGCCGGTGAACCCCGTGTGCCCGATCGCCGACGCGGAAAGTCGGTGTCCGCACGACGACGTCGTCAGCATGGTATCCCATCCCCTCGCGCGTGAGGTGCCACGGACCGTCGAGCGCCGTACGAACGTCGCGAGTGTGGCCGGGTGCGCCAGACCGCAGTCGTGGCCCCTCAGGGTGCGGAGCACGAGTCGGGCGAAGCGGCCGACCGCCTCGACGGATCCGAAGAGCCCGGTATGGCCGGCGGTGCCGCCGAGCACCCAGGCGTTCTCGTCGTGGACCTCTCCGACGAGTAGGCGGCCGCGCCACGCGCTGTGCTGCGTGGGTGCGGTGCGCTGGCGCCAGGTCTGCGGCGGAAGGAACCGCAGGTCGCCGAGCCCGAGGTCTCCTGCGAGCCGGTCGAATTGGATCGCCAGCGCCTCCTGGGCGGCGTCTTCGAGCACGAAGCCGAGCAGGATGAATCCGAGGTCGCTGTAGATCGACGCCGTCCGGGGCGGGTACTCGAGCGGCCGTCCGCAGATGCCCGCCTGAAAATCGGCCCGTCCCGCGTGATCGCGGAAGAGCGCGAGGTGCGTTGTCAGACCGGACGCGTGCTCCAGGAGGTCGGCCAAGGTCGCCAGCGCACGGTCTGCACCGCGCCAGTCGGGGATTCGGTCGGCGACGCGATCGGTCAGCGCGAGTGTGGCCTCCTCGACGTGGCGTATCGCGAGCGACGTCGTGGCGATGACCTTCGTGAGCGACGCGAGGTCGAAAATCGTATCAAGGCGGGCCGGCGAGGCGTTGGCGTCGTAGGTGAGACGGCCAACGGCGTCCTGCCAGATCGCGCCATCGGCGTGGCCGACCTCGACGGCGGCGGCCGGGAAGGTCCGCGCCGCCGTGGCCTGAGCCAGGATCCGGCGGACGGCGTCGAAGCGATTCATGCGGGACTCCGCGCGAGCGGTGGATCGCGAAGGACGAGGCTCGCGATCCAGGCGGCACCAAAGGTCGCGGCCGACCCGATCAGCACGTACCACTGCCAGGAGATCGGCGTGAAGCTGCGGGTGGCGAGCATGACGAACAGGCCTGTGACGATGCCGGCGAACGCGGCACGCTGGCGGACACGCACCGTGAACGTTCCGAGCAGGAAGGTGCCGAGCAGGATGCCGTTCGTGAAGGAGGCGATGCTGAGCACCTCGTCCACCACCCGGCTGGACAGCTCGATGGCGGCGATCGCGACGCTGAACTGGATCACTCCCCAGCCGACTGTCGCCCAGCGGGACACCGTCAGGTAGTGCGCGTCGGATCGGGCGTGCCGCGTGAGCGGCATGTAGAAATCGGCGAGGAGCGCTGCCGAAGACGAATTGAGCGAGGACGACAGCGTGGACATCGCGGCGGCGAAGATCGCGGCGAGGACGAGGCCGACAACTCCGACGGGGAACTGCGTGACGATGAAGTAGGGGAGGATCCGGTCGGTCTGGATCTGACCGTCCACGGTGAACGCTGAGATGTCGCCGGGAGCGTAGGTCGTGTAAAAGACCCAGAGCATCACGCCGATGAGTAAAAATAGCACGAACTGGACGAACACGACGACGCCGCTCACGAGCAGGGCCGTTTTGGCCTGACGCGGCGAGCGGCTGCAAAGATACCGCTGCACCATCAACTGGTCCGTGCCGTGCGTCGCCGTCGTCAGGAAGGCACCGCCGATGACACCGGACCAGAACGTATAGTCGCGCGACAGGCTCCAGGTAAAGTCGAATAATCGGAACTTGCCGGCCTGTGTCGCCGCCCGCGAGACCTCGGACCAGCCTCCGGGGATCCGATCGAGCAGGATTGTTGCGGCCAGTACCGAGCCGGTCAGGTACACAGCCAACTGGATGACGTCGGTCCAGATGACGGCCGACATGCCGCCCAGGAAGGTGTAGACGATCGTGACCGCCGCGATTGCGATCATCGAGACGGCGAGCACGACCGTGGTTGACTCGAGGCCGGGCGCCCAGGCTGTCGCGGCACGTTCGATGCCGGGCATGACTAGTAGGAGGGCGGCGAGGACGAGTCCGGTGGCGAACAGGCGGAAGCCGTCGGCGATGCTCCGGGTCACGAGGAAGAGCCCGGACGCCAGGCGGCGCACGCCGTCGCCGAATCGCCGGCCGAGGATCTCGTAGACGGTCAATAGATCGCCCCGAAAATACGCCGGAATGAACAGCAGCGTGATGGCGATGCGCCCGAATATGTAGCCGATGACGAGTTGCAAGAACGTCAGGTCGGCGCCGTAGGCGAACCCCGGCACGCTGATGAGGCTGACGGTGCTCGTTTCGGTCGCGACGATCGATCCCATGATCGCCCACCAGGGGATTCGGCGGCCGGTGATGAAGTAGTCGCGGACGTTGCGCTGGGTGCGGGAGAAGTAGGCGCCGAGGAGGATGGTGCCGATGAGGTAGCCCGCCAGGACGATGAGATCCAGTGCGCGCATAGCGAGTCGTGCGAGGCGCCGCCGGGGTGCCGTGGGTGATCGTCCCGGTCGAGTCTATCGCGATCCGGCGGGGTCCGCCTGTTGGCCGAACGCCGCTTTCGCGACCTGTGCGAGGTAGTCGATTAGGTGCTGCGCCGGATCGGTCAGGCTGTCGTACGAGAAGAGCGCGATGCCGTCCGTCTCGAGGCGACGCGCCGTGCGAATGTTGTCGATCGTCTGGGCCGCCGACAGGCGATAGGCGCCGATCCCGGCCCAGACGCTGGTGGAGGCGGCGATGTCGCGGACGGTGGCGATCTGCGATTCGAAGATCCGGGCATCTTGCGTATATGCCATGGGGCACACGACGTCCAGAAGGCGCCCTTCGAGCCAGGTGCGCCAATCCTGGAACCGCATGGTGCGCGCGTCGGTCTCGTCCGGCACGATCGCCGCACTGAAGAGCGCGGCGGGACGATGACGCTTAATGACGGTGCGCAGCCGCATCAGGAGCGACGTGAGGCGCGACCGTCGGAGCGACGACCAGCGCTCCGGATAGCGGTCGGCGTAGCTCGTCGGACGCACTCGCAGGCGCGCGTCCATCCGAAGCCGCTCGTCTGGCCGGAGGTGCGGCCGGACGTCGGCCCGGATCTCCTTCATGGCGGACCGGCTGTAATCGAACGCGGCACTCGGGTACCGGACGTAGTCCAGGTGCACGCCGTCGACGGGATAGCGCGCCACGAGGTCAGCCAGCACCTCCGCCGTATACGCGGCGGCGCCTTGCGTGAGGGGGGAGAGGTAGAGTCCCTCGACCGCGTCGAAGTGATCCCGCGTCCATCGGGACAGCGTGCCGAGGTAGGCGGGACTGTCCGGCTCGGTGGCCGCCATCTGCGCGGCGAGGTCCCGGGGCACCATCAACCACTCCGGATGACGGTAGATGATGTGGTCGCGCGATGCGGGAAGATTGTTGGCGCTGGCCACCAGGTTGACGTTGACCCAGGCGTGCACCCGCAGCCCCGCGTCATGCGCCGAGGCGAGGATAGCCTGCAGGGGATCGAACGGCGGCGGCTGCAACGCGAGACGCGCCGCACGGGGCTCTACGCCATTGTTGAAATAGGCGTCGCCACGGCCCCGCACCTGGACCAGCAGCGTGTTGAAGCCGTAATCGCTCGCCGTGCGCACGACCGCCTCGACTGACTGGGGCGAGGTTAACGACGTGCGAACCACCCAGAGCGCCCGGACTTCGTCGCCAGCCTGCGCGGCGACGGCTCCGCCGAACCCGGCAGACGACGCGATCACCGCCGCCACCAGGGCGACGCACCCGAAACGCGCGGGAGAGCCAACGGGGAGTCTTAGCGAGCGCATTGAAGCGACCGACTTTATCAACGGTGTGTCGAGCGTGTCAACGCGGGCGGCCATCGTCAGCCCGGCCGTAGCGGCGGCGGAGGGCAGGACGTTCGGCCGTTCGGCCGAGGCGACGTCCGGGACGGGCCCGTATCGGGTCGTGCGCTGGACGAAAGATCTCGAGATCATCCTGAAGCGCTTCGACGGTTACTGGGGTGAGGCGCCGCCGATTCGTCGGGTTGAGTACCGGCCGATTCCGGAGGCAGTGTCCCGCTTCATCGCACTTGAGGCGGGGGACGTGGACGTGATCACGGACATTCCGCCGACGGATTTGGCGCGTCTGAAAGCGGAGGCGGCGATCGATATCTACAAGGCCGTGGGCGTACGCCGCGCCGCACGGGAGTACGTGATCGAGTGCTGACCCCGCGCGGGGGTCTTGAGAGCCGCAGACACGGAGCGCCGAACGAGTCAATGCCGGCGCAAGAAGACAACAGGCTCTCAAGCTGGGCCGGCCGAGGACAACTGCTCGAGCGCTAGCATGAGCGCGTGCGTTCCCCGCTGGCCGTACCCCTGCGCCTGGACTGCTAGGTAGAGCTGATGGACGAGCGCCAAGCCGGGCAGCGCGATGCCCATCGCCTTCGCTTCGTCGAGCGCAATGCCCATATCCTTGATGAAGTGCTCGACGAAGAAGCCGGGGTCAAAGTTGCGCTTGAGGATGCGTGGGGCCAGGTTGTCGAGCGTCCAGCAGGCGGCGGCGCCGCCCCGGATGGCCCCGAGCATCGTCTCGAGATCGAGGCCGGCCTTGTAGCCGTAGAGCAGGCTCTCACAGACGCCGATCATCGTGCCGGCGATCACGATCTGGTTGCACATCTTCGCGTGCTGTCCACTGCCGGCCGCGCCTTGGTAGACGATCTGCTTGCCAAGCGTTTCGAACAGCGGCATCACCGCGTCGGCCGCCGTGCGCTCGCCGCCGACCATGATCGAGAGGGTGGCGTTCTTGGCGCCCACGTCGCCGCCAGACACTGGCGCGTCGATGGTGGCGACCGGCACTTGGCGGCCCGCCTCGGCGATCTCCCGGGCCAGCCTCGGCTGCGTCGTGGTCATGTCCACGAAGAGTGAGCCGGCCTTGGCGCCAGCGAAGAGTCCGCGTTCCCCCAAGTAGACCTCTCGCACGTCGGCCGGAAAACCGACGATTGTCACGACGAGGTCCGTCGCGGCGGCGACCGCCTGCGGCGAATCGGCCCAGCGCGCACCCTGGTCGAGTAACGGTTGCGCCTTCGATTTCGTGCGCGAGTACACCGTAACGGGATGGCCCTTCCCGAGGACGTGGCGGCACATCGAGAGTCCCATCACGCCGGTACCGACCCAGCCGATGCGGGTCGAGGCGGAGACCGGGGCGAGCGTCGGTGTCTGATTCGCTTGCATGCCGTACAGCAGAGTCGATGACCGGATCGATGTCAAGTCGAACCGCACACTCGGCGACCGGTTTGACTTGGTCGGTGCAGCGGGCCACAATAGGTGGTTCGGCGGCCGGCCGCGGCTGCTAGAGCTGTGAGCAGATGCAGGCGAGAATCACGAACGGAACACCTATGCCGATCACGATGGCGATGCCCGGGCTGGGGATCATGCGGATGGGCCCGACCACGTGGATGATCGACATCACGACCCGCATGCGAGTGCGGACGTTCCGGATGGTGTAGCCAACCCGAGCAGCGAGAGACCTGAGGCCATCATCCGGATGCGGGTGATGGCCTTTTTTTGTGAATCGGCAGGTAACACGACCATGACCGTCGAGGGTGCGGCGAGGGACCCGCTGCGGGTCGCCATTCTCGGATTCGGGACGGTCGGGCGCGCGGTGGCGAGGATGCTCGTCGACGGGCAGCCTGGGCTGCGGCTTGCCTGCGTCTTCAACCGGGACGTCGAGCGCAAGCGGGTCGAGTGGGTGCCCGAAGGCGTCCGGTGGACCGATGCGATCGACGACGCGCTGGCGGCAGAGGTGGACGTCGTGGTCGAGCTCGTCGGGGGTGTGGAGCCGGCCGCCACCTGGATGCGCCAGGCGCTGGCGGCGGGAAAGTCCGTCGTCACCGCCAACAAGCAAGCGATCGCGCACCGCGGTCCGGAGCTGTTCGAGCTGGCGAGAGCCAGGGGCATCAGGCTCGGGTTCGAGGCGTCGGTCGCGGGCGGCATCCCAGCCATTCGCAGCATCCAGGAGGGTCTGGTCGCCGACGAGTTGACCCGCGTTCAAGGTATCTTGAACGGCACCTGCAATTTCATTCTGACCCGGATGGAGTCCGCGCCCATGGCCTTCGCAGCTGTCGTGGCCGAGGCCCAGGCGAAGGGCTATGCTGAGGCCGATCCGTCGGCCGATCTGGACGGCTTCGACGCGCAGGCGAAGCTGGCCATCCTGTCGGCGGTCGGGCTGCGCCGGTGGGTCGAACCGGCGGGAATTCCGTGCCGTTCGATTCGGGGGCTGGAGGCGGCCGACTTCCAGGCGGCCCGAACGCTCGGCCGTGCGATCCGGCAAGTGTCGGCGGTGGAACGTGTGGCGAACAGGTCCGGCGTGCGCGCGTCGGTCGGGCCGGCGCTGGTGCGGCGGACATCCCGGTTCGCGCAGGTCATGGGTAGCGAAAATGTCATCGTCGTTGACGGCGTGTGGGGTGGGCAGACGGCCTTCATCGGTCAAGGCGCCGGCGGAGGCCCGACGGCGGTGGCGGTCGTCTCGGATTTGCGATCGATCGTGGCGGGAGACGGCCACGCGGGCACTGAGCTGTTTCCCGCCTGTGAGCCGGCGCACGACGTGGCGCCCCCGGTCGAGCGGGCGCACTACCTGCGTGTCGATAAGGCAGGGATTACCGACGAGAGGCTGTCCGTTCACGGGATTGCCGTGGCGCGGCGCCTCGACGACGACCGGGGCGCGAGAGCGGTCGTGACGGCGCCATGTGCGCCGGCCGCCATCGAGGCCGTGACGACGGACGTGAGTGGGGCGAGCGAGATAGTGGTCGCCCTGCCGCTGATTGACTGACCGACGAGGACGGAATTTTGACATGAGTGCCAGCTTCTTCGAAGGACTTCGGTGCCATCTCTGCGGGACAGCGTTTCCCGGTAAGGCGTTGTTCGTCTGCGACCAATGTCTGGGGCCGCTCGAGGCGACGTACGACTACGACGGCATCAGGCGGTCGCTGACGCGCGAGCTGATCGCGAGTCGGCCGGAAAACGTCTGGAGGTACCGGGAGCTGCTGCCAATCGAGGGAACACCGCGCACCGGCCTCAACTCCGGATTCACGCCGCTGGTCAAGGCGGATCGATTGGCCCGGGAAGTCGGCCTCGACCGCCTGTACGTGAAGGACGACTCGGTCAACCACCCGACGCTGTCCTACAAGGACCGTGTGGTCTCGATCGCGGCGACCCGCGCCGTCGAACTAGGGTTCGGCGTCTTCGCGTGCGCCTCCACTGGCAATCTGGGCAACAGCGTCTCAGCGCACGCGGCGCGGCTGGGGCTCGAGTGCTACGTGTTCATCCCGAACACGCTCGAGCCGGGCAAGGTGCTGGGCACGGCCATCGCGAATGCGCACGTGATCGCGATCGACGGCACCTACGACGACGTGAACCGGCTGTGCACCCAGATGGGCGATCGCAACCGCTGGGCGTTCGCGAACATCAACTTGCGCAGCTACTACGCCGAGGGCGCCAAGACGATGGCGTTCGAGGTTGCCGAGCAGCTCGGGTGGCAGTTTCCGCAACACTTCGTGTCGCCCGTGGCGGGCGGAACCCTGTTACCGCGCATCGGGCGCGGTTTCCGCGAGCTGCGCGATCTCGGATTGGTCGATGGCGAAATCCCGAAGATCCACGCCGCGCAGGCCGCCGGGTGCGCCCCGGTCGTGCGCGCGCTCGAGGCGGGGCTGGAGTTTCCCGAGCCGGTCAAGCCGGACACAATCGCCAAGTCGATTGCCATCGGGAACCCGGCCGACGGGTTCCAGGTGTTGCAGACGGTCCGTGACACCGGCGGGTCGGGGGCGATGGTCAGCGACGAGCAGATCATCGACGCGATCACACTGCTGGCGCGGACCGAGGGCATCTTCACGGAGCCGGCGGGCGGTACGACGCTGGCAGTCACCCTGGCGCTGGTCGAGCGGGGTGTCATTCCGCGCGACGAGACGGTGGTGGTGGCGGTCACCGGGAACGGCTACAAGACGACGAACGTGGTCGCCAACCACGTGATGCCGCCGGTGCAGCTGGGACGTTCGCTGAAGGAGTTCGAGGCCTATCTGGCCTCCCGGCCGGCCGAGGCGGTGCGCAGTGCGCCCGCCCTCGAAGAGGTGTAGTTGACGCATGGCTGAGCGAGACGACCACTCCGAGGTTATCGAAGCGGAAGGTCACCTGATCGACTCCAACCTGCTCAACGTCATCTTCGACAAGGTGATCGAACGGGCCGGGGCGTTCGAGGTCCAGAGCTTCACGATCGGCCGCACGAACGAGGATACGTCGCGATTGCGGCTCAAGGTGACGGCCGACAGCAAGACGGCGCTTCAGCATCTGTTGGAGGATCTCGTGCCGTTGGGCTGCCATCCGCTGCCCGAGCGCGACGCGCTCCTGCGACCGGCGCTGTCGGACGGGTGCGTGGCGAGCGATTTCTACTCGACGACGAATCAGCGGACGAGGATTCGGCATCAGGAACACTGGATCGATGTGGAGGCCCAGCGGATGGACGCGGTCATCGTCGTGGACCGCGACCGAGCGGTCTGCCGGAAGCTGCGCGACGTGCGCGAAGGGGAGCTGGTTGTGAGCGGGGCAGACGGCGTGCGGGTTGTGCCGGAGTTTCGCGAGCGCGATCGGCTCGGCTTCGCGTTCATGACGAACGACATCTCGTCGGAGCGCCGGGTCGAAGTGAGCGTCGCGAAGGTCGCGACCAAGATGCGTGAGGTGCGTCAGACCGGCGGCCGCATCGTTTTCGTTGCGGGGCCGCTCATCGTGCATACGGGCGGCGTCGGCTACTTCAGCGAAATCATCCGGTTGGGTTACGTCGACGCCGTCCTGGCCGGAAACGCGCTGGCAGTGCACGACGCCGAGCTCGCGCTCTTCGGGACGTCGCTCGGCGTGGATTTGGAGTCTGGCGCCAGGGTGGAGGACGGACACCGGAACCACATGCGCGCGATCAACGCCGTGAACTCGGCAGGTGGGCTGGCGCAGGCGGTCGCCAAGGGCGTGCTGGCTTCCGGCGTCATGTACGAGTGCGTGCGGAACGATGTCGAGTTCGTCCTGGCGGGCAGTATCCGCGACGACGGTCCGCTGGTGGACACGGTGATGGATCTCGTGGCGGCGCAGGAACGCTATGCCGAGCAGTTGGCCGACGTGTCGATGGTGGTCATGCTCGCGTCGATGCTGCACAGCATCGGTGTGGGCAACATGCTGCCGGCCTGGGTGCGTGTCGTGTGCGTGGACATCAATCCGGCCGTGGTGACGAAGCTCGCCAACCGCGGGTCGTCCCAGACGGCCGGCATCGTGACCGACGTGGGCTTGTTCCTGTATCAGCTGGCCCGGAGGCTCCGGGAGCAGGCGAGTGCGCGGTAGCAGCTAGCGCGACGAGAGATCGAGATGAACGGGGTGGACGAGATCGTCGTTCAGAAATACGGGGGCACGTCGGTCGGCACGCCCGAAAAGGTCGTGGCGGTTGCAAATCGCATCAAGCGCCGTGTCGCGGCGTCCCCGCGCCTGGTCGTGGTCGTCTCGGCGATGGGCAGCACAACCGACGAGCTAATCGCCCTGGCGCACAAGGTATCGCGGCGGCCGCAAGGCCGCGAGATGGACTTGTTGCTGGCCTCCGGCGAGCAGATCGCCGTGTCGGCCCTTGGCCTGGCGCTGCAGGATCGGGGTGTACGGGCCGTTTCACTGACCGCAGCCCAGTGCGGCATCCGTACGGACGGCGTCTTCAACCTGGCGCGCATTCATTCGATCGACACGAAGCGAATCCTCGGCGAGCTCGGTGCCGGCCGGGTGGTGATCATCACAGGATTCCAGGGGATCACCGACACGCAGGAGATCACCACCCTGGGACGGGGGGGCAGCGACGTCACCGGCGCGGCGCTGGCGGCGGCGTTGGGCGCGATCGTATGCGAGATCTGCACCGACGTGGATGGAGTGCTGTCGGGCGATCCGCGGCTGGTGTCCGGTACCCGGATGTGGCCGGAGATCTCGTACGAGGAGGCGGTTGAGCTGGCTTCGAGCGGTGCGAAGGTGCTGCACCCGCGGGCGGCTGAGATTTGCATGTCCTACGGCATTCCGATCCACGTGCGCTCGAGTTTCACGGACGCACCGGGGACCTGGATTCGATCGGGAGAGACGGTCATGGAGCAAGCCGAAGTCGTCGGGGTCACGAGCGATAATAAGATCACCAAGATCACGCTGTTGAACGTTCCGGACCGGCCGGGCATCGCGGCGCAGGTGTTCGAGGAGCTAGCGGCGAAGGAGATAAGCATCCGCCTGATCATCCAGAGCGCGAGCGCCGAAAGCCGGGCGCGCATCACGTTCATCCTCGACGAGGAGTACACTGAAAGCGCCGTGACCGTCCTGAGCCGCTGGAAGGATGAACAGCTCGCAAGCGACGTTGTCGTCGAGCGCAACGTGGCCAAGATCTCCATCGTCGGGTCGCGGCTGGGGTCGACGCCAGGGCTGGCGGCGCGGATGTTCAAGGTGCTGGCGCGCGAGGGCATCAACATCGACTGCATCAGCTCCTCTGAAATGAAGGTGGCGTGCGTGATCGCCTCGAGCCATCTCGATCGGGCCGTCAAGGCAGTTCACGAGGAGTTCTTCAAGACACAGCTGACACCGGTGGTGGGCTAACAGCCCGTGGTGCAAGTCCAGCGAGACACACAGACCCGCTGACTAGAGCCGCGGTCGGTCCGAGCAAGGCGCGACGAGGGAAGATACCGGTCGTATTTGACCGAGGAGCAACGCAGCCAGGCGGGATGCCGCGCCGGTCGAATGCCTCTGGACTTTCACCACGGGCTGCTAACCAAGCTTCTAGAGAGCGGGACGGACGGATGGGGAAGCAGATCGACGTTGGCGTGTTGGGAGCGACCGGGATGGTCGGGCAGCAGTTCGTGCGCGAGTTGTACGGACACCCGTGGTTCAAACTGGTGTGGCTCGGCGCCAGCGACCGGTCGGCCGGTAAAGCGTACAGGGACGCTGCGTCGTGGCGGCTGCCCGGGTCGATTCCGGACGACATCGCCGGGTTGACGGTCGAGACCGCGACGCCGGCCAATGCGCCGCCGCTCGTCTTCTCGGGCCTGGATGCATCGGTGGCCGGCGAGATCGAGTCGGCGTTCGCCGAGTCGGGGCGTACCGTGATCAGCAACGCGCGCAACCACCGGATGGATGACGCGGTGCCGCTGCTGGTGCCGGAGATCAATGCCGACCATCTGTCCCTCCTCTCGGCGCAGCGAGAGGCGACAGGATGGGGCGGAGCAATTGTCACGAACCCGAACTGCTCGACCGTCGTCCTGACGCTGGGGCTGGCGCCACTGGTCGAGTTCGGGCTGCGGTCGGTGATCGTCACGACGGCCCAGGCCGTGTCCGGGGCCGGCTACCCTGGCGTGGCGTCGCTGGATGTCATTGGGAACGTCGTCCCCGAGGTGCCGGGCGAAGAGCAAAAAATGGAGACCGAGACGAAGAAGATCTTCGGCTCCCTGCGCGACGGGCGGGTCGAGCCGCATCCCGTCGTCGTCAGCGCAGCGACGACCCGCGTGCCGATCGTCAATGGTCACACCGAGATGGTCTCGGTCAAGTTCGACGCGACGCCGTCCGAGGCGGATTTGCGTGGCGCGTTCGACCGGTTCCGCGGACGGCCGCAGGCGGCGAACCTACCGAGCGCGCCGCCACGGCCGGTCGTGTACCTCACGGCCCCGCTGCGACCGCAGCCGCGGCTTGACGTGGATCGTGACGGGGGCATGACGGTCACGATTGGGCGGTTGCGGCCCTGTGGGGTCCTGGACTACAAGTTCGTGGCGCTGGGACACAACACGGTTCGGGGCGCTGCGGGCGGGGCGATCCTGAACGCCGAGATGATGCATGCCGATGGATTACTCGATTGAGCTACAGCCGCGAATGTTCTGGCGATGACCGATTACGGCGTCCTGTCCATCTTCCCGCCGGTGCTCGCGCTCGGCCTAGACATTAAGACCCGCCAGGTCTACGTCTCGCTCTTTCTTGGCATCTGGCTCGGCTGGACGATCATGCTGGGCTGGAATCCGATCGCGGGTCTGATTGCCGCGCAGGAGATCGACAATCCGCTGCGCGCCATGCTGGCGTCGATTCCTCTGAATCTCTACGCGTTGCTCGCGATCGGACTGGCGCTGGCCGTGGTCGTGACGGGAGGGGACGTCGGACCCATGCGGGCGGTCGAGCGACGAGTACGCGAGGAAGGGAAGGTCCTGCGCGACGGCGCTCAGCCACTGGTGTCGTCGGACGTGCTGATGCTGGAGGCGAAGGTGGGCGTGCCGGCGCGCCCCATCAACATGATCTCCCCGTGCTCACGATCATCGTTATCGTCCTGATTGCGCTGTTCCTCACCGGTGACGGGAACCTGATGAACGGCGAGGGGCGCTGTCGGTGTTCTGGGCGGTTACGGTTACCCTAATCCTCGCGGGTCTGAGCTATGGCGCGCAGGGCATCATGGGCCTGGCAGAAGTGACCAACCTGTTTATGCGCGGCGTCGGCGGCATGATGCCGATCATGATCTTGCTGATGCTGGCCTTCGTGATGGGCGACACCTGCCGTGCGCTCGGGACCGGTCCGTTCGTCGCGGCGGCGGCGGAGGCGGGGGTGACCCCAGGCGTGATTCCGGCAGCGCTCCTCCTCGTGGGCGCGGTCACCTCGTTCTCGACGGGGACATCGTGGGGCACCTGGGCCATCATGTTTCCAGTCGCGATACCGATGGTAGAGATTCTCGGGTTGGACCAGAGCCTGGTGATCGGCGCCGTCCTTTGGGCGGCATCTTTGGCGACCATTGCTCGCCGATCTCCGACAGCACGATCATTTCGTCGATGGCGGCTGGCACGGATCACATCGATCACGTGCGAACCCAGCTCCCGTATGCGCTCACGGCGGCTGGTGTGACCGTCGCGCTGTACCTCGTTCTCGGATTTATACTCTAACCTACACCTGTTTCATCGGTCCGTACTGTGCCCAGAAGACAGCGAGCGCCATCGCGCCCTTTCCGCATTCACTTCCAGAGCAATCCGAAGGCGCGCCTGGTCTTCCAGGTGACCCCGGCGCGCTACGAGGCGGCCGCCGCCCGGCACCCGGAGGTGGCGCGGCAGGTGCAGGCGACGATCGGGACCGATTGGGGCGCCTTCGACGAGGCTATGCTCAAGGCGGACGCGCTGGCCGGCTTCTCCTTCCCGCACGATCGTTTCGCTGAGCGGGCGCCTCGACTGAAGTGGATCCACATCTGGGGGGCCGGCGTGGAACACCTGCGGCCATTCGATTGGGTGCCGAAGGGCGTAAGCCTCATCAACAACAGCGGCGTGCACGCCCAGAAGGCGGGCGAGTTCGCCTTGATGACCATTCTCATGCTGAACAACGCCATGCCCACCGTGATGCGGAATCAGCGTGAGAAACTCTGGCACGAGCTGTTCAGCAGTTCCGTTGCCGGGAAAACGCTTGCGATTATCGGCGTCGGGGCGATAGGCCTGGCGGCGGCCAAACGCGCCCGGCAGCTCGATATGCGGGTGATCGGTGTGCGGCGCAGTGGCCGGCCGCGGCGTGACGTCGAGGAGATGTACGATCTCACCTCGCTCGACCGCGTCCTGACGCGTGCCGACTTCCTGCTGCTGACGATTCCGCTGACGCCAGAGACCGAAGGCCTGATCGGCCGGCGGGAGCTCGATTTGCTGAAGCCGGACGCGTGTCTCATCAATATGAGCCGGGCGGGCGTCGTGGACTACGGGGCGTTGGTCGGAAAATTGACGCGGGGTGAATTGAAGGGAGCGCTGCTGGACGTCTTCGATCCGGAGCCGCTGCCGGCACAGTCGCCGCTCTGGCGCACGGCGAACCTCGTCCTGACACCGCACGTCGGGTCGGGTGACAATGACCGCTACATGCCGAAGACGCTGGATCTAATTTTCAACAAGCTGGTTATCCAGCTGACTCAGGTGACCCCTACATCTTGTGGTCTCGCCGAGGGCCTCGCCCGACGTCTTTGACCATGGCCGTGTACGGCACAGGGGCGACCTGCACAGCCTGCTGGGCCAAGCGGTAGAACAGCATCCCGCGGTGCCGTGAGCGCCGGCGGTTGAACCGGAAGGTGAACTCGTCGAGGTAGTAGTCGAGATGTGCGGGGCTGACGGCGCCCTGATGGGTGCCCAACAGCCACCGCTTGAGCAGGGACGTGACGAGATGAACGCGCGGCAGCAGTTGGTTCGCCGGCTCGGGATGCTCGGAGAGGACGTAATCCGGTGCCGGTAGCCGTGCGCCTGCACGCGCTCGTAGCCCAACCAGCCATCCGTGTGCACCTGACTGCCGGGCTCGACGACGGCGTCGATGAAGCCCTGGAGGCTATTCGCCGACGCGTCCGGCACCCGGCGCAGCCGAATCCGGCCCAGCCGCTGGCCGACGTCCTCGGCAGCGACGGCAATCAGGGCCTTTTTCTTGGCCCCGCGGCCACTGACGCCATCCTCGACGCCCCCGACGAACGTCTCGTCCACTTCGACGTAGCCGGCGAGCCGGTCCCGGCTTGGCCGCACCATCGCCCGTCGCAGCTTGTGCAGCCAGGTCCAGGCCGTTTGGTAGCTGCCCAAGCCCAGCACCTGCTGCAGCGTCAGCGCGCTCGTCCCGGTCTTCTGACTGGTGACGGCCCACATCGCCCGAAACCAGACGGTGAGCGGGCTGCGGGTGTCCTGGAAGATCGTCCCAGCCGTGACGGACGTCTGGCGGCCACAGGCGGCACACTCGAACAGCCGGCGGCGCACTGGCCACGCCTTCTGGTGGGCGCAGGTCGGACAGCGGAATCCGTCTGGCCAGCGCAGCCGAACCAGGTAGGCCCAACACGCCTCCTCCGACCCGAATCGGGCGTCGAACTCGCCCTGATTCCTGGGGAAATCCGACACGAGGCCGTACGCTACATGTTGGGGTTACCTGAGTCAAATGGATAACCAGCTTCAACAATATCGACCGGTACCTGCGTGGCCGGCCGCTGCGCAACCGCGTGCGGCTGAGCCGGGGATACTGATCGCGGTTACCGCACCCGTTCCCAGTTGCCGGTGAGGCCGGCCGCCTCTCACCGCCCGGCGCCCAGATCACGAGCATACGGGTCGGGCCGGCGTCTTCGCTCACCTTGTGCGTGACGCGATCGGGTGCGCGCACCCAGCCGATCATGCCCGGATTGAGGATGTAGCTCTTGCCGTTCACGATGTGCTCGAGTTGACCTTCAGGACGTAGAAGATCTCGGTGGACTGGTGGACGTGCGCCACCGATTCTGATCCGGACTGGAACGTCAGGACGGCCACTTCGACCTCGGCGCCGCCGAGGTTCGACTCGTCCAGCAGCATCTCGAGTGTCGTACCGGTCGCGCTCTCGTAGACCTCGTCACGATCGACGGCCTGCGCGACCGCCACGGCCGGTACCGTCAGCAGGACGAGTGTGAGAAGAACGAGCGGTCGGTGTACGTTCGGGAACGGTCGTGCAACCATGCCTACGTGCCTCCATGCGGCGCAGTGGTCTGCCAGGTCATATCACCGATCCGCGCGGCGAACCGATCTGATGCGGATGGGTGGCTCGAGGCGCTGGGCGTCCGCCGGCCGCGCCTGGATACGCCGTACGACGTCACCGCCGCTGATGATTCGCCCGAACGCCGCGAAGCCCTGTCCGTCCGCATTGCGGGCGCCGCCGAAGTCGAGTGACGGCTGGTCGCCGATGCAGAAGAAGAAGCTCGACGTCGCGCTGTCCGGCGTGCCCCGTGCCATCGAGATGGCGCCGCCGAGGTGGGCGAGCCCCGTCACCGTAGTGCGTTCCAGCGGAATCTGGCCGAAGCCATCGTCGGCGTGGTCGGCGTTCACGCTGGCCTGGATGACCTCGATCTCGACGTCGTTGTCCGGCTGGTTCTGCATCGTGACCGTCCGATGGAATTGACCGCCGTCGTAGTGGCCGGTATCGACGTATCGCAGAAAAGTCGCCGCCCTGCCAGGCGCCCGTGCCGTGTTGACATCGACTTCGATGTCGCCGAGCTTAGTTGTGATGACGATCCGCACGAGGTCGGCGTTCTGTGCCTCGGCCGATGCCGGGACGGCATCGACGAGCACCAGGGTGAGAGCCGTGCCGATGACGAACAGGTGCCGCGTCTGTTTCACTGCTCTGCGCTCTCCGCCTCGCACGCGGGCCCGTACCGTATCCGGCGATGATAAGCCAGGCATCCGATTCCGGGCAAGCGGCGATGCCGGTCAGTCCGTCATGAGGTAGATGGCAGTGGTGGCCAGGCACATGCCGGCGAGTTGGGCGCCGGATGGGATCCGCGCGTACAGGCCGAGTGAGAGCACGATGGTGATGACGGGCGCGAGTGCGGTCATCGGCACGACGATGATCGCCTGTCCCTCGCGCGGGGCGTAGACGAGACAGACCGCGCCGACCGCGTTCAAGATATGGATCACGCCGGCCAAGTAGGGACCGTCGATGCCCCAGTTGATCGGCGCCGTGAAATCGGTCATGAACACCGCGACCGGGATCAGGAGGACGCCGGTCAGCATCATGTAGAAGAAGATGCTCTCCGACGTCATGCAGGTGTTGGCGAGCTTCATGACATACGCCTGGACGCCCCACATCACGAACACGCCCATGGCCAGCAGCAGCCAGCTGTAGCCGCGAATCAGCGTCTCGTCCGGTTTCACGTACGAGAGCAGGACGATGGCCGGTAGCGCCAGGACGATGGCCGGTAGCGCCAGGCCGATGCCGAGCCAGTGCCGTCGGGAAGCCCGCTCGGTCAGGAGCCAGACCGACATGCCGATCGTGATCGTGATGGCCGGATAGAGCGACACGACAGGAAAGATGATGAACGCCGGCCCGCCGCAGAGCGCTTCGAAGAGCAGGAGCTGGCCGCCGGCGCCGAGCAGTCCGACGAGCGATCCCAACACCCACGCCTGCCGCTGGCGCGCCAGCCGCCACCCGTCGAGGCCGAGCGCGGCGAGTGCACACGGGATCATCGTGAGAGCCCATACCGAGTAGCCAAGGGTGGCGGAAAAGCCGCGGTGCTCGGGGATCTCGATCAAGGCGCCCGCACAGCAAGGCGCGAGGAGCGCGCATACCGGGAGTATGTAAGCGACGCAAGGCGCGAGGAGCGCGCATACGCAACGATGCTGGGCGGGATGCATCGGCGACCAGAAGTGATCACTCTTATTCCTACCCGGGCCCTTATAGTCGCACCCGCCTATGCAGATCAACGTGACTAAAATGTTGACGGTGTGGTCGGAGAGCTCTCCGTCGCTCGCCCGACTCGTGGACGGCGTGCCACGCGACGAGCAGATCGCCCGGGGCTACGGCCATACAGTGGCGGAGATCTGCCGGCAGCCCGAGACGTGGCGGACGACCGCGGCGGTGCTGCACGGCGAGGCGGGGCGCCGTCGGTTGCCGCAGGCCCCGCTCGTGCTGACCGGGTCCGGGAGTTCCGAGTTCGTTTGCGCCGCGCTGGCACCGACGCTGCAGTCGAGGCTGGGGCAACCGGTGCGTGCCGTTGCCTGTGGCGAGCTGCTGCTGTCACCCGAGTCGTTCCTGCAGGCGGATCAGCCGGCGACGCTCGTATCGTTCGGGCGGTCGGGTAACAGTCCCGAAAGCATAGCAGTCGTCGGTCTGGTCCTCGAGCGATATCCCAGGTGTTCGCAGATCGTCGTGACGTGCAATCCGCACGGACGCTTGGCCACCGCGTACGACCATGAGCCGCGGGTGCGGACCATTATCCTGGGGCGGGAGGTCGACGATGAGAGCCTCGTGATGACGAGCAGCTTCACGAACATGTGGCTGGCCGGGCGGACCCTGGACCTAGCCGCCGCCGACCCGGCAGCCTTCGGACGGCTGGCGGAGGAGCTGGCGCGCCTGGGCGAAAATTTACTCGAGCAGCAGTTGGAGCCGCTGGCCGGGATGGCGGACCGAGCGTTTGAGCGGGCGCTCTTCCTCGGCACGGGAGCGGGGTTCGGGGCGGCGCGCGAGGCCGAGCTGAAGATGCTCGAAATGTGCGGTGGTCGCGTGGCGACCCGGAGTGAGACGTTTCTTGGCCTTCGGCACGGGCCGCTAGCCGGCGTGGACACAAAGACGCTCGTCGTCGCGTTCGTTTCATCAGAAGCCCGGAGACAGTCGTTCGAGCTCGACCTGCTGGCTGAGCTGCGGCAGAAGGGACTGGGCCACTCGTTCGTGATCGCCGGAGCCGGCGTGCCGGGCGGCGTGGCCGCGGAGCGGGATCTGGTGGTCGAATATGCGGCGACCACGGACATGGCGGACGGGGACCTGGTCCTGCTGCACGTCGTCATCGGCCAGGTGCTGGCCTTTTTCCGATGTCTGCATGTCGGTCTGCGTCCGGATGCGCCATCGACCGACGACGTCATCACGCGCGTTGTTCGGCCGTTCACGATGCATCGGTCCTGAGTCCTGAGCGATGTCGCGCGATGCTGCCACACCGATCGTCCTGATTCCGGGCGAGATCAATGTTGACGTCATCCTGAGTGGATTCGACCGGTTCCCGGCGCTTGGCCAGGAGGTGCTCGTCGACGACGCCCTGGTGACGCTCGGCAGCGCCTCAGCGATCACGGCCGTCGGGCTGTCGAAGCTCGGCATCGCGGTCCGGTTCATCGGCGTTGTGGGCACTGACGACTGGGGCGATCGGTGCCTCGAGACGATGACGGCTGCGGGGGTCGACGTCTCAGGCGTGCGGCGGGTTGACGACCTGCGAACGGGGGTCACGGTGTCGATTTCCTCGATCGAAGACCGTGCGCTCGTCACTTTCCCAGGCGCGATCGCCGCCTTGACAGGCGACGCGGTATCGGAGGAGGCGTGGCGGGGCGTCAGTCACCTGCACGTGTCGTCGTTCTTTCTCCAGCGCGATCTCAGGTCCTCGGTGTCGGATCTGTTTCGTGCGGCCAGGGCGCGGGGCGCGACGGTGTCGCTCGATTCGGGAGGCGACCCGTCCGACGTATGGGAGGACGGCGTCCGCGAAGCGATCGCAAAGGCCGATCTGTTCCTGCCGAACGAGGTGGAGCTGAGGGGAATCAGTGGCGTCGCCGGCGTCCGTGAGGCGCTGGCCGCGCTCGCTCCCGGGCTGGAGCATGGTCGGACGACGACGGTCGTCAAGCGCGGCGCGAACGGCTGCATGGAGATGGACGGTGGGCATTTCACGACCGTACCGGCGCCGAAGGAAGCGGTCGTGGACACGACCGGCGCGGGCGATTCGTTCAACGCCGGTTTTCTGGCCGCCTGGTTGCGCCGGGCGCCGCTGGTCGACTGCATGCGGGACGGCGTGTGCTGCGGCTCACTCGCGACCCACCAATTCGGCGGGACAACGGCGCAGCCGACGTCAGAAGAACTGGCGGCCTATCGGCGGGCGCACTTCGGCTAGCAGCCCGTGGTGAAAGTTCCGCTGCATTCGACCGCCGATGCATCCCGCGTCGCGGCGTTGCTCGTCGGTCAAATACTCCCGGTATTTTCCCTCCTCGCGCCTTACGAGGCGGGCGCCTCGACGGTCTCACTGCGACGCGGGGCTTTCACCACGGGCTGCTAGGGAGAGACGGCATGATCACCATTGCTGGCTTCAATACGTCGATTGACGCCTGGCTGGAGGTGGACACGCTCGTGCCAAGCGACGTCGTGCGCGTACGCGATGTGGGCAGCTTGCCGGGCGGCAAGGGCCTCCACGTCGCGGTCACGTGTGCCACGCTCGGCGAGGCGGTGCGGCTGGTCGGCATCGTAGACTGCGAGCGTGAGGGGTTCGTCGGCGAATTCCTGGAGGACGCCGGGGTCATCTTTCGGCCTGTCGAGATCGAGGGGAAGGTGCGCGGGTGCATCGCCGTGCATGAGCGGACGGGCCGCACGACCGAACTGCTCGAGCCGGGACCCCAGATCGGTCCGGCGGACGTGGCGACGCTCGAGTTGGCGGCGCTGTGCGGGGTAGGCGGCGGCGACCTGGTCGTGTTCTCCGGCAGCCTGCCGAAAGGCTATCCCACTGTAGACTACCGCGCACTGATGGAGCGGGCCAAGGCGGCCGGCGCGCGGACGATGTTGGATGCCAGTGGTGCGGTGTTGCGCGAAGGGATGGGGGCACGGCCCGACTTCGTGAAGGTGAACCGGGAGGAGGCGGCCGCGCTGACGGGACTGGCGGTGAGCGACCGCGACGGGGCGAAGCGCGCGGCGCGGGCACTGGTCGAGCGAGGCGCCGGGTCCGCCTTGATTACGCTCGGTGGGGATGGAGTGGTCATGGCCACGGCATCTGGCGGCTGGACCGTGCGGGTTCCCACGACGGATGTCAGGAGCGCGGTGGGGGCGGGCGACTGCCTGCTCGGTGGTCTCGCGGTTGGCTTGGCGCGCAGGCTGCCGCAGAAGGATCTGCTCCGGCTGGGCGGCGCCTGCGGCGCCGCGAAGACGCTGCGGGTCGAAAGCGGCATGCTGCACCTGACGGATGTCGAAGCGCTCCAGGACTCGGTGCAGGTGGAGGCCTGGGACACATGACGATACGGATAACGATGACGCGGGCGCTTGGCCCGGCCTGCTTGGTGCTGGCGTCGCTGCTCATGATGGCAGCGTGCGGCGGCAGGTCGAGCCGGTCGGCGCTGCCCTGGCCGTCGCGTCCAATCACGATGGTGGGGCTGGCCGGTGGTGCAGTCGCTCCGCGGCCGGATTGCCAGCCTTCGGGCCGTGGGGTAGAGTGCCCCCGGTGTTCGTGAGTGGTCATTGATTCATTGCTTCACTGATGCATTACCGAGGGAGCGTGCGACATGTCGAGCCGAATCAATCGTCGGGAGTTCGTCAGGGTCAGCGTAAGCGCCGGGGCGGCCGCCGCCGGGCTGGCCGGCACGCGTGAGGCGTTCGGCAGGGCGCCGGCGGTCCTCACGCAGTCGGTGGCGCCGGTCGTCATCTCGGACCGCAGCGGCTTCACGTTCAGGAACGGCGGCACGCAGAGCTGCATCGAGCGGGCGTTCGACGGGATCACGCGCGGCGAGGATGTGCTCGACGCGATCCTGGCGGGGGTCAACATCGTCGAGAACGATCCAGAAGAGTCCGGCGTCGGCTATGGCGGCACGCCGAACGCCGACGGCATCGTACAGCTCGACTCCTGCTGCATGCACGGTCCCCGGAGGCAGGCGGGGGGCGTGGCGGCGATCGAAGGCGTGCGGACGCCCTCGCTCGTGGCCAAGGCGGTAATGGAGGTCACCGACCACCATCTGCTGGTTGGGCAGGGCGCGCAGGACTTCGCGCGGAACATGGGCTTCACGATCGAGGACGATCTGAACACGCCGCGGACGCGCGAGCGCTGGCTGGAATGGAAGCGCCGGATCGACCCTGAGCACTACCTGGGCCAGGCGCGGCGCGCCCGGTATGGCTACGAGGTCGCGCTCGAGATGCTGGCCGAAGGATTGGTGGACGAGAGCCACTTCTGGGGCACGGTGAACTGCGACGCCATTGGGCCGACCGGCGACATCTGTGGCGTCACCTCGACGAGCGGCCTCGCGTGGAAGATCCCGGGTCGGACGGGGGACTCGCCGATCCTTGGCGCCGGGCTCTACGTGGACGGCGGCGTCGGCGCGTGCGGCTCGACCGGACGCGGCGAGGCCAACCTGTACAACCTGACGTCGTTCCTGATCGTCGAGCAGATGCGCCGGGGCATGCACCCGAAGGACGCGGGGCTGGCCGGCTTGCAGCGGATCAAGGAGAACACGGTCGAGCGGCGCCTGCTGAAAGCAAACGGCGATCCGGCGTTCAATATCCGGTTCTTCGCGCTGAACGCGAACGGGGAGTACGCCGGCGTGTCGATGTACGCCGCGGGCGAGGCGGTCTACGGGGTGTGCACGGAGAACGGCCAGGCGGAGGCGGCG
Organism: Vicinamibacterales bacterium; assembly: GCA_965197385.1. Lineage (GTDB taxonomy): Bacteria > Acidobacteriota > Vicinamibacteria > Vicinamibacterales > UBA823. The sequence goes on from CBDANA010000009.1 coordinate 658,406, forward strand.
CTCGAGCCGCTCCTCGCCGGCTCCCCGAGCGACTGAACGAAGATGAAACAGATCGGCATGGGCCTCGTCGGCGCCGGCCTCGTCGGCCCACAGCATGTCGAGGCGGTACGGCGGCTGGGGTTCGTGGATGTGGTCGCCGTCGCTGGGAGCTCGGAGGCCTCGGCCGAGGCTAAGGCCGAAGCGATGGGCATCCCGAAGGCGTACGGTGGCTACCAGGCGCTCGTTGACGACCCGGACGTCCAGGTGGTGCACAACTGCACGCCGAACTACCTCCACCTGCCGGTCAACTTGGCCGTCATCGAGAAGCAGAAGCACATCGTGTCGGACAAGCCGCTGGCGATGAACGCCGGCGAGGCGAAGCAATTGCTCAACGCGGTGAAGCAAGCGGGCGTCGTCCACGCCGTGACGTTCAACTATCGGGGCAACCCGCAGGTGCAGCAGGCGCGTGCGATGATTGCCAATGGCGAGATCGGTCGAGTTCACTTCATCCACGGCCACTATTTGCAGGATTGGTTGATCAAGGCGACCGACTTCTCGTGGCGAATCGAACCGGAGAAAGGCGGGCCATCGTCCGCGATGGGTGACATCGGTTCGCACTGGTGCGACCTGGTCCAGCACGTGAGTGGCCTGGGGATCGAGGCGGTCCTGGCCGATCTGACGACCGTCATCAAGACGCGGAAGAAACCGACCACGGTGCAGGAGACGTTCACCGAGGCGAAGGACGACGCGGGGGAGCCGCGAGAGCCGTTCACGGTGAACGTGGACGATCTCGGCTCCGTCCTCGTCCGGCTCGAGAACGGCTGCAAGGGGGTGTTTACTGCGAGCCAGGTCTGCGCCGGGCACAAGAACGACCTCGTCTTCGAGGTCGACGGCTTGGGCGGATCGCTCCGTTGGTACCAGGAGCGCCAGAACGAGCTGTGGCTGGGCCGGCGCGACGGCGGCAACGTCGAGTTGGCGAAAGACCCCGGCGCGATGGACGCGTCGGCTCGGGGATACGCCCACCTGCCCGGCGGCCATCAGGAGGGCTGGGCGACCGCGTTCCACAACGTCATGCGCGACATCTACACCTTCATCGCGGACGGCAAGGGACCGACCGATCCGCACCCACCCGCATTCGCGACGTTCGAGGACGGCTACCGGGCGAACTGCATCGTCGATGCGATCCTGGCCAGCTCGGCCGCCGGCGGCGTCTGGACCAAGGTGGTGTACTGACGATCCCCCATGTTCTCTCTCCCCCTATGGGGAGAGGGTTAGGGTGAGGGGGACGACGAGGGTATCCTCATGAAGCTCGGCGTATTCACCGTGCTGTTCGCGCAACTCTCGTTCGACGACGCGCTGAAGAAGGTCAAGACGGCCGGGCTCGAGGCGGTCGAGATCGGAACCGGGAGTTACCCGGGTGACAGCCACATCGATCTCGACGGCCTGCTCACCGATGTCGCAAACGCGAAGGACTACCGGAAGAAGATCGACGACTACGGCCTGACGATCAGCGCGCTGTCCTGCCACGGCAACCCGCTGCATCCGAAGTCGTCGATTCAGATGAACGACGACGAGGTGTTCCGGAAGACGGTGCGACTGGCTGAACAGTTGGAAGTGCCGGTCGTCGTCACGTTCTCCGGATGCCCCGGCGACTCCGATACGGCCAGCTATCCAAACTGGGTGACCTGTCCCTGGCCCACCGACTTCAACGAGTTACTGGGCTGGCAGTGGGAGCGGAAGGTGATCCCCTACTGGAAGGAGGCCGCCAAGTTCGCCGCCGACCACGGCGTTAAGGTTGCGCTCGAGCCGCATCCCGGCTTCGTTGTCTACAACGCCGAGACGGCGCTCAAGCTCCGGGCGGAGGTGGGGGAGAACCTCGGCGTCAACTTCGACCCGAGCCATTTCTTCTGGCAGGGGGTGGACGTCCCGGCCGCGATCCGTGCGTGCGGTAAGGCGATCTTCCACTTTCACGCAAAGGATTCGGCGCTCGACCCGCACAACGTCGCGCTGAACGGCGTCATCGACGCCAAGCCGTACACCGAGATGGCCGACCGCGCCTGGCTGTTCCGGACCGTTGGGTGGGGGCACGACCTGCTCGTCTGGAAGGAGATCGTTAGCGCGCTCCGGCTCGCCGGCTACGACTACGTTATCAGCATCGAGCACGAAGATGCGTTCGCGTCGCTCGACGAAGGGCTCATGGGCGCGGTGGATATCCTGAAGCGGGCCATCCTCCGGGACCCACCCGTCGAGGCGTGGTGGACGTAGGAGCAGGAGTTAGTTAGGAGTTAGGAGCTAGCAGGCTGCGGAAGAACCCGGGTATCGGGCTGTTTTCTTAAGCATCATGCGGGTAACGACCGCCCGACGACCGTGCGCACGGGTGTGCGCTGACCCCGATGAGGGGGCCGGCGACACGCGCGGCCGGCGAGCAGGGACACGTCGCCTCCAGATTCCGCAGGCGGACCAAGTTATAGGCCGTGGCGGCGAAAGTGAGCTGCCACTCGACGAGTGGGACGCCGCGAGGCCGGAGCTTGCGCAAACCACCGACGGTCTGCCTCCACCCAAAGACCTGTTCCACGAGTTTTCGTTTCCGCTGACTCACGTGAGAACCCGCATGCCGGGTGGGCCGACCATCAATCGCCCGCCAGCGGACCTTCTGCGCCACGTGGGGCGTGACGTCCCGGACGCGGACATCGGCGACGAAGCTCGCCACATCGTAGCCCTTGTCTGCTCCGACCGTGCTGCCCGGCGGCGCGCTGGCCTCCAGCAACAGTGCCGCCGCCTCGCGTTCGGCGGTCCCCGTCGCGTGGGTCGCACAGACGTTGGCGACGAGCCCCTGCCGATTATCCAACAGCACGTGGCCCAGAGACGCCAGCTTCGCCTCCTTCCCTTGGCCCTTCCGATGCAGCATCGCCGCCGGATCAGTCGTCGACTGGTGCGTGTCGTTGCGCCGCCGCTCGCCGTGGAAGTCGACCGTGGGATTCCCGGGGTCATCGGGGGGCGCGCGCGGCGCGGCGTCCCGGCATCGGAAGCTCTTCAGGCTGGCCCAGGCTTCCAACTGCGTCCCGTCCACCGTGAAATGCTCGTCCGAGAGCAGACCGGCCGCCCGGGCGTGGGCCTGGACCGCATCAACGAAGGCGGCCGCGCCATCCCCCGCCAGTAGCCGGTCACGATTCTTGGTAAACGTCGTGGGATGCCAGACCGGGTCGTCCATATGCAAGCCGACGAACCAGCGGAACAGCAGGTTGTCGTTGAGCTCTTCCAGCAGCAGCCGTTCGCTCCGGATCGTGTACAGCACCTGCAGCAACAGGGCCCGCAACAATGGCTCAGGCGGGATCGACGGACGTCCCGTCTTGGCGTACAGGCCGGCGAACCTGCGCGACATCGTCTTCAGCGCGTGATCCGTCAGCGCGCGGACCGCGCGGAGCGGAGGATCGGCCGGCACGCGCTGTTCCGGCGACCGGTAACTGAACATGTGATGGGCCTGCTCATCGTGTCCGCGCATGAGGTGGCTCCCTTCAGCAATATTGGGAGCATGGGAGTACGCCGGGATCGATCTGTCGATCCCATTCCACGGACTTTTTCAGCAGCCTGCTAGAACCTGGAAGGTAAACCGAAGCTGCTAGAACCCATCTCATCAACCACGGCGAGGCACCGAGAGCGTCGAGGCGCCCGTCCCGCCAGGCGCGAGGAGGGAGATACCGGCCGTATTTGACCGACGAGCAACGCCGCGGGACGGGATGCATCGGCGGCCGAATGCCGGCGTGGTTTATGAGATGGGTTCTAGCCTCCGGCTTCTCCTAACGTTAGCTTAGAACTTGTCCAACCCCTCCGTGAGTTCGATATAGGTCCCGAACGGATCGGTGAAGAACGCGATGGCGATGCCGAGCGACTCCACCTCCGTGTACGGCCGGTCAAACTCGACTCCCTGAGCTTCGAGGGTCTCACAGAACGCCTCGAGGCCATTCACCTCGAACCCGATGTGATCGAGGCTCCGGCCCCGCGTGCCCTCCAGCGGCTCGGCTGACGGCGAATAGGTCAGGTTGACGCCCGGCAGGTCAGCCGCCTCGAACGCGCCCCGCATCCCGGGAATCGCGCTGAACGTCTCCACGTACCAGGCCTTCATTTCATCGACCTGCTGCGTGGCGAAGTGAATGTGGTGCAGCGCGATCGGAACGCTCTGCGTTCGGTTCTCGACGAACTCGACCTTCACGTCGTCGGGCCCCATCGTGTAGGCGATGTAGGTGTCCTGGTCGGTGATGTAGGCGAGGTCGTCCTCAACTTCGATCGCAGGGGGCAGTTCGGCTCTGGTCACGATGGGATAGCCGGCCGCCTTCACCCGGTCGACGATCTCTCGGACGCTCGGCACCCAGAATCCGATGTGGTTGACCGTCGTGCCCTTGGTGCCGCCGGTCGGGGGCCGCTCCGTCAGGAATACGAGCACGTTGGAAAACTTGATGATCTCCCGGGTGCCGACCGTGACGATGGTCCCGCCGAGCGTGTTCACCCAGAACGCCTTGTGCGCGTCTGCACTGGTGACGTTGAAATGGTGGTGTCCGTAGACGATCGGGCCGTCCTGGGCGGCGGTGAGCTGCGCCGAGGCGACGAACGGTGTTGCCAAGACGCAGAGCGCGGCCACGGATCCTACTACGATGGCTTGCATGGTACAACTCCCTTCATTCCACGAGTTCCGCTCCGGGTCGCCTATTCGCGGGACTGCTCCTCGCTGACGCTCGGGGACCACGTTTCGTTCGATGCTTGGCGAGGCGGCAAGTCCAGCGCTACAGCCGGCTGGCGCGGAACTCCTCGACCAGGTACTTGCAGGCGCGCGTGGCCAGCGCCATGAACGTGATGGTCGGGTTCTGGCACGCCGACGAGGCGTAGCCCGACCCGTCCATCACGAACAGGTTGTCGACGTCGTGCGCCTGCTCGTAGCCGTTCAGGACCGACGTCTTGGGGTCGTCGCCCATCCGCGCCGTACCCACCTCGTGGATGGCCAGACCCGGAATCGAGATCTCCCGACGGACGGTGATGTCCTCGGCGCCGGCAGCGCGCAGCATCTCCTCGGCGGCGTCCGCCATATCGTCCACCATCTTCTGCTCGTTCTCGCCGTAGGCCGCGCTGATGTGCAGGATCGGAATGCCCCAGGCGTCGACACGATTCTTGTCGAGCTCGCAGAAGTTCTCATAGCGCGGCAGGTGCTCGCCGAAGCCGCCGAGCGAGACCTGCCACGGCCGGGTCTCGCGGACCTCTTTCTTGAACGCGGCGCCGAAGCCCGGGATGTCCATGGCGTGCCCCCACTTCACCAGACGGGCGCTGCCCTGGTAGCCGTATCCGCGGAGGAAGTCGGGCTGACGATCTTCGAGGTTGCGGAACCTGGGGATGTAGATGCCGTTCGGCCGGTTGCCGCGCGTGTCCGGGACGTCCTTGAGGACCGGCAGCACGCCCGAGGCACCGCCGCCCGTCACGTGGTCCATCAGGTAGTGGCCCAGGGCGCCGCTCGAGTTGGCGATGCCGGTCGGGTAGCGGTCGGAGGTCGAGTTCAGCATGATGCGCGTCGACTCGAGCGTGGCGGCGCACAGGACGACCGCCTTGCCGACCACTTCTTGATGGCGCCGGGTGATCCGGTCCACGTAGTAGACGCTCCGGCACTTCCCCGCGTCGTCCACCTCGATATGGCTGGCGACCGCGTTCGGGATGAGCGTCAGACGGCCGGTCGCTTCGGCGGCCGGCAGACTCGATGACACGCTGCTGTAGTACGACCCGGTTCGACACCCGCGCGAGCAGGGGCCGCAGTAGTGGCACTTCGGCCGGCGGTTCAGATCCTCGGTCAGGATGGCGCAGCGCCCGATCGTCAGGGTCCGCCCGAACTCGTCCCGGATCGCCGTCTTGAGAATCTCCTCGCCGCATGTGAGCGCCATCGGCGGCAAGAACTGGCCGTCAGGGAGCTGCGGCAAGCCTTCGGCCTGGCCGCTGACGCCGATGTAGCGCTCGACGATGTCGTAGTACGGGGCCAGCGTCGCGTAGTCGAGCGGCCAGTCGACGCCGAACCCGTCGTGCGAGGCTGGCTTTAGGTCGTAGTCGCTCAGGCGGTAGGTCTGGCGCGCCCACATGATGGACCGGCCGCCGACGTGGCGGCCGCGGATCCAGTGAAACGGCCGTTCAGCCGGCGTCGTGTAGGGGTGCTCGGTGTCGTCGACGAATAGGTGGCTCGTGTACTCGTCGCACTGGTAACAGAGCGACTGCACCGGCTGGCGCGCCTGGCGCGCCGCGGTGCCGAGCCGGCGTCCCCGGAACGGCATGTCGAACGGGCGCTTGTGCTCGGTGTAGTCCACCTTGGAGTCGAGCTTGCGCCCGGCCTCGAGGACGGCGACCGTGAGGCCAGCCTCGGTGAGCTGCTTCGCGACCCAGCCACCCGTGGCGCCAGAACCGACGATGACGACGTCGTACTGCTGATCCTGTGCGGCCATGAGACCTCGTGATCGTGAACAGAATGCGCGCAGCGCATCCGACAGATTCTGACTCCTAACTCCTAACTTCTAAGCTTGATGCTCTGGATGCTCGCATCCGAGCTTCTCGTCGAACATCACCCCGCCGTTGTCGTCCAGCTCCTGCAGCATGCCGATCCGCGACGTGTAGTAGCCGGTGACGGTCAATGACTTCATCGCCTGAAAGAGTTCCACGCCGGTGCGGTCGGCCGGCGTGTCGTTCTCCGGTGAGCCGAGGATGGTCAGGAGCGCGGTCTGCTGCTCGGGTGAGGCGGCGGCGAACGTGGCGCCGAACAGGTCGCCGCTGCGCTCGTCGAGCCACTGCAGGCCGTCGAGGAACCGGTCGCGGTCGGGACCCGGCGCGTCGGAAAGGATGGCATCGATGAAGTCCACCACCCGGGCCTGCCGGCCGCCGGCCGTGTCGGTCTCAGGAATGATCAGCTCGCTGAGTAAGTCGACCGTGTCGTGTTGTGCCTCCGTGAAGACCGACTCCGTGATGGCGGACGTGGGCTGCGCGGCGCTGGTTGGGGCGCTGGTTGGGGCGCTGGTTGCAGCGCGTGCCTCCGCCGCCTCCACCAGCGTCGTGACCCATAAGGGTACTGTCGCCACGCCAGCGCCTGCGACGGACAGCGTCTTGAGCGCGTCGCGCCGGTTGATCTGGCCTACAGTCATGGTGTCTCCCGTGGTGTGACGCACCGGCGGAACCGGCCGCCGCCAGACGTCAATCGCCTGAATCTTAATGCAAATCTGCGCTGGCGCACAGTAAGATGCGGTTTTCGACGAGAGGGGCCCCGGAGCGGCCCCGGGGAGCATCCAGATGAAATCGACAGGTACCTCGCGACGCGAGTTTCTGAAGATGGCGGCCGCGACCGGCGTGGCGGCCGGGACGAGCGGCAACCTCGCCGGCGCCACGCAGGTCTCGCCGAACGACCGGATCCAGATCGCGCTCATCGGTGCGGGTGGCCAGGGGCAGTTCGACACCAGGTCCGCACTGGAAGTTCCGGGCGTCGAGCTGGTCGCGGCGGCCGACGTCTACGACGGCCGGCTGGCGCACGTGAAAGAACGGTTCGGCGCGCACGTGGACACGACTCGCGATTACCGGGAGATTCTGGCGCGCGACGACGTCGATGCAGTCATCATCGGTACGCCGGACCACTGGCACATGACTATCGCGATCGCGGCGATGGAGGCCGGTAAGGACGTCTACGTCGAGAAGCCGATGGTGCAGAACGTGGCGCAGGGCACGCAACTCGTTGCGGTGCAGACACGCACCGGGCGGATTCTGCAGGTCGGGAGCCAGCGGGTCAGCTCGGTGCTCTACCAGCACGCGAAGCAGATCTACGAGAGCGGCCGGCTGGGCGAGCTGAACATGATCGAAGCCTGGTGGGACCGCAATTCGGCGATCGGCGCCTGGCAATACACCATCCCGCCCGACGCGTCGCCCGACACGGTGGACTGGGCGCGGTTCCTTGGTGAGGCGCCCAACCGGCCGTTCGACGCGAAACGGATGTTCCGGTGGCGCAACTATCAGGACTACGGCACCGGCGTGGCGGGCGACCTGTTCGTGCACCTGTTCTCCGGGTTGCACTTCATAGTAGGGGCGATCGGGCCGACGCGGGTCCACGCGACCGGCGGGCTGCGCTACTGGGAGGATGGACGGGACGTGCCGGACGTCATGCTTGGGCTTTACGACTACCCGGCGACCGATTCGCATCCGGAGTTCACGCTGGCCTTGCGCGTGAACTTCGCCGACGGCGCGGCGGGCGGGTCCGGGTTCCGGTTCGTTGGGTCGGAGGCGGTGATGAGCGTCGGCGGCACGGTCGGCGTAACGCGGCGGGCGCGCCGGAAGTCGCCGGGCTACTCGATCGACACGTTCCCCGAAGCGATGCAGGAAGAGTTCCTCGAGCGATACAGGGAGCAGTATCCGGAAGCCGAGCGCGAGCTGACGCCGGAGGCGGAAGAGGTCTTCCGCGCGCCGAACGGCTACAGCGATACGGTCGATCACTTCCGGACCTTCCTGACCTCGGTCCGCAGCCGCCGGCCGCTGATCGAGGATGCGGTCTTCGGCCTGCGCGCGGCCGGCCCGGCGGTGCTGTCGAACGTGAGCTATTTCGAGAAGAAACCAGTGCACTGGGATCCCGAGCGGATGGTGGTGACTGGATGACGGCAGGAGTCAGGAGTCAGGAGTCAGGCGAAGGCCGAGCCGAGTATAGCTGGGCGCGTCTGCTCGTCGTTTCCGTAATCGGGTTCGGGCTGCTGGCGGGCCAGCTCAGTACACAGGATCGGCCCCGGGTGCTGTATCTGACGCAGCCTGCGGCGTTCGTGCACGCGGTGCTACCGGTGGCCGAGGAGGTCATGCGGGAACTCGGCGAGGAGCCCGATGCGTTCGAGGTTACGGTGATCCGGACCGCCGAGGAGATCACGGCCGCTCGCCTGGGCGGTTACGACGTCGTGATGTTCAACACGACAGGCGAGCTGCCGATGGACGCCGAGCAGAAAGCCGCGCTGCTGGCGTTCATCAGGAACGGTGGTGGCTTCGTCGGTGTCCATAGCGCGTCAGACACCTTCTACGAGTGGCCGGAGTACGGCGCGATGCTCGGAGGCTACTTCGACGGCCATCCCTGGCACCAGGAGGTCACTCTCACGGTTGAGGATCAGGACCATCCATCCACGCGGCATCTCGGCGGGTCGATCCGGCTGTACGACGAGATCTACCAGGTCCGGGACTGGGCGCGCGACGACGTCCACGTACTGCTGAGCGTCGATACCGAGTCGGTGGACATGGCGGCGGAGGGTATCAACCGAGCTGACGGTGACTTCGCCGTGTCGTGGACGCGGGAGTATGGCGAGGGCCGCGTGTTCTATACGGCGCTCGGTCACGAGCCGAATCCCTGGCGCGACGCCAGGTTCAAACAGCATCTGGTGGGCGGTATCCGCTGGGCGGCGGGGGTTGAAGAATGACTATAGCGCCAACGAAGTGTGGCCCCTGAGCGTTAGCGAGGGGTAACCCTGCGAGGTGCGCCGCAGGCGACGCCCTGCGATGTTCTTAGAGGCAAAGCGCTACAAGGCGGAGGGCTGAGGCGATGAAACGAGTGATATTCGGTATCGGTGTCCTAGGGCTCGTTCTCGGGGGAGCAGCGATGCAGGCCGGACAGGCACCAGCGAACACGTTGACGGCCGCCGAGAAGGCCGACGGCTGGAAACTGCTGTTCGACGGCGAGACGACGAACGGTTGGCGCGGATTTCGGCAGGACTCGATGCCGGACGGCTGGCAGGCGGTGGACGGTGCACTGGCCCGCGTGGGGCAGGGCGGCGACATCATCACCGCTGCGCAGTTCGAGGACTTCGATCTCCGCCTGGAGTGGAAAATTAAGGCAGGCGGCAACAGCGGTATCTTCTTCCACGTCACGGAGGACGCCGAGGAGGTCTGGCACTCGGCACCGGAGATGCAGGTGCTCGACGACGACGCGCACCCGGACGGGCGGTCCACGATGACATCGGCCGGCAGCGACTATGCGCTGTACGGCCGTTCGCGCGACGTGGTGAAGCCGGTCGGCGAGTGGAACGCCGTCAGGATCTTGGTGGACGGCCGCCAGGTCGAGTATTGGATGAACGGCGTCCGGATCGTCGACTACGAGCTGTGGAGCGAGGACTGGCAGGCGCGCGTCGCGGCGAGCAAGTTCTCGGCGTATCCACAGTTTGGCCGCGCTCGGAAGGGGCACTTCGCGCTGCAGAATCACGGGGATCCGGTGTTCTTCCGGAACATGAAGGTCTGTGAGCTGCCAAGCCGTCGATCGACGTCGGCCGGCGTCCGGTAGCGGTGCCGGCGGGGGTTCGCGGCAAGCTCTTCGTCATGATGTTCCTCCAGTACTTCGTCTGGGGGGCGTGGTACGTGACGCTGGGCACCTACCTCGGCGAGACGCTCGCTTTCCAGGGGCAGCAGATCGGCCTCGCGGTCGGCACGACGGCGGTGGCGGCGATGGTGTCGCCGTTCTTCGTCGGCATGGTGGCCGACCGCTACTTCGCGACCGAGCAAATCCTGGCGGCGCTGCACCTGCTGGGCGGGCTGGTCCTGTTCGCGGCCTCCACGCTCGACACATTCGGCCCGTTTTATGTTGTCTTACTCGGCTACACCCTGCTCTACATGCCGACCCTGGCGCTGACGAATTCGCTCTCGTTCCACCAGATGCGGGATCCCGGCAAGGAGTTCCCGGCGGTGCGCGTGCTGGGCACGATCGGCTGGATCGTCGCCGGCCTCACCATCGGTTTCCTGCGGCTGGAGAGCACGGCTGTGCCGATGCGGATCGCGGCGGCGTCGTCGCTGGGGCTCGGGATGTTCTGCTTCGTGCTGCCACATACGCCACCGATGCGGGTGGCTGCGCGCGTGACGGCACGGGACGTGCTGGGGCTCGACGCGCTGCAGTTGCTGCGCGACCGGTCGTTCGCGATCTTCGTGATCGGCTCGTTCCTGGTGTCGATCCCGTTGCAGTTCTACTACGCCTTCGCCAACCTGTTCTTGAACGAGATCGGTATGGAGAACGCGGCTGGAAAAATGACGCTGGGGCAGATGTCCGAGATTGGCTTTATGCTGGTGATGCCCTGGTTCTTCGTGCGGCTGGGCGTGAAGCGGATGCTGCTGCTGGGGATGGTGGCGTGGGCGGCGCGGTACGCGCTGTTCGCCTACGGCGACAACGGCGGGCGGGTCGGGATGCTGTATCTGGGCATCCTGCTCCACGGGATCTGTTACGACTTCTTCTTCGTGACGGGACAGATCTATGTGGATCAGAAGGCTCCGGTGCACCTGCGCGCGGCGGCTCAGGGGCTGATCGCTTTCGTGACGCTCGGCGTCGGGATGTTGATCGGATCCTGGCTGTCCGGACTGGTGGTCGACCGCTATAGCGTGACGGCCGGCGCCGAGGTCGTGCACGCCTGGTCGCGGATCTGGCTCGTTCCGGCCTTCGGCGCTGGCGCCGTGCTGGCGCTGTTCGCGATGTTCTTCACGCACGAGGACGATCCGGGCCCAGCGAACGGAACCGCCCAAGAATTGGCCGAGGCGGGCGGCTGACCTGACGCTGGATGCCGTGACGGTGGACACCTCCGCGATTAACTGGGGCGCGGTGGCCGCCATCGCCGCGCTCTACCTGTGTCTCTACATTCTGGGATCGCGCGCGGCGCGCCACGCCGGGCGCGCGGGGTTTGCCGGCATGGTGCTGGCGGGACGCGGTCTGCCGCTCGGGATCGGCGTCCTGACGATGACGGCCACCTGGGTTGGCGGCGGTTACATCAACGGGATGGCGGAGGCGACCTTCGGCGCCGGGCTATGGCAGGCGCAGGCTCCCTGGGGCTATGCGCTCAGCCTGGTGATCGGCGGCATCTGGTTTGCGCCGACGATGCGCCGGCTCGGCTTCACGACGATGCTCGATCCGTTCGAGCAACGATACGGGCGGGACGCCGCGGCGCTCCTCTACCTTCCGGCGCTCACCGGCGAGCTATTCTGGTCGGCCGCCATTCTGGCGGCGCTCGGCGCGACGTTCGAGGTCGTCGCGGGGATTCCCTTCGGCCCGGCGGTCGTTCTGTCTGCTGCGGTGGCGGTCGCGTACACGGCGCGCAGCGGCCTCTGGGCGGTCGCGATCACCGACGTCGTCCAGATGATGCTGCTGTTCGTCGGACTCTGGCTGGTCGTCACGCTCGCGAGCGGCCAGGTGGGGGGGATGAGGGTGGCCTGGGACGGATACGGGGTCGGCCTGACAGGGCGACCGGATTCACCTGGCGCCTGGGCCGTCTGGTGCGATTCGGCGCTGCTGCTCGTCTTCGGCGGGATTCCGTGGCACGTCTACTTACAGCGCGTGCTCGCCACGAAGAGCCCGGCCGATGCGCGTCGGTTGTCGCTCTGGGCCGGCGGCCTCAGCCTCGCGGCGGCCGTGCCGGCGATCTTGATCGGCGTCATCGGCCGGGCGGCCGACTGGGGCGCGCTGGGCGTCGATGCTGCGGATGCGGCGATGATCCTACCGCTGGTGCTGCGACACCTCACGTCGCCACTCGTCGCCATTGTCGGCCTCGGGGCCCTGTCGGCCGCAGTGATGTCGTCGGTGGATTCGTCGATCCTCTCGGCCTCGTCCATGGCGGCCTGGAACGTCTACCGGCCGCTGGTCCGCCCACACGCGACCTCCGACGAGCTGACGGTGGTCATCCGGCGCGTCATCGTCCTGGTCGGCGTGGCGGCCACGATCGTGGCGCTCAACGTGCGAAGTGTCTACGCGCTCTGGTTTCTGTGCAGCGACTTGGTCTACTGCATCTTGTTCCCGCAGCTGGTGTGTGTGCTGTACGATCGGAAGGCGACCCGGTACGGGTCGCTGGCGGGGTATGCGGTGTCGCTGACCCTCAGGCTGGCGGTGGGGGAGCCACTGCTCGGGCTGCCAGGCCTCATTCCCGGAGCCATCCTGGTGCCGTTCCGCACATTGTCGATGCTGGCCGGCCTGGCGACGATCGTCACGGTGTCACGTGTATCGGCGTCACGGACTGCCAGGCCGCGTGAGGGGTGACGCGTCAGGCCGCGTCGTGGGACTGTATCCGCTTCCAGACGTAGTACGCCGGGATGCCGGACACGATGACGCCGAAGCTGAATAGCGTCGGTCCCGGGTCGCTGACGAGTGCGTTGCCCAGCATCGCGATCGACGCGACGAGAAACAGAATCGGCACGACCGGGTAGCCGGCCGTCCGGTAGGGGCGGTCGGCTTCCGGACGCTCCCGGCGCAGCTTGAAGACGGCGCCGACGGCGAGACCGCTCACGAGCGCCTTGGGATGGTCCGGCCCGGATCGCGAATCTCGCCCGCGATGTAGGTGATGTCGGCCCAGCCGTCGTAGGTCCACATGATGGCGATGAGCGCGATGCCGAAACCGCCTCAGCTGGCCGGGGTGAGCGTTGCGGCCGACGTGAGCGCACCGCTCGAGTTGCCGAAGAGAAACGCGGCCAAACCGAGGCCGATAAGGGCGACCACCTTGGCGCCGGCCGACGCGTTCTGAATGAGCGCCCTCCAGGCCAGCGATCGGTAGTTTGCGGCGGCGAGGACGACCATGGCGATGACGGCAATGATCCGGATCTGCAGGTCGGTCAACGGCGTGAAGGCGCCGACATACGCGGCGAAGATCATCGCGATGGCGCCGAGCACCGCCGGCTGGATGAGGAACAGCCGGGTCCAGCCGTACATGAAGGCCGGCATTGGCCCGCAGGCCTCACGCAGGTAGACGAAGATGCCGCCCGCGCGGGGGTACATCGTGGCGAGTTCGGCAACCGTCAGGACGCCGAACAGCGCGATCGCGGCGCCCAGCATCCAGAGCAGCGCGATCGAGCCCAGGCTCTCGGTCTCGGCGGCCGCGATGCTCGGTACGCGGAAGATGCCGCTGCCGATCGTAGAGCCGATAAGGATGGCGGCGGCGCTCCAGACGCCCAGACGACGCTCGAGGCTGACACCGGGAACGTCAGACGTCACCAATCATCTTTCATAGCGAACGCCGAGCTGGCGCAGCGCCGCCTCGGGACAACCGCGCCATTCGATCAGGTAGTCGTTGCCCTGGTACTGCAGATCGTCGATCCCGAGACGGCTGGTCCAGAATCCGGAGGCGGTTAGGTCCCGGAAATTCGAGAAGAACTCCGCGCCCTGACTGAGCCGGTCCGGCGTGCGGTCCGGCCAGGCGATGTCGTCGAGGACGACGCCGCGGTCGGCCTCCGTGCAGCCGACGAAGCGTCGATTGAACCGGCGCTGGCACTCCACGTCGAGCCAGGCGAGCCCGCCGCGCATCGCCACCTGGCGGACCGGCTGGTCGATCATCATGAAGTCGATGAACTCCGGGACGCCGGCTTCAGCGGCGCCACTGGAGCGGTCGTCGGATGGCAGGATCATGTCGGCCAGCCGCGAGGCAGTGGCGAATTCGTGGGCGGTGAAAAACTGCGGTTGGTAGGGCGTCTGTTGGGTGGCGGTGGCCAGACGTGCGGCATCCACTCGGACCCGCGCGGTTCTGGCTTCGGCGGCAGTCCAGCTAAAGGCGACCCCGGCGGCCAAGGGCGCGGCGGCCAGCCGCTTGAGCGCGTCGCGTCGCGGAATGCTGGTCATTAGCTTAGAGACTTAGAGCTCACCTCGAATGCGCGCCTCGGCGATGTACTCGCTGGTCCGCATGGCCAGCGCCATGATGGTCCACGTGAGGTTCTTGTCAGCCTGCGAAACGAACGGCCCGCCATCGGCGACGAACAGGTTGCGGACGTCGTGCGCCTGGCAATACGCGTTGAGCACCGACGTGTCTGGAGAAAGGCCCATGCGGGTCACGCCTGCTTCGTGAATGATGCGACCGCCCGGCTCGAGGCCGTAGTCGCCCTCGGCGTCGGGTTCCGGCGTCAGCGGCGTACCCCCCATCTCGTCGATGATCCGACGGAACGTCTCGTGCATGTGCCGCGCCTGGAGGCGTTCGTGGTCGCTCCACTGGAAGCGAAAACGGAGCACCGGGATGCCCCAGCGGTCGACAACATCCGGGTCGATCTCACAGTAGCTGTCAGCGTTCGGGATCATCTCGCCGCGTCCGGAGAAGCCGACGACCGCGCCGTAATATCGCCGGTAATCTTCTTTGAGTGTGCGACCCCAGCCACCGCCCGATGGATAGCGCTCGATGCCGCTCATGACGCCGAAGCTCGGCATGAGCCGGCCACCCCAGGGCTCGATATGGTAACCCCGCGGAAAGTCCAGGCCGGCGTTGTCGAGCCACCAGGGCATGAAGACGTGCATGCCGGCGCCATCCTCGTTGTGCGGAACGCCGTCCATGAGTGACGGGATGAAGCCGGCCACCGACGCGCCTGTCGAATCAGTCAGATATCGACCGACTGTCCCGCTCGAGTTCGCCAGCCCGTCGGGAAACCGGCCGGAGGTCGAATTCAGGAGCAGGCGCACCGATTCGCAGGCGCTGGCGGCGAGAACGACGATGCGGGCGCGCACCTGGTGTTCCCCTCTGTCGGTCGTGTCGACATACGATACACCTGTGGCCAGGCCGTCGGCGCCCATCGTCACCTCGCGCGCCATGGCGTCGGTCACCAGCGTCAGCCGCCCGGTCGCCAGGGCAGGCGGGAGCAGCACGGTCGGTGACGAGAAGTTGGAGGCCGTCTTGCAGCCCCGTCCGCACTGCCCGCAGTAGTGACAGGCGGCGCGGCCGTTGTGCGGCTCGGTAAGGATCGACATGCGCGACGGGATGCAGTTAATGTCGAGCTGACGGCACGACTGCTGGATCAGCAGCTCGTAGCAGCGCGGGCGGGGCGGTGGCTGGAAGATGCCGTCCGGCTCGTTCGGCAGGCCCTCGGCGGACCCAAACAGCCCGACGAGGCGGTCGACCTTGTCGTAGTAAGGCTGCAGGTCGTCATAGCCGATCGGCCAGTCCTCCCCGAGGCCGTCGAGGCTGCGGCGTTTGAAATCGTCCGGCCCGTAGCGCAGGGAGATGCGGCCCCAGTGGTTCGTACGCCCGCCGAGCATGCGGGCGCGGAACCAGTCGAACCGCTCCCCCTCGGCGCAGGCGTCGAACTCGCCGAACGGGCGCTCGGTACCGGCGCCGCGCCGCGGCGAGTCGTAGGGCCAGGCCAGCATGCGGGAGTCGCGCGCGGTGTCCCACATGGGCCCCGCTTCGAGCATGACGACGTCGGCGCCCGCTTCGGTCAGCACCTTCGCCGCCATGCCGCCGCCGGCGCCCGAGCCGACGACGCAGACGTCGAACACACGCGGGGAGCGGACGACTTGCATGTGCCGGGTCATCCTAACGGCGGCACCGAGGCGTGTCCAGTCTAGCGCCAGGGCAGGGCGTCGATTTCGGCCTGGGTCAGCGACGGGAGGAGCGCCGCGCCCTCCTCGACGCGATGACCCGCGGCGTCGTGGACGGAGAACCCGAGTCGGCGAAGCGCGCCGCAGCCGTAGCGTCCCTGTTTGTCGAGCGCGACGAACTTCAGGTTGAACATCGGTCGGCCGTTGTGCCGCTCCAGAACCCGCTGGCAGACCGCCTCACACGCTGCCTGCGGCGACAGGCCTTCGCGCATCTTCTTGACGACTAGGAAGCTGCCGCAGTTTTTGACGCACTCCTCGCCGTGGCCGGTCGCACCGGCCGCGCCGACCGCATTGTCCACATAGAGGCCGGCGCCGATGATCGGGGAGTCGCCGACGCGCCCGACCAGCTTGAAATGATGGCCGACCGTGCTCGTGACGCCGGCGATGTCGCCGTTACGGTCGAGGGTCAGGACGTTGATCGTGCCGCCGAACGGCTCGGCCGGATCGCGCGGGGGGAAGTAGTAATCCCGGTTACTGAGGTTCTCTTTCCACTCCAGCCAGTGCTGACGGGCTTCGTCCGTCAGGAGCTCTTCTTCCTTGAAGCCGTGCATCGTGGCGAAACGCAGCGCGCCGCGACCTACCAGCAGCCAGTGATCGGTGCGGTCCATGACCAGCCTGGCGATCGAGGACGGGGTCTTGATGTTCTCGAGCGCCGCGACGGCGCCGATGTTGTTGTCGTCGGCGCCGTTCATGACGGCGGCGTCGAGCTGCAGGAAGCCGTCCTCATTCGGATCGCCGCCGTACCCGACGGTCGCGTCGCGGGGACCACGCTCGGAGACGTTCGTCGCTCGCTCGGCCGCATCCATCGCGGACCCGCCGCGCTGCATCATGTCCCAGGCGGTCGTCGTGATCTCCTCGCGCACGAACCGGTTGGTCTTGCTGGTGACCACGAGCGGCTGATTCGGCGCAGCCTGGGCGGCGGCGGAAGGTGCCCGAGCCGCGATGGGCAGTGCGACCCCGGCGCGCACGATTCCCGAAAGAAATCTTCGACGACTGAGTTGTGTGGCTCGCATATGTCCTCCTAGCTCGACGGGTGCGGCCCGGTCAACGGATCCGGCAGCGTCAGACTCACGATGGTGTCGATGGCGGCGACAGGGCTGTCGCATTAGACGACCGTCGCTTCGATGTCGCTCGTACCCCGCGCGAAGCGGGAGAGCGCGAAGTGGGAAAGGTCGATATCGGGCTCGCGTCCGACGATCAGATCGGCGATGAGGCGCCCGGCGGCGGGTGAATGCTGGAAACCATGGCCGCTGAACCCATTGATCAGGTAGAAGCCCTCGACGCCTTCGGCCCGGCCGATGATGGCGTTGGCGTCTGGGCTCATGGCGTAGAGTCCGGCCCAGGCATGCGATACGGTGCCGTCGGCCAGAACCGGCAGGCGGGTGACGGCCACCGTGACGACGGTGTCGAGAAAATCCCAGCGCACCGTCATATCGAATCCTGGCGCTTCGTTTTGGTCGCACATGCCGAACAGGATGTTCGCCCCTTCGCGGTGGCAATAGAAGGAGGTCGCGAAGTCGATCGTCATGATGTGGCTGTCTGGGTAGTCGGTGCCCGCCGTCGCCGTGGCGGGGGGTTGGGCGATAAAGATGTGGCGCCGCACCGGATCGACTGGAACGTCGATCCCGGCCATCGTCCCCACCTGGCGCGCGTACGGCCCGGCGGCGTTGACGACGACCGACGTGGCGATCTGTCCGGCGCCGGTCTCGACGCCGGTGACGCGTCCTGCAGAGACTGCGATCGCGGCCACCTCGGACTGGCGCTCGATCCGGACGCCGGCCGCCTGAGCCGCCTTCGCGAAGCCCATGGTGACGCCGTTCGGGTCGGCGATGCCGTCGCGAGCACAGTAGCTCGCCGCGAGGATGCCGTCGACGTCGAGCCCTGGAGCCAGCCGGACGGCGTCGTCCGGCGTGAGGAGCTCGACGTCGATGCCCAGCCGTCGTTGCATCTCAATGTTGGCCTTGAACAACTCGACCGACTCGGACGTGGACAGCAGAAACAGATAGCCGTCTTGATGAAGGTCGAGCGGGTAGCCGACCTCGTCGGCGAACCGCTCCATGAGTCGGATCGACTCGATGGAGAGTTGCACGTTCTGTTTAGTGGAGAACTGATGGCGTACGCCGCCGGCGTTGCGCCCAGTGGAGCCCGTGGCGAGTTGCACTTCACGCTCGAGAAGGATGACATTCGTCACGCCGCGAGAGGCGAGATGGTAGGCTGTGCTCGCACCCATGCACCCCCCACCGATGATGACGACGTCGGCTGTTCGATTCATCCGATCCGCGCGTGGAGCCCTCGGGTGTCTCCTTTTGCCCACATTAGCACAGGACGCGCAGGGTAGAGGCCGGCTCGGTTGACCCCCGCGCGGCGGCTCCCTATCATCGAAGAAATGTCGCACAGAGCGCATTCGTCGCAAGTTCGTTTGGGGCCGGCCTGTGCCAGCGGCGCCATGCTGGACTTTCACCACGGGCTGCTAGCGCGTGAGCCGCGATGATTGCCTCGCAGCCGGATATGGACGACGGCGTGACTCGCGTGGCGCTGGATGCGATTGTTCGGCAGATCCTCACGAGCCGCGTCTACGACGTGGCCAGGGAGACGCCGCTGGACCACGCGGCGAAGCTCTCGGCCCGGCTGGGTAATCAGATCGCCCTGAAACGGGAGGACCTGCAAGCGATTTTTAGCTTCAAGGTCCGGGGGGCCTATAACAAGATCGCGCACCTGAGTGACGCGGAGCGCGCGAAGGGGATTATCACAGCCAGCGCCGGCAATCACGCGCAGGGCGTGGCCTACGCGGCGCGCCGGCTGGGCATTCGATCGCTGATCGTCATGCCCCAGACGACGCCGGCCATCAAGTTGGAGGCGGTGTCGGCGATGGGGGCCGAGGTCATTCTCGAGGGTGACACCTTCGGCGAGGCGAAGGCCAGGTGCGAGGTGCTGACGGCGGAGACCGGACTAACGTTCGTGCACCCGTTCGACGATCCGCTCGTGGTGGCGGGCCAGGGCACGATCGGTGACGAGATCCTGCGGCAGAGCCGGGTGGTGCCGGACGCGATCTTCGTCCCGATCGGTGGCGGCGGACTGATGGCCGGGATCGCGGCCTATATCAAGACGCTCCGGCCGGAGGTCAGGTTGATTGGCGTGGAACCGTTCGAGGCCGACGCGATGTTCCAGTCACTCGCTGTCGGCCACCGGGTCACCTTGGAGTCGGTCGGAAACTTCGCGGACGGCGTTGCCGTGTGTGAGGTCGGCGAGTACACGATGCCGATCGTGCAAGCGACGGTGGACGAGGTGGTCCGCGTCGGCAACGACGAGATCTGCGGCGCGCTCAAGGATATTTTCGACGACACCCGAAGCGTGACGGAGCCGGCGGGTGCGCTCGGGGTCGCCGGTCTGAAGGCCTACGTGGAGCGTGACGAGGTCCACGACCATACGCTGGTCGCCGTCGTGAGCGGCGCGAACATGAACTTCGACCGGCTGCGCTTCGTCGCCGAACGAGCCGAGCTAGGCGAAGCGCGCGAGGCGGTCCTCGCCGTGACGATTCCGGAACGGCCCGGTGCGTTTCGTGAGTTCTGCGCGGTGATCGGCCGTCGTGTCATTACAGAATTCAACTACCGCCTGAGCAGCCGGAACCAGGCGCAGATCTTCGTCGGTGTGAGTACGCGGTCGAAAGCTGACGCGCGCGAATTGGTCGACCGATTGACCGCGGAGGGCTACCCCACAGTCGATCTGTCGGACAACGAGGTTGCGAAGCTGCACGTGCGGCACATGGTGGGTGGACGCGCGCCGGACGTACGCCACGAATGGCTATGCCGGTTCGAGTTTCCCGAGCGAGCGGGTGCCTTGATGCAGTTTCTGGACCGGCTCGGCGGACGGTGGAATATCAGCTTGTTTCATTACCGGAATCACGGCGCCGACTTCGGTCGGGTGCTGGCCGGCTTCGAGGTGCCGGAGACGGAGCGCCAGGCGTTCCGCGAGCTTCTCGACGGCCTCGGGTATCCCTATCACCCCGAGTCGGACAACGCTGCCTATACGCTCTTCCTCTCTTGACCGCGCCCGATCACGATACGGGGCGCAGGGAGCATCTATCTGATGCGCGGTCGATCGCAGCGCAGACGGCGTCGTAGTCGTTGGGGACCTCGATCGGCCTGCGCGCGTACGTCGGACGCACTTGGTCCAATGCGTCGGCGTGATAGGCCCGCTTGAAGTCGGTGAACTTGAGGCCGTTGGCGGTCGAGATGACGACGACGCGGTCGCCGCCGGCGATTTGGCCGCGTGCGCGCAGCTTCAGGAGCGCGGCGAGTGCCACGCCGGTGTGGGGGCAGTTGAACATGCCGGTCAGGTCGGCGTGCGCGGCGGCGTCCGCCAGTTCGGTCTCGCTGGCCTGCTCGACTATGCCGTCGTAGCGCTGGAGCGTTCGGATCGCCTTCTTGATAGAGATCGGATTGCCGATTTGAATCGCCGACGCCTGGGTCGGCGTGGCGTGCATCGGCTGGAACCGCCAATCGTGCTTGTAGGCTTGGTACAGCGGGTTGGCCGCCTCGGCCTGGGCGACGACGATGCGTGGACGCTTTTCCGTCAGGCCCAACGCCTCCATCATGTCCAGGCCGGCGCCGAGGGCGCTGACGTTGCCCAGATTGCCGCCGGGGATGATGACGACGTCCGGTACCTCCCAGTCGAACTGCTGTACAATCTCGATGCCGACCGTCTTCTGCCCCTCGAGGCGAAGGCTGTTCATGGAGTTGGCGAGGTAGATCCGCTCTTCCTCGGCCAGCCTCTGGACGATTGCCATGCACCCGTCGAAGTCGGTGTCGAGCGCGAGGACGGTGGCACCGTTTGCGAGTGGCTGCAGGAGTTGGGCGGCCGAGATCTTGCCGCGCGGCAAGAGCACCAGCGCCGGGATGCCGGCGGCAGCGGCGTAGGCGGCGAGCGCCGCGGAGGTGTCGCCGGTCGAGGCGCAGGCAACGGCTTGAATGGCTCGCCCCTCTCCGATCATCTGTTTGACGACCGACACGAGTACGGTCATGCCGAGGTCCTTGAAGGAGCCAGTATGCGAGTTGCCGCATAGCTTGATCCAAAGATCGGCTACTCCGATCTCTCGACCGAACCGCTCGGCCCAGAGGAGGTTCGTGCCGCCCTCGTCCATCGAAACGATGTCGCCGTCGCGCAGGCCGGGACAGACCCACTCCTTCTTGCCCCAGACCGAAGAGCCGTACGGCCAGGTGGTTCGCTTGTAGCGCTGGTCGAACAGCTGGATCCAGGCGGCGGCCGACCGATGCCGGAGAGCCTCGAGGTCGTGGACCACCTCGAGCAGGTCACCGCAGGTCGGACAGCGGTAGATCGGCTGAGTGAGGGGATGGTCGCCGGGACAGCCGGCGATGCAGCGAAAGACGGCGCGGTAGCCCATGCGCGTCTAGGGCTCGGCGCCCAGATCCTCCATGACGACGAACGAGAGACTGTCGATCAGCGCCTCGTCGGCCAAGTTATCGATGACGCGAATCTCGACTCGGTAAGATCCCTCTGTAAAGCTCGCCATCGGCACCGCCGCTGAAGCCGGGAGCTGGCCGCCGTAGGCCTCGAGGTCGAACGCCTCGGGGAGCGTCTCGGGGTTGAATTCCTGAGGTGCGGTCGCGCGGAAGAACGTGTCGCCGCTCACCAACTGTTGGAAAAATCGGTAGCAAATCGTCACGTTCGGTTTTCCGTCGGCATCGGTCAGCAGGTTGTAGACGAAGAAGACGAGTAACAGGTTCTCCGACGACGAGAAGATCGTGTCGCGCGCGGGCAAAATCTTTGTCGCACCAAGCGCGTAGGGTCGCAGGAGCTGTTCGTCGGGCGAGAGGGGAGCCGGCAGCGTTTCGACCGTGTCGGCCACGATGATGCTGCTGAGCTGAGGGCCGGCCGTGCCGAACGGCGGCAGATTGAGCCGGCGCTTCAAGATGGCCGACTTGGCTTCCGGAATGCCTTCTCCCTCAGGCGTGGCCTCGCGGACCGCGACGTACACGTCATAGTCACCCGGCGGCAGCGAGAGGGCGCGTCGGACCACGAATGGCTCCACGGTGTCCGCCCGGGTGAAGTCGACGAAGTGCACGTCCTCGAAGGGGTACGTTGCTTCGTACAGGCCCTCGGGGTGTGCCAGGCGGAGCATGGCGGAATGCTCACCGGCGGTTGGTGTGCCCTGGGGCACAAAACTGCGCTCGGGTACGTTAACCAGGACCTCACCGGCCAGGAATCCGATGTAGCTCGTGCGCCGCAGGCGCTCGCGGCCCGCACTCGAGTCCTCGCCGTGGTTGGCGACCCGCACGTAGAGACTCAGCGACTGGAAAGCGCCTGGCGCCTCGTCGATCACCACGCTGAACGGGACGTACACGTTGCCATCCTCTCCGCGGAGACGATGATGGCTCCACTTGAGCCAGGCGTCACCGCCGGCGAGGCCTCCGTCGGCGATCGCGTCGGTCATGTTCGAGAGTCGTTCCGCTTCGTCTCGCTGCGCCCGCGTCGTCAGCCTCTTCTGCGCGGCGGCCGGGGCCACCGCACCGAGGATGACGAGCCACGCCGCCAGGGTCAGACCGAGTCGGCTGAAGTATCGTTCGGACATGCGGCGAATCTCCTACTGGACAGGGTACCGCATACTCCCATTCTACGTCTCGCGGCGGCCGTGCGGCGGGCGAATTCGGATAGCATGGGGCTCAAGCGGCTCGAATCCCCATGGACGGCACAGGCGTCGAAGGGACAGGAACGGGGGGGGGCGCGTGCGCCGCGAGTACCGCATGGGCCAAGTCACAACGACAAAACGTGAGCGGTTCGAGGCGGAGCACCCGGGCGCCTTCTTTCTCGACGAACGGGATCTGAACGGCCTGGAACGTCGGCTCGTGCGTCTGGGCTGGCTGGAGCCTGGTGAAGCGGTGCAGTCGGCCGTGAAGCCAGGCGACGGCAACATGAACTACACGCTGCGCGTCACGACCTCCCGGCGGAGCCTGATCGTCAAGCAAGCCCGTCCATGGGTCGAGAAATACGACCACATCTCGGCGCCGACGGAGCGAGCGGTGGTCGAGGGCAGGTTCTACGAGCTCGTCGCCCAGTATCCGGAACTGCGCGACCGGATGCCGCGGTTGATCGGCATGGATGCGGAGTCCCGACTCCTCGGTCTCGAGGATCTCGGGACGGGCGCCGACTTCACCTCCCTCTATCAGGGCGCGACGCTTGCGCCAGCAGAGGCCGACGAGCTCGCGACCTTCCTGGCGGCGTTGCACCGCGAGTTCCACGGGTTCCAGGATGACGGCCTCTTCACGAATCGGGCGATGCGGGAGCTCAATCACCTCCACATCTTCCGGTTTCCGCTGGACCCGGAAAACGGCCTCAATCTCGATGCGGTCACACCGGGCCTGAGCCGGGCAGCGGCAAGCGTGCAGGCGGATCCGGCGTACGTGGCGGCGGTGGCGGCGTTGGGTAACGTGTACCTGCGGGACGGGGGATCGTTGGCCCACGGCGACTTCTTTCCGGGCAGTTGGCTTCAGACGCCGGACGGACCGCGCGTGATCGATCCGGAGTTCTGTTTCCTGGGACCCCCGGAGTTCGATCTTGGGGTGATGGTGGGACACCTGCACCTGGCCGGGCAGTCTGGGACGCTCGTCGATCGAGTCCTGGCGAGATACGACGCCGAGCGAGGCACCCGGCCGAGTGATGAGAGCCGCAATCTCGTCGCGCGCTTCGGCGGCGCGGAGATCATGCGCCGACTGATTGGCGTGGCGCAGCTGCCGCTGGCGGCCGACCTGGCTCGCAAGGAAGTGCTGCTGGCCAGGTCGCAGGCGTTGATCCTGGCGCCGGCTGCGACGTCGCTGTCGTCCTGAGCGCGAATGGAGCGAAAGGAAGGCGGGATGGCAATGATGATGATGATGACGACGATGGGGAAGCTAGCGGCCCATGGTGAAAGTCCCGCGTCGCGCCGAGGCCCCTCTAAGGTCAAGCCGAAGCCGAGGTCGACCCGAGGAAGGCGCGCGGAGGGAAAATACCGGGAGTATTCGACCCATCGTGGACAACGCCCAGCGCCGCCCATGGCGGGATGCATCGGTGGTCGAATGCAGCGAGACTCTCCGCACGGGCTGCTAGGTGTGATCGGGACGGCGGTCGTCCTGATGGCCGGCGTGGCGTGCGGCACGGACGAGTCGGGCCAGGCGCCTGCGGCCGGGTCGTCCGATCCGGTGGTCGAGGTGACCGGTATGGTGTCATTGGCCGCGACCGATACTGGCAGCGCCAAGCGGTTCGTCATTCGGTATCCACAGGATGGCGCAACCTGGAACGACGGCTGGTCGTGGCGGCACACGGCGGGACCGGCGGCCCGGCGCTGGCTGCCGATGGGACGCACGTGGGCACTAGTGAAACGTCGCTCGATGACGTCGTCGGCGACTATGCGATCGCCCATAGATTCGCGTACGCCTGTGTCGATCGGAACGGCATCGGCGGAACGCCGCAAGGCCTGGCCGTGGTAACCGAGTTCGCCGGCATTGCCCGGGCCCGCGTGGCCGAGGTGTTCGGCCGCGACCCGGACCAGCTGTACCTCGTCGGCCTCTCGATGGGAGGCGGGATCGCCCGGCTGGCGGCTGAAAACCCGGTGGCGCCGTTTGATGGGATCGTCATCATCGCTGGCGCCCTGGGCGACGCGGCGCGCGGCCTGGACCGGCTGGCGCGCCGCGCGGCGCTGTGGCCGCAAATCGACCCGAAGGAGCATCCCGACTTGACCGATGATGACCCGCAGGTTGTCGCCTACGCGGCTGAGGGGGCCGGGACGCCAGTCGAGGCGCGAGCGCTCTGGTCGTTCATTGGTGCCGGCTCCTCGACCGGGGGCTTACGGCGGTCGGTCGAGGCGCGAGCGCTCTGGTCGTTCATCGGTGCCGGCTCCTCGACCGGGGGCTTACGGCGGTCGCTGGAGCGCTACGGGCTCAACGACCTGACAGAGGAGGAACTGGTGGGCTTCAGTATCGCGCGGTATGCCGAGCAGGACGGTTTCGTGGATCGGCTCCGGGCCGACGATACGACCGGGTCCGTAGTGGTACCGACGATCGAGGTGGTGGGGACGTTCGACGACTTCGTGTTGGCGGAGATTCTGGCCTACAAGAAGAAAGTCGCGGCGGCGCCCGAGACGGCGGCGCTGCACCGGCTGTATCAGGTGCGGCGCGCGTGGCACATCTCGCGCGAGGACGACGCGCTGGACGGCTTCAGGTACCGGATGTCGCAGATGGGGCTCGGGGCCGACGTGCAGCAGGCGGCGGGGGAGTTCGGGTCCTACGTGCCGGCGGTGCAGCGGGCGCTCGACCTGATCGACCGCTGGGTCACCGAGGGCGTCGCGGCCCCGCCGGATCAGACAGTAGACGACGGTGATGTCCCGGCTGCCCAGGTGCCGTCGGTGTCCTGACACCCCGCAAACTGTTCAACGCCGTCGTGGCAGCGGCGCAGGGTGAGCCCGACGCGTTCGACCGAGGTGGCACCGGTCCGGCCAGCTCGGACGCGCGGTCCGGATCGCCGACAGGGTCGTGGAGTCGGAAGGCGCTCGTTACGGCAACTCGTCCGCCGCTACTTCGACGACCGGCGTAGCCGACGCGACGAGATCCAGCATAAAGCGCACCGGCGGATCGCCGCTCGGCGGCGGCTCGGTGAACAGGGCCTGGACCTCGAGCGTCGTGCCGCTGGACAGCGCGAGCGGCGACTCGAGCCAGTACCTGGTGCGCCACTCCGGACGCGGGCTGGCCAGGCGAATGATCGGTGTGCGCTGACCGTCGGCGCCGACGGCCTGGATCTGGACGGCGAGGGCGCCGGACGCGATGTCCGGGACGAGCGCCAAGAGCTCCACGTCCCGGGTGAGATCGTGGGTGAAACGGAGATGACCGACGGCGTCGGCTACTACGCCGGCGGATGGCTGGAGCGCCATCGCTTCGATCGTCGGAACGGTCTGCTCCCACACGTAGAGCCCCAGCGCGGTGCGATCCTCCACGGCCAGGCCCTCGTAGGTCCAGGTCTTCTTGTACGCGATGCGCACGATGAGGTCGGCGTCGGCCGCCACGCGGAAGGCCGCGGCGTCGAGGGCGACGGCCTGCTGTCCGGGGACCCAGGCCGCCAGGATCTGCTCGGTGGCGAACCCAGCCGGCGCTGTGAAACCTGGTTCGGGGTCTTCGGCATCCAGCGCGGCGGCCTCACCCGTCGAGTCGACGTACACGATCACCGACCGAACGATGGGCGACGCGCCCGGGCGCACGTCCACGGCGCGGATTGGAGTGTCGCGTGCGAAGCCGGACGGAATCACGAAATAGCGCGTCGCTTCCAGAGCATCAGCTGCCAAGTTGTAGGCGGCCGGCATCGTCAGGACGACCGACGGCTGACCCAGGATCCACCCAGCATTCTTGTCGTCATCACCATCGCCGGCGTCGTCGGATGGCGGTCGATCGACCGGCTGCCCCTCGGGTGTTCCGCCGTTCGACCACTCGACCACGATGTCGAGCTCCTTCGCCGTGAGTGAGCCGCCATGTTTGAAGACACCGAAGCCGCTTTCGGCTTGCCAGGGCGGCATGCTCAGATTCACGAGCTCTTCCTTGATCGATTGGGCCCACGGATACGCGTCCGCGTAGGTGAGGAGCGACATGGGCGCGACGGCATTGGGCGCATGGCACCCGCTGCACTTCGCTTCGAACACGGGAAAGACATCCTGATGGTACGTGTACTTCGACGTGATCGGCTTGTGCGCGACGGTGGCCGGCGCGATCACGAGCGCGAGCGTGGCGGTGACGAGAATGGTCGTTCGACGCATGCCGTCCTCAGCGAGGTGAGGGCACGTCGTACGCGCCGGCGATGTCGGTGGCCGCGCGACCGAAGATCGCGTAGGCCGACTCGACCCGCTGTCGGTTGCCGAGGTCCCCGTACCAGTCCAGCAGCCAGGCTGCCCGGACGAGCTCCTTGACGGCCAGGTGTACCTGGAGCTGACGGTCGACGGCCAGTTGGCCGATATGCGGCGTGAGCGCCAAGGCCAGATCCTTCGCCTCGAGCGCGGGAATCCAGACCTCGGTGAATGCACCGTCGCGGATGAGCCCTTCGACGTGCGCGTTGCGAGCGGCGATCTCCGCGGCGATCTTCTCAGGTAGATTGGGGATGCTCACCGAGAGGGTGCCCGCCGTGGCGGCGGCCGGCTCGGGCGTGGTCACGGGGATGTCGCGCCGGTCCACCGGCGCTTCGGGCGTCGGCGCGTCGTCCGTCGTGAGGCCGGCGAACCGGAAGTCGAATCGCTCCTCGGGGCCGTCGGGCTCGAAGCGAACCTTCGCAGCAATCTCAGTCGGCAGGTCCTGAGTCCCGACGGAGGCTTCGAGGTAGCGACCGTCGCCAGACGCCAGCAATGGATACGCGACCGACTCGAGCATCTGGTCCGTGGCAACGTCGTAGCTTTCCTCGAGAACGACGCGCCCGCTGATCGTCGCCGGTGCCATGGGCTTTGAGTAGTTGTCGTACACGTGAAGGACGAACCGGCCCGGCTCCGGATAGGTGCCTTCGACATGGTGCCAGTTGTCGGGTGCCATGAAGAACGTGCCGCCATGCTTGGGCGTGTGGTCTTCGTGCGGCAGCGCGGCAAGGCGCTGAACGAGTCGCTGCCCTCCGTCGATGGGGCACATGCCGGGTTGGAGCGAGCTGACGTCGAGGTGGTCGGGGCAGGTCCAGGTCAACTGCAGCCGTATCGGAATGAGCTCCCGACCGCCGATCGGGCAGACGCCGCCTGCGGCCTCGAGGATGACAGAGTGGACAGGGCAGGTCCACTCCTCGGCCCGACGGGTCTCGACGAGATCCATCTTGCAGATCGGACAGAGGCCTCCCGCGTGGGTCTCGTAAATCTCGGGGTGCATCGGGCAGGCCCAGCCCAGTGGAGGCAGCTCGCTCTCGTCGACGAGCGGATCGGCGAGGGCGCGCACGACAGCGGGAGACGCACCCACGGTCGCCATATCCGCCATTGAGGCGTCCGCCGGGTCGCCGACCTGACCCAGCAGCCCGGCCCGGAGCTCGTCAATCTGCCGCTGTAGCGCCTGGAGCGCGTCTTCCAGCGCGGCCAGTTGCTCCTGCGCGGTCGCATCGACATCGGACGTCTGAGCCAGCGCCCGTGGGGGATCCCCCGCCATGACGACCACTACGAGAGCGGCCAGCGCGGCGACCGTGACCAAGCGATTCATGACAGCACTCCCGGCGGTGTCAGCGATGCCGCGGCCGTTCGGCCGTCCCGCCCTCTTCGCTCCGGACCGTAGTCGACAGTCGACGATCCGCGTTCCCGAGCGCCGTCGGGATCTGGTGATTTCGGGAGAAAATTATACACTAGCAGCCGGAGCGGATGCCCGGAAGCCCCTGACATTGACAACTTCTGAGCCCTTCCCGCCGGCGCGCGGTGGGGCTGCTAAGCCCTCTACCATGAAGATCGTCGACCCCACCGGTTTCCCGCGTGAGGAGGCGGACGGCGCGCACTTCACCGGGCGCGCCACGCTCACGCGGATGACCGGCGTGAGCGAGCAGCCACAGGTCAACGCGTACAGGGTCACCTTCGAACCGGGAAGTCGGACCGCGTGGCATACCCACAGCGGTGTCCAGATTCTCCTCGTGACCACCGGACGCTGCCGGCTGCAGAAGTTGGGTGAGCCGGTACGTCTCATCCCCACGGGCGGGCTCGCCTGTATTCTGCCGGACGAGAAGCACTGGCACGGCGCCGAAGCCGACGGGGCGATGACCCACGTCGCCCTCAACATTGACGCAACGACAACGTGGCTGGACAAGGTGACGGAGTCCGAGTACTCGGGCTGACGTGGCGGGTAACACAGGCCTCGCCGGATCAGAATCGGTGTGTGAAGACGAACTTTGCCGAGGCGCGGCGGTCTTGCGTCGTGAACCGGTCGAACTCCAGGCTGTCGATCCAATTCTGGGTGTAGACGACGAATAGATCGTTGCCAGGGGTAAGGATCCAGCGGATGCGGGACTGCCAGCCGATGACGTCGCTGACCGAGTCGTACTGCACGTTATTGACGAGATAAATCCACGGACTGAACTGGGTGTCGGCGATGACGCGAAATAGGCGCGTCTCGAAGCTGCCCTCGGCCAGCGAAACGCGATTCCACTCCTGCTCCAAGTTAATCGTGACGCCGGGCCGAGGTCGAACGCCCAGGGTCAGCGTGATCTCCTCCCGGTCGCCGGAGAAAAAGCTGCCGACCTCCACGCGACTCTGAAGCGCCAGGACACGTCGGTTGGCCGTTTGGAAGGCCACCCTGAATCGGTTGAAGTCGTATTCAGCCCCAGCGGGCAGGACGATCTCTGAGCTGATTTCGAAGTCGTTTTCGAGGCGTTCGTACGTCGGCACGACGCTGATCTTGAAGTTGTCCTGTGAGTGCAGCTCCATTTGCAGCAGGGTGAAGTCCAACCGACGTGTCAAGAACCTGTTCTCCACGTCGGTGCGCAGGTCGGCATCGAGACCGAACGCCATTTGCCGGAGCCACGGATGGCGATCCGGGCGCGGCGCGAAGCGGAGGCGCGGACCATAACCCCGGAACCCGGTACGCGGGGTGAAGCCAATCGCCGGCGCGTGGTTCTCCTGCACCTCCGTGAATGACATCCGTGCTTCCCAGCGGTCGTTCGGATAGTCGATCCGCAGACCGTACGCGAGATTGTCGCCGGTGGTCTGCACGGGATTGGTGCTCCACAGGAAGAAGCCGTTGAACTCCAGATTGCTGGTGCCGCGGAACGTGGCGGTTGCGAGACGAAAATCGAGACCGGCCGTCTGGAACTCGGTCGTGTTCGCGGCGCGCGCGTGTCGACGGCTGTAGAACGCGCCGACCGTTGACTGTCTCAAGATCCGCCGCTGCACGCGGGCCACGGTAAAGTCCTCGCCGATGGCGTCACCGTCGTCCCCTGTGCGGACGTGGAGAAACCCGATATCTTGTTGGCCGGCCTGGCCGGTCAGCTTCGTGCCGAAATCGATCTTCTGAGGAAGGCCGGCCGCGTCGAGGCCGATCCGCCGGCTGAAGAAGGGCTGGACGGCGATATTGGGTTCCTGCCTGGAGCGCCCGAGATAGAAATTGAAGAACGTCGCGCCATCGAGAAAGAAATCCCGCTTCTCCGGGAAGAAGAGAGGGAAGCGTGTCAGGTTCACGAGACGCTGATCGACTTCGGTCTGCGCGAAGTCGGTGTTGACGGTCAGGTTGGCGCGCAGCCCGGGCGTGACGTTATAGAAGAGGTCGGCGCCGACATCAGCAGTGCCGGTGAGCGGCGTCGGGGTCTCGCGACCGGGAGAATCAGACCCCGTGGCGGCCAGATACGGCTTGACGTCGAGGCCCATGCCCTGGCTGACGTCGGACAAGTCGAGCAGGAGCAGGCCGGCATTCGACAGGCGACGGAGCCCCTGATTGCGAAGGTGTCCGGTCCAGACGTTCTCCTCATTCTTCCGGCGGATCGTTCGTTGAAAGTTGACCCCCCAGGCCGTGCCGTTCGGATCGAAGTTGACGGTGCGAAACGGCAGGCTGAGCTCGATCGTCCATCCGAGCTCGCTCCGGAGCACCTTGGCATCCCAGATCCCGTCCCACTCCCGATTTCCACCGCCGGGCGCCATCAGGGAGTCGGCCATGAGGCCGGACGGGTTCATTTCAAAGAAGTACCCGGTTTGCTGGTCGAGGAAGGTGTCCATGACCCACATGAAGCGATCGTCGGCGCGCAGGAACTCATCGCGCTTCATGGTGTTGCCGAGCATGCGGTCCGGTTCGGAATCGAAATTGGAGACGCCCATGTACAGATTGTTGCGGTCGAACGCGAAGCGCACTTGGGTGCGCTCGGTGGGCGTGCCGCCGAGAATCGGGTCCTGCTGGATGAAGTCGGTGCCGGGCACGGCCCGGAGCCAGAACGGCTCGTCGAGCAGGCCATCCAGCACGAGGCTCTCGCCATCGAGTAGGCGCTCGGCGGTGATCGTGCGGCGGCTCGCTTCCTCATCCTGGATCTGAGCGGACGTACTGGCCGCTGTGAGCAGGAGAAGAACGGCGACGAGCGTACGAACGTGAGGTATGGTGTGTGAATGCGCCGCGCGGGGTGAGTGCTTAGCAGCCCGTGGTGAAAGTCCCGCTGCATTCGACCGCCGATGCATCCCGCCCCGCGGCGCTGGCCGTTGTCCACGATGGGTCGGATACTCCAGGTATTTTCCCTCCTCGCGCCTTGCTCTGGGCGACCGCGGCGTTGGTTCAGCGGGGTCTCGGTGCGACGCGGGGCTTCCACTACGGACTTGCTACCGTGTAAGACGATTGGGACGACCCGCCCGTTTCCCGCCATATCTGGGGCGCCGTTCGGTGGCCGGATGTTCGGACCCGGTTAGGTGTTGTGCGCACCCGGCGCGCCCGATATTATGCGCATTCTCGGACGCTAACCGAAAGGATGATGCCATGGGGTGTCTCAGGTTTCACTGCGCGGCCGTCGCAGTGGTCGCCCTGCTGCTGGCCACGCCGCTCGCCGCCGCGGGACAGGCGCCGACGACAGAGCAACCGTTCACGTCCGCAGCCGACCTGGTGGCCGGTGAAAAGATGTTTCGATCGCACTGCACCCTCTGCCATGGGCGGAGCGGCCGTGGCGACCGCGGTCCCGATTTGACTCGCGGGGTGTTCTGGCGCGCGCCGAGCGACGGTGCGCTCTTCACGGTCCTTCGACGCGGCGTTCCGGGTACGGATATGCCCGGTCTTTATCAGGGGGAGCGCGCGATCTGGCAACTGGTCGCCTTCGTCCGCTCGCTAAGCGCGACAGGGTCGACCGCCGACGTTCCCGGCGATTCCGAGGCGGGGCAACAGATCTTCCACGAGCAAGAGGACTGCGCGGAGTGTCATGGCGTCAACGGGCAAGGTGGTCGCGGCGTGCCGAACCTGAGCGAGGTCGGGTGGCGGCGGGCGCCGAGCCACCTACGCGCGTCCGTGGTCGATCCCAACGCGGAAGTGGACCCGCGCTGGTGGGGTGTGCGCCTGACCGATCGCAACGGAGACACGGTGATGGGCTGGCGTCTGAATGAAGATCGGTACTCCGTACGGTTGCTGGATCGGGATGATAATCTGCGGTCGTTTCAGAAGAATGATCTTCGTGAGTTCGAGCGGTTGGAGACGTCTCCAATGGCGAGCTACGCGGACGTGTTGAGCGCCCAGGAGCTCGACGACCTGGTCGCGTGCCTGCATTCACTTCGAGGGAGCGCGCGATGACCTGGACACGATGTGGACTGGCGGTGCTGATCGGGCTGGGCGTCCTAACGCGCCTGGCCTTCTCCCAGCCGCGCGAGGCGTCGGCGTCGGGGCCGGTCACCTACGAGCACCTGCTGCAGGCAGAGGCCGCGCCGGAGAACTGGTTGATGTATGCGGGACAGTACAGCAGCCAGCGGCACAGCCGGCTGACGCAGATCGACCAGGTGAACGTGGCGGATCTCGAGGTGAAGTGGGCCTACCAGCTCCGGACCCTGGCCGATGTCGAGACGTCGCCACTCGTGGTGGACGGCGTCATGTATCTTACGCAATCACCCAGCAATGTCATCGCGCTCGATGCAGCGACGGGACGACCGTTCTGGACCTACGAGCATGAGTTGCCGGAGAAGGTGAGCGTGTGCTGTGGGCTCCAGAATCGAGGCGTGGCCATTCTCGGTGACACGCTGTTCCTCGGCACGGTGGATGCGCGTCTGATTGCGCTGGATGCGAAGACCGGGACGATCGTGTGGGACGTGCAAAGCGCAGATCCGGCCGAGGGGTACAGCAAGACGGCGGCGCCGTTGGTCGTCAAGGACAAGGTGATCAGCGGCATCGCTGGGGGCGAGTACGGCATCCGGGGCTTCCTGGATGCCTATGACGCGGAGACCGGTGAGCGTGTCTGGCGGTTCGATACGATCCCGGGAGCCGGGGAGCCTGGCAACGAGAGCTGGGAAGGGGAGTCCTGGAAGATCGGCGGGGCGCCGACGTGGGTGACCGGCTCCTACGACCCGGAGCTGAACCTAGTCTACTGGGGCACCGGCAATCCCGGACCGGACTGGAACGGCGAGGCGCGTGAGGGCGACAACCTCTATTCTGACAGCGTCGTGGCGCTGGATGCCGACACGGGCGAGCTTCAGTGGCATTTCCAGTTTACGCCGCACGATGTCCATGACTGGGACGCGACCCAGACGCCGATCCTGGTGGACATCGAGTTCGACGGGCGGCTACGGAAGCTGATGCTGTGGCCGAATCGGAACGCGTTTTTCTACGTCCTGGACCGGGAGAGCGGTGAGTTCCTGCGCGGCACGCCGTTCGCGAAGCAGACCTGGGCGGAACGGATCGACGAAAGCGGCCGGCCGATCCGGATTCCGGGGATGTTGCCGAATGCGGAGGGCGTACTGGTGTTTCCCTCCGTCAACGGTGCCGCGAACTGGTGGTCGACGACCTTCAGTCCCCGCACCGAGCTCATGTACGTCGTCACCTATGACGGCGCGGATACGTACTATATCGGCGAGGACGAATACGTACCGGGCGACTTGTTTGTGGGCGGCGGGGCGGAGCGGTATGTGCCGCAAGAGAAATACGCGAGCATGGTCCGGGCGCTCGATCCGCGGACCGGCGAGACCGTCTGGGAATATCAACTGCAGCCGAAGACGATGTCGGGCCTGATGTCGACGGCCACCGGTCTGGTGTTTGGCGGCAGCGTCGACGGATATTTCTATGCGCTGGATGCGGCAGACGGGGACGAGCTCTGGCGGATGAACATTGGTGGGCGCGTCAAGGCGGCGCCGATCACCTACCTGGCCGGAGGCGAGCAGTTGGTGTCGATCGCGGCCGGGAACGCCATCTTCACGTTCGGCCTGCGGTGAACCGGAACAAGGCGAGACTCCTACTGCTAGTGGTCCGTCTCATAAATATGGCGACGCATCGAGGCCGGTTTCAAGGGGTCGTCGCAACACGTCCTCACTGGTGTGAGAGTAGCAGTTCGTTGAAGGCTTCGGATGGCGTTCTCCAACCGAGAGTCTTCCGCGGTCGGCGGTTGAGTGTGGCCGCGACAGCAGCAATGTCGCTCGCACGATGCCTATGGAGGTCAGTCCCTTTGGGGAAGTACTGGCGCAGCAGGCCGTTGGTGTTCTCGTTCGTGCCGCGCTGCCACGGACTGCGGGGGTCGCAGAAGAAGACGTGCAGCCCAGTGTCGATACGCAGTTGGGCGTGCTGTGCCATCTCCGCGCCTTGGTCCCAGGTCAGTGACCGACGTAGCTGATCAGGAAGCGTCGCGAGCGTCGACGTGATCGCATCGCGGACGGCTTCGGCGCCATGCCCCGCAAGAGCCGGACCGTTCTTGACCCTGAGTCGGCCACGGTCGGCCATGCGAGGCAGGTGGAGCAGCATCGTGAATCGGGTGGTGCGTTCGACCAATGTGCCGATCGCGGAACTGCCAAGTCCGATGATCAGGTCGCCTTCCCAGTGTCCAGGAACCGCTCGGTCCTTGGCCTCGGCGGGCCGCTCGCTGATCATGATGTCGGAGCCCACAAACTCCTTGCCGCGACCACGGCGGCGAGCCCTCGGCACGCGTAGCGCCCGCCCGGTGCGCAAGCACGCCGTCAGCTCGCGGCGCAGTGCCCCCCGCCCCTGGATGTACAGCGCTTGGTAAATCGCCTCGTGCGAGACCCTCATCGATTCATCGTCTGGATACTCGGTCCGGAGCCGATGGGCGATCTGCTGCGGGCTCCACGATGTCGCCCAATGTCGGTCCTGGCGGCGGCCATGACGTCGACCACTCCAGGAGCCCACGTTTGGGCCAGGCGCGGGCGTCCCATCCTCAGCCATCACCGTGCCGGCGAGGTGGTCCTGCACGTAGCTCCTGAGCCGATCGTTCGCGGCCAGCTTGGCTATCTTCGGGCGCTTGGCACGTCGGTCGCTGTGCCACTGCGCAGTCGACGCCCGATACGCCAGACCGCCGCTCCGAGTCGCCGCGTTGCGACGCAGCTCACGTGAGACAGTCGACGGGGCTCTCCGGAGCCGACGGGCAATGTCGCGCACCCCGGCGCCCTGAGCTCTCAGGATCGCGATTTCTTCCCGCTCCGCGAAGGACAGGGAGCGAGCTGATCGGGGCGCCAAGCTGATCGGCGGCATACCACCGCCCTCACGGAACCAACGACCACCCACGGGCGGCGACACGCCGCAGGACACTGCGGCATCCTCACTCGACAGCCCCCGGGTGATCGCCTTCCAGAACCGTTGCTGCTCCGCACGCCCCGCTACCGGCGGCCGGCCAGGCGAACGCATCGCAGGTCGACCCGCCCGGTCTGACCTTCTCCGTCTCCGTTCCTGCATCGCAGCACCTCATCATCGAGGTGTTGCGACGACCAGTTGAATTCACCGAGGGCGCCGAGGCGCCCGCCCCGCAAGGCGCGAAGAGGGAGAATACGGGGAGTATTTGACCCATCGTGGACAACGCCCAGCGCCGCCCATGGCGGGATGCATCGGCGGCCGAATGCCGCCGTATTTATGAGACGGACCACTAGCAGGCTGCTGAAGAACCCGGGTATCGGGCTGTTTTCTTAAGCATCATGCGGGTAACGACCGCCCGACGACCGTGCGCACGGGTGTGCGCTGACCCCGATGAGGGGGCCGGCGACACGCGCGGCCGGCGATCAGGGACACGTCGCCTCCAGATTCCGCAGGCGGACCAAGTTATAGGCCGTGGCGGCGAAAGTGAGCTGCCACTCGACGAGTGGGACGCCGCGAGGCCGGAGCTTGCGCAAACCACCGACGGTCTGCCTCCACCCAAAGACCTGTTCCACGAGTTTTCGTTTCCGCTGACTCACGTGAGAACCCGCATGCCGGGTGGGCCGACCATCAATCGCCCGCCAGCGGACCTTCTGCGCCACGTGGGGCGTGACGTCCCGGACGCGGACATCGGCGACGAAGCTCGCCACATCGTAGCCCTTGTCTGCTCCGACCGTGCTGCCCGGCGGCGCGCTGGCCTCCAGCAACAGTGCCGCCGCCTCGCGTTCGGCGGTCCCCGTCGCGTGGGTCGCACAGACGTTGGCGACGAGCCCCTGCCGATTATCCAACAGCACGTGGCCCAGAGACGCCAGCTTCGCCTCCTTCCCTTGGCCCTTCCGATGCAGCATCGCCGCCGGATCAGTCGTCGACTGGTGCGTGTCGTTGCGCCGCCGCTCGCCGTGGAAGTCGACCGTGGGATTCCCGGGGTCATCGGGGGGCGCGCGCGGCGCGGCGTCCCGGCATCGGAAGCTCTTCAGGCTGGCCCAGGCTTCCAACTGCGTCCCGTCCACCGTGAAATGCTCGTCCGAGAGCAGACCGGCCGCCCGGGCGTGGGCCTGGACCGCATCAACGAAGGCGGCCGCGCCATCCCCCGCCAGCAGCCGGTCACGATTCTTGGTAAACGTCGTGGGATGCCAGACCGGGTCGTCCATATGCAAGCCGACGAACCAGCGGAACAGCAGGTTGTCGTTGAGCTCTTCCAGCAGCAGCCGTTCGCTCCGGATCGTGTACAGCACCTGCAGCAACAGGGCCCGCAACAATGGCTCAGGCGGGATCGACGGACGTTCCGTCTTGGCGTACAGGCCGGCGAACCTGCGCGACATCGTCTTCAGCGCGTGATCCGTCAGCGCGCGGACCGCGCGGAGCGGAGGATCGGCCGGCACGCGCTGTTCCGGCGACCGGTAACTGAACATGTGATGGGTCTGCTCATCGTGTCCGCGCATGAGGTGGCTCCCTTCAGCAATATTGGGAGCATGGGAGTACGCCGGGATCGATCTGTCGATCCCATTCCATGGACTTTTTCAGCAGCCTGCTAGCCGCTGGCGAGCCCTCCCGCCGTCTCGCCGCCGTCGATGACGAGGCACTGACCGGTCATGTAGGCCGCCTCGTCCGACGCCAGGAAGGCGAACAGCGCGGCGACCTCCTCCGGCTCCGCGCAGCGGCGAAGCGGGATCTTCTGGACGAACGCCTCGATCTGCTCGGGCGTGTACTCGGCCCGCTGCATGGGGGTGAGGACGAACCCGGGGCAGACGGCGTTGACCCGAATCGTCGGGCCGAGCTCCAGCGCCATGGTGCGTGTCAACTCGACGACGCCGGCCTTGGATGCGTTGTAGTCGGCGTAGCCTGGGACGCCGACCAGGGCGTTCGTCGAGCCCATGTTGAGGATGACGCCGCTGCCGGCCCTCAGCATGCGGTGCGCGGCCTCACGGGCGACGAAAAAGACCCCATTCAGGTTGACGTCGATCACGCGCCGCCAGTCCTCCGGCGTGATGTCGACGAAGGCGTGGGGCAGGCTGATGCCCGCGTTGTTGACGAGGACGTCGAGGCCGTCCCAGGCCTCGTCGAGCTGCTGGAAGGCGGCAGCGACGGCGTCCGGCTGGGTCACGTCTGCAGCCAGCGCGATCGCCAGACTGGGCAGCTCGCCGAGCAGGCGTCGGGACGCGGCGGCGTCACTGTCCAGGACGCCAACGCGGCAGCCCTCGTCGAGGAAACGGCTCACCGTTGCCGCCCCAATGCCGCTGGCGCCGCCGGTGACGAGCACGCGCTTGCCGGTGAGTCCCTTCACGACGAGCCCGCCAGTCCGCCGCCGTCCACCACGAGCGTCGTGCCGGTCACGAACGCCGAAGCGTCTGAGGCCAGGTAGAGGACAGCGCGGGCGACGTCCTCCGGCGTCCCGATTCGGCCGAGCGGGCGCGTGGCCGCCTCTTCGAAGAAGCGTCCGGCATCGGCCCCCAACTGTTGCGCCTCACGGGTGAGGAGCGGGGTGTCGGTGTCGCCCGGACAGACGCAATTGACGCGGATTCGCTGGGGGCCGTGGTCGATCGCCATCGCGCGGGTCAACTGCACGACGGCCCCCTTGGATGCGCAGTACGCGGCGGCCTGCGGGCCGCCGACGAGTCCCCACCCCGAGCCGGTGTTGACGATCGATCCGCCCTCAGTCATCGCCGGGATCGCGTGCTTCGACATCAGGAATACGCCTTTGACGTTGATCGCCATCACGCGATCCCACTCGGCCTCGCTGGTGTCCAGCACCGAGGCCCGTCGAATAACGCCAGCGTTGTTGAAGAGGACGTCGAGGCGGCCGAACGTTGCGACGGTGTGTTCGACGGCCCGTCGACAAGCGGCGTTCTGGGTGACGTCCGCTTCGACGATAATCGCCTTGCCGCCGCGGTCGACGATCGCCCGCACGATTTGCTGACCGGCGGCCCCGTCCAGATCCGTGACGGTGACGCACGCCCCCTCGGCGGCGAACGCGAGCGCCGTGGCGCAGCCTATCCCGGACGCGCCGCCCGTCACGATGGCGACCTTGCGGGCTAGCAGCCGGTGGCGATCAGCTGAGCTCATTGCTGAGTGCTGAGCACGTTGCGGACCGCGGTCAGTGTCATGTCGACGTCCTCCGGCGTGTGGGGAAGGACCGCGACCGAATGAAGGGCGGCGGATGGCGTCATGTAGATGCCGTGGCTGAACAGCGAGTGCACGAAGCGGCGATAACGATCGCGGTCCACGAACTCGCAAAACTCCCGGTAGTCGTAGATGTGCGGGCGGTCCGTGAACATGACCTGGAACATCGGCCCGACGTTCTGCACAATCGCAGCGGTGTTGGTTTCCTCGAACAGCTTGCGGAGTCCGGTCACGAGCCTTTCTCCGATTCGCCAGGTGTGACGAAACGCCGCCGCGTCCCCGGCGGCCAGCATCTGCAGGTTGGCCCGCGCCGCGAAGAGGCCGATTCGTGAAGCGTTCTGCGTGCCGTAGTGCAATACGCGGCCCCACGCCAATGCTTCCATGATGTCCGCCCGGCCGACGAACGCCGCGACCGGCAGTCCGGCGCCGAGCGCCTTGCCGAAGGTGGAGATGTCGGGATCGAGGTCGTAGTGCTGCTGGCAGCCGCCGGCCGCGGTCCGGAATCCGGTGACGGTTTCGTCCAGGATAAACAGGATGTCGTTGGCCCGGGCCAGTTCGCGTAAGCCCTCCAGATAGCCGGGCGTCGGAGGAATGACCCCCATGTTGGCCATGATCCCCTCGGTGATGACCGCGGCGATCTGTCCCCGGGAGGTCTCGATGGCTCGCTCGACGGCCGATAGGTCGTTCCAGGGCACGACGATCGTGTCATCGAGCGCTCCGCGATTGAGCCCGGAGCTGTCGGCGATCTTCACGGGGTCTCGCCGATGGCCGAGCGAGGCGATCGGATGCGGATGCGCGTTGACGAGGAAATCGTCATACCACCCGTGATAGTGCCCTTCGAACTTGATGAATTTCGGCCGGCCCGTATAACCGCGGGCCAGCCGGATGGCGGCCATCGTCGCTTCGGTTCCCGTGTTCGCGAAGCGAACGCGCTCCGCCGATGGGACCATGCGCTGGATGAGCTCGGCGACCTCCACCTCGATCTCGGTTGCCGCGGCGACCAGCGCGCCACTGGCGGCCGCTTGTGAGACGGCGTCGACGATCCGCGGGTGCGCGTGGCCGAGCGGCAACGCTCCGTAGGCCATCATCCAGTCCAGGTACCGGTTGCCGTCGGCGTCGAAGACGTGGACACCGCGGCCGCGCGCGATGAACAGGGGGTAGTCGCCATAGTTTGCGGGCCCGCGGGAAGGAGAGCTCCCGCCGTCGACCATCACCTGCCCGGCGCGGTCGAAGAGCGCTTTGGACTGCGACGTGGAGTACGCCATGCGATCAGGATATCAGGAAGCGCGTGGGCGTACCACGACTGGCGAGCGTCAGCGGCCACCGTGGCGCGCGGCGTACGCCTGGAAGCGCTCCACGAGCTCGTCGGCACGGGCGTCAATCTCGGCCGGTGGGAGCCGGTCACAGTCGTAGCCCAGCTCGCGGCGCAGCACGTCCGAGGATTCAGGACGGTAGACGACGGTGCCGTCAGACTCGATCCGGTCGATTCCGTCGAACGGATGCGACCGCTCGTTAATCTCGATGGCGGCGCTGCGGGACAGGCCTCGGATCGCCGCCACCCGCACGCCGGCGGCGCTCGCCACCACCGGGTAGCCGCCCGGGAGCCCCTCGGGACCTGGCGCGTGCCGCCGATGCTCGGTCTCGGACGCCAGCGCGCGGAGCAGCCGGACGGCCGACCCGGCGGTCAGAAAATGCGACGCAGGTCCGGCCGAGATGGGGTAGGGGCTCAGCAGGAGCGCTTCGGCACCGGCGGCGACCGTCACGTCGCGGTCGCCGTGGCGAATCCGCAGAAAGTGCGGTGGCACCGGGCCGGCAGGGCGGTCGTTGGCGAAGGCGAAACTCTCAAGGGCGTGATGCGCGACCAGGGTGATTTCCAGCTCGCCCGGCGGCAGGCCGAGACGCGCGGCGGCGAGTGATTCGAGCTTGGGGACGATCTCGTCCAGGTTGCCGACACCGCAGGTTGGCGCCAGGCCGATTCGCGCAAGCACGCAGTTGGCGACGTCGGGAAAGGGGGCGATTGCGACGTGGGCGCGATGATCGGCGCAGGCGAGCGCCCGCATCAGCTTGACCGACAGGACGAGGTGTACCGGAAGCCAGACGCCAAAGCCCGCGCGGCCCAGCGCTGCGCGTGGCCCTTCGGGGAGCCGCTCCGGCAGCCACCAGCTCTGCCGCGTCGCCGTGCAGAGGATGATGTCTGGGGCGATCGCCCGGAGGCGGTCGGCCGTGTCCTCCACGTCATCGAGATCGAGGCGCGCCGCTTCGAGATCTGGCCGGCATCCCTGGGCTTGAGCGCCGAGCCGCGCAAGGTTGACCCGGGCGGTCGTCCGCGACTCGTGCCGGCTTCCAGCGAGGATGCGGCCGGGCCATGGCTCACGCGCCAGGAGCTCGAGCACGACTGCCCCCAGGTCGCCAAGGCCGGCAATCAGGATCGTGGGGCGCACGCGATCACCCCGCGCGGGCACCGTCCGGCACCGGGGTCTCCGGTACAGCGAGCACCGGTGTCAGGCCGTCGGCATCTCCGACGTCGAACAACATGCCCTCCGAGCGCTCGCTCGAGACGAGCGTTTTCACCGGCGTAGGGGTCATCGTGTTGCACTCCAGGTGATCGATGGACGAGCGTTGCGGACCGCGACTGCCGCGCAGAATTGTGGTGTACCCTACACGGACCTGGTCGCGCCGCACAAACGGGCACGGCCCGCGGCGTGACGGCGTCGCGCCGAACCGCATGACCACGATCCGCGCCGCCGTGATGACGGCACCCCGTGCGCCAATCGGGATACGGGAGTTGCCCGTCCCCAATCTGCCACTTGGGAGTGCGCTGTTGCGGACCCGATTGTCCGAGATGTGCGGGACCGACGTGCATCTCAGGCACGGCCGGTACGGTCCAGCAGCCCGTGGTGAAAGTCCTGCTGCATTCGACTGCCGATGCATCCCGCCATGGGCGGCGCTGGGCGTTGTCCACGATGGGTCAAATACTTCCGGTATTCTCCCTCCTCGCGCCTTGCCCTGGGCGACCGCGGCTTTGGTCCAGAGGGGTCTCGGTGCGACGCGGGGCTTTGACCACGGGCTGCTGGAGGCCTTGAACGAGGCGCTGGCGGATGCGGAGCGGATGCGCGTCCCGAAGGCGCTCGTCAGTCCGAGTGGAGTGAGCGGGTGACGCCGCCGGCCAAACGGGGCGCCGCGCCGCGGCGACGCTCGAGTCGGCGGTCGGATCAGACGGTCGAGCTCATTGACGCCTATCTCGACCATCTCCGGGTGGCGCGGCGGTTGGCCGGCCACACACTGGAAAGCTACAGCCGCGACCTCGTGTGGCTCGCCAGGTTCTCGGCGCGCGAAGGGCGTCCGGTGGATCGGCTGGACCACAGCCAGCTCGAGGCATTCGTGCGCGAGCTGATGGCGGCGGGGTTCGCGCCGCGATCGGTCGCCCGCATGGTGGCGTGCGTGCGCGGGCTGTATCGCTTTCTCATCCTGGATCGTCGTCTGGACACCAGTCCCGCTGACGATCTGCGCGCCCCGAAGGCGTTTCCGGCGCTTCCGAAGTACCTGGCGCTCGAAGACGTCGACCGGCTGCTGGAACAGCCGGACACGGCGACGCCGCGGGGAGTCCGCGATCGCGCGTTGCTGGAGTTGCTCTACGCCACCGGCATGCGGGTGTCCGAGCTCGTGACGTTGAAGCCGATCGACGTGAACCTGGACGCCGGCTATCTGACGTGCATGGGCAAGGGGGCGAAGGAGCGCATCGTGCCGATCGGGCGGCAGGCGGTCACCTGGATGCGGCGCTACCTCGCGGGGGCTCGCGACTCGCTGCTGGCCGGGCGGCCGTCGCCCTGGCTGTTCGTCAATGCCAGGGGGGGGCGATCGCTGAGCCGCGTGAGCTGCTGGAAGGCCCTGAAGACGTACGGCAAGGCGGCCGGGCTCGCGCAGGGACTCAGCCCACACGTTCTCCGCCATTCGTTCGCGACGCACCTGCTGGATCGCGGCGCCGATCTGCGAACCATTCAGGCGTTGCTGGGCCACGCCGATCTGTCCACGACGCAGATCTACACCCATATCCTGGACTCCCGTCTCAAGGCGATCTACGACGAATTCCATCCGAGGCCATGAGCCCATGAGCAGTAGGCATGAGCCATGGGCGATGAGTCGTGGGTGGATCGGACAGGCGCGGGGTGGTAGTGGATCGGTTTTAAACTGACCCGTTCGGTTGACCGACGTTCCGGTCGTCTGCTACCGTAAGCGGATCTCACACGGGCCGAGCGGCTGAGCCGAGAGCTGTCCGCCCCTGTCATGGTTGGACCACCGAATTGACGCGCGGGCCGGATGAGCGCGCCCGCGCGACCGAGGAACTGGCTGCATGAGCCGTACGGGTCGTTACCTGTTCACGTCCGAGTCGGTTACCGAAGGGCATCCTGACAAGATTGCGGATCAGATCTCCGACGCGATTCTGGACGCCATTCTCACCGAGGATCCGACGGGCCGCGTCGCCTGCGAGACGCTGGTGACGACCGGCCTGGCGATCATCGCGGGCGAAATTACGACCGACTGCTACGTGGACTTTCAGAAGATTGTCCGCGACACGATCCGGGACGTGGGCTACACGCGCGCCAAGTACGGTTTCGACTGCGACACCTGCGCCGTGCTGTCCTCGATCCACGGCCAGTCGCCGGACATCGCGATGGGGGTGGATCCGGGTGGGGCAGGGGACCAGGGGCTCATGTTTGGCTATGCCTGCCGCGAGAGCGACGTGCTGATGCCGCTGCCCATCCAGTTGGCGCATCAGCTGTGTCGTGGGCTCTCGCAAGCCCGGCGCTGTGGAGGCCTCGATTATCTACGCCCCGATGGCAAGTCGCAGGTCACGATCGAATATGACGGAGTAACACCGGTTCGGGTACACACGGTCGTCGTGTCGTGCCAGCACGCGGAGACGGTGAGTGCCGACACCATGCGGGACGACGTCATCTCGCACGTCATCAGGCCGGTCATACCCGATGCGATGCTCGATCGGACCACGAAGATCTACGTGAATCCGACGGGCCGATTCGTCGTCGGCGGTCCGCATGGCGACGCTGGTCTGACAGGACGGAAGATCATCGTCGATACCTACGGCGGAGCGGCACCGCACGGCGGCGGGGCGTTCTCCGGCAAGGATCCGACCAAGGTCGACCGGTCGGCCTCGTACATGGCGCGGTACATCGCCAAGAACTGTGTGGCGGCGGGCCTCGCGGATCGTGTGCAGGTCCAGTTGGCCTACGCCATCGGCGTCGCCGAGCCGGTGTCCGTCCTCCTTGACACGTTCGGCACGGGCCGGGTCGGTGACGACACGATGAGCGACCTGGTGCGATCGCACTTCGCGCTCACTCCGAAGGAGATCATCGAGTCGCTCAACCTGCGGCGACCGATCTATAAGCAGACCGCGGCGTTCGGCCACTTTGGCCGGACCGAGTCCGACTTCACGTGGGAGCGGACTGACAGGGCGGACGCGCTGCGAACGGACGCAGGTCTCTAGCCAGGGCGCGGAATCCGGCGTCGTCCTTGATCACGGCATGTCCCGACGCGCGGTGCTCGTGACGCGATGGGTCATCGTAGCGGCCCTCCTCGCCGCCGTGGGCGGCATGACGCTACCGGAGCGGCCACGACCGCTCGATTCGGCCTTGCAGCCCGGCGACACCCCGATGCCTCCGGTGATTGCCGGAGCCTTCCACGTGCACACGAACCGCTCCGATGGGCGCGGCACGGTGGCGGAAGTCGCGGCGGCCGCCGCGCGCGC
Source organism: Vicinamibacterales bacterium (assembly GCA_965197385.1). Classification (GTDB taxonomy): domain Bacteria; phylum Acidobacteriota; class Vicinamibacteria; order Vicinamibacterales; family UBA823. The sequence goes on from CBDANA010000009.1 coordinate 702,873, forward strand.
CGGGCTGTCGTTCGTGGTCGTGACTGACCATGGCGACGGCACGAGAGTGCCCGATCCCCCCACGTACTACGGCGATGTCCTGGTCCTGGACGGCGTCGAGATTCGAACCACGCAGGGACACTACCTGTCGGTGGGCCAGGAACAGGCACCGTATCCGCTCGGCGGTGAGCCGAGGGATGTCGCAGAGGACGTCCGGCGACTCGGCGGCTTTGGCGTGGCAGCGCATCCCGGGTCCCCAAAGGACGGGTTGCGGTGGCATGCCTGGTCCACGGCGATCGACGGCCTGGAATGGCTGAACGGCGACAGTACGTGGCGCGACGAGGCGTGGTACCGACTCGGGCTGGCCTTGCTGCAGTATCCGATGCGGGCGCCGGCGGCGATGGCGGCGCTGTTCGAGCGTCCGGTAGAAACGCTGCTGCGGTGGGACGGCTTGACGCAGCGTCGCCGCGTCGTCGCCCTGGCCGGGTCGGACGCCCACGGCGCGCCGGCCCTGCCGGGGGCTGAGGATTGGCGTGTGCAGCCGCTGGCGTTGCCATCATACGAGCAGGTCTTCCGGACCTTCGCGATTCGGGTGCAACTGGACGAACTCTGGTCGGGCGATGCGACAGCGGATGCAGTGGCGCTACTCGAGGGCCTGCGCGAGGGCAGGGTCTACACGGTGCTCGACGCCTTGGCCATCGCGGGCCGATTTCATTTCAGCGCGGCAGGTGAGACGCAGATGGCGCAAGCCGGCAGCGTCCTGCCGGCCGGTGCGCCCGTCCGGGTGACGGTTCGCGCGGGGCTGCCCACCGGTGCAGAGATCCGGCTGTATGAGAATGGCGCGCTGGTGCACTGGACACGCAACCCGGAGTTGCATTACGTCTCGGACGGCGGGCGGAGCGTATTTCGCGCGGAAGTGGTGCTGCCCTGGGCGCCTGGAACACCCGCCGTGCCCTGGATCGTGAGCAACCCGATTTACGTCGGGCTGCCCCCGGCGCCGCGGCTGGCGACCAGCCGCGTTGCCGCCGGCAGGTCGGTGGCGCTCTTCACCGACGAGCTCGATCCGGCGGGCTGGACAGTCGAGCACGAGGGCGAGTCCTTGGCGGCCGTCGAGAGCACGGCCACGGTCGACGGTCAGGAACTGGCGCTGCGCTACGCCCTCTCAGGTGGTGATTCGGGAAGCCCGTTCACTGCGCTGGTTCGCTCGGATGCTGGCATGCAGGCCCACGTTGATCGCATTCGGTTCACCGTGCGCGGCGACAGAGCGCAGCGCATCTCCGTGCAACTCCGGAACGGACCGGCGGGAGTGGACCTCCGGTGGCGCCGATCGGTCTACGTCGGTACGGACCCGCGCCGGGTGACGATTCGTCTCCAGGAGATGCGGCCCGTCCCGCCGCGCACCGTGGCGTCGCCGCGGGTGGAGGAGGGGACAGCTCTCCTGTTCGTCGTGGATTCGGTAAATACTCCGCCAGCCACCTCCGGCGTGATATGGCTGGACGACGTGAGGCTGGAGTCGTCCGAGCCATCGCCCGACGAGTCTCAGCTGCATCCCAACTAGGAGACCGTCTAGGTTCGCACGGTTAGCAGGAGGTAGCTGGCGCCAGCGCTGAACAGGATGTTCGGTGCCCAGGCGGCGAGCGTCGGCGCCAGCAGGCCGGCACTGCCGACGGCGCCGAAGATACTGATCGTAATCCAGTATGTGATGGCCAGCGCTAGGCCAACGCCGACGGCGTTCATGGCGCCTCGCCGGCCGGTCATCACGGCAAAGGGAACCGCGATGAGCGTCATGACGACGGTGACGAACGGAAACGATAGCTTGCGTTGCAGCGCGACCGCCAACTGGACGACGCCGAAGCCGCTGGCCCGCAGCTGGCCGATGTAGCGCTGAAGCTGACGGTAGCTCATGCGCTCGGCATCCGGGCCCTCCGTGACGAAAAACTCCAGCGGCTCCATCGTGAGTTCAGCGTCTCCGACGGAATCATAGGGCATTTCCCCTAAATCTTCATTAAAGGTCCTGACCCAGACGCCTTCGGCCTGCCAGCCATCTCGATAAGTTGCTTTGTTGGCAAACGATCGGCGACGCAGGCCCCATTCGACCTCGTCGAATTCGTAGACCGAAAAGCCATGGAGCTCCTGCCGCTCCGGGTCCAAGTAGGTGTAGTGGTAGATCGCCCCCTCCGACGCCACGATCCACTTTCGGTTCAGCACGTCGAAGGTCTGGGGCGACCCGCCCCGGATGACGTGTCGAATCGCCTCGGCACGACGGTTCGATTCGGCGAGGATGGTCTCGCCGAGACCGAACAGCACGGCGCTCCAGACGAGTCCGAACAAGACCAGCGGACCGGCCGCTCGATAGAGACTGATGCCGCACGCCTTCATGACGGTGAGCTCAGACGTCTTCGTGAGCAGTCCGATCGTCACCAGTGTGGCGACGAGTGCCGAGATCGGCAGGACGTAGTAGATGTACTGCGGTGTCGCGAACCAGAAATACTCCAGCAGCGCCCCTCCGGTGGTCTCGCCCTTGAACAGTTTATCGGACAGGTCGATGAAGGTCGCAATGTAGAAGATGCCGATCATGCCGACGAACGCCAGGCCGACGATCCGGAGGTAATGCTTGAGGACGTAGCGGTCCAAGATGTTCAGCCGCGGGACCCACAAGCGGGGCACGCGGACGACGATCCCAATGCGCTTGCCGCCCGGACGGCGGAGAGCCCGGGCGACAGGGATGGGCGCTCCCTGGGCGTCGATTGGCTGTCTGGCGAAGACGAACGGCAGCGACGGGATGAGGGGGCGGGCCGCCGATGCCGAGCGCCGCCAGACCAGCCAGAGGCCGAGCACGCCCAACGCCAAGTTCGGCAGCCACATCGCCAGATGCGGCGATACGAGGCCGCCTTTGGCCGCCGCTTCAGACATGTACATCGATACGTAGTAGGCGAAGATCACGCCGATGCCGATGACGAAGTTGGCCAGTTTTCCATCCTTCCGGTTGTTGATACCGAGCGCTAAGCCCAGCAGCGCGAAGATGAAGCAGGCTGCGGGAATGGAGAACTTCCTGTGGATCTCCACGATCGGACGGTGCGGCGGGAGCCCAGCTTCGGTGAGACGATCCACCTCCTCCTGAAGCTCTGGGATGCTGAGCTCCGGGTAGCCGCGCTGAGGCCCGACTCTGGGAAAGACAGTCTCGGGGTCGAGGCTCATCACCATCCGGTCGAACTCGTGCACCTCGTACTCTTCTGGTCGCTCTGGCACGACCTGGTGGCGGGCGCCGTCCTCGAGCAGAATCGCCACGCGCCGCTCCTCGCGGTTGAGCAGCATCCGGCCGCGCTCGGAGATGAATATTTCCGGACTGGCCGGGTTCCTGGTGTCGGCGAGAAAGACGTCGCTCCATTCCGACGACCCCGGCGGGGCGTCCCTGACGTAGACGATGACGTTCGGGAAGTCCTCGTAGAAGACCCGGGGCTTGACCTCGTCCTGGGCCCGTGAGGCGATGATTGAGTAGGTCAGTTCGCGGAAGCTCTGGTTGGCGTCCGGAAGGGACACGATCAGGATGTAGGCGGTCGCTGCCGCCGCCAGCGCGGCCAACGCGAGCGTGGGACGCAGCAAGCGCGCCAGACTGACGCCGCACGCCTGCAGCGCAACCACCTCGCGATCGGCGGACAACCGGCCCAGCCCGATCAGTAACCCAATCAGGAAGGCCATCGGAATCGTGACCCCGAGCGCCTGCGGCACCAAGGTGGCCATGATCTGAACAATGGTCGTGGGCGCGACGCCCTTGGCGATCAGCCCCTCGGCGACGTCCATGAGGGGCGGAATCATCAAGACGAACGTGAAGACCAGGAGTGCCAGCAGGAACGGCGGCAGCACCTCACGGACGACGTAGCGGTCGAGCAGCCGGAACATCGTTAAAGACGATAGCACAGGGCCGTGGGCAGAGCCCGTGGGGAGAGTCCTGCGTGGCACAAGAGACCCCGCTGAACCCTGGGCACGGCGCGGAGAGGGAGAATACAGGGAGTATTCGGCCCATCGTGGACAACGCCCAGCGCCGCCCATGGCGGGATGCCTCGGCGGTCGAATGCAGCGGGACTTTCACCACGGGCTGCTGCTAAGCCTCAGGCTCTGGGATTGGCCTTCATTTGCCGTGCTTTACGGCGCGAGCCCATCGGATATTCAGGGTCTGATAAGGGATGTTATGTTAACTTAGAGAATTCAGCCTCCGAATAAATTGAAGCTTTCTCGCGCGCTATAAACGCCACTTGCCGATTGTGGCCGTGGTGGGGACGCCGGCTGGTCGACTGCGGGTCAGCCCTGCGGCCGCCGGCTGCAATGTGGAGAGGCGGAGAGGCTCTATCGCTTCGGTTTCCTGAGCTCCCGAATAATCGCTTCGAGCGCTTTGATGATTTCACCAGGGTCAACGCGGGACTTTCTGAAGTTTAAGCGCAGGTTGAACTCTTTGGTCGGCGCCCGATACTGGAAGACGTACGCTTTCGGTCGCCCAGCCTTCTTCGGCCTTTCGACCTCCCTGCGAAGCTGAGCCCGAGTCGTTGTGCCGTCTTGGGTGACGCGCTCGACCAGCTCCGTCATTTCCTGGATATTAGATTGCCTAACTATTTGTAGCAGCAATGACTTGGATGTAATGTCGGCCAGCCGACAAAGGTTCTTGACCTCTTCCGGCATGCCGTTGAGCGTAAGCGACTCGGTGATTGATGTGCGCGACTTCCCCAGCCGCTTCGCCAGTTGCTCGTGAGTATATCCGTGCTTCTCCGACAGCATCGAGAGCGCTTCGGCCTCCTCGAACGCCGTTAGGTCCTTCCGTTGGATGTTCTCGATGAGCGCGATTTCGATGATCTCTGCCTCGTCGCCGTCACGGATGACAACCGGCACCTCCTGCAGTCCCACCTGGATTGCCGCCTGGTACCTCCGCTCACCTGCCATGATCTGGAATCGCTGTCCGCGCTGCCGAACGATGAGCGGCTGAATGATTCCCTTCTCCACAATCGACGCCATCAGTTCGGAGAGATCGCCCATGACCTGCCGAGGCTGGTTGGGGTTCGGATCGACCTGCTCGATTGGCACCAGTCTGCCGATCGGCATGCCGCTCGAGGCAGCCAGCGCTTCGACGTAGTGTTCGTCGTGGCGCATCCGGATGGACTGAGGCAACCCTCTCCTAGGCACGATCCATCACCTCCTCGCAGAGCCGGTAGTACTCGCTGGCACCGGACGACTCTGGCGCGAAACTGAAAATTGATTCCCTGTACGCCGGACTTTCCTCGAGACGAATGCTTTTCGAGATCACCGTGCTGAAGACCTTGTCGCCGAAGACCTTATTGATCTGCCCCCGGATGTCACGCCCCAGCGAGGTTCGGCGGTCGTGCATCGTGATGACCACGCCAAGGATTTTCAGGTTGGGGTTGGCTCTGGTTCTGACCTTCTCGATCGTCTCGAGCAGGTCGTCTGTTCCCTCCAGCGCGAAGTACGACGACTGGATCGGAATCAGGAGATGCGTGGCAGCGACGAGGGCGTTGACCGTGAGGAGACCCAGGGCTGGTGGGCAGTCGATGACTATGTCCGAGTAGTCCTTCAGCACTGGCTTCAGGCGGTCCTTGAGGCGAAAGTGCGAGTCGATCTCCCCCACCAGCTTTCCCTCGAGCTTGGCCAACGAAATGCGCGAAGGCGCTACCCACAGGTTCGGCTGTGTCGACTCGACGATCGTGTCGGCCAGCGTGCTCGGGCTGTCTTCGATGGCGTCGTAGATAGACAGGGTCACCGTCTGCATGTCGACGAATGACAAAGTGCTGTTCGCCTGAGGGTCCAAATCGATGAGGAGGGTTCGCCGCCCGCGCAGCGCAAGGGCGGCGGAGAGGTTGATAGCGGTGGTGGTCTTGCCGACGCCGCCCTTTTGGTTGGCGATGGCGACAATCATCGACATGTCGTAGTCAAGCCGCTCCCGCCACCGAGTGGCGGCTCAATGGGCGCAGAACGCTCGCGGTATTCTAGGGAGCGGTGAACGGGACTGTCAAGCCGGGGGCGCCGATCGAACGCTTACATCTTGTATTTTCCAAGTTGCTCAGGGTCAAGGCTTTCCAACCACTGCTCGAGTTGCTCGGAATCGGCGGTGCCCTTCACAAGATTGGAAGTCTTGGCGTTGTCGATGACGCTCTCCTCGACGAAAATCGGTGCTTTGACGCGTAGCGCCAAGGCGATGGCGTCGCTCGGACGTGAGTCCACGACGACCACTTCCCCGTTCACGGCGAGGTAGATCAATGCGTAGAAAGTATTGTCCTTGAGATCGCAGACGACAATCTTCTGGATGTCGCCGTTCAGATCGTGAATGACGTTCCTGAGTAGATCGTGAGTCATCGGGCGCGGAGTCGGGACGTTCTCGATTTGGAGCGCGATGGCGTTCGCCTCGAAACTGCCAACCGAGATCGGCAGGACCCGCTGACCGTCCTTGTCGCGCAGGATGACGATAGGCATGTTGGTGACGGGGTCCACCATGAGCCCCTTGATGGTCATTTCGATCTGCATCGTCCCGCCTCGCAATCTTCGTGCAGTGTCTCAAGCCTGGCAGCCCGGGCTGGGCTCCCCCCAAAGGCTGTGGGGGCCCGCCCTCCGAACGGTGATATCGACCAGGCGTCCCAGCCAGCCTGGGCTTCCTGGAAAGTTCACCACGGTGTTCCCGGAGGTTCTTCCAGAGAGCTCCTCCGCTCTGCGCCGTGACGTGGCGTCGACAAGCACTTCGAGCGTCGCGCCGACGGCTCGCTCGTTGAGCGACAGTTGAATCGCCCGCTGGAGCGATTGCAGCGCGATGATTCGTCGCGTCTTTTCCTCGTCGGGTACGCTGTCCGGCATCCGCTGCGCGGCGAGCGTCGATGGCCGCTCGGAGTACTTGAACGAGAACATGCTGTGGTACCTCACCGTCTGCACGAGAGAAAGCGTCTCCTCGAACTCGGGTTCGGTCTCTCCCGGGAACCCGACAATCATATCGGTCGAAAGCGCGATGTCCGGGATGGCTGCACGAATTTGCGTGACGAGCTCCAGGTACTGTTCCCGGGTGTGACGGCGGCGCATTGCTCCTAGCACGCGGCTCGAACCTGATTGCACCGGGAGGTGGAGGTGCTTGCAGACGCTCTGGAGGTCCCGGATCGCCTCGATCATTCGAGAGGTGACGTGTCGGGGGTGCGGGCTGGCGAAGCGAATGCGCTTGATGCCGCCCACTGCGTCGACCTTGGCGAGCAGGCCGGCGAAGTCGCACCCGGGCTCGTCGGGCGCTTGGTAATGGTTGACGATCTGTCCCAGTAGGTGGATTTCCGGCCGGCCCGCGTCCACGGCCTGCCGCGCCTCGGCCACGATCTCCGCTGCCGGACGCATTCGCTCGTGACCTCTCGTATAGGGCACGACACAGAAGGCGCAGTGATCGTTGCAACCCTCGACGATCGTCACGTAGGCCTTCACTTCCTCCCCTCGGACGGTGACCCCGAGTGGGAACGAGACATCGTCGTAGGGGTTGATATCGATCTGGCGTCGATCTCCATTTGCCGCCAGGTCGAGTAAGGTTGGCAGCTGTCGAATTGCCTGTGTGCCGACCACGACATCCGTCTGGCCGGCCCGGCGGAAGAGCTGCTCCCCCTCCTGTTGTGCTACGCAACCGGTAACGGCGAGGATCTGGTCACCAGACGGGCGCCCCGCGCGCAGCTCGCCGAGGCGGCTGAAGAGCTTGTGTTCGGCGCGCTCGCGGACGCTGCAAGTATTCAGGACGACCACATCAGCATCGGCCGCAGTCTCTGCGCGCTCGTAGCCGGCTTGCTCGAGGAGGCCAGCCATGCGCTCGGAGTCATGAAAATTCATCTGGCAGCCGAAGGTTTCAACCATATAGGTCCTAGCCAAGGGGACGCCCTTTCGTAATTGCCCTTTCGCTTTCTATCTTCGTGTTTTCTTCGCATACGCTACGACCGGCGGTTTCCAGCAGTTCCTGCGCGCTTCGCCTGCCCTGCTCCGTCACCATACCACCCGTCATCATACGGACGATCGCATCGACCCGCGCGGCAGCCTCGAGCCGCGTCGCGTAGGTCACGGTTCGACCTGCCGCAACCGTCTTGGCGATCTCGATCTGCCTTGCCCCATGTGCGGCAATCTGGGGGAGGTGCGTGACGCATAGTACCTGGAAACGACGGCCCAGCCCTTTCAGGCGGCGGCCGACGACGTCGGCCACCCGCCCGCCGATCCCGGCGTCGACTTCGTCGAACACCAGCGTCTTGCCGGACGCATCGGGGGACGCCGCCGTCTTCAGAGCGAGCATGAGTCGCGACAGCTCGCCGCCCGACGCGATGTGGGCCAGCGCTCTGAGCTCTTCTCCCTCATTGGGCGCGAGGTAGAGCTCTCCATGATCTGTGCCCCGCTCCGACCATCCGTCCTCGCTCGCTGCGTCAGTAAACCTGAACTCACACCGCGTACGCTCCATCGCCAACTCGTGCAACAGAATTTCGAGGCGTGCGGTCAGATCGCCGCCCGCCCGTCGTCGGCGGCGCGAGAGCCGGCGCGCGGCCTTGAGGTACGCGTCGGCTGCCTCCGTCACCTGCGCTTCGAGTGCCTCGAGGTGCGCGGCTCCCTGCGTGATCTCGTTCAGTTCGGCGGTAAGTTCTCGCTGCCGCTCCAGCACACGGTCAACGGACCCCTGGCCGTACTTGCGCGCGAGACCTTCGAGCGCGGCGAGCCGGTCTTCGACCTCCTGTAGTCGGTCCGGGGAGGCCTCGACGTCCGATGCGAACCGGCGGATCGCGAAGGCCAAATCCTCGAGTTGTGAGGTGACCGCCCCCTTGCTGTGCAGCAGAGGTTCCACGCTGGGATCGAGCGCCGCCAGCGCCGCTAGGTCCCGCCAGATGCCGGAGAGCACGTCCAAGACGGCGCCCTCCCTTTCGTACAGCGCCTGGTGCACGCTGGTGCTGAGTTGCTGGACCGCATCCGTGTTTGCCAGGCGTTGCTTAAGTGCCCTGAGCTCATCGCTTTCGCCTGGCTTCGGGTGTGTCGACTCGATTTCGCCGAGCTGGAACCGAAGCACCTTGGCTCGCTCACCAGCGCTCTGCGCCAGCGTCAGGCGCTCCGCTAACGCCGCTTGGGCATCGCGCCATGACGCGAATACACGCCCGACCGACTCGCGGTCGGTCTGGAGTCCGGCGTACTGATCGAGCAGGTCGATGTGTGTCTTGGGAGCGCGAAGCACCTGATGCTCTTGTTGGCCGTGCAGGTCGAGCAACTCGGTGCCGAGCGCCTTCAGGGCGCTCGAGGTCACCAGCGCGTCGTCGATGAACGCCCGACTCCGTCCCTGCGCGCCGACTTCCCGCCGGACGACAAGCTCCGTGCCGTCCGGTTTCTCGAAGACGGCCTGCACGGACGCTGAGGTTTCGCCGGTTCGCACGAGATCGGCCGAGGCTCGGTTGCCGACCAGTAGGCCCAGCGCACCGACGAGAATCGACTTGCCAGCGCCGGTCTCGCCGGTGAGGACGGTGAGGCCCGGCTCAAACTCGAGCTCGAGCTCGTCGATCAGCGCTAAATGCGTGACGCGAAGAAACCGAATCATGGTCGGGCGCGCGTCGGCCGGACGGTCGGCGTTCGACTCGGCTCAACGAGAGAACTTCCATGCTATCATACGTTTGACAGCCTTCCCGCCGCGTGCTAGCCTGTTCCGTCGCGCTGTCCCAGCGGCGCATTGCAACGCTCGGAGGCTTCGTTGCGCACGCTTGGATACTACGCTCTGGCGTTACTGCAGGCGCAGGGCGGATCGGCCGACGGCCCTCTCGGCGGTGACGTTGTCGGTCTCTTGGCCCGTTCGGGCACGGCGTCACGCTTCATTCTCTTCATCTTGACTGTCTTTTCCGTGATTTCGTGGGGCATCGTGCTACACAAGGCGTGGCAGTACCGACGCATCGCCGCACACACGGCCCGATTCCGTGACGTGTTCCATCGGAGCAATAAGTTCTCCGAGGTGCAGGCGGTGTGTGGCACGCTCGGCCACAGTCCGCTGGTCGGTATCTTCCAAACGGGCTACGCGGAACTGAACGCTCAACTCCGCCATGCCGATGCGGCCGGCGCCGCTGCACAACCAGAATCGGCCGAGCCTCGTCCTACATTAAGGAGTATCGACGCGCTGGATCGCGCGCTGCAGCGGGCGGCCGCGGTCGAGGTGAACAAGATTGAGAGCCGGGTGGCGTTTCTCGCGACAACAGCCAGCATTACGCCGTTCATCGGGCTCTTGGGGACTGTCTGGGGCATCATGGGTGCGTTTCAGGGCATCGCCGACACGGGCTCCAGCAGCCTCAGTGTCGTAGCGCCGGGAATCGCCGAAGCGCTGATCGCAACGGCGGCCGGCCTGGGCGCCGCCATTCCGGCAGTGTACTTCTATAATCACCTGACGCATCGGGTGAAACTCTTCGTGTCCGAGATGGACGATTTTTCACTCGAGTTTCTGAACATCGCGGAGCGCAACTTTTCGTGAGCGTTGAGAGAGAGTCGAACGCGGAATGAAGGTCCATAAGGCGCAACCAAGCGGGGGTACGCGCCGGGCGCGCGGCGAGCGTGTGTCGACGGCGCTGTCAGAGATCAATGTGGTTCCGCTCGTGGACGTCATGCTCGTGCTGCTGATCATTTTCATGGTCACGGCGCCGATGATGCAGCGTGGGCTCGACGTCAGCCTGCCGGTGGCCCGGCGTGCGACGCCGATCAGCGCAGATCGGATCTTCGTCACGATTCCGCTGAGTTACCGGACCGACGGTATCGTGCGGCTCGGTGAGGACGACGTATCGCTGGAAGTCCTGGACGAGCGCATCCGTCAGGTGATGACGGCGCAAGCGCAGCGGGAGGTGTTTCTGCGCGGGGATGCGGCTGTGACGCTCCAGGAGTTGATGACCGTGATGGACAAGCTCAAGGACGGCGGTGTCGAGCGGGTTGGGCTCCTCGCGCGATTGCCGGAGGATCGCTGATCCGCGCCCCCGAATCATGAAGGAACTGACAACGCAAGTCCTCCGGGCGAGGGCCCTCGACGGCGACGGGGTGAGCCGAATGGTCTGGGTGTCGGTCGCCGCGCACGCCGTCGTGATGCTGGCGATCGTGTTGCTGCCGTCGGACTGGGCCCTGCGGGCCGCCGATGACCCCGGCCCAGTCATGACCATCAGTCTCGGCGGGCCGGCCGGGCCGGACACTGGCGGGCTGACCCCGCTCGGCGGGCGTCCGGTGCAGCAGATTTCGGAGTTGCCGCCGGACCCGAGACCTCGGGCCGTCCGGGTGCCGGCCAGGGCGGAGCCCGAGATGACGGTGCCCGAGCCGACGGCGCGCCGCCGGGAAGTCACCGATCCGCCCGAGGTGGATTCCGCTCCGGAAGGGGCGCGTGGCCGGACTCGGGCAGAGGGTGGAGACGAAGTCAGGGCTGGAAGTGCGCTGTCCGACACGGGTGTTGAGGGGCTGGGCTTCGGTCTCTCGACCGGCGGCGGCGGCGGCAGCGGCGGCTATCTGGACGTCGGCTCGTTCTGCTGTCCGGAATACTTGACGACCATGCTGGACCTGATTCGCCGGAACTGGAACGCACGACAGCAAGTGCCCGGTGAAGTGATGCTCAAGTTCACGATTCAACGCAGCGGGCGCCTCGTCGCTATCGAGGTCGAGCGCTCCAGCGGGTACATCGCCCTGGACCTGGCGGCGCAGCGCGCGCTGGCCTTGACCGGGCAGTTGCCGCCGCTTCCGAACGCATTTCCAGAGAGCACGCTCACCGTGCACCTCAACTTTCAATATCAACGCTGATGACTCATCACCTCCGTGCGGTTGGCCCGCTCCTGCTTGTCCTTGGCCTGACGGCCCTGCACGATCGTCGAACCGACCAGACACCGGCGTCGCAGCAACCCCCGCCGGCCCAACCATCTGAGCTTAATCTGATCATCGGCGAGAGCATCGGAACGCAGCCGCGCTTCGCCGTACCGGATTTCATTCCGCTGTCGGACGATCCGGAATCTGCAGAACTGTCCCGGACGATCGCGCAAGTCCTCTGGGACGATCTAGACTTCGAACGCGAGTTCTACATGGTGCCGCGCGATACCTACGAGACGATTCCGCGAGCGGCGTCCATGCGAGATGTGCCGTTCGAGCGGTGGCGCGAGATCGGCGCCGATGGCGTGATCATCGGGTCGATCCAGACGACGGGCGACATGGTGCAGGTCCGCGTCCGTCTGTTCAGCGTGCAAAGCCGGGCGTCCGTGTTTGGCCGCGAATACACGGGGTCAGTGGATAATCCGCGGCGCTATGCCCACACGTTCGCCGACGAGATTCACCTAAACCAACGCGCCTTGCGCGGTGTGGCCCGGACGAAGCTGACGTTCTCGTCGGATCGGAACGGCGAGCGCATCGTCAGCCCGGTCGACAATCGCATGGTCAAGGAGGTGTACATCTCCGATTACGACGGGGGGAACCAGCGTCGGGTGACGGTCAATCGCTCGCTGAACATTACCCCGGTGTGGTCCGCGGACGGGCGCGCGATAGCCTACACCTCTTATCGGCGGGGCTTCCCGGATGTGTTCGTGTCCTTCATCTACGAAGGGCGCTTAGAGACTCCGGCGGCTGGGACCGCCGATCGGCAGAACTGGCTGCCCGCCTGGTCGCCGGACGGCACGAGGATTGCGTTCACTTCCAACCGGGATGGCAACCCGGAGCTGTACGTGATGGATGCGGATGGCGGGAATGTTCGTCGACTGACGAGTAACCCGGCGATCGATACTACCCCGACGTGGTCGCCGGCGAGCACGCAGCTGGCCTTCACATCGGATCGTTCAGGCCGGCCGCAGATCTACGTGATCGGCGCCGACGGTACAGGAATTCGGCGGATGACGTTCGAGAGCTACTGCGATCGGCCGACCTGGTCGCCGGCGCCGTTCAACGAGATCGCATATTCTTCACGCACCGGTCCCGGCCACGACATCAAGGTTCTCGAACTGGCGAGCGGCGCGATCCGGCAATTGACGTTCGGCCTCGGCACGAATGAGAGCCCGGCCTATGCGCCCAACGGCCGGCACCTAGCGTTCACCTCAACACGGTCCGGCGACAAGCAGATTTTCACCATGGCGCGAGATGGCCGGAACTTGCGCCGCGTGACGCGCGTCGGTAACAACGAGATGTCGAACTGGTCCTATTGAGACGACCGCGGGCGAGCCTGACTCGGCCTCTGGGAGATGAACAACCCCATGCACACACGATCGATTGCACGACACATCGCGTTCCTGACCCTAACGGCTTCCGTCCTGACGCTGGGCGCCTGCGGAGGCAATCCGCCGCTAGCGTCGCGCCCGGCTCCCCCACCGCCGCCGCCGCCCACGGCGCCACCACCTCCACCGCCCGTCACGGTAACGCCGATTCCCGACCCGGTGCCGATACCGGCCGAACCGGTGTCGGACATCGATCCACTGGAGACCCGATCGCTCGACGAGTTGAACCGCGAATCACCGCTCGCGCCAGTTTTTTACGCGTACGACAGCTCGGAACTGCGGCTGGACGCGCAGACGGACCTGCAGCGGAACGCGGATTTGCTCCGGCAGTACGCGAGTTGGGTGATCACCATCGAGGGACACTGTGACGAGCGTGGGACGGCGGAGTACAATCTGGCGCTCGGCGAGCGTCGGGCACTCGCGGCGCGCGACTATTTGGTCACGCTGGGGGTCCCGGGCGATCGCCTGCGCACGGTAAGCTATGGTAAGGAGTTTCCGTTCGACCCGGGGAGCGACGAGGAAGCCTGGCAGCGCAATCGTCGCGCCCATTTCGTGATCACGGCCCGATAGCCCGAGAGAGTGAAGCGATGGACAACATGAAACATACAGCGCTGATCGCGATCCTGGCGAGCGTGATGGCGACCGCGGCGCCCCGGCCGGCGGTGGCGGCCGACCGGGAACAGCAGCAACTGATGGCCGACCTGCGTATTCTGCAAATGCAGACGCAGGAGTTACACCTGCTGGTGGCGTCGCTCACGCAGGCGCTCGAGAGCGTGACGGCGATGGTGGACGAGCAGGTGATGATGAGTCGGAAGGGCTTTGCCGACAGCCGGCTCCTCGTGGATAGGGTCGCGGACGGCGTCCGCATTCTTCGGGAGAAGATGGACGACACGAACGTCCGGATCTCGTCGTTCTCGCAGGAAATCGAGGCACTGCGGCTGACCATTCCGCACATGCCCGTCCCGGTCCTTGGCGCTGACGGCGAGCCGATCGAAGGGGCGGCGGAGGCCGCCGTGGCGACCTTCGCGCCGGTGATGCCAGTCCAGCCCAACCCTGGGATTTCGCCGCAGCGCCTGTACGACATGGCGTGGGCCGATTACTCGACCGGACAGTGGTCCCTTGCGATCACCGGTTTCGACGCGTATCTCAAGGCGTTTCCCCAGTCCGCCCAGGCGGATGACGCGCAGTTCTACATCGGCGAAACGCTGTACAACGACGGCCGCTTTGCGGATGCCGTCGCCGCGTACGAGCAGGTGGCCAGAGATTACCCGAATGGCGAGACGGTGCCGGATGCGCATTACAAGCGCGGACTGGCGCTCGATCGTCTCGGGGGCACCGAGCTGGCGCGCGCGGCGTTCGAAACGGTCGTCAACGAGTTTCCGGACAGTCGGACGGCCGCGCTGGCACACCAGGCCATCGATCGGTTGAACCGTCCGTGACGCGCGTCTCTCCGCGGCGACGGATCTGGATGAGCATTGGAGGGAGTGAGACGTCATGGGCAGTGTGAACAAGGTGATTCTGGTTGGCAACCTCGGGCGAGATGCCGAATTGCGTTACACGCCCGGTGGAGCCGCCGTGCTGAACTTCAGCATGGCGACGACGGAGACCTGGAAGGACAAGGCCACCAACGAGAAAAAAGAGCAGACCGAATGGCACAAAGTCGTGTACTGGGGCCGTCCGGCCGAAGCCATCAAGGACTTCCTCGTGAAGGGAAAGCAGATCTACCTCGAGGGGCGTCTGCAGACCCGCCAGTGGGAAGACAAGGAGGGCCAGAAGCGCTACACGACGGAAGTTAAAGCGGACAAGGTCGTTCTACTCGGCGGGCCCGGCGGACGTGGCGGCGGCGGCCAGAGTGCGTCCCCGGGTGGCAGCACCGCTGGCGGCGGCGAGACCCCCGCACTGACCGACGACGACATTCCATTCTAAGTGGTCCGTGTCATAAATACGGCCAGGCACCGAGGGCGTCGAGGCGCCCGCCCCGCAAGGCGCGAGGGAGGAACGCCGTGAGGCGGGATGCGTCGGCGGCCGAATGCGGCCGTATTTATGACCGTATTTATGACACGGACCACTAAGCAGCCGGTGGTGAAGGTCCCGGGGATGTCCCAGTAGCTGTTGAAATTTGAAGCGGCGGCTCTTCACTGGTCGTGCTATACGACCGGTGACGAAACCGAGGTGCAAGCCTCCCAGTAAGGAGCCGCCATGAAGAAGCAGTCTCGCACAGTCCCTCGCCGTCGCCAATCGGTATCCCCGACGCCACGGCACCTTCCGTTGGTCGATATCCTCATTGATACGCAGGCCGCGCTCCAGGAGCGGGTCGTCGCGTCTGGCCTGAAGGTACTCGAAGCCATGCTGGAAGAGGATCGGGCCGCCGTCTGTGGGCCACGGTATGCGCATCAACCTGCGCGCCAGGCGTATCGAACGGGGCATACGCCGAGTCAGGTCGTGCTGGGCGGGCGGAAGGTGGCGATTCGTCGGCCCCGTGCGCGGCGCGCCGGCGAGGAGGTTCCGTTGCCAACGGCCCGGGCATTCGCGAATGCGGACCCGCTGAACCGGCGCGTGGTCGACCAGATGCTGATCGGTGTGGCGACCCGCCAGTATGCGCGGAGTCTGGAACCGCTCGGCGCCGACGTCACCACGCGGGGCACGAGCAAGAGTGCGGTCAGTCGACGCTTTGTCGCGCAAACCCAGGCGCAGCTGGATGCGTGGCGGGCGACGCCGCTCGACGCGCTGGACCTGGTGGGGCTGCTGATTGATGGCGTGCACGTGGGTGGACACTGTATCGTTGTCGCCCTAGGCATCGATAAAATGGGCGCGAAACACCCGCTCGGCCTGTGGGAAGGGGCCACGGAGAACGCGACGGTCTGTCAGGGGCTCTTGACCAATCTCGGCAGCCGCGGGCTGCGCACCGACCGGAGCCTGCTGGTGATCGTCGATGGCGCGAAGGCCCTCGACACGGCCGTGACCCAGACATTTGGGCGCGCCGCGCTGGTGCAGCGGTGTCAGGTCCATAAGGGCCGGAACATCTTGGAGCATCTCCCTGAGGCACAGCGGCCGGGGGTGAAGGCGGTCCTCACGCGCGCCTACACGAACAGCCCCGTCAAGACGGCCAAGCGTCTGCTGCAGGACCTGGCGCGGCGCTTGGACACTGACTTACCCGAGTGCGGCCACGAGCGTGCGGGAAGGGCTCGACGAGACGCTGACCGTGCTCGGCTTGGGTCTGTCGGAGCGTCTCCAACGATCGCTCGCCACCACAAACGCCATCGAGAGTCTCCTCAGCCGAACGCGCCATGTGCAGCGCCATGTGAAACGCTGGCGCGGCGGGACGATGGTGCTGCGCTGGGTGGCCGCCGGGGTGCTCGAAGCGGCGAAGGGGTTCCGTCGGGTGCAAGGATGTCAAGATATGCCCGCGCTGGTCGCTGCCCTCCTGGCACGCGACGCGCGGTTAGGACTCGGGGAGTCGTCAGAGATGGTTGCGTAGTCGTGAACCAAGCTGCCGCTGAGTTTCAACAGCGCACGGGACATCCCCTCGAAGGTCCGGGCGAGCGTACCACTGGCGTTAGCCCTCTGCTTGTCCGCGGCCGTATCGGTCTTCCAACCGTACGATATCATCGAGTTCAGGGGTCGAGACCTCGATGATGTCGCTGTCCTCAACCGCTGTCATGCGATGCACGGTGCCGGGCGTGATGTGACACCGGTCGCCAGGCGTCATTTCCCGTCGCGTCAGAGCGTCGCCCTCCTTGATCTCGAAGGCGATCCGGCCAGACCACAGCAGAATCGTCTCATCTTTCCGCTTGTGATACTGCAGGCTTAAGGCGTGGCCGGCGTTCACGTGGATGATCTTACCGACGTACCGATCGGTCTTGGCCCAGTGCACTTCGTGTCCCCAGGGCTTTTCGACACGCGTCGCTTCATCGCTCACCAGCGTCTCCCCTCTCGCGTCATCCGTTCAGGACCGTTCCGACGCCAACTCCGGTTGGTCGTGCCAGCCGATGGACACCCCGGACACGTGCGGAAGGTCACCCACGATGGCTTCCGCAGCGTTGACCGGTTCCGTGGCCAACCGTCCATGGGTGACGACCACCACGCCCACCGGCTGCGCATCAGGCTGCGCGCGTCCATCGTTTTCTCCAGGCCTTACGCTGATCGGATATCGCGGTGATTGATCCGCACACGGACTCCGGCCAACGCGGACATTCGTCGCCTGAGCGCCTCCGACACGGCCACCGACCGGTGCCGGCCGCCGGTGCAGCCGACGGCCACTGTCAGGTGGCTCTTGCCCTCGGTGACGTACTGCGGCACCAGGAATTCAAGCAAGTCGGTGGTCTTGTCCAGGAAGACATGCATGGCCGCGTGCCTGTCAAGAAACGCTTTGACCGCTCGGCTACGGCCCGTCAGCCGCTGAAGCGCCGGCACGAAATGCGGATTGGGCAGAAACCGAACGTCCAGCACCAGGTCGGCATCGGACGGAAGGCCGTATTTGAAGCCGAATGACAGGACCGTCAGGACCAGTCTCGCTTGTGGCCCACCCTGTGCCAGCGACATGAACCTTCGGCGGAGATCGTGCACGGTCATGTCGCTGCTGTCGATGATCTCGTCGGCCAGCCGACGGATTTCGCTGAGGCGCTCGCGCTCCTCGTGAATGCCTTCTCGCGGTGACCGGCCCAGCGCCAGCGGGTGGGGCCGGCGGGTCTCGCTGAATCGTCGTAAGAGCGCGTCGTCGCTGGCTTCCAGGAAGACCAGCAATGCCTTCACGCTGGAATCGGTCCTGAGTGTCTTGTACACCTTCGGGAAGTCCGACAGGAACTCGCCTTCGCGTACGTCCATGACGACCGCCGCCTTGGCGCGCGTGCTACCCGCCTTCGCCATGAGGTCGGCGAGCGTCGGCATCAATGTCGTGGGCAGGTTGTCCACGCAGAAGTAGCCGAGGTCCTCGAGGGCGTGGATGGCCTGCGACTTCCCGGAGCCGGACAAGCCGGTGAGGACCACGAAATTCGGGTCGGTCAAGCGCGGCTTGGCGGTCATTGATCATCGCTGAATTCGACCGGCCGGACGCCTAGCGCGGCGGCCTGGAGCCGCCGGCGGGCCCCTGGACGTCGGCTGGCTTGCCGCCGCGACGATGGCGGTTTTCCCACTTTCCTTTCAGGGTCTGTGCCTGATGCTCTACCTTGTCGACCGCCGCCTTCAGCGACGCGTTCCACGTCTCGGCCACGGTGGCGCCGTGCAGAACGTGGTCGTCACGGGCGTGCAGCCGCACCTCGCTGCAGTAACGCCTTGCTCCAACGACAGCACGACCCACACAGATACCGCCGCGTCGTTGAGCACTCGATCGAGGCGCGCGCACTGTTCGTGCACCCGTTCGCGCATCGGGTCGGTCACGATTACGTGTCTGTCTGTGAGCTCCAGCCGCACTCGTCCTCGCTCATGTCTGTCGCCGTGATTTACACCATCCCTGCTCTATGCCTAGAATCACGGGGGACAGAACACTAATAATGCACCTTGCGTCGGGTCGACGTCGGGATCTTCAACTCCTCACGATACTTCGCGATGGTGCGTCGGGCGAGTATCAAGCCTTCGTCCTGAAGGATTCGGACGATCTTGGAGTCGCTCAGTGGCTTTCGGGAGTCTTCCGCCTCAATAATCTTCCGGATCCGCTGCTTGATGGTCACGGACGATACGGTCTGCCCATACGAACTATTGATAGCGCTGTGAAAGAAGTACTTCATTTCGAGCACGCCTTGGGGGGTGTGCATGTACTTGTTGTTCACGACGCGACTGACCGTGGATTCGTGCATGCTGATATCGTCCGCCACGTCACGCAAGACCAGCGGGCGAAGGTGCTCGATGCCGTGGTCGAGAAATTTGCGCTGGAAATGAACGATGCTATTGGCAACCTTTTGAATGGTCTTCTGACGCTGATCGACCGACTTGATCAGCCAGAGCGCCGACCGGAACTTGTCTTTGACGTAGGCACGAGTCTCCGCGTTGTTCTCCGCTTTTCGATCAAGGAGCTGGCGGTACACCGGACTGATACGAAGCTGCGGAAGGCCGTCCTCGTTCAAATGGACAACGTACTCATCTTCCACCTTTACGACGTAGACGTCAGGGATGACGTACTGAGACGGTGAAGGATTGAATCGGGTGCCCGGTTTAGGATCTAAGTGCCGAATGACGTCCACGTGTGGCCTGGTGTCGTCGATGCTCAGGCCAAGTTTGCGTGCGAGTTCCGGCAGGTTCTGGAGTATCGTGAGATGTTCCGCCGCGATCGTTTCGGTCGGCGTGTCCGCGAACCCCAAATGCCGCAGTTGCAGGAGCAGGCATTCTCGAAGGTCGCGGGCAGCCACCCCAATCGGGTCGAAGTGCTGGACGATATTGAGCGCTGCCCTGACGCCCTTCAACGACCACGCGGCCATGGCTGCGATTTCCTCGACGGACGCGACTAGGTAGCCGTCGTCGTCGAGGTTTCCGATGATGGCAGTAATGATGTCACGGACCGTCTCGTCGTCCTGCCGCGACGACAGCTGCCACATCAGATGGTCGGTTAGCGAGCTGGTCGTCGCGAGCGTGTTCTCGATCGGCGGAAGCTCCTTGACCTCGCGGGGAATCCGGGGGCGGTAGCCCCCGTCCAGGTAATCACCGAAGAAGTACTCGTAATCTGCGCCGTCCCACGTGTCGTTGGCCTCTCGTGGCGGGTCTTCGGGTTTTTCTGGCTGGGCGCTCGCCTCGGCAGGCTGGAGCTCTTCGGTGGGCACCTCCTCCAGCATCGGGTTCTCGACCATTTCCTGATTTAGCATGTCGACCAGCTCGATGGTCGTCATCGGCAGTAGCTTGATCGCTTGCTGGAGCGACGGCGTCAGGATGAGCTTCTGCGCGAGCCTGGTCTGGAGCTTATGCTGGAGCATCGTGGGCCTCAAACTTAGGCGTGTATGATCCAGGCCATTCCGTATCTTAATCCAATCGGAAATCGGCGCCCAGATAAATGCGTTTGACGTCTTCGTCTGTTGCCAGGGAGGAGGGGGTGCCGCTCCGGAAGATTGCGCCGTCGTGCACGATGTAGGCCCGGTCGGTGATTCGAAGGGTTTCGCGAACGTTGTGGTCCGTGATGAGGACGCCGATGCCGCGCTCCTTTAAATGGAAGATGATCTTTTGAATGTCGGTGACGGCGATCGGGTCAATGCCAGCGAAGGGCTCGTCGAGCAAGACGAAGGAGGGCGACACGACCAGGGCGCGAGTGATCTCGACTCGCCGCCGCTCGCCGCCGGACAGGGTATAGGCCCGCGACTTGGCCAGCGGAGTCAAGTTCAGCTCCGAGAGCAGTTCGCGCGCGCGGGCGTGACGGGCCCGGCGACCCAGTTTGAGGGTTTCGAGAATCGCTAGGATGTTCTGCTCGACCGTCAGTCCGCGGAAGATCGACGGCTCCTGGGGAAGGTAGCCCAGGCCCTTGCGCGCTCGGACGTACATCGGGTCGTGCGTGATGTCCTCACCGTTGAGGGTGACCTCCCCGGCCTCCGGCGCCGTGAGGCCAACGACGAGGTAGAACGTCGTCGTCTTGCCGGCGCCGTTCGGTCCCAGGAGGCCGACGATCTCGCCCGACGTCACATCGAGGCTGACGTCCCGCAAGACCGTCCGCCCCCCGTACGACTTCGTAAGATTGTGTACCTGTAGGGTCGCCATTCAGTGGAATTGTGGAGCGGGGCAGGTCCCGGTCGTCTTGCTTTGCGTGCGCACCTCCTCGTTTCCATCGACCGAAATGGTGTCGGTCGAGCGAAAGAAGGTCAGCGTCTTCCCGCGCGTCTCGCGACACTCCCCGGGCAGTTCCTCCAGAATCTGCACCGGCACGCCGTGCATCACGTACCGTCCGTCTGCCGTGTAATACGTTAGCCGCATTCCGGTGGCCGTCCGTCCGGTCACGAGCAGCTTCACTTGCTGATAGGATTCCACGCGGTCGAGCTCGCGTTGCGCGGCGCCGAAATAGAGCTCGATCCGATCTCCCGTGAGATCGCCCTGCGGACCGTTGACATGTGCGTTCGTCGTGTAGGTCGCGCGCCGCTGGACGTCCTCGTAGTGCATGCTGTCGCCTGTGGCGATTGAGGGAACTTCCTTTACCTGCTGGGTCTCTTCGTCGAACTCTTCGAGGATGAAGGTCGATCGCGCGCTTCCGGTCGCCTTGAGGTCTGATGTTCGCTCGTCGAGTTCGATCTGATCGCCCTGTACCGCCGTGTCACCCTGCCACAACCGCGCGGCGCCTGTGTAGGTCGTCAGCCCTGTGGTCGAGTCGTAGGTGAGCGCGGCACCGGTCACATACGCGGGCTCGTCAGACGCGAGCATGCCGGGCATGCGCGGTTGAGCGATAGTGGCGCCAGGGTTGGTGGCGTCGCCCGAGCCGCTAGGGCTGAGAACGCTGCGGACACGCCCGCGTGCCTGCATGCCGCTACCGTTCATCGCGAGGCCGATGTCGTCAGCCTCGACCGACGTTGTGGAGTCGACGACGCGAGGACGCTCAGCACTCTCTTCCGTTGACCGAAGCTGGAGAATGCCGGCGGCGACATCGTAAAACGCGCGGCTCGAGGTGCCCACGACATCGCCATCGCGAAATACGACGTCACCTCTGAACTCAGCGTCCACCATGGCGCTGAGGCTGCCGCCCAGTGAGGTCGTCAAGCGATCCGAGCGAGTGACCAAGTCCTCAGCCTTAGCTGTGCCCCGGCGCTCCCGATATTCCACGTTGCCGACGAATTCGGCTGAGGTCAATCCCTGCGTGGCGGTCCCGCGGGCTTCCATCGATTCGGCCGTCACGTCCCTGGCGGCTTGACGCCCCTCGGCCGGTAGTTCCACCTGGACGTTCTCCCTGGCATTCAGCGCGGTGACCGTGGCGCCGTCCGACGCGAGTGACGCGTCGATCCATTCACCGGCGATCCGTTGCCCATCGTCCGCCGTTGGCCCCGCGAGGCCGACGACAGCCCGGCCGGCCAGCGTCGCATGGCGCAGTAACCCGGTCCCCTCCGCATAGGTGAGATTGAAGTCACGGGCCCGCATGCGCTCTATGGCACCCGGTGCGGCGGTGTGGCCCTGCATGCGCGCTTCGCCGCGCAGTTCGACCATCTCGATCGCGCCGCTGTCGGCGTCGAAGTACGCGATCGCGCGCTTTGCGCTCGTCGTTTGATGGTCCTGTTCGATCCGAACGTTTCTAACGAAACGCATGTAATGCGCGTCACGCGCCAAGACCGCCGCGTTGGACGTGACGTCGGTCCGGCCGCCACTGCCCTCTCCGAGCGTGACGTGCGCCTGGTCGAGCAATCGTAGCCAGTCGCGAGTCCGGTTATAGACGGCGCCGACACCGGAGCCGTGCAGCCGGCCGCGCGAGAACTCGACGAAGGCGGGTGCCTCGATCACGCCGCTCAGGTCGTCATACGCCGCCTGTTCCGTGGTGATCACGAGACCGTCGCTGACGCGCACCCGGACATCGCCGGTGATCACGACCTGCGTTCCGGTCTCGCTGACTTCGGCCTGCCGCCCCGTGATCACGAAGTCCCGGCCGTCATCCCGCTCCACGGTGATCGTGACGCCCTCCAGGCGGCTGGTGCCATCGGCGTAGGTCAGCTGTCGTTCCGCTTCGAGGACGAAATCGCTTGTCGCGCCGGTGATCTGCGTCACGACCGTCCCGGTACTTTCGAAGACAGCATCCGGATCAAGTCCCTCCACCCGGGCGTTCTCCTCGACCGCCGGGCGCTCGCGAATTGACACGAAGACCGCAACGCCGAAGGCCAGCGTGAACACGCCGATCACCCACCGTGCCGAGCGCTGCCATCCTCCCATCACCGTTCTCGATCCTCGATCATCACTCTATCGAGCTTCCCGCACGTCGGCAATGGATAACTCAACGCGCGTGTTGCCCCCGAAGTGGTTCTCCATCAACGAGTAGGCGATGTCGAGCGCCTTGGCGTGGGACTCAAACAATGCCTTCCGCTCGGCTGCCCGCCAAGCCACTGCCCGGATCACCCGACCGTGCTGCTTTACCGACATCGTCAGGTGTCGCTGCTTCAGGATTCGAGGTCCCTCGGCGATTGACACGGCGCTCGCCTGGAATATCGGCCGCGGGTTGCCCGAGCCGAACGGCTCGAGTCGTCTGATCCCGTCAACGAATTCGCTCGTGATGTCGCTCAGCGCGAGCGGTCCGTCCAGGTACAGGCGGGGCGTCAGCTCGTCCGGACCCAGCCGTTCGTCGGCGTACGCGCTGAGACGAGACCGCAGTTCGCTGACTCGCGTCGAGTCCAGCGTCATGCCAGCCGCTTGCCGATGTCCGCCGAAGGTCGTCAGCAGGTCGCCCGCGTGCTCCAACGCGGCCAGGAGGTCGAACTCGGGGATGCTGCGACCGGATCCGTGGGCGGTGTCGCCGTCGATCGACAGCACGATCGCCGGTCTGGCAAAGATCTCCACCAGCTTAGATGCCACGATCCCGATAACACCGCGGTGCCAGCCGATGCCGCCGACGACCACGATGCCGTGGGCGCCGATGTCGGGGTTGGTCTCGACCGCCTTTCGTGCGTGTCGCAGGACGACCTGTTCTTCCGCCCGTCGCCGATTGTTCTCCTCGTCGAGTCGCTGCGCAAGCGCCGCCGCCGCGTCGACCTGCGCCGGATCAGACGTGAGCAGTAGCTGCGCCGCCAAGTCGGGGGAGCTCATTCGGCCGGCGGCGTTGACCCTCGGTGCGATGCCAAACGAGACGTTGAAGCTGTCCAGCGTCTTGCCGGTTAATCCGCACACGTCGAGCAGCGCATGCAGGCCGACGCTGTTCGGTCCGCGGGACAACCGGTCCAGCCCGACTTTGGCAATGACACGGTTTTCACCATGCAGGGGAACGACATCCGCAATCGTTCCGATCGCCGCCATCTTGATGAAACTCGGCAACCAGGCTTCGTGTCCCGTGCGGGTACAGAGCGCCTGAACCAACTTTAAGGCGACGCCCGAGCCGGCCAGGTTCTTATCCGGATAGCTGCAGTCGTGCCGCTTCGGATTGATGACCGCGAGCGCAGACGGCAGCACGTCCGACGGCTCATGATGATCCGTCACGATGAGGTCGAGGCCAAGCTCTCCGGCTCGGGTCCCCGCGTCGAGGCTGCGGATCCCGCAATCGACCGAGACGATCACACGCACGCCACCGGCATGGAGCCGCTCCACGCCGGTCGGCGAGAGTCCGTAGCCGTCAGCCTGGCGGTCCGGAATGTGGTGCGTGACGTCGGCGCCCAGCAGACTCAGCGCGCGCCTGACCATCACGGTGGACGTCACACCGTCCACGTCGTAGTCGCCGTGCACCGCAATCCGATCGCGACGCTCCACGGCTGCCAGCAGTCGGTCGACGGCCAGGGCGAGGTCGGTCAGCTTGAACGGATCGTGCAGGTGCGCGAGCGACGGATTCAGAAACCGGCGCCCTGTGTCGGCATCGTCGATGCCCCGCAGCACGAGGAGGCGCCCGATGACCGGGTTGATCCCTAGGTCTCGGCTGAGGGTGCTGGCAAGCGCCTCATCGCACGGGCGCGACTCCCAGCGGCGAGGGCGCACCGTTACGCCTCACCGGAGGCGGGTGCCGCGTCGACGAGGCCGATGATGTTGCCCATCTCGCGAAACTTCTCGTAGCGCCGCTGGAGGCGGACGTCGGGCGCATCTGAAGAGACCTCCTCAAGTGCTCGGCTCAACGCGACGTCCAGGCTAGCCGCGGCGCTGCCGGGGTCGGTGTGGGCGGCCCCGGCAGGTTCGGGAACGATCTCGTCGATGACGCCGAACCGCTGCAGGTCACGGGCCGAGATCTTGAGGGCTGCGGCCGCTTCGACTTTGCGACTCACGTCTCGCCAGAGAATGGCGGCGCAGCCTTCAGGGGGGATGACGCTGTACACCGCGTATTCCTGCATCAGGATGCGATCGCCGATCGCGAGGCCCAGCGCACCGCCGCTTCCGCCTTCACCGCTGACGACGACGACGATTGGGACGCTAAGCATCGCCATCTCGCGCAGATTGTAGGCGATGGCTTCAGCAACGCCACGCTCCTCGGATTCGATCCCGGGATACGCAGCCGGCGTGTCGACAAACACGATGATAGGCCGGTCGAACTTCTCCGCCAGCCGCATGGCCCGGATCGCCTTGCGGTAGCCCTCGGGCTTGGCGTAGCCGAAATTTCTGTAGATCTTCTCCTTCGTGTCCCCGCCACCTTTCTGATGGCCGACCACCAGCACCGGCGCGCCATGGTAGTCGGCGTGTCCGCAGACGATCGCGTGGTCGTCGGCAAATGCTCGATCGCCATGGAGTTCCATGAAGTTCTCGAACAGGCGCGCCACGTAGTCGAGCGCGTTGGGGCGGGCCGGATGCCGCGCCACGAGCACTCGCTGCCAAGGCGTGAGATGTGCGTACAGATCCCGACGGATAGACGCAACCCCCGCACGCAGTTCGGCAATCTCGTGGTCGCGCTCCGGCGTGTGTCGCAGTTGCCCAAGCGCCTCGATCTCTTTCAGGAGCGGCGCGATCGGCTCCTCGAATTCGAGCAGGTCGAGAGGCATGATGTCAGGGGCGCCTAGGATCCGCCGGACTCACCGGAGCGACACCGTGCCCTGGCCGCAGAGCCGCTCGACTTCCTCGATCAGTCCAGCCGATGGCCTGATGCGCACCTGTCCCAGGTCGGCCCTGACCCGCATCGCCCGGTCCTTCCGCTGCACTTCCAACTCAACGGTCACCGGCCGATCGCCACGGTGCCGAGCAAACACCTCGGCGAGTTGCTCGAACGTGCGTCGATCGTGCGGCGGCGCCGTGAGTCGCACGTCGAGTTGCCGAACCAGCGTTTCTTGCAGCGCTTGAATCGGCAGCAGCTCCGACGCGAGGATGCGACGGGTCTCTTCGTCACGTTCGAGCTTGCCGCGGACGATGACCATTGTATCGTTCTCGACGAGGGCCGCGTGCTTTTCGAAAGGCTCCGGGAACACCACGACCTCAACCGCCCCGAGCGGGTCGTCGAGCGTGAACACCGCCATTCGATGTCCGCGACGGGTCTTCAGCGGCCGGCTCTCGCTCACGATACCGCCGACGAGCACGTCGCCTTCGGCGTTGGCGAGCTCGATCGTCGTCACCGCCGTAACCCGCCTGAGGTCGTCGGCGAAACGGTCTAGGGGATGCCCGGAGAGATAGAGTCCGAGGGCCTCTTTCTCGTAGGCGAGCTGTTGGCTCTCCGACCAGGGCGGAGCCTCTGGCAGCGGGATCCCGCCGGAGTCGCCGTTGACCTCCGGATCCGCGAAGAGCTGTGACTGGCCGAGGTCGCGGTCTCGCTGACTCCGGTTACCGTGCTCCAGCGCGCGGTCAATGACCGCGAACAGCCTTGCCCGCAACACCGGTGGAGGCTGCTTCGGGCCGGTCGCGAAGCCGTCGAACGCTCCGGCCTTTGTCAGACTCTCCAGGACACGCTTATTGACCAGCCGCAGGTCAATCGACTCGCACAGGGTGTGCAGGGACGTGATGCGCCGTTGTGTGTCCCGGACCGCCAGCATCGAAAGAATCGCGCTCTCGCCGACGTTCCTGACCGCGCCGAGCCCGAAGCGGATGCCGTCGTGGGTGATGGTAAAGGCCAAGGCGCTGGTATTGATGTCGGGAGGCAGGATCGGAATGCCGAGCTCGCGGCACTCGCTCAGGTACAAGGCGAGCTTGTCCGTATTCTGTGATTCGATCGTCAGTAGCGCGGCCATGAAGTACCACGGGAAATTGGCCTTGAGATACGCGGTCTGATACGCCAGGAGCGCGTAGGCCGTCGAATGGGACTTGTTAAACCCGTAGCCCGCGAAGTGTTCCATCAAATCGAAGATCTTGGATGCCTTCCCCTTCGCAACGCCACGCTCGGTCACCCCCTTCACGAAACGATCGCGCTGGGCCTCCATGACTGACGCGTCCTTCTTGCCCATCGCCTTGCGAAGCAGGTCGGCCTCACCCATGGAGAAGCCGGCCAGGTCGCTCGCGATGCGCATGACCTGTTCCTGATAGGCAATGATGCCGTAGGTCTCCTGCAGGATCGGCTCGAGCTCCGGGAGCTCGTACGTGATGGCGACCTTCCCATGCTTTCGCGCGATGAATTCGTCGATGACGCCGGCCCGAAGGGGACCGGGACGGTACAGCGCGTTGAGGGCGATCAAGTCGTCGAGCCGCTGCGGCTTGGCCTTCCGCAGCGTGTCCCGCATCCCGGAGCTCTCGAACTGGAAGATCCCTAGCGTCTGTCCGTCGGAAAATAGCCGGTAGGTCTTGGCGTCATCGAGCGAGATCGTATCCAAGGTGATCTCCGCGCGTCCGTCGGCTCTGATCGCGCCGACCGCGTCGTCCAGCAGTGTCAGCGTACTCAGGCCGAGAAAGTCCATCTTCAGGAGGCCGATGCGCTCGATCTCGTTCATGGCCCACTGGGTCGTGATTTCGTCCCGTTGGCTCTTGTAGAGTGGAACGAACTCGGTCAGGGGCCTGGGTGCGATGACCACACCTGCCGCGTGCACCGAGGCGTGTCGTGTCAGGCCTTCGAGGCGTTGGGCGACCGTGAGCAACTCCTTGATGCGGCCGTCGCGGTTTACCAACTCTGCAAGGGCCGGGTTCTCCGCCTGGGCGCGTTCCAGGGTCATGTCCAGGGTCGCCGGAATCTGTTTCGCGACGCGATCGACGTCGACATACGGGACATCGAGGGCGCGGCCCACGTCCCGCACCGCGGCCCGGGCCTTCATCGTGCCGAAGGTGATGATCTGCGCGACGTTTTCACGGCCATACTTCTGGGTCACGTACTCGATGACTTCGCCCCGGCGCCGCTCACAGAAGTCGATGTCGATATCCGGGAGCGACACGCGTTCAGGGTTCAAGAATCGCTCGAAGATCAACCCGAATTCGAGTGGATCCACGTCGGTGATCCGCAGGCAGTATGCGACGAGACTCCCGGCGGCGGAGCCGCGACCCGGGCCGACCGGGATGTCATGGTCACGCGCGTAGCGCATGAAGTCCCAGACGATCAAGAAGTACCCGGGGTACTTCATCCGCTTGATCATCTCAACCTCGTATGACAGGCGCGCTTCGTATGCCTCCAGCGGGTGCACTAGGCTGCCCCCGGCGACGGACTGCCGCAGCCTGGCGAGTCGGCCCTCGAACCCCTCTCGCACGACATGTTCGAAGTAGCTGTCGAGTGTGTAGGGTGACGGCACCTCGAAGTTGGGCAAGTGGTTCTCGCTGCTGGACAGATCGACCTGGCAGCGTTCGGCGATCACGACGGTATTTCGCAGCGCGTCGAGATGGTCGCCGAAGACAGCCGCCATCTCGGCCGGGCTCTTCAGATAAAACTGGTCGCCGTGATACCGGAGGCGGTGCTCGTCTTGTACGCTCTTGCCGGTACCGATGCACAACAGGACATCGTGTGGGCGATGATCGTCCTGATGCAGATAATGCACGTCGTTCGTGCAGACCAGTGGCAAGTCCAGCTCGCGAGCGATCGGCAGCAGCCCCGTATTGACGAGGAGTTGCTCGTCGATGCCCTGGTACTGCATTTCGAGAAAGAAGTTGCCCGCGCCGAGGATGTCGCGAAAGGCGGCCGCGGCGGCCAGAGCCTTCTTCGTCTGCTCGGTGCGAATCCCCGTCGCCACCTCTCCCTTGAGACAGCTGCTGAGGCCGATCAACCCCTCGGCGTGCTGGCTGAGCAGCTCTTTATCGATACGGGGCTTATAGTAGAAGCCTTCGGTGTAGCCCGACGAGACGAGTTTGATGAGGTTCTGATACCCGGTCCGGTTCTCGGCCAGCAGCACGAGGTGGTTGGCGGTCGTGCCCGGCGCGCCGCTCTTCGTGAGGCGGCTCTCGGGGGCCACATACACCTCGCATCCGAGAATTGGCGCGATTCCCCGCTCGCGCGCCTGATCGTGAAACGCGATAGCCGAGAACATGTTGCCGTGCTCGGTGACGGCGAGCGCCGGGACCTTCACCCGCGCAGCCTCATCCAGGAGCTCTTCGATTCGGCACGCGCCGTCGAGCAGTGAAAACTCGGTGTGTAGATGCAGATGGACGAACTCGGTCATGGCAAGTCAGAGTGAACACTGCGGGAGGCTGCCAGCATCTACTCCCACTCGATGGTGGACGGCGGCTTCGAGCTGATGTCGTACACGACCCGGTTGATCCCCGAGACCTCGTTCACGACACGGGACGAGATGGCGGCCAGCAGCTCATATGGTAGCGGTGCCCAGTCGGCGGTCATGCCGTCGCGGCTCTCGACCGCCCGGATGACAATGGTGTGCTCGTAGGTCCGCTCGTCACCCATCACACCCACGCTCTGCACCGGCAAGAGTACCGCGAACGACTGCCAGAGCCGTCGGTACCAGCCCGCGCGCTTGATTTCCTCCACGACAATCGCGTCGGCGCGGCGCAGCAGCGCCAGGCGGTCTGGTGTCACGCGGCCCACGATGCGCACGGCGAGCCCTGGGCCGGGAAACGGCTGGCGCCACAAGAACTCCTCATCGACGCCCAGTTCGAGGCCAACATGCCGCACCTCGTCCTTGAACAATTGACGGAGAGGTTCCACGAGCTCGAACCGCATCTGCGCTGGGAGCCCCCCCACATTATGATGGCTCTTGATCGCGGCTGAGGGTCCCACAACCGAAACGCTCTCGATGACGTCCGGATACAGCGTGCCCTGCGCGAGAAAGTCGAAGGTCCCCAGCTCCTTCGCTTTCTGTTCGAATACCTCGATGAACGTGGCGCCGA
Organism: Vicinamibacterales bacterium; assembly: GCA_965197385.1. Classification (GTDB taxonomy): domain Bacteria; phylum Acidobacteriota; class Vicinamibacteria; order Vicinamibacterales; family UBA823. The sequence continues at coordinate 732,830 of CBDANA010000009.1, forward strand.
TGATCTTCCGCTTCGCCTCGGGGTCGGTCACGTCCTCGAGGCGTTCGAGAAAGGTCGCCGTGGCGTCGACGAATACGACCGATAGATGGAGCTTGTCGGAGAACCTCTGCAGGACCTGCGAGGCCTCATCCAGTCGCAGGACGCCGTTGTCGACGAAGATGCAGGTCAGCCGATCACCGATGGCGCGATCAATCAGCAGGGCCGCGACCGTCGAATCCACACCGCCGCTCAGGCCGCACACGACCCGCGCGTCGCCCACCTGGATCTGGAGGCTCGCCACGGTCTCCTCGACGAAGGACGCCATCGTCCAGTCGCCCGCACATCCGCACATCGTCCGCGCAAAGTTTCGCAGGATGTCGGTGCCCCGCTCTGTGTGGGCGACCTCCGGATGGAAGAGCAAGGCGTATAGGGCCCGGTCGACATGCTCCATCGCCGCGACGGGCGCGTTGGCGCTCGTCGCCGTCACCGTGAACCCGGGTGGCGCCGCCGCGACCAGGTCACCGTGGCTCGCCCAGACCCGAACCGTCCCGGGAAGACCCACGAACAGCGGCCGATCGACGGCTGGCGTCACCGTCGCATGACCGTATTCTCGGTGTGGAGCGGCCTGGACCTTCCCGCCGAGCGCGTCGGTCATCAGCTGCATGCCGTAGCAAATCCCCAGCACCGGGACGTCCATATCGAAGACGGCCGGGTCGCATCGCGGCGCATCTGATTGCGACACCGAGCGCGGACCACCTGACAAAATGATCCCCGCGGGCGCGCGGGACGCGATGGCGACGAGGGGCGTATCGAACGGCACGATCTCGGCAAGAACCGACAGTTCGCGCAGGCGGCGAGCGATGAGCTGCGTGTACTGGGAACCGAAGTCGAGGACGATAATCGTCTGGTGTGCCACGCGTCTAGACGGGTCACGGGATGCGGTGACTAGCAGCCTGTGGTGAGAGTCCCGCTTCGCACCGAGGCCCCTCCTAAGGTTAAGCCGAAGCCGCGGTCGGCCCGACTAAGGCGCAAGGAGGGAGCATACCGGGAGTATTCGACCCATCGTGGACAACGCCCAGCGCCGCCCATGGCGGGATGCATCGACGGTCGAATGCAGCGGGACTTTCACCACAGGCTACAAGCCGATTGGGCGCTATTATAGCGAGGTGCGCTCCGTTTCGACCACAATATCTCGCGGCCTGCGTCGTGTGACGGCACGTGGCGCCTGGGTGGTCGCCACTTCGATCCTCGCAAGCGCGGCGGCGGCGCAGCCCGATCCGCCGGTTCCCTCGATTTTTCCGCTGACCCCCCGGTGGACATCGACCTTGAGTGCGCCGCCGTCACACCCGCCTGTCTCGGACGGCTCGTACCTCTACGTGCCGCTTCGTGAAGGCCTGCTCGCCTGCGTCTTCACAATCGATGGTGTCGTCCAGTGGGTGGTCGATCAGCCCACCGATTTCCAGCCGACCGCGGGAGGTCAATTGCTATTTGTCGCCGAGGGTCCGCAGGTGCGCGCGCTCTGGGCCGCCACGGGAACCGAACGCTGGCGGTTGGACCTTCACGCGCCCGTCTCTGCACCTGTTCTCTGGGATGCCGGCTGGCTCATCGTGAGTCTCGCCAACGGGGATATCCTGGCCTACGCCTCGGAGGATGGCCGTCCCGTCTGGAGTCAGCGCGTGGCGTCGGCTGTCCTGCGCCCGACGATCGACCGGGAACGGCTGCTCGTACCGCAGCAGGACGGCTACCTGTCCGCCTTGGAGTTGACCACGGGCCGGCTGCTCTGGGAGCGGCAGCTCGCTGGAACGCCAGCGGCGATCCGGGCGCTCGACGACCGACTGTATTTCGGGGCCACCGACAACTTTCTCTACGCGATTGATCTTTCGGACGGGCGCATCCGGTGGAGGTGGCGAACCGGTGCCGACGTCATTGGCGCACCCATCGTCACGCCGGAAGCGGTGTACTTCGTATCGCTCGACAACCAGATCCGCGCGCTCGCGTTGCGGACCGGCGTCCAGTTGTGGAAGCGCGATCTGCCGACGCGCCCGGTCAGCGGCCCGATTCAACTAGGCGACGTGCTGATGATGCCAGGGCGCGCGCCAACCCTCCACTTCTACTACCGTGAAACCGGCGAGCCGGCCGGACAGTTTCCCGTGCCTACTGAGCTGGCCGCTCCGCCGCTCGTATCCCGGGCGACGGACGCGGGCGATGTTGCCCTCGTCATCCTTACCGGGGAGGGCGAGCTAGTGGCCTACGCCTCGGCCGAGCCGGCGGCGCTCGAGGTCTTGATCTATCTACCGGGGAACAACCCGACCTCTGTGCCGCTCGAGGCGCTCGTTCACATGCCTGGCTGGCCGGCGTCGCCGTCGGCCGACACGCTGATCGCGCTCGGCGGCCTGCCCGGCCTCGCGGGCGTGTTCGTCCCGCTCACGCCGTTCACGGACGGGCCAGGTCGTCACCTCGTGCCTCCACTTAGCCTTCGGCTGGTGCGGCTGCCGGGCCACGCGCACGGTGTGCCCCGGCTCGGTCCGCTGGACTTCCTTCCTGGCCGCCCCGCGTCGGCTGACGGCGCAGCGTCGCCGCCGATTCCCTGATCTCAGGAGCGAGGATGGCGCTTGGAGACCGCGAATCCCCTGAGCGTTTCGTCGTGCGGTCTGCGGCAAGCACCTTGGCGCTTGGCGTGGCGCTTGCCGTCACGCTCGGGCTGCTCGGATGGCTCTGGGAGCTTGGACGCTTCGGGCATGACGACGCCGCGGCGTTCGACAGGCTCGAAGCGGAGGTGCGCGCGGGGATCGCCGAAACGATCGCCTCCATCGATGCGATTGCCACGGGCGTGGCCGACCTGCCCGAGACGCGACGTGCCCTGGTCGAGGGACCGGCGCCTGGTGAGGCGCTCTTCGACGCGCTGGCCCTCGCCGTCCCGACCGGTGCGCTGGATGATGCGGTCACGGTGTTCAACGCCGCGGGCGAGCCCTTGGCGTGGCGTGGCCGTCCCTCGGAACTCACGCCAGCGCAGCTTCAAAGTACGGAGTCGATCTTCGTCGTGACCGGGCCGCTCGGTCTTCGGCTCGCCGCCGTCCGAGGGGTGTCACCCTCGGCAGGCGAACCGCGCCGGATCGGTGTGGTGGCGGTCGAGCGTGAGGTCGCCACCGCTCCCGCGAATCGCATCGCCCCCGGGCAGGGGTTCCTCCTCGAGACGTCGATGGTCGACGTCTCGATCGACCTCCCGTCCGCCGTGACAGAGCCGGCAGCCGACGTCGATTTCACGTTGGAGGCTCCCGCGGGAGGACCACTGTTTCACGGCCGCGTGGCGCCCGGGGCGCTGTCGGCCGCGCGCGGCGCCTGGCGCCGGCAGGTGGCGTCGTGGATGGCCATCCTGCTGGGGCTATCCCTCATCCTGGCGTGCGGCGCCCTGCTGGACCGCCGGGATACGGCGCGCGGGCCGGCCACCTATCGAACAACAGTCGGCTCGCTGGTCGTCGCTTGCCTTCTGGCCCGTTTGCTCTTCGGGCTGGCGCTTCCCGGTCAGTGGCACAGCGGGTCCGGCCCATCGGAGATCGCACTGGCGCCGGTGGACCTGTTGCTGACCGCGTTGTTTTGGTTGGCGCTGGTCGTCCTGGCCGCGGATGCCATCGTCCGGTGGCGACGCCTCCAACGGGATGCACGCCGCTCGCTGGATCGGCAGACCGGTGGCTGGCGTCGATTTTATACGGAACAATTCGCAGTTGGGGTCGCGACGGCGGTCTTAATCGTTGGCCACGCGCTGTTGGTCGGACGGGTCATCCAGTCGACCCGCGTCGACGTCCTCAAACTGTCGCCGTATCCTTGGGACGCCGACCGGTTGACCACCTTGGCGGCCCTGACCGTGCTGCATGCCGCGGCGTTCTGGGGTGTGGCGCTCCTGTTTCTGGCGTCGCGCTCACGCTGGCGGCTGGACGGGCGCGACCGCCACCTCCGGCTCGCGCGCGGTGGCGCGTGGCTTGCCCCGATCGGGGCCGTAGCCCTCGTCGGGGCGCTGCTCGACCAAGAATTGCCGGGATGGCCGCTCGTGATGACGGTCGCCGTCGCCGCGTGGATGAGTGGAGTGGGCCCGCGGGCACTCGGACGATACCGACGCGCCTCCCAAGCGACACGCCTGGTCTCGCTGTTCATCGTTTTTCTGACTCCCGCGCTCGTCGTTTATCCGACGACGCTCCACTTCGCGGATCGAACCGAGCGCCGGCGCATCGAGACCGAGTACGCACGTCAGACGTCGGACCATCCCGCTGACCTCGAGTCGTGGCTCTCGCAGTCGCTCGCCAAGATCGACGATCTGACCGAACTGCGAAACATGGCGGTGTCCTGGCCGGCGTTTTCCCCGGCCGCGCAACGCGACAGCGCTTTCCAGATCTGGCGGCAGACGGATCTCGCCGAGTTCAGGCTCACCTCCGCGGTGGAGCTGTACGCCCCTGATGGTCGTTTAGTGAGTCGGTTCGCCTTGAACGTGCCCGAGTACGCGGCAACGCCGCCCCGGAGCACGCTCGGCTGCGGATGGGAAATCTTCGGAGAGGCGTCAACGTTTGGTGCGACCGACCGCCCGATGCTTCATGCCCAGCGATCGATCTGCGTCGAGGACAGCGACTTGCCGCGGCGCGTCGGCGCGATCGTCCTCCATCTCATGCTGGACTACCGCGTGCTGCCCTTCATTGCCTCCGACAAGCCGTACGAGCAGTTGGTCCGCGACGGGGTACCCGTCGTGGCGGACCCGTGGAGCCAGGATGTCGAAGTGGTTATCTACGGCTGGGGCTACCGGCGGCCGCTGTTTGCCTCCGGTCGGGACGCCTGGGCGCTCGACCAGGCGACGTTCGAGCGCATCAGGGCGTCTCGCGATGCGTTCTGGACGTCGCTGGACAAGGGCGGCGTGTCGTATGACGTTCACCTCTCAAACGATTCGGCCGGCATCTACGCGCTCGGCGTGCCCGCGCGGCGGCCGGTCGACGTGCTCATCAACCTCGCCGAGATCGTCACCCTCGTCGGGGTGTTATTCATCGTGCTCTTGCTCGGCGTGGCCGGCTTTCGCCGCGTGGTGGGCCGCACGTCGGGGTCCGCTCGGCGTTTGTTCGAGGAACTTCGCGCGAGTTTCTACCGTAAGCTCTCGCTCGCCTTTATGGCGGCCGCCGTCGTGCCGGTGTTGACACTGGCCTTCGTGATCCGCCTGACGTTCACGGTGCAGTTACGCGCCGACGTCGAAGCCGAGGCGATTCGGACGGCCGCAGTGGCCCGCCGAGTGATCGAGGAGATCGCTTTGCTCCAGCCGCTGGCGGATGGCACCGTCACGCTGCTCAGTGACGATGTCATGGTCTGGATCAGTGAGGTCATCGATCAAGATGTCAACATCTTCGACGGCCCGCGCCTGGTAGCCACGAGCGAACGCGATCTGTACGCCTCTGGCCTGCTACCCACGCGGACACCGGAAGACGTTTACCGGGGTATCGCCTTACAGCGCCTGCCGAGCTGGGTTGGTGTCGACCAACTGGGCGACCTACGTTACGTGCTTGCGGCGACACCTGTAGGAGCGACCGACCGCGAAACGATCTTGACCGTTCCCCTGACGTCGCGACAGCAGCAAATCGAGCGTCAAATCGACGATCTCGATCGCGGTATCCAGCTCGGCGTGGTCGCGTTCGTCCTCCTCGGGGGCGTCATCGGCCTGTCGATGGCCGAGCGCATCGCCGATCCCCTTCGACGCCTGACCCGGGTGACCACGCAGATCGCCCGCGGTGATTTCGACGTGCGGGTCGCGGTCAGGTCGGCCGACGAGCTGCAGCGCCTCGTCCAGGCCTTCAACACGATGGCCGCCGAGTTGAAGTCGCAGCGGGCCGAGCTCGAGCGAACGCATCGGCTGGAGGCGTGGGCGGAGATGGCCCGTCAGGTCGCCCACGAAATCAAGAATCCCCTGACACCGATACAACTGTCCGCCGAGCACCTGCGCCGGGTACACGCCGACCGTGGCTCGCCGCTGGCGCCCGTTCTCGACAGCTGCATCGATTCGATCCTTACGCAGGTGCGGTTATTGCGCCAGATCTCAGCGGAGTTTTGGAGCTTCGCGACAGCTCCGACAGCGTGCCCCGCGCTCATCCGGCTGCACGACCTCGTGCAAGAGGTGGTTCAGCCCTATCGCATCGGTTTGGGGGACCGGGTGGAAATCGCAGTCGATGTACCATCGGAGCTTCCGAGCCTGTTGCTGGATCGGACGCTGACCGCGCGGGCGCTCACGAATATCATCGAAAATGCCCTGCACGCCATGCCCGGCCAGGGTGTACTCCACATAGCCGCTCGGCGCGAGGACTCCGCGGTTCGCCTCTCGGTGACCGATACGGGTGTCGGTATGGGTGCGGACGCGCTGGCCCGTATCTTTGAACCGTACTTCTCCACCCGCGCGTCCGGCACCGGACTCGGCCTCACGATCGCCAAACGCAACATCGAATTGAGCGGCGGATCGATCTCACTGGACAGTGCACCCGACGTGGGGACGACGGTGACGCTTCGGCTGTCGCTGGATGGGTCGCCCGACGCGTCTGGCTGACTGTCACTCGCGCGGCAGCGAACCCTCGGTGCCACTCGACACCGCCTCGTCCACGCGCTCGAGTACTGACGGCACACCGCGTCGCCCAACGAAGAGTGCCTCGATGGGGCCGGAGGCGAGATAGGCGTAGGCCATTCCGATCAGGACGTAGGGCGGGTTGGCCGTGATGCCGGCGATGATCGCCCCCATGGCGAGCAGGGGCACATACGATCGCCGGTGGCCGAGATTGATTTTCTTGAAGCTCCGAAACTTGAGCGTCGTGATCATGAGGCCCGCGGGCACCAGGACGACGAGGACGGCCAGTAGCGCCTCGGTCACGGTGACGAGCGGCGTCGGGAAGGCGAAGACCGTCGCGGCCAGGACGCACGCCGCCGCCGGACTCGGCATGCCGACGAAGTAGCGCTTGTCTACCGTCGCGGTCTGGATGTTGAAACGGGCCAGACGAATGGCGGCCGCCACGAGGTAAAGGAATCCTGCCGCCCAGCCGAGCCGACCGAATGCGGTCAGACCCCAGGCGCTGGTGAGAACGGCCGGCGCGACGCCGAACGAGACGATGTCGGCCAACGAGTCGAATTCCAGGCCGAAGGCACTGCTGGCGCCTGTGAGCCTGGCGATCCGCCCGTCGAGGGTGTCCAGAATCAGCGCGATGCCGAGAAACGGCGCCGCGGTTTGAAAGTCCCCGCGAAGCGTGTAGACGAGACAGGCGTAGCCGCAGAACAGGTTGGCCATCGTGAACATGCTCGGCAGCAGATACATCCCGCGCCGCACGCGCTCTTCGCGTTTCCGCCGCCGACGCCGGAATACCGCCATCATCGCCATCGTGCTCTATCGCTCTTCTCTACTCTTCTATTCCTCGCCTGAATCCGCCCCCGCCGGTAGGCGCGCCATGATGGTCTCCCCGCCGCGGACTCGTTGGCCAACCTGCACCGCGAGCGCAGCTGATTCGGGTAGGAAGAGGTCGATACGCGAGCCGAATTTCATGATACCGAATCGGTCGCCGGCACACACGCAATCTCCGGGCCGTACGCGGCAGACGATGCGCCGGGCCAGTACCCCGACGATTTGGCGGCAGATCACCCGGTGGCCCCGCGCCTCGAACCAGACTTCGGTCCGTTCGTTGCCCTCGGCGGCTTCCGGCCGGTAGGCGGCCAGAAAACGGCCTGGCCGATGCTCGACGTGGGTGACTTGGCCGGCCATCGGCGCCCGGTTGATGTGCACGTCGATCGGCGAAAGGAAGATGCTGATCTGCCTCCACGCGCCCTCCGGGACGTCGGCCGCCTGCGGCCGGCCGGCGACGAGTACCCGCCCATCGGCAGGTGCGACGACGACGAACGGCTCGTCGGGTGGATGGCGTGCCGGATCTCGAAAGAAGAAGAGGAAGAACCCTCCGATCACGGCCAGCGGCACCGCGCCCCAGGTGACGCCAAGGAGGGCCAGCAGGCCGGCCGGCACCCACGATGCGACGATGAACGGGACGCCCGATCGATCGATGCTCACGGATGCCGGACGCCCCTTCGGCGGACGATCTCAGCCGCCAGCGGCCGACGCGCTCGCGGCATCTGGGAAAGTCTCAGGTAGGGCCCGCTGCCGCCGGAGAATCTGCTCCATCCTGTCCTTCACCTGTAGCTTGCGTTTCTTGAGGGTGACTTGCTCGACTTGTTCGGGTTCGGATAGGTGGGCCCGGGCGGTCATCTGTTGCAGGCGCTCATCGAGCTCGTGGTGCTGCGCGGCCAGCTGCTGAAATTCATCGTCCGTCTGCAGCAAGCGCGCTTTCAACTCCGTGTCTGTCGACATCCGCACCTCCTTTTCACCAAGGTTTGTCGACGAGGCGACCTAAACTGCGGCAGGTTACCATAACGCCGTGTGAGGTTTCAAGCGGTTGACATCAGTCGAGGTGCAGGCGTCGTCATAGCGACTCTCGCCAGAAGATCACGGCATCCTCCGGCGGGCACGTGCAGTTCCTCGCCGAGCACGCGGCCCGCGCAGTACGCCGCCACCGAATGTGCTTCGGTGCGCACCACGTAGGCGACCACGGCCTCGATCTGCTCGAACTCGACGCGCAGCATCTGCCGGGTCCACGGGTTTCGGAACGTGATTGCCTCCAACGCCGCCAGGGCGTCTAGATCCGCTCGAGGATCCGCTGGCTCGATGATTTCGATCACGTTGATTCCCCGCTGACCGTGGAGCGCCGCGCGCGCGCCAGCTCGACGTCGGGCTGCCGCACGTAGAGCGGCTGAATGCCATGCGCGCGGACGAGCTGGCCGGGCGTCGCCCGGGCCGCGAGCGATCCTACGAGCGGCGCAAGCGCCGGCGGTGCGGCAACCTCGAGCAGTCGGAGCCCGAAGGCCGCCCGGAGTTCCACCGCGTACTTGACAGCGCCATCACCGAGGAACGTGACGGCGCGTCCGGTGAAGGTCGTGCTCCACGACCTGGCGATGTCGGCGGGTGCGCCCACCTCATAGGGGGTCAGGGCGTGCCAGCCGGCAGGCACGGTGATCGTCGGTGAGCCCTCCTCGCCGTCGTCGGGCGGTGCACCGGCCGCCGAGGTCGACCGTGCATACGCGGCCGTGAACACCTGCTGGCGCTGCCCGTCCAACCAGGCCCCGATGACGTCGATGTCGGCCGGCGCCTCGCCCGCTACCGTCTGTCCGAGCGCTGCGAGGGTCGACACGCAGACCACCGGGGTGCTCTGGACGAGCGCCAGGCCCTGGATGGTGGCGATGCCGACCCTGAGGCCTGTAAAGGATCCCGGGCCGACTACCACAGCAAAACGAGTCACATCGTGAACGCCGAGATGGTGGCTCGCTAGAAGACGGACGATATCCCCGGGGAGTCGCTCCCCGTGGGTCCTCGACGCGAGGCCCACCGCGGAGGCGAGCACTTCTCCGTTCCGCAGGACGGCGACACTGCCTGGCCGCGTGGCCGCATCCAGTGCGAGGATCACGCCTTCGTACCGACTCATGGTTCGGTCGCCCTTCGCACGTCGTCGTTCATTCTAAGCGGGAAAGTCAACGCGCGCAGCAGCTTGACTGGGTTCCCGGCGCTTCCTATACTGTGGCCCTCGGCTACTAAAGCCCGGCCGAATATTCGCGTGGACCCGTAGGATACGCGGACGGGCACCTCGCGCTCCGCTCACCACCGGGCGCGGTCATCTTTCGACGAGTAGCGCTTGCCTTCCCGCTCGCCCAAGTCCGGCGTCACGCCCGCGATGCGGCAGTATCTCGACGCGAAGCAGCAGCATCCCGATGCAGTGCTGTTCTTCCGTATGGGCGACTTCTACGAGATGTTCTACGAGGACGCCCTCACGGCTGCGCGGGCCCTGGAATTGACCCTCACGTCGAGATCCAAGGATGGCAGCGGTGCGGCGATCCCGATGTGCGGCGTGCCCCACCATGCGGCCGACAGATACGTGGCCCGCCTGGTGAAGAAAGGGTTTCGTGTCGCAATCTGCGAGCAGGTCGAGGACCCGAAACAGGCCAAAAGCGTGCTCCGCCGGGAGGTCGTGCGCGTCGTCTCGCCCGGCACGCTCATCGACGACGGCCATCTCGACGCCAGGGAACCGGCGTTCCTGATGGCGTTTGCTCCTGGCGCACCCTCGGCGGCCGAGGGGCATCCGGACACACGGCGCGCGATGCGGCCCCGGGCCTACGGCCTGGCGATGCTCGACTTCTCCACGGGCGAATTCCAGGTGGCGGAATACGCGGGTGATGCCGGACGCCAGGCGGTGATTGACGAGATTGCGGTCTTTCGCCCCCGGGAGCTCGTGGTGTCCTCGGACCTCGATCGCGCCACCGAACTGTCCGGCTTCGGAGACCTCCCGGTCACCGGCGGCGAACCCTGGACGTTCGATCCCGCGCGTGCGCGTGGGACCCTGTGCGATCAGCTCGGCGTGCGGACCCTCGAGGGTGTCGGCCTGGAGCATCGATTGGCGGCGACGGCGGCCGCCGGCGCCCTCATTCAGTATCTCCGGGACACCCAGAAACGTGACCTGACCCACGTCCGTGAGATCCGGTTCCGAGAGACGTCCCAGTGCCTCGTGGTCGATTCCACGACATTCCGGCATCTCGAGATCCTCGACGCGAACGACGGCAGCCGTGACGGTTCGCTGCTCGGGACCATCGACCACACGGTGACGGCGATGGGCAGCCGACGGCTTCGCGCGTGGCTCGTGCGCCCGCTGGTGGCGCGGGAGCGGATCCAGGATCGCCTCGATGCCGTCGAGGAGTTCGCTTTCCAGACTGTCGTGCGCGGCAAACTCCGCGAGGCGTTGAAGTCCGTGGGCGACGTGGAGCGGCTCGTGGCCCGCGTGGTGCTGGGCACGGCCGGTCCGCAGGATCTCGTGGCGCTGCGGCACTCTGCCGAGGCTCTCCCGCGCCTACGTACCACGCTCTCGGAGATGCACGCGCCGCTGGTGACGAGCTTGCTGGCCGAGCTCGATGACCTTACCGATGTACGCGGCGACATCGAATCCACCCTTGTCGACGAGGCGCCCGCGCTGGCGCGCGACGGCGGCTGCATCCGCACGGGCGCCGACGTCGAACTCGATGAGCTGCGAGATGTGAGCCACGGCGGACGCCGACAGATCGCCGACATGGAAGCGGCGGAGCGCGCGCGCACCGGAATCGCCAGCCTGAAGATTCGCTTTAATCGCGTGTTCGGTTACTACATCGAAGTTTCGAGGGCGAACCTGCACGCCGTGCCGTCCGACTACCACCGGAAGCAGACGATTGCCGGCGGCGAGCGGTTCATCACGCCGACGTTGAAGGAGTACGAGGAACGTGTCGTCGGGGCCGACGATCAAATCCTTGAACGCGAACTGGCCCTCTTCGAAGCGCTCCGGCAGCGCGTGGCGGCCGAATCCGCGAGAATCCAGGACACCGCACGAGCCCTCGCCGGACTCGACGTCCTGGCTGGCCTGGCGGACACCGCCACCGCACTGGACTACACGAAGCCGCAGTTGCACGATGGCGACGAATTGTCTGCGACCGACGTGAGGCATCCCGTCGTGGAGCGCCACTGCGCCGAGAGCTTCGTGCCGAACGACGTCCGTCTCGATGGTGAGTCGCAGCAAGTCGTGATTCTCACCGGTCCCAACATGGGAGGCAAATCCACATTCTTGAGGCAAACGGCGCTGCTGTCGGTGCTCGCGCAGGCCGGCTCGTTCGTCCCGGCGCGGCAGGCGAAGCTGCCGATCGTCGACCGAATCTTCGCGCGAGTGGGCGCATCCGACAACATCGCGCGCGGGCAGTCCACGTTTATGGTGGAGATGCAGGAGACGGCGCACATTCTCCACACTGCAACGTCGAAGAGCCTCGTGCTCCTGGACGAGATCGGCCGCGGGACCGCCACGTTCGATGGGCTCAGCATCGCCTGGGCTGTCGCCGAGCACCTGGCCACGCACGAGGTGCACCGGCCACGGACGCTGTTCGCCACGCACTATCACGAGTTGACCGACCTAGCCGAGGCGCGCCCCAATGTCGTCAACTATCACGTCGTCGCACGTGAGTACAAGGGTGATGTCGTCTTTCTGCGCAAGGTCGTGCCGGGACGCTCCGACCGTAGTTACGGGATACAGGTCGCGCGCCTGGCCGGTCTGCCGCCCTCGGTCGTACGACGTGCCCGCGCGATACTGGACGACCTGGAACAGGACGATCTCAGCCGCGGCGGCCGCCCCGCCCTCAGCGCGTCAGCCGAGCCGCAGTCGCAGCTCGGCCTGTTTCAGAACAACGGGTCCGACGACCGCCTGACCCGCCGACTGCGTGAAGTGGACGTCGAACGGCTCACCCCGATGGATGCCCTGACACTGCTCGCCGACCTGAAAAGCGAGCTCGCCGATGAGTGACCGTGGCTCCGATTGCGCGCCGCCGCGGTGCGACGCGACGTTCACGCGCTGCTAGAATGAGGCTCGACCATGTCCGATCAGTCGCGCTTCCTCAAGACGCCGGTCGAGCCGTTCACCGTAGATCCGGACCTGACAGCCGCGGAATTGCTCAACCGGATGCAGGGCATCTCCTTTCAGGGGCGCAACCTCGCAACCGCGCACCACGTCTGGCAGAAGATGCTCGAGGGTGACTGCCTCATCTTTCTCGGGATCGCGGGCGCCTTGAGCGCGGGCGGCCTCCGGCTGACAATCGCGCACCTGATCCAGCATCGGTTCGTGGACTGTGTGGTGTCGACCGGAGCGAACCTCTACCACGATCTCCACGAGTGTCGAGGACGCAGGCACTACCAGGGCTCGCCACGGGTGGACGACCGTGCGCTGCAAGCGGCCCGCATCGACCGCGTGTACGACACCCTGATGAGCGAGGACGAGTTTGTCGACAACGACAACTGGATCGCCGAATACGCCCGGTCGCTCGAGCCGCGCGCCTATACGAGCCGAGAGTTCCTGTATCAACTTGGCGGGCATCTGTGGCGCGCGACGCGACGCGACGGCATCCTCACAGCCGCGCATCGTGCGGGGGTGCCGGTGTTCTGCCCGGCGATCGCCGATTCGTCCATCGGCATGGGGTTGTCGCAGGCGCGACATGCGAATGCCGACGCGGGCCAGATTGACGTCATTGGCGACATCATCGAGTCGGCGAACATCGTAATCCGACGGCGCCGCACGGCGTCGGTCGTGCTCGGCGGCGGCACACCGAAGAACTTCATCAACCAGGCGAGCGTGCAGGCGGAGTTCTACAGCGAGGGCATCGGTGGCCATCGATTCGCTCTACAGATCGTCACCGACGTCCCGCATTTCGGCGGAGCCTCCGGGTCGACACTCGACGAGGCTCAGAGCTGGGGCAAGGTCGCGGCCGACGCGGAGCAGGTCACCGTCAACGCCGACGCCACGTTGGCGCTCCCCCTGCTCTCGGCCGCGCTCGCCGCCACCACCAGTGACAGTCTGGCACGACGCCGTCCGCCAAGATTCGAGCTCGCGGGTCGCGTCATGTCGGTGGACGGGGTCGTTCTGCCGGAGCGGCGTTTCGAGGCCGACGCGTGACACAGCCAGCGCGCTACGACCACGGCGTGACGTTGCCCTTTGGGGGGACGAGTGCGACGGAGGCGACATTCGATGAGGCGCGCGCCGTGATCCTACCGGTCCCGCTGGAGCGGACGACCTCGTACGTCGGGGGCACCCGCGGTGGACCGGCCGAGATCCTCCGGGCCTCGGCTCAGCTGGAACTCTGGGATGAGGAGCTCTCGGTGGACGTTCACGACCGCGGCGTTTGCACGCTGCCGGAGATGGAGCTGCCCTTTCCCGATCAGGTCTCCGCCTTGGCGGAGATTTGTCGGGTCGCCTCGTCGGTGTTCGACGCGGGCAAGTTTCTGATCGCGCTCGGCGGTGAGCACTCGATCACACCGGCGCTCGTTCACGCGGCGGTCACGCACTGCGGCGATCTGTCCGTGCTCCAGATCGACGCCCACGCCGATTTGCGCGAGGCCTACCTGGGCGAGCCGAATAGCCACGCCTGCGCCATGCGTCGATCGCTGGAGTATGCGCCATGCACCCAGGTCGGCATTCGGAGTCTCTCGACGGAGGAAGCGGCCGCCGTGGAGTCGCTGGACACGACGATCTTCTACGATGTGACGATGCGCGCGCGGCCGACGTGGATCGCCGACGTGGTCGACACGCTCCGCCCGCGCGTCTATGTCACGGTCGATTGCGACGGGCTGAATCCGGCGATCATGCCGGCCGTAGGCACGCCGGAGCCGGGCGGGCTGTCGTGGCGCGAATTGCTCGCGCTGCTTCGTCAGACATTCGAGAGCCGCGAGGTCGTCGGGTGCGACGTCGTGGAGCTGTGTCCCATCCCGGGACTGGTGCACCCGAACGTTCTGAGCGCGAAGCTGGTGTACAAGCTGCTGACCTACGCACTGGCCGATCTCCGCTGCTAGCCTTCGCTCGGCCTGTCCAGCTTGTCGAGTTCCTCCTGGGCTGCCGGGCCGTAGACGGATTCAGGGAATTCATCCACGACGCGCGCGAAGCTCTCCTGGGCCTCCGCTGTTCGGTCGGCGAGCAGGTAGGCTTTCCCTAATTGCATCAGGACGCCGTCGATCGGCACCCGCGGATTGCCACCGCTCAACTCGGCTTCGAACAGCTCGATGGCGGCCTCGTATTTGCCGGCATACATCTGCGTCTCGGCCAGTCCCAGTCGCGCCATCGTACCGTAGATGTGGTCGCTGGCCAGTTCGACCACATGCCGATACTGCGCCTCGGCCTCGTCGCGCCGACCGAGCACTCCGAGGGTCGTCGCCGCGTGATAGCGGGCCGTGATGCCCGCCGGACTGTCGGGATAGGCGTCGGCGGCAGAGAGAAACTTCTCGAGCGCCGCCTCGGCTCGACGGCTTGCTGAGGTGTAGCTGCCCGGCTGAAAGGCGGGGGCCGGCGCCGTGGCGGTCGGGTTGTCGGGATCGGGCGGCGGCGGAGGCGGCACGACCGGTGCCGTTGCCGTGTTCAGCGCGCCGGCCAGCAAGTCGGTGCCGCGGGCGGCGAGTGACCGCTGGTAGCTGAGGTACCCGCCCGCCGCGATTAGTAGGCCCACGGTGAGCAGTGCCCAGATCATGACGGCGCGTCGCCGCGTCTCCAGCAGTTCCTGCAGGTCCAGCAGCCAGGTGGCGAGCGTGTTCTCTTTGAGATGGTGTCGTTCCGATCGTTTCATCGCGTCACAATCCTTTCAGGGACCATTCCTTCCGAGCGTCCTATTATACCGGCGCGCGCGCCGAGCGATGGCCCTGGTAGACGTGGTGGCAGTGGGTCAGTTTTAAACTGCACCCGACTGCCCTTCCCGAGAGAAGGGTGACACTTCATTCCGGAGACATGGGTAACACTTTCTCCCTTTGCGGGAGGAAGTCATGCCCTGGAAGGAGTGTCACGTCGTGGACGAACGGCTCCGATTCATTGCCCGGCGGCTCGACGGCGAGCCGATGGCCAGCCTCTGCCGGGAGTTCGGTATCTCCCGTAAAACCGGCTATTAAGGTCTACGCCCGCTACAAAGACTGCGGCCTCGCGGGCCTGACCGACCGGAGCCGGCGGCCGTACCGCCACCCCAACCGGCTCCCGATGCAAGTCGAGACGCTGATCGTGGCGCTCAAACGCGAGTATCCTTGCTGGGAGGCGCCAAAGATCCGAGAACGGCGCCGGTATCCGGAGGTGCTGTGCCCCAAGATCAGTACCGTCCACGCCGTCCTCGACCGCCATGGCCTCGTGACGCGCCGGACGCGCCGCCGCTATAAGGCCGAGGGCACCGCGCTCTCCCGGCCGGACACGCCCAACGAGCTCTGGTGCGCGGACTACAAGGGTGAGTTGATGCTCAGTGGCCGGCGCTACTGTTATCCGCTGACGATCACCGACTTCGCCAGCCGCTACCTCTTCACCTGCGAGGCGCTCGCGACGACCAAGGAATGCTATGCCTTCGCCGTGTTTGAGCGGGCCTTCCAGGACTTCGGGCTCCCCCGGGCCATCCAGACCGACAACGGCGTCCCCTTCGCCTCCCCCACGGCGCTCTACGGCTTGAGTTGGCTCGCCGTGTGGTGGTTACGGCTCGGCATCGACCTCGAACGCATCCGGCCGGGCCATCCCGAGCAGAACGGCCGGCAGGAGCGGATGCATCTGACGCTCAAGACCGAAGCCACCCGGCCCGCGTCGCCTAACTTCCTCTAGCAGGCCCGCTTCGATGTCTTCCTTGAGCGCTACAACCAGGAACGTCCGCATCAGGCCCTGGGTATGCAGGTGCCGGCTGAGCGCTATACCCGGTCGCCACGACCCTATCGGGGCCTGCGCGAGCTGGACTATCCGCTCCATGACTGGACGGCCACCGTCACCCATTGTGGCCGCATCTGTTATAACCGCCGGAGGATCAACCTCAGCCAAGTCTTCGCCGGACAGCGGGTCGGCGTCAAACAAGTGAGCGACAACATCTGGCTCGTCAGCTTCATGCACTACGATCTCGGATACTTCGACCACGAGACCTGCCGGCTCGAGCCCATTGAGAACCCATTCAGTCCGAAAGTGTTACCTATGTCTCCAGAATGATCTGTAACCCATGTCCCCGGAATGGACCCGACGAGACGTGGCGCGCGTGCCCGGATTCGAACCGGGGACCTACCGCTTAGGAGGCGGTTGCTCTATCCGGGCTGAGCTACACGCGCATCTGGCAGAAGTACTAGCAGGCTGCTGAAGAACCCGGGTATCGGGCTGTTTTCTTAAGCATCATGCGGGTGACGACCGCCCGACGACCGTGCGCACGGGTGTGCGCTGACCCCGATGAGGGGGCCGGCGACACGCGCGGCCGGCGATCAGGGACACGTCGCCTCCAGATTCCGCAGGCGGACCAAGTTATAGGCCGTGGCGGCGAAAGTGAGCTGCCACTCGACGAGTGGGACGCCGCGAGGCCGGAGCTTGCGCAAACCACCGACGGTCTGCCTCCACCCAAAGACCTGTTCCACGAGTTTTCGTTTCCGCTGACTCACGTGAGAACCCGCATGCCGGGTGGGCCGACCATCAATCGCCCGCCAGCGGACCTTCTGCGCCACGTGGGGCGTGACGTCCCGGACGCGGACATCGGCGACGAAGCTCGCCACATCGTAGCCCTTGTCTGCTCCGACCGTGCTGCCCGGCGGCGCGCTGGCCTCCAGCAACAGTGCCGCCGCCTCGCGTTCGGCGGTCCCCGTCGCGTGGGTCGCACAGACGTTGGCGACGAGCCCCTGCCGATTATCCAACAGCACGTGGCCCAGAGACGCCAGCTTCGCCTCCTTCCCTTGGCCCTTCCGATGCAGCATCGCCGCCGGATCAGTCGTCGACTGGTGCGTGTCGTTGCGCCGCCGCTCGCCGTGGAAGTCGACCGTGGGATTCCCGGGGTCATCGGGGGGCGCGCGCGGCGCGGCGTCCCGGCATCGGAAGCTCTTCAGGCTGGCCCAGGCTTCCAACTGCGTCCCGTCCACCGTGAAATGCTCGTCCGAGAGCAGACCGGCCGCCCGGGCGTGGGCCTGGACCGCATCAACGAAGGCGGCCGCGCCATCCCCCGCCAGCAGCCGGTCACGATTCTTGGTAAACGTCGTGGGATGCCAGACCGGGTCGTCCATATGCAAGCCGACGAACCAGCGGAACAGCAGGTTGTCGTTGAGCTCTTCCAGCAGCAGCCGTTCGCTCCGGATCGTGTACAGCACCTGCAGCAACAGGGCCCGCAACAATGGCTCAGGCGGGATCGACGGACGTCCCGTCTTGGCGTACAGGCCGGCGAACCTGCGCGACATCGTCTTCAGCGCGTGATCCGTCAGCGCGCGGACCGCGCGGAGCGGAGGATCGGCCGGCACGCGCTGTTCCGGCGACCGGTAACTGAACATGTGATGGGTCTGCTCATCGTGTCCGCGCATGAGGTGGCTCCCTTCAGCAATATTGGGAGCATGGGAGTACGCCGGGATCGATCTGTCGATCCCATTCCATGGACTTTTTCAGCAGCCTGCTAGTGTAGCAAAGACCTCCCCTTGTCGTTAGTCGGTTCAACCGGACTCGTCGGCGCCTTTTCGACTCCTCGTGTGCAACTTTTGTGCAAGATTTTCTCGCCTCATCGGCCCGGTGCATGGATGCGATGAGTTCTGTCCGTGAAACGTTGAGGTAGGTGTTCGTCATTGAGAGGTCGGAGTGACCGAGCAGCTCTCGAACGTGATGGAGCGGTCAGAGACGAGCGGCGGCGACCGCACCCGTCAGTTCACTCCCGTTTCCAACAGCTCCGCGAGCAGCCACGCCGGCGTCCCCTCCTCGTACTGATTGTCGGTTCGCGGTCGCTGGCTCGAGCCGTCCGCGTTCATGATGAAGAGCTCCGCATACGGCTGCGGCTGGTTGATGGTGAGCGGGGACTCATCCTTGTGGCCAAAGCGCGAGCTGCTCCACAAGATCTGGTTGCCGTCGGTCGACCACAGCGAATGCGCGTCGTTCCCCTCAGCATCGGTTAGCCGTTTCAAATCAGTACCGTTCGGCCGGATGGTGTAGATGTCGAACTCGTCATAGGGAAAACGGTCGTCGGGGGCGTAGCGCGTGAACATGATCACGCCCCCCTTGGGCGACCAGGCCGGTAGGGTGTCGTATTCCGTGGTCAGGACGCGCGACTTACCGGTGGCAACGTCGACAATGCGGAGCCTCTCTCCACGCTCGTTCTCCGTCCAGTAGCGATACACGATTTCGCGGCCGTCAGGAGACCAGCTCGGGAACCCGGCGTTGCCCGGCCCCGAGGTGACCGCACGCACCTCGGATCCATCCGCCTTCATGATCATGATCTGGGCGGGCTGGCTGGTGCGGCTCAAGAAGAAGCTGCCCGCGCCAAACGTCAGCCAGCGCCCGTCGCGTGACCATTCCAGGCCCATCACCGTCACGTCATCCCGATACACCCGCCTCGGGTTGGTGCCGTCGACATCCCACAGGACCAGCGCCATTCGGTCGGCACTCGGCGTCCGTTCGCTCACGACGAGCGTGCGGCCGTCGGGCGATATGGCCGGCCAGCCGCTGGCGTGCACCAACTCGAAGCCCGGCTCCGCCACGATGCCGTACAGCTTTCCACCCGGTGTGTTGGCGTAGTGGTGCATCGTCTCCATCTGGCCAGCCTGATAGACGACCCGCGTGCCGTCCGGTGACCACGAGGGATTGGTGAGGTCGTCGGGCGCGCTCTCGTCGCCGCTCGTGAACGCGAGGATTCCGCTTCTCCTGCTCTTGATGAGATAGGCGATGCGATCGGGGGCAATGAACTACGGCGACACCTTGAGTCCGGGACCTGAGGCGTGCACGGTCCGCACACCGGTGGCCACGTCGACCGAGACGATACTCGACGGACCTCCGCCGAAGTGCGCTCGAAAGGTGTCCCGCACGAGCATCTCATAGAAGACGACCTTGCTGCCGTCCGCCGACCATTTCGGCGATCCCGCCATCATCTCCGGGTCTGTCGTGAGCTTGCGGAGACCCGTGCCGTCCGTGTTGATCACGTAGACGCTCGCGGCCTGCACGTGCTCCCATTTGCCGGCCGGGCCTGGGTAGTCCTGGTGGGGAAACCCGGTGCCCCGGTCGGAGCTGAAGGCGATCGTTTGTCCGTCGGGAGACCAGCTCGGACGGAAGTCCCCACCCGGCGCATTCGTCAGGTTGCGAACCTCGCGGCTTGCGAGGTCCATGATGTAAATATCGGTGGAGCCGTCGCCACGAGACGAGACGAACGCCAGCGAGCGGTTATCGGGCGAGAGTGCCGCCTGGTCGTCAAAGGCGGGCGCATGGGTCAGCCGCTCCAGGTCACGTCCGTCCAGCCGTACCCTGTAAATGTCCGCCGACCTATTCCGGTCCGAGGTGAAGACGACCCACTGGCCGTCGTGGGAGAACGACGTGTTGTAGTCGATCTCCGTGCCGGGCACGAGTTTGCGCGGGTTGCTCCCGTCCGTGTTGGCGATCATCAGCTCCGACCGCAGCGGCATGTACTGGTCGACGTAGATACGATCGAGCTCCTGTGCCTCCACAGCCGTTGCACACCTCAAGACAAAGGCCATCAACAACATCAAGGTCTGGGTGGCGGCTCTCATCGTCGTTTGGGTGCTACGCGATTCACCTCAGCAGCCAACCCGGAAAAAGCAACCTCTCCGTCACAAAGGGCCTCAAGACTCTTCAGGGGGATGTCCCAGTAGCTGTTGAAATTTGAAGCGGCGGCTCTTCACTGGTCGTGCTATACGACCGGTGACGAAACCGAGGTGCAAGCCTCCCAGTAAGGAGCCGCCATGAAGAAGCAGTCTCGCACAGTCCCTCGCCGTCGCCAATCGGTATCCCCGACGCCACGGCACCTTCCGTTGGTCGATATCCTCATTGATACGCAGGCCGCGCTCCAGGAGCGGGTCGTCGCGTCTGGCCTGAAGGTACTCGAAGCCATGCTGGAAGAGGATCGGGCCGCCGTCTGTGGGCCACGGTATGCGCATCAACCTGCGCGCCAGGCGTATCGAACGGGGCATACGCCGAGTCAGGTCGTGCTGGGCGGGCGGAAGGTGGCGATTCGTCGGCCCCGTGCGCGGCGCGCCGGCGAGGAGGTTCCGTTGCCAACGGCCCGGGCATTCGCGAATGCGGACCCGCTGAACCGGCGCGTGGTCGACCAGATGCTGATCGGTGTGGCGACCCGCCAGTATGCGCGGAGTCTGGAACCGCTCGGCGCCGACGTCACCACGCGGGGCACGAGCAAGAGTGCGGTCAGTCGACGCTTTGTCGCGCAAACCCAGGCGCAGCTGGATGCGTGGCGGGCGACGCCGCTCGACGCGCTGGACCTGGTGGGGCTGCTGATTGATGGCGTGCACGTGGGTGGACACTGTATCGTTGTCGCCCTAGGCATCGATAAAATGGGCGCGAAACACCCGCTCGGCCTGTGGGAAGGGGCCACGGAGAACGCGACGGTCTGTCAGGGGCTCTTGACCAATCTCGGCAGCCGCGGGCTGCGCACCGACCGGAGCCTGCTGGTGATCGTCGATGGCGCGAAGGCCCTCGACACGGCCGTGACCCAGACATTTGGGCGCGCCGCGCTGGTGCAGCGGTGTCAGGTCCATAAGGGCCGGAACATCTTGGAGCATCTCCCTGAGGCACAGCGGCCGGGGGTGAAGGCGGTCCTCACGCGCGCCTACACGAACAGCCCCGTCAAGACGGCCAAGCGTCTGCTGCAGGACCTGGCGCGGCGCTTGGACACTGACTACCCGAGTGCGGCCACGAGCGTGCGGGAAGGGCTCGACGAGACGCTGACCGTGCTCGGCTTGGGTCTGTCGGAGCGTCTCCAACGATCGCTCGCCACCACAAACGCCATCGAGAGTCTCCTCAGCCGAACGCGCCATGTGCAGCGCCATGTGAAACGCTGGCGCGGCGGGACGATGGTGCTGCGCTGGGTGGCCGCCGGGGTGCTCGAAGCGGCGAAGGGGTTCCGTCGGGTGCAAGGATGTCAAGATATGCCCGCGCTGGTCGCTGCCCTCCTGGCACGCGACGCGCGGTTAGGACTCGGGGAGTCGTCAGAGATGGTTGCGTAGTCGTGAACCAAGCTGCCGCTGAGTTTCAACAGCGCACGGGACATCCCCCTCTTCAGCGTGATCGAGTGTTGGCTCCGCTCCCGTTCATCTAGTACCTGAGTCGCCACGACATAGAACTTCCATTGACCCATCTCCAAAGGATCGATGGTGCATTTGTCTTTATGCGCGAGCAGTGCTAAGACGTATACGTCGGCATCACGTGTAGCTCGGCTTGCCCGTCGGTTGATTTCGGCATTCCACGAGCGCGTAGCCCGTACACCGAGTGAGATCGTGGACAGTTTGTTCTGGTGCCAGCTTTAGACATAGGCCGCCGACTTTACTTCGATCTTGATACCAGACTCAGTCTGCAGGTCGAACGCGGCCCACTCGTCTCGGACAACGTCGGTGCGAATACCAACAGCGCGAGCGACGATGTACTCAGCCAGACGGCCTCGCGTGGCATTGCTGACAAGGTCCAACACGCTCCAGCGCCAGAAATCGACCAGGTCGGGCTGGCCGCGCACGTTTTTGCCGTCTATCTTTAGTCGCTCATGCCCTCTCTTGCGCTGAGTCTCGATAGGTCCTAGTTCCATCGACACGCCCCCGAACCGATAACACTCATTCAGAGTTCTAGCACAACTCGCGCTGAGAATTAGTCTATACCTCGGGTTCAAAGGGGACGGGGGTTACGCGGGTGCGCGGCGTCCCACTCGCGGGCAAGGCGTTGGGCTGTTAACAGCCTAGAGATCCCGTGAACCCGTTAGCCGGTCATGTTAGAAACTTGTGTTCGTTGTGCCACCGTAGCCACTCCGGGTGCAACTTTGTGCAAGATTTTCCGGGACACGGCCCACGAACGGCCACCATCGGCCAAGGTGAGGGACAACAGACGCCTAAATACCGAGGTCGGCCGCGATCGCCCACGGTTGAGCGTTGCTTAGGAGGCGGTTACTCTATCCGGGCTGAGCTACACGCGCGTGCAGACGCTTTCACGAGTGTAGCAGAGCGTCGTGGCTTTGCTACTGCGGGAGGGCGCCGCGTCAAGCGGGAACCGCAGCTCCCTCATTGCACGGATTTTCGTCAGCGGTCCGCCTGCCGGTTCCCGCGCCGTCCGGCCCGTCGGCCAGCGCTAACGTTGCCCCCGTGTCCTACCGATACCGACACTTGTGGCTCGGTTTTTCACGTCCGACGAGACGTATATCCGCTCCGAAACGCGATACGGGCCAGCTGGCCAAGGATTCGAACTGGTTATCACCGGTGCGGATGGGTCCGCGACCGTCGAGCGGTACGAGCGCCAGCAGGAGCTCAGTAAACGGTGGATCCAGCTCGAAACCGACATGCGGCGTGACGGATGAGCCGGGCCACGCCCCAGCGCCTTCTAGCCTGCTTGCCAGGCGAGCCTATCACCACGGGCGCCTAGTACCGCAGGACCGCCAGGATCTGTTCCCCTTCCAGACGCGATCGGCCGTTCAGATCCGTAAGCTCGATAAGGAAGGCGACCCCGTGGACCGTGCCACCCGCCTGCTTCACCAGGTCGACGGTCGCCCGGGCAGTGCCGCCTGTCGCAAGCAGGTCATCCACGATCAGCACCTGCTGCCCGTGCACAATGGCGTCGGCGTGCATTTCGAGCGTGTCGGTGCCGTATTCGAGCTCGTAGGTCATCTGGATCGTCTTCGCCGGCAACTTCCCCGGCTTGCGAACGAGGACGAAGCCGGCATTGAGCCGGTCGGCCACCGCCGCGCCCAGGATGAATCCGCGGCTCTCGATTCCGACCACGACGTCGACTGTCGCCCCACGATACGGCGCGGCCATGCGGTCGACCGCCACGCGAAAGCCGTCGCGGTCACGCAGTAAGGTCGTGATGTCGTAAAACAGGATGCCCGGCTTCGGAAAATCGGGGATGTGTCGGATCTTCGATTTTAGCGTGTCCATACATCATCCGAGAGGATCGAGAATCCGGCGCCGGTCCCGCGCGGGGCGCGGACGTCGACCTCGACGGCGTCCACGCGCGCCGCCGCCGGGCCCTGGCGCAACGCCGCTTCAAAGCGTTCGAGCGTCGCCAGGTCTCCCTCGGCCAGGACATCGACCCCTCCGTCCTCCCGATTGACCACGTGCCCGTGCAGTCCTTCGCGGTCCGCCGCCGCCTCGGTGAAGAATCGGAAGCCGACGCCCTGAACTCGTCCGCGTACCACGTAATGCCGTGCCGCCACCACCACGATACTCGTCGTCCCGCTTGTGTGCCCCATCGAAATGTCGATTATAGCCCACCGCACGGACTGCTAGAATGTGTGTGTCGCAATGAAAAATCGCGCCATGCCTGAATTCGACACCCATCGCTTCGGCAGCTCTCCCATTCAAGTGCTCAAGCTCATCGACCGGCCCGGCCGTCACGACCTGCGCGAAATCGCCGTCACGATCGAGTGCAGCTGGACGAACGGCGCGGCGTCTCAAGGACTACCGCACGAGAAGCTGGTCGGACGGCGGGGGATGTCGCGGCCGCCTTCTTTGATGCGGTCCAGGCCCCGGTCACGATTCTTGGTAAACGTCGTGGGATGCCAGACCGGGTCGTCCATATGCAAGCCGACGAACCAGCGGAACAGCAGGTTGTCGTTGAGCTCTTCCAGCAGCAGCCGTTCGCTCCGGATCGTGTACAGCACCTGCAGCAACAGGGCCCGCAACAATGGCTCAGGCGGGATCGACGGACGTCCCGTCTTGGCGTACAGGCCGGCGAACCTGCGCGACATCGTCTTCAGCGCGTGATCCGTCAGCGCGCGGACCGCGCGGAGCGGAGGATCGGCCGGCACGCGCTGTTCCGGCGACCGGTAACTGAACATGTGATGGGTCTGCTCATCGTGTCCGCGCATGAGGTGGCTCCCTTCAGCAATATTGGGAGCATGGGAGTACGCCGGGATCGATCTGTCGATCCCATTCCACAGACTTTTTCAGCAGCCTGCTAGGGCTAGAAGTGACCCGCCCCCCAAGGTTGAGCCAGTTCTTATGAGAGAGCTGGGCTCATGATCAGGCCGCTCAGGGGCGCTGGGCTGAGGGCTGCCGGAGCCGGTGGCCGAGAGCCCAGCGCACGGTGGGGCCGCACCGTGTTGTCCTCGCGCCGCCATCGTTCGATCAAGATCTTGGCTTCCGTCAACGTGGAGAAGATCTCGCGGTCGAGCAGTTCGTCGCGCAGTTGCCCGTTGAACGATTCCACGTAGCCGTTCTCCCAGGGACTTCCCGGCTCGATGAACAGCGTCTGCACCTGCAGGGCGTCCAGCCACAGCCGGATGCGCGTGGCCGTAAACTCCGGGCCGTTGTCGAGGATATGGAGATGACAGGAAGGGCGCCCTCACCCCATCTCCGCATAGTCTCCGTGCAATCACGACAAAGCGGGGAGGCCAGCATGAGACAGGATGAGAGGCACCACACGTTGGACGACATCTTCGTGGGCATCGATCTGGCGACCCGTCAGCACCAGGTGGTCGTCCTCGATGGGCAGGGACACCGCCTCACGAGCTTCAAGGTTTCGCATTCTCGAGAGGGGCTGCGCGAGCTCGTGGAGCGCTGCTCGGCCCGTCGAGTCGGCCGGGGACGAGGTACGGTGCACTTCGCGTTCGAGGCCACCGGACACGTGTGGGAGGCGGTTGGTGCATTCTTTGAGCAGCGCGCGCTTCGGTATCACGTCGTCAATCCGCTCGCGACCTTCCGGGTGCGCGAGGCTCGGCAGATGGGATGCGACAAGCGAGACCTGACCGACGCAGAGCAGATCGCGCAGCTGCTGCGCACGGGGGTCGTGACCAAGTGCCAGCTCTTGCCCGCTCGATACATGCAACTGCGGCGAGCCTGGGGCGAGTATCAGCGTCTACGCTGCGAGCGCGCCCGCCTCAAGACCCTGCTCGTGCATCAGCTCTACGGCGTGTTTCCGGAAATCGTCGGCGAGTGGAAAACCGTCACGGCGCCTGGGTGCCTCGCGGTGCTGCGGGCGGGCTTGCCCCCGCAGGACATCGCGATGCTGACGAAGCCGGCCTTCATCCGAGTCGTGCAAGAGCACCGGCGGGGACGGCGGATGTGGCGCTTCAAGATTGAGCAAGTCTGGGAGAAGGCCGGGAGGACGGTGGCGGCGCTCCATGGGCATGAGGCCGCCATGCGTGAAGTGACTCGGCTGGTCGAGCGTCTCGACTTCGTCGGCGACCAACTCGATCGCGTCGCGGGCGAGCTCCAGACCGACCTCGAGGGGTTTGAGGAGCCGACGTATCTCGCGACGTTGCCGGGGACCGGGTGGGTCACGATCGCCGGGCTACTCGCCGAGATCGGCCCCTTTCACCGATTCCGGCACGGCCGGCAGTTAGTGAAGCTCGCCGGCCTGCAGCCGTCGAGACGGGAAAGCGGCCAGCACGCGGGCCGCACACCGATCAGCAAGCGCGGCCGGGCGCAGCTGCGCGCCGTGGTCTACATGGCCACGCTGTCGTCCATACGCCATACCCGGCGCCTGAGAGCCCACTACGAGCGCCTCACGCAGCGCGTCACGCGGCCCCTGCCCCCCATGCAAGCGATCGGGGCCTGCATGACCAAGCTGCTGCACTACGCGTTCGCCGTCGTCCACAACCAAACGGCGTTCGACGTCAACCACGTGTGGAGGGATGATCCGATCGCCGCCTAGAGACCTGAGGCTCCGGCTCCGGCCGGAGAGGAGGCCATGCCGACCGTTGTCCTGAGCCCTTCGAGTCGAAGACAGCTCGACGCCCGTCCGCCAGGCACCCTCCGCTCCTCGGGTATGAGTCCGGATGACGCACGATGGGCCGGCTCCAGCGAGCCCGTGCCCGTATCTGTCCCTCGATTGGACAGCCCAACGGCGCCGAGAGCCTTGACAACTTGGTCATAGCACGCGGAGCGACTGTGCGCGGGGAGGCCATGCGTCACGAACAGCTCCGCCAACGTCTCGAGCACCTCGGGCGTCCGCACCCGCCGGGCGACCACAATCGCCAAACATTCCCGCGAATACTCCTCGACGACGGTCAGGATCTTCAGCGGTCGCCCGTCGGGCGTCCGCGCCGTCAGCAAGTCATACGCCCACACGTGGAGGCGATACGCGGGCCGGCAACGCACACACGACCCGTCGGTGAGCCACAACCGGCCCCGGTTGGGCTGTTTCTTGGGGACTTTCAGCCCTTCCCGCCGCCACCGCCGTTCGACCCGTTTGGGATTCACCGGCCACCCCTCCCCCCGCCACAGCCCCGTGATCCGCCGATACCCATCCCGCCCATACGCGGTCGCCAACGCGATGATCCGTTCCACCACCCGCGGCTCAGCATCCGGCACCCGCGCCCGATGCCGGTGCGTGGACCGCGCCGGGCCCAGCCCGCGACAGGCCCGCCGCTCGGAGACGGCCACCTGGTGGCGGACTCCGGCCCCCGCCTGCCGGCGTCTCGGCGGGCTCAGACGTGCCCCGAGGGCACCTCTGTAAGAATCGCGTGGTCGAGGGCTGGGTCCGCCACCAGCTGCTTGAGCCGCGGGTTCTCGCGCTCGAGCTCCTTGAGCCGCGTGGCCTGATCGAGCCGCAAGCCCCCGTACTCCTTCCGCCCCCGAGAGTACGTCTGCTCGCTGATCCCGAGTTTCTTACAGACCTGGGGCGTGCGCAGACCGCGGCTCAGCTCCACCTCGGCCTGCCGCAGCTTGCTGACAATCTGTTCCGTGCTCTACCGCTTTGTGGGCATCCTGCCGCCTCCTTCCGCCCAAAATCCTAACGCTGGATCTGGACCGGTTTAAGGGGGACAGGCCAACACCGCCGGAGGGTGCGCCAGCACGGGGCGGCAACGCATCGCCGAGATCACCCCCACCTCGTTGCACCAACGCGTGCCGGTCGTGCTCGGCAGCCGGGAGGACGTGCAGCGATACGAGCGGCTCGCGGCAGGTCAGGATGCGTGAGGGCAGTGTCAGAGGGTGAACACCCTATCTGATGCCCAACATCTGATGCCCAACACAGGCACCTGACACCGCGGGGCGTGCGCCTATTTCGCGCTGGGGGGGGGCATTCTAGGGGGTACAATTTCGCGCCCCTAGCAGGTCCGCAACCCGCGCAAGAGTTCACCGCCTCAAGCCGACACCTGTTAGACTGTCACGTACTACTACCGGCTGAAGGAGAGATCACTATGGACCACAAAGTCGTCGACATCGGCGGCGTACAACTACCGGATATCCCGCCCAAGGTGATCAAGCCAGGCGTGATCGCTGTGCTCATCCTGGTCGGGCTGTTCAGCACGCTCTACCAAGTGCAACCGGAGGAAGTTGGCGTCGTGCTGCGGTTCGGGCGCTACGTCCGCACCACCGAGCCGGGGCTGCGCACCAAGCTACCCTTCGCCGAGACGGTGCTTAAAGTACCGGTACAGCGCCAGCTCAAGATGGAGTTCGGCTTCCGCACCCTCGAAGACGGCATCCGCAGCCGCTTCTCGGAACGCCAGTTCGCCGATGAGGCCGTCATGCTCACCGGCGATCTGAACGTCGCCGTCGTGGAATGGATCGTGCAATATCGCGTGTCCGATCCCTACCAGTTCCTGTTCAAAGTCCGTAACATCGAAGCCACCTTCGGCGCGATGAACGAAGCCGTCATGCGCGAGGTCGTCGGCGATCGGACGGTCACCGAGGTGCTGACCGTCGGCCGGCAGGATATCGAGACGCGGGTCGAAGAGCAGCTGCAGGCACTGGTAGGCCAGTACGAGATGGGCATCGCGGTCGAGCAGGTCGTCCTGCAGGACGTGAACCCACCCGACCCGGTCAAGCCGTCGTGGGACGAGGTCAACCAGGCGCAGCAACAACGCGACCGCCTGATCAACGAAGCCCGCGCCGCCTACAACGCGGTCATCCCGCGCGCGCGCGGTGAAGCGGAGCAGGCCGTCCTCCAGGCCGAGGGCTACGCGCTCGACCGGGTCAACCGTGCGCAGGGTGACGCCGCCCGGTTCACGGCGGCCTACGAGGCCTACCGTCAGGCGCCCGAGGTGACGCGCCGGCGGCTCTATCTGGAAACGATGCAACGGGTGCTTCCCAAGGTCGGCGGCAAGGTGTTCCTCGCCGAAGCCGCGACCGGCGTGTTGCCGCTGCTGCCGCTGGACACACTGCGGCAGCGCCTCACGACAGACGGATCTGCGCCGCCCGCCGGCGCCCGCACCGACCCGGGAGGTGACCGATGACCACACGCACCGTGATCCAACTCGTCGTGCTCGTGGTGGCGCTCATCGTGCTGTCGAGCTCCGCGTATCAAGTCCACGAAGTGAACCAGGTCATCATCACGCAGTTCGGGAACCCCGTCGGCCAACCGGTGACCGAGCCGGGCCTGCACTTCAAGGTGCCGTTCATTCAGCAGACCAACTACTTCGAGAAGCGGTTCCTGGAATGGGACGGCAACCCGAACCAGGTGCCCACTAGAGACAAACGGTTCATCTGGGTCGATACCTACGCCCGCTGGCGTATCGTCGATCCGCTGAGGTTCTTCCAGCGGCTGCGGGACGAGCGCGGCGCGCAGTCCCGGCTCGATGATATTCTGGACGGCGAGACGCGAAACTCCGTCGCCCGCTACGACCTGATCGAAATCGTCCGCAGTACTAACCGCGACGCGGACGACGTCCTGGTGGAGTCGGAGGAAGAAGCGGCCATCCTGAATCAAATCGAGATGGGCCGCCAGGCGATCGCCGCGGAAATTCTCGAGCGCGCCGCCCTCAGCACCGCTGACCTCGGGATCGAGCTGCTCGACCTCAGACTCAAGCGGATCAACTACGTCGAAGAGGTCCAGCAGGACGTCTTCGCGCGCATGATTGCGGAGCGGCAGCGGATTGCGGAGGAGTTCCGGTCTGAAGGGCAAGGCGAAGCGGCCCGGATCGGCGGCGAACGTGAGCGCGACCTTGCCCAGATCCAATCCGAGGCGTACCGAACGGCGGAGGAGCTGCGCGGTGTGGCCGACGCCGAAGCCACCACGATCTACGCCGACGCCTACAATCGTGACCCCGCTTTCTACGAATTCACGAAATCGATGGAGACCTACGAGGCGACGATGGACCCGTCGACGCTCTTCATCCTGGGAACGGACAGCGAGCTGCTGAAGTACCTGGAGCGGCCGCAGTAACCACGGCGGGCCGGCCCGATCGTCCAACGACGGTTAGCAGCCCGCGGTGAAAGTCCCCCGGCATTCGGCCGGCGCTGCATCCCGCCATGGGCGGCGCGGGGCGTTGGCCGCGATGGGTCGAATACTCCCGGTATTCTCCCTCCTCGCGCCTTGCCCTGGGCGACCGCGGCTTTGGTTTAGCGGGGCCTCAATGCGACGCGGGACTTTCACCACGGGCTGCTGGGCCGGCCCGGCCTCGCGTGCAGCCCGGAACCCTGGCCTCAGCCCTCATCGGCGCTGGAGCGACAGGACCCGCGGTAGCTGTCGGCGGCCCCGTGCTATTCTCCACTCCAGACCCACACGCGCTGCCTGGGAGACCGCCCATGCCGGATTCCGAGCTCGTCGCCAGCCGCCGACGTTTTCTAAAATATTTGGCCGCCAGTCCGGTACTGGCCGCCGCGAGCATCGACGCCGGCTTCATCGGCGATCTCCTGGCCGCGTCGGACGCCCCGGCCCTGAAGCTGGATCGGCTCATGCGCCTGATCCACGAGCAGCCCGGCGATCCGATCACCTCGGAGGCGGACGCCCTGAGCGTGTTCGACTTCCAAGCGGTCGCCCAGCAGGTCCTGCCGACCGCCCACTACGCCTATCTGGCGACGAGTGTCGACGACGACCGGATGCTGCAGGTCAACCGGGAGGGGTTTTTACAATTTCAGCTGCGGATGCGCCGTCTCGTGGACGTGCGGCAGATCGACATGTCGGTCGACATCTTCGGCACGCGCTGGGACACCCCGATCGTCATTCAGCCGACCGGCAGCAACGGCGCCTTTCACCCCGACGCTGAGCTCGCCGTCGCCCGGGCGGCACGCGCCAAGGGGCATCTCCAGATGCTCTCGACCGTCGCGTCCACGCCGATCGAAGCGGTCATGGCGGCGCGCGGCGAGCCGATCTGGTTTCAGCTCTACGCGGCCGTAGACTGGAACGCCACCCAGGCCATGGTGTCGCGGGCGGAAGCCGCCGGCTGCGCCGCGGTCGTCCTCACTGTCGATCTCCAGGGCGACAGTAACCGGGAGACCGCAGCCCGCGGCATCCGGCGCGACGATCGCGACTGCTCGCTCTGTCACAACCCAAACCGCCCGCGGCCCATGCACACCCAGCTCGACCCGAGCATCTTTGTGATCGGCGGGGCGCCGCCACGCGTCGCTCCGCCACGTCCGCGCGGCATGACCTGGCACTACGTGACGCAGCTCAAGGACGCAACCGCGATGAAGGTGCTGGTAAAGGGGATCGTGACGGGCGAGGACGCGGCTCTGTGCGAAGCCTACGGCGCCGACGGGCTCGTCGTCTCCAATCACGGCGCGCGCGCGGGAGCGAGCGGACGCTCGACCATCGAATGCCTGCCCGAAATCGTCGAGGCGGTCGGTGGGCGTCTGCCGATCATCATCGACAGCGGATTCCGGCGCGGCACCGACATCTTCAAGGCGCTGGCACTCGGCGCCACGGCGGTCGGGATCGGTCGTCCGTACTTGTGGGGACTCGCCAGCTTCGGCCAGGCTGGCGTCGAAGCGGTGCTCGACCTCCTGCGCCGCGAACTCGCGATGGTCATGCGCCAGGCCGGCACGACGTCGATCGCGAAAATCATGCGCACCCACGTGCGGCACCGTCCGGTGTGAGCGGCCCATCCGTGCCCCAG
This sequence comes from Vicinamibacterales bacterium, assembly GCA_965197385.1. GTDB lineage: Bacteria > Acidobacteriota > Vicinamibacteria > Vicinamibacterales > UBA823. Next base: position 764,129 of record CBDANA010000009.1, read on the forward strand.
ACCCGCCTCCGCGTGCTCGCCGTCGTCTTCACCCTGCTGTTCATCGCGACGATCTGGCCGGTGTACCCGCTGTCGATGCTGGTCAGCGGCGCCCGCCCGGTCGTCCTGGGGCTGCCCGTCTCCCTGGTCTATGTTCTCGGCCTCAGCATCGCCTCGTTCATCGTGCTCCTCACCTACGAGTTGGGCACGCGGGGCGGCGACGACAGCTGAGCCATGGAGCCGTGGGCCGTCGTCTTTCTCGTCACGGTCGGCTATCTCGGACTGTCGCTCACCGTTGGCCTGCTCTCCGGCGGCAAGACCTCGGCCGGCACGGAGGGCTACGTGGCGGGCGACCGGGCGCTTGGCCTCCTGGTCCTGTATTTCGTCATGGGCGCCTCCATTTTCAGCGCCTTCGCGTTCCTGGGCGGCCCGGGCTGGGCTTACTCGCGCGGCGCGGCCGCCTACTACATCATTTCCTACACGAGTCTCGGCCTGGTGCCCATGTACTTCTTCGGACCGCGCGTGGCGCGGCTCGGGCGGCGGTTCGGCTACGTCACGCAGGCCGAACTGTTCGCGCATCGCTATCACAGCCGGTACCTGTCCGCAGTGCTCGCTTTCATCAGCCTGGCGGCGTTCGTCCCGTACCTGACCCTGCAGATGCAGGGCGCCGGCTATGTCTTCTCGATCGTGACCGAGGGCCGGATGCCGGTCTGGGCCGGCGCCGCCGTCACCTACGCCGTCGTCCTGCTCTACGTCTTCCGCGCCGGCGTCATGGGCATCGCCTGGACGAACACCTTTCAGGGCATCCTCATGATGGGACTCGCCTGGGGCCTCGGCCTCTATCTCCCCTACCGGCTGCATGGCGGCATCGGCCCGATGTTCCAGCAACTCGCCGACGCCGCACCGGCCATGCTGGCCGCGCCCGGCCTCGATCCTACCGGCGCGCCGTGGAGCTGGGGCGGCTACTCGAGCGCCGTCGCCATTTCGGTCTTCGGCTTCAGCGTGTGGCCGCACTACTTCATGAAGATTTACGCGGCCCGGAGCATCCGGACCCTCCGGCACACGGTCGTCCTCTATCCGACGTTCGCCTTCTTCCTGCTGCCAATCCTGCTGATTGGCTTCTCCGGCGTCCTCGCCTTCCCCGACGTCACGCCGGTCGACACGATCCTGCCGACAATCGTCACCTCGCTCGGCCTCCCCGCCATCGTCGTCGGCCTGTTCTGCGCCGGCGCGCTGGCCGCCTCGATGTCGAGCGGCGATGCCATTGTCCATGCCGCCGCCTCCGTCCTCGTCAAGGACGGCTACCGGGTGCTCATCCAGCCGTCGATCGGCGACATCGAGGAGACGCGTCTCATCCGCTGGACCGTCGTCACCATCGGCGTCATCGCCTACTACTTTGCCGTCGCGTCGGAGGTCTCGCTGGTCCTCCTCCTCCTGCTGTCGTACGGTTCCATCGCGCAGATCTTCCCCGCGCTGATCGCCGCGCTGTACTGGCGTCGGTCGACTCCCATCGGCGTCATCGGCGGCCTCGTCATCGGCTGCGTCGTGACAATCGTGTGGAACCTCGTGCCGTCGCTGCAGTGGGAACAGATCCACCCCGGCGTGTGGGGTCTCGGCGCAAACGTCCTGGTGCTGGTCAGCGTGTCCCGGGCCACGCCCCAGATGGACCCGGCGCACGTCGAGGAGTTCGTCACCGCGTAAGACTGGACCTCACTTGAGTGGCGCGGCGCATGCCGCGGCAGGATCGTCGAACGCCAGGGCTTCGCCCACGCAGGGCTGAAGCCCTGCGCTACATTGCATGCTCGAAATCAACTTGTAGCGCAGGGCTTGCACCCTGCGATCGTCCTGGTGTAGCGCAGGCCTTGAGGCCTGCGTGGGCGAGCCGCAGGCGACGCCCTGTGTTGCCATCACCGCCCAAGATACCTGCGCTACATCCGCGGCATCGATCTTGCGATCTCTCCGTCCATGTTCCGGGGCGGACCGTATCGCGCGGACGGCTTCAGGTGCCGCGGCCGACATCGCTACAGCTTGACGATGTGCACGCACAAACGGCAACGCACCTTCAGAAGCACCATGATCGTCAACCGTATCTTGTACCACCTCAAGCAGGTTGTCGCTGGTGCCGGATTCGAAATTACTGCGACTGTTTCATACCCGATCACTTACATCTGCTCACCGAAGGCCTTTCGGAGGATGCCGACCTGAGGCGGTTCGTCCACGAATTCAAGCAGCGTAGTGCCTTCGAATACAAACGGGCGGCGGGTCAGCCCCTCTGGCAGGCGCGCTACCACGACCACGTTCTCAGGAATGATGAAGCCACGAAGTCCGTCGCCGGTTACATCATCCAGAACCCAGTCAGAGCAGGGCTCGTCGAGGATCCTAGACGATACCCGTTTCTGGGATCCGAGGTGTACGCGATGGAAGATCTGTTGGAGTCCGTAAGGCGGTAAGCGGAGGGCGACGCCCTGGGTGTTCGTCGCAGCCCTGCCCCTCGCTGGCGCTCGGGGGCCACCCTTTGTTTGATTCTTGGCGAGGCGGCAAAGCCTGCGCTACACTGCCCTCACCGGGTGATATCATGGGGCGCTCCGGCGCCGCCGGAGCCTTGTCCGAAGCCATTGGAGCGATCCATGACGATTCTTCGACCGTTCGCCCTTGCCGCCACCCTGTCCGCATTACTCACCTTGCCCGTCACGGCGCGACACGCGGACGCGCCGGCCCAACAGATGGGCCGCAACGAGGCCGCCCTGGGCACCGTGCGCTTCGAGACGACCTGCTCGGCCGAGGCACAGCCGCGCTTCAACCGCGCGGTCGCGCTGCTGCACTCGTTCTGGTTCGCCGCCGCCATCGACGGCTTCAACGAAGTGCTGGAAGCGGACCCCGCCTGCGCCATGGCCGAGTGGGGCATCGCCATGGCCGAGTGGGGCAACCCCCTGAGCAGCGGCCGGCAGCCGCAGATGCTCGTCGACGGCGGGAGCGCTGTCGAGCGGGCCCAGGCGATCGGCGCGAAGAGCGAGCGTGAAGGCGACTACATCGCGGCCGTCGCTCACCTCTACGCCGACCACGAGAACACCAGCGACCGCAGTCGTGGGCTGGCCTTCGAAACGGCCATGGCCGCGCTGGTCGCAACGTATCCGGCCGACTCCGAGGCGGCGATCTTCTACGCCATGGCGCTCAACGGCACAGCCGACCTGAACGACAAGACCTACGCGAAGCAGCTGGAAGCGGCGGCCATCCTCGAAGCGGCCTACGACGAACAGCCGAACCATCCAGGCATCGCGCATTACCTCATTCACAGCTACGACGTGCCGGCGCTGGCCGACCGGGCGATCGACGCGGCGCGCAGCTACGCCACCATCGCACCGGCGGCGCCGCACGCGCTGCACATGCCGTCGCACACGTTCACCCGCCTGGGCTACTGGCAGGAGTCGATCGACACGAACATCAAGGCGGCCGACGCGGCGATTGCGGCCGGCTCGCCGCCAGAGGCGCTGCATGCGATGGACTACATGATCTACGGATACCTCCAGACCGGTCAGGACGCGGCTGCGCGTGAGGTCGTCGGCCGGATGAACGAGATCCGCGACGGAATGGACGCCGGCTCGGGCTACGGCGTGGCCGGGTTCTATGCCGTCGCAGCTATCCAGGCCCGCTACACCCTGGAGCGCAGCGACTGGGAAGCTGCCGCCAACCTCGACGTGCTGCGCACGGCTACCCCCTTCATCGATGCCATCGTCTACTTCGCGCGCGCGATGGGCGCCGCGCGCAGCGGCGATCCGACCCGCGCCCGCGACGACATGGCGCAGCTCGGCCGGGCGCGCGACACGCTGGGCGGCAACAGCTACTGGGCCACCAAGGTGGACATCCATCGTGAGGTCGCCGAAGCCTGGATCGCCTTCGCCGAAGGGACCGTCGATCAGGCCCTTGCGCTGATGCGCCGCGCGGCCGACCGGGAGGATCAGACCGAGAAGTCGGCCATCTCGCCGGGGCCGGTGGCACCCGCCCGCGAGCTCCTCGGCCAGATGCTGCTCGAAGCGGGCCGAAACGAGGCCGCGCTCGAGGCGTTCCAGGCGACGACCGCCAAGGAGCCCGGCCGCTTCCGCGGCATCTACGGCACCGCCCGCGCCGCCGAGCTGAGCGGCAACCGGGAGTTGGCCGAGCGCTTCTACACGACGCTTCTGGAAGTGGCCGAGCGCGCTGACGGCGGCGGCCGCCCGGAAATCGCGCAGGCCCGAGCGTTCCTCACCGGCGACTGAGTGGGAGACTGGCCATGCGTAGCGCACTCCTGTCCGTCTGCCTCCTGGCCGCCACTGTCACTGCCGCCGCGCCGGCAGGCCAAACGGCGCCCGGCGGTGGTGCCGGCTTCGTCCTCTGGCCGCATGAGCAGGTGGAAGCGATTGCCGATCGCCTGGAGGCGTCAATTGGCGACCGCGCGATGGTCTTTGAGACCGTCCGCAACGACGACGGCCACTCGGTGTACTTCGTCCTGCGCGGGCAGACCGGCCGCGCCGAATTTCATGAGACCGAAGCCGATCTGTACATCGTCCACCGCGGCCGCGCGACGCTCGTCATCGGCGGCGAGCTGATCAACGCCGAGTCGCTGCCCCGAAAGCAGCAGCGCGGCAGTGGCATCCGGGGCGGCACCCGTCACGTGCTCGGGCCGGGCGACATCATTCACGTGCCGGTCGCCACGTCGCACCACCTCGTGATCGACCCGGACGAGCGCTTTCTCTACACCCTCGTGAAATTCGACGAGGAACCGCTGCCGTAGACCGTCGCAGGACGCTCGAGCCAGGCGCGCGGATCGGGCCCTACGAGCTCATCTCGCTCATCGGCGAAGGCGGGATGGGGGTCGTCTACCACGCCCTCGACAGCCGCTTGCGGCGATCGCTCGCCCTGAAATTTCTGCCCTGCGACCTGACGCGTGATGCGACCGCCAAGGCCCGCTTCATCCAGGATGCGCAGGCCGCGTCCGCGCTCTACCATCCGAACATCTGCTCGATCTACGACATCGGCGAGACCGACGACGGACAGTCTGTACCTCGCCATGGCCTACTACGAGGGCGGCACGCTGCGGGACCGCATTGCCAAGGGCCCTCTGACGGTGGACGCGGCACTCGACATCGCCGTGCAGGTGTCGCGCGGCCTCGCCAAGGCGCATGCCGCCGGCATCGTCCACCGCGACGTCAAGCCGGCGAACCTCATGTTCACCGATGACGGCCAGGTGAAGATCGTGGACTTCGGACTCGCCAAGCTGATCGGCGAGACCGGCATGACGCAAGCCGGCACCGCGCTCGGCACCGTCTCCTACATGTCGGCGGGCGACCGCCTCGTCTTCTGGTCCGAGCGGGCCGGCAACGCCGATCTCTATGTCATCCCGGCGGCGGGCGGCGAGCCGCGCGCGCTGACGACGCACGTCGCCGGCGACATCCATCCCCGATGGTGGCCCAACGGAGAGGCGGTCCTCTTCACCTCCGATCGCGACGGTGACAACCGGCTCTGGCGCGTGGCGGCCGTGGCCAGCTACGTGCCCGCATCCGCGCCACGCGCGTCGACCCGGTCGTGGCGCTGCGCTACGAATAGGAACGTTCTCCACGCGTCTTGGACAGTGCGCCCACGCGATGAGCCAGCGTCAACGCTTCTTCGAGCCAGGCCAGTCGCTGGGCTGGGGTGGCCGATGAGGCCGCGTCCAGCCCCGCTTGGCGGTTCGACTCCCAACCCACCATCCAATTGCGCTCCGGAAGGTCAACTCGATCCCGTTGTCTCATTCGCCAGCCTCCTCACGACGCCGGCGGATCCGTTCGAGCTGCTCGATGTCTGCCAGGTCCTGTGGACGGCCGGCAAGGCGCTTCAATTGAATCAAATCAGGAATCGACGCAACGCGAACCGATGTCGATTCGAGTACGCCTCTTCGGTCCTCGACCACAACTGTTCGAACTCGATCGGGTGCTCCACAAAGACATCCACAGCGCGAACCGGATTCTGCCGGTCGACCATCGAGAAGACCCGCATGCCCTTCTCGTCAATCCAACGTTGTCGAACGTCGGAATCCGAGAACTGGATTGAATCGACCGGCGCACGGGGTGTAAAGCCCAGCGCGACGAGCGTCTCTATGAGCGTGCGCGCCGGCGCCGGGGTCAGGTCACAGGCCAAGTCGACGTCTGCCGTCAGCCGTGCGTAGCCGTGCAGAACCGTGGCCAGGCCTCCCACAACGACCTAGCGGACACCAGCTTCGTTCAGCGCTTGAAACAGCGGCTCGAAGAACGACACTGCATGATTATAGGGTGATTGTCAGCCGTCACCAGCTCTCCGCCGGTGCGCGGCGAGCGTGCTACACTGCCCTGTCGCGCGTCGGTCCGGAGCCCCGACTGTGTCACGCGCGATCCGCACTCCAGGGTCCCCATCGTCCAGAGGCCTAGGACGTAGCCCTTTCAAGGCTAAAACACGGGTTCGAATCCCGTTGGGGACGCCATTCCTAAAGAATTTGCGCATTTCCGATCACGGAAAAATCGATGGCGAAGCTTCATCGAAAAAAGTGATCAGTCTGGCGAGTCGTGCCAGAAGTCGCACATTCACCCATCGTCCCGGTGATGATTCGTGAAACGTGATCTAAAGAATTCTTCAAAGCAAGGCGCCGCAGCCGGTATATAATGCTCGCGGGACTCTGCGGCCAGACGGAAGTCGTGCCTCAATGCCGTAGCGGTGCGGGAGATTGGGCGCGTCGGCCCTTGAGTCCGGTAAGGAGAACAATGATGAGTACCAGACGGAAACGAGAGCTCGTCACAGGCGTGTGTCTTCTTGCTGGCGCCGTCGCACTGGGAACCATCGCGACGCTGCTGGACGAGCGAGCGGCCGCTCAGGGCCAGGCCGCAGTTCAGGCGCCGATGTTCGAAGTAGATCCCCTTTGGCCAAAACCGCTACCGAACAACTGGACGCTCGGTAACGCGATCGGCATTGCGGTCGACAGCGCTGACCATGTGTGGATGATTCATCGCACCACCGGAGTTCCCGACAACTTCCAGACGCCAGGCGCATCATGCTGCACCGTCGCCCCACCGCTCCTGGAGTTCAATCAGGCGGGTGACCTCACTGGCAGTTGGGGCGGGCCAGGGGAAGGGTTTACGTGGCCCGACTCGAACCACGGCCTCTGGATCGACTACAAAGGGAACTTCTGGATTGGTGGCAATGGCGACGAGGACACACAAGTACTGAAGTTTACGCCGACGGGGACGTTCTCGCTCCAAATCGGGACGCATGGCGTCCACAACGGCAGCAACGACACAGCAAATCTGTGGAAGGCGACTGACGGCAGCGTCGACGAAGCGACCGACGAGGTGTATGTCGGCGACGGGTACGGCAACAGGCGCGTCATCGTGTTTGACTCCGAGACAGGCCAGTACAAGCGGCACTGGGGTGCCTACGGCAACAGGCCTGACGACACGGATCTATTGGGCGGGAATTACGATCCCAATGCGCCCCCCGCCCAGCAATTCCGGAGTCCCGTGCATTGTGCTGAAATCTCGAACGACAATCTTGTCTACGTCTGCGACCGCCAGAACGATCGGATCCAGGTGTTTCACACAGACGGATCGTTTATGAAGGAAGGGTTCATCGCGAAACAGACGCTGGGATCCGGATCGGTGTGGGACATTGCCTTCTCGCGAGATCCGCAGCAAACGTACATCTATCTCGCTGATGGGGGAAACCACAATATTCACATTCTGTTGCGGGATACGCTCGAGGAGCTAACGACGATCGGTTCCGGTGGGAAACTACCAGGTCAGTTCTATGGCGCGCACAACGTGGTAACCGACTCGCTCGGCAATCTCTATGTGGCCGAGACGTACGGGGCACGCATCCAGAAGTTCGTTTACAAAGGCCTCGGCCCAGTTAGGTGACGGGATGTAGTGGTGATTCTAGCGCGGGTGCGCGGCGTCCCACTCGCGGGCGAGGCGCTGGGCTTCGGCGATCTACTCAACGGTCATACGCTCCGCAACGGAATCTTGCATCTCCGCTTGATTCCAATACCGACAGGGAGTACCAATGGCCGGGTGTAGCGGGTCAAAATACTGAAGAATTCTAGCTTTAGGCCGTCAGTTGGGTGGCTTTCCGCAGCGTATCCATCTCTTTCAGCCAGCCCAGTACCTGGTTCCAACTCGGAACGCTTAGGGACGCCATCGCTCTTGGATCAATCACCCCGGCCAGGAACGGGCCGAGGGTGAAGCGGCCCTGATAGCGGTAGACCCGCCCCGCTGACCGGTCGGGCGTGAACGTGATCCGACTCTCGACCAGGGTGCGGAGCAACTGCCGTGCTTCGTGCACTTCGCCCCGCAAGAGTGTCCGCCAGTCAGCGAGTTTGGCCCGGAGCGTACGCTCAAGGCCGGAAGTATTCCACGCCTCGAACACTCGGGGCTGCTCGAGATTCCCTATCTGACCGACCAAGGCGTCTCGCCGCCGCTCCCGAGTCTCGATGGCCTCGATGAGCGACCGCAGGTCCCCGCCGAACGCCAGCGCCTCCGTGAGTCTGGCAAGCTCGTCTTCAACCGTCCGCAGTTCCCGCCGAAGTCTCGACCGATCCTGCTCGACACGCCCGTCCGTTGACTGAAGCTCCTCCAGGGCCAGCGTGAGTGCCCGCCGGACTACCTTTGGATGTAGCACGTATCGCTCGATCTCGTTGAGGATCGACGTGTCGGTCATCTCTAGCGGCGCATCAAGGCCGTTGGCACAGATGGCGGTCCCACGGAAGTGGTAGGAGGAACACGCATAGAAGAACGCCCGTCGCGCGCCGTGGCTCCGTGACCGAACGATCAAGTTCCCGCCGCACTGCCCGCACCGAAGGAAGCCGGTCAGCAGATACTTCGACTCCGACGCGTTCGGTGGCCGTCCGAATCGTTCTCCGCCAGTCGCCGCCAGATAGGACGCCCGCGTCCGTTCGCGGCGAGCGTCCACGGCCTGACACAGCGCCGCCGGCACGATTCGTAGCTCCGGCAGCGCGACCCGAATCCAGTCACCTTCATCGCGGGCCGACCGTCGCGCAAGTCCCCAACGATCACGCTTCCGCGTCTGCCCCCAAACAACTTCCCCCCGATACAGGGGCCGGTCAAGAATCGCCCATACCGACGACGGGGCCCAACCCGCCGGCCGACCCCTCTGCGGCCTCGGGCAGACCGCGCCCCGGGCATTCAACAGCTTCGCAATCCCCCGCACACCCCTGCCGGCCGCGTACAACTCGAAAATCTCTCTAACCACCTCGGCCTGTGACTCGTTGATCTGTCGCGTGACCCCGTCCTCCGTCCGCACGCTGTCGTAGCCGAAGACCGCCGCCCCGACGGCTCTAAAGCTCGCTGCGTCCTCGTCCCCGCTCGGCCGGTCAACACCGTGGTCTGGTACCTAAACGACAAGGTGCAGGGCGTGAGGGACTTTTCGGACGTGGAGGAGGCCCGAGAGTGGGCGACGACGCCCTCCCTCGAGACGGGTGTTCCTATGACGTGCTGCCGCTTCTCCACACTCCCTGGATCATTATCGATTCTCCAGGGGTGCGTGTAGGCTCCAGCACGGTCACGTACACCGTCACGCCGAATACCACCGGAAACACGCGCCGCCTTTTCTTCGGGATCGGCGGGGCGTCGGGTCCGTTCGAGTTGACTCAGACCACCGACGGCGCTCCGGACTGCGCGGCGACGCTCTCGCCGGCGAGCGCGACGGTTTCGGGGGCGGCGACAAGCGGGACCGTGGCGGTGACGGTACCGTCGGCAGAGTGCGCCTGGACGGCGACGAGTCACGCTTCGTGGATCACGGTGACGGGCGGGTCCAGTGGGGCGGGGTCCGGCACGGTGAGCTACACAATCGACGAACTGGTAACAGGGAGTCGCAATGGCAGCCTGACGATCGCCCAGCAGCAATTTACTGTGACGCAAACCGTGGTGAGTTCAAAGGGTCAATGCAACGCGATGAATGATCACAGCAAGGAGGGATCATGGGTCGCGTTCGTCGTCCACGGATGTCAGCAAGAGAGAAGGTGGAGCTGTGGAAGCGGTGGAAGCGAGGTGAGTCGCTCAGCGACATCGGTCGGGCACTCGGTCGGATCCCGGGAGCAGTTCACCACGTCGTGTCAGCCCGTGGGGATATCCCGCCGCCGTCACGGACCCGGTCGCGACGCTCGCTCACCCTGACGGAGCGGGAGGAAATCTCCAGGGGCTTGGCCCGGGGCTACTCCGTGCGCCTGAGTCGAGCGCCATCGACGATCAGCCGGGAGGTGCGACGGAACGGTGGCCGACGGCAGTACCGTGCGTCCGTTGCCGACGCGCGTGCCTGGGACCGAACTCGGCGTCCGAAACCCTGTCGGCTCGCCCTCTCGCCGTTGCTCCGTGCCCTGGTGGCTGAGAAGCTGGCGGCAGACTGGTCCCCACAGCAGATCGCCGGGTGGCTCAAACGGACCTTTCCGAAGGATCCTTGTTTGCACGTGTCGCACGAGACGATCTATCTCAGTCTCTTCGTGCAGAGTCGCGGGGTGCTGAAGAAAGCCCTGAACGCCCACCTTCGCCGTCGGCGACGGATGCGTCGGTCCAAGCACGCCAGCACGGCGGGCCAGTGCCGTGGTCAGATCATCGACGCCGTCTCGATTCGAGAACGTCCGGCGGAGGCAGCGGATCGGGCCGTGCCCGGCCACTGGGAAGGCGACTTACTGACCGGGGCTCGCAACTCACACATCGCCACGCTCGTCGAGCGCCACTCGCGCTTCCTGCTCTTGATTCGTCTGGCTGGCAAAGACACCGCCAATGTCGTGCGGGCGCTGGCCAACGCCGTTCGCACGCTCCCGAAGGGGTTGATGGCGTCTCTGACGTGGGACCGTGGGACCGAATTCGCCTCGCACAAGCGCTTCACGGTCGCCACGAACGTGAAGGTGTACTTCTGCGACCCGCAGAGTCCATGGCAGCGAGGTACGAACGAGAATACCAACGGCTTGTTGCGGCAATACTTCCCCAAAGGAACAAACCTCTCGACCTACACGCAGGCTGATCTCAACACCGGTGAATTCAACTGGTCGTCGCAACACCTCGATGATGAGGTGCTGCGATGCAGGAACGGAGACGGAGAAGGTCAGACCGGGCGGGTCGACCTGCGATGCGTTCGCCTGGCCGGCCGCCGGTAGCGGGGCGTGCGGAGCAGCAACGGTTCTGGAAGGCGATCACCCGGGGGCTGTCGAGTGAGGATGCCGCAGTGTCCTGCGGCGTGTCGCCGCCCGTGGGTGGTCGTTGGTTCCGTGAGGGCGGTGGTATGCCGCCGATCAGCTTGGCGCCCCGATCAGCTCGCTCCCTGTCCTTCGCGGAGCGGGAAGAGATCGCGATCCTGAGAGCTCAGGGCGCCGGGGTGCGCGACATTGCCCGTCGGCTCCGGAGAGCCCCGTCGACTGTCTCACGTGAGCTGCGTCGCAACGCGGCGACTCGGAGCGGCGGTCTGGCGTATCGGGCGTCGACTGCGCAGTGGCACAGCGACCGACGTGCCAAGCGCCCGAAGATAGCCAAGCTGGCCGCGAACGATCGGCTCAGGAGCTACGTGCAGGACCACCTCGCCGGCACGGTGATGGCTGAGGATGGGACGCCCGCGCCTGGCCCAAACGTGGGCTCCTGGAGTGGTCGACGTCATGGCCGCCGCCAGGACCGACATTGGGCGACATCGTGGAGCCCGCAGCAGATCGCCCATCGGCTCCGGACCGAGTATCCAGACGATGAATCGATGAGGGTCTCGCACGAGGCGATTTACCAAGCGCTGTACATCCAGGGGCGGGGGGCACTGCGCCGCGAGCTGACGGCGTGCTTGCGCACCGGGCGGGCGCTACGCGTGCCGAGGGCTCGCCGCCGTGGTCGCGGCAAGGAGTTTGTGGGCTCCGACATCATGATCAGCGAGCGGCCCGCCGAGGCCAAGGACCGAGCGGTTCCTGGACACTGGGAAGGCGACCTGATCATCGGACTTGGCAGTTCCGCGATCGGCACATTGGTCGAACGCACCACCCGATTCACGATGCTGCTCCACCTGCCTCGCATGGCCGACCGTGGCCGACTCAGGGTCAAGAACGGTCCGGCTCTTGCGGGGCATGGCGCCGAAGCCGTCCGCGATGCGATCACGTCGACGCTCGCGACGCTTCCTGATCAGCTACGTCGGTCACTGACCTGGGACCAAGGCGCGGAGATGGCACAGCACGCCCAACTGCGTATCGACACTGGGCTGCACGTCTTCTTCTGCGACCCCCGCAGTCCGTGGCAGCGCGGCACGAACGAGAACACCAACGGCCTGCTGCGCCAGTACTTCCCCAAAGGGACTGACCTCCATAGGCATCGTGCGAGCGACATTGCTGCTGTCGCGGCCACACTCAACCGCCGACCGCGGAAGACTCTCGGTTGGAGAACGCCATCCGAAGCCTTCAACGAACTGCTACTCTCACACCAGTGAGGACGTGTTGCGACGACCCCTTGAAACCGGCCAATATCTCTCGATGCGGTACACGGATCGCCTCGTGGACGCCGGCATCGCGCCGTCGGTCGGCAGCCAAGGCGATGCCTATGACAATGCCCTCGCCGAATCGGTGATCGGCTTGTACAAGACGGAGGTGATTCGACGGAAGGGCCCGTGGCGCACCCTCGAGGCCGTGGAGTTCGCCACCTTGACGTGGGTGGACTGGTTCAACACACGACGACTGTTGGGGCCGCTCGGGGACATTCCACCAGCAGAGTTCGAGGCGCAGTACTATGAGCAGGCTGAGGTGGCCTGATTCAACGAATTCGGTCTCCGAGAAACCCGGTACGATTCAGGGGGTTAGGCGGGTGCGAGGTGGGCCAGTTTCGAGCGGGAAGCCAAGGTCCTAGCCTCGCTGAATCACTCCAGCGTCGAGAGCGCCAACGGGTTGGAGGTTCGGGCCGTTACGGCGCCGGCGCGATTATGACGAGCACGAGCAACCGTTCGGTACCGGTATTGCGGATGCCGTGCGGCGCTCCTTCGGGTGCGACCAATAAAACTCCCGCTTGCATGGGAATATCATCGCCTTCGAGTAAGAAAAGTCCTCGGCCTTCGATAACCTGATAGATCTTGTCCATGCCTTCATGGGCGTGCAGCGCATGTTCCTGCCCTGGCTCGAACGCATTCAGCCCGACCATCACGCGCTCGGAGCGGAAGATCGTGCTCTTGCCCATCTTGTTCGGCGCGTAGACGGCGAGGTCTCGAGGGCAGATCGGGCTGGGATGTTCCATACTGGTGATACTAGCGCACGCGGTGCTCGGACAGCAGCGGACACTCAGCCGGGGCCGGTTCAGGCCACAACCTGCGCTTTTCCTTGGAGTTTGGGCGTTCACAGACTCCAAGGGTTCATAGAAATGTTCTATTCCGCCCTGGTGATCGCGCGCACTTGATAAGCCTCTACCAACATCCTTCTGATGATCAAGAACCCTACGCTCTGGCTAGGTACCGCAGAAAGTTTCGTGGACGATTTCTTCTGGTCGTGGTGGCGTTTCGAGATCAGCGTATTCGGCCTGATCAGCGTAGGGCGCGGCTAGCGCATCGACAAGACGGTGAAACTGGGAAAAGTCGCCAGCATAGGCGCTCTGGATGGCTTGCTCGACGCGGTGGTTGCGCGGAATTAGGATCGGGTTGGCTGCGCGCATGTCGGCGAGATGCTTGGCGGGATCAGCTTCGCGACGCCACTTGGCGAACCATTTTTTAAAACGCTCACTGCTGCAAAATATCGCGGTCAGCGTCTGAGAATCCTCTCCGCCGGCGACACGCGTGAGCTGACGAAAAAAGAGAGTGAAATCGACCGCTTGGGTGTCCAGTAGATCGAGGCACTCCTTAATGAGCTCGACTGGTGCCTCACGTGGAAGGCCGAATTTGGCGCGGAAGCGGGCGATGTATTGACCGCCGAACCGCTCAGGATATACGGAAAGGGCGGCTTCGGCGATCTTGGTCGCTTTGCTCGGATCCTCAGACAATAATGGCAGCAGGGTCTCCGCGAAACGGGTGAGGTTCCAGAGCCCGATGTCGGACTGGTTGCCCCAGGCATAGCGCGCGCCGGAGTCGATGGAGCTGAAGACGCTCTGCGAGTGAAAGGCGTCCATGAATGCGCACGGGCCATAGTCGATCGTTTCCCCAGAAATGGCGGTATTGTCTGTATTCATCACACCGTGGATGAAGCCGAGAGACATCCACTGGGCGATCAGATCCGCTTGGACAGCCGAGACCGACTCTAGCAAAGCCACATAAGGATCTGGCGCTTCGGCGGCGGCCGAGTAGTGCCGGGCAATGGCATGCTCGGCGAGCAGTCGCAGGGCGTCGATATCGTTGCGTGCTAGAAAATACTGAAAGGTCCCGACGCGAATGTGACTTGCAGCAACGCGGGTGAACACAGCGCCGAGGAGCGGCCCTTCTTGGCGCATTACTCTTTCGCCGGTGGTAACAGCGGCGAGCGCCCGGGTCGTGGGAACTCCGAGCGCGGCCATAGCTTCGCTGACAATGTATTCGCGGAGCACCGGGCCGAGCGCAGATTTGCCATCGCCGCCCCGCGAGAATGGCGTGCGGCCTGAGCCCTTCAACTGCAGATCGTAACGTGCGCCGTCGGTGTCGATGACTTCGCCGAGGAGGATGGCGCGGCCGTCGCCGAGTTGTGGCGAGAATCCACCGAACTGGTGGCCTGCGTAGGCTTGTGCAATCGGCTCGGCTCCCTCTGGGATCGTGTTGCCCGCGAGCATCGCGACGCCGTCAGCTGATTCCAGCCAGTCGGCGTCGATCGAGAGCTTTGCCGCTAGTTCGCGGTTGAAACGGATGAGCTTCGCTTCCGGAACACGGGCGGGTTCCTGTTTAACGAAGAAACGCTCTGGCAGCTTGGCGTACGTGTTGTCGAAGGAAATGTTCATTGAACCACGTGCGGGTGTGCAGCGTCAGAATTTTGTGCAACTTTGTGCGACATCTTCCGGAAACCCTTTTCGCTTTTTGTAACCCGTTACAAGTTTAGCGGGTCAACGGGGACGGGGGTTCGTTGCGCGCGGGGTGCGGTTCGGCGCTGAACGTCGGCTCAATAAGGTCGCGTTCTATCCACTGGCGCTTGAACTTAAGCTGCGCCGCTCGGAGCAACAATTGTAGAGCCAGCCGAAGACGGCTCCGCCGATAGCACCATCTAGTGCGCCGTAGAGGGTCCCAATAATCACCTGGCCAAAGGTCGCGGCGCCGGAATATCCGGGATAAAGCGAGGCCATCACCTCAGCAAAGGCCTGGCCGTAATCCGGTGAGATCAGTCGTGCGAGGCCAAGCACAAACATGAAGACCGCGACGAACATGGCTGCGGTCAGCGACACTCTCTGAACATCGATTCTCATAGAGCTCCTTATTCCTAAGAAACTACACTACCGCGGGGCGGCGAGCGGTTCAACGGGGACGGGGGTTACAGCTCGCTGCCTACAGGCCGGGGCCAGTTCAGGCGGCACCCTGCGCTTTTCCTTGGAGTTTTGGCGTCCACATAAGTCCGATTCCCCTTGGAGACGCCACTGGCAACTCAGGCGGCGGTCGGCGTCACGGCGCCCCGCATGGTAAAGGGTAAAACTCCACTTGGGGACGCCACTTTATGTGGAAGCACTCCTGACAGTAGGCCCGTGAGTGTGCCGTTTCCTGTAAACGTATAGTGTAGGAAATTCCGACCTCGCTGGACACATTGTGTACTCGGAGGTGTCCAGAATCTGGAGGTCGGTCATGAACAAAGCTCAGCGGGACATTCGGCGTAAGAAACGGGTCTTGGAGCACGCGGCGCGGATCGGCAACGTGCGAAAGACCTGCCGCTACTTCGGCGTCGCAAGGTCAGGGTTCTACGTCTGGAAGAAGGCGTATGAGACCCCTGGGGATGAGGGCCTGGTCACCCAGAAGCCGTGCCCGTACAACCCACGGCTCCGCACGCCCCCCGCCATCGTCGAGAAGGTCCTTCATCTCCGCCGCACGTCTCACCTCTGAATCGTACCGGGTTTCTCGGAGACCTCATTGCTTGGGAGGATGGGGTCTATGGGACGTCCAAGTCGGTTTTCTCCGGAAGTGCGCGAACGTGCCGTCCGGATGGTCGAGGAGCACCGAGAGGCCCACGCCTCAGAGTGGGCGGTGCTGCAGTCGGTGGCGCCGAAGCTCGGCTGCACGGCGGAGACGCTGCGGAAGTGGGTGCGGCAGGCGCAGCGTGATGCTGGGCATCGGCCGGGCCTGACGACGAGCGAGCGGGAGCGGTTGAAGGAGCTGGAGCGCGAGGTCCGTGAGCTGAAGCGGGCGAATGAGATCCTGCGGAAAGCGTTCGCGTATTTCGCCCAGGCGGAGCTCGACCGCCGGAGGACGTAGCCACGATGGTCCAGTTCATCGCCGACCATCGCGCCGTGTTCGGGGTCGAGCCGATCTGCGCCGTGCTGCCGATCGCCCCGTCGACGTATCATCGCCATCGGCACCAGCGGACACACCCGACGCGCCGGTCCGCACGGGCGCAGCGCGACGATCAGCTCCGCGTCGAGATTCAGCGGGTCTATGACGCGCACCAGCAGGTCTACGGCCCCCGGAAAGTCTGGAAGCAGCTGCGGCGGGACGGCGTCCGCGTGGCGCGCTGCACCGTGGCGCGCCTGATGCGCGCGATGGGCCTTGCCGGGGCCGTCCGGGGCCGGGCCTGGGTCACCACGACCCCCGCAGGTGAGGGCGGTCGCCCGGTGGACCTCGTTGACCGCCGATTCGTGGCCACCCGTCCGAATCAGCTCTGGGTCTCCGATTTCACGTACGTCGCAACCTGGGGCGGCTTTGTCTACGTCGCGGTCGTCATCGACGTGTTTGCGCGCCGCATTGTGGGCTGGCGGGTGTCGGCCTCCATGCGCACGGACTTTGTGCTGGATGCGTTGGAGCAGGCGATCTACGCCCGCCGGGGCGACGCCCTCACCGGCCTCGTACATCACAGTGATGCCGGGTCGCAAGGTGAATTCAACTGGTCGTCGCAACACCTCGATGATGAGGTGCTGCGATGCAGGAACGGAGACGGAGAAGGTCAGACCGGGCGGGTCGACCTGCGATGCGTTCGCCTGGCCGGCCGCCGGTAGCGGGGCGTGCGGAGCAGCAACGGTTCTGGAAGGCGATCACCCGGGGGCTGTCGAGTGAGGATGCCGCAGTGTCCTGCGGCGTGTCGCCGCCCGTGGGTGGTCGTTGGTTCCGTGAGGGCGGTGGTATGCCGCCGATCAGCTTGGCGCCCCGATCAGCTCGCTCCCTGTCCTTCGCGGAGCGGGAAGAAATCGCGATCCTGAGAGCTCAGGGCGCCGGGGTGCGCGACATTGCCCGTCGGCTCCGGAGAGCCCCGTCGACTGTCTCACGTGAGCTGCGTCGCAACGCGGCGACTCGGAGCGGCGGTCTGGCGTATCGGGCGTCGACTGCGCAGTGGCACAGCGACCGACGTGCCAAGCGCCCGAAGATAGCCAAGCTGGCCGCGAACGATCGGCTCAGGAGCTACGTGCAGGACCACCTCGCCGGCACGGTGATGGCTGAGGATGGGACGCCCGCGCCTGGCCCAAACGTGGGCTCCTGGAGTGGTCGACGTCATGGCCGCCGCCAGGACCGACATTGGGCGACATCGTGGAGCCCGCAGCAGATCGCCCATCGGCTCCGGACCGAGTATCCAGACGATGAATCGATGAGGGTCTCGCACGAGGCGATTTACCAAGCGCTGTACATCCAGGGGCGGGGGGCACTGCGCCGCGAGCTGACGGCGTGCTTGCGCACCGGGCGGGCGCTACGCGTGCCGAGGGCTCGCCGCCGTGGTCGCGGCAAGGAGTTTGTGGGCTCCGACATCATGATCAGCGAGCGGCCCGCCGAGGCCAAGGACCGAGCGGTTCCTGGACACTGGGAAGGCGACCTGATCATCGGACTTGGCAGTTCCGCGATCGGCACATTGGTCGAACGCACCACCCGATTCACGATGCTGCTCCACCTGCCTCGCATGGCCGACCGTGGCCGACTCAGGGTCAAGAACGGTCCGGCTCTTGCGGGGCATGGCGCCGAAGCCGTCCGCGATGCGATCACGTCGACGCTCGCGACGCTTCCTGATCAGCTACGTCGGTCACTGACCTGGGACCAAGGCGCGGAGATGGCACAGCACGCCCAACTGCGTATCGACACTGGGCTGCACGTCTTCTTCTGCGACCCCCGCAGTCCGTGGCAGCGCGGCACGAACGAGAACACCAACGGCCTGCTGCGCCAGTACTTCCCCAAAGGGACTGACCTCCATAGGCATCGTGCGAGCGACATTGCTGCTGTCGCGGCCACACTCAACCGCCGACCGCGGAAGACTCTCGGTTGGAGAACGCCATCCGAAGCCTTCAACGAACTGCTACTCTCACACCAGTGAGGACGTGTTGCGACGACCCCTTGAAACCGGCCAATATCTCTCGATGCGGTACACGGATCGCCTCGTGGACGCCGGCATCGCGCCGTCGGTCGGCAGCCAAGGCGATGCCTATGACAATGCCCTCGCCGAATCGGTGATCGGCTTGTACAAGACGGAGGTGATTCGACGGAAGGGCCCGTGGCGCACCCTCGAGGCCGTGGAGTTCGCCACCTTGACGTGGGTGGACTGGTTCAACACACGACGACTGTTGGGGCCGCTCGGGGACATTCCACCAGCAGAGTTCGAGGCGCAGTACTATGAGCAGGCTGAGGTGGCCTGATTCAACGAATTCGGTCTCCGAGAAACCCGGTACGATTCACCTCGGCCCCATCCGCATCGTTTGGTATCTCGAGCGCTATCACGGCAGCACGATTTCGAAAGCCGGGGTCTACCGCCTCCTCCGGCGCCACGGCCTGAAGCGCTTACCCAGTCGCGTCGGGCGACGAGCGGGGCACACGCACCGGTACGCCAAGCAGGTCCCTGGGCACCACGTGCAGGTTGACGTCACGTTCCTGAAGCTCGTCGGGAAAGACGGGAGGGCGACGCGGCGATATCAGTACACGGCCATTGATGACGCGACACGCATCCGAGCGTTGAAGGTCTACACGCGCCATACCCAGAAGAACGCTATGCACTGCCTCGACTACGTGATCAAGAAGTTTCCGTTTCGGATGCATCTGGTACGGACCGACCGTGGCCATGAGTTCCAAGCCCAGTTTCATTGGCACCTGGCCGACTACGGCATCCGGCACGTCTACATCAAGGCCCGGACGCCACAGCTCAACGGCCAGGTGGAGCGGTCACATCGGACCGACAAGCAAGAGTGCTATCAGCTGCTGACGTACACTGGTGCCGTCGATCTCAATGAGAAGCTCGTCGAATGGGAGAACTTCTACAACGACCAACGCCCGCACGGAGCGTTCCAGGGGAAGACACCCTACGAAACGCTCCGCGAGAAGCTCGGATGAGCTACATTGTCACTGGCCAGCTAGGTCGTATACATCACAGTTCGGCTTCCGGCCCGAGCCCCGTATTTCTTGCCTGACTTGCCCTTGGACCAGCTCCCGGTGACCGGCTCCTTGCACTGCGCGCACCTGACGAACCGTCGGAGCGGGAAGTCCTCGTGGTCCCGTCTCCGGCGTCCGACACAGCCGCCGCGCTTCCCGGACATGAGGGCCTGTACACGATCGAACGTCTTCACGTTGACAAGTGGCTCCCAGTCGCCGTCCCCGACGGGACCCCATCGCGGCGATACGAGACGCCCGCAGCACGCGGGGTTCTTCGTTGAATAAGATGGCGCGATGCCAAGCACGACTAGTCCGAGATACAATAGGGTTGATGAGACTCTCGACCTTAAACTTCCTCTCATTTGCGACTCGGGTCAAGCACCCAGCCGCGACCCTGTGGTTTGCGGTATTCATCGCCCTGCAACTGGTCGCGCTCTTTGCGGTTGTGAGGTATTTCTTCAGACCAACCTGGAACCAACACGTGTCATCGGGCATCTGGGCGATCGGCCTCACGTGCCTCATCTGCAATCTTGTTCTCTGCTTTGGAGAATATTTCTTCCACCGCTATTTGCTCCATATCGAGACCGTGAGGTTCCTCCGCTCCCTTACCACGAGTCACCTCACGCACCACAAGCTGACCTCGATCAGCTTTGATGATGCGAAGAAGACCGTCCGTAGCGCGTATCCGATTGACGACGTGGCGCGCGACGATCAAGCCACGTTTCCTCCCTGGGCGCTGATCCCGGCCTTGATGGCCTTCACGCCGTTCTTTGCGCCCCTCGCATTCTCATTCCCAGAAATCCCGATTCTCATTAGCGGGTACGCCGCCATTGCTATCGCCCTGTTCTTGTACGAAACGATCCACGTCGCGCATCACCAACCATACGATTCCTGGTGGAAGCCAAAACTGAATGGCCGGATATTCGGCAGGGTGTGGCGCAAGGCGTACGGATTCCATCAAGCCCATCACACGAACTACCGTTGCAACCTGAACGTGGCCGGATTCTTCGGTATCCCGGTCGCAGATTTGGTGTTCAGCACCTACAAACAGCCGGACAAACTCTTCCTGGATGGTGTGCCAGGCACGAAAGAAACCGCCCGCAGACTCACCCCTCAAGCCAGCTGGCCGATCGTCTGGCTCGACCGAGTGGTGTTCAAGAGACGGCGATGGATGTCAAAGAGAAACTGAGACCCGCTTTAGACCGCAACCTGCGCTTCTCCCTGTAGTTTTGGCTTTCACATAAGTGCGATTCCCCTTGGGGACGCCACATTCTCCGTAGTCGCTTGGGTGACTGCGACGGCAGGTTCAGGCGGGTCATGCTACTCGATAAGATCCGGTGCAACCGACACCTACAGCAGCGCAAGGAACGCGTCCGTCTGCGCTTGCTTCTCGGCGAGAGTGTTCAGTTTCTTGGAGTCGCAGGGGCCCACCTCGACCGCCCTCTCAGAGAGCAGGCCAGTCCCTTTAGGACCCCGGTCAGTAAGTCGCCTTCCCAGTGGCCGGGCACGGCCCGATCCGCTGCCTCCGCCGGACGCTCTCGAATCGAGACGGCGTCGATGATCTGACCACGGCACTGGCCCGCCGTGCTGGCGTGCTTGGACCGACGCATCCGTCGCCGACGGCGAAGGTGGGCGTTCAGGGCTTTCTTCAGCACCCCGCGACTCTGCACGAAGAGACTGAGATAGATCGTCTCGTGCGACACGTGCAAACAAGGATCCTTCGGAAAGGTCCGTTTGAGCCACCCGGCGATCTGCTGTGGGGACCAGTCTGCCGCCAGCTTCTCAGCCACCAGGGCACGGAGCAACGGCGAGAGGGCGAGCCGACAGGGTTTCGGACGCCGAGTTCGGTCCCAGGCACGCGCGTCGGCAACGGACGCACGGTACTGCCGTCGGCCACCGTTCCGTCGCACCTCCCGGCTGATCGTCGATGGCGCTCGACTCAGGCGCACGGAGTAGCCCCGGGCCAAGCCCCTGGAGATTTCCTCCCGCTCCGTCAGGGTGAGCGAGCGTCGCGACCGGGTCCGTGACGGCGGCGGGATACCCCCACGGGCTGACACGACGTGGTGAACTGCTCCCGGGATCCGACCGAGTGCCCGACCGATGTCGCTGAGCGACTCACCTCGCTTCCACCGCTTCCACAGCTCCACCTTCTCTCTTGCTGACATCCGTGGACGACGAACGCGACCCATGATCCCTCCTTGCTGTGATCATTCATCGCGTTGCATCGACCCTTTGAACTCACCGGGTCTTCGTTGTACTCCCGCATCGCGGCGACCCACATGTCGACGCCATGGTCACGCATCACCTTGGGCATGTTCGTCTGGAGCCGTTCCTTCAGCCAAGCCTGCTGCACCGCCGCCTGCTCCCGCAGCGTGCCGAACGGGCGGGACGCCACGTAGGGCGGCGTTGCCTGCGACCCGGCAGCCGCTCCCACGGTTGAAGCGGCCCACACCAAGATGAGCGCTGCGGCGATCAGTAGACGACCCATGGCACCCCTTCTGTACTGAACGACTCCGTTACTGCTCCCGGCACGTGAGCGGCGGCCCGACCTGGCTTCAACCACCGGGTGCCAATTTACGCCATTTCCCCCGCTGAGACCCTCTCCGAGCGTGAGAAACTGCTCCGAACAAGCCGGCTGGCAGGTATGATGTGTGGACGTACCGCTGACTGAGGTGCCCTCGGTGGGCGCCTCGTCCTCATCATTCTTGCCAGGCCCAACACCAAGGAGGTTCGATGCATTCTGCTCTTCGCCCACTGTGTTTCACGCTGTCGCTCGTCCTCACATCGATCGGTCTCGCCGCGTGCGGTCACGGCGCCGACGAGGCCCCTGTCGCCGACGCGCAGGAGATGGCGACCCCGGAGAACGAGGGTGCGCTCGCCGCGGATCTCCTCAAGGACTGGGAGAGCATGAAGACCTTAATGATGGAAATCGGCGACGCGATGCCGGCCGACAGCTTCGACTACAAGCCGACAGACGAACTGCGCAACTTCGGCGAGCAGATCATGCACGTCGCAGGTGCCCAGGTCGGCCTCATGGGGCGTGTCGACGCCAGCGCCGAGGCGCCCGACCTGGGAGAACCGACGGAGAAAGCCGACTTCCTTCAGGCGCTCAGCGACTCGTTCGACTTCGGCACTCAGGTCCTGCAGGACCAGACCGACGCGTCGCTTCAGGAACTGGTTGATGGGGGATTTCTCGGCGAGTCGACCCGCGCGCGGGTCGTCTATCGAACGATGATCCACACCTGGAGCGAGTACGGCGTCCAGACGGTCTATCTTCGGCTGAACGACATCGTGCCGCCAGCGAGCCGGTAGGACCCGGGTGGGAATACGTGTGCCATTCTGGTCGCCGATGCATCCCGCCCAGCATCGTTGCTCGTTGCTTACATACTCCCGGCATGCGCGCTCCTCTCGCCTTGCTGGGCGGGCGCCTTGACGCCCAGAGGTGATCACACGTATTCCCACCCGGGTCTTTGTCTGGGCGGCATCCTTGCGTAGGAAAAAGCATGAAGGACGTTCGATGCGCGTGATGCTTGCCGGCCTCGTTCTGACGGTCTTCACCGTGACCGCCCACGGTCAGCCGGCGCGCCCGGACGATGCGCTCGTCCGCCGGCTGGCCGCCGGCGAAGCCATCTTCGGAATCTTCTCTGTCGACAAAACGGCCGAACAGGGCGCGTCGATAGCGGGAAACCGCGAACTCGACTTCGTCTTCTACTCACTCGAGCGCGGACCGTTCGACCTGCCGCAGATGCAGACGTACATGGAGGGCATGGCGAGTGCCGCGACCGGCGGTGCCCACCCGATCCTGCTGCGCATTCCGCCGATCCGAGACGACCGGCAGGCGGCGCGCGACCGTACCGGGCAGGGCATCGACGCCAACGCCGTCGGCATCGTCTTCCCGCACGTCGAGTCGAGGGCCGACACGGAGCTGGCGGTGGCCGCCATGCGGAGCCGCGAGCGTGTCGAAGCCCTCCTCCAGGAGGCGTCGGAAAAGGAGCTCTCCTATGCCGACTTCCTCGACGGACTGCTGAGCGAAGAGGTGTCAGCGAAGACCGCCAAGCACGTCACGATGCGGACGAACCTGGCCCGGTTCCCGTTCATCAAGGGGCTCGACAGCTTCGACTTCACCTACCAGCCCTCGGTCGACCGAAAGCAGATCCAGAAGCTGAGCCTGTGCCACTTCGTCGAGCATGGGGAGAACCTGGTGCTGCTCGGCCCGCCAGGGGTCGGGAAGACGCATCTGGCCGTGGGCCTCGGGCTCAAGGCGATCGAGCACGGCTACCGGGTGCTCTTCACGACGGCCGCGGCGATGCTGACCACGCTCACCAAGGCGCTCGGCGAGGGCCGCTTCGACGACAAGCTGAAGGTCTTCACGATCCCGCGGCTTCTCATCATCGACGAGATCGGGTATCTGCCGATCGACCGTCAGGCGGCGACGCTGTTTTTCCAGCTCATCAGCCGGCGCTACGAGCGCGGTCCGATGATCCTGACCAGCAACCAGAGCTTCGGCAGCTGGGGCGACGTCTTCGGCGACCTGGTGATCGCCAGCGCGATCCTCGACCGGATCCTGCATCACGCGACGACGATCAGCATCCGGGGCGATTCGTATCGGCTGAAGGACAAACTGAAGTCGGGGGTGGTCAAGCCGACCACAGCGGGAGCGTGAGCGATGGGAAGCCTGTGGACGCTGCCGGCGCCGTGGACGCAGTTCGTGTTCCGGTTCGAACAGGTGCCGCGGAACGTGCCGGCGGATCGTATTTATCGGATCAGCGACATCGAGTTGGCGTCGCGCCTGTCCTTCTTCCTCTGGGGCACGGTGCCCGACGCCGAGTTGGTCGACGAGGCCATCCAGGGCACCCTCGTGGATCCCGTCCGGCTCGAGTACCAGGTGCGGCGGATGCTGGCCGATCCGTGCGCGAAAGCGTTCGGCACGCGATTCGCGTCGCAGTATCTCCGGCTGCAGGACCTCGACAAGATCCACCCGGACGCCGTCAGCTACCCGTACTACGACCAGACGCTCGCACGATCGCTGCGCCGCGAGACCGAGCTGTTCTTCGAGCACCTTGTTCGAGACGATCGCAGCGTGCTCGATCTGCTCGATGCCGATTACACATTCGTGGACGAGCGCGTCGCGAAGCACTATGGGATTCCGAACGTCACCGGCACACGCTTCCGGCGCGTCAGTCTGCCCGAGGAGCGGCGCGGGATCCTCGGCCACGGCAGTATCCTGGCGTCGACGTCACTGGCCAATCGGACGTCGCCGGTGCTGCGCGGCAAGTGGGTGATGGAGGTGCTGCTCGGCAGCCCGCCGCCACCGCCCAACGTGCCGGAGCTCGAGGAGACCGAGGCGGTCGCGGGTGAGCGCCGGCTGTCGGTGCGGGAGCGGATGGAAGAGCATCGCTCGAACCCAGCCTACAGCTCGTGCCATCGCGTCATCGACCCGCTCGGACTGGCGCTGGAGAACTTCGACGTCACGGGAGCCTGGCGCCTCAAGGACAGCGGCATGCCGATCGACCCGTCCGGCGACCTGTACGACGGCACGCCGCTCAACGGCCCGGCAGATTTGCGCAAAGCGCTCCTGCATCGCTCACGAACGTTTCTCACGACCTTTACCGAGAACTTGATGGCCTACGCCATCGGCCGTCGGATCGAGTACTACGACATGCCGGCGGTGCGGGCCATCATGCGGAACGCTGCCGAGCACGACCATCGAATGTCGGCATTCATTCTCGGCATCGCCAACAGTGCGCCGTTCCAGATGAGCCAGGCCAGCTGCGCTGACCGAAGATGCACCAGCGGAGCCGGCCGCTCAAGACGTCGAGCGACCGATACTGACCCGACCCCAGGAGACA
This sequence comes from Vicinamibacterales bacterium, assembly GCA_965197385.1. Classification (GTDB taxonomy): domain Bacteria; phylum Acidobacteriota; class Vicinamibacteria; order Vicinamibacterales; family UBA823. Next base: position 789,388 of record CBDANA010000009.1, read on the forward strand.
GAGGCGATGTACATCACCAAGAAACATCTTTCGCGCCGCACGGTCCTCCGTGGCATGGGCGCGCTGCCGATGCTCCGCCATGGTGCCGGCGATTCGTTGAAGGCAGCCTCCTGGCAATCGAGATGGTGCATCGGCCGCCGACGAAGGTGGGTATCACCAAGTCGTCGCCGGCCGCCGCCGGAAGCGAGTTCGACCTCAGCCCGACGAGCATGCGTCCGCTCGAGCCGCTGCGCGAGCACCTCACGATCGTGAGCAACACTGGCATCCGCAACGCCGAAGCGTTCACGGCGCCCGAGACGGGCGGCGACCACTTCCGGTCCAGCGCGACCTTCCTTACGCAGGAGCTCCGAAGCAGACGGAGGGATCCGACATCCACGTCGAACGATGGATCAGCTGTACGCGCAGCGGTTCGGCCAGGACGACGATGCAGCTCTGCATCGAGAAGATCAGTCAGGAGGCTGCGCGTACGGCTACGCCTGCGTCTACACCGACACGATCAGCTGGGCGTCGCCGACCGAGCCGCTGCCGATGGTGCGCGACCCACGCGTGGCCTTCGACCAGCTCTTCGGCGCCGGCGGCACGCCCGAAGAGCGCGCCGCGCGCCGCCGCACCGACAGCAGCCTCCTGGACTGGATCGCCGACGAGGTCGTTCGGCTCAAGCGAACGCTGGGGCCGACCGACCGGAATCGGCTGGACGACTATCTGGACGACGTCCGTGAGATCGAGCGCCGAATCCAGCGGATCGAGGCGGTGAACACGAGCGGCGAGCCGCGGGAGCTGCCCGAAGCGCCGATCGGCGTTCCCGACTCCTTCCGGGAGCACGTCGAAGTCATGTTCGATCTCCAGGCACTGGCCTTCCAGTCGGACCTGACGCGCGTATTCTCGTTCAAGATGGGCCGCGACGCCTCAGGGCGCACGTACCCCGAGAGCGGTACCGCGCGCGGCTTCCACCCAGCGTCACATCACGGCGAGCGGGAGGACCGGGTACTCGAGTTCGCCAAGATCAACGCCTATCATGTCAGCTTGATCCCGTACTTCCTGAACAAGCTGAGGAGCATTCCCGACGGGGATGCCACGCTGCTCGACCGGACGCTCGTTCTCTACGGATCGCCGATGGGTAACTCCAACGTCCACAACCACAAGCGCTGCCCGCTGTTCCTCGCCGGTCACGCGAACAGCCAGCTCCAAGGCAACCTCCACGTGATCGCGGACGATCGCACGCCGATGGCCAACGTCATGTTGACCCTGCTGCACAAGCTTGGGCTCAACGATCTGGAGAGCTTCGGCGACAGCACGGGTACGCTGTCGATCTGATTGCAGACCACCGGAAGCGCTACACATCTGTCGGAGGGTGTCTGATGCGGGGTACGAAGATCCTCGGCGGCTTCACGGTGAGCGTCATCGCGGCGCTCTACTTTCCCTTGCTCGCGGCGGTCGAATCGCCGGTGGCGGATGCCGCCATGCACGGCGACACCGAGACGGTCCGGGCACTGCTGACGGACGGCGTCGATGCCAACACGGCGCAGGGCGACGGCATGACGGCGCTGCACTGGACGGCGGTTAACGGTGATGTCGAGACGGCGCAGATGCTGCTCTACGCCGGAGCCAACGTGCGCGCCACGACCCGGCTTGGCACCTACACTTCGCTCCTGCTCGCGGCAGCCTCCGGTTCGGCCGAGGCCGTCACGACCCTCATTGCGAGCGGGGCCGACGTGAACGCGCTGGAATCGGGGCGCGGCCAGACGGCGCTCATGTTCGCCGCCGCGCTCGGCCGCGCGCAGGCGCTCGACGTGCTGCTGGCGCACGGCGCCGACACCACCCTGGCCACCACGGTGGTGGATGTCGTTGAGGTGGACAAGGAACTCAAGGCCGCCCGGAAGCAGCGCCAGGAGCGGGTCGATTCTGAGCTTAAGGCGGCGGTGGAAGCGGGCCTCGCAGCCAACCCGGACGTCATCCAACCGGAGCCCGAGGCCGAGCCACAGGACGAATCCGGCGGTCCCAATATCTTCAAGCGGTTCTTCGCCTGGATCGTTCTGGGTGGCGGCGGCGAAAACGATGAAAAGGGGCCCGAGCGACTCTCCTACGTACAGCTGGTCGGAAAACAGGGCGGTTTGACACCCCTGCATTTCGCCGCGCGCCAAGGCCATACCGACTCGGTCAAGAGCCTCCTGGCTGCCGGCGCCGACATCAATGCCCCGACCGGCGACGGGACGACACCGATCCTGATCTCGACGATCAACGGCCACTTCGACCTGTCGCAGTACCTGCTCGACCAGGGAGCGGACGCCACGATCGCCAGCGAAGCCGGTGCCACCCCGCTGTACGCGACGATCAACATGGAGTATGCGCCGCGCACGCTGCACCCGCAGCCGACCGCGTTTCGGCAGCAGCGGGTCACGTATCTGGAATTGATGGACGCGTTGCTGGATGCCGGCGTCGACGTGAACGCCAGGCTCTCAAAGAAGATCTGGTATTCGGGCTACAACTTCGATCTATCAAACGTGAACGAGACCGGCGGCACCGCCTTTTGGCGCGCGGCCTATGCGAGCGACATCGAGGCGATGCGTCTGCTCGTCGCCCGGGCCGCCGATCCCGACATCCGGACCCAGAAGACTCCCAGACGTCGTCGCCGTAGCGACCCGGACCCGAAGGACGACCCGTCTGGCTTGCGACCGGTCCCTGTGGGCGCGCCTGCCGTCACGCCACTCCAGGCGGCCGCCGGTGTCGGCTACGGATTCGGCTTTGCCGCCAACTCGCATCAGTTCCATCCCGGCGGCATGTTGCGCGCCGTCAGGTATCTCGTGGAGGAACTGGGCGCTGACGTGAACGCCCGCGACCATGACGGCTACACGGCGATGCACCACGCCGCCGCCAGGGGCGACAACGAGATGATCCAGTATCTGGTCTCGAAGGGGGCGGATGCGACGTTCGTCAGCCGACGAGGCCAGACGACGGTCGACATGGCGAACGGTCCGGTGCAGCGCATCGAGCCGTTCCCGGCGACCATCGCGCTCCTGGAGAGCCTGGGCGCCGTCAACAACCACAACTGCGTGTCCTGCTAGCAGCCCTGCGCGCGAGGTTACGCATGGCTGGCAACTTCCCGGTCGGCGGACGGAGCGTCTCGCGTCGCGAGCTGATCAAGCGCGCGCTCATAGCCGGCGCGGCGGCGACCATGTCGGCCGAGACACTCGCGCACGCCGGGTCCGACCAGACGCCGTTCGACACGTTCGACACACTGTCACGGGCCGAAGCCGAAACCCTCCAGGCCATCGTGGCCCGTCTCATCCCAACCGACGAGCGCGGCCCCGGCGCGAGCGAAGCCCGTGCGGAGCACTACATCGACCAGGCGCTGGCCGGCGCCCTGTCCGCGTCACGCCAGGCCTACGCCGACGGCCTGGCCGGCGTCGACGCCTACGCGCGAACGTCGAAAGGCGCCCTCTTCGCGTCGCTTCCAGCCGACGATCAGGACGCCGTCCTGCGCGAGATGGAGGCCAACACGGCAACCGGCTTCAGCCCGGACGCTTCGACCTTCTTCGAGCTGCTCCGCACCCATACGATCGAAGGCACCTTCGGCGATCCGTATTACGGCGGCAACACGAATTTCGTCGGGTGGGACCTGATTGGGTATCCAGGGGTCCGCGTGGTCGTCACGCCTCGCCACCAGCGGCTCGACATCGCGCCGCGGCCGGTCCACCGGTCGGCCTACGATTTTGGACGATTCGTGAAGGAAGTGCTGAACCGTGGCCGTTGACCTGCCGAAGACGGACGTGGTGATTGTCGGACTGGGTGCCGTCGGCGGCGTGGCCGCGTTGCCGCTCACGCGGGCTGGCCGCGATGTCATCGGGCTCGAAGCGGGCGCATGGATGCGCCGCCGCGACTTCGCCCCGGACGAGCTGCGCAACGGCGCCAGGGGATGGCCCCACGCGGTTCAGAAGGCGAACCGGGAGATTCCCGTGCACCGGCCGAACGCATCAGCACCGGATTCCCCCCGGCTGACCGTCCATCCGATGATGAACGCGGTCGGCGGCACATCCCTCCACTATTGGGGCCAGAGCTGGCGCTTGAACCCCTGGGACTTCAAGGTCGTGAGCGAGACGACCCGGCGGTACGGCGCGGCGCGGATCCCCACTGGCTCGACGGTCGAAGACTGGCCGTTCGGGCTCAAGGAGCTCGAGCCGTTCTACGACCTGGTCGAGTACGAAGTGGGCGTCTCGGGTCAGGCCGGCAATATCAACGGCGCGATCGACCGGCGGGGCAACGTCTTCGAAGGCCCCCGCCGGCGTGACTATCCGATGCCGCCGCTCCGGGGCACGGGCTTCACCGAGCTCATGACGGACGCGGCACGAAGTCTCGACTGGCATCCGTTTCCCGGCCCGGCGGCCGTCAATTCCCAGCCGTACCAGAACCGAGCAGCGTGCGTCTATCACGGATTCTGCAGCCGCGGGGGCTGCCATGTCGACGCGAAGAGCTCCACCGCTGTGTCGACGATCCCGATGGCGCAGGAGACCGGGCACCTATCGGTCATCACGCATGCCCATGTCATCTCGGTCGGCGTCGATGGCAACGGTCGCGTCACCGGGGTGACCTATCGTAAAAACGGTGAAACCTACGTTCAGCCTGCCGAGGTGGTATTGCTCGGCACCTACACCTACGAGAACGTACGGACCCTCCTTCTCTCGATGTCGCGAGCCTACCCGGACGGCCTCTCGAACAACCACGGGCAGGTCGGCCGCCATTACTTCAGCCACAACATGGGGGCGGGCGTCCTCGCGCTCTTCCCGTCGAACCTGAACACGTGGTACGGCTTGCCCGCACAGGGCGTCGCGGTGGATGACTGGGCCGACGACAATTTCGACCACACCGATCTCGACTTCATCGGGGGCGGCAACCTCTGGATCTACACCGAGCGACAACCGATCTCGGCGGCCAGGATGAACACATTTGGCCGCGCCCCGCGATGGGGCTCGGCCTGGAAACGGTTCGTCACGGAGAACGCCGACCGCTGGACCGGTACCTACATCCAGAAGACGACGCTGCCGTACGAAGACAACTACCTGGACCTGCATCCCACCGTGAAGGACCCGCTCGGCTTCCCGGTCTGCCGGATCACCGCCGACTTCAAGGACAACGAGCGCAAAGTCGCCGCCTTCATGCAGGACAAGATGGTGCGGTGGTTCGAGGAGGCCGGCGCCATCGCCACGGTCCGGCAGTCCATCGGCACCATGCGGGCCACCCACGCCTACGGCGGGACGCGCATGGGTGACAATCCCGAGACGAACGTCGTCGACCGGTGGGGTTTCTCGCACGAGGCACCGAATCTGGGTGTTCTCGGCGCCTCGGTCATGGGCACGAGCGGCGCCCATAATCCCACGTTGACGGCGCAGGCGCTCGCGTGGCGGACAGCCGACCATCTGGTCGAGAACTGGCGCGCGATCGCTAGCAGCCCGTAGTGAAAATCCCGCGTGGCACCGAGGCAAGATCGACACGCAGCGTTACCCATGACGGCCGCCGCCCGCTGGGGTAGACTGGTCCGTCCGGATGGAACCCGCCACCCGGCGCAGACGACCTTGCACACTGAGGATGACCACCATGACCATGCTCCGAACTCTCGTCGTTGCGACCGCGGTCGTGACCCTTGCGATCCTGGCGTCCGTCGGCGCGACCGCGCAGGACAACGCCATGACCTTCTTCATCACCAGCGCCGGCCCGGGCGACGGGGCGAACCTCGGCGGGATCGACGGCGCTGACGCGCACTGCCAGATGCTCGCGGAAGCAGCCGGCAGCACGGGCCACACGTGGCGCGCCTATCTCAGCCAGAGTGCCGCCGGTGGCGGAATGGCGGCCGACGCCCGGGATCGGATCGGTAGCGGCCCCTGGTACAACGCAAACGCCGTCGAGGTGGCGTCCAGCGTGGCCGACCTACACAGCGCCAACAACGAGCTGAGCAAGGCGAACAGCATCAGCGAGAAGGGCGACGTCATCAATGGCCGCGGGGACAGCCCGAACATGCACGACGTCCTGACCGGGTCGCAGCCAGACGGCACCGCCTTCACCAACGGCGAGGATCACACCTGCAGCAACTGGACGAGCAGCGGCGCCGGCAGCGCCCAGGTCGGCCACCACGACCGGCAGGGTGGCGGTGACAACCCGACCTCGTGGAATGCCGCGCACGGCAGCCGGGGGTGCAGTCAGGACGACCTGATCGGTACCGGCGGCAACGGCCTGTATTACTGCTTCGCGACGAACTGATGTCGGCCGAGCCGGGCACCGCGATCGTCAAGCTCGACACGCCCGCGAACGCGTGGCGGGAGCTGATCTCTCCCGAGGGCTATCAGGTGCTGTTCCAGGAGGCCACCGAGTCGGCCTTTTCGAGCCCGTTGAACGCGGAGAAGCGAGGCGGGACTTTCATCTGTGCCGCCTGCTTCCTCCCGCTGTTCGACGCGGAGGCCAAGTTCGACAGCGGCACGGGATGGCCGAGCTTCACGGCGGCAATCGACGGCCGGATCGGGACGACGCGCGACACCACAATGCCACTACCGCGGACGGAGTACCACTGCGCCCGCTGCGGAGGGCATCAGGGGCACGTCTTTCCTGACGGCCCTCCGCCGAACGGCCAGCGATATTGCAACAACGGCGTCGCGTTGCGGTTCGTGCCCACCGGCGAGCCGATCCCGGCCCTGCGCGACGGGTCCCGCGCAGCAGCCCCCTAGCATTCATCATTCATTCATCCGGGTCGGCTCGCCCGCTCGGGACTGGATGGGCGCCAACCCGTGTGTCGGGGTCGTCTGCGGCGGCCGGCCGCTCCGGGGTGCGGCACGGTGAGCACTCAGACGCTCTTCCTCACCGGCGCCACCGGGTTCGTCGGCCGGCACGTTGTCACGCGCCTGGATTCCGCCCGTTTTCCGGTCGTGCGCTGTCTCGTCAGACCCGGCGCCGCACGCGCGGCCCAGGACTGGAGCCGTCCGGGACTGGACATCATTCCGGGCGCGTTGGAAGATCACGCCTCGTACGCCTTCGCGCTCGCCGACGCTGACGTCGTGCTGCACCTTGCCGCGATCACCGGCAGGGCGTCGCCGCGCACATACCATCGAATCAACGTCGACGGGACGCGCCAGTTGCTGGCCATGGGCCGCGCCCGATTCGTCTTCGTCAGCTCGATCGCCGCCGCGTTCTCCCGCACCCGCGCCTACCACTACGCCCGATCGAAGCGCGAGGCGGAGGCGCTCGTCCGTGCCTCCGGCCGCAACCACGTCATCGTGCGCCCGACCATGGTCTTCGGCCCCGGCTCCCCCGTCGCGGAGAAATTGTCGCGACTGGCGTCGAGTCGGGTGGTCTTCGGCAACGGGCGTGTCCTCGTTCAACCGATCGACGTCGGCGATCTCGCCGACCTGCTGGTCACGCTCGCGGCGACCGACCTGCTGCCCGATGACGTGGTTGAGGCGGGCGGGCCTGACGTGATCACACTGGACGCCCTGCTCGCCGGGATGCGTCGGTCGGCTGGCACTGCCGCTGCCACGTTTTTTCACCTGCCGGTACGCCCGATCATCGAGGGCCTGGCGCTCATCGAGGGGCTCGGCCTCCGATGTGCCCCGGTGCACGCCGGGCAACTCGCCTCGTTCGTGAATGACAGCACGGCGGACCCGGCCAAGCGTCCGGGTGACTTGCCGGAGCGGTTGAAGAGCCTGGAGGCAATGCTCGGGAGGCAGGCCGGCGATGCCTGAGCGCCAGGTGGACGAACGGCTGGCCCGGGAATACCTGATTTTGACGCGCTACCTGTCTGGCTCGGACTCGACCACCGCGGTCGTGCACGCCTACCAACGAGCGCACGCGCAGGGTGTCGTCGGCGCCAGGCCGGCCAGATTCAATCGGCTGCTGACGGCAGCAACGTGAGGCCGGCGAGGAGCTGGTTCGTCGTGCCGAAGAGTAGCCAGAGGACGGTCACCAGCGTCATCCTGGCGAGAGCCGGTCGTCCGGCCCGCTACACGCTGATTCCAATGGCCTTCGTGACGACCGTAGCGTTGCTGGCCGCCCTCTATCAGCTGTGGGATCTGTACCGAACGTCCCAGTATCTGTTGCTCCTTCTCGACGTCGTGATCGTCATCTCCGCCGCTATCGTGATGCTCGAGGCGATCTCGGCGCTCACGCCAGCCGGCACCCGACGCGGCGCTTGACCGCCAGGACTGCACCGCTTATACTTCGCGTCGACCTGCGGCCATGTCTATCCGTCACGGACTCCGCACTGGCGACGACGCGCGAAGGTACGCGCGTGCGTACACCGGTGAAGCTGGCTGGTCCAGGCGCTGACCTTTCGTTACGCGCTGCCCTTCGGGAGCCCGCCGACCACCACTCACGCGTCGGCGGGTTTTTTTGTGGCAGCCCGGAGGGACCATGCCCAAGTGTCTCGAGTGCGACGCTGACATCCGCCTGAAGGCCGACGTCGAGTCCGGCGAGATCGTGGATTGCCCGGACTGCGGTACCGAGTTCGAGGTACGATCCGTCGATCCACCGCAGCTCGACTACGCACCCAAGGAAGAAGAGGACTGGGGCGAATAAGGATCATGCGCCTGGGCGTCCTCTGCTCCATCGTCCGCACCGAGGAAAAGCTGATCTTCCAGGCGCTCCGCGCCCGGGGGGTGCCGTTCGAGAAGATCGACGACCGGCAGCTCTCCCTTGATCTGCAGGTCCGCCAGCTGCCCTGGGATGTCGTCCTCGAGCGCGCGGTCAACCACGCGCGCGCCCTGCACACGTTGAAGATCCTGAACGACCGCGGCGTCCCGACGATCAACACCTGGGACGTCGCCAACGTCTGCGGCGACAAGGTGCTGACGACGAACGCGCTGGTGCGGCACGACGTGCCGACGCCAAGAACGCGGATCGCCTACACACCGGAGTCGGCTCTCGCCACGATCGAGGACATGGGCTATCCCATCGTCCTCAAACCGGCTGTCGGCTCCTGGGGCCGGCTGATCGCGCGGGTCAACGACCGGCAAGCCGCGGAAGCGCTGCTCGAGCACAAGCAGATCCTGGGGTCGTACCACCACTCGATCTTTTACATCCAGGAGTACATCGAGAAGGGGGGACGGGACATTCGCGCGTTTGTCGTCGGCGGCAAGACGATCTGCGCCATCTATCGGATGAGCGAGCACTGGATCACGAACACCGCCCGGGGCGCTACCACCGCCAACTGTCCAGTTACTGACGAGCTGGACGCCGTCTGCCTCGGGGCGACCAAGGCGGTCGGCGGCGGCGTCCTGGCGATCGACGTCTTCGAAACCGACCAGGGCCTCCTGGTGAACGAGGTGAACTACACGATGGAGTTCCGCAACAGCATCGGCGTCACCGGCGTGCCGATTCACGAGCGCATCGTGGACTACGTGCTGTCCATCGGCCAGGCGCCGGCGACGATAGCCTCCCGATGAAGGTCAACATTCTCGGGGGGTCTGGGTACGTTGGCGGCGAGCTGCTGCGGCTCCTGCTCGACCACCCCAAGGTGACCGTCGCGCAGGTCACGTCCGAGCGACTCGCGGGGAAACTCGTCGCGACGGCGCACCCGAACCTCAGGCGGCGAACCGACCTGCGCTTCAGCCGCCTGGAGGACCTGGACCCATGCGATCTGCTCTTCGCCGCGCTGCCGCACGGGAGCTTCGCCCAGAAATTTGGGGAGCTGCGGTCCGTGGCGCCACGCATCATTGACATGAGCGCCGATTTCCGCCTGCGCTCGCCTGCGGCCTACCGACGCTGGTACGGCCACGACCACCCGAATCCGGCGGCACTCGCCGACTTCGTGTACGGCATCCCCGAGCTGCACCGGGCCGACATCGCGGGGGCAGCCTACGTGACCGGCGCCGGCTGCCTGGCGACGACGGCCATCTTGGCGCTTCGCCCGCTCTTCCTCGAAGGGGTGGTCGCCAACCGCGAGGTCTATATCGAGGCGAAGGTCGGCTCGTCGGCAGCGGGCAACAAGGAAAACGCGTCCTCACATCACCCGGAGCGCAGCGGCGCCGTCCGATCGTTCCAGCCGACCGGCCATCGGCACACCGGTGAGATCGTGCAGGAGCTCTCCGACCACGGCGCGCCGACGGTCCATTTTTCTGCCACAGCGATCGAGCTCGTGCGCGGTGTGCTCGTGACCGCCCACGTGCGTCTTACGCAGGATCTGGACACCAAGGCGCTCTGGAAGCTGTTTCGGGCCGCGCACGGTCACGAGCCCTTTATCCGAATCGTGAAGGAGGCGCGCGGCGTCTTCCGCTATCCGGAACCGAAGATCTTGGCCGGCTCCAACTACTGCGACGTCGGCTTCGAGCGCGATGCCGACGCCGACCGGCTGGTCGTCCTCGCCGCTCTCGACAATCTCATGAAGGGCGCCGCCGGCAACGGCGTGCAAGCGATGAACGTCATGGCCAGCTGGGACGAGCGCACGGGTCTGGACTTCCCCGGACTGCACCCGGTCTGATCGCGCCGATGCTAGTCGTCAAAGTCGGCGGCGGCCGCGGCATTGGCTACGAGCCGGTGTGCGACGATCTCGCAGCGCTGCACGCGCGAGGCTGCCCGTGGCTCTTGGTCCACGGCGGGTCGCACGAGACGAACGAGCTGGCCAAGGCGCTGGGGCATCCCCCGCGGTTCGTTACGTCGGCCTCGGGGTACGAGAGCCGTTACACCGATCGCCGGACGCTCGAAATCTTCGAGATGGCGTACTGCGGCAAGGTGAATAAGCGTATCGTCGAGCTATTGCAGCGCCGGGGTGTCCCTGCCATCGGGTTGGCCGGCCTGGACGGCCGCCTGCTGTCGGGCCCCCGGAAGGCGACGCTCACCATCGTCGAAAGCGGAAAGAAGAAGGTCCTCCGGGACGATCACACCGGCAAGATCACGTCGGTCAACACCGAGCTCATCCGAGTACTCTATGATGCCGGCTACGTGCTCGCGGTCTGCCCGCCCGCCATCAGCGACGACCATGTCGCCGTCAACGTGGATGGCGACCGCGCGGCAGCCCGGCTGGCCGACGCGGTGGGTGCGGACGACCTCGTGATTCTCTCCAATGTTCCTGGCCTGCTGCGCGATCCTGATGACGAGTCGTCCCTCATCCGCCATATCGTATCGGATGCCCTGGACGGATACGTCGACTACGCCAAAGGGCGGATGAGAAAGAAGCTAATGGCGGTCAAGGAGGCGCTCGCCGGCGGCGTCCGACGGATCGTGCTGGGGGATGCCCGGCTCGACCAGCCCGTGACGGAAGCGCTCGCCGGCAGAGGAACGGTCGTTGCAGCCGCAGGACATCATCGCGCGTGAAGACCGGCATTCGTCCGGCCTGTACCACAAGCGTCCGATCGCCCTCGTCCGGGGCAAGGGCGCGCGGGTGTGGGACGCTGACGGCCGCGAGTACATCGACTGCACCGCCGGCATCGGCGTCGCCGTCCTCGGCCACGCCCACCCGGTCGTCGTCGAGGCCCTGGCCGCGCAGGCGGGTCGGCTGATCACGGTGCACGAACTGTTCTACAACGACCGGCGCGCGGCCCTGCTCGAGCGGCTGCACGCGGTCACGCCGCCCTCGCTCGACCGATTCTTCCTCAGCAACTCCGGCGCCGAGGCGAACGAGGCGGCCATCAAGTTCGCGCGGGCGGCGACCGGCCGACCGGAAATCGTGTCCGCGATGCGCGGCTACCACGGCAAGACGCTCGGCGCACTGAGCGCGACGTGGGGCAAGAACTACCGCGCGCCGTTCGAACCGCTCGTGCCCGGCTTCCGGACCATCCCGTTCAACCGACCCGAGGCGGTCGCGGTCGCTGTCACGGACGCGACCGCGGCGGTGATCGTCGAGGTCGTCCAGGGCGAAGGCGGCATTCGACCGGCGACCACGGAGTACTTGCGCGCCATCCGCGACGCCTGCACCGAGCGCGGCACGCTGCTCATCATCGATGAGGTCCAGACCGGCTTCGGCCGCACGGGGACACTGTTCGCGTTCGAGCACCACGACGTGGTCCCAGACATCCTGACACTCGCCAAGAGTGTGGCGGGCGGCATCCCAATGGGGGTGACGGCATTCGGCGACACCGTCGGCCAGTTGGCCAAATTGAGCCACACGACGACCTTCGGGGGCAACCCGCTGGCCTGCGCCGTGGCCGATCGGGTCATCGCGCACATCGTGGAGACCGATCTGCCGGCCCGCGCGGCCACAGCCGGCCAGCGGACGATGGATGCCATCCGCGCCTTCGGCAGCCCGCACGTCCGGGACATCCGCGGCCTGGGTCTCATGATTGGCATCGAGCTGAAGCGCCCGGCCGCCAAGACAGCCCGGGCGTTGATGGATGAGGGCGTTCTGGCGCTGCTGGCCGGCTCGACGGTCCTCCGGCTACTGCCGCCGCTCGTCATCGAAGCGGACGAGCTCGACACAGTGGTCGCCGCCCTGGGCAGGGTGCTCGCGTGACCGATCGGGATGCCATCGACCTGCTGCGTGATCTTTGCGCCGTGTACTCGCCGTCAGGCGAGGAGGTCGGCGCAGTGTCGTTGCTGGTGGAGCGAGCCAACCGGGCCGGCCTCCACGCATTCTCTGATGACGTCGGGAACTTCGTCGCCGAGCGCGGCACTGGCCCGACCACGATCGTCCTGCTGGGTCACGTGGACACCGTGCCGAGCTTCATCACCCCGTCGGTGGCCGGCCGGTCGCTGCATGCCCGGGGCGCCGTCGATGCCAAGGGACCGCTTACCGCGTTCGTCGCGGCGGCCTCCCATGCCGCGATTCCGGACGACGTCCGGGTGGTCGTCATCGGCGCCGTCGAGGAGGAGGCGCCAACGTCGAAAGGGGCCCACTTCGTCCGCGATCGATATGCGCCCTCGGCGGTCGTTATCGGTGAGCCGAGCGGTGTCTCGGGCATCACCCTCGGGTACAAGGGGCGCATCGGCCTGACGCTTGTCGCGCAGCAGGCGCACGCGCACACGGCCGCCGAAGACAGGAGCATCGCCGCGCGTGCCGCTGACTGGTGGACCCGACTCGAGGACTACTGCGAGCGTCGCAACCACGCACGCACCGTCTTCGAACGACTCGACCCACACCTGGCAGAGTTTCAGACGTCGACCGATGGATTCACCGACCGCGCCGACCTGCGCGGCAGTGTACGCCTCCCGCTTGACGCAGCTGTCGATGACCTGCGGGCTCGATTCGAGGAACTGGCCTCCGGCTGGGGCTCGGTGTCACTCGACGGATTCGTTCCGCCGTTCAAAGCGGGCCGCAAGAACCGACTGGTCGCCGCCTTCATTCGAGCGATCCGGCAAGCCGGCCTGACCCCCAGCTTCAAGCTGAAAACCGGCACGTCTGACATGAACGTCGTCGGCCCGGTCTGGCGGTGCCCGATTGTCGCCTATGGCCCGGGCGACTCGACCCTCGACCACACCCCTGAGGAACACGTGGACCTCGACGACTACCTGCTCGCCGTCCGCGTCTTGACACACGTCCTCGGCGACCGGCTTCAGTGAAGCGCTTCGCGCTCGGCTCTGGGCGCTCGGCTCTGGGAAGGTTAGGAGCCGGCGACCAGCATGATGGCACCGGTGCCGATCAGCGTCACGGCGCCGGCGAAGAGTGTGAAGTCCGCAATTTCAGAACGCTCACCGCGCAGCTCGATCATCTCGTCGATCTTCTCGGGTCCGCGCGTGAGAAAGAACCCGAAGAGACCGACGCCCACCACCAGCGCGACGATGGCCCCGGCCTTGCGCCTGCCGCCGGACGCCGACGGCGGGCCATTGTCCGCGCCAGACTCTTGACCGTTCGGCGTCGCGCGCGCGGCTGCCGCCGCCGCGGCGTCGCGAACCCATCCGGCCGGCTCGGCGAGCAGGCGGCGTACCCGCACCAGATCGGCGCTTGACGCAGGCGTGACGCCTAGCGGCCCGTGGTGAAAGTCCAGCGACGCACCGAGACCCCGCTGAACCAACGCCGCGGTCGCCCAGCGCAAGGCGCGACGAGGGAAAATACCGGCTGTATGTGGCCCATCTTGGACAATGCCCAGCGCCGCCGAAGCCGAGATGCAGCGCCGGTCGCATGCAGCTGGACTTTCACCACGGGCTGCTAGCGAGGCCCAGCGCGCCGGCAACGGCCCCTGCGCGGCGACCGTGCTGCCCCACGCGACCAGCCCGCTCAACGTCAGCACCAGGACTCGGGACGCGCGGCCATGCAGACACGGCCTCTCCGCTCGCGGCATCATCACGTGCACGCTCAATCCGAAGCGGTAGCCTCGTACACGATCCGCCCGCCCAGGATCGTCGTGAGCACCGCGGTCTCGAGGATCTCCGGTGCCGCGATCGTCATGATGTCCCGAGACAGCACGACCATGTCGGCCAGCTTACCGACCTCCAGCGATCCTTTCAAATCTTCTTCGAAGGCGCCGTACGCGGCATCGATCGTGAACATCCGGAGCGCTTCCTCGCGGGTGACGAGCTGCTCCGGGTGCCACGGCGCCGCGTTTCCCGGATCATGGTCCTGCCGCGTCACCGCCGAGTAGATCCCCCAGAGCGGCCTGACCGACTCGACCGGCGCGTCCGATCCTCCGGGCATCCGGACGCCCGAATCGAGGAGGGTGCGCCAGGCGTAGGCAAACGTCGTCCGCTGCTCACCAACTCGATCGACGACCCAGTGCATGTCGCTGGTGGCGTGCGTCGGTTGCATCGACGGCAGGACGCCGAGCTCGGCGAACCGGCCGACATCGTCCGGGTGCAGAATCTGCGCGTGCTCAATACGCAGCCGGTGATCCTCGACGCTCGATTCCTCGATGGCGCGCTCGAACGCATCGAGTACGACGCGATTGGCGGCGTCACCGATTGCATGGGTTGCCGTCTGGAAGCCGGCCTCCAGCCCGCGCAGGATCGTGTCGTAGATCTCGTCCTCGCTCAGCCGGAACAGCCCGGTGTTGCCCGGGTCGTCCGCATACGGCTCCAGCAGCGCCGCACCGCGCGAGCCCATCGCCCCGTCGATGCTCATCTTGATGCCGCGGATCGTCAGCCGGTTGTCGTATAGGCCGACCTGCGGCCCCTGCTCGAGGAAGTAATCCAGCTCGTCGTAGGTGTGCTGCTGCTCCGCTTCGTTCGCCGGCCAGCGGACGAACTCGTAGAGGCGAAAGTCGAAGTCGTCGTCCTCGAGCATCTCGAGATAGACCTCGATCTCCTCCCGGGAGCCACCCGCCTCGTGGACACCGGTCAAGCCGGAGGCCAACGCTTCCTCGATCGCCAGTTGCACCGCCTGCCGGCGCTGCGCGCGTGACGGTGGCGGAATCTCCCGCTCGGCGAGACGGAAGCCGTTGTCGATCAGCGTGCCGGTCGGATCGCCGGCGGCGTCACGAATGATCTGTCCACCCGCCGGATCCAGTGTGTCGCGGGTGATGCTGGCCGCCATGAGCGCCGCGCTGTTGACCCAGGCCGCGTGACCGTCGATCCGTTTGAGGAACACCGGGTTGTCCGGCGACACGCCGTCCAAGTCTGCCTTTGTGGGGAACTCGCGCACCTACCAGGTGTTCTGATCCCAGCCCCGTCCCTCGATCCAGTCACCTGGCGGCGACGCGGCCGCACGTCGCCCGACCTCCGCGACGATCTCTTCCTTGCTCATCCCCCGCGCATTGAGAATCTGCCGCTGGCGGCCGAGGTTCGTGAAGTGCACGTGCGCATCGATCATCCCCGGCACAACCGTCTTCCCGTCGAGCCGGATGACCTGGGTCTCGGGGCCGACCAGCGCCTCGACCTCCGCGTCGGAGCCCACGGCAGCAATCCGATCGCCCCGCACGGCGATCGCCTGGGCGGCGGGTGCGCCGTTCGCCATCGTCACGATATTGCCGCCGGTCAGCACTACATCGGCCGGATTCTCCGGTACCGACGGTCCGCATGCGGCCCCGACAATGATGATGAGGAGGACCGCGGCGCTTGTGAGAAACACGGCTGGGACCGAAGGACGGCGCAGAAGAAAGGCCGTGCGCATGGTTCGTAGCTCGCAACCGGACGGCCTCGCCGCTACGGCTCCTCCGTCGTCTCCAGGTAGCGCTTCGCTTCCCGGTAGCCCCCGAAAGCGTCCCGACCGTCCCACACGTCCGCCACGCGCGTGTAGTACTCGCTCGCGGCCTCGCGGTTGCCGACGGCCGCCTGCGCCCGGGCCATGCCCAGCAGGGACCGTGGCCGATTCGGCAGCCTCATGAGCGATGTCTCGAACCGTTCGATCGCCTTGGCCGGCCGATCCAAGTCCAGCAGCAGCTCGCCGTACAGCTCGAACACCGGCTTGCTCGGCCTGGCAGGTCCGTTGGGTGGGCGCATCGTCAACACCAGCTCCACCGCCTCGTCCATCAGGCCGGTGGCGACGTCGGCATGGCCCATCGCGGCGTGCACCAGCGCGCCGACCTCCTTGTGCATGATCTGTGTGGTGGTGTCACCGTCGCGACCACCGTTCTCGACCAGCGCCTTCAGCGCCGCCTCGGCGGCTCGCGCCGCGGCCTAGTCGCCCGTCCGCGCGGCACTCAGACCAGTGGCCAACAGTTCTACCGCCGAGGAGTCCTCCGTGATCGGCCCGAACTTCCACTCCTCGGTCTCGATGACGTACCGCCCGACCAGCCTGGAGCGAGACCGCGAGGCCCGCTCGCCGCCGGCCCGCTGGGCCAGCCCGTCGAGCCGTTCTAGCCAGAGGCGCGCCTTCGCGTAGTCGCCCCGCTGCAGGTCGCCGTAATGACCCCAGTCGAGCGAGTGCATCGCGTCGCCGACGCTCTCGCCGCCGTTCCACAGGTCGATCGCAGCCTCGAACGCATACTGGTTATTACCCGACACGCGATCCCACATGCCGTGCTGGATGAAGATATGCGTCGGCATGTGCCGGGCGTGGGAAACCGCCGGCGCAATCTCGGCGAAGCGATTGGCTGCGGCCAGCGCCAGCGGCGCATGCAGCGGGTAGTCGTACGAATGGATGGTGTAGTGAGCAGCGCCCGGGTGATCGGGATTCTCGTCGAACAGCTTGAGCGCGATGACGCCGGCGCGCATCTCGGGCCGCAGGCTCTGATCGCCGGTGGCGCGCAACGCGCCCAGAACCGACAGCGCGTAGAACGCCGCCACCTCGGAGTCGTTCGGATGGGCCTCGTAGAGATCCTCCATCGCCTCCATGTATCCCACGCGGCGGGCGACATGGTCGCCGTCGCCCCAGAGCACCTCCACGGCGTTCAGGAAGCCTCTCTCACGGTCGGTCGGCGCCTTGGCCAACCGACCGGCCCGAGTCGGGGCCAGACGGGCGAGCGCCGCCCGCGGCTTCGTGGGATCCATGTTCGAATTTAGCGGATGGTTGTAGGCGAGCGACTCACCCCAGTAGGCCAGCGTAAAATCGGGATCGAGGCGCTGCGCCGCACGGAACTGCTCTCTCGCCTGGGCCCAGCCGAAGCTGTGCAGGATAGCGACGCCTCGGAGGAATGACTGCTGGGCTTCCGCCAACGCCGAGGTCGGGAACTCGATCGAGCCGACGTTCTGGAACTGCGCATGGGCCGTCGCGCCCGCGCCGCACGTCAGGACGACCACCGCCACCGCAAGAAATCGTTTCGTCATTTGCTCCTTCCAATCGACAACGCGTTCTAGCAGCCCATGGCGAAAGCTCAATGAGCCACCTGTAGCACGCCCAGTATATCGCCGGGCCAGGCACGAGTCACGGCCGCACGGCGAGTTCCGCCGCGAAAAGCATCGTCCGGTCGTCATCCCGCACCGCCCATCGCATCAGCGTGCGCACATCCGGCTCCAGGTGCTGTCCGACGGCGGTCCAGCCATTCACGCGGACCCGAATGCGGCGCGACAGGTCGAACCGATCCGGTGACACCAGGATCGTGAACCCGGCGATGCCGGTCGTCTCAGGCAGACCGTTCGACAGTGAAGCATCATCCGTTCTCCGGAGCGGTCTCCTGCCCGCTCGGCTCATGATAAACTCGCATCGCCGTCGCCTGAGATGACCCGCTCGACCATGGCCTCCACCCGGGCGCCCTGCACCGCGCGGCGGCGGACGTTCCGCGCCAACCTTTACCGTCTGGACCGTGCTCCTCGCCGGCGTCAACGCGTGCGGTGGGTCCGTTGATGGACCGGCCGCCGACCTGATCGTCATCAACGCGAACGTCTGGACGGTCGACCGCAACCGCCCCCGGGCGGAAGCCATCGCTATCATCGGCGACCGCATCGCTGCCGTGGGTGACGCCGCCCAGATCGACGCGTGGCGCGGCTCCGAGACGATCGTCGTCGACGCCGGAGGCCGCCTGGTCCTCCCGGGCTTCAACGACGCGCACGTGCACCTCGTCCAGGCCGGACACCAACTCGACAGCGTGCATCTCAAGGACGCGGACTCCCCAGCGGAGTTCACCCAACGCATTGCCGACTTCGCCGCGAGCGTACCCGCCGGCGAGTGGATTCTCGGCGGTGATTGGGACGAGCAACTGTGGACGCCACCCGACCTGCCGACGCGACAGCTCATCGACCACGTCACACCGAACCACCCGGTCTACATCATTCGCTACGACGGCCATCAGGCGCTCGCCAACACGCGGGCACTCGAACTGGCGGGGATCACGATGTCGACCACCGATCCGCCGGGCGGCGAAATCTTGCGTGACGGCGCCGGCGCCCCGACGGGGATTCTCAAGATGGCGGCGCGCGATCTCGTGGCCGGTATCGTACCGCCGCTGAGCCCAGAACGGCGGCGACGGGCCGCCACCCGCGCGCTCGAACAGATGGCGACCGCTGGGGTCACCAGTGCGACCGACATGGGGACGTCGGCCGATGACGCCGCCCTCTTCATGGAGCTCGAGGCCTCGGGCCGGCTGACCACCAGTCTCTACCTCGCGCCGATGGAGACCGATTGGCAAGACCAAGCCAACGTCGGCATCCGGCGTGGATTCGGCAGCGCGTTCCTCCGCC
The DNA here is from genome assembly GCA_965197385.1 of Vicinamibacterales bacterium. Classification (GTDB taxonomy): domain Bacteria; phylum Acidobacteriota; class Vicinamibacteria; order Vicinamibacterales; family UBA823. The sequence goes on from CBDANA010000009.1 coordinate 808,282, forward strand.
TCGGGGCGCTCAAGGGCTACGTCGATGGCTCGCTGGGATCCTCCACCGCGCTGTTCTTCGAGCCGTATCTGCACGAGCCGGAGTCGATCGGCATGCTGACCGAGGATTTCACGCCGTTCGAGGACGCCCGCACTCGCCTCCTCTCGGCGGACGACGCTGGCCTCCAGATTGCGCTCCATGCCATTGGTGATCGCGGCATCTCAATGACGCTCGACCTCTTCGAAGAGCTGGCGGTGCTGAACGGCCCGCGCGACCGCCGCCTCCGGATCGAGCACGCCCAGCACCTGGTCGAGCTGGACTTCGCACGATTCGCCGAGCTGGACGTCATCGCCTCGGTCCAGCCGTACCACGCCGTGGACGACGGACGCTGGGCAGAGGATCGCATCGGGCCGGATCGGGCGAAGACAACCTACGCCTTTCGCACCTTCCTCGACCACGGCGTCCGCCTGGCGCTCGGCACCGATTGGAACGGCGCGCCGATCGAGCCGATGCTGACGCTGTACGCCGCCGTGACGCGCGCGACGATCGACGGCCGCCACCCGGACGGCTGGGTGCCGGAGCAGAAGTTGACGCTCGACGAAGCCATCGAGGCGTACACCCTGGGATCGGCCTACGCCGAGTTCCAGGAGCAGGACAAGGGCTCCATCGAACGCGGCAAGCTGGCTGACCTCGTCATCCTGAGCGACGACATCTTCTCGATGCCCCTAGAGGATCTGCCGACGGTCTCCGTCGTCACGACGATCGTCGGCGGTCAGATCGTGTATTCGGCCAACACGCCGTAGCAGGCCGACGGTTTCAACCGCAACACCATCCAAAGGACCGCTACATGCGCACCCCGACCGTCGCACTCGCCCTCGTGATCACGGTTGCCGCCGTCACCACCATCGTGACGGGCCGGCCGGCCGCCGACGGCCAACGCACCCTCGATCGTCTTCGCCCGTTCGAGACCTACGGACACATCTACGACCCGGACAACGTCGAGGCCATGCGACCGCGTGTCATGGGCACACGCGGTGTCATCGCCAGCGGGCACTACCTGGCCACCGAGGCCGGCCTCGAAGTCTTGAAGGCCGGCGGCAACGCGTTCGACGCCGGTGTCGCCGCAGCCATGACCCTCAAGGTCACGAAGATGGACTACGCCGGCTGGAACGGCGTGGCGCCACTCATTGCCTACAGCGCGGCGGATCGCGTAGTCGTCACGCGAATCGGCGCGGGCCGGACCCCGGCGGCCGCCACGCTCGAGTACTTCCTGGAGTACGGGAAGACGTCGACCAATACGGCGCTGATTCCAGCGGATGTCGACGTCTGGCTGGCCGCGCTGGCGCGATACGGCACCCTCAGCTTCGCCGATGCTGCGCGCGGCGCGCTCGACGCCGCCGAGCACGGCTACCACATGCACAAGATGCAGAAGTGGATACTGGACACGCGGACGCAGGACGCGCTCCGCTATCCGTATAACGCTGCCTTCTGGTTTCAGCACGGGGTGGGCCGACAGCAGGTCGGCGATCTGATGGTCAATCGCGACCTCGGGCGGCTCATCCGCTACCTGATGACGGCCGAGCGTGACGCGCTCATGAACGGTGGCACCCGCGAGGACAGCCTACGTGCGGCGCGCGACGCCTTTTATGCCGGAGCGCCGGCCCGAGCAGCCGCAGACTTCCTGGCGAAGCACGGGGGCATACTCACGTACGACGATCTCTCCACCTATGATGGCGCCTGGGTGGCGTCGCTGCACACGATATACGAAGGTTACGACATCCACGTGCCGGACGGGTGGTCCCAGGGACCACGCCTCATTCTCTTCCTGAACCTCCTCCGCCACTTCGACGTGCGTGCACTAGGCTTCAACACGCCGGACTACATCCACCTGCTGTCGCAGGTCATCGCGCTCGGCATGGCGGACAGCCACCGCTACATCGGCGACCCCGATATCGTGGACATCCCGCCTGCACTGTTCTCGAACGAGTATGCGGTCACGCGTGCCACGCTCGTGGACATGGAACGAGCGTTCCCGGACATGCCGCCGTGGGGCGATCCGACGCGCGGTCTCGCCGTCGCCGACGAGTCACCGACCCGCTTCACGTCGACGGACGGCGCGCCTGACGCGCCGGAACCGGATCCACTCGACACATCTTCGCTGAACGTCATGGACGCCGATGGTAACCTGTTCTCGCTCACCGAGAGCGACAGTCACATCGCCAGCCCGATGATCCCTGGCTGGGGCTTCGGCCTGGGCCGCCGGATGGCGCAGTTCAACCTGGACCCCGCGTTAGCCAACGTGATGGCACCGGAGAAGCGGCCGAGAAACACGAACGCGCCGGTGCTGGTGATGAGGGCTGCCGAGCCCGTCATGGGACTGTCCACGCCGGGCGCCGATCAGCAGCTGCAGGCAATCCTGCAAGTCCTGCTCAACGTGATCGTCTGGGACATGTCGCCCGAACACGCGCTGGATCAACCCCGGTTCGGCAGCCAGAACTTTCCGACCACCGGCTCCGAGGTGAACCGGACGCCCGCACGGCTGAATCTGGAAGGTCGGATCCCGGATGCCACGGCCGACGCCCTACGTGCCCGCGGCCATGACGTGCGGTCCTGGGGTCTGTGGAGCTACCTCACCGGCGCCGTCACGGTGACCTACCGCGCGCCCGGCGACGCGACGATGATCGCCGCCGGTGACGTCCGCCGCGAGACGGTCGCGCTCGGATACTGACGCAACCTGCTAGGACAGGATACTACGTGGATTTGCGTTTTCTCACCCGCCGGGGCGCCCGCTGCCGCAACGTCGGACGAGCCAGGTGGGTGATTAGGTCGATCTTCGTCACGACACCCACGAGGTCGTCGCCGTCCAGGACGATCGCCATCCGTGTGTCCGCCAGCAGGGTCTGCACCAGCTCAACCCGGGTGTGCGGCGACACCGTCGCATAGTCGCTCTCCACCAGAGCGTCGATCCGCGTGTCCAGCAAGTGCTCGCCCGCCGCCAGGTGACGCAGCAGATCGACCTCCGCGACGGCACCCAGCAGCTTGCCGCGCGACAGCACCGGCAACTGTGAAATCCCGCGCGCCTTCATCTTCGCGATCACGTCGCGGACGCGATCGCTGGCCTTGGCGGTGATCACCTTCGCGTGGCGGGACGCGAGCAAGTCGGCGACCGTCCCCAACCCCCATTCGTCATCGAGGAAGCCGTTCTCTCGAAGCCATTCGTCGTTGAACACCTTCGACAGGTACTTCGCGGCGCCGTCAGGCAGCAGCACGACGATGTTCTGTCGCTTCCGGCTCTGCCTGGCGAGCTTGATCGCGCCCGCCACCGCCGCGCCGGACGAGCCGCCGGCATACAAGCCCTCGTGTCGCACCAGGTCGCGCGCCATCAGAAAACATTCCTTGTCGTCGACTCGCACGATGTCGTCAATCCATTTGGGATCGAACGTCGACGGAAAGAAATCCTCGCCGATGCCCTCCACCTTGTAGGTGAACGCCTTCGTCACCCGCTGGCTCTTGACGTAGTCGTGTTACAGCGATCCCACCGGGTCGACGCCGACCAGCTGCACGGACGGCTTCCGGTTCTTGAGGTGCCGGCCCGTACCGGCCATCGTCCCGCCGGTCCCCATGCCAGCCACAAACACGTCGATCTTGCCCTCCGTCTGCTCCCAAATTTCCGGACCAGTGGATCGATAGTGTCCGTCCGGATTGTCCTGGTTATGATAATTGGTTGCATAGAACGAGTTGGGCATTTCGACATGCAGCTTCTGGGCCACGGAATAGTAGCTCCGGGGATCCTCAGGCTCCACCGCGGTTGGACACACGACGACCCGAGCGCCAAACGCCTTGAGCGAGGCGATCTTCTCGTTCGACATCTTGTCCGGCATGACGAACACGCACTGATAGCCGCGCACGGCGGCAATCATCGCCAGTCCCGCGCCCGTGTTGCCGCTCGTCGCCTCGATGATCGTCCCGCCGGCCCTCAGCTCGCCCCGCGCTTCGGCCTGATTGACCATGTGGAGGGTCATGCGATCCTTCATCGAGCTGCCTGGATTTATGTACTCGCACTTGACATAAATCGTCGCGGCCACCCCCCGTGCGACGCGGTTGAGCTTTACGAGCGGGGTGTGGCCGATGGCCTCGAGGATCGTCGAACACGCCTTGGCAAGCATGCGCACCTCCTGGATGACGCGGTTCCGTCAGACCGCGCACCGATCATACCGTGCGCCCGCCGGCGATGTATCATCCCGATGGCAAGGGTTCGCGCTAGCAGGCTACTGAAAAAGTCCATGGAATGGGATCGACAGATCGATCCCGGCGTACTCCCATGCTCCCAATATTGCTGAAGGGAGCCACCTCATGCGCGGACACGATGAGCAGACCCATCACATGTTCAGTTACCGGTCGCCGGAACAGCGCGTGCCGGCCGATCCTCCGCTCCGCGCGGTCCGCGCGCTGACGGATCACGCGCTGAAGACGATGTCGCGCAGGTTCGCCGGCCTGTACGCCAAGACGGGACGTCCGTCGATCCCGCCTGAGCCATTGTTGCGGGCCCTGTTGCTGCAGGTGCTGTACACGATCCGGAGCGAACGGCTGCTGCTGGAAGAGCTCAACGACAACCTGCTGTTCCGCTGGTTCGTCGGCTTGCATATGGACGACCCGGTCTGGCATCCCACGACGTTTACCAAGAATCGTGACCGGCTGCTGGCGGGGGATGGCGCGGCCGCCTTCGTTGATGCGGTCCAGGCCCACGCCCGGGCGGCCGGTCTGCTCTCGGACGAGCATTTCACGGTGGACGGGACGCAGTTGGAAGCCTGGGCCAGCCTGAAGAGCTTCCGATGCCGGGACGCCGCGCCGCGCGCGCCCCCCGATGACCCCGGGAATCCCACGGTCGACTTCCACGGCGAGCGGCGGCGCAACGACACGCACCAGTCGACGACTGATCCGGCGGCGATGCTGCATCGGAAGGGCCAAGGGAAGGAGGCGAAGCTGGCGTCTCTGGGCCACGTGCTGTTGGATAATCGGCAGGGGCTCGTCGCCAACGTCTGTGCGACCCACGCGACGGGGACCGCCGAACGCGAGGCGGCGGCACTGTTGCTGGAGGCCAGCGCGCCGCCGGGCAGCACGGTCGGAGCAGACAAGGGCTACGATGTGGCGAGCTTCGTCGCCGATGTCCGCGTCCGGGACGTCACGCCCCACGTGGCGCAGAAGGTCCGCTGGCGGGCGATTGATGGTCGGCCCACCCGGCATGCGGGTTCTCACGTGAGTCAGCGGAAACGAAAACTCGTGGAACAGGTCTTTGGGTGGAGGCAGACCGTCGGTGGTTTGCGCAAGCTCCGGCCTCGCGGCGTCCCACTCGTCGAGTGGCAGCTCACTTTCGCCGCCACGGCCTATAACTTGGTCCGCCTGCGGAATCTGGAGGCGACGTGTCCCTGCTCGCCGGCCGCGCGTGTCGCCGGCCCCCTCATCGGGGTCAGCGCACACCCGTGCGCACGGTCGTCGGGCGGTCGTCACCCGCATGATGCTTAAGAAAACAGCCCGATACCCGGGTTCTTCAGCAGCCTGCTAGCGCAGGTCATCGACGACTGGTCCGGCCACGCCTACTGCGTCCTGTTCCGACGTCCCGTGACTCCCTGATGGAGTCCATGAGGCCGCCGCGGAGGTGACCGTATGACGACTCGTAACCCTCAACCGACCCCACGTTTCGATCTGGGAAGCCAACCGGCCGTCAGCCGCCGGGCGTTTCTCAGCCTCGGGGCGGCGTTGACCGGCCCGACGGCACTCACCGCTCGCCGTCGGCCTGGCGCTGCGCCCGTGCCCAGTGCCGCGCTGCCCGACAGGCAGCCGGATTCTTCCGAGCAGCTTCGCGGTGTGCCGGCCACGCTGCTGTGCGATGCCTTGACAAGGCTCGGCTTCGATCGGACGCGCTTCACGCTCTCACGGGAGATCCGCCCCACCGTGCGCACGCCGGGCACGATGATGGGCCCGGCGGTCACGACGAAATACGAAACGGGGGCCGACGGAACGCTCGACGACATTCGCCGGTTCGTGTTCGATCCGGTGGACGCGGCGGGACCCGGGGCGGTCTGGGTCATCGAGAGCGGCACCGACGACGTCGTGAGCATGCTGGGCGAGCTGATCGCGGTGGCCTGCCGTCGGACCGGCCTGGCCGGAATCGTCACCGACGGCGGGTGCCGGGACATTGACGCGATTGCCGCCATCGGCCTGCCGCTGTTCTCGAAGGGAACGGTCCTCTACGGTCCGGGCTCAATCATCCGCCCGGTCGCGGCCGACGTGCCGGTGAGATGCGGTGGCGTGGAGGTGCGGCCGGGGGACCTCGTGGCCGCGGATGCCGATGGCGCGCTCGTCGTGCCTCGCGAGGCGGTCGGCGACGTGGCGACGCTGGTCGCCGAGCTGCGGGCTAAGGAGGATCGGACGCGAGCGGCGCTCGCCCGCGGCGATACGCTACGAGACGCGTACGTGTTCTAGTGTCCGGTGGTGAAGGTCTCGACACATCGAGGGCTACCAGAAGAACGCGTACAGCATTGCGGTCGCCGCCAGAATGGCGACCCCCAGCGCGGGACCTAAGGGATCGGGCGTCAGGTCGATCTGCGGCGTCCCTAGCCCCAGCCGCCAGGCAACGGCCAGGGGTTGCACCGCCGTCACGCAGCCCATCAGCACGACCAGGGTGACGATCGTGATCGCCATGTGGTTCAGGAACGCCACCTGCGGCAGCGACCACAGCAGGATCCCGTAGAGCGGCAGCCCCGCCACCAGCGCCGCCGTGGCCGCGGCGGCAGGCGCCCGCCGCACCACCAGGCTCACCAGGAAGACTGCGACGACCCCCGGCGAGATGAAGCCCCACACCAGCTGGATGTACTGAAACACACCCCCGAAGCGACGGGGCAACGGGGCGAGCAGGCAGCCGAGGACGACCAGCACAGCGGTCGTCACGCGGCCCACCCGCACGAGATCCGCGGGCTGCGCGTTCGGCCGCAACCATCGCTTGACGACGTCCATCGTGAAGACCGTCGACGCCGAATTCAACATCGAATCCAGGCTGCTCATCACGGCGCCGAACAGCGCGGCGAACAGCACGCCACGCAGTCCGGCTGGCAGGAGTCGGCTGATCAGCACCGGATACGCCTGATCGCCGTGCTCGATCTCGGCGCCGAACAACTGGAACGCCACGATGCCAGGAACCACGACGATAAACGGGACCACCAGTTTCAGGCTGGCCGCGAACAGAATGCCGCGCTGTCCATCGGCCAGTGTCCGCGCCGCCAGCGTCCGCTGAGTGATGAACTGATTGAATCCCCAATAGAACACGTTCGGAATCTAGATGCCGAGCAGCAACGCGGTCCAGGGCAGGTCGGGATGGTCGGCAGGCAACACCAGGTGCAGCTTCGCCTCGTTTGCCGAAAGAAACGCCCTCAGCCCCCCCACGTGCCCGAGGCCCACGACGGCGACGATGGCGCCCCCCACGAGCAGCGCCGTCCCCTGGAGCAGATCCGACCAGACGACCGCCTTCAGACCCCCGTAGACGGTGTACGCCCCGGCCAGCGCCCCGATCAGCCAGATCCCGGCCACAACGTCGAGGCCGAAGATCGCTTCCAGGCCAATCGCGCCGGAGTACAGCACGGCCGCAATGGCCACGCCGACGTGCGCCGCCAGCATGTACCCCGCCATGATCGTTCGCGGTACCGGCCCATACCGATGCTCGAGAAATTCCGGCATCGTATAGATGCCGACGCGAAGAAACTGAGGCAGCAGCACCAGCGCAACGAACACCAGCGTCACGGCCGCGACCCACTCGTAGCTCGCGACGGCGAGACCGGCCTGGCCGAATCCGGAACCCGCCATACCGACGAAATGTTCGGTCGAGATATTCGAGGCAATCAGCGAGATCCCGATGAGCGGCCAGGTCAACCCGCGGCCGGCCAGGAAGTAGTCTTCATCGGTTCGTTCGTGTCGGGAGGCATACAGGGACACCCCGATCACCGCAGCCAGAAAGAGCACGAATGACACGCCGTCCCACAGCGTCCACGTCATCGGGGCGTCCTCACGCCCTGGCCGGGGCCGTGGCGCGCCAGCACGGCGTCACGAGCCAGGCGTTCGTCAGCAACCGGCCGATCACCAGCGCCACCGCCGCGCTCATGACACCGACCGCATCGAACGTGTGAATACCGATCCAGAGGATCGCGACAATCGTGGCCAACTCCGCGCTCGACGCCCAGGTGATGGCCGCGGGGCGTCGGCTCGTCACCAGGATGGACCGCTGGAATGAGAGCCAGACCGACAGCGCCGGAAGCGGCAGCATGATCTGGAGCGGCGGCACGGCGAACGCCGTCAAGGCGGCCGACAATCCCGAGACGCCTTGAAACCACACGACCGCAAGCGGGCTATAGGCGATCAGCCCCAGGCCAACCGATGTGGCGACCGCCAGCACGATGGCAAAGGTTCGCAGCGGTCGGTACTGCTCCATCCCGGGCCCGAGCAACACGATGGCCGCCTCTTGAAACGACAGGCCGAGGCATCGGAAGACGAACGCCAGTCCGGTGATGACCGGCAGCACCGCCAGCGACTCGACGGCCATCCGGCTCTGGCCCATGAAGAACGTGACGAGCGGTTGGATTCCCATCGCCAGTATCGACGTGAGGGCGAGCGGCACGTAGAACGTGGCCGTCTGCCGCATCGTCAGGCGCCGCCGTGGCGGCCCCGGCCCGTCGTCCAGCGCCCGCACGGCGCGACGCGCCATCCGTCCGGCAGCTAGCGCCTCGGCCACGACGCCGGCCGACAACGCGATCGCTCCGATGTGGGCCCCGTGCAGGGAGGTGACGGCGGCCAGGCCGGCCCCCGTTCCTGCCATAGCCGTCAGGCGCAGCGTCGTGCCGTACGCCACGCGACCCGTGAGCCCATGCCGAATCAGCAGTCCCTGCTTGAAGCGCCGATACCCGATGGCCGCCGGCCACGGCAGCAGCCAGACGAGCGCGCCGTGGGTCAGTTCCCGAACCTCCGCCGGGAGGGCCAGCAGGCCGCTCAGGCCGTCGAAGACCGGCGGCAGCACGACGATGCCCATGAGCACGGTCATCCCGGCGCTGAGACCGTAGCCGAAGCGACGGAGCGTCAGGTAACTGGCCCGATCCTCCACCAGCGCCAACGCCGCGCTCAGCAACATGACGACAGGGGATTCCAGAATGAGGCCGAACGCAAACGCCACTCCGTAGGCGGCCAGGTTCTCGCGCGCGTCCGGCAGGCGAGCGATGATCGCGGCAATCAGCGGCCCCTCGACCGCCATCATCAACCACGTGCCGGCAAGCGGAATCCAGAACCGGACAATGGCGGGAACGGTGAGCGGCGCTCGAGGCATCTCTGGCAGTGTCTGGGTCTGTTATGATCGGCGCGTGCCTGCGGCGTTGACCCCGCTCTGTTCCATCGCCGAGCTCGAGGCGGCGCTCGCCGAATCGGCCGAGAAGCCCCTGCTGCTCTTCAAGCACTCCAAGCTCTGCGGTGCCAGCTGTATGGCGCTGGACGAGCTGCAGCGGCACCTCGAGGAAGCCCCGGACACCGTCCGCTATCGGCTCATCACCATCCAAACTAGTCGAGACGTGTCGAACGAAGCGACCGTTCGGCTCGGTGTGCCGCACAGCAGTCCTCAGGCGATTCTCATTCGCAACGGCGCGGCGGTCTGGACCGCGACGCATTTGCAGATCACGGCTGAGGTCCTCTCTGCCGCGACCTCCCGCCGTAGCTGAAACCGCTGGATCTGTTGACCACACGTCACGCACCCGACCGCGATGGCGGTCGATCTCGAACAGAAAGAGCACGACCGAAGCCAGCCTGCGGGGGTGCCGAACAGATCATTGTAGCTGATTCGTATGCGCGAACTGGCTAGCAGCCCGTGGTGAACGTCCCGCGTCGCATCGAAGCCCCTCTAAGGTTAAAACCGAAGCCGCGGTCGACCTGAGGAAGGTGCGAGGAGGAAGCATACCGGCAGTATTCGACCCCGCTGATCAGAAGCCGAGCGCCGTCCCTGGCGGGATGCATCGGCGGGGGAATGCGGCCGTATTTATGACAAGGGCCACTAAGACAGGGTGGACGCGGCGCGCCAGACGGAGCGCTCGCTCAGTCCGCGCAGGCAAACTGGGTGACGTCGATTGTGCCGGTGAGGAGCGCCGCCGCCGGCACCTCCGACAGCAGAATCTGATCGCCGCCGACGCGGTCGGCGTCGGCGAGACGTGCCCAGTATTGCTGGGGTGCCGGCCTGAAGAGTCGACGCAGCGCGTCGGCCGCCACCGCCGCCTGCACTTGATCCCTGATCGTGTCGAACAGGTCGGCGACCGCCCGATCGCGCGACCGGCCGGTGGTGACGAAGTCCATTTCCAGGCAGTGGGCCACCGGCTGACTGTCCTTCGTGTAGACCAACACGGTGAGCAAGGCACTGCGGCCATGTCCCCCCCTTTGGCTCCAGGCGAAGGCCCACGCGGGCTCTCTAGAGGTATCGACTGGCTGCACCGAGGCTATAGTCGATTGCCGCTCGTATCACCCCCGGGTGGTAGACTCGTCTCGCGCTCACACCGCCCATGGTGACCCACCTGTCCCTGCTCTCGTGTACCGTCCGCATCGGCGCGACCCTCGTGGTCCTCGCCAGCGGCGCCTGCCGTCCCGCCAGCGAACCCGCCGAGCCAGCGCCCGTCGTCGATGACCGCAGCCAGCTCGAAGAACGGTTTCTCGAGATGTTCTCACGGGCCTACTATCCGGGCCGGAGCGGCCAGATCATGCTCGTACCCGAGCCCGGCGACGTCATGCTGGAACCGGACGATCCCTTCCACCGGTTCATGCACGGTAGCCCGTGGGAGTACGACGTCGAGATTCCCCTGCTGATGTTTGGGCCGGGCGCCATTCGACCGGGGATCTACAACGTCCCAGCTACCCAGCGCGATGTGGCTCCGACGGTGGCGGCCCTCCTGGGGGTGCCCACCCCGATCACGATGTCCGGCCGGGTCCTGAGCGAGGCGTTGCGGGAAGATGCCGAGCCGCCCAGGGCGATCCTCGTGGCCGTACTGGACGGCGCCCGTCGCGACTTGTTCGACCGCCGGGCCTCGACGCTCCCGACGCTGAGCCGCTTGAAGAGCGAAGGCGCCTGGATCGCCCAGACGACGGTGGACTACCTGCCTTCGTTGACGAGTGTCGGCCACGCGTCAATTGCGACCGGCGCAGAGCCGCGGGTTCACGGCGTCGTCGCCAACACGATGTTCGACCACATAGCCGGACGACCACGCGGACCGTATCCCGGCCGCACACCCACACCGCTCTTGGCCCTGACCATCGCCGACCTCTGGAGCCTCCAGACGCACGGGCGGGCGGTCATCATCGCCCAGGGCACCACGCCACGCGCCACGATCCCCCTCGGAGGGCACGGCCGCTGCCTCGTCAACGGCCACGCGCCAGTTCTCGCCATGTTCGACGCCGCCAGCGCCCGCTGGCTGACCAATGAGGACTGCTACCGCTTGCCGCCGTATGTGGCCGACGATCGTGCCGACCGCATGTGGCAGCGATCCGACGGTGGATGGCTCGGCCACGAGGTATCGGATGGCCGCACGCTCCTGCGCTCCGGCTGGTTCCCGCAGTTTCAAGCCGACGCGCTGGTCTCGATAATCGAGCGGGAGGCAGTCGGACGGGATGACGTCGCGGATCTGATCCTCGTCAACTTCAAGACGCTCGACTATGTCGCCCACCGATGGGGACCCGACTCGGACGAGCTCGCGGCGGCCGCCACCGATCTCGACCGCGCCCTGGGGCGCATCCTGGCGGCACTGACCAGCACGGTCGGCGCCGGTCGGTTCGTGGTCGTCGTGGTGTCAGATCATGGGATGCCGGGTGAACCCGCAGCCAGCGAGGCCGAGCGTCACTACATCACCGATGTCGTCGACGATCTGCACGCGCGATTCGATCCGCACGAGGCGCGAATCGTGCAGTACTACGGAGATCCAGCCGACAACCAGATCTTCATCGACCGAGAGCGCTTGGAAGGGCTTGGCTTCACGCTCGCCGCCGTCGCCGATCACATCGCCGCCCTGCCGTTCATCTTCTCGGCCTATACCGAAGATGAGGTCGCCGCCGCCAGCCGGCGCTGACTCGTGTCCTGTCCCAGTCGTTGGCAATATATCTGCCTGGCGGGGCTCCCGGCTTCAGCGGCGCTGGGCGTTGTCCACGATGGGTCACACATTCCCGATGGGCTCCCGGGTCGCGCCTTGCCAGCCTGGCGCCGCACTCCGGGATAGATGCCGCGAATCACTGGGACAGGACACGAGCACCCCGTCCAAGCCTTCCCGCGGGCCACGTTGCCACGCCGTCCGCTCCCCAGATAGACTGCTACCGGTGGCCGGTCTCGCCGCGATCCTGGTCTCGTCGTTCGAGCATGCCTCGGCGTTGCTGTCGCGTGCTGGCATCGACGGCTCGGTCCTTACGTTTTCCGACGCCGAGCCGCTGAAGGCCATCGCGGCGATCACACGGCACCGCCCGTCGCTCGTAGTCCTGGAGCGGTTCTTCGCCGCGACCCCGCGCAGCGCCGCGCTGCTCAATCGAATCAAGGTAGATGCGGCGTTGACCGACACCGTCATCAAGGTGCTGGCGCACGATAGCGGGTACTCACGACTGATTCCTCGAGGGCGCGCCGCAGGGACGGCCGCTGCGCCGGCGCCGGTGTCCGAACCCGTCACGCCAGCCGCCGAGCCCGACACACCACTCGACGCGAAGGGCACCCGCATCGCGCCCCGAATCCAGTTGCAGCCCGGCGCGCAACTCCAGCTGGGCGGCGCACCAGTGGCCATCATGGACCTGTCGCACAGCGGCGCGCAGGTCATCTCGCCGCACGCGCTGAGGCCGAACGATCAGTTCGATGCCGTCCTGTCGGACGAAGACGGCATCCTGCAGTTCGAGGCGTGTGTCGTGTGGGCGAACTTCGAAGCGCCCGAGGGACAGGCGCAGTATCGGGCGGGACTCACGTTCAGCGGTGCCGACCCGGCCTGGCTCGACAAGTTCTCCGCGGCGCACCGTCCCGCTTGACGCTGAGCTGTTAGCGCCGACCCGTCCGTCCCAGCCATTGGTCGAACGGCGGATCGGCGCGCAGAATGGTGTCGTCACGATCCGAGCCAGTCGACAGGATGACAGCCGGTACACCCGCCAGCTGCTCGAGCCTGGCGACGTAGTCGCGAGCTTGCGGCGACAACTCAGACTCGCGGCGCACGCCTTGCGTCGGCGACGGCCACCCGGGCATCGTCTCGTAGACCGGCTCGCACGCGGCGAGGACACCGGCGTCGGCAGGGAACTCGTCGATCTGTTTCCCGGCACGCCGGTAGGCGGTACAGATCTGAACATCCTCGAGTCCGTCGAGCACGTCGAGCTTCGTCACGGCCAACGCATCCACGCCGTTCAATCGAACGGCGTAGCGCATCGCGACCGCATCGAACCAGCCGCAGCGTCGCGGCCGCCCCGTCGAGGCGCCGTACTCCTGCCCCGACTCTCTCAGGCGCTCACCCAGGGCCCCGGTCTGCTCGCTCGGCAGCGGGCCCTCGCCGACCCGCGTCGTGTACGCCTTGGCCACGCCGAGCACCCGGTCGATCGCGCGGGGCGGAACACCGAGGCCGGTGCAGATGCCGCCCACTGTCGCGTTGGATGACGTGACGTAGGGAAACGTACCGTGGTCGATGTCGAGCAACGCCCCCTGCGCGCCCTCGAACAGAATCGGCTGTTCGGCCTTCCGGGCCCGCGCCAGCCACAACGACACATCGGTCACCCAGGGCATCAGCCGCTCCCAGACCGTGGCCAGCCGGGCCAGCACGGCCTCCCAGTCCATGGCGGCGCCCTCGACGAGACGGTTCCGCGCGGCCACGTTCTCCCTGACGGCGCCGGCCAGCGGTCCGGTCGCGGAACAATCCGCCAGGTCGCCGATGCGGATGCCCCGGCGGCCGATCTTGTCCTCGTAGGCGGGCCCGATGCCGCGGGACGTCGTGCCGATCTTGCGGTCGCCGCGGCGGGCCTCCGCCAGCACCTCCAGATCGCGGTGATAGGGCATGATGACGTGGGCCTTGTCGCTGATTCGCAGCCGGTCCCCTACGTCCACGCCGAGCGTTCCGAGCATATCGACCTCGCGCAGCAGCGCGTCCGGGTCGATCACGACCCCGTTACCAATCACGCAGGTCGTGTTGGGGCGCAGGATGCCCGACGGGACGAGGTGGAGCACGAATTTCTGGCCCGATATGTAGACGGTGTGACCCGCATTGTGCCCTCCCTGGTAGCGGGCGACGACCGTGAAGTGCGCGGAGAGCAGGTCGACGATCTTCCCTTTGCCCTCGTCACCCCATTGCGCACCCAGCACTGCGAGATTCATGAATGGCTTCCGATCCGCAGCGGCGTCGGGCGCCGCAGCGTTGCGATGGTAACAAAACGGCGACGCGAACGAAACGGCCGCTGCACGCGCGTGCCCGCCGCATTGAGAGGAGCCTCGCCAGGGCTAATTCTGACTCTATTCAGCGGACGGCTTACCGAAAACGTCTCCGCGCAAGAAGTCAAGTACGAAATAGGTCGTCGCATTATTGCGTTTCACGTTGACAACGTTTGCCGCCATTCCATAAGTTCTACTTGTCCGAGCGCTGCCCCCGAGCATGTCGCTCGACGGGTATCTCACAGGCGTTCGGCTCGGAGGATCGTGGCCCACCGCCGCGCGTTCCTTCGATCGGATTGCTAATGACGATCGCCACGCGTCGCTATCCCCTGATCACGGAGGCACGATGACCTCCCGCCGACGCCTGGCAGCGGCAACACCGGACATTCACCACGGGCTACGCAAGGGCGCGTTATGACGGATGCGCGCCCCGCGGCCGAACGGCGCATCCTCTCGGCGCTTCACGCCGAACCGGCGCGCATCCCGTTCGTGCTCGGACCCTGTGGCATCGGCCGGACCTCCACGCTCCTCCAACTCCGCGAGACGATCGGCTCCAGTCGGTGCCAGTACGTGGACGTCGAGCAGTCGGCGACGACGCCTGAGGGCTTCCTTACAGCCGTGACGAGTGCCTCGCCGTTCTCCGGCCCCGCTCACCCGAGGCCCCTCGAAGACGGTATTTCTGCGCGCGACGCGTTCCAGGCCGCGCTGGGATTTCTGGTCTCGGCCCGGACCGCGGGCGGCGAGCCGGCAACGTTCCTGCTGGACGAGGCACTCGAGCTTCGGACGTTCGACAGCTTTCCGGGGCTCCGGATCGTCCTCCAGGACCTCATGCAGGCTCTCCAGCACAGCGACAACCGGTTCGTCCTGACCACGCGCTACGTCAGCCGGGCTCACCGACTGCTGCGGGACGCCCCGTCGAAATATGAGGTTGTTCGTTTACCGTCGTTCTCGCCGGCCGAGGTCGCCGACGTGCTCTCGGACGACTACGCGCCTCAGGACACCCTGCGCCGCGCGGAGTTGGCCCGTACGGTGCACGCGCTGACTGACGGGCGGCCCGGGTATGTCCGGTTCCTCGACGACGCGATGCGGATCATGGGTGGTCGGGGCGCCGACGACCCGGTCGCCGCGCTGGCGGGGCAGATGGCGCGCGGCACGCCGCTGTACGGATGGTGTCGATTCTGTTACGAGCTGCGCCTCCACCGCGCTCGTGGCTACGGCGCCCTGAAAGCCATCCTGCAGGTCCTGGCGGAGGAAGAGCCGCTGACCCTCACGGCGATCGCCCAACGACTCCGTCGGACGCCCGGCTCGACGAAGGACTACTTGTCGTGGCTGGAAGACGTGGATCTGGTAATGGCGCGCCAGAAGCGCTACACCTTTCTGGATCCGCTGCTGCGTCTCTGGGTGCGACTCCACTGCCGGTCCGAGCCGCTGAACGATGAAGCCCTCGCCCGAGAGGTGCAGCGCTTCGCCCACAGCGTGTTGCCGAACGTCGAACCGGCACTGGCCCTCGTGACCGCTGATTCGCCACGTGACGTTGGCCGTCGCGACCGCGGCTGGAGCGTCGTCGAGATCGACTGACCTCCGTCAGCCGCCCGTCGTGAACGTCGCGCATCGCCCCGAGGCGTCACGTCGGGTTCTCACCACGGGCTGCCCCCGCGTCGTAGTCGCTGCAGCGCCAGGGCGGCGGCGTGCTGCTCCGCCTCTTTCTTGCTGCGGCCCTTCGCCGTCGCAACCACCTCCTGGCCGACCGTCACGCCGATCTCGAAGATCTTCGCATGGTCCGGGCCACGTTCGCCGATCACGTGGTACGCCGGCAGGGGCTGCACGTGGGCCTGCGCCCACTCCTGCAGCGCCGACTTGGCATCGGCATCGAATCCGGCCGGGCGCCGGCCCATCTGGACCTCGCCTAGGCACTCGAGGAATTCCCGTTCGATGAATGCCCGGGCCGCGTCGATACCGCCATCCAGGTAGATCGCGGCGATCACCGCTTCATAGGCGTCGGCCAGCAACCCGGACTTCGACCGCCCCCCAGAGCGCTCCTCACCCTTACCGAGCACCAGGTGCGCCCCCAGCCCCAGCGCACGCGCACGCTCGGAAAGCGTGACCGCCGACACGAGGGTCGCCTTCAGCTTCGACTTGCCGCCTTCGTCCTGGTCCGGGCATTCGCGGTACAGCAGATCGGCGATGACGAAGCCCAGCACGGCATCTCCGAGAAACTCCATCGACTCGTTGTCGACGACACCACCGCTCGGATCCTCGTGCACCCGCGACCGATGCGTCAGCGCGTCCTCCAGCACCCCCCGGTTCGTGAAGCGATAGCCGAGCGCTGCCTCGAGACGCGCCTCGTCAGCCGGCGGCCCGTCGCCCGCACCGGCGGCGGCTCGTGACGCGTCGAGAATCTCGCGCGCCTGCGCCACGTCACCAGCCGCAACCATGACGAGTACCGTCAACTGTGGATCCCCGCGCAGTGAGGCCAACCGTCCGAGCCGGTCGGTCGAGATGACCGCCTGGATGCCGTGACTGCGCAGCAGCGACTGCACCACGCTCGCCTCGCCTTCGGAGGCGGTCGCCAACGCGATGGCCAGGTCGTCCGTGCTCACGCCGGCGCGACCGCCACTGGTCCGTGTGAGTCGGCCGCGGGAGGCAGGCCCCCCACCTTGACGAGAATCATCGTCATGTCGTCGTGCTGCTCGGCGCCGTCCACGAACGCATCGACCTCGAGCAGGACGTGCTGCTGCAATTCTTGTGACGAGTGGTGGCCGTGCTGCTCCAGCGCCTGGCTCAGGCGGGCCTCGCCGAAGAAATCGGACGCGCCGTTCATCGCTTCGGTCACGCCGTCGGTATAGAGCGCAAACACATCGCCCGGCCCGACCTGGAGCGTGCTCTCCTGGAGCAGTGCCTGGAACTTCTCGGCGATCCCCTCGAACTGCAGCCCGAGCGGGCACCCGAGATGCGAGTGAAAATGTCGCTGATGCGAATCTGGATGGCGGTGCTGACCTTGGCGCTCGAACCGGTAGCCCAGTTCGTGTAATCGAAGAACGTGACCCAGTCGAGGGTATACCCGGCGTCCCGCGCCGACGGCACCGTCTGGACCGCCGCCTCCGACCCGAACGCTCGGCCGACCTCCAGCTCCACAATCTGACCGTCTGCCGTGACAACGGCGGTGCGACCCAGAGTAATCCCGGTCGTCTCGAGTAGCCGCTCCAGCGTCTGTCCGGCGACCGGCAGGTCCACGACGACGGCGTAGTCCGCCATGGGATCGACCGGCAGCCCGACCGCCCGCGCGACCAGATCGGTCCGATCGGTCCCAGGAAGGGCAAACGCGAGCAGCCCGCCGAACCCGGTCGGCTGGATCCAGGCCGGCAGCGCCTCGGGCGGCGATAGATGCCGCCACGGGCCGACGACGAGGGGCACAGCGTCCGCCGCAGGCGAACCCGACCGGGACACCAGCGCGAGTGAAACGCCTAGGTGACGTCCCACCGTGGCGGTGAGCTTCCCGGCCAGCACCTCCTGTGCTGCCGCTTGACCGCCTCGCCGCTCCAGCTCGCCCGCTGACGTCTCGGCCAGAACGACCGCCTCCTCGATCAGATCGTCGAATCCGCTGCGCACGAAGAACGAGCTGACGTTCAGGAATATCAGCACGCCGGCGAGCAGAAAGAACGCCATCACGAGCAACACCGGCACGAAGCCGATGAAGACGTACGACACGATCAGCTTTCGTCGGACGCGTCATAGCAATCGACGCCGGATCGCGCCGAAGGCCCGGGCGAACACCACGAGGCCTACGACCAGCAGGATCGCGCTGGCGAGGCCATCAACAACGCGGAAGACGGACCAATTCGACAGGGCGCCGAGCGGTGCCAGAACCTTGACCACGCCCGCCGCCAGCACGGCGCGGCCGGACCAGGTACGCACCAGCCAGGTCACCCCGCGGCGGATCGTATGCGCCGACAGGCGCGGCTCCGCGCTGGCTTGCTCATGTGGGAGCGGGTCGCGGAGTAAATCTCGGACCATGCAGTTTGAAAATGAAATATATCAGATGTATCGTAACCTGCCGTCGCTGGAGTCCGCGCCCCGCGACCAACGCACGATCTGCTAGCCGCCCGTGGTGAACGTCTGGTCTTGCAGCGGGGGCCCCCGACCATGGAAGCTGCGGTCCGCCCGAGCAAGGCGCGGCGAGGGAGAATGTTGGGAATACTTGAACGAGAAGCCACGCCGCCAGTGGGGATGCATCGCCGGCCGAATGCCGCCAGACGTCCACCACGGCCGGCGAGGATCTCCACGTGACAGAGACCCCCGGAACACGGTTCCGCACCCGATGCGTTCATGCCGGACAGGCGCCAGACCCGACGACCGGCACCATCATCACCCCGATCTATCAAACGTCCACCTATGTCCAGGACGGCTTGGGCCGGCACAAGGGCTACGAGTACTCGCGCACGCAGAACCCCACGCGCGAGGCGGCCGAAGCAAACATCGCGGCACTCGAGGAGGGCAAGGCCGGCATCGCGTTCGCGTCCGGGATGGCGGCAATCGACGCCGTGTCTACGCTGCTCGAGTCCGGCGACCATGTCGTCGTCACGGAGAACACCTATGGCGGGACGTTCAGGCTGTTCGAGCAGGTCCTCCGCCGCTACCGCCTGGACTTCACCTACGTCGATACGAGCGTGCCGGATCGGATCGCCGCGGCCCTCAGGCCGGAGACGCGCATGATCTTCGTCGAGACGCCGGCCAACCCCCTGCTGGACCTCACCGACCTGGCCGGCCTAGCCGAACTGGCGCGACCCCGCAACATCACCGTCGTCGTCGACAACACCTTCGCCAGCCCGTGCGTGCAAGAGCCGCTGCTACTCGGCGCTGATCTCGTCGTGCACAGCACGACGAAATATCTGAACGGCCATGCGGACAGCGTGGGTGGGATGGTGGTGGCGCAGCGAGACGCACAGATCGAATGGCTGAGGTTCGTCCAGAACGCCGCCGGCGCCATCCTTAGCCCATTCGATGCCTGGCTGCTGCTGCGCGGCACGAAGACCCTCGCGCTTCGAATGGCGGCGCACAACGCCGCCGGACTAGCACTGGCCGAGTTCCTCACCGGCCACAGCAAGGTGGCGCGAGTGTTCTACCCCGGCTTGCCGGACCACCCACACCATGCGCTGGCGGTTCGCCAGATGCGCGGGTTCGGCGGCATGGTGGCGTTCGACCTAGGATCGCTCGACGCGGCCCGAACGGTGCTCGAAGGCGTGGCCCTGCTATCGCTCGCCGAGAGCCTGGGCGGCGTTGAAAGCCTGATCAGCCACCCCGCGACGATGACCCATGCGTCGGTACCGGCCGAGCAGCGGCGCGCGCGCGGCATCACCGACGGCCTCGTCCGGATCTCGGCCGGCATCGAAGACGTGGACGACCTGAAAGACGATCTCGGCCAGGCCCTTGATCGAATCCGGTGAGCGACCTCCTGCGCCCCTTCGTCCAGACGCCCCGCCGGTGGATCCGCCGCCTCTACGACTGGACGATGCACTGGGCCGACACACCGCAGAGCATCGTCGCGCTCTTCGCGATTGCCCTGGCCGAATCATCCGTATTTCCGATCCCCCCCGACGTCCTCCTCATTGCCATCGTCGCGTCGAACCCCCGTCGCTGGCTCCAGGCAGCCGGCGTCTGCGCCGCTGGGTCGGTCATAGGCGCCGCCGTCGGCTACCTCATCGGGTCGGCGTTCATGGTGACCGCCGGGCAGCCGATCATCGACGTCTACGGCGCCCAGGCGCACTGGGGGCGGGTCGTCGACATCTACACCGGCGTGTGGGGTCTGTGGTTTCTCGCGGGGGCGGCGTTCACGCCCATTCCGTTCAAGGTCGCGACCATCGCGGCCGGTGCGACCGGCATGGCCTTCTGGCCCTTCCTGTTCGTGAGCTTCGCCGGGCGGTCGACGCGCTTTGGCATCGTCGCCGCCATTCTGCGCCTGTTCGGCCCTCCGATTCGCCGGGCGCTCGAGCGCCACTTCGACCTAGCCGCCCTCGCCTTCCTGGTACTGCTGCTCGGCGGCTTCCTCGTCCTCCGCACATTTTGATCACCGGACCGACTCGCCAAGCCAGGCGAGATACCCCTTGCTACCGCCCAGGATCGGCACCACGACGCATTCGGGCACCTCGTAGGGGTGAAGCTCGGTCAACCGCGCCTGCAGCTGCTCCAGGCATCGCGCGGCGGTCTTGATGATGAGCTGCCGCTCGGCGGCGTGCTCCACAACGCCTTCCCACTGGTAGATCGACTGCATCGGCGTCTGCACGTTGACGCAGGCCGCCAGTCGCTCAGCCACGAGCGTTCGCGCCAGCCACTCAGCCTGATCCTCGTGGCCGTCGGCAGGCATGGTCGTCAGGACGATGACGTAGTTGTAATCGCTCACAGGACCTCCGTACGGTGTCTCGAGCGAGGACGGCCGACCCGCTGGCCTCCCCTATTCGGACGAGGACATGGCGCCGAAACAGAAGGCAGACGCATGCCGAAAATCGAGCTCCCGCGCGCTCCGCGCCGCAACGCCAGGCGAAAGCCGGCCCCGCCCAAGCGCCGTCGCACGCTTCGTCTGCTCCTCTCCTTCGTGACCCTTGTGCTGCTGGCCGACGCCGTCATCGGCGAGCGCGGGTTCCTCGAGACGCTTCGGGCTCGGCGTCACTCGACCGAGCTAGCGGCGTCGATCGCCGAGCGTCGACAGGAGAACGCGCGGCTCCGCGAGCAGGCCAGGCAGCTCCGCGAGGACCCGCGGGTCATCGAGGCGATCGCCCGCCGCGAGCTGGGCCTCATCCGCCCGGGTGAGGTGCTCTTCATCATCAAGGACGTCGAGCCAAGATCCCGCCGCTTCGAGTAGTCCGTGACCGACACGCTTCGTTGACCCTCTGAAACCGGGCATGTTACCATGCCGTACTAGCCGTTGGCCTCGAGCGTGGCGGTGCGTGCGGACCTTGACGCGGGGTGGAGCAGTCCGGTAGCTCGTTGGGCTCATAACCCAAAGGTCGGGGGTTCAAATCCCCCCCCCGCAACCATTTACAATCAACGGGTTACAAGGATTTGCCTTATAACCCGTTTTTGTTGGTACACCACTGGTACACCATCAAACCACGAACCTGAATCGTACCGGGTTTCTCGGAGACCGAATTCGTTGAATCAGGCCACCTCAGCCTGCTCATAGTACTGCGCCTCGAACTCTGCTGGTGGAATGTCCCCGAGCGGCCCCAACAGTCGTCGTGTGTTGAACCAGTCCACCCACGTCAAGGTGGCGAACTCCACGGCCTCGAGGGTGCGCCACGAGCCCTTCCGTCGAATCACCTCCGTCTTGTACAAGCCGATCACCGATTCGGCGAGGGCATTGTCATAGGCATCGCCTTGGCTGCCGACCGACGGCGCGATGCCGGCGTCCACGAGGCGATTCGTGTACCGCATCGAGAGATATTGCGACCCGGCATCACTGTGATGTACGAGGCCGGTGAGGGCGTCGCCCCGGCGGGCGTAGATCGCCTGCTCCAACGCATCCAGCACAAAGTCCGTGCGCATGGAGGCCGACACCCGCCAGCCCACAATGCGGCGCGCAAACACGTCGATGACGACCGCGACGTAGACAAAGCCGCCCCAGGTTGCGACGTACGTGAAATCGGAGACCCAGAGCTGATTCGGACGGGTGGCCACGAATCGGCGGTCAACGAGGTCCACCGGGCGACCGCCCTCACCTGCGGGGGTCGTGGTGACCCAGGCCCGGCCCCGGACGGCCCCGGCAAGGCCCATCGCGCGCATCAGGCGCGCCACGGTGCAGCGCGCCACGCGGACGCCGTCCCGCCGCAGCTGCTTCCAGACTTTCCGGGGGCCGTAGACCTGCTGGTGCGCGTCATAGACCCGCTGAATCTCGACGCGGAGCTGATCGTCGCGCTGCGCCCGTGCGGACCGGCGCGTCGGATGTGTCCGCTGGTGCCGATGGCGATGATACGTCGACGGGGCGATCGGCAGCACGGCGCAGATCGGCTCGACCCCGAACACGGCGCGATGGTCGGCGATGAACTGGACCATCGTGGCTACGTCCTCCGGCGGTCGAGCTCCGCCTGGGCGAAATACGCGAACGCTTTCCGCAGGATCTCATTCGCCCGCTTCAGCTCACGGACCTCGCGCTCCAGCTCCTTCAACCGCACGTGTCAGCGGCACGCTGGATCCTGGCACGACTCGCGCAGCGGAGCTGGTGATCTACGTTGCGAGAGCGAGGCCGATGCGACCGCGGCTAACAGCGATCAGCGCTCAGCTCGAGCCGCGCTTCATCGTGGAGCGCGTTCGGGCTGGTACTGGGAATGACACCGAGCTCCACGCGGCCCTGGCCGCGGCGGCATCGCTTCCTCACACCGCCCGCAGCGCGATGATCTGGTCTACCGGGTGGCGCTGCGCCCTTCGGCGGCGTCAGGACCGAGTCTCTTTCGAATCGATCTCGGCGGGCTTCCGCGGTGGGCGGTCGCCTCGGTGCCTGCCGCCACCGCCGCTTGGCCTTCGGCGACCCTCTGCGCCGCCCCGCTCTCAGAGGACGAGCTGTTTGGCGACCGGAACCAGGCAGCGCCGATCAGGCTCGGAAGCCGAAGCCTGTTTGGAGATGGGCGGCACTCCCCCGAACGTGTGGCCACACCGGACGAGTTCAGGTGGACCGCTGCACCCGAAGCCGAATTACTGGTTCCCCTCGTGCGTTCCGGGCCGGTTCAGCTGCGGGTTCGTGCGAGGCCCGGTGCGCCAGCTGACGAATCTGGGAGGACCCTCGCGGTGCGCGTGAACGAACATCAGCTGCCGGCTTTCCCGCTGCGTCGCCGAGTGTCGCAGTACGAGTGGATCATCCCGGCCGCCGCTCTGCGAGCTGGCGTCAACCAGATATTCCTCCAGTCGTCCCAGCTGACCGTGCCGGCGAGGGGGCGCGACAGTCGCGACGGGAGACGCTTGGGCGTCAGGGTCTCAGGCGTGACCCTGGAGCTGCTGAACGGCGCGCGATGACTGATCTTCGTCTTTACCGGACCGCGGCCGCCCGGAGCGCCAGCTGCTCGTTGAGACCACTTTCCGGGTGTCCGGGGTCCCAGTAGCGATGCGGCTGCCCCCGGCTGCCTTCCAGCGGCGGCGTGTCGTATGACCCACCACTCCAGTCCCCATGCGCCGCCACCACCATCCTGAGACTGGGAATCACGAACATCGCCTTGCGAAGATAGTTGCCAATGGCGGCAAACGTGTCGAGCGGTGCGTCCGGCCAATGCCGTCTGGTGGTCTTGCCAACCAGGCCGTTGAACCACCAGTGCAGGCCGTAGAGGCCTGGCCCAAACGGCATGTCGAACGTCACCGGGTTGCCCCAGGTGCCGATCAACAAGTACTTCCCCGCTGCGGCCACGCTGAGCGGCATGGCGTTGGGCACGAGTGGGATCGCAGATCGCGTGAAGTAGCTGTCGGGTAGCAACGGCGCTTCCCTCCAGTGGCCCCGGTTCAACCAGAGCCAGCCCAGGCGTGCAAAGTCGCGCGGGCTGGTGACCAATGCCGTTTCCGCACGGCCGACCTGCATCGGATCAGTCGTGCCGAACACCGGGCCATCCTCGAATTCGAGCGGTCCGAGGCGAGCCGGAGTGAGCGCTGCGTCGTTGAACGCCGTTTGAGGGGTCTCGGCATCGAACACGCGCAGCAGCGTCCGCGCGTAAAGCTGAACCGCGTTGTCGTTGTACGCGTACGCCTCGCCTGGTCCTTCCACACGGTCGAACCCGCTGGTCATGTTCGCCAGGTGACGGAAGGTGGTCGCGCGATCTTCCCCCTGGAGTCGCTCGGTGGGATCAGTCGACACAGCCCATTCCCAGTCGATGACAGGGTCGTCAAGACTGGACAGTGTCCCCTCCTTGAGCGCAAACAGGAGCATCGTGCTGAGCGCCGACTTGCCCGCAGAGGCCCAATCGACGCGCGCCGCTGGATCGCCCCAGGCCTTCACGACGTAGCCATCCTTGATGATCACGCCGGAGTCGTCAGGTGACGACCGGATCCGGGCAGCAAACCGATTGAGCATCGATCCGTCCAGACCCAGCTCGGCCGGCGCGTGTTCCGGCCAGGCCCTACCTGGAAACAGGACGGATGGGTCGCGACACGCCGCGCCGCCCGTCGCCCAGACTGCCAGCGCCGCGGTCAACCCGAACGCTACACGTCGATTCACCGACCGCCTACCGCCCGTTCGTTTCGAATCTAGCCCGGTCATGCGTTGCGGTGCTTCCTCACCCGGTCGTCCGAGTACACAGACTATAATTCCTCATCCCGTTACCCTTCCACACGGTGATACTCGAAGGCTGGACGTTCCTGCTTGTCGGCGTCGTCGTCGGGCTAGCCGGAGGCTTCTCGCCCGGCCCCCTCACGACGCTCGTCATCGTGCAGAGCCTTCGCTACGGCCTGCGCGAAGGACTGAAAGTCGCCATCGCGCCGGCCCTCACCGATGCGTCGATCGCGGTCGCGGCCCTTCTGGCCGTCGGTCAACTGCGTGACGCCGCACCCGTGCTGGGCGCGATCGCGCTCGCCGGCGCCGCCTTTCTGGGCTACCTCGCGTACGAGAGCCTGACCACTCCGCCACCCGCGGCCGTCTCGACCGGTGAGCTCCCTGGGTCGCTTCGGAAGGGGATCCTGACCAACCTCGCAAACCCGAACCCCTACCTCTTCTGGTTCATGATCGGCGCCCCGACCGTGCTCGAGGCCTCCCGCCTCAATGGACTCTACGTGGTGCTGTTTCTCGTCGGGCTGTACACCTGTCTGATCGGCGCCAAGGTCCTCTTCGCGGCGCTGGCCGCTCGTGGACGCTCGTTTCTGGCCGGCGCAGCGTACCGCCGGACGCTCCGCGTTCTCGGCATCGCGCTACTGGTCTTCGCCCTGAAATTCGCCTTCGACGGACTGAGCTATCTGGGCCTGCGATGACGATGACGAGAAAGGCTCGTTCCGGATGCCTCAGCAGCGTCGTTGTCCATTTGAACGCGGCTCCCGGATGGGCTAAGGCGTATTGACCCGTGACGGTTCGTCACGTAGACGCCAGACGCCGCGGCGGGACCTGACTGGAGTGGCTGTGACTATGCGTAGACACGCGCGTGTGATTGCGCTGTTCGTCGGTTGCCTCCTGCTACTGATCACCAGGTCCGCCTCCAGTCAACCGCTGCCGATGACCTTTGCCGAGATGACCTCTGAGGCGAACCTGATCGTCCGTAGATACGTGGCCGACCAGCGCGCCGAGTGGATTACCGCAGACGACGGTACGGGGATCGTGACCTTCGTCGTGTTCCGGATCGAGCGGACCCTGAAAGGCGACGCCGGCATCCAGAACCCGCTGGAATTCCTCGGCGACACCATTGGCGACACGCGCATCGAGGTCTCCCACGTGCCGACGTTCGAGGTCGGCCACCGGGCCGTGTTGTTCTTGAACACCACACAGCGATTCATCAGTCCGGTCGTGGGGAGTGAACAGGGCCTGTTCCCAATCGTGGAACGCGCCGATGGCGACTTCGTGATCAGCCACAACGGTGCAGCCTTTTCTGCAGTCAGGCAACTCGGCGTGCCGCAAGCGGCGGAGGCGGGACCGCTGTCCCTCGCCGTCTTCGAGTCCGAGATCGTACGCGTCGTACACGAGCTGCGATGACCTGGAGGATCTGGATCCTCGCAGTCGTACTCGTCACCGCCGTGACCGGCGCGACGTATTCCGTCTACGCGTTCACGTTCACCGGGGCCCGCTGGCCGAATGGCAAGGCACCTACATGCTGACGCTCGCCGTCAGCTAGCAGGACGACGGACACGTCGTGCCGGCTCGAGAAGCCGATCTCGCTGTCGAGACGCTCGAGGAGATGCTTCCGGTTGAACGCTCCGGTCAGCTCGTCACGCACCGCCGCCTGGTACATCAGACGCTGAAATTCCCCGTCGACGTCGTCATGGAAGCCGAACTTGAGCACGGTCGCCGGGCCGAGCTGGAGCCGGTCGCCGTCGAACAACTGGGCGTTGGTGACCGACGTGCCGTTGAGGTACGTCCCGTTGGTCGACCCGAGATCCTGGACGAAGAACCGATCGCCCCGCTTCTCGAATCGCGCGTGATCGCGAGACACCTCCTTGTCGGTGACGCTCACCCGGACACCCGGGGCACGGCCGACGACGTCGTCGCCCTGCAGCTTGTACATCTTACCGACGTTCGGGCCGGCCATGACGATGACGTATGCCGCATATTTTCGCGTCCCACGGGCCAACTCCTCGATCAGCTGGCGATTGCCGATGATCGTCTTGTCAGGCGAGGTGTCGTCGTCGTCCTCAGGCACGAGTTGAATAGTACACCGCGGCGGGCTCCGCGCATAGCGCTCCGCGCGGGCTGCTAGACTCAGCCCAGGCGCCGCCAGCGGCGGCCGTCCTTAGCCAGGAGTACGTCGGCGTCTGCCGGGCCCTGGGACCCGGCCGCGTAGTTCGGGAAGTCGCGGGCTGGCAGCGCCCCCCACACATCGAGAATCGGCGTCACGATGCGCCACCCCGCCTCGACGTTGTCCGCTCGCTGAAACAGTGTGGCGTCCCCCTTCATCGCGTCGTAGAGCAGCGTCTCGTAGCCGGTGGATCGACGAGAGCCGAAATAGTCGGCGTAGCTGAAGTCCATGTCGACGCCGCCGATCTGGAGGACCGCCGACGGCACCTTCGCACCAAAATGCAACGAGATCGCCTCGTCGGGCTGAATCCGCATGACCAGGCGGTTCGGGGCCAGCTGGTCCACGGCGGTCTTCCGGAACATCATGAACGGTGCCTGCTTGAACTGGATAGCCACCTCGGTTACTCGCGCCGCGAGGCGCTTGCCGGTGCGCAGGTAGAACGGCACGCCGGCCCAGCGCCAGTTGTCCACCATCAGCTTCAAGGCGACGTAGGTGTCGGTGTTCGATTCGGGATCGACCTGGGTCTCCTCGCGGTACCCGACGACCTGCGCCCCGTTGGCCCCCGTGCCCCGTCCGTACTGCCCACGCACCGTCTGCGTGAGGACCTCCTCTGGCCCGATCGGCTGCAGCGCCTCGATCACCTTGCCTTTCTCGTCGCGCACCGCCTCCGCCTCGAACGACGAGGGCGGCTCCATGGCCGTCAACGCCAGCAGCTGGAACAGGTGGTTCGGCACCATGTCGCGCAGGGCGCCCGCCCCCTCGTAGTAGCGGCCCCGACCCTCCACGCCGAGCTGCTCCGCCACGGTGATCTGCACGTGATCGACATAGCGCCGGTTCCAGATCGGCTCAAAAATGCCGTTGGCGAAGCGAAAGACGAGGATGTTCTGGACGGTGTCTTTCCCCAGATAGTGGTCAATCCGGTAGATCTGCTGTTCCTGCAGGACGCCGCGCAGCGCGCCGTTCAGGGCCCGCGCCGATGCGAGATCCTGTCCGAACGGCTTCTCGATGACGACCCGCCGCCATCCCGAATCCGACTCGCTCGCCAAACCGGCCGCGCCGAGGCCGGTGACGATCGACGCGAAAAACGTCGGCGGCGTGGCGAGATAGAACAGCCGATTGCCACCTGTTTTGCGCTCCGCGTCGATGCCGTCGAGCCGCTGCGCCAGGCGCGTCAAAGCCTCCATGTGCCCCAGCTTGCCCTGGACGTAGTGCGCCCTGGCCGCCAGCCACTCCCACAGGTCGCTATCGAGGTCGCCGTCGATGTGCTGCGCGACCTGCCCGCGCAGGTGCGTCCGGAACGCCTCGTCGTCGTAGTCCCGTCCACCGAACCCGACGATGGCGAATGCATCCGACAGCAGCTTGTACCGCGCCAGGTGGTAGAGGGCCGGCACCAGCTTCCGCATCGTCAGATCACCGCCGGCGCCGAAGATCACCATCGTATTCGGTCCGGCCGGCGTCGCGTCGCGTTCGCGTGCAGTCTCAGTCGCCATGGGTCCTACTTCTTGGCCCCGCCGTCCGGCTCGACGTGGCCGCCGAATTTCTCGCGCATCGCCGACAGCACCTTCTCGGCGAACGTATGGTCCTGCCGGGAGCGAAACCGCGCGTAGAGCGCCGCCGAGAGGACGTCGGCCGGCACCGCCTCCTCGACCGCCGTCATCACCGTCCAGCGGCCTTCACCCGAATCCTGTACCACGCCCTCGTAGCGGTCCAGCGCCGGGTCCTCGACGAGCGCCGCCGCCGTCAAGTCGAGCAACCAGGATGACACGACGCTGCCCCGGCGCCACACCTCGGCAACGTCGGCCAGATTCAAGTCGTAGCGTAGCTCGGCCGGCCGGTCCGACGCCCCGGCGCTGCGCATGATGTCGAACCCCTCCGCATACGCCTGCATGAGGCCGTACTCGATGCCGTTGTGCACCATCTTCACGAAGTGGCCGGCCCCGACCGGACCGCAGTGCACGTAGCCCTGCTCGGCCGTGCCGGCCAGCGCCTCGCGGCCCGGCGTCCGGGCGATGTCGCCGCGCCCCGGCGACAAGGTCTTGAAGATCGGATCGAGCCGCTCGACCGATTCGACGTCGCCGCCGATCATCATTGAGTAGCCACGCTCGAGGCCCCAGACGCCTCCACTGGTGCCGACGTCGACGTACTTCACGCCCTGCTTCGACAGATCGCCGGCTCGCCGCACGTCATCCTTGAAATAGCTGTTCCCGCCGTCAATGACCACGTCACCCGACTGCAGAGCACCACCCAGCGCAGCGACTGTGCGATCGGTGATCTCGCCCGCCGGCACCATCACCCAGACAGCGCGTGGGGGCTGTAGCCGCTTCATCAGATCCTCTATCGACTGAGCGCCGGTCGCCCCCTCGCCGGCCATGCCTTCGACCGCTCGCGAATCGATGTCGAAGACGACGCACTCGTGGCCGCCGGCCATGAGCCGCCGGACCATGTTCGACCCCATCCGTCCCAATCCGACCATGCCTAGCTGCATCTCGACTCCCGAGAAACTAGCAGGCTGCTGAAGAACCCGGGTATCGGGCTGTTTTCTTAAGCATCATGCGGGTAACGACCGCCCGACGACCGTGCGCACGGGTGTGCGCTGACCCCGATGAGGGGGCCGGCGACACGCGCGGCCGGCGAGCAGGGACACGTCGCCTCCAGATTCCGCAGGCGGACCAAGTTATAGGCCGTGGCGGCGAAAGTGAGCTGCCACTCGACGAGTGGGACGCCGCGAGGCCGGAGCTTGCGCAAACCACCGACGGTCTGCCTCCACCCAAAGACCTGTTCCACGAGTTTTCGTTTCCGCTGACTCACGTGAGAACCCGCATGCCGGGTGGGCCGACCATCAATCGCCCGCCAGCGGACCTTCTGCGCCACGTGGGGCGTGACGTCCCGGACGCGGACATCGGCGACGAAGCTCGCCACATCGTAGCCCTTGTCTGCTCCGACCGTGCTGCCCGGCGGCGCGCTGGCCTCCAGCAACAGTGCCGCCGCCTCGCGTTCGGCGGTCCCCGTCGCGTGGGTCGCACAGACGTTGGCGACGAGCCCCTGCCGATTATCCAACAGCACGTGGCCCAGAGACGCCAGCTTCGCCTCCTTCCCTTGGCCCTTCCGATGCAGCATCGCCGCCGGATCAGTCGTCGACTGGTGCGTGTCGTTGCGCCGCCGCTCGCCGTGGAAGTCGACCGTGGGATTCCCGGGGTCATCGGGGGGCGCGCGCGGCGCGGCGTCCCGGCATCGGAAGCTCTTCAGGCTGGCCCAGGCTTCCAACTGCGTCCCGTCCACCGTGAAATGCTCGTCCGAGAGCAGACCGGCCGCCCGGGCGTGGGCCTGGACCGCATCAACGAAGGCGGCCGCGCCATCCCCCGCCAGCAGCCGGTCACGATTCTTGGTAAACGTCGTGGGATGCCAGACCGGGTCGTCCATATGCAAGCCGACGAACCAGCGGAACAGCAGGTTGTCGTTGAGCTCTTCCAGCAGCAGCCGTTCGCTCCGGATCGTGTACAGCACCTGCAGCAACAGGGCCCGCAACAATGGCTCAGGCGGGATCGACGGACGTCCCGTCTTGGCGTACAGGCCGGCGAACCTGCGCGACATCGTCTTCAGCGCGTGATCCGTCAGCGCGCGGACCGCGCGGAGCGGAGGATCGGCCGGCACGCGCTGTTCCGGCGACCGGTAACTGAACATGTGATGGGTCTGCTCATCGTGTCCGCGCATGAGGTGGCTCCCTTCAGCAATATTGGGAGCATGGGAGTACGCCGGGATCGATCTGTCGATCCCATTCCATGGACTTTTTCAGCAGCCTGCTAGAGACTCTTCAGCGCGTCTGCGACCAGCCGTTCCAGCGTTGCGAGGCCGGCCGCCGCGTCGTCCCCGAGGTGGACGCGCAGCGCTCGCCGCTGCCGCTCGGCCAAGACATCAAAATCCCCTCGCGCCTGCGCCGCCTTGACGACACCGAACGAATAGCGCCGCCCCGGAATCGGCAGGTTCCGCGCGTCGTCCGCCGTGACCTGCAGGAACACGCCGCTGTTCGGCCCACCCTTGTACGCCTGGCCGGTCGAGTGCAAGAAGCGCGGACCGAAGCCGACGCAGGTGGCGACACGCCTCGTGTCGCGGATCGTGTGTCGCATCCTGGACAGCGACGCCTCGTTCGCTTCGTTCATGTCCACGTAGGCGAGCAACGCGCAGTAGTCACCAGCCTGCAACCGCTTCAGGTGCGTCCCGAGGACCGCCTCCGAGGAGGTTGCGCCACCCGCCTCCAGCGCCGAACGGTTCACGGGGTCCGCGAACCACTCCAGCCCGTCGGCCTCAACGAACGGAGCTTCCGGCGGCAGACTGCCCTGGCGCTCGAACTGATCGGTCAGCGCTCGGGTCGCGACCTTGCTCGCTTCGACATCCGGTTGGTCGAACGGATTGATGCCGAGCACCGCGCCCGCGACCGCCGTCGCGATCTCCCATCGGAAGAACTCACCGGCCAGGTCGTCGTGATCCCGGACCCTAATCCGGATCACCGGATGCCCGGCCGCTTCGATGGCATCCACCGCCTCGTCCTGGGCCGTCGTGTCATCCGACGCGAGGCGAATCGACACGAATAGCCGGTCGTCGCCGTACACCCCGGGCGCGGTCAGAGACTCGCGGTCCACCGGAATCAGCCCCACCCCCTTCTTGCCGGTCGATTCGGCAATCAGCTGCTCCAGCCAGGCCCCCAGGGTTCGCACCCCCTCCGACGCGGCAAGCGTCACCTTGTCGCGACCGGCCCGGCCCGCCACGCCCAGTGCGAGACCCAGGAGCACTCCCGGATTCCCGGTGACCGGCACGTCGGGACCGCACGCCATCACCATCTCGGCCGCCCGCGCGAGCAGCCGCTCGACACTCAGCCCCATGACGGCGGCCGGCACCAGCCCGAAGTCGGACAGCGCCGAGTAGCGCCCGCCGATGCTCGGGACCCCTGGTGAGACCGACTGGAATCGACGTCGCCGCGCGATCGCTTCCAGCTTCGAGCCCGGATCCGTGATGGCGAGAAAGTGCTCGCCCGCCCGATCGCCGAGCCGCCGTGCGACCTGCTCGTAGAAGTACTCGTAAAAGATGTTTGGCTCGAGCGTGTTGCCCGACTTGCTGGCGACGATGAACAAACAGCGCTCCAGATCCACCGCGGCCTGCACCCGCGCGACTTGCGCCGGGTCCGTGGAATCCAGCACGTGGAGGCGGGGTGCTCCGTCCACCGGCCCGAAGCTGCGGCTCAGGACGTCCGGACACAGGCTGGACCCGCCCATGCCGAGCACGACGGCGTCGGTGAAGTCACCGCGCGTGGCCAGACTCGCCAGCGCCCTGAAGTGGCCTGTTCGCGCCTGCTGGGCCGCCACGATGTCGAGCCAGCCCAGCCAGCCGGACTCGCCCGTCCCGGTCCACAGCGTCGCGTCCTTGCCCCACAGCCGTCCGATGCGGCCCTCCTGCTGCCACACCGCCGCTTCGCGTTGCAGTGCCGCCGCGAACGGCTCGGCACCCGAGATGGTTTGACCCGCGATCGCCGTGTCGCTCATCCGGTCATTGGTCATTGGTCGTTGGGCATTGGGCATTGGGTAAGTCGCGCCACCAGATCGGGAAGGAACTCGCTAGCCACGTCGTAGCAGTAGCGGAGCCGCCGTGAGGTGGACAGCTCACGCGAAACGATCAGGTAGGGCTTGTGCGGCGCCTCACCGTCGCCGCTCCACGTGTCATCAGGACGCTGCTGAATCTCGACCGGCAATATCTCGCACGTCACCCAGTCGGGCGACGTCAGGTACGCAATGGCCAAAGTGTCGAACGGATGAAAACCGGGCGACCCGAACTCGCGCACCCACAGGTCGAGCCAGTCGGCCAGCGGCTCGTGAAACCAGCCGAGCACTGCCCGCCCCTCGGCCAGGCGAGCCGCGTCCTCAGGCGTGAACAGGACCTTAGACGAGATCTCGAACGGCGCCAGCGTGAGCGGCACCTCCGTGTCGAGCAGGGCCTGAAACCCCTCGGCGTCGAGCTCGAAATTCAGATCTCGGAGCGCTCGCGCGTCCAGCCGCGCGCCCACCGTGAACCGCTCGCCCGGCCGCCGGCCCGCCACGGCGACGATCTCCTCGACCTGCCCGGCCAGCTCTGAATGGTTCAGGAGCACCGTCGCCACGTTCGTGACCGGGCCGATCGCCACCAGGGTCAGCCGCTCCCGTCGGAGCGCCGCCACCATCGCGCGCGTCGCCGCCGTCTCGACCCCCAGCGCGTCGCTTCCCGCCGCCCCTTCGAACACCTCCAGACCGGACGGACCGAACCGGCGGACGACCTCCTGGCCGATCGGATAGGTGCGATCCAGCGGCGCGTTACCGAAAACGGTGCTCACACCGCGCACCTCCAGTTCCGGTGAGTGAAACGCCTGCACCAGCGCCAAGCCGTCATCCACTTCGTGGCCGCCCGGGGCAACCGACGTGTCGGCGTCGATCCAGACAGCTCGAACGTTCGCCTCGCCGACCTCCGGTCTGTCGTCGACTCTTGTCCAGCGGGTGGTCCGACCGAACAGCGAGAAGCCGACGTAGCCACGTAGCTTCAGCCGGTCATCGGCCTCGAGCTCCAGCTTGCACTTGTAGGTCTTCCCGTTCCTCGGATCGTAGATGCGCGCGTCGGTCCAGACGCCGTCGTCGTTCGGGACGCGCGGTACCCTGGTCAGAATCGTCAGGCCGAGCACCGGACCCTCGCGCAGCGCAGCCTCTCGGTTCTCGACGTCACGCCGCGGGCGCCCTCCCGCGTCGAGCGACTCCTCGAGCCACACGATGCGCCCGCATAAGTCGCCATCGCCGCAGGGCTCCACGCGCACCTGCGCCGCACCATCTTCAACCAGCCACAGACCGATGATGCCGTCGCCCGCCCTGGCGCGAGACGCACCGGTCGGGCCGTCCAGACAGCACACCACCCCTATCGCCGCCAGCAGTGCCGACACCGCTCGGCGCACCGCCCGAGACGTCCGACGTTTCCCTGAGATCGCCAGTCGCACCCTCGTCATCTTTTCGCTATTATGCCGCGTTCTGCTTTTTTTAGGAGACCTGCATCCTGGGAGATACTTCCATGCCTGCCAAATACGACGCCCTGATCATCGGCACCGGCCAGGCCGGCCCAGCCCTGGCGCATCGCCTCGCGGCCGCCGGCTGGAAGACCGCCGTCGTCGAGCGGCACAAGTTCGGCGGCACCTGCGTAAACACCGGCTGCATCCCGACGAAGACGCTGGTCGCCAGCGCCCGCGCCGCCTACGTGGCTCGGCGCGCCGTCGACTACGGCGTCACCTTCGGCGGTGAGGTGTCGCTGGACATGGCCCGGGTCAAGGCCCGGAAGGACGCCATCTCCAGCAAGTCGAGCCAGGGTCTCGAACGATCCCTCAAGACACTCGAGCACGCAACCGTCTACGAGGGGCATGCGTGCTTCACCGGCCCCCACACGGTTGCGGTGGGTGACCAGACGCTCGAGGCGGAGCGCATCTTCATCAACGTCGGCGCCCGCGCCTTCGTCCCCGACATGCCGCTTGGCGACGTGCCGTACCTGACCAACTCCAGCATGGTGGAGGTGGACTTCCTGCCGGAGCATCTCATCGTGATTGGCGGCAGCTACGTCGGCCTGGAGTTCCGCCAGATGTACCGGCGGTTCGGCAACAAGGTCACGATCGTCGAACAAGGACCGCGCCTCATCTCGCGGGATGACGAGGACGTGTCGGCCGCCGTGAAGGAGATCCTGGAAGCGGAGGATATCGAGATCCGCCTCGATGCCAAGTGCCTGAGCGAGCATCGCGGAACGGCCAGGTCGCCGTCGCCTTGGAGTGCGCGGCAGGCGCACCCGAGGCCGTCGGATCGCATCTCCTGCTGGCCGTCGAACGGCGGCCGAACACCGACGACCTCGGCCTCGATCTCGCTGGTGTCGAAACCAACGCACGCGGTTACATCACCGTGGACGACCAGCTGCGCACCAACGCGGACGGCATCTGGGCGCTGGGCGACTGCAATGGCCAGGGAGCCTTCACGCACACGTCGTACAACGACTTCGAGATCGTTGCGGCGAATTGCTGGACGACGACCCGCGGCGCGTCAGCGACCGGATTCTGATCTACGGCCTGTTCATCGACCCGCCGCTCGGCCGAGCCGGCATGACCGAGACCCAGGTCCGCGCCTCTGGAAAGAAGGCGCTCATCGCCAAGCGGCCGATGTCGCGCATCGCACGGGCGATCGAGCGCGGCGAGACGCAGGGGTTCATGAAGATCCCGGTGGATGCCGACTCGAAGCTGATTCTCGGCGCCGCCGTCCTCGGCATCAACGGCGACGAGATCGTCCATTCCATTCTCGACATCATGTACGCCAAGGTGCCCTACACCGTCATCCAGCGCGCCGTCCACGCCCACCCGATCGTCACCGAGCTCATTCCCACGATACTGGCTGAGCTGAAGCCGCTGGAATGACGTGATGCCTTTTCCCGCCGATCGCGTCGCGCCGCTCGTCGAGCGCCTGCAGAGCGCAGCCCGCGTCACCCTCCTCACCAGCGCCGGCGTGTCGGTGGCCAGTGGTATCCCGACGTTCCGCGGCACGAACGGGTTATGGAGACGGCACCGCCCAGAGTCGCTCGCGACGCCGGAAGCGTTCGCGAAGGATCCGAAGCTCGTCTGGGAGTGGTACGTCTGGCGCCGCCGGAAGGTCGCCGCGTGCAAGCCGAACCTCGCTCATGAGGTCATCGCCGCCTGGAGCCGGCGCTACCCCGCGTTCAGCCTCATCACCCAGAACGTAGATGGGCTGCACGAGCTGGCCGGCACGACCAACGTCTTGCGCATGCACGGCTCGCTCTGGGAGATGTCCTGCTGGGACCAGTGCGCCGGCTCCCCAGGCCGCTGGGAGGATCGTCGGACCGAGCTCGACGCGCTGCTGCCCCGCTGCCCGCACTGCCTGGGCCTCCTCCGACCTGGCGTCGTCTGGTTCGGCGAGTCGCTCGACTCGGACGTGTTGCGCCAATGCGACGCCGCGCTCGACTGCGACATCTTCATGACGATCGGCACCTCGTCGGTCGTCTACCCGGCGGCCTCGCTCGCGCCGGAGGCCAAGCGACGCGGCGCGTTCACCGTCGAGATCAACCCGGAGGCGACGCTGGCGTCGAACGTCCTGAATCTGTCGATACGGCAATCGGCCGAATCCGCGCTCGCGGCCATCGAACAGCGCCTGGCAGGCTAACGCCGTCGGGTCACGGCGTTGCCAGTGCGCCGCGCTCTTGATCGCGTGTCATCGTGAGGGAGGTTCTGACATGTCCGACCACCGCTCCGAGCGCGAAGGCAACGGCTGGATGTAGCCCATTCGCGGGACTGAGGGTCCCGCGCTACACCGACCTCTACGGAGACCGGCGCGCCCCTGTCCCGGCGACCGGCCGGTGCATACGCGCGTGGGTGTTGACACATTGAAATTAGGCGAGCACGTGCCGGTGCTGACCAACGAGCAGCGTGACGCGTTCGACGAGCTAGGCTTCGTCCGCCTGCCCGGCGCGTTCTCGTCAGCCGAGGCGGTCGCCATGGCGGACCGGATCTGGGCAACCCTCGGCGAGCGGCACGGCGTCCGGCGCGAGGCGCCCGAGACCTGGTCGGTCGAGCAGGCCACCGGGCTCCAGGACCTGAAGGCGGACGTCGTCTTCGATCCGATCGGCGGACCGGCACTCACCGGCGCGCTCGACGAGCTCTTGGGCTCGGGCGCCTGGAAGCGACCCCAGCAATGGGGGCAATTTCTCGTGACGTTTCCTCCGCGAGGCGCAGAGACCGCCCTGCCGTCCGCCGCGCTCTGGCACGCCGACTTCGACTTCCTGTCGCCACCGGACCAGCTCGCCGGTGCGCTGGTCTTCAGCTTCCTCTCGGCGGTACCAGCCCACTCGGGCGGCACCGCAATTCTCCTGGGCTCTCATCGAGTGATTGCGCAGTTCGTCGCCCGCCAGGCTCGTGAAGCGCTGCAACCGATGAAACGCGTGCGCAAAGCTTACATGCAGAGCGACCCGTGGCTGGAGGCCCTCGTCAAGGCCCGGGGGGCCGACTGGCTCGAGCGGCGTCTGGGCAGCGAAGCGACGATCGACGGCATCCGCGTTCGGGTCGACGAGTTGACCGGTGCTGCGGGCGACGTCGTCATCGGGCACCCGTGGCTGCTGCACGCCCCGGCGCCGAACCGTGCTACACGGCCGCGATTCATGCGTGTCCAGCGGGTGCACACGGCCTGATCGGCGTGGGGCTCACAGCCCGGTGCTGCGAATCGACGCGTCCAGGATCTGAATCGGGTGCACGACGCGGATCGGCCGACCCGCCGCGCGCGCCGCCGCGGCGAGCTGCAGCAAACAACCAGCATTGCCGGTCGCGACGACATCCGCGCTCACCTGGCGCAGTCCCTCGATCTTCCTGACGCCAAGTGCTTCGGCCGCGTCCGGTTGCACGAGGTTGTAGATCCCGGCGCTGCCGCAGCAGAGCTCGGCTTCGGGCGCCGTCGTCACGACGAGTCCCGGAATCGCCCGCAGCATCTTGCGCGGCGCCTCACGCACCCCCTGCCCGTGCGCCAGATGACAGGCGTCGTGGTAGACGACGCGCAACGACAAAGAGTGGCGCGGTGTGCGCACCGGTTGCAGGGACTGGACTGCTTCACTGACATCGCGGACCTTGCTGGAGAATGTCGCCGCGCGACCGGCCCAGGACGCATCGCCGGAGAGGAGACGCCCGTAGTCCTTCATCGCCGACCCGCAGCCGGCCACGTTGGCGACGACGATCTCCGCCGGCAAACGCTGGAACTCGGCGATCAACCGCCGCGCAAACACCTTCGCCTCCATCTCGCGCCCGGCGTGGAGTGAGAGCGCGCCGCAACATCCCTGCCCACGCGGCGCGATGACCTCGCATCCCTCGGCCGCCAGGACGTTGACGGTCGCCCGGTTGACGTCACCAAAGAACACGCGCTGCACACACCCGGTGAGCAGACCGACTGTCGCGCGCTTCGACCCAACCGGGGGTGTGCGCTCGGGGACCGGGTGCCGGTCCGCTGGCCGGTCCGGCGCGAGACGCACGAGGGCCCGGAGCCGCGCCGGCAGGCGCTCGAGCCACCCCAGGCGCTCCAATACAGATCGGGTCCGCAACGCCAGGCCGAGTCCGTGTCCGAGCGCGCGAAGCCGGGCGGGGTACGGCAGGACCGTGAAGAGCAACTGTCGAAACACGCGGTCCGCGACCGGCCGGTCGAACGATCGCTCGATCTCCCCGCGTGTCGCCTCGATGAGCGGCCCGTACTCAACGCCGGACGGACAGGCCGTGACGCAGGCCAAGCAGCCCAGGCAGGCGTCCATCCGCCGAACGACGGACGAGTCGAACGACACCCGCCCATCCACCTCGGCCTTCATCAACTGCAGCCGCCCGCGCGGCGAGTCCATCTCCTCGCCCCAGAGGACGTACGTCGGACAGGTCGGCAGGCAGAAGCCGCAGTGCACGCACGAGGCCAGCTGCGCTCGACGGTCGGCGGCGCTGGAATCAGTCAGGCTGTACCCTCCTCCAGCGTCCATCGGCCGGGACTGAGAATCCCCTCCGGATCAAACTCTCGCTTGACCGCCGCCATCACACGCGCCGCATCGCCCAAGCTCCCCCACGAATCGACAGCGGTTCGCAGATCTGCCGGGGCGCGCAAGAGCACGGCGTGACCGTCACGTGGTTGCACCTGCTGCCTCATGGTCTCGACGACCCGCCTCACCGCGGCCGCCTCCCCCTCCATCCGCACGTGCAGGATCCCGACACGCGCGCGACCGGCCACCTGTCCCTGCACCGACAGCCCCTCCAGCAACGCGTGAAACCGGTCGAGAAACCCGGCCAGGTCAGCCGGGCGCAGCCCCACCCGGCACACGACGCCCCCCGGACGCCAGATGGAATCGTGGTGCGCTTTCCACCGCTCCGCCTCCGCTGCACCGGTCAGCACCCGAACCGAGGCGGCCCACTGCCGGACCAGCGCCGAGGCTACCGCGACCTGCCGCTCGGCGGCCTCGGGAGACGTCTCGAAGCGCGCCAGGATCGAGAACGGCGGGCCCTGCACCTCCACCGCGCTCGGCGTCAGTTGACTCGATGTGAGGGCGTCGACCGCTTGGGCCGCCTCGGCCGCCGACAGGTCCCCCGCCACCAGGGTCCTGGACGCCGGCGCAACTGGCGCCAGCTTGAAGGTCGCCTCAATCATCACGCCTAGCGCCCCGAACGAGCCGGTCAGCAGCCTCGCCAGGTCGTAGCCCGCTACGTTCTTGACCACGGCACCACCAGCCGTGGCCATCTCGCCGTCGCTCCGGACGAACCGCACGCCGAGGATGAGATCCCGAGGGGCGCCATGCTGGTGGCGGCGCGGCCCAGCGTCGTTCGTCGCCACGATCCCGCCAATCGTCGCGCGGTCCGGACAGGCGGGATCGAGCGGCAGCCACTGCCGGTGGCGCCCAAGGATCCGGTTCACCTCGACCAGCCGGGCGCCCGCCTGGACGGTAGCGGTCAGATCCCCCGGGCGGTGCGCCACCACCGCATCGAGCCGGCGTGTGGATAGCAGGATGTCGATTCGTGGCGGGATCGCACCCCAGTCGAGCTTCGTACCAGCGCCGCTCGGCATCACGGCGAGCCGACGCCCCCGCGCCCAGCGCAGCGTCTCCGCCACCCGGGCGGCATCGCCCGGCGTGACGAGAATCGACGGGACGACGGTCCCGACCGCCGACCCGGGTGTCCCGAGCTCAACCGCATCCTCCCCCGCAACCCGCGCCGCGACGCCCGCCAGTTCGGAGGCCTCGGCGCGCATCAGAACCGCTCCGCCAGACCGGCCCGCTCGGCCGGATGGGCGCGATACGGACCCGGCACCTCGCCGCACAACCGAGGCGTCGGAAAGATCTTTCCCGGATTGCACAGCCCGGCCGGATCGAACGCGCATCGCAGCCGCTGCATCGTGTCGAGGTCGACCTCGCTGAACATCTTCAGCATCTGCGAGACCTTGTCCGCGCCCACCCCGTGCTCGCCGGTGATCGACCCGCCCGCCTCCACGCAGTAGGTCAGGATCTCGGCACCGACCTGGGCGGCGAGCGCCGCCTGACCGTCCACCGACGCGTCGTAGCAGATCAGCGGATGCAAGTTGCCATCACCCGCGTGGAACACGTTGCCGATCCGCAGGCCGGACGTCGCCTCCAGTGCACGAATTCGCCTCAGTACCTCGGGCAGCTTCGTCCGGGGGATCACCCCGTCCTGGACGTAGTAGCTCGGCGACACCCGTCCCATTGCCGCGAAGGCCGCCTTGCGGCCGGTCCAGAACCTGCCGCGCTCCTCGGCATCTCGCGCCACCCGCACCTCAGTCGCGCCACTGTCACGACAGATCGCGACGACCTCTCGAAATCGATCGTCGACCTCGGACTGCGGACCGTCCAGCTCGACGATCAAGACGGCCTCGGCCTGCGGGAAGCCGGGATGCACAGCCGCCTCCGCCGCCTCGATCGTCAGCCGGTCCATCATCTCGACGGCGGCCGGGATGATGCCGGCCGCGATGATCCCGGACACGGCCTCGCCGGCGCCATCGGTCGAGCCGAAGGCGGCCAGCAGCGTGCGAACCCGCTCCGGGACCACCAGCAACCGAAGGGTCACCTCGGTGACGACCGCCAGCGTGCCCTCTGAGCCGACGATCGCGCCCACGAGATCGAACCCGGGCGCATCCGGCACCGCGCCGCCGAAGCGGGCCCGTGAGCCGTCGGGCAGGACTACCTCGAGGCCGAGCACGTGGTGGACGGTGAATCCGTACTTGAGACAGTGCGCCCCGCCGGCGTTCTCCGCCACGTTGCCGCCGATCGAGCAGACCTGCTGGGACGACGGGTCGGGCGCGTAGTACAGGCCGAACGGCGCCGCCCGGCGGCTGACCTCAAGGTTCGTGACCCCGGGCTGCACGACCATGCACCGGTTCGCCACGTCGACGCTCAACACGCGATCGAGGCGCGTGAGCACCAGCAGCACGCCATCTTCGACCGGCAGCGCGCCCCCAGACAGCCCCGTGCCGTGACCGCGTGCGACGAACGGCACGCCGGCTGCCCCGCACACCCGCACGACCTGCTGCACCTGCTCGACGGTCGACGGCAGTACGACGGCGCCCGGTACCGCACGCAGGTGCGTTAGCGCGTCGGACTCGTAGGTCAGACGATCCGGAAGATCGGTGACGAGCCCCGCCTCACCCACGGCGGACCTCAAGGCCTCGAGAAATCGCGTCTCCATGTCGAACGACTAGATTTTGCTACCGCCGATCACGCCTTCCAACCGACGGCGCAGTCGGGCGGCGCCGGTCTGACGTCACTCATTCCGACCGCTTGCCCGCGCGGTCGACCAGAGCGCGTAGGCCCTCGCTGATCTCGACGGGATAGGGCTCGGCGTTCCGCAGCCGCCTCACGCCGGCCGGCAGGCGCTCGACCGCCTGCCTGGACGTGCGGCGCACCGCAGGGAGAGCGGGCGCCTCAGCCAACCGTCGCCCGCCGCGCATCACCGGCTGCAGCAGCGCCCGCCCCGACGGTGGTCCCGCTTCATCCCGGCTGCCAACCAGGTCACGCACCGCCTGGCCGTCGGTCTCGACGCGCCACACCTGCTTGCGCCCCGGCCAGGTTGCTTTTCCGGGACTGCGCTTGGCTGTCGGCACCCACGCGCCGCCGCGTTCGATCTCCGAGAGCTTGTAGACGACGCTCAGCGCCGGCGCATCATGCGACGTGCTGAGCGCCGTGCCGACACCGAATC
Organism: Vicinamibacterales bacterium; assembly: GCA_965197385.1. Taxonomy (GTDB): domain Bacteria; phylum Acidobacteriota; class Vicinamibacteria; order Vicinamibacterales; family UBA823. The sequence goes on from CBDANA010000009.1 coordinate 849,863, forward strand.
CGTCGATCGGTGCCCCGCCGGCCAACAACCGCTCGATGCGGTGCTCGTCGAGGTCGCCGCTGGCGAAGATCCGCGTTTTCGTGAGCCCGCCGTCGTCGAGAATCGACCGCACCGCCCGGCTGAGCGCAGCCAGGTCGCCGCTGTCCAGCCGCACCGCCGCCGGCGCGAGCCCGGCCCGCACGACCCGTCGCGCCGCCGCCAGGCTGTCGTAGGTGTCGAGCAGCAGCACGGTCTCGGCGCCGAACAGCTCCGCGTAGCTCCGGAACGCAGTCGCCTCGTCGGCATGCGCCATCACCCACGAGTGCGCCATCGTGCCGGAGACCGAAATACCGAAGTGCCGCCCGGCCTCGAGATTCGACGTCGCTTCGCAGCCACCCACGAAGGCCGCCCGCGCCGCCGCCCACGCCGCATCTGGCCCGTGCGCACGTCGGCCCCCGAATTCGACCACCGGCCGTCCCCCGGCCGCCGCCACGACCCGCGCCGCCTTCGTCGCCACCGACGTCTGGAACCCGAGGATCGCCAGAAGGGCCGTCTCGACGATCTGCGCTTCGGCGATCGACGCGGTCACCGTCAGGATCGGCTCCTCGGCGAACACCGGCGTACCCTCCGACACGGCCCAGACCTCCCCGCAAAACCGAAACTCGGCCAGATAACGTTCGAAGAATTCATCATCGACGCCGGCCATCGCCGGGACCGACCGCAGGTAGGCTATCTCCTCCTGGGTAAAGCGCAGCGCCGACAGATGCGCCAGCACCTGCTCCAGCCCGGCGGCGACCAGGAACGATCGCTCGAAGGGCAGCTGTCGGACATACAGGTCGAACGTGGCGCGCCCATGCCCGCCGGCGACGTACCCGGCCGCCATCGTCAACTCGTAGAGATCGGTGGACAGGGCGGTAGGCATCACGAGGCTCTCGCCAGTAGCAAGGAGCAAGGAGCCAGCTGCTAGTGTGCTGTCTCTAACGCTTCTTTACAATGGCGCACCTTTCGGAGAATCGTGGCCGCGGGCGCCGTCCAAATGAAGGGCTCGGCCGAGCGGTTGTGGTGCGTCACATACTCTTCGATGGCACGAATCAGATCCGGCAGGCTCCGGAACGTGCCGCGGCGAATCCGTTTCCGAGTGATCTCCGCGAACCAGCGCTCGATCAAGTTGAGCCACGAGGCGCTTGTGGGGACGAAGTGACGGTAGTAGCGCGGGTGATCAGCGAACCACTGTTCGACTTTCGGATGCGTGTGCGTGCCGTAGTTGTCGAGAATGAGATGGATATCGCGCCGCTTGGGGACTGCGCGATGCAGCTGATTCAAGAAGGCCAGGAACTCCGTGTGCCGTTTCCGCGGCGCACACCGCGCGAGGACGGTGCCATCCAAGACGTTCAGCGCCGTAAACAGGTTTGTCGTGCCGTGACGGATATAGTCGTGCGTCTGGCGCGCGGGAATGCCCCTTCGCAACGGGAGCACCGGCGCGGTTCGATCCAGGGCCTGCACCTGCGGTTTCTCATCGACACAAAAGACCAAGGCGTTGTCGGGCGGATGGAGGTAGACGCCCACGACATCCCGCAACTTCTTCACGAAGTTGGGATCGCGGCTGAGTTTGAAGGTTTCGACGCGATGCGGCTGCAACCCATGCGCGCGCCAGATGCGATGGACCACCGCGTGGCTGAGCCCTTGCGCCTTCGCCATCGTCCGCACGCTCCAGTGCGTCGCATCGGGCGGCGTCGTCTGCAAGGTCGCGTCGACCACGGCCGCGATGGCCTGGGCCGTCAGCGCGGGGCGTCGACCTGGCCGTGGGGCATCCTTCATCAGGCCGAGCACGCCGACCTGCTGAAAGCGACGCCGCCACAGGTACACCGTCGGCCGGCTCACCCCGAACTCTTTCGCAATCGCATTAATGGGTTTGCCCTCACTCGCCGCGAGCACAATCATCGCGCGTGCCGACACGCGCTGCGGCGTCTTGCCGCTGCGCACCAGTGCCTCGAGCCCCGTGCGTTGCACCCGTGTAAGGGCCAATGCCTTCGCAGGGTTCCACATGCTGCGCACCATACGCCTTCTGTGGTACATTGTAAAGCTATTTACGTGACGCTACGCTGGGGGTTAGACTCGGATTTCCGATTTGGCTATGGTACCGTATCGGCAGGCCAGTCGCCGCGCCTTGATTTCCGGGGCTCCGACGCAAGGAACCCCGCCACGGAGGGTGACACCCTGTGGGTGAATGACAGCACGAGGCGTTTCAGTTCACGTTCAATGGCTTTCTGAAGGTCGCATTCCAGGGGTCGCGCATCACCTCCGACGCCGGTCTCCTTCTGGTGCGCGAGTTGGATGAACGCCTGGGGCTGGCGACACTCATCGCCGAGCACCTGAGCGACTCCCGACAGGGCTTGCACACCCAGTTCAGCCTGGCGGATCTCCTGCGACAGTCGGTCTACAGTCGGCTCGCGGGCTACGAAGACCTGAACGATGCGGTGCGCGTGTCGGCGGACCCGACGTTTCGTCTCATCGGGGCGCCAACGCTCTGGGACCGCGGTGGCGCGCTGACCTCGCCGCTGCATTGGTTCGAGACTGAGCTGCTGACCCGAGAGGAGAAGCTCGTCGGGCTGATGGCCGTGAACCGGGAGGTGCTCGCACAGGCTGAGATGCCAACGCGCGCCGGCCGGATTGTGCTCGACATGGATTCGAGTGAGAGCCCGGTGCATGGGGCGCAGGAAGGGAGCGCGTACAACGGGCACTTTGAATCAGTCTGTTACCACCCGCTGTTTCTGTTCAACGAGCACGGCGACTGCGTGGCCGCCCCGCTGCGGCCCGGCAACGTGCATAGCGCCGACGATTGGGACGACCTGCTCGTGCCGGAAATTGACCGGCAGCAGGCGGAGGGTACGCGCGTGGCGTTCCGCGCGGACGCGGCGTTTGCCAAGCCGGAGATCTACGACGCGCTCGAGACGCGCGACGTGGACTATGTCATCCGCATGCCGGCGAACAAGAGCGTGGAGCTGGAAATCGAAGCCCTCCTCTTTCGTCCGCCGGGACGGCCGAGCCGCAAGCCCTTGGTGCGCTACAAGAGTTTCCGCTATCAGGCGAAGAGCTGGACCACGCCCAGACGGATTGTCGCCAAGGTGGAGCACCACCGAGGGGAGCTGTTCCCGCGCGTCGGCTTCATCGTGACCAAGATGGCCCTCCCGAGCCGCTCGGTCGTACGGTTCTACAACAAGCGCGGCACGGCGGAGCAATGGATCAAGGAAGGCAAGCAGGCCACCCACTGGACGCGGCTGTCGTGCCCTCGGTTCCGGGCGAACGAAGTGCGCCTGCAACTGAGTGTCCTGGCCTACAACCTGGGCAACCTCTGGCGCAGATGGGTCCTGCCGCCGCGGGTCACGCGCTGGTCGCTCACGAGTCTCCAGCAGCGGCTGGTGAAAACCGGAGGCCGGCTGGTGAAGCATGCCAGGGACTACTGGCTCCTGCTGGCAGAAGGGCATCTGACCCGTCGGCTGTTCGGCGACATGCTGCGGAGGATCTGGGCGCTGCCCGTGCCGGGAGGATAGCGGGCGACCGCTTCCCGAGGAACTCCGGCGAAGAAACGGCGCACGTGTGGACCAGTGTCTGAGAAATGCCGTGAAAACAGCGGCTCCAGTCGGTCGCACGTCAGCGCGGGCTGAGTGACAGTCTCTGGAGCTGGACGATTGTGCGACGAACAGAAATTCGTGCGCGCGGCGGCGGTCGGGTGTATAACGGTGCCATCCGGGACAGGTAAAATAAAAATCCCGGTAAGGAGGATCATGTCCTAACTCCTAACTCCTATCCGCTAACACCTATCTGCTATCGTAATCACTATGCCGGATGTGCCGCGTACGGCTCTGCTGATCGTCGACGTCCAGAAGGATTTCTGTGAAGGCGGCGCCCTCGCCGTCCGGGGCGGCGACTGGGTCGTACCGGTTCTCAACCAGGTGATCCGCCTGCTGACGCCTCAGGGAGCGTCCATCCTGGCGTCGCGCGACTGGCATCCGGCCCGGACGACCCACTTCCGCGGCTGCGGCGGGGCCTGGCCGCCGCATTGCGTGGCCGGCACTGCCGGCGCGGCCTTCCATGAGGACCTTCAACTCCCCGCCGGCACCATCTGGATCAGCAAGGGGCAGGCACCAGGCGAGGACGGCTATTCTGCCTTCGACGGCACGACGCCCGAAGGGCGCTCGCTCTCCAGTGCGCTCGCCGACCGTCGCATCGAGCGCCTCTACGTCGGCGGCCTGGCCACCGACTACTGTGTGCAGCAGACGGTACTGGACGCGCTTGCACATGGCCCTGCCGTGACGGTGATCACGGACGCGGTCGCTGCGGTGGAACTGGCGCCGGGCGATGGCGCGCGCGCGCTCGACGCGATGACGGCGGCGGGCGCTACACTCGCGACCTCTGGCGATCTCACCTGACGCAGCACGGGCGCGGCTAACGCCGTGCCCGTACCCGTGCCCCGTTCCCGACTCGACAATACTCGGACGGGCTCCTAGAACTCCTCGCCTGCCTCGACCACCGGGTCAACCGGACGAGGACCGCCGCGGAACGTCAGCATGTGGTCCCGAATGGCGCGAATCTGCGGTTCGGCGGTCTGATCGAACTGCGTATAGAAGGTCTCCGGATAGTCGGGCCAGAAGGCCGGCATCCGCGTTCCCGGCTGAATGCTCTGCGGATCGCGAATCCAGTCGATGATCCAGTCGGCCTGCAACCGCTCCGGCGTCATTCTGAGATCCGGCGCCAGGTTCTCCGTCGGCTGCCCCTCCGGAATGACGTCGAGCACGTGGCACTGCTGACATCTGAGGAGGTCAAACAGTTCCGCCCCGGTCGCCACCGCGCCGCCCCTCGACGTCACCACCGTGTGCGCCCGGAACTCCCCGATCGAGTCGGAGATGGCGCCGAAATAGTCCAGCACCTGGTTCCAGTGCTCGTCCTCCAGCGTGAACGTTGGCATCCGCACGTCCAACCAGGGCCGGATCTCAATCGGCCCCTTGAGGAAAGCGTACAGCCAATCTGGCTGCACCTTCGCCCCCTCAGGCGTCAGCAGCGGCGGCGCGAGCGCCGGGTCGTCCACCAGTGTCCGGTAGTCCCCGCCGTCATTCTCGATCTCATGGCAGGCGACGCAGTTGCGCCGGCGCACGAGGGCCCGGCCGATCCGCAGTGCGTCGTTGCGGGCAGAGCCGGGCACCAGGGCAGCGGCGGGCTGCACCTCGCGCTGGAAGCTCATGAGGGCGGTCACGAGCAGACCGGCTTCCTCGGAACTGAAGCCGTAGTTGGGCATCCGCAGCTTTTCAAGCGGCTGCAGCACGCGGTTCTGGTCGTACACGCTCGGATCGAGCAGCTTGTTCTCGAACCAGGCTATCTTGGTGTGCGGGAGCTCCACATGGGCGAAGTCGAGCTGCATGAGCAGCTTCGTGCCCTCCTGGGACAGCTCTGTCCCGATGGGCCGCGCGTCCTCGAAGCCGGCGATATCGTGGCAGCTGAAGCAGCCGTAGCGCAGGATGACGCGCTCGCCCAATTCGACCGTCCGCTCCTCGGCCGACATGCCGGCCACCATAGCCTCCGCTTCGGCGGTCGGCACGACCGCTTTCAGGTGGTCGAGCAGGACCGAGTCGGCGAACGCCTGGTCGTAGGTCGCCTCGGCGTCCCGCGGGTTGCCGCCGGTCAGGGTCATCAGATACGCCGCCACGTCGGCCGCCTCCTGGTCTGACAGCCGCAGATTAGGCATGTAGGTGTCCTCACTGTAGTGCTGCGGATCCCGCACCCAGTCGAACACCCATTCGTCGGTCGTCTTGCTTCCGATGTTCTGCAGCGCCTGTCCGAAGGTCCGCCGCGGCCCCGCCTCCAGTCGCTCATCGTCCCCGGTGACGTGGCACGCCAGACAGCCGACCGACTCGACGAGCCGCAGCCCCTCGGCCGCGTCACCGCGCGGTACGGACCGTGCGGCGAACTCGTGATCGGCGGAGTTCGCGAACAGATAGGCCACGGCCGCGTCGATCTCGACCTCGTTCCGCTCCGCGTCTTCCGGCGAGGACGTGTTCGAGTTGTACCAGACCCTGGGCATCCAGGTCGTCGGCTTGACGGCCCGCGGATCGCGGATCCAGCCGGCCACCCACTCCGGCGTGAGCTTGGCCTCGACCTTTCTCAGGCTCGGGCCCGGCCTCCGCAGGTCCTCGAAGCCGAGCGTCTTGTGACACGCGTAGCAGCCGGCACGCTCGTAGAGGCCGTAGGCCAGGTTCAGGACGTCCGCCTCGGGCACGTGCACTTCCTCGGTGTGGCACTTTGCGCAGGAGGCCTCGGCCATCCCGGAGGGGAGCATCGGGTAATCCCACAGATGCGGCTCTTCCCAGCCGTACGCTTCCTCCCAGGCGTGCTCCTGCTCGTCGCTGGACGGCGTGTGCGACGCGTCGCGGAAGTTGATCGACTGCGCCATGCCCTCGTGACACACGGTGCAGCCGGTCGTCTCGAGCGGATGCGACGACGCGCCGCCGACGTAGACATCCAGGTCTGGATGGGTCGTGAACGGCTGCGGATACTCCTCGTATCCCTCCCGATCGATCGCCAGATGGCACGTCGTGCACCGATCGATCTTCGGCACACGGATGAAGTTCAGGTCGTCGAGCATGTTCGGCGTCATCACCTGCCGCACCGTCAGCGTCGGCGCCATGAAATCGATCAGCGGCGCATTCAGCAGATAGTCCTCGACGAAGCTCGGCGCCAAACCATCGACCTGGCCTTCCAACCGCGTCGTTTCGCTCGTCAACTCCCCAATCTGGTCGTCCAGGTCGGTCACCCCCCGCCGCAGATCGGCGAGCTGTGCACGCACGCCGTCGCGCTCAGCCGTCAGGCGCTCGACCTCGAGTCCGAGCTCCAGCCACGCGTCGTACTGGGCGTCGATGTCCGCTTCCCGACCGGCGTAGCTGGCCGGGTCGGCGCCCTCGCGATCCACCTCGAACGCGTACTTGTCAACGTCGTAGGTGGCCTTGGCGAACTGCTGACGCTGGTCTGCGATCGCCAGTTCCGTATCGAGGATCCCCTCCTGTTCCTCAAGCGCCGCAATCTGATCTTGCTGGGCTGCCAACGCCAACTCCGCAGCCACGTGTTCGCCCTGCAGCCGCGCCAGCTCCGCCGCGTCGACGTCGGCCATCGCCGCTGCCAGGCCGACGCGGGTCACCTCCGTCTCAAGCTGCACGAACCGGCGCTGGTAGTTCTTCCAGTCGCGATCGTAGTCATCCCAGACCATCCACAGTACCGAGATGAGCAGGAAGATGTTCGATGCCGCAAAGACGACGTTCAGGAAGTCGATGTTGTAGGCGTGCCCAACAGCCTTCTTGTCAGCCATGTGCGTGGTCGATCAGATGTTGAAGAAGAACTCCGGAATCGCGACGATGTATTTCAAATTGAACAGCCACCGGCACAACATCTTCACCGGCAGTGCGAGCATCATCAGGAACAGGAACACGCCCACGTAGAACCTCGTCGGACCGAGCTTCTCGTAGTACCCCCTGAACACACTGCCGGCGAGAATCACCGGCAGCGCGAGGATGTACACCAACACCAGGGCGATGCCGAACAACTCTCGGACGAACCAGTTGGACGGCAGGCCGGTCCCCAGCCCGCGCAGCCAGACGTACTCCGACAGGTTCACGTTCGTGAGCGCCTCGAGCTTGTGGATGTCCCAGTACTCGAACGGGCCGAAGAAATTCCAGTTCGGCCCCCGCAGAAACGTGCCCAGGACGATCAGCGACGACCAGAGCACGACGAAGCCGAACAGGAAAATCGTAATCTCCGCCTTGCGCTCCTTGAACGTGTAATAACCGTTCCCTTTCGGGTTCGTGTCGAGATACGGAATCGCCATCAGGCCGACGATGATCAGGGTGGGCAGGACGACGCCCGCCAGCCACGGGTCGAAATAGACGAGCATCTCCTGCAAGCCCAGGAAGTACCACGGGGCCTTAGACGGGTTGGGCGTTGCCGCGCTGTTGGCCGGCTGCTCGAGCGGCGCCTTGAGCATGATCGACCACACGATGAGCAAGACCGAAAAGAGAATCAGGCAGATCAATTCAATGTAGACGAGGTCGGGCCAGACCCAGACCCGATCCTCTTCCACCTTCTCGTTGACCGGCTGGCCCGCCGCGATCCGCGTGTCGTTCGTCACCGCCTGACGCATGGCGTACCAGGTGAAGAACAGCAGCAGAAAGATCAAGCCGACAATCGGGACGTTGTCCGGCTTCGCGACGATCAGGCGAAAATTGGGATCGAAAAGGCCCAGACCGAAGAACAGTAACAGAAATATTTGCCCGCCGTAGCCGACGCGCAGCGTCGTGAAGACGTCGCGCCGCCAGACGACGAAGGCCAGCGCTGACAGCGACAGCAGGAAAAACACTCGCGGGTCGGCGAAGAAATTAAAAAATTCCTTGATCGCATCCATGAATCGAACAGCCCTCTAGCAGGCCGTGGTGAAAGTCCGGCTGCATTCGGCCGGCGATGCATCCCCACTGCCCGCGTTACTTCTCATTCAAATATTCACAATATTCTCACAAATATTCACAATATTCTCACTCGTCGCGCCTCGCCCAAGCGGACCGCGGCTTCAATGCAGGGGCCCTCGGTGCGACGCCGGACTTCCGCCACGGCCTGCTACCCTTAGACTGGACCAGAGATACCACCGTCCTTGCGGACGCGCCAGAAGTGCACCGCCATCAGGAACGCAATCACCAGCGGCAAGCCGACGCAGTGCAGCACGTAAAAGCGAAGCAGCGCCCCCTCTCCGACGAAGGTGCCGCCGAGCAGTGCGAACCTCGCGTCGTCGGCGGCGTGAATCAGCCTCACGTCGCCTAGCGCCAGCAGCGCCGCCCCCGGCCCCTCATGCCCCAGGAACGGGGTCGCGCGCGCCATATTGGACCCAACGGTGATCGCCCAGATCGCCAGCTGATCCCACGGCAGCAGATACCCGGTGAACGACAGCAGCAACGTCAGCACGAGCATGATGACGCCGACGTTCCAGTTGAACTCGCGCGGCGGCTTGTAGGAGCCGGTCATGAACACGCGGAACATGTGCAGCCACACGGTGATGACCATGGCGTGCGCGCCCCACCGGTGCATCTCACGCATGATCCCGAGCGGCACATGCTCCCGAAGCCCCACGATGTCCGTGTAGGCGTACTCCAGCGTCGGCCGGTAGTAGAACATGAGCAAGACGCCGGTGAAGGTGAGCACGAGGAACAGGAAGAAGCTCAGGCCGCCCATGCACCAGGTGTAGCGTAGCCGGACACCTGATTTCCTGAGCCGGACCGGATGAAGGTGCAAGAACACGTTCGAGAGCACCACCAGCACCCGATTGCGGTCGCTGATCGGGGCGTCGTGCCGGAAGACGGACTTCCAGATCTGCGTCTCGGTGAGCCAGTTCCAGGAGCGCTCGAGCGCACTTTCCTTGGGAGCGATGATCTTGGTATCAGCCATAAAACTCACGCAAGCGGCATGACGAATGACTAGACGCGCAGGAACGACTCCGGATTGGCCCACTGCCCCATCTCGAACTGGAACTTCTGCGCCTTGTCGACCAAGATCTGGCCGTCCTCGGCGAGCACGATCCGCGCGCGCTCCAGCGGGCGCGGCGCCGGGCCTTCGAAGTTAATGCCGGTCGGCCGAAAGCCACTGCCATGGCACGGGCACTTGAACTTGGATTCCGCCAACAGCCAGTTCGGCGTGCAGCCCAGGTGGGTGCAGGTCACGATCAGCGCGTAGAAGCCGCTGACGTTGTACACGATGTCGCTCGGCGTCCGGATGATCCAGACGCCGAACCGATCCTTCCAGCGTTCATCGACGCCCGGGCCGTACTCGGCCGGGACTCCGATCTTGAACTGCTGCGGCGGCTCGTTGAGGACGTTCGGGAACATGAACCGCCCGGTGGCGGCGAGCGCCACGGCGGAGGCCGCCGTGAAGGAACCCCACGCCAGCCCGAGCCAGTACCGTCGCGACACAAGCGGTGAGGTGTCGTCCGCCACCTTCTTCTTCGCCGCCGTCCGCCCGCTCGCCGCGGCAGCCGACGTGGTCTTGCCCACCAGGTTCGGAGGAACGGCCGGCGCACCAGGTTTGACAGCCGCCCCCTTCGGTGCCGAAGGCGACGTGACCGCCGGTTGAGCGTTCGGTTCTTCAGCCATGCGATTCCTTCAATCCTGCGGCTTGGCGCATCGTCTGTTCAGCCCGCTCGCTGCGCCTGGCGAAGCCACGCCGTCCATCGATCCTCTGACGTCTCTCATCTGACCTGCCCGTTCAACCCGATTCGCGGGCCGGCCTCGAACGCCGCCACCGCCTCGATGGCCGCCTGTCGCACCCGCAGGTTCTCGTCGTCCTGGCTCAGACGCGTCACCACGTCCCGCAGACTCTCAACGCCGAGCGCGCCCACGGCCTGCAGCCCGCTCACCATCACCTCGCCGACCCGATCGATCTCGTCCATACCGACACCGGCCGCCGGCTCCACCATTCGCTCGACGTATTCCCGATCGAGCATCCGGCCCAACACGGACGCACCTTGCGAGCTGCCGTGACGCGCCAGCGCGACCGCGGCGTTCCACTGCACGTCAGGCGCGGGATCGTTCAACGCGGTGCGCAGCGTGTCGATTTGGTCCTCCCCGGGCAGCGCGCCCAGTGCGTAGACCGTCATCTTCCGAACCCCGGCGTCGTCCGAACGATACATCGGCAGCAACTCTGGGACAACACCGGCGTCGCCGAGCGACCCGAGCGCCCAGATGACGCTGATGCGGGTCTCGCTCTCCGGATCGTCGAGCGCCTCGACGAGCCGTGGCACCGCGTCGGCCGGCGGCGCCGTGAGTCGCCCCACGGCCAGCGCCAGGTAGCGGCGCACTCTCGGGTCGTCCCCATCCGATTCGACGAACGCCCGGACCAGCGCCGGTCCCAGCGTCGGCTCGGATGCCTGCACGTCTGGATCGGCCATCAGCCGAGACAGTTCGAACGCGGCCGGCCAGCGCCGCTCCCGTCCACCTATCCGGATGTCGCTCAGATACTCCTGGGGGGTCCGCTCGTCCTCCAGCAGCCAGCGGAACCCTCCGTACAACATGGTGACCGCTCCGACGACGACGAGCGGGATGAGAAAAAATTGGACCGCGAGCGCGGGTCGCGCGGTTATCGTACCCTGGCCTTGCTCCGAATCTCGCTCGCCGAGTTTCTCCATGGTGTCGCTAGAGTGTCGCGGACCGCCGCACGTTAACCGCAGATTTTAGCGCAAAGCACGAAAATCGGTCAAAGCAGAGAGGCCTTCCGGCTGTCAAATCTTCGGCAGCGTCACCTCGCGTTGCGTCTGGTACTTACCCTTCTTGTCGGCGTAGGATGTCTGACAGACTTCGTCGCTCTGAAAGAACAACACCTGCGCAATCCCTTCGTTCGCGTAGATCTTGGCCGGCAGCGGCGTCGTATTCGAAATCTCGAGCGTCGCCGTCCCCTCCCACTCCGGCTCGAAGGGCGTCACGTTCACGATGATCCCGCACCGTGCGTAGGTCGATTTTCCGAGGCACACGGTGAGCACGTCGCGCGGAATCCGAAAGTACTCGATCGTCCGCGCGAGCGCGAACGAGTTGGGTGGCACGATGCACTCGGCGGCTTTCAGGTCGATGAACGACCGCGGATCGAACGCCTTCGGATCGATCAAGGTATTGTTGATGTTCGTGAAGATCTTGAACTCGTCTGCCACCCGGATGTCGTAGCCATACGACGACAAGCCGTACGAAATGACGCCGCTGCGAACCTGCGTCTCGACGAACGGTTCGATCATCTTGTGCTCGTTCGCCATCCGCGCGATCCACCGGTCGGATTTGATGCTCATCGAGACAGGTCCGCGCCTGCAATCAACGCCGTAGCCACGCCAACACCACCGTCAGCAAGACGCTCAGGACGATCGACGTGGTGATGGGAACGTACACCGTCGCATGACCCCGTCGAAACACCAGGTCCCCGGGCAGCCGCCCGAGTGGCACGCCGAGCATCACGAGCCCGCCCAGCGCGGCAGTCGCCAACCCGATGAGCACCAGCGTCTTGCCCATGATGCCCTAGCAGCCTGTGGTGAAAGTCCCGCGTCGCATCGAGGCCCCACTGAACCAATGCTGCGGTCGCCCAGGGCAAGGCGCGAGGAGGGAGAATACCGGGAGTATTCGACCCATCGTGGACAACGCCCCGCGCCGCCCATGGCGGGATGCGGCGCCAGCCGAATGCAGTGAGACTTTCACCACGTGTGCTAGGCTCCTCCTCCGCCACATTCCACGCCCGCAAAGAAATACCCGAGTTCGAAAGCGGCCGTGTCCAGCGCATCCGACCCGTGGGTGGCATTGTGCTCGATCGACGTTCCGAACTCCTGCCGGATCGTGCCCGCCGCAGCCTTGCCCGGGTCGGTCGCACCCATCAGATCGCGCCATTTGCGGATGGCGTCGGGCGTCTCGAGCGCCAGCACGACCGCCGGCCCGGAGGACATGAACCGCGTCAGGCTGCCGAAGAACGGGCGTTCCCGGTGCACCGCATAGAAGCCCTCGGCGTCGTGCACCGACAGCCGCACCAGGCGCATGGCGAGGACCGAGAAGCCGGCCGCCTCGATACGCTGCAGGATAGCGCCCGTGTGCCTCGCCGCGACAGCATCCGGCTTGATGATGGCCAGCGTCCGCTCCATGGTCGGGGATTATACCTTTCGGTCCGGGCGCCCGAGCAGCCCGTGGTGAAAGTCCCGCTGCATTCGACCGGCGATGCATCCCGTCCCGCGGCGTGGCTCGTCGGTCGAATACTCCCGGTATTCTCCCTCCTCACGCCTTGCGAGGCGGGCGCTTCGCCGGCCTCGGTGCGACGCGGGACTTTCACCACGGGCTGCTCCGAGGCCGCGTTCAGAAAAAAAGGCCGCGCAGCGCGCGGCCGGGTCATTGTCATTCCGCGGCGTCATGACGCAGCCGCGTTACTACCGAAGCTCTTTCATGATCTCCGCGAACGCCCGCTCGGTCGGCCGGACCTGCTCGAGCGGGAGCCTGGCCAGTGGCTCATCGACAAGGTTGAGCAACTCGATGAAGTCCTCCCTGTCAGGCTCGACATAGAGCACACCGGTCGCAAACTCACCGCGCCGCTTGGTCTCGTGCAGGAGACGCATCGCCTCGAGCCGATCGGTCGGGTCGTAATCCGTGTCGATCTTCTTCAGCACCAAATGCGAACCGTCGTGCATCTTCACCGTATAGGTCGACCCGTCCTCGTACTCGACGTCGATCTCCTGAAAATACGGGATGAAGTTGATCTCGCCCAGTGGCTCATCGTGATCCTTGCTGTAGGCGTAACTCTTCGTCGATCCCACGTGGTCATTGAAGGTGACGCACGGCGAGATCACGTCGATCATGGCCGTGCCGCGATGACTGAGCGCCGCCTTCAACACGGACGTGAGCTGCTTCTTGTCGCCCGAAAATGAGCGGGCCACGAACGACGCGCCCAATTCGATGGCTAGCGTGCACATGTCAATCGGCGGCAGGTCGTTCACGACACCGGTCTTGAGCTTCGACCCGAGGTCGGCCGTCGGCGAGAACTGTCCTTTCGTGAGGCCGTAGCAGCCGTTGTCCTCGATGATGTAGATGATCGGCAGGTTGCGGCGCATTAGGTGGACGAACTGGCCGATGCCAATGGCGCCGGAGTCACCGTCGCCGCTGGCGCCGATGGCGATCATCTGCTTGTTCGCGATGACAGCGCCGGTGCCGATCGACGGCATCCGACCGTGGACGCCGTTGAAGCCGTGCGAGCCGCCGAGAAAGTACGTAGGGCTCTTGCTCGAGCAGCCGATGCCAGACAGCTTCATGACCCGGCTGGGCTCGATGCCCATCTCGAAGAACGCATCGATGATCCGTTCCGAGATGGCGTTGTGCCCGCAGCCGGCGCACAACGTGGTCTTACTGCCCCGGTAGGGCTGCACCTCGAGGCCGATTCGGTTGACTTTCTTCCGTGGGGTAGAGGCTGTCGTCGCCATCGAAACGCTACCTGCCTTGCTTCCTATCTCGGTCATCCAATACCTGGCACGAGGTTAGCAGCCCGTGGTGAAAATCCCGCTGCATTCGACCGGCGCTGCATCCCGCCTGGCCGCGTTACTCCTCGGTCAAATACAGCCGGTATTTTCCCTCGTCGCGCCTTGCCAGCCGGGCGCATCACCATTCTCGATGCGACGCTGGACTTTCACCACGGGCTGCTGCCGCTACGCGGTCTGCGCGTCGGTCGCCGGCGCCAGTGCCTGTCCTTCCTGTGCCAGAATCGCGTCCGTGATCGTTTGCGCGTCGACGGGCAGCCCGTTAAAGTGCAGCACACTCCGCAGCTTGGCGAGCCGGTCCGGCGACAGCTCCATGCGCATGAGCGTCAGTATCTGCGCATCACGGTTCTGCTCCACGACGTAGACCCGCTCGCACCGGTCGATGAACGCGCCAAGGTCGGACGTGAACGGGAAGGCCCGCAGCCGGAAATACGCGGGGCGCACCCCCGCCTGCTGGCGCAGCTGATCGCAACTCTCGAGCATCGCCCAGTGCGTGGTCCCGTAGGCGATCACGCCGATCGGCCCGTCACCCTCGCGCTCGATGACCGGCACCGGCACGGCGCCGCGGGCGGTGTCGAACTTTCTGGCCAGCCGCGTGAGGTTGTTCTCGTAATCCTCCGCGCGCTCGCTGTACTCCGCATTGGCGTCATGCCCCGAGCCGCGGCAGAAATAGGCCGGCATCCCGTCACCCGGCAGCGAGCGATACGGGATCCCGTCGCCGTCGACATCCCTGTACCGACCCCAGTCGCCCAACCGCGCCAGGGTGTCGGCGTCGAGCAGCTTACCGCGGTCCGGCGGCGTCGTCGGATACTCGAAGGAATCCGACATCCAGGTATTCATGCCCAGGTCGAGATCGCTCATGACGAACACCGGCGTCTGAAACCGCTCGGCCAAGTCAAACGCCTGCGTGGCCATCGAGTAGCACTCGGCCACCGACGCGGGCAGCAGTAATAGATGCTTCGTGTCCCCGTGCGACAGCACCGCCGTCGAGAGAATATCGCCCTGGGCCGTGCGCGTCGGCAAGCCGGTCGACGGGCCGACACGCTGCACGTCGAAGATGACGGCCGGCACCTCGGCGTAGTAGCCGAGCCCCGCGAACTCGGCCATCAACGAAATGCCAGGCCCTGACGTCGAGGTCATCGACCGCGCGCCCGCCCAGCCCGCGCCGATCGTCATGCCGATGGCCGCCACCTCGTCCTCGGCCTGGATGACCGCGAACGTCGCCTTGCCCGTCTCGGAGTCAATCCGGTACTTGCGCATGTAGTCGATGAGCGTCTCGCACAGCGACGACGAGGGCGTGATCGGATACCAGGCCACAACCGTCACGCCCGCCATCAAGGCGCCCAGCGCGGCGGCGGCGTTGCCGTCAATCAGGATCTTGCCGCGCGTCCTGTCCATCGGCTCGAACACGAATGGATCCTGCTTCGTCAGATGCTCCGCGGCGTACTCGTAGCCGCACTCGAGCGCCGCCTGATTCACGGCGAACGCCATGACCTTTCGACCGAGCTGCCTTTTCAGCGCCGCCTCGATCTGCTGGCGGTCGATGTGCAGCAGCTGGGCCAGCACGCCGTCGTAGATCGTGTTCCGGACCAGGCGCCTGAGCTTGGCGTCCGGACAGGACGCGGCGACGAGCTTGTCGAACGGCACCGGATAGAAGGTCAGATCGTCACGCAGCGCGCTCAGCTTCAGCGGCTCGTCGTAGACGACCGTCGCCCCCGGCTCGAGCCCCATGACGTCGTCGCGCGCCGTCTCGGCATTCATCGCGACGAGGATGTCGACCTCGCGCTTGCGTCCCACATAGCCGTCCTTGCTCGCGCGAATCGTGTACCACGTCGGCAAGCCGGCGATGTTCGACGGAAACAGGTTTTTCCCAGACACCGGGATCCCCATCTGGAAGATGGAGCGGAGCAGCACCATGTTGGCCGTCTGGCTGCCTGACCCGTTGACCGTGGCGACCTGAATGTTGAAATCGTTGACGATTGGGTGGGTTGCTGAGCTTGCTGCGATGTCCTGGACCGCAACTTCTGTGGGCGACATTCAGCCGTATCCTTGCCGAGCCGATCGCTCGACACGCGGGGATCCCCCCTCCCCGGCCCTGGGCCTACTAGGCGGGCGCCCCTCGGGCCGGAGAAACCTCGTGCGTCGTACCATCCAGTCTAGCACGAGATCCCGCCTAAATCCGGGGTATTTTGCGGAATTCTGCAACGCAGCCGACACACCGAACCCGAACATCGGACTGCTAGGACGCCAGTGCCTCAGCTATGGCGCGGCCGAGATCGGCTGGGCTCTGGACCACGCGCACGCCCGCCTTCGACAGGGCGTCCATCTTCTCGGCCGCCGTGCCCTTGCCGCCTGCGATGATAGCACCCGCGTGCCCCATGCGGCGCCCCGGCGGCGCGGTCTGCCCCGCGATGAAGCCGACCACGGGCTTTCGGAATTCGGCCTGGATGAAGCTCGCGGCGTCCTCCTCGGCGGAACCGCCGATTTCGCCAATCATCACCACGGCGTCGGTTTCGTCGTCGGCCGTGAACAACCGCAACGCATCGACGAAAGAGGTCCCGATGAGCGGATCCCCGCCAATCCCGAGACAGGTGCTCTGGCCCAGCCCGAGCTCGGTCAGTTGGTGGATCGCCTCATAGGTCAGGGTGCCGCTGCGCGACACGATCCCCACCCGGCCTTCCCGGCAGATGTGGCCGGGAATGATTCCGACCTTGCTCTTGCCCGGCGAAATCAGGCCCGGACAGTTCGGCCCGACGAGCCGACTCGCCTGCGGGTCGAGCAGCGAAATGGTCCGCACCATGTCGAGCGTCGGAATCCCTTCGGTGATGCAGACCACCAGCGGTACCCCGGCGTCGGCCGTTTCCTCGATGGCGTCGGCGGCAAACCTGGGCGGCACGAAGATCAACGACGCGTTCGCGCCGGTCGCCTCGACGGCCTTCGCGACCGTGTCGAACACGGGCCACTCTTCGTGGGTCGTCCCGCCCTTGCCGGGTGTGACGCCGCCGACCACCGTGGTGCCGTACTCGGCTGCCTGCCTGGCGTGAAACGTGCCTTCACGCCCGGTCAGCCCCTGCACCAGCAGCCGCGTCCGGGTGTCAATCAGAATCGCCATTGCTCGATCAGGCCCGGCCGGCCGCGACGGCCAACTCGGCCGCCTGCGCCATCGTCCCCGCAGTGCGAAAGTCGAGGCCGCTGTCCTGCAGCATCTCACGGCCCCGCTCGACATTGGTCCCTTCCATCCGGATGACGACCGGCATCCGGACGTCAAGCTCCCGGACGGCGGCGATGACGCCCTCCGCCAGGACGTCGCAACGCAGGATGCCGCCAAAGATATTGATGAGCACCGTCCGCACGCTGGCGTCGGACATCAGAATCGTGAAGGCGTTCCGGATCTGCTCGGCATTCGCGCCGCCGCCGACGTCCAGAAAATTCGCCGGCTCCCCGCCCGCCAGCTTGATGATATCCATCGTCGCCATCGCCAGGCCGGCGCCGTTCACCATGCACCCGACCGTGCCGTCCAGCTTGACGTAGCTGAGCGCGTGCTTCGACGCTTCGATCTCGAGCGGGTCCTCCTCGGCAAGGTCCCGCAGCTTCGCCAGATCGCCGTGCCGGAACATAGCGTTGTCGTCCAGGGTGATCTTGGCGTCGAGCGCCAGGAGCTGCCCGCTCCGCGTCACCACCAGCGGATTAATTTCGAGCAGCGACGCGTCGGTCGCCTGGAAGGCGTCGTACAGGCTCGTCATGACCTTCACCGTCTGCCCGGCGAGCTCCGGCCCCAAACCGAGCGCAAAGGCCAGCCCACGGGCCTGATATGGTGCAACGCCTGCGGTCGGATGGGCATGCTCACGGAAGATCAGCTCCGGGCTGTCCGCCGCCACCCGCTCGATCTCGACACCGCCGGCCGAACTGGCCATCATCACGGGGCGCTCCGCGGCCCGATCCAGGACGAGGCCCAGGTACAGCTCGCGGTCGATCTCCAGCCCCTGTTCCACCAGCAGCCGGGCGACCGTGCGCCCTTGGGGGCCGGTTTGATCGGTCACGAGCTGCATGCCGAGCATCTCGCCGGCAATCCGCTCGGCCTCGGCCGGTCCCCTGGCCAGCTTGACGCCGCCTCCCCTCCCACGACCACCGGCATGAATCTGGGCCTTGACGACGACCACATCGGTGGCGAGGCGCTCGGCGACCTGGCGCGCCTGGGCCGGTGAGAAGGCGACATCGCCCCTCGGAATCGGCACCCCATGCCGTCCGAGGATGGCCTTGGCCTGGTACTCGTGAATCTTCACTGGCCTGACACCGCGTCACACCTTGATGACGCTCACGAGCTCCTGCACGGCGTCGGCCGATTTCAGGAGCGCTGCCTGCTCGTTCCGGGTGAGCGTGATCTGCACGACCTCCTCCATCCCGCGTGCGCCCAGCTTGACGGGCACGCCGACGTACAGGTCCCTGATGCCGTACTCCCCTTGCAGGAAGGCCGCGCACGGCAGAATCTTCTTCTTGTCCTTGAAAATTGCCTCCACCATCTCGACGACGGCGGAACCCGGGGCGTAGTAGGCACTCCCGCTCCCGAGCAGCTTCACGATCTCGCCGCCGCCGCCCGCCGTGCGCTTGACGATCCGGTCGATCGTCGCCGCATCCATGAGCTCGGTGATCGGAATGCCCGCGACCGTCGAATAGCGCGGCAAGGGGACCATCGTGTCCCCGTGGCCGCCGAGCACGAAGGCGTGGGTGTTCTCGACGGACACGTTGAGCTCCATCGCAATGAAGGACCGCATGCGCGCTGAATCGAGAATGCCCGCCATGCCCACAACGCGCTCGCGCGGAAATCCGCTCACGCGGTACACCACCTGGCACATCGCGTCGAGCGGGTTGGTCACGGGGATGATGATCGTGTTCGGCGAGTGCTTGACGACGTTTTCCGTGACGCTCTTGATGATGTCGTGATTCTTCATCAGCAGGTCGTCACGGCTCATCCCCGGCTTCCGGGCGAGCCCGGCCGTGACGATGACAATGTCCGACCCCGCCGTGTCAGCGTAGTCGTTCGTGCCGAGCACCCGGGCATCGGACCTTTCGATCGGATTCGCCTCGAGCATGTCGAGCCCCTTCCCCTGGGGCACGCCCTCGAGAATGTCCAACAGGACAACGTCGGCCAGCTCCTTTGTCGCAATCCGGCGCGCAGCCGTCGCCCCCACATGGCCGGAGCCGACGACGGTGACTTTGCGATTCATGCCAGTCTCCCTGAAGCGAGTGCGGCGGCCACCGCGACCGCGGTTACATGTTGGAAATGATCGCGTCCGCGAACTGTGACGTGCGAAGCTCGGTCGCCCCGTCCATCTGCCGGGCCAGATCGTACGTGACCTGCTTTTGCTGGATCGTCCTCCCGAGCGCCGCCTCGATCCGGTCGGCCGCCTCACCCCAGCCCAGATGGCGGAACATCATGGCGCCCGACAGGATGACCGAGCTCGGGTTGATGACGTCCTTCCCGGCGTACTTCGGCGCCGTCCCGTGGGTCGCCTCGAAGAGGCCGATCTCGTCGCCGAGGTTCGCGCCGGGCGCCATGCCCAGCCCTCCGACCTGCGCGGCGCAGGCATCCGAGAGGTAGTCGCCGTTCAGGTTCGGCGTCGCGAACACGTCGTAGTCGGCCGTGCGGGTCAGCACCTGCTGGAACATGCTGTCGGCGATTCGGTCATTCACCAGAATCTTGCCGTCCCGGCTCGCGCCCCCCCAGGTCTCCTCTTCGGTCACGATGGTCTCTCGAAATTCCTCGGTGGCCAGCTCGTAGCCCCAGTCGCGGAACGCCCCCTCGGTGAACTTCATGATGTTGCCCTTGTGGACGAGCGTGACGGTCTTGCGGCCGTTGGCCTGAGCGTAGCGAATCGCCATTCGAACCAGCCGCTTGGTGCCCGTCCCCGAGATCGGCTTGATGCCAATTCCAGAATCTGGCTGGATGGTCCGCCCCATGGCCTCCCGCAGGAAGTCGATGACCTTGGTGGCCTCGGGGGTACCGCGCGCCCATTCAACCCCGGCGTAGACATCCTCCGTGTTCTCACGAAAGATGACGACGTTCATGCGCTCCGGGTGGCGCACGGGCGATGGCGTTCCCTCGAAATAACGGACCGGCCGCACGCATGCGTACAGATCCAACACCTGACGCAACGTCACGTTCAGGCTGCGAATGCCCCCGCCCACCGGTGTCGTCAGCGGTCCCTTGATGGCGACCCGGTAGGTCTTGATCGCGTCAAGCGTCGCCTGCGGCAACCATTCGTCCATGCCGGCCTTCGCCTTTTTACCGGCGGTAATCTCGAACCAGACAATGCGGCGCGTCCCGTCGAACGCCTTGGCCACGGCTGCATCGAACACGCGGACGCTGGCCCGCCAGATGTCTGGGCCCGTGCCGTCGCCTTCGATGAATGGCACGATGGGATTGTTCGGAACGACGAGACGGCCCCCCTCTTGGGTAATGGGCGTCCCGTCGGACGGCGGCGTCAGGTGTGCGGATTCAGACATGAGTGCCGTGAGGACTTTCGGTTTCGTGATTGCGTATCGAAAAGAAGGAGCGCGGCCACGTCCGTTTCAGGTTTTAGGTCAGAGCCCTAGAAGGCTGCGCGAGATGTTCACAGAATCTGTGGAAAACCTTGTGGAAAAATGTCCGGCCGCCCACTGCTACGCCGCGTCAACTGGGGGATTCTAGCAATTTGCACCATCGTGGTGCGACGAGGTGCCCTCGACGGGCGCGATATGCCGACGTACTCCGGACATTATACTGTATGCGCGCGCGGCCGCGAACCGCGTGCGAGGCGAGCCGGCCAAGCTGAGCGCCGGGGAGATGTGGGACACCGTCAATTACGTCCGCACGCTGAAGGCCTCGTTACATGACCGCCGTTGAATCGGCACCCCCGACGATGAAGATCGTGATTGCCGACGCCCTCCCCGACTCGGCCGCCGAGTTGCTGCGTGCCGAGGGCTGGACGGTGGACGCCTACGCTGGACGGCCGCGGGACGAACTGCTGCAAGCCCTGAAGGACGCTGACGGCCTCATCGTTCGGAGCACCACCCGGGTGGACGCGTCGCTCATCGAGTCGGCACCTCGGCTGCGCGTCGTCGCGCGGGCGGGCACCGGCGTCGACAACGTCGATCTCGACGCGGCCAGCGCTCGCGGCATCCTCGTGCTGAACGCGCCCGGCGCCAACAGCATCAGCGTCGCCGAACACACCTGCGCGTTGATGTTGACACTCGGGCGGTCGATCGCCCGGGCGGACACCGCGATGAAAGACGGCCGGTGGACCAAACAGGAGTTACTCGGCACCGAGCTGCGCGGCAAGACCCTCGGCCTCGTCGGCCTCGGACGGGTCGGCCAGGAAGTGACCGCGCGAGCCCACGCCTTCGGCATGCGGGTGATCGCGCTCGACCCGTTCATCAAGGAGGGCGTGGCGGGCGACCTCGGCGTCGTGCTGGTCTCGCTGGACGAGTTGTGCGCACAATCCGACTTCATCAGCCTGCACGTCCCGGCGACCGACTCGACCCGACAGATGTTCGACGCTGACCAGCTAGCCAAGTGCAAGCCGGGCCTTCGCCTCATCAACACGGCGCGCGGCGATCTCATCGACGAGGCAGCGCTCGCCGACGCCATCGAGGCGGGTCGCATCGGCGGAGCCGGCCTGGACGTCTTCACGAGCGAGCCGCCCACCGATCGCCGGTTAGTCTCGCTGTCCCAGGTGGTCGCGACCCCGCACATCGCCGGCGCCACGGCGGAAGCGCAGCAACTCGTGGGCGAGGAGACGGCGGCCAGCGTCCGCGACTACTTGCGAAGCGGCCTGGTGCGCAACGCCGTGAACTTCCCGTCCATTCCGCCGGAGGCGCTAAAGCGGCTGCACCCGTTCGTGCAGCTGGCGGACAAGCTTGGCGCACTCCTGGCACAGCTGGCCACCGGTCGAACCCATGGCGTCAGCATTCGCTACTACGGCACGCTGGCAACCGGCGACAACGAACCGCTGGTAGGTGCCGTCCTGACCGGCCTCTTCCGAACGATGCTGTCCGAGGTGGTGACGCCGATCAACGCCCGGGCGGTCACCGAGGCACGCCG
The DNA here is from genome assembly GCA_965197385.1 of Vicinamibacterales bacterium. Lineage (GTDB taxonomy): Bacteria > Acidobacteriota > Vicinamibacteria > Vicinamibacterales > UBA823. Next base: position 871,987 of record CBDANA010000009.1, read on the forward strand.
CATCGAAGTCGTCGAATCGCGTAGCTCCCGCGCGCGGGACTTCCCCAGCCTGCTCTCCGTCAAGCTCCACACCTCGGAGGGCGACCTCTGGGTCGAGGGCGCCATCTTCGAGCACGGCGGCCCTCGCCTCGTGCTGCTGGATGGCGTGGAGATCGAAGCCGGCCTCGAGGGGACGCTGATCGTGATCCGCAACCTCGATCAACCAGGGGTCATCGGCGTCATCGGGACGATTCTGGGCGAGCGCCGGATCAACATCGCCAGCTTCGCGCTGGGCCGCGGCCCGGGCGGCGCGGTGTCGGTGGTCAGCGTCGACGCGCCCACGGATGACGACGGCGTGAGCGACACCGTGCTGGACGCGCTCCGCGCCGTCCCCGCGATCAGCGCTGCCACCATCGTGCGTATCTGATCGACCGCCGTTCGGCCTCTCGACGCTCGGCTCTCGCCCGGCTCTCGGCTCTGGGCTCTCGCACGGCGAGACAGGCCAGCTGGGCGCCGGGGACTCATCGCAGGCTCGCCCATCTTGAAACCGTCCGAAAGAGGAGCGCCGAGAGCCGAGAGCCTGGTGAGGGGTTAGGGCAGGACGACGCGCCGGCGCGCGCCCGACACCGTGTCGCGAACCGTGATCCCGTCCGGCTCGATCTCGACAACCTCCAGATCTGGCCCCACCGCGTCGCCGACCGTCACGAACCGCATCCGGTCGTCTACGGAGATAATGGCGGTAAACTTCGGGTCACCCGAGGCCGCGCGCTCGGTCGCGATGCCAATGGCGATGATGACCTCGCGGGGCTCGACCCCCGCTGAAGTCGCCTCGGGCGCCGACGCGGCCGGCGACACCTCCAACCTCGGCTGGTCCGGTTCACGACTCGAGCCGAAGACGAACGGGTTTCGGCCCGGCAGCCGCGGCGCAGGGGCCACGGCCGCATAGTCTCGAACCCGCCGTGACTCCCCGGCCAGAGCCGGCGCCGACTCGGCCAGCCGTTCGACCGGCCGGGGCGCCGAACTCGGCGGCGCCGGCTGCACCACCGTCGCCGCGGCGGCGATCCACGCCGCCGTCAACGCGGCGCCGGCCGACCACGCGATGAGGCGTCCTGCACGCATCCTGCTGCACCCATCGTAGCATCCGATCGTGCCTCACGCACGTGTCACTGCCATTTCATGCATCTGTGGTAGGATTCGCCGTGCGCCCTCTGACGGCCTCGGGTTCGCTCACGTCCCTCACCGAGTCTTCAACCGTCGCCATCATCCCCGCCCGCTACGCGTCGTCGCGACTCCCTGGGAAGCCACTCATCGACCTCGGTGGACGTCCGATGATCGAGCACGTCTACGAGCGAGCCAGCGCCGTCACGTCGCTCGCTGCGGTCATCGTCGCGACAGACGACGAGCGCATCGCCAACGCGGTGCGAGCGTTTGGCGGTCTCGTCGAGATGACGCGAAGGACGCACCGCTCCGGCACCGAGCGTGTGGCGGAAGTCGCAGGACGGATCTCGTGCGGACTCGTCGTCAACGTGCAGGGAGACGAACCATTCATCGACCCGTCGATGATTGTCGACGCACTGCGACCGTTCGCCGAGGATCCCAACGTGCAGATGTCGACACTCCGGCAACGGATCGACGATCCGGACGAGGCCGCTAATCCCAACGTCGTCAAGGTGGTCGTCGACGGTCGAGGCGATGCGCTCTACTTCTCGCGCCACACGATTCCGTACACTCGGACGGACGCCGCGCCGCCCCTGCACAAGCACCTCGGCCTGTATGTCTACCGCCGGCCGTTTCTGCTCACCCTAGCCTCACTGCCCCCCATGCCGCTCGAGCAGGCCGAATCGCTCGAGCAGCTCAGGGCACTGGAGCACGGATTCCGCATCAGGACGGTCGACACCGCTGGACATGCGCTGGGCGTGGACACACCCGAGGACGTAGCCCGGGCCCGCCGGGCCCTAGCGGCCCGTGGTGCAAGCCCCGCGTCGCACCGAGACCCCCCTGAACCAGAACCGCGGTCGCCCAGGGCAAGGCGCGACGAGGGAACATACCGGGAGTATGTGACCCATCGTGGACAACGCCCAGCGCCGCCCCTGGCGGGATGCCTCGGTGATCGAATGCAGCGGGGCTTGCACCGCGGGCTGCTAACCGCCGGAGCCCGCGCGTGACCGGGTCATCGCCGATGAGGGATCGTCAACCGGTGAAGTACATCTTCGTGACGGGTGGGGTGGTGTCGTCGCTCGGAAAGGGATTGGCCGCGGCGTCGATCGGATGTCTCCTCGAAGGCCACGGCTACAAGGTGACGATGCAGAAGTTCGATCCCTACGTGAACGTCGATCCCGGCACGATGAGCCCGTACCAGCACGGCGAAGTCTACGTAACCGATGACGGCGCCGAGACCGACCTGGACCTGGGCCACTACGAGCGCTTCACCAGCACCGTCACGACCCAGAATCACAACTGGACGACAGGCAAGATTTATCTCTCCGTCATCGAGAAGGAGCGCCGGGGCGACTACCTGGGACGCACCGTGCAGGTCATTCCCCACGTCACCGACGAGATCAAAGCCAACATTCGCGGCGTGGCCGATGATGTCGACATCGTCCTCGTCGAGATCGGGGGCACCGTCGGCGACATCGAGAGCCAGCCGTTCCTGGAGGCGATTCGCCAGTTTCGCCAAGATGTCGGCCGGGAGAACACGCTCTACGTTCACCTGACCCTGGTGCCGTTCATCGGCACCGCCGGTGAGCTCAAGACGAAGCCCACCCAGCACAGCGTCCGTGACCTCAGATCGATCGGGATTCAACCAGACATTCTGCTCTGCCGAACCGACCGTGTCCTGGCACCCGCGCTCAAGCGGAAGATCGCGCTGTTCTGCGACGTCGACGAGGAGGCGGTCATCACGGCCAGGGACGTCGAGAACATCTACCAGGTCCCGCTGGTCCTGGCGGCCGAGGGCCTGGACCGTATCGTCCTGAAGCACCTGCACCTCTCGGACGCGCATCGCGACATGTCCGGCTGGGAAGACCTGGTGTACCGGATCGAGCACCCGAAGGACGACCTGACGATTCACGTCGTCGGGAAGTACGTCGGCTACGAAGATTCCTACAAGAGCCTGAACGAGGCGCTGTACCACGCCGGCTTTAAGCGCGGCGTACGCGTGACGATCAAGTGGATCGAAGCCGAAGCCCTGGAGGGGCTAGACGGCGAGCGGCTCCTCACCGACGCGGACGGCATTCTGGTCCCCGGCGGGTTCGGCAACCGCGGCAGTCGCGGCATGATGTGCGCCGCCCGGGTGGCGCGCGAGCACCGAATCCCGTATTTCGGCATCTGCTACGGGTTTCAGTGGGCGGCCGTCGAGTTCGCCCGCAACGCGTGCGGCCTCGACGGGGCCGATTCCACCGAGTGCACACCCGACGCGTCGCACAAGGTCATCTACAAGCTGCGCGACCTGCTCGGGATTGATGACCTGGGCGGCACGATGCGGCTGGGCGCCTATGCCTGCGAGCTGGCACCCGACTCTCGGGCCCACGCGGCGTACGGGCAGCGGGACATTCGGGAGCGTCACCGTCATCGCTACGAATTCAACCGCGAGTACGAGCAGATCCTCGCCGAGCATGGCCTGCGTATCGCCGGGAAGTCACCGGACGGCAAGTTCGTCGAAATCATCGAGCTGCCAGGCCATCCCTGGTTCGTGGCGGTGCAGTTCCATCCGGAGTTCAGGTCGAAACCGCTCCGGCCGCATCCGCTCTTCGACGGCTTCATCGAGGCCAGTTACCGGCACAAGGTGGCCACGGCCACCCCAACGGCCTCCGCCGAGTCCCTGGCCGGATAACGCGCTAGGAGCCCGTGGGCTGCGTCTCGTCGGCCGCGCGCGGCGGGTTATAATAGCGGCGTGCATTCCGTCGACATTGGAGGGGTGACCTTCGGTGGCGGCGCCCCGCTCGCCCTCATCGGCGGCCCGTGCGTGATCGAGAGCGAGGCGCACGCGTTGTCGCTGGCCGAGCGGATCCAGTCCGCCGCCGCGCGACAAGGTATTCCGCTGGTGTTCAAAGCCTCGTTCGACAAGGCGAACCGGACGTCGCACCGGTCGTTCCGCGGACCTGGCCTGGACGAGGGGCTGCGCGTCCTCGACCGCATCAAACGCGAACTGCACCTCCCGATCCTCACGGACGTCCACGAGACCGCCCAGGTCGGACCGGCCGCCGAAGTCGCCGACGCGCTCCAGATTCCGGCGTTTCTGTCGCGACAGACCGACCTCCTGGTGGCCGCGGCGCGGACGGGCCGTCCGGTGAACCTGAAGAAGGGGCAGTTTCTCGCGCCCGACGACATGCGGCACGCCATCGCCAAGGTGACGTCGACCGGTCACACCGACGTGCTCGTCACCGAGCGCGGCGTCAGTTTCGGCTACCACAACCTCGTCGTGGACATGCGGGCCTTCCCCCAGCTGAGGCAGCTCGGCGTGCCGGTTGTCTTCGACGTCACCCACAGCTTGCAGCTGCCCGGCGGCGCGGACGGCGCCTCGGGGGGACAGGCCGAATTTATCCGGCCACTGGCCTCGGCCGGCGTCGGGGCCGGCATCGACGGACTCTTCCTGGAGATCCATGACGCCCCCGACCGGGCGAAGAGCGACGGGCCGAACGCGTGCCCGCTGGACGATCTGGATTCGCTGCTCGAACACCTTGTGCGCCTCGACGGCGCCGTCCGCGGCGTGCCGCGTGGGGCCGACGACCGATCATGACCATGTCCGAATCTACCGAACCGGCAACTCGAGGGACGGACCTGGCCTTGGCGCGCCAGGTCCTCGAGACCGAGGCGGCCGCGATACTCGCCCTCGTCGGCCGGCTCGACGGGTCATTCGAGCGGGCTGTCGATCTGCTCCAGCGCTGCGCCGGCCGCGTGATCGTGACCGGGATGGGCAAGTCCGGCATCATCTGTCGCAAGATCGCCGCGACGCTGTCGAGTACCGGGACACCGGCGTTCTTTCTGCATCCCGCCGAGGCGATTCACGGCGACCTCGGCGTGATCCAGTGGGGCGACACCGTGCTGGCACTCTCCTACAGCGGTGAAACCGACGAGCTGTTGCGCCTGCTAGAAACGATCCGACGGCAAGGGGCCAGGCTCGTCGCCCTCACCGGCTCGCCGGCGTCGACGTTGGGACAGGCAGCCGACGTGACATTGAGTTGCCAGGTGAGCGAGGAGGCCTGCCCCCTGAATCTCGTCCCCACGGCCAGCACGACCGCGGCCCTGGCCCTCGGTGACGCGCTGGCCATGGCGCTGCTGGTCCGGAAAGGGTTTCGACCGGAGGATTTCGCCAACCTGCACCCGGGCGGCAAGCTTGGCAAGCGGCTCATGCGCGTCGAACACCTCATGCACAGCGGTGACCAGCTGCCCAGCGTCACGGCCGGCACGCCGATGCACGACGTGATCTATGAGATGTCTAGCAAGGGACTCGGGATGACCTGTGTGCTTGACGCGGATCGGCATCTCCTGGGCATCATCACCGACGGCGATCTGCGCCGTTACATGGATGGGCGGGCTGACATTCTGCGGCAGGCGGCCCGCGACGTGATGACGACGACGCCGGTGACAATTCCCGGCTCGATGCTTGCTGTCGAAGCCCTCAACACCATGGAGGCCAGGAAGATCACGTCGCTCGTCGTCGTCGACGACGACCGCCTCGTCCGGGGCGTTCTGCACGTGCACGACCTCTGGCGGACGGAGTTGTTCTAGTGTCTTGTCCCAGTGATTCGCGCCGTATATTCCGGAGTGTGGCGCCCGGCTGGCAAGGCACGACGAGGGAGCACATCGGGAATGTGTGACCGAGAAGCAACGCAGGTAGCCGGGAGGCCCCGCCCGGAAGATATGTTGTAAATGACTGGGACAGGACACTAACAGCCCTGGCGAAACCACCTTCGTGTCAGTCGAAGCGAAAGCGACCCGCGTCCGCCTGCTGCTGTTCGACGTCGATGGCGTCCTGACCGACGGCCGAGTCGAGCTGCGCAGCGACGGCACCGAGTCGAAGCGCTTTCATACCCGCGACGGCGCCGCCATCGTCTGGGCCCGCCGCGCCGGACTCCTCACCGGCATGCTCTCCGCACGCGCGTCGGCAGCTACCACCCTGCGGGCCCGTCAGCTCGACATGCCGATCGTCGCCCAGGGCGTCGCGGTCAAACTCGATGCCTACGAGAAGATCCTCGCGGCGCACCGGCTGACCGACGTTGACGTCGCCTACATGGGTGACGACCTGCTGGACCTGCCCATCCTCTCGCGGGTCGGCCTGTCGTCGGCGCCGGCCGATGCCGCCCACGACGTGCGGGCGCAGGTGGACTGGGTCAGCCCCGCCCGCGGCGGTGAAGGCGCCGCCCGCGAGCTGATCGAGCTGGTCCTCAGGGCCCGCGGTCTGTGGCCCCCGGTGCTTGAGGCACCCGAAGCCCCGACAGGATCGGCCCATGGATGAGGCGGCCTCCGCAGCGTTCGTCGTCGCGCTCGTCGCGCTGCTCGTCGGGCTCGCCGTCGGCAAGGCGTGGGAGCGCTACAAGCTGCGCGGCGGACGCTGGATCGACCGACGCAAGGCGAGACAGTCGCCGCACTACATCCTGGGATTGAACTTCCTGGTCTCCAACCAGATCGACCTGGCCATCGAGGAGCTCGGGCACGCCGCGGGACTCGACGCCGACGCCCTCGAAGCGCACATGATTCTGGGCAACCTGTATCGTGAGAAGGGGCAGGTCGGCCGCGCGATACAGGTACACCAGAGCCTCCTGCAACGTCCCGGCCTCAGCGGGATCGAGCATGCCTACGTGCTGCTCTGTCTCGGACTAGACTTCAAGCGTGGAGGCTTCGTCGACCGGGCGCTCGAGGCGTTCACGGAAGTGCTCCGGCTCGACCCGAACAACCGCTACGGCTTGCTCAACCTCGAGAAACTGCACGAGGAGCAGCACGAGTGGACCGAGGCCTATCAGATCCGGCAGCGCGCCATGGCGCTCGCCGAGCCAGATGCGGAGGCCGGGCACCGCGCGATCCTCGCCTTTCTGGAGACCGAGCTCGGACGCGACGCTCAGCGTCAGGGCGACGGAGGCGAGGCCGCAAAGCGGTTCGAGGCGGCCATCGACCTCGACGCCCAGACGGTGCCCGCCTATTTGAATTTGGGCGACGTCCGGCTGGCCGAAAACGACATGCCGGGCGCCATCGAAACGTGGGAGCGAGTCATCGACACGGCGCCCGATCTGGCGTATCTGGCTTTCGACCGCCTGGCCGACGCCTATCCCAGGGCGGGGGCTCTAGGGAAATTCGACACGCTGTGCCGACGACTGATTGCCGCGCACCCGGCCGACTGGCGCGCACGTCAGGCCCTGGCACGGCATCTGGCGTCGCAGGGCGCCCACATGGAGGCGCTCGACCTGCTCTTCGAGGCGCTCGTCCACACCCCGCACGCCCTCTCCATCCACCAGTTGATCTGGCACACGTTGACCGACCTCGGATTGGACCGGACCTTAGTGGACCGCTATGTCGAGTTGACCGAAGGGGCGGTCTTCTACCTCGACCCGCACATCTGCACGCACTGCCACTATCGCAGCACCGAGCTGCTCTGGCAGTGTCCGCAATGCCACGAGTGGAACACCTTCCTCGAAGAGCGCATCGCACCCGCCAGGGACGCCCAGTGAGTCTCGACGCGATCGTGAGTAGCAGCCCGTGGTGAAACGGCCGCGTGGCACCGAGACCCGGCTGAATCGAAGCCGCGGTCGGCCGGGGCCAGGCGGGAGGAGGGAGAATACCTGGAGTATTCGACCGACGAGTAACGCCGCGGGGCGGGATGCATCGGCGGTCGAATGCCGCGGGACTTTCACCACGGGCTGCTAGCGCCGCCGAAGCCGGGATGCCTCGGCGGTCGAATGCAGCAGATACACCATGCTGAGTATCGGGCTGACGGGTGGTGTCGCGACCGGCAAGAGCCATGTGCGCGCACAGATGGCCGCACTGGGCTGGTCGACGATCGACGCCGACAGGCTGGCGCGCGAGGTGGTTCGTCCTGGACAGCCGGCCTGGCGGGAGATCCGTGACCGCTTCGGCGACGCGGTGTGTGGGACGGCCGGCGTGCTGAATCGTCAGGCGCTAGGGTCGATCGTCTTCTCCGACGCCGATGCTCGGAAGAACCTCGAGGCCATCATCCATCCGCGGGTGTACGCCGCCATCCAGAAGTGGCTCGACCGACTAGCCCGTGAAGGCGCGCACGCGGTTGCCGTCGCCGACATCCCGCTGCTGTATGAGACGGGCCACGACGCGGACTTCGACCGGGTCATCGTCGTCGTCTGCACGCCCGAGACGCAGCTGCGACGCGTGATGGCGCGCGACGGGCTCGATGACACGGCAGCGCGGCAGCGAATCGCTGCGCAGTGGCCGACCGCCGACAAGGCAGCCAGAGCCGACATCGTGATCTCGACCGACGGCAGCATCGAAGAGACGAACGCCCGGGTCGCCGCGGTCGTCGAGCAGCTCAGTTAACCCTCATGTGACAAGAAGGCGGCAATCGCAGATTGCCTAGCGTCCCGCGATGCGGCCATCCGAAGGATGGCCCACGAACATTACGTCTGCGCCTCCAGCCGCGCTTCGGCCGCCCGCACGGTGTTGGCGAGCAACATCGCCACGGTCATCGGCCCCACGCCCCCGGGCACCGGCGTCAGCGCCACGGCCACCTCCGACACCGCCGGATGCACGTCGCCGAACAGCAGCGCGCCCCGGCGCTCGAACGCGGCCCGCCGCGGGGACTCTGCAGGCAGCAGCGCGTCCACGACCTCCAGATCCTCGACCCGCGTGATGCCCACGTCCACGACGACCGCGCCAGGCTTTACGAACGCCGGGGTAACGAAGCCGGGTCGCCCAAGTGCCACCACTAGCAGGTCGGCGCCGGCCGCCACCGCCGGCAGGTCACGGGTGCGAGAGTGACAGATCGTCACCGTTGCGTGCCGGTGCAGCAACATCAACGCGACCGGCTTGCCGACGATCTGGCTCCGGCCGATGACGACAGCATGGAGCCCTTCCAGCAGCACGCCGCTGCGGTCGAGGAGCTCGAGAATCCCTGACGGTGTGCACGGCGCGAGCGTCGCGCGGCCCTGGACCAACCGAGCGACGTTGATCGGATGAAACCCGTCGACGTCCTTCGCCGGATCGATCGCGTCGAACAGCGCCTGCGTCGCGCCCGGACCGAGCGCTGGCGGCAGCGGCGACTGAACGATCAGGCCGTCGTGCTCGGCGCTCCGATTGAACCGCTCGACGACGGCCCGCGCGTCGCTCAACCCGGCGGTGGCCGGCAGGCGGACGACATCGACGTCGACGCCGAGCTCCGCCCCGGCCCGCTGCTTGGTCCCGACATACACCTGGGACCCCGGATCCTCGCCGACGAGGAGAATCCCGAGCCTCGGCGGACGTCCCGCCAGGGTCCGGCAGGCCTGGACACGCGACACAAGCTCCGCGCGGATGTCTGACGCGACGCGTTGACCATCGAGAAGGCGGGCAGTCATGTGACACTCGGCGCGACACCGGGCAAACCGCGCCGGGTGTCGAGCCGACACATTCTAGCAGTCCGGGGTGAAAGTCCAGCGACGCACCGAGACCCGTTTGATCAAAGCCGCGGTCGGCCCGAGCAAGGCGCGACGAGGAAACATACCGGCTGTATGTGACCCATCGTGGACAATGCCCAGCGCTGCGGAGCCGGATGCAGCGCCGGTCGAATGCAGCTGGACTTTCACCACGGGCTGCTAGCAGGCGCGAACGTGTCGATCTGGGGCTCGATTTGGGAACCCACCGCATTTTCTGTAGAATGCCAGCGCTCTCAGCAGCCCGTGGTGAAAGTCGCGCGTCGCACCGAGGCGGGCGAGGTTCCCGAATGGCTAGGCGCGCCGACCGAGAATATCGGGAATATTTGAGGAAGGCGCAACGCCGCCAGTCGGGGGGCGTCGCCCGACGAATGCAGCGGGGTTTTTATCACGGACTGGTAGACACGACCACCGGCTGGAGAGGTCGATGGCAATGACTGGTCGCGGCACGTGGGGTTCCAACTTCGGGTTCGTCCTCTCCGCCGCCGGGTCGGCCGTCGGGCTAGGCAATATCTGGGGATTTCCCACGCAGGTGGGCCAGCGGGGCGGCGCCGCGTTCGTGCTCCTGTATCTCGGCTGCGTCGCCTTCATCTGCCTGCCCATCCTGATCGGCGAATTGGCGTTGGGACGCCGCACCCAGACCGGCCCGGTCGGGGCCTATCGCACCATCAAGCCAAACTCGAAGTGGTGGCTGGCCGGCGCGCTGGGCGTCGCCGCCGGCGTCGGCATCCTCTCGTTCTACGCCGTCATTGCCGGCTGGGCGCTCGCCTACATCTGGTTCACCGCCACCGGCGCGGCGGGCGGCAGCGCCGAGGAGATCGGCGCGTTCTTCGGTGACTTCATCGCCAGCGGACCGATCAACCTGTTCCTGACCTTCCTCATCCTCGCCGTAACCGCCGGTGTGCTCCTCGGGGGCGTCCGCTCCGGCATCGAACGGTTCACGAAGCTGTTGATGCCGCTCCTGATCGGGTTGCTCCTCATCCTGGCCGGTCGTGCCCTCACGCTGCCGGGCACCGCCGAAGGACTCGCCTACTATCTGAAGCCGGACTTCAGCAAGATCGCGGACATCGGGGTCCTGAGCACCGCGCTCGGCCAGGCGTTCTTCTCGCTCAGCCTCGGCATGGGCACCATGCTGGTGTACGGCAGCTACTTGACCCGGCGCGAGGGCATCGCCCGGGCGGCGTTGCTGGTCGTGGCCTTGGACACGGCGATCGCCCTGCTCGCCGGGTTCATCATCTTCCCTTCGGGGTTTTCGATTCCCGGGTTCGATCCCAGCGCGAGCGGACCTGGCCTGATCTTCACCGTGCTGCCGCAGCTGTTCGCGACGCTGCCGGGTGGCCAGCTCTTCGGCACGGCGTTCTTCCTCCTGCTGACGATGGCCGCGCTGACCTCCACGATCTCCCTGCTGGAAGTCCCGGTCGCGCACTTCATCGACAGCCGTGGCTGGACCCGACGGCGCGCGGTCGTCGTGATCACCACCGTCACGCTCCTGCTCGCCGTGCCGTCGGCGCTGGCCAACGGCGCCTCCGGCTTGTTCAGTCAGCTGCCCGGCATCGGACTGGACTTCCAGACCCTGATGATCACGCTGTGGAACAACTTCGCGCTGCCGATTGGCGGACTGCTGACAGCTGTCTTCGTCGGCTATGTCTGGCGTATAGACAACGTGCTCGAGGAGCTGCTCGCCGAGCACGCCTGGTTCCCCGCGCCGCGGCTCTGGGGTGCCTTGATTCGCTATGCTTGCCCCACCGCCATCTTTCTCATTATCTTCGTCACGATACGCTCGACGATAGGGTAGCAGTCCGTGGTGAAAGTCCCGCGTCGCACCGAGACCCCGCTAAGATTAAGCCGAAGCCGCGGTCGGCCAGAGGGGGCGCGAGGAGGGAGAAGACCGGGAGTATTCGACAGACGAGCCACGCCGCGGGGCGGGATGCATCGGTGGTCGAATGCCGCGAGACTTTCGCCACGGGCTGCTGACGCACGCGCCGATTGTCTCCCTCGGCCAAGGGCCCTGGATGGACACGACCGAACTGACGAACCAGATACTGGCAATCAACAACTTCGTGTACCAGCCGATGCTTATGCCGGCCATCCTGCTGCTGGTCGGCGGGTTGATCAGCGTGAAGACCGACGTCGTGCAGATTCGACGCTTCCCGATTGCGGTGCGCACCGTCTTCGGGGGCGCGTTCAAGAAGGACACGGCAAAAGACGGCACGATCACACCGTTTCAGGCGCTCTCGACCGCACTCGCCTCGACCGTCGGCAACGGCAACATCGGCGGCGTGGCCACGGCCGTGCTCATCGGGGGACCGGGGGCGATCTTCTGGATGTGGGTCTGCGCCGCCGTCGGCATGGCGACGAAGTATGCCGAGGCGGTGCTCGGCGTGCACTACCGCGTGACGCGAGAGACCGGCGAACTGGCGGCCGGGCCCATGTACTACATTCTGGGCGGCATTCCGAACCAGACCCTGGCCAAGCCGCTCGCCTATGCCTTCGCGTTCTTTGGCGCCATGGCGGCGCTGTTCGGCACGGGCAACATGGCGCAGTCCAACACGGTCGCCCGCACGTTCGTCGAGGCGTCCCGTACCATCTTCGGCCTGGAGGTGCCGTTATGGGTCCCGGGGCTGCTCATCACCGTGTGCCTGGGGTTGGTCCTGATCGGCGGTATCAAGCGAATCGCCGCCGTCGCCGAGACGCTGGTGCCGTCGATGATCGTGCTCTACGTGGTGACAGCCGTCCTCTAGATCCTGATCAACATCACGCAGGTGCCCGAGGTCCTCTGGCTGATCCTCTCGCAGGCGTTCTCGCCGTCGGCGACTGTCGGGGGCTTCGTCGGCGCGTCAGTCGCCCAGGTCGTGGCCGCCGGCATCAGTCGCGGCGTGCTGTCGAACGAGGCCGGCCTCGGCAGCGCGCCGATCGCGCACGGCATCGCAAAGGTCAAGCACCCCTCGGAACAGGGCGTCGTGGGCATCTTCGAGGTCTTCGTCGACACGATCGTGGTCTGCTCCATGACCGCCTTCATCGTCATTTCGTCCGGCCTCTGGATGGACCCCGCCTACCAGAGTGCCAGCGGCGACCTGACGGCCGCCGCGCTCAGCGTGAATATCCCGTTCGCGTCGCTCATCGTCGCGATCTGCTCCTTCCTCTTCGGCTTCTCCACGCTGATCGGCTGGTACTACTACGGCGAGAAGTGCTTCGAGTTCCTGTTCGGGTCGCAGATGATCATGCCGTACCGGGTAGTGTTCACGACGCTCGTCATGGTTGGCTCGGTCATCTCGGTGCCGGTTGTCTGGGCCATCGGCACGCTGCTGAACGGCTTCATGGCGTTTCCGAATCTGATCGGACTGATCTTTCTGGTGGGTACGGTCAAGAAGCTGACCCTCGAGTACTTCGAAGGCGGCGGCGCAAGCGCGAGCGCTCTGAACTCGTAACGCGGGACGGAGGGCGCTCCTCCGGAGCCAACCACAGGATGGCTCACCGTCCCGTGCGCTCAGCGCTCCAGCGCGGCGACGAACGCGGCCACCCGGCGTTCCGGGTCACCGCCGACGAGCAGGTCGGAGATCACGGCAACCGTCGAGGCCCCGGCGGCGATGACCTGCGCCGCGTTGTCGAGCGTGATGCCTCCGATCCCGACGACCGGAATCGGGCCGGCCACGCGGGCCGCCTGCCGCACCATCTCCAACCCGACCGGCGCGTCTGGCGACGCCTTGCTGTGCGTCTCGAACACGGGCCCGAGCGCCGCGTAGGTGATCGGCTCGACGGTCGCGGCCTGCAGTTGCTCCAGGGTATGGGTGGACAGGCCCACGATCGTCGACGGACCAAGCACGCCGCGAACGGCGGTCACCGACAGATCGTCCCGGCCGACGTGCACGCCGCCGGCCCCGGCCAGCCACGCGACGTCGGCCCGATCATTGACCACGATCGTCGCGCCGTACCGGGCAGCCTGGTCGACCAGGTGGTCCGCCCAGGCCAGCAGGGGTCCGGTCGCCGTCGATTTGGCTCTGAGCTGAATCAGCGCCGCGCCGCCCCGCATGAGCGCCTCAGCGAAGGCGGGCACCTCCCACCCGGCCCTGGCCGTCAGGTGGGCATCGACGATGGGATACAGCTTCGGCAGCGGATCCGGGGGCCATGGGATCGCGGTGCTCATGCCTTTCAACCTGAGGTCAGGCCGCGCACGGCGCGGCTCTAAGTGATGCCGGAGCGGTGCGGCTCGGTCGGGTCCCGGCGAGCAATCGAGCCGGGGCATGGGGCAGAGCCCCACAGTGTTAGACCGCCTGGGCCAGGCGCTTGCGCTGCCGCTCCGCCTGGAACTGCTCCATGAAGGTCGTGTCGAAGTCCCCTTTGACGAAGGCCGGGTCGGCCAGAATCGCGAGGTGCAGCGGAATGGTCGTCTTGATCCCTTCGATGACCGCCATGTCGAGCGTCCGGCGCATCCGGGCGATCGCCTCGTCGCGGTCGCGCCCGTGGGCGATGATCTTGGCGACAAGCGAGTCGTAGAACGGCGACACGGTGCACTCGGAATGCGCGTAGGTATCAATCCGCACGCCCGGACCGCTCTGCACGCTGAACGTCTTGATGACGCCAGGCGACGGGACGAACGTGTCCGGGCACTCCGCGTTCACACGGCACTCGATCGCGTGCCCGCGAATCTTGACGTCGCCTTGTTTGAACCCCAGCCGCTCGCCGGCCGCGATGCGGATCTGCGACTTCACGATGTCGAATCCGGTGATCATCTCCGTCACCGGATGCTCGACCTGGAGCCGTGTATTGGCCTCCATGAAGTAGAACTTCTGGTCCGCATCCATCAGGAACTCGAACGTCCCGGCGTTCTGGTACTGCACAGCCTTGGCCGCGTCCACCACCGTGCTGCCAAGTTTCTTCTGCTGCCGGGCGCTGAGCACGACCGAGGGCGCCTCCTCCAGGAGCTTCTGGTGCCGGCGCTGGATTGAGCACTCGCGTTCGCCGAGATGCACGACCGCGCCATGCGAATCGGCCAGGACTTGCACTTCGATGTGGCGCGGCGCCTCGATGAATTTCTCGATGTAGACGTCACGAACGCCGAACCCCGTCTCCGCCTCGTGCTGCGCCGTCTGGAAGGCCCCGGCGAGCTCCTGGGCGGTCCTGACGACCCGCAGGCCCCGGCCGCCCCCACCTGCCGTGGCCTTGATGATGACCGGCAAGCCGAGCTCCTGCGCCATCTCACCGGCCTTGTCGACATCCTCGACCGAGCCGTCGCTGCCAGGAACCACCGCCAGCCCGGCCTTCTTCATCGCCCGCCGCGCCCGCGCCTTGTCGCCCATCAGCCGGATGAGGGTCGGGTCCGGACCGATGAACGTGATCTGGCACGCCTCGCAGACCTCGGCCAGATACGCGCTCTCGGAGAGGAACCCGTAGCCAGGATGAATCGCATCGGCGCCCGTGATCTCCGCCGCGCTGATCACCGCCGGAACGTTCAGGTAGCTCTCCGCGCTGCGCTCGGGACCGATGCAGACCGCCTCGTCCGCGAACCGGACGTGCAGGGCGTGCTCGTCGGCGTCTGAATAGACCGCGACCGTCTGGATACCGAGCTCGCGGCAGGCGTGGATCACACGCAGCGCGACTTCACCCCGATTCGCGATCAGAATCTTCTTGAACATCTCAGGCGCGCGTGTCCAGTCGCCGGATCGGTCATTCGCCGGCCGGCTGCGGACGGATCGCGAAGAGGCGGTCGCCGTACTGCACCGGCTGGCCGTTCTCGACGAACACCGAGACGATCTCGCCTTCGTACTCGGACTCGATTTCGTTCATCAACTTCATCGCTTCGATGATGCAGACCACCTGGCCGCGGCGCACGGCATCGCCGCTCTCGACGAACGGCCGGGCATTGGGATCCGGGGCCCGGTAGAACGTCCCGACGATGGGCGACTTGACGATAGCCAGATCGACGGCCTCGTCGGGCGAGGCCGACGAAGGCACGGCCTTCGGCTCCGCCGCGGTGATCGGCCGGCTCGACTCGGCGTCGTCTGGTGGCGCCGCGGCGCCCGGCCAGAGGCCGTCGCGCTTGATGCGCAGACGCAGCCCCTGCTGCTCGATCTCGAACTCGGCGAGGCCGTGCTCCTTCGCCAGATCCAGAATCCGCTTGATCTCGTCGAAATTCACCATCTGTGATTCGTCACGCCTCCCAGATATTTCCATGGATGTCTTCATGGAATTCTTCAGGCCGCGCGCCCCGTTCACCCGGCCGCGCGCGTCCTGCACCCATATCTCACGGGACATCCCGGTCAGGACCTCACACCCGTCAGCCGTGACCAGAACGTCGTCCTCGATCCTGACACCACCGAGGCCTGGCGCATAGGCCCCGGGCTCGACGGTGAAGATCATCCCGGGCGCCAGCGGACCGTCGGCACCGGCCGCCACCGCACGGGTGCGGTCCGGATCGCGCTTTCCGACCCGCGGCTCCTCGTGGATCTCGAGGCCGAGGCCGTGGCCCGTCCCATGGCTGAAGGCGTCGCCGAGGCCGCACTCCGCGAGCACCCGGCGCGCCGCACCATCCACGTCGCTTGCCCACACGCCCGGCCGGATCATCGAAATCGCCGCGCGCTGGGCCTCGATCACCGCCGCGTGCAGCCGTCTGGCCTCAGGGCCAGGTGGCCCGATCGTGGCGACCCGGCTCAGATCCACGCAGTATCCGTCGTGGACCCCACCGAAGTCCAGCAGGACGATATCCCCCACCGACAGACACCGCGCGCCGGGACGGGCGTGCGGCAGCGCGCTGTTCGGCCCGGAGGCGACGATCGTATCAAACGCCGGGCGCTCGAAGCCGGCTCGGCGCACCACGGCGTCGATCTCCGCGGCGACCTGCCGCTCCTCCCGGCCGGCACACACGAGCGCCCGCACTTGGCCTTCCAGCGAGGACAGCAGGCGGGCCGCGTCACGCAGCGTGTCGATCTCGAGATCGTCCTTCACCGCACGCACTTGCTCGACGAGGCGGAACGTCGCGACGAGCGTCGGGACCCCGCCCCGCGGCCCGGCGCCCTCCGCCAAGGCCTGCTGGAGGTGTTGGTGCGTGCGGACGCTCAGGTGCGCCGCCTCGAAGCCGAGCCGCACGTCGCCTGCCTCCGCGAGGGTGCGCGCCAGCGTCTCCTCGTGCGATCGCTCGACCACGCGGAGGCTCGTATCCGCCAGTCCGCGGCCTGACGCCACGAGCTCAGACGCCATCGTCCGGTACCGACCGTCCGTGATCAGGACGCAGCCGTCAGGCTTGACGACGAGCGATCCGGCGCTGGCCCAAAAGCCGGTCAGGTAGGCGATGTTGGGCAGGTGGGTCACCACGAGGCCGCCCAGCCCCTCGTCGGTGATCCGCTGGCGCAGCCGGCCCAGCCTGGCCGTGAGGTCAGCCCGCGTGGCGACGGTCATTAGCAGCCTGTGGTGAAAGTCCCGCGTGGCACCGAGACCGTCGAGGCGCCCGCTCCGCCAGGCGCGAGGAGGGAGAATACCGGGAATATTCGCCCGACGAGCAACGCCGCGGGGCGGGATGCATCGGCGGTCGAATGCCGCGAGACTTTCACCACGGGCTGCTATGCCCCCTCACCAGGTCCAGCATCGCGCCGGCGGCGCGCCGCCGCCAGGAAGCGCTCGAACGGCGCGATGCGGGCCGAGGCGCTCGAACTGGGCGCGGCCTCGTCGCCTCCCGGGGCCTCTGCCTCTGGCGTCGCCCCCTGCGCAGCCTGCAGCTCGGCCAGGCCCTCACGCGCGGCCAGGTTGTCTGGGGCGTCGGCCTGGACGTCGTTCAGCTCTACCTCGGCGCTTTGGAGGTCGCCGATTGCCACCAGGGCACGCCCCAGGGTGACCCGGGCGGAGACGTAGCCGGGATGATGGGTCAGTCCGGAGCGACAGGTGATGATCGCGTCGTCGAAGCGGCACGCCCGGCGGTACTGCTCGGCGAGATTGGCGAACGCCACGGACGATGGGTCCGCCCGCATCCGCCGCTTGAGCTCCTCGAGTGAAAAGGTCGGGTCGGCCATCGAATGCTCCGTCAGCCGACAGTGACGTCGTCGGTCGTCGTGGCGGTTCGACCCTCGCTATCGGTCACGACGTCGGACTGCAGCGACCCGGTGAACGCCGCTCCCGCGCCAGTTCCGGACGCCCCCTGGAGCACCTCCAGGACGAGCCCCGTTGCGGCGCGTGAGTCGGTCACCAGGTCGTTGCAGGCGACGGCGGCGAGGCACCAGGCCAGAACGAGGACGAGGACGAGGGAGTGCGGCCACCGTGGAACGCGCCGGAGCGGCAGCTCGAGGCTACCGAGCGAGCTCGAACTCACGGTCAAGGTCAGAGGCTGTCGTGGACGCATCGTCGTGCTCCCGTCTATTCTTCCGTTCTTCCGTTCTTCAGTCGCTCGCGGCCTGCCGGGTCTACCGAATGATCCGCGGCGTGATGAAGATGAGCAGCTCCCGATTGGTGTTGTCATCGCGGCGGGTTCGGAATAGCCAGCCGAGCAGTGGAATACGGCTCAGATACGGCACACGCGACTCCGACGTCAGGTCATTCGCAACCACGATGCCGCCGATGACGGTCGTGGCGCCGTCGTCTACCTGCACCGTCGTCGTCGCCGATTGCGTATCTATCGCTGGAATGCCGTTGATCTGGCGCAAGAAGTCTGGGGCGGCGTTCTCGAGGATGATCTCCATGATCACCGTCTCGGCGGCGGTGATGTGCGGCGTCACGCGCAGGCTCAGCGCGGCGTCTTTGAAGGTGACCGTGACCGTGTTGTTAGAGACCGTCTGGATCGGAATCTGGATGCCTTGCTTGACCTCCGCCTGGACGTTGTTCTGCGTCGTGACCCTGGGGCTCGACAGGATCCGGCCGTTCCCGCTGGTCTCCAACGCCGACAGCGCGAGGTCCAGATTGAACGCACCGTTCACGGCGCCGAGCGTGAGGCCGATAGCGCTCGTGGCGGCCGACACCGGGAGGTTGACGGCGGTGCCACTGGTTTCGGAGTCGATCGCCCGCGAGTCGATGCCGACCGGTCCTTGGGTCGCGCCGGTCCGGCCGGTCAGGCTCCCGCGGTTGGGGAAGCTCAGCGACGTCGTGTTGGACAGCTCGGGCGCGAGGCGGCCGTTGAGCCCCCACTGCACGCCCAGGGCCCGGGCGTAGTTGGACGTCGTCGTCACGATCCGCGCCTCGATCTCGACCTGCGGCTCCGCGCGGTCGAGTTCGGCGATGAGCTCCGTGGCGATGTCGATCCTGTCCGGCAGGTCGGTGATGATGAGCGTGTTCGTCCGCTCGTCGATCTGCACCTGGCCGCGCTGCGAGAGGACCGAGCGCGTCAGCAGATCGGATAGGTCGACCGCCCGGGCGTAGCTCAGCGTGCGCGTGGTCGTGACCGTCTCACCCGCGAGCTCCTGTTCTTCCTCCAGCTGTCGGCGCGCTGCGGTCTCGGCCTGTAGGACGCTCAGCGGTGCAATGCGGACCACCGTGCCGTCCACCTCGTACCCAAGGGAGTTCGCCCGCAAGATGATGTCGAACGCCTGATCCCATGGGACGTCGCGCAACGAAACGTCGACGCTGCCCTGGACGTTCGTGTCAATTACGACATTGAGGCTGCTGATCTCGGCAAACGTCCGCAGGACCGCTCGCAGGTCGGCGTTCTGGAAATCCAGCGAGACCGGGTCGCCGGTGAACTCTGTGGCCTGGGTCCGGCCCAGCGTCTGGCCGCCCGCCTCGGGCGGGGACTGCGGCTGCGGCGCGGGCGGTTCGGCGATGGGGGCCAGAATCGGGCCACCGACCGGCGTTGGGGCCAAGGTGCCTCGGTCCAGCACGACCAAGGGCAGGTCCACCAGCGACACCGGACCGACGCCGACCGCTTCTGCGGCCAGCCTGGTGGTCCGGTCGGCCGGCGTCGGCAAGACGAGGCCGTCGCCTGCGTCGCCAACACCCTCGGAGACGGGAGGACCCTTCGGGCTCCCCTCACGCTCCGGTCCAGGTTCAGGTCCAGGTTCAGGTTCCGGTCCAGGTTCAGGCGAGGCCACCTCGCGAGTCACCCTCGAGTCAATCCGCGTCGGAGCTGGCTCGGCCACCGCGGGGGTGAGCGGCACGTCCGTGCGAACCTGGACCCTGGGAGGAATGGGCTCGACCGGTTGAATGAGGCCAATGGGCTGAATGGGATCAATGGGATCAATGGAAAAGATGACCGACAAGGCATTCGACGCTCCGGCCGCCTGTTCCACCCGGTAGCTCAACGCCTGCGTCAGGTCGAAAACGACCCGCGTCACCAGGGGCGAACGGCTGTGGAGCGCCACCCGGATCCGGCGAACCGGACCGAGATCGACTGTCGTCGACTCCGGGACGTTCGCACGCACAGCGGGAAAGTCCAGGACGAGCCGGGGCGGCGGGTCGGCCGCTTCGGCGATACGCGTCGGGACAAGCGTCCCGTTCGCGCTCAGCGTGACGCGCACCTCCTGAGGCCCGGCGCTGATCCGGATCGCCCGAATCAACGTGGCGGTCCCCGGCGGTTGGCGCGCCGCAGGCGTCGTCGCGGCTTCACTCGGCGGGGGCACCGGCGCGGGCGCCACTATCGGCGCGGACTCGTCGAGCGCGATTCTGATCTCACCGCCGCGGCTCTCCACCTGGTGGGCCACCGGCGCCAGCAGCGAGACCCACACACGGACCAGCGCGCGGCCGCCGCTGTCCTGGGCCGACTCGACCGTCACGTTGGCCAGCGGACTCGGGGCGGCGGTCGCCAGTTCGTTCACCAGACCATCGGTCGAGGCATTGCGCAGGTCTACCAGCACGGTGAACGGATCGGGCCGACTCGTCACGTAGGCGACCGGTTCGCTGGCACCGATGACGACCGACACGTGACCGTCGTCTGTCACCGAGCGGATGACCTCGATGCGGGCCGGCGTAGCGGTGCCCACCGGAGCCAGGGCCGCAGCGAACACGCCGAGGACTGCACAGCCCACTGCCGTTCGGGAGGCTCGCCTCACCGTCCCTCCTCTGATGGCCGTAGCGGTTTACGCACCTCGCGCTCGCTCACGAGCGATAGGGGATCGTTGACGACCTGCATGAAAATGACGGCGTCTGCCGTGATCGTACGCACCGAGCCATCGAACAGGCGGTCACCATCTCGCACGAGAAACGTACGATCGCTGGGCGACTGCACGATGGCCACATAGACGCCCCGGCTACGTACTATGCCCCTGAGGGCAGCTTCGTTGATCGTCAGCCCCGAGAGGCCGCTGGGGCGGTCGCCCGCCGGCAGGGTCTCGACACCGCGCGCCAAGAGGCTCAGGAACGGATCGCGACGACCGGCCGGGTCGTAGAAATAGGCCTCGACCGGCGCCGGCTCGGCGTCCGCGCCCGGTTGACTCGCGTCGGCTGTTGGCGCGACCGGCGGCGGCGGCTCGGGCTGCGCCGAGGCGGGCGGTGCCGGCACGACAACGATCAGAAGCGCGCCGAGTACGAAGGCCCGCGACGATGCTGCTAGGGTGAGATTCGGAGCAGTTACGCGCATGTCAGGCCCCAGGCGGCTGCGCCGGAGGCGTCGCCAGTTATTCCAGCAGGACGAACGTCGTCGCCGTGCATTCGGCCGTGATGGTCAGGTTCTCGTCCGGCTGAGCAACCGCGCGCACCACCACCTCGCTGACGTTGATGAGCCGTGAAAACTTGCTGATACGGTCGAAGAACAGGCCGAGGTTGTGGTACGTGCCGGCGAGCTGGAGGCTGATTGGCCATTCGGCGTGCATTTCCTTGGTCACGATCGGCTGCGGTTGAAAGGCCCGAATTGTCAGGCTCGACTGCACGGCCAGGGTCTGAATCCGCCGGAGCAGATCGCCGACATTCTTCTGTTCGGGCAAGACGGCGCGGAGACTCTCCAGGCGGCTCTCGAGATCGGCGACCTGTTCTTGAAACTGGGGCAACTGCCGGGCCATCGTGAGGCCGCGATTGATGTCCGCACGCATCCGGTCGAGCTCCACCTGCTGCGACGCTATGGCCTGCTCTGCCGGCGCCGCGTAATAGAAATAGAACGCTCCGAGCCCGACCACCGACACAGCGACGAACAGGCCAATCTGGCCGTACCATGGCAATTCGTTCAGCGTGAGTGCCATAACTCGCGCTCGAAGTATCGGATCGTCCCGGTCGCAGCTTTAGCCGCCCGCGGGCGCCACCGGGACCGGGATCGGGGCTGGCGGCTGAAATTGCGCCCTGATGGAAAAATTGACGACGGCGCCCTGGGGTAACTCCTCTACCTGACTGTCGAGTATTTCGACCGGCAGGACGAAGACTCCGGACACCTCGAGGTTGCCGATGAAGTCGGACAGCGCCGTCAGCGACGTGGCCCGGCCGCGAATCGTCAGGTTGCTCTCCTCCTGCTGCATCTCGATGAGCCAGAGCCCATCGGGTACCGCGAGGCTGACCTCGTCCAGCATCCGGACCGGCGCACCCTGGCCTTGTCGGAGCTGCTCGATCAACGCCACGTGCTGCTGGAGTTGCTGGCGACGTTCCTCGAATTGCTGCACCTGATCGAGGACGCTTCGCAGACGGTCCGTCTCGGCCTGCGCGACCGCGACTTCCTGCGCGAGATCGGCCCTAGCCTGCCGCAGCGTCCAATACCACCAGCCGACGCCGAGCGCCGTCGCCAGTACGATCACGCTGCAGACCAGGGTGACCTTGTGGGCGACGTCGAACCCGATGCGGCGACGCGTCCGCTCGATGGACAGCAGGTTGATCCGAATCATCGGTCACCCACCCGGCGCAGCGCCAAGCCGACCGCCACGGCGGTCGTCGGCGCGAGCGCGCCAACGTCTCCTGTCTTCTGTGCGTCGAGTTGCAGCTGCCGGAAGGGGTCGAACATCTCGATGTCCGTGCCGAAGCGCTCCGCCATCGTCTCCGCCAAGCCTTTGATCTGCGCCGTCCCCCCGCTGAGGACGATGCGATCGATGCTGTCGGACGCCGCCGTCGCCTTGAAAAAATCGAACGTCTTCTGCACGTCCAGCATGACGTTGTCGGTGACCGCGTCGATCACCGGGATTGCTTCGTCGAAGGTCAGTCCTTCGATCAGAACGCCGCGCTTGAGCATGTCGGCCTTCTCGAACGGCAGGCTGAGCTCCTTTTGCAGCGCTTCCGTGTAGTCATTGCCCCCGATGGAAATGTCACGCGTGAACACGGATTGGTCGCCATTGAGGATGTTCACGTTGATCGAGCTGGCTCCGGCGTTCATCAAGACGACGACCTTCCCGGGCTCGATGCTGTAGTTGACCTCGTAAGCGTTCTGCAGCGCGAAGGCGTCCACGTCGAGGACAACCGCCTGACGACCGGCCTGCGCGATGACGCCGGTGTAGTCCGCAATCTTCTCCTTCTTGGCCGCCACCAGCAGGACGTCCATGGTGCCGCGCGTGGCGCCTTCGGAATCCCCCTCGACCACCTGGTAGTCCAGCGTGACGTCCTGGATGTCGAACGGGATGTACTGCTCGGCCTCCCAGTAGATGGACTCGGACAGCTCGCTGTCCGTCATGAGCGGCAGGGTGATCTTCTTGACGATCACGGCGCTTCCCGACAGCGACGCCACGACATCCTTCGTCTTGATCCGCCCCCCCTCGAACAGGCGTCCGATGGCCTCGGCCACCGAGGCCCCGTCGATGATCGCACCATCCACGATGGTGTCCGGGGGGATCGGCTCGCTGGCGACCCAGGTCACCTGGTGCCCCGATCGCGCCACTTTCAGCTCGACCGTCTTCACGGCGCTCGAGCCGATGTCGAGCCCGATACTGGATTTCTTCTGTCTGAACACGGGAACCTTCCGCTCCGTAACCCTAACGTGTTAGCACCACGCCAGTTCGTGCGGCCTGTGGCGACGGGCGACAAGCCCTCACCGGACCGTCAAAAACGCCCAGACCACCCAGTTACTTTATCGGTGCATCGACCCGGCCAGGACAGCCCTGCGTCTCATTCTCCACTCACTCGCCCTCGACTTGTACGGCAAGTTTCAGACCACTCCTGAGCCTAGCACCTCGTGGTGAAAGTCACGCGTGCGGCGAGCCGTCCGGGAGCCGTCAATCCGGGGGGCGAATCCTTGACACCACCGGGTAATTGCCCGTAAGATTTGGGATTGCGGTCGCGCGAGATCGCTGAGAGAGAGCCGATGCGGACGTTCGTGGCCACGCCGAAGAGCATGCAGCGCAAGTGGCACGTGATCGACGCCGAGGGGCAGGTGCTCGGCCGGATCGCGACGGTCGCTGCGCGTTTACTGCAGGGCAAGCACCGCCCGCAGTACACGCCGTTCATCGACGCCGGAGACCATATCGTCGTGGTCAATGCGGACCAGGTCAAGCTGACCGGTCGCAAGGAAGAACAGAAAATATATCGGCGGCACAGCGGATATGAAGGCGGACTTCGGGAAGAGCGCGCGAAGATCGTCCGCCAGCGGCGGCCCATTCGCCTCGTCGAAGAAGCGGTGCGCGGCATGTTGCCCAAGACCAAGCTCGGCAACGCGATGTACCGCAAGCTGAACGTCTACGCCGGCCCCACCCACCCGCACGCCGCCCAGAAACCGTCGACGCTCGAGGTCGGGTAACTTGGCAGACACTGAATTTTACGGCACCGGGCGTCGCAAGACGTCCACGGCCCGCATCTTCCTCCGCCCTGGCACGGGCACCGTTCAAATCAACCGCAAGCCGCTCGAGGTCGCCTTTCCGACCGCCGTGCTCCGGACGCAGATTCTGCAGCCGCTCGTCGTCTCCGAGACCCAGACGAAGTTCGACGTGCTGGCGACCAGCCGCGGTGGTGGCGTCTCCGGACAGGCCGGTGCGCTGCGTCTCGGCATCGCCCGGGCACTGCTGAAGTACGACGCCGAGCTGCGGCCGAACCTGAAGAAGGCCGGCCTGCTGACGCGGGACGCGCGCATGAAGGAACGGAAGAAGTACGGATTGGCCGGCGCGCGGAAACGATTCCAGTTCAGCAAGCGCTAGCGCTCGACGAGAAAACGACAGGCGAGGGCCGCGCCTGAACAGCCCGTGGTGGAAGCCTGGCGTCGCACCGAGGGCGGCGAGGCGCCCCGCTGGCGAGGCGCGACGAGCGAGCATATCGGGAATATTTGAGTGAGGAGCAACGCAGCCAGCGGGGATGGATCGTCAGCCGAATGCCGCCGGACTTCCACCACGGGCTGTTAGAGGAGGACGCTTGACCGCGATCGCGTTGAAGGAACTGCTCGAAGCCGGAGTGCACTTCGGCCACCAGACGAGGCGCTGGAATCCGAAGATGAAGGAGTATATCTTCGGGGAGCGGAACGGCATCTACATCATCGACCTCATGAAGACGGCCAAGCTCATCCGCACCGCCGAGCAGTTTGTTTCCGGGTTGGCCGCCGCGGACCGGACCATCCTGTTCGTCGGCACGAAGCGCCAGGCCCAGGATGTCGTCATCGAAGAAGCACAGCGCTGCGGCATGTTCTTCGTCAATCACCGCTGGCTCGGCGGACTCCTCACGAACTTCACGACGATTCAGCGGAGCATCAGCCGGCTGCGCGACCTCGAAGCCATGAGCGAAGACGGCCGGTACGACACACTGTCGAAGAAGGAGATCGCGCGGCTTGAGAAGCAGAGGCGTAAGCTTCAGAAGAACCTGGGCGGTATCCGCAACATGTCTCGCCTGCCCGACGCGGTTTTCATCGTGGACACGCGCAAGGAACAAATTGCGGTGGACGAAGCCCGGAAACTGAAGATTCCCATCATCGGCGTCGTCGACACGAATTGCGATCCCGATGAAGTCGACTACGTCATTCCAGGCAACGACGACGCGCTCAGGGCAATTCGCCTCTTCTCGGCGAAGATCGCCGACGCTGTCATCCGCGGCCGGCACCTGCGCGCCTCGGCCCAGCCAGAGCCCGCGGCCGCTACGGCGGCCGTCGCCGATGCCGCCGCGGCGGCGCCAGCCCCGGCGGTCAGCCCCGAGCAGGCCACCTCCCCGGCTTCCGTTTAGCAGTCCGTGTACGCCGGCTCGAGCATTGCCGGCGTCTGTCCTGTACGGGGTCCGCAACGCGGACCGCGTACCACCGGAGACCCTCGATGAGCATCTCGGCTGCCGACGTCAAGGCCCTGCGCGACAAGACCGGCGCAGGATTCATGGAATGCAAGTCTGCGCTTACCGAAGCGGCCGGTGACGCTGACCGGGCGATGACGATCCTGCGCACGCGCGGACTCGCCAAGGCCGCCAAGCGCGCCGACCGGTCGACCGACCAGGGGGTGGTAGGCAGCTACATCCACACGGGCGGCAAGGTCGGCGTGCTCGTGGAAGTCAACTGCGAAACCGACTTCGTGGCCCGGACCGACGACTTCCAGCAACTGGTCAAGGAGCTCGCGATGCACATCGCGGCGGCTGACCCGCTGTGGGTGCGCCGCGAGGACGTGCCGGCCGAGGTCGTCGAGCGCGAAAAGGAGATCTTCCGATCGCAGCTCGAGGGCCAGAATAAGCCGGCCCACGTGATCGACAAGATTCTCGACGGCAAGCTCAAGAGCTACTTCGGCGAGACGGTGCTGCTCGACCAGTCGTCGATCCGGGACCCGAAGACCCGTATCAACCAGCTCGTCGCTGCCGCCATCGCCAAGGTCGGTGAGAACATCACGATCGCCCGGTTCGCCCGCTTCAAGCTCGGCGAGGGCGACGTGTGAGCCCCTACTCTACCAGCCCGTGGTGAAACTCCCGCGGCATTCGACCGCCGATGCAACCCGGCGCTGATCTATAATCCCTGCGATCATGGCTGCCCCTGCGTACAAGCGCATTCTCTTGAAGGTGTCTGGAGAGGCGCTCCTTGGCCCCGAATCGTTCGGGATCGACCCAGGCGTGACGACGCAGATCGCCGAAGAGATCGCTGAAATCCATCGGCTCGGCGTCGAGATCGCCATCGTGATCGGCGGCGGGAACATCTTCCGAGGGCTGGCGGCCAGCGTGCGGGGGATGGACCGGGCCACCGCCGACTACATGGGTATGCTGGCCACGGTCATCAACGCCCTCGCCCTGCAGGACGCGCTCGAGCAGATCGACGTCGACACCCGTGTCGTCACGGCGGTGGAGATGCGCGCGGTCGCCGAGCCGTTCATCCGGCGGCGAGCCGTGCGCCATCTGGAAAAAGGCCGTATCGTCGTCTTCGCCGCCGGCACCGGTAACCCTTACTTCACGACGGACACCGCCGCGGCGCTGCGCGCCATGGAAATCCGGGCCGACATCATTCTCAAGGGCACCAAGGTGGACGGCATCTACACGGCCGACCCTCTGACAGATCCTCAGGCGACGCGGTTCGACTCGATTTCGTATCTGCAAGTGCTCGAACAGGGGCTGAAAGTGATGGATGCGACCGCGATTTCCTTGTGTATGGACAATCAGCTCCCGATCGTGGTCTTCAACCTCCAGCGCCAGGGAAATCTGCTGCGCGCGGTGATGGGCGAACCGGTCGGGTCGCTCGTGAAGGTCTAGCAGCCCGTGGTGAAAGTCCCGCGTGGCACCGAGACCCCGCTAAACCAAGGCCGCGATCGGCCCGAGGGAGGCGCGAGGAGGGAGAATACCGGGAGTATTCGACTGACGAGTAACGCCGCGGAGCGGGATGTATCGGCGGTCGAATGCAGCGGGACTTTCACCACGGGCTGGTAGTCGGCGGACGCCTTGGCCGCCCCGAAGGACACAGAATGGACGTTAATGACTTGAAGGGTCTGTTCGTCGAGGTGGACAAGCGCATGAACTCCACTATTGCCCACGCCCGTCGTGAGCTGGCCGGCGTGCGAACCAGTCGAGCCTCGATCGCAATTCTCGACGGCGTGCACGTCGATGCGTACGGCACCTCGATGCCGCTCAACCAGGTGGCCAGCCTCTCGGTGCCGGAGCCAACGCTCATCGCGGTGCAGCCGTTCGACCCCTCGCAGATGGGTGCCATCGAAAAGGCGATTCAGGCGGCTAATCTCGGGCTCAATCCGAGCAACGACGGCACGATCATTCGCCTCCCAATTCCCGCGCTGACCGACGAACGGCGGAAGGAGCTGTCTCGTCTCGTGCACCGGCTGGCCGAAGCAGGACGTAACGGCATCCGGCAGGTGCGTCGCGACGCGAACGACCGGCTCAAGAAGTTACTCAAGAACAAGGAGGTCTCCGAGGACGACGAGCGACGCGCGATCGAACGCGTCCAAAAGCTCACGGACGACCACGTTCACGCGATTGAGGAGCTGCAAAAGCACAAAGACGACGATCTCCTGCAGCGCTAGACTAGCAGGCTGCTAAAAAAGTCCATGGAATGGGATCGACAGATCGATCCCGGCGTACTCCCATGCTCCCAATATTGCTGAAGGGAGCCACCTCATGCGCGGACACGATGAGCAGACCCATCACATGTTCAGTTACCGGTCGCCGGAACAGCGCGTGCCGGCCGATCCTCCGCTCCGCGCGGTCCGCGCGCTGACGGATCACGCGCTGAAGACGATGTCGCGCAGGTTCGCCGGCCTGTACGCCAAGACGGGACGTCCGTCGATCCCGCCTGAGCCATTGTTGCGGGCCCTGTTGCTGCAGGTGCTGTACACGATCCGGAGCGAACGGCTGCTGCTGGAAGAGCTCAACGACAACCTGCTGTTCCGCTGGTTCGTCGGCTTGCATATGGACGACCCGGTCTGGCATCCCACGACGTTTACCAAGAATCGTGACCGGCTGCTGGCGGGGGATGGCGCGGCCGCCTTCGTTGATGCGGTCCAGGCCCACGCCCGGGCGGCCGGTCTGCTCTCGGACGAGCATTTCACGGTGGACGGGACGCAGTTGGAAGCCTGGGCCAGCCTGAAGAGCTTCCGATGCCGGGACGCCGCGCCGCGCGCGCCCCCCGATGACCCCGGGAATCCCACGGTCGACTTCCACGGCGAGCGGCGGCGCAACGACACGCACCAGTCGACGACTGATCCGGCGGCGATGCTGCATCGGAAGGGCCAAGGGAAGGAGGCGAAGCTGGCGTCTCTGGGCCACGTGCTGTTGGATAATCGGCAGGGGCTCGTCGCCAACGTCTGTGCGACCCACGCGACGGGGACCGCCGAACGCGAGGCGGCGGCACTGTTGCTGGAGGCCAGCGCGCCGCCGGGCAGCACGGTCGGAGCAGACAAGGGCTACGATGTGGCGAGCTTCGTCGCCGATGTCCGCGTCCGGGACGTCACGCCCCACGTGGCGCAGAAGGTCCGCTGGCGGGCGATTGATGGTCGGCCCACCCGGCATGCGGGTTCTCACGTGAGTCAGCGGAAACGAAAACTCGTGGAACAGGTCTTTGGGTGGAGGCAGACCGTCGGTGGTTTGCGCAAGCTCCGGCCTCGCGGCGTCCCACTCGTCGAGTGGCAGCTCACTTTCGCCGCCACGGCCTATAACTTGGTCCGCCTGCGGAATCTGGAGGCGACGTGTCCCTGATCGCCGGCCGCGCGTGTCGCCGGCCCCCTCATCGGGGTCAGCGCACACCCGTGCGCACGGTCGTCGGGCGGTCGTTACCCGCATGATGCTTAAGAAAACAGCCCGATACCCGGGTTCTTCAGCAGCCTGCTAAGGCCGTCGGCGTGGCTTTTGAGGAGAACGGGCATGACGGTTCACCACACACGCATCATCGCCCTTGCCGCCGTCCTCGTCGGTATCAGCGCGCTCGCTCCCACTACACGCCTCCACGCGCAACCGCTCCACCGCCTCTCGGAAACCGGCGCAATTCGTCGGCGTCGTGTCGATCGCGCTGTTCGTCAACGCCTGCTTGCTGCCCCGCTACGAGTGGCGCGTGAAGCCGCTTCACTCAAGAAAGAGCCACGCCATTAGTCCTATAAACGCCGATGTAAGGAATCCGCCTATGGAGGCTCCGCCGACAACCCAGGCTCCATAATCCGCAACCAGAACAGTGCTGATCTGCGCGAGAGCCACAACGAGCACGGTGCTACTGACAAGCAAGATAAACGCCGCCAGGAGCCAGAGCAATACGGTGCCAAAGTTGTCGTTCAGCCACATGACTGGAAGCCTCCTTCCAAGCATTCCCCCGTCGCACCGGACGGGCTGAAAATGCCTCCATTTACTATCATTCAGACGAGGCGGGCATGTCTGCTCCGTGTCTGCTATCGGACATGGCGGACCCAAAAGGCTCAGGCCCCAGTATTTCTCTGGCGATCAGGTGATCCCACTTGGCGTCCAATCCCGTTGGGGACGCCACATCATGGTGGGTCCATTCCGGGGACATGGGTTACAGATCATTCTGGAGACATAGCTAACACTTTCGGACTGAATGGGTTCTCAATGGGCTCGAGCCGGCAGGTTCGTGATTCTCGGACACGGCGGCCATATTAGCCGCTTGGCGCGGCTAGGTTGCGGATTCTTGTGCGAGCGGATGTCATGGCGACGTGGAAGCGAACGCACTCAGGGGACTAGACGGCCTACGTCATCCGGTTGGCCGACGGGACGGTTAGCGAATGGATCGAGCAGCGGCATCAAAACGCAACGCCGTTAGCGCGCTGAACTCTATGGCTGTCGCGATGGTCGCCACTGATCACATGCTCTACAAGAGCGTGGGACGGCGCACCCCAGGTCATGAGGGCGTTCTTCGGCATCGTCATGTCTGGCTCCCACTAGACTTTCCGAGCTCCGCAGCTTTTACCGGAGCTACTCAAGCAGA
This sequence comes from Vicinamibacterales bacterium, assembly GCA_965197385.1. Taxonomy (GTDB): domain Bacteria; phylum Acidobacteriota; class Vicinamibacteria; order Vicinamibacterales; family UBA823. Next base: position 902,185 of record CBDANA010000009.1, read on the forward strand.
ACTGGAGTGAAACTGGGAATCTTCCCAGAAATTCTACTGTCTTGTGCGGACAGCCATACGCGACGGATCGGCATCTGCTTTGCTTCTGGTTGGGCGAGTCACGAGATCTGAAACTGGCCAACGCCTTTTGAGGAATGGTCGCCAAACGAAAAGACACACATGGGGTGGATTGTCATCGCAGCGGCCGTTCTCTTGGCGGGCTGCGCCTCATCGTCATCAACGGCCCCGTCTGCGGACCCAGCACCAACACCGACCGCCCCACCAGGGGTTCGGCTCTCGGCGTCCTTCGAGCAACAGGTCGTAACGCTGGTGAACCAGCATCGCGCCCGTGGCGCACGCTGCGGAGGGATCGCGCAGCTGTCAGTTGCTCGCGTGACCACGGACGCGAACTTGGGCCTGGCCGCTCGGGACCACAGCGTTGACATGACGACCCACAACTACTTCTCCCACACCGGCCGGGATGGGCGGATGCCCGATCAGCGGGTTCGGGATTCCGGCTACGGTGGTCGGTACATGGGTGAGAACATCGCCCGCGGCCATGGCTCACCCCAAGCGGTGGTGAACGCCTGGATGGAGAGCACCGGGCACTGCAACAACATCATGAGGGCCGAATCCAGGGATGTCGGGATCGGATACGCGAGCAACTACTGGACAGCGGACTTCGGCAGGTAGTTGGGTGTTCTTAAGGTCACGTTCTGGGAGGCTGCTCTGGCCCGCATGTTCCGTCTGTTGATCAAGAAGCATAGGGTGACGCAGCTCGGCGTCCCGCTACCCTTCCAGGTTCGGCAAAGACGGCAAGTGCTCGGGGGATGTCCCGTGCGCTGTTGAAACTCAGCGGCAGCTTGGTTCACGACTACGCAACCATCTCTGACGACTCCCCGAGTCCTAACCGCGCGTCGCGTGCCAGGAGGGCAGCGACCAGCGCGGGCATATCTTGACATCCTTGCACCCGACGGAACCCCTTCGCCGCTTCGAGCACCCCGGCGGCCACCCAGCGCAGCACCATCGTCCCGCCGCGCCAGCGTTTCACATGGCGCTGCACATGGCGCGTTCGGCTGAGGAGACTCTCGATGGCGTTTGTGGTGGCGAGCGATCGTTGGAGACGCTCCGACAGACCCAAGCCGAGCACGGTCAGCGTCTCGTCGAGCCCTTCCCGCACGCTCGTGGCCGCACTCGGGTAGTCAGTGTCCAAGCGCCGCGCCAGGTCCTGCAGCAGACGCTTGGCCGTCTTGACGGGGCTGTTCGTGTAGGCGCGCGTGAGGACCGCCTTCACCCCCGGCCGCTGTGCCTCAGGGAGATGCTCCAAGATGTTCCGGCCCTTATGGACCTGACACCGCTGCACCAGCGCGGCGCGCCCAAATGTCTGGGTCACGGCCGTGTCGAGGGCCTTCGCGCCATCGACGATCACCAGCAGGCTCCGGTCGGTGCGCAGCCCGCGGCTGCCGAGATTGGTCAAGAGCCCCTGACAGACCGTCGCGTTCTCCGTGGCCCCTTCCCACAGGCCGAGCGGGTGTTTCGCGCCCATTTTATCGATGCCTAGGGCGACAACGATACAGTGTCCACCCACGTGCACGCCATCAATCAGCAGCCCCACCAGGTCCAGCGCGTCGAGCGGCGTCGCCCGCCACGCATCCAGCTGCGCCTGGGTTTGCGCGACAAAGCGTCGACTGACCGCACTCTTGCTCGTGCCCCGCGTGGTGACGTCGGCGCCGAGCGGTTCCAGACTCCGCGCATACTGGCGGGTCGCCACACCGATCAGCATCTGGTCGACCACGCGCCGGTTCAGCGGGTCCGCATTCGCGAATGCCCGGGCCGTTGGCAACGGAACCTCCTCGCCGGCGCGCCGCGCACGGGGCCGACGAATCGCCACCTTCCGCCCGCCCAGCACGACCTGACTCGGCGTATGCCCCGTTCGATACGCCTGGCGCGCAGGTTGATGCGCATACCGTGGCCCACAGACGGCGGCCCGATCCTCTTCCAGCATGGCTTCGAGTACCTTCAGGCCAGACGCGACGACCCGCTCCTGGAGCGCGGCCTGCGTATCAATGAGGATATCGACCAACGGAAGGTGCCGTGGCGTCGGGGATACCGATTGGCGACGGCGAGGGACTGTGCGAGACTGCTTCTTCATGGCGGCTCCTTACTGGGAGGCTTGCACCTCGGTTTCGTCACCGGTCGTATAGCACGACCAGTGAAGAGCCGCCGCTTCAAATTTCAACAGCTACTGGGACATCCCCAGGGCTCGGATCGCCGTCGTTTGTGCTTGTAAATACCTCTAGTTTTCATTACATTCCGCGCCCTCATTTAGACGACCGCACGGGCCGAGACTCTGTCAGAAAATCTCGCTTCGCTATACTGAATTGTGTGCGGCTAACTTGATGATGACGGTCCGCCAACATCCTCGGCCCGTACGAAGTCCTCTCCGCCATCGGCGCGGGTGGCATGGGCGAGGTGTACAAGGCGCTGGACACCAAGCTCGACCGCGATGTCGCGCTGAAGATCCTGCCCGACGCCTTCGTCAACGACCCCGAGCGCCTGGCCCGCTTCCAGCGGGAAGCGAAGGTGCTGGCGTCGCTCAACCATCCGAACATCGCGGCGATCTACGGCTTTGAAAAAGCCAAGTCCGACGACACGCGGGCAGTGGTGCTGGAGCTGGTCGAAGGCCCGACCTTATAGGACCGGATCGCGCAAGGCCCGATCCCTCTCGACGAAGCCTTGCCCATCGCGCGGCAGATCGCCGAAGCCCTCGAAGCGGCTCACGAGCAGGGCATCATCCACCGCGACTTGAAACCGGCCAACGTCAAGGTGAAGGACGACGGCACGGTGGAGGTACTCGATTTCGGGCTGGCGAAGGCGTTGGAGCCGGAAGCTGGCAGTGATCCCTAGGAGGCGCCTACGCTGACAGCTTCGACGACCCGAGTGGGCGTCATCATGGGGACGGCGGCAACTCGTGGTAGACTGCGGCGCTGGCGTCGACACCCCAGTGAACACTGCGTCAACCTCTAGCCGGGAGGGTTAGTACGATGACGAGACGCGTGATACTTGGTGGACTGGCTCTCCTAGGCGTCCTGGTGGCCGCCCAGCCATCGGAAGCGCAGCGCGAGCTGCAGCTCGGCACGATCAATTTTCCGACGTCGGCACGCTCGGATGAGGCGCAAGCGCTCTTCATTCGCGGCACCGCCCTACTCCACAGCTTCGAATGGGAAGATGCGGCGGAGGCGTTTCGGCAGGCCCAGGAGATCGAATCTGATTTCGCCATGGCCTATTGGGGTGAGGCGCTGAGCTATACCGAAGGCCATCACTTCCCCGCGGGACAAAACCTCCCAGCAGCTCGGCAAGCGCTCGCCCGGCTCGGGGAGACGCGGGCCGAACGCGCTGCCAAGGCTCCGACTGCGCGCGAGAAAGCTTATCTCGACGCCGTCGAGGTCTTGTACGGCGCGGGTGGCGGGTTGGAGCGCAGCCTGGCGTATTCGGAGGCGATGGGCCAGATGCATCGCGACGATCCGGACGATCTCGAAGCGGCAGCGTTCTACGCCTTGTCCTTGATGCGCAGCGTGCGCCGCGGCGAAGGCAGCATCAGACAGGACATGCAGGCGGGCTCGATCGCCCAGGCCGTGTTTCGCGAGAATCCCGACCATCCCGGCGCCGCGCACTACGTCATTCACGCGTTCGACGACCCGGTGCACGCGCCGGTCGCGCTCTACGCCGCCCTGAAGTACGCCGACATTGCTCCCGCCGCCGTGCACGCGTTGCACATGCCGTCGCACATCTTCGTCCACCACGGGATGTGGGATTACTTGGCCGCGTCCAATAGGGCGTCCTGGGCTGCGTCGGTCGAACGAGTCAACCGGTCCTTCCACGCGCTCTACTGGCTCCATTACGCCTACCTCCAGCAAGGGCTGTACGACAAAGCCGAAGAATGTCTCGACGAGATCCGGGCCGTGACCGCGTTGCCGGACGTCCGGCCAGGCACCGAAGCGACGCAGGCCATCATGGAGGCCCGCCAGACTCTCGCCACGCGCCAGTGGCAGGTGCCGTCAGATCTCGAGCAACTGGTCGAGCGGATCCTGGACGACCCTTCGGAGGTGCGCAGCCACGCCGCGGGGGCCGTGCTGCTGGCCGCTGGCATCAGCGCCGCACGGCTGGGCGACATTGCCGCCGCGGAGCTGGCGGAACAGGGGGCGCGTGAGGTGCACGAATACCTGGACGCGATGGGCCGCGAGAACCTGAGCGCGACGCAAGCCGCCGTCACGCGCAAGGAAATCGAAGCCATGGCCCGGCTGGCCAAGGGCGACTCGGATGCCGCCGTGCGGCTTCTGCAGGACGCCACCGCGATCGAGGAAACCATGGTACTGCCGTCTGGCCCGCCGGGAGAACAATCGACGGATGGACCGATCAAGCCGTCGCATGAGCTCTTGGGTGAGGTGCTACTCGAATTGGATCGCCCGGCTGAAGCGGCCGAACAGTTTGCTGACGCGTTGCTGCGCATGCCGCATCGGCCGCTATCGGTGCTGGGTGCGGCGCGCGCGGCGGCCGGTAGCGGCGACGCCGCGACGGCGCGGGCGCATTATCAAGAGGTCGTGACGCTCTGGGATGGCAGCCGTGAAGGGGACACCGTCGCCGAGGCGAAGCGGTTCCTGAGCCAGACCGAAGAACCGTAACGAACGCAGGGGACGGGAGCCGCTCCCATCCTCCACGCGTCGCCGTGCCCTCAGGGCTTCGCACCCAAGGCCCGCAGAACGGCACTGCCTGCAGCGACCGCAAACAACGCTGTGAAGAGGACTGGCTGGGGCGCTGTCCGCAGCGAGCACGGGCGGTCACGCAGTCAGTCGCACAGCTCCGTCGAAGTCGAGACCGACCGTAAAAATGGGGTTACGCGAGGTATCGAATCCCCGTACCGCTACCAGAAAGACCCTGAAGATCCTCGCAATAGCAATGTAGCGCAGGACTTCAGTCCTGCGGGGACGAGCCGCAGGCGAAGTCCTGGTCTGCACCGGGAACCCGCTATGATTCCTCGCTCCTTCATCAATGCCCCCCAACCCGGCACCACGCTCGGCGCTGCGGGATTAGGTGAGGTTCTTGCGCAACTCCTCGTAGCTACCACCCGGCGGGGCTGTAGTTTCGACCGGCAATCCGGCCGTTGACCATCCCTCGTCTACCAATGCGCCGGTCACCGGGTCACGAGCACCACCGAAGCCACCTCGTACATTCGCGACACACTGATAACCACGTGAGGTCAACAACTTCGCTGCTTGGGTGGACCGCCCCCCGACCTGACAGCCTATGAGTAACTTCGCGTCGCGGGAATGGTTGGCTTGCATGACCGCGAGAAACTCCGGATTGGGAGTCTTTTGACCCGTCTGCGCGTCGTAATGGAGCAGGGGAACGTTGTGTGCACCCGCCGGGTGACCCCCCTCGTATTCTGGAATCGACCGTACGTCGATGTACGCATACCCCTCTCCGGCCTGCAGACGGTACGCCTCCTTCACGTCCACGTGTTTAATGGCCATTCTGCTCTCCTACGCCCGCGGCTAGCCGGCCACTGTCTTGAGGCAATGCGTTTCGAACGCCGCCGTCAACTGTGCAGCGATGTCCTGGGCTTCCTGACTTTCGATCTGATGGCGCTCCATATGTAGAGTAACTTTCCGACGCGCAGGAGCGCTATCGACGGGGACGAGGGCGGATATCCGGTGAAGTAGCCGCGCGCCCGCTCGGTGGCCTCCCCGTCCGCACCGGCAAACACGGTGGTCACGAGGTCCGGTTTCACGGGGTGTCGGAGGGCAAGGGCCACGCCGGGACGCACCCGACCAGCCGCACAGCCGTAGACCGAATTGACCACGACCATGACGGTGCCCTCGGTGCCCGTCAACGCCGCATTCACCGCCGCCGCGTCGCGTAATTCTCGAACACCAAGCCGGGTCAACTCTTCCCGCATCGGTGCGATCATGAACTCAGGATACATTCCTCGGCTCTCCTTGCTCAACGAGGCACTCCTGAACAGGATCTAGGATGCAGGATGCCGGTGGATTCTGTCTCAGGCACTCCAGGAAATGGTCGACGTGCAGGTCGACGTCCGGGTGGCCCAAGGCACCGGCCCACCGAACCGTCACGACATGCCACGGCTCCCGATCGGCCAGCACGAAGTCTCCAACTAGCCAGTGCTCGATCTGGGCGACCAACCCGTCATTCCGCAGGAACGCTGGTCGCTCTAGCAGGCTGCTAAAGAACCCGGGTATCGGGCTGTTTTCTTAAGCATCATGCGGGTAACGACCGCCCGACGACCGTGCGCACGGGTGTGCGCTGACCCCGATGAGGGGGCCGGCGACACGCGCGGCCGGCGATCAGGGACACGTCGCCTCCAGATTCCGCAGGCGGACCAAGTTATAGGCCGTGGCGGCGAAAGTGAGCTGCCACTCGACGAGTGGGACGCCGCGAGGCCGGAGCTTGCGCAAACCACCGACGGTCTGCCTCCACCCAAAGACCTGTTCCACGAGTTTTCGTTTCCGCTGACTCACGTGAGAACCCGCATGCCGGGTGGGCCGACCATCAATCGCCCGCCAGCGGACCTTCTGCGCCACGTGGGGCGTGACGTCCCGGACGCGGACATCGGCGACGAAGCTCGCCACATCGTAGCCCTTGTCTGCTCCGACCGTGCTGCCCGGCGGCGCGCTGGCCTCCAGCAACAGTGCCGCCGCCTCGCGTTCGGCGGTCCCCGTCGCGTGGGTCGCACAGACGTTGGCGACGAGCCCCTGCCGATTATCCAACAGCACGTGGCCCAGAGACGCCAGCTTCGCCTCCTTCCCTTGGCCCTTCCGATGCAGCATCGCCGCCGGATCAGTCGTCGACTGGTGCGTGTCGTTGCGCCGCCGCTCGCCGTGGAAGTCGACCGTGGGATTCCCGGGGTCATCGGGGGGCGCGCGCGGCGCGGCGTCCCGGCATCGGAAGCTCTTCAGGCTGGCCCAGGCTTCCAACTGCGTCCCGTCCACCGTGAAATGCTCGTCCGAGAGCAGACCGGCCGCCCGGGCGTGGGCCTGGACCGCATCAACGAAGGCGGCCGCGCCATCCCCCGCCAGCAGCCGGTCACGATTCTTGGTAAACGTCGTGGGATGCCAGACCGGGTCGTCCATATGCAAGCCGACGAACCAGCGGAACAGCAGGTTGTCGTTGAGCTCTTCCAGCAGCAGCCGTTCGCTCCGGATCGTGTACAGCACCTGCAGCAACAGGGCCCGCAACAATGGCTCAGGCGGGATCGACGGACGTCCCGTCTTGGCGTACAGGCCGGCGAACCTGCGCGACATCGTCTTCAGCGCGTGATCCGTCAGCGCGCGGACCGCGCGGAGCGGAGGATCGGCCGGCACGCGCTGTTCCGGCGACCGGTAACTGAACATGTGATGGGCCTGCTCATCGTGTCCGCGCATGAGGTGGCTCCCTTCAGCATTGGGAGCATGGGAGTACGCCGGGATCGATCTGTCGATCCCATTCCACGGACTTTCTCAGCAGCCTGCTAGGTGACAGGGCTCGTCGTCACCTCATGTGGACGTGTCCGATGCGTCGGCCGCTTCGCCTAACTGAAACCCGATCGTGCGGTGGCTGTTATCGCAAAACGGCTTGTTCGCCGACGCGCCGCAGCGACACAGGGCGAACGGACGTGATGGTACGGCGTATTCCTTGCCGTTCCAATCGATCACCGTCACATCGTCGCCGTCGACGCGATAGGGACCATTGAGACGAACCTTGATGGTGGCCATCGAAAAGCAGTCCTCGACGTAACCTCAACCTAGCCACAGACTTCAGACTCGTTGAAGCCGGAACGGCCCCTTACTGAGCGGCAAAACAATAAAACAAGCCGTCGCCGCCCGACGCCCGTAACTGTTCCTGGCTGCAACCACGGCTATCATGGGCTGAATTCCAAGCCGCACGGTCATGATGACCGATCCTGGCTTTTCCGGTACTGCTGCTCGTCCAGTTGTTGCAGGTCATGTCTTCGCCAGCCGGAAAGGCCGTGCCGTCCGGCTCCGAGCCCGTCAGGATATCGTGCCGGTTCGGCGCGTATCCTCCACCGGGGATCATTCTCCCTCTCTCGTCGAGCACCGTCATGGGAGTAAACCTATGTCCCATGCCGTGAATCTCCTCGACGTTCTGACCCACAAGGACGCCCCGAGCGTTATGCCATGGGCCCGTGCCGATGCGGTCGCGAGCATTGACGGCGTTCGGGCCTTGCGTGCTGAGGTAGGCTCGCCAGGTGCGGTTGCCGCCATTCGCTTCGGTGGCGAGCCTCTGACAGTGCGCGTCGGCTCCAGTCAAACCACCCAGGTCGCTCCCCTCGCCGGCTCCCTCACTCGTGAGGAAGAAGGTCATCGGAGGATTCTGGGCAGCATTCTGGGCGAGGGCCAGCGATGAGCCTAGCAGACTCAGTCCGACCACGCCGAAAATAGATGCCATCCTACTCATGTCGGTTCTCCTTCTCCTGAAAATAGTGGTGATCTAAAATTTCCAAACTAACGATAGTTTCTTGATAAAAACATGATCACGGTTCGGGTGTCAATGCAAAGCGGAACGGGATCAGCAGCCGCAGATTACACCGCGTGTTCGCCTCCCAAACCCCGGAACGGCTGGCTCGCTTCGAGCGGGAAGCCAAAGTCCTCGCGTCGCTCAACCATCCGAACATAGCGGCGATTCACTGCATTGAGAGAGCCCGGATCGGCCCACATAAGCCGAACGTCGGCCTTCTAGCGGCACTTCTGGCCCCTGCACACGGCCCCCGGTTATACTTTCTCCTCCACATGGCATTAGACGTGGGCAGTCGTCTCGGGTATTCGAGGTCACGGGCCGTCTCGGGGAAGGCGGCATGGGCGTCGTCTATCGGGCCACAGACACGACGCTCAACCGGGACGTGGCGCTAAAAGTCCTCCCGGACGCTTTTGCCACCGATCCGGAACGCCTGGCCCGATTCGAGCGGGAAGCCGAAGTCCTCGCCTCCCTGAACCATCCGAACATCGCTGCCATCTACGGCTTTGAAAAAGCCGAGTCCGGGGACACGCGGGCGCTCATCCTGGAACTGGTCGAAGGCCCGACGCTGCAAGACCGCATCGCCAAGGGCCCGATCCCGTTCGACGAGGCCCTCCCTATCGCCCGCCAGATTGCTGAGGCGCTGGAAGCCGCGCATGAGCAAGGCATCATCCACCGGGATCTGAAATCGGCCAACGTGAAGGTCAAGGACGACGGCACGGTGAAGGTGCTGGACTTCGGCCTGGCGAAGGCGCTCGGACCTGATCTCTCGGATACCGAAGCCGTCAACTCCCCCACGATGACGATGACCGCCGCCGCCACCAAGATGGGCGTCATCATGGGGACCGCCGCCTACATGTCCCCGGAGCAGGCGAAGGGTCGTCAGGTGGACAAGCGCGCCGACATCTGGGCGTTCGGCGTGGTGCTCTACGAGATGCTGACCGGGCGACAGGCGTTTGGAGGGACGGACATCTCCGAAACGCTGGCGGCTGTGTTGCGGCAGGACCTGGACTGGAACGAACTACCGTCCGAGACGCTGCACTCGGTTCGACGCCTCCTGCGGCGCTGCTTGGAGCGGGATCACAAGCCGCGGCTTCCGGAGATCGGCACGGCCCGGCTGGAGATCGACGAGGCCGATGATCCGGCTGAACCGTCGACTGGGGAGGCGCCAGCGAAGGCTCCGCCGCCGACGTTCTGGCAGCAGCCAGCCGGCCTCGCCACCGTCGCAATCGTCGCGCTCGGACTAGGCGGCCTCGCCGTCTGGACATCGACACGACCCAACACGGCCTCGACCGACGTCACGCGGTTCGAGATCCTTCCGCCCCATGACGCCCCGATGAGCGTCCAGCTCGGCCCGCGCGATCTCACGATCTCCCTAGCAGGCTGCGGAAGAACCCGGGTATCGGGCTGTTTTCTTAAGCATCATGCGGGTAACGACCGCCCGACGACCGTGCGCACGGGTGTGCGCTGACCCCGATGAGGGGGCCGGCGACACGCGCGGCCGGCGAGCAGGGACACGTCGCCTCCAGATTCCGCAGGCGGACCAAGTTATAGGCCGTGGCGGCGAAAGTGAGCTGCCACTCGACGAGTGGGACGCCGCGAGGCCGGAGCTTGCGCAAACCACCGACGGTCTGCCTCCACCCAAAGACCTGTTCCACGAGTTTTCGTTTCCGCTGACTCACGTGAGAACCCGCATGCCGGGTGGGCCGACCATCAATCGCCCGCCAGCGGACCTTCTGCGCCACGTGGGGCGTGACGTCCCGGACGCGGACATCGGCGACGAAGCTCGCCACATCGTAGCCCTTGTCTGCTCCGACCGTGCTGCCCGGCGGCGCGCTGGCCTCCAGCAACAGTGCCGCCGCCTCGCGTTCGGCGGTCCCCGTCGCGTGGGTCGCACAGACGTTGGCGACGAGCCCCTGCCGATTATCCAACAGCACGTGGCCCAGAGACGCCAGCTTCGCCTCCTTCCCTTGGCCCTTCCGATGCAGCATCGCCGCCGGATCAGTCGTCGACTGGTGCGTGTCGTTGCGCCGCCGCTCGCCGTGGAAGTCGACCGTGGGATTCCCGGGGTCATCGGGGGGCGCGCGCGGCGCGGCGTCCCGGCATCGGAAGCTCTTCAGGCTGGCCCAGGCTTCCAACTGCGTCCCGTCCACCGTGAAATGCTCGTCCGAGAGCAGACCGGCCGCCCGGGCGTGGGCCTGGACCGCATCAACGAAGGCGGCCGCGCCATCCCCCGCCAGCAGCCGGTCACGATTCTTGGTAAACGTCGTGGGATGCCAGACCGGGTCGTCCATATGCAAGCCGACGAACCAGCGGAACAGCAGGTTGTCGTTGAGCTCTTCCAGCAGCAGCCGTTCGCTCCGGATCGTGTACAGCACCTGCAGCAACAGGGCCCGCAACAATGGCTCAGGCGGGATCGACGGACGTCCCGTCTTGGCGTACAGGCCGGCGAACCTGCGCGACATCGTCTTCAGCGCGTGATCCGTCAGCGCGCGGGCCGCGCGGAGCGGAGGATCGGCCGGCACGCGCTGTTCCGGCGACCGGTAACTGAACATGTGATGGGTCTGCTCATCGTGTCCGCGCATGAGGTGGCTCCCTTCAGCAATATTGGGAGCATGGGAGTACGCCGGGATCGATCTGTCGATCCCATTCCACGGACTTTTTCAGCAGCCTGCTAGAACCTGGGCCCCCTCCTAGACGGCACCTTGATCGTCTACGACGGCGTTCCGCCGGGTGAAAACCTGCCGCGGTTGCACGTCCGTCGGCTCGACGGCACCGACGCCGTGTTGCTACGGGGCGCTGACCTCGCGATGGGGCCGTTCGTCTCCCCCGACGGTGCGTGGATCGGCTTCCTCAGCCAGCCGAGCCCGACGACGCTGCGGAAGATCTCGGTCCTCGGCGGACAACCGTTGATCGTCACCGAGTCGCCGAGCCTGATTCTCGGCACGAGCTGGGGGCGCGAAAATCTGATCGACTTCGGCACGATCAATGGCGGGCTGTTTCGCGTCCCCGCGGGCGGCGGCGAGGACGAGCCGCTGACGGCGCTCGACCCGGAACTCGGCGATACCAGCCACGCCTGGCCGTCGGTCATCTCCGATCGCGACGCGATCCTGTTCGTGATCAGTAGCGGCTCGCCGCTGCAGACGGTCCAGCTCGCCGTCCTCGATCTCACGAATCGCGAGGTTACGCGGCTCGGTCTCGCGGGCGTAGGGCCGCATTACGCACCGACGGGACACCTCGTCTACGCCGCCAAGGACGGCTCGGTCCGCGCCGCCGCGTTCGACGTCAACTCGCTCGCGGTGACCGGCAGCCCGGTCCCGCTGGTCGAGGAGATCATCGTCAAGCAAGACGGCGCAGCCGACTTCAGCATCTCCGACGGCGGCACCCTCCTGTACACCCGCAGTCAGGAGAACCTAGGTGCGGCGACGCGAACTCTGGCCTGGGTCGACCGCCAACGGGGTCCTCGAACCGCTGGTCGGCGCACCTGCCGACTCCTACACCAGCGTGGCGCTCTCGCCGAACGGCACGGATGTCGCCGTGGAGATCTTTGATCGTTCCGGCGCTGCCGTGGTGGCCGTCTGGACGTTCAACCTCGAGCGCGGGACGTTCAATCGGGTCACAAACGAACCAGGGCTCACGGTAAGCCCACTCTGGACGCTCGACGGGCGACGGATCGTGTACGGTTCGGGAAGTGAGCGAGGTGAGGGGAGCGAGGGCCTCTTCTGGCGCAACGCCGACGGGACGGGCGACCCCGAGCGCCTGGTCGCGCTGGACGGAGCCTCCACCGTGTCGCCGTGGGCCTGGTCTCCGGATGGCGCCTGGCTCCTCTTCCGAGGCCGCACGGGCAGCATGAGTGACAGTGACATCGGAATGATCTCGATGGAAGGCGACCGAAGCGTGGAATGGCTCTTCGACTCCGTGTTCGGTGAGACCCACCCGAGCATCTCACCCGACGGCGACTGGATCGCCTACACTTCGGATCGGTCGCCGACGGGACGGTGGGCCGAGGAGCGAGGAGGGTACAATGTGGACACCCTGGGGGCACCCCCCCCGCTGTTGACCGGACCCCAGAGCCAAACGGGACGCCAGGGACCCGGCCGGAGCCAGAGACGATGGCGACGTTACGGATTGGTACATCGGTTGTGATCAAGGGGCATCTGGCGGCCTCTGAGAATCTGACCATCCACGGCCCGTTCGAGGGCACGATCGAGGTGCTCGCTCACACAGTGACCATTGGCCGCCACGCGCGGATCGACGCGCAGATTGTCGGCAAAGGCGTCGTCATCGAGGGCAAGGTTCAGGGCAATGTGACCGCGACGGACAAGGTCGAGATCCGTGGCACGGCGCAGCTGCGCGGCGACGTCGTTGCGCCCCGGATTGCGATGGCTGACGGAGCGTGGGTTCGTGGAACCGTGGAGACCGGGACCGCTGACAGTGCGAGGCTCCAGGTCTCTGATTCGCTCCCGATGACGACGGTAAAAGGCCCCCAAGGCAAGAAGAGTCCTGTAGCGTAGTCGTTCCTTCCCCGCGCTCCAGACGCGGGTGCCGACGGGACGGTAGGCGATCGCAGCGCCCTTCCCCGCACACGACGCCGGCCTTCCGATAGCTTCGTTTCCAACTCGTCTTTTGGCGTCAGCTTCGATACTATTGCTGCATGCAACGAATCACGCGACGAGGAATGCTAGCCGTATGTCTGCTGGCGATAGTCACGGAGTGCCTTGCGCAACAGGGCGTCTCCGACGGCCAATGGCGACACTCGAACGGCGACGCTGGGGCGACGCGCTATTCCGACCTCGATCAGATCACCCCGGAGAATGCGGAACGTCTTCGGATCGCGTGGCGGTGGGATAGCGGCAACTACGGGCCCACTCCGGAGTTCAAGAACGAAACGACGCCCCTGATGGTCAACGGCGTTCTCTATTTCACCGCTGGCTTCCGTCGGGACGTGGTGGCGATCGATGCAGGCACCGCGGAAACGCTCTGGATGTACCGATTCGACGAGGGCGAGCGAGGTGCCATGGCACCTCGAAAAAACTCCGGTCGCGGGGTCTCGTACTGGTCCGACGGGCGCGGCGACGAACGCGTCTTCGTCATTACTCCAGGGTTTCATCTCGTCGCGCTCGACGCCAACACCGGCATACCGATTCCTAACTTCGGGAACGACGGCGTCGTGGACTTGAAGCTGGGCTTCGACCAGACGATCGAGCTCGACGCCCAAAACCTGGGATCGAGCTCACCGGGTATGGTGTACGAGGATGTGATCATCGTCGGCCCGGCAATGACTGGCTCCGGCAGGCCTCGGTCGCAGATTGGCGTCCCCGCGCACATCACCGCCTGGGATACCAGAACCGGTGAACGTCGTTGGATCTTCCACACCGTTCCCAAACCCGGCGAGTTCGGGTACGAGACCTGGGAGAATGATTCGGCGAAGATCGCCGGCAACGCCGGCGCCTGGGCGCCGCTCACACTCGATGAAGAGCTGGGCTACGTCTACCTTCCCGTCGAAGTCGCGACCAGCGACTATTACGGTGGGCATCGGCTCGGCGACAACCTGTTCTCCTCCAGCCTCGTCTGCCTGAACGCGCGCACCGGAGAGCGTGTCTGGCACCAGCAGATCGTGCACCACGACATCTACGAGTACGATAACCCCTCCGCGCCGATCCTCATGGATGTCTCCGTAGACGGTCGCGATGTCCGAGCGGTTGTGCAGCTCACGAAGCAGGCGTTCGCGTTCGCGTTCAACCGTGTCACCGGAGAGCCGCTGTGGCCGATCCAGGAGCAGCGAGTGCCGCCGTCGGATATCCCCGGTGAGCGAGCGTCTCTCACGCAGCCGTTCCCGACCAAGCCGGCGGGCTTCGACCAGCAGGGTGTGACCGAGGACGACCTCATCGACCTAACGCCAGACATCCTGGCGCAGGCCATGGAGATCGCACGACGGTACCGCCTCGGCCCGCTGTACTCCCCGCCTTCACTCGCGGACGCCGACGATGGAACGAACGGAACGATTCAGGTACCCGGCACCGCCGGCGGCGCGTTGTGGGAGGGTGGCGCCGTCGACGTCGAGGCCGGAATTCTCTACGTGGGCACGACGACTGGCCCGACCTTGCTCGCGCTCACCCACGATCCCGCGTATTCCGACGTCGCCTATATCTCGGCCGGCCTGGCGATCTCCGGACCGCAAGGACTCCCCTTGTTCAAGCCACCGTTCGGCCGCATCACGGCCATCGACATGAACACAGGCGACCACCTCTGGATGAAGCCCAACGGCGATACACCGCCGGCGATTCGTGACCACCCCGCCCTCGCCGGGGTCGAGTTCCCCCCCACCGGCAGTCCGGCGAGAGCCGTTCTGCTCGTGACCAAGACGCTCCTTTTCGCTGGAGAGGGCTGGCTCGGTGAGCACTACTTTCGCGCGTACGACAAACGCAGCGGCGAGATTGTCGCGGAACTCGAGATTCCGGCCCAGGTGACGAGCCTACCGATGACGTACATGCACGAAGGCAAGCAGTTCCTCGTATTCGCGGCCGGTGACCGTCGAAACGATCACCCCGCAGAGCTCATCGCGCTGACGCTCCCCGACGATGCCCTTCAATAGATTCTCGAAATGGCGTGCGCTAGACGGGTCTGATTTCCCTCCTTCGAGAAGCAAAGGTGCTCGCGTCGCTCAACCATCCAAACATCGCGGCCATTCACGGGTTGGAAGAGTCCGGCGACTCCGGAGGCGGATTGACAAAATACGTCAAGCAGTAGACGGGTGGTTGATTTGTTGCGAGCCTCCTATATACTACTCCCCTTCGGATCAGGGACAGACCAGAAATGGCTCGGTGTAGCGTTTCAGACTTCGGAGCGTTGACTGTGACGTGGCCATGCGAGCCTACGTACATCCGAACGGAGGAAAAGCATGACGCGCAAGCGTAACGTGTGTGTTGGAATCGCCTTGATCACACTCATTGGCGCGCTCGGGGTCGGTCAGGCCGCCATCGAGAAGACGGCGGCGGCTCAGAGCGGAGTGCAAGCGCCCATGTTCGAGGTGGATCCGCTCTGGCCCAAGCCATTGCCGAACCATTGGGTCCTCGGATCGACCATCGGCGTGTGGGTCGACGCGCAGGACCACGTGTGGATCATCCATCGGGCCTCGTCGCTTGCCGCCGGCGAAACGCGCCTGGACGCAAACCCGCCCACCGGCGAGTGCTGCGCCGCGGCTCCGCCCGTTCTGGAGTTCGACCAAGAAGGCAACCTCCTCAGGCACTGGGGCGGTCCGGGATCGGGTTACGAGTGGCCGCAATCGAACCATGGGATCTTCGTCGATCACCTGGGGAACGTGTGGATTGGCGGAAACGGGAGGGGGGACGCCCACGTCCTGAAGTTCACCCAGGACGGCAGGTTTCTGAAACAGTTCGGTCGCCAGAATGCGCGCCAGACCGGCGAGGAAGATGGCATCCCGGTGTATGAGCGTGACAGCAACGACCCCGAGAGTTTCGGGCGAGTGGCCAAGATTTTCGTCGACCCGATGACCAACGAAGCCTACCTCGCCGACGGCTACTTTAACAAACGCGTCGCCGTGATCGACGGGGAGACGGGCGTGATGAAGCGCCACTGGGGTGCCTACGGCAACAGACCCGACGACAGTGACCTCGGGCCATTCGACCCGGATGCGGCGCCGCCCCAGCAGTTCGGGAATCCGGTGCACTGCGCCGATCTCGCGCACGACGGGTTGGTGTATGTCTGCGACCGCCCGAACAATCGGATTCAGGTGTTCACGAAGGAAGGCGAGTTCGTGAAGGAGGCGTTCATCCAGAGACAGCCAGCGTACGCGTCGGCCTGGGACGTCGCCTTCTCGCGCGATCCGGAGCAGCGGTACCTCTACCTGGCCGATGCGCCGAACGCGAAGGTGCACATCCTGGTGCGTGAGACGCTCGAGGAACTGACGAGCTTCGGCGACGGCGGGCGTCAGCCCGGGCAGTTCTACGGCGTGCACAGCATCGCCACCGACTCACAGGGCAACCTCTACACGACCGAGACGTACGAAGGCAAGCGCGTGCAGAAGTTCGTGTACAAGGGCCTAGGGCCGGTCACAAACCGGAACCAGGGCGCGGTGTGGCCGACGACCTCTTCCCAGTAGAAGTGAGGGAATGAAAGAATGAAGAATGGAGGATATTACTTTCCCCGATCAGCGCCTGAGTCTAGATCGCCCCGCATAAGCCGAACGTCGGCTTTCTAGCGGTATTCTATGGGCCGACCGTGCCCTCCTGACGCCCCGTCCCCCCTGCGGTAAACTTGGCCGTTCCCAAGTTGAGGAAGGTCGTGGGTGGCGCAGCGCGGTCTCGTCACTACACTCGTCTTGCTTGTTCCACTCACGTTCTTCGCCCAATCACCACCACAGCGTCTAGACATCAACGGAGCTCGTGTACTGGCGCATCTCGAGGCACTCTCCAGCTTTGGCCGAACTTCGGGGCTGCCTGGCAGCCCACGAACTACTCGGTAAGACGCTTGGTCCGTATCGCGTCCTAGAGAAGCTTGGCGAAGGCGGAATGGGTGAGGTCTATAAAGGGCAGCAATATAGATGACGCACACGGAAAGGCAGGTGTTATCGTCGGTGGGCGGGCCGCAGGCATCTCCCCCTCCAATTCTCTTTGAATCCGCGACGCTTGGACCAACAGGGCAACTCTTTGGATTGGCGGCTACTGTTATTGGTGTGCGGTTTGTGCTCGCGACTGCTGTTGTCACCAGCGAGATTGGTGCTCACGTTTTTGGCTCTGGCACGGTTGCCTTAGCGGTTGTCGCACTGACGAACCTTACGGACTTTCCAGATTCCCTCGACCTTTCGACGCCCGATGTGCTTGGAAGCGTGCTCGCCAGCCCTCCCCCCACCTCTGCGGAAGTGTCGGCTCCGCTGGCCATAGCCCTACCCGCAGGGACGAACGCACTCATTCTTGCTAGTAGCCCCGTACTGGGAGCGACAGGACTTTTTACTGCGCCTCTAAACAACCCGAACGTTGGCACGCCCTCCTATTTCCACCGAACCCCGACGGTTTGGTTGAACGGTGGTTTTAACAACGTCAGGTTGTTTCTTCGTGGGACCTGATGTGACCCTTTGACGATGACGACCGTCGCATCGTGTGCGGGAGAATGGCGATACAGGCGAGTGAGGTTCCGCCGCCGGGTGCACGGCAGGCGCGCTGGCACTTTCTGCACCGACTTCACCGGGGGGACGCTATAATTTCCGCACTCTCCGCCCAGCATGGCCTTAGAACGCGGCACCCGCCTCGGCCCGTATCAGATCGAGTCCCCCATCGGGGCCGGGGGCCCCGCCTCCGTTCGGGGCTGCCAGGCAGCCCACGAACTCCGGCGAGGTCTCGCCGAAGCCAAGTGGAGGACACACCCGTGATCGGGAAGACTCTAGGCCCATATCGCGTTCTGGAGAAGATTGGCGAAGGCGGAATGGGGGAGGTTTATAAAGCGACCGACACCCGGCTGAAGCGCACCGTCGCCATCAAGGTCCTGCCCGCGCATGTCGCCTCGGACCCAGAGCGCAAGTCTCGGTTCGAGCGCGAGGCGAAGACCGTCGCCGCGCTGAGCCATCCCCACATCTGCCCCATCTTCGATGTCAGCTTTGAAGTTCCCTCTCCCTCTGAAGGAAGCCGAGAGGGCCAGGGTGAGGGGGATGCTTCTCCAATCAACTTCCTGGTCATGGAGTACCTGGAGGGCGAAACACTGGCCGACCGGCTCACCAAGGGTGCGCTGCCTCTGAAGTTAGACCAGGCGCTCCGCTACGCCATCGAGATCGCCGACGCCCTGGACAAGGCCCACCGCCAGGGCGTGACGCACCGGGATCTGAAGCCGGGCAACATCATGCTGACGAAGGCCGGGGCGAAGCTCCTAGACTTCGGGTTGGCGAAGCTGAAGCCCACCGACCCGTAGAGCGAGGCGTCCACCAAGCTGGCCGACGCGCTCACCGAGCAAGGGATCATCCTCGGCAGGGGAATGACCAGGATGACGCGGCCTTGTGTGTTGTCAGTCACCGGAAAGAGCACGGCCGTGCAGATAACTCGCCGGGAACAGATGAAGTTCGGCCTCGGTGCCGGGGCGTCCGCGTTCCCGCCGGCGAATCTGTTCGCCCAGCAGGCCGACCTTATCACGCGTCCGATCCCGTCGTCAGGTGAGGCGCTGCCGGTTATCGGAATCGGCACGGCGCGCCGCTACAGCGGCATGACTGCCCAACAACGCGGAGAGATCAGTGAGGTGCTGAGCCGCCTCCCAACGCTGGGAGGTAAAGTGATCGACACGGCCGCCGGATACGGAGAGGCCGAAGCGTTGCTGGGTGAGCTCAACCGGAGATCGGCAATCGACGGTCCCTGTTTCTGGGCACCAAGGTCGGCATGGAGGGACGTGAGGCCGGCATGGCCCAGATCGAGCATTCCTTCGAGCGGCTACGAACCAACATGATCGATTTGATTGCGGTGCACAACCTTCGTGACACCACGACCCAGCTCACGACGCTTCGCGGATTGAAGGAACAAGGGCGCATCCGTTACGTTGGGGTGACCAGCACGTCGGCGCGCCGGTATGAAGACCTCGAGCGAACGATGCGGAGCGAAGTCCTGGACTTTGTCCAGGTCGACTACGCGCTCGACAATCGCGGTGCGGCCGACCGCGTTCTGCCTGCGGCCGCCGATCGCGGCGTGGCGGTGATGACAGCGCTACCGTTCGGGCGTAGCCGCCTGTTCCAGGCCGTGGAGGGCCGAGAGTTCCCGGCATGGGCCGAGGAATTCGACTGTCAGAGCTGGGCTTAATTCTTTCTTAAGTACAACGTCTCACACCCGGCGGTCACGATGGCGATTCCGGGGACGGCGCGCGTTCGGTACCTGCTCGACAACCAAGGTGCCGCACGCGGTCGCCTGCCCGATCCGCAAATGCTGCGTCGTACGGAAGAGCTTATCGACAGTCTGTGAGTGAACGGACAGGACGGCCGTTACGCTAGACACCCTCGGGTCAGTCAGACGACTGCTGCGCCGGTGCTTGGAAAAGGAACCGAAGCAACGTCTGGGCTACATCGGCGACGCGCGGCTCGACATTGATGACGCCAAGACCGGCTCCCTGCTCACACACTAACCGAGAAGCGTGACCGTGGTAGATTGGGCAGCCCGTCTCATGAACTTCCGGCGTGGGGAACTGCCTCTAGGCGTTCTGGCCGCGCTGTTTTATTTCTGCGTGTTATGTGGGTACTTCTTCCTGCGACCTGTGCGCGAAGCCATGGGCGTCTCGCGGGGCATGGATGAACTCCGCTGGCTCTTTGTGGTGACGTCTATCAGCTCGCTCGTCGTCGTGCTGTTGTTCGGAGGCGTGGTCAGCAAACTCGACCGCCGCAAGTTTATCCCCATCGGGTACTTGTTTGTCATCGTGTGCCTGATGGCTTTCTCCGCGTTGCTTGTCTTCGACGCCGGCTCAGGCGGAGGGTTGATCGGCACGGAAGCGGAAACCAGTGTCGCCCGCGGTGTGGGATACACGTTCTACGTCTGGCTCACGGTCATCAACCTGTTCGTCAACAGTCTTTTCTGGGCATACATGGTCGATGTGTTCAACGTCGACCAAGGCAAACGTATGTTTGCGTTCATCGGGATAGGGGGAACTCTGGGTGCCATTGTGGGCGGCTGGTCAACCAACGTGCTCAGCGGGATGACCGAGTCCGTCTACCTGCCGCCCGGTCTGATGCTGACCGGGGCGGCACTGTTCGGCGCGGCGATCATGGTCATGCTGTCGCTCGACAAATCCGCTACACGATCAGAACACTCGACGCTGTCCGCGTCAGGTAGCAACGGCACGGCCGATACACCGGACGGAGAACAGATTGGTGGGTCGTTCTGGGATGGTGCGGCTGCGGTCGCGACCTCCCCGTACCTGCTCGGCATCGGTGGATACATTGTTCTGCTGGCGATATCGAACACGATGATCTACTTCACGCAAGCCAACGTGATCTTGGACAATACGGACACGTTTAGCCAGCGGGTCGGGAGTTTCGCCCAGTTCGACATGCTGGCTCAAATCGCCACCCTGATCACGCAGATGTTCATCACGACGCACGTGATCCGACGCCTTGGCGTAGGGTGGACGCTGTCCATCCTTCCCGTGGTCACGGTGGCTGGCTTTGCCGTGCTGGCCGTATGGCCGATCTACGGGGTGATGGCGATCTTCCAAGCCCTCCACCGCGCCACACGATATGCGGTGACGCGCCCGGCGCGCGAGACCCTGTTCAGCGTCGTGCCGCCTGCCGAGAAGTACAAAGCCAAACCGGTGGTCGACGTGTTTCTGTACCGGGCAGGCGATGTCGCAGGCGTCGGGATCGACGGTGCGTTACGCGCTCTAGGTCTGGCGTTGGGCTGGGTAGCTGCCGCCACCGTGCCGTTAGCGGCGATCTGGGCGGTGCTGTCGGTCGGGCTCGGGAAAGCTCAGACACGCAGAGACACGGGCAGAGAACCGGGAAGTGGGGCCGAGGGAAAGGCTGTAGGAAATTCCGACCTCGCTGGACACATTGTGTAACCGTAGGTGTCCAGAATCTGGAGGTCGGTCATGAACAAAGCTCAGCGGGACATTCGGCGCAAGAAATGGGTCTTGGAGCACGCGGCGCGGATCGGCAACGTGCGAAAGACCTGCCGCTACTTCGGCGTCGCAAGGTCAGGGTTCTACGTCTGGAAGAAGGCGTATGAGACCCCTGGGGATGAGGGCCTGGTCACCCAGAAGCCGTGCCCGTACAACCCCCGGCTCCGCACGCCCCCCGCCATCGTCGAGAAGGTCCTTCATCTCCGCCGCACGTCTCACCTCGGCCCCATCCGCATCGTTTGGTATCTCGAGCGCTATCACGCCGTGCAGCCGAGCTTCGGCGCCACCGACTGCAGCACCGCCCACTCTGAGGCGTGGGCCTCTCGGTGCTCCTCGACCATCCGGACGGCACGTTCGCGCACTTCCGGAGAAAACCGACTTGGACGCGACGTCCCCCCGCTTTCAGTAGCGGTTCGGTTTAGAGTCCAGGGGTGACTGTACTCCGTTCTTTCACCATCCGTCGGGCATAGAGAGCGGGCGTGAGCCCACCCAGTCCCTTCTTCGGTCGCTCCTCGTTGTACTCGTGGCGCCACGCCTCGATGATGGCCTGGGCATGCGCCAACGTCGTGAACCAGTGCTCGTTGAGGCACTCGTCTCGGAATCGGCCGTTGAACGATTCGATGAAGGCGTTCTGGTTCGGCTTGCCGGGGTCGATCAGGCGCAACGTGACGCCCCGCTCGTGCGCCCAGGTCAGCATCGCGCGCCCACAGAATTCCGGTCCGTTGTCGGTCCGCAGGATGCGAGGCAACCCCCGCTCGTGCGCCAGGCGGTCGAACACGCGGGTGACGGGCAGGCCGCCGAGCGCCCGCCTCGGCACGATGGCTACGGCCTCGGTCGTCGCATCGTCGACGATCGTCAAGCACTTCACCACCCGCCCCTCGGCCGTCCGGTCGAAGACGAAGTCGGCGGACCACACCTCGTTCGGGGCCTGGGGTCGCGCCAGCGGTTGACGGTCGGCGACCGGGATCTTCTTGCGTCGCCGCCGCCGTATCTGCAAGCGCGCCTCGGTGTACAGGCGCTCGACGCGTTTGTGGTTGACGCGTTCGCCGGCTTGTCGCAACTTCAAGTAGATCATCCCGGCGCCATAGCGGCGATGGCGGTGGGCCAGGGCCGCTATGCGGGCCCGAAGCGTGCGGTTCCGATCTGGGGCTGGCGTGTACCGCAGAGACGAGGCACTCATGTGAACCACGGCCAGCGCCCGCCGCTCGCTCAGGCCCCGCGCCGTCAGGCTCCGCACCAGCGTCCGGCGCGCTGGGGCGGTCACCACTTTTTTCGCAGCGCCTCCCGCGTCACCTCATTCTCCAGCAGGGACTCTGCCAACAACTTCTTGAGCCGACCGTGCGGCGCGCAAACACGTCTCCGCGGACAGTTCCTTCAGCCGCTTCGTGTCCGGGACGCTCATGCCGCCGAACTTGCTCCGCCACAGGTAATAGCTGGCTTCGGAAAACCCGTGCTTGCGGCAGAGCTGCTTCACCGCCACGCCGGCCTCCGCCTCCCGCAGAAACCCGATGATCTGCGTTTCCGAGAATCGCTTCTTCACGTCCGATCTCCTTCCGCATGAGATCGAACTCTAAACCCGCGTGCTACTCAATTCGGGGGGGACGTCGGACGTCCCATAGACCCCATCCTCCCAAGCAATGAGGTCTCCGAGAAACCCGGTACGATTCAGACAAGGAGGTCGTTGATATACCGGTATTGCCGCGTTTAGAGGTAGAACCTTAGATCCGTAAGACCCCGCCCAGCTGGCACAGGGTACGGTCAAAAGGCACATGACAAGAAAGAACTGCGTGAGAAACTTCACGGCACTATCGTCGCATCCTGTAGCTTTAATCAATCACCAAGATCACCAGGGATTGCCTCTGATTAACTAGATGTCTGAACTGTATCAATAGTTAAATCTTAAAGAAACACTGGCAG
The DNA here is from genome assembly GCA_965197385.1 of Vicinamibacterales bacterium. Lineage (GTDB taxonomy): Bacteria > Acidobacteriota > Vicinamibacteria > Vicinamibacterales > UBA823. The sequence goes on from CBDANA010000009.1 coordinate 925,207, forward strand.
AGAGTATGAGATTATTTCCAGCTCATGAGATGTTTCCCAATATTGGCCAACCCGAACCCGACCACCTCAACTTTCCGCTATAGGAGGACCGATGACCATCGAACGCCAAGCCCCGACTCCGCTCCCCGTGGTGCTGTCGCTCCTGACCGCGCTGGCTCTCGTCTTGCCGGGCGCGCTCTCGGCTCAGTCCCATCAGCCGCCGCCCGAGCCGCCGGCCGCATGGGGACCCATCTCGATCAACATGGAGGAGATCGAGTACCCGCATCCGGTCGAGTTCATGAACTTCAGGGTCTACGGCCAGGACGTGCGGATTGCCTACATGGACGTCGCACCGGTGGGGCCAGCAAACGGCCGCGCCGTGGTCTTCCACCACGGGGGCAGCTACTACGGATGGTACTGGAAGGAGCAGATCGAGGCCCTCACCAACGAAGGCTACCGGGTCATCGTGAAGGACCGGCTGGGCTGGGGTAAGTCGTCTAAGCCGATCCTCCCGTACAGCATGAGCCTGCACGCCTCCAATACGGCCCTGCTCATGGAACACCTCGGCGTCTCCGAGGCCGCCATCGTCGGCCACTCGATCGGCGGGCAAATGGTCACTCGGTTCGCCTTCCTCTACCCGGAGATGACGACGCATCTGGTCACCATCAATCAGATCGGCCTGACCGACAATCGGGCGGGACGAGGGTTCCGTCCGTTCGACGGTGAGATCGACGCCGATCCGGACCTGCGGCGCGCGTACGAAGCCAATGTGCGGACGGACACGCGCCGTTACGTGGAGTGGAAGCCGGAATTTCTGGAGCATCTCCGCATTCGGCACGGGCAACGGTTGAGTGGCGACTGGCCGCGACTCGCGTTCGTGCGCCGGCTCGGCGGCAACCTGCGCTCGATGGACACGGTGGTGAACGACTGGCCCCACATTCGGACGAAGACACTGATTCTCGGCGGCGAGATCGACGGGCCCAACTTCCCCGCACACGCGCGGCGGGCAGTGGAGATCCTCCCCAACGCGGAGGTCTTTCTCATCCCGAACGTCGGCCACAACCCGCACGAAGAAGTGCCCGGCATCGTCAACGCCGAGCTGATCCGCTTCCTCGGCAGCGACCCGGACGAGCCGGCGGGGGAGGGCGGACGCTAGTGCCTCTCCAACCCGGCACGACGCTCGGCCCGTACATGGATCGCGTGATCGGCGAGATCCTCGACGCGGGCACTTCGTCAAAGAAGGAGGAGAAGCTCCTATTGAGCATGCGCGTCCACCAATTGGACTTCGATGCCGATCGGGCCGATCAGAGGGCGCGCATCGAAGCGCTCTTGAAGGCTCATGGCGGCGCGGTGCGACTTGATCCGGATTAAAGGAGAGCCCCACGGGCGATATTCTCCAGTAATCACTGGTCCGAAGAAACCGGGCAGGTCATTCGTCCCTATATAGATGATACTGACGAAATGCATCACTACGAAATCACAAGGGTAGTTTCGTAGCCGGGCCGATCCCGCTGGACGAGGCGCTCTCCATCGCCCGCCAAATCGCCGAAGCGCTGGAAGCCGCGCACGAGCAGGGGATCATCCATCGGGATCTTAAACCGGCGGCCGGATCACGGTATACTGGCCCGTTCCCAGCCCGAAAGATAAGCCGTCAGCGGCGGCATTAATTTCAGCGAGATCCACATGCGTAATGGCGTTCAGTGGGCCGTCTCCAGGGGTCTGCTTGTGGGTGTGTGTCTGTGTTGGCCCCGCCCGTGCTCCTGCAGCGAGGGCTGTTTTGGATCCTGGGTCCAATCGCCCGTGTGCTGGGCTATCGGTTCTACTATGAGCGCTTCGCGCCCCAGGGTAAACCATAGTGGCTGTCCGGGCGAATGTGTGGGCGAGTAGCCGATGCCTCTAAACTACCCTTGACTCTTTGGCGCTAGAATTGTCCGAGAGCCCTGCGATGATGACAACGCGCGCGTTGAGGTGCAGAATGTTCCTGGAGACAGCTCCGTTGGCACCGATGGCGCTCGAAATGGGCTCCCGGATAGCCCACGACGAGGTCAGCGACGAGCGAGCACGGTTACCGGTGCCAGCATTGGGGGAGAACGAAACATGGCCAAGAAACGTGACAACGGCCAGCACGATCCCGAAGCCACTAGCGCGAACGGCCTGAGCAGGCGAGATTTCGTCAAGGCGGGAGCCGCCGCGGGGCTCGGTGCGGGCGCTCTGCTGGAGTCAGAGCGGGCGCAAGCGCAAGGTGTCTCGACTGGCGCCGATGGCATCGTCTGGGACTATGAAGTGGATATCGTTATCGCGGGGGGTGGATGTGCGGGCCTGACGGCGGCCATTCGCGCAAGGGATCTCGGGGCCAGTGTGCTGGTGGTCGATCAGAATTTCGACCTGGGCGGCAGGATGTTGCACAGCGGGTCCTTTCTCTCGCTCGGCGGAGGCGATCCAGTCCAGCGCCGGGACATGAAGGGCGAGAGCGACGACGAGGGGTTCATCACGGTCGACCCGGTCGAGGATCCGGAAGAGCTGGATGACAGTGTCGACCTCCTGTTCACGGACCTCACCGATTGGTCGGTCGTCGACACCAAGGCCCAGAGCCCGTACCGCTACAACGAGCGGGAGTTGGCGCGCTCGTGGGCTGAGAACTGCCCGGCCACCCGGCAATTCCTGATGGACAACTATGTCCGGTTCATGCGGATCAACGGCACGCATGGAGGCGGAGGCTTGTCGCGCGCGCGGGGGGCGCGCTGCTTCCTCATGTTGGGTGACAAGACGGACATCAAGGCGGGCACCATCACCGCCGAGGATGCCGGCGTCGCCGATCCCGAGCGCACAAGTGCGTTTGCGCCAGTGCAGATGACCGACGCGAGCCGCTTTGTCGGACCCAACGCCGTCGGCAACGGGGTGGCCCTTTCCCGGCCGCTGGAGTTCTCGGCCCGGGAGAAAGGCGTCCAGTTCATGCTCAATCGCTATTTTGACGACCTCGTCCGTGAGCAGCCTTTCTCTGGCAGGGTGCTGGGCATCCGGGCCCACTACTCGCCGCGGCACCACCCTGAGACCGGCGAGCTTCTGCAGAGTTATTGGCAGAACGGCAATATCGATGAGCGGCAGGAGACGGTGAGCATCAGGGCCCGCCGGGGCGTCATCCTGGCCAGCGGCGGTCATTCGGGTAATCCCGAGGTCCGCAGCATGTTCTACCCGGCCTTGCGGGAACCTGCCTTCCCGACCAGCGGCTATGCCCTGCAAGGTCCCCATGGTCAGGACGCCAGTGCACTCACGGCCGGATTGCGAATCGGTGCCAACCTGGCCGGGATGCAGCAGAACCTCTCGTATCCCACGACGTTCCACATCTCGACCCGCCTCGGCACCCGAGATGCCTACACCACCATGATGCCCGGTCACCCGACGTTCGGTTTCCGCGGCTCCGCAGGAGTCAATGTCGGCAGCGTCGGCTTCGAGGAGTTCATCGCCGTGAACCAGGTAGGGAAGCGCTTCTTCAACGAGGTCCGTCTTCCCTCCAGACCTCGGGCAAACCGGTATCCCGGTGACGGTGGCGCCAGGGGCCAGGGGCTCGACCACACGCCGCTCGACTGGCGCAATTGCCAGAAGGAGTGGGTGAGGGAGATGTACAGCCATGACCACGGCCTCGACGCCGCGCTCGCGATGAACGAGGGTTCAGAGCCTCCGGATTACTACTCGGGGCCACTCTGGGCGATCTTCGATCAGGATGCGGTCGAGCGGACGGGGTGGGAGCTGCGGTACCCCTACGTGTCCAACAACGGCTACTTTTTCAAAGCCGATACCATCGAGGAATTGGCCGAGAAGATTGCCGCCCGCCATGAGTTCCAGCGGGTACCGCTGCGCTACCTCGCCGAGACCGTGGCCACTTGGAACAGCTATGTGGACGCCGGCGCCGATCCAGACTTCGAGCGCGAGGCGGACGCACCCATGAACCGCATTGCGACGCCGCCCTTCTGTGCGCTCTCGATCATGGTGATCTGGCACGACTCCTATGGTGGTCTGCGCGTCAACGGCCAGCAGCAGGTCGTGGACATGCAGGGCCAGGTCATTCCCGGTCTCTATGCGGGAGGCGAGGCCGTCGGAGGACTCAACAAGCATGGCTTGGGCAAAGGTCACGTCCAGGGCTACGTCGCCGGCACGCATGCCGCCGAAGATCCGTCAGCTTAGCTTACCGTCCATGTCTGAACAACGCGATCTGACCCGAAAGATCGTCGCGTGTAGCGTCGACGTATCGCCAAGTGAGGTCGACGCCGGCGCCGACATGACTCTGACGGGCCAGGTCGTCTGCTTCCCTGCCGGAGACCTGCGGGGAACGACGCTCCTAATCAAGGACCAAGCCGACGCGTTGGTACAGAACCTCGAGCTTACTGAATTCGACGGTGAGACGAACGTAACGAGCGAATTTTCTGTGAAGGCGCCGGTCCAACCCGGGGCCTATACATGGCTGGCCGTGTGTCCGGCGCATTCGAAGGCAGGTACTTCGTACGGGGAAGCGTCGATGCCGTTTTCGTTCACCGTCAACCCGCACCGCACTCACGTCGCCGTGTGGGACACACCGTCGACCATCGAATGTGGAGAGACTTTCAGCGTCACACTGGGTGTCAAGTGCTCGTTCGAGTGCCGGCCCGAGGGGTGGGCGATTGAGATTCGCGACCATGACGGCAACACGCGGGCAACGATCACACTGAGCGACGACCCGTGGCCGGGCACCGCAGCGCTCTACTATGCGGTGGTGGATCTGAGAGCCCCTGACACGGAAGGGCTCTTTACATGGGAAGCCAAGGCCCCGATGGGCGGTCTGGATGTCCCGCACGCCGAAGGTATCACCCGTTTTGGCGTCAGAGTCGTACCGACTCCTGAGCACGTCTTGACGGTCGTCGTCAGGGATGCCGAAACTCAGACCCCGGTCGAAGGTGTCAAGGTTGTCGTTCACCCCTACCAGGCCTTCACGGACGAACGCGGCGTGGCGGAGGTGAAGGTTCCGAAGGGCGAATACAGGCTCTACGTGTCTGGAAGGAATTACGTCCCCTTCCGCCGCGACGGCGAAGTGAAGGCGGACGTGACGATTAGGGCAGAGCTTGCGGTGGACCAAGGACTCTCGGACGCCGATGTCTGGTCGTGATCATCGGTGCCGCCACGCATTGGGAGAGACGGTCTGATGGTGAAGGTTGTTGTGCTGGGTCTCGCGTTGGTCATCGCCCCACCTGCCGCTGCTCAGCCGGCGATCGACGCGGTCCTCTTCGAGCAGGGGCAGCAGCTCTACCAGGATCGCTGCGCGCTTTGCCATGAAGACTCCGGCGCAGGGGACCCGCCAACGTTTCCAGCCTTGGCCGGCAATGACCAGCTCGGAGACCCTGCTCGGATCGTCAGCAACATCCACCGAGGCACGGCGACGATGCCTCCCTTTCCTGATCTGACCGCGGAGGAAGTCTCCTCCGTCGCAAATTACATTCGCAATGCGTGGGCGAACGACTTTGGCAGTGTGTCTACCGAGGAAGTGGCAGCGGTGCTGGAGCGGCTTGAAGGAACCGACCAAATGGTATCGGTCTGGGATGGCGTCTTCACCGAGGAACAAGCGAGACGGGGCCAAGCGGTGTACCCGGGGCCCTGTGGCACGTGTCACGGGCGCAGATTGAACGGCGCTCCGGACGACCCGGATATGCAGTCGACACCCCCTCTGGCGCGGGCGAGGTTCCTCCGCAACTGGGAGGGAAGATCACTTGCCACGCTGTTCGAATACACGCGGGCGACGATGCCAGAAAGCAATCCTCGCTTTTTGACCGACGAAGAATACGTCGATCTCATCGCCTACATGCTCGAGGTCGGCGGGATACCGGCGGGAAATGATGAGCTGCAACCCGATTCGCAAAGTCTCGCCCGCGTCGTCATCGAACAGCAGCCATAGAATCAAGCTGAGGGCTAGAAGAACCGGGTGGCGGCAGTTTCAGCCCGAAGGAATGGCCTGTCGGGCCCGCAGCGTGCGTTACTACTGCGAAGGGCGTTGTTGCAGGATTCAACGTCAACGCGCAGCCAGGCACTGTCAAGTTACCGAGCAGGAGGCACAATTCTAGTGCTCTGACACGCGCGAGGCGAGGGGTTCACCTGCCATGCGGCTCATGGCCCGGGTCCGGGACGCTGCCCGCCATCGGCCACCGGGTTCGTCTCCATCGTTCGCGGCCTCCAGAGGACGTCGATCGCCCAGGACTCGTCCAGCCGCTCGCCGTGCCAGTGGGGCCGCCCGGCCTGCGGATCGATCGTGATGCCGTCGGCATCGAGCCTGGCCAGCGGTCCGTCGTGGAAGTCCGGCGTCGCACCGAGGGCGGCGAGGCGCCCCTCTGGCAAGGCACGACGACGAGTGAGCATGTCGGGAATATTCGAACGAGAAGCAACGCAGCCAGGGGGGATGCATCGCCGGCCGAATGCAGCCGGACTTCCACGACGGACTGCAGACGTCGGTGCGAGCGGCGGACCTTCCCAGCGCGGGGCCGGCGGGGCGGCCGGGAGCGGCCGGCCGTCGGGCCGGCAGAAGCGCGCCGTGCCGTCGGTGTCCAACGTCACCCGGAATCCCTCCTCGTGCACCGCGCGGTGGTGCCGCCGGCATTATGCCGAGCAGCGGATTATGCCGCGTCGGCGGCGCTCGGGTGCGTGGGTCGGGCAGTTGGTCAGTTACGACGCGGCATAATCAGAGGCTGGTGAGGAAGGCCAGCAGAGGCTCCTGGGGGCGGTAGCGCCGCCTGCCCACATGCGGGGGAGCGGTTCGGGCGATGGCCTTGTCCTTGATCGAGAGGTCAGCGTCGACGTAAAGGCGTGTCGTCTCGATCGACTCGTGTCCGAGAACGAGGGCGACGATCGAGAGGTCGTTGCCGGCCGCGAGGAGCCGCACGGCCGTGGTGTGTCTGAGCACGTGCGGCGTGACCCCGCTTATCCCCGAGGGACGCGCAGGTGTGTTCGGCCACGGCCGCATACGTATCTACCCGGCACGCGATGGCATCCCGACTGAGCTGGCCGCCGCGGCAGGTGGGGAAGACCGGCGCCGAGGGGTCGGCATCTCGCTCCTTCAGCCAGGCCTGCAGGACCGACACCACTGTGGGTCCGAGCGGGGTGATGCGCTCCTTCCGCCCCTTGCCCTGGTAGCGGATGTGGGCCCCTATGCCCAGCACGAGCTGCTCAGGTCGCAGGCTGGCGATCTCCGAGACCCGCAGACCCGTTTGGATGGCGAGGAGCAGGAGGGTGTAGTCGCGGCGACCGATCCACGTGGTGCGGTCCGGCGCCTTCAGCAACGCCTCGACCTCGGGCTCGGTTAGGAAGGTGACGAGCGTGTGATCGCAGCGCCTGGGGGGCATGGCCAGGACGCGCTGGATGAGGGCGCTGTGCGCCGGTTCCTGGAAGGCAACGTAGGTGAAGAAGGAGTGGAGGGCGGCGAGGAACGATTGATTTCATCACCGAACGTTAATTCCGGAATACTCGCAGAGTGGTCCCATGACGGTCAGTGGCTGCTCACACGACGCGGTCGTGTCCATGTAATGACCGGCGATCTCGAACTGCTTAGCGGCGCTCGGATTGGCGATCCCCGATTCTCGCGAGACGGGTCACGAATTTTCTTTCAGCGGGGCTTGAACCTGTGGGCCTTGTCGCTGGAAGACGGTAGTGAACGCCAGCTCACAGATCTCGCCGACGCGAGTCGACGCGGTAGGCTAGCTCCACTGATCGGCGTGATAGATGAGTATCTCTACTTCACCTGGGGCTACGAGGTGGGTGACATCTGGGTGATGGATGTCGTCCAGGGCGAAGACGACGACAGCGACAACTGATGGCCTTTGAAGCCGGTACCACCCTCGGCGCAGGCGGCATGAACTCACCCACCCTCGTCCTCAGCTCCTAACTCCTAACTCCTTACGAGCGCCGCATCCCGAAGTCATCGAGTAACCGGTCGTTTTCCCGCCACTCGGCGCGCACCTTGACGTGCAGGTCCAGATAGACCTTCGCGTCGAAGAACCGCTCCAGATCCTGGCGGGCCTCGGTCCCGATCCGCTTGATCATCGAGCCCCCACGGCCGAGGATGATCGGCTTCTGCGACGCCTGCTCGACGATGATGGAACAGAACAGGCGGATCACGCCGCGGGCGTCCGCCTCCTCGAAGCGGTCCACGGTCACTGCGCTCGAGAACGGAATCTCGGCACGGGTGTGCTGGAGCAGCTTCTCCCGCACGGTCTCTGCCACGAAGAAGCGCTCCGGCTGATCGGTGAGATAGTCGTCAGGGTAGAGCGGCGCGCCCGCCGGGAGCCGGTCCAGCAGCACCGCCTCCAACTCGGGCACACCGTCGCCCGTGAGCGCCGAGACCGGCACGATGGCATCGAAGTCGCGCTGCTCCCGATACCAGTCCATCACGGGAAGCAGCTTCGGCTTTGCCACCAGATCGATCTTGTTGAGGACGAGGACGACCGGAATTCGCGCCCGCTCGAGCTGCTTCACCACAAACCGATCGCCGCCGCCCCTCGGTTCGCTGGCGTCGACCACGACGGCGAGCACATCGACGCGCCGGATCGAGTCCAGCGCGAGATCGACCATGCGCACGTTCATCCGGTGCAGCGGCCGGTGGATGCCCGGCGTATCCATGAAGACCGTTTGCCCGTCCGGATACTTCTTGACGCCGAGAATGCGGTTACGCGTCGTCTGCGGCTTGTCCGACACGATGGCCAGCTTGGTGCCGATGATCTGATTCAGGAGGGTCGACTTGCCGGCATTCGGACGCCCGACCAGCGACACGAAGCCGGCCTTCATGCGCCGCGCCCGGTCCGGCGAGCCGGTGACACCTCGGGCATCGCATCAGATCGACCGAGGAGGCCATGGGCCAACCCACCGCGCCGCAAACAGCGCCGCTCGGCGCGCGACATCGCGCCGTCGTCCGTCTCGTGGTCGTGACCGAGGAGATGCAGCACGCCGTGCAGCGCCAAGACCTTGAGCTCCGTGAGCCGCGCGTGGCCCAGGGCGCGCGCCTGCCGCTCGGCCAGGCCCAAGGCAATGACGACGTCGCCGAGCTGCACGTCGCCAACACGACCCCCGGCATGTCCCGCAGGGGCAGGCCCCATGGAAAACGACAGCACGTCGGTCACGCGATCCACGCCGCGAAACCGTCGATTGAGCGCCCGCATGCGGGCGTCGCTCACCAGCGCGATGGTCAGGGCGCCGCGTGCGCCGGGCGGCGCGGCAACGCGCAGCCAGCGCGTCAGGCCAGGCTGCCGCACCGGCCGGCCGAGGGCGTCGGTCACAGCGACGACGAGATCAGCTCGCCGACCCGATCGTGCGGGGGCTGTCATGGGAGACCGCAGGGACTAGTCCTCGCGGGTCGGCAACACCGCGACCGGCCAGCGACCGCCCACCGAGGTCCCGGCGGGCTGCTCGGAGCCACCCGAGCCGGCCGAGAACACATCGTAGGCCTTGACGATCTGCCGTACCAGGCTGTGCCTGACGACATCGCGTTCGTCGAAGTCGACGAACGCGATGCCCTCGACGTGCCGGACGACGTTCATCGCCTCGATCACGCCGGACACCCGGCCAGGCGGTAAGTCAATCTGGGTGATGTCGGCGGTGATCACCGCTTTGGATCCAAACCCGAGCCGCGTCAGGAACATCTTCATCTGTTCTGAGGTCGTGTTCTGGGCTTCGTCGAGGATCACGAAAGCGTCGCTGAGCGTCCGCCCCCGCATGAACGCCATCGGTGCAATCTCGATCACGCCTCGCTCGATGAGCCGTTCGACCCGATCACCGTCCAGCATGTCGTACAGCGCGTCGTACAGCGGCCGCAGATAGGGATTGACCTTTTCCTGGAGGTCACCCGGTAGGAAGCCGAGCTTCTCGCCCGCCTCGACCGCCGGCCTGGCCAGGATGATGCGGCTCACTTTCTTGGCGACCAGGAACGAGACCGCCTCCGCCATCGCCAGATAGGTTTTGCCGGTGCCTGCCGGACCGATGCCAAAAACGATGTCGAACTCCTCGATGGCGTCGAGATACTTTCGCTGGTTGACGCTCTTGGGCATCACCCGGCGCTTGCTCGATGGCCGGAGCGCGCCGCGCTGAAAGTAATCGCCCAGCTCGACCGTCTCGTCTTGCGCCACGAGCTGCGCCGCGCGCTTCACATCGCCCTTCGCGAACTGGTACCCATCATGAACGAGCCCGGTTAGCTGCGCCACCAGCCGGGCAATCTTCTCCGCGTCGTCAGGCGCTCCCTCGACCAGCAACTCGTGGCCGTCAGTGCGGATCTGCACGTTGAAGAGTAACTCGAAATTCTTGAGGTTTTCGTCGAAGGAGCCGAACAGCGTTTCGATCCCATCGGCCGGGATCGGAATCTTTCGCATGAAGAGAGAAGAGTCTCGTATCTCCTTTACTTGCAAGACATTACCAGGCGCAGCCTAGCACGCGACGTCTCGCGGGTCAACCGTCAAACTTGAGCCGAAGCTCCTTCAGCTGGCGCCGATCGACGCCGGCCGGCGCCCCCGCCATCAGATCCACCGCCGTGGCGGTCTTGGGGAACGCAATGACATCACGAATCGAGGCCTCGCCCGCCAGCAACGCCACGATCCGGTCCAGCCCGAGGGCGATGCCGCCATGCGGCGGCGTGCCGTAGTCGAGCGCGTCGAGGAAAAACCCGAACCGCGCGTTCGCCTCGTCGGCGCCGATGTTCAGCAGTTCGAACATCCTTCGCTGCAGCGCCTGATCGTGGATCCGGATGCTGCCGCCACCGATCTCGCCACCGTTGAGCACCAGGTCGTACGCCTTCGCCCGCACCGACCCAGGGTCCGTGGACAGCCGCTCGACGTCCTCGTCGATCGGCGAGGTGAACGGGTGATGCATCGCGACGTAGCGCCGATCCGCTTCCTCCCACTCCAGCAGCGGAAAATCCACGACCCAGGCGAACGCGAACCGCTTGGGATCGAGCAGACCGGCCTGCTGTGCGAGCTCCAACCGGAGCTGGCCCAGCAGCGTCGACGCTTCATCCGGCGCACCGGCGGCGAGCAGCAGGAGATCGTCCTGCCCCACGCCGGCACGTTCGAGCGCCCGACGCACCGTCGCCTCACCCGCCACCTTCAGCACGGAGCTCTGGACCGCCCCTTCGGCAGCGTAGCGCGCCCACACGAGCCCCGCGGCGCCCAACGCACCGGCGCGCGCCACGATATCGTCCAGCTCCCGCCGCGACGCGCCGCCGCGGCCGGGCACCGGCAAGGCGCGAACGACCCCGCCCGATTCGACCGCCTGCCGAAACACCTGGAAGCTCGATTCGGCGAACACCTCCGACACGTCTTGAATCGCCATGCCGCACCGCAGGTCGGGCTTGTCACTGCCATACCGCGCCAGCGCGGCGCCATATGGTATTCGCTGAAAGGGTGTCTCGACGCCACCGAACCCGACGGCCTCGAACAGCGACTGCATCAGTAGCTCGATGAGGCCGAAGATCAGGTCCTGCGTCGCGAACGACACCTCGACGTCCACCTGCGTGAACTCTGGCTGACGGTCCGCCCTCAGATCCTCGTCTCGGAAACACCGAACGATCTGGAAGTATCGGTCCATGCCGGAGATCATCAGGAGCTGCTTGAAGATCTGCGGAGACTGGGGCAGCGCGTAAAAGTTTCCAGGATGCACGCGGCTCGGCACGAGGTAGTCGCGAGCGCCCTCCGGCGTCGACTTCGTCAGCAGCGGGGTTTCGATTTCCAGAAACTCGTGCGCGTCGAAGAATCGCCGGATGGCCATCGTCGCCTGGTGGCGCAACGTCATGTTCTGCTGCATCCGCGGCCGCCGCAGGTCGAGGTAGCGGTAGCGCAGCCGCACATCCTCGGAGACCGGGCTATCCTCGGCGATCTGGAACGGCGGGCGCGCCGCGTCGTTGAGCACGCGGATCTCCCGCGCCGCGACCTCCACCCTGCCGGTCTCCAGCTTCTGATTGACGGTGTCCTCGGATCGCAGCTCGGCTGGCCCCAGAACGGCCACGACGAATTCGGACCGCAACCGCTTCGCTGTCGCGAGGAGCGCCGCGTCGTCGCGAGCCACGACCTGCGTCAGACCGTACCGGTCACGCACGTCGAGGAAGATCAGCGAGCCGAGATCGCGGACGCGGTGCACCCATCCCAGCAGGACGATCTCCTTGCCGACATCAGCTTCCCGCAGCGCGCCGCAAGTGTGGGTGCGAGCCAGCTCTCCGAGTCGATCGACCACAGCCGCCCTCACCTCGTCGCTCATGACGCCGACCTGAGCGCCTCGACCACCTTCGCCCGCGGCACCGCGTGCTGTTCGCCCGTCGCCATCGCCTTCACGGTGACTTCTCCACGGGCTAGTTCATCGCCCCCCACGATGACGACGTGGCGCGCGCCGGTCCGGTTGGCGTGCTTGAACTGGGCCTTGGCGCTTCGAGCCTCGTAGTCCACCAGTGTTCTGAGGCCCTCGGCCCGGAGGGTCCTCGCCAGCACGAACGCCGCCTCGCGCGCCTCGTCGCCAATCGCCGCGACGAAGACGTCCGGCACCTGGGCACTCACCGCCTCCGGCAAGGCCAAGACGAGCCGCTCCAGACCGGCCGCAAAGCCGATCCCGGCCCGGTCGGATCCGCCCAACTTCTTGACCAGCCCGTCGTACCGACCGCCACCGAGCAACGCGCTCTGCGCACCGAGATTCGACGCGAGGACCTCGAACGTCGTCCGCGTGTAGTAATCGAGTCCGCGCACGAGTCGATGAGAGACCTGGAAGGGTTGCCCGTAGGCACGCAAGTACTGTTGCACGGCGTCGAAATGCTCGCCACACACGTCGCACAGAAACTCGACCGAATGTGGCAGCGCATCGATGATCGGCTGATCGGCCGGCACCTTGCAATCGAAGATGCGCAGCAGGTTCGCCGTCGCGCGCCGCTGACAGTCATCGCACAGCTTCGGCAGGTCGTCCCCGAGCGCCTTGAGCAGCGCCTCGCTAAACGCGGGACGACAGGCCGGACATCCGACCGAGTTGATCAGCAATTCCGTCCGGCCGATGCCCAGCGCACGCACGAACGAGCACGCCATCTCGACGACCTCGGCATCCAGCGACGGATCGGTCACGCCGAACACTTCGACGTTCAACTGGTGGAACTGGCGATACCGCCCCTTCTGCGGCCGCTCGTAGCGGAACATCGGCCCGAGCGTGTACAGCTTCGGCACGGGCAGGGACTGCTCCAGCGCGTGCTCCACGAAGGCCCGCACGATCCCCGGCGTGGCCTCCGGCCGCAGCGTCACCCGTTCGCCGCCCTTGTCGGTGAAGGCGTACATCTCCTTCTGGACGATGTCGGTCGACTCGCCGGTCCCCTTGGCGAACAGCTCCTCGCGCTCGATGATCGGTGTCCGCAGCTCCACGTAGCCGTAGCGCTCGCATATTCGCCGCGCCACCGCTTCCACGTGCCGCCAGCGCTCGACGTCGCCTGGTAGGATGTCTCGGGTTCCCCGAACCGCTGCAATCATCTGTCTCTGGTGTCTCTGGAATGCCTACGGCGTCCCGGCGACAGACGGCGGTCCGCTCTGGCCGTCGGACGACCACCCGATCCCCAATCATGGCATAATTACTTATCCGATGCGAGTGGTGGATGCGTTCGATCGCCCGCTCTCCAGCCTGCGGCTGTCGGTCACCGACCGCTGCAATCTGCGCTGCCAGTACTGCATGCCGGAGACGGACTACGTCTGGCTGCCGCAGCCAAGCCTCCTCACCTTCGAGGAAATCGCACGCGTGGTCGAGGCATTCACCGGCCTCGGTGTCGCCAAGGTGCGGCTGACCGGTGGCGAGCCGCTCCTGCGTCAGGAACTGCCGGCGTTGATTGAGCTGCTCGCCGTGAATCGTGCGATCCAAGATCTCGCGCTCACGACGAATGGGGTGCTGCTCGCGCAGCGCGCGCGAGCCTTGCGTGAAGCGGGGCTTCACCGCATCACCGTCAGCCTCGACACGCTCGAGCCGAACCGCTTCGTCGCACTCACGCGGTTCGACTCCCACGCGGCGGTCCTGGCGGGCATCGACGCCGCAGTCGGCGCCGGATTCGAGAGCGTCAAGCTCGACACGGTCGTGATTCGTGGGATCAACGACGACGAGTTGCCACGGCTGATCGAATTCGGCCGTCAGCGTCAAATCGAGGTTCGGTTCATCGAGTACATGGATGTCGGTGGCGCGACCCGATGGTCGACCGACGCGGTGGTCCCGCGCCGGGAGATGCTCGAGCTGGTGACGAAACAGTTCGGACCGATTCGGCCGGTCGACGAACGGAGCTCCGCGCCGGCCGACCGGTTCACACTGCCGGACGGCACCGTGTTCGGCATCATCTCCTCGACGACCGAGCCGTTCTGTCGATCCTGCGATCGCAGCCGACTGACGGCCGACGGACTGTGGTACCTGTGTCTGTACGCGCAGACCGGCACCGATCTGCGAACGCCGCTGCGCGACGGCGCGTCGATCGACGAGCTTCGCGCGCACATCACGTCTGTCTGGCAGGTGCGCGCTGACCACGGCGCGGAAGACCGGCTGGCCTCCACCCGGCGCACACCGCTCATCCCCGTCCGACGCCTGCGAGAGGAACCGCACCTCGAGATGCACACGCGCGGCGGCTGAGTCGTCCCCGCACGCGGCAGGTCCGACACTCCTGACAAAAAAGAAGGGCCTCGTTGCCGAGGCCCTTCGACACCTACGATCGACCGTTCCACCGGTGCTAGCAACCCGTGGTGAAAGTCCAGCGAGGCACCGAGACCGGTGATGCGCCCGGCTGGCAAGGCGCGACAAGGGAAAATACCGGCTGCATGCGACCGAGGAGCAACGCAGCCAGGCGGGATGCAGCGCCGGTCGAATGCCGCTGGACTTTCACCACGGGCTGCTAGGGCGTGGCCACCGGCGCCTTCTGAGACTGCTTGCGGAGCCCCTGAATCTGGATGACCGGCTCGGCCGGCACCTCACCAAGCACGTGCTGCCGGTAGAGCGCCGCCATCCGCTCCTGTTCGGCATCACGCTCGCGCTGCTCGGCCCGGGCACGCAGTTTCTCCTCGCGAGCGGTCTTCGCGATCCCCTGCTGATCCAGGTCGGTCTGACGGCCTGCGGCGACCGCGTCGGCATCCAGCTTGAGGCTGTGCTGCGTCGTCGGCAGCGCCACCTCGTTTCCGCCGGCGAAGATCTCGTGCCGTCCGTGCTCCTTGTACCACTTGGTCAGCGTCGCGGTCATGTGCATATTCTCGATGATGTTCCGCCAGCCGATGCCGGTGTTGTAAGCGCAGAAGGAGATCTCACCCTCCTGGGTCGCGTACGGGATGATGCACCGCTCAGTGCGGCGGAAGTCATAGTTGAACAGATCTTGGAACCACATCCCTGCGATAAACAGGAAATTCCAGCGATCCGTCCGCCGCTTGTCGATGTCCGCCTTGGTTCGATCTCCTGTCACCTTGCCGTAGTTGTGGCCGGAGGCGCCGAACGTCTTGTCGAATTTCTTCATCAAGTCGATCAGCTTGAAGTGCCTCGGCGCCGCGAACGGGTCGTAGTTGCGCATTAGCGCCAGCGCCATCCCGACGACCGACAGGAACCGCCCGCGGGCCGCATCGTTGACCCGGGCGAGGTCCTGCGACAGACGACCGGCCTTCAGGAACGCCGTCACTGGCACCGACTCCTTGGTTTCCTTGTCGACCATCACGGCCATGCCGATGCCGCAGTTGGGGTGGCACCCGCAGTTGAGCTGCCCCCAGTCGCGGGACGGCCCATGGACCAGGTCGGCCCAGTCCGTGAAGGTCCCCATGAACGAGATCGGGAACCAGTCGCGCACCGGCTCACCGATGCCCGTCTGGCTCTGCACGTCGTGCGCCAGGTGCGACAGGGTGTAGCGCTGCGCATGCCGCCGCTCGACGGTAATCTCCTCGTCCCGGCCGGTGAACGACACCGGCTGGAACGACAGGAAGTTGATCTTCTTCGGATTGTCCAGCGCGAACTCAACGACGCGTCCGACTTGCTCGTTGTTCACGCCGTTGATGATCGTGATGACCGGCACGATGTCGACACCCGCCTTGTGCAGATTCTCGATCGCCTGTAACTTGACGTCGAACAGGTTGCCGACGGCACGGTGCGAGTTAGCCTCGTTACCGACCCCGTCGAACTGCAGATAGGCGTAGCGCAGGCCCGCGTCGGCGGCTGCCTTCGCAAATTCGAAGCTCTTGGCGAACTCGATGCCGTTGGTCGCCGCTTGCACGCTGTTGTAGCCGACCTTGCGCGCGTATCGGACCGCATCGAGAAAGTGCGGCGACAGGGTCGGCTCACCGCCCGAGAACTGCACCGACATCTGCCGCCGCGGCTTAATCGAGATGGCGTTGTCGAGCAGCGTCTTGATCTCGTCCCAGTCCAGCTCGTGGACGAAGCCGACCTGGTTGGCATCCATGAAGCACGGATCGCACATCATGTTGCAGCGGTTGGTCAGGTCGATCGTCAACACCGAGCCGCGGCCGTACTTGATCGTGCTGCTGCCATGGTCGTGCAGCTTCTCGTCGTTGTGGGCACGCATGTCGCTGCCCGGGAACGATTCCTCGAGGTGACGGAAGAAGGCCGGATCGTTCGACATGACGTCTTCGAAATACCCATGCT
Source organism: Vicinamibacterales bacterium (assembly GCA_965197385.1). Taxonomy (GTDB): domain Bacteria; phylum Acidobacteriota; class Vicinamibacteria; order Vicinamibacterales; family UBA823. Next base: position 941,806 of record CBDANA010000009.1, read on the forward strand.
CCGGGCAATCCTTAACCATCAGGATCTTGCCGTCGCGCTCCAGCACCGTCGCCTTGATCTCGCCGACCTTCTCGTTCAACAGGATCTTATAGTCCTGCTTGCCGTCGATGATCTCCTGCCGCGCCTCGCGGACGCATGCCGGACACAGCGAGTCAGTCTCGCGTGGCCACCCCAACGGCGGCTTTACCTTCTGGTGCGACTTGAGCAGCGGCTTGTCGGACCACTTCGGCGTGAACGACGGATTCTGATTGATCTGGTTGAGCGCGTCAAACGCGACCCAGGCGGCCGACGCCGCATAGGTCATCGCCTTCTCGACGTACTTGATCGGCTTGTGCATGCCGTCTCCTGGTTACCGGGTCTAGCCCCCGGCATGGTGCAGAGAAAACCGGTCGTGCGTCCACTACGACAGCGGCAGGATAGCCGTTTTCTGGTCCAGAACCTCCCAACATCTGGCCAACGGGCACTTTGGGGGGTTGATCTGGCACATGGGGTTCCAGGCGGCCGTCCCCGTCAACGCCCGGGCGAGGCTGGATGCTTCACGACCTCCCGAGTGGCACCCGGGCAGGGGGCTGGGCCACGGCGTACTGGCGGAAGGTCAGGTTGAACCGTCCTTGCAGCCCCAGTTCGCCGGGCGCGGTCCCCGGCAGCAACCGAGCCACGCCGTGATACCGCAGGCGCGCCGGCCCGCCCATGACGAACGCGTCGCCCGAGGCCAACAACAAGGTGTGCACCTCGTCCCATCGGCATAGCCCCCCCAGGAGGAAACGTGCCGTGTCGCCCAGCGAGACCGAAACGATCGGCACCCCGGCATCCAGTGTCTCTTTCTGCTCGTCCTTGTCCTGATGCAGTCCCAGTTTGCCATCTGGGGGATACCGATTGACGATGCAGACCTGCGGCGCCATCGTCATCCCCACCTCGGCCGCGATACGCACGGCCAGGGCCGTGAACACCTCAGGAATCGGCTGGACCGGCCGTCCATCGCGATCGCTTCGGCACGCCTCATACTCGTAGGTGCGGGCATTCCAATGGCACCCGAGGCACATCATGTCGATTCGCATCTGGCCGCCGCCCCGAACCCGCGGCCGATAGAATCCGTCGGCCGCAGCACCAAGCGTACGACACTGCTCCGCCAGCGACTGCTGCGTCTCGAGCGAGAGGTGCTCCCGGAGATGAAAGGCGCCTGGCGCGACCTCGATGTGAGACACAATGCTGCGATTGTTGTAGCACCCGCTGGCGCTGCCCGCAACGTCGGTGGGTGAATCTCCGAATGACTACCGATCCCTCGCGTGATGTCCTCGTCGTCGGCGCCGGAGTGTTCGGCGCCTGGATCGCGTACGAACTGGTGCGCGCCAAATGCTCGGTTACCCTCGTCGACGCCCACGGGCCGGCCCACACGCGCGCTAGTTCGGGCGGCGAGTCGCGTGTGATTCGGATGGGATACGGCGACCAGACGCTGTACTCCAGATGGTCCATCCGCTCGCTCGAGCGCTGGTCAGCGTTCGCCGACGTACGGCACCAGCCCTTGCTCCACCGCACCGGCGTCCTGCGGATGGCGGCGGCGGACGACCCCTTGACGCGCGCCACCCTGACGACCCTCCGAACGCTCCAGGTACGCGTCGAGAAACTCGATCGCGCCGAGCTCGGTCGTCGCTATCCGCAGATGGCACTTACGGACACTGCCCGTGGCATCCTCGAACCGGATTCGGGTGTGCTCATGGCCCGGCGCGCCGTACAGGCGGTGGTCGAGGCGGCGGTCGAGCTTGGGCTTGAGTACCGCCACGCGGCCGTGCTGCCGCCCGCACGACGCCTCGTGGACGGCCTGCGCACGCGTGACGGGGACACCCTGCGGGCCAGCACCTACGTGTTCGCCTGCGGCGCCTGGCTTCCAGCGCTGTTTCCTGGGCTCCTGGACGGGCGCATCGTCCCGACGCGGCAGGAGGTGTTCTACTTCGGCTGCCCGCCCGGAGACCGGCGGTTTGCTCCGCCGGCGCTGCCGGCTTGGATCGACTTCGGTGAGGAGATCTACGGCGTGCCCGATCTCGATGGCCGGGGGCTCAAGGTCGCCATCGACCGACACGGGCCGGTCATCGATCCGGACTCGGCCGATCGCACGACGTCGGCCGCGCAGCTCACCGAGGCACGCGACTTCCTCAGCCGGCGATTTCCCGACCTGACCGCCGCCCCCTTGCTCGCAACACACGTCTGCCAGTACGAGAACTCGTCGAACGGGGATTTCCTGATCGACCGGCATCCGGGTCACCCGAATGTCTGGCTGGCCGGCGGCGGATCCGGGCGCGGATTCAAACACGGTCCCGCCGTCGGGGAGTACGTCGCGAAGCGGATCCTGCGGGAAGCGCCCGTGGACCCTCGCTTCACCATCGGAACGAAGGAGACGGTGTCCCACCGGACCATTTTTTAACTGAAGACTTGGAATATTTCTCCCCTCTGCGGCGTTATCCTGTAAGGACGGGCTGACGTCCGGCGTCGCCGCGTCCAGTATGAAGGCAGAATCGATGGAACCGACAAGGTCGACGACAACGACAAGCGCCAGGCACTCAGCGCCCCAACGCCGTGCGCGGACCATCACCGTCGCCTGCGGGCTCGTGCTGCTCGCGGGCTGGGGGCCATCGGCCGCCGCCCAGACGCCGTTCGACCACGGCTACGCGACCTACGGCGACGTCCTGGCCAGCGCCATGGTCGGCTCGGGCGTGGACTACGGACGACTCGCTGGCGACCGCGCGACCCTGGATCGCGCCGTGGCCGAGCTCAGCCAGGTGTCGGCGGCCGAGTTCAACCGATGGAACCGGACGGAGCAGCTCGCCTACTGGGTGAACGCCTACAACCTCTTCACGCTGCGCGTCATCGTGGATCACTACCCCATCCAGGGCAGCTGGTTCAGCCTGTACCCACGGAACAGCATCCGCCAGATCGATGGCGTCTGGGACGAGATCTCCTGGCAGGCCGCCGGACGGACCGTGACGTTGGACGAGATCGAGCACGGCATCCTCCGCCCAACGTTCGACGAGCCGCTCGTTCACTTCGCAATCAACTGCGCCGCGCTGAGCTGTCCGCCGCTGCGCGACGAACCCTATCTACCGGATATGATCTTGGCCCAGCTCGCCGATTCGACGCGCAAGGCGTTCGCCCAGGCAGGCTGGCTGCAACTCGACGGTCACACGCTGCGCCTGACCGCGATCCTAGACTGGTTCGGCGAAGACTTCATTCCTCGATTCGCCGGCCGGGTCGATGCCGACCGGTCGGATCGCGACCGCGCCCTCCTCGCGCTCGTCGCGGAGTACGGCCCCACGGACGCCGCCGCCGTGGCCCGGGCCGGCACGCCGCGCCTCAGGTTCCTGAAGTACGACTGGACGCTGAACGACGTCAGCGGAAGCTAGCCGCCCGTGGTGGAAGTCCAGCGGCATCCGACCGGCGCTGCATCCCGCCTAGCTGCGTTGCTCCTCGGTCACATACAGTCGGTATTTTTCCTCGTTGCGCCTTGCCAGCCGGGCGCATCACCGGTCTCGGTGCGTCGCTGGACTTTCACCTCGGGCAGCTAGCCGCGCGCGCCCGGGATCCACGCGCGCCGGCCCACCGCCAGAGTCGAAAGCCCAGCAACAGGGCCAGCCAGCCGGCATAGATCGCCGGCCGCCGAAGATCGGCCTTTGCCTGCCAGAGGAAATGTGTCGCGCCCGCCACCGCGCTCAGATACACCAGGCGATGCAGCTGCTGCCATCGTCGGCCGCCAAGCCGTCGGACCATTGCCTTGGTGGACGTGATGGCCAGCGGTACGAGCAGCACGAAGCCGGTAAACCCGGCCGTAATGTAGGGGCGATTGAGCACATCCTCCACGATCGCCTCGAAGTCGAAGAACCAGTCGAGGACGACGTAGGTCGAAACGTGCAGGCAGGCATAGAAGAAGGTGAACACGCCCACCAGACGCCGCAGCGGCATCAGCTGGCCCCAGGCCGTCAGATGCCGTAGCGGCGTGATCGCCAACGTGGCGAGCTGTAGCCGGAGCGCCCAGATGCCCGTGTCGTGTGTGATTGCCTCAATCGGATTAGCGCCGAGATCGCCGACAACTCCTCGGCCGACGAGCCAGACCACCGGAATCGCGCACAGCCCGAACACCCCCCGCTTGAGAGACACGATGCCCATGGCGTGGGCTGCTCAGCGCCAAGCCGGTCAGAAGTTCCGGCTGAGATCCATTCCCGCGTAGAGCGACGCGACCTGCTCCGCGTAGCCGTTGAACATCTGCGTCTCCTGGCGGAAGAACCGGCCGATCCGCCGCTCCGATTTCTGGCTCCACCTGGGATGATCGACGCTCGGGTTGACGTTGGCGTAGAAGCCGTATTCATTCGGCGCGGACGTGTTCCACGCCGTCCGCGGCTGCTCACTCGTGAATCGCATCCGGACGATCGACTTGAGGCTCTTGAACCCGTACTTCCAGGGCATCATCAGCCGGATCGGCGCGCCGTTCTGGTTGAGCAGCGTCTTGCCGTACAGGCCGACCACCAGGATGGTGAGCGGGTGCATCGCTTCGTCCATCCGAAGTCCTTCGACGTAGGGCCAGTCGAGGACCGGCCGTCGGACGCCCGGCATCTCCGAGGGTCGCAGCACCGTCGTGAACTCCACGAACTTGGCATCGGAGGTCGGCTGGAACCGATTGATCAGCGTCGACAGCGGAAAGCCCACCCACGGGATGACCATCGACCAGGCTTCGACGCACCGCAAACGATACACGCGCTCTTCGAGCGTCACGCCCTTCAAGAGATCTTCGATGTGATAGTCGGCCGGTTTGTTCACGTGGCCCTCGACGTTGATCGTCCACGGTGACGTCGTGAGCGCGTGCGCGTGGCGGGACGGGTCGCGCTTGTCGAGCCCGAACTCGTAGTAGTTGTTGTAGCCCGTGATGTCCTCGTAGGAATTCTGCGCCTCGTCGGTCCCGAACAGCCCGGGCCGCACGTCGGCCAACTCCTGCTGGCCGGCGAATCGCGCCCCCTCGGCCGCGCGCAGCGAACCGCCCAGCGCCAGGCCGCCCGTGGCCATGCCGAACGCCGCACCCGTGGCGCCGCGAATGAATTGCCGTCGATTCAGGTAGACCGGCTCGGTGGTGATCTCAGACGACGGGATGACCGGGGGACGTCGTATCAACATGGAGGCGCTCAGTCTCCTCATTCCGGTTATTCAGGTCGGGGGCGTGAGCCATGCTCTTTTGGACGCCCCGGCGCTGTCAAAGCGGTCGTCACAGCTTAGCAGCCCGTCGGTGGCGGCGCCACATCCAGAGGGTCGCCACCGCGGTCGCGGCCACGAGGCCGTATTCGACCGGCATCACCCAGTCTGGCAGCACCCACCCTAGCCCGCTCAACGCTGGCCCCCAGACCGCGTAGGTCAAGAGCGACGCCAGCGTCCACGCGACCAGCGGCGCGAGCGCCGGCGCCGAGAGGAACGGCGTCACCCACAGGAGGTACCAGGGATAAATCGCCGGCAGCAGCAACACGGTCGTCGCCACCGGCCAGGCCCACGCCGACGGCGCCTCCGGTCCCAGCCACCGCCGGGCCGCCGCGGCGACGAGCAGGCCGGCGCCGACCGCGACACACAGACTGCCCACGATCCCGACGGACGGCTCGAGCCAAGCGAAGAGCGGCCCGTTGAATCGCCACTTCTCCGTGTAGGTCCCGAGCGACCCGGTGGGTAGACCGCCGATCGTCCCCAGGAACGGAAGGTACAGCCCGACGCCGACGGCGCCCGCCACGGCCATATCGCGCACGCGGACCCGGCCCCAGAACAGCGGTGCCAGGACGATCGGCAGGAACTTCACCGCGACCGCCACGACGAAGACGATCGACGCGCCGAGCGTTCGCCGACGCGTGAGGAGCCATGCCGATCCGACGACGAGCAGCGTGCCGAGCAGGTCGACGTGGCCACCCCCCGCCCCCTCGATGGCCACGAGTGGATGCCAGGCGTAGGCCAGGACCACCATCGCGCCGCCCCCGCTGGCTCCGAGCCACTGCCACAAGACCCAGACAATGAGCGCGTCGCACAGCAGCGTCGCCAGGAGCAGCGCGCCGACCGATTCATGCACCGCGGTGACCGCCCTAAAGAACAGCTGTGCCGCCGGTGGATAGATCGTCGGCAGCGCGGCGCTCGTCGGATCGATCCGCCGGGTCACGTCCGTCTGTAACGCTTCGAGCGCTGGATCGGCCGGTGCCGTCTCGAAGGGGTTGTAGCCCAGCCGCTGAACCCGGCCGTCCCAGACATATCGATACACGTCGTCGGAGAGTACCGGCGCCGCCGCGGCCAGCGGGAGGCGCCAGGTGAGCGCGAGCAGCAGGCACCACGTCAGCTCGCGTTGGGACATGGTCCAGCCCCGCACGGCCCAGAGCACCGCGACGTACGCGGCCGACGCCGCGACGACCAACCCCAGCAGCGTCGCGGACTCCGCCCGGGCGTCGATGAACGTCACTGCCGTCAGTGCGGCCCACAGGATGGCACCGCCGCCGAACACGACGCGACGCCGCCATCGAGTGCGGCCGCCGGGCTGGTCAGCCAATGTGGGCTCCGCGCGACAGGGCAGCGTACCGCTTCCTCCGGCCACCGTGAGTCCACCAGAGGCCAGCAATCATCGCGAGCATCCGGCTCCCGGCCCGCACGGTGCCGACGACGGTCCCGGAGATCTTCGACTGCCCGATCCGCTCACGCTGGCGCATCGGCACCTCGCGCACGCGGAGCCTCGCTTCGGCCGCCTTGACCTGCATCTCGATGGTCCAGCCCCAGGTCACGTCCTGCATGCCGAGCCGGTCGAGCGCCTGCCGGCGAATGGCCCGGAACGGGCCGAGGTCGGAGTAGGCCGTGCCCCAGAGCCGGTTGATGAGCCACACGCACAGCCCGGTTCCGGCGCGCGCATGGCCGGGTCGCCCGGCGCCGCCGCGGGCGCCCAGCACGAAGTCCACCTCGTCGCGCACGATCGGCTCGACCAACCGCGTCATGTCCGCAGGAAAGTCGCTCAAGTCCGCATCGAGGAACACGACGATGTCGGCGTCGCGCGCCGCCTCGAGACCGGCGAGACAGGCGCGCCCATAGCCCCGCCGCGGCTCATGCACGACCCGCGCGCCGGCCGCCGCCGCCCGGGCCGCCGTGGCATCCGTGGAGCCGTTGTCCACGACGGTGACCGAATCCGCCACGGTCGGAATCTGCGCCAGCACGGCCGGAATCGCCTCTTCCTCGTTCAGCGCCGGGATGATGACCGCCACGCGAGGCATCGGTCCGGTCTCCTCAGTCGGCTTAGGACCCGGGTCCTTACCGCCTCACCACGACCAGGTCCAGGTGAAGTACCGCTCGAACCAGGTCCGCACCACCGGCGTCAACAGGGATCGCCGGTAGGCGTCGCCTGACTTCTTCAAGGCTTCCGCCTGCGTCGGATACGGATGAATCGTCGACGACAGATCCGACAGGCTGCCGCCGTGGGTGATCGCGTAGGATGCCTCGCCGATCATCTCGCCGGCATGGGTCGCCACGATCGTACACCCGAGGAGCTTTCCTTTCTCGTGGTGCACGCGCACGAAGCCGTCTGTTTCCTCGTCGAGAATCGCGCGATCGACCTCCGCCAGACCGACGGTCAACGTCTCGACCCGGTGGCCGCGGTCCCGGGCCGCCTGTTCGTACAGGCCGACATGGGCGATTTCTGGATCCGTGTAGGTGCACCACGGAATGACCAGATCGCTCACCTTCTTCCGGCCGAAGAAGAGGGCATTCTGGATTACGATGCGTGCCATCGCGTCAGCTGCGTGCGTAAACTTGAACACCGAGCAGACGTCGCCGGCGGCATAGATGCGCCGATTCGACGTGCGCAGCCGATCGTTCACGACGACGCCGCGCGTCGTCGACGCGACGCCGGCGGCGTCCAGTTCCAATGTCTCGATGTTCGGGGCGCGCCCGGCAGCCACGAGCAGCTGGTCGCCGATTACCTGTCCCGGCGCGCCGTCACGCTGGAATCGCACCTCGACGCCGTCCGCGCCTCGCGAGACCTGCTCCAGCCGGATCCCCAATTCTAGATGGACGCCATCATCGGCCAGGTGGCCCTGGATGATCGCCGCCGCATCTGCGTCCTCGCGCGGCAGCACCTGGAGTGCCATGTCGAAGATCGTTACGCGGCTCCCGAGGCGAGCGAATGCCTGCGCCATCTCGCACCCGATCGGCCCGGCGCCGATCACGAGCAGGTGGGCCGGCCGCTCGGTCAGCCAGAACAGCGTCTCGTTGGTCAGATGCGGCGTGTCGGCCAGCCCCGGCACCGGCGGCACCGCCGCCCGCGCGCCGGTGGCGATGACAGCCCGCTTGAACTGCAATCGCCGCTCGCCGACCGCCACCTCGCCCGGGCCCGTGAAGCGCGCGTCGCCCAGGAAGACATCGACTCCCAGATCGATGAAGCGCCTGGCGGAGTCGTTGGAACTGATGCCGGCGCGCCGACGCCGCATCCGCTGCATCACCTGCGCGAAGTCGATCGTCGGATCGGTCGCGCGCACGCCGAGCAGGGCGCCCTTGCGCAGTTCGCCCACGACCCGCGACGAACGGATCAGCCCCTTGGAGGGCACGCAGCCCACGTTCAAACAGTCACCGCCCAGCAACGCCCGCTCAACCAGCGCCACCCTCGCGCCGAGGCCGGCCGCCCCGGCCGCGCTCACGAGCCCGGCCGTGCCGGCGCCCAGGACGACGAGATCGTAGAGATCCTGGGCCTCCGGATTCCGCCAGTCGGCGGGATGCACGTTCGACAGCAACTCTCGATTGGCGTCGTCAAGAGGCTGGATGAGCGTTTCTGTATTCATGTGGTGATCCACTCCATTAAGGTCTAGCCAAAACATCGCGGGACTAAAGTCCCGCGCTACCTTGGTGTCGCGCGGCGGTAGTACACGCGCGCTAGCCGTTCCGGGGACACGCCCGCGAGATATAGCGTCGCGAGTCCTACGTTTTGGATGCTTCTCCGGAACCATCCGTCACGCCGCCAGCTCCGGGCAGACACGCGAACCGGCAGGTCGGAATGCCACAGCCGTCCTGACCGGCGCAGCCGGCGCACGAGATCCACGTCCTCCATCAACGGCCACGGGCGGTAGCCCCCGAGCGACTGGAAGATGTCGCGTCGCGCAAACAGCGCCTGATCGCCGAACGGCAGATCCAGCCAGCGCACGCGCCACGCCACGCCGCGCTCGATGACCCGGGCCTGCCACTCCGGCGCGTCCAGCGCGAACCGGAAACTGCCACCCACGACACCGGCGACCGCGGCGGCCTTGGCCACCTCGGCGTCCCAGCCAGCCGCGAGGCGCGTGTCGGCGTGCACGAACAGCACCCAGCGGCCACGCGCGAGGCTGGCGCCGTGGTTCATCTGCCGGCCGCGACCGGCCGGCGCGGCGCTCCAGCGCACATCGTCGAACTTGGCGCGCAGGGGGTCGAGCGCAGGATCGGCACTGCCGTCCACGACGATGATTTCATGCGACCGCCCGTGCGTCGGCGCTGGCAGCACCCCGAGGAATCGTTCCAGTTGCGCCGCGTCGTTCAGGACGGGGATCACGAGCGAGACGAACGGTTCACTCACGCGGCTGGCGCCCTAGCAGCCCGAGGAACCCGGCCAGCTCCCGCCAGATCGTCTCCAGGCTGTCATGAAGCTGATGGCCGTCGTCGAGCAGATGCAGCGTGACACCCGCGCGTCCCGCCGCAAAGCGTTCGACCATCCGCGGGTCGACCGCCTCGTCGGCCCGGCCCTGAAAGACGAGCGTCGGCGGACCGCCGGCGACGGCGAACGAATCGTACTGCGCCGCATCGGCGTAGAGGTCGTACCCGAGGCGGCGGCGCTCACCGAAGGCGTGATGGAAGCTGTCGGTGTGCCCCGACTCGCGCCAGCGGGCCATGCCCGCCTCGTCGAGGTCGCCCATCCGGCGGTTGGCGCCAAAATCGAGCGCCGGCGCGAGCAGGACTAGGCGGTCGATCGGATGCGCGGTCCGCGACGGTGCGCCGCGCTGCCGCGCCGCGGCATGCCAAGCGACGAACCCGCCCAGGCTCGACCCGATGAGCGTCACCCGCCCCGGGGGAAGTCGCCGAACGGCCTCCTCCACCTGGGCGATCATGCGCGTCGTCGTCAGCGTTTCGAAGTCCGGGTCGTTGAAGTCGGGGCAGTGGAGCGCTAGGCCATAGGGACGCAGGCGCTCCGCCAGCCAGGCCGCCTTCGTGGACTGCGGAGACGAGACGAAGCCGTGCAGATAGAACACGTGCATCTTAGCAGCCCCGGGCTCAGAGTTTCCGCGTACAGCCCGGCCGGCACCGGCAGGGTATGACCTTATCGCCGTCCGTCTCGTAGTCGTACGACAGCTCCTCGCCCTTGCGAATCGTCCGTGCGGCGCGAATCCAGATGGTGTGGCCCTCGATGTCCACCCAGCAGTTCGGCGCGCACTTATGGTTGATGAAGCGCGCGATGTTGCCGCCCACGCCGGCATCCCGCACCCACCGGCTGTTGAGATGGAAGCACCAGATATGCCCCTGGTCCAGATACCGATCCTCCCGGACCCGACTCTCCTTCTGCGAAATCCTCTCACCGGCGTAATCGATGATCTTCGTGCTGCGCTTGATCCGCGTCTTGGCGAAGACCCCCCAACCGTGAATCTTCGAGCGCCGCCGCTCGATCAGTGACTTCGCCCGCTCCCGGTACTCCTCCAGCGTTCGTCGACGACTCACCGATACCTCCGCGCTCTTCCCAGCGAGCAGCTGGTTGACCCCGGCCGCGCACCTTGCGCGACCCCGATGATTCTATCCCTACCCTCTGAACTTTCGGCGGCCGGCTTCCGTCTAACCGCACTGGAACCCGGTGCGGGAGGAGAGAATATGCAGCGATGGTTTACGTTGGTCGGTCTTGCGTTCGCAGTGGTGGTGGCTTCGGGCTGTTCGATCGAGGCCGGCCATGCGCTGATCGATCTGGTGCACGGCTCGCAGGAGTCGGGTGACGCGTTCGAGTGGCGCGGCGCCATCGCGGCGGGTGACGTCATCGAGATCAAGGGTATCAACGGCGCTATTCGCGCATCGGCGACATCGGGCGACCAAGTCGAGGTCGTCGCGGAGGCACCGGCCGGCGCGACGACCCCTCCGAGGTCAGAATCGAGGTCGTCGAGCACGATGACGGCATCACGATCTGCGCCGTCTATCCCCGCGAAGGCAACGAGTGCCTGCCGGGCGACCGGGGCCGCCTGAGCGTCAGGAACAACGACGTCCAGGTGAAGTTCACGGTCCGCGTGCTCGACGGCGTCCGCTTCACCGGCCGGACGGTCAACGGCAGCGTTCGCGCCGCGGACCATGGGACGAGCCGACTGGTCGAACGACGTGAGCTTCGAAACGGTGAATGGCAGCATTACCCTAACGCTGCCGGAGGACGTCGACGCCGACGTCCGAGCCCGGACGGTCAACGGCCGCATTCGCACGGATCTACCCCTCACCGTGCGAGAGGTCGGCCGGCGCCGGCTGGACGGGACGTTGGGCGACGGCGGACTGGAGCTCGAGCTCAAGACCGTCAATGGCAGCATCACGCTGAACGCCTTACCGTAACGTCAGCTTCAAACGGGCGGGCCCTGACAGGTCCGCCCGCTTCCCTCCGGCCGCTTCGTCACGCAGCAAAGTTAATGGCGCGGGACAAGTGGCTAGTGAAAGTCGTGCGAGTCGATTGCCGGACGCTCGCCGCCGAGGCCGTGCAGCCGTTCGGCCTTCACCGACGTCACGCCCTCCTGGATCTGCAGCGTGCCCTCCACCATGAGGAACGATTCGTCCACGACGGCGCGGCGCTGCGCGTCGAACAGATCGGGGCGGACGATGACGTTGGCGATGCCGGTCTCGTCCTCGAGCGTTAGGAAGACGAACCCCTTGGCCGTCCCGGGCCGCTGGCGGGTAATGACGGCGCCGGCCACCCGCACGCGCCGGCCGTTGCGCGTACGCGGCAGGTCGATGGCCGCAGCACGCCGCGCATCGCCAGCTCGCTGCGCCGGAGCGCTATCGGATGCGGGCCGAGCGTCAGCCCCGTGCCGGCGTAGTCGGCAATGACCCGTTCGACCGGCGTCATCGGCACCAGTGGAGACGGCGACGCTTCGGTGACCTGTTGGGCCTGGGCCTGGCGGCTCCCCTCCTCGAACAACGCGCCCGCGGGCCTGACCGCCCGCTCGACCTGCCACAGCGCACTGCGCCGGTCGTGCCCGAACGCGTTGAGCGCGCCGATCTCGGCGAGTGTCGCCAGCTCGTCTCGACGAATCCCGGTCCGGGCGATCAGATCCTCGATCGACACGAAGCGCTCCTGTTCTTCTAACTCCTTACTCCTTACTCCTTACTCCTTACTCCTAACTCCTTGCTCCTGTCCCCTCTCACAAGCCAGTCGTTCGCACAATTGCTGCAGAAGCGATGCTCCGTCCCTCCGTCCTGCACGATCTCCAGCGCTGACGGATCGTCGTTCCCGCACTTGGGACCCCGATCCGAAGCAGTTTCTCGAAGAGATCCACCGCGTCCTGAAGGCGAGCGGAACGCTGATCATGAGTTGTCCGCCTACCTTCGCGGAAGTCACCCTCTGGATCTACGAACGGTTCGCGTTTAATCACGGTGAAGGGCCTCACAAGTTCCTGTCGTCACGTGCGGTGAAGCAACTCCTATCGGAATGTCATTTCGACATCCTGGACCATCGCGGCACGCTGTTCGTGCCCTTCAGTCATCTATGGATGCAGAAACTCGACACACTCATGGAGTGCCCGCTGAACGAACTAGGACTATCGGATCTCGGTCTCCGGCAGTTCTTTCATGCGCGCCCTAAGCGCGACTAGACGAAATCATGGCGGATACGGTCACACCGGTAGACATCATTCGCGCCCGTACGGCCGAGTCGCAACGATCGGTCCCGTTCGACGGCAAGTTCTTGATGCCCGGCGACCTCGTCGAAGCCCCCAATATCGACATGCCACTCCTGGATGCGGTGCTGACCCGAAGGACCTCGCGGAGCTTCGCGACGACCCCGTGCCATACGAGCTGTTCGAATAACTGGTGACTTTGGCCTCGTACGCACCATCGTCGTGCAATGAGCAGAAGTGAAGATCCTCTACATCGACGACGAAGCCATTCTCCAGGATCTGTACTGGCGAGGCTCAGCAGCATTCTTAAAAAAAGTGCACCAGGCGTTCTTGGTGCTCTACAACAATCAGACCGACAACCAGAAGTACTGGGACCACGTGCAGTCGGCTGCTAGCTGGATTGCCACATTCTCCCTCCTGGCTCACAGCGTCGGCGTGGGCACCTGCTGGATCGGACACCTTCCGAATCGCGGCGAAGTGCGACGTCTCTTCAAGATTGACCGACGGTTCGACCCGATCGCCCTCGTGAGTTTCGGATACTACCGACAGCGGGTGAAACCACGGACCAGGAAAAAGCAGGGTGCGGAGATGATCTCGAGGAACGTCTTCGACTTCAAGAACCTGAGCTTCCAAACCGACAAGAATGTCCCGGTCAGAAAGATCGCCGGCAAGCTATTCTACTGACTACCACCTGTGCGCCGACGACGTATCCGGCACTGGACCCTACCGTACGAGAAGAAGTTCTACGACGAAGTGTCCGATTGAAAGAGGCTAAACTTCACTTCTCGAGTCGTTCCTTTCGCAGTTCCGCGATCTGATCGGCCAAGAAGCCGAACAGCACGATCACGAGCCCGTTCAGGATGAGTAGCAGCGACGCCGTCGTCAAGCCTCGCCGCTTCACGAAGTAGGGAATTGCCCACGCGATCCCGGACGCCGGACACCACGCCAATCGGAATAAAGAGCCGCAGCGGTGCCAGCAGCATGGCGAGCCGCACGATCAGCAGCACGGCCCGGAATCCGGTCACCATCGATACGGCGCTTTGCCCAATCCTATGCGCGATATCAATCGGCACGAAGCGGACATCGTACCCGCGATGAATCAGCGCCAGCGTACTCGTAGTGCTGAACGAGAAACCGTTAGGACATACGTGCAGGTATCGGCGAATGACGTCGCTCCGAAACATCCGCAGGCCCGAATTCAGATCGGGAATTCGACGCCGCAACAGGAAGGCGGACATCGCGCCCAACAACCACTTCCCGGGCATCCGCCAGAGCGGACTGTCCGGGGCGGCTCTCGCGACTCCACCTGGCGGCTGGCTGATGCCACCGAAGGCGCGCTGACCCGGGCCGGACGCGTGTCGGCTGACGTCATGTGGGAGCGCATCACCTACTTCCTGGAACGGGTCGTGCCCGTCGCTGAGGAGTACCGGATTCGCCTGGTGTGCCATCCTCACGATCCGGGTGTGCCGGCGCGAGGATTTCGGGGCGTGGCGCGCGTGCTCGGAACCGTCGAAGGCCTGAAACGGTTCGTGGCGACCCAGGAGAGCCCGTATCACGGGCTCAATCTATGCCTCGGCACGACGGCAGAAATGCTGCAGATCCGGCGACGGAGATCCACGAGGTGATTCGCTACTTCGGTCAGCGGAAGAAGATCTTCAACATTCACTTCCGCAACATCGTCGGGAGGCGGAATGACTTTCTGGAAGTCTTCCCCGACGACGGGGACATGAACGTGGTCGAGGTGATGAGAACGCTGAAGGCCGTGGACTACCCCTACATGGTGATGCCCGACCACCTGCCGCCCCACGATGAGGACCCCAACGGCCGGCAGGCGTTCGCCTTCGGCTACGGGTACATCAAGGCGCTCATCCAGGCGGTGGAGGCCAGTAGCCCGGGCTGCTAGCGCCAGCGCAACTGTTCGTAGACCGACACGTTACGGTTCCTGCCGATCAGCAGATGATCGGACCGGTCGCGCAGCTCGTCGTTCAGCCCCGGGCCGACGAACCGAAGACCATTCGTGAGGGCTGGGCTTGCTCACTCGGCGCTCCGTGACCGAGCATGATACACGGTACGGGTTCCAGAGCCGAGGGCTTCCTGCCGCACCACACGGAAGTGTCTGGACAAGCAAGCGTCGAAGTGTTCTTGTGTATAGCCGAAATCCAGGTCGTCTCTGTTGCGGAGGAGCCGCTCGACCATCGGATCGTCGGGCGCGACGAATTCAATGATCAGAGCGGCCTTGAAGCCGGCGAGCCACTCGATCAGGTCTGGCAGCGGAATGTTTCGGCTGATGGCCAGATGGTGGATGAGGGCGAGGCACAGGATCAGGTCAGGGCGACCTCGTCCCAAGAGTCCCTGGCGCTCGAGACCGCGCCACCCGAGGCTCGGAGACGGATCGACAACGTCTCCGAGCAACGGCAAGATCACCGCGTGGTGCTCGGCCTTGAGCGCACGATACAAGCGTTCGACCGCAAGATGATCCGCGTCGATCGCGACTACCGAATCGGCGTGGTCTGTAACGAGACGCGAGTACTCTCCGGTGTTGCAGCCGACATCCCACACACAAGACCAGCGACGCGAGCCGGCAACCTGCTGGATGAATTGCATCTTTCGCTCACGGTCCTCTTGATCGTAGGTGTTGCATTGCGTATAGTCCGACCAGGTGGACCGTGTCGGCTCCCACTTCAGTCTTTCTACCGTCCGGCGCATCCGTCTCACGTTGCTCTTGACTAGTTCGGCGCTGAAGCCCGCGCTGCGCAGATCCCTCTTGACGTCCCGGTCGACCCCCTCATAGCGCGCCTGAGCCTTGGACAACAGATACACGTGAGCGAAGACTCCCGGACGGAAGAAGTCTCGGGCTGACATCAAGCTGCTGCAGTGCTTCGCATCAATCCCTTCGAGGCTGCCACGTAGCCAAGCGTGAAACGGTACGTCTTTGTAAGCCTGCAGGAACAGCGGGTACAGGAACTGCTGGCAGAACTGGCGGTAGCCCGCCCAGGGCTCTCCAGGCTCTGCGACCTTGAACGATCCCACGTCGATGAAAGTCGGACGCGAGCCGACCCACTGGATGTTGAACGGGGTCGAGTCTTTCAGCGTCATGCCCTCATCGAGGGCGGCGAGCAGCAAGTCGAGCTGCAAGAGCGCGGCGTCCTGGAGCATGCTGAAGCACCACTCATAGGGGTACGACAACACGGAGATCGTCCGATGCTCGAGAACAGCCACCCAGGGCGGCGACAGCGCAGGAAGCGCCGAGGGATCGTCGAGTCGCGCGGTTGGGACCAGGCGACCGTCCTCTGTGAATCGTTTAAAGAATTGGGTAGACGCGAGCCGGTTCCAATCGCGCAACGCGTCGGCCGTCAGACAGCGGAAGACGGCGCCGTCGTGGCGAAACACCCTCGCGGCTGGGTCCCGAAACGACCCAGGCTCAAACTGTGGACCGCACATCCGGATCGCAACGGGCAGAGTAGGATATGAGGAGGTGAGCTCCGACCGACACTACTGCTTCCCCGTGTCGGGATCTCGCTTCCGAAACGGCAGAATCAAACGATGCCAGAACAACTTCCCGATTACCGCGAGTCCGGCTACTCCGCCCAGAACGAGCTGGAGCAGCATGCTGCCGGCGCCGGGATCGAGATAGGCCTCGGCGGGCGCCTCAGCAAGGAGGATGCCCAGCAGCACGAAGAAGCCATGCCGAACCGTTCCCACCATCTGTGCCTCCGGCGCAAGCCCAACGATTTCACCAGTTACGCGAGCAATGATACTACACTTCTTGGGAATGGACGTTCGATCCGTTCATCAGCTGGCGCCGCCGCGCGAACAGGTCGGAGCGGGCGTAGGCCACC
Source organism: Vicinamibacterales bacterium (assembly GCA_965197385.1). Lineage (GTDB taxonomy): Bacteria > Acidobacteriota > Vicinamibacteria > Vicinamibacterales > UBA823. The sequence continues at coordinate 958,499 of CBDANA010000009.1, forward strand.
TCGACCTTGTCCCGGACCGCGTGCGCCAGGGCGGCCTCGGCGACCTCGCGCGGCTGATTGGTCTCCTCGGCCGCCCAGTCCCGGAAGGAGGAGCGGAAGCCGTGGGGAACTCCGGCGATCTCCAGGTGCGTGAGCAGGCGCGACAGGGCCATGTCGGTCAACGGCGTGCCACGCGCGCCGGGGAACACGAGCGGTGACCGTTACCGAGTGTCCGTGCCGCGGCGAGGATCTCTAGCGCCCGCGCGCACAACGGCACGCGGTGCTCTCGGTGGCTCTTCATCAGCGGGGCCGGAATAGTCCACACCTGCCCTTCGGTGTCGATCTCGTCCCACCGGGCCCCCCGCGCCTCCGCCGACCGTGCCGCAGTGAGCACCAGAAACTCGAACACCAGCTTGACGCGGCGAGCCCACGGACAACGCCACCATCGAATCATTCAACGGGCGGTTCCGGGAGGAATGTCTGAACGTCCATCAGTTCACGTCAATCGAGCACGCGAGGGCCATCATCGAAGCGTGGCGCGTCGACTACAATCAGCGGCGGCCACACAGCTCGCTCGGACACCTGACACCGAACGAGTTCGTTGCGTATCGTCAGGAGGTCACGGACGCCGAAGTCGCTACGGATCTCTCGCTACGACCTGTCTCGGAACGGGACCAACGTCATGAACCGGAGCAGTCTACTTTTGGGTGTCAGGCGATCGGGGAAGCTTACGTGTGCGGTGGACCACAACCGTCCGCTTGTTTCATTCGTCGTGGTGCCGCCAGATATGGGGCACTTGACAATACCCCAACAGAGTCAGCCGGAAACGGTGTCGGGGTGGCGAAATCAGAGGGGGATCGTCAGCGAAGGGGGGTGAGATGCGCGACATCCAGACAATCGCCGGGATGTGGCGGCTGATCGGTGCCGGAGCCTCGCCGGCACTGCCGACGCCGCACTACGTGAAGTTCGTGTTCTCCGTCGAGGGCCGGCGCGTTCGGGGCGCGATCGTACGACAGGACGATGACGGGCAGCTTCCGGTTGAAGTGGTCCTTGATGGACGCCGGCTCCGGCTGCGGATCATCTCGCCGGTGCCCATTCCCGGAGACCCTGCGGAGTTGCCATGGCTGGTGCTGACGCCGGCCGGTGATGCCTTCGAAGGGTACTGGGAGCGGGCGTCCGGAGGGCGCCTACAGCCGGCGATCGCGCTGAGGCTGGTGCGCGCGACCACCTGATGGGGCAGGCTCGGGACACGCCGGGCTTTCGGGGTTGTCGGCTCGGACCAGAACGGCGTGGTCCGCGGACGGCTTCGATGCGGACGCTGCTGTGAGTCGGTGACTCAAGCCACGAATTTCGAAATGATGTGGCTTCGACACAGTGGCCCTGTCGTGACGCACAGGGCGCAGGGACCATTCGACGGCCAGTGTCGACCGTGCGATTCGCAGGCTGTACTACCGGCGGCGGTAATTCTGGCCGTTCAGGGTCGTGCGTCAAATTCTGTCTTGGTGAGTCAAAGCAACTTGTCGACCTGCCTGAACGTGAAGGCGCCTAGGTGGAAATACACCTGAAAGGATCTGATGACGGCTTTGTAGGCGTCGTAGTTGCGTAGGCTGTTTCGGTTGAATTCCGAGAACGCCCACTGCCGCTTGTAGCGCAGCAGCAGTCGCGCCACCTGGTTGTCGAAAATTGGAAATCGTTCCGGCTGATGCCAGCTACAATATTTCGTCGCGAACGAGTAGTGTCGGCGCTGCTTTCCGCGAATTGTCAGGCACGCAATCTGATCTACGAGAGCCGGGTCCCCGGTTGTGAGCGCGCCATCGATGCGTAGGGTGCGAATATGCTCAGCCATCGCCACGACCGCGAGAAGCCTCGTGTTGTACAGGGTGTTGAGTAGCGCGACCTTGAGGAGCACGTCGTCGAACATCCGGTTCTTTGGGTGTGACGAGAAGATGCGCCGCAGGACTGGGTCCACGCGACCGTAACGCTCTTGGTCGAATCGGTGGTTGGCGGCGCGAACGAGCGCGGGTGTCGGCCGAGGTAGGCGAATCGATAGACCTGTCATCCCGAGGCTCGTGCACTCACTCTCTGACGAAACGTGCCCGATCGCCGAGGGTGCTCGTCGACGTGACCGCCATGACCGGCGGCACGGGGCTCACTTAGGCGATCCGGAGTGCGGAGGGTGCCTTCCACCCAGATATCTTCCGATGAGTCAGAGTAGCCCTCAAGCGCTTTTCGGTCGTGCTATTCGCCCAAGCCCTCACTGCCCTGTTGTACTTCGCCGGCTGTCACTTTGACGCGAACGCGCAGGCGGTCCAAGGGCCGACCAAGCCGGTTCGCTGGCGACCGTGTGGCGATATCGATCTGTTATGACGACACTCGTGGTCCATGATCTCGATTCATCCAAGAACGGTGTTCTAGGGTTTGTGGCATCTAGTTGAGAAGGAGGGATACGATGAGGGGAGGCAAAGGATTAGACTTGTATAAGTCTCTATTATAGAGTAACTTACAGCATTATCAACGGTAACGCTGGATGACCGGGCGGACTCCCTAAGCAAGCGAACGCGCCAGCCCCGGCCAGTCCAGGCCGAGTCATCTTGCAACAGGCTTGCGGTTGGCACCGCGATCGGACAAGATTGCCACCGGTAGGCGCACGCCACCCTCCCATCATCCATGGCCAGGTCCCCGAGCCGCGTCGTTCCGTTCGACCCCGCGAGCCCGGACCTCTCGACTCCAGCGTCCGAAGCCGTGACCTCACTGGGACACACGGTCACGATCCGCGGCGAGTTGCATGCCCGGGAGCACGTCATCATCAACGGTCGCGTGGAGGGCCGAATCGATCTCCCAGAACATGGGCTGGCCGTAGGCACACAGGGCCGGGTTGACGGCGATATCTTTGCCCGCTCCATCACCGTGCTGGGCACGGTCACCGGCACGATCACGGCCGACGTTCGAGCTGAACTGCGCGCCACGGCGCGGGTCGAGGGGCGGTTGGTGTCGGCGCGCCTGTCGATAGATGATGGCGCCTACTACCGCGGCCGGATTGACACCTCCCGCGCCGACATCGCGTCGCGGGTCGCCCGCTACCGTCGGCTTAAGGACTCCGCGCCGGGCGCCTGACAGCCCTCACCAGTACACCAGACGGTAGAACGCCGTTCGCTGCAGCTCGAAGAGACCGGTGCGAAGCGTGGTGCGCTGCCGCCACCACGTGTCCGGCGTGAAGTCGTTCACGCTCGCCGCCCGAAACGAAAGCCGAACGGGTCGGTCCCCGAACACCTGCTCGAAGATGTAGCCTGCCCGCGCCGTGTGGAGCGCCGACGTCACGACGATCAGACTGTCAACCGCTTCCGCCTCGCACCAGTCCGCGAAGAAAACGGCCTCGTCGAACGTCGACTCAGCCCGCCGCGACAACACGCCGACAGCCGATTTCGGGACACCCAGCGCCGCGAGCTGACGTCGAGGGGACTCGACAGCGCAACCCCGCGCCGCGCCATCTCGATCGCGCCAGGCGGCTCCCGTCCAACCGACAGTACGATCCGTTCGGCGTAGCCCGCATAGTACAGGTCGGCCGCCTCGAGCTCGCGCTCTGCGAACTCGCTGCTCGCCAGGACGGCGATCGCGTCAGCAGGAACAAGCCGATCGTTACGAATGAGCTGTGCCCCCACCCACGCCAGCAGCGGCGCGTGCGCCATGTACAGGACGCCGGCGAGCACCACCACGACGCCTGCGACGGCACTCACGAGCCTCACGAAAGGAAAACGCCACATGGTGAGAACGCGCCGTTGAATCGCTACTTTTGTAGCGGCTATAAAATTAGCGATTCAACGGGGACGGGGGTGACGGCTTTCGTGGGCGCGACTTCGCCTTCTGCGGAACTTTTCCTCGAAGAGTTCCATCTGTGCGGGAGTCAGAATTTCAGCGATAGAAATCTGAAACGCTTCTCTCCGGGTGTCCAATTGTTGGCGCATGTCTCGACCAATCTCACCGAATTGCTCGCGCTGCGTCTGGAAAACTGAATCGTACCGGGTTTCTCGGAGACCGAATTCGTTGAATCAGGCCACCTCAGCCTGCTCATAGTACTGCGCCTCGAACTCTGCTGGTGGAATGTCCCCGAGCGGCCCCAACAGTCGTCGTGTGTTGAACCAGTCCACCCACGTCAAGGTGGCGAACTCCACGGCCTCGAGGGTGCGCCACGGGCCCTTCCGTCGAATCACCTCCGTCTTGTACAAGCCGATCACCGATTCGGCGAGGGCATTGTCATAGGCATCGCCTTGGCTGCCGACCGACGGCGCGATGCCGGCGTCCACGAGGCGATCCGTGTACCGCATCGAGAGATATTGCGACCCGGCATCACTGTGATGTACGAGGCCGGTGAGGGCGTCGCCCCGGCGGGCGTAGATCGCCTGCTCCAACGCATCCAGCACAAAGTCGGTGCGCATGGAGGCCGACACCCGCCAGCCCACAATGCGGCGCGCAAACACGTCGATGACGACCACGACGTAGACAAAGCCGCCCCAGGTTGCGACGTACGTGAAATCGGAGACCCAGAGCTGATTCGGACGGGTGGCCACGAATCGGCGGTCAACGAGGTCCACCGGGCGACCGCCCTCACCTGCGGGGGTCGTGGTGACCCAGGCCCGGCCCCGGACGGCCCCGGCAAGGCCCATCGCGCGCATCAGGCGCGCCACGGTGCAGCGCGCCACGCGGACGCCGTCCCGCCGCAGCTGCTTCCAGACTTTCCGGGGGCCGTAGACCTGCTGGTGCGCGTCATAGACAGCGACTTCTCGTGTTGCTCCAACGTCGTGAGGAAAGCGGCGGGGCACGAAAAGAGCCGCTTCTTCAACGTCTTCAAGACAAACTCGGTGGCGAACCGCTCAGCATGATCTACCGTCCGCGAGGACCGAAGTTTCGTGTACGTGCATAGGGCGGCATGAATCGTCCGCTCTTCGTCCGTGTAGGGGACTTCTATCGGTTCCAAGATGCGTGGCGGAAAGCGGCGGATGCCCAAGTGGTTGAAGGCGAAACTGGGGTCGCTCTTGAGGCGACGAACCATGATCGCATCGAGTTGTTTGCGATCCGGCTCGGTGCCTCGTGAGAACCGCTGGTTGTCCAGCAGTTCGAGCAAAGCACCGAAGCTCTCCCGGTAGCCGTTGTGCGGCGTGGCGGTCAGGAAGAGCTTGTGTTCAAAGTGCGGGGCCAACGCTCGCAACGCCTGCGTCCGCAACGAGTCGGCGGCGTACTTGCCAGCGCCGGACGGGGCACAGTTGTGGGCTTCGTCCACGATCAGCAAATCGTACTTGCGAGGATAAATCGGGTCGCCGAGTGCGGGTAAGGTTTCACGGAAGAGCCGCAGCGGGCGTTCTCGTTTGAGAAAGTCGATACTGGTGATGAGCCGGGGGAAGTGGGACCACGGGTTGACGTGGATGCCCCGACGTCGGCGAAGGTCACGCATCAAACTCGAATCTACGATTCGGAGGTCGAGGCCAAACTTGTCCCGCATCTGGTCCCGCCACTGGATTTGCAGGGCGGACGGGCAGACCACGAGAATCCTTCTTGCCCGATGGCGAATGATGAGTTCCAGCCCCACCATACCCGCCTCGATGGTCTTTCCGAGGCCCACATCGTCAGCGATCAGCAGGTTGACCCTCGGCATCTGGATCGCCCGCACCACCGGGTCAAGCTGGTAGTCCTCGATCTCGATACCGCTGCGGAACGGGGACTGGATGTTCTTGAGGTCGGCGGTGGATGCGGCTCCCCAGCGGACGGCGTCCAGAAACGCATCGAGCTTTTCGGGTGCGTCGAAGCCGCTTGGGTCAGGGAGCGCCACCTTCTCAACGATCTTGGCACCGGGTTCGATCTCCCAGACGATCTGCAGTTCTTCCCCGAGCCCGTCATCTTCAACGGACGAGAGGGTCAGGAGGTGTTGCGGGCCACCGAACACCGGCCTCATGGCGGAACTGGGGAGGCTGCTTGGCTTCACCTCGTTCACCACCCACGGACGGGAACGAACGTGAACGAGTTGGCCCAGTTCGGGTGATGTTGCCGTTGTGGTCGTCATGAACTACAGCCCTCGCCGACTTAGGTTACGACGTGCCGACATTCGTTCAGGAAAGCGGAACTTCCGCGACACTCGCAGAAATCATCGTTCGATCTACTCGTCGCCCACTGTATGTCCCGATTCCACAGTCATCTCCCTACCACGGTTTCTCCTTCGTACTCTTCCGTGCGTAGATTGCAGCCGTCATCGTCGGCTACTCCTTAGAACCTCGATGGATGGCCTAGTTCTTGGCGCTGCGCGTCAATCATGGCTAGCAGCCCGTGGTTAAACGGCGCATTCTGACGCGCCGACGGGGACCTGTTCGAAGCGATCCTGCATCGGACATACGAACGTGTGATCGACGAGTGGCGTGTCGAAAGGGCATCAGAAGTCGATGAGACGTGTCCACAGCGCGCCGACGAGCGTCAGGACCGCCGCCACGCGTCCCTGGAGGCCGCGCGGCGTGCCCCCCCCGATCAGCGTTCGCATGAGCAGGCCCAAGTTGAACGCCCCCGTGTGGACGAGCAGTCGCTTGAGGATGTTGGCATGCCCTCGCCGGTGCGTCCGTCGCATGCCGCCGGTGTCGTACAGATGCGCGTTCGGCCGTTCGAGGTGCTCGCTCCGTCGCCGCAGCCAGGCCACGCCCCGTGTACCGCGGATGCGTCGGCGATTCGCATAGACCGCATCGCGGGCCACGGCGTTCTTCGTCCAGTGGCGTCGGCCGCGATCCGGTTCTGCGATGTAGCTCCGCAGGTCGAGGGCCGCCAGATCCGTGAGCACTTGATTACTGTGGTACCCCTTGTCCCCGACGACCGCGTTAATCACCCCCGTGTCGGCGTCGGTCACCGCGGCCACAGCCTCCAAGTCCTCAGCCGCGGCCGTGAGCGTCTCCGCGATCGTCGTGGTGTCACCCTGGTCGGCCCCTTGGACGGTCACGCCCACGAGGGCGCCGGTCTCCATGTCGACCGCGTGCTCGGCTTTGTGCGCGAGGTGCGTGCGGCCGTCCTTCATCTTCGTGATGCGTGCGTCGGGGTCGTGCGGATGCTCCCAGTCCGTGTTGCGGCCCTTCTGCGGCCGCGTCCGATCCAACCACGCCAGATCCGCCCGCGTCGGCGTCTCGATGCCCGAGGCCTGCGCCAGCCGCGTCAGAAACTCCTGATACGTTTCGCCCGAATCCCGCCGCACGATGCTCCGCAGGGCCGCATTGGCCTCGAGCGTCGTGGCGTCAATCCCAATGGTGTTGTCCTTGATCAGATCCGCGGTCGCCAACACCTGCAGGATCCACGTGAAGACGGCCCGATGCGTCTCCACGTCGATCAGTGTCACCGGTCACCCAATAATCCCCCCCTGTGGTCACTGAAAACTCCTCACCTCGATAGCTGAGGGGAGGAGCAGGATGTCGACGAGAGCGACGATGATCGACCCCGAGCGTCAGATGCTCGGGGAGGTCGAGATGGTCGGACAGGACCGGTGGGAGGAGATCCATCGTCGGGCGGGTGCGGGCGCATCGATTCGGGCGATTGCTCGCGAGCTGGACGTGGACCGCAAGACGGTGCGGCGATGCCTGCGGCAAACGGAGTGGAAGCCGTACCAGCGGGCGGCGCGGGTAGACACGCTACTGGCCACGCACGCGGCGTATCTGCGGCGGCGGGCGGCCGATGTCGGCTACTCGGCTCAGGTTCTGTTTCAGGAGCTGCGCGGTCGGCAGTACGAAGGCAGCTACGAAACGGTGAAGCGGTTCGTGCGGCCGTTGCGGGAGATGCAGGTGGACGCGGCGGTGACGCGTACGCGGTTCGAAACACCGCCAGGGCTGCAGAGCCAGATTGATTGGGGTCACGCGCGGGTCTGGCTGGGTGCGCAGCGCCAGGTCCGGCACATCTTCGTACTGACGCTCGGCTACTCGCGGCGGAGCGTCTACGTACCGTGCCTGACGGAAGCGCTCGGCGATTTACTCGATGCGCACGAGCAGGCGTTCACGCACTTCGGTGGCCACACCCAGGAGCATCTCTACGACCGGCCGCGGACGGTGTGCGTACCGCGCGGGGCGGACGGGGTGCGGTGGAACACGACGTTTAAGGCGTTCGCTGACTTCTGGGGCTTCGAGCCGCGGCTGTGCCGGGCGTATCGGGCCTAGACGAAGGGGAAGGTCGAGTCGGGTGTGAAGTACTTCAAGCGCAATTTCCTGGCGGGCCGGCGATTCCGTGACGACCTCGACTTCAACGAGCCGTGGCACGAGTGGACGGCGACGGTCGCCGACGTGCGGGTGCACGGGACGACGCACGAGCGGCCGATAGACCGCTTTGCGCGCGAGCGCGCGGCGCTGGTTCCGGCGCCCGTGGGCCGGGCGTTCCGGCTCGAGGCGCCGCTGACGCGGGTGGTGGCGACCGACTACCTGATCACCGTCGACACGAATCGCTACTCGGTGCCGTTCACGCTGATCGGGCAACCGGTCGAGGTGCTCCGCCGCGACGGATTCCTACAGCTGCGGCACCGCGGCCAGGTGGTTGCCACGCATCCGGTGCTCGGGGGGCGGCACCAGCTCCGGATCCTGCCCGAGCACGGTCCGGGGCCGATCGCCCGCAATGCGCGCGGGCGCTACTCGACGGGCGGGTGCTCGACCGCGGCGGTTCCGCTCGACGTCGAGGTCCGCGACCTCGCCTGCTACGAGGCGGCCTACGGCCTCGGGGGTGCGCAATGAGGTCGCCGCAGATGGCCCGCCTCGACGAGCACCTGCAGCGGCTGCGCCTAAACACGGCGCGCGAGCGTGTCGAAGCCCTCCTCCAGGAGGCGTCGGAAAAGGAGCTCTCCTATGCCGACTTCCTCGATGGACTGCTGAGCGAAGAGGTGTCAGCGAAGACCGCCAAGCACGTCACGATGCGGACCCCATATACACCCAAGGCGTTCCCACCTGGCGACTTACTCTCATAGTCCACTGGTCAGGCCCCCGAAACCGTCAGCGGGCCGTGCGCTGAGGTCGAACTGACCGAACGCACTGTGTTCTGGGGCGTTTCCTCAGACACCTCTCCATCCCTGTGGTTCTTCCTCGCCCTTCGTACTCCGTAGCGCCGGCCCCCGTCAGCCCGTCGGCACCGGTAGCGCCCAGATCCGCTAGAGCATCGCCCCGAACAGGCGTAGGGTCAGACGAGTCTCCGCTAGCAGCAGCCAGTAATAGCGCGCGTGTTTGACCAACCGCCCGCCCGTCTTGACCAGGCGCTGCTGCAGGTTGGTCAAGGACCAGCGCTCGATGCGCTTGGGCAGGACCAGCCTCCGCCATAGATTCCCCAAGTTGTACGCGAGAACGCTCAGCTGCAGCCGGATCTCGTTCGCTCGGAATCGATGGCACGACAGCCGCGTCCAGTGCGTGGCCTGCTTGCCTTCCTTGCTCCATGGCTCGGTGGTCCCGCGATTGTTGCAAACCGCACGAGGGCGCGGAGTTTCTCAAGAGCTGAGGAAGACGGTGCCGCTTCCGCCGTTCCCGTCAAAACAGCCCCTTCTCCGATACGGGGGTCAGGATATCCGAGTCGTCGTTCCCGACACTGTTCACCCTGGTGCTGATGGAGCGCCGCTCGTATGGGCCGACATGGGGTTCACGCAGCAGCTCAAGGAGGTGCGGCATCGGCGATGACGGATCGAGCCAGTCGGCCAACCGGTCGGGGTCGACGATCACCGGCTGTCGATGGTGGATGTCTGCCAGCCCGGGAGCGGCCCCCGTGGTGATGATCGTGAAGGACTCAAGGGATTCTCGGCCCCTGTTCCAGCATTCCCACAGCGCCGCGAATGACAGGGGCGATCCGTCCACGAGCGCCAAGAAGTAGGGCTGTTTGGCGTGCCCGGTCCGCTGCCATTCGAACCACCCATTGGCTGGCACCAGACATCGACGTGCGCGGAAGGCAGCGCTGAACGACGGCTTGTCGTGGAGGGTCTCCGCACGGGCGTTAACCAACTGCGCCCCTCTCCTGAGGTCGTTCGCCCAGGACGGCACCAATCCCCAGCGGAGCGTGGCAAGGGTGCGGCTCCCGTCCTCATCGAGCCGGCACACGGCGAAGTCCTGCACAGGAGCACCGTTGTAGCGAGGTTGCAGATGCAGTGGCCGCGCTGATTCGGGCAGTTGGTAGAGTTCGTGGATCTGACGCCACGTCAGGTGCTGAGCGAACCGGCCACACATCGTCGGATGCTCTCCGCGGGCCTTGACGCCCCTATATGTCAAGACGGTCGTTCAGGCCGCCAAGTCTGCGGCTTGGCGCGCTCGGTAGTCTGCCATCACGCGCTGAAAGATCTCGCGGGCGAGAAAGCGTTTAAGACAGCGGATGATCTCCCGTTTGGGCCGCCCTTCAGCGGTGCGTCGTTCGACGTAGTTGAGGGTTGGTGTGTGGAACCGCATCCGCACGATGACGGCCCGGTGGAGCGCGGCGTTGGCCTGGCGATGACCGCCGCGGTAGAGGCGGTGGCGCCCCGTCGTCATCCCGGACGAAGCCGGGATGGGGCAGGCCCCGCAAAGCTTGGCGAAGGCGGCTTCAGAATGAATCCGATCGGGGGTGTCGCCAAAGATGATCAGCAGTTCGGCGGCGGTGTCGGCACCGATGCCGAAGCCCTCACGCAGCGTCGGTGAGGTCTGGGTGGTGAGTCGACTCACGTGACGGTCGTGGTCCACGATTTCGACGGAGAGAGCGAACCAGCGACGGGCGAGCGCCCGGAGGGTATGTTTCGCCGAGGCGGTCGGCGTATCGATCGTGCCGCAGCGCCATCCGCGGCAGCGTTTGAGGAGCGCCTGGTCGGCGAGCGGGTTGAGGGTCTCTCGCAGCGCGGGCGGCGCGGTGACGACGATCTGCTTCAGCGTGATCATCGCCGAGGTGCGGGCTTTGACCGCCGTCCGGCGCGCGACTTTGAGGTGGCGCATCATCTCGACCGCTCCGTCCGCGGTCTTCGGGATGGCGGTCGATTGGCCCGCCAGAACCGACCGCGCGGCGGTCTCGGCATCCACGGGGTCGGACTTCCCGGCGATTCGACGTGTGCGCCGGTCGCCTCGGTTCACTTCGAGCACCTGGTGCCCGGCTCGCCGGACCGCGCGAGTGAGTCCCGCCCCGTAGCTGCCGGTGCCCTCGATGCCGAACGCGGCGATGCGGCCGTGACGCTCGGCCCAGGTGATCAGCTGTTGGTAGCCGTCTGAGTCGGCGGCACACGATCGATCGTCGAGGCGGACCCCCCTCGTGTCGATCGCCACGGCCACGTGGACGTGCTTGTGGGTGTCCACGCCGACGATCACCTTCCGCGCGTCAGGCTGGATAGTCCTGTGGTTCGTCACCGGGTGGCCTCCTCGGGTGCTGGTGCGTCGGCCGGATGGGCGGACAGGACTGTGATGGGTCGACGTTGCAGCAGGCCCCTATTGGGTCACGGCCCATCCGGTCAGACGGGTTGCCGTGTCAATCGCCGACGGACGATGACCGACAGTTCAGTAGCCAGGACCGTAGGTCAGTCAACTTGTGGGTCAGGCCAGCGCCCACCGGCACCCACCGGTGTCACTGAGCAACCCCGACAGGCAGGGGAATCATGCTCACAGTCAACTTGGCCTCCTGCTGGCAGTGTAGGCCAATGACAAGCTCTGCGCCACGCGACAGCGGCTACCGCTTTCCTTCCGAGATCATCAGTCGCGCAGTCTGGCTCTACCACCGCTTTGGCCTGAGCTTCCGCGCCGTCGAGGATCTGCTCGCCGAACGCGGGGTCACCGTCTCGTACGAGACGATCCGGCAGTGGTGTCAGACCTTCGGGCCCGACTACGCCCGGACGCTGCGCCGCCGCCGGATGGGCGATAGATGGCATCTGGACGAGCTCTTCGTCACCATTCAGGGCCGGCGACCGTATCTCTGGCGCGCCGTGGACCAAGACGGCGACGTGATCGACATCCTCGTGCAGCCGCGACGCAATCGACCCGCCGCCGCTCGATTCCTCCGAACGCAGTTGAAAGGCCAAGGCCGCCCCGGAGTCTCTGGCGTCGTGCGCAGGTTCGAGCCCGACAGCAGTTCCTAGATACAGTCCATCGTCTTGAACCTGCCGTATTGGCGTCGCTGAAAGAGGTGTCCGTGGCAGCGCTACGCGAGGTTCCCACCACCTCCCTCGATCACGACGTTTGATCCATGGACTCGAGCTGCAAACGGCGTTTTCGAGAGCCAGAATTGGGGGCTTTGTGGAAAGCCTTGTTTCCAAACGGTCAGCAGTCTTGATCCTTTAGACCGCCTACACCCGGCCCGGCGGAGCGACTCGGTACGGCGTTGCGTCTCGTGCGGCCCGCGCCCGCACCTCGTGGTCCAGCATGTCGAAGTAGTCGGCAACGGTTGCTTCGGCCTCAGCCCGAGCCCAGTCTTCAGCCATGACTTGCTTTGTGTACGCCTTGTTTACGTTCAGACTATTGGGGACCAGATGAGCCGGTTTCTTAGAGACACCTCCCGCCGTTGTGCCGCTGGATGCGGCGTCCTCAGATTCTCCTGTCGTCGCTGCTGCAACGTCCGCTGCCTGATCCGTTCCCGCCGGGCCAGAATGGCCGGTCGACGGCCGTGGTAGACGTCGGCGGGGGTGACGTTGTCGAGCAGTTCCCGCAACGTCCGGTGCACGGGCAACTCCGACCCCTCGACCAGCCGGATGAGCGCGTATTTCTTGGCCGCCGTGCGCCTCACGTACCGCTCTCCGAGTCGGAGGCCGTGCCCCCCTTTCTTAACAGCCGATTCTCAAGGACCATTCCCGCCCCGCGCATGAAGTGGAAGTGCGATACTGGCATGCCATGCGTATCGCAACCTGGAACGTCAACGGCCTGCGGGCGCGCATGGAGTTCATCACGCATTGGCTGAAGAGCCGCGCGCCCGACGTGGTGGGCTTGCAGGAAGTGAAGGTGAGCGACGAGGATTTCCCGCACGCCAACTTCCGGGCCCTCGGGTATCACGCCGTCGTCCACGGGGAGAAGGGCTGGAACGGCGTCGCGGTGCTCAGCCGCACACCAGCAGAGGCGGAGACACTGGGGCTGACCGGTCGCGAGAACGACGGAGCGCGTCTACTCCGCGTGCAGGTCTCCGGTCTCCACTTCGCCACGGTGTACTGCCCAAACGGCAAGACCCTCAACCATCCCGACTTCCCCCGGAAGCTCGCTTGGCTCGACGCGTTGCGCGACTACCTCGCCGGCCTCGACCGGGATGTCGCGTTCGTCATTGGCGGTGATTTCAACATCGTCCCGGCGGCACTGGACTGCTGGCAGGGCGCCGCCGCCGACGGTTCGATTTTCTGCACCGCCGAGGAGCGATCCCGGTACCGGTCCCTCCTCGATCTGAAGCTCACGGACTTATTTCGCCACGTGCATCCGGATGAGCAGAAGTTCTCCTGGTGGGACTATCGGGGCGGTTCCTTCCATCGCGGTCTAGGGCTGCGCATCGATCTGTTGCTGGGTACGCCCGCCGTGGTCTCGCGGGTGCGCCGCGTGGAGATCGATCGCGAGTACCGCAAGAAGAAGGAAGGTCACACTGCGTCCGATCACGCGCCGGTGTTCGCGGATCTGGATTGATCAGACGAACAAATGGCTCCACCAGCGGCGGGTCCCGTGCATGCGGGAAGGCTCGGGCTGTTTCGACCGCAGCGCCAGATGTCGGCGCCACCGTCGCCGTCGCCTGGGCTCACGTGGCCGACATCGCCCCGCTCCGGCTCAGAAAGCGACTAGGGCCGAAAAAGGTTCCCTTCTGGCCCGTTCACACGGCCCGGAACCGCTTCTCTCGCGATGCCAAGTCCTTTCAAGATACCCAACACTTTCGAGGCACGGGCGGCGATAGGTCCGGTTCAGGATCGAATCCGCAGTCAGCGGATTGCGATTATTGGCCTGGGCGGAACGGGCGCTTACGTCCTGGACCTTGTTGCCAAAACGCCCGTGTTGGAAATCTATCTTTTGGATGCCGACAACGTTGACTGGCACAATTTCATGCGGGCGCCCGGCGCACCTACTGCCGAGGAGATTGAGTCGCGTCACAAGGAACCTCTGCGCAAAGTGGACTACTACCATTCTAAGTACGCGTCCCTCCGGGAAGGCATCCACCCGCACGCTGTCCGAGTGGACAACCAGTCCACGTTCGGCGAGTTTCTGTCGGCTCATCCCATCGACTATGCCTTCGTGTGTATCGACCAGCTGACCGACGGCGATTCGCCGCGTCAGGATGTCGTCTACTCTCGCTTTCGGAGGCGGCGGTTCCATTCATAGATTCGGGCGTGAGCATAACGCTGGACGACCGCAAAGTTAGAGGCACCGTGACGACAAGCGCCTATTGCGCAGGGTCTCTGGCGTGGAAGGATGCCATACCGAATGCTAGAGTCGAGGGCAATGTCCCCGGCTATCGCAACGTCCAACTGCCGGAAGTGAACGCGTTGGCGGCGTCGCTGGCCGTGATGGAGTGGCGCCGCCGCACGGAGCAGTACGTTTCAGAGTCCGCTTCGTTCCTCCATAGGTTCAGACTCGAGAGGCCGCGCATTGTCATAGCGAACTGAGTGGTAGGAGTGACGCCCGTGAAACGGCACAGTCAAGTTAACGAGTCCGGGACATACGAGGGCAGGCTAATCAGAGATCAGGCTGCCGTCACCGCGGTCCACACTGTGAACGCTCGTGCCCGCAACATTCGATGATGAACCGATCTCAGCCGGTGCCGACCCACGCGAAACAGATTGTGAATGATGCCGTGAACGTGCAAGAAACACTGCGCGTGGGCGGATGACGTGAAGCCGCGCATCTGACGCTCCCGTTGTCGCGTGGGTTGGTGCGACACTTCGGCCCGATTGTTCGCGTATCGCGTCGTGTCATGGGTGACCGAAGGCATGACGTCCCGATGGGCGACACGGTAGCTGCCCAACGTGTCGGTCACGAGCCGTACGGGTTCCTGTCGCTGACTGTTCAACAGTCGGCGGAAGAATCTCCGCGCTGCCCGCGCGTCCCGACGGGGTTGTACGAGGATGTCGATCAGATCACCGTCTTGATCCACCGCGCGCCAGAGATACTGGCGCTCACCGTTGATCGTCACGAAGACTTCATCCAGGAACCACGTATCGCCGAGTCGACCCTGTCGGCGCTTCAACTGCCGAGCGTAGTCGGGGCCGAATTTCCCGCACCACTGCCGAATGGTTTCGTACGACACGATGATTCCTCGTTCGGCCAGCAGATCCTCAACATCCCGGAAGCTCAGGCAGTATCTGTGGTAGAGCCAGACGGCATGGCTGATGATGTCGGGCGGAAAGCGATGCCGAAGGTAGCGGGGCCGGCGAGTGTTCATCCCGGCATTGTGCTGGGCGGAGAGTTAACTTGACAATACCGTTACTCGGCCGCCTGTCGCACGGTGAGGCCGTCGGTGCTTCACTGCACCGATCAGTACGCGAATAACCGCGCGGAGGTCTCCCACCAACCGACCCGCCAGCGGGAGCGCCAGATGCGGCGTTTCAAGTCGGCCGCTCAGCTCCAGCGGTTCGCGTCGGTTCACGGTATCGTGCAGAATCTCTTCCGCGTCGGGCGCCATTTGCTGCGAACCGCGCATCACCGTCTGCTCCGCACCCGCGCGTTCGTGGAATGGGATGCGGTGACGTGCGCCTGCTGAGAACAATCGGGGGCGTCGATGTCACGGGGCAAGAGCGCGCCGCCCTCAACAAGTTGACAATGCCTCAGTGTCTACTATCGAGAGGCCGCATGAGGGGTCGGCCCATTAATCGCACCTTACGACATGGGAATCGTCGCCGAAGTAGCATCTGGATGCCGGGATCGTAGCTGATGGTGTCGAAAGGTTCCCCGCCAGTCGCCCGTCGCGAGCGGCGCGCGTTGCCTCGAAACCAGCGCGGCGCGCCGGAGAATCCGCCAGGACGCTTTGAAGTGCTGCACATCGAGCCCAAGCCTGACGAGACCGGTGCCCCCGACGACACCGCGTCGGTGCGCGGTGTGCCGACACTTTACTTTCGCGATGCCTCCCGGTCGATCCTCTCGTCGAACACGAGTCCCGATGTACCGTTCAACCGCAGTGTGAATCCGTACCGCGGCTGCGAGCACGGCTGCATCTACTGCTATGCCCGGCCCACGCACGAGTACCTCGGTCTGTCGGCCGGGCTCGATTTCGAGACGCAGATCTTCGTCAAGCCGCGCGCGCCGGAACTCCTGCGGGCTGAGCTGTCGCGCCGATCGTGGACGCCCCAGGTGCTTGCGATGAGTGGGGTGACCGATCCGTATCAGCCGATCGAGCGCCGGCTCCAACTCACGCGCGGGTGTCTGGCCGTGCTTGCCGAGTTCCGCAACCCCGTGGGGGTCATCACGAAGAGCGCCCTCGTCACCAGCGACCTCGACCTCCTGGCCGAGCTCGCCACCCACCGCTGCGTGAGCGTCACCCTCTCGGTGACCACGCTTGAGGAGGACGTGCGGCGGGCGATGGAGCCGCGGGCCTCCACGGCCGAGCGAAGATTCGAGGCGATCACACGACTCCGCAACCGGGGTGTCCTCGCAGGCGTGAGCATCGCCCCCGTCGTGCCCGGGCTCACCGACCACGAGATCGTACCGATCCTCAAGCAGGCCGCGCAAGCCGGCGCCCAGTTCGCGCACTTCATCGTGCTGCGGCTACCCTATGGCGTGAAGGATCTCTTCGAGGCTTGGCTCGAAGCACACTTCCCCGACCGGAAGCAGAAGGTGCTGCATCGGATCAGGGAACTGCGCGGCGGGAATCTCACGACCTCGACGTTTGGAGAGCGGATGCGCGGCACCGGGGTCTGGGCGGAGACCCTCGCGGCCATGTTTCACATGGCCCGCACGCAGGCCGGCATCCCACCCAAAGGCCCAGCGCTCTCAACCGCAGCGTTCAGGACGGCCACGCGACAGCCCGGGCTGTTCGAACACTGAGTCCGGTCAAACCACGCACACCGCCACCGGTGGCGCCAGGGGCCGGCACCGGCACCGGAGGCCGACCGCCCACGGCCAGCGGGCCGCATGACGCGGTCGTGTGTCGGATGCATCTGGCCATGCTGCGCACGACGGCACAAGACTGCTGGTCCGCAGGGATCGGCGGCTCGGGCGAATGGCGAGGGCCACCGGCGACGAGTGAGGCCCGTGAAACGGTCGATTATCGGCCGTGTATCGGGCCGTTATCGGTCGGTAATCCCGCGACCAGCCGTCGGCCTCGCGCGGCTGGCGTCAATAGCGACTGTTGAGGGCATCGACGGCCGCGTTCAGGCGGACCACGCGCGGCCGGGAGTCCGGCGCGCGCCATGGCAGGCTGAGGTTAACTATCTGTTTGGTTTAGAAGATGCGAGAGCGCTCTATTTAATTCGGCCTCATCTTTGAGGGCTTGAGCCAGCCGCTCCGACAGTTCCCCAAGAACAACACGAATACTGCTCGCTTGTTCGAGGCAGTAGGCATCGTCGCGGTCATGCAATCCGTCACTGAGGGCGGAATGAAGCAGCCGCAGCGGGTTGTGACCTTCGATCAACAGCGCCTGTGGAATCGAGTCCTTCTCCGACCTGTTCGCGCGCCGGCGCCAGCTGATGGACGAGTGGGCCGCCTATCTGAACGGACGGCACGGAACCGACGATTCGCTGCCCCGCTGACGCGGCGCAGGAGCGGTCCGGCGGCCTGGACTATCGAGCCCGGCTGGTGCCCATGGCTCCAGCGCGTCTCCAGTTCCGGACGGCGCCTTACCCGGCCGTTCCGCGGGCCGTGCGCAGCAGCGCCAGCGCGTAGACCACTCCGATTGTACGTCGTCAGACCAAGTTGGACACTTCGGCGCCGTTGCGTAGAGACACATCCGAGCGAATGGCCGCGTGATGCGGCCCGTGTAAGTTCTCGCGTTTCCGTTGCTGCAGCGTCCGCTGTTTAATGCGTGCCCGGCGCGCCAGGATGGTGACCTGCCGTCCGTGAAACATGTCGGCGGGCGTCACGTTCTGCAGCGCCTCATGATACCGCCGGTGATTGTAGTCCTCCACGAAATGGGCGACCGCCCGTTCCACGTCCCACGGCGTGTAGTAGTGCTCGAGTTTCACGACGTTCTTCAGCGAGCGGTGGTACCGCTCGATCTTCCCCTGGGTCATCGGGTGATACGGTGCGCTGCGCGTGTGCGGCAGCCCGTGGGCCTCCAGATAGGTCGCGAGCTGCCCCGAGATGTAGCAGGGCCCATTGTCGCTGAGCAAGCGCGGGCGATGCGCCACCGGGACCGCATCGACGCCGGTGGCGGCGCGTGCCAAGTCGAGGGTCTCCATGACGTCCATGGCCTGCATCGACGTGCGCAGGGTCCAGGCCAGGATGTACCGCGAGTAGTCATCGAGCACGGTCGACAAGTAGTACCAGCCCCAGCCCACCACGTGGAGATACGTAAAGTCGGTTTGCCACAGCTCGTTCGGCCGGTGCGTCGGCTGCTGAAACACCTTGCCCGCCGACAGCACGACGAAGGCCGGGCTGGTGATCAGGTCGAAGGCTTTCAGAATGCGATAGACGCTCGATTCCGAAAGGAAATGCGCCTCCCGGTCCGTGAATTACCAGGCCAGTTCCCGCGGCGTGCGCTCGGGCACGGCCAAGGCGAGGTCGACGACCTGTTGTCGCACCCGTGGTGGAATGCGATTCCAGTGCCGCCGCGCAGCCGGCGGGCGGGCCGCGAGCCCATCCAATCCGCCCTCGGCGTAGCGGCGATACCACGTGTAGAACGTCGCGCGCGGCACCTGGAGCTCGCGGAGCGTCTGCCGGACGGGCAGATCCGAGCCTTCGACCAAGCGAATGACTTCGGCCTTCTCGGCCGCCGTCAGTCGCACGTGTCGTCTCCCGAGTCGGAGCCCGTCACGTTTTTTTTGAGCAGGCGGTTTTCGAGGACGACCTCGGCCACGAGCTGCTTCAGGCGGCTATTCTCCTTGCGCAGATCGGTGACCTCGGGGGCCGTCGCTTCACGGCTCGTATCGCCGACAAGACGCTTCTTGCCGGCCTCGAGAAACTCCTTGCTCCACCGGTAGTACAGATTCGGCGCCAGCCCTTCCTTCCGGCACAGCGTGGCGATGCTCTCCTCGCCGCGCAGGCCCTCGAGTACGATCCGAATCTTCTCTTCGGCTGAAAACCGCCGGCGCGTCTTCCGCCGGATTTCCTGCACGACTCTTTCTGGCGACGCTTCCTTGCCCATGGGGATCCTCCTCCCCTGGCTCGGAAGTGTCTCTTACTTTCAGGGCCTCAATGGTCCAAAAGGGTCTGAACCCCTACAACGAGCCCCACGGTCGCGACAAGCACGAGCACGGCCACGGTGTCCACATCCGACAGTATCCTCGCGACGAGTCCGGGTGTCACCATCGAGCGCATACCCGGCCGACAATCTACGTTGAACGGCCGAAGTGAGGAAGATTGTGTCAGAGCGACTGGAAATACTGGGCCACTCGACGCAAGGCGCAGCAGCACGAGTTCGGTACACCACCCACCAAACAGAAGCGCAGGCAGGTTCGGCTGAGGTGGTCCGAGTACCAGGCACGAGCAACGCAGCCACAGTTGGTTGGTGTGTATCGAGGCACGAGCACGAGTGGCTCCTGCCATCGGCGAAGCGGTCAAGCAGCTTTCGGACGGCACCAGGAGCCGCGCCCAGGAGATTCCCTGGAAGCAGATCGCCGGCATGCGCGATCGTCTGACGCACGACTACTTCGGCGTGGATCTCGGGCTGGTGTGGACAACGGTCGAACAGGAACTGCCGCGGCTGAAGGCCGCCGTCGAGACCTTGCTGACGCTCGGTTGAACCCCGTCGGCTGGTGCGCGGCGGGTGTGCTGACGGCGGCAGATTCACTGTACCTGTTTTGTACCTGGACCTCGGCTTTTGAGCGTTTCTCGCGTATCTGGCGTTTTAGTTTTCCTAAAGTATTAGGAAATCTGGACTTCTGGGCGGATCGACTCCCGCCGCCTCCATCAACGCCTGCGCGTGTTGTAGACGACGCCAACGGAGTACAGGTAGTCGCTCTTCAGTACGCCTATGGAGTTGGGAGTTGACTTGTGGGCGTTGCTCAAAAAACGCAGACTTTACAACTTAAATCGCCCTACATGGGACAGGGGCCGATCAGCAAGCATCGCGCAGAGCTGTTTTGCCCAAAACACCATCGCGGCTCGTTTTTCCCGATCGTAGCTGTATCGGTCGTAGACACCGTAGACGTGATATCTCGACTTTCGGAGTGATTGAGGACCCGAGCCACGATGAATCGCGGCACCCCGCCGCTTGTCATGATGCTCGCCGCAGTCCGCCGCAGGTCATGCCCCCGGAAGTCACTCACGTTCGCCCGGTTCTCGCGCGCGAGGCGTCGACTCACATGCTTAAAGTCGCCCATGAGAGACTCCGGAAACACCCACTCACATCCCTCCGTCGGGATGATCCCAGCGAGGATCTCCCGAGCGAGCGGGTTCAGGTAGACGCGATGCCCCTGCTGGTTCTTCACGAAATCGGCCGGGATCGTCCACCATTCGCCTACGCGGTCTTGCCAGCGCATCCGCAAGATCTCACCGCCGCGCTGTGCTGTGACGAGGCGCAGGCGAAACCAGGCGGCTACGTGCGGAGACTGCGTGTCACATGCGGTCCACACGCGCCGAAGTTCGTCCGCAGTCAGGACCCGTTCCCGACTCCTCTCGCGGGTGACCTTGGCCACACCGATCGCAGGGTTCTGATCGACGAGCTCTCGTTCCAGGCCAAAGTTGTAGATCTTTGAGATCAGGGCTCGCGTGCGATTCGCGCCGATTCTCGCACCTCGAGCGGCCATGCCGTCGAGTAGGTCCCTCACATCCCGTCGCGATACGACAGCAGCTGCCTTCTTTTTCCAGACCGGGCGGAGGTTGGCGTCAATTTGGCGCTGGTCTTCAGCCCAGCTCTTCTTCTCCAGCTTGGCGTATCGCTCGATGTACTCCGCGGCGAGTTCCTCGAAGGTCAACGCGTGCCGTACCGCACGCTTGTCACCGACGGGATCTCCACCTTGCGCGACAGTCCGCTGAGCCTGCTGCGCCAGCTCGCGCGCATCCGCCAGCCCAACCGCAGGATAGCGGCCGAGCGTCAAGCGTTTCTGGATACCGTTTGCACGGTAGAGAAGGCTCCAGGTACGAGTACGCTTCGGCGTGATTCTGAGACTGAGGCCAGGCGTCGAGTCATCGAAGTACTCAACGCTGCCCCTTGTGGGTGGCGGCAGCCCGCGGATGCTCTGAGCCGAAAGGATACGTTTGGTGAAGCGCCGAGGCGACGGCTGACCCCCCTGAGACATGAGCACCCCCGTGAGGCTCGGGTTTATGTTACCTATTTGTTACCACAAACCTCACGGAAGTGCAAAAGTTTGGTCGGGATGACTGGATTTGAACCAGCGACCCCCTGACCCCCAGTCAGGTGCGCTACCAGACTGCGCCACATCCCGTATTCCGTCACGCGAGGTCCAGCCGTCCGTCCGGGCTCAATGTCCGGCAGCGGGCATCAGTCATCAGTCATCAGGCATCAGGCATCGGGCGAGGTCACGGGCCAGTTCGCATCACCACATCAAACATCAGACATCAGCGGCGAGTCTTCGCGCCCTTCTTCCCCTGCCGGGCCGGCTTTACGCGGGCTGCCTTCCGCGGGGGCGCCACGGCGACGGACCGGTCGGCTCCGTTCCCCGAGAGCATCTCCAAAATGCCCCTGAGGCCAGACTTGACCTCCTCGATCCCCTGCCGCAACTCCGGAGCCCCAAGCGCCTCGGGTGACCGGTCGGCCTCCGCCGCGACCTCATCCCGCTCCTCCTCCAACCGGCGGCGGGCACCGCCGAGCGTCAAGCCGTCGACGAACAGCAGTTCCTTCAGCCGAAGCACGAGCTGGACGTCGCTCCTGCGGTACACGCGCGCGCCACGCCCCTTGGCTACCCCCAAATAGGGAAACTCGGCCTCCCACGACCGCAGAACGTAGGCCTTGACCTGCGCGATCTCACACACTTCGGATGACTTGTACGACGCGCGCCTGGGAATCTCTAGGGGCGAACTGACTGTCATGGCCCCGCCCGCCGGGTAGGGCCAGTATAGCACGCTGGTTCCCGCTACTTGCCGCGCCGCCGCACGTGCAACCGAATCGGCGTGCCCTCGAACCCGAACGCCTCTCTTAGGCGGTTCGTCACGAACCGCATATAGGAGAAGTGAAACTGGGTCGCGATGTTCGTGAAGAAGACGAACGTCGGCGGGGCCACGCCGGTCTGCGCGGAGTACAGCACGCGCACCACGCGACGGCCGGGGCTGACGGGCGGATGCTGCCTGGTCACCCGCTCAACGAAGCGGTTGAGTTCCCCGGTCGGCACACGACGTTGTCGCGCGTTGGCCACCCGGTCGACGGTCTCCATGAGCTTCGGTAGGCGCTCCCCCGTCAGAGCGGACACGTGCAGCAGCGGTGCATACTCCAGAAACTTGAGTTGGCGACGGGAGGTCTCGTCGAACTCGCTGGCCCGATCGCCGTCGCCCTTCATCAAGTCCCACTTGTTGGCGGCGAGAACGATGCCACAGCCCCGACGTTCCACCTCGCCGGCGATCGCGGCATCCTGGTCGGTCACACCCTCATGAGCATCGATGAGCAACACTGCGACATCGGCCCGTTCGATCGCCCGCCGCGCCACGACCACGCTCACCGACTCGACCTGGCCGCTGCCGGCCACACGCCCCGGGCGTCGAATCCCAGCGGTATCGACAATCCGGAACTGCCGCCCGTGCCATCGCAGAACCTCGTCGACCGCATCCCTCGTCGTCCCCGGACGCTCGCTGACCAGCATCCGCTCCTCTCGGAGCAAGCGGTTCACCAGCGAAGACTTGCCGACGTTGGGTCGGCCGACGATCGCAATGGCCGTTTCGCCATCTGACTCCGAGTCGCTGTCGGCCGCGTCTCCCCCGGCTACCGCCCGGGAGCGTCCCGGTAACCGGCTCACGATCCGGTCCAGCAGGTCGCCGACGCCCGTCCCATGTTCGGCGGAAATCTCGAGCACTGATTCGAAACCGAACTGGTAGAACTCCATCGCGTGGCCACGCGCTCGGTGATCGTCGCACTTGTTCACGGCGACGACTACCGGCACGCCGACCCGCCGAACGGCATCGGCGACCGCCTCGTCAGCTCCCACGACGCCGTCTCGCCCGTCGACTACGAACAGGATGACATCGGCCGAAGCAATGCCTTGCCGGCACCGTTCCAGCACTTCGGTCTGCAACGGGTCGTCGGAGGCCCCGAACATGCCGCCCGCGTCCACCAGACGAAACGTCGTCCCTTGCCACTCCGCCCTCTCGCCAACCAGATCTCTCGTCGTGCCGGGCGTGGGCGTTACGATCACCTTGCGAGACCCGGTGATCCGGTTGAAGAGGGTCGACTTTCCCACGTTGGGACGGCCGGCGAGGACGACTGACGGCAGCGCCGCACGGCGTTTGACGGACATGGCCCGATTCACGATCGTCGAAAGCCAGTTAGACCCAGACTTGACAGTCTAAGTCACTATATCTATGATAGTTACACATGTGTGTGGGCTCCTAACTTATGGTTAAAGTCGACATTGTGAACCAGGTTTCCACCGTCGCCACCATCACCAAGGTCAAGGCCGAAGTGGCGGTCGACGCCGTATTCGGCGCGATGCGACTCTCGATGCAACGGGGCGAGCGGATCGAGTTGAGAGGCTTCGGCGTCTTCCAGGTGAAGCCCCGTAAACGCGGCATCGGGCGCAATCCCCGAACCGGGAAGGAAGTTCGGATTCCTCCTGGCCGCACGATTCGTTTCAAGCCGGGCAAGGACCTCCAGAACATCGGAGAGTAGCCGGTCGACGTCGCGCTGTGTCCTCTGCGCCCAGCGACTCCCCTCCGCGACCGTCCGAGGTCGGCGGGCCGCCGGCTGCCGCGGACTCGATTCAGACGCCCACCCGACGCCGCCCGACCGTTCATCTCCTCTTGTTTCTGGCAACCGTCGCCACGACGACACTCGTGGGAAGCTGCCATTACGCCCGCTTCGTCTCGGACTTCGGCGCTCACAATCCGGGCAGCGCGAGCCTACTCATCCCGCAAGGCTTCTGGTACAGCGCCACGATTCTCGCCATTCTCGGGTCGCACGAATTCGGCCACTACTGGACCTGCCGTTACTACGGCGTGGACGCATCGCTCCCCTACTTTATCCCCGCACCCATCTGGCTTACCGGGACACTCGGCGCGTTCATTCGCATCCGCCAGCCTATCCGCACGAAACCTATGCTGTTCGACATCGGGATCGCCGGCCCGATTGCCGGATTCGTCGTCGCGGTGCCGGCGCTCGTCATCGGCCTGGCACTGTCCCGTCACGTTCCGCTGCCGTCAGACTTCAGCGGCTTGTCGCTCGGTGAACCGCTGCTCTTTCAGGCCACCTCATGGCTGATCTGGGGGCCGACGCCCGACGGCTACTCGCTGAACCTGCATCCGATGGGCTTCGCCGCCTGGTTCGGCCTGCTCGCCACAGCCCTCAACCTCTTTCCAATCGGACAACTGGATGGCGGGCACATCGCGTATGCCGTCTTCGGCCGGCGGTCAACGCTGATCACGCTCACCATGGTTGGAATGTCGGTGTTGCTCACGTTCTGGTCGCGGAGTTGGATCGTGTGGACCGTCATGCTTGTCGTCATGCTGGTCATGTTCGGTCCGCGCCACCCCCGCACGATGGACGAACACGTCCCGCTCGATCCCAGACGCCGCGCGACCGCCACCGCGGCACTCGTCATGTTCATCCTGTGTTTCACGCCGGCGCCCATCGAGCCGCTCAACCTTCTCGACCTACCGTAGCAGCCCGTGGTGCGTCGAACAGTCGCGCGAGTATTCACCGACCCGTCGCTGGAATCATCGAACGCTGACCGGGTCAACGTCGACACTCAGCCGTCGGTCGAGGCCTGGCACCCCCGCAACCGCCAGGGCAACCGCCTCACGCAGACGGCCTCGCTGCTGGCCCTTCACGAGCACCTGCACCCGGTGCGCCCCTTTCAGCCGCCCAAGTGGCGCCGGTGCCGGACCGAGGACCCAACCCGAGGTCATCCGCTGACGCAAGCGCCGCGCGAGTCCCGCCGCCGCTGCCATCGCCACGGCCTGGGTGCCGCCACGAACAATGAGATTCACGAGGAACATACAGGGCGGGTAACGCATCGTCTGACGGAAATCGAGCTCCTCACGATAGAAGGCTTCGAAGTCCTGCGCACACGCATGCACGACGCTGTAGTGCCCGGGATGCAAGGTCTGGACGATCGATTCCCCCGCGCGCGCCCCGCGCCCCGCCCGGCCCGCCACCTGCGTCAGCAGTTGAAAGGTTCGCTCGGCTGCCCGAAAATCAGGAACGCCCAGCCCGACGTCCGCCGACACGACACCGACGAGCGTCACCTTGGGGAAATCATGCCCCTTGGCAATCATCTGCGTCCCCACCAAGACATCAACTTCGTGTCGCGCGAATCTTCGGAGCAACGACTCGGCCGCGCTGCGCCGGCGCATCGTGTCCCGGTCCATCCGCGCAACCCGAGCCGTCGGCGCACTGCGCCGCACCTCCGCCTCGACACGCTCGGTGCCCACGCCGGTCCACTCCAGGTACGATCCGCCGCACGTGGGACAGCGCTCCGGAACCGCCTGGGCGTAGCCGCAGTAGTGACACCGAATCCGCGCGGTCGTCCGATGCACGGTCAGCGACACGCTGCAGTTCGGGCACTCGGCCGTGCTCCCACACCCGCGGCACAGGACCGCGGCCGCGAATCCCCTCCGGTTCAAGAGGATCAGGACCTGCTCTCCCCGATCGATCCGGTCCTGAATGGCCGCCTCGAGCGCTCGACTCAGCACGGTCTCCGGTCCCCGATCCGTAAATTCCCTCTTCATGTCGATGACTCGCACCGACGGGAGCGCCCGCCCCAGGACCCGGCGCGTCAGCCGGATCAGCTCGTACCGCCCGCGTGTGGCCTGCTGGTAGCTCTCCAGCGACGGGGTGGCCGATCCCAGCACCACGAGCGCCCCGGCGCGCTTGCCCCGCATGATCGCCACGTCCCGGCCGTGGTACCGCGGGGCGTCCTCCTGCTTGAAAGACGCATCGTGTTCCTCATCCACCACGATCAATCCCAGTCGCGTCAACGGCGCGAACACGGCCGAGCGCGTCCCGACGACGATATCCACCTCGCCATCGCGGATCCGATGCCACTGGTCGTGCCGTTCTCCGACCGACAGGCCGCTGTGCTGAATCGCCACGCGATCGCCGAACCGGTTGCGAAAAACGGCGGCGGCCGCTGGAGTCAGCCCAATCTCCGGCACCAGTACCAGCACCTGCCGGCCCTTCCGCTGGGTTGTGGCGGCCAACCGGAGGTAGATCTCTGTCTTGCCGCTCCCCGTCACCCCGTGCAGTAACCCGACGTGAAACCCTCCGCCTTCTACTCGCGCGTCCAGTTGCTCGACCGCCTTGGATTGCTCGGCCGTCAAGCGCAGGGGGCCGGCCGCGGATGCAGGCTGCGCTGCCGTATTCAACTCGAGCGGGACTCGGTCCACACTCCGCACTCGCCGCGTCGCCCACCCCAACTCACCTAACCGCGCCAGCGCAGCGACCGACACGCCTCGTTCAACCAGTACGCGCTGGTCGATCCAGTCGCCCACATCACGCATCGCCTCCAGCGCTTGGCGCTGGCGCGCACCGATCCGTGCACGATGGCCATCAGCACCCGTGGCCAACACCTCGACTCCCTGCCCGCTGATCCGAAACTGGGGCACCGTGTGAAATCCGAACCTGCGCGACACCTCCGTCCGGCCGACCTGCACCAGACCGCTCGCGAACACCGCCGCCAGTGCCGCCGTCCATGCTGCGCGCTGCGGCTTTCCGCCACCGCTCGCGACTCCCCTGGGCGCGGACCGCGCCACCTCCTGACGGACAAGCTGTCGAAGCAGTCCCGCGCGGGATCGCGGGCGCCCGGTCTGAAGCGCTCGCAGGATACTGTCGCGACGACCGGACGTGGCCCCAACCGCCACCGCCTGAAGACCGGCCGCGGTCAGGCGCACCTTGCGGCCGTCACCGATCGCAGCCCCTGGCGGAAGCGCCACCGACAGCACCTCGCCAGGGCCGCACAGGTAGTAGTCGGCCGCCCAGAGCGCCAGGCTCATCACCGCCGCCGGGACCAGCGGCCGGTCATCGACCGCTTCCAGCAACTCTCGCAGCTTGGCCGGGGTCTTCGCGGACGCCGCGACGGACTCGACCACACAGCCCGTCACGACCCGTGCGCCGAGCGGAACCATCACCCGCCCACCCCTCGGAGGGTTATCCCACCCGTCTGGTACCCGATAGGTCAGCAGATCCCGAAGCGGTACCGGAACCGCCACGCGAACGAGGCGCGCCACCGTCACAGGATACCAACCACGGCCAGCAGTTCGGGACCGCGCCGTCAGGGGAGCTCGGCGAGCAGCGAGCGGACTCTCTTCATATCCTCCCAGACCTCGCGCTTGCTCTCAGGGTTTCGCAGAAGGTAGGCGGGGTGAAACGTCGGGATCAGCGTGGCGCCGCGGTACGCGTACTCCCGGCCGCGCAGACGCGAGATCGGGGCGTCGCTCTGCAGCAGGGTCCGCGCGGCGAACGCCCCGAGCGCAACGATGACCTTCGGCTGGATGGCGTCGATCTGAGCCAAGAGAAACGGCTCGCACGTGGACACTTCGTCCGGCTCCGGGTTCCGATTTTTGGGTGGGCGGCATTTGATGACGTTAGCGATGTAAACCGAGTCGCGCGAGGCCCCAATAGACTCGATGATCTTCGTGAGCAGTTGGCCCGCTCGGCCGACGAACGGAATGCCCTTGACATCCTCCTCTCGGCCCGGCGCTTCGCCGACGAACATCAAATCGGCCTCCGGGTTCCCGACACCGAACACGACCTGGGTCCGCCCCAGCCCGGAGAGCTGGCATCGCGTGCAATCCCCGAGATCCGCTCGGATGGCCGACAGAACCTCCCCAGCCGATATCGCCTCGCGTCCGTCGGCAGGTTTCGCCGGCCCTAGGTCATCATCGTCCGGCCGGCCGCGTTCGGGCCGGCCACGCCACGCCGAATCGTGACTCCAGCCCAACACACCGAGCTCCGCGAGGAACTGTACATGTCGCTGAAGCTGCGTCCGCGCCATCACCCGTCAGCCTGTGGCCAGCGACGGCCGGCCCGTCAGCATCCGCTCCACCCGGTCGAGCACGACGCCCGCCAGTTCCGCCTTAGGCTGCCGCGGCAGCGCCTCGTCGGCATCGAGGGTGACGAGCGTCGCCTCGTTCACGTCGACGGCGAAGCCGCTATCTGACCTGGAAACATCGTTGGCGACGATGAGGTCGACTCGCTTCGACTTCAGCTTCCGACGGGCCCGCGGCACGAGGTCCTGCGTCTCCGCCGAGAATCCGACCAGCACCGGGAGGGGCCGCGCGTTCCGCCATGCGCCAAGGTCGGCCAGGATGTCGCGGGTGCGCGCCAGCGTCAGGGTCCGCGGCCCGTCTTGCTTCGACTGCTTCTGGTCTTGCCGTCCAGCACTCGGCGTGTAGTCCGCCACGGCTGCCGCAAGGATCATCGCATCCGCCTCACCTGCCCTCGCCATGACCGCCTCGTGCATCTCCGCCGCCGAGCGCACGGACACCAGCTCAACCTCCACAGGCGGCGCTAGCGCGGTCGGCCCGGCCATCAGCACGACACTCGCCCCCCGGCGTGCGGCCTCCTTTCCCAGCGCGAACCCCATCCGCCCACTCGCGCGGTTCCCCAGAAAACGAACCGGGTCGAGGTCCTCATAGGTCGGTCCGGCGGTCACCACGACACATCGCCCCAACAGCGACCCGTGCGGGCGAAGCGTCGCCTCTGTCGCCGCGATGATCGCGGCCGGCTCGGCGAGCCGCCCCGGTCCCATCCACCCACAGGCGAGGTCCCCGTCCTCCGAATCGACGACGCGCACGCCCCGCGCCGCCAGCAGCTCGAGGTTGGCCTGCACAGCCGGGTGCCGGAGCATGTTGGTGTTCATGGCCGGCGCCACGACGACCGGTGCGCGGGTCGCCAGGTACAGTGAGGTCAGGAAATCGTCGGCCACTCCCGCAGCACACTTCCCGATGACATCTGCGGTCGCCGGCGCCATCACGAGCACGTCGATTGCACTCGCTAGGGCGACGTGCTCGATCGCTGCATTCAGCCCGACCGCGAACTGATCGGTCACCACGGCCCGCCGCGTAATTGCCTCGAAGGTCAACGCGCCGACGAAGCGCTGCGCGGCTGGGGTCATGACCACAGTGACTTCGTGGCCGTTCGTCAGCAGGCCCCTCGCGACCTCGACCGATTTGTAGGCGGCGATGCTACCTGTCACGCCGAGCGCAACATGTGCCATGATCCAATCCTTATCCAGCTTCGCCGGCCCGGCTGAGCAGCCCGTAGTGAAAGTCTAGCTGCATTCGACCGGCGCTGCATCCCGCCATGGGCGGCGCTGGGCATTGTCCACGATGGGTCACATACAGCCGGTATGTTCTCTCGTCGCACCTTGCTCGGGCCGACCGCGGCTCTAGTGCGCGGGGTCTCGGTGCAACGCTGGACTTTCACCACGGGCTGCCAGACCAAACCGGGACGCGATGGCGTCGCCCTGCGTCGCCGCACCCGGCATCGCCGCCCGGCAGCCAAGTACAATCCCCTTCAGACGCTCCACCGCCAAATCGAATTCGTCGTTGACGACGAGATAGTCGTACTCGGTAAACGCGAGCACCTCATCGCGAGCCACCGCGAGTCGGCGCCGAATCTGTACCTCGCTGTCCTGGCTCCGTCCGCGCAGGCGCGACTCGAGTACGTCGGGCGACGGCGGCAGCACGAAAATGCTCGTTGCCTCGACTCCGTTCGCCCTCAACTGTAGTGAGCCCTGCACGTCGATGACCAGCACCACGTCGCACCGGCGCGCGAGCTGCGCCTCCGTGTCCGCCTTCGCGGTCCCGTACAGCTTCCCGAATACGTCGGCCCATTCCAGGAATGCACCGCGGCCGACCATCTCCTCGAAGCGCTGCCGGCTGATGAAATGATAGTCAACGCCGTCCCGTTCACCGTCACGCGCGGGACGCGACGTATACGAACACGATTCGACCAGGTCAGGCACCTGGCACACAAGCCGCTCCACAAGGCTCGTCTTTCCGGTGCCCGATGGTGCGGACACGACAAAGAGCCGGCCCTGTCTCGCCGGCTGGTCGGCCGACACGCCCCCATCCTCACTCGACATTCTGCACCTGTTCGCGCAGCCGCTCCAGCTCGGCCTTGGCCGACACCACCAACACCGCAATCTCGAGCCCTTCCGCCTTCGATCCTACCGTGTTCACCTCTCGATTCATCTCCTGGAGCAGAAAGTCCAGCTTTCGGCCACACGCGCCCTCCGCATCCGCAATGACGGTCCAGTGCGCCAGGTGTCCCTTGAGCCGCGCCAGCTCCTCGCTGATGTCCGATCGGGCCGCGAACTTCACCACTTCCTGAGCGATCAGCGCCGCGTCCGGTGCCGGGTCCAGCGTCAATTGCCCGACCCGCGCCGTGAGCCGGCTCTCGAGCCCCTCGCGGCCCTGCTCCGCCCTGACCTCCAGTTGCCTCACGATCTCCGCCGTCTGCGCGCACCGGTTGTCGAGGTCGGTACGCAGGTGCGCTCCCTCCTCCCGCCGCATCGCATCCAGGCTCTCGACCGCTCGCGTCACTGCGCCGCTCACCGCCGCGACGACCTCATGATTCCGTACCGCATCCGCCTCACCCGATCGCTCGCGGACTTCCACCGCGTGCGGCAGCCGCAACAGATCGCCAGCCGTGAGTCCCGTCACCGCTACCCCCGCCGCTCGCGCACGCTCGAGCGCATCACTCAGTGCGCGCACCAACGCCTCGTTTAGCTCCACCTCGACCTCCGGTCGCCGCGAAAACTGCGCGGTGAGGCCGAGCTCCACGCGTCCACGCGTCAGGCGCTTTTGCACCAATCCACGCAGCTCCGGCTCCAGGCCCAGCAACGCCGACGGCAGGCGGAGCTGGAGGTCCAGGTGGCGGTGGTTGACACTGCGCAGCGTCACGCTCACCGCGACCTCTGGCGTTTCAACCTCGACGCTCGCAAATCCGGTCATCGACTTGATCACGGCTCTCCTTCACGGCCTCGCTCCGACAGCCCTACGGCCTCCGGAACCGCCGCACCGCCAGGCGGCTCTTCGGCCGTCGGCCGATCGAACAACTGCATCGCGTACAACTTCGCGTAGACACCATCGTGACGCTGCAATAGTTCGTCGTGCCGTCCCACTTCAACAACCTGGCCCGCGTCGAGCACGACGATCGCATCGGCTCGCCGCACCGTTGACAGCCGGTGCGCGATGACGAATGACGTGCGGTTCTCCAGCAACGTGGCCAGCGCATCCTGGACGAGCGCCTCCGACTCCGAATCCAGTGACGAGGTCGCTTCGTCCAGAATCAAGATTGGCGCATGGGCCAGCAAGGCTCGAGCAATCGCCAGCCGCTGACGCTGCCCCCCCGACAGTCGCTGGCCGCGCTCGCCGACCCACGTGCCGTAGCCGTCGGGCAGCGCCGCGATGAACTCGTGCGCATGTGCCGCGCGTGCCGCAGCCTTGATCTCCGCGGCTGACGCGGAGGCCGAGCCATAGGCGATGTTCCCGGCGACTGTGTCGTCAAAGAGGATCGTCTCCTGGGTGACCATCGCGATCTGGCTTCGCAGCGACCGCACCGTCACATCCCGGATGTCCACGCCATCCAGCATAATGGCGCCCTCCGTGACATCGTAGAACCGCGCGAGCAAGTTCACCAACGTGGTCTTGCCGCTCCCGCTCAGTCCGACCAGCGCCACCATCTGCCCGGCGCGCACCATCAGACTGACGTGCCGAAGGACTAATTGGCCGCCCGCGCCCTGGTAACTGAACCCCACGTCGCGAAATGCGATGCTGTGCCGCAACGGCGCCGCCGTCGCCGCGTTCGGTCGATCGAGGATCTCGGTGTGCACGTCGAGCGTCTCGAAAATGCGTTCCGCCGCTGCCGCGGCCTGCTGCAGTCCCGCCGTCACGCGGCTGAGTTTCTTCACAGGCCCGTACATCATGAACAACGCGGCTATGAAGGATGCGAACTCACCCGACGTCAGCCGAGAGGCAGCGATCTCGCGGCTGCCGTACCACAACGCCCCCGCGACGGCAAACCCACCCAGGAATTCCATCAGCGGCGGCAACGCGGTAATCGCACCCGTGACCTTCATGTTCGTCCGAAACAGGCGCGTCGACGCCGCGCTGAATTTTGCGACTTCGTGCGCCTCTGCCCCGAAGGCCTTGACGATCCGGTGTCCGGTGAAGGCTTCCGCCGTGATATGCGACAGATGCTCCAACTCCTCCTGACTCCTTCGACTTGTACGCCGGACCCGCTGGCCCAGCCGGATGAGGGGATACACGACCACCGGCGCGCCTGTCAGGCACACCAGTGCGAGCCCTGGGTCATAGTAGAAGAGCAAGCCTCCAAAGCCAGCCAGTGCCAGCGCCTCGCGCAGAAGATCGCCAATCGTGACCGAGACGGCCAGTTGAATCTGATGCACGTCGTTGGTGATCCGGGACATCAGACGACCCGTCGTGCGTGACGTGAAGAATCCCGCCGATTGGCCGACGATGTGGCGGAACAGATTGTTCCTGACCGTCATGACGACGCGCTGCCCGACTCCCGTCATGAGATAGGTCGACGCGTAGGCACCGATTCCCTTCAATAGGTAGCACCCCAGCAGGGCGGCCGCCACAACATTGAGTCGCTGCCGGTTTGGAAGCACGTCGTCAAAGATCGGCTTGATGAGGTAGGCGAGGCCGGCCGACGCTGCGCCGAACAGGGCCATCGCCAGCAACGCGCCGGCCAGACGGCCTCGATACGGCCATGCATACGACCACAAGCGTCGGACTGGACTCATCGCATCTAGCACTTGTCCCGGCGCTCGTCCCGGCTCCAGCCGGTCTGGTGCCACCGCCACGCCGTTTCCACGATGTCCGTCAACGTGGAATGCTTCGGCCGCCACCGGAGCGCACGCTGTACTTTCGTGCTGCCGGCTACCAGGACGGCCGGGTCGCCCGCCCGCCGGGGCGAGGCACGTACCAGCACCTCACGTCCCGTGACCCGGCCGACCGCATCCACCACGTCCCGTACCGAATGCGGCGTGCCCGTGCCCACGTTGAACAGATCCGAGCGTCCGCCCTGCCGTAGGTACTCACAGGCCAACACATGGGCGTCAGCCAAGTCGGTCACGTGCACGAAATCTCGCAAGCAGCTCCCATCCGGCGTCGCGTAGTCGTTACCGAAGATTTCCAGCGCCGGCCCGCCCGACGCCGCGATGAGCGCTCGAGGAATCAGGTGCGTCTCCGGATCGTGCGCCTCGCCCAAACGCCCTGCCGGGTCAGCGCCGCTCGCGTTGAAATACCGCAAACACACGGAGCGGAGTCCATGCGCGCGCTCGAAGTGCGGCAAGGCGCGCTCCACCGCAAGCTTGGTTTCGCCGTACGTGTTGACGGGGCGCGTCGGATGCTCCTCCAGGATGGGCGATGCGTCCGGTTCACCATACACTGCCGCTGTCGACGAGAACACCAGCGCGTCGACAGACTCCGCAGCCATCGCTTCCAGCAGTGACAGCGTCCCGACCACGTTGTACCGGTAGTACCCCGCCGGATCGGTGAGCGACTCGGGCACCGACAATCTGCCAGCGAAGTGCAGCACCGCCCCCACCTCGTGCTCGCGCAGCGTCCGCCGCAGCGTGTCCACGTCGTGCACGTCCGCCTCGACCAACGGCGCGCCGAGCACCGCCTCACGGTGTCCAGCCGACAGGTCGTCATAGACCACGACGCGGACACCAGCTTCCCGAAATGCCAGTGTCGTGTGACTCCCGATATATCCGGCGCCGCCCACCACGAGCACCGTGTCCACCACTACCTCCCGATCGACGTGTAGGTGAAGCCGAGCGCGCGCATCTGTTCCGGGTTGAACAGATTCCGCCCATCGAAGATGGCCGCAGACCGCATCAGCCGACGAATCCGGACGAAATCCGGCTCCCGAAACTCGTTCCACTCGGTGACGATGACGAGCGCGTCCGCTCCCTTCGTCGCATCATAACTGCTCTCCGCAAGGGTGACGCGCGACCCAAACAGCTTCTTCGCGTTCGCCATGGCCTGTGGATCATAGGCCTGCACCGTCGCCCCACCGGCGAGCAGACCCTCGATGATCGGAACGGCAGGCGCGTCTCGCATGTCGTCCGTGCGGGGTTTGAACGCGAGCCCCCAGACGCCGATTCGCTTGCCCTTCAAGGACCCGAGATGCGCGGCGATCACCGGCACGAGCCGGCGCTTCTGGGCTTGGTTGACCGATTCCACCGCTTCGAGAATCTCGCACCGATACCCGGAGGCCTTCGCCGATTTGAGCAGCGCCTTCACGTCCTTCGGAAAACAGCTTCCGCCATACCCGACCCCCGGAAACAGGAACGCCGGCCCGATTCTGGAGTCGGTGGCCATCGCCTTGCGGACGTGGTCCACGTTCGCGCCGAGCTGCTCGCAGACGTTCGCCATCTCGTTCATGAACGAAATCCGTGTGGCCAACATGGCGTTCGCCGCATATTTCGACAGCTCGGCGCTGGCGCAGTCCGTGATCAGGATCGGTGCGCCGCTTCGCGTCAGCGGCGCGTAGAGCTCCTTGATCAGCGCCGCGCCTCTCGCGTCCTCCGCGCCGATGACGACCCGGTCCGGCTTCAGAAAATCCTCCACCGCCGCGCCTTGCTTCAGGAATTCCGGATTGCTCACTACGCTGAACGGATGCGTCGTTTCGCGCCGGACGACCTTGCGCACCCGCACCGCCGTGCCGACCGGCACCGTGCTCTTCGTGACGATGACGGTATAGCCTCGCATCGCCCGCGCCACGTCCCTGGCGACCAGCAGCACTTGCTTGACGTCGGCCGCTCCCTCGTCGTCCGCGGGCGTGCCGACCGCGATGAAAACGATGTCGGAGCTCCGCACCGCCGGCGCCAGGGCGACGGTGAATCGCAGCCGCTTCTCTGCACAGTTCCGCTTGACGAGCTCTCCAAGACCGGGTTCGTAGATTGGAATCTTGCCGCGCTGCAGCGCCCGGACCTTGCGCTGATCGACGTCGACCCCGACCACTTGATTGCCGTTCTCCGCTAAGCCGGCGGCCACGACCAGCCCGACGTAGCCCGCGCCGATCACTGTGATCCGCATCCACCCCCCTCCAGCCGAACGGCGCCAACTCGAGACGCCAGACGCCATCTGGAAACCATTTAACGTAACACCGCCGCACAATTCCAGTCAAGCTATTGCGTAATAAGGGGTTGCGACTATTCTCCCATCGGTCAGCATTTGACTCTGTTACCATCCCGAGCAGATTCCTTGCGCGGACCAGGCCGACGCCCGGACTTGCGCCCACCGCGCGCCTCCACCGTGCGAATTCTGATCGATTATCGCCCTGCCCTCCACGAGCGCACCGGTGTCGGCGAACACATCCACCAGCTCGCGAAGGCGCTGACCACCGAACTGCACGGTCGGCGCGACTACTCCGTCACCCTGTTTTCCAGCTCCTGGCGACATCGCCTCCCGGCCGACCGCATTCCGGGTGCGCGCGTGGTCGACCGCCACGTTCCGGTCCGCACCCTCAACTGGCTCTGGCACCGCCTGGCCTGGCCTCCGATCGAGTGGCTCGCCGGACCCGTCGACGTCGCCCACTCGCCTCATCCGCTGGCCATGCCGACCCGCGGTGCCGCGCGCTTCATTACGATTCACGATCTCGACTTCCTGGCACACCCGGAACGGACTTCAGCCGAGATCCGGCGCGACTACCCGGTGCTCGTCAGGCGCCACGCCGCCGAGGCAGACCGCGTGATCGTCCCGTCCCACTACACCGCCCGCCTCGTCCGGACCTGCCTCGACGTACCCGAGCACCGCATCGTCATCTGTCCGAACGGCGCCCCGGACTGGCCGGCTCGGAGAGAACCGGCATATGACGGACCCATTCTGTTCGTCGGCACGCTCGAGCCCAGAAAGAACGTCGCCGCCTTGGTTCGCGCCTATCGCCTACTCGCCTCGCAGCGGCCTGTTCCACGCCTGATCCTGGCGGGCCGCGCGACCGCCCCAGCCCTGGCCAGTCTTGGACCTCTCGACGTCGGCCCCATCGCGGGGAAGGTCGATCTCCCAGGGTACGTCGCTCCCGCCGCGCGACATGCGCTGTACGCCGGGGCCAGCATGCTCGTCCTGCCGTCGCTGGATGAAGGATTCGGCCTGCCCGTCGTCGAAGCCATGACGGTCGGCGTCCCCGTCATCGCCTCGACCTGCGGCGCGCTTCCTGAAGTCGTGGGCGACGCCGGAACCCTGGTCGACCCGGACGACGTCGAGGGGCTCGCGGCGGCCATGGCCAGAATTTTGGACAACCGTGACCACGCCGACCAGGCCATCGCCCGGGGAATCGCCCGCGCCCGATCGTATGATTGGCGCGCGTCGGCGCGCGCGCTCCTCGAGACGTACGAGGCGGTCGCCCGCGACCGCCGCCCATGAGCTAGCGGGACGACAAGAGCGATGCGCATAGGAATCGACGCGCGGGACTTGGTCGGGCAGGCCACCGGCATCGGCCGCTACGTCGCACACCTGTGCCGTGAATGGTCCCGCGCGCCGATCGCCGAGGAGCATCGCTTCGTCCTGTACGTGCCCGACACCGCGTCACCGTCATCACGGTCGTTCCCGTTTCTGGAGGTCGCGGACCGCTTCGACGTGACGGTCGTTCCCGGCGGCGCCGGTACGCGCTGGGAACAGGCCGCCTTGCCGCCCATTGCCAACGCCGACCAGTTGGACGTCTTCTTCGCGCCCGCTTATTCCGCGCCGCTGCGGCTCAGGCCGCCCTGCGTGCTGACCATCCCGGACGTTTCGTTCGCCGCCCACCCCGAATGGTTCACCTGGCGCGAAGGCCTGCGGCGCCGCTGGCTGGCGACCCGCGCGGCGGCGCGCGCCGTGCGCGTCCTGACGATCTCCGAGTTCTCGCGGCGGGAGATCTCGAACCATCTCGGCGTCCAGATCGACCGCATCCAGGTCACGCCCCTGGCGGTAGAGGACCCCCGATGCGCCGTCACCTCCCGGCCGCCCCGAGAGCCGCTCGTGCTCTTCGTCGGCTCGATCTTCACACGGCGACACCTGCCCGTGCTCATCGCCGCCTTCGCCCGCGCGCGGCGCCGGGTGCCGGCCGCCCGCCTGGCGATCATTGGCTCGAATCGCACATATCCAGGAGAGGACCTTCGGGCCACAGCGACAGACGAAGGTGTCGGCGAACAGGTCACAATCGAGGACTGGGTGGAAGAGGACCGCTTGACCGCCTGGTACGCACGCGCCGGCGCGTTTGCGTTTCTGTCCGAGTACGAAGGATTCGGCTTGCCCCCGCTGGAGGCGATAGCGGCCGGCATACCCAGCGTCGTCCTCGATACGCCGGTGGCGCGCGAGGTCTATGGCAACGCCGTGACCTACGTCACGCTCCACGACGTCGACGGCATCGCGGACGCCCTGGTGCAGGCCCTCCAGGCCGCTCCGGCCCCTGGGGAACCCGACCCGGCCGTCCGGGAGGTCCTGGCGCGCTATTCCTGGTCCACTACGGCCTCGCGCACGCTCGCCGAGCTCACCGGGGCCGCCCGGAGCGCCCGCCCGTGAGCGACCTGGCGATCGTCATCGTCAACTTCAATGCGCAGGACGATCTCGACCGCTGTCTTCGCTCGCTTCACGCGCACCCCCCGTCGCGCGCCCATGAGATCGTCGTCGTCGACAACGCGTCGACCGACGAAAGCGCCGCGCGGACGCGGCGCGACTGGCCTTCCGTCCGGTTGCTGGAACTCGGGACGAACGGCGGCTTCGCGCGGGCCTGCAACGCCGGGTTCCGGCACACCGACAGCCCACTCGTGCTGCTGCTGAACAGTGACACGATCGTTCCGTCCGGCGAGCTCGATCGCCTCGTCGAGGCTCTGCTCAGCGACGACGACTGCGCCGTGGCCGGCCCGCGCCTCATCGACGGCGCCGGTCAGATAGAAATCTCCTGGGGCCACATGATCGGCCCGTTCAACGAATTACGACAGAAAGCGCTTGCCGGCCTGCACGCCCTCGGCGTTCCGCCCGTCACGGCGTTCGTCTCTCGGCGCGCCCACCAGGTGCGGTTTCCCGACTGGGTGAGCGGTGCCTGCCTGCTCGTGCGGCGTTCCGACGCGGAAGCGGTCGGCTACCTGGACGAGCGGTTCTTCATGTATGCCGAGGATGTCGACTTCTGTGCGGCACTGAGAAGCCGGGGGCGACGCATCCTCTTCACGCCCGCCGCCGAGCTACAGCACCTCAGGGGCCGCTCGGTGAGCGCTGCCCCCCAAGCCACCACGACGGCCTACCGCCGAAGCCAGCTGGCCTTCTACGCCAAGCACCACCCCAGATGGGTCCCCTGGCTTCGCGCCTACCTCCGGATGAAGGGTCAGCTGCCGTCGGACTGCTAGCAGCCCGACAGCGGTTCGCTTTGATACACTTATTTAGATCGGCGGTGCGACCACCTCTTCTAGGCCTCGGATTTGCCGCCGCGAGGTTCTCCGTGCGCATCGGTATCGACGTCCGAAAACTGCACGACTACGGCATCGGGACGTACGTCCGCAACCTGCTGACCCATCTAGATCGACTGGACCACGAGACCGAGTACGTCCTGCTCTGCCAGCCGGCTGACAGGGAACTAGCCGACGGCCTAGGCGACAACTTTCGGACCGTCGCCCAGCCGGCGGGGCCGTACTCCATCAGTGAGCAGATACGGATTCCCATCCAGCTCACGCGCGAGCGGATCGACCTGTTTCATGCCCCGCACTACACGCTGCCGGCACTCACGCCCTGTCGATCAATCGTGACGATCCACGACTGCATTCACCTGCGGTTTCCGCAGTATCTTCCGAGCCGATTCGCCTATCGCTATGCGCGCGCGATGTTCTGGTCAGCCACGCATCGCTGCGACTGCATCCTGACGGTCTCGGAGACCTCGAAGCGAGATATCCTCAGCTTCTTCGACGTTCCGGCCGGAAAGATCATCGTGATTCCGAACGCCATCGAAGACCGGTACTGGACGCGGCCGCCCGATGAGGCGATCACGAAAATCCGCGAGCGGTATCAACTGCACGCGCCGTTTCTCCTGTATGCGGGCAATATCAAGCCCCATAAGAATCTGGAGCGTCTGCTCGACGCCTTCTATCGTGTGCGGCAACGCGGATTCAAGGATGTGACGTTGCTCATCCTCGGCGACGAGATCACCCGATACGTCAAGCTCCGTCGGGTCGTTCATCGCTACCAGCTTCACCGGCACGTTCGGTTTCTCGGGTTCGTGCCCGTCGAGACACTACAGATCCTGTACCGCCTGGCCAGCGCATTCGTCTTCCCGTCACTGTACGAAGGCTTCGGACTGCCGCCGCTCGAAGCGATGGCGAGCGGCACACCGGTCGTGACGTCGAATGTTTCGGCGCTCCCAGAGGTCGTCGGTGACGCCGCGATGCTGATCGATCCCGAGCAGGCCGATTCGATCGCCGACGGGGTCATCCGCGTGCTGAGTGACGAACCGTTCCGGGTCGACCTCGTCCGCAAGGGGCTGGCGCGGGCACGGCAGTTCTCGTGGGACCGCTCGGTCCGTCGCACCTGGGACATCTACGGCCGCTTCGCGGACGCCTCCCGATCCAGAACGTGGCCATCGCCTTCGACGCATGCCTGAACGGCTGATCGCCTCTCCGCTCGCCGGACGACACATCGCGCTGGTACACGATTGGCTGACCGGCATGCGCGGGGGCGAACGCGCGCTCGAAGCGCTGTGCGAGCTCTTCCCAGACGCCGAGCTGTTTGCCCTGCTGCATCATCCCGGCTCGGCGTCCTCGGCGCTCGAACGCCGTCATCCGAGGGTCTCTTTCATCCAGCGACTGCCGTTCAGCTCCCGGTTCTACCGGCACTACCTGCCGTTGTTTCCCATGGCGATCGAGCAGTTCGACCTGGACCGGTTCGACTTGATCATCAGCACGAGCCACTGCGCAGCCAAGGCGGTTGTCAAGCCTGGACGCGCCCGCCATCTCTGTTACTGCTTTACTCCCATGCGATACGCGTGGGACCAGTTTGATGCGTATTTCGGCGCCGATCGGCTCGGCCGGATCCCCAGCGCGATCATGCGGCCGATCCTGAAGCACCTGGCGCGCTGGGATGCGGCCACGGCCGGCCGCGTCGATCGCTTTGTGGCGATTTCTCAACATGTTGCGGCCAGACTGCGGCGCTACTATAATCGGCGAGCCACCGTCGTATATCCGCCTGTCGATACGGAGTTTTTCCATCCGGATCGGACGCAGCCTGGCCCTGGGTTCTTGGTCGTGTCTGCCCTCGTGCCCTATAAGCGCATCGATCGCGCCATTCACGCGGCCCGCCTCGCCGATGCCCCGCTGCGTATCCTGGGCACCGGCCCCGAGGAACCTCGGTTGCGCCGAATCGCCGGTCCGCAGGTCGAGTTCCTCGGACGGCGGACGAACGACGAGGTGCGCGCCTGCTATCGCGAGGCCGCGGCCGTCCTCCTACCGGGTGAAGAGGAATTCGGCATCGCCCCGGTCGAGGCGCAGGCCTGCGGGCGACCGGTCGTTGCACTGAACCGAGGCGGAGTCCAGGAGACGGTGGTTCACGGCGATACCGGCTTCCTGGTGGACGACGACACGCCGGAGGCCTTTGCGGACGCCCTGCGCAAGGTGCGCACCCACCAGTTCGACGCCGCCGCGATCAGAGCCAATGCGCTCCGATTTTCGCATCAGCAGTTTGTGTCCGGAATCGAACAGGCGGTCTCCGATCTGATCGCCGCCCCACGCGAGGAAG
Source organism: Vicinamibacterales bacterium (assembly GCA_965197385.1). Taxonomy (GTDB): domain Bacteria; phylum Acidobacteriota; class Vicinamibacteria; order Vicinamibacterales; family UBA823. Next base: position 999,346 of record CBDANA010000009.1, read on the forward strand.
CGCGATGGTGAATCGCGCTGCGCGGCTGCTGGTCGCCTCGCATGTGGTCTTCGACGCGCTGCTTGGCATGTTGGCGTTCGTCCTGGCGTACGTCCTCCGATTCGAAACGGGACTGATCCCCGTCACCAAAGGGTATCCGCCCTTTCAGCAGTATCTGAACATCATCCCGTTTATCGGCCTGCTCGTTCCGGTCGCCTTTCAGCTTCACGGACTCTATCGACTGCGGCGCCATCGTTCTCGCGTCGATGATTTCTTCGGCGTGTTCGTCGGCAGCGTGATCGCCGTCGTGTTCGGCGTCGTCACTACACTGTACGTGCAGACGTACTTCCTCCCGGCCGAGCTGAAAGAGCAGGGGGCGTTCGAGATTTCCCAGCTGGTCTGGGCCCTGTTTCTCATCATGAACACGTTCTTGTGCTACGGCCTCCGCGAGCTCGTACGGGAGTTCTTCGAGCGACGCTGGCGCGCCGGCGTCGGGCTCAAGCGGATCTTAATCGCGGGCAGCGGGGAGCTCGGCCGCCTCGTCGCCGACAAGGCCCTCCAGCGCCGGGAGCTCGGCTATCGCGTCATCGGTTTTCTGGATGACGCCGCCGAAGACCACCATCTCGGCTATCGCGGGCTGCCGCTGCTGGGTACGCTGGCCGACGCTGCGGACCTGCTCCGACGCGAGCAGACCGACCTGCTCTACATCGCACTGCCCTTGGAAGAGCACGTGAAGATGCTGTCGCTGATCGAGGCGGCGAGCCGGGAGTGTATTGAGATCAAAGTGGTACCCGACCTCCTGCAGTTCATCGCGCTTCGCGCCGGACTCGAGGATTTGGACGGTGTGCCGATCATCAGCGTCAACGAGGTGCCGCTGCACGGCTTCAATACCGGTGTCAAGCGAGGCATCGACATCGCGCTCTCCTCCACGGCGCTCGTCGCGTTGTCGGCGCCAATGGCGGCCATCGCCCTGCTCGTGCGCTACACCTCGCCCGGCCCAATCTTCTACAGCCAGAAGCGGATGGGTCTGGACGGGCGACCGTTCACCGTCCACAAGTTCCGCTCCATGCAGCAAGGCGCGGAGCGCGACAGCGGGCCGGTGTGGGCTCGGGACAACGATCCGCGCCGCACCAAACTGGGCATCTGGCTTCGCCGCTTCAACCTCGACGAACTGCCCCAGCTCTGGAACGTACTGCGCGGCGACATGTCGCTGGTCGGTCCTCGTCCGGAGCGGCCCTACTTCGTCGAACAGTTCAAACATCGATTTCCGCAGTACATGCTGCGTCACAAGGTGAAGGCCGGCCTGACCGGGTGGGCCCAAGTCAACGGCTGGCGCGGCAACACCTCCATCGAAAAGCGCATCGAGTTCGACCTCTACTACATCGAGAACTGGTCGGTCACGCTGGACTTCAAGATTCTGTGGCTCACCCTCGTCCGCGGCCTCTTCCACACTCCCGCATATTGAGCGATGGCCTCACGCATCGTCATCACCGGAGTGGCCGGTTTCATCGGATCGCATCTCGCTGACGCCCTCCTGGACCGCGGCCACAGTGTCGTGGGCCTCGATAATTTGCTCACCGGCACCACGTCGAACATCGCGCACCTGGCCAACCGGGACTTCCTGTTCCTCAAGCACGACGTGACGCAGTACATCTACGTCGACGGACCTGTGGACTACGTCCTCCACTGGGCCAGCCCGGCGAGTCCGGTCGATTATCTGGAATGGCCGATTCCCACGCTGAAAGTCGGCGCGCTGGGGACGCACAAAGCGCTCGGCCTCGCCAAGGCGAAGGGTGCGATGTTCGTGCTGGCGTCCACATCGGAAGTCTACGGCGACCCGCTGGAGCACCCGCAGCGCGAATCCTACTGGGGCAACGTGAATCCGATCGGCCCACGCGGCGTCTACTACGAGGCGAAACGTTTCGCCGAGGCCATGACGGTCGCCTACCACCGCTACCATGCGCTGGACACGAAGATCGTCCGCATCTTCAACACCTACGGGCCGCGCATGCGGCTCGACGACGGTCGCGCAATTCCGACCTTCGTAGCGCAGGCGCTGGCGGGTGAGGATGTGACGATCTTCGGAACGGGCCAACAGACGCGCAGTTTCTGCTACATCAGCGACTTGGTCGAGGGAATTCTGCGCCTGATGGAATCGGGGTGCAACGACCCGGTGAACCTGGGCAATCCGGCGGAGATGACGATCACCCAGATCGCCGAGCGCATCATCGCCATGACTGGCTCGTCGAGCCAGGCCGTGCACCTCGCACTCCCGGTCGACGACCCGAAGGTGCGCCAGCCGGACATCACGCGCGCACGGGATCTGCTCGGCTGGACGCCGACGATCACGCTCGACGACGGCTTGACCCAGACGATCGACTACGTCAGCAAGACGCTGGCCTAATCCTCACGCCGACCGCTGGCCGCGCCCAGGCTTGCCCGTTCTGGCGCGGAGCTGCTTGATCCCGCTCTCGATGCGCTCCGCGAGCTCCCGCTCGCCCTGCAGCGCCTGCTGCGTCGCTCGCGCCGCCTGCACGGTCGCGTTCAGCGTGGCCACATTCTCGACCGCGTGGTCGATGACCGACTTCTGCTCCGTCAGCGTCTCGAGGTTGACCCGCACGTCCTCCAGGACGTTCACGATCACGTTGGTCTTGCGCTGCGCCTCGTCGACGCTGCTGCGTCGCGCCTCGATGATCGCCATCCGCTGCTCGGTCTCCGCGACGCACGCCAGCACTTCGTCCACCCGCTGTTTGAGCTTGACCACGTCTTCACGATGATCGACGACGTGCTGCAGATCCGCCTTGCTGCGCGTACTGATGGCGTGAATACCTTCCACTTCTTTCCGAATGGACTCGACGAAGCCCTCGCGCGTCGCAACGGACTGAATCTGCCGCTCCAGCTCACTGGCCATCCCTTTCAGGTCAGACAGGCGGCCTTCGAACTGCGAGATCTTCTTATCGCCGAACGCCTGCTGCGACCGCCGGCGTTCCAGTTGTTTCGTGGTTGCTTCGACCCGCTGGAGTTGATCTTCCGAGGCCAGGAGGTTTGCACCGACCTCACGCTGCCTAAACTGCACCCGACCGAGCTCCTCCAGGAGCTCGTCACGAATGGCCGTGGACCGGCCAAGCTCCTCGCCCAACCCCTGCACCTGCTTGAGGCGCGCCTCGACGTCGCCTGCCACGTCGCGGAGCGAACTGTGTAGCTCGGCGAGTCGCCGACCCTGCTCCCGAATCTCCTCTTCGCTCTTCCGGGCTTCTTTGAACTGCTTCTGCTCCGCCTCCAACTGCTGACTGAGCGCCGTCAACTGTGTCGCCATCGGCAGCAGCTTATGCTGCAGGGCGCCCACCGCTTCGAGCTTGTGCTGTTCGTCCGTCACCTGGATCGACAGCCCGTCGCATAGATTTTTCAGCGCCTCGATCTCCCCGCTCCGTCCGACCTGATCCGCGATCTGCCCACCGATGGTGCGACTCAGGTCGTGCAGGGCATTCAGTCGCCCCTCGACCCGATCCACGTGCTGCTGCTGCGCCGCGATCCGGGTCATCTTCTGTTCGAGGGCACCCGCCGTCGTCGCGAGCACCGCCGCCTTCTGCGTGCCCTCATCGACGATGGACAGCTTGTTCACGATGGCGTTCATCCTGGCATCGAGATCCGGCATCTGGCGGCTGAACGAGTCCACCCGCCCCAGGAAGCCTTCGAGCGCCGTGCGATCCGCGCCGAGCTGTTCTCGCAGTTTTGCGGCCTCCGCGTATGACGCGTAGAACGCCTCGATGTCCTTTCGTGCGTGCTCCAGGACCTCCTGGCTCTTCGTCAGGTTGTCGTAGTGCCACCGATTTGTCTTCGACAGCTCCTCGACCTCTCCCAACCGCTCCTGCAACGAGTCCAGCTCGTGTTGGCGCGCCTGCAGCTCATCGGTTTGCGTCGAAAGCGTCCCGAGCCTCGCGCCCATCACCTCCAGTCGCTGTCCGAGCACGACCGCCTCGCGGTTCTTCGCCACCACGGCGTCGACGCTCACCTCGACCGTGCCGATGGCCGTGCGGAGCGAGCCCAACCGCTGTTCGAACGCATCGAACCCCTTGCGCTCCACGGTCAAGCGCTCCAGGTACCCTCGCATGAATTCGGCCAGCTCCTCCCGATCGCGCCCGAGCCTGTCGACATCCGTCGCGAGCTGCTCCTTCGACTGGGTAGCCGTCTGAAGCTGCGCCTGGGTGTCACGCGCGAGTTGCTCGATCCGCCCCACCAGTTCCTCGGTCTGGACCACCTGGCGCCCCCCATCCTGAAGCTTCGCGATCTGGACATCCATACTCCAGACCAGCTCGTTCAGCCGGTTCGACTCGACTAGGGCATGTTCGACCGTGTGCTTCTGATTCTCGAGCGCTTTGGTCTTCTGCGCCACGTGCTCCACCAGGGCATTGAGCGCGCCAATCCGCTTTTCGGTCGTCTTGCTGAGCTGGTCAAGCTCCTTGAAATGCCCCAGCTTCGTGTCGATCTGCTTCACGGTCTCGGCGGTCGCCACCGATTCGTTCTTCGCCTGGCGCACCGAGTCCTTGAGCTTTGCGTAGTCCTTCGCCAGGCCGCCCGAGGCGGTACGCAGCTGCTCCAACTCGGTCTGCAGTGCCTCGGCCCGCTCGGTTGCCCCCGTGAGATCGGCCACTGACTTGCGGAGACTGCGGCGCATCTCCTCCTGGGTGGCTTGATCGTTCTTGAGCGTTTCCAGGCTGGCGCTGGTCTGCAGCGCTTGGGACGAGAGCTGTTGCACGTCGGCACGATGTTTCTGCAGCTCACCATCCGGCGCCAGCAGTTTCTGCGCCGACCGCTCGGCTTGCACCAACGTGTCGGTCAGCGCCTGGACCCGACCATCCAGCTTGGCGATCTCCTTGCCTCGCTCCTCGAACGCAGCCAGCCGGCCCGCCAGCACCTCGAGCTGTTCCGAAGCGGCAGTCGCCCTGTCGGCTACCCGCTGCACCGCCTTGGAGACCTGCGGGAGCGACACCTTGCCGGCCCGGACTTCGATCTGCGTAAGCATCGTGCTGAGCGCCCCACGCTCCTCTCGCGCTGTGTCAATCAGCGCCTGCAGTTCGTCCCGCTGCTCCTCGACCGACTTCGTCGTTTGCTTGCGCCGCTTCAGGGCATCGAACATCGCCTTGTCTCCTTTACTTCCCTTGCAGAGCCACCACACCCGGGCCGCGTTCGAAGAGCTGACCCGGGCCGCGGCACCGCACCCGCTTCACCGAACCAGGCCTCCTAAATCGTGCAGAACTGCGCACCCCGACACAGCATTCGCGCGGTGTCCATCCTCATTCTACGTGCTATCGACCGATCTCGCAGCATGCACGATGTAATGCAATCCGGAAATCAGCGCAATGCCCAGCGATGCATACACGCAGACATCGATCAGTGCGGACGTGCGCTCCCAATAGTTGAACGTCATCGTCACGATCCCGGTCACGACGTACACGCCCGTGGCAGCCTTGCCCAACATCGACGGCCGAAACGTCCTCGGCCCCACCGCCATATTGACCACCGCCACCGTCAGGACGATGCCAATGTCCCGACTGAACACCACGACAGTTAGCCAGACCGGAAGCCGGTTCGTCAACCCGAGCCCAGGCAGCGTAAGCACCACGAACGCCGTCAACAGCAGGAGCTTATCCGCCGCCGGGTCCAGCCAGGCGCCGACATCGGTCCGGCTGTTCGACCAGCGTGCGATGAGCCCGTCCAGTAGATCCGTCACGCCGGCGAACACGAACGTGGCTAGCGCCCATCCCAGATACTGATAGATCGTCAGGATGACGAACGCTGGAATGAGCAGCAACCGGAGCAGCGTCAGCTGATTCGCGAACGTCAGGATCGCCATGCGATCGAATACCCCTTGCGTGGTACACGTCTTACGGATCGGCGAGCTCCTCGAGCCGGCCGACCGTCGAAACGGCCTCCAGACCACTGACCATCGCAGAGAGATCGAACCGACCGCCGCGCGTGGCCATCACGCCCGCCGCCACCGCCATCGAGGCGGCCGCATACTGCACATGCTCTGGCCCCACATCGGTGAATACCTCCCGCGCCGTCTGCCACCCGTGCCGCAGCGATAGGCGCTGCATCGAGATGAGGGTCAGGACTCGGCTCACGACCTGCGCCAGCTCGCCCCGATCCACGAGGACCTCGGGCTGAAACGTGTGGTTCGGCAGCACTTCGACGATGCCGGCCTGCGCTGCCGCCAGAATCCAGCGGTCGGCCCAGTGCGTGCGGGTGTCGGTGATCAGGACGGTTCCGTCCCGGGGAGCGCCGGCGATGACTCGCACGAGTCGCACCGCCACCAGCGACGCCAACTCCGCTCGGCTCACGGTCGGCTGGTCCGGGATGGCCCGATACGGCGGAGGCAGCCGCGCCGCTGTCAGCCGCCGCCGAATTCGTTCGAGTCGCGCCAGGCGCTCCGGCGTCGCATCGCTCCGAGCCGCGCTCGCGAAGGCCGCCTCGGCGCCCTCGAGGTCGCCGAGCAATTCGTGAATCTCCCCTTCGAGGGTGAAGCCATCCGCATCGTTCGGCTCCAACTCGTTGGCCCGCCGCACGTGATCGAGCGCGCGCCCCAGCTCACCGAGCCGCCGCTCGACAGCCGCCAGGCCCCGATAGACCAGACCACTATCCGGCGCCAGCGCTAACGCCTGCTCGTAGGCCTGCCGGGCCGCACCGTAGCGCTCCGCCGCCTCCGCCTCGCGTGCCGTCCTGAGCGACACCTGGACACTCCGAAACCGGAGCACCTCGATCCGCCGGCGGACGTCCGTCAAGGCCGAATCTGCGCCGAGCGCCGACTCGAACGCCACCAGCGCCTCCGCTTCCCGGCGCGACGCCAGCAGCGCTTCACCTCGACCGACCCAGGCCGGCGCATAGAGGGGCGCACGCTCCAGCACCGCGCCGAATCGCGCCAGCGCGTCGTCATAGCGCCGCGCCGCCACGTCGATATAGCCCAAGCCTACCTCGGCTGGATAGAAGGACGCCGTGCTGGCCAGCACATCCGAAAACCCCACGGTCGCCGAGGCCAGCTCACCCGCCTGCAACCGCCGCCACGCATCGACATGACTCGTCACGATGGCCAGCTCCCCCAACGAGTCCGGAACCGCGGGGAAGAGAAAATTCGGAAACCGCGGCGGCCCGGGCGACGCCGGCGGTGGGGGCGGCGCGCAGCCGGCCCACCACGCCAGCCCGATGGCCAACACCAAGATCCGCCGCGCGGACAGCAGCCTTCGGGACTCGCCCATCACACCCACACACCCACACCCATCAATGCACCTGCGCCACCCGCTCCGCCGACGTCTGACCGCCAGCTTCGCCGCTGGGGGCGGCGGCGCCGACGCTCACCCCCGTGGCCGCCAGGGCGTGCTCGATCACCCTGCACACCACGTCCCCGCTCGCCGGATCGGTCGCCGATAGACACACCGCCTCCGGCCGCTGGCGGCGCAACCGGGCGAGGTCAGCCCGATTCAGGAGGTCGCATTTGTTGAGCACGGTGACGCACGGGATACCGTCCGCGCCGATTTCTTGGAGCACGCCACTGACAGCCGCCTCCTGCCGGTCGCACGATGGACTCGAGGCGTCGCTCACGTGCAGCAGCACGTCGGCCTCCGCCACCTCTTCCAGCGTCGCACGAAATGCCGCGACCAGCGCGTGCGGCAGCCGCTCCAGGAATCCGACCGTGTCCGAACACAGCACCAATCGACGACCGGGCAGCCGCAATCGCCGGAGCAGGGGATCCAGCGTCATGAACAGCACGTCCGACACGACCGCGTCGTCCCCCGTCAACCGGTTGAACAGCATCGTTTTGCCTGCGTTCGTGTAGCCGACCAGCGCCACAGTCGGTATTCGACGCTTCGTTCGGCTAAACCGTAATCGCGCCCTCCGCTGACGCACGAGCTCGAGCTGCCGCCCGATCGTCACAATACGCCGACGAATTTTGCGCCGATCGATCTCCAGCTTGGTTTCACCCGGGCCGCGGGTCCCAATACCACCGCCGAGCCTGGACAGTGCGTGTCCCGCACCCGCCAACCGCGGCAAGAGATACCGCAACTGCGCCAGTTCTACCTGCAGCTTGCCCTCGCGTGTCCTGGCACGCCGCACGAAGATATCCAGGATGAGTTGGGTCCGATCGACGACCGGCCGCTCGACCGCCTCTTCCAGGTGCCGGCGCTGACTGGGCGACAGCTCCGCGTCGATGACGACCACGTCGATCGCCGATTCCGCGCAGGCTGCAGCCAGCTCCGCGACCTTGCCGCGACCGAGGTAGCGCGTCGGGTCGGCGCTGCGCCGCTCTTGTAGCAAGAACAACACCGGCGTCGCCCCGGCCGCGCGCACCAACCGCGCCAGCTCATCGAGCGTACGGTCAGCGTCATCCCGGCGACCAATCACCAGGCCGACGACCGCGACTCGCTCCGACGAAGTGGAAAGGGGTCGAACGGCGAACTCCGGCTCGCGCCGCATCACGAAAGCGATTCTAACACGCGATCCCACGGCACCGCGCCCGCGCGCAGGAGCGTCGCCTTCGGTCCGCGCGCATCGACGATTGTCGATGCCGCGCCGCCAGCCACCGGGCCCGCGTCCACGATCAGATCGACAGCCTGCCGCACTGCCTCATCCAGTTCGCTCAGGTGCGCGATCGGGGCCACCCCGCTGTGGTTCGCGCTGGTCGCGACCAACGGCGTCCGCGCGACGCGCGCCAGGGCGCAGGCGACCGCGTGGTCCGGCACCCGCACGGCGACCGACCCGCCCGGTCCAACACACGGCTGCACCAGATGGGTGTGCGCGTCGATGACCAGCGTCAGCGGACCGGGCCACCAACGCGCGGCTAGCCGCTGGCCCAGCGACGACAGGATCCCGACGTCACGATTCACCTGGGCTCCGTCGGCCGCGATCACGGACATCGGCTGATCGTGACGCCGTCCCTTGAGCCGGCAGATCCGTGTCACCGCGGCGACGTCGTGGGCACTGGCGCCGAGGCCATAGAGTGTGTCGGTCGGATAGACGACCACCGCCCCCCTGGCGATTGCCCCGGCCACCTCCCGCACGGCATCTGCCTCGGGGGACAGCGGATCGATGCGGATCTCGTTCGGCATATGATCGACTCGACCACAGGGCGCACGTGCCAGCCAAACACCGCCGCCGCAAGCCGAAGCTTCCTCGAGCGCCTTTGCTCCGCCAGCGCGGAGGCGCTCTCGAGGACCGGACCAAGTGCCCGCACCGGCGTCGTAAGTATCGCCGCCCGCCCCGACACGACGATTAGCAGTGCTAGCCGCCCGCGGTGCATCACCTATCACCGGCGGCTGAAAGGCGGCTAAAAGCGGACGCGTGCGTCGCGATCCTCCCGCACGTGAATCGTGTCGACGAACTGCACGCGGTGAGGCTGGGTCTGCATGATCAATGAGTGTGTACGGACGCCCTCCCCGAAAAAGCGGACGCCCTCCAGCAGCGTGCCCTCGGTGACGCCCGTTGCCGCGAAGATGATGGCCTCACTCGACGCCAGATCCCGCGCGCAATAGACCCGTCGCAGGTCGGTGATGCCCATGGCCCGGCACCGTTCCTCGTGCTCCGGCGCGCTCACGACCAGGCGCGCGAAAATCTCGCCGTTCAGGCAACGCATGGCGGCCGCCGTCAGGACACCCTCCGGCGCCCCGCCCGTCCCCATTACCGCGTGGACGCCGCTGCCCACCACGGCCGCCGAAATCCCGGCAGACAGGTCGCCGTCGGTGATGAGGCGAATGCGCGCGCCTGTCGCACGGATGTCGCTGATCAGCTGCGCGTGGCGCTCACGCTCGAGCACGACGACCACGAGATCCTGGACGCGACGGTCCAGGCACTCCGCGATCGCGTCCAGATTCTCGGCCACCGGCGCGTCCAGGCTCACCGCCGCCTTGCAGCTCGGTCCGACGACGAGCTTTTCCATGTAGAGGTCGGGTGCGTGGAGCAGCCCGCCCTGCTCCGCCGCGGCCAGGACGGTAATGGCGTTTGGTGAGCCGGTCGCGCAGAGGTTCGTCCCCTCGAGCGGGTCGACCGCAATGTCGATGGCCGGATAGGTGCCGCCCTGCCGCTGCGCTTTCCCTACCTTTTCACCGATGAACAGCATCGGCGCCTCGTCCCGCTCACCCTCGCCGATGACGATCGTGCCGTCCATCGGCACGCCATCCATGGTCCGACGCATCGCCTCCACGGCGACCTCGTCCGACCCATGCCGATCGCCCTGGCCCATGGTGTGGGCGCAGGCAATAGCCGCCTGCTCGACGACGTTCAGAAAATCCAGCGATAGCCCTGATTCCATCGTGACGCCTCGCCTCCGGACCCGCCGAGCGCCTACGCGGACGGATCGTACGCGGGCAGTTGACACCGCGTAGGCCGATCGGTGCGGTACCCCAAGGCGTAGTCGGCTTGCATCAGCGTATGAATCTCCCGGGTCCCCTCATAAATCACGGCCCCCTTGCAATTCCGATAGTAGCGTCCGACGGGATACTCATCCGAGTACCCGTTCGCGCCGTGCACCTGCACGGCGTTGCCGGCGGCGCGCTCCGACGCGACGGTCGAGAACCACTTGGCCAGCCCGGTTTCCCGGGTGTTGCGCCGACCCAGGTTCTTGAGCCAGCCGGACCGCAGCCAGAGCAATCGCGACGCCTGATAGTCCGACTCCATTTGCGCGATCATCTGCTTCACGAGTTGATGCTGCGCGATCGCTACCCCGAACGCCTGCCGCTCCTTCGCGTATGCGACGCTGGCATCGCAGCATGCCCGGATGAGCCCGGTCGCGCCCGCGGCGACGGTGTAGCGCCCCTGATCGAGCGCGAACATCGCAATCTTGAAGCCTTCACCCGGCTCCCCCAAGACGTTCTCTTCCGGCACCTCCATCTCGTCCATCGTGAAGTAGCCGGTATTGCCGGCCAAGATGCCCCATTTCTCCTTCATCGTGCCGCTCGCAAAACCCTTGAAGCCCCGCTCGACGATGAACGCGGTCAGCCCGGACGGGTCCCGCCGTTTCTTCTTCTCGGGGTCGCTCCAGGCGAAGACGAGAAAGTGATCCGCCACGTCGCCCAGTGAGATCCACTGCTTTTCCCCTGACAAGACGTAGCGGTCACCCTTCTTGAGCGCAACGCTTTGAAGGCCGCGGACATCGCTGCCCGCGCCCGGCTCGGTAAGACCGTACGTGGCGATGCGCTCGCCTTTGGCCTGCGGTACCAGGTATTGCTGCTTCTGGGCCTCCGTGCCCCACGCCAGCAGCGACAGGCAATTGAGTCCAACGTGGACCGACAGGATGACCCGCAACGACGTGTCCACGTACTCCAGTTCCTCGCTCGCGATGCCCAGGCTCACATAGTCCATTCCCGCGCCGCCGTACGCGGACGGCACGCAGATGCCCAGCAAGCCGAGTTTCGCCATCTGCGGGAGGATGTCTGGATCGAACCGATGCTCCCGATCCAACTCGTGAATCTTGGGCGCAACCTCGTTGCTACCCCACTCACGCACCGATTGCTCGAGCAGCCGGTGCTCGTTCGTGAAATCAAAGTCGATCATGGCTCTCAGCTGGAATGACCGGTGGCCTGATTGGAAAGAATCGCTGGCCGCAAAAACGAACGATGGTAGCACGCGAGCACGGGGCCCTCAAACACGGCCAGCCCTAGCTGCTGCTGTACGCTCACTCGCGCGTGACGACCACCGACGACCCGCGCACCAACTCGAACTGCTCCGCAGCGCCGGCGGCGTTCATCGCCAGCTCGAGATGATCCGTGCTGCCGAACAACGCGCAGACCTCGCCGTCGCCGATATCCGCATAGGTGGCCACGAGGCGCTGCACCCGGTGCGCGCCCGCCGCGATCTGCACGGTGCCGGCCGCCGCGATCCGTTCGAACGTGGAGCGATCGATGTTCGTCACGGCGTTCCCAAATCGATCGACGCGGATGACCTCGCCGCGCACCACCTCTGGCCCCACATCGGGCCGGGGCAGGGCGATCGTCACGTACTCCTGAACCGAACGGCCGAGCGCGGTCAACTGCGTGCCCTTGGCCAACCAGGCCGCGGCCGGCGCGAAGCGATCGCGTCCCTCGAAGGTCCGGCTCACGGTGGGCCGTCCATACCGGCGCTCGCTGATCTCGACAACCTTCTTGGGCGGGGCCTCCTCGAACACCGCCGTCAGGACTCCATTGTCGGGCGCGACGAACCGGTAATCGCCGATGTCCGCCGCCAGGCCGCGGCGCTTGGAGCCCACGCCCGGGTCGACGACGGCGAGAAACACGGTGCCCTGGGGAAAGTAGTGGTAGGCCGCCGCGAGCTGCAGCGCCCCTCCCACGATGTCATGCGGCGGGATGTCGTGCGAGATGTCGACGAGCGTCGCCTCAGGGCAGATACCCAGCGTCACGCCCTTCATCGTTCCGGCGTAGTGATCCTGGCTTCCGAAGTCGCTCAAGAGCGCGATGACTGGACGAGCCATCAGTGATCCTCTCCCCCACCACCGCCACCTTGGGCGTCATCCGACGTTTCTGGAGACGGTCTATGCCCGCGCCGCCGTCAGCGGCTTGCGGAACAGCATTTCACGAATCCGAATCTTCAGCAGATATGTTTCGCCGATCGTCAGGCCCGCGAACAACTTCTCGACATCACGGCTGCCCCAGGCGTGGCGCTTGCCGCGGGTCGCCGCATAGGTGCGATACTCGAGTCGCTTTCGATCGACGATGGCGTACTTCGTGTAGCAGTCGGCACCCGAGCGACCATCTCCGAACAGCCCGAACACCGTCCCGCCTGGCTTCAAGACCCGCACGATCTGTCGCGCCACGCTCTCGGCCGCCGGCCGGTCGAGGTAGTCGAACAGATCCCAGCACAGCACCCCGTCCGCGCTGTCCGGCGCGTGGTCCAGCCGGCCGTTCAGGACGGCGACCTGCTCCACCGGTGCCTGCTGCACTTCACGCGCCGCGCGCTCGATGTCCGCGAACAGATCCTCGACGATCAGCTTGCAGCCTAGTTCTTCCGCCAAGAACGTCACGTTATCCCCCACCGCTGGCCCGAGGTCCAGGATGGTCGGGGAGTTCGTCTTGCCGAGATACTGCAGGAATCGATCCAGACCACAGGTCGGAAATATGGAGCCTGCCGATTCGGGCAGATCTTCGATGAGCCCGATTCTGCTATCGGCACGCCGCGCGCCAGCCCGGAGCAACCAGTCCCCGAACGCGCGAACCGCTGTCGCGTCCGCCACCCTGACTCCTCATGCGCGCGGCGAAGGCAGCCGCGCCGCCGCCGGAAACCGGATTACCGCGCGCCAGCTGCCTCGGCGGGCGCGGTCTTCGACTCGGCCTTCGGCTTGCCTGCGGCCGGATGCTCCGCCGTGCCCCCGCGCTGCATATCCACGCTGCCCCGAAAGTGGGCCCCTTCGGCAATCGCCACCCGCGGGGAGGTGATATCCCCATCGATCGAACCGTTGTCGCGGATATCGACTTTCTCCGTGGCGATGACGTTGCCAGTCAGTTGACCGAGCACGACGACCGATCTCGCAAACACCTCGGCCTTGATCTTGCCGTTGGCGCCAATCGTCAGCACGTTCTGGCGCAACTCGATCTTGCCTTCCACCCGCCCGTCGATGGTCAGGTCCTCACTGCCGTTCAGCTCGCCTTTGATCACAACCGATTTTCCGATGTTCACGACATCCCTTCCTGGTCGCTTGGTTTCGCTGCCAGACCGCGTAGTCCCACCGACGAGATCAGGCGATCCCCGGCCGACACCCGCGCCACCGCCTCCGCTGGTCGGTCGCACCGACTCGTCCCGTTTCCACATGCCCGCACTCTCCCGTCTGGCGACCGACACGCCCGAGGCGCGCCGACGCGTCAAGACCGCAGTATATGAAAGCGGTCCCGAAGCTGTCTAGCAGCCCGTCCGCGTATTCGCGTAGACCGCGTTGCGAGCGCCGTGGGGCCAGCTGCGAGGCTAGAACCCATCTCATAAACCACGCCGGCATTCGGTCGCCGATGCATCCCGTCCCGCGGCGTTGCTCGTCGGTCAAATACTGCCAGTATTCTCCCTCCTCGCGCCTGGCAGGACGGGCGCCTCGACGCCCTCGGTACCTCGCCGTGGTTTATGAGATGGGTTCTAGTCCTTTTGTTGCTGAGGGTTAGCGGTAATGCTATGCTGAGCCGACACGTGAATCTCTGCGCCAGCAGTCTGCAGTAAAAGCCCTGCGTGCCTCCGAGGCCGGCAGGGCACCTGGCTCTGAACCCTCGGCCCGACCGGACCTCGGACGCCACGACACAGCCATGCGGATCTACCTGGATCACAACGCGACCACGCCGCTCGCGCCGTCGGTCGCCGGCGCGGTGGCGCAGGCCATGCGCGAGGATTTCGGCAATCCCTCGAGCGTCCACTATTTCGGCCAGCGCGCCAAGCGGCGCGTCGATGATGCCCGTTCGGCCGTCGCCGCGCTGCTGGGCGGCACTCCGGCCGAAGTGGTGTTCACGAGCGGCGGCACCGAAGCGGATAACCTGGCGCTCCGCGGAGCGGCCGAGGCGCGCGCCGCGTCCGGACGCCGCCACCTGATCGCCAGCGCGGTCGAGCACGAGGCGGTGCTGAACACGCTGAAGGCGCTCACGCGCTTGGGGTGGCGTACGACGCTGCTGCCCGTCGACGCCTCCGGCATCGTCTCGCCCGCCGCTCTGGCCGACGTCATCGACCATGAGACAGCCGTCGTGTCAGTCATGCACGCCAATAACGAGATCGGCACACTCCAGCCAGTCACCGACCTCGCAGCGATCGCCCACGAGCACGGTGCGCTCTTCCACACCGACGCGGTCCAATCGACCGGCAAGCTGCCGATCGACCTGTCCGCCCTCGACGTCGACCTGCTCTCGCTGTCCGGGCACAAATTCAACGGTCCGAAGGGTGTGGGCGCCCTGTGGATCCGCCGCGGCGTGCGGCTGTCGGCCATCCAGACCGGTGGCCGCCACGAACGCAACCGCCGGGCCGGCACGGAGAACGTCCCTGCGCTGGCCGGCCTCGGTGTCGCCGCCGATCTGGCGTCTCGGACGCTCCGCGAGTACGCATCCCGATTCGCCACGCTCCGGGATCGCCTCGAAGCAGGCATCCTGGGCGGCGTGTCCGGTGCGGTGGTCAACGGTGACCGCGAGCGCCGCGTCCCCAACACGTCGAACATCAGCTTCGACGGCATCGAAGCGGAGTCACTGCTTATCGGCCTCGATCTCGAAGGCATCGCCGTCTCGACCGGATCAGCCTGCTCGTCCGGCACCCTGGAGCCGTCCCACGTCCTCCGCGCGATGGGACTGCCACACCAGCGGGTCCAAAGCTCGATCCGTTTCAGTCTCGGCGCCGGCAACACCGTCGAGCAGATCGATCGGGTCATCGTCGAGTTGCCTGCCATCGTCCACCGCCTCCGCGATCTCACGCGAGCCAGCGGTCGGTCGGCCGCCGCCGGCTTGGCCGCGGCCAGGCGCGACGACTAATGCGGGTCGTGGTCGCCATGTCGGGCGGCGTGGATTCGACGGTGGCCGCCGCCCGGTTGGCCGAGGCCGGCCACGAGGTCATCGGCCTCTCGATGCAGCTCTACGACCAGCAGGAGGGCCACGTCCGGTTCGGCAGTTGCTGCACCCTCGACGACCTGCACGATGCCCGGCGCGCGGCGGCCACCCTCGGCATTCCCCATTACATCGTCAACTTCGAACGATCGTTCGACACGCATGTCCTCCGGGATTTCGTCACGGAATATGTCGCCGGGCGAACGCCAATTCCGTGCGTGCACTGCAACGCGGAGCTGAAGTTCTCGCACCTGCTCGAGCGGGCCCGCGGTCTCCAGACCGAGGCCGTCGCGACCGGCCACTACGCCCGCGTCGACCGCGATCCCGCCACCGGCCGTCATCGCCTGCGGCGCGGCGTCGACCGCGCCAAGGACCAGTCGTATTTCCTGTTTTCGCTGGAGCAGCAGCAACTCGCCCACACGTTGTTTCCTGTCGGCGATCTCGACAAGCGACGGGTGCGGGCGTATGCCCGGGACCGGGGATTGTCGGTGGCGGACAAGCCCGACAGTCAGGAACTCTGCTTCGTGGCGCGCGGCGACCACGCGGCCTTCGTCGAGCGCCATGCCGAGACCGCGCCGGCGCCTGGTCCGATTCGAGACACCGCGGGTCGCACCGTGGGCCGCCACGACGGCATCCACCGGTTCACGGTCGGCCAGCGCAAAGGGCTCGGCCTCTCCGGGGGACGCCGCCTGTACGTCGCAGCCATCGATGCTCCGTCGGGGACGATCACGGTGGGAACCCGCCAGGAACTGGAGCGCACGGAGCTAACGGCCAGCCGCGTGAACTGGATCGCCGGCCCGCCACCGCCGTCGCCCGTCCGTGCGACGGCCCAGATCCGCTACCGCCATATCGAGGCACCCGTTAAGATAACCCCGCTCGACGACGACCGGGTGCGGGTCCAGTTCGACGCGCCGCAGGTTGCGATCACGCCCGGGCAAGCCGTCGTCTTCTACGATGGAGATGCAGTCCTCGGCGGTGGCTGGATCGACTAACCGCCGCCGGTTACCCGGTTGCCGCGGCCGAGCTGGCCTCGGCAGCCGGTGTCGGAAGCCCTTCCAGATATCGCTCGGCGTCGATCGCGGCCATGCAGCCCGACCCGGCGGCCGTCACGGCCTGGCGGTAGATCGGATCCTGCACGTCGCCGCACGCGAACACCCCGGGGCGCGAGGTTCGTGACCCCTGGGACGTGACGATGTAGCCGTTCTTGTCCATGTCGATCTGTCCCTTGAACAGCTCGGTGTTCGGGGTGTGACCAATCGCCACGAACACGCCCTCGACCGGAAGCTCCTTCGTCACCGCGGTTTTCGTGTTGCGCAGGACGATCGCCGTGACCTCGCTCTTGCCGACCTCCTTGATCTCCTCGACGACGCTGTCCCACTCGAAGGCAATCTTCGGGTTCGCCATCGCCTTGTCCTGCATGATCTTCGACGCGCGCAGCTTGTCGCGGCGATGCACGACCGTTACCGTCGACGCGAACTTCGTGAGGAAAAGCGCCTCCTCCATGGCGGAATCGCCGCCCCCGACGACCACAATCGGCTTCTCCTTAAAGAAATAGCCGTCGCAGGTCGCACAAGTCGACACGCCATGGCCCATGAGCGTGCGCTCCGACGGCAGGCCGATCAGGCGCGCGGACGCGCCGGTGGACACGACCAGCGCGCGCGCCTGGTAGGTCTGCTCCCCGGACTCGACCACGTAGGGATCCACCGCGAGGTCCACCCGTTTGACATGGCCCGTGACGATCCTGGCGCCGAAGCGTGCCGCCTGGGCGTGCAGCTCCGCCATCAGAGCCGGGCCCATGATGCCGTCGCGGTATCCGGGCCAGTTCTCGACCATCGTCGTCAGCATGAGTTGCCCGCCCGCGTCGACGCCCTCGATGACCAGCGGACGCAAATTGGCGCGCGCCGCGTACAATGCCGCCGTCAGTCCGGCCGGCCCGGATCCGATGATGATGATCTCTTCCATTAATCCCTAGAGATGCTTGTCGATCATCTGCTTGAGCCGCGCACCGTCCGCGAGCCCCACGACCTGATCGACGACCTGCCCTCCCTTGAAGAGCAGGAGTGTCGGAATGCCACGAATGCTGAACCGCGCCGCCACGCCGGGGTTGTCGTCGACGTTCAGCTTGCCCACGGCCACGCGGCCGTCGTAATCACTCGCCAACGCCTCGACCGTCGGCGCCAGTTGCTGACACGGCCCGCACCATTCCGCCCAGAAATCAACCAACACCGGTGCGCCAGCCTTGATGACCGTCTCCTCGAAATTCCCGTCCGTGAACGTTTGAATCTTGTCGGATGCCATGATCTCCTCGGAATTCACGATCCATCGGCCGGTGCCGCTCCGCTGCCCGGTCGCGGTTGCCCGCCGGATCTCGAGGCCCGCCCGTCCGCACCCCGCATGACCCGCCTGTACACTTTGACATATTCTCGGGCCGAAACGTCCCACGAATGGTCCCGTGCCATGCCCCGGAGCTGCAATTCCCGCCAGGCCGGCCGGTCGCCGAAGGCTTCCAAGGCCTCGCGCAGCGCCGTCAGCAGCGCAGCACCCGAGTACTCGGCAAACGTGAAGCCGGTTCCCCGGCTCGCGGCCCGATCGAACGGCTCCACCGTATCGGCCAGGCCCCCGGTGGCACGGACCACCGGCACCGTGCCGTAGCGCAGACTGTACATTTGATTCAGCCCGCACGGCTCGAAGCGCGACGGCATCAGAAACATGTCTGCCCCGGCTTCGATGAGGTGCGCCAACTCCTCGTCGAAGCCGATCCGTGCCCCGATGCACCCGGGCCACCGGACGGCCAGCGTCCGCCACAGATTCTCGTATTCGGCCATACCGGTCCCCAGGACGACAAGGGTCGCTCTGAGGGTCGGCAGGTCCTGGGCGATCTCCGCGAGCAGGTCGAGCCCCTTTTGCGGCACCATTCTGGACACGATGCCGATCAGCGGTCGTCCCAGCGTCACCGCATCGGTGGCAAAGCCGTAGCGCTCGAGGACCGCCTGCTTGGACGCCGCCTTGCCGCCCAGATCATCGCGGGAAAATGGCGCCGGAAGATACGGGTCAGTCTGCGGATTCCAGACCGACAGGTCGATTCCGTTCAGGGTGCCTGACACGCCGTCGGCCCGCGCCCGCAGGACGGAATCCAGGCCCCGGCCGAGCTCGGGGCCCACAATCTCTTTCGCATATTGAGGGCTGACCGTCGTCACGGCGTCGGCATACACGATCCCCCCCTTGAGCAGGCTGACCTCGGCCCGGTGCGCCATCGCCACGCCGACCTCGGGGTGCCCGTCGAGTCCCACCATCGTCAGACACGCCGGGGGAAAGCGGCCCTGGTAGGCGAGGTTGTGGATGGTGAGGACCGAGGCGGGCCGTGCCGGAGGGGCGTCGTCGAGCGCGAGATAGACGGCAGCCAGCGCCGCTTGCCAGTCGTGCGCGTGCACGATAGACGGTGTCCTCCCGTCCTTCCTCGCGAAATCCAGCGCGGCCTTCACGAGCACGCCGAATCGAGCCGGGTTGTCAGGATGCTCCGCTCCGTCCTTGCCGTACACCCCCTCGCGGTCGTACAGCGCCGGGCAGTCGAGCAGGTGGACCCGCACCCTGCCGGCCAGCTCCGTCTCGAACAACTCGACGTCGTACACCTCAGGCCCAAGCGCGATGCCGCGCTGACCCATCGACCGGCCCACGTCACCGACCTCCCGGTACCGCGGCAGCGCGAGGGTCACCTGGTGCCCGAGCTGGCCGATCGCCACCGAAAGCGCCGATGTTACGTCGGCCAGGCCGCCCGTCTTCACGAAGGGCACCGCTTCCGACGCAACCATGAGCACACGAAGCGGCGACACGCCGTGGACTGCGGCGCCTGAGTGCTGCCCTACGCCGGCCAGTATGACCCTCCTTGCGCAAGCGGAGCCGCAGTCTAGCATGCGCGCTGCTGCTTGCGCCCGCGCGCCCGCTGAGCGACGATGCCACCGTGAGTGAACGTGAAGCCGATCGCCCAACCCGCCGGGCCTCGCCGGCCGTCGTCGAACTGGAAGCACTCCGTGCGGCCCAGCCAAACCTGGCGTCCGCCGCCGAACTCCAGTTGGCGCTCCTGGCCGTCGAGCGACGCGTTCAGTCCCGGGTACCGCTCCCGACCGCGCCCATGGATGCTTCAGCCCGTCCGCTGCTACGATTCAACCAGATTCCGATCGAGTGGAGCGACTTCCGGATGGTCCTGCGGGAGGTCGCCGACATCCTGCATCGTCATGAAGCGCTTGACGATGACGACTACGCCCTGGCGCAGCACCTCGCCCACGAGGCCAACGACCTCGAGCCGCTGGTCGCGGCCTGGTACGCCGGCCCCGCCGCCCTGGCGCAAACGACACCGCCACCCTCAGACATGCTGGCCCAGCTCCTGCTCCTGGCCACCCGGCCGTTCTTGACGAAGGGGGCGGAAGCGTGCCGGGCGTCCGTCGACCTGACCGGCTGGCGCCGTGGTTCGTGCCCCGTATGCAGCGGCGAGCCGGACTTCGCAACGATCACCCCCGCCGCCGAACGACTCCTCATCTGCGGGCGGTGTGCCGCCCAGTGGCCCTTCCACGACTTCGCCTGCCCGTACTGCGACAACACCGACAAAGCGTCCATCACCTCGCTGGCCAGCCGTGACGGCCTCTACCGGATCTACGGCTGCGATCGCTGCTTGCGGTACCTGAAGGCGTACGACGCGCGGCGCGGCACGCGACCGGTGATCGTGGCGGTGGACAGCATCGCGACCCTGCCGCTCGACGCCGCCGCAATGCAGCGCGGGTATCACGCCTAGCCAGTTCCGCTGCACGGAAATTTTTGACCGAGGAGCAATGCCTGTAGCCGGAAGGTTCTGGCCGGAAGACATGTTGCGAAGCCCTGGGACAGGAACCCGCCCGTGGAACGACATCGGAAGGTGCGGCCGCGCTACTCGGCGAGTCGGGTATTCAGCCAGCCAAGCAGACGGCGGGTTTCAAGGAATCGGGCGGCGTCGCTGCGAGCGCCGAGTACGACCACCGACACCAACTCGCCGTGCGGCAACTGAAGCAGCGCGACTAGACAGTAGCCCGCCTTGCGGATAAACCCAGTCTTGCCACCCCACACGTTGATCTCGTTGCCGAGCAGCTTGTTCGTGTTTCGAATTCGCACCCGCCGGCGGCTCGTACGGATGCGGTACTCCCGCTTCCGCATGATCTGGGCAATCCGCTCGTTTCCCGCCGCGTAGACGATGAGACGTGACAGGTCGTAGGCCGACGACACATTGCCCGCATCGAGCCCCGACGGGTCGGTGAAGACCGTGCTGCGCAACCCGAGCACCGTGGCCTTCTCGTTCATTCGGTCCATGAAGACGTCAGCGCCCCACCGCGACACCCGGGCCAGCACTCGGGCCGCACCGTTGTCCGACGCGATCAGCGCCAGGTGCAGGAGATCCCCGACGTTCAGTCGCTCCCCTCGCCGCACGTATGTGGTCGACGCCCGCCGAACGTCGGACGACTCGATCGTGACGGACTGGGCCAAATCCGGACCGCTCTCCATGAACACCACGGCTGTCATGATCTTCGTGATGCTCGCAATCGAACGCTGCTCGTCAGAATGCTCCTCCCAAAGCACCTCGCCCCGGATCGGATCGTAGATGATAGCCGCCGCGGCCCGGACATCCGGCACGAGCTCCCCGCGCGCGTCGCGCTTCACGCGTGGCCGAGCCGCGCCCGTCTGACCGGCCTCCGCCACGGCGCCGCCTGGCTCCGGCGCCGCCCACGCGGCCGCGCTCCCGAATCCCACAGCCATGATCCACGCCAGGATGACGATCCCGGTCGCGCGCACGATCGGCAGTCTACTCACGAGGCGCAACTCCTTCTCGAATGGATGGTTCGGGAGGGGGAGAAAATTTGCCGGCATTGTAGCAAATTGTCGATCGCTTGACACGCGCCGCGTCTTTGCTGGAACGTGACCGGCTGGACGCGCGCACCGCGCGGCGCCATGGAGGGCGTCCAGATGCGTCGGCGCCGATCTGTCCGGTCAGTAGATCACTCGCTCACTGGCCGATCAGCGGAGCGGTTCGGTCTCTTCGGGTTCCGCGAGCTCGTAGCCCGTACGGGACCAGACGTCGACGTCGTCTCGGTCGACGGCGATCGCGAGGCGTCGGCGCCACCGCGTCGGATCCGAGTTGTTCGAGTAGTACCCGATCACATAGTAGTCGCTCGTCTCGGCGTCGATCCGCCGCAGGGCCTGATCGAAGTTGTTCTGGTTGACGACGGCGAATCCGCCCGTGCCCTCTGCCAGTGTTCGGAGGCTATCCTGCGATTTCCGCACATAATCCCACCACTGGCCCAGATCGAGCTGGCCCTCCATGTCGCCCATGTCAGCCCCCGCAATCAAGCCCCGCGGGTCAAGCGTGTAGAACGTCGCGTTGGCGCGATTGGCGGCGCGGACGAGGCGGTTGAGTTGATTGGACAGATCGAGGTCAGAGAACTGGTAGTTCGTCTGATTCATGAACGGGTTCGTGCGGGCGCGCCCCTCTTCGTCCTCGAACATGAAGCGACCGCCAGCGCCACCGAACGACCTCGCCTCGAGGAAGCGAGAGTCCTCGAACGGATTCAGGTCGTACCCAGCGCTGACATAGATGATCGCCTTGCGCCGGTGCTCCAGTTGCTGGAGCACCCGAATGATGTCGAGCGCCGTCGCCACCGCGACATTCGCTCGATAAAGGAGCTCCAGGGGTCCCTGGCTCCCCTGCGGCCCGCGGATGATGTCGGTCGGCGTCATGCCGTTGCCCATGATCTTGCCAATCGCCGCGTCGAGCAACGCGCGATCGTACGTGAGGTCGATCGCAATCGATGACGGGCCGCTGGACACAATCGAGAACAGGTCGCCTTCGTGCACGAGATTCTTTGCAATTCGCTTGAACAGATCGCGAACGCGCGGCGTCTGGTCCGCCTCCATGTGTAGATCGTCCACGAAGAGCATGAACACCCGGCCCGCTGTGTCGTTGCTCGGGCGTGCCGTCGGCAGAATGATCCCTTCGACCACCGGTGCCGGCGCTGGCATCTGCAAGTTGAACGCCCGCCCGCCCTGGATGAGCACCAGCGACGCGATCTCCTGTCTGACACCGTCCTCTTCGATGACGAAGTCGTCCTTGGTCAGATCCGAGACGAATTGGCCGCTCCTATCACGGACGATCACGTCGTTCGTGATGAGCGTCACGTCCGCTCGGAAGATGGGTTGATCGTCCCCGGACCCAAACAGCGTTGGAATCTGCTGCGCACCAGTGGATGACGGCAGCAACGCGGCCACAACCACCGCCAGAGCGACCAGGCCGGTCCCGCCCACCGCACACCACGGGTTGCTCGGCTGTCCTGATGTCATAGCGTCTATTATACCCGCGGGACCGACAGATCCACGGGCTGTTAAGTCGGATCGGTCTGGTCGGCATCGGGCGTCTCGGCCGACGTCGACTGCTCCGGACTCGGGGCCGTCGCGGCTTCACCACCTTCGGCAGATGTGCCGGGCGGGCGTTTCCGGCGGCGTGTCCGCCGCACACCGCCCCGGCGCGATCGGCGACGCCGTCGCGCCGGCCCATTCGCTGGAGTGTCCGTCTCGCCCGCCCGCGCCGCGCCAGACTCAGCCCGTTCCGGCCCGCTATCCGCTCCGTCCAGCCCCGACCGCCGAGCGAGCGACTCGTCCGCCGTCACCGCTGCTGGCCCGTCGGCCGCCGCGGCCGCCCTGTCCGGCTTCGTCGCGACCACGGTGACGCTTCGCGTTGCCGTCGATTTCGTCGTCCCCATCCGCCGCTTGCGCACCGGTTCCGCCGCGGCGCGCCGCCGCCCGCCACCGCGTTGCTCGAACGCCGGCGGCGGTGGCCGACGCCGTTTCAGCAAGTTCTCCCAGTCGAAGGATAGATCCGGGTAGGCCTGCTCAATCGCGCGCATCGTGGCCTCGTCAAGCGCCGGACGGCCGACCTTGACGTGCGGTGGGGTCCGGAACCAGTACAACACCTGCGAGACAGTCTTTCGACCGCTGCGGTAGGTGTGCACGAGGTACGTGCTCTCGTACCCGCGACGATCGCGGGCGAACCGAAGAAACGGCATTGCTGCGTGGAACCTCGCGCCCCGGTGCGCCTACGATGAAACGGCGCGAACCCTTCGGACGCCTATCGACGCGAGCCCCGCTTGCCGGCCGACCTGCGCACGGTCAGCCGACGCGCGGTGGGCGTCGTACGTGTCGCTGCGCGCCCGGCCGCGGTCCGGCCCTTCGCCGCGCGCGTCCCCGTCGATGGTTTCTCCGCCGTGACGCGGTTGACGCCCTTGCTCGACTTGACAGACATCGCCCGAGCCGGCCTCTTGCGCGCGCCCTTTGCACTCGTCTTCTGCTTCGCCTTGCCAGTGGTTCTGGCCTTGGCCCTGGTCCGACCCTTGACGTGCGCCTTCGCCTTGCGCTTCGTCTTCGCCTTGGCCGGTGCCCGCCGCGCCAGGGTGAACCGCACTTCCGATCCAACCGTGTGGTAGCTCCAGATCTCGTCGACGACGATGCCCTTCTCAGCGCACAACCGCTTAGCCGTCTCCACCCCGCCGATCGGCACGTACAGATGAAACGGCGCGCGGACCCGGGCAAAGGGTATCCACTGGGCCATCGCTTCCAAATAGTTGAGGGACTCGTACGTCTCGACTTCGACCACGCAGTGCAGTCGGCGAGCGCGATCGTTCGTCGTGAGGATGAGATCGGGGAACAGCGTCCGAACGCCGAATCGGAGCGGCGCCGTCGGCTCGCCGCTGAGATTCACCCCAACCTCGTATCGGCGGCGCCAGCGCGTGTGGAGCAGACGGATTACCCGATCGTGTTCGAATTGCTCACGGACCGGACGCACCAGAATCGGACTCAAACTTCGGGAGGGTAGCATAAATCCGGCCCACGCACTACCTCGTAGTACGATGCCGGCTGTGAGCGATCGCTTTCTGCGCGCCTGCCGGTTGGAGCCTGTTGACACGACCCCTGTGTGGTTCATGCGTCAGGCCGGGCGGTATATGCTCGAGTACCGGGCCATCCGCGAACAGCATTCGCTCCTCGACATTTGTCGCCAGCCCGAGCTGGCCGTTCAGGTGACCCTCCAACCGGTCGAACAGTTGGACGTCGACGCCGCGATCCTTTTCTCCGACCTGCTCCTGCCGCTCGAGCCGATGGGCATCCCCTTCGACTTCGTCAAAGGCGAAGGCCCGGTCATCGAGCGGCCACTCCGCACGGCGGACGACATCACCCACCTGCGCACCTTCGACCCTCGC
Organism: Vicinamibacterales bacterium; assembly: GCA_965197385.1. Taxonomy (GTDB): domain Bacteria; phylum Acidobacteriota; class Vicinamibacteria; order Vicinamibacterales; family UBA823. Next base: position 1,024,127 of record CBDANA010000009.1, read on the forward strand.
GACGCGCTTGGCCATGTCCTCGAGACCATTCGTCTCCTGCGACACGAGCTCGACGGACGTGTACCGTTGATCGGATTCGCGGGGGCGCCCTTCACCTTGGCCTCCTACGCCATCGAAGGGGGCCCGTCGAAGCAATATGCCCGGACGAAGGCACTCATGTACGGCGAGCCCGAGCTGTGGCACCGACTGTGCGATACGCTGTCCGGCCTGATCGCCGACTATCTTACCGCGCAGATCGAGGCCGGCGCACAGGCGGTCCAGCTGTTCGACTCGTGGGTAGGCGCCGTCACGGCAGCCGATTACCGCGAGTTCCTGCTGCCGCACTCTCAGCGCATCCTGAGCCAGGCCCAGGCACTGGGCGTGCCGGTGCTGCATTTTGGCACCGGTACCGCACACCTGCTCGCCGACATGCGCGACGCGGGCGGCGACGTAATCGGTGTGGACTGGCGGACTCCGCTGGACGAGGCGTGGGAGCGCGTCGGCTTCGATCGCGCGGTCCAGGGAAATCTCGATCCCACGCTGCTGCTGGGACCCATCGAGCGGATGCTCGGCGGCGTGGATGACGTGCTCGCCCGAGCCGACGGCCGAGACGGCCACATCTTCAACCTGGGGCACGGCATCCTGCCGAGTACCTCGGTCGAACACGTCCAAGCGCTGGCTCGGTACGTCCACCAGCGCGGGCGGCGTACCCCCGCGGGGAACTGAGCGCGTGGAGCGGGTCGCGGTCGCGGTCGTCGGTGGCGGTATCGCCGGCCTGTCGGCCGCGTACGAACTGCACCGGCGTGGGGTCCGCTTCCGTCTGTTCGAGGCATCCGACCGGGTCGGCGGCGTCATCCTGACCGAGCACATCGACGGGTTCATCATCGACGCCGGTCCCGATGCCTTGCTCGTGCAGAAACCGGCGGCTATCGAACTGTGCCAGGAGCTGGGCCTCGGCGCACGCCTCCACCCAACCCTCGAGCCCCGCACGGCCTACATCCTCCGCCACGGTACGCTGCACCCGCTGCCGGAGGCCTCGGTACTCGGCATCCCGACGCGGCTGGGACCGTTCGCCACGACGCGGCTCTTTTCGCCTGTGAGCAAGCTGCGGTTTGGTCTGGACCTGGTGCTGCCGCCTCGCCGCCTCGGCCAGACCGAGGACGAATCGATCGCCTCGTTCTTCGGCCGCCGGTTCGGCCAGGAGGCGGTCCGTTACCTGGCCGAGCCCCTGCTCGCAACCATCCACGCCGGCGACGTGGATCGCCTGTCGATGCGGGCGTTGTTTCCCCGGCTGCTCGCGGCCGAACAGCGCGGCGGCAGCCTAATTCGGGCGTTTCGACGCTTGCGGGCCCGGCCGTCACCCGACGGCATGTTCCGATCGCTGCCCGGCGGCATCGGCGAGCTCGCGACCGCTCTCACGGCAGCGCTCCCGGCTGACCGGATCTCACGCCGCGCACCGGTCACCGCCATCGTGGGTGATGGCCCCTTTGTGATTGACGCCGGGTCGGCGTCGGCCACGGCGACGGCCCTCATTCTGGCCGTGCCCGCGCCGGCGGCGGCGGTGCTGCTGGAGCCAAGAGACGCCGCGCTCGCCGCCAGTTGTCGCACCATCCCACACGCCTCGACCGCCACCGTCGCGCTCACTTACTCCCGCGCGAACATCCGACACCCCCTGCGCGGCAGCGGCTTTGTCGTCCCCCGCGTCGAGCCGGACGTCTCGATCATCGCCGGTTCCTGGGTGTCCTCGAAATGGCCCGGACGCGCTCCCGACGGGAAGGTCCTGTTGCGGGCGTTCATCGGCGGCGCCCGCGACCCCGGCGCCCTCGATCGGCGGCCAGACGACACCGCGCTCGCGGCGCTTGCGCATCGAGACCTCGCGCGACTCCTCGGCATCCAGGGGCCGCCAGAAATCTCACGCGTCTACCGGTGGACCAACCGCAGCCCGCAGCACGAGGTGGGTCACGCACATCGACTCGAGGCGATTGACACGCACCTGGGCCGCTGGCCCGGACTGTTCGTCACGGGCAGTAGCTACCGGAGCGTGGGCATTCCCGATTGTGTGCAGGATGGACGGATGACAGCGCGCGCGGCTGCCGATCTGGTGGCCGCAGCCGATCGGTCAGGCTGACTCTGCGACCGCGGCCTTGACCTTCTTGGTCTTCGCGGACTTCGTGGTCTTCGTGGTCTTCGCGGACTTCTTGGTCTTCGCGGACTTCGTGGTCTTCGTGGTCTTCGCGGACTTCTTGGTCTTCGCGGACTTCGTGGTCTTCGTGGTCTTCGCGGACTTCTTCGTGGTCTTCGCGGACTTCGTGGTCTTCGTGGTCTTCGCGGACTTCGTGGTCTTCGCGGTCGTGGCCGGAGCCGCCTTCGACTTTGCTGTCTTCGCGGCGGTCTTCCGCTTCCGCTTCCGGGCGCCGGCCGGCGCTGGCGCATTCGAGTGCTCGAAGCGGGCAAGACTCGTCAGGAACTTCTTGATGCCGTGCTCGTCGAAATCGATCCGCGTATACGCATCTTCGACCGCAATGACCGATCCCACACCGTAGGTGGGTTCGGAGATACGTGCGCCGACATCAAACCGCTTCGCCACTGTGCAGGCTCCTTAGAGGGGGGCGGGCTGAATCGGTACTTAAGCTTCGAGCCAGCGCCGTAAATCACACACTATCATACGTTTATTGAAACCGCCAAACTCCCAAGATATGCTCTCAGGCGGCCTCGCGCCGCCGGGTCCCTTATCGGTCCGTCTATACGTTCCGTCCACATCATCGGCATGCCCCTCGACCTCGGCGCCGGACGCCGGGGGGTCGACATGGGCCCCTCGGCCATCCGGCTCGCCGGCCTCCACGACCGCCTCCGGGCGTTGTCCTACGCCGTCATTGACAGAGGCGACACCGCCGTGCCGATCCCGGAGACCAAACGCCCAGGTGACGCGCGCAAGCGGTATGTTCGGGAGATCGCGCGAGCCTGCCACAAGGTCTTTCAAACAGCCCGGGACAGCCTCGACGATGGCGCGCTCCCGCTGGTGCTCGGCGGCGACCACAGCCTGGCCGCCGGATCCGTCGCGGCCACGGCTGAGTTCACCCGCCGAAAGCGCCGCACCCTCGGCCTCATCTGGGTGGACGCCCACGGCGACATGAACACGCCGCTGACGACCACGTCCGCCAACGTGCACGGAATGCCACTGGCGGCGGCGCTCGGCAGAGAGCCTCACGAGCTCGCGCAGATTGGCGGCTTCGCGCCGAAGGTCAAGCCGCAGCGCACCGTCCTAATCGGCGTGCGTAACCTCGACGATCGCGAGCGCGACATCGTCCGCGACTCTGGGGTCCACGTCTTCACGATGAAAGAGATCGGTCGGGCGGGAATCGCGGACATCACCACCCAGGCGCTGACCATCGCCGGCGCCGGCACAGCAGGAATCCACGTCTCCTTCGATCTCGACGCGTGCGATCCGACGATCGCGCCGGGCGTCGGCAGCCCGGTCAAGGGCGGACTCGACTATCGCGAGGCGCACATGCTCGTGGAGCTGATCGCCGACTCGGGCCGGCTGCTGTCACTCGACATGGTCGAGGTCAACCCGATCCTCGACCTGCAGAACACGACCGCGCAGCTGGCAGCCGAGCTCGTCCTCTCGGCGCTCGGCCAGAGCATCCTCTGACACTTGCTACCTGTCAGCAGTCCTGCAGGACCAGTAAGTGCCGCGGCGAACGTAGCACTCACCCTAACCCTAATGTGACAACAAGCGGCAATCGCGAACCGCGGCCGGGCGCTGGGACGGGGGTCGCAGGCGAGTCGCCCGCCAGGGTGGACAGCGCGTCGACGGCCGGCCCCAGCGGTCTCGGTGCCTCGCTGGACTTTCACCGCGGGCTGCTAGCCGGTTGCCGCGGCCGGCTCCGATCGACCGGCGTTCGGAGCATCCACAAGCTTCGCGATCACGACGTCGGTGGCCTGGGTCGTGGTCAGTGCGCCACCCAGATCGGGCGTGACTTGCCGCGCCGTCACGGCCGCCTCGATCGCGGCTTCGACGCTGGCCGCGGCCGCCATCTCTCCGACGTGCTCGAGCATCAGCGCCGCAGCGCGGATGGCTGCGAGCGGATTCGCGCGGCCTGTGCCCGCGATGTCGGGGGCGCTGCCGTGGACCGGCTCGAAGACGGCCGCTTCCGAACCGATGTTGGCCGAGCTAGCGAGACCGAGACCTCCGACCAGCATCGAGGCTTCGTCGCTCAGGATATCTCCGAAGAGATTCGTCGTCACTATGACGCCAAACTGCTCGGGCGCGCGGATGAGCTCCATCGCGCAGGTGTCGACCAGCATCTCCTCGACCCGAATGTCAGGCATCTGCTCGCCCACTTCGAATGCCACCTTGCGAAACAGACCGCAGGTCGCTCTCAAAACGTTCGCCTTGTGAACGACCATCAGCGTGGTGTCGCCGCGCTGCCTGGCGAGCTCGAGCGCGAACCGCACGATGCGTTCGGAGGCTTTGCGCGTGATCACACGCTCGGTCACCGCTCTCACGGCATCGGCCCGCTCGACGCCGCTGTACAGGCCCTCGGTGTTCTCGCGCACGAAGACCATGTCTATTGCGCGCTCGGCATCGGGCAACGAGCGTATCGGCCTCACGCAGGCATACAGATTGAGCTCCTGACGAAGCCTCAACACCGGCGAGCGGTAGCCCTCGATGTCGGGCGGCGTCGTCACCGCACCGAGCAGCGTCGCGTCCGATTCGCGCACGAGCTCGACCGTCGCGTCCGGCAGCGGTGTCCCGTACTCGCGGTAGGCGCCGTGACCGATGGCGCCATGCGTGAGCTCAAAGCCCGCGCCGTCGTCGAGCAGCTTCGCGTCCTCAACCGCCTCGAGCACACGCACGGCCTCGTCCGTCACCTCGGGACCGATGCCGTCGCCAGCAAGCACAGCCAGCTTCATTCGAGCTCCTCGATGTCATGATTTGTGAGGTACGGCACGATGCCACCCGCGGCGACAATCTTCAGCATGAACTCTGATAAAGGCTGAGCCTGGTGGACCGTTCCCTTGGTGCGGTTGGTAATCACGCCGGAGACGAGATCGACCTCGAGCTCGTCGGACTCCGCGATCTCTGACGCGTCTGGGCAGGTGAGAATCGGCAGCCCGATGTTGATCGCATTTCGGAAGAAGATTCGCGCGTAAGACTGAGCCACGACACATGCCGCACCGGAGCCTTTGATGGCGATGGGGGCGTGCTCGCGCGACGAACCGCAGCCGAAGTTCTTGCCGCCCACCACGACGTCCCCCTGGGCCACACCGGGCGCGTAGTCAGACCGGACCTCGCAGAACACATGCTCGGCCAGTTCGGTCGGATCGGTGGTGATGTTGTAGCGGCCGGGGATTATCTCGTCGGTGTTGACGTTGTCGCCGAATTTCCAAGCTCGCATCAAGCCCCCAAGATCTTGCGCGGATCGCTGATGCAGCCAGCCAGAGCCGTGGCGGCCGCCGACGCCGGACTGCCCAGATAGATCTCGGCCTGAGCCGATCCCATGCGTCCGACGAAGTTGCGGTTCATCGTGGTGAACGCTCGCTCACCCGGTGCCAGCACGCCGCCGTGACGCCCGATGCAGGCGCCGCAGCCGGTCGACGTCACGACGCAGCCCGCATCGTGAAACGTCCTCAGCACGCCCGCGGCCTCGAGTCGATCATGGATGCGCTGGCTGGCCGGCGTCACTATAGTGCGCGTGTACCTCGCCACCTGCTTGCCTTCGAGCAGACTCGCCGCCAGCTCCAGATCCTCGTAGCGACCGTTGGTGCAGGTTCCGATGAACACTTCGTCGATAGGCGTGCCTTCCAGCTTGCCGATGGGGACCACGTCGTCGACGCGCGGATGACACGCCACCAGCGGCTCGAGCTCCGACACATCGACGTGGATGCGTTTCATGTAGCGGGCGTCGGCATCGGGCGCAAAAGTCTCGAACGGTCCTTCAGCAGTGGTCTCAGTTTCCAAGAAAGCGAACGTCGTCTGGTCGGACGCAATCAGTCCGCACTTGGCGCCAAGCTCGGTCGACATGTTGGCGAAGACGATGCGATCGGCCATCGGCAACGCCTCGATGAACGGGCCACCGTACTCGATCGCCGCGTAACTCGCGCCGTCCATGCCGAGCTGGCGCGCGGTCTCGAGCATCACGTCCTTGGCGTAGACACCGAGAGCCAGCCGGCCTTCGAGATTGACTCGAATCGTCTCGGGCACCCTCAACCAGACCCTTCCTGATACCCAGGCCACGGCTATCTCGGTCGAGCCGAAGCCAGCGGCAAAACAGGCGAACGCGCCGTACGTGTTGGTGTGCGAGTCGGCGCCGATGATCACGCGTCCGGGTGCGACGAAGCCCTCCTCGATCATCACCTGATGGCAGATGCCTCGGTGAAAGAAGTGGTCGATACCCTCAGCCTTGATGAACTCCCGCGACTGTTTTTGATTGATCGCGGCGGCCACATTCGGCGCGGGATAGGCGTGATCGAAATGGATAACGATCCGCTCCTTGTGCTTTATCGGTTTGCCAATAGCACGCCAGGCTTTGATCGCGAGCGGCGTGGTGTTGTCGTGGCTCATGTAGCTGTCGAGCTCGGCGATGATGATATCGCCGGCCGTGACGGGCCCGCCCATCCGCCGCGACAGGATCCGCTCGACGAGTGTCCCCATCAGACCGCCTCCAATTTTCTGCCGCTGAGCGGCGCCAAGAAGCTCACCAGGTGTGCGAGCTCTTTGAGATCGACCGTGCGCCCCTTTTGGCCTATCGTCTTGACCTCGGCCAAAAGCCGTTTGCGGGTCTCGGCGGCAAGATGGGCGGCGCCTATTCTCGCGAGCGCCTGATCGAGCGCGGCGCGGCCTGACATGTGATCGAGACAGATCTCGGCCGCGCGACCGAAGTGCGTAGGATCGAGACTCTGATAGTGAAGCGGGTTCTCGATCGCCGCCTGCGAGTGCACACCGGCGCAGTGGGTGAAGGCGTTTTTGCCCACGATCGGAAAGTGCACCGGGATCGGAACGCCCGAGTAGTCGCTGACCAAGCTGTAGAGCTCGGGCAGACGGGCGAGCTCGAAACGCTCGGCCTGTCCCAGATCGATCTGGAGCGCCGACATCATCGACGCCATGTCGACGATTCCGGCACGCTCGCCGAGGCCCAGCACCGAGACATCCACGATGTCCACGCCCGCCCGCACCGCGTCCAGCGCGTTGGCCAGCGCCAGCCCCCTGTCATTGTGGCAGTGGACCGCGATGCGTGGGCTCAACCCAGCCTGGCTAAGCTCGAACTTGAGCCGGGTGATGTAGTCGTGCAGGTTGTTCGGGCTGCCTGGTATCATCGCGCCGGTGGTGTCGGCGACGCTCACGATGTCCGCGCCGGCACGCACGGCGGCGAGCATGGCGCGGACCACATTCTTGAACTCGCTCCGCACCGTGTCCTCGGGCGTGTAGCGCACGAGCAGATCCGGCCGCTCCGCCTTGGCGTACGCGATGACCGTCGTGATGCGATCGATGGCCTCATCGAGCTGCATCCGGAACACGCCCGAAAGGCGCCGCTCCGAAACGCAGAAAAAGATGCCGATCATGCCGACGTCGCAATCGAGCGCCGCCTGCACATCTTCTTTCAAGGAGCGCGCGTGGGCCGCCACGGTCGCGCGCAAGCCGGCGCCCGCCACACGCTCGACCGTGGCCCGGATCTCGGGACCCACGCTGGGATGGCCGGCCTCCACGAAGTCGAGCCCAACCGCGTCGAGCAGCTCGGCGACGGCGAGCTTGATGTGTGGGTCGAAGTAGACCCCCGGAGTCTGCTCTCCCTCGCGCAGAGTCGAGTCTAGAAGCCGGACCATATCCCCCCTGTCAAAACTAAGTGATCCGTGAGACATTGACGTATTCATAGCATCTAGTGCACAGTATACACTATTTCAGTAGCATAATCCTAGACAATCGTAGACCCATGGGTAAAGCAACGACAGAGCTCGATCACCGCCTGTTGGCCTTGCTCCGGGCCAACGGGCGGGAGAGCTTTGTGAACCTGGCAGAGGCGCTCGGCTCATCGGAGGGGACGGTGCGGGCCCACATCAAAAGATTGACCGACCAAGGCGTGATCTGCCGCTTCACGGTGAGGACGCGCGGAGCGAACCTGAAGGCGCTGATCGAGATACAGTCCGACACCAACGTGCACACCTCCGATCTCACGCAGCGCATCGCCGACTGGCCCGGCGTCGAGGTGGTCTACGAGGTCAGCGGCAACGAGGACCTGGTCGTCATCGCCGAAGCCGACGACACCGATGAACTCGACGAGATCATTGAAAAGATCCGCAAGCTGCCCAACGTGCGCTCGACGCGCAGTCGGCTGATTCTCAAGGAGACAGGATAATAACGACAACCGGAACCGAAGGCGCTGTGTCGCGAGGCGTCTGGAGGACACCGTCAAGTTGACGTTGAACGGACAGGTGCTACCGCGCCATGCCCGACAGGGTTTGTCAAATTGACGGAAATACAGCTGACCGATCCCCAAGATCTTGCGATCGAGCCCAGCCATGACCGCTGCAGGTTGGGCGTCAGATTAGGGTGTCACCCTCGACTTGACCTCGACGCGCCTCTGACGCAGAATTGTGGGCATAGGGAGGCACCATGAAACTTTCACGACGCGATGCGATTCGTCTTTCTGGCACTACGCTGACCGGTTTCTCTTTGGGCTTCAGGCCCGACCAGTTGCTGGCCGGCACCGCGCAGGCGGCGCAGCCGGCGCCCGACGGGCTGGTGGACGCCAGGGTCCGCAACATCGCCGACCTGCCGCTGCTGCCCGATGGCTCGGCGCCCGAGCATCCGCCGAGCACGGCCGGGACGATTTCCGAGCCGAACCTGTGGCGGTACACGCAAGGCGAACCTCCAGACATCGAGTTCGACTACCGTCGGATGCGGATCAAGATCGACAGTCGGCGCACGGCGGAGCGCCAGGGGACGTTGACGTTCGGTGACCTCGAGTCGCTACCCCGGCACACCTACACCGTCCTGCTGCAGTGCGGCGCCCCCAACCCCAGCGGCATCGTCACCTGGACCGGCGTCCGGTTTTCGGATTTCGCGGAGATGCTGGGCATCCAGCCGTTCGCGCACTACTGCCGGATCATCGCCGCCGACGGGTACTGGATCGAAGAGGACATGAAGACGATGATGCATCCGCAGGTCGTGTTGGCCTGGATGCTCAACGGCGAGCCGATCCCGCCGAAGCATGGCGCGCCGCTGCGGCTGATCGTGCCGTTCCGGTACGGCGCGCGCAGCATCAAGGCGATCACCGAGATCTACTTCACATCGACGTCGTTCCCGCTGCCGACGCTGCCGACGAGAGGATAGGGAAGCAGCAGGCGTGACCGTTCAGGGGCTGGGTTCTGGGTGCCCATGCTGGGTTCCCGTTTCCCACTGTCCTGTCTTGTACCGAGACAGGTTTCTCGCGACCAACTCCGAGACTGTGGCGGGCACAGTTTCTGGCACAATGGGGCGAGAACAGACATCGGGAGCACCACACAATCGGCGTGAGTCGTTGACTTCCCTACCTCACGGGCCGCTAGCTCAGTGGTAGAGCACGTGACTTTTAATCACGGAGTCCTGGGTTCGATCCCCAGGCGGCCCATCAAGTCCTTAACCGTTCTGCTTCAACAAGTTCCTCGACTTTTTTTGTGTCGGATGAGACGCGTCTTGGTCATCCGAATTGGCCCTTTGTGTGACGGATGTGTGACGAAGGTCAGATTTGAGGTTTTCTAGAGCCCGTTCGAGACGCCCCGGCGTGCTGGCGAGATACCGGCTCGTCGTGGAGATGTTCGCGTGCCCGAGGAAGTCCCGCACCTCCTCTACCTGGTGCAAGTAATTGAGTTAATTAAAAAGGGACAGGAACGCTGGTGCCGTTGGTGTTCGAGCTCGATTTGTTGCGATAGCTTGTGGCATGCTGCGGTGGCCCGGCGAATTGGCCTGTGTGAGAGCCAGTCCCCTCCGGTGGTCCTCCGGAGATGGCTCCCAAAGGACGGTGTCCGATGATGCAGAAGCAGAGGAGGTCGGTCGTTGACGGCGTCGTCAGTCCTAACTGATCGGCGCGGTTTCATGAAGAGCGCAGCGGCGGCGGGCGTAGGGCTGATGTCCGGGCGCGGCAGCTCAGCAGGCACCGTCGAGGTTCGCCGGCAAACCAAGTATCACGGCTACGTCTCGCTCCAGGACGACGACAGAATCTCGATCTTCACAGTGGACCCTGCGACCAGCAAGCTCGCCTGGCAGGAGGATGTCGCGGTTGACGGCGGACCGGCGCCGCTGGCGATCGACCCAGGCAGGAACTTTCTCTACGTGGGGCGGAGGGGCAGCCAGGAAATCTCCAGCTACCGGATCGATCCACGCACCGGCGGACTCTCTCTCATTGGGACCGCGCCACTGCAGGGCGAGCCGGTGTACCTGGCTACCGACCGCACGGGTCGGTTCGTGCTCTCCGCGTACCACTATCAGAGCACCGCGGCGGTCCATACTGTAAACAGCGACGGCGTTGCCACATTCCCGCCCATCGAATGGCGCTATACCGCCGGTGGGGCCCATGCCGTCCAGACCGACCCGTCCAACCGGTTCGCGTTCGTGCCGCACATCGCGAATCGGGGTCCGAACGCAATTTTTCAGTTCCGGTTTGACGAGAAGACCGGGCATCTCACTCCCAACGATCCGCCTCGGTACTCGCCACGGGAATACCTGGGGCCCAGGGCCTTGGCCCTTTCACCCGACACTGGACATCGTCTACTTCTCTGACGAGCAAGGCAGCAGCGTGACGGTCTACCATCTGGACCCGATGGCAGGCACGCTCGCGCCCCTTCAAACCATCACCACGCTGCCCGCCGGGTACAGCGAAGCAAACACCTGCTCCCAGATTCAGATCACTCCTTCGGGGAGGTTCCTGTTCGCTCCCAACCGTGGCCATAACAGTGTCGTCAGTTTCAGCGTCGATTCATCGACCGGTCGGCTGACGGCCACAGGTCGGGTCCCCACCGAGCCGGTACCCAGAGCGTTCAGTCTTGACCCGGAAGGCAGCTTCCTCATCGTTGCTGGTCTGGACTCGGGCCGCCTGGCTTCCTACGAGGTCGACCAGACCAGCGGCGAGCTCGCCCCGCTGGAGACGTATGAAGCAGGCAACAGGCCGATGTGGGTGTTGATGACCAGACTGTCTGGTGGGTAGGAAGACGACCGGCCGGCGACCCTCTCGGGCTTGGGGCTGCTGTGCCTGGTACGGTGACCTTCCTCGCGAGGAACAGAGCAAGCAGGTTCTGCCGGCCGCACCTACTACATCGCGCCCGACGGGCAGCGGTTTCTCATGATTACGCCCGGATTTCCGATTTGGCTGTGGTACCGTATCGGCAGACCAGTCGTCGCGCCTTGATTTCCGGGGCTCCGACGCAAGGAACCCCGCCACGGAGGGTGACACCCTGTGGGTGAATGACAGCACGAGGCGTTTCAGTTCACGTTCAATGGCTTTCTGAAGGTCGCATTCCAGGGGTCGCGCATCACCTCCGACGCCGGTCTCCTTCTGGTGCGCGAGTTGGATGAACGCCTGGGGCTGGCGACACTCATCGCCGAGCACCTGAGCGACTCCCGACAGGGCTTGCACACCCAGTTCAGCCTGGCGGATCTCCTGCGACAGTCGGTCTACAGCCGGCTCGCGGGCTACGAAGACCTGAACGATGCGGTGCGCGTGTCGGCGGACCCGACGTTTCGTCTCATCGGGGCGCCAACGCTCTGGGACCGCGGTGGCGCGCTGACCTCGCCGCTGCACTGGTTCGAGACTGAGCTGCTGACCCGAGAGGAGAAGCTCGTCGGGCTGATGGCCGTGAACCGGGAGGTGCTCGCACAGGCTGAGATGCCAACGCGCGCCGGCCGGATTGTGCTCGACATGGATTCGAGTGAGAGCCCGGTGCATGGGGCGCAGGAAGGGAGCGCGTACAACGGACACTTTGAATCAGTCTGTTACCACCCGCTGTTTCTGTTCAACGAGCACGGCGACTGCGTGGCCGCCCCGCTGCGGCCCGGCAACGTGCATAGCGCCGACGATTGGGACGACCTGCTCGTGCCGGAAATTGACCGGCAGCAGGCGGAGGGTACGCGCGTGGCGTTCCGCGCGGACGCGGCGTTTGCCAAGCCGGAGATCTACGACGCGCTCGAGACGCGCGACGTGGACTATGTCATCCGCATGCCGGCGAACAAGAGCGTGGAGCTGGAAATCGAAGCCCTCCTCTTTCGTCCGCCGGGACGGCCGAGCCGCAAGCCCTTGGTGCGCTACAAGAGTTTCCGCTATCAGGCGAAGAGCTGGACCACGCCCAGACGGATTGTCGCCAAGGTGGAGCACCACCGAGGGGAGCTGTTCCCGCGCGTCGGCTTCATCGTGACCAAGATGGCCCTCCCGAGCCGCTCGGTCGTACGGTTCTACAACAAGCGCGGCACGGCGGAGCAATGGATCAAGGAAGGCAAGCAGGCCACCCACTGGACGCGGCTGTCGTGCCCTCGGTTCCGGGCGAACGAAGTGCGCCTGCAACTGAGTGTCCTGGCCTACAACCTGGGCAACCTCTGGCGCAGATGGGTCCTGCCGCCGCGGGTCACGCGCTGGTCGCTCACGAGTCTCCAGCAGCGGCTGGTGAAAACCGGAGGCCGGCTGGTGAAGCATGCCAGGGACTACTGGCTCCTGCTGGCAGAAGGGCATCTGACCCGTCGGCTGTTCGGCGACATGCTGCGGAGGATCTGGGCGCTGCCCGTGCCGGGAGGATAGCGGGCGACCGCTTCCCGAGGAACTCCGGCGAAGAAACGGCGCACGTGTGGACCAGTGTCTGAGAAATGCCGTGAAAACAGCGGCTCCAGTCGGTCGCACGTCAGCGCGGGCTGAGTGACAGTCTCTGGAGCTGGACGATTGTGCGACGAACAGAAATTCGTGCGCGCGGCGGCGGTCGGGTGTATAACGGTGCCCTCCGGGACAGGCAAAATGAAAATCCCGGCTTGAACGTCGGCTTTCTAGGGGCCCTCTGCTGGCCCTCCTGACGCCCCGTCCCCCCCTGCGGTAGACTTGGCCGTTCCCAAGTTGAGGGAGGTTGTGGATGGCGCAGCGCGGTCTCGTCACTACACTCGTCTTGCTCGTTCCACTCACGTTCTTCGCCCAATCACCACCACAGCGTCTAGACATCAACGGAGCTCGTGTACTGGCGCATCTCGAGGCACTCTCCAGCTTTGGCCGAACTCTGGAGGGAGGCGTCAGCCGCGTCGCGTTCAGCCAGGCCGATCGCGACGGTCGAAACTTCGTCACCGACCTCATGCGGGACGCCGGCCTCAACGTTCGCATCGACGCGGCAGGCAACATCATCGGGCGACGGGCCGGCCGAGATTCGACTCTTCCTCCGCTGATGCTGGGCTCCCACATCGACTCGGTCCCGGACGGCGGCAACTACGACGGTCAGGTCGGCTCGATCGGTGCCATCGAGGTCGCGCAGGCGCTCGACGAGGCCGGCGTGACAACACGCCATCCCCTCGAGGTCGTGATCTTCGCCAACGAAGAGGCGGGCAAAATCGGGAGCCGCGCCATGAGCGGCGAGCTGGAGATGCCGGAGCTCGATCTGATCAGCCACAGCGGAAAGACGAACCGCGACGGCATCGCGTTTATCGGCGGCGATCCCGCGAACCTCGCAAGTGCCCGCCGAGTATCTGGCGATCTCGCCGCCTATCTCGAGTTGCACATCGAGCAGGGCGCCATCCTCGACAACGAAGCCATCGACATCGGCGTGGTCGAGGGCATCGTCGGGATCCGGCGGTGGGACGTGGTCTTCGAGGGGCTGGCGAACCATGCGGGAACGACGCCGATGAGTGATCGCAGAGACGCAATTCTCGCGGCCGCCCGCTTCGTCGATGCGGTGAACCGCATCGTCACGTCCATTCCCGGTCGCCAGGTCGGCACGGTGGGACGCATCGAGGCTTCACCTGGTATTCCCAACGTCATCGCCGGACGGGTGCGCGCCAGCCTCGAGCTTCGCGAGCTCGACATGGACAAGATGGAGTCGATCTACCAGGACATCCACGCGGAAGGAGAACAGATCGCTCGCGATACCGGAACCACGTTCACCGCGACGCAGTTCAACATCAGCCGTTCGGCGCCAACCGACGCACGCCTCCGTCAGGTCATCGCCGACGTCGCGAGCGATCTCGCTCTCACTCACATGCGGATGCCCAGCGGGGCCGGCCACGATGCCCAGATCATGGCCGGGCTGGGCCCAGCAGGCATGATCTTCATCCCCAGTTTGCAGGGCATCAGCCACTCGCCCCAGGAACTCTCGCAACCGGAGGACATCGTCAACGGTGTGAGGGTCTTGCTCGGAACGCTGCTCAGAATCAACGAAGCTGACGGCCCGTTGCGACACGAGCGCTGAGTCGCTCGACCGTTCCACCGAGGCAAGCGGATCCTCATCTCAAACGTGCGGGTCTGCCGGCCGCCCGAAGCCGCCGATCCGCATCAGGACACCTCCTGTAACTGCTGCTCGCGTCGTTGGCCAACGCGCAGTCGATCGAGGTTCAGCGGCGCGTGGTTCGAGGAACTCCAGGCGCGGGTGCCGACGGGACGGTAGGCGGCTGACTACGACCCTTCCCGCCTCCAAAGTGACCCGCTGTCCGTGTGCAACGATGTGCAACAGATTCCGAATGTAGCGTCCTCTACTGATCGGGTCTGATCAGGACGCGCATGTAAAAGCGCGGTCTGATCGGTTCTGATCGGCTTTTGCCAATGACTTTTAATCACGGAGTCCTGGGTTCGATCCCCAGGCGGCCCACCATACAACAAGCACATTCTTGATGGTGGGCCTGGGCCAAGGCGGTCTCTGGATGACCGCAGGATGACCGTGGGTCACCCGATCTTGGCGTCGAGCACCATGATTGACCGTGCGAGAGCGTCGAGCATTGTATTCAGATACCGCTGGGTCGTGACGATGGTCGCGTGACCCATGAGGTACTAAATCTCGTGGAGCGGGACGCCGCGCTCCGCTAGCCGTGACCCGCACTCGTGCCGCAAGTCATGCCAGTGGAGCCTGCGCTCACTTCGGTGGCGTGCCGCGGCGCAGGTCGGGGCCATCGTCCCGTGTCGGGTGAGCCGGACGCGCCGGGCGCGGGACGTGGTCGAGCAACTCCGGGCACAATTTGGGGACCTCGTGCTCCAGACGCCGGTGCGCGAAAACGTCCAGCTCGCGGAAGCACCGAGGTGGAAGCAACCGATCACGCACTACGCCCCCGGCAGCCACGGGGCGGCAGACTATCGAGCCGTCGCGGGGGAGCTCCGGCAGCAGCGGGAAAGCTAACGCGGCACGCGGAGACGCTACCGCAGTTCCTCCCGAGTCAGAATCGGCCCCGCGCCCTCAGGAGGCGGCCGTGTCCCACGTGCGCTTCCGGCGTTCAGTGTTGTCACGAATGACGCCACCGCCTACAATTGGCCTGTTTCCTGACAGCCCATGGCCCTAGAGTACGGCACCCGCCTCGGCCCGTATGCGATCGACGCTCCCTCGGTCGCCAGGAGGATCTCATGAGTCGGAACTCCCTCTTCGCCCCGCGCGGGGAGGCCGCGCTGCTCCTCGTCCT
Source organism: Vicinamibacterales bacterium (assembly GCA_965197385.1). Classification (GTDB taxonomy): domain Bacteria; phylum Acidobacteriota; class Vicinamibacteria; order Vicinamibacterales; family UBA823. The sequence goes on from CBDANA010000009.1 coordinate 1,039,707, forward strand.
CGTCCTTGTCTTCGCGGCCGCGTGCGGGGAGCGCCTGCCCGCCTCCTCGGGCGACGACGGTCCGGCCCCGGAAGGTGGCATGCCGGGAGCCCGCGTCGCCGTCCACGCCCCGGACGCCGTGCCGCCTCCGAGCCCAGTGCCCCCGGACGCCCCGGATCCCAGGTCGGCCATGCTTGAACGTGCCGCGTCGCTGGAGCTGGAGACCCCCTACGAGCCCGTTCCCGGTGAGGCCCTGCACCACCACACGGCGGGCTTCGCCAACATCCTCTGCTCCGCGGTCTTCCTCACCGGGCTGGATCCGGACGACGCGGCGGAGAACGTGGGTGGGTTCTCTAGCCCCTTCGAGCACCGGGACGCGGTTGTGGACCGGGTGGTAGACCGGGAGCGGCGTGAGGTTCGCCTCACCCTTCCGAACGGGGTGGTACGGAGCGCCCGCCACTACGGCTCCCAGGGTTGCGTGGCCCACGCCATCGGCGAGGACACGGTGCGGTTCGACTGGTCGGTCGTGAAGCCGGACCTGCCCGCCGCCGCGACGACGCCGTGGCCCATGGGCGACCTGATCTCCGAGGAACCGTGGCCAGCGGACATGGACCTGGCCATGGTGGAGGAGGCCCTGGAGGTCGGCTTCGGGCCGCCGGAGGCCATGACCCTGGCTCTAGTGGTCACCCACCGGGGCCGGATCCTAGGCGAGCGCTACGCCGACGGGATTGGCGTCCACACCCCGCTGGAGAGCTGGTCCATGAACAAGAGCCTGACCGGAATGCTCATGGGAGTCCTGATCCAAAAGGGGGTCTACGATCTCTGGCAGCGAGCCCCAATTCCGGAGTGGCAGGCGGACGAGGGGGATTCCCGGCAGGAGATCCGGATCGGCGACATCATGCGCATGTCCAGCGGCATCCGGATCCGGGCGCCCCAGGACCCGGACTTCGATCCCTCCATCGGCTACCCGGACCATGTGTACTTCTATACTGGCACCACTGACTCCTTCCGCTGGGCCGCCACCCGGCCCCAGCAGTGGCACCCGAACACTGTAGGCCGGTACCGGAACTCGGATCCCATCATGACGAACTACCTGGTGCGCCTAGGCGTGGAGGGCCGGGGCGACGACTACCACGCCTTCCCCCAGCGGCACCTCTTCGATCGGATCGGCGTCCGGGACGCCTACCTCCAGACCGACGTGCACGGAAACTTCCTCCTTCAGGGCTACGGCTTCCTGGCCGCACGGGACTGGGCGCGGCTCGGCAACCTCTACCTCCAGGACGGCATGTGGAACGGGGAGCGGATCCTTCCGGAGGGGTGGGTGGAGTACGCCACGACCCTGGCCCCGGCGTGGGTCGCCGATGGTCGGCCCATGTACGGCGGCGCCTTTCTCTGGGTCAACGGTGACGGAGGCTGGCCCCTGCCAGAGACCGCCTATGGCTTCCGGGGAGCTGGCGGGCAGAGCACCACCGTGATCCCCACCCACGAGCTGGTGGTGGTCCGCCTGGGCAAGTACCGGGGCGCCGGCGCGGGTGGCCGGGCCTTGGACCGGGCTTTCGAGATGCTCGTAGAGGCCGTGCCGCCCGCGCGACCGTGAACTGGCAGACATCGGCGGCTACAGCCTGAGCAGGGAATCTGGTCTGACTTCACCGACAAGCCATGGCCTTAGAGCGCAGCACCAAGCTCGGCCCGTATCAGATCGAGTCCCCATAGGGGCCGGGGGGAGGGCCGCCTCCGTTCGGGGCTGCCTGGCAGCCCACGAACTACGGCGAAGTCTCGCCGAAGCCAAGCCAAGGACTCTCCAGTGATCTGACCTGCCCCCCAGGGTTGTGCCACTGCTTATGAGAGAGCTGGACTCATTTCTGAGCTCCCAAGCGCTGCCGGCATGACCGCGTCCGGGGCCGGTGGGCGGTAGCCCCGCGCACGGTGCGGCCGCACCGTGTTGTCCTGCCGCCGCCATCGCTCGATCAAGATCCTGGCTTCCGTCAGGGGATAGAAGATCTCACGGTCCAGGAGTTCGTCGCGGAACTGGCCGTTAAACGATTCGACGTACCCATTCTCCTATGGGCTCCCCGGCTCGATGAACAGCGTCTGCACCTGATGAACAGCGTCTGCACCTGCAGGGCGTCCAGCCACAGCCGGATGCGCGTGGCCGTGAACTCCGGGCCGTTGTCGAGGATATGGAGATGACAGGAAGGGCGCCCTCACCCCATCTCTGCATAGTCTCCGTGCAATCACGACAAAGCAGGGAGGCCAGCATGAGACAGGATGAGAGGCACCACACGTTGGACGACATCTTCGTGGGCATCGATCTGGCGACCCGTCAGCACCAGGTGGTCGTCCTCGATGGGCAGGGACACCGCCTCACGAGCTTCAAGGTTTCGCATTCTCGAGAGGGGCTGCGCGAGCTCGTGGAGCGCTGCTCGGCCCGTCGAGTCGGCCGGGGACGAGGTACGGTGCACTTCGCGTTCGAGGCCACCGGACACGTGTGGGAGGCGGTTGGTGCATTCTTTGAGCAGCGCGCGCTTCGGTATCACGTCGTCAATCCGCTCGCGACCTTCCGGGTGCGCGAGGCTCGGCAGATGGGACGCGACAAGCGAGACCTGACCGACGCAGAGCAGATCGCGCAGCTGCTGCGCACGGGGGTCGTGACCAAGTGCCAGCTCTTGCCCGCTCGATACATGCAACTGCGGCGAGCCTGGGGCGAGTATCAGCGTCTACGCTGCGAGCGCGCCCGCCTCAAGACCCTGCTCGTGCATCAGCTCTACGGCGTGTTTCCGGAAATCGTCGGCGAGTGGAAAACCGTCACGGCGCCTGGGTGCCTCGCGGTGCTGCGGGCGGGCTTGCCCCCGCAGGACATCGCGATGCTGACGAAGCCGGCCTTCATCCGAGTCGTGCAAGAGCACCGGCGGGGACGGCGGATGTGGCGCTTCAAGATTGAGCAAGTCTGGGAGAAGGCCGGGAGGACGGTGGCGGCGCTCCATGGGCATGAGGCCGCCATGCGTGAAGTGACTCGGCTGGTCGAGCGTCTCGACTTCGTCGGCGACCAACTCGATCGCGTCGCGGGCGAGCTCCAGACCGACCTCGAGGGGTTTGAGGAGCCGACGTATCTCGCGCCGTTGCCGGGGACCGGGTGGGTCACGATCGCCGGGCTACTCGCCGAGATCGGCCCCTTTCACCGATTCCGGCACGGCCGGCAGTTAGTGAAGCTCGCCGGCCTGCAGCCGTCGAGACGGGAAAGCGGCCAGCACGCGGGCCGCACACCGATCAGCAAGCGCGGCCGGGCGCAGCTGCGCGCCGTGGTCTACATGGCCACGCTGTCGTCCATACGCCATACCCGGCGCCTGAGAGCCCACTACGAGCGCCTCACGCAGCGCGTCACGCGGCCCCTGCCCCCCATGCAAGCGATCGGGGCCTGCATGACCAAGCTGCTGCACTACGCGTTCGCCGTCGTCCACAACCAAACGGCGTTCGACGTCAACCACGTGTGGAGGGATGATCCGATCGCCGCCTAGAGACCTGAGGCTCCGGCTCCGGCCGGAGAGGAGGCCATGCCGACCGTTGTCCTGAGCCCTTCGAGTCGAAGACAGCTCGACGCCCGTCCGCCAGGCACCCTCCGCTCCTCGGGTATGAGTCCGGATGACGCACGATGGGCCGGCTCCAGCGAGCCCGTGCCCGTATCTGTCCCTCGATTGGACAGCCCAACGGCGCCGAGAGCCTTGACAACTTGGTCATAGCACGCGGAGCGCAGGTGCGCCGGGACGCCGTGGGTGACGAACAGCTCCGCCAACGTCTCGAGCACCTCGGGCGACCGCACCCGCCGGGCGACCACAATCGCCAAACATTCCCGCGAATACTCCTCGACGACGGTCAGGATCTTCAGCGGTCGCCCGTCGGGCGTCCGCGCCGTCAGCAAGTCATACGCCCAGACGTGGTGGCGATACGCGGGCCGGCAACGCACACACGACCCGTCGGTGAGCCACAACCGGCCCCGGTTGGGCTGTTTCTTGGGGACTTTCAGCCCTTCCCGCCGCCACCGCCGTTCGACCCGTTTGGGATGCACCGGCCACCCCTCCCCCCGCCACAGCCCCGTGATCCGCCGATACCCATACCGCCCATCCCGCGTCGCCAATGCGATCATCCGAGCCCCCAGGCGCGGCTCGTCCACCGGCACCATGGCCTGATCCCGAGGGGTCGACCGCGCGTGGCCGATCACGCGACACGCCCGCCTCTCCGACACGCGCAACTGGCGGCGGACGTGCGCCCCCGCCTGCCGGCGTCGGGGCGGGCTCAGCAGTTTCCCGAGGGCACCTCTTTGAGAATCGCGTGGTCGAGCGCCTGGTCCCCACCAGCTTCTTCAGCTGGGTATTCTCTCGCTCGAGGGCCTGCAGCCGCTTGGCCTGGTCGAGCCGCAAGCCGCCGTATTCCTTCCGCCCCCGAGAGTACGTCTGCTCGCTGATCCCGAGCGTCTTACAAACCTGCGGCGTCCGCAGGCCTCGGCCCAGCTCCACTGCCGCCTGCCGAAGCTTCGTGATGATCTGTGCCGTGCTGGACCGCTTTCTGGGCATCTTGCCGCCTGCTGCAGCGCCCGAATGCTAACGCTCGGGCTGGTTCAGTTCCAGGGGGCAAGGTCATGAGAAGGACTGCTTGAAAGTCGTCACCGCGGTAGCCTTCGACGGCGTGCCCAAGGGCACGGTCGCCAGCTACATGACGCGCATGGTCGATTCCGTCGAACCGTCGGCGAGCATCTACGACGTGGTCAACCGCTTCCTTCAGAACCATTATCGCCGGTTACCGGTCGTCGACCGTGACGGCCGGTTGGTCGGGCAGATCAGCCGGAGGGACGCGCTCGCGGCCATCGAGTCCATGCGGGACAACTCGTATCTGTACGGCACCGAAGACAAGCACCTCCATCCCGGGAACGATGAAGCTATGGGCGTTGACTCCGCGATGCGGCGCGCCCGCGACCGCTAGCGCCAGCCTTTGGACTCGGCTACGGGGTCGGCGGTCACATCGGCTTTGAATATCAGAAACCGCTGGCCGTCGGGCGACACCCGTCCATTGTTTTCTACGAACTCGGTCACAACGAGCGGCTCGACCCGTCGCGCGTCGTCGAGCGTGAGAACGTGAAGGCCAAGGCTAGCGGTACCCCCAGAGTCGAAGATTGCCAAAAGACCGAATGCTCCTCGAGAAAGGCGCGGATGCCCGCCGCGTTTTCCAGCAGCCGCGCCCACTGCTCTTTGTAGAGCGTCACCGGGAAGCGGCCGAGCCCGTAGACCGAGAAGGGTAAGTGGAATCGGACTAGGTCGTCAAGGGAGGCTACCACTCCTCCATCTCGTACTTGATGTTGTTGCGATTGGCGGTCAACTCGATGTCGGCCATCGCCCATGGGTTACCGCACGTCATGATGACCGTTGTGGCCGGGTCGAACCGATCGCGGAGCGTCTTCACCGAAAGGTGCTTCGTCAGCTCCGGTTTGGGCGTCCGCTTCATGCCCGCTTCCGCTCTCGCAAGGTCATCCTTCCCGGCCCTGGCCTCGGCCAGTACCTCTTCCTCTTTCATAGGCAGATCGAACATGTCCCGCAGCACGTTGTTTGCACGGCCGATGCCCAACCGGTTGTCGTCGCGGTCTCTCTCCGTCGGCCGGCTGACCGTCGGGATGTACACGAAATCGAATTTTGCCGCGCGCTCCATCTCTAGGAGATCTTCATGATAGGCCAGCTCTTCGTAGGTCCGATTCGTGTGTAAGAGCGTGTACTTGCGCCCATCGCCCCCACCGTTGGCGGCCTCGTAATGCAGCTGCTTCACCATGGCAATGAACGGTGCGAGCCCCGTGCCCGTCCCGACCATAAGCACGCTACTGTAACCGGCCGTACGGTCGTCGAGGGTGAAGCTGCCGGTGATCCGGTCGAAATAGGTGACTTTATCGTCGGTGCCCGGCTTCATACCCAGAAATACGGGGCTGATGCGACCAACCTCACCTTTCTTGATTACCTCGAGTACCACGTAAAACTCCAGCCAGCCGTTCGCTTCCTGCTCCCACGGTGCTGAGGCGATCGAATAGGAATGGGTCACCGGGCCGATCTTCTGCTGGCCGGATGCGTCCAAGGCCGGTTCGTACGTCGGCTTGCCATCGGAGCCCACGCCGCTCTTTCTCGTGAGCTTGCAGTCGTCTCGGCGCAGTGCGATATATTGTCCGGCCTTCGACGACGGGAACTGGCTCCCCGCTTCCGGCATGAGTCGGAAGATCGTCAGGATCGAGCCCAGGTCTCGCTTGTACGTGACGGTGCCAACCTTGCGTGATGCCATCCAGCGTCCCTCAGCCCGCTCCGAAAGGATAGGTTTCCAGATCCTGCATCAGTTGCCCAGGCCCAACAACACTATCTCTGATTGGTCGGAACAAACTTCTGGACGCAACGGCCGTTGAGCGTCTGGAATGCGAGCCGTCATGCGTATGGGTCCAACCCCAGCGCGTGTGCCGCGTTCTTGAAGTGCTCGGCCTTGATGTAGAGCACGCAGCCATAGTCCCCCTTCCCGTCCGTGATGCCGGTCGATGCGTACACGTTGACCTGGGCATCGAACAGCTTTCCATGAATATCGGCGAAGGTGCCGAGTCGGTCGTCACCTTGGACGAGGAACGCGCGCTGGGGTCCAGTCAGCACGAGGGCGGCTTTCTCGGCGAACGCTGTCAAACCTTCCGTGCTGTCCGGAAAAAGAACTAGCTGGGTCACTTCAGGCCCGACTGGGATGGCGTTAAACGCCAGGAGATTTACGTCCGCGGCAGCAAGCTGCGACAAGAGTCGGTACGCTTCACCCGGCCTAGCCTTGATCGTCACATGGAAGTACTCAACGGCGCGAACTCTGGTACTCATGACCGTTCTCCGTCAGTATTTCGAGCAAGGGCTCCGCACGCCGTCCATACCCACCATTCGCTCCCTGCCTCTGCTGTATCGCGGATTACCCCCTTGCGGGGGCAGCGCCGCATACGATAAGGAGCCGGTCATGGAAGAGCGTACCACGTACGTCGGCTTGGACGTCCACAAATGAGGATGATCAACATCGCCTTGCTGCGGCCCGCGACGCGGGCGCCGGTTACCTGGGACGTGCCGAACGAGCCCGAGGCGATTCGCCACTTCACGCGGAAGCTAGCCCGGCTGACCGACGGGGCCGGTCGCGTGCTGCGACGAAGTGGGCCCGTGTGGCTACGTGCTGCAACGGCAGCTCCGGAGTCGCCAGATCCGGTGTCAGGTGATCGCACCGTCGTTGATTCCGCGAAAGCCCGGCGCCCGAATAAAGCCCGGATTTCCGATTTGGCTATGGTACCGTGAACGCTTGGGACTGGAGACACTACCGGGAGGATAGCGGGTACCCGCCGACCGAGGACGTTCTCGCAACGGAACGGGGCAGGGGGGGCGGAGTGTCGGAAAGCTGCCCCTGGAACCAGTGGTGTCCGTCGGTTCCACGTCGTCGAGCCCTGGGCTGACGTAGAATTCGCAGCGGAACAACGTGCAATGAAGGAATCTGGTCGCGTGGAGGCTCCGATCGGCGGGCAAAATGGGAATCCTGCATTGAGGGATTGCAACCACCCTGGCGGGTGTTCATACGTCGTGAATCATTCGGCTTCATCGCAGGAGGGCGGTCCATGGCGACCAAGGACGCGGCGGTAGGTTCGGCGGTAGGTTCGCAGGTGTCCGGCTACGTGACGGAGGTGATGGCGCAAGTCGTTGCCAAGAATCCGGTCGAGGCGGAGTTCCACCAGGCAGTCGGGGAGGTGTTCGAGTCGCTGGGGCCGGTGCTGGAGTGGCGGGCGGATTACCGCAGCGCCCGGATCCTCGAGCGGATTGTCGAACCGGAACGGGTCGTGATGTTCCGCGTGCCTTGGCAGGACGACCGCGGAGACGTGCACGTCAACCGCGGCTTCCGCGTCGAGATGAACAGCGCCATCGGCCCCTACAAGGGCGGGTTGCGGTTTCACCCGTCGGTCAATCTTGGCATCCTGAAGTTCCTCGCGTTCGAACAGGTCTTCAAGAATTCGCTCACGACGCTGCCGATGGGCGGCGGCAAAGGCGGATCAGACTTCGACCCGAAAGGAAAGAGCGATGCCGAGGTGATGCGCTTCTGCCAGAGCTTCATGACCGAGCTCCAGCGCCACATCGGCGCCGACACCGACGTGCCGGCCGGCGACATCGGCGTCGGGGGGCGTGAGATCGGATTCCTGTTCGGCCAGTACAAGCGGGTGCGCAACGAGTTCACCGGCGTGCTGACCGGCAAGGGCCTCAACTGGGGCGGGTCGCTCATCCGGCCGGAAGCCACCGGGTACGGCGCGGTCTACTTCGCTGCCGAAATGCTGGCGACGCGCAGCAAGACGCTCGACGGCAAGGTCTGTCTGGTGTCTGGGAGCGGCAACGTCGCTCAGTTCACCGTCGAGAAACTTCTCCAACTCGGCGCCAAGCCAGTCACGCTGTCGGACTCGAACGGGTACATCTATGACGAGGCGGGCATCGACAAGGAGAAGCTGGAGTTCGTCAAGGAGCTGAAGAACGCGCGGCGCGGCCGGATTAAGGAGTACGCCGACAACTACAGGAATGTCGTCTTCACCGCGGTCGATCCATCCGCCGATCACAATCCGCTGTGGGACCACGACGCGCAGTGCGCGTTTCCCAGCGCGACGCAGAACGAGATCAACGGCACGGCCGCGGCGAACCTCGTGCGCAACGGGGTGACCGTGGTGTCGGAGGGGGCCAACATGCCGGTCACGCTCGACGGCGTGAAGCAGTTCCTCGAGGCCAAGATCCTGTACGGGCCCGGTAAGGCGGCGAATGCCGGCGGCGTGGCGACCTCCGGTCTCGAGATGACGCAGAACAGCTTGCGTACGAGCTGGACGCGTGAAGAGGTGGATGGCCGTCTGCAGAAGATCATGAAGGCGGTCCACCAAGCGTGCCACGACACGGCCGACCACTTCGGCGATCCGGCAACTATGTCATGGGCGCCAACATCGCCGGCTTCGTGAAGGTGGCCGACGCGATGCTCGATCAGGGGCTCGTGTAGGGAGCTGAACGATCCGGCCGCCCACATCCGTAATGCCCCTGGAAGTTGGCACCACGCTCGGCGTCTACGAAGTCCTCTCCGCCATCGGCGCCGAGGCCCCCGCCTCCGTTCGCGGCTGCCCTGCAGGCTGCGAACTATGGCGAGGTCTCGCCGAAGCCAAGCAAAGGACTCGGCAGTGATCGGTCAGACCGTAGGTCCCTTCCGTGTCCTCGATAAGATCGGCGAAGGCGGAATGGGAGACGTCTACCACGCCCGCGACACCAGGCTCGACCGCGATGTCGCGCTGAAGATCCTGCCCGACGCCTTCGTGAACGACCCTGAACGCCTGGCCCCGTGCTACATCCCAGCCCGCCACGCAACGAAGGTGGACCCAGTCGTGGCTCTACGGGCTGAGTAGGGTCGTCAATGGCATCAGACAGCAGCGAGCGCAGTCCTCAACTGGTTCGAGGAACTTCAGGCGCGGGTGCCGACGGGGCGGTAGGACGGTGCCTGGGAGTTGCCTGCCTCGTCGTAGCCAACCAAGAGGGCGCTCGACGATCTTCGGCTCGAACCGTCCTCCGATTGTGCGGGGCGATCCTGAGTCGGAGGGAGGAAAGCTGGTGGAGGCCGGATACATCGTCTTCACGATCACGCCGTGCTACAGTTCTTCACGGCCGCAAGAGACTTAAGAGCGCAGATCTACAACGCGGAGATTTCCCATGAACCGACGCCAATTCCTCGCCACCGTCGGCGCGGGTGCGGTCGCGTCCGACCGTGTCCTCCGCGCGCAGGCCGGCCAATCAGCCACTGGCACGGCAGATGAGATCTACCAGCGCGCCTACGCCATCGACGCGATGTGCTTTGCGGCTGCGCCGCCGCGCACCTACGTCCAGTACCTGACCGATGAGAAGATAGCGGCCCTGCGAACGTCCGGCATCACGGCGATGGCGATGAACATGACGGCGAACTACGCCGAACTGAGCCTCGCTGACAGCCTGTTCGCGGCGGTCAAGGGTCGGATCGACACGTGGGACCGGTTCGTCGCCGAGCACAGCGACGTGTTCGTCAAAGTCACCAACCTGGCCGAGCTGGACGCCGCGAAGCGATCAGGGAAAGTCGGCTTCATTTACTGTTTTCAGATGAGTGCGCCCTTCGGCTGGGACCTCGACAAGCTCACGACGTATGCGGACATGGGCGTTCGGCAGATCCAGTTCGTCGATGGCCGCCGCAACTACCTGGCCGACTCTTGCTGGGAACCTGCGAACGCTGGGCTGAGCCAGTTCGGCTTCGACGTCGTCGACGCGCTCAACGAGCGCGGCGTGATCATCGACCTTTCGCACGTCGGCGAGCAGTCGGCCCTCGACGCGATCCTGGCGTCGAACGCGCCGGTGATCTTCTCGCACTCGGGCTGCTTCGCCTTGTGCCCACATCCAAGAAACGTGAGCGATCGGAACATCAGGGCAATGGCGAATCGAGGCGGCGTCTTCTGCGTCTACAACCAGAGCGGATGGCTCACGCAGGACCCGACCGTTTCGATCGACCATTTCATCGCCCACCTCGAACACGTCCTCAACCTTGGCGGGGAAGATCATGTCGGCGTTGGAACGGATGAGGACGCCGTGGACATGACCGCCATGCGCCCGGACGAAGTTGCACGACACCAGGTAGCCTTCGACCGACGACGCGCCAATTTCCCGCAGCTGACCTGGTCGGTGAGACACATGCGCGTGCCGGAGCTCAGCCACCCGCGGCGCCTGCTGCACCTAGCGCAGGCGCTCGACCAGAGAGGCTACAGGACCGGCACGATAGAGAAGATCATCGGGGGAAATTACCGTCGCGTCTTTCGCGACGTGGCGGGTTAACTGCGAGCTTCGAGGCGACCACACCGAGGCTTATCGTCGAGGGACTGACCCGCCCCCCAGGGTTGAGCCAGTTCTTATGAGAGAGCTGGGCTCATGATCAGGCCGCTCAGGGGCGCTGGGCTGAGGGCTGCCGGAGCCGGTGGCCGAGAGCCCAGCGCACGGTGGGGCCGCACCGTGTTGTCCTCGCGCCGCCATCGTTCGATCAAGATCTTGGCTTCCGTCAACGTGTAGAAGATCTCGCGGTCGAGCAGTTCGTCGCGCAGTTTCCCGTTGAACGATTCCACGTAGCCGTTCTCCCAGGGACTTCCCGGCTCGATGAACAGCGTCTGCACCTGCAGGGCGTCCAGCCACAGCCGGATGCGCGTGGCCGTAAACTCCGGGCCGTTGTCCAGGATATGGAGATGACAGGAAGGGCGCCCTCACCCCATCTCTGCATAGTCTCCGTGCAATTACGACAAAGCAGGGAGGCCAGCATGAGACAGGATGAGAGGCACCACACGTTGGACGACATCTTCGTGGGCATCGATCTGGCGACCCGTCAGCACCAGGTGGTCGTCCTCGATGGGCAGGGACACCGCCTCACGAGCTTCAAGGTTTCGCATTCTCGAGAGGGGCTGCGCGAGCTCGTGGAGCGCTGCTCGGCCCGTCGAGTCGGCCGGGGACGAGGTACGGTGCACTTCGCGTTCGAGGCCACCGGACACGTGTGGGAGGCGGTTGGTGCATTCTTTGAGCAGCGCGCGCTTCGGTATCACGTCGTCAATCCGCTCGCGACCTTCCGGGTGCGCGAGGCTCGGCAGATGGGACGCGACAAGCGAGACCTGACCGACGCAGAGCAGATCGCGCAGCTGCTGCGCACGGGGGTCGTGACCAAGTGCCAGCTCTTGCCCGCTCGATACATGCAACTGCGGCGAGCCTGGGGCGAGTATCAGCGTCTACGCTGCGAGCGCGCCCGCCTCAAGACCCTGCTCGTGCATCAGCTCTACGGCGTGTTTCCGGAAATCGTCGGCGAGTGGAAAACCGTCACGGCGCCTGGGTGCCTCGCGGTGCTGCGGGCGGGCTTGCCCCCGCAGGACATCGCGATGCTGACGAAGCCGGCCTTCATCCGAGTCGTGCAAGAGCACCGGCGGGGACGGCGGATGTGGCGCTTCAAGATTGAGCAAGTCTGGGAGAAGGCCGGGAGGACGGTGGCGGCGCTCCATGGGCATGAGGCCGCCATGCGTGAAGTGACTCGGCTGGTCGAGCGTCTCGACTTCGTCGGCGACCAACTCGATCGCGTCGCGGGCGAGCTCCAGACCGACCTCGAGGGGTTTGAGGAGCCGACGTATCTCGCGCCGTTGCCGGGGATCGGGTGGGTCACGATCGCCGGGCTACTCGCCGAGATCGGCCCCTTTCACCGATTCCGGCACGGCCGGCAGTTAGTGAAGCTCGCCGGCCTGCAGCCGTCGAGACGGGAAAGCGGCCAGCACGCGGGCCGCACACCGATCAGCAAGCGCGGCCGGGCGCAGCTGCGCGCCGTGGTCTACATGGCCACGCTGTCGTCCCTCCGCCATACCCGGCGCCTGAGAGCCCACTACGAGCGCCTCACGCAGCGCGTCACGCGGCCCCTGCCCCCCATGCAAGCGATCGGGGCCTGCATGACCAAGCTGCTGCACTACGCGTTCGCCGTCGTCCACAACCAAACGGCGTTCGACGTCAACCACGTGTGGAGGGATGATCCGATCGTCGCCTAGAGACCTGAGGCTCCGGCTCCGGCCGGAGAGGAGGCCATGCCGACCGTTGTCCTGAGCCCTTCGAGTCGAAGACAGCTCGACGCCCGTCCGCCAGGCACCCTCCGCTCCTCGGGTATGAGTCCGGATGACGCACGATGGGCCGGCTCCAGCGAGCCCGTGCCCGTATCTGTCCCTCGATTGGACAGCCCAACGGCGCCGAGAGCCTTGACAACTTGGTCATAGCACGCGGCGCGACTGTGCGCGGGGAGGCCCTGCGTCACGAACAGCTCCGCCAACGTCTCGAGCACCTCGGGCGTCCGCACCCGCCGGGCGACCACAATCGCCAAACATTCCCGCGAATACTCCTCGACGACGGTCAGGATCTTCAGCGGTCGCCCGTCGGGCGTCCGCGCCGTCAGCAAGTCATACGCCCACACGTGGAGGCGATACGCGGGCCGGCAACGCACACACGACCCGTCGGTGAGCCACAACCGGCCCCGGTTGGGCTGTTTCTTGGGGACTTTCAGCCCTTCCCGCCGCCACCGCCGTTCGACCCGTTTGGGATTCACCGGCCACCCCTCCCCCCGCCACAGCCCCGTGATCCGCCGATACCCATCCCGCCCATACGCGGTCGCCAACGCGATGATCCGTTCCACCACCCGCGGCTCATCATCCGGCACCCGCGCCCGATGCCGGTGCGTGGACCGCGCCGGGCCCAGCCCGCGACAGGCCCGCCGCTCGGAGACGGCCACCTGGTGGCGGACTCCGGCCCCCGCCTGCCGGCGTCTCGGCGGGCTCAGACGTGTCCCGAGGGCACCTCTGTAAGAATCGCGTGGTCGAGGGCTGGGTCCGCCACCAGCTGCTTGAGCCGCGGGTTCTCGCGCTCGAGCTCCTTGAGCCGCGTGGCCTGATCGAGCCGCAAGCCCCCGTACTCCTTCCGCCCCCGAGAGTACGTCTGCTCGCTGATCCCGAGTTTCTTACAGACCTGGGGCGTGCGCAGACCGCGGCTCAGCTCCACCTCGGCCTGCCGCAGCTTGCTGACAATCTGTTCCGTGCTCTACCGCTTTGTGGGCATCCTGCCGCCTCCTTCCGCCCAAAATCCTAACGCTGGATCTGGACCGGTTTAAGGGGGGCAGGCCAGAAGGGCCTGGACAACCTCCGGTATTTCATCGTCCATTCAGAGCTTATGAGCAATTGCTGTTGCGTGAAGCATCAGCGTCTGTGGATTTTCAGTTCCAGTTGGTTCTCCTTCGCGAAACAGCCGAATTATCTTGAACTGTAGTTCTGTCATAAATTCCCCCGCATCAAACAGCCCAGTCCGAGAACGGCACACTCAACTGTATGAATTGTATAAAACCCATGGGGCCAATGAGGTTCATAGTCACTTACGGGTATCTATCCCGTGAGTGTTTCGGAGGGTTTTGTGGGGAAACATTGGTCGGGGCGGGCAGATTTGAACTGCCGACCCCTCGGTCCCGAACCGAGTGCTCTACCAGGCTGAGCCACGCCCCGACCGGTGAATCATTGTACCTCAGCCGGACGTCCGAGGGTTAGCTGCTCGACGAGCTGTATGGCGGCGTGGTTCGTCAAGTCCGGGTGGAGTGGTGTCACCGAGATCCAGCCGTCGGCGACCGCGTGGAAGTCGGACCGATCGACCTCCTCCCATCGCGTCTGGCCTTCCTCGATCCAGAAGTATGGCTGCCGGCGCGGATCCAGCGCTTCCGACACCGACGTGGAATGATTCCGGCGTCCCTGCACGGTGACCCTCAGCCCCTTCGCCGCCTTCTGCGGCACGTTGATGTTGAGGAAGGTACGGTTCGGCAAGCCCTGCTGCAGCAGCACCTCCGCCAGAGTAGCCGCTGCATTGGCGGACTGAGAAAAATCGAACCTGCCGCCACTCCGCTCCAGCGAGACCGCCAGGCTCGGGATCCCCAGGAGAGCCGCTTCCATGGCGCCGGCCACCGTGCCCGAATAGGTCACGTCGTCACCGAGGTTGGAGCCCTTGTTGATGCCCGAGACGACCAGATCCGGCAGGCCCTTGAGGACCTTGGCAACCGCAACGTTCACGCAGTCCGTCGGCGTCCCGTCGACGCCGAAGCGGCGCCGTGCGATGCGCTCGAGTCGAAGCGGCCGTCTCAGCGTCAACGCATGGCCGACGGCGCTGACCTCGAGCAGCGGCGCCACCGCGATCACGTCTCCCAACGGCTCGAGCGCAATGACCAGCGCTTCGAGCCCCTCCGATCGAATGCCGTCGTCGTTCGTGACAAGGATGCGCACCATGAGAAGCGCTGGAGTATAGCACCCTCGCGCGTACCGTCGAGCAGCCCATGGTGAGAATCTCACTGCATTCGACCGCCGATGCACCCCGCCATGGGCTGCGCTGGGCGTTGTCCACGATGGGTCGAATACTCTCGGTATTCTCCCTCCTCGCGCCTCCCTCGAGCCGACCGCGGCCTTGGTTTAGCGGGGTCTCGGTGCCACGCGGGATCACCACGGGCTGCTACGGCGTTGTCTCCAGCGCACACCGCTTCGAAGATCGCTTCTCGCAGTTGCGCCAGCGTCGATGCCTGGGTCCTCTCTCAGCCTCCTACCGCACGCTCGGCTCGCCCCATCGAGAGCAAATTCGCCAGGATGCGGTACGCGCCCGACACGCCGAACGGCAACTGCCGGTGCAGCGCATAGGCGAAGTAGGTGTAGTGCCCGCGGCCGTGACGAGCCGTCAGCCAGCCGCCCCGCTGCTCGGACTGGCCGAGGTCATGCGATGACACGATGGCCGTGTAGGCCGGGGCCCAGGCGCTCAGAAACTTCGAGCCCCGCTGTTCCACCCAGCCCTCAAAGTCCCCAGGCCCGATCCGGTTCGGCCATCGCAGGACCGGGTGGTCCGGTGCCAGGATGTCGACCGCCGCATCCTCCTCCGAGACTTCCTCGGCTCGACGCGGCAACTCCCCTGGAAACGGCGCATGGCGGCTCGGGTCGAACTCCTGCGTGTTGTAGAGCACGATCAGGTGTCCGCCGTGCTCGGCGTAGCCGAGGAGCCGATCGTTGAACTGGTGGAGATCGGCGCGCACCGCATACGCACGCGTGCCCACGACGATCGCGTCGAACCGGTCGAGGCGGCCCGTCGCGAGGTCCCTCTCCTGGAGCAGTTGGACCCGTGCGCCCAGCTGACCGATCGCCGCCGGCAGGGCGTCGCCGATGCCCATCACGTATCCCACCGCCAGGTCGCCCGGCAGCGTCACGTCGACGGCCCGGAGCACGCTCCGCGCCTCTCGAAACAGATAGCGCGTCTCGAGATCACGGTGTTCGATCGTCTGATACCCCTCACGATACGTCTTCCCGCCAACGGTGGCGACAGCAGCGACGCTGCCCTCGGTACCCGTCGCGCCGACCCGGTGGAGCGTGAAGTCGAAGCGTTCCTCCACCGGCGTCGGAGCCAGACTGACTCGCGCCGGCCGTACCTCCCATCCGGGCGGCGCGTCCAGCGTCAGCGTCCCCCCGGCCGCTCCAGGTCCCGCACGGCCCACATCCACCGTCAGGGTGACGACCTCACGCCCGCGCGGCACGATGGCCACACGTGGCCTCAGGGTCAGGCTGAGCGCCGGCACCACCTGAAGTTGCGGTCGCATGTAGCCATACGGCAGGCGGGCTTCCCGTCGCCACACCGCGGACCGGAGCGTGACCGGCACACCGTCGACCTGAAATCGCGCCACAGCGATTGCCTGGGGCGCCGCAAATGGCGCCATCGCCCGCTCGGCTCCCGTGTATCGGTGTTGCATCAGCGAGGTCCGGGTGAACGCCGGACGAGCCAGCCTGGCGTCGCCATCGATCGTAACCAGCATCCGGCGGACGATCGTCCCGTCTGGGCTCGCGTGGGCGTCAGCCTCCGGCGCCACCCGCCAGTTCGTTGGTGTCTCGACTTGGAGCTCGACGTCCGACAACCGCGCGAGGCTCGACCCGGCCAGTGACAGATCAACCGCGAGGCGCTGACCGGGAACAACGGCCCCTAATTCCGCCGCGACTCCGATCTCCGCCCCAGGCGGTACGGCCATGCCCAGGAGATCGAGCGCCAGCGCCGCGCTGAGCGCGCGCTCGAACTGCCCCACCTTCATGCGTAGCAGGAACGCGGCGTCATGCTCCGGGGCGAGGCGGGCCAGCAGGTTTCGCGTGCCCCGAAGCCCCGCCGCCAGCGCGGGAACGCTGTCCACCGGACGCTGCAGCGAGAAGGCCGCCGCCGCCGCTGCCACGTGCGCGCCGATGTCGCGCCCGCGCGACGCCAGCCCGGCCGAGTCCGGACTCCCGGCCAGCTCCGCGAGGGATTCCCAGCCGACCTCTAGACCGTCGAAGAAGCTGGATGCGGTCGCCTCCGGTCCCGACGGCGGCCAAATGCGTTGGTATCGGCGGACTGCGGCGCCGGGCGTCGCGCTCGACCGTCCGGCGTTCTGCGAGCGCTGCATGCTCAACCCAAGGCGTGCCAGCCGGCGATACGACATGCCCAGCCACGGACTGTACTGCCCGATGTCGATCCCCACCGCCGCCGGTTCGTCCCTCCGAACACCGCCCACATAGAGGCGAAAAGCCCGCCACGGTCGCAGCCCGCCCGCCCCTAGCTGGTCTGGAAACCGCTCTGGATCCGCCGCCGCGTGGAAGGCTTCGCGCGTGATCTCGCCGACCGCAACGTGCTGTCCGTGCCCGTCACGCGGCCCGCCCTGAAAACGGGAGACCACGACGAGCGGCCGGTCCAGCCTGATAATCCGGACGACCTCTTCAAGAACCCCGGACCGGTCCCACGTGTTCCAGGCTTCGGACACACGCTTCGAGAATCCATAATCGATCGCGGACGTGAAGTACTGCTGGTCCACGCCGTAGTACCGGTCTGCTGCCAGAAGCTCTTCGCTGCGGATCAAGCCCAGGGCATCGAACAGCTCGGAGCCGATCGCGTTGTCGCCCGCCTCTCCCCGCGTCAACGTCAGGAGGCTCACATGGGCACCCAGACCGCGGCTCAGCCACGTCAGCAAGCCTCCATGCTCATCGTCCGGATGCGCTGTCGTGTGCAGGACACTGGCAAACGTCTGCAGCTTCTGAATGGCCTGCCACGTCCCGACCGCGCCCCGGTCCACCGCGACCGCATCCCGCTGTGCGCGCAGCACCGCGCCCATTGCACTGATGCCCCATGAGGCCAGCAGCACGAGCGCCATACGTCGCAACAGGGTGAACATGACGGGGAGGCCGGTCGACCGACCATAGCGCGTCTAGCCCAGCGGCGCAACCGGGTGTAAGATCTCGATCGCCCACACCAATTCATCGGCTGATGAACGCGATTCGACAGCATCCCTTCGGCGCCGTGCTGCTGATCGCGTTCGGCGGGCCGGCCCAACCGGACGACATCCGTCCGTTTCTGGCCAACGTATTGCGCGGGCGGAATGTGCCGCAGGCCCGGGTCGACGAGGTGATCCGTCACTACGAAGGTTTCGGTGGCGTGTCGCCCATCACGGAGCTCACCCGGCGCCAGGCCGGTGGGCTCGCCGAGCGGCTGGCGAGCGATGCTGCGCACATACCGGTGTTCGTCGGCATGCGCAACTGGCATCCATTCCTCTCCGACACTCTGTTCGAGATGTCACGCGCCGGGATCCGACACTCGCTGGGCTTCATCATGGCCGCCCATCGGTCATACTCCAGCTGTGAACAGTACCGGCAGAACGTCGACGCGGCCCGTCGCCACCTGCGCGGTCGCGGCAGCGCCGACGTGCAGGTGACCTACGTCGGTAACTGGCACGCCCACCCAGGATTCGTCAGCACCGTCGCGGCCCAGGTTCGCGCGGCGCGACTCCGTCTCCCCTCAGCGCTTCGCCCGCAGGCACGCGTCGTGTTCACCGCCCACAGCATCCCGACGTCGATGGCGGCGCGGAACTGCTATGAGGTGCAGCTCCGCGAGTCGTGCCGCGCGGTGGCCCAAAGTCTGGCCATCGACGACTGGGCCCTCGTGTACCAGAGCCGAAGCGGGCGTCCGCAGGATCCTTGGCTTGAACCGGACGTGTGTGAGTACCTGCCGGCCGAGCGCCGCCGCGGGCTGGCCGCCGCCATCCTCTGCCCCATCGGGTTCGTGGCAGACCACGTCGAGGTGCTGTACGATCTCGACGATGAAGCGGCGACGGTCTGTCGCACGATCGGTCTGCCGATGACACGCGCCGCGACCGTCAACGACGAATCGGGCTTTCTCGACATGATGGCGGACGTCGTCCAAAACGCCTTTAACCGATACCGCGAGAGCATCCCCCTCCCGCTCGTATCCCGCGCCGAGTAACGACTGATGAATGCCGAATGCCGAGTTCCGCCGTACACGGCAAAGGCGGCGCCTCAGGCGCCGCCCTTGCAAGTCCAGGTCGGTTTGGGGGGCTCAGCCACGGTTAGTCGCTGAGCCGGTCAGTCGCTCAACCGATCAGTCAGTCAACTGGTCAGTCGGTCATCCGGTCAGTCGGTCATCCTTTCACTGTCGCCTTGGCGCAGTGCTCGTCGAAGGCCTCGATCAATCGGCGAGCGATTGCCGGCGCCTCCTGCCCCTCGATTTCGTGGCGCTCCAGCATGTAGACTAATTTCCCGTCCCGCAGCAGTGCGATCGACGGCGATGACGGCGGGTAACCGACGAACTGGTCTCGCGCGCGGCTGGTCGCCTCTACGTCGGCGCCAGCGAATACCGTGGCGACGACATCCGGCGTCGTCGAGTGCTGCAACGCCAACGCGACGCCTGGGCGCGCCTTCCCGGCAGCGCAGCCGCACACCGAATTGACGATGACCATGACGGTCCCCTTGGAGTCGCGGACGACGGTATCCACATCGGCAACCGTGCGCAACTCGCGCACGCCCAATCGGGTCAACTCCTCGCGCATTGGCGCAATCATGAACTCCGGATAGACCACGTCAGGCTCCTTTCGTGTTGACAACATCCCACATCAGAGAATAGCAGATCGGCCCGTCTCGACGCCAGCCGTTCGTCGTGAACGTCCCGCGTGACACCTCGCTCACACATTCTCTATATCCTCACTCGTCACGCCTTGCTCGGGCCGACCGCGCTTCGGATTAGCGGATTCTCGGTGCGAGGCTGGACGTTCACGAGGGACGGCTGGATGCCTGGCGTCGCTTGTGCGCCTCGCGCCGGCTGCTGTAGACGAGCAAGGCTATGAAGCCGCCCCAGTTGATCCCGAGTGTGATGTATACGACCTAGCTGGCCAGTGACAATGTAGCTCATCCGAGCTTCTCGCGGAGCGTTTCGTAGGGTGTCTTCCCCTGGAACGCTCCGTGCGGGCGTTGGTCGTTGTAGAAGTTCTCCCATTCGACGAGCTTCTCATTGAGATCGACGGCACCCGTGTACGTCAGCAGCTGATAGCACTCTTGCTTGTCGGTCCGATGTGACCGCTCCACCTGGCCGTTGAGCTGTGGCGTCCGGGCCTTGATGTAGACGTGCCGGATGCCGTGGTCGGCCAGGTGCCAATGAAACTGGGCTTGGAACTCATGGCCACGGTCGGTCCGTACCGGATGCATCCGAAACGGAAACTTCTTGATCACGTAGTCGAGGCAGTGCATGGCGTTCTTCTGGGTATGGCGCGTGTAGACCTTCAACGCTCGGATGCGTGTCGCGTCATCAATGGCCGTGTACTGATATCGCCGCGTCGCCCTCCCGTCTTTCCCGACGAGCTTCAGGAACGTGACGTCAACCTGCACGTGGTGCCCAGGGACCTGCTTGGCGTACCGGTGCGTGTGCCCCGCTCGTCGCCCGACGCGACTGGGTAAGCGCTTCAGGCCGTGGCGCCGGAGGAGGCGGTAGACCCCGGCTTCGAAATCGTGCTGCCGTGATAGCGCTCGAGATACCAAACGATGCGGATGGGGCCGAGGTGAGACGTGCGGCGGAGATGAAGGACCTTCTCGACGATGGCGGGGGGCGTGCGGAGCCGTGGGTTGTACGGGCACGGCTTCTGGTTGACCAGACCCTCATCCCCAGGGGTCTCATACGCCTTCTTCCAGACGTAGAACCCTGACCTTGCGACGCCGAAGTAGCGGCAGGTCTTTCGCACGTTGCCGATCCGCGCCGCGTGCTCCAAGACCCGTTTCTTGCGCCGAATGTCCCGCTGAGCTTTGTTCATGACCGACCTCCAGATTCTGGACACCTCCGGGTACACAATGTGTCCAGCGAGGTCGGAATTTCCTACACAGGGTGTCACCCTCCGTGGCGGGGTTCCTTGCGTCGGAGCCCCGGAAATCAAGGCGCGGCGACTGGTCTGCCGATACGGTACCACAGCCAAATCGGAAATCCGGGGATAAACCAGGTCTGGGAACGCACCGACCGGTCGGGCGAGGCCCGGGCAGCTAACATTGACACGAGTCGTGTCAAGGTCTATACTTAGGTCGACGGCACTCCGCTGCGTCGAACGGGGTTGGCTCAAGGCCACGTCATGCCGGTCCACGAAGTGATCTTCATCAGCGTTGCTGCCCGGCGTCTCGGCATGCATCCGCAGACGTTACGGAAGTACGAGCGCCTCGGTCTGGTCCGTCCGCCGCGGACGGTCGGCAGCATGAGAGTGTATTCGGAGGAGGAACTGCACCGCCTCCGGGTCATCAAGGATCTCGTGGAGGAACATGGCATCAATCTCGCCGGTGTGCAGCATTTACTCGCGATTGCCGATGCGGTGCAGCGGCTTCAGGCACTGACCAGGGATGGCAGACTGACCCGTCCAGCGGGACGCCGCCGGCTGACCAAGGAGGTCGACCGGCTCAGCGGCATGCTCGGAATCTGAGCCTACTCGATGGAGTTCAAGGACTACTACCGCACCCTGGGGGTCGACAAGACCGCTACCGGTAAGGAGCTCAAGCAGGCCTACCGCAAGTTGGCCCGCAAGCACCACCCGGACGTGAACCCCGGAGACAGCGCGGCGGAGGGACGCTTCAAGGAAGTGACCGAGGCGTACGAGGTGCTTGGCAACACCAAGACACGTCGGAAGTACGACGAACTCGGGGCGAACTGGCGACTCTACGACCAAACGCAGTCCAGCGGTCAGGGGCCGGCTGGCGGGTGGCCGTTCACGGGCGGACGGTGGACGATCAACGTCGACGGGAGTAGCGCCGGCGCCGGGCCGCGCGACCCCTTCGGTGGCGAGGATCCCTTCTCAGATTTCTTTCACACCTTCTTCGCAGGCCAGGCGCCGTCCCACCGGCCGACTCGTCCGCGCCGGGCGTCTCGCAACAAGGGACATGATGTCGAGGACGGCGTCGTGCTCACCCTCCAGGAGGCGTTCCGCGGGGTCCAGCGGCGGGTGTCGATCAACACCCGCGGCCAGGCGCGCTCACTCGAGGTCCGTATTCCGGCGGGCGTCGGCAACGGGGCCCGCATCCGCATTCCCGGCGAAGGCGAATGCGAAGCCGGGGTCGGCGGCGGAGCCGCCGGTGACTTTTTTCTTCGCGTGCGTATCGCCCCGCATCCGCATCTTCGCCGCAAGGGGCGCGATCTCTACGTCACGGTGGAGGTGCCGGTGACCACCGTCGTCCTCGGCGGCACCGTCGATGTCACCGCGCTCGAGGACACGCCGTTGACGCTGAAGATTCCGCAGGGGACGCGAGGCGGACAGGTCTTTCGTCTCAAGGGTCACGGGATGCCGGCCGTCAGGAAACCGGCCGCTCCCGGCGATCTGTACGCCACGGTCGAGCTCACAATTCCGCGTGACCTGACGCCCGTGCAGCGGTCCCACTACGAAGCGCTCGCGGACATCGAGGCATCCGTCGGCCGAGGCTCGCCGAGCGCCGGCAGACGGCGCCAGACCACGTGACCCGATCTCCACACCGGGGAGCACGTCATGAACATCAAGACCTACACCCAGAAGGCCCAGGAAGCCTTTCTCGATGCCGAGCGGCGGGCGAACCGCGCGAAGCACGCAGAACTGGAGCCGGAACACCTGCTGCTTGCGCTCCTCGAGCAGCCCGACGGCATCGTGCCCGCGCTGCTCGACAAGATGCAGGTCGACCCGAAGGCACTGGGCGTGTCGCTCGAAGACCACCTGTCGCGGTTGGCTCAGGCCTACGGCGGCGATCAGCCGCACCTCGCCATACGTGCGCGTGACGCGGCCCAGCGCGCCGAGGATGAAGCAGCCAGGCTCAAGGACGAGTATGTGAGCACGGAGCATCTACTGATCGGGATTGCTGCGGCAGATGACCGCACGGCGGCCGCGCGTGTGCTCAGCGGCCACGGCGTCACGGTGGAGCGGATCCTCGATACGCTGACAGCGATTCGTGGCACGCAGCGCGTGACCGATCAGAATCCGGAAGACAAGTATCAAGCCCTTGAGCGGTACGGCCGCGATCTGACCGAACTGGCGCGCCAAGACCGTCTCGATCCGGTGATCGGTCGCGACGACGAAATTCGGCGGGTGATTCAGGTGCTCTCGCGCCGTACGAAGAACAATCCGGTGCTGATCGGCGAGCCGGGCGTCGGCAAGACAGCCATCGTCGAGGGGTTGGCGCAACGAATCGTCCGGGGCGACGTGCCCGAGGGACTCAAGGACAAACGCATCGTCGGCCTCGATATGAGCGCACTCATCGCGGGTGCGAAGTACCGCGGCGAGTTCGAGGATCGCCTGAAAGCCGTTCTCAAGGAAGTCACTGAGTCCGATGGCCGCATCGTCTTGTTCATCGACGAATTACACACCGTCGTGGGCGCGGGCGCGGCGGAGGGCGCGGTCGACGCGGCCAACATGCTGAAACCGATGCTCGCGCGCGGCGAACTGCACACGATCGGCGCCACTACGCTGGACGAGTATCGCAAGCATATAGAGAAGGACGCGGCGTTCGAGCGGCGGTTCCAGCCGGTCCGGGTCGGTGAACCCAGCGTGGAGGACACAATCAGCATCCTCCGCGGTCTGCGCGAGCGGTACGAGATCCATCACGGGGTCAAGCTGAAGGACACCGGGCTGGTTGCGGCTGCCGTCCTCTCCCATCGCTACATTGCCGACCGCTTCCTGCCTGATAAGGCGATCGACCTGGTGGACGAGGCGGCGTCGAAGCTTCGTACGGAAATTGACTCGATGCCGGCCGAGCTGGACGAAGGGCGACGCCGAATCATGCAACTGCAGATCGAGCGCGAGGCCCTCCGGAAGGAGCAGGACCTGGCATCGCGGGAGCGTCTGGGTCGTCTCGAGGGCGAACTGGACGCCCTGCAGTCGCAGAACAACGAGCTGCAGCAGCATTGGGAACAGGAAAAGGCGGCGATCCAGGCCGGTCGGCAACTCAAGGAGCGCCTCGAACAGATCAAGGCAGACATCGAGCGCGCGCAGCGCCAGGGCGACTACGCGAAGGCGTCAGAGCTGCAGTACGGTCGCGTGCCTGAGCTCGAAGCGCGCCTGAAGGCTGAGGCGGAAGCGCTCGGTACGCTTCAAGCCCGGACCCGAATGCTCCGGGAGGAAGTGGACGAGGACGACATTGCCGAGGTGCTGAGCCGCTGGACCCAAATTCCCGTGACCCGGATCGTCGAAGGCGAGGTGGAGAAGTTGATCGCGATGGAAGATCGCCTCCGGCAGCGGGTCGTCGGGCAGCAGGAGGCGATCACGGCGGTGGCCAACGCCGTTCGGCGAGCCAGAGCTGGTCTGCAAGACCCGGATCGTCCCCTGGGCAGCTTTGTGTTTCTCGGACCGACCGGCGTAGGCAAGACCGAGCTCGCCCGAGCGCTCGCCGAGTTTTTATTTGACGACGAGCAGGCACTGATTCGAATCGACATGTCGGAGTACCAGGAACAGCACAGCGTCTCACGCCTGATCGGCGCGCCGCCGGGCTACATCGGCTACGACGAGGCCGGACAGCTGACCGAGGCGGTCCGGCGCCGACCGTATGCCGTCATCCTGCTCGACGAGGTCGAAAAGGCGCACCCCGAGGTCCTCAACGTGCTGCTCCAGTTGCTGGATGACGGACGGCTCACTGACGCGAAGGGCCGGCACGTCGATTTCAGAAATGCGATCGTCATCATGACGTCGAATCTCGGCAGCCAGGACATCGCCGCCCATCCCCCCACCGACGATGGCAATCTCGATGCCGAGACCCGCGCCCGGGTGTCCGCGGCGCTCCGCGCCCACTTCCGGCCGGAGTTACTCAACCGCATCGACGATGTCATCTTCTTTCACGCCCTGGCGCGCAGTCACATGCGCGCCGTCATCGACATCCAGGTCTGGTACCTGGAGCGCCGTCTCGAGGCGCGGAAGCTCCACGTCACGCTCACGGACGCGTGCAAGGATCTGTTGATCGCGGAGGGCTACGACCCGATCTACGGCGCCAGGCCACTGAAGCGCACGCTGCAGCGACGGGTTCTGGACCCGCTCGCGATGAACATCCTCGAGGGGACGTTTAACGAGGGGGATATCATCGTCGTCGATGCGGCCGACGGCGAGATTCGCTTCGACCACACGGCCCCGGCGTCCGCCTAAGTGGTCCGTGTCATAAATACGGCCAGGCACCGAGGGCGTCGAGGCGCCCGCCCCGCAAGGCGAGAAGGGGGAGCATACCGGCACTATTCGACCGACGAGCAACGCCGTGGGGAGGGATGCATCGGCGGCCAAATGCGGCCGTATTTATGACACGGGCCACTAAGTCTCAGCGATCAGCGGCGAACGTCGCGCTGCATTCGTCGCGGGCGCCGCTCCGCCACGGGCTCTTAGGAATCAGGCGTTCGGGTCGGTCGACTCCGAGGCTTTGAAGCCGATGCGCCAGTGGCTCTTGTCGCAGAACGGTTTCGTGGCGGAGGCTCCGCATCGGCACAACGCGAACGGACGGTCCTTCACGGGGTATACGCGGCCGGTCGAGTCGATGAGGCTCACGTCGTCGCCGTCGACACGATAGGGGCCGTTTTCGCGGACTTTGATCGTCACCACGAGCTGCTACCCCATTTTCTGCATCGCCGAAAGGAACTCGACGTTGGACTTCGTCTTCTTCATCTTGTCGAGCAGTAACTCCATTGCCTCGACAGGCGACAGCGGTGTCAGGACTTTCCTGAGCACCCACACCCGGTTCAGGTCGTCCTTGTTCAGCAGCAGTTCTTCCTTGCGGGTGCCGCTCTTCTGAATGTCGATCGCCGGGAACACGCGCTTGTCCACGAGCTTCCGATCCAGATGGATTTCCATGTTGCCAGTGCCCTTGAACTCCTCGAAGATGACGTCGTCCATTCGGGAGCCGGTATCCACCAGCGCGGTCGCCATGATCGTCAGCGAGCCGCCCTCTTCGATGTTTCGGGCCGCGCCAAAGAACCGCTTTGGCTTCTGGAGCGCGTTCGAGTCCAGGCCGCCTGAGAGCACCTTCCCGGACGGTGGAATCACCGTGTTGTAGGCCCGGGCCAGACGCGTGACGGAATCGAGCAAGATCACCACGTCCTTCTTGTGTTCGACGAGGCGCTTGGCCTTCTCGATGACCATTTCCGCGACCTGCACGTGCCGCTGAGCGGGCTCATCAAATGTCGACGAAATCACCTCCCCATCGACCGAGCGCTGCATGTCGGTCACTTCCTCCGGACGCTCGTCGATGAGCAGCACGATCAGGTAGATCTCGGGGTGATTCGCGGCCACCGACTGCGCGATGCTCTGCAGCAGCATGGTCTTCCCCGTGCGCGGCGCCGCCACGATCAAGCCGCGCTGCCCTTTCCCGATTGGCGTCATTAAGTCCATCACGCGCGCCGAGAGGTTGTCGCCAACAGTTTCGAGCTTGATTTGCTCCAACGGATACAGCGGCGTCAAGTTCTCGAAGAACAGCTTGTCCCGCGCTTGTTCGGGCGCCTCGAAGTTGACCGCCTCAACCTTGATCAGGGCGAAATACCGCTCCCCTTCCTTGGGTGGCCGAATCTGGCCCGACACGGTGTCCCCGGTCTGCAGATCGAACTTGCGAATCTGCGACGGCGAGACGTAGATGTCGTCTGGGCCTGGGAGGTAGTTGTAGTCCGGGGCGCGCAGGAAGCCGAAGCCGTCCGGGAGCACCTCCAGGACACCTTCCGAAAAGATGAACCCGCTCTGTTCGGTTTGCGCTTTCAAGATCTGGAAGATCAGATCCTGCTTGCGCATCCCGGTCGCGCCCGCGACATTCAAATCCTTCGCGACCTGGGTGAGCTTCTGGATACTCATCTCCTTCAGCTCACCGATGTTCAAGCTGTTGCCCTGTCTACTGCTCTTGCGTGGCGAGCTCTCGGGAGCCTCGACTGCCGTGGCAGTGGTCGCCGTCTCCGGATCTGCGGATGCACGCGCGGAGGAGCGCTTATTGTGTGTTTCCATAGAACAGCTAGCCGTGAGTCGAAGTTGTGGTTGTGGGCTGTGAAGGGGCGGGAGCCCCGTGGGTTATTTCTTCGCAGCCTGGACAGGAGCCAAGCGCCAAGCGAGTATACGAGAGCGGCCCGCGCGTGTCAACTTCCAACTGCGGCGAGCCGAACCGGCGGCGAGCAGCCCCTGGTGAACGTCCACCGTGGTACCGAGACCCCGCTGAATCGCAGCCGCGGGTCGGCCTGCAGCCAGCCGCCTGGCAGTCTAGCGACCCGTGGTGAAAGTCCAGCGTGGCACCGAGAGCGCGCTGAACCAAGGCCGCGGTCGCCCTGCGCTAGCAGGCTGCTGAAGAACCCGGGCATCGGGCTGTTTTCTTAAGCATCATGCGGGTGACGACCGCCCGACGACCGTGCGCACGGGTGTGCGCTGACCCCGATGAGGGGGCCGGCGACACGCGCGGCCGGCGAGCAGGGACACGTCGCCTCCAGATTCCGCAGGCGGACCAAGTTATAGGCCGTGGCGGCGAAAGTGAGCTGCCACTCGACGAGTGGGACGCCGCGAGGCCGGAGCTTGCGCAAACCACCGACGGTCTGCCTCCACCCAAAGACCTGTTCCACGAGTTTTCGTTTCCGCTGACTCACGTGAGAACCCGCATGCCGGGTGGGCCGACCATCAATCGCCCGCCAGCGGACCTTCTGCGCCACGTGGGGCGTGACGTCCCGGACGCGGACATCGGCGACGAAGCTCGCCACATCGTAGCCCTTGTCTGCTCCGACCGTGCTGCCCGGCGGCGCGCTGGCCTCCAGCAACAGTGCCGCCGCCTCGCGTTCGGCGGTCCCCGTCGCGTGGGTCGCACAGACGTTGGCGACGAGCCCCTGCCGATTATCCAACAGCACGTGGCCCAGAGACGCCAGCTTCGCCTCCTTCCCTTGGCCCTTCCGATGCAGCATCGCCGCCGGATCAGTCGTCGACTGGTGCGTGTCGTTGCGCCGCCGCTCGCCGTGGAAGTCGACCGTGGGATTCCCGGGGTCATCGGGGGGCGCGCGCGGCGCGGCGTCCCGGCATCGGAAGCTCTTCAGGCTGGCCCAGGCTTCCAACTGCGTCCCGTCCACCGTGAAATGCTCGTCCGAGAGCAGACCGGCCGCCCGGGCGTGGGCCTGGACCGCATCAACGAAGGCGGCCGCGCCATCCCCCGCCAGCAGCCGGTCACGATTCTTGGTAAACGTCGTGGGATGCCAGACCGGGTCGTCCATATGCAAGCCGACGAACCAGCGGAACAGCAGGTTGTCGTTGAGCTCTTCCAGCAGCAGCCGTTCGCTCCGGATCGTGTACAGCACCTGCAGCAACAGGGCCCGCAACAATGGCTCAGGCGGGATCGACGGACGTCCCGTCTTGGCGTACAGGCCGGCGAACCTGCGCGACATCGTCTTCAGCGCGTGATCCGTCAGCGCGCGGACCGCGCGGAGCGGAGGATCGGCCGGCACGCGCTGTTCCGGCGACCGGTAACTGAACATGTGAGGGGGCTGCTCATCGTGTCCGCGCATGAGGTGGCTCCCTTCAGCAATATTGGGAGCATGGGAGTACGCCGGGATCGATCTGTCGATCCCATTCCATGGATTTTTTCAGCAGCCTGCTAGGCAAGCAGATCGAGATCCGGTCACACGGGGCGCTCAAGTTCCATATCGCCTCGCTCTACCCTGACCCGCCCCCCAGGGTTGAGCCAGTTCTTATGAGAGAGCTGGGCTCATGATCAGGCCGCTCAGGGGCGCTGGGCTGAGGGCTGCCGGGGCCGGTGGCCGAGAGCCCAGCGCACGGTGGGGCCGCACCGTGTTGTCCTCGCGCCGCCATCGTTCGATCAAGATCTTGGCTTCCGTCAACGTGTAGAAGATCTCGCGGTCGAGCAGTTCGTCGCGCAGTTGCCCGTTGAACGATTCCACGTAGCCGTTCTCCCAGGGACTCCCCGGCTCGATGAACAGCGTCTGCACCTGATGAACAGCGTCTGCACCTGCAGGGCGTCCAGCCACAGCCGGATGCGCGTGGCCGTAAACTCCGGGCCGTTGTCCAGGATATGGAGATGACAGGAAGGGCGCCCTCACCCCATCTCTGCATAGTCTCCGTGCAATCACGACAACGCAGGGAGGCCAGCATGAGACAGGATGAGAGGCACCACACGTTGGACGACATCTTCGTGGGCATCGATCTGGCGACCCGTCAGCACCAGGTGGTCGTCCTCGATGGGCAGGGACACCGCCTCACGAGCTTCAAGGTTTCGCATTCTCGAGAGGGGCTGCGCGAGCTCGTGGAGCGCTGCTCGGCCCGTCGAGTCGGCCGGGGACGAGGTACGGTGCACTTCGCGTTCGAGGCCACCGGACACGTGTGGGAGGCGGTTGGTGCATTCTTTGAGCAGCGCGCGCTTCGGTATCACGTCGTCAATCCGCTCGCGACCTTCCGGGTGCGCGAGGCTCGGCAGATGGGATGCGACAAGCGAGACCTGACCGACGCAGAGCAGATCGCGCAGCTGCTGCGCACGGGGGTCGTGACCAAGTGCCAGCTCTTGCCCGCTCGATACATGCAACTGCGGCGAGCCTGGGGCGAGTATCAGCGTCTACGCTGCGAGCGCGCCCGCCTCAAGACCCTGCTCGTGCATCAGCTCTACGGCGTGTTTCCGGAAATCGTCGGCGAGTGGAAAACCGTCACGGCGCCTGGGTGCCTCGCGGTGCTGCGGGCGGGCTTGCCCCCGCAGGACATCGCGATGCTGACGAAGCCGGCCTTCATCCGAGTCGTGCAAGAGCACCGGCGGGGACGGCGGATGTGGCGCTTCAAGATTGAGCAAGTCTGGGAGAAGGCCGGGAGGACGGTGGCGGCGCTCCATGGGCATGAGGCCGCCATGCGTGAAGTGACTCGGCTGGTCGAGCGTCTCGACTTCGTCGGCGACCAACTCGATCGCGTCGCGGGCGAGCTCCAGACCGACCTCGAGGGGTTTGAGGAGCCGACGTATCTCGCGCCGTTGCCGGGGATCGGGTGGGTCACGATCGCCGGGCTACTCGCCGAGATCGGCCCCTTTCACCGATTCCGGCACGGCCGGCAGTTAGTGAAGCTCGCCGGCCGGCAGCCGTCGAGACGGGAAAGCGGCCAGCACGCGGGCCGCACACCGATCAGCAAGCGCGGCCGGGCGCAGCTGCGCGCCGTGGTCTACATGGCCACGCTGTCGTCCCTACGCCATACCCGGCGCCTGAGAGCCCACTACGAGCGCCTCACGCAGCGCGTCACGCGGCCCCTGCCCCCCATGCAAGCGATCGGGGCCTGCATGACCAAGCTGCTGCACTACGCGTTCGCCGTCGTCCACAACCAAACGGCGTTCGACGTCAACCACGTGTGGAGGGATGATCCGATCGCCGCCTAGAGACCTGAGGCTCCGGCTCCGGCCGGAGAGGAGGCCATGCCGACCGTTGTCCTGAGCCCTTCGAGTCGAAGACAGCTCGACGCCCGTCCGCCAGGCACCCTCCGCTCCTCGGGTATGAGTCCGGATGACGCACGATGGGCCGGCTCCAGCGAGCCCGTGCCCGTATCTGTCCCTCGATTGGACAGCCCAACGGCGCCGAGAGCCTTGACAACTTGGTCATAGCACGCGGAGCGCAGGTGCGCCGGGACGCCGTGGGTGACGAACAGCTCCGCCAACGTCTCGAGCACCTCGGGCGACCGCACCCGCCGGGCGACCACAATCGCCAAACATTCCCGCGAATACTCCTCGACGACGGTCAGGATCTTCAGCGGTCGCCCGTCGGGCGTCCGCGCCGTCAGCAAGTCATACGCCCACACGTGGAGGCGATACGCGGGCCGGCAACGCACACACGACCCGTCGGTGAGCCACAACCGGCCCCGGTTGGGCTGTTTCTTGGGGACTTTCAGCCCTTCCCGCCGCCACCGCCGTTCGACCCGTTTGGGATTCACCGGCCACCCCTCCCCCCGCCACAGCCCCGTGATCCGCCGATACCCATCCCGCCCATACGCGGTCGCCAACGCGATGATCCGTTCCACCACCCGCGGCTCAGCATCCGGCACCCGCGCCCGATGCCGGTGCGTGGACCGCGCCGGGCCCAGCCCGCGACAGGCCCGCCGCTCGGAGACGGCCACCCGGTGGCGGACTCCGGCCCCCGCCTGCCGGCGTCTCGGCGGGCTCAGACGTGTCCCGAGGGCACCTCTGTAAGAATCGCGTGGTCGAGGGCTGGGTCCGCCACCAGCTGCTTGAGCCGCGGGTTCTCGCGCTCGAGCTCCTTGAGCCGCGTGGCCTGATCGAGCCGCAAGCCCCCGTACTCCTTCCGCCCCCGAGAGTACGTCTGCTCGCTGATCCCGAGTTTCTTACAGACCTGGGGCGTGCGCAGACCGCGGCTCAGCTCCACCTCGGCCTGCCGCAGCTTGCTGACAATCTGTTCCGTGCTCTACCGCTTTGTGGGCATCCTGCCGCCTCCTTCCGCCCAAAATCCTAACGCTGGATCTGGACCGGTTTAAGGGGGGCAGGCCACCCCGACGCTCTACCGGCTCGAGAAGCGGGGTTGGATTTAAGGCCGGTGGGTCGAGAAGATCGGTCAGCGGCGGCGGCGCTATTACCGGCTGACCCGCGCCGGGCGCAAGGTGCTGGCCGAGCAGCGGAGCGGGTGGGAACAGTTCATCGTGGCGGTGTCTCGGATTGCGCGGATTCGCCATGCCTGACTAGAAGCAGTGCGTCCGTGAACACCTCCCGCCGCTCTGGCTCCGGGCCGAGCGGGAGGCGGAGATTGTCGAGGAGCTGGCCCAACACCTGGAACAGAGCTACGCCGAGGCTCTCGCGGACGGGGCCACCGAGCCGGAAGCGATGGCCAGGGCTGTCGCCGGGCTGGACGACTGGGAGGCGGTGGGCTGGGCGCTGCGCCCGGCGGAGCGCCCGCTGGCAGGGCAGGTGGCCGACGGGTGGCGTCGTGTGCAGGGCGCGGAGATTCCACGGCGGGAGCGACGAGCGTGGTGGCTCACCGACTGGTGGCAGGACGTGCGTTTCGGTGCCAGGCTGCTCGTGAAAGACCGCTGGTTCACGCTCGCCGCGGCGACGGCGCTGGCCCTTGGCATCGGCGCCAACGCCGCCGTCTTCAGTTTCGTAAACGTGCTCCTCCGCAGTCTGCCGTTCCACGAACCCGACCGCATCATGGCGCTCTGGACCGAGGACGCCAGCGGCCGGCAGCTTCGCGTCTCGGAACTGGACTTTAAGGACTGGCGCGTGGACTCGCGCGCGTTCTCGGATCTGGCGGCCTTCCGGAATGGCTCGATCACCGTCAGTGACGAGGGCCGGGTACGGGAGCGCATCCAGAGCGCCTACGTCACCGGGAACTTCTTTAGGTTGATCGGCCAGCCCTAGGTCATCGGTCGGGCCTTCACGGACGCCGACGACCAGCCGGCGCCGAGTCGGTCATCATACTGGGCCACAGCGTCTGGCAGAGCCGCTACAACAGCGATCCGGCCGTGCTGGGCCGCGCCATCAAGGCCAACAGCCAGCTGCAGCGCCAGGGAACCCGCTATACTTCGGTGTTCCCCCGATGCCACGATCTACGACGTTGGCGGGGCGACGCCCTCGCCCTAACCCTTTCCCCTCCGGGGAGAGGGGGCGCGAAGTGCGGGTGAGGGGCCGATGACCTTCATCGTCATGGAGCATGTCGAGGGAAAGCCCCTGAGCCCGCATGAACCTGCCCGAATAAGTCATGGCCCCGCTACGTCAAGTGAACAGTGCGCAAACTCCTGAAGGAGTACGCGCGAACTGAGTCCGCCTCTCAGTCTGGGAACCACGCATATGAAAGAAGAGCTGGACTACACGTCCATGGCGGCACCGCGCTACTCGGGGATTCCGACCTTTATGCGGACGCCGTTGATTCGCGACCCGTCGAAGGTGGATATCGCACTCATCGGTGTGCCATTCGATGCCGGCGCAGAAAACCGTCCTGGTCAGCGTCACGGCCCGCGTGAGATCCGCAACATGTCGAGCTTGACTCGCGCAGTCCACCACGTCACGCGGGTCAATCCCTACGAGCTGTGTCGTATCGCCGACATGGGTGACGTTCCGTTTCCTCGAGCCTTCGATCTCGAGCGGAGTCATGCCGATATCACGCGATTCTACGACACTGTGCACGAGGCGCGCGTCGCACCACTGAGCGCGGGGGGCGACCATTCGATCAGCCTGCCGATTTTCCGCGCGATTGCTCGAGAGCGGCCGGTTGGCATGGTCCACATCGATGCCCACACCGACACCTGTGATGAGGAGCTGGGATCTCGATTCACCCACGGTACTCCGTTCCGCCGGGCAGTCGAGGAAGGGCTCCTCGACCCGAAACGGACGGTGCAGATTGGCATCCGGGGTGCCCAGAACTCAGACGAAGGATGGGCCTTTTCTCTCGACTCTGGGATGCGCGTCATCTTCATCGAAGAATTCAGCCAGCTGGGGGTGGAGGCCGTGATTGCCGAGCTCCGGCGTGTAACCGGTGACGGTCCGACCTACGTGTCCTTCGATGTCGACAGCCTCGATCCGGCATTCGCACCCGGTACGGGGACACCGGAGGTTGGCGGGTTGAGCAGTATGGAGGCCCAGAGGTTGTTGCGGGGCCTCCGCGGACTCGACCTGATCGGCGGCGACGTGGTTGAGGTCTCGCCGCCGTTTGACCATTCGGGAAGCACAGCGCTCGTCGGGGCCACGATGATGTATGAGATCCTGTGCGTGTTAGCCGAAGCCGTTGCCCGACGGAAGCAGTCAGGTTGACCCCGGTGGCGGCGGTGGCGGCGGTGGCGGCGGTGGGCGACGAGAACGGGCCAAGTCCCCTTTCCTTTTTTGATGACCGCCGGGGGCTCATACACATCCGGCCTAGCTGCTCGCCTGAAGGGCGTGCTCCAGCAGCCGACGGAGCGCGTCGAAGTGCCCCCCCTTCCAGTAGATCCGCCCGCACCTGGGACATCGAGAAAACTCATCGAAATATAGGCGAGTCCGAGGCGGCAGCTCTGTGACGACATCCGCTTTCGCGACGGGACGCACCAGATCGTTGCACCGAAGGCACCGGCGGAACGGCCGGACCGCCCTCGACAGGTCGAATCGGTGGAGCACCTCGGCCAACTGCGCGCGCGGCGAGGTGGCCCGGAGCCAATAGCCTCGCTGGACCGCCCGGCGCTTCAGCAGCCCCCGGTCGCGCGTCAACAGCACACGCCCCCCTGCCGCAAGCCCGGCCAGCTCCGCATCGTCGAGGTCGTTCCGATAGACCGTGTCGAACCCGGCCAGGCGGAGATACGCGGCCAGCCGTCCCAGATGCACGTCCAGGACGAACCGCAGCTCCCGGAGCGGTTCCGGCCGAACGTTGGTGACCGCCGTGATGTCGACCGACTCGAAGACCGGGTAGACGCTGATCCGGTCGCCGTCGCGCGCGGAATGGGCGAAGTCCACCGACTCGCCGTTGACCAGCAGGAGATCCACCTCCGTGTGCGGCACGCCGGTAGCCTCGAGCAAATCCTTGATCGACGGGCGCCCGGTAAACGATCGCTCCACCGACCGGTGGCGATCTTTCGGCGGCAGAAAGTCGTTGAGCTCCGCGTAGCACCGGAATGTCGCGTGCGGCATGTCCTCTCGTGGCCTAGTCCTCCAACCGCCAGCACTCGACCCAGCGGTCGTCTGTCGCTTCGAGGACGACGACCCCATGCATGGGAAAGGCCGTGGTCCCCTCAGCGCTCCCGTCGACGAGGAGACGCAGCAGCCGCTCGATGTGCGGCATGTGACCAACGAGCATGATGTCCCGCGTTTCGCCTACCAGCAGGTCGGCCATCCAGTCCGAAGGATCGGTTGGTTGGAGACCTCTGGCTGCCGAGAACTCCGCAAGGGGATTGCACGCGCGCCAGAAGGCCTCGGCCGTTTGGCGGGCCCGCAGCTTGCCGCTGTGCCAGACGACGACTGGCCTAGCGCCGCGCTGCGCTGCCTGCCCGGCTAAGTGCTCGACGTTGCGACGCCCGTCTGCAGACAATGGGCGCTGAGGATCGGCGATCGCCTGAACGGCGGCGCCATGGTGAACGAGGTAGATCTGCATCGCGTGTCCTATTTGTCGTTCTTTCTCACGTGTCACGAGGTGCTCAACCGAGATCCAGCCCCACGGGGAGATGCCGAGAAGCACCGGCGCAAGACACGCCGCTCCGCTCATGAGCCAGTGCGGCGCTGACCGACCTTCTAAGGTTAGACTAGCAGCCCAGCGAGCGTGATGATGAACCGATGGTGGGTTGTCCTCGGCGGCGTCTCGATGAATCTGGCGCTGGGCTCCCTGTATGCCTGGAGCGTCTTCGTGCTCCCGCTGGAAGAAGAGTTCGGCTGGACCCGGGCCGAGACCTCATGGGTCTTCACGATCGCGATCGTGAGCTTCGCCTCGTCATTTGTCCTCGCCGGGCGGCTCCAGGACCGACGGGGGCCGCGGATTCCTGCAGCGATAGGGGCGGTCCTGGTTGGACTGGGCTTCATGCTCGCGAGTTTTACGACGTCGCTGCTGTCGCTCTACGTGTCGTTTGGCCTGATCGTCGGACTGGTAAACGGGTTCGGCTATGCCACGCCCATCCCAGTCGGCTCGAAATGGTTTCCCGACAGGCGCGGTCTCGTCGTCGGTGTGATGGTGGCCGGGTACGGCGGGGGCTCGGCGATCTTCGGGCCGGTGGCCAATTCACTGATCGAGCACGTGGGTGGCGCGGAACCTTCCGCATCCTCGCGGTCGTGCTGTTTCTGATGTGCCTGCTGGGGACCTGGCTGCTCACCAACCCTGCGCCGGGCTACGGGCCCCCAGGGTGGACGCAGCGTGTCGCGCCGGCGGAGCGGTCGCTGCGGGATATTCCTACGGCGGAGATGGTGCGAATGCCTACGTTCTATGCGCTCTGGGTAGCCTATTGCCTTGGCGCCACCGCCGGCCTGATGACGATCAGCCAGTTGGTGCCGTTCGCCCGCGATGCCGGCTTGGGTGCGACGGCGGCCACACTGGGCATCTCGGTCGGCGCGCTCGGCAGCACCGGCGGGCGGATCGTCTCCGGCTGGCTGTCCGACGCGCTGGGCCGACTGCTGACCCTGCGCATCATGCTGCTCGTGTCGGCCGCGGCTATGCCCGCCCTCTTCCTGTGGTGCGAGCAAGCCGTCCTATTCTACCTGCTCGTGGCGGTTGTCTACTGGTGCTTCGGCACGCTGCTGTCGATGTTTGCGTTAACGTCGGCGGACTTCTTCGGCACACGGCATCTCGGCATGAACTACGGCCTGCTGTTTCTCGCCTATGGTGTGGTGGGCATCCTCGGCCCGATCATCGGCGCTCGGGTGTTCGACGCGTTTCAGGATTATCGGTACGCGTTTTTCGCTGCCGACAGGCTCACCCTGATCGCATTCGTCTCCGTAGCGCTGGCCCGTCCACCCCGTCGTGCCCAGCCGACGTCGTCCAGTTGACGTCCGGGCGCGGTGCGAGACGATGACCAAGACACGCCTGTCGAATCCATGGCGCCGGTGGACCGTCACCCTAGGCCTCATGGCGCTGTGCGCCACGGTGGGATGCTCGGGCTCGACCCCGCCCAACATCGTACTCATCTACATCGACGATCTCGGCTGGCGTGATCTGGGAATCATGGGCAGCCAGTACTACGAGACGCGCAACATCGACGCGCTGGCCAGCCAGGGCATGCGCTTCATGCAAGCGTACTCCAACGCTCCGAATTGCGCCCCGGCGCGCGCGAGCCTGTTGTCGGGGCAGTACCCGCCGCGCCACGGTGTCTACACGGTGGGTTCCGCGGAGCGGGGCGACGCCCGGCTGAGACAGCTCATGCCGGTTCGAAATCGGACGGAGTTCGATCTCGGCATTGTGACCATCGCCGAAGCGCTGGCGTCGGCCGGTTACGTGTCGGGTCACGTGGGAAAGTGGCATCTGGGAGGGTCTGGATTTCTCCCGTCCGATCAGGGCTTCGAGTGGGCGGTCGCGGGAGACGCGTCCGGATTGCCGCCGAGTTATTTCCATCCGTATGCGACGGGCGAGCGGTCGCTACCGGATCTGGACGCGGGGGTGCCGGGTGAATATCTCACCGACCGATTGACCGACGAAGCGATCCGCTTTCTCGACGCGCATCGCGACCGGCCATTCTTCCTGTACCTGTCTCACTATGGCGTCCACACGCCGATTCAGGCGAAGCCGGAGCTGATCCAGCGGTACCGTGCCAAGGGTGGTCATGCCGGACACGATAATCCGACCTACGCGGCAATGGTGCACAGCGTCGATGAAGGCGTCGGACGCATCCAGCATCGACTCGACGCGCTGGGGCTGGCCGAGAATACCGTCGTCATCTTCTTTTCCGACAACGGCGGTTTCGGGCCCGTCACGTCGATGTCGCCGCTTCGAGGCTCCAAGGGCATTCTCTACGAGGGCGGGATCCGCGCGCCGCTCATCGTGAAGTGGCCGGGCGTCACCGACGGCGGGTCCAGCTCGGACGTGCCGGTCATCGGGATCGATCTCTATCCCACGATGCTCGCCATGGCCGGAGTGGCGCCGACGGATGATCATCCACTCGATGGCGTCAGTCTGGCGCCGCTCCTGCGCGGGGAGGCGCAGCTTTCCGAGCGGCCATTGTTCTGGCATTTCCCGGCCTATCTCGAGGCGGACACCAGCGTGGCCGGCCCGTGGCGGACGACGCCGGCCGCCGCGGTGCGAGTGGATGACGACAAGCTGGTCACCTTCTTCGAGGATGGTCGCAACGAGCTGTACGACCTGGCCGAGGATATTGGCGAGACCCGCGATCTCGCGGACGAGATGCCGGCCAGGGCGGGGCAGCTGCGATCGGTCCTCGAACAGTGGTGGCGGGACACCGACGCCTGGCTTCCAACCGAGGCCAACCCGCTATACGATCCGGACTACGCGGCGTCACCCGGATCACCTTGACCAGTGCGTCAGGGTCGTCGATCGAGGAGAACGACATTTGGCCGTGAGGTTCCACACGTCCCGCCCCGCCCGAGACAACATCGGGCGGATCGTCCTGGCAACAGCCGTCCTGCTCCTGCCGGCCTGCGCGCCCGACCCGCCGGCGTCAAGCGAGGCTTCCCCGCCGGCACTCGCGGCAGGCTCGAGGTCCGTCGAGGTCGCGACGACGGTCGCGTTCACCGAAGGGCCGACCACCGACGAGGCGGGGAACGTCTACTTCACCGACATCCCGAACAACCGCATCATGCGCCTCTCGACCGAGGGCGACCTCACCACATTCCGGCAACCGAGTCACCGGGCCAACGGTCTGATCTTCGATGGCGAGTGGCGGCTGCTCGCGTGCGAGGGGGGCGATGGGGACACCGTGCTCCCACGGGTCACCAGCACGAACATGGACACCGGCGAGATCGAGGTCATCGCCGACGGCTACGAGGGGCAGCAGCTGCACCAGCCGAACGATCTGACGTTCGACGGTCGCGGGCGCATCTACTTCACCGACCGGCCCGGCCCCAACCCGACCCCGGAGCAGACCGGCGTGCACGGCGTCTATCGGATCGATCCAGACGGCACCATCGAGCGCATCTTGACCGAGCCGGAGATTGAGCGGCCGAACGGCATCGTGATCTCACCCGATGATCGCACGCTGTATCTGATCGAGACAAACCAACGCGCGGGCGGTGCGCGCCTGATCCGCGCCTACGACCTGGCCGAGGACGGCACGGTCAGTGCCATGCGAGTCTTTCACGACTTCTCCCCGGGCCGCAGCGGCGATGGGATGACGATCGACAGCGAGGGCAACCTCTGGGTGGCCGCCGGCCTCAACCGGATCCGTGGCACCAGCGAGACGCTCAACACGCCGGCCGGCGTCCACGTGTTCTCGCCGGACGGTGAGTTCACCGAGTTCATTCCGATCCCGGAGGACACGGTGACCAACTGCGCGTTCGGCGGGCCGGATTTGAAGACGCTGTATGTGACGGCCGGCAAGACGCTGTTCCGAATCAGAACCGACGTGACCGGCACCCGTCGCTAGGCCGGCTGCTACGCATCGCACCCCGCGCGCTCACAAACAGCCTGCCAACGTTGTCTCTGGGACCCCAACCACTTACAATGGGCCCTGATTCCGACGCACAATTCGACAACCTATGGCCCGGCAGCGCGGCACCCGCCTCGGCCCGTCTCCCCACGGCGCCCCACCCGGAGACCGTCGCGCGTCGCGCGCGCGGGGTGTCCTCTGGCGTCTCGCTGCGGTGCTGATCGCGACGACCGCGCCGGCCTTCGCGCAAAGCAGCACCAGCAGCTCGGACGGCGTCCCCGTGCCGCCCGCCGTCGTGGCGCGTGATGCCGACGGGCACGTCACCGTGCGCGCGGTCCTGATCACGGAGCCCATCGTGGTCGACGGCCGCCTCGATGACCCCATCTACGAGGTCGTGCCGGCGATCGACGGATTCGTGCAGCAACTGCCGGACGAGGGCGCGCCGGCCACCGAACCGACCGAGCTCTGGCTGCTGTTCGACGACGACAACGTGTACGTGTCGGCGCGCTGCTGGGACAGCCAGCCCGAGCGCATGGTGGCCAACGAGATGACGCGGGACGCCCGCGCGATCTGGCGAAACGACTCCTTGTCGGTCCTGTTCGACACGTTTCACGACCGCCGCAACGGCATGTCATTCACGACGACCCCACTCGGCGGGCTGCTCGACTACCTCACCACCGACGAGCGAGACACCAATCTCGACTGGAACACCGTCTGGGACGCCCAGACCAGCATCTTCGAGCACGGATGGATGGTCGAGATGGTCATTCCGTTCAAGTCGCTCAGGTTCAAGGCCGGCGGGGCGCAAACCTGGGGCGTCAACGTCTCGCGCCGAATCCAGTGGAAGAACGAGACCTCGTTCCTGAGCCCCGTCCCGGCCTCGCTGGATCGGCGGGGCATGCTGCAGGTGTCGGCGGCCGCCACGCTCGTGGGCATCGAACCCCCCACCACGCTGCGGAACCTCGAGATCAAGCCCTACGCGATTTCCGGCACGCTCACCGATCGTGACGCGACCCCCATGCGGTCGAACGACCTCACCGGCGACATCGGGCTCGATCTCAAGTACGGCCTCACCAGCAGTCTCATCGCTGACTTCACCGTCAACACCGACTTCGCGCAGGTCGAGGCCGATGAGCAGCAGGTGAATCTGACGCGGTTCAGCCTGTTCTTTCCCGAGAAGCGGGAGTTCTTCCTGGAAGGACAGGGAATCTTCGCGTTCGGCGACCCGGGCGGGATTCGTCCGGAAAACATCCGGCCGAGCGACACGCCCGTGCTGTTCTTCAGTCGGCGCATCGGCCTCGAGGACGGTGAGCAGGTGCCGATCCTGGCCGGGGGGCGCGTGACCGGCCGGGCCGGCGCGTATTCGATCGGGCTGCTGAATATTCAAACTGGCAATTCGGCCACCGCCGACGCGATCTCGACCAACTTCTCTGTCGTCCGGCTCAAGCGCGACATCCTCCGTCGAAGCAACGTCGGAGTCATCTACACGCGCCGGAGCCAGCTGCTGGATGCTGACGGCGTCAACCAGGTCTACGGTGCCGACCTGAATTTCCGCTTCTACGAGAACGTCGGCCTCAGCAGTTACTATGCGCGAACGGACACGCCGGGCCTCGAGAGATCCGACGCGAGCTACCGTGGGAAGTTCGAGTACACCGGCGACCGGTACGGGATCGAAGTCGAGCATCTCACGGTCGACGAACAGTTCAACCCGGAAATCGGGTTCGTGCGGCGCGACGATTTCCGGCGTAACTTCGCGCAACTGCGTTTCAGCCCGCGGCCCCGCGCGATACCCTGGCTCCGCCGCCTGATCTATCAGGGCAGCTTCGACTACATCACCGACACGCCGGGCACGCTCGAGACGCGTGAGGGCAAGCTCAGATTCGAGATAGAGCTCGAAAACAGCGACAAGTGGCACGTCGAGTACACCGATTCATTCGAGGGGCTGCAGGAGGACTTCGAGATCGCCGATGGGGTCGTGCTGCCCGTCGGCGGGTACAGCTTTCGTCACATGCGGACGGAGTACGAGCTGGGGCCGCAGCGGCCCGTCTCCGGCCGGCTCATCTTCTCGCGCGGGAGCTTCTTCAGCGGCACTCGCACCGAGGTCGGTTTCCAGGGACGCGTCGTCCTCCTGCCACAGCTGGCCATCGAGCCGCGCATCTCCGTCAACGACGTCGACCTGCCGCAGGGTCCGTTCACGACGACGCTGGTGAGCACCCGGACCAGCTTCACCTTCTCGCCGCGGATGTTCATCGCAGTCCTGCTACAGTTCAACTCGAGCGACGACGCGCTCGATTCGAACATCAGGTTTCGATGGGAGTACGAACCGGGCAGCGACCTCTTCGTCGTCTACAGCGACGGGCGCGACACGGGATTGGAGGGCTTTCCGCGGTTCCAGAACCGCTCCTTCGTCGTCAAGTTCACGCGGCTGTTCAGGTTCTGAGCCGACCGCCCCCACGCGTTGTCACCGCCCGCCGAACGGCCAACAATCGGGCCTGCGTCCACTGACAGACTATGCCCTGCGGCACCAGCCTCGAAAGGCGTCGACGGGCTGCTAGTCGCCGTCGCGGCCCTTGCGGTATTCGTCGCGCAGCTCTCGCGCGACGCGTTTCAGCTCACGTGTGGCGTGTTGGATCCCCGGTTGCACGTCTCGCCAGGCTTGCTGGGCGCGGGGCTTAATGTCGTCGTTCAGCACCCGCTGCGTCTTGGCGAGGACCTGTACGGCCTTGGCGCGGGCCGCGGGCTTCCGAGCCAACTCTTGGCCGACGCGAA
This sequence comes from Vicinamibacterales bacterium, assembly GCA_965197385.1. Taxonomy (GTDB): domain Bacteria; phylum Acidobacteriota; class Vicinamibacteria; order Vicinamibacterales; family UBA823. Next base: position 1,081,326 of record CBDANA010000009.1, read on the forward strand.
GGGCCAACCGGCGTAGCAGCCTCATCTCACCTCCAGTATAGAACCGCTTCCGGTATCCCTGGTGGCCGAGACCGTGCCCCACTGCCAGCGTTGTTCTGGACTTCCCCACCGCCTACAATTGGCCTTGAGTTTCATGTCGCCTCCGACCCGGATCGGAAGCAGCGGTTTAGGGCGCGAGGCGAAGGAGGACATATGACGCGTACGCTCGCAACACTTCTGACCGTGCTGGGCCTGGTCGCATCGGCCGCATCCGCGGACGTCGTGCGGATCGAGGTCCGGTCCAGAACGGATCTGGCCGACGGCAAGTCGTTCGGGTTGGCCGGGCCGTACGAAAAACTGGTCGGCACGATCTACTTTGCGGCCGATCCGGACAACTCGGTCAACGGTATCATCACCGACATCGCGCTCGCGCCCAGGAATGCCGACGGCCTCGTCGAGTTTCATTCCGATTTTTTCCTGGTCAAGCCGAAGGAGGTGGAGCGCGGTAACGGCACCGTCCTGTACGAAGTGTCAAATCGCGGCGGGAAGGGCATGCTGCGCTACTTTAACCGCGGCACCCGGAACCTGGACCCGCAGACCGGAGCAGACATGGGAGACGGCTTTCTCTTGCGCAACGGCTTCACCCTGTTCTGGTTGGGCTGGCAGTTCGACCCGCCGGTGCGCAACGGGCTCGTGCGTCTGTATACGCCCGTGGCCACCGACAACGGAACCGCGATCGAGGGGGTGGTCCGAAGCGAAGTCGTCGTGCGCGAACGGGTGTTCGACCGATCCTTGGCCGACCGGAACCATGTCGCATATGCGGTCGCCGATCCGTCTGACCCAGCGAACGCCATGACGGTACGGGATTCGGCGGATGGGCCGCGACGCGTCATTCCGCGGAGCCAGTGGACATTCGGTCGCTGGGAGAATGGACAGGTCGTGCCCGACCGGACCCGCGTCTATCTAGAGGGCGGGTTCGAGCCACACAAGCTCTACGACATTGTCTACACGGCCCAGAATCCGCCAGTGGTCGGCCTGGGTCCCGCGGCCATCCGTGATACGATCTCCCGACTCAAGTATGGCGCCACGGAGGAGCTGTCCATCCCGGCCGGCGCCATTGACCGCGCGTTGGCGTTTGGGACCTCGCAGAGCGGCCGGTTTTTACGGACGTTCCTGTACTACGGATTCAACGAAGACGAGAGGCACCGCAAGGCGTTCGACGGCGTCATCTCTCACGTCGCCGGTGGAGGTCGCGGCAGCTTCAACCATCGGTTTGCCCAACCTTCCCGCGATGGCCATCCGTACCTGAACAAGCTGTACCCGACCGACATCTTCCCGTTTACCGACGTCGAGCAAACCGATCCGGACACGGGGATGCGGGATGGCCTGCTGGCACGTGTGGAGCCGCCGTTCATGCCGAAGATTTTCTATACGAACTCGTCCTACGAGTACTGGGGACGGGCGGCGTCGCTGATCCATACAACCCTCGACGGCACGAAAGACATTCCGCTGATGGAGAACGTCCGCATCTATTCCTTTGCCGGCGGACAGCACGGCCCGGGCAGCTTCCCACCGGTGCAACGGAGCGGACAGCAGCTCAGTAATCCCAACGACTATTCCTGGTTCATGCGTCGCCTCCTGCTGGCGATGAACCGCTGGGCCGCCGACGGATCACCGCCGCCCCCGAGCAACTACCCGCGGATCAGCGACGGCGATCTGGTCCTCCCCGAACAGCTGAGCTTTCCGGAGCTGCCAGGCGTCGGCCTGCCCGCCGCACCGCACAAAGCCTACCGGGTGCACTACGGTCCGGAGTTCGCCGCGAATGGCATCGTGACGATCGAACCTCCGGAGGTCGCCTCGGCGTTTCCGATCATGGTTCCGCAAGTCGATGCCGACGGCAACGAGACGGGTGGCTTGAAGATGCCAGAAGTCTCGGTGCCGCTCGCAACCTACACCGGGTGGAATCTGTTCCGGCCCGAGTTCGGCCCCGAGGACGTGCTATCCAGCATGCAAGGGTCTTACATTCCGTTTCCGCGAACCACGGTCGACCGGCAGCAGAGCCGCGATCCGAGACGGGCCATCGCGGAGCGGTACCGCAGCCGCGAACAGTACGTGGGCCTCGTGTCGGGCGCGGCGCTCCGGCTCATCGAGGAGGACTACCTGCTCGCCGGAGACCTGGCACCGATCCTGAGCCAGGCCGGCGACCACTGGGACTACCTAATGGAGGAAGGCAGAGACCGTTCAGCGGGTCGCTAGCCACCGGCACCCGCCTCGGTCCGTACAACGTCGTCTCCGATGTGGACTGACGGCGACGCGCCCAACGCCAGCGCTCGTAACACGGCGGCGCGGGATGCTATTTCTGTCGTGACCGGAGCCCAACCTTAGATGAGGAGTACGAGATGGCCGTGGTCGCTGCGCGACTCGGTGCGGGCACAGCGGTAGAAATGCAGGCGCGCCAGTTCTCGTGGCGGGGGGATGAGCTCCCCCCGCGGGCGGGACGGACACCGGGCCGACACCGTATGAGCTCCTCCTCGGAGGACTGGCGGCCTGTATCGCGATCACCCTACGGGTGTACGCGAACCACAAGCGCATGAGCCTCTCCGGGATCGACGTGAGGCTCGAATTCGACCGAGTCCACGCGGACGACCGCCTGGACTGCGACGAGCGGACCGACGGTTGGATCGACCGGATCCGAACCCAGGTGACGATTCATAGGATGTTCACTGACGCTCAGCGGAATCGTCTTGCGCAGGTGGCCGAGCGTTGCCCGGTCCACAAGACGCTCGTGCACGGCGTGCAGATCGTTGACTCTGTCCAGTTCGCAGCCCCGTAGCGGCTCAACGAGTGACGCCACGCGTACCACCTCCACCGAACCCGTCCGCTGACCCTACGCAGCTTTACCTTCCCGGATGGGTAAAGCCTGGCCCGCCGGGCTGCTGCCGTACGATGTCGGACACGTACTCGCGCAGTCGGGATCCGATCGCTGTTCGGCTAAACCCTGCCTCGATGTCCTCGCGCGCGCGGTCGCCGATGCGGCGGCCGAGCGCTCGGTCGTCGTACACCTGACGCATAAGCTTGGCGGCATGATCGAGATCGGGTTCAGCCCAGTGCGAACCTTTGACGTAGGGACCGGCGTCGCGCTCGAGCGTGACGATGCGATATCCGACGGGGAGACTGTTCATCGGCGTCATGAAATCTGTGTTCCCAGAGTACTGCGTGGCGATGACAGGCTTACCGAGGGCCATGGCCTCGGCGAGGGTGAGACCAAACCCTTCGGACCGGTGGAGCGACACATACGCATCGCAGGCGCCGATGAGGCCGTAGACCTCCTGGCGCGAGAGAGACTTGTCGATCAACCGCACCTGCGACCCGGCGATTTCCGCCTGCACCGCTGCAAACGCTTCGGGCTCAAAGTTCGAGCTGGCGCATTTGAGTACGAGGACGGCTCGCTCGTCCTGGCCGAAGGCCTGCGTGAAGGCTCGCACCGCACCGAGAGGATTCTTCCGCTCGGCGTAGCTCAAGAAATCGAAGATGAAGAGGAACACGAAGACGTCCTCGGATAGATCGAACGTAGCTCGATCGACGTCGGTGGTTCTGGGTACTTCCACGACGTGCGGCATGCGGCGCACGGGTATCGGCGACACGGCGGACAGGGCGTCAACCGAGAAGCGACTCGGCGTCCAGATCTCGTCGAAGTGGTCGAACGCGCCGAGCCACGCGTCAGGAAACCGCTGTTGCTCCCACACCCACACCCCGACGTTGTAATGACCCACGAACCGCGATCGTCCGAGGTGCTCGACGACGGCCGGAGTCTGGTCGGCGTTGACGACACAGAGGTTGATGCCATAGTCGAGATCGGAGGGCGAATCGCTGACGCTCGAGTCCTCCATCCGTGAGCGGACCTCCAGGTCCAACGTCGTCACCGAGCAGGGTAGCCCGGCCGCCTCGACCGCCTGCAGGAGCGCGCGGGCACCTTGCCCCATGCCGCTCTTGGTACTGACGTAGCCCAGCACGTTGACACCGAGGCGTGAGAGATCGATGTCGCGCTTCGTGGGACCTGCCACGACGGTCGGCGAGTCCTGGCCAGTCGCCAGCGGCCGAACGCGTCGCTTCAAGCGCCGCGCGAAGTCGCGTCCGAAGACGCGCTTCACCGCCTTCTTGGCGTACCAGGCTGGCTTCGACATGTAGAGCTGCTTCACGACCCGCTTGGCCGTCTGGCGGGCGCCGAGCGAGCCCGACGACGGCAGAAGCAGCGGCTCAAGCGTCATCAGGAGCTCCGTCGACAGCCTGTATTGCTGCGTGCCGTGAACCTCGAGCCATTTCGCGAACGCGTCGAGGTCGTCCCCGGACGGATCCGAGAAGGCCAGCTGCACGTCTGGATCCGCTTCCCACAAGTAGAAGAGCAGCCGCGAAAGACAGGGGGGCCGCCGCCGGGTGGCCCGACCGTTCATCCAGCGCCAGAAGCTGTTCTCGCGTGCCGTGGCGAACGGGTCGCCGAACCGCGTCGGTGCGGAGTCGAGTGACAGGTAGAAGGCCCGCGCCAGGTCTGGAATCGGGACACCATTGTCGAACGTGGCGTAGGCGTAGGGCCAGTGGCGCGTCGTCTCGAACCCCGCCGCCCGAATCAGCGAGACGTATCTGTCGAACAACGGACGGAGCTCGGGGCGGTCGGCCAGGGTGAATCGATTCTGGTGCTTGGAGATCTTCTCCGGGTAGTCCAGCTCGACACCGCTGAAGTGGAAGAAGGAGAGCGGCTCGCCGTTGACGCGGATAGGATCGCTCATCTCGAGTCGGCGGGTGTGCAGGTTCCAGTACGCCACGTTGTAGCCCGGGTGATGAACGATCCCGACTTCGGGGTGGAAGCCCGGGACCAGGTCCATCCACTTCTGATCGACGAAGAGGCCATCGGCCAGCCGCACGACACAGCGATCGGCAACTCGGACCTGCCACCACCGCAGTAGATCTCGAACCGGCGGGCGATCCGCCAGCGCGATGAAGCCAAGATTGTACGCCCCGACGCGGAGCAGGTCGATTTCGCCCGGAAACGCCGTGTCGTCGATCGGCGCGGTGAGGTGGGGCGTCAGCAAGATGCTCTCGGTCTCGAGCCGCTCGTTCACTAGATCGAACTGGCGCACGACCAGGATGTCGGGGTCGAGGTAGACGAGTCGTTCGAGCCCTTCCTGCTCCATCAGATGCTGGAGGAAGAACGGCTTGACGGCGGTGTTCGCCTCGAGCACGGTGTACTGGAAGAGCAGCGACGTGACGTCCGGAATGTTCTTCAGATCCTCGACCTGCAATAGCTCGAAGTCCTCGGCCGCCGGGTTGAAATAGTCGTCGGCCCGATCCACCAGCAGCGTGAAGAATCGACCGCCGGGATGGTGCTCGAGGAAGGATCGCGCCAACACTCGCGCGTAGGCCAGATAGTTCTTTGAGACGATCGTGCACCCATTTAGCGGAAGCGCACTCGAGCTCATCGGTGGGCCATGCGGCGGTACAGCGCGAGCGTCTGCTCGGCAGTTCGCTGCCAGGAAAAATCGCGCGCGCGCGCCAGGCTTCGTTGGCCCAGATCGTCCCGCAGCGCACGGTCGCCGACGACCCGTGAAATGGCGTCGGCAATCGCATCGGCATCTTCGGGATCCACGAGCAGTGCGGCATCGCCGGCTACTTCAGGCAGCGCCGAGCAATTGGACGTGACGACCGGCGCACCGCACGCCATGGCTTCTAGGACCGGAAGGCCAAAGCCCTCGGCGAAGGAGGGGTAGACGAACGCTTCGGCGCAACTGTAGAGGAGCGCCAGATCGCTGCGCGTCACCACGCCCAGCTGTCGGATCGAAAGCTCCGCGCTCGCCTGCTCCAGACGATCGTGGATTGAGCGATTTTTCCAGCCAGACGGACCCGCCGTCACGAGGCTAATGCCGGCGCGTACCTCGGCTGGGAGTCGCAGTATCGCATCCACGAGGCTGATCAGATTCTTGCGCGGCTCGAGGCTTCCGACAGCCAGGACGTACGGCCGGTCAATGCCGAGCCGTTGCAGCGTGGCCATCTTTCGCTCGGGGTGGGGGAGAGGTGAGAAGAACGGATCGGCCGCAGAGTGGATGACCTCGATCCGCTCCGGTGGCAGATCGAGCAGCTCAACCGCCGCGGCCTTGCTGTGATCGGAGACCGCGACGATTGCCGAGGCACGGCAGGCGGCGAGGGCCGTGGCCGACAGCGACGCCACCCGATTGGCGATCGTGTGGTAGTCGGGATGGGAAAGAAACGTCACGTCGTGCAGCGTCCAGGCGATGGGGCACGGTCGCCCTGGCGGGAGCGTTATGGCCGGGCTGTGGAAGACGTCGACGTCGGTGTCGTTCGGGTAGCGCCGGTCGGCCACGGTAATGTCGGATCGACGTGAGCCGAGCATCTGCGTCAGGCGCGCCTCGTCGACGTCGTCAGCGGTCAGATCGAAGAGCGTGTATCGGACCGACGGATCGCACTCGAGCAATCCGCTCAGCAACAGCTCCGTGTAGCGCGCGATGCCGTCCGGGACTCCGAGGGATTTGCTGATGTCGAAGCCGACCCGGAGTGGCCGATCCGCGACCATCGTCATGCGTCTGGCTCAGACACGAGCAGAGCTTCCTTGAGGTCCTGGACGTGCCCGAGGAGCTTGGTCGTGGACGCAGCCGGCAAATCGCCTCTGGCCTGGGCCAGCTGAACCTCACGCTCCGCGTGACTCAGCCGATCGAGTTGCGCCTGGCGGTGGGACCGGCGTTCCGAGTCCCGCTGCTGGCGTTCCGAGTCCAGCTGCAGGCGATCCAAGCGCTGATGGATGGCCACGATCTGGTCGTTGATTTCGCGTGACCTCCGACGGGCACGTTGCAAGGCGCGCCAGCCAGCCGCCACGGTTGCGATCCAGAGGGTGAGGAGCGTAGCGAGGCCCAGATAGAGCAGCGTCAGATCGGCTGGCATGCGAGAAGATGTAGCGTCGGCAACAGCGGACGGGCGGTGTCACTCACCCGCCGGACAACGGCTCGCCAGTGGACGGAGGCCGCTCTTCGGCGGACCCCGTGTCACTGTCAGAGATACCTGGTCGCACTCTAGCACATACGCTAGGACCAGTACCTTCGCTTCCCGCCGGGCCGTAGAGGAAAGAGGCAGATGAAGAGAGGCGTCATGACTCGACGAGCGAGCGACATCTGGTGGCTACTGGATCTCGAGTCGTGCCACGACGGGATAGTGGTCGGATGGATAGCGGCCCTCGTCGTTGTGCAGGACCGTCTCGGCGGAGCGGACGTCGATCGGGCCGCCAACGAGGATCCAGTCGATGCGATTCTCCCTCCGGTCACGGGGCGGGCCGAACCCGCTCGACGTGAGTGGCGGGCCGCGGCGCTCGTCGGCCACGAGCCACGCATCCGCCAAACCCTGCGTCGTCAAGGCCCGCCAGGTGTCGCTGGCCTCCGCCACCGCGTTGAAGTCGCCGGTGACGATGACGGCGCTGCCCGGAGGGAGCGCCGCGACGCGCGTCGTGACCATCGTGGCCGCGTCGAGCTGCGCCTGACCCCTCCGGAGGGTGAAGTGTGTGTTGAAGACGTAGAGCGGACGGCCGCTCGCCCGGTGATGGAATCTGGCCCAGGTGACGATCCGGGATCCCCGTCGGCGCCTGGCCGGCCGGTCCGGCGTCGAGGAGAGCCAGAAAGTGCCGGATTCGATCGGACTCAGCTCGCCGTGCCGGTAGAAGATCGGCGTGTACTCGCTAAGGCCCTGGCCGCCGTTGAGGCCACGGTCAATCCCCAGCCACCGATAGTCCGACAACGCCGACGCCAGAAACTCGACCTGTTCCTCGAGCACTTCCTGCAGGCCGACCACGTGCGGGGCGAACCGTCGGATCGTGTCGGCCACCAACGCCTTGCGATTAGACCAGACGTTCTCGCCGTCGCGGCCGTTCGCCGTCCGGATGTTGAACGTCATGACGTCGATCGGAACCGGCACCGCGACGCTCGAGCCACCGCCGATGGCGACGAGCAGCGACGCCACGATCGCCACCCGCAGGCGATGCCGGCCAGCTAGCCGCAGCTGCACGATGTTCGCCTTTCCCTCGCACGCGCGCCACCGCGGTCGGCCATCGCACCAGTCTATGACATCCGTCGACGCTGGCGCCGTCTAACCCGTCTTAGGGCTGCGCGACAACGCCTTTGTGCTTATAATTCGGGCGTGTGCGAGCGATCCCGATCGGCTCGCTCGGTTCCAACACGAGGCGCACGTCAGCCAAGACTGGGCCGAGCCGGCCCGCAGCGGTGAGGAGTGCATTCGTGAACGGTGACGGCAACCTTGCGGTCTTCTGCGATTTCGAGAACATCGCTCTCGGCGTTCGTGACGCCAACTACGCGAAGTTCGACATCCGCCGGGTGATCGAGCGGCTGCTATTGAAAGGCAGCATCCTCGCGAAGAAAGCCTACTGCGACTGGGAGCGGTACAAGGAGTTCAAGCCGGCGATGCACGAGGCAGCCTTCGAGCTCATTGAGATCCCGCACACGCGCCAGTCCGGCAAGAACTCGGCCGACATCCGGATGGTCGTTGACGCGCTCGATCTCTGTTACACGAAGGAGCACATCGACACGTTCGTGATCATTTCGGGCGACTCCGACTTCTCGCCGCTCGTGAGCAAGCTGCGCGAGAACGCGAAGTCGGTGATTGGCGTTGGCGTGAAGAGCTCGACGTCCGACCTGCTGATGAACAACTGCGACGAGTTCATCTTCTACGACGACCTGGTCGCCGACCGGAAGCCGGCATGTCGGCGCCAGCCGGGCGGCAAGGGACGAGGCAAGGCGATCGCATCCGCCAGGAAGGGTGACAAGCCGAAGGGCGCTGGGTCATCGTCCGCCTCCGCCAAGACGCAAGACGGGCTAGCGCAGGAGGCGATCGATCTGGTGCTCCAGACCGCCGCGGGGATCTACGCAGAGCGCGGCGATCGGACCAAGCTCTGGGGATCGATGGTCAAGCAGACGCTCAAGCGTCGCCGTCCGGGGTTCAATGAATCGTTCTACGGGTTCAACTCCTTCAACGACCTGCTCGAGGAAGCCCAGGCTCGGGGTCAGCTCGAGCTAGAGCTCGACGAGCGGTCGGGCGGATACCGGGTCGTCAGGGTGACGGACGACTAGCGCGCCACTCGCCGCTCGACTACCTCCGGTCTAGGACTCGGTTCCACTCGTCCACCTGCTCCTTCTGCGCCGCAAGGAGTGAGGAAGGGTCGCCTTCGATCACCAGGGTCGTCATGACGTCGTTTTGCGCGATGGCATCGACGACGTCCTGCCCTGAGGAAACTTTTCCGAAAATCGTATGTCTGTCGTCCAGGTGGGCGGTCGGCCCGTGCGTGATAAAGAACTGGCTCCCGTTGGTGCCCGGCCCTGAGTTCGCCATGGACATGGTGCCAGCCGAGTTGTGCCGCAGCGACGGATGGAATTCGTCAGCGAAGCGGTAGCCAGGTCCCCCAGTCCCGGTGCCAGTCGGGTCACCTCCTTGAATCATGAAATTGGCAATGACACGGTGGAACTTCAGCCCGTCGTAGTAACCCCGCTGCGCCAGGTTGACGAAGTTCGCTACCGTCATAGGGGCCTCCGCAGGAAAGAGCGTCACATAGATGCCACCCTTCGTCGTCGTGATAACGGCTGTCAATTCGTTCGCTTGGCTGGCCTCGATGGGCATTTCTGTCTGACCTCCACTGAACACTGCGAACACCGCAGCCGTTGCCAATAGTCTCGTCGTCTGCATGTGATGTCCTCCCTTTCCAGAATCACCCCTTGCCCCGCGACGACCTCAGTCACCAGCTCCGGGCGCGTCGTCATCGGCAGGTAGATTAAACTCTAACCGGCTGTGAATCGCTAGTCCGATGCGGCAAGGCGGCATCCCACTGAACAGAAAGGCGACAGAAAGGCGACAGAAAGGCGGTGGCAGATGTCCACGACAGCCTGCGCTATACTTGGCCGTTCCCGTCATGCCACTCATATCCGGCACACAGCTCGGCTTGGGAGGCTGAAGCATGGAGCCCATCGGGCCCTTACAAAGAAGCCATCCTCTAGCGCTGGTTCTGGTCGTTACGCTGCTTGGCGCGACGACTATTCGGCCTGCCCAGCCGTCAGCTGAGATTGTGATCCGCAACGACGTGATTGTGACCGTCGAGGGACAGTTGGCGGCGGATGTCCTGATCCGCGACAACGAGATCGCTGAAATCGGTGAGAACCTGACCGCGGCCACGGGGGCTCGGGAGATCGACGCGAGTGGAATGCTCGTCCTGCCGGGTGGAATCGACCCGCATGTGCACTTGGGGGGAAGTCGAGCGGATGATTACACGAGCGGCTCCGCCGCCGCGCTGGCAGGCGGCATCACGACGATCTCGAACTTCGTCTCGCCCAGAGATGGTGAGGGGCTCGTGGACGCACTGCGGCGGGGGGCAGAGGACGTACGCGCCCAGGCGATAGCCGACGTGATCTTGCACCCAATCATCGGTGATCCGAGCCCGATTCCGGACGCACTCGAAGCGATGGCCGATGCTGGTCACACGAGCCTCAAGGTCTTCATGGTCAGGCCGACCTTCGACCACACAGTGCCTGGCTTCATGACCGCGCTGCGCGCAGCGGGTGCGACCGGTCTGTTGATGATGATGCACTGTGAGGATGCCGCAATCGTCTCGACGACCGGTGAGCGGCTGATGGCCGAAGGTCGCGGATCGCTTCGGTACTTCCCGCAAGCCCGGCCAGTGCTGGCCGAGGTCGTGGCCACCCAGCGTGCCGTGGCGATGAGCGAGCCGACGGGCGCGCCCATCTACATTGTTCATTTGTCGTCCGAAGGCGCGTTGCGCGTCGCCGAAGATGCTCAGGCACGCGGGCTACCCGTGTACGTGGAAACGCGCCCGATCTATTTGCATCTGACAGAGGAGCGCTTCGAGGGCCCGGATCGCGGCCTGTTCGTCGGCCAGCCACCCCTGCGCACGCTCCGCGACCAAGACGCGCTCTGGACAGGCCTCGCCAGCGGCACCATCCACGTCGTCGGTGCCGATCATGTCGCGTACCGTCGCGAGCAGAAGCGGGATCCCGACCAGACGGTCGTCCGTCACCGCGCCGGCCTGAACAATCTTCAAGTGATCCGACCGATGCTGTACTCGGAAGGGGTCCGCCGGGGCAGAATCACCGTCGAGCAGTTCGTCGCGGTCACATCGACGAATCCAGCCAAGCTGTTCGGCCTGTACCCGTGGAAAGGCACGGTCGCCGTGGGCGCCGATGCCGATCTGGTCCTGTGGGATCCGGGCGACACGCGTCCGATCCGCGACGCCGACATGCTGTCAGGCAGCGGCTATTCTATCTACTCCGGGTGGGAGATCACCGCGTGGCCGCGGATGACGATTCGCCGCGGTGAGGTGGTCTACGAGAACGGCCGGGGCACCGGCGAGGCCGGCAGTGGACAACTCATCTATCGAGAACGGGTGCGACCACCCATGTTGTAATAGGTACTCGGAGCTCGGGTAACGTTTTCGCAAAGGAGGACAGATGAAACGACTGTTGATCGGCATATTGCTGGCTGTCTGCGGCGCGTTGGTCGTCGCCACGCTCCCGGTCCGCGCCCAGTCGGGCCTCCCCGCCTGCGCTCCGGACAACGGTGGCATCACGCTGCCGGATGGCTTCTGCGCGATGGTGGTGGCGGACGATCTCGGCGCCGCGCGTCACCTGACAGTGGCGCCGAACGGCGATCTGTACGTTGCGATCCGCAATCAGGAGGATGCCCCGGGTGGCATCATCGCGCTGCGCGACACCGACGGCGACGGCCGTGCCGACCTGCAGGAGCGGTTCGGCAGGGATGGCGGCACGAGCATCGAGCTCCATAACGGCTATCTGTATTTTGGCCGCGACACCGCCATCGAGCGCTACCGGATGCGCCCCGGTTCCCTCGTGCCCCACGAACCACCAGAAGTGCTCGCGACCTTTCCCGATCAGCAGGGCCATCGCGCCAAGGGCTTCGCGTTCGACGGCGCAGGCGGCATGTTCGTCAACGTCGGCGCCCCCTCCAACGCCTGCCAGCCGGGCGGCCGCGTGCTCGAAGAGCCGGGCGAAGACCCCTGTCCGCTGCTTGAGCGCCATGGCGGGGTCTGGAAGTTCGACGAGAACGCCGCGGGCCAGACTCAGGAGACCGGCATGCGCTACGCGACCGGCATGCGACAGAACTTTGCCATGGCCTGGCACCCAACGGCGGGCGAGCTCTACCTAGTCCAGCACGGACGCGATCAGCTCAGTTCCCTGTGGCCAGATCGGTTCACGGACGCGCAAAACGCCGAGCTGCCTTCGGAAGAATTCCTGAGGGTCGAGGACGGATCGAACTTCGGCTGGCCGTACTGCTACCACGACTGGCAGCAGGGCAAACGGGTGCTGTCGCCGGAATACGGTGGCGACGGGCACATGGTGGGCCGGTGCGATCGGTATCCGCTGCCCCTCATCGGCTTCCCGGGCCACTGGGCGCCGAACGACCTGAACTTCTACACCGGCGACCAGTTCCCCGCCCCGTATCGAGGCGGCGCGTTCATCGTGTTCCACGGCTCGTGGAACCGTGCCCCGTTGGCGCAAGGCGGCTACAAGGTCGTCTTCGTGCCATTCACCGACGGTAATCCGACGACGGGCGACTACCAAATCTTCGCGGACGGCTTCGCTGGGCAGACGCCACTCATGGAGCGGGACGACGCGACGTACCGGCCGGCCGGCGTCGCGCAGGGTCCGGACGGCAGCCTCTACATTGCGAACGACAAGACGGGCCGCATCTGGCGGGTGATGTACCGCGGACAGTGACGCCGGCCGACGTGATAGGGGCCCGCGCCTCAATACCTCGGGCCAGGCAGTCACCAGCCAGAACGGCGCAGAGGATGCTCCCTGTTGGCGTCTGAATGGCGCTCTGCAAAGCGGTTGCACCTGCAGCCTCTCGCCCTGCGCTATACTTAATGGCCCCCTTCCTGCGCCTGGAAGTCGGAGACCGCCTCGGCCCCGACGAAGTCATCTCCGCCATTGGGGTCGCCGAGATGGGCAAGGTCTACAGAACGTGTGATCCCGGCACGACAATCTCTGTACTCACGCGCGGAACGGACGGCTGACAGTAAGGAGACACCGTTGTCCATCGAAGAACAGTACGACGAAGTGCGGCAGCTCATCGCGATCGGCAAGGAGAAGGGCTACCTGTCGTACGACGAGGTCAACGAGCTCCTGCCCGCGGAGATCACCTCGTCCGCCGAACTCGATGCTCTGTTCAGCATGTTCGGCAACGCGGGCATCGAGGTCGTCGAATCCGAGCAGAAGTACCGCGAAGAGAAAATGCTCGACCGGTCGTCGGACGGCAGCGAAGAGCCAGAGCCCGACCTGACGCCCGGCACGCTGGACAAGACGCACGATCCGGTCCGCATGTATCTGCGCGAAATGGGCACGGTGCCGCTGCTGACGCGAGAGGGTGAGGTCGAAATCGCCAAGCGCTTCGAGCGAGGAAAACTGGCGGTCATCAAGTCCATCTCGAGAACACCCACGGTCACGAGGGGCATCATCTACCTGGGTGAGCAGCTCAGGAGCCGGGCCGTGACCGTCCGCGAGATCGTGACGTTTCGGGAGGAAGGGCTGACCGACGAGCGGATCGCGGCACGCGTACGCAAGGTGCTGAAGCAAACGGATGCTGTGCGCAAGGCGCGCATCGAGGTCCAGAAACGCCAAGCGGAAGTGCGCGGGATCTCGAAACGCGACCGCCGGAAGTACCGGCGCGCCCACTGGAAGACCCTCCGGGCTCGCATCGAGCTCTCAAGGCTGATCCAGCGGATCACATTCACCGAGGTCGTCAAGCGGCGAATGGTCGAACAGGTCAAGGACTCGGTCGAAACCGTGGAGCGCATCCAGCGGGAGCTGGACAGCCTAAGCCGCCAGCTCCACTCGAAGACCAAGCGCGGCCGCCTCAAGGCAGAGGACCGGAAGGCAATCATGCGTAGCCAGCGCGAGGTCCGCGCCGCGCTGCGCAAAGTGACGACCGAGCTCGAAAGCACGCCTGAGGAGCTGTGGCGAACGCTGCACACGATCACGCGCGGCGAGCGGCAGGCCGAGCAGGCCAAGCAGGAACTCGTCGAGGCCAACCTGCGCCTCGTGGTCTCCATCGCCAAGAAATACACCAAGCGCGGCCTGCAGTTCCTGGATTTGATTCAGGAGGGCAACATCGGCCTCATGAAGGCGGTGGACAAGTTCGAATATCGCCGTGGCTACAAGTTCTCGACCTATGCCACGTGGTGGATCCGGCAAGCCATCACCCGAGCGATCGCCGATCAGGCGCGAACCATCCGCATTCCGGTGCACATGATCGAGACGATCAACAAGCTCATTCGCACGTCGCGGGCACTCGTGCAGGAACTCGGGCGCGAGCCCACGTCTGAGGAAATCGCCAAACGGATGGACCTTCCGGTGTCCAAGGTGCTGAAGGTGTTGAAAATCGCGCAGGAGCCAATCTCACTCGAGACACCGATCGGCGAGGAGGGCGACAGCCATCTCGGCGACTTCATCGAGGACCGACAGGTCCTCTCACCCGCCGAGACGGTCATCAACATGAACCTGAAAGAGAAGACCGAATCCGTGCTGCGGACCCTCACCCCACGCGAAGAGCGCATCATCAAGATGCGGTTCGGCATGAGCGACGGGAGCGAGCATACGCTGGAGGAAGTCGGTCAGAGCTTTGCGGTCACGCGCGAGCGGATCCGGCAGATCGAAGCCAAGGCGCTCAGGAAATTGCGACACCCATTGCGAAGCCGGAAGCTCCGAGCGCTCCTCGACGGACGCACCTAGCAGCCCGTGGATGCATCGCCGGTCGAATGCAGATGGACTCTTGCCACGGGCTGCTACCCACCTGAAGCCCGTCGGCCCTGCGCTATACTTGGCCGCGTTCCCATCGTGTCCAAGGCACATCGACAGAAAGAGACGCCATGAGCCAGAGTCTTTACGAGCAACTACGCAGCATGACCGTCGTGGTGGCAGACAGCGGCGACATCAAGTCGATCGAGCGGTTTGCACCACGCGACGCCACGACCAATCCTTCTCTCATCACCGCGGCCGCGCAGATGGACGACTATCGTGACCTCGTCGATGCCGCGTTGCACCGATCACGCGAGGAGATCGGTGAACACGCCGAAGAGATCGTCAGCCTCGCCATCGACCGACTGTCCGTCGAGTTCGGCGTTCGCATTCTCGGCATCATCTCGGGTCGTGTGTCCACCGAGGTCGACGCGCGACTATCGCACGACACCGAGGCCACGGTCGACAAGGCCCGCCGGCTCATCGGCTACTACGAGGAGGCGGGGATCGCGCGAGACCGTGTGCTCATCAAGATCGCCTCGACCTGGGAGGGCATCCGAGCGGCCGAGCGGCTGGAAGCGGAGGGGATTCACTGCAACCTGACGCTCCTGTTCGGGCTGCACCAGGCGGTCGCTTGCGCCGACGCCGGCGTCACGCTCATCTCGCCGTTCGTGGGACGCATCACGGACTGGTACAAGCTGGACCAGGGACGCGACAGCTACGCTCCCGCCGAGGATCCCGGAGTGCAGTCCGTCACGCACATTTACAACTACTACAAGCACTTCGCGTGCAAGACCGAGATCATGGGCGCAAGCTTCCGCGGCCTGGGTCAGATCTGCGAGCTCGCCGGGTGCGACCTGCTGACCATTGCGCCGAAGTTCCTCAACGCTCTGCAGGAGACTGAGGGCGACCTCCCCCGCAAGCTCGCCCCGGAGACCGCGGCCGCGCAGTCGATCGACAAGCTCGCAGTCGACGAGGCGACGTTCCAGCGCATGCACGTTGAGGACCGGATGGCAACCGAGAAGCTGCGCGAGGGCATCACCGGGTTCAGCAAGGCCTTCGTGGCTCTGGAGCGCCTGCTCGGCGGCCGGCTGGCGGAGCTCGAGGGGCGCGAGCGCGTTCACCGCACCGCCCGAGAGGTGTTCGGGGTGTACGACCTGGACGGCGACGGTGCGATCACACGTGAAGAATGGGCCGGGACCTGCGTCGTGTTCGACGCACTTGACGTCGATGGAGATGGACGGGTCACGCCGCAGGACCTCGCCGCCGGGCTGGGCGGCGCCTTTTGCCTGGAAGAGAGAGACGGCGGCAACGCCCCGTGAAACCTAGGCATAAGGTCAGCGCGGAATGATCGGGATGGCCGTGATGGGCCGATCACCTAGTCTCAACATTCTCCTCGACCACGACGATCCGGTTGGTGATTCCTTAAAGGAGGTCAATGCAGCGAAACACGTGGCTCAAGGCCGGTCTTGTCGCGCTCCTCATCGTTGGAGTGCCATGGCTGTTTCTCAGGACCGTCCAGAACACGATCGCCGAGCCCTATATCATCGATGACGCCTCGCTGTCGGGTTGGACTCTCGCCTTGGCAGAGATGCCACCGCCGTCCCACGCGTTGATCGCACTGCAGCCGCCAGGCGGACTGGTGCCGGATCTGTTTCAGCAGATCTTTCACCGGACCATGGAGTCGATGACCACCCCCGGGCGGCCAGCCATGCCGGTCGTGCTCCAGAGCGAGTTTGTGACCGCCCTTCGCGAGGTCCTGTCTCCGGAAGAGATCCTGAAGGCTGCACGGCAATCCGGGCTCCAAGAGGCGCGGTTCGACCCCGTGTGCATGGCGGTCAAACGGAAGCCCGCCGCAGGACGCACCCGGCAGCTGTACTTCGTCGTGTTCGAGGCGCCGGCGTTCCTTCGCTTCCGACAAGCGCTCCAGCGTCTGTACGTTGGAGGTGGCGGCGCGGAGTCGTTCGATCCTGCTGGGCTCGAGCTCGTCCTACAGGTCGCCTCGTCCGATGCGGACTTCGCCGGCTGGTGGCCCCTGGACGTCGACCGGACAATCGACTGCCGGGCGCCGCTCACCTGATCGCGGGCCTCTGACCTGATGTTCTCCCACCTCCGGCGCCAGCAACCCCGATTGAGCTTTTGATGAGCGCCGCCGTGGCGTGTCAGGATTCAGGCGTCTCGACGTCACTGGGGTCCGGACTGAGCCACCATCCTCGCCTGAGCAGCTCGTCCTGCAACCGCTTGGCGCTCTCGATCGGTGCGTCGAGGCTGCTGAAGGGCTCGGCCACCTGGGCACCGTCCGGATACAGCAGGCGAAGCGCTGGCAGCCCGTCGTCCTCCTCGTAGCGGAGGCCGAGGAATTAGATCGGGGAGGTTCGCAGATTCAAGAACCACAGCATCATCCCGCGTTATCGGCCGTTCCGCGGCCGGCTCTAGACCGACTCCAAGAAGGCCATGCAACCGTGAGCCAGATTGTAAGCGCCGGCGGCCCCCGTCCCGCCGGAGGGGGTCTCCATCTTCCAGGACCCATTCGAGCACTCGAACACCCCTCCCCCGGTCGCCCCAGGGTTTGTCACATGCCGGCAGTCGGCCTACAATCGGGCCTGACGTGATGCTTGGACGGAGGTGAGTGCGATGACTGGCGACACGATTCGGATTCACCTGCAGTGGTTGGACGGGCGCACGCTCGATCTTGACTGGAGCGACGACGAAGCGCAGGCGAACCCGACGACGATCCAGCACGACCGTAGAGAGTTTACGGCCACTGGTGATAGGACCGATCGCGGCCTACCGATCTACCAAGAGCGGGACGACTCATGAAGGTACGAGGTCCATGTCGCTGCAGATGATAGTACGGGACTGGTTCGAGGGGATGGAACTGTTACCCTGACACACTCCAACTTACAGAAGGACTGATGCGGAGGTAGAACGATGCGTCACATGATTCTTGCTGTTGCTGTTAGCGTCTGCGTACCCGCCACACTCGCTGCGTAGGACGCGACCCAAAGCGCCACGAGCGCCGCCCCACCGTCCATCTCCGCCGAGGCCACCGTGATGAATTGAACCTTTGAGGTGTTGCGTGAGGGCTCGAATGGATGGACCTGTCTTCCTGACCGGCCGGACACGCCCTACGTGCACATCATGGTTCCCCTTGAAACCCGAGGACCGGGCAGATCGCGCTGAGTGCGAGAGCGGGCGTGCGGCGATCAAACGGCGCCGGGACGGTCGCGTACAGACGATGGGCCGGCCGACAGGCAGAGCACGATGAGAAGTCGAAGAGGCGTTGCACTCAGACCTCGGTCCTGGTGCTGTCCGCCGCCCTGACCGGCTGCGGGCCAGAGGCCGATCTGGCCACGCCGGCCGCGCAGGCTCCGGGAGGGGTACCGACCTTCCGGGTCGACCCCACGTGGCCCAGGGAGATGCTGAACCAGGGGATCGTGGGCGCGGTGACGGCCGTGTTCGTGGACGCCTAGCAGGCTGCTGAAGAACCCGGGTATCGGGCTGTTTTCTTAGGCATCATGCGGGTAACGACCGCCCGACGACCGTGCGCACGGGTGTGCGCTGACCCCGATGAGGGGGCCGGCGACACGCGCGGCCGGCGATCAGGGACACGTCGCCTCCAGATTCCGCAGGCGGACCAAGTTATAGGCCGTGGCGGCGAAAGTGAGCTGCCACTCGACGAGTGGGACGCCGCGAGGCCGGAGCTTGCGCAAACCACCGACGGTCTGCCTCCACCCAAAGACCTGTTCCACGAGTTTTCGTTTCCGCTGACTCACGTGAGAACCCGCATGCCGGGTGGGCCGACCATCAATCGCCCGCCAGCGGACCTTCTGCGCCACGTGGGGCGTGACGTCCCGGACGCGGACATCGGCGACGAAGCTCGCCACATCGTAGCCCTTGTCTGCTCCGACCGTGCTGCCCGGCGGCGCGCTGGCCTCCAGCAACAGTGCCGCCGCCTCGCGTTCGGCGGTCCCCGTCGCGTGGGTCGCACAGACGTTGGCGACGAGCCCCTGCCGATTATCCAACAGCACGTGGCCCAGAGACGCCAGCTTCGCCTCCTTCCCTTGGCCCTTCCGATGCAGCATCGCCGCCGCTCGCCGTGGAAGTCGACCGTGGGATTCCCGGGGTCATCGGGGGGCGCGCGCGGCGCGGCGTCCCGGCATCGGAAGCTCTTCAGGCTGGCCCAGGCTTCCAACTGCGTCCCGTCCACCGTGAAATGCTCGTCCGAGAGCAGACCGGCCGCCCGGGCGTGGGCCTGGACCGCATCAACGAAGGCGGCCGCGCCATCCCCCGCCAGCAGCCGGTCACGATTCTTGGTAAACGTCGTGGGATGCCAGACCGGGTCGTCCATATGCAAGCCGACGAACCAGCGGAACAGCAGGTTGTCGTTGAGCTCTTCCAGCAGCAGCCGTTCGCTCCGGATCGTGTACAGCACCTGCAGCAACAGGGCCCGCAACAATGGCTCAGGCGGGATCGACGGACGTCCCGTCTTGGCGTACAGGCCGGCGAACCTGCGCGACATCGTCTTCAGCGCGTGATCCGTCAGCGCGCGGACCGCGCGGAGCGAAGGATCGGCCGGCACGCGCTGTTCCGGCGACCGGTAACTGAACATGTGATGGGTCTGCTCATCGTGTCCGCGCATGAGGTGGCTCCCTTCAGCAATATTGGGAGCATGGGAGTACGCCGGGATCGATCTGTCGATCCCATTCCATGGACTTTTTCAGCAGCCTGCTAGAACCACGTCTGGGTCACCCATCTGCCGGAGGCGCTCACACCCGGGGAGACCGCCGTCGTCCAGGATCCGCCCATCGGCACCTGCTGCGTACCGGCGCCGGTCGTCATCGAGTTCGACCTCCAGGGCAATGTCGTCCAGGCGTGGGGCGACCCCTCGACGCAGGACGTGTCCGAGTTCCCAGGAACGCGCACGGGCTCTTCGTCGACCATAACAACTACGTCCGGGTGGGCACGTACCGGCATCATCGGGTCATGAAGTTCACGCGCGACTGTCGGCTCGTGATGACGATCGGCCAGTACGACGAAAATGGCGGGAGCAACGATCCCACGCTCCTGGGCGGGCCCGCCGGGATGTGGGTGGACCCTGAGACGAATGAGGTCTTCATCGCCGACGGCTACCGGAATCACCGAGTGGTGGTCTACGACGGCGAGGCCGGCGAATATCGCCGTCACTGGGGCGCCTACGGCGAGGCGCCGGATGATGACGACGACGGCTATGACTACAGGGACCGCGACCCGAACGGGTCGCCAGCGCGCCAGTTCTCCACGGTCTACGGTCTCATTGGCTCGAACGACGGGTTGATCTACGTGGCGGATCATCGCGGAAACCGGATTCAGGTCTTCGACCACAGCGGCCAGTTCATGGTCGAGAAAATTGTGGCGGCCCACACCCTGGCATCGGGATCGGCGTTCGTCATCGCGCTGTCTCCCGACCCGGCCCAGCGGTGGCTGTACCTGCCGACGGGACGAACCACAAGGTCTGGATCCTGCGCCGAGACGATCTCGACGTCGTGGGCGCGTTCGGTCGCGGGGGGCGGCAGGTGGGACAGCTCCTGCGCCCGCACGGCATGGGGATCGATTCGCGCGCCAACCTCTACGTCGGAGAGGCCTCCACCGGCCGGCGGGTGCAAAAGTTCACGGTGCAGGGCGGGAACTGAAGGCTGCCATCGTGCCGACCGCCCCCAGCTCGAGTCGAATGCGCATGTCCGTGAGCACCTCTCGCCGCCTACCGGATGACGGCGTCTTCGTCGGTGTACCCAGTAGAGCACGTGGCAGGTTTCACAGGCGTTGTAGATCTGCTCGCCCACCGCGAAGACGGCGTCCGCGTCCTTGGCCTCGGCGGCCTCGAGCGCGGCCGTGCCGGCCTCGACGAGCGCCCGGGACATGATCATCCAGGGGCCCTCACCCTTGGCGCGGTCGCCGAGCATCAGCAGGTTACCCGACTCGGCCAGCACCATGGCATTGTTCCGGACGACCGCCCAGTCCTCGTCGCTCCTCGGGAATATCTCTTCAGTGCGCTCGGCGGTGATGATCGTGCCGACCGACTCCCAGACGACGTCGGCTGCCGGATCGATCACCATCTCCATGAGCTGCTGCACGTCGGCCACCGGCACAAACGACGTCGGCGGCGACGTCGCGGGTGGAGCCTCGCACGCCGCCATCAAGACCGCGCCCACAGGCAGGAGCCACAGAATCGATCGCATTTCACGGCCTAGACATCGCCACGCCCGCACCTGGGGTGTCGATGAGAATCCGCCCTGATTCTACAGTACCCTCTTGAAAGGGTGCCCCACGGAAAAAGTGGCCTACAATCAGGCCCATCCGCCTCACGCCCGTTCGAGTTGGAGGTCCAGATGCTGAAGCGGCTCCTGTGCGCGCTCGCAATCGTCTCGACGGCCTGGCCGGCCGCCGCGGTGGCCCAGGCGGGGCGCCGCGTCACCGTGACCCTGGTCAGGACGTGATCTACGGCCGGGTCGACGGCTCTGCGCTGCTCGCCGACATCGGCTATCCATCGGGCCGCACCGGTCTGCCGGCGATCATCTACGTCCACGGCGGGCGCTGGCGCGGTGGCTCCCGCGACTACCGCGAGAGCCTCGACGTTGCCCAGTGGGCCGGGTTCGGCTACTTCGCGATGACGATCGACCACCGGCTCGTCGGCAGCACGCCCGCGCCAGCCCAGTATCAGGATCTCCAGTGCGCAATCCGCTGGGTGCACGCGCACTCCGACGAGTACGGTGTCGATCCGGATCGCGTCTACCTGATCGGTGATTCGTCGGGCGGCCACCTCGTGGCGCTCGCGGCCACGCTCGGCGAGGGCCCCTTCGAGCGCACGGGCGGTTGGGACGACGCGCGGTCGGACATCCGGGCGGCGATCAGCGTGTCCGGACCGTACGACCTCGACACGCTCTCCTGGGGCAACCTGTGGACGCCGATCGAGAGCAACGTCGAGGACGTCCGGCGGCTGGCGTCGCCGATCCGGCAGATCGCGGCGGACACTAAGCCACTCCTCGTCCTCCACTCCGACGACGACCTGTCCGTGCCGATCCAGCAGGCGATCGACATGGCGGATGCCCTGGGTGCGGCCGGCGTCGAGCACGACTTCGTGCACTACACCGATCGTGGCCACATGCGAATCACCGGCGAGGTCATCGCGGAGACGCGGGAGTTCATCGCCGGCCTGGAAGGCCGCCCCATCGCCGCACCGCCGCGGGAGCGCCCGCGCCCGACGTCGGCGACCGACGTGACCCGGGCCGAGATCCAGGCGGTCTTCGAGAGTCCGGATGGTGGGATTGACCGCCAGATCACGGTCGTGGACATCGGCGACGCCAACCTCGCGGTCGGCGTGCTGCATCGCGAGACGACGACGACCGACGGCGACGCCGTCAGAGGCCTCATCCACAATCAGGTGACCGAGATCTATTACATCGTCTCTGGCGAAGGGATGCTGATGATCGGCGGAACGCTCCAGAGTCTGGAGCCCCGGGCGCCAGACAGCGACTCGGTCCGGGTGCTGGTCGGCCCGAGCGTCGCGGGCACGGCGAGCGATGGCCACAGCCGGCATGTCTCGGCCGGCGATGTCGTCATCGTCCCGGCCGGCGTCTTCCACGGCTGGCGCGCTATCGAGGACCACGTCACCTATCTGAGCATCCGGCTGGACCTTGACCGCGTGCTGCCGGCCGGCTATGTCAACCCGGCGATCGCGCGGTAAGTGGCATCGGACGCGCGCCAGACCACCTCGGGCTGCTAGCTGCTAAACCTGCTCGATCGATTCGATCCGGCCGTCCCGCAGGTGGACGATCGAGCGGGCGTGCCGCGCCACGTCGCGCTCGTGGGTGACGACGAAGAGGGTGTGCCCCTTCTCGTGCAGGCGATCGAGCAACCCGAGCAACTCGGCGCCGGTGACCGAGTCGAGATTACCGGTCGGCTCGTCGGCCAACAAGATGGATGGGTTGTTGACCAGTGCCCTGGCAATCGCCACCCGCTGCCGCTCCCCGCCCGACAATTCGTTCGGCCGATGCGTTACCCGGTCGGACAGGTCCACCTTGGCCAGCGCCTCGCGCGCACGCCGGCGGCGCTCGTCGGCTGACACGCCGGCGTAGACCAGCGGCAGTTCGACGTTCTGGATCGCCGTCGCCCGGGCCAGCAGGTTGAACGTCTGGAAGACGAACCCGATCTCCTCGTTGCGCACCTGCGCCAGGTCGTCCTCCGCCATCGCGCTGACGTCCCGGTCGTTCAGGACATAGCGGCCGCTGGTCGGCGTGTCGAGGCAGCCAAGGAGATTCAGGAAGGTGGACTTGCCGGAGCCGGATGGCCCCATGATGGCGATGTACTCCCCCTTCTCGACGGCGAGGTCGACGCCACGCAGCGCGTGGATCTCGACCTCCCCCATCTGGTAGCTCTTCGAGAGCTGCGAGACCTCGATCAGGCTCACGCGGTCAGGCCTCACTCGTGACGGAGCGCTTCGATCGGATCCAGCCGCGAGGCGCGGATCGCGGGCGCCATGCCAAAGACCAGACCGACGCCGGCGGAGAACCCCAGCCCGAGCGCGAACGACCACCAGGGCAGCGAAATGGGAAAACCGGAGACGAGGTGAATGACGACGCCGGTGCCGCTCCCGAGGATCACGCCGAGCACCCCGCCGGCCGACGTCAGGGCCGCCGCCTCGACGAGGAACTGCCACAGAATTTCCCGGCGTTTCGCGCCGAGCGCCTTGCGCAGGCCGATCTCGCTCGTCCGCTCGGTTACCGACATCGTCATGATCGCCATGACCCCGATGCCGCCAACGAGCAGGGCGATGGAGGAAATGACGACCAGAGTCAGGAAGACCGCTTGCGTCGTCTGCTGCCACAACCGCATCATGGCATCCTGCGTCACCAGGTCGAAGTCGTTCGGCTCGTCGAGCCTGAGACCATGGCGGATCCGCATGACCTCCTCGATCTCGCGCAAAGCGACCGCGCGCTGGCCGTCTCGTGGAACCACGGTCAGGGTGACGTCGCGATGGAGGCCGCCGGCCACCCGGAGGGACGGCACACCGAACTGCGACTCGTACCGTGTGTAGGGGATCACGGCGATGTCGTCCTGGCCGGCGTTGAAGCCGCCCGGGCTGGGCCGCTCCCCCATCACGCCGATCACGGTGTACTGCTGCCCGGCGACGCGCACTTTCTTGCCGAGCGGGTCGGTGAAGGGAAACAGCGACTGGTACGGCGTCTGGCCCAGGACGATCACCGCGCGGCGGTGCCGCAGCTCGGAGGCGGTGAAGAACCGTCCAGCCTCCAGCGGGATGAAACCGACTTGAGCGAAGTACTCCGACGCGCCGAAGATCTGTAACCGCTTCGTCTCCTCCCCCCGGTAGGCGATCCGCTCACGGCTGTCGGCGATGCCGCCGCCGAGCATAACGTCGGTGAAGCGCACCGACTCCAGGCGCCCGAGCGCTCGCGCGTCGTCCGACGTCAGGTTGGGCCGCCGGATGAGGTCGATGAACTCCTTGCCCGACATGATGCTCAGGCCGCTGAACTTCGCGACGAAGATCGTGTTCGGCCCCAATGTTTCGAGCATCGCCCGGGATGATCGGTCGAAGCCGCGCACCAGCGACGTCATGCCCACGATGGCGGTGATACCGATGACGACACCCACGATCGTGAGCGCCGAGCGCATCTTGTTCGCGCGCAGGGTGTCGAGCGACATCAACGCGATCTCGCCGAACAGTGCGGTCCTGATCTTCACGCTATTCCTTTCGCAACGCCTCGATCGGGCTCAACCGCGCGGCCCGCATCGCCGGATAGAGACCGAAGACCAGTCCGACCGCGCCGGTCATCCCAATGCCCAGCGCGACCGACCACACTTCGACGGCGGCCGGTACGGACGTGGTCCGCTCGATGGCTAGCGCAACGCCAAAGCCCAGGGCGATGCCAACGATGCCACCAGCGGTGGAGAGCGTGACCGACTCGGCCAGGATCTGCCAGATGATGTCGCGGCGCCGCGCGCCGAGCGCCTTGCGCAGGCCGATCTCACGCGTCCGCTCGGTCACCAGCATCAGCATGATGTTCATGATGACGATGCCACCGACGACCAGCGACAGCGCGACAACGCCGATGAGGACGGCGAAAATACCCGAGGTCGCCGCCTCCCAGATCCCCAGGATGGTGCCCAAGGTGAACAGGCCGAAATTGTTCGCCTCGGCCGGCTTGAGTTTGCGCTCGATCCGGAGCGCCACGACGGCATCCTCCATCACCTGCTGCATCTCACCGGGATCGTCCGGCTTGACCATGAGCGACAGGCTGTGGCGGATGCCGAATATCTTCTGATGGGCACCCAGCGGGATAATCACGAACTCGTCCTGCGACCAGCCGAAGATCGTCCCCTTCTTCTCGCTGACGCCGATGACGCGGAAGTGGCGTGCTTCGACCTTGATCGTCCTGTCGAGCGGGTCCTCCCCCTCGAACAGCCGGTCGGCGACACCCCATCCAACGACCGTGACCGGCCGGCGCCGGCGCACCTCGGCCGACGTGATCAACCGGCCGCGCTCAACGCTGTAGTTCGAGAAACGGCTGTAGTCCTCGCTGACCCCTTCGATCTGAGTGCGCTCGAGCTCGCGTCCCCGATAGGTCACGCGGCCGCGCCGCTCGACCTTCGCCATGACCGCACTGACCGAGTCTGAAAACGCCTCGATCGCCGCGGCATCGTCCATCGTGATCCGGGGATTCAGCCGCCGCGCCCGCTCGGCCTCGTCCTCGTCCGTGATGATGCCAACCCGCTCCACCATGAAGGCGTCCGCACCCGCCTCCGACGTGATGGCGTCACTGACCGCGACGTTCATCCCCTTGATCAGCGTCACGACGGCGATGATCGACGTCACGGCGACGATGTTGCCCAAGACAGTCAGCAGCGACCGCAGTTTGTGGGCCCAGATGGCGCCCAGCGCGAGCCAGATCGCTTCCAGGAAATAGGGCATGCAGTCGATCCAGGCCGCTTAGGACGAGCTCCGCTCGTCCTCGTCCTCGTCCAGAGCGACGGCGTCGTCGTCCTCCAGCTCGCGGACGGCGCTGTAGGGGCCGGTGATCACCTCGTCCCCCGCCTGCAGGCCGAACAGCACCTCGAAGTACCGCTCACCGGCAATCCCCACCTCGACCGGCCTGAACCGCGCCGTGCCGTCCTGCAGTACGAACACGCCCTCACGCTCCTCCGCCGTCGCGTCGTCCCGCACGGTAAGCGCCTGAATTGGGACCGCGACGGCGTCGGCGCGGGTCGCCGTCGTGATGTCGACGGTGCAGGAGAAGTCGGGACGCACGCCGGGGATCTCGTCCTTGATCGTGACTTCGACCTCGAAGTTGGTGCCGCGCTGATCGCCGGAGCTGCCCGGATTCGTGGCGGCCTGGATGGCGCTCGAGGCCTGGATGGCGCTCGAGCCGATCTTCGTGACCTGGCCGGAGAATTCCCGATCCGGAAAGGCATCGATGCGCACGGTCACCTCCTGGCCGAGCCTGACGTCGACGATGTCGGTCTCGTCCACCTCGAGCACGGCCAGAATCACCGACAGGTCGGCAATCGTCATCAGCACCGTTCCGGGGTTGTTCATCGTGCCGATGAGCACCGTTTCACCTTCTTCGATGCTCAGACGCGTGATCATCCCCGACATCGGCGCGTCGATCGTCACCTTGCTGAGCACGTGGCGCGCGCTGCGCAGGTTCGCCGTTTCCTGCTCGAGCCGCTGCTGCTGTGCCCGGACCTCCGTCTCCCGCGCCTCAAGCTGGCTCCGGCGGACCTTGACCTCGCTCTCGGCGCGGTCGAGGTCCGCCTGCGAGACGATCCGATCCCGGCTGAGCTCGCGCGCCCGTTCCTCCTCACGAAGCACCAGATCCAGATTAGCTCGCGCCGTCTCGATGGCCACCCGCGCCGTGTTCAGGGACTCCTGCGCCGCGCGCAGCCCCGCCGCCCCCATCTGGACGGCGCTCTCGGCCGACTCCGGGTCGATGAGCATCAGGAACTGCCCCAGCTCGACCTGCTGCCCCTCTTCGACGGCCAGCTCGGTCACCCGGCCCATCGTGTCCGCGCTGATGTTGACCAGCCGCTCCGGCTCGATCTTGCCCGAGGCCGCGACCGTCGCCACCAGGTTGCGGCGCTCGATCCGCTCGGCCTGCACTTCGGGCCGGGCCGACCGCTCGCGGTAGCGGTTCCACCAGAACCCGCCGCCAGCCAGGACCGCAATCACGACGGCGCCTGCGATGGCTCGCTTCGTGCTTCTCGTCATCTCGCTGGAAGGGACGCAGCCGCCGGCGCCGAAGTTCCTCGGAACCAGGTCTACGTCCCCTATCCTTAGAGCATTGTCTCCGATGCAGGCACCGCCTACAATCGGACAGTCTGGAGCCCTATATGAATCTGCATTCACGTGTCGTCAGGCGGTTTGCCGTCCTCACGCTGCTGACCGGCGCGGCCCTCCCAGTGGCGGTCATGGCGCAGCCGACCGACGTGACCTCCGCCACAATCGACGAGGTCAACCGTGCGTTCGACCATGGCACCCTCACCTCGGAGCAACTCGTCGATCTCTATCTCGCCCGCATCGAGGCGTACGACAAGACTGGCCCGACCCTGAACGCGGTCATGACCCTGAATCCGCTGGCGATTGCGCGCGCCCGCGAGCTCGACGCCGAACGCCGCGAACGCGGGCCCCGCTCGCCACTGCACGGCATCCCGGTGGTCCTGAAGGACAACATCGACACGGCCGACATGCCGACGACCGCCGGCTCTAGTTTGCTGAAGGGATCGCTGCCGCCCGACGACGCCTTCATCGTCCGGAAGCTGCGCGCGGCGGGCGCCATCATTCTGGCCAAGCTCAACATGAGCGAGTTCGCGTCGGGCGGCGCGCGCAGCTCACTGGGCGGCCCGATGCGCAACCCGCACGACATCACGCGGTCGCCCGCCGGCTCGTCGGGCGGCACCGGGGTCGCCATCGCCGCGGCCTACGCGCAGTTCGGGCTGGGCACCGACACGGGCGGCTCCGTGCGGATGCCCTCGACCGCGAACGGCATCGTCGGCCTCAAGCCGACGCTCGGCCTGATGAGCCGTGACGGCATCATTCCGCTGGCGCTGTCGTTCGACACACCCGGGCCGATGGCGCGGCACGTCTACGACGTGGCGGTCGCGCTCGGCGTGATGGCCGGCCTGGACGACGCAGATGCGGCGACGCGAAAGAGTGAGGGGCGGGTCGAGTCAGACTACACGCAGTATCTCGACGCCGACGCGCTGGACGGCGCGCGCATCGGCGTCGCCCGGGACTTTCTCGACCAGGACGCCAACGTCGACTGGGTCGTCGAGGCGTCGCTAGCGGTCATGAAGGACGCCGGCGCGACGATCATCGACGTGACCTTCCCGGAGTGGCTGCTCGATGCCGACAGGGCCCTCTACACGACGATCCGCCATCGAGAGTTCCGGGCGCAGATTCCAGAGTACCTCGCCACACTCACCGGGGACTATCCCAAGACGCTCAGCGAGCTCGTGGAACAAGCGGTCCGGATCGCCTCGCCCACGGCGAACGGCAGACCCAATCCGGGCCGCTGGCGCCTGATGCAGCGGGAAGATGACAGCGGCGAGCTCTCCGACCACGAGTACCGGGCGGTCTCCGAGCACGGTCTGCCGCTCGTCCGGATGATCGTCGAAGGGATGATGGACGCGGAGGATCTCGATGCGATCGTCTATCCCACGCAGCCGCGGCGCCCGGCGCGGTTTGACCCTGATCCGGCGCCGTCGAACGACCCCCGGCGCCCGTCGCCGATCCGGTATGCGAACTTGACGGGGTTCCCCGATCTGGTCGTGCCGGCAGGATTTACCGGCGCCGGTCTGCCGGTGGGCCTGTCGTTCCTGGGCAGGGCGTTCAGCGAGCCACGACTGCTCGCGCTGGGTTACGCCTTCGAACAGACTACGCGGGCGCGTCGGCTGCCGATACACACGCCCGAACTGGCTGCCGAGGCCGACGGCCAGCAGAACTAGCCCTAATGTGACAAAAAATCACGCGCGTCTTCACCGGCCGGTCGCCGGAACGGCGGCACAGCCGGTCGTTGCCCTCACACCTGGTGAGCGCGCGGCGATCCATCGCTTCTCTTATCTTCAGGGATGGACGGTCACCGTCACGTAGACAGTGGTCCAGCAGCACTGCGAGCCGCCACCACCCTTCCCGGTCGAGTCGGTGACCTCGGCGCGGAGGAGATAGTCGCCGGGCGCGTCGAAGGTGGCGGCCACCGTCACTTGCCCGCCGGTCTCAGGCACCTCTGGCTCCGAATTGTCGAAGGTCAGCGCGCCGGGCCCGCGGAGCTTGCTCCAGGCAACACCCAGGGGCGGCCGCTCGGTCCGCCGCCGGCCGGGGCGCCGGTAGAGATCGTCGGTCACCCAGATCGACAGTGTGACCGGATCCGCTACGAGCGCCTCGAACGACGCGGCGACCTCCAGCGGTGGGCCCTGAAACTCCGTGCCGCCTTCCTCGAAGCGCACGACGGGCGGCGAGTTGCCCATGGTGACGTTCTCCAGCGGCTCGACCGCCCACTGCGGATCCAGCTTCAAGGGAATCGAGGTCGTCTCGCCGTTGGCGGTCAGCGACCAGGTCAGCACCTGATCGCCGAAATCGGGGGGCACCGTGACCGTGAACACCCCCCTGCCGGCGCGGCAGGAAGTACGTGGGCTGTCCCCGGTCTGGACCGCCCGGCTCGATGCGGTTGTCCGGCCCGACCGGGATGTCGAGCCGCTCCTCCAAGTTGCGGTTGAAGTACCCGACGAGCATCGTGAAGCTGCCGTCAGGATTTTCGTACCAGCTCTCGTAGGCGCCGATGACACCCTGGCCGAAGTCGCGAACTGGAATGACGGGTTCCTGGGCGTACAGGCCGGCGGCACCGGCCAGCATCACACTGGCCAGCACCCCCGCGACACACCTGCACACGGCGACGGGACGCCCGTGCGCGTCGTCTCCCTCGACCGCGCCTGCCTCGCTACGGCTGCTGGTCCGACGCTGCATCCGTCTGTTCAGCCGCGCGTTTACCGACCTCGTCCTCGTAGTCGGCGTCACTCATGTAGGTGACGTTCACCCAGGCGTGCCCCATCTCGTCCACGGTCCGACTTCCGTAGCCGACCCACTGGTTCGGATCCGGGTTGGCCCGGTTGGCGCTGGTATTGTCGTACCACGAGGACACACGCAGGATGGTGCCCTTCGGAAACAGCGGCGCCGCATCATCCGTGTAGACGTAGTTGACGTGCCAGTTGAAGTTGAAATCGCTCACCTGGCTGAGCATCTCCGTCGTCCCGTCGGGCAGGATCGCTTCCATCGACATGCCCTGGCCACGCAAGTGCATGTGCGGCTGGAAGTTCTCCACGCGGCCTGCCGACTTCATCACGTGGAAGCGCTGGCTACCCCAGAACGAGTTCGGCGGGATGTCGATGTTCCCGGAGCCGCCAGCGATGCTGCCCAGGGAGGCCAGAATCTGCCGGTATCGCGGCTCTTCGCCTTTGGGGTAGAAGTAGATGCCGAGCTCGACCGAGTCTGTGATCTCCTCGCCGACGGCGTGGTAGTGGATGTCGAAGACGAAGCACGCGCCTGGCAGCATTAGCTTGCCGCTGTTCGGGCGCATGATCTCGCCCTGCTTGCCGACCGCCCACTCCATGAACAACCCGGCCCCGATGTCGTCATCGGTCAGATCGTTCTCCTCATCCTGCTGGAGTCGTGCCAGCGCGTGGTGCACGACCCGACGTCCGGTCACCGTCGACGGACGAATCTCGATGGCCCGCACCCAGCGCTCCTCGGTCAGGCCGGTCTCGACGGTCGGACGGTACCACGCGTCCTGCGCGACGGCCGGCACGGTGTGCGCGGGCGACGTGATGATCATGTCGGGCGGTCCGCCGAACAGTTCGGCGAAGTTCCAGATGCCGTCGTCGGCGAACTCCTTCGGCGGGGGCATGTCGCTGGGGTTGCCACGCGGCGAGCCGGCGTCTACCCAGCGGACGATCGTGTCGATCTCGGCGTTGCTCAGCGACCGGTCGTTCTTGAACTCCTGGATACCGATGGACCGGTCGATGTGCCACGGCGGCATCTGCCGTTCAACCACGCGGGCTTTGATGGCGCGGGCCCACGGCCGCGACTCGCGGTAGGTCATCAACGACATCGGCGCCATGTACCCCTCGCGATGGCACGCCTGGCACTTCTCCTGGAGAATCGGCGCGATGTCCTTCGTGAAGGTGACCGGGCCGTCGACTCCCTGCGCGCCTACCGGCGCCCGCCAGCACCAGCATGGCTCCGAACGCCAGCATCCCGTATCCCAGGCCCCGTCTCATCCGCACGCCGACTGTCGCATATGCCATGACCCACTCCTCCAGCCGCACAAATTCCCGTCACTAACGCACAGATTGTCAGGCATAGTGCGCCTATCCTGCGGGCGGGTCAACTGGAGCCGGATCCGACGGGCAGAGGCCCTATTCCTGGGCTATTTTCCTACCGGTAAACATATGTGGCGGCCCAGCCGTCTTTACGCTGCAGCGCACGGAATGACGCCTTCGAGCCGGAACTATTGACTCCGGGTCGATTAAGGAGCATCCTAAGACCGCATTCGAACATCGAATCCTGAAGGCGACGGCGTCCGAGCCGCCCACCGGGGCAGGGAGTGGAGGAGCACATGAAGATTGATCGCCGGAAATTCTTCAAGAGCGTCGGAGGCGCGACTGCCGTCGCGCTGATGACGACCGAGCAGAAGGCCGACGCCCTCGAGGAGTTCATGGAAGACGAGCTCGAGGAGTACACGCTCCAACAGGGGCGCCAATCCGGCCGGTTTCTAACCGTCGCCGAGATCGCGGAACAGAATAAGGACTTGACCCGGCCCCGTCGCCGCGGGGGTGGCAGGATGTTCTTCCCCGGCCGCAACGGCAAGCTCAGTGCACTCCAGCCGATGCCCGAGAAGCCGACCCTGCTCGACTTCTTCAAGTACCGCTTCGGCACGGGGACGCACGTCATGCAGAGCGCGGGCCGCGCGCTGAAGACCGGCATGGACGAGAAGGTCGTCCTGGCCTGCCTCCTGCACGACGTCGTCAACAGCCTCATGAGTGCGGACCACGGGTGGTGGGGCGGCCAGTTCATCGAGCCTTACGTGCCCCCGGAGACCGCCTTCGGGGTCCGCTATCACTCGACGCTGCGCTTCTTCCCGGACTCGGACTATGGCTACGAGTATCCGGAAAGCTACCTCCGTACGTTCGGCGAGGATTACGTGCCCGAGCCGTACCTGCAGCGGACCTACAAGAAGGTGCGCAACCACAAGTGGTACGAGTATTCGCGGCTCGTGACCGTCAATGACTTGTATGCATTCGACCGCAGCAAGACGGTGTCGATCGAGCCGTTCATCGACATCATCGGGCGTCACTTCAAGCAGCCCAAGGAAGGGCTGGGCTGGGACGATTCGCCGTCGTCCCACATGTGGCGGACGTTCATCAATCCGGACCGTCGCCTGTAACACCGACGTTCGATAAAGGCGGCGTGCCGCAGTGTGCGGGCGCCGCCTTTTTTTTTGGGTCGGTCACTCGGCCGCTCGTGTGGGAGGATCCCCGTGAAGAAGAACGTGTCTCGTATCGCCCTCATCGCGGTCGGCAGCTTCGTGCTGGCCGGCCTACCCACCGTCCCGCCAGCCACGGCCCAGGACGGACCGCTCACGCTCAGCGGCTTGGAAATTTCCGTCAATCGCTTGGAGCGAAGCACGATCGTCCCACTCGGCGACTGCCCGCTCGGCGAAAACGTCGTGCGCGGCGTCATCAGGCGCGGCGACGAAGCGAACCATTTCGTCACGGTGCACATCGACTTCAAGGTGCTGCCGGACTTCCAGCCGGTCGATTGGCCGCGTCCGGCCATCCACGACGTCAACGGCCGGACGTATCGCACGGCGCAGACCTTCGGCGAGATGAATCGCGATCCGGAGTTCGCTTGTAATTTTTCGTTTCGCGTGCCCGTCGGTATGAAGGTCCAGGAGTTCCTCGTTGACGGTGATGTGACCCTGGATCTCACGGCGCACGACCGGTAACGCTCGTCCGTCGCGCCGCGGGTGCCGCCGGCGCCGCCATAATGGGCGGTAGACCGCTGGGCGCCAGCTCGGCCCCACCCGCGCGCCCCGCCGCCCTGCCCCCAACCGAAGCCGCGCTCGCCAGAGAGACACAGGCGATCCAGCGAACGCCGGCCGTCGAGTCCTACATCGTCGAGCGTCCCGCGTCCGACCACATGGTCGACGTGCTCCGCGCGTTCGACCTCGAGTACTGCACGTCCAACCCCGGCTCGAGCTTCGACGGGCTGCAGGAGTCGATCGTCAACTACGGCGACAACAGGACGTCCTCGTGGTAATTCACAACGGCCGTGTGGCAGTCAACCGCCTGGAGTGGTGACTACCCCGACCGGAGGACCTCGGCGAAGGTACTGGCCGCGCGGCGCATCTCCCCCATCGTGCCGATCGAGACACGGCAGTGGTCGAGCATCGGCGCGAAGTCCCGTCCAACCTGCACTCTGTGCTCGCGGCAGCCGTCCCGGAAGCCCGCAACCGGACGGCCAAGGTTGACGAACAGGAAGTTCGTGTTCGACACAGGCGCGGTCACGCCCAAGTCTTTGAACGCCGAGGCGATGAACTCCCGGACCCGCGCGTTCTCTTGCCGCTCCCGGCCCATGTGCGCCGGATCTTCGAGCGACGCGATGGCGGCGGCCGCGGTTACGACGTTCACGCTGCCCAGCCCCCACGCACTCGCCATCTTCTGCATCGTCTCAGGCTGGCCGATGGCGTAGCCCAGGCGCAGTCCGGCCATGCCGTAGGCCTTCGAGAAGGTCCGCGTCACGAAGACGTTCGGGTCGTCGAGCGCTAGCGGCACGGCGGTGCCGCCGATCGGATCCTCGGCGTAGTCGATGTAGGCCTCGTCGATCTGGATCATCGTGTCGGGCGAGCTGCGCCGGACGTCCTGGACGAACGCGATGATCGACAGTCCGGAGTGGAAGGTCGACGTCGGATTGTTCGGGTTGCAGACGAAGACCAGGCCGGCGCCTTGCGCCGCCTCGGCCATTCGGTCGAGGTCGAGCGACAGGTCGGCAGCGACCGGCACTTCCCTGACCGGCGTCCCGATCCGCCGCGCGGTCCTGACCGGCGCGCCGTAGGAGGGGGACGCGTTGACGAGCGGCCGACCGGGCGATGTGAACGCCCGGACGGCAGCGGCCAGCAAGCCGGCCGAGCCGGTGCTCATCAGGACGTTCTCTGACTTGGCACCGTACAGCGCGGCAATCGTCTCGGCCAGCCCGGGCGGATTGTCCGGATAGCGGCCGACCTTGTACGACACGCGCCCCTCGAGCGCCCGCAGAGCGGCGTCGCCCGGACCGCGCGGGTTCTCGTTGCCGCTGATCCGGATGAAGCCCGGTTCGATCAGCGGCGGGTTCTGGCCTTCGATGCCGCGCGCCGACAGCTCCTCGCGCCCGCGCGAGATGATGAACGGGAGCGTCAGCATCCCGGTGCCGCTCCAGCCGACCGACCGCACGAACTCACGTCGCGACAGACTCATGACTTCCTCCTTGGGACAACGGAACACCGATCAGAACCGCTCAGGCGTTGGCGACCACGGGCATCGAAGCCCAGACCCCGGTCGAGCCGTCACAGCCGCCCGCGTTGGAACTGCCGCAGCACCTGAAAACTAAGTTGAGCTCCGAGGATCAGGTGCTCCTTACGCGGCTACTGAACATCAATATCGAGTCGGCGTGGGCGTTCATGCGCACCCGTGGCTACCCGCGCAGCTTCATCAATGCCATTCAGCCAGTGGTGCCCAGCATGCGCTTCGCCGGCCGAGCTCGCACGATGCGCTACCTTCCCTATCGACAGGACCTCGATGAGCAGATCGAGGGCCTGCAGCTCAACTATCGGTCGGCCGAAGACACCGAGCCAGGTGACGTCCTCGTGTTCGATATCGGCGGCGAGCTAGAGTCCTCGCCCAGCGGTGACGTCACGTCTACCCGGGCCATGGTCCGGGGCGCCGCCGGCATCGTCGTCGATGGCGCCATGCGAGATGTACCCGCCTTCGTCGAGATGGGGTTGCCGTTGTTCACGCGCGACGGCAGGGGCCACGCGTCATCCGTCACGCCGTTGATGATGAGTTGGGACTACCAGGTTCCCGTGCGCATCGGCGACGTCACCGTCATCCCGGGCGACTACCTCGTCGGCGCCCTGCACGGCATCCTCGTCATCCCAGCCCACATCGTGGAAGACGTACTGGCCGATGCAGAGCTCCACAGCGAGCGTGAGGAATTTCAGCGCATGCTCATCTTGAACGGTGAGTCCATGATCGGCGTGTATCCGCCAAACGAGGAGACCCTCCAACGCTTCGAGGAATGGCGGAAGCGCCGACCGCAGCCGTGATCGCGTTTCGCGGCGGCTCTTATTAGGTCTTCGTCAGGATCCCGCCTCACTCGTCGCTGGGGAGCAGCCCGACCGTCAGATGTGACGGAAACTCAGCCGAGCGGTAGATCCGCTGGATAGCGATCTGATAGTCGGAGTCGGTCGCCGTGTAGATGTCGACGAACGTCTGTGGGTTCCGGTCGATCACCGGAAACCAGGTGCTCTGCACCTGCACCATGATCCGGTGCCCCGCCTTGAAGGTGTGATAGCGGTCGCGCAGATCGAACTCGATTCCAGTGAGCTGGCCCGGCACCATCGGCTCGGGGTTCGTGTAGCTGTTGCGGAACTTGCCCCGGAACACCTCGCCCGCCAGGAGCATCTGGAAATCGCTCATCGGCACGTCGCAGGCATTGCCGACCGCGTCGCCCGGATAGACGTCGATCAGCTTCAGGATCCAGTCCGAGTCGGTGCCGCTCGTCGAAGCGAACAGCGAGGCGACAATCGGGCCGGCGATGGTCACCTCCTCGGCCAGCACCTCGGTCTGGTAGACGAGGACGTCGGGCCGGGTCGAGGCGAACCGCTGGTCCTCGATCATCCACAGGTGGCCCTGGGTCGTGCGAATCTCCGACGAGAAGGGAACGGGCTTGTCCGGATCGCTGATGTATTCGTCGTACGCGTCGGCCGACCGGCCGACCGGCCGGCCGGCGGCTCGAACGAGAGCCGCCCGTTCGGATGGAAATACAGGCCGGTCGGCGTCGCTGCGGGCGGTGGCCAGGCGTCGTAGGTCTTCCAGACGTTCGACCCGGTCTCGAACACGATCGCCTCCGCCGCGTCATCACGCCAGTCGCCCTGGTCCTTCAGGTAATGGCTGAAGAACGGGTACTGGACGTTCCGCTGAAAGTCGCGCGACGTTTTCGAGCCGAACTCGATACAGCCGAGCGAATCCCCGTCCATGCTGCGCCAGCCACGCGGCGGCCTCGCCGGACGGCAGCCGCTTCTACATCACGAACGAAGTGGACCATACGCTGGACGCCGTCGACGCCAGGACCCTGGAGATCACGCACAAGGTGCCACTCAGCGGCCGCCCGAACAACGTGGCCATCCGCGGCGATGGCCGCCGGGTCTACGTCGCCATCGTCTCGTCGCCCGGCGCCGTCGATGTCATCGACACAATCTCGATGGAGCGGGTCAAGAGCGTCTCGACGCGGGGTGGCGTCCACAACACCTTCATGACGCCGGACAGCAAGCACGTCATCGCCGGGTCGATCGCGGGGCGCAACCTGACGGTCATCGATGCCGAGAGCGAGGAGGCGATCTGGACGCTGTTCTTCGACGCCGGTGTGCGGCCGATGTCGTTTGAGACGAACCCGGACGGATCGACGCGCCGGATCTTCGTGCAGCTTTCCAACTTCCACGGGTTCGCGATCGTCGATTTCGACCGGCGGCGCGAGGTGATGGACCGGATCGAGTTACCGGAGGTGCCTGAAGCCGAGCGCCACACCGAATTCCTGCAAGGCTCCCCGTCACACGGCCAGGGCGTCACGCCAGACGGCACCATGCTGTGGCTGTGCAGTAAGGTGAACAGCTACGTCTATGCCTACTCGCTGCCCGCTCTGGAGTTCGTCGGTGGTGTCCACGTCGGCAGTCACCCGGACTGGCTGACCTTCTCACCCGACAGTAAGTTCGTCTACGTGGCCAACGCGGGCTCGAACTCGACGTCGGTCGTGGACACTGAAGCGCTGCGGCAAGTCGTCCAGATCCCGGTCGGTCAAGTGCCGAAGCGGGTCATCACTGCGGTCGTGCCGCCGGTGACGGTCGACGGATGGACCAACGGCGCGAGCCAGGCATCTGGCGCGACCAGCAGCCGCGACGCGCTGGACTACGAGTTCTTCCGTGAGGAGGTCGAGCCGATCTTCGTCCGGAAGCGCGAGGGGCACGCCCGCTGCGTCGTCTGTCACGCCACGCGGACCCGGTTCCGGCTGCAGGCCCCCCCACCGGAGGGCGCAACCTGGAACGCCGAACAGTCACGGCGTAACTTCGCCACCGCCCGCCGGATGGTCGTGCCGGGGAATCCGCTCGCCAGCCAACTCCTGTTGCTGCCGCTGGCAGAGGACGCAGGCGGCAACACCTTTCACCCGGGCGGCAAGCACTGGGCGTCGCAGACCGACCCGGACTGGCAGACGATCGCGAACTGGATCCAGGGGAGCCGGGACTAGGTCGGCTTTCGGCTTTCGGCCGTTGTTTGGTAGCTGGCAAGGCTCGGGGCCGAGGGCTTCGGCACCCGGCCCCTCCTAACTCCTAAGTTAACTCCTGGTTCTTAGATCGCGTCGCTGACGCTCGCCAGGTTGAAGCCGCGCACCTTGAGCGCCGGCACGACGATCGGCGCGCCCACCGAACTGTTCTCTCCCGCGGCCACACGCACGGGCTCGCCCAGCATCTCGACGTTCTGCAGCAGTTCGACCAGCGACTGGTTGAACCGGAAGTTGTTCACCGGCCGGCTGATCCGGCCATCCTCGATGAGG
Source organism: Vicinamibacterales bacterium (assembly GCA_965197385.1). Classification (GTDB taxonomy): domain Bacteria; phylum Acidobacteriota; class Vicinamibacteria; order Vicinamibacterales; family UBA823. Next base: position 1,119,036 of record CBDANA010000009.1, read on the forward strand.
AACGTCCCGTCTCGCGTCAGGCCGGTGTAGGCGATCATCCTCGGATTCAAGCCCCGGATGTACCAGAATCGTGTAATCAGCACGCCGCGACGTGTGGACGCGATCATGTCCTCAACCGACTCCGTCCCACCCGACATGATCAGGTTGGCGGGCGCCAGCCTCGGCGGGACGCCTTGGCGGTCCGCCCAGAACCGTGAGTAGGCGAGGTTCCGCAGGACACCGTTCTCGACCCATGTCTCGGCGCCGCGGCTCAGCCCCTCGCCGTCGAACGGCGCCGTCTCGGCATCCGGTGCGACAGGATCGCTTCGGATCGTGATTCGACGATCGAAGAGGTCTTCTCCGACCCGCCCACCACCTCCCGGCGACGAGAAGTACGAGCGCCCTTCGTCGGCCGCCCGGCCGTCGAACGTCCGGCGCATGCGCAGCATGAGCATACCCACGGCGGTCGGCTCTAGCACGACGTCGTACGCGCCGGGGTCGAGCGCCGTCGTGTCGCGCCATGTGTCGCACTTGCGCACGGCGTCGGTCGTGATTCGATCTGTTTCTATCCGATCCCAATCGGCCGCTTCGTCACCGGCCCAGCCCGACGTCGCGCCATCGGACGCCCGGATGGTCAGCGTGGAGGCGACGCCGGTGGAGGCGTAATGCGCGAACAAGCCGGCCGACGTGGCCACCGACCTCGACCCGTTCTGCACGTCGATGAAGCCGGACGCCACGTTGCCCGAATCCCGCGCTCGCTCGATCCCGACCGCCGTCGCCGACGCCAGATCCTCCGGCGACACCTCGCCGGTCGCCTCGTAGTAGCCGCCCACCGACGCGTAGGTCTGCGAGCCCAACTCCCCCATGTACTCCGGATTCTCGGGCGCGAGCCGCGCAAGCTCCTCGGACCGGCGCACGGCCGACGCCAGCGCCGCGTCATCCAGCACATTGGTGGTCACCGAGGCTACGCGCCGCCCGAACGCGCTCATGATCGTGACCGACACGTCAGCGCTCTCACCGGCCGTCGTGATCCGGTTGTCCGCACTGCGGATGAACGGCCGGGTCCGCGCGTCGATCACGACCCGCGCGGCATCGGCCTGCGAGGCACCCAGCACGCGGTTGGCCAGGGCCCGGGCGTCATCCGCCATCAGGCCGGCACGGCTCGCGCCTGTCGATTCTTGCATGCAACGACCCTCTTACGCCGTGTTGATGATCGTCGCGTCGCGGAACAGCGCCGTCGGACAGCCGTGGGATACGGCGTTGGCTTGTCCCGGCTGCCCCTTCGCGTCGCCGAACGTCGCGCCGAGCCAGTAGGTCTCCGGTCCGCCCAGCACCGCCAGCGAATTCCAGAAGTCGGGCGTCCGCATGACGTAGGCCACGTCGCGCAGCATCCGGTGTTTCTTGCCGTCGCGGATCTCCCAGAACACCTGTCCGCCGAACTGCGCGTTGTAGCGCTGCTGATCGATCGAATACGACCCGTCGCCCTCGATGAAGATGCCGCGTTCGGTCTGGGCGATGATCTCATCCTCGCCGAGCGGCGCCGCGCCCGGCATCAGGCTGACGTTCGGCATCCGCTGAAACGGGATGCGGGCCCAGTTCTGGCCGTAGGCACACCCCTGGCTGCGGGCCATGCCGGTGTACTGGGAGATCCAGGCGGCCTGCTCGCGCGTCGTCTGGTAGTTCACGAAGATCCCGTTCTCGATGATCGGCCATTCGAACGCCGGCACAGCCTCGTCGTCCCACCCGCACGTGGCGCAGCCGCCGACCTCGGTCCGGTTGCCCATGAAGGTCATGACGTCGGGCCCGAGCCGCGTCGTATTCAGTACCCCGCTCGGCGGCGCCAGGAACGACGTGCCGGCATAGTTCGCCTCATAGCCCAGGGCGCGATCCAGCTCAGTCGGATGCGCGATCGACTCGTGAATCGTCAACCACAGGTTGGACGGGTGCAGCACCAGGTCCCAGGTGCCCGGCTCGACCGATGCGGCCGAGAGCTTCATGACCGCTTCCTCAGCCCACCGCGTCGCCAGCGCCGGCCAGTTTAGGCCGGTGATGTACTCCCACCCGCGGGCCGCCGCCGCGACGTCGCCCACCCGGCTCTGGAAATCCGACCGGTCGGCCGAGACCGCCGTGACTGTCAGCCCAGGGTTCTGCCGGATGAACGTCTGCTGCACGAGCGAACCCTCGGTCGTCGCCACCAGACGTCGCTCCTTGACCGCCATCAAGCTGCCCGAGACGAACTGCACGCCCTCCACACCGAGCGCTGCCCGGCTCGCCGCAAACAGCACGTCCGCCTTCTCCTCGAGCGGCACGTCGAACGGATCGACCTCGTACGGCGTCTCCCACCGGGCGTTGGGGTAGGACTCGACCGGCGCGAGCTCGGTCGGCTGCGGTGCGATCCGGTCGTTCGCCGCCGCGATCGCCGCGGCGCGCCTGGCGGCCGCCGTGACGGCGTTGCGCGTCAGGTCGCGCGTGCCGCTGAACCCCCACGACCCCCCGACCCGGACGCGGATGCCGAGCCCGTACGACTCTGTGAAATTGACGCCGGTGATCTGCTCCTCCCGCGTCCGCACCGACTCGAACCAGTGGCGCGACACGCGGACGTCGGCGTAGCTGGCGCCGGCCCCGGTGGCTTCATCCAGCGCGAGCAGCGCCAGCTCGCGCTCCGCCGGATCGGCGACGCTCGGCGCCTCGTTCGCCGGTGCACAGCCCCACTGGCCGGCACTCATCGCGAGCACGGCAGCAGAGGCGCCCACCCCACCCGACGTCCTGAGAAAGTCACGCCGGGTCGGATCGGCCACAACGCGCCGATGGTTGATCGCTTCGGGAATCGCTCGTCCGGAGGGGTCAGGCCGCGTCATGAAAGCTCCTCGACACGAAACACGAAGGGGTGCCCGGCAGGACTGCCGGACGCCCTGAAACGATACCCGATCGACGGCCAGAGCAGCCGACTTACTGCTTGTTGTACGAGATGCCGGCCTCCTGGGCTTTCTCGATGGCGATCACCATCGCCGGTACGATCGTCACACCGGGCAGCAGATTCGCGCGTAGCTCCGCGTCGATGTCGGCAGCGGCGCCCTTGCCCCGCGCCTCGAGTTCGAATGCCCATCCGCCGAGCGCGTTGTTGCACATGATGAACTTGGCGCTCATGCCCTAAAGACTCTCGATGCCCAAGCTTGGCATCAAGTTACGCAGCAGCCCGAAATTCGGAGATTGGAGTGCGGCTGCCAGGAGGTGCGCATCGTCCGATGTTGCGCGGTTGAACACGTTGTGCGTGTACACCCGTCCATTCGCATCGTCCAGGCCCGTGTACACGCCCAGCTCGTACTTGGCCCAGATCGAGTCGTTGAACCCCATGGGGATGCTCGACGCGCCGCCCATGCCATAGAAGGTCCCGACCGTGCCGACCTGCTCGTTGCCCTGTTCGTAGGCCGACGCGTACGTGCTGGTGTAATTGAAAATGTGCAGCAGCGGAAATCCCATCTTGTGGCTCGGGAAGTCGAAGAGGCACTTGTGACTCCCCCGTACCTCGTCGATCCAGTCGTCGTGCCCGGCCTGCGTGGCCGCGCCAGCGGCGCGCCCGCCGGTCCAGGGCAGACTGATGGCTGCGGCGGCCGCGACCATACTGCCCAGGAAACCACGACGGGGAGTCTTATCGTTCAAAATCATCAGGAACCCTCCAGAATTGCGGGGTTGCCGGGAGACCCATGCGTGCCGCGGCGCTCCCCTGTGCCAGTTGTGAGACAATCTCTACCCTGTTCTACATTGGACCGTCTCATCGGAATTTGTGAAGGAGATCACCCATGCGCATCCTAGCCAGCGTCCTCGCGTTCGGCCTACTGGCCGCCGCCGCCGAGGCGCACGTCACCGTGGCGCCACGAGAGTCCACCCTGGGTCGCAACCAGGTCTACACCGTCCGCGTGCCTGCCGAAGGTGGCAGGGCCACCAGCCAGACCGTCCTGCAGATTCCTGACGGTGTCACCGTCTCACGGGTCAAGGCCGTGCCCGGACTGAAGTTCGACGTGAAGCGTGAAGACGACCGGATCGTGCAGATCACCTGGACGATGGACGTCCACCCCGGCTCGTACGCCGAGTTTCAGTTCATCGCCCGGAATCCCGAAGAGGGCACCGACCTGACCTGGAAGGCTCGGGCGCTGCACCCCGACGGGACCAGCACTGACTGGGTCAATCCGCGCGGCGAGCCTCGGCCGGCATCGGTGACCAGCCTCGTCGCTGCCGCCCAGTAGAAGGCCGAGTACCGGTCAGCGCAGGAGGACCTCGCCGCGAGGCGTGTCGAGCGTCGCGATCAGCTGCGCGGGCGGCCCCGGCTCGACGCGCGGCCCAGTCCCATCGCGGCCAGCAGCGCGTTCAGGCGGTCCGGCATCGGATGCTCGAGCCGGAGCGCGCGGAGGCTCCCGCCCACCGGCGCGTCGCCGCTCGGGTGCGGCGTCCCTTCGGCCCACGCGATCGCGTACGGACGATGTCGTCGTCGTGTCCGTCGACGTAGACATTACGCCAGCGCAGGGTGACGCCGTCTGGACGCTGCCGCGAACCGTCGCGGATCTTCCTGACCACCTGCCCGGCCGCGTGGATCCGGCGCGCCATCGCATCCGCGTCGCCCGCCACCGCGCACCACGTGAGTAGACGCGGCGCCGCGAGGCCTTTAAGCACGGCCGTCCGCGCCGTCTCGACCTCCGGCTGCTGCGAATCCGCGCCAGCACCTCGATGTACCGGCGCGATCCGAGCGACAGGATGCCGTTCCGCGTGCCGCGGCCGGGATAGCGTCCACCCACAGACGGCCGCACTCCGGTGAGCCGTTCGAGCTGGGCGATGCCCGCCGCCAGATCCGAGACGCCCCAGATCAGGTGGTCCACCTCCGCCAGGGCGGTCGCCCTCTGCACCGTCCCCGCCCGCGCCGCGTCGCTCGACCACCCGCCGGCGGCGATCGCCAGACAGGCTCCGAGAAAGCGCCGACGAGTCTGCTCCGATGCCATTCGGCGGATCCTACACTCTCGGTCGTCAGCACCGTCAAGCGCACTGGAATTTGAGCTTGACATACAGCCAATCAGGTCAGACACTCTACTTTGAAGCGTCCGGCCTCGGATTTAGGTCGGCGAGCCTATGAGGAGGCACTGCATGTCATTATCACGTCGCGCGTTCGTCCGCTCTCTCGGTGTCGGTGGCGCCGGCGCGCTATCTACCGCCTGGGTCATCGGTCGGGGCCCCGAGGCCCTGACCTGGAGACCGGACCCATTCGAAGCGGCCCTGCAGGCATCGACGCAGCAGACGGAGCGCGGTCCGCAGGAGCTGGTCGGTATCCCTATGGCGGACCCGACGATTCGGATTCGGATCAGCTCGAACGAGAACGCCCGCGGCCCCGGCGACGCAGCGCTCGAGGCGATGCGCGACATAATCAGCGGCAAGGTCGGGCGGTATACCCGCAACATCGCGCGCGACGAGCTGCCCGCCGCTATCGCCCGTCGGGTGGGCCACGGGCTCACGGGGGAGAACGTTCTGACATCGACGGGCTCGGGCTACATCCTGACCGCGGCAGTCCGCGCCTACGTCTCCTCGAGCAAGCCGCTCGTCAACGGGTTGCCGTCCTACAGCAGTCCGAACCGCACGGCGCGGCTGCTGGGTGCCGACATTCGGGAGGTCCCGCTGCAAGCGGACCTCAGGCTCGACCTGGACGGGATGGCCCAGGTGGCCGGCGGCGCCGGCCTGGTCTTCCTGTGCAACCCGAACAACCCGACGGCGATGGCACATTCGCTGGCCGACGTCTCGGCGTTCATCTCGCGGGTCAAGTCGAGCTCACCCGACACGGCGATCCTGGTCGATGAGGCCTATCTCGACTATGCCGAGGACGAATTCGAGACCGCCGCAGGGCAGACGCTGCAGTACGACGACGTCTTCATCGCCCGGACGTTCTCGAAGGGGTACGGCATGGCCGGGCTGCGGATCGGCTACGCCGCCGGTCGGCCGGCCACGCTGGTGAAGCTCGACGCCGCCTGGGGCCTGGGCGACGTCAATATGCTGACGGCGACCGGCGCCATCGCCTCGCTGAACGACCCGGCACATATGGTGGCCGAGCGGGAGGAGAACCGCCGGGTTCGCGAGTTCACGATCAACGCGTTCAGGGACATGGGCTACGAGGCGACGAACTCGCAGACCAACTTCATTTTCGTGAACATTCGGCGCCCCGCGGCCGAGTTCCGCGACGCCGTCCGCGAGCAGGGCGTCCTGATAGCGCGCGACTTCCCGCCGATGGACCAGACCCACGCGCGTATCTCGCTCGGCACGATGGAAGAGATGCAGGAGGCCGTCGAAATCTTCAAGAAGGTTCTGGAGACCTAGGAGCCTATTCGGCATCCCAAGAGCAAAGGCGCAGCCGGCTTGGCCGGTTGCGCCTTTTTTTATGGCGCGCCGACCGCCCCACCGTCCGGCGAGCCACCCGGGACGCCCGCGTCCCGTCCAAGTCATCAGTCTTCAGTCTTCAGGCGCCGGCGGAACCGTTCGCGGCGCATTCTCGTCAGAAAGGGGTGAGCCGACCGCCGGTGGGCCGGCGCGGAGGATACGAATGTCGCTACTGAAGAGGCTCTTCGGCCGGGAGACCGTCACCAAGCCCCGCGTGCGGGTCTGCGTCGAATGCGGTATGCCGCTCGCCGAGCACAAGGCCTGGTGCACGATCCTGCGCACCCAGCAAGCCATGGCGCAGCGAGCCGAAGACGCACCGAGCGCCGGCTGACGGAAGACGACTCGCTACCACTTGATGCGGGCTGGTGTAATCAGGCCTGGCCCGCCGGCAGGCTGCTCGCTGAACGGAATGCGCGCCTTGTCCAAACCGAACCAGGAGTAGACCTGCGCGACGAGGGAGAACGCTACGGCGCCAGGATTCGCTCCCAGCGGATGACCGGCATCGAACCGCACCCCGGCCGTCGGCGCCGCGTGGACGTCGCCCTCCAGGTCGTCCATGAGGGTCGACGACGCTCCAGATGCTCCGGCCATGAGGGTCCCGTCGTCCCACATCCTCAGCGTCTTGTAAGGTTCGCCCTGCGAGGCCTGCAGCCACCAGTCGCGCCCCTCCGGATGCCCACCGGCGTCGAGGTCGAACCCGAAGTTGCGAAGCTGCGGCGGATTGGCAACGAGCTTCGTGATCCTCGGACTCTCCAGATTGATCAGCCCCCGCCGCCTGGATAGCCAGTTCGGCGTCGCTGCCAGAATGTAGGCCGGCTCATCGACCAGCTTGGCCACGGCAGCCGCCCAGTCGATACGACCCGAGAACTCCGCATCTTCCACACCGGGCAGTCCCTGGGTCCGAGCAGCGCCGCGCGGCCGCCGCGGCGCGGGCGACACCACCGTCAGCGGCGGGGCCTCGACGGGAGGAGGCACCGGCGTCCGCCGAGGCTCGGGTGCCGGCGGCGCGGGTGGCGTGGCTCGGGGCGGAGAACCCGTGATCGAAGGGGCCGGCGCTTTAGGGGTAGCGCGCGGCTGAACCAGCCATTCTCGCGCGCCCTTGCTCGGTGCTTTCGGCACCGGCCGCGGGGACTCGGCCGCTGGCGGTGGGGCCGCCGCGATCTTGGGAGTCTCTGCTGACGACAGCGCGTCCGATCGCGCGGGCGGAGTCGACGGGGGCTTGACCAGTCGCGGCGGTGTCGGCGCCTCGGCCGGCGGGGCTGACAAGCCACCGGCGAAATCTCCCGGCCGCAAACGCCCCTTCTGGGCACGAACCCGGCTCTTGGCCCGCTCGATCAGACGGTCCCGTTTATTCGGCATTCGGTCGATGCCTCCGGTCGCTGTGCGTGGCGATAGCGATGATCGTTCCGGACATCAGCTGAGCACAGTGCGCAACCGGCACCACTCCGGGGGCAGGCGGTTTCGGCACGCCGGTCGCTCGGAGGGCGTACGGGGCACGGATCGTATGCTTTAGTATCGCTCACTCAGGTAAGGAGTTCGAGTCCTCGACAGGTTAGACCCGCGTCCCGACCGTCACCGGCCGCCTGTGATATACAGGACCGTACCGACGCCATGGACGTTTCACGACGACGTTTTCTGAAGGCCTCGACCGCCGGCGGGCTGGCCCTGAGCGCGCTGGGGTTCGACCTAAGTCCCGCCTACGCCGCCGTCCGCCAGCTCAAGATTCGGAACGCGCGTGAATACCGAACGGTCTGCCCCTACTGCGCCGTCGGGTGCGGCACGATAGCGTACGTCCACGGCAGCGGCGGCCTCAACACGACGCCGACGATCATCCACGTCGAGGGCGACCCGGACAGCCCGATCAACGGCGGCACGCTCTGCCCGAAGGGCGCCTCGCAGATGCAGCTGGCCCTCAGCCCGCGCCTGCGCAAGTCGCCGATGTTCCGTGACGCGCGGTCGTCGAAATGGCGCGAGATCTCCTGGGACGACGCCATGGACTGGTTCGCGCGGAAGTTCAAGGCGGCGCGCGACGCTAGCTTCGTCGAGCGTGACGAGACGGGCCGGACCGTCAACCGATGCGAGGGGATCGCTTGGGTCGGGAGCGCAACGGTCACCAACGAGGACGCCTACCTCATCACGAAGACGATGCGCGCGATGGGCCTCGTCTACATCGACCATCAGGCCCGCATATGACACAGCCCCACGGTGGCCAGTCTGGCCGCCACGTTCGGCCGGGGCGCGATGACCAATCACTGGAAGGACATCAAGAACGCCGACGTCATTCTGGTGATGGGTGCCAATCCGGCGGAGAATCACCCTTGCGGGTTTAAGTGGGCGCTCGAAGCGCGTAACCTCCGGGATGCGCGGCTGGTCACGATCGACCCACGCTTCACTCGCACGTCGGCCGTGGCGGACGACCATCTGCAGATCCGCCCCGGCTCGGACATCGCTCTGCTCGGCGGCCTCATCAGGCACATCCTGACGAACAACCTGCACCACGCCGACTACGTGCGGGCACACACGAACGCATCGTTCATCGTGAGCGAGCGCTTCTCGTTCGAGGACGGGTTGTTCTCCGGCTTTGACGAGGCCACGAACCAGTACGACGCCAGCGCGTGGGAGTACGAGCGCGACGCCGATGGCTACGTCCCGCGCGATCTGACGCTCGAGCACCCGCGGTCGGTCTTTCAGCTCCTGAAGCGACATTACGACCGCTATACGCCGGAGCGCGTCGCTCAGATCACCGGATGCCCCGAAGCCGGCTTCCTCCGGATCGCTGACATCGTCTGCTCGACCGGCACGGCCGATCGGGTCGGGACGATCATGTACGCCGTTGGCTGGACGATGCACACGGTCGGCACCCAGATCATCCGGACGGCGGCGATCGTCCAACTCCTGCTGGGCAACATCGGTCGGCCGGGCGGCGGGATCAACGCGCTACGAGGTCACGCCAACGTTCAGGGGGCGACCGACCACGCGATCGTCGCCGGCATCCTGCCGGGTTACCTGCAGGTCCCACAGCCGACGCAGACCTCTCTGTCGGAGCATCTGGAGCAATCGACACCCCGGCCGCTCGTCCGCGACACAATGAACTACTGGGGAAACTACCCGAAGTTTTTCGTCTCGCAGCTCAAGGCCTGGTTCGGCGACCGCGCGCAACCCGACAACGAGTTCGGCTATCACTACCTCGGCAAGATGGACGAGGACGCGACGTGGCTGTCGATCTGGGACCAAGCACGCCAGGGCAAGCTCGAGGGCTTCATTGCGCTGGGCTTTAATACGCTGCTCGCCGGCCCCAACATCCCGCGCCTGCTCGAGGCAATGGCGAAGCTGAAATGGAAGGTTGTCATCGACCCGTTCATGCTCGACACCGCGGAATTCTGGAAGGTGCCCGGGATGAATCCGTCGGAGATCGACACCGAGGTGCTCTACCTGCCGACGACGCACTGGATCGAGCGCGACGGCTCGTTCACGAACAGCGGGCGCTGGGCGCAGTGGAAGGAAAAAGTCATCGACGCGCCGATTGGCGTTCGGTCGGACACCTGGATCCTCTCGGAGCTCTTCTGGCGCGTGAAGGAGCTCTACGCCGCCGAGGGCGGCGCCTACGACGAGCCGATTCAGTCGTTGACGTGGAACTACCTGAACCCGCGTGAGCCGACCATGACCGAGCTGGCCCAGGAGATCAACGGCTACGACCTCGCCAGCGGGCGCCGTCTGTCGTCGTTCGCGGAGCTGAAGGACGACGGCTCGACCGCCTCGGGCAACTGGCTCTACTGCAGCAGTTATCCGGAGGAAGGCAACCAGATGGCGCGCCGGGCGACCGACGATCCGACCGGTCTCGGCATGCATCACGGTTGGGCCTGGAGCTGGCCACTCAATCGCCGCGTGCTCTACAACAGGGCATCGGCCGACCGGAACGGCGTCCCGTGGGACGCCGCCCGCGCCGGCATCGCCTGGAACGGCCGCGAATGGATTGGCGACGTGCCGGATTACGGCCGCACGACCCGTCCCGACGCGATGGGCGCGTTCATCATGACCGAGGAAGGCGTGGCCCGACTCTTCAGCCCGCTCCTCAAGGACGGCCCGATCCCCGAACACTACGAGCCCGTCGAGAGCCCGACGGTGAACGTTCTGCATGAGCAGGTACCGGTCAACCCGGTGCTGCGCTGGTACGACGGTGTCCGGGAGACCCTCGCGCAGGAGGAAGATCGTGACGCCTACCCGTACCCGTGCACCATCTACCGCGTCGTCGAGCGTGAGCACTTCGTGACGAGCAACGTGCCGTATCTCGTCGAGGCGATGCCCGACTTCTTCGTCGAGGTACCCGAAGGGCTAGCGGCCGAAAAAGGCATCGCCAACGGCGGACAGGTACGCGTCTGGTCGCGGCGCGGCGAAGTTCAGGGCACGGCGATCGTGACGAAGCGAATCGGACCGCTGACGGTGAACGGCCGAACGGTCTGGACGATCGCCGTGCCGGTGCACTGGGGTTTCGTCGGCATCACACAGGGATCACCTGCCAATCAATTGACGCCGTTCATCGGCGACGCCAACACGAACTGTCCGGAGTTCAAGGCGTTTCTGGTGAATGTGGAGGCCGTGTGAGCACGCTGTCGATCAAGCGTATCTCGGCGAGCACATCGCCGGCGCCGGGCATCCGGTCGACGCCGGAGTACGCGAAGCTCGTCGACATCGCGAGCTGCATCGGCTGCAAGGGGTGCGAGGTCGCCTGTAAGGAGTGGAACGACCTGAAGGTCGAGCCGACCGCCAACTTCGGGAGCTACCAGAGCCACAAGGATCTGTCCGCCTACACCTGGCTGCTGATGCGGTTCGACGAGGTCGAGATGAACGGCAGGCTGCAGTGGCTAATCAAAAAGGACGCCTGCCTCCATTGCGAGGAACCCGGCTGCCTGTACGCCTGCCCCGCGCCCGGCGCCATCGTCCAGTACGAGAACGGCATCGTTGACTTCAACCAGGCTCAGTGCATCGGCTGCCAGCTCTGCGTCACCGGGTGTCCGTTCGACATCCCGCGCTTCGACAAGGCGACGAAGAAGGTCTACAAGTGCAACATGTGCGTCGACCGCGTCGAAGCGGGCCTCGAACCGGCCTGCGTGAAGACCTGCCCCACCCACGCTATTTCGTGGGGTAGCAAGGAGGACATGCTGTCGCTGGCCGAGCACAAGGTCGATCAGCTGAAGCGCCGCGGGTTCGAGAATCCGGTGACCTACAATCCGGCCGGCGTCGGCGGCACGCACATGATGTACGTCGTGCCGCACGGCGATCACCTGGCAGACTACCGGCTGCCGTCGGACCCGACGGCCAGCCCGGCGGCGCTCACCGGGCTCAGGGTGCTGAAGCAGGTCGGCGCCTACCTGCTGGGGTTCGGCGTGCTGTCGAGCCTCGTGCATTATCTGACGATCGGTCCACAGGCCGCCGAGGACGCCACCCCGCATGACAGCTGAGCCCGGCGCGCTGGTTCATCGCTTCAGCGCCGTGCAAAGGCTTCTACACTGGGCCGTCGGCCTGAGCTTCACGGTACTCCTACTGACCGGCCTCGCGTTCTCTTATCCGTCCCTGTTCTGGCTGACCAATCTGCTGGGCGGCGGACCCACCGCTCGTGCGCTGCACCCCTGGGTGGGTCTGGTCTTCAGCGCCTCGATGGCGGCGACATTCGGGATGTGGGTGCGTGAGATGCACCTCGACGCCGCTGACCTGCAATGGCTGCGAGCGATCCAGGCCTACGCCCGCCATCAATCGGCGGACGTGCCGCCGGCCGGCAAGTACAACGGCGGCCAGAAGCTCTTCTTCTGGGCCCAGACCTTGCTCGGCGTGCTGTTCCTGGTGAGTGGGCTCGCGCTATGGTTTCCGGACACCGTCGCCACGGCGGTCCCGTCCGCGTCCACCCTGCTCGCCACAATGCGACTCGTGCACTACACCGCGACGCTTGCCGGCGGCCTCCTGGTCACGATGCACGTCTACCTCGGGCTCTTCGCCTTCCCCGGCACGGCGCGGGGCATGATCGACGGCAAAGTAACGCGCGCCTGGGCGACCTTGCACCATCCAGCGTGGCAGCCCGACCCGGACCGGCCGCGCGCGACTGCCGAGGATGACGACGACGCCCGGCGCTAACCTCACCCACGCCGCGTGGCACGCCCGGCGTGCCCGCGCGGTGTCGCTCAGGGCCCAGCAGCCTCACGCGGCGGAGCTGCTCGGCAGCTATCTGAGAATCCTCGACCTGCAGGAGCCGCTCTACGACACGGCCCGTAACGGCCGCTGGCCGGACCTGCGGAGCGCCGATGCCGACACGCTCCCGATGCTCAGTCTCGATCGGCTGCCGTTCGAGTCGCTCGCCCGGCCGCTCGGTGAATTCGCGCGTGAGGTTGGCCCGGTCATGCCGGACACCCTGGCCCCGGCCGCCACCGCGCTCGATTCGGCGGGCGCCGGACTCCGGGCCGACCTGCTACGCGATGCCGCCTCGCGCCGGCCGCTGGGCGCCCACGCAGAGCGGTTTCGGATGGACTCCACCCCGCTGGAGTTCTTCAGCCGGGCATTCCTCCAGCCGATCGCCGAAGCACTGGCGCATCGTCACGCGGGATCCGTCGAACGCCGGCCCGGCGCGGCCTGTCCGTTCTGCGGCTGGCCGGCGCAGCTCGCCCTGCTCCAGGACGCGGTCGACGTCCAGGGAGGCCGCTCGCTCGTCTGCGCGCTCTGTTCGCTCGAGTGGACGTTCACCCGTTCGGTCTGCGTCAACTGCGGCGAGGCGGACGCGGAGCGGCTCGCCTATCATGTCAACGAGAGCCTCCAGCACGTGCGGATCGAGGCGTGCGCCTCCTGCCGCACCTACCTCAAGGTGGTCGACCTGCGCGCCCACGGCTCGCTGGCGCCAGTGGTCGACGAGCTGGCATCGTTCGAACTGGACCTCTGGTGCGACGAGCAGGGGCTCGTCAAGCTGCAGCGCAACCTGTTCGGCATGTGAGCCAGTCGCCCGTTAGCGGCTAGGCCGGCGCGATGGCGAGGATCGTCTTCACGATGTCGAGGTAGACATGCGTTACCTCGACGATCTCGAATCCAGCGCGGCGGACGTTGCCCACGGTGTCACGGGTGATCTCCGGCCCGCCGAGCTTCGCGATCGGGTTCATCAGATGCAGCAGGACGTTGAACGGAAAGTGCCGGCTCCCGGTGTGCTCGAACATCCGTAACTCCCCACCTGGCTTGAGCACCCGGCGCACCCCCTCCAGGCCACGAACCGGATCCGGTACCGAGCAAAACGTGCAGGACGTGAACACCTGGTCAAACGTGCCAGGGGTGTAATCAATCTCGTGGACGTCGAGCTGCCGTAACTCGAGGCGGCCGGGATACGCCGCGGCGCGCGCGCGCGCCTTCGCCAGCATCCCGTCGCTGATGTCGATGCCAACAATGTCCCCCTCGGGCGGAAAGTACGGGATGTCGAGCCCGGTGCCGACCGCGACGAACAGCACCTTACCCCGCATAGCGCTGAAGAACTGGCGCTTCGTGGGCGCCCAGCGTCTCTCGGCACCAAACGCGTTCATCAGGTCGAAGGCGGCCGACGCGCGATCCCATTTCTTTTTCGTCAGGACATCCATCGCGGATCCTAGGAGTCCGTGGTGAAGGTCCCACGTCGCGCCGAGGGCCCGCTGAACCAAAGCCGCGGTCGCCATGCGCAAGGCGCGACGAGGGAGTAAATCGGGAATTTGTGACCCATCGTGGACAACGCCCAACGCCGCCAACGCCGGGATGCATCGCCGGCCGAATGCAGCGGGACCTTCATCGCGGACTCCTCTTGCGCAGCCGCACATCGGCGATCCAGACCGCGACGAACGTCACCGTGCCCAGCGTGCCGCCGACGACCGACGCCATGCTCGAGGCGAGCGGGCGCGCCGCTACCGTCATCGCCACCACCATACCGGTGAGCATCCCGGTGATCATGGCCGGCATCTGCAGCTCGATCATGCCGAAGAACGGCCCGAACCCGAGGATGCCCACGGCCGCGACGGCCATGCCCAGAACCATGCCGATCAACATCGCCGCCAGCATCGGCCACGCCTCGCTCACCGTCGCCGTGGCCGCAACCGCCGTCAGCACGCCGACCACGATGCTGCACGACAGATCGCCAGCAATGAAATACGACCGCGTTTCCATGCGCTACTCCCGGCCTCCCCCGGCTGGCCGCCCACACCGACCGGCGCGCTGGAGGCCCTCGCTTCTGCATGGTATCGTGACAGCCGTCTCATCCACCATAATGAGCGCCAGAAGGCGCCGGAAAGAACTGACCAATGACCAACAGGGAATTCTTCATCCAGAGACATGCCGCCGAGCAAGCTGCCTTCACGAACGTGTTCAAGGCGGTCCCGGGCGACAAACTCGGCCACCGCGCCGATCCCAGGGGACGCTCGGCGCAAGAATTGATGGGGCATCTGATCGGCCATGAACAGATCTGATCGAACTTGTGGGAACGAGCACCATCAATCACCGGATGCAGGTGCCCTTTGCCAGCGTGGAAGAGGCCATCGACCTGTTGCAGCAGGCCCAAGGGGAGCTGCAAGCCAAGCTCACGGCGACGAGCGACGCCGCCTGGGACGACACGAAGGGAAAATTTCTCTTCGACGGAAAAGTGATCTACGAGATGCCGAACCGCGATCTCGGATGGATGCTCTTCTTCGACTCGATCCACCACCGCGGGCAGCTGAATACGTATCTCCGGCCGATGGGTAGCAAGGTGCCGTCGATCTACGGCCCGTCAGCCGACGATCCGGGCGGCCGCTAGCAGGCTGCTGAAGAACCCGGGTATCGGGCTGTTTTCTTAAGCATCATGCGGGTAACGACCGCCCGACGACCGTGCGCACGGGTGTGCGCTGACCCCGATGAGGGGGCCGGCGACACGCGCGGCCGGCGATCAGGGACACGTCGCCTCCAGATTCCGCAGGCGGACCAAGTTATAGGCCGTGGCGGCGAAAGTGAGCTGCCACTCGACGAGTGGGACGCCGCGAGGCCGGAGCTTGCGCAAACCACCGACGGTCTGCCTCCACCCAAAGACCTGTTCCACGAGTTTTCGTTTCCGCTGACTCACGTGAGAACCCGCATGCCGGGTGGGCCGACCATCAATCGCCCGCCAGCGGACCTTCTGCGCCACGTGGGGCGTGACGTCCCGGACGCGGACATCGGCGACGAAGCTCGCCACATCGTAGCCCTTGTCTGCTCCGACCGTGCTGCCCGGCGGCGCGCTGGCCTCCAGCAACAGTGCCGCCGCCTCGCGTTCGGCGGTCCCCGTCGCGTGGGTCGCACAGACGTTGGCGACGAGCCCCTGCCGATTATCCAACAGCACGTGGCCCAGAGACGCCAGCTTCGCCTCCTTCCCTTGGCCCTTCCGATGCAGCATCGCCGCCGGATCAGTCGTCGACTGGTGCGTGTCGTTGCGCCGCCGCTCGCCGTGGAAGTCGACCGTGGGATTCCCGGGGTCATCGGGGGGCGCGCGCGGCGCGGCGTCCCGGCATCGGAAGCTCTTCAGGCTGGCCCAGGCTTCCAACTGCGTCCCGTCCACCGTGAAATGCTCGTCCGAGAGCAGACCGGCCGCCCGGGCGTGGGCCTGGACCGCATCAACGAAGGCGGCCGCGCCATCCCCCGCCAGCAGCCGGTCACGATTCTTGGTAAACGTCGTGGGATGCCAGACCGGGTCGTCCATATGCAAGCCGACGAACCAGCGGAACAGCAGGTTGTCGTTGAGCTCTTCCAGCAGCAGCCGTTCGCTCCGGATCGTGTACAGCACCTGCAGCAACAGGGCCCGCAACAATGGCTCAGGCGGGATCGACGGACGTCCCGTCTTGGCGTACAGGCCGGCGAACCTGCGCGACATCGTCTTCAGCGCGTGATCCGTCAGCGCGCGGACCGCGCGGAGCGGAGGATCGGCCGGCACGCGCTGTTCCGGCGACCGGTAACTGAACATGTGATGGGTCTGCTCATCGTGTCCGCGCATGAGGTGGCTCCCTTCAGCAATATTGGGAGCATGGGAGTACGCCGGGATCGATCTGTCGATCCCATTCCACGGACTTTTTCACCAGCCTGCTAGCAGCCTGGGCTATAATCCTCCTGTCTCCGCCAACTGAAGGCCCCGGCGGCCACGGTCGCGTCCCTCGCCGCCACCAAGCATTCGAGGAGGTCGTGATGCATCGGTCCCAGGCCAGTTCTCGATCTTCTTCGCGCGCGGCGACCCGTTCGACCTCGACCACTGGCAGACGCCAGCCCAGATCGACAGCGAACCGTACCGCGTGACGAACCAGGACGCGCGGCACGTGACGCTCACGCACCGCGCGACGCTAACGAACTACTCCGGCACCAGGTTCGACGTGCGAATCGATCGCACTATTCGTCTAATGGACGGGGACAGCCTTGATGGTGCGGTGCCGAGCGGCGTGCGAAGCATCGCCTACGAATCGGAGAACACGATCACCAACACGGGTGAACGGGCCTGGAACACCGAAACTGGATTGCTGTCGATCTGGATTCTCGGGATGTTCAAGCATTCGCCCGACACGACGGTCGTCATCCTATTTCGGCCTGGCTTCGACGACGCGCTGGGCCCAATCGTGAACGATGCCTACTTCGGCGAGGTCCCGGACGACCGGCTCGCCGTAGCGGAGGACGTCCTGTTCTTCCGAGCGGACGGCGCCTATCGGAGCAAGATCGGCCTGAGCCCGCAGCGCGCCAGACCGACCCTGGGTAGCTATGACGCCGCGCGGCGCCTCTTGACGCTCGTCCGGTACGACTTACCGGACGGCGCCACCAATTACGTGAATTCGATGTGGGAGCTACAGGCGGAGCCCTATGCCGGCGACGCCGTCAACAGCTACAACGACGGCCCGCCCGCGCCCGGCACGCCCCCGCTCGGACCGTTCTACGAGCTGGAGACGTCGTCGCCCGCCGCCGCGCTCACCCCGAACGGCTCGCTCACGCACACGCATCGGACCTATCACTTCGAGGGCGACCCGGCCGACCTCGACACCATCGCGCGCGCGGCGTTCGGCGTCGGCCTCGATGCCATCGACTCCGCCCTCCCGTGACGGGCGTCCGGCGTCCTGCGGAGACCACAATGCCCTTGCTCGTGCTCAGTCACACCGACGTCGAAGCCGCGTTGCCCATGGCGGCCTGCATCGAGGCCATGCGCGACGCGCTCGCCACGCTCGCGCGCGGCGACGCGCACAATCCGCTTCGCTTCATCGTGCGGCCGCCGCAGGCCTCGGGCCTGCTCGGCCTCATGCCCGCGCACCGCGCCGGGCCACAGGCCGGATACGGGCTCAAGGTGGTCGTCATCGAGCCGGCGAATCCGGCGCGCGGGCTCGACGCGCACCAGGGCGGCGTGATGCTTTTCGACGACGCGACCGGAGTGCCCACGGCCCTGGTGAACGCCTCGGCCATCACGGCGATCCGCACCGCGGCCGTCTCGGCGGTCGCCACCCAGCTCCTCGCCCGCGAGACCGCGACCGACCTGGCCATCCTGGGCGCGAGCGTGCAAGCCCGCTCGCATCTCACCGCGATGCAGAGCGTGCGTGCCTTCCGGCGCATCCGGGTCTGGAGCCGGCGCCCGGCCCAGGTCGCCACGTTCGTCGAGGAGATGCAGCCGCACGTCCAGACCGATCTCGTCGCGTGCCCATCCGCCGAGACGGCGGTGCGCGGCGCCGATGTGGTCGTGACCACAACGTCGGCCCGTGAACCGATCGTATCTCGGTCGTGGTTCGCGCCCGGCGCGCACATCAACGCGGTCGGCTCCAGCATTCCCACGACCAGGGAAATCGACAGCGAGACGATGGGGGCGGCGTCCCTCTTCGTCGACAGACGCGAATCCACGCTGAACGAATCGGGCGACTATCTGATGGCGGCGCGCGACGGCGCCGTCGGCCCAGACGACCTGCAGGCGGAGATCGGGGAACTGCTGATTGGTCAAGCCCCCGGCCGGCAGACGGACGACGAGCTCACGCTCTTCAAGTCCCTGGGACTGGCCGTGGAGGATCTCGCGGCGGCGAGCCTAGCTGTCGATCGGGCGCGCGCAGAGGGGCTGGGCCAGACCATCCCGTTCTGAGCGCCGCCGGCCGCTCCGCGGGAACCCCGGGTCTCGGGGCACCGTATTCGAACAGTAGGGGCCCGGGTGGGAATACGCGTGATCACTTTTGGGCGTCAAGGCGCCCGCCCAGCAAGGCGCGAGGAGCGCGCATATCGGGAGTATGTAAGCGACGAGCAACGATGCCGGGCGGGATGCATCGGCGGCCAGAATGGCACACGTATTCCCACCCGGGTCCTCAGGAGGGCGACCCAATGGCCTGCACGCGATGCCAGCACGAGCTGCCGGATGATGCAAATTACTGCCTGAACTGCGGGGCCGATCAGCGAGCGCCGTCGCCACCACGCACTCGCCGGCCGCTACGACGGTCCATCGCCGATCGGAAGATCGCCGGGGTCTGCGGCGGGCTTGCCGAGTATCTCGGCGTCGAG
This sequence comes from Vicinamibacterales bacterium, assembly GCA_965197385.1. Classification (GTDB taxonomy): domain Bacteria; phylum Acidobacteriota; class Vicinamibacteria; order Vicinamibacterales; family UBA823. The sequence continues at coordinate 1,137,924 of CBDANA010000009.1, forward strand.
GTGACAATCGTTCGGTTGCTGTGGGTCATCGTTGCGATCGTGCCGGGCGCGGTGTTCGGAGGCGTCATCGTCTATCTGGTGGCCTGGCTGTTGATGCCGGAGGACGAATCCTACACCGTGCGAGCCCGCCGCCAGCTGACTCGCTCGGCCGGGGACCGGAAGATCGCCGGCGTCTGCGGCGGCCTCGGCGAGTACTTCGGCGTCGACCCGACCGCGACCCGCTTGCTGTGGGCCGTCCTGTCGATCGTGCCGGGATTCATCATCGGCGGCGTGGCGGCGTATCTCGTGGCCTGGTTCATCATGCCGGCGCCAGCGAACGCCGCGACGGTGACACCGGTGCCGGCCACCCCGCCGACCGCCTGACGAGCAGGGCGGGAGCCACCCGATCACACTCCCGTCGTGCGCCGCCTGTGGCGCCGTCATCAGGCTGATGCCGATCGTCCCCGCGAACCCCGCCACGAAGCCCGGCCACATCTCGCACGCGAAGAGTACGAATCAGAAGATCGCCCGCGGCTCGGTCAATGCGAAGGCGAGAGCGATCAGGCCGATGACGACGGTCGTCAGCTTGCCGTACCTGGCCAGCCGGCGCTCGTCAAGGTCGGATCGCCACACCTGCTGCATGACATCGCGCACGACGGCCGACGATGCCAGGATCAAGAGTGAGTCGACGGTCGACATGATCGCCGCCAGGACGATCACCGTGGACAGCCCGGTGAAGAGCGCCGGTAGCAGGTCCGTGCTCATCAACGGCAGCACCGTTTCCGGATCGGCCAGGCCGGGAAACATGGCCCGCCCGGCCATGCCGGTCACCACGGCGCCGATGTCGAAGACGATGATGCACAACACGGCAAGCAGACTCCCCGACACGATCTCCCGCTCCGATCGCGCCGCCATGAAGCGTGTCAGGAGCTGCGGTGCCCCGAGAAATGGCAGCCCGATCCCGGCAAAGCTGAGCGCACTGATCGCGCCGGCGCCCGACACCCCGAGTGCGCCCATCGGCGCCAGCAGCGCCGAATCGGCCGCGCGCAGGGCATCGATCATCGCCGTCCAGCCGCCGGCACTCACGACGCCGACGATCGGCAACACCGTCAGGCCGCCCAGCATCAGCATGCCTTGCAGTAAATCGCTGTAGGCCACCGCTTTAAACCCGCCGACCGTCGTGTAGAAAAAGATGACCGCGGCGCCAATCAGCACCCCGGTCGCGTAGCCGGTGCCGAGAAACGCGTCGAACGCCTTACCGGACGCCGTGAACTGCGCGGCGCTGTAGGCCGTGACCATGCTGCCGATGATCACCACGCTCACCAGTCGCAGCGCATGCGTCGTGTCGTCGAATCTCGCCGTCAGGTAGTCGGCACTGTGATCGAATCGTACCGGTCGGTGGCCCGCTTGAACGGCAGGGCCACAACCGCCCAGCCGAGCGCGACCCCGAGCACCTCACCCAGCACGACCCACAACGCATGCACGCCGACCATGTAGCCCATGCCAGTCAACCCGAGGAGCAGCCACCACTTTCCCCTGTGGCATTGGAGCTGAACGCGATGACCCACGACGGCAGGCGCTTGCCGGCCAGGTAGTATCCGGCGAGGCTCCTGGAACCCTTGGCGCCCCACGCCCAGATGGCGAGTAGCACGACCAGGTAGATGACGAGGACCGTGATGATGGTCGTGGACGCCATTAGTCAGGCCGGGTCCGATCTCGGGAGGACAGATCGCCGCCCCGCCACCCGCGGTGGCGGAGGTAGAAGCGAAGCTCAATCGCCAGCCCGAGACCGACGGCGGCGACGAACAGGGCCCACACGGACCACCTCAGGCCAGCCAGCATGATCGGAGTCGCCGCAGGACGCCCGGACCCGTGGATGCGGCAGCGCCATCCTATACATACCGTCAGGCCGGGCCGGCGTGACCGCGCATGTCGTGCTATCCTGCGGCGGCCTACACGCGCAGGATTCCCAGGCTCCGCATGGCCCTCAGCTGCCTGTTCGCTGCGTCACTGATGCTTGCCGTCGGCATGCCACCGTCGTCTGCCCAGACAGAGGATCTGCCGATCCTGTTCGTGCACGGGAACGGCGGCAGCGCGGCCTTGTGGCACACGATCGTCTGGCGGTTCGAGTCGAACGGCTACGATCCGTCGCTGTTGCACGCCGTCGACATGCCCTCCCCCGCTGCGCCGGCCGACGACCGGCTGGACGAGCCGAATCGCAGCACGACGACGGACCAGCGCGTCGACCTGGCGGCCGCGGTCCGGCGCGTCCTCCACGCGACTGGCCAGAACCTGGTCATCCTGGTTGGCAGCTCACGCGGCGGCAATGCCATTCGGAACTACATCAAGACGGGCGGCGGCCACACGACCGTCGCGCTGGCGATCCTCAGCGGCACACCGAGCCACGGCGTCTTCCGATCGTCGGACGCGCCGGGCAGCGAATTCAATCAGCTCGGGGAGTTCCTCTCCGCCCTCAACGCGGGGAGCGAGGTGCATCCGGACGTGCCGTTCGTGACGCTGCGCAGCGACTCGAACGACAAGTACGCCAAACCGGCCGTTCTCACCCAGACGAACGGCGAGGCGTTTGGCGCCGGGTACGACAGTCCGGCCCTGCGGGGCGCCCGGAACCTCGTCGTCAGCGGCCTCGACCATCGGGAGATTGCGTTTCACCCGCGGGCCTTCCGCGAAATCTATCGTGCCGCGACCGGCCGTCCGCCAGCCACGCTGGCCGTGGTGCCACAACCGCGCGTCGCCGTCAGCGGGCTCATCAGCGGCTTCGCCAACGGCGAAGCCACCAACCTGCCGGTGGCGAACGCGGCGGTGACCGTGCACGAAGTTGATCCACTTACCGGTGCGCGCCTCGGCGCCCCGGTGCTGCGCACGACGACCGGACAGGATGGACGATGGGGACCGCTCTTTGGCGCGCCGACCGCCTATTACGAGCTCGTCGTCGCCGCCGACGGCTACCCGACGACCCACGTCTACCGAACGCCCTTCCCCCGCTCGACGGATCTGGTCCGCATTCGGCTCGCACCGCTGCCGGACGGCTTCGCCGATGCGCCGGCAATCGTGACGATGACGCGGCCGCGTGGCTACTTCGGCCACGGGCGCGACACGTTCACGATGGATGGGCGCGTCCCGGACGGCATCGCGCCCGGCGTGCCGACCACCTCCGAGACCACCATGGTGTTCACGGATCCGGACGGCCGGTCGGTCGAGGTCGTCTTCAACGACGAGGCGCTGACGGTGCGGACGGCGCCACTTGCCGAGGGCCGCGCCGTCATCGCCGAGTTCCACTACTGATTCAACGACGGCGGCCAGAGGTCGCGATCCGCACCGCCCGGCGGGCGCGGGCGGACATCAACGACGACCCGTGCTCGTCCCTCCCGCGCGGCACGCTGAAGCCGCCGCCCCACCGCCCGCCGGATCACCCGCCGTGTCGCGGGCACGAGGCACAGGAATCCCACCACGTCGGTGAGGAAGCCCGGCGTCATCAGGACGAGGCCGGCCACGAGAATCAGCACACCGTCCACGATCACCCCGCCCGGCATGCGACCGGCGGCCGTCTCTCGCTCGATCTGCCGCAGCACACCGAGACCCTGCCGGCTCGCCAGCGACGCCCCGAGCACGCCCGTCGCAACGATCAGCAGGAGCGTCATCGCCGTGCCGATCCGCGACCCGACCTCGATGAGCAGAGCGAGCTCGGTCGCCGGCACCAGAATGAAGAGCAGCAGCAGCTTGGCCATTCGCTCGATCGTCGCACATAATCGACCGACGGTGTGAACGCGCTCGATCCAGCTATGGACACGAACAACCTCATTGCACTTCCCGAACGCCACACCCGACAATCGGCGATCCGCTGGATCGCCGTCCTGGCCCTGGCGCTCGGCTCGCTGTCGCTCGCCCCCGGCCAGTCGCTGGACAAGGCACTCGTCGCGCACCGCGGGGCCTCGGCCTATGCGCCGGAACACACACTCGCCGCGTACCGGCTTGCCGTCGAACAAGGGGCAGACTTCGTGGAGCAGGACCTCGGCGTGACCCAGGACGGCGTCCTCGTCTGCCTGCACGACGACACGCTGGAGCGCACGACTAACGTGCGTGAGCTCTTTCCCGGCCGCTTCGTGGAGGAAGAAATCAATGGCCGCATGCGCCAGCGCTGGCGCGTCCGCGATCTGACCTTGGCCGAGGTCAAGCGCCTGGACGCGGGCAGCTGGTTCGGTGAGGCGTTCGTGGGAGCGCAGGTTCCGACTTGGCAGGAAGCGATCGACCTGATTCGCGGGGACGCCGGCCTGTATCCCGAGCTGAAGTCGCCGGCCGGCTACGCGGCGCTCGGCATCGACATGCCGGGCCTCATCATCGACGCGCTGCGGCAAAATGGCCTGGACACGGCCGGCGCCGACCCCGACACGCCGGTCATTCTCCAGTCGTTCGACGCCAGCAGTCTGCGGCGGCTGGCCGACGAGCTCCCGACGCTGCCGCGTGTCTTCCTGTTCGGCGCCAGCGACCCCGACCTGCCCGTCACCGACGCACGGTTGCGCGAGATCGCGACGTTCGCCACCGGTATCGGACCCGCCAAGGCGATCATCACCGCGCAGCCGGATCTGGTCGAGCGAGCCCACGCGCTGGGCCTGACGGTGACGCCCTACACGTTCCGGTCCAGCGCGACCGGACGCTTCGACAGCGTCGCGGACGAGATGCGGTATTTTCTCTTCACGCTGGGCGTCGACGCGCTCTTCACCGACAACCCGGACCAGTTCCCACGGCGTCCCTGAGCCGCCGCTATTCGGCACCCCCGGCGACCATGAGATCGACCGTGCCCAGCGTCGAGAACACGAGGCGCGCCGAATCGCCCGGCCCCACCGGCGGCGGTGTCACGACCGTACCCGTGATGACGACGTCGCCGGTCTCCAGGTAGTAGCCGTAGGCAATCAGTTCGTTGCCAGCCAGACCACGCCTGCGATCGGATCGCGCCCCATCACGTACGACGTGCGGCCCTCGCCCGTCGCTTGCCCGTTCACCTCGACCGTCACGCGCTCGTCCGCCCAGTCCACCTCGTCGGCCGAGACCCGCGTGTCACCGAACAACACTGCGATGTGGAACACATTGTCAACGATGCCGTGATCGTGCGTGTTCGGTCCGTTCCCATCCGGCCCGACCCGGGCATTCAGGAGCTCGATGACGCCACAGACTTCCTCCACCGCACCCAGCACGTCGTCACGCGTCACCATCGGACCAGGCAGATCCTGGCTCAGCCAGACGGCGACCTCAGCCTCGACGAGCGCCCGGCCGTCGACGAACCGACCGGTGGGCGCCGGCTCGCCCGGCACCAAGACGTTCGAGGTCAGGATGTGCCCGAACACCGGGTCAATGCCGACGCGGGGGTCGGTCTGCCGAGACCATCCGATCTTCCATCCCACGCGTGGGTCTGTCGGCACCTTCCGCTCGAGCCGCATCAGCTGGGTGGCGTAGGCGCGATCGCGATCGAGGCTCGGAAAGTGCTGTGACAGCTCGACCGACACCACGCCCTGCTGCTCGACAGCCAGCATGTGCTCGAGAATCTCTTGTCCGTCGAGTCGGGCGATAGCGACTCGATCACCGCGGCACGGACCGCAGCCTCGGCGGGGGGCGCCTCGGCCGGTTCCGGTGAGCCGCTGCAGGCGGCTATCAGCGCGAGCAGCGCCCACGGCGCGACCCGCGATGCGAGGTGGCGTGCCAGCCAGTGTGCGTAACCAGACATCGGTGGCCTCCGAGCGGAAACGGAACAGCGCCCATCGGACACCCTAGCCCGTCGGCGGCGGGACTTTCACCACGGGCTGTTAACGCCGAGCAACGGCAATGCTACCCAATAGGCCAGGGAGGTCAAGAGACCGATCCCAATCACATTCAGCCAGAGGCCGGTCCGGCGCATGTCTCCGATCGCCACGTGACCCGAGGCGAACACGATCGCATTGGGCGGGGTCGCGACCGGCAGCATGAACGCCCACGACGCAGCGACCGCCGCGGGAACCGTCAGCAGGAACGGATGCACGCCGAGCCCAGGTGCGATTCCGGCGAGAATCGGGACGAACGTGGCGGCCGTCGCCGTGTTGCTCGTCAACTCGGTCAGAAAGATGACCAACGTGACTACGAGCAGGATCAGCGCCCAGCTCGGCAGCCCTCGCCAACCCGCCACCTGGTGCCCGAGAAACTCTCCCACGCCGCTGGTCTGAATCGACGCCGCCAGGCTGAGGCCGCCGCCAAACAACAGGAGAATTCCCCAGGGCAGGCGCTGCGCATCTCGCCAGCGCATCACGGCGCTGCCGTCGCCGGACCGCGAGGGGATGACGAATAGACTCAGGGCGGCGATCATCGCGATTCCGGGATCGGTCAGGCCGGCCAGGGGACGGTACCCGCCAATCTCCCACTCGACCAGCCAGGCGCGTCCGATCCAGCCCAGCGCCGCCGCCGCGAAGACGGTCGCCGTAACGCGCTCGGCCCAGCGCATCGGCGGCAGCGCCGCATGCGCCTGACGAATGGCCGCGCGGCCCCCACGCGACCGTGACGGAAGGGGAAAGAGGATGTGCGTGAGGAGATACCACGCCACGGGCAAGAACAGTACGACCAGCGGCACCCCCATCGCCATCCACCGGGCGAAGCTGATGTCCTGGCCGAGGACCTCACGAGCGTAGGACACGAGGAAGAGGTTGGGCGGCGACCCGATGATCGTACCCACGCCGCCGATCGACGCGGCGTAGGCGATACCGAGCATCAGGCACACACCCAGGTGCCGCTGCGACTCCACGACCCGGTCATCCGCCCCTCCGCCCTCACTCCGTTCGGAGACCATCGCGATCACGCTGAGGGCGATCGGCAGCATCATGATGGCCGTCGCGGTGTTCGACAGCCACATGCTAAGTCCGGCGGTGATCATCATGAAGCCGGCGACGATGCGCGGAGGGTTCGTCCCGACAATCGACAGCGTCACCAGCGCGATCCGCCGGTGCAACTCCCACCGCTGCATCGACAACGAGAGGACGAACCCGCCCATGAAGAGGAAGATCAGCTCGTGCGCGTAGGGCGCGGCGATCTCCCGCATCGTGCCGACGCCAGCCAGCGGCAACACCACCAGGGGAATGAGCGCGGTTGCGGGGATCTCGATCGCTTCGGTCAGCCACCAGATCGCCATCCAGACGGCGATCGCCACTGTCACCCGACCGGCATGGCTGAACGGCACGTCCCCGAGATCGCCCGCGGCGTACTGCTGCGGTAGCGCGGCGTACACGATCACCGCAACGAGCGGACCGGCCAGGCGCGCGCCGCGCCGAACGGCCGCGGGCCAGCGAAGCACCGCCGTCATTCCTTGACGAACGCGACGAAGTGTAGCGTGCCGGCGCGCTCGACGTGAACGACCACCGGATCGCCGGTCGCGAGCGACGCGAGCACCTGCCGCAACTCGGCCAGGCTTGGAATCGGGTGCCGATTGACCGCGTAGATTACATCGCCCGGATAGAGCGCTCCGTCACGCGCCAGGACCGCATCCTCCGTCACGGCCGCTACGACCACGCCGGTCGGCTGCCGAAGCGACGGCAACATGGCGTGCACGTTCGCATCGAGATCCAATCCGAGAATTCCCAGTGACGGGACCAGGTGTTGGTCCGGATGGATGAGGCTCTGGAAACGCTGCGGATCGTCGGCGCGCTCGATGACCGCGACGAAGAACGTGCATGGCCTCGCCCCCCGGAGCACCTCCAGCCGCACAGTGTCCCCGACGGCGCGACTGTAGAGATTGACCTGGAATTGACGGGCGTTCTCCATCGGCTTCCGGTCCAGCGACACGACCACGTCGCCGGGGCGCAATCCAGCCCGCGCGGCGGGATCGCCCGGAAACACGTCGCTCAGCACCACCCCCCAGTCTCTGGCAAGTCCCAAGCCGGCCGCGAGACTCGGCGTGATCGTCTGCGGGTTCGCGCCCAGCTCGCCGCGTCGCACCCGGCCGAACTTCCAAATCTGCTCGTAGACGTTCTTCACGATGTTGCTGGGCGCCGCGAATCCGATCCCCTCGTTCCCGCCCGACTGCGACAGGATCAACGTGTTGATCCCGACCACGCGGCCGACCGTATCGACGAGCGGTCCGCCGCTGTTACCGGGATTGATGGACGCGTCGGTCTGGATGTAGATCATCGGATCGTCTGGCTCGAGCTGGCGCGCCACCGAGCTGACCACACCCAGCGTGGCCGAATTCGTGAGGCCGAGCGGACTCCCGAACGCCATCACGACCTGGCCCATCCGCAGGCTGTCGGAATCGTCCAGCGTCAGAAACGGCAGATCGAACGCTTCGATCTTCAGCACCGCTAAGTCGGTCTCGCGATCGACACCCACGATCTGCGCCTCGAGCAGTCGGCCTCGCGCGCGCAAGATGGATCGACGCTCGTCCGGCGCGTTCACGGCGCCGGCCAACTCCACCCGCACCCGCGCCGCCCCCTGGACGACATGGGCATTCGTGACGATGTGGCCGGTCGCGGCCACGATCACGCCGGAGCCCCGACTGCGCCGCGTCGGCAGCAGCTGCTCGCTCGGCCGACGGCGCCCTTCCTGGGGTACGTAGCCGGACACGAAGATCTGGACGACGGCCGGACCGACGCGCCGCGACAGATCCTCCAACGCGTCACTGAAGGTCGCGAGGTCTGGCACCGGCGCCAGGGCCGGCGCTTGTGCCGAGACCGCGCCCTGCAGGAAGGGCGTCAGCAGCAGGTACGTCACGACGACAACACAGAGTCTCCAGTTCACGCGTCGCTACTCCGCTTTCAGCTTACTCGATGAGCCCAGCACCGTCCCGGTCAGCGCCCGGTGCAGAAACACCCGCCGCGGAGCCTTCTCGACCATGTCAGCCACTGCGCCTCCGCGTCACGACTCGAGCGATTCTACCGTCATAACACTCCGTTTCGCGAGACCCTCCCCCCGTGGTATCGTGGATCCGTTCAGAGAGAAAGGTCACCCATGCCCTTTGGTATCGGCCTCGCGGAACTGCTGGTCATTTTCTTCATCCTGCTCCTGATCTTCGGCGCGAAGCGCCTGTCGGGACTCGGACGCGGGATGGGGCAAGCGATTCGCGGCTTCAAGGACGAGGTCAAGGACCCAGACGATTCGAAGGAAGACGTCTGACGTCAATCCCGGGGAGCCGCGTGCTCGACCGCCTCGATGGCCGTCGGATAGGCGGTTCCGTTCTCCAATCAGGCCGGTCCACAGCAGATGCCACTGCGCGGCGGGCGAAGCGTGACGACGCGGCACGAAACTGCTCCACTGAAAGATCGAGGCTCATCGCGGCGGGCGGGCGCACACGGGAGGACGGTGGCGGGGAGACCGTCAGCTCGGCCTCCCCGTACCCGTCGCAGACTATCGCTTTGAGACGTTCAACGCCGTGAGACGTGCAACCACGTCCGCGCCGGCCGTCGACGGATTCACGTCCTTGTCGATGTACGCGATCTTGCCTTCACCATCGATATAGAAGGTCCAGCGCTGCGGGAACTCACGCTCGGGCGACACGACACCGTAGGCGCGCGCCACGTCCCCGTCGGGGTTGCTCAGCAGCGGGAAGTCGGCCTCGAGCGACTCGGCGAACTCCTTGTTGATCTGAGCGTCGTCGACGCTGACCATGAAGTACTCGGCGTCGAACTCGCGAATGGCATCGCCGTTCTCACGGAACGACTTGCATTCGGCCGTTCAGCCGCCGGTGAACGCTTTGGGGAACCAGGCCAGCACAACCACCCGCCCCTTCAGATCGGCCAACGAATGCATCTCGCCGTCCGATCCGATGAGCGAGAAGGCCGGCGCGGCAACGCCCGGCGCCAGCTCCTGGGCGCTCACTACGGCCGTGGCGGCCGCCAAGACGCCGCCCAGCATCCCCACGACGAGCAGTATTTTCATCATTTCGACATTCCTCCCACACGGTAACCGGTCACGCGGACCGCTCTCGCGCTGGTTTGCAGTTCTTGGTGTGGCCACCATGATACCCGGAACGGGTCCAAATCGTTGAGCCCGGAGGCGCCTCTCGCACCTGCGCCGGGGACCGACGCTGCCACGGACGCCTCTTGACAGCGCGGGCGGGCGCTCACGCGCCCGGCAGCCGATCGAGCAGCACGCCCAGGTCAGTCGCACGCTCGTAGTCCACGTCCGGCCAGTCCCCGAAGGGATCGAGCAGCAGCGCGTGCACGCCGGCAGCCCGCGCCCCGACCACATCGGCATCGTAGAGATCCCCCACGTGGAGCGTTGTCTCCGGCGAGGCCCCGGCAACCCGGAGGGCATGGTGAAAGATCCGCGGATCCGGTTTCTCAAACCCGACAACGTGCGAGTCGACGACCGCGTCGAAGAACGGTCGCAGTCTCTGCGACGTCATCACCTGCTCCACCGTCCCGTCGGAATTGCTCACGACCAGCAGCTTGAAGCCGCGCGCGCGAAGGGCCGCCAGCGTCGCCGGAACCCCCGGCAGCACGGCCGACCAGAGTGCCACACGACCGATCCGGTCCAGTATCGGCACCATGGCCCGCGCCACCCGCCCGAGCTCGGCCGGCGTACGCGGGTAATCCAGTGGCGTGCGCGCAAGGATCTCCCGTACGTAGAACTCGAACGTGCCGACGGTCTCGGTCGACCCGAGGTTGGTCAAGGCGGCCGACACGGCCGGGCGGGCGGCCGCCTCGGCCCGGCGCAGATCCTCCAGGCGGCACCGGACGCCGTGGCTCGTGAGCTCCTCCCGGACGAGCCGCAGATCCATCGACACGACCGAATTGCCGGCGTCCAGGAAGATCGTTTCCAGATGCTCGTAGGGGATCGCCCACTTCGGCACGTTCCTGCCCTCGTGACGCACTGCCACCGGCGCGGCGCCCTAGGAGCCCGTCCGAGTATTCGCGTGGGCCGCGCGCGTGGGTCTTGCGAGCCGCAGACAAGAAGCGCGGCGGAGGCGATGCCGCGGCGCATCGGGGACGACGTGCGACGCAGTCCACGGCCGCAACCCCCACGCGCCCTTCGGGTTGCGGCGGCGTGGCGCTCGCAACGCGACCTACGCGAATACTCGAACAGGCTTCTAGAATACTCCATCGGCCGCCGTCTCCCGCCGCCCCGCTGCTATAATCCTGACGCCGAACCGTTTCTCGCACCGCATCAATTGCCCACGACGAACGGCCATGCGCACACTGGACAACTACATCGACGGACAGTGGCAGACGCCCTCGACAGCCAAGCGCCTCCCCGACATCAACCCGGCTGACACGAACGACACGGTCGCCGAGGCTCCGATGTCGACGGCGGCCGATGCGGCGGCTGCCGTTAAGGCCGCCGCGCGAGCGTATCCCGCCTGGCGTGCTACGCCCGCCCCCCAACGGGGGCAACTTCTCTACCGGGTCCAGCGCCGGATGACGGAGCGCCGCGACGAGCTGGCGGAGGCGCTCACACGCGAAGAGGGCAAGACGCTGGCCGAGTCGCGCGGCGAGATCCAGCGCGCCATCAACGTCATCGAATTCTTCGCCGGCGAGGCCCGCCGCATGCTCGGCGAGACCATTCCGTCCGAAATTCCGTTCAACTTCTGTTACACGGTGCGAGAGCCGGTCGGACCGCTCGCACTGATCACACCCTGGAACTTTCCGGTCGCCATTCCCATCTGGAAACTGGCACCCGCCATCGTCTGCGGCAACCCGGTCGTGCTCAAACCCGCATCACTGACACCGCTGTGCGCCGCCCTCACGGCCGAGATCTTCGCCGAGTGCGACGCTCCTCCGGGGGTCGTCAACGTCGTCTACGGCAGCGGCTGCGAAGTCGGCGAGGCGTTGCTGGCCCATCCGTCGATCAAGGGCATCTCGTTCACTGGATCGAACGACATCGGCGCCCGCCTGTACAGTGCCGGCGCCGTCCGCGGCATCAAGTGTCAGTGCGAGATGGGCGGCAAGAACCCCATCGTCGTTCTAGGCGACGCCGATGTGGAACTCGCGGTCAGCAGCGCGGCGCAAGGAGCGTATGGCTCCACCGGACAGCGGTGCACCGCCACCAGCCGAGCCGTGGTCCTGGACAGCGTGGCGGACGAATTCGTCGAGCGCCTCGAGGCACGAGCGCGGGCGCTCGTCGTCGGGAACGGACTGCATCCCGAGACCGACGTCGGACCGTCGGTCGATCAGCATCAGCTCGACACGGTCCTGGAATACATCGACATCGGCCGGCACGAGGGCGCGACGCTCGTCACGGGCGGCGCTCGCCTGACGGGCGACGAGCACGAGCGGGGCTATTTCGTTCAGCCCACCATCTTCGACCGCGTCACACCCGACATGCGGATCGCCCAGGAAGAAATCTTCGGACCGGTGCTGTCGGTCCTGCGCGTCCCCGACACGACCTCGGCGCTGGAGGTCGCCAACGCTGTCCGGTACGGCCTGGCCGCCTCGATTTACACGCGGGATGTGTCCGCAGCCTTCACGTTCATAGACCAGATGGAGGCCGGTATCATCCACGTGAACTCGCCGACCGTCGGTGGCGAAGCGCATGTCCCGTTCGGCGGCATGAAGGCGACCGGGGTCGGGTTGCGCGAATTGGGCCGCGAAGCGGTAGGCTTCTTCACCGAGTTGAAGGTGGTCTACCTCGATTACACTGGCGCAGCGCGGCAAGGCAATCTGTACTGACACTAGCAGCCCGTGGTGAAAGTCCCGCGTGGCACCGAGACCCCCCCTTAAGGTTACGCCGAAGCCGCGGTCGGCCCGAGGGAGGCGCGAGGCGGGAGAATACCGGGAGTATTCGACCCATCGTGGGCAACGCCCAGCGCCGCCGAAGCCGGGATGCATCGGCGGTCGAATACAGCGAGACTTTCACCACGGGCTGCTAAGACTCGCCTTGCCGCGCGCGTCCCGCGCCTGCTGCACGATCTGCACGCCTGCGCTCGAGCCGATGCGCGTCGCGCCGGCCCGTACCATCGCCTGGAACGCATCGTATTCACGGACGCCACCCGCCGCCTTGATTCCGAGATCGGGGCCCACGGTCGCCCGCATCAGCGCCACATCCGCGACCGTGGCGCCGCCAGGGCCGAACCCGGTAGAGGTCTTGATGAAGTCGGCGCCCGCCGCCCTGGCCAGCAGACAGGCGGTCCGCTTCTCATCATCGGTAAGAAGGGCCGCCTCGATGATGACCTTGCTGATCGCACGGCCCGCCCGGCAGGCGGCATTGGTGCGCGGTAACAAGTGTTCGTCGCGGCCCTGGCCATCGTGACGGCCGAAGGGGCATGATCTCGACGTGAAGTCGAGAGTGCATCCCAGGTACAAAACGAAATACCGCGTCGGAAACTGGCCGGCGTACGACCGAGCACTGGTCCAGCGAGGCGACGTCACCCTGTGGTTGACGCCGGAAGCGATCGCCACGTGGGAAGCCGTGGGCGTCGGCAAGCGCGGAGGGCAGCTGCAGTACTCCGAGGTTGCCATCGAAACCGCGCTGACGCTCCGCCTGATCTTTCACCTGCCCCTTCGTCAGACGGAGGGCTTTCTGAGGTCGATCTTCGGGATGCTGTGCCTCGACCTGTCCGCGCCCGATCACACGACTCTCTCACGGCGTGGTCAGCACCTCGACCTTGCACTTCGCCGCCTCCCCGCGGGCGCAGGCATACATCTCATCGTCGACAGTACCGGGCTCTCGACTGTGGGTGAAGGTGAATGGGCGGCCGTGAAACATGGCGGACGCGGTATACGCGGCTGGAAGAAGCTTCATCTGGGCGTCGACGGATCGGGCGTGATCGTCGCTCACGCCCTGACCGGCGGGCATGTTGACGACGCGACGACGGCCCTCGATCTGATCGACAAGGTCGAAGGCGACGTCTCCTGCCTCACGGCGGACGCGGCCTACGACACGCGTGGCATCTACGAGGCTGCGGGTGCGCGTGGCACGACGGTCGTCATTCCACCGACCAGGACAGCCACCGTGTCTGGACGGCGACCACGATCGCCCGCGCGCGACCGCACGATCCGACAGGTGCAGCAGGCTGGACGGCGACAGTGGAAGAAGGACTCGGGCTACCATCAGCAGGCCCGTGTGGAGAACGCTTTCTTCCGGTACAAGTTGATCATCGGGGAGAGCCTTCGAGCGCGCAGTCGGGCGGGGCAAGAGACGGAGGCCATCCTCGCATGTAACATCCTCAATCAGATGACTCAGCGTGGTAGGCTGGCGTCGTACGCTATCGGTCGTTAACGGGTCTGTGGGTAGGGGACGTTGCGGGTCAGTTTTCGAACCGCGCAACAACGCCGCGCTCCGGCGAGCCGGGCACCAGGTGCTCGAAGTGAACCGAGGCGACCGGCGCACACGTCGAATCGCCGGGAAGTCCGACCCCGTGGATGCCGAGACCGCCGCGCGGTCGGTTCTGGCGGGCCAATCGACCGCCATCCCGAAGACCGCGGACGGAGCGGTCGAGATGATGCGCCACCTCAAAGTCGCGCGCCGGACGGCGGTCAAAGCCCGCACCTCGGCGATGATCACGCTGAAGCAGATCGTCGTCACCGCGCCGCCCGCGCTGCGAGAGACCCTCAACCCGCTCGCCGACCAGGCGCTCCTCAAACGCTGCCGCGGATGGCGCTGCGGCACGATCGATACGCCGACCGCCTCGGCGAAACATACCCTCCGGGCGCTCACCCGTCGCTGGTTCGCTCTCTCCGTCGAAATCGTGGACCACGACCGTCACGTGAGTCGACTCACCACCCAGACCTCACCGACGCTGCGTGAGGGCTTCGGCATCGGTGCCGACACCGCCGCCGAACTGCTGATCATCTTTGGCGACACCCCCGATCGGATTCATTCTGAAGCCGCCTTCGCCAAGCTTTGCGGGGCCTGCCCCATCCCGGCTTCGTCCGGGATGACGACGGGGCGCCACCGCCTCTACCGCGGCGGTCATCGCCAGGCCAACGCCGCGCTCCACCGGGCCGTCATCGTGCGGATGCGGTTCCACACACCAACCCTCAACTACGTCGAACGACGCACCGCCGAAGGGCGGCCCAAACGGGAGATCATCCGCTGTCTTAAGCGCTTTCTCGCCCGCGAGATCTTTCAGTGCGTGATGGCAGACTACCGAGCGCGCCAAGCCGCAGACTTGGCGGCCTGAACGACCGTCTTGACATATAGGGGCGTCAAGGCCCTTTGGGTGGATGCAGACCGTCGGTGGTTTGCGCAAGCTCCGGCCTCGCGGCGTCCCACTCGTCGAGTGGCAGCTCACTTTCGCCGCCACGGCCTATAACTTGGTCCGCCTGCGGAATCTGGAGGCGACGTGTCCCTGCTCGCCGGCCGCGCGTGTCGCCGGCCCCCTCATCGGGGTCAGCGCACACCCGTGCGCACGGTCGTCGGGCGGTCGTTACCCGCATGATGCTTAAGAAAACAGCCCGATACCCGGGTTCTTCCGCAGCCTGCTAGAGACGCCCGCGTGGCCTCATGGCTGGACGGTGGGGTGAGGAGGGGGCAGCTGTTGCTCTCTATGGTCGGTCCGGACGGCGTGCGCGAACCTGCTATCCTGGATGCCTGTAACGCATTCGCACACCGTCCGCCGTGTATGACCAAATCGCAGTGGAGGTCAGTCAATGATTCGCCCAAGTGGAATCCTGTACCTGCTTTCAATCTTCCTGGCACTGTGGCCCGCGGCCGGTATCGCGCAGACCGGCAGCGTCCGCGGCAGCGTCGTCGACCAGACCGGGCTGGTGCTGCCAGGCGCCACGGTGATCTTGCGCGGCGAAGGCGTCCCTCGCACCGCCTATGCCGACGAGCAGGGCACCTTCGAGCTGGCTGGGGTCACCCCCGGCACCTATACGCTGACCGTGTCGCTGGGCGGATTCTCTGATGCCACGGTCGAGGACGTGGTCGTCTCCGGCACGGCGCTGACGTTGCCGCCGGTGGAGCTGCAGCTCAC
The DNA here is from genome assembly GCA_965197385.1 of Vicinamibacterales bacterium. Classification (GTDB taxonomy): domain Bacteria; phylum Acidobacteriota; class Vicinamibacteria; order Vicinamibacterales; family UBA823. The sequence continues at coordinate 1,153,786 of CBDANA010000009.1, forward strand.
CAGCTTCGGCGAGACGGTGGTCGTGACGGCGTCGCGCAGTGAAGTCCGCTTGCTCGATGCGCCGGTGTCGACGTCGGTCATCTCCGCCTCGACGCTCGAGACGACGCCGGCTCAGAATTTCGGCGACCTGCTGCGCGCGACGCCGGGCGTCAACGTCATCCAGCTGTCGGCGCGCGACGTGCAGGTCACCAGCCGCAGCTCCACCAATACGCTGACGAACACGCAGCTCTTGCTGGTAGACGGGCGCAGCGCCTACCTCGACTTCTTCGGCCTCGTCCTCTGGGACCTGCTCCCGACCAACTTCGACGACGTAGAGCAGATCGAGGTGGTGCGGGGGCCGGCGTCCGCCGTGTGGGGCGCCAACGCCATGACCGGCGCCGTCAACATCATCACCAAGTCGCCGCGGGAGTCGGTCGGCACGACGGTGACGCTCAGCGGCGGGTATGTCGACCGGAACGACGGATCGGGCGTTGGACTCGGCGGCGGCTCGATGTTCGGCGCGAACGCCACCGTGACGCGGGCGCCCAGCGACCGGCTATCGTACCGCGTCAGTGCTGGCTACTTCACGTCCGACGCCTTTGCGCGGCCGACCGGCCAGATCCGGGTGATCGACGACCCGCGGCAGCCGGGCCAGACCGTGGGTGGGGCCTTCTATCCTCTCGACTCGGATACCGCCGCGTTCGGGACCGGATTCGCGAACCGGGGGACCAGCCAGCCGAAGTTCGACGTGCGGGTCGACCAGGAGCTGTCCCATGGCACCCTCACCTACGCAGGCGGCGTGGCCGGCACGGACGGGCTCGTCCACAGCGGCGTCGGGCCGTTCGACATGCAGACGGGGACCTATCTGGGCTACGGCAAACTGAACTACACGCGGGGCGGCCTGCGGGTCCAGTTCTTCACGAACGTCCTGAACGGGCAGGCGCCGAATCTGCTGCTGCCGGACCTCGCCACCGGGAGGCCGCTACAGCTTGACTTCACGACGCAGACCTATGACGGCGAGATCGGCCACTCGGTGTTCCTCGGAAACCGGCACCGGCTGACCTACGGCGGCAACGTGCGGCAGAACAACTTCGACATCACCCTCGCTCCGCTGGGCGAAAACCGCCTCGAGGTGGGCGCGTACCTGCAGGACGAGATCTTCTGGGAGCGGTTCCGGCTCGTGCTGGGCGGGCGCGTGGACAAGTTCGGCAACCTGTCCGATCCGAAGGTCTCGCCGCGGATCGCATTCATCGTCAAGCCGGCGGCGGATCATTCCGTCACGCTGTCGTACAATCGCGCGTTTCGCGCGCCGTCGGTCATCAATAACGCCCTGCAGACGAACATCGTCAGCCCGGTAGCCCTGAGCGCCCTCGCGCCGCTCCTGCCGCCGGGGCTGCAGCCGGCGGTCGCCCAGCCGTTCCCGCTCGTCGTCGGCGCGGTCGGCAGCAACATTCCGATCGGCGGGATGTCTCAGGACGAGCTGACGGAAGAATCGCTGACGGCGTATGAAGTGAGCTACACGGGCGTGCTCCCGCGCGGCACGACGCTCGGCGGCTCGTTCTACGTCAACCGCCGCGACGATTCCATCAATTTCGTCTCCCTGCCGCGGTCACTCGACCCGTACACCGCGGCCAATCCGCCGCCCGGCTGGCGGCTCCCGCCGGGCGTGCTGGCCCTCATGGCGCAGCGCGGGATCTTTCTGCCGCGCACCGCGTTCACGTACCTGAATCTGGGCCCGATCCGCCAGACCGGTCTGGAGCTGTGGCTTGAGCAGCAGTTCTCGCGGTCACTGGCCGCGTCCGTCAACTACTCGTGGCAATCCGAGCCGGAGATCCTGGACGATCCGAACCCGTACCTGCCCGCCGAGCTAGGACTGCCCCCGACGCACCGGTTCAACGCGGAGGTGAGGTGGAACGGGTCGCGGTTGCTTGGTTCCGCGTCCGTGAACGCCGCCACGGACGCGTTCTGGAGCGATGTCCTCACGGCGGGGTACCACGGCTACACCGACGGGTATGCGACGGTGAACGGCAGCGTTGGGGTGAAGTGGCAGAGCGGCGCCATGACGACGACGGTGAAGGTCAACAACCTGTTCAACCAGACCGTGCACCAGCACATCTTCGGCGACCTGCTGCGGCGGACCGTGCTGGGCGAGATCAAGTTCCGTCTCTGACGCGCGCGTGCGTTGGCGCCAAGACCAGGGGCGGCTCCTGCAGTTCAAGCCACTTCAAGGTCATCCGGCTGGTGGAGGGCTCGGACCTGCCCGCGCGACGGACGTTGCGGGAACTGCAGGTCAATCGGCCCACGTTTTATCGCTGGTATGCCCGTACGGTCCAAAAACTAGATTGTGGGGTTGACGGCCGGTCATGTATCACGCTGCTGACCGAGAGTCGTCGTGCAACATCCCACCGAGCCGCTGGCGGCACTGGACGCGACCACGGGGTGGCGGGGCCGTCGCCAGCGGCAGGATCAGGCGATGGTCGAGCCCCTGGTGATTCCGTTCGTGGTGGTCGTGCGCGACGCACTCGCGGACGGCGCGACGCAGCGAGCCCTCGTCGATCAGGACCATGCGCTCGAGGCAGGAGTCCTGGATGGTGCGCACGAAGCGCTCCGTGTAGGCGTTCAGGTTCGGCGCGCGGGCGGGGCGTCGGCTGGGGGTGACATCGGCCGGGGGGAGCGTGTCGCGCACGGCCGGCCGGAAGAGCGGGTCGCGGTCATGGATGAGGAACCGGATGTGTCGCAGGCATCCGTCCTCGGCATCGGTGGCGTGCCGCATGAGCTGGGTGACCCACGGCCCGTCGGGCTCGGCGCTGATGCCCGCGATCTGACCGCGGCGGCTGGCCAGGGGAATCAGGCCCAGCCCGGTGACGCGGGTCAGGCCGCGTGGCGTCCAGCCCTCGACCGTGAAGCAGTCGGCGGCGGCGAGCACGTCCCCGTGGGCCGCGAGCAACTCCCGCCAGGTCGTGCGCGTCTTGCGTTCGGGGGCGGGTGCTAGGCCGCGCTCCTTGCGCACGTTGGCGATGGGGCCCCGCGCGACCTGATGCCCGAGGTTGCCGAGGGCACCCCGAATACGGGTGTCGCCCCACTCGCGGTGCTCGGTGGCCATCCGGACGATGAGCCGGCGGATCGTGTCCAGGCCCCGTGGGCGGCCCGGTCCGCGACGGCCGCGGCCGGCGTATCTCCTCGCGATCAGCTGTCGATGCCAGCGGAGGAGGGTATCGGGCGTGACCAGGGTGTGCCGGTCACGGTGTCCCCGTCGCCCGAGGCGCTTGGCCTGTGCGGCCCGGCGCCGGCGCTGGGCGTCGGTGAACCGGAGACGGCCAGGACCGAGCTGCTCTCGGCGGACGCGATTCTCTTCCTGGAGAGAGTCCATGACGTCACGCGGCTGCTGGTTGATCCAGCCCGCGACGGCCACGACGAGGAACTGCAACACTTGGGGACAAGGCGACATACGGGGCGAGCCTAGCAGCGGCTCTCGGCGGTCACGAACGTCGCGACCCGGCGAGCGTCCAGCGTAGAATCAGCCCGTCGGACGGCGTCGATCGGGTTCTTGGACAGTACGCGGTCATCGTGTCCACCTACGGCTGGCCAGCCGATATTGTCGACGACGATGCCGTCCGCGAGCTGCTGGCGATCAACGGTGGGAACTAGAGACCGGTTCGTGCTATTCCCTTCGGCTCCGTCCGGCGCCAAGGCGAAACTTGGGTCATGGGGCACCGTCCTCTTGAGCCCGTGTGACCGACGCGTCTCCGGCGCTTCGGCGTGGACCGTGGCTGCTTCGATGGTGCGCTTGCGACCATTGTCGATCCCGGAACAGCGTGCTACGGTTCTCGACACTGTGCGCGGGTGATTCTTGAGACCGTGAGCGACAAGGCCGAGGCAGTTCTGCAGATCGACCACCTCTTCCAGTATGCCCTTTGCGCGGGTTTTGTCAACTTGCCGGACGCGGGCCGGGTCGCCGGCCAAGATCCGAACTTGGGCGGCTGCTCACGAAGCACACGTCACCACGTTCCATTCGGCGAACGCTCGGGTGCGGAGCGCGCGGTGATGAGCGGCTTGTAGGAGGTGCCGGCCGACGCGGAAGAGATTCTGGACGACGCCGTGGACCGACGCGAAGCGTTGGAGGTGCGCGATCGATGTGAAGCCGCGCATCTGGCGCTCGCGGTGGCGGGTCGGTTGATGAGGCACTTCGACGCGATTGTTCGCATACGGGGCTGTGCAGTGCATGACCGACGGGATCAGGGTACGGCAGGCGGCTTGATAGCTCGGCAGCTTGTCGGTGATCAAGCAGCGAGGGAGGGCGCCCTGTGTTTTCAAGAGCTTGCGGAAGAATCGGATCGCAGCTCGCCGATTCCGCCGGGGTTGCACGAGGATGTCGATCACATCCCCATCCTCGTCAACCGCCCGCCACAAGTACTGCGTCCGGCCCTGCATCCGCACGAACAGCTCATCGAGATACCACGTATCTCCCTGGCGCCGCCGCCGCCGCCGCCGCCGTCGCGCATACTCCAGCCCGAACGTCCGGCACCATTGGCGGATCGTCTCGTACGTGACGGTGATGCCGCGCTCGGCGAGGAGGTCCTCGACGTCCCGAAAACTGAGGCTGAACCGGTGGTACAACCACACCGCGTGACTGATGACTTCCGACGGGAATCGGTATCCTCGGTAGCTCGGCATACGGCTACTGTGCCACGTCGGCACTCAAGTTGACTGTGAGCATGATTCCCCTGCCTGTCGGGGTTGCTCAGTGACACCGGTGGGTGCCGGTGGGCGCTGGCCTGACCCACAAGTTGACTGACCTACGGTCCTGGCTACTGAACTGTCGGTCATCGTCCGTCGGCGATTGACACGGCAACCCGTCTGACCGGATGGGCCGTGACCCAATAGGGGCCTGCTGCAACGTCGACCCATCACAGTCCTGTCCGCCCATCCGGCCGACGCACCAGCACCCGAGGAGGCCACCCGGTGACGAACCACAGGACTATCCAGCCTGACGCGCGGAAGGTGATCGTCGGCGTGGACACCCACAAGCACGTCCACGTGGCCGTGGCGATCGACACGAGGGGGGTCCGCCTCGACGATCGATCGTGTGCCGCCGACTCAGACGGCTACCAACAGCTGATCACCTGGGCCGAGCGTCACGGCCGCATCGCCGCGTTCGGCATCGAGGGCACCGGCAGCTACGGGGCGGGACTCACTCGCGCGGTCCGGCGAGCCGGGCACCAGGTGCTCGAAGTGAACCGAGGCGACCGGCGCACACGTCGAATCGCCGGGAAGTCCGACCCCGTGGATGCCGAGACCGCCGCGCGGTCGGTTCTGGCGGGCCAATCGACCGCCATCCCGAAGACCGCGGACGGAGCGGTCGAGATGATGCGCCACCTCAAAGTCGCGCGCCGGACGGCGGTCAAAGCCCGCACCTCGGCGATGATCACGCTGAAGCAGATCGTCGTCACCGCGCCGCCCGCGCTGCGAGAGACCCTCAACCCGCTCGCCGACCAGGCGCTCCTCAAACGCTGCCGCGGATGGCGCTGCGGCACGATCGATACGCCGACCGCCTCGGCGAAACATACCCTCCGGGCGCTCGCCCGTCGCTGGTTCGCTCTCTCCGTCGAAATCGTGGACCACGACCGTCACGTGAGTCGACTCACCACCCAGACCTCACCGACGCTGCGTGAGGGCTTCGGCATCGGTGCCGACACCGCCGCCGAACTGCTGATCATCTTTGGCGACACCCCCGATCGGATTCATTCTGAAGCCGCCTTCGCCAAGCTTTGCGGGGCCTGCCCCATCCCGGCTTCGTCCGGGATGACGACGGGGCGCCACCGCCTCTACCGCGGCGGTCATCGCCAGGCCAACGCCGCGCTCCACCGGGCCGTCATCGTGCGGATGCGGTTCCACACACCAACCCTCAACTACGTCGAACGACGCACCGCTGAAGGGCGGCCCAAACGGGAGATCATCCGCTGTCTTAAACGCTTTCTCGCCCGCGAGATCTTTCAGCGCGTGATGGCAGACTACCGAGCGCGCCAAGCCGCAGACTTGGCGGCCTGAACGACCGTCTTGACATGTAGGGGCGTCAGAACCGTTGGAGTTCCTGGCTGCCAATGCAGGCTGGATCCTCGACCAACTTGACCGGGTGGAGCGGCTACGCGGCGTTCGGTGCACTGTGCACCCCGTGGGCGAAATCCTCTTCCGGGGAAAGTCAACTCGAGTTCGCGTCGAGGTCACACAATCGCGATCCTGCGGCAACGCCGTACGGCTCATTGATGGCGAGATCGTTGTGTCGCGCGGACCGAACTCACGTACTCCTGTCGCGCGCAGCCTCGAACTCTGGCTGCGACGGGAAGCCCGCCGGGGGATCGAGAGCCACTTGGAGGCTGTAACGGCTCGGCTTGGTGAGCGGCCGGGGCGTGTGTTCGTCATGGGCCAGCGCACGAAGTGGGGTAGCTGCTCGTCTCTTAGGAACCTGTCGTTCAACTGGAGGCTCATCCTCGCCCCGGATTACGTTCTCAGGTATCTCGTGATACATGAGGCTGTACACCTAGTCATTCCAGATCACTCGGCAAGATTCTGGCTTACGGTGCAAGGCTTGTGTCCGGAGACGGGCCAGGCAAGACAATGGCTGCGAGAGCGGATGTTGGATCTGGTAGTTGATTTGGAGCGCGCGTTTGGACTATCTCCTGGAGGAGAATCGCGTCCTCCGGGGATACTGTCAAGTTAGCGTTCGTCGAGCGAACCGGTACTCGGGATGGTGATCTCAGCTCAAGTCAGGCGGCGATCGTGACTGCATCCCACATGAGACAAGAGCGACCTCGTAGTTCCCGATGATGCGCCGCTCGCAACAGGTGACGGCCAACGTGGAAGAGGTTGCGGACGAGTCCATGCACGGACAAGAATCGCTGTGCCTGCCCGGGAGATCTAAACCGGCGCCACCAAAGGAAGATTCTCGCCTCACGGTGAACATTCAGTTGGGCCTCGGCATCGCCGGGAAGCTCCAGGCCTCCAGCGACAACTGCGCGGTCGAAGCACTCGTACGTCCGCTCGCCGATGCGAAGAGATTGTGCAAGTCGATCTTCCTCTCGCCAAGAGTGAACGGGTGGTTTACCATTGATCAGCAATAACCGACTTGGATAGACGGTATTCAACAGAACCTGCGTCAATGCGTTGCATCGCAAGTACGACGATCGGTTCGACATCTGGAAGGCCAGCAAGGGCGAAGCGCTCGAGTTCGGGAAGCGGCGGCTTCGAGGTCGAGGTTCTCTAGCGGGAATCTCGCCCTCCATTCCTTCGGTCGCTCCGGCCACGCTCAAGAATCAGGCAAGGCGCGGCGGACGGAGGCGGTGGTAGTCGGTCCGCTGGTCACTCGACGTGGCAAGAGGGCGTGCGTCTGTGCGAGGCGGCCGGCGCCGGCACCCTGGCGATCTTCCACCACGACCTGGCGCGGGGCGACGAAGCAATGGATGTGATCGCGGCGGCGGCCGAGCGGGCGCGGCCTGGGACGATCGTGGCTCGCGAAGGCCTGGTCCTTCGATACTGATGCGGGGGCGCCCGCTCTGAAACACCTGGGGCCCATCCTGCGTCTTACAGTGGATATCGCTAGGCCTCGACAACAATTTCAGGAGTACCCTCGCATGGCATCGTCTCAGTGGTGCGCACGGTTCTCGACGTGGTCGGCCTGTCTGACCGTTCTGGCCATCGTGATTGGAGCGTCCGGCCAGGCCGCCGCGCAATCGTCCACCTCGGCCCTCGTGTCCGGTGCCGAGCGGACTCAGCTGGCTGTCGCTGCCGGTCGCGCCCCGGTCGCGGGCGCATCATCGGTCGAGGCGCCGCCGGTGATGGACGGCGACGTCATCAACGATCCGGTCTGGGCGGCCGCCGAACCCGTCAGCGGGTTCAGGCAGACGACCCCCGACGAGGGACAGCCGGCCTCGCAGCGCACCGAGGTTCGCGTCATCTACACGGCCGACACCCTGTACTTCGGCGTCGTGTGCTACGACGACGACCCGTCGATGATCGTGGTGGCCGACAGTCGGCGAGACTCTCCGCTCGATGAGACGGACAGCTTCCAGATCATCTTGGACACCTACCTCGACCAGCAAAACGGCTTCGTGTTCGGCACCAATCCATCGGGACTCGAGTACGACGGGCAGGTGACCAATGAGGGTCAGGGCAGCGGTCGCTTCGGCGGCGGCGGCTTCGCAGGCGGCGGTGGCCGGACGCAGGCAGGCTCGGGCGGCGGGTTCAACCTGAACTGGGACGGGTCATGGAACGTGCAGACTCGCATCACAGACACCGGGTGGACCGCGGAGTTCGCCATCCCGTTCCGGACACTGCGGTACCCGACTGGCACCGAGCAGACCTGGGGCATGAACTTCCAGCGCAACATCCGGCGCCGGAACGAGGCCGCGTTCTGGTCCCAGCTGCCGCGGCAGTTCAACCTGTACCGTCTCTCGTTGGCCGGGCAGGTTCGCGGAATCCATGTGCCGGCCCAGCGCAACCTCAAGATTACGCCCTACATCCTGGCCGACCTGGATCGGCCCGGTTTGCCCGGCGACACGACGGCCACCGGCGACGTTGGCGTCGACCTGAAGTACAGCGTCACGCCGAGCGTCACGCTGGACGCGACCTACAACACCGACTTCGCCCAGGTGGAGGTGGACGATCAGCAGGTGAACCTGAACCGGTTCAACCTGTTCTTTCCGGAGAAGCGGCCTTTCTTCCTCGAAAACGCGGGGCTCTTCGCGGTTGGCAATTCCGGGCAGACCGAGCTGTTCTTCAGCCGGCGCATCGGTATCGGACCGGGCGGCGCGGAGATCCCGATCCTGGCGGGTGGGCGTCTGTCCGGGCAGGTGTCAGGCCTCAACGTGGGTTTCCTCAGCATGCAGACCGGGGAGGTCGGTGGCCTAGCGCCGACGAACAACTTCACCGTGGGTCGCGTCCGCAAGGACCTGCGGAACCGCTCCAACCTGGGGGCCATCTTCGTCAACCGTCAAGCCTCCGGGAGCCTGGCGGGGAGCGATGACTACAACCGCACGTTCGGCGTCGACGGGCGTCTGGGCGTCGGCGAGGACTGGACGTTCGTCGGTTTCGGCGCTAGGACCGAGACACCTACACTCTCGGGCGACGAGTATGCCTACAGCGTCGGCAGCCGCTACAACACCGAGGCGTGGCAGATCAATTTCGATTACACGGAGGTCGGCGATAACTTCAACCCAGAGGTCGGGTTCGTGAGCCGGCGCGGCTACCGGCGCATCAACAGCTTCAACTTCCTGACCATCCGCCTCGACGACAACAAGTACAATCTGCACGAGATCCGACCGCACGCCCTCTACCAGTCGTTCTGGGACTTCGACGGTCTCCAGGAGACCGGCTTCCTGCACACCGACGTCCACTGGGAATGGAAGAACGGCTACGAGCTGCACACCGGCACCGATCGCAATGTGGAGGGGCTCAAGGACCCGTTCGAGATCTCGCCTGGCGTGATCGTGCCGGTGGGCACCTACGCGCACCAGCGCGCCAACATCGTGTTCATGACCAACCAAGGCGCCCCGTTCAGCTTCACGTTCCGCTCGTTCATCGGCGGCTTCTTCGGAGGCGACCGTGTCGCGCTCATACCCGGCGTCCGGTTCCGGGTGGGTGAGACGTTCAACACGTCATTCAGCCTCAGCCACAACAACATCGATCTGCCGGGCGGCAGCTTCGACACCAACCTCGCCATCTGGCGGATGTCGTACTCGTTCAATCCCCGGGCGTTCATCCAGGCCCTGATCCAGTACAGCGACGCGGCGAACATCTGGTCCAGCAACCTCCGGTTCGGCTGGATCCAGCAGGCCAACACCGGCCTCTTCGTCGTCTACAACAACTCGCGCGGGCTGAACGACTTCCGAGATGCCCCGGTCGGCCGCAGCCTGACCTTGAAGTTCAGCCGAATGTTCGATGTCCTCGATCGGTAGGGTCGGGTCGGTCCGGCAGGCCACCGTCGGAGCATTGGCCGCAGCCTTGACCACCTCGGCCTTGTGTAGCGTCGCCTCGGGGTCTCCCTCCACCGGCGCCGTGTCCTGGTCCTGGACCTCGCCGGCGACCGCGTACTGCCGACCATCGGGCCCAGTGACGTACTCGAAGGTGGGGCCGCCTGTCGCGTACGGACCAGCTGCGGCCACATGCGACTGCTCGTGGGCCCGGACCCTTCGATCCTCGGTGGCGAGGCGCTCGACTTCACGCGGCTGCTCGGCGGTCAGCTCGTTGGCAGGCCCGTGCTCGACGGCCCACATGGTGCGGGACAGCTCGAGACGCTTCCGCGTGACCTGGTCCGCAGGGTGGCCGTTGGCCCTCCCGGACGCGTCAGATCAACCGGGCGTTGGTGCACGAATCCGGAGTGAGGTTGCGAGGGGGCAGACCAGACTGGATGGATGAAGTCGAGAGTCCATCCCACGTACAAGACAAAGTACCACGTCCAGAACTGGCGGTAGACTCGACCAGCGAGCAATCGACAACCAGCGGGCCAGCCGTCCAGTCGCCGCCGGGGCGCGCGGCTTCACCGCAGGTTTCCAAGCAGCCGATCAGGAGAGAAGTTGTGAATATCGGCAAGTCGGTCATCATTAAGGGCGAACTGATCAGTCGCGAGGATCTCACGATCGACGGTCAGGTCGAGGGCACGATCGAGCTGAAGGATCACACGCTGACCATCGGGTCGACCGGCAAGATCAAGGCAGGGGTCTTTGCCAAGACGTTGATCGTCATGGGTGCAATCAACGGCAAAATCGCCGCCTCCGAGAAGGTTGACATCCGCGACGGCGCCGCCGTCGAAGGCGACATCGTGGCGCCGCGGGTGGCCATCACGGAAGGCACGTACTTCCGAGGCAGCATCGACATGCAGCGTAAGAGTGAGCAGCAGGGGCAGGGGTCGCAGCAATCACGAGTGGCCGGCCTGGCCGAGCCGCCGCCGGTGCGGAAGTTGAGTACGCGGTAGCACCCCAATGCGCCCGCACAGCCGCCCACCGGCACGTCCACCCCGCCTCGCCTGACGCGGTGCACATCGCCCCACGCCACGTCCCACGCGCCGAAGTGCGCCACCGTCTCCGCGATCGCTAGATCGGCCAGTCCCCGCGGTGTGCTGGTTGGTGCCTCGGGCGTCCAGCCTTCCGCGAACGGCTGCGGGTCGCCGTCGTACGCTGCCTCGATCGCATCGGTGTACCGGTTCCACCACCGCTCGAAAAGCACGCCACCGCGGCTGGCTGGCGCGACCGTATTGTCCCACGCCTCGAGCATCGTGAGCGCGTCGGCCAGCGCGACCGCACCGGCGGCGCCGATCATCCAGGACCCGGCCATCGGACCGGACAGCTACACCGGCTATCTTGTGAGCACCTTCCAGGGGTCGACCGAAACGACCTTCTACGTGCTGGCCGTCTACTACGGTGCCGTCCAGGTTCGCCGGACCGACACACATTGGCCACCGCCCTGACCGCCGACGTGGCCGGCATCGCCGGTGCTGTCATCGCCTGCAGCTCGTCCTATCCTAATATCGGGCCGAACCGGCTCGAGATCTTCGACCAGGAGGGTAACTACCTGGAGTCGCGCTATCAGTACGGGCGCATCAGCGACCTCTTCATCACCGATAACGAGATGGTGTACGCCATCGACTCCGAGCCCAACCGGCTGCGACACATCAACTGGAGAAACGGCGTCCGCATCGAATTTGTGGATCGGGACATGCTCGTGGGCTTCATCCCACCGTGGGATTCCGACAGCGGGCCCTACCATGGCGTGACCGGGGAGGGCGTGGGAGTGGACGAGGACGGCAACGTCTACGTGGCCGAGGGACCAGCGTCGCTCAGTGATGCGGGCTCTGCGTTCACGAAGCATGAGGTGCCCGGTCAGTAGCTGGGCCGGGCGCTCCGCTTTTTCCGTAAAGTGAAGTTGTAGCGAGGGATGGGGTTTCGCGGTAAGTCGCGGCGGCGCAGCCGACGGGACGATAACATGTACCGACGACAGTTTCTTCGAGTATCGACACTGATTGGTGGCGGCCTCATTGTGGGTCAACGGGACGATAACATGTACCGACGACAGTTTCTTCGAGTATCGACACTGATTGGTGGCGGCCTCATTGTGGGTGCGCCCGTGGTCAATGCTGCGAACGATAAGACCACTCGCGTCATCCTCGGTGGGTATGGCCCGTCAACGTCGAGTTTCAGTCAGGGTTTAAAGCTCATAGGCAATCGCCTCGACGCCGAATTCGGCGACGAAATCGACATCAAGTACGTTTACAACATTTTCGACGTTGGCTACGACGCGGCCGGCGATCTTACCTGGCTGGTTGACAGTGGCGTGCTGTCACTCGCGTACCTGACCATGTTCAGTGGCAATCACGCACTGCAAGTCGCCGCCCTTCCCTTCTTGTTCCCGGATAGCGCCGCCGCCAGGGCTGCGATGGACGGTGCATTAGGGCAATCAGCCATCGGTACAATCGAAGCCGATACGGATTTTCGCGTCCTGGGCTTTTTCGAAAACGGCTTTCGGCATGTTTCCAACAGCGTGAGACCGCATGAGCCGGACGACCTCAAAGGTTTGACGATTCGTGTTCTGGGCGTTCAGGCAAGAACGTTTGAATTGCTTGGTGCCAATCCCAAAGTCACACCATTGCCCGCGGTCTATCGAGGTCTTGAATTGGGCGAACTGGACGGCCAGGAAAACCCGTTCGAAAATGTTGTCACTTACAATCTCTACAGAGTCCAGCGCTACTACACAGAAACCTATCACTCATACTTGTCTCGTCCAATATTCGTACACGAGCCGTCATTCGATGCGTGGCCTGATGCGCTGCAATCGGAAATGCGCGCTGCTGTGAACGACGCTGTCGATCTTCAGCGGCAGCTGCACGATCAGGCAGAGATCGATTCCGCCGCAATAATTCGTGAGGCTGGTGGAGAAATTGTTCAGCTCACAGCGCCGCAGCGTGCAGCCTTTGTCGACGCCGTCGCTCCGATCTATGCAGACGCCCAAAATCAGTTCAGTCGTGAGCTACTTGAAATGGTCAATCTCTAAGTCGATACCAGCGCGTCGGCCGGTGTCCATGTGCTTCCACCTACTGCAGTAGGGTCGAGGGCAGGCGCGGTACTCCGTAGGGATGGCCTATCTGTTGACTCCCCGTTTCCTCTGGGAGTGCCTCACGAGCCACCCCGTGAGCCCGTTTCCTGCCCCCGCCACCTCAAACGGAGCGTGCGGATTTCCCGCACTCCGCTTTCCTGCCGACTTCACCGCACAGGTGATACGACCTGCCCCGACGGCATCGCTGCCAGGAGTACCCATGCTTCGCGCGCGACGACAGACCGATACACTTTGGCAGCAGTGCCAGAGCGCCTAAAGCATGCTGTGGGAGCGGTTAATCGGCTTCAGCAGCGAGAAAACGTGGCAGTACTCCGTGGCAGTACTCGGCCAACCCTTGTAAGATCAAGAAACTAAAGCACGCGCCCGTAGCTCAGCTGGATAGAGCATCGGCCTTCTAAGCCGAGGGTCGCAGGTTCGAATCCTGCCGGGCGCGCCATTTTCCTAAAGAATTCGCTGATTGTGCCCACTGCCTGGGCACCAGAGGCGAAGGGGCAGGCGAAAAAAGTGACCGGTCACCTTCCAAGATTGGCTGACTGAAGTACGGCCAGCCCCACCCCCGCGCTTCACAACGGCCGGCGCCGATGGCATGGTGTGACGTCGTGGAGCCTCGCACGCTGCGTGAGTGCCGGATCGCGCTGGGCCAGTCGCAGGCGGCGTTCGCGGCGATGCTCGGTTCGTCTCCCGAGTCGTACCGGACGTGGGATGCCGGGCGGCGGGCGACGCCGCTGAAGATACTCGCGCGAGCCCGTGCGCTGGCGACGCATCGCGATGACCACGCGCTCCTTCCGTTACCCGTGCTCGCGCTGCTCATCGGCGTGCACGTCAAAACGCTACGGGCGGCGGCGCGGGACGGGCGGCTGCTGGTAACCTACGACAACAAGACGACCTTTCGCCGGCTCCGGGCGCGTGCAACGCTCGCAGCCGTCACGCAGTTTCGCCACGCCTACTATGGCCGACAGGTGCGGCCGGCGGACCGTCGCGTGCCCTTGACCTGGGCCAGTGTGCCCGACGACTACGCTGAGCAGATCCGCGCGCTTCGTCGCGCGCGTGGGTTGAGCCAGGCACAATTGGCCACGCTGGTGGGCGCAGCGCGGAAGGCCGTCGTCTACCAATGGGAGGCGCGTAAACGCTGCCCATCTCCCGTCTTCTGGGCTCGAATTCAAGCTCTCTCAACCGGGGTCGCCTCTGAAAGAGAAACATAAAGGAGGCGTACCGGCCTCTCGGCCTGCGTCGACGAGAACTCGAACGCCAATTTTATGGGAGGACTGCTGCCCGGTCGGGGCCGGGTAATCTGGCTCGGGCGTGGCTCTGTTGGGAGGTACGGCTTACGGCTGTCCGAACAGACCTTGTTGCCACAGGTTACCTAGGCGTGGGAGAAGGCGTCGATTGCCGACCTGTACCACGTGACGGCCAGGGCGAGGTACAGGCCAGCGCCCGCTGGTGCCGGTGGAGGTCGCCGAGGTAGAGCGCCAGGGCCGACCAGATCAGGAGAAACGTCGTGACATCCGCGGCCGTGAACGGCTCCCCATACAGCTGCGTGGCGAGCAAGAAGTGCGCGGTCGGCGTGAGGAACTGGAGCAGACCGACGGTCGCCAGGGGAATCCGCCGGGCGCCGTACGCGAACCAGGCCAGCGGTATCACCGTGATCAGGCCGGCGACGGGAACGAGCCCCTGCGTGCCACCGTCGGCAAGGACGAAGGTTGACATGGTCCTAGAGATCACCCACGCCATGTAAACGAGCGCGACAGGCGCGAGCACGGACGCTTCGACAAACAGGCCTGGCAGCGCCGACACGGCGAGCGTCTTGCGGAGCAACCCGTACAGGCTGAAAGACCCCGCGAGGACCAGCGCGATCCAGGGCAGCTCCCCCACCGCGAGGATCTGGTTGGCAACTCCGGCCGCCGCCAGCGCCACGGCCACCCACTGGACCGCGTGCAGGCGCTCGCCCAAGAACACAAAGCCCAACAGGATGCTCACGAGCGGGGTTATGAAATAGCCCAGACTCGACTGAAGGATCTGGCCGTTCTCCATCGCTATGAGGAACGCGAACCAGTTACAGCCGATCAACGCGGCGGTGAGCAGTAGCGCCGACAGGGTGTGCCACGAGCTGACGGCGCGCCACACATCACCCCACGCGTCGCGCAGCGTGAGCAGCACCACTGCGAACGGAATCGCCCAGAGCACCCGGAGGGCCAGCAACTCGTGGGTCGATACGGTCGCGACCGCCTTCCAGTAGATCGGTGTCAAGCCCCAAAACACTTCCGCCGCGGCAGTCGCCGAGAGCCCCTTGCGGCGGTCGATGTCACTCACCATCGAGGAAGCGTACTCCTGAGTTCGACAATGGCCACCTCGGCTGTCAGATTTGGGCGCATCATCGTGGTGTTGTTGCATGAAGACCCTCTGCGAGTGGGGCGGCGTGGCCCGCACTTCTCGGGACCCTCCGCAGGAGGGAAAATCATACATATTGATACAGGACGCCGTACGCCGCGCCTACGCCGCCATCGGGACATGGCCGTGCGGACACCACTTCAGCGCCGCGCGCCTCGGCACCCACTGATGCCCGCACCGCCGGCCCGGCACCCGCCCCCTGGTTCGCCCGCCAGCGACGTCGCGTGCAGCACACGCTCGGCCGGACAACCGTCCAGTCACTGATCACAGCACGGCCCGCCGCATCGGTCGCCGGCCACACGGCTCGCGTACCTCCACGAGGCTACCCCCGAATCCCAAGGACGGGTAAGCTGAAGAGGTGTCCAACGATTCCGTGCCGAAGTCTGCCGTCGAGCTGGCCATGGAGCGACTCCGCAAGAAAGACGCGGAGGCAGGCGTCTCCACGCAGCCGATCACCGATGAGCAACGAGCGGCGATCGCCGAGGTCCGGAGCCTGTCTGACTCGAAGATCGCGGAGCAGGACATCCTCCAGCAGTCCGCGATGAACCGTCTGCTGGGAGCTGATCCCGCGCGCCATCGGTCGGCAGCCAAGGCGATGCCTATGACAATGCCCTCGCCGAGTCGGTGATCGGCTTGTACAAGACGGAGGTGATTCGACGGAAGGGCCCGTGGCGCACCCTCGAGGCCGTGGAGTTCGCCACCCTGACGTGGGTGGACTGGTTCAATACGCGACGACTGTTGGGGCCTCTCGGGGACATTCCACCAGCAGAGTTCGAGGCGCAGTACTATGAGCAGGCTGAGGTGGCCTGATTCAATAAATTCGGTCTCCGACGTTCCCGGTACGATTCACTGGCAGCTTCCAACTCCCGTGCGCAGCGCTGCGCCTCGCTTAGGTCAGCCGGCGTCATCCTGTCGGCCTCGGCGGCGAGCACGATGCGGGCGCACGCCTCCACGTCGGATCCGGCATCGTGGTGACGCAGCGGAATGCGAAGCCGCCGACAGACGTCTGGCAGCTTCGTCGGGTAGATTCCCCATTGCTTGCGAGCGAGCTGGACGGTGCAGGTAAACGGCGTCCGCGGCGCGCGCAGCCGGTACCGTGCACAGCACGCGAGAAGGACGCTCCGGTCGAACGGCGCGTTGTGAGCGGCCAGGAACTCTGCGTCCTCGATCCAGGCGCGCAGCGCTGGCCAGAGATCCTCGAAGGTGGGCGCGTCACACACGTCCTCCCAACGCATGCCGTGGATCCCGGTGAACGAGAACGCTGGCGTCGGCGGTCGGATGAGGTACGTTCGCGAGGCGGCGATCCGGCCATCGCAGCCGGCGGCGAGACCGACCGCGCACGCGCTATCGCGGCGCGACGTGGCGGTCTCGAAGTCGATGGCAACGAAGGTACTCATCGTGCGAGCCCCTACCATACGAGGGATGGGAAGCTGATGGTCGAGACTCAGCTCGTGCAACTGTGAATTATGGATGCTTGGGGAAAGTTTGAATCGTCGGATTGCTTCCACCGCCTGGAGCATCACTGCGCGGACGTTGCGGCTTGCTTCGAGGCACTCCTCGCCGAGCCCGTGCTACGGACTCGGTTCGCGCAGGCGTCAGGCGCCGGGAGTCACGCGTACGTCTGACGTCCCCATGTTGCCTCCGCGCGCAGCAGCAGTCGGGCCGCACGTCCGGCCTTGGGCCCACCTTCGCCGCCAACTCAGTCCTGTGCCGCGCGGTTGCCCGAGTGATGGAGGAAGGAACTTGAAGGTTTGCCGCCTCAACATTAATAACTTTGGTCCTTCCGGGATCTCCGTGGGTCGCAAGGAGCCCGGGTGACTCGTCAGGCCGCCTGCGGGGGCCCCCTGGTGGGTGGGGGCTTGCTCGGCGGCGGATTGCACTCAAGGTGTCCTGCTGATAGAACGCTCCGGCGGAGGAGCGAATGCAGGATACCAAGCTGTTCGAGACGATCTTGGGGATCCCTACCCCCTGGCACGTGGCGCGCGTCGAGCTGAAACCCGAGGACGAGCGGGGATGTCGCGAGAACATCATTGGCGACACGCATGGCGTGATCCCGTTCAGGAGAGTACTTCCCGACGCATTCCTGCCTTCGGATGCTCCTCGCTCATCACGATGAAGGAGTGACCGATGCCACGCACACAGCACACCACGCGCCCCCAGCGGCGCTCGAAGCGGAAGGACCCGAGAACAGACGTTTCTGGAGCGGGTGTATCTCAATGCCGCGGGTATCGACATTGGGTCCGGGAGCCATTGGGTGGCGGTCCCCCCCGACCGAGCCGAGCAGCCTGTGCGGGAGTTCAGGAGCTTCACGCATGCGCTCATCGACCTGGCCGACTGGCTCACGGCGTGCGACGTCGATACCGTCGCGATGGAGTCGACCGGCGTGTCTTGGATCCCGCATGCGCCCCGACGGTGCTTGGCGATATGCTGGCCGCGCGCCCGAGGGCCGAGGCCGACGGACCACTGGTGGCCAGTCCCCGTCTAGGAGCTTGGTCCGGGGATGTGGCGACAGCCGCACTGGTGGCACGATTGGTGTGACCCCGTTCAAGAGACTGCTTCCCCGACACATCCCTGCCCTCGGGTGCTTCACCCATGATCCCCAAGGAGCCCCCCGTGACGCAACGAGAACGAGGTCAAGCACAGCAGCGCGCTCGACACGAGCAAGAGATTCTCCGAAAGATCCATCTGAACGCCGCCGGCATCGATATCGGCAGCGCGAGCCACTGGGTGGCGGTGCCCGACGATCGGGACGACCAGCCGGTACGAGAATTCACGAGTTTCACCCATGATCTCACCGCGTTGGCCACCTGGCTCGAGGCGTGCGGGATTGACACGGTCGCCATGGAGTCGACGGGGGTCTACTGGATCCCGCTGTACGAACTCCTCGAAGCCCGTGGGATCGAGGTGCTGCTCGTGAACGCCCACCATGTGAAGGGCGTGCCCGGCCGCAAGAGCGACATCCTCGATTGCCAGTGGCTCCAGCAGCTGCACACCTTCGGGCTGTTGCGCGGGAGCTTCCGGCCCGACGCACCGATCGCGGCGCTGCGCAGCGTCATCCGGCACCGCGATCAGCTGGTCGAGTCGGCGGCCTCATGGGTCCAGCGGATGCAGAAGGCGCTCGTCTTCATGAACCTCCAGCTCCATCACGTCCTGACCGACGTCACCGGGGTGACCGGGGTCGCGATCCTACGTGACATCGTCGCGGGCGAAACCGACTCCGCTGTCCTCGCCCGGCACCGCGACCCGCGCTGCAAGGCCACCGAGGCGGAGATCGCCGCCGCGCTCACAGGGCACTACCGCGCCGAACATGTGTTCGTGCTTCGCCAAGCGCTCAAGGGCTACGACTTCTACCAGACGCAGATCGGCCGCTGCGACGACGAGATCCAGGGCCAGATCCGCGCCCTCGAGGCGACCTGCCAGACCCCCGATGAGCCGCCGGACCCGCCCCGACCCGCGCGGCGGCGGAGTGCCAACGAACCCCGCTTCGAGATCCGGGTCCCACTGTATACGCTGTGCGCAGGCGTCGACCTGACCGCGATCCCAGGGCCTGGGGCCGTATGGGGCGCTCAAACTCGTGTCCGAGATCGGCGTCGATATGCGTCGCTGGGCGACGGAGAAGCACTTCACCTCGTGGCTCACGGTCGCGCCCCGGAACCAGGATCTCCGGGGGCAAGCTCCTCAGCTCCCGCACGCAACCGTCGGCCAATCGGGCGGCAAAGACCCTCCGCCTGGCCGCCATGAGTCTCGGGCGCAGCGATCACGCGCTCGGCGCGTTCTACCGGCGGCTCGCCGCCCGCGCCGGCAAGGCCAAGGTCCTGCGCCCCAGGGTTTCCTTGGACACTTGATTGCGAGAGAGTACTCGCAGGAGGAGTGTCGAAATGGGGAAGCCAGATCAAGGTGCGGCGGCGGCGGAGGGAGCCCGGAGGGCGACCGGAGATGCTGCCGGGAACGGCCGTGGGGGACGGTTTTCGGCCCGGCGCAAGCGCGAGACGGTGCTGCGTCTGCTGCGCGGCGAGGATCTTGAGTCCGTGTCGCGGGAGCTGGGGATCACGGCGGCGCGGGCCTCGCAGTGGCGCGATCAGTTTCTGGCCGCAGGCCAGGCCAGCCTGAAGAGCCGGGCGCCGGACGCCCGGGACGAGGCCAATCGTCGGCTGCAAGCCAAGATCGGTGAGTTACTGATGGAGAACGAACTGCTCTACGCGAAGGTGGACCAGTTGGAGGCGGCCGGCCCTTTGGCCCGGCGGAGGTCGAGGCGATGAAGGGCGCCCACTCGATCTCCACGCGTCGGGCGTACGGCGTGCAGCGGGTCTGCCGCGTGTGGCACCGCGCCCGCTCCAGCGTGTATGCGCGGCGGCAGGCGACGACGTCCCCTTGCCGGCGCGGGCCGGTCGGCGCCGCCCCGGACGACGTCCTGGTCGGCCATATTGGCCGCATGCTCGAGGCGTCGCCGTTTCATGGCGAAGGGTACCGGAAAGCCTGGGCGAAGCTTCGGGTCGAGGGAATCCGCACGTCCCAGGAGCGGGTGCGCCGGTTGATGCGGGAGCACGACCTCCAGGCCCCGCACCGCGTGGGCCACGCGCACGGCTCGAAGGCGCACGACGGGACCATCACCACCGAGGCCCCCGATGTGATGTGGGGCACGGACATGACGACCACGGTGACCGTGAGTGAGGGCGCGGCCTTCGTCTTCGTGGCCGTCGATCACTGCACAACCGAGTGCATCGGCCTGCATGCGGCCAAGCGCGGGACCCGATTTGAGGCCCTGGAGCCGATCCGCCAGGGCGTCCGCGAACGCTTCGGTGAGATCGGCGACGGCGTGGCCCGCGGGCTCCGGCTCCGGCACGACCACGGGTCGAACTATCTGGCCGACGACTTTCAACAGGAGGTCGCGTTCTTCGGCATCGAGAGCTCGCCGAGTTTCGTGCGGGAACCCGAAGGCAACGGCGTCGCGGAACGCTTCATCCGCACGCTGAAGGAGAATCTGTTGTGGGTGCGGAGCTTCGACACCATCGAGGAGCTCCGCCTGGCCCTGCTTGCGTTCAAGCGAACGTACAACGAGCAGTGGATGCTGGAGAAATACCACTATCGAAGTCCCGCTCAGGTGCGACGTGACCTCGTCGGGCTGGACGCGGCAGCGTAGATGCGAATACCGTCAAACCACTGTCCAAGAACCCTGGGGCGCTACAAAGGCGATCACGGCGACGGCCTGCAAGCTCGCCATCCTGGTGTATCGCATGCTCCGGGACCGCCTCCCCTACCGGGAGCGCACGGCCGCCGACTACGACCAACAGCAGCGATCGCGGATCCTGCGCGGCCTCCGGAGGCGCGCCGCCTCGCTGGGGTGCGAGATCGTCGACGCCAAGACTGGAGTCGTCATGTAGATGTTTTCTCAAGAGTGCCCTCGCTTGCGTGCCTACGCATCGGCGTCTTCGTTACCGCGGACGCCGCAAGGCTCGCTACCGGTGTGGGTGGGTCGCCCTTCACTGGACGGGTTTCGCACCCGTTGGACGGCAAACAAAGTTTCATGACGTCACCGCATCGTCACTCCCCTTTGACCAGCCTTGCCTGGTCGCACCGTGCACCAACGCCGCTTATTCATTGCACCACCACCGTCGACGGTCGGTCCTCGTCAGCCACGTAGACAGGTATCCCGGCTTTGTGAGCTTGGTCGACATAGCGACGGAATCTGTCCGGCGAGGTGATTCTCCGTACCATAATGACTCGAAGATCCGGCCGGAGGAACGGCAAGTGCCGAGGACCGTACAACACCACTGTGCCCGCGGGAACATCGGTGTAGTGAGCACGAATCTTCTGCAGGCGCTCGGGGAAGAGAATCGGCTGGGCACGGTACTGTGCCAGAGGCTGATACACGCTAGTGTACGCTACGGACGCCAAGACTATGAGGACGGTTGCGGCCTTCACACCGCGATGCTCACGGAATCCCCGCGCGGCCAGCCCGCTCAGCGCCGCAGCGGTCACCAGGACCGTTCCCGGCGCCAGCAGACGAGCGTCGAGCGCATTGAAGTACCTGGAGGACTTCAGGAGCACCATGCTGGCCCAGAAGAACACCCCGGTGAGAGCCAGCACCACGATCGTCACGCGCTCGCCGCTGTCCAACCGGCCGAGGCCTCGCCCGGCGCCTCGTCCTCGGACCGTCATTTGGAGACTCACGGCCACGGTGAGAACTATGACAGCAGCGAACGCCGCGAGCAGTATTGGGTGTCTCGGATGAGGGACGTACACGAAGACGAAATTGACCTCTGAGACCAGGGCCTTGGCGGACTCATAGATAAAGACCATCAGGCTTTCTCGTCGCCGGGCGGCCCCGGGTAAGAGGGCGCCTGAGATCACATAATTCAGCCACAGATAGGCCCCGATTGGGACGGCCGCGCCGACCAGGGACCCCGCCAGGAGGCGCACAGCGCGCGGCCGGCCTTTCGCGGCGGCCCAGAGACAGGCGGCCAGTACCGGGACGAGCAGCACGATGCCGACGTATCGAATGCAGAAGGCGGCCGCGATGGCTGTCGCCAAGATCACCGCCGCAGACGCGCTCTCCCGGTCGAGGAGACGAGCCAGCGCCAGTGTCGCAACGAGCATCGCCAGAATAAAGATGCCCTCGGCGTAGGTTGCCGAAAAGGTGGTGATGATCCCGCCTGAGAGCCACGCCACACTGGCCATGCCGCCTGTGCGGGGGCCCGCGAGCAGCACCTCCGCTCGAAACCCGACCGCGCGCCCTGGTATCGAGACATTGAGCACAGGAGAGCCGACGATGACACAACACAATGAGCTGGCCGAGCGCATCCGAAAGCGCACGGCGCTTGAGGCCAAGAAACACGCGGACCTCGATGAAGCCGCCGAGCGGACCCTGGCCGTCCTCGATGTGTTGATCGCACAACTCGACAGCATCACGCCCCGGCTGCTGGCGTTCTCTGACCTCATCGGCGGGCCGGAACCAGAGACGGACGGCACGCTCGCCCCTCGCACCGTCCTGAACTAAAGGAGACACGACCACATGCCGACCGACATCACCACCGCCGGCACGCTGAGCACGAAGGCGGCCAAAGCGCTCGACACCATGCGCGCCCGCATCGTCAAAGCCGACGAGGCGCGCACCGATGCTGCGCATCACGCGCGCGCCGCCCAGGTCGCCACGGCCGCGACCGAGGCCGTGACCGCCAACCGCGACGCGGCCGAGGCGTGGGATACCCTGGCGACCCATGCCGCCACACACGCGGCCCAGTGTCGCCACGGCGCAGACCTGGCCGAACGCACGCGCCGCCGGTGGGCGCGCTAGCCCGTGGCAGGGGCACAGCATGACGCTGGACTTTCGTGCCCATCACGGGCAACCTCGCGCGGCCGGCGAGCCTGTACACGTCCGCCAGCCTGAATACAATGGTGCCATCAGGCCCTCAGAGCCGGGCCGGTATCCATGACACGGCTCATGAAGAGCCTCGATGAGTTCCTCAAGCGCGACCAAGACCGAGTACTGTTTGACCTCGACCCACGCCACAAAGACACCTGATTCGTGGTCGAGCCAGCGGACCCGGTCTACGATAGACACTCTCCGGCTAAAGCGCTTTTCAGATAGCCCTTGTACTGCTTGGGCTCGTCGTGGTACTTCTGCATGCACCAATGCAGGAGGACCGATGCAAGCCTATTCGATGGATCTCCGAGAACGGGCCCTGCTCGACAGTGATGCCGGGATGAAGGCCGCGGACGTCGCGGTGAAGTACCGCGTGAGCGGGTCGTGGGTGCGGCTGCTGAAGCAGCGCCGGCGGGAGACGGGCGAAGTCGCACCGCGCGTCCAGCGGCACGGGCGGCGCCGGATGTTGGAGCCGCACCTGCACACTCTGGCCGCGCTGATCGCGGAGCAACCGGATCGCACCTTGGCCGAGCTGAAGGACGCGCTCGGCACGCCGGCCAGTCTGGCGACGATCTGGCGCGCGGTGGCGGCCCTGGACGTGACCATCAAAAAAAACGGTCCGGCCCTCCGAACACGATCGACCTGACGTCGCGGCCGCGCGGGTCGTGTGGCACGCCGCCGCGCCGACCTGGGATCCGACACGCCTGGTTTTTCTCGACGAAACCGGCATTACGAACACTCTCCTGCGGCGGTATGGTCGGGCCCTCCGCGGGGCCCGCGTCCACGACCACGCGCCGTGCGCCCGGTGGCAGACCAGTACGTTTCTCGCGGCGCTACGGGTCACCGGCCTGACCGCGCCCGGGGTCTTCGACGGCGCCATCGACGGGGCGAGCTTCCTCGCCTATATCGAACAGATCCTCGTGCCCACCCTGCATCCCGGGGACATCGTCATCGCCGATAACCTCAGCGCACACAAAGTGGCCGGCGTCCGCCAGGCGATCGAACGCGTCGGCGCCACGCTCTGCTATCTGCCGCCCTACAGTCCGGACCTCAATCCCATTGAACTCTGCTTCGCGAAGCTCAAAGCCCTCGTGCGCGCCGCCCGCTGTCGATCCACCGAGACCCTCTGGCCTTTCCTCGGCGCCTGTCTGCCGCATCCCTCGACCTCCGCACCTACATTGCCGAGCCGGACCGCGGCCGGCGGCGCTGGACGACGAAGGCGGCGGCGCGCGACGCGGTGTACGCCAACCGCCGACGGATTCAAGGCGCGCGTGGGCGTGCCCTGCAACGGCGCCGGAGTGAGCGACTGGAACGCCCGAACGCGCATCTCTACGACACCGGTGGGATGCGCCGCACCACGGGCTGCTAGGCTCGTCTGAACCAGATGCGAGGGTCGCTGTGACCTCCTCTGTTACTGACGTGCTGTAGATTGGGACAATGGCAAACAAATCACTTCGGTTCGACGAGATCGGTTATTGGTCTGAAGTCAAGCTCGACATTGTCAAGAAGTACGCCAAGGCGTATTCGACAATTATCGCGAAGCAGCAGTCGATCACGGCGCACGTCTACGTCGACGGCTTTGCGGGTGCCGGCAGGCACGTCTCAAAGACCACAGGTGAGGCGGTGTCCGGCAGTCCACTGAACGCGATGAATATCGAGCCGCCGTTCTCAGAACTTCACTTCATCGACCTTGAAGGAAGCCGGGCCTCGGAATTGCAGCGTTTGGCGGCCGGAGATCATCGTGTCAGTGTACATAAGGGTGACTGCAACAAGATCTTGCTCAATAAAGTATTCCCTCATTGCAGATGGGGCGATTTTCGCCGGGCGCTGTGCCTCCTGGACCCATACGGGCTTGCCGTGGACTGGGAAGTGCTGCGGACTGCGGGTGAGATGAAAAGCATCGAAGTCTTCTACAACTTTATGATCATGGATGCGAACATGAACGTGTTCATGCGTAACCCCGACAAGGTCACGGCCGCGCAAGCACGTCGGATGGATGCCGTCTGGGGAGACGACTCGTGGCGGTCGGCTGCATATACGACGACGGAAGACCTCTTCGGCGAGATCGAACGGAAGACAACGAATGAAGACGTCGCTGAAGCCTTTAGACAACGACTAAAAAAGATCGCCAAGTTCGCGTATGTGCCGCCGCCCATGCCTATGCGAAACTCTAAGGGCGCTGTCGTCTACTATCTGTACTTCGCCTCACAAAATGAAACAGGCGCGAGGATCGTGAAGGATATCTTCGATACCTACAGCACCAGGGGAGCGGCTTAATGGCGACCAACTCTCCGATCGAGTGGACCGAGTCCACGTGGAATCCGGTGACCGGGTGCGACAAAGTGAGTCCCGGCTGCGCACACTGCTATGCCGAGCGGATGGCCTGGCGGCTGCAGGCGATGGGGCAGCGGAATTACTCCCGTGGTTTCGACCTTACCTTACAACACCAAATGCTGGACCTGCCGCTCCGGTGGCGGAAGCCGCGGCGCATCTTCGTGAACTCGATGAGCGATCTCTTCCATGCACGGGTTCCGGACGAATTCATTCAGCGCGTCTTCGGTGTCATGCGCCAAGCCGACTGGCATGAGTATCAGATACTCACCAAGCGCTCCGAGCGGCTCGCCGAGCTGCATCGCACGCTGCCGTGGGCACCTCACCTCTGGATGGGAGTCAGCGTCGAGAATTCCAGATTTACTTTTCGCATCGAGCATCTGCGAGAAACCGATGCGCTAGTGAAGTTTCTCTCGCTGGAGCCACTCTTGGGTCCGCTTCCGGATCTCGATCTGCGTGGGATCAATTGGGTCATCGTCGGCGGCGAGTCTGGGCCTGGAGCGCGGCCGATGGAACGATCCTGGATTCTTGACATCCGCGATCAGTGCACTGCAGCGGGTGTCGCGTTTTTCTTCAAGCAGTGGGGCGGCGTCTTCAAGAGCAGAACCGGACGCGAGCTTGACGGGCGTACCTGGAACGAAATGCCTGCCCGCGCTGACGGCGGCCGCGCGGCGAGAACGGCAATGATGACGAGGTGAGCGCGAGCGATCGCGCTGGCAGGCCTCGCGAAGACCCTGGATCTCGGGAACGCCCAAAGGCCAGAGCGTGGCGACTTTCAAGTCGACGAGAGTGTTCAAACGCTGATTCGAGCGCCGCGCGAGGAGCAAGAGCGGCGCATCGTTCAGATGTTGGTGAATCGACCGCTCAGAGATGCAGCGTTCCGCACGTCCGTGGTCGAGGCGTACAAGGAAACATGCGCTGTTACCGGACTGTGGATCGTCAATGGAGGCGGAAGCGTCGAGGTGCAGGCAGCGCATATTTGGTCGGTGGCCGACGGAGGTCCGGACATCGTCCAAAACGGGATCGCGCTCTCGGCCACCTGCCATTGGCTGTTCGATCGCCACTTAATCAGTCTCGGGGATGACTACGGACTGCTCGTGTCGCACAACAGGGTGCCGAGTGAGCTGCGGAGCCTCTTCGAAAACCAGATTGACAGGATCCACCTCCCCTCCGACAAGCGATTATGGCCTCGGCGCGACTTCATCGCGCTCCATCGGGACAAGTTCGCCGGCGATTTGGACGACGAGAGACGTCACTGAGAGGCTGCAAGCATTCGCCCTACTCCCGTCGGTCACCGTCGAATTCACGAAACGGTGCCGGAGAGGCGCGCAGCGTCGTGGTTCCAGGACGAGAAGCACGGCTTTGCGACGAACTGTTCGACGAGGAGAGATTCTTGGGTCTTCCGAGTATCGTGTGGGTAGGAGGGCCGTCGAGGTAGCCTCTGCGCCGGTTGCACCGCCGGGAAGGTAGCCGCATACTTCATCTTGAGAGTGAAACAAGTTGTCGATGCGTGCGGGACGAAACGCAGATTGCCGCTGCGAGGGCCGGGCACGTGTTCCACGTATCAGACCATCGAGAAGTCAATTCAAGGGTATCGGCAACCGCCAGCAAATTGATCTGCAGCCGATCACACTGCTATTGGGCCCGCTGGCAAAGGCTTGTTCGGTGCGCTTTGCCGCGTCCTCATTTTCGCAAACCAGTCATCCAGCTCAGCCTCAATATCGCGGAGCCCGAGGTACACACAGACGTGCCCGAGGAGCCAGCAAAAATACGTATTCGCTCCCTGCAGCGCCATCGTGCAGTTGCCGTTGTTGAATCCGAGTTCACACGTAAAGAACTGCTCGCGCCCAAGCGTCCTGAACTGACGCATCCCATCGGCCGTAGCGTGGGCGTGCGCGCTATGCATGAAGTAGCTCACGTCGTACATGAAATCGTTGGTGGCGCTGGTGCCTTCCGTCTTCTGTATGTCCTTGAGCATCGCCTCGAATGAGTAGTCGACGAACGTGCCGTCGCATTGACGTTCCCGCGCCCACTTGTAGCGGACATTGCCAAAGGCGGCTTCGACCACTGCGGAGTCTTCAGCTGTGAGGGCCGCGTTCGCCTCGGCGAGGACGCTAGGTTCGTGGGAGAAATGCTGTACCGCGAGCTGAGTCCAGCGACGTTTGAAGAGTGCGCTGGAAAGGCAATATAGGTCAAGCCGATATGGCTGATCGATCATCATCCAGCGAAAGGTCACTGCGGTTTCAAGGAGCACTCGGGCGAGGACCATCGCGTCATCGCCGTTACCTGCATCGGTCAACGTTCGAACTGACGCATGGGTGTTGCAGCCCTTATTAGCCAAAGCGCACACGGCTTTATCACGAACCACACCTTTCGAGAGCTGAACCCCTGGGGCAACGAACTTCTTGATCCGGTGGGAAAAGTAGTCGGCATCACGCAGCCATGCCCGCTCGTTTCGAAATTTCGGGAGCATTTTGCGAAGCGCATCAAAATCCTCTATGGCTTGCGCGTGCTGATCATCAGCGGCTGCGGGGTTCATAGGTGCAATCCTGCATGATCTGTCGACTCTCAGCAAAGTAATCGGCCGATCGCCGTTTTTGACTGGTTCGGACCTACGATGATTCCAACACAAAACCGTTGTCAAGCACGGGATTGGGCAGTTAACCCTGCCGGCGCAGCCGCGTAATCCGATGCGCGGGGACGTCGTGAAAGAGGTCCTCCGTGACATGCTCTTTCACTGGACGTATGCCAAACTCAGAATGAGTCATGGCATACGATACACGGTGGCGCTCGCCGGAAAGCCGCCACGCCCTCATGTCCCAAACGAGCGGTTACGCAACGGTCCGGCTCCCGACATGTTTTGATGGCTTGGGCGTTGCAAAACCGTGTTGTAGTATCGATTTGATTGGCGATGCCTCTATGCGACGCTGATTGGTTCGTCATCGCTGGGAGAGACATCATCTCGCCTTAGCTCGTTTGGCTCTCATAGGTCTTCGCCCTCGGTGTTGCCCCGATTCGCCGTGCTGTTGCCTTCCACAGCGGTCCATGGCCAGCCTCGTGTCCCGCGATCGCGTGTGCGATCTCGTGTAGCACGGTGTCCCGGATCTGCTCCTCGCTTCCCTCCAGGGCATGGGTGCGGCTGATCCAGATCACGTGGTGTCGGAAATGACAGGCGCCAAGGCGTTTCCTGGCCTCGCCGAACGCGAGCGTCCAGCCCGTGAGCCCCTGCTCGTCCATCAACCGCCTCGCCATTCCCGCGACGCCGTTCAGCCTCTCCGCACCGTTCCTCGCGCTTTCCTTTCCCGCCCTGTGGAGTAAGCCATAGGAGACGTTCCAGCCTGTCTCTTCGCAGCGTACCTTGGCGCTCTTCGGGTTGAACTTCACGATCTCGCCACGCCTTGGTCCGTCGGGACTTGTGAACGTCACCTTGTCCCCCACGCGGTAGTCAGCGCGTGCGTTGTCGTGCCGCGTGAGGATCGTGGCTCGTCGCGCTCCTCCCGAGGGCTTTAACATTGACTCGGGGACGTTCCAGGTCCGCTCTGCGGTGTCGACGACCTTCGCGAAGCGGCGCCGGCCCTGCCTTTGGAGGAGATGTCCGTGGATTGTTTTCCCCTTGTGAGTGAACTGTACGGCAGACCCGATAGATAGCGGGCGTTCCTCCGGCTGATTGATCATTCGACCTTCTCCTCTGTCTTGGCGTTGATCAGTCCCGGCACCCGGTACTCCCGCGTGTGCTCCATCCATTCCACCGCAACGCTCCACTCTCTGGACTCCAGTTCGATGTCGGCTCGACTCCGCGGCGGTCAGTTGACATTCTTCAGTTGACCTTCTTATGACTGAAGGAAGACATCGCCATGAGCGGCCACGACGCATTCGAGCGCATCCTGACATCGTTGCACGAAGCCATGCTCGACGATGTTCACTGGCCGACCACCACGGCCCTGATTGACGAGGCCTGCGGCCTGACGAGCAATGCACTCCTGGTCGGCGAAGGCCCGAAGGACGACCTCCGGGTGCTCTTCGCCGGGCTCTACTACCGGGGACAGCGCCGCGAAACCTGGAACGAGAGTACCTCGAGGCTACCATCCCATCGACGAACGTGTGCCGCGCCTGCGGCAACTGCCCGACCCGTGGGCCCCGGCCGCGCGGTGCCCGGCCCCCGCGAAAGGCCGCCGCCACGTCCCGAACAATATGGGGCCGTGCCCCATATCGATTCAGGTATTCTTCCCACATGCCCCTCGATCGTGCGACGGCATGGAATCCCCCTGTGTCCAGGCCGAGGCACGAGTGCGTATTCCGTTAACGAGGCGTCCCCGTTCCCGATCGGTCCCGGCGCGCTGCAGGCGCCGGGCCACCCGCGGGCAGCGGCTGCCGCACTGCTGCGCTGCTGGTGGCGCGGGCCCGGCCCTGCGGCGTTGGTCATCGGCACGGCGGCCGTGACGACCGTGCTGCCCGAGATCCCGCCCGAGACGCTGGCCGAGTGGCAGCGCGCGGTCGACCTGACGGCACGGCTCGCCCGGGTGCCGGCGAGCCTGATCATGCGCACCGAGCGTCCGACGCACACGGTCCTGGTGAGTAGCCGCACCGAGGGCAACCCCTACGATGTCGGGCGCGAGTACGATCTGAACGCATTGCTCTATTGCCAGGGCGTGTTCGACAACGACGGCGAGCTGGTGGTCGAGGACGCGACCCACGACCCGGTCTGGTCGGGGAACGAGGATCTGGCCGACGGGATGCGCTTCTACATCGGCTATCCCCTGAAATGGCCAAGCGGCGAGGTGTTCGGCACGATCTGCGTGCTCGACCGCGCGCGCAACGACCACGGGCGTTGGTGCGCGGATGCGGGCAGGCCTACGCGCTTCAAAGGGTCCGTCACGCCACACCCGCCACACCATCCGGGCCAGCCGGTTGGCGATCGCGGCGGTGGCAATGTTCGCCCCGCGGCGCGCGGCAATCGCGCGCGCCCAGGTCCGGAACGGCGTGGTCTTCTGCGGGTTGCCGCTGTGGGACAGCACGGCCCGGGCGCCATGCATGAGCAAGGTGCGGAGATAGCGGTCGCCTTGTTTGCTGATAGCGCCCAGCTGCCGGCGATTCCCGCTGGAGTGTTCGCGCGGCGTGAGCCCCAGATAGCTGGCAAAGTGTCGGCCCGACGGAAACCGCCGCACGTCGCCGACACACGCGACCAGCGCGGTGGCGTTTAGTAGGCCGATGCCCGGGATGGTGCGGAGGTGCGCCACGTGCGGCACCTGCTGGGCGAGCGCGGCCAGCTCGCGTTCCAGTCCGTGTATCCGCTGCTCGAGCGTCCGGATCTCGTCACACAGCGCGGCCAGACTGGGGCGCAAGGCCATCGGGACGGACGCCTCCGCATCTTCGACCAGCGCGCGGACCTGTGGGACGACGTGGCGCGCGCCCACTGGTATCGTCACGCCAAACTCGCGGAGCGTCGAGCCGCGCCGTCCGGGTCCGGCCCGTCACCTACCGATGCGGTACGAGACGGGTCTGCCAAGCTCGGTCATCCGGTTCAGAACGTGACACGCGAGCACGGCCTCACGCCGTTGCCCCGATGAACTGCGTGCCCGAAGACAGTCGCCGACGATCGACGTGTACCGGAAGAACGCATTCTCCACGCGCGCGATGAACTGCTGATGGTCACCAGACGCCTTCGCCTTCTTCCACCGTCGCCGTCCGAGCGCCTTCACCCTCCTGACCGTCCGATCGCGGGCACCTGATCGGGCGCCCCGTCGAGACAACGACGCGGTCTTGGTCGGCGGCACCAGGCCGGCCGATCGCCGGGTTCAATAAAGCGGTGTTCGACGACCGCTCGCCTCTCCGAAATATGTTCTCGATGGCCGACATCCAGAAGACGTTCCAGGAGCGGATCGAGGCGAACTGTCAAGTGTACAGCCTCATGAGCATCGCCCAGTCCGCCGCTGAATTGACGACGCTCTATCCCAACGATATGGAGCTGACCTCGGCGGTCGTGCGCGCCTGGAACGAACTCCAGGACGCACACATCCTGGCGAAGACCGTCTGGAACATCCGGACGAAGGGTCTCTTTGGCGTCGTAGGTGACATCTGTTCTCGCCGGCAAGTCCAGTCGTCGGACCATGTTGATTCATAAATCTTCTGCAGAGGACCGTCCGGTAGACACCCATCATGGCCGCCATTCACCACTACGTTCCGCGCTTTCTCCTGAGACACTTCTGTTCGGGCGAGAGGCCCCGCCTTTGGGCCTACGACAAGCGCACCGGCAAATCCTTTCAAACGACTGTTCAGAACATTGCAGGAGAGCGGAATTTCTTGCCCTCGAGTGCTTCGCTCAGGCTACCAGCACGACCTCAGGCGCCGGCCCAGTTTCTTCGTGATGTTTCGCGACGAAAGGGCGCGTGGATTGGCTATCAAGTTAACGAAAAGCTCGTCGATCGACCCCCAAGATACTGGGCTCGAGCCAGCCGTGAACCCGCCATGCTGGGGATCAGAAACGGCCGTCAGCCTCAACTTGACAATACGTCACGGGATAAGAAGGCCGCCCGTGACCTGATTCAACGAACTCGCCTGTCGGTGGGCATCGTGCGGGCCCGTGACGATTCGTGCAACAACGCTATCATCAGGTTCTGATGACACCATTCCTGGACCGCTATTTCGGAATCGTCCAGCACGGGTCCGATGTCCGCACCGAGGTGGCAGCGGGCGCCACAACGTTCTTGACGATGGTTTACATCGCCTTCGTCAATCCGCAGATCCTCGCTGAGGCCGGCATGCCGTTCGCCGCCGTCTTCGTCGCGACCTGTCTCGCGACGGCGCTCAGCACCCTGGTCATGGGGCTGTATGCCAACTACCCCGTCGCCTTGGCGCCTGGGATGGGGCTCAACGCGTTCTTCAGCTACGGCGTCGTGCTCGGCCTCGGCTACGAGTGGGAGGTCGCGCTCGGTGCGGTGTTCGTCGCCGGGCTGCTGTTTCTGGGACTGAGCGTCCTGCCGGTCCGCCGGTGGCTCATTGAGGCGATCCCCCAGGGACTGAAACTGGCGATCTCGGCCGGCATCGGCCTGTTTCTCGGCATCATCGCTCTGCGGAACGCCGGTATCATTCAGGCAAGTCCGGCAACCCTAGTTACCATCGGTGATCTGATGACGCCAGCACCGGTGCTGGCGGTGCTCGGGTTCAGTGCGATCGTGGCGCTCGCCGCGCGCCGCGTGCCAGGCGCCGTGCTCATCGGCATTCTCGGGGTCACCGCTGCGGGCATCGCCCTGGGCGTGTCGGGCTGGCAGGGCATCGTCGCGCTGCCCCCCCGATCCCACACCGACGCTGCTGGCGCTCGACATCACCGGAGCGCTGCAGACAGGGATGATCGCGGTCATCCTGACGTTTCTGATCGTCGACCTGTTCGACACGACCGGTACGCTGATCGGCGTCGCGCAGCAGGCACATCTCCTCGACGCGACCGGGCGGCTGCCGCGCATCAACCGGGCGCTGATCGCCGATGCCACGGGCACGGTGGGCGGCGCCCTCCTGGGAACGTCGCCGGTGACCAGCTACATCGAGAGCGCGGCGGGGACCGCGGCTGGTGGGCGGACGGGGCTGACGGCGGTTATCGTCGCGGTGCTGTTCCTCGCCTGTCTGTTCTTCGCGCCGCTGGCCGAGTCCATTCCCACCTACGCCACGGCGCCAGCTATCCTCTACGTGGCGTGTCTGATGGCGCGCGCCCTAGCGCATCTCGACTGGGCTGACCTGACCGAGTCGGCCGCCGCCGTGGTGATCGCCCTCGCCATTCCGCTCACGTTCTCCATCGCGGACGGCATCGGGATCGGCGTCCTGACCTACGTGCTCATCAAGGTGCTGGCGGGACGCGGGCGCGAGTGCTCGTCGGGGTTGATCGCAATGGCGGGGCTGTTCGCTGCGAAGTTCGCCTGGCTCTGAGCGGCGGGACGGCATGAGCGAGTGAGCCGCCAACCTGTGGCAGGCCCTCAGACCGGTACTGTCAAATCAGCTACCGCCCCCTGAGGGGGCGGTATGAGGAAGGCCCCTCGAAGGGGCCTTCGATTAGCCAAGTTCCAGTTTCTCCTGTTTCTTCTCGTCTGCTTCCTGCTTCCGGATGTAATCGCGTGGCCACCCCTGGCACGTCCTCGAGGTCGAGCGTGAGCAGACGGCCCGGCAGGTCCCGCGGATGCAGCACGGTCAGGCCATCCGGCTTGTCGAGGTCCGCGGCGATCTTGGCGAGCCAGCGGTTCGGGGCGTAGCCGATGGAACACGTGATGTGATCGCCCACGGCGTCACGGAGGCGCTGCTTGATCTGGTGCGTGAGGGCCGCGGGGATATCGCGGGGCGCCACCGTGGCGGCGAACTCGTCACTGGAGCACACGGCATCAATGGGCAGCACGTCGAGAACCGCTGCGACGATACGGTGGTGCACGCGGGTATAGAGATCGGGCTGCTGGGGGACCAGTGCGATCCCCTGGCACCGGCGGCGGGCGTCCGCGATGGCCATGCCGGTCGTGACCCCGGCGCGCTTGGCCATCGTGTTGGCGGCAATCACGCAGCTATTGACGGCCCCGGCGAACGGGATGACCCCCCAGGGGCCGGCCCCGCAACCGGTGATCGGCCTGTTCTTCGCAGGCGGCAAAGAAGCCGTCGAAATCAATGTACAGCTGCTCCGGACTGGTGGGCTTCCGCACCCGCGCACCATAGCGAATATAAAGCGGACACACAAGCGGCAGAAGAGATGCCGCAAGGCGAGGGAACATGGCCAGTCTCGTGGATCCCATCCTCGTCCCGGGCGGCTCGCCCGCCGGGCATGAGGCCGCTGGCGGCGACCGTTAGGCGACGCCCCGCTGGCGGGTGTGGCCCTGCGCCGGCGAGTGGCATCCAGCCTTCCGGCATGCAGCCGCAGCCGGGCGCGGGGTGTGCTCGTGTTCGGCGGCGTCGGCCTGCCCCGTCGCTGCGTGTGCCACGATCGCGGGCCGGTTCGTATCGGTGGCCCGTGCGTGAGCCGCGGCGCACAGGCGGGCGGTGTCCGGCCACTGCCGCCCCCGGCCACGCGCCGGGGCCGGGGGGCCGTGCGCCTTTACGCGGTGCCGCGTCGCACGAGGTGGAGGGGTGATGCGGTGCGCGGGGCGGCGGGTCCGGCCGGGTGGGGCCGCTGGCGGGCTGGTACCGCCTGCGCCTGTTGCGCTCAAAGTCGCGCGAGCACCCGATCTCCTGTTTCAGGCCCGAGGACTGGCAACGCGGGAGGAACCGTGACCGCTCGTGGAACCCAGTCGTCGAGCCGTGATGATCCGCTCTCCAGGGCTGGGCGGTTTCGTTTCAGAAGGACCGACAGCATAGGGTGCCGCGGCGGCTGAGGACGATGGCGGGTTCCTCAAGGACTGTTTCGTCGATACCGGTGCTCTTCGACTTCTTCAGGATATCGGTGACCGTCGACGGATTGTCCTCGGTCGAACAGGCGCTGGGAAGTCTGCTCTGTTGGCGATTCTCGAACAGAGACACCCCGGACAGGTTATTAGGCTGTCCCCTGAGCACCTCGCACTGACCTACGTCGCCAACTCGACGATCCTCAACTTCTTCGGCAACATCGGTGTCAATCTTGATCCGTTCTTCAAGTTACTGTGGCGCCACGTCCTGACGGTCGAGATTCTGACGCACCATTTTGAGCATAGGTGCAGAGCCTTCCAAGTCTCTGATCGAGAGACTGCGAGCACTGTTCATGGGGCCGTCGAAACACGACAAAGATATGCGTCAAGCGATCCAGTACCTGGAGGACTGGGGCAAAAATTTTTGGCAGGATACGGAGTTTCGCGTCAAGGAGATCACAAGCCATGTGGAAACCAAGCTGAATGCGGAGCTAAAGGCCACTCTCGGGGCGAAGGCAGCAGCCGTCAGCGGTTCCGCGCAAAGCGTGGACCGATTCACTGAGGAGGAGAAATCCGAACTGGTGTCTCGCGGTCAGGACATCATTAGCAAGGCACAGGTCCAAGACTTGCACAAGGTTCCTCGTCTACTGGATTCGGTTTTAACCGATAAGCAACATGGTTACTACGTCATCGCTGATGGGTTGGACGAAAATTGGGTGGAAGAACGTCTTCGCTACAAGCTGATCATGGCGCTGATGCAGACTGCGCGTGATTTCAACGAAGTTCGGCATGCCAAAGTGATCGTGGCGCTTAGGCGAGATCTCATTGAGCGCGTTTTTCGATTGACCAGAGACTCTGGATTTCAGGAGGGAGAAGTATCAGTCATTGTATATTCCCTTGAGTGGACGAAGGAACATATTCTCGAGGTGCTCGACAAGCGCATCAACTACCTCATCGCGCGGAGGTATACGAGTGCGGTCGTGACTCACAGGGATGTCCTACCGAAAGCGTTCAAGCAGAAGCCGATTGGGACTACATCTATTCGATTGCAAGGCGACCTCGTGACGTAATCGCTTTTTTCAACACCTGCCTCGGTGCCGCAACGCACCACACTAAGTTCGGTGCCAAGGACCTTCGACTGGCTGAGGGGGAGTACTCGAGGTCCCGCCTTCGTGCACTCGCGGACGAGTGGAGTGGAGACTACCCAACGCTCATGGATTTTACGTCGATACTTCAACGACGAACCGCGTCATTCAAACTATCCACGATTTCCGACGGAGAAATCGAGGAGCTGTGCCTTAGGGTCGCGTCCGATCATCCTGGAGGAGTTGGTCTAGTTCAGCTGGCAATGCAATTGGTGGACGGCGTCATGTCAGCTGAGATGTTCAAGTGTCAGATGATGAAGACGTTCTACCAGATTGGTCTGGTGGGTCTGAAGCTCGCTCCGCACGAAACAGCATCCTGGGTCGATGAGCTCGGTCGTAGCGTGTCGTTTCCAGAGATCAATAATCAGACGAGTGCAGTCGTGAACCCGTCGTACCACAGAGCATTGGGAGTCACAGGGTGACTAACGCGTTTTTCATGATGCTGTGGCGGCCGCATACCCACAATGCCGGATGTAGTTGCGACACTCGGTGGGGGTAAAGCGCGACAGACACGCACCCAGGGGTGCTTCCGTCATCAAGTGTTGGTGAAGAGAGCTTAAGCCCTAATCATCCAGATACTTCCAGCCGATTTGACGCTGGCACCTCTCTGGCACTGAATATCTAGTCTAAGCGGTTTGGTTAGAACGAGATAAGGGCGGGGTAACAACAGTTGATGGCGGAAGCACCAGGCCGCAGGCCTCGTCAATCAGGGCCGTGGTGGTTGGCCAGTGGACATCGTCTAGCATGGCGTCGTACAACGATGCCAGGATGCGCTCGAATGCGTCGTGGCCACTCATGGCGATGTCTTCCTTCAGTCATAAGAATGTCAACTGAAGAATGTCAACTGACCGCCGCGGAGTCGAGCCGACATCGATCTGGAGTCCAGAGAGTAGCGAGTTGTGGTGGAACGGATGGAGCACACGCGGGAGTACCGGGTGCTGGGACTGATCCACTCCAAGACGGAGGAGAAGGTCGAATGATCAATCAGCCGGAGGAACGCCCGCTATCTATCGGGTCTGCCGTACAGTTCACCCACAGGGGAAAACAATCCACGGACATCTCTCCAAAGGCAGGGCCGGCGCCGCTTCGCGAAGGTCGTCGACACCGCAGAGCGGAACTGGAACGTCCCCGAGTCAATGTTAAAGCCCTCGAGAGGAGCGCCACGAGCCACGATCATCACGCGGCACGACAACGCACGCGCTGACTACCGCGTGGGGGACAAGGTGACGTTCACAAGCCCCGACGGACCAAGGCGTGGCGAGATCGTGAAGTTCAACCCGAAGAGCGCCAAGGTACGCTGCGAAGAGACAGGCTGGAACGTCTCCTATGGCTTACTTCACAGGGCGGGAAGGGAAAGCGCGAGGAACGGTGCGGAGAGGCTGAACGGCGTCGCGGAATGGCGAGGCGGTTGATGGACGAGCATGGGCTCACGGGCTGGACGCTCGCGTTCGGCGAGGCCAGGAAACGCCTTGGCGCCTGTCATTTCCGACACCACGTGATCTGGATCAGCCGCACCCATGCACTGGAGGGAAGCGAGGAGCAAATTCGGGACACCGTGCTACACGAGATCGCACACGCGACCGCGGGACACGAGGCTGGCCATGGACCGCTGTGGAAGGCAACAGCACGGCGAATCGGGGCAACACCGAGGCGAAGACCTATGAGAGCCAAACGAGCTAAGGCGAGATGATGTCTCTCCGGCGACGACGAATCAATCAGCGTCGCATAAAGGCATCGCCAATCAAATCGATACTACAACACGGTGTTGCAACGCCCAAGTCATCAAAAACATGTCGGGAGCCTGACCGTTGCGTAACCGGTCGTTTGCGACACTTCCGAGCGGCATCACGGTCCAGCGCGCTCCGATTCAAGGGGGCGAGGACCTTCTCGCCTTGCTCGTATCTTGAGCAGCCAGCAGGGCGATCCACTCCGCCGCGCGCTCGGTCAAGCCAAAAGGCTCGCCGCGGCAGCTCGCGGTCGTGCAAGCGGCGAATCAGAGCTCATACCGCAGAGACAGGTGCAGCCCGTGGCTCCGCAACGGGGCCTGTGTCGGCGCCAGATCGAGCCTCACCGGGTCCCGGCTGCCGTCGAGCCATTCGACTCGGCCAGGGCGGCGCCGGTCTCGATGACGCCGGTATCCGTGTACCGCCAGGCGAGATCGAGCGTCGCCCGCTCGCCCCACGACATCCCCAGGCCGGCCATCAGCCTCCAGGTCAACCCCGTCCGGCTGGTGCCCGGCACGAGGGTCCGCGTCTTCGGGAACGTCATGCGCGTCTCACCGCTGGCCATGCGGGACGCCCCGAGGCCCCCGCCGACGAAGGGGCGCAACGGGCCGATCGGGCGCACTCCCAAGCCGGGAGATCTACATACGCGGCCAGGATCCCGGACAGCGAGGACAGATCCACGGACACGGATTGCTCACGGTCGGGGGCCAGGAAGTTGGCGTGACCATCGAACGTAAATCGCGGCCGGTAGGTCAGCAGGGCCTCCAGCCGAACGGCGGGCGCCACGGCGTACCCGAGCCCAAGCTCAACGCCTGCGACCGTGCCGACGTCTCCCACCGACCGGAGCGGCGCGCCGTCGTCGCCCAAGCCGCAGCCGTACAGCGCGGCCGGGACCAGGCTCGCACAATCCGCGTCGGTGAAGTGCGTGCCGGCCGGACGGCTCAGGTCGATCCCGGCGCGCAAGTAGACGTCTTGCGCGACGGCCAGTCCGGGGAGCAGTGTCGCCGCCACCGCCATCACCGCCACGGCCGGCGCCTGGAACCCCGTAGTGCCACCGCTGCTCTGCCACCCGCGTCGGGGAGTCAGTCATTGCGCGAGCGCCTGCGCCGGACGCGACGTCGTGGTAGACGTGGCCGGCGTCGACGCCCGCAGCCTGCAGTGCGTCGCGCTGCAGTTCCAGCGACTGGGAGCCGTCCGCCTTCGAAA